>NZ_NAPS01000005.1:0-15651 GCF_004323185.1 Westiellopsis prolifica IICB1
CAAAAACAGCTTGGATAACGTATTTGCGTTGTTCCCAAATTGCAGGGTACTCAGCATAGTACATCTTGGGTTCAGTTGCGTAGTTATTTAAAACGCCGTCTTCATTAACTGTTGTATACATAGCTCGTTTCCTTTATTTGTTATCTTATGTAAACTAATATAACAATATTGTTACAATAGGTCAACAGGACTTGACAACAAAAGGGAAATGGGGTCTATAAGGAGCGCTTATGAGGCATAGGGGAGTTAGGCGAAACGCAATTATCCAAAGCGATCGCCGCAGCATTCATCACTTGTATTCAGCACGCTTGTGAGATATCTTGGCGTAAAAATCTTCATCGGCACTCCTGAAAGCAGGACGTTGCATTAAGTTGTTTAGGTACTCACTCAAGGGGTCACTATCTGATAACATCCCTAGCTTTTTTGCCCATAACAAAACCCCTCCAGTCACAATATCAGCAGTCGTAAATCGATTTGCTACCAAGTAATTGTTACCAACAATGGATTTTCTCAAGGGTTCAGCAACTCGGTCAAACCATTGCAGAGCTTCAGTTGTGTCAATTGCGGAGCGTACCTTGATTGGTATGATTTTTTCCGGTAGTGATGGTAGAACACTAAACATAAAATGCTCTACAGGTGGTTCTAATGTAGATGTGGCGTAAAACAGCCATTGATAGTAATAGCCACGTTCAGGAGCATCTAGTGCTGGAGCTAGCCCTTTCACTAGATATTTGTCAGCAAGATAGGCACAGATGGCAGCAGATTCAAAAATCGTGACTTCCCCATCTACCAGAACTGGTACTTTCCCATGTGGGTGCAACTTTTGATACTCTGGCTGTTTGGACATATTCATATCAACCCGTACCAACTCATAGGGGACTCCCATTTCTTCTAAGAGCCAGCGAGGGCGTACTGCCCGTGTTGTAGGAATGTAGTACAGCTTCATTGTTTTGCAATTAAACAGTTTGCTGCTAATAGTCTCTCACTCCATGCCCCTCTCACCACAAAGACAATTGCCCAGGTGAAACATTAGACTTACCGCCTTGATGGTAATAAAGATGACACGCACTACAGAGGGCAATCAGGTTTTCCGCACAATTATTAGATGGGTTTCTGTCCCAATGATGGGTTTGTAGCGTGCGTTTCATTCTTTCGGAGCGGGTAAGTTTAGAAGTATCTTCACCTGGAACAATGCACTTTAACCCGCATTTTTGACAGCACCATTTAGCCTCTTTTTTAACTGCTAGAGTAAGGTCTGACCAATTATCTGGGTACAGAGAATGGGTGAAGGTCACTTCTTGTAATTAAACTGCGGCTTGACTAATTGTAATGCTTCTAGCAGTACAAAAGCTTAACCGAATTCATACAAGCGATCGCATTTTAATCAATGACCTGTCTTCTGGCGGACTTAATCTGTCCTCGTTTAGTTTTGGAGTCAAGACGTTTTTTTTGGGAGCTGCGAGTAGGTTTAGTAGATTTGCGTTTTCTCTTCAGTACGACTGCACTTTTAATAAGTTCTTTGAGTCGTTCTAAAGCCTCCTCCCGGTTCTGCTCTTGGCTGCGGTGTTCTTGGGCTTTGATGACAATTACTCCCTCTTGGGTAATGCGTCTGTCGTTTAGCTTCAAAAGCTGCTCTTTATAGAAAGCGGGTAATGATGAAGCTTCAATGTCAAAGCGTAAGTGGATGGCGGTAGCAACCTTGTTGACGTTTTGACCACCTGCTCCTTGTGAGCGAATCGCGCTAATTTCGATTTCGCTATGGGGGATGATGATTTTGTGAGAAATTTGCAGCATACCTTATATATAGCGTTATTAGTGCGATGGCCCTTGGTCTTGGAGAGAATCGCACTTCCTCTACTCATCATCTGGCAAATACAAAGAGCTACTATCTTTGTACTGAACTCGGACACTGCACACTTTTAGGTTTTCCTTTAAGAATTTGTAGCATGGTTGGTGATCGCTCCCCACAAAATTCATCCCGTCAGAGCGATGCTCAAAGAGTGAGCCGCAAAGGCGATCGCATGATTCCATGACCTTTTCAATCACTATTGATTATTGCAATAGCACAGACAAGGCGATCACTCCCCACACAACCACTATTGCATAGTGACAAGGTTAGGTTTGTCTTCAATAATATCTATTTCATGTGGAGATAGGACTTTCGGTTTCATCTGTTGTAGGTCAGATAACACGGTTTTGATATCATCACAATTGAATTTATAGTATTCTGTCAAACTACCAATCGGGTGATTAAAATTCCGATAGCGGTGTTTGAAATACTTTTCTACATTCCCTCGGTGATTCCAACTTCCTAGCACCATAGGAGCAACAGTTTGATAATGGGCAAGCAAATCTTGTTTGATTTCTGCTATTCGCTCTTGAATCGGTCTTGTAGTGACTCCTATTTTGTATAAAGTATTCTTTGAAGTTTGAATTTCTAAAAAATAGAGAGTACAAGATAAAATGCGTTTGAGTTGAGCGCGATACAGTTGTAAATCAGTTAGCTTATATGATGAATCTGGAGATTGTTTGTGTTTCGCATGTGCTACAGATAGCTCTAGTTTTAGTAACTTACTTTGCAATAATGGCTCTTGCACTTCATTAAAGTGCATCAACTCTAATGCGCCAACAGGAATTTTGCCTAAATTAGTAAATTCATAAGCTTTGGAAACTGTATAAACATTTTTCCTTAACATTCCTGCTTTTAATAAACCAGGAAAACAAACGTGTGCATCAATTGGGTAATTTTTAGAGCCATACTCCTTCCAAAGTAGTTTTAATTGCTCTAAATCCTTACTAGATACATGGATATTAAAGTTGTCATAAAATGGTAAAACCGGAAACTCACCCTTAGCAACCCGACGACAAGTTTCGTGGTTATGAGCAAAATGATGCTCTTTGACTTTGCCTTTTTTAGCAGTTAGCCCACTACCACAATAGGGACATTTCAGTAAAGTTTTTCCCCTGGTAACATCTTCAATACTTACTAAATTACCGTCGGAATTTACACCAAATTTTAACCACATTGAAAAACCTTTGATAAAATTGGCAGATGCAGTTGCTTATCACAAAAATCAAGTTATCAAATCAGGATCGTTCCAACAACGATAATTGTTCCTAACTATTTTGCTTCATCTATTACAAAATGCATCACTGAATGCAAGGAAAATCTTTTCAGCAATTATCTGGTAAGGAGAGCGTTCGCTCCTGTTATCTATCCAGTTTGCGGCACTGGTGCATTTATGCGCTTGTGCGATCGCTTCTGCGGCTCACTCTTTGAGCATCGCACTCCACGAACTTCACACTAAAGATCGCACATCTGTCCAAAACCTGAGACAATTACTTAATTACTTATGAGAATATGACTTGTGAGAAGCCCGTTTCGGATAAGTAAATGAGTAAAGTCACGCAAACTGAAAGTAGTAGTATAGTCACTTGTCCCTTGGCACTGACTAGACCACTACCCCTAACCGAACATCCGGCGGCAGTTTATTTGTCGGGACTCTCTGCTGGGTCACGTCCGGCGATGCGGCAAGCTTTGAATGTGATAGCGAGACTGTTAACCAGCAACTTATGTGATGCTATGACTTTGGACTGGGCAGCACTGCGCTACAAACATACTGCTGCTTTGCGTTCTGTTTTGATGGAACGTTATGCACCAGCAACAGCTAACAAAATGCTTTCTGCTTTGCGGAGAGTGTTAAAAGAAGCCTTAAGACTAGAGTTGATGGACGCTAAAGATTTTGCCCGTGCTGTTGATATTAAAAATGTCAAGGTGTCCAAGGAGTTACAGGGACGCGCTTTATCTGAAAAAGAAATTGCCGATTTAATGCAAGTGTGTTTTGATGACCCCACCCCCACTGGTTACAGAGATGCGGCACTCATAGCAATATTGCGCGGTGCTGGGCTAAGGCGCTCTGAGGTGGTGAATTTAAATTTGAGTGATTTTAATTCTACAAACAGCACTTTAAAAGTGTGGGGTGCGAAAGGAGGGAAAGACCGGACTGTATATTTACCAGATGCTGCAATTGGGGTGGTGTCAGATTGGATTGATGTTAGAGGTGGGGGTGCTGGCCCTTTGCTGTGTCATATTAATAAAGCTGGTTGTGTGGTGTTGCGAAAACTCACGCCCCAGGCGGTGCTGTTCATTTTGCAAAAACGTGGCTCCCAAGCTGGGGTAGCTAACTTTTCTGCTCATGATTTTAGAAGAACTTTTATATCAGAGCTATTAGACTCTGGTGCAGATATTTCTACAGTGCAACGGTTGGCTGGACACGCCAGCCCTGAATTAACAGCTCGCTATGACCGAAGGGGCGAACAAACCAAGCGTCGTGCAGTCCAGGCGTCATTGGTCACAAGTTAAGCTAAAAGCACTTTTGTCAATAAGTACAAATGCTCGTATTTGTCGGAGTGAAAAATTAAAATGTGGCGCTATTTATTAAGGGAGGGTTGGAAAAAAAATTCTTCGGGGCTTCGTTGAGTAGCAGGAAAGGGGGAGACAATCAGCCTGGTATTAGGTTTTCGCTCTCGCTTGACAATTCCTAAATCCCGATTTTTGGGGTCAGCAAAATACTTAATTGGGTCTGACTCTAATCCTTTTTCATAAGCTACAGAAAAATGATACATACCTCGATAAATCATCTCTAAAGAAATATGCTCGAACGGTATTTCTAATTCATCTGCTACTCCATCTCCTAAATCTACTAAAATCGCATAAAATAGCCAAGTTCCCCAGATTTGTAATTGCACTCCATTGAGAGAACCAGTCCATAAATAACTTAAACATAGTAAGCGTTTCACCGTACAAAACGTATCCTCAATTCGCCAGCGTCTTCGATATAAATCTGCTACTACATAAGGGGGTAAAATTTGGGGTTCAAGTACACTAGTTAGATAGGAATGCCATGTCTTTCCTGACCGAATTTCTACTAACCTTACAGTGACAATAGGTGTTTTTTTTGTGCCAGAACCTATCTTAATAATACGGTCTTTGATGTCATAACTACTGGTTAATACCTGCTCTACTTGATAAGATGCCCCTTTCTTTATCCGAGTAATAAAATCAATTTTTCTGTTAATTAGTTCTTGCCAAAAAGTAAAATGATAGAAGCCTCTATCTAGCAGCAATAAGGTGTTGGCTTTCACTAATCTAAGTAAATCTCCCTCCCAATGAGTATCTGCTTGCTTGGGATTTGTCCAAAACAAAATTTCTACAGGGAGATGAGTTACTAAATCCATTAGTGTTCCCATTTTTCCCGCTAGTTGACCCTTTGGCGCATCTTCTAAACTTTTTAGTTTACAGAATAATGCTTCCAATGTTGAACCGTCTGCTATCCATATCCTTTCAAATCTTTTTAATGTAAATTGTATGCTTTCTGGTAATGGTCGAGAGCTTCTCAAAGACCATGCGTTTCTCAGATGAGGTAGTAATTCTTTAAAGACTCGTTCAAATAAAATGGCAGGAAAAGTTAAAAATCTTTGCGATAATGCTTGTTGTCTAACTTTTTGGGGTTCACACCACAAAAATCCCTCTCTGTTTAATCTGTCTCTTATACACATCTAGATGTGTATAAGAGACAGCCATTAATGGTAGGTTGAGAATCCTGTCTCTTAATTTCAGTTGGCGGTAGTAGCTTTTTTGGGCAGCGATGGCTGGAGTTAATAGGTTTTCTAACCGACTGGCGATCGCTTCATTTTCCAGTTGCGGACGATTCTTCTTCTTCGCATGGTCTCGGTTAATGCTCTTGGTGCTACTCATGTGGGTTTAAGGGATGTCTCAATTCCTTTTTGGATATAGCTTGAGCGCCTATTTTACCGATTTTTGACATACCCCCTTGACAATTGGCTCTTTTTCTTAACTTGTGACCAATGTCCAGGCGTTGAGTATTCCTGGTTCTAGGAAAAAGAAGTAGCGAAGCGATCGCCAATATCCCAACCGACTAACCGTTACGTTTTAGTTCAGCTTTGATTTTTTCAATATGCCTAACGGTATTTAAAGAATAAAAACGTTCTGAACATCTACAACACACATAGGCACTCAATTTTAAGGTGGCTTTGTTTTTGCCACCTGAAATTACTTCAGTTACTTCTTTTTCAACTACCTGCCCCGCACAAACGGGGCACTTATCGAAGGGTAGCACCGCTACCTCCTCTTGTGACTATTATTCCAGGGGTTTGCATCAGGGTTGAATACCGTAATCAACGTAGCAACCCCATTTTTCTCATTGTAAGCCCAGATGCTATACACACGTGTGCCTTTCATAGTTCTACCGCAAATATGGCAGGTGGGATTAGCATATGTTTCGCAATTTTCTTCAATTACTGCCCCCTTAAGAGCAGAATAAAGAATATCGTCAACTAAAATACCGCGCTCTTGGGAGCGTTCTGTAGCGTGTTTTGTCAGAAAAATAACCTCGCTCTCGATGGCTTGGCAAACCAATTTGTGTAGCTGCTTTTTTCTGTTTCCCATTTTCCCCCCTTGTGCGGCTCCTGTAGACACACGATCTCCGTAAATTTGGCGATCAGCGTTTTCCAGAATCAATGGGAAGGGGACTAACTACAACATAGTTTTCCTTTAGGGATTTATTTGTGGTTGTTTAGCCATTAGCTGAATTAAAAATAACACTAAAAATGTAAGGGCGTCAATCCCTAAAAAACCGCCCCAACGACAATTGTGCCGAATAGCAGCTCAACTTCAGACAGTAGTTAAAAGCTATCACCTTTGTTTCTAAGACAACAAGCGTGCGTACGCACTCACTTAACCGGGTGATAAAGTCCATCTTTTGAGTTCAACCGCCACGCATATTGACTGGGGTCGCGTTCTTTACACCACAATTCAAAATCTTTCTGTGATAGAGTTGTGTGTTTTTCAGTAAGCGTTGAGACATTAGTATTGAGTCTAAAAGCCAATTTTTCTGACTCAAAAGGTTGGGGTTGGGGTGGTGCTGAGTTGTACTGATAGGGGTAGCCGCTTGATTTATAACGCGATCTAGCGTTAATGCTATTTTGCATCTGTATCAATGCCCCTTCAAATTTCGCCAGTCGATTGCTAATTGCATCAACTTTTTCCTCYARRTTRGTTAGTCTTTGTTCATCRTGGGTRTTTGTGYTWYYCKCAYYKARASTSKMAGCTAGGCGAAAAAACTCTTCTTCCAGTTGATACAAGCGAATTTCTACACTCACTTCTGTACCYGGTACATCSCCTAAAATRTGRTGYAGCCCTTGAATAACTAAATCTGTGGCAGTGGTCTTGCGYTCCCTGGCTGCTTTGCGTAGGGCTGCGGCTAAGGGTTTGGGCAGTTTGAAGTTAATCGATTCGCGCTCGATGGGTGTCATGTCTACACTAATGTATGTACCAAGTGTAGAAATTGTACAGCTGGATGGGGTATGTTTTTCCCCAAGAGGTGAGGAGTGAGGATGGGCGATTGGCTTGTTTAATTTTGTAAACATCACAAGTTGAGGTTTAAGGGCTATGTGAATCCTGAAAGTCTCTTCATATCAAGCTTTGGTGGATTGTAACGGAATGTAAAAAAGCCGATGAAAATGACGCAGTGAGGATTCAGGATTATGGATGAGTCAAGCAAAGTAAATAAAAGAAAAGTTAGATTTTTTAGTTTGACTCGTGGCTGTTTTGCTGTAATATTAAAGCTGAAAGTAATTTTTGGCGCTAGATGTTTTTTAACATGTGTACTGTACAACTAGGTTACATCACTGCTTCCGTACACTGGCGCAACTGCACCTTGAAAACTAAATATGGTAAGGGTTTCCACAGGGTAGGGTCGTAGACTACCTTCACCCCTCACGGGGACGGAAACGTTTCCCTTTGGCTACTGTTCTGGTTTGGTTATTTTGATAACCTAAGTCGTAGACTACCTTCACCCCTCACGGGGACGGAAACCCTTTTCCCTGCCCTCTGGTGTAGAGAGATTCTGTTTGTTGGTATAAGTCGTAGACTACCTTCACCCCTCACGGGGACGGAAACTATGAGGTTGATAAAACTCCTGCGGCAGCGGAAACAGCGTCGTAGGCTACCTTCACCCCTCACGGGGACGGAAACCCAAGATGGCGGGTGCCATCGGCAAAGCATACTACACAGTAGTCGTAGGCTACCTTCACCCCTCACGGGGACGGAAACATTATCTCTCGTGTGAGTGTAAGTACATATAGCCGCCGTTATACGTCGTAGGCTACCTTCACCCCTCACGGGGACGGAAACGTCTTTTAGGAAGTCTTCTTTACCGAAACAAACGGCGAAGGTCGTAGGCTACCTTCACCCCTCACGGGGACGGAAACGAGGACAGTAGCGCCCTGTTACTTGTTCTAGAGGGGCGTCCTTGTCGTAGACTACCTTCACCCCTCACGGGGACGAAAGCCAGAGTAACAGGGCAGAAAAAAGAAGCGATCGCACTGGTGATGTTTTAATCAATAATTGCGCTTATTGCTCCAATGGACGCAAACCCACTTGAATCAACCTTTTAGCAAGCTGAGTATAACGCTGCTGTTTGTTAACAGAACGCACAGCCATACCAATGGCTTTTTGAGAACCAATCACAATTGCTAGCTTTTTAGCACGGGTTAGCCCAGTGTAAAATAAATTACGACTAAGCATCATGTAATGTTGCGTGTACAAGGGCAAAATCACCACCGGGTATTCAGACCCCTGGGACTTGTGGATAGTAACGCTCCAGGCGAGGGCAATTTCATTTAAGTCTGCATAGTCGTAGTTGACTTCCCGTTCTGCGTACTGTACTGTAACTTCTTGTTCTTCAGTATCAATATTGGTAATAAACCCGACATCACCATTAAACACTTCCCGGTTGTAGTCGTTGGTTTGTTGAATCACGCGATCGCCTGTTCTCAAAATTGTTCCACCCCTAGTAATTTCCACTTTTTCGGGGCTGGGTGGGTTAATTAGCTGTTGCAGTACTTGGTTAAGGTTGCGAGTGCCGACTAATCCCCGTGCCATTGGGGAAAGTACCTGCACATCGGTAACGGGGTTAAAACCAAGAGTCGGAATTAAGCCATCAATTAATTCACAAATTGCCTGTACTCCGTGTTCGGGTTGATGTCCGCCACCATGCCATAGACAATCGGTTTGGGGAGTATCGGAAATAGGTTCAATTGACGGGTATTGACCGCGATTAATTTGGTGGGCAGCGGTGATAATCCTGCTACTTTGCGCTTGACGAAAAACCTGGGTGAGGCGCACAACGCTTACTTTGCCCGAATTAATACTATCAGCAAGTACATTTCCTGGCCCCACAGATGGCAACTGGTCAATGTCTCCTACTAGCAGGAGTTGGGCATTTTCTGACACTGCATTCACCAACGAATGCGCCAGAAATAAATCAAGCATACTGGCTTCATCAATAATAATTGCACTGTGCGGTAGGGGATTGGTGCTAGAGCGTTTAAAACTGCGAGTCCTGGGGTCAAATTCCAATAGCCGATGTATGGTTTTTGCCTCTAATCCCGTCATTTCACTTAGTCTTTGTGCCGCTCGTCCTGTGGGTGCAGCTAGGGCGATTGATTTACCCATTGCTTTCCACAATGAAGTAATAGTGCGGACACAGAAAGTTTTCCCCGTTCCAGGGCCACCGGTCAAAATCGTGAATTTGCCATAGGCTGCTGTCTCTACTGCTTGTTGCTGTTGCGCCGAAAGTTCGATTTTACAGGCCTGGGTAAACCGCTCAATCCAAAAACGAACACGCTTGATGTCGCTGTTGATGGGTCTTGTGATGCGATCGCTTATTAATTGGGCTAAATTTTGTTCGGTGTAGAAAAAAGTAGGCTTGTAGCAAAGTAACGTTTTATCACTAGCACATTCTCTGACGAGTTCCGAAGCTAAAGTCATTTTTTGGATGATTGGTGCTAGAGCATCTGTTGTTGGTTCGTGGGATTCAAAGGTCAGTAGTTTAATCGCCTGCTGTATCAGTTCCGGCTGTGGTAAATAGCAATGTCCATCCTCAGCAGCTTCACTTAAAACATGAGTGATACCAGCACGATATCTAAATTCGGAATCAGGTGATACTCCTAAGTTACGAGCAATTTTATCAGCAGTGAGAAAACCAATACCATAGATATCAGCTGCTAACTGGTAGGGGTTGTTAGTCACAATCGCGATCGCTTGCTCACCATACTGCTTATAAATTTTGACTGCATAGGTAGTGGAAACACCATGACTTTGCAAAAAAACCATTACTTCTTTGATGGCTTTTTGTGTCTCCCAAGCGCTCTTAATCATATTGATGCGCTTTTTGGCGATACCGTTAACTTCACTCAAGCGCTCAATTTGGTTTTCAATAATGTCAAGGGTTTCTAAACCAAAGTGAGCAACGATTCTTTTAGCAGTAACCGGGCCAACACCTTTAATTAATCCACTCACTGCCCAAGTATTTCTCAATTCCGGTAAGTGTTGCTGGTTTGGTTTCCTTATAGTTGGTGACTTGAAACTGGGGGCCATACTGCGGGTGTTCGCGCCAAAAACCAGTTAGTTGTAATGTCTGTCCCGCTTGGATATCCGCAAAGTTACCAGTAATTGTAGTTAGTTCCTTTGCGCCAGGGCGTTGTAACCGTGCCACTGTGTAACCTGACTCTTCGCTGTAATAAGTCAGGCGTTCCACTACTCCCGTAATTGATTCGTGTTTGGGAGTAACATTTACTTGTTGATGCGTTTGGTTGGGTGCAGTGGTCATTACTTTTAACAGTTATCAGTTAACAGTGAACAGTTAACAGATTGATAACTGATAACTGATAACTGGTAACTGATTCGGTGGCACGCGGTCATTATACTGGATAGTTATGAATTTTTATAGTACTTATGTATTATGAATCAGAGATTGCGATCGCAAAGAGTGATTATCCTCTAGAACTTGACCAGAGTATGAGTTGTATTTATCACTCTTGGCTGATGAAAGAGCGTCAATAGCAATGAATTGAGTGAGGTAATAACTAGCAGTTGGAGTGAAAATGTATGCCCTATCAAGATATAGCGGATTTACCAGACTCCGTGAAAAAGCATCTGCCCAAACACGCAGCTGAAATATTCTTGGCTGCGTTTAATAATGCGCTTTCTGAATATGATGAAGAAGAAACAGCATTTAAAGTTGCCTGGGCAGCAGTCAAGCGTGACTACGAAAAAGGTTCAGATGGTAATTGGCACAAAAAACCAGAGTAAATTTTACTACACCGAGTTATCCATCCAGCCGCACTTACAATCCCAATGTACCCTGGCTGAGTAGTCCCGCTCAAAGATGTAGCCACATTGAGGGCATTTACCCGTAAATAGTGGGTGGTTATCCAGAAGATACAGCTGTTCCTCCCTCGTCCAGCGCTGCGGCGGCTGAATAATTTCCTCGCCGTTATAGGTCACACGCTCTATTACCAGTTCCGAATCAATATACCTCGCCCCTTGGGGTTCCCGCAGTTCTTGGTCATCGCACATCAGAAGTTTTGGCTCCCGCAGCAGTTTAGTTATTATAAAACTGATTTATGCTATTAACAAAACATCTTTTTAACAGGATGCTCCTAGCAATCTAATTTCTTTTATTCCCCTTTGTTTGTTACTAGAAAATACTAAACCACCATAAGCATCATTTGAATATACTAAATCATTTTTAGTATCATTTCTTGATAAAAACGCAGAATATGCTTTTTGAGCCTTACTGATGCGATCGCCTACTTTTATCCCTTTCTCTGTGGGATAAAGCGAACTAAAAGTTTTAATCGAATGGACTTGACTTTGACTTGCATTGCTAGAAGTTGAAAGCCCTTCAATTTCTAATCCGTCGTAATTCCAAGTTGTAATATAGGAGCTATAACAAACATCGTCATACTTTGTAGTTCGACTTTTCGGTTTACCCAATTGTTTGATAATTTCCTTCTCTTTCATCCCTAGCTTAATATTACCTATGGATATTTGAGATACGTCAATTGCTTTTTTGCTGGACTTATCAAGAAGACTATTATGATAGTTTGGACTGTTATTCTCACCTATAGCTATAGGATTTATAGCAAGTAGTATCCCAAAACCAATTCCTACTCCTAATTTTTTAAACATAATCTAACTAATAATGGGTATTACTAGTTAAAAATTTTACCAAACTATGTTCACGCAGTGATTCCACACAAGTAGCTGCGCGATCGCTATATTTGTTATTCTATATATGTAAACCACTTTTATAGATTTATTGTTTACGCTTATGGCAGGTAGGAAGAAACTAGACCGGACAAATTTACACGCCAGGGTTGCGCCGGGAACGGGTGACAAGCTCAAAGAAATCGCGCATATACTAGGCTATATCTACGATAACGAAGGTTCAACAGGTCAATTATTGGATGCTATAGCGTCAGGTGAATTAATATTAATTGCTACTAAAAATAGAAGTAATGTGAATAAAAATGGTTAATTTTATTACTTAAAAGTGGTTTAAAATAGATATGGGGACGTTGCGTGTCCCCAGTTACTGAATAAAGGAGGTGATGAAAATAACAAAAAACGGTAACGGTCATCGAGGTTTTTGGAACCCAGTTAAGATTTTTATCCGTCTTGTCCTTAATAGGTGGATGAAAGAAGATAAAATCACTGGCGAGAGATACCTCGTTGATTCAGAAGATGTCAACGCAGAGTTAGATGACATTGCGGATGAACCGCAAGACAATTCTCAAAACGATAACTAGTTGACATCATCAGCCCCTAGCTTGCCTCTAGGGGCTTCCTTACTTCGATATTTTTAGGATAAATCATTATGTTAGGAACTGATACAATTATTCGTCCTATTTATTATCAAATTATTGAGCGTCGTAATAAGGTATGGGCTTTTAGAGAAGGTAAGCCGTTTGTAAATTTGTTTAACGCACCTGATCTTGATATGGAAGATTTGTTTTCTCTATTTGATACTTCTATGCAGAAAATTGCAGCAGAACTGCGACGTATAAACGGTGCAAAACAAGGTTATTACATAGCAAATATTTTAGATAAAAAATACTACTACTGTGGTACCGAGTGGGAGGATGTGAAAGTCAAGTTAAGGGAGTTGGGAATTGGTAGAGATGACCCACTACAATAAGTAGCATCATCTCAAAAAACACAATTTCCGCGAAAGGGTAGGTGTTTTTTTGAACATGTCAAAAATATTGGCTCAAACCATTACTCTGATTGGGTTTGAACCTTGTTGTAGGTGTAAGGAGGTTTGCGGCATCTCTAAAAAGCTTGCTGCGACTAGATTTGAAGGATTTTTTCTCAGCCATCTCTTGACACCCCAACGGCTGAAAAGGTATATTCTCTTTAGGTCTGCACCACTGAACCTTGAAAACCAAATACAGCAAGGCTTCCAAAACGAGCAGTTGCAACTAACATTAATCCCTATTAGGGATTGAAACCTTTAGCTTTCAGGATTGCCCTTAAGAGGAAATTGTTGCAACTAACATTAATCCCTATTAGGGATTGAAACTATTCCATCATTTGGCACCAATCAAGCGCTGAGCGTTGCAACTAACATTAATCCCTATTAGGGATTGAAACAGAGCAGAAAGGACTAAAGCCGTACCCGATAATTGTTGCAACTAACATTAATCCCTATTAGGGATTGAAACCTTATAGAATTGCTTCTAGCTAAATCTAAATTTGTTGCAACTAACATTAATCCCTATTAGGGATTGAAACTGCTAAGTCTGCATTGAACTCCACTTCAGAAGAATTGTTGCAACTAACATTAATCCCTATTAGGGATTGAAACCAACAAACTGCTCTGGGAGCCACTCTGCATTGCTGTTGCAACTAACATTAATCCCTATTAGGGATTGAAACTTGGAGAAAGAATTTCGTGACTAGGGTTTTCTTTGAGTTGCAACTAACATTAATCCCTATTAGGGATTGAAACCGTTGATGGGTGTAGACAAAAAATCAAATTTGTATATGTTGCAACTAACATTAATCCCTATTAGGGATTGAAACCCGACAAAAACCGACCCTAGAAAAGTGCTAACATTGTTGCAACTAACATTAATCCCTATTAGGGATTGAAACCGACTTCGCCTTCTGGATTCAAGTTAATGATGCGCGTCTCGTTGCAACTAACATTAATCCCTATTAGGGATTGAAACGATTTTAATATTAATTCCCTAATTTTGACTACGGTTGCAACTAACATTAATCCCTATTAGGGATTGAAACTGCGATCGCCACCACCCGACTCTCTCAACTATCAAAGTTGCAACTAACATTAATCCCTATTAGGGATTGAAACATGGCAGTACAAAGCCCAGGAAGGTGACAAGTCCGATAACGTTGCAACTAACATTAATCCCTATTAGGGATTGAAACGATTCTAACCATCGATGTAAGCCATTGCTTTTGTTGTTGCAACTAACATTAATCCCTATTAGGGATTGAAACATGCCCGTCACGTTCCATAATTATTCTCCTTTAGTTGCAACTAACATTAATCCCTATTAGGGATTGAAACCTTTTTAACCAGTCGCTCAAGAGGTTAGCTTGTGGTCGCAACGTGTGTTGGATATGTCGGGATTGTTAAATAAGTCAATTTCTGAAGCTTGCTAAAAGTTGCAATATCTCTGCTCTGCCAGAACTTATAACCAAGGACGTACGCCCCAATTTTCACCCGATTTGGGTTTGAGGAAATTCAGCAGTTTCATGACCGAAGAGGAACGTAACTATTAGCAGGGTTCCCATCTTATGGGTGATTAATAAAACCCCACGTCTGAGGTGGGGGGTTTATCTTGTGAATACAAATGTACTATACAGTAACGAAGTTGACAAGCGATTTAGAGGGGCGATCGCTTCCTACCGCAAGGATTTCTGACAATGATTAGACCAAAATCACATAGTTGAGTGTCCGAAATCACAATTAGATATCTGGAGAATTGCCTGTCTAGTTTGAAGATATTTGTAGAAATCAAAAATTGAGGTAACGACAATGACTTTGAATTTAATTGATGCCGTTCAAGTTGTTCTGATTGCTGCTGTTGCGAGTGTGGTGTTGTCTTCTGGTATTTGCTGGAGGTTGCCCAAAGCTAAAAAGGCATGAGGGGATTTTAAGATTTTGTCCAAAGTCCAAGATATCGCTGTTGATATCAATTTTTCCTGTCAACGGGAATGGGCGATCACGTTCAGACCGAAGATTGGATCACGTAGCAGTCGTGCTTAGTAATTGCTTTCTTATCCTTAACCTCTCACGGATGTTTGTACACTCCTTGCGATTTTCAGGTGGTAAGCCCAATGTTTCCCGAAATTCTAGTCCGTAGCAGGCTTGCTGCCAATTTTGGGCAGCTTTAACTTGCTCAGGTGTTAGGTTTTTGACATTACTGAGCTTGGTGCATTTGTTGTTAGTTTCAGAAATTTTTATACAACCGA
This sequence comes from Westiellopsis prolifica IICB1, assembly GCF_004323185.1. Lineage (GTDB taxonomy): Bacteria > Cyanobacteriota > Cyanobacteriia > Cyanobacteriales > Nostocaceae > Pelatocladus > Pelatocladus prolificus_A. The sequence goes on from NZ_NAPS01000005.1 coordinate 15,374, forward strand.
ACTTAGCACCAGTGAGATTGGCACCAGTAAGGTTGGCACTAGAGAGGCTGGCACCAGTGAGATTGGCACCAGTGAGGTTGGCACCAGTGAGATTGGCACCAGTGAGGTTGGCACCAGTGAGGATAGCACTAGTGAGGGGGACACCAAGCTTGATCAATTCTTGAAGTGCGAGGATTCGTGCAGTGGCACCATTGAGGTAGGCACCATTGAGGTAGGCACCATTGAGGTAGGCACCATTGAGGGGAATATTATTAAGGGGGACACCAAGCTTGATCAAT
>NZ_NAPS01000005.1:15742-101266 GCF_004323185.1 Westiellopsis prolifica IICB1
GCACTAGAGAGGCTGGCACCAGTGAGATTGGCACTAGAGAGGCTGGCACGAGAGAGGATGGCACGAAAGAGGAAGGCACTAGAGAGGAAAGCACCAGTGAGGTTGGCACTAGAGAGATTGGCACCATTGAGGTAGGCACCAGTGAGATTGGCACCATTGAGGTAGGCACCATTGAGGTAGGCACCATTGAGGTAGGCACCATTGAGGGGAATATTATTAAGGGGGACACCAAGCTTGATCAATTCTTGAAGTGCGAGGATTCGTGCAGGGCTATCTTTCTGTCCCTTAGCCTGCTCAACAGTACTCCGCAACTGACTAATTTTGAATTCTCTGGTTATAGTAAATCCTAAAAATACAGCTAAAGCAACTAAAGGAATAAAACCAAAGCCAATTAGCCTGAAGCGATGGTTTCGCCTGTACTTGATGCTTTGTTGAATAAATTCAGTAGCTAAACTCGATAATTTTAAGCTTGCCGATTCTTTCTTTTGGGATGCCTGAGCCTCGTTTAATTGTTTCCCTTGCAGTAAATAATCCGGCGACTTTTTATTTTCTTGCCATTCACAAGTCAATCGTTCAATTCTATTCTTTTGTATAATTTGGCTGCGATTTTCATCAATCCAACTTTGTAATAACTGCCAATGCTGAATTAAAGCTTCATGGGCAACTTCTACAGTTTCTTGCCTGTCAGCACTACGACTTGTGACCACCAATCGTGCATCGGCTAAATGTTGCACCAATGACCAATTCTCTTCACCTATTTCGGCTTTCGTTGCCACCCGCCGCGTATCCTCAGTACCTTCACCAGGGCGGACTAATTGCATAAAAATTCGACTTACTTGTTGCTGTTTAGCAGCATTTAAATTCTTGTAAATTGTATCTGCGTGACTAGCTAAAGCACCTTGCACTTCACCAATTACCTCATAAGCTGCATGAGTTAATTGCTTATCGGTGCGTTTCTCCCACAACTTAGTTAAAGCAAACTCCAATAAAGGTAAGTTCCCTGGTTCGGACTCTACATCATCTAAAATGCGTTCTATCAGTCCATCTTGAAATGTGACTTCCAACTTTTGGGCAGGCTTGACAATTACCTCTAATAGTTCAGAGCGATTCATTGACCTGATTTTTATGTCAGCTTTCAACTGATCTGCAAATTCTGGATATGAGAGCGCGTAATACCAATTCTATGTGAGGCTGCATAGAATAGTAGAATAGAGAGTGCCAAAGATTCAAGACCAGAAGTAAACAATGGCACGCGGTTTCAATCTAGAAATATCAGAGAGTGCTGAGTATTTGTCCAAAAGTCTCAGCAAGGCTCGGACATCTGTGGAAAAAGAACGATTGCTTCTTCTGTGGTGGATCAAAACAGGACAAGTGACACAGCATCAACAATTGAGCCAGAGACTAGGTAGAGATGGCTCAACAGTAACACGATGGTTACAAAAGTATCGGCAAGGGGGGCTAGGGAAATTATTAGAGGTGAAAACATCACCTGGGGCAACTCCCAAGATCACACCAGAAATGCGATCGCGGCTGGAGGAGAAACTGAAATGTCCTGAGGGGTTCGGCAGCTATGGGGAAATCGTAGAGTGGTTAAAGCAGGAATTTCATGTAGAAGTCAAATATAAGACAGTCTATCGTCTGGTACGCTATCAACTCCAGGCGAAACTGAAAATACCTCGGCCTGTGAGTAAACAACAGGATGAACAGGCTGTGAGCCTGTTTAAAAAAACATTCCCCACGCCTTTGTCACCTTGCAAAAGCTTTTAGGTCAAGGAAAGCGACTGCGTTATCTGTGTCAGGATGAGACCAGGCTAGGGTTGAAAACGGAAACTGGGCGAGTGATCACTGCTCGTGGTACCAAACCCAWAGCTAGCGTACAGTGGCCAAGAGAGGCATTCTGGCTGTATGGAGTCGTTGAACCATTAACAGGATGGCATTTTTGTCAGGAATATCCTCATCTGGACAGTGAGAATTTTCAGAAATTCTTGGATATCCTATCCCAAGAACTGGGTGATGATATGGCACTGATGCAAATGGATCAACCATCWGCACATCAAGCCTTGGCACTGTCTTGGCCAGAAAATCTCATCCCTATCTTTCAACCTGCTCATAGCCCTCAACTCAACCCAATTGAGCGATTATGGCAGTTTATTAAACGCCAGTTCAAGGGGGAAAACTTTTCTAATTTACAACAACTGCGCCAACGAATTCAACACGAATTAGCTCAAATATCTTCTGAGTTAATCTCCTCTTTGACAAGTTATGATTTCATCCTCGAAGCTCTCTTTCATGAAGCTTTATTCTATGCATCTTCATAGAGAATTGGTATAAAGTGAAATAAGCCGCGATAAGGGCATCGAAGATTATCATAATTGGGAGTATTTCCACCTTGAACAGGAGCATCATTAATCTCTTTACGGTAGCTATATCCATAGTAGTTATAGATATAGGAAACACTACCTTGAATATAGTCGCCTTCAATCCGTTCATTATAACTACCCCCTCCAGTATTGACATCGCGGTTTTCAGGCGGGTTCTGCTCTTCCATATTTTCGCACGAGCTAATTTTTTAATCTATAGGCTGCAAATTGGCAAACTACGAACTTAGAAGTATGTTAATTCAGTTTCCTTAATCTTGTGCTTCTACTTCCTGCCAGCCTTTGATAGCGCCAACAATAAAAGCACCTGCTGGGTTATCAATAGCTTTTTCAAAAGCAGCTAAACCACCTTCCTTGACCGCATTTACTACTCGTTTTTTCAAGGTTGGGTTGCTTTCAATTCGATTTATGGCTTCTGCTGCTACTATCATTTGTTGTGATGTAGTAGTGGTTGGGTAAGTTTGCTCTAATTGTTTTAGTAATAGCTTAATCTCGGCAGCAGCTTCAGCAAGACTTTGGGGCTGTCCTTTCTCGTAGTAGTTACCTTGGATATAGTTACCTTCAATACGCTCGTTATAATTACCACTACCCACATTAATAATTCGTCTATCAGCCATTTTTGCTTTTTTCTCCTTGGAATTAGGTATGAATAAAGTTTTAGAATTATTTCTAATTTTTATCTTTGGAGTTAAAGACTCTGGTATGCCATTTAAATCAAGGTTATTACAGCCAAATTGAAAAGCATCTGCATAGTTTCTCCCAGCACCAAGAGCATCATAAAATGCTACCGAGAAATTAATAGCAGCTTTATCTGTAATAGCGCGTTCCATGCCAATAACACAGTCAATATGCTGGTAGATTGCCTCTGCTTGAGCTTCAGAGTAGCAAGCATTAAGTAGTACACATTCAATTGAGTCTTTACATAACTCAAATAGGGTTGCTAGTGAGTTTGTACTAACTAGTTGCATTTGACCGGAGTTATTTTCTAAAGCTATGCCACCTGATTGAGAATTTAAACGGATAGCATTGCGCTGATGCTGCTCATAATTATTATTTGAATCTACACCATTATTTTTCGTAGCGTGACCAGAAAAATGTACAATTTGTGGTTCATTATCTAATAAAGCACGGCGCAAATCATCAATGCGAACTGCCCATCTGGTAATTAATTCAAATTCTTCTCTTGCTCTAGAACGTTCCAATGCAGCTTGGATTTCCCGCACTTCCTCATCTAAACGCAGTTTATTTGTATCTTTGGGATTAGCTGATAATATTAAAATTTTTTTCATACTTTTGATAAACATGTAATTTAGAAAATTTAAGTCATCAAAGTATTTTTTTATTCAGTTGATTGCTCTCCTTCTAAATAATCTCCCTCAAGATAATTACCTTGAATATCCTCGTTGTAATTACCGCTATCCATATTTATGGTGCGATTTTCGGTGTAAAAACTAGGACGCTCTAACGCTGTCATTACCATATTTGTTAGTCTACGAATTTGTATATTTTTTTCTGCTATTAATGCTCTTAATTCTCCCTCTGGTAAGCCTTTAAGCTGATTATAAGTTTCAAAATATTCAGCACTTAGTTGAGACTTATCAGCTGTTTGTGTTGTCTTGGCTCTAAGTAAAAACTTATCCTGACCCCGTTTTTCCATTGCCACAATTTCTAATTCGGCATCTGGGTTATTTTCAGCTAGTTGTTTGAATGCGATCGCGATCGCACGGGGGTCAACGCCTTGGTTATGGTAAAGGTCAAGTGTGTCAACAATTGGTTTGATGAAATCACCGAATTCCCCATCTGCAAATACTTCTTCTCGATTATCTGGTTTGCGCCAGGGATCAGGGTTTTCTTTGGTAGGAAGTCGCATATACACATACTCACACCTCACACCATCAAACTTGGTGTCACTGGTGATACCCCAATCTTGAATGTAGGCTCCGGTGAGAGTAGCACCTGTAAAGTCAGTTGCGTCTAGCTGAGTTTGCTTCAGCTTTGCTCTTGATAAATTAGCGTCCTGCAAATTGGCTTCACTTAAATCTGCACCAATAAAACTAGCATCTGTTAGGTTAGCTCTTTGTAAGTTCACACCTCGCAGATTGAAACTATCAAAGTTTTTGCCAATTCCAATTCCAGTTGTTAACAACTGCTGCACTTGTGGTTTTTCAAGATAACTCGCTCCAACACGGGCAAGGTCAAGTTTTGTAGCTTGGAACCAGCAGGTACAATTTATATTTGCTTTTCTTAAATCTGTGTTCTTGAGCATTGCTTTTGAGAAATTGGCATCTGTTAAATCCGCACCTCGAAAAATGGTTCCACCAATAGAAGCAAAGCCAATAGCTATTGATTTAATAAAAGCAAATTTTTGCTCTCCAGCCAATGCTCTTATAGCAGTGTATACACCTAGTATGGTTGCAATTCCAGTAATAGTTACAACTACGACCGTAGCTTGATCTACGATACCAGTAATAACTGCAACGGAAGTTCCAACGAGAGTAGAAGCAACAACTCCAGTAATAGTTGTAATTCCAGCTATAGCCATAGCTACAGTCCCAGCTATAGAGACAGCTACCACTTCAAGCCCAACCAAAGCAATAGTTACAACTCCAATTATGGCTCCAATAATAGCATCAGCTTCAGGGCCAGATCCTATTCCAACTCCAGCCCCTACTACAGTGACTATGATAGCTATGGTTACAGTTACTAACGCTGCTCCTGCTAGCCCACGTAGGATAGTAACAATACAAAAAGTTACTAACAAAAAGAAAACAGTCACACTAGTAATAGGTTTCGAGTCTAGATTTGCTAATACTGCTCTAACTCCTAATTCCAATGCAAAACCTGACAGTGCTAAACAAACAAAAGCAATATTTAGTAGAAGCACTGCAATATCTGGCTTCAGTCCAGCTTTTACATGACTAAAGTTTGCATTTTTAAGGTTAGCGTTAGTAAAATTTGCACTTCTAATATCAGCGTGGCTGAAGTTTGAACCTTGAAGATTTTTATCTTTAAAAGATTGACCTCTAAGATTTTGATGAGAGAAATCTTCAATCATATTCAATTATCTTCAGTACATTTAACTTCTAAACGTCCATTCTCCCATTTAAAATTACATATTAAACGAAGTGGAAGGTCTGGATTAGATAATGACATTTCAATACTATTTGACATCTTCAGCTTGTCTAACTCCTTATTCAGAATAGGCTCATCTATTCCATGCTTTTCAAGCACATTGTTAAAGTCAGTTAAAAAATCATAAATTTTTGACTTTGATTGGTCTTGAGGTTGCTGATTTTTTTGGTTGTCCATAGTTTTTCTCGTTTATAAAAAATAATTTTGACAAAATTATGGATTGTAGGCAGACTTACACGTTCACAAGTATAGTAAAAATTTACACTTTCAAGGTTTTGACCTCTACACGGAGATTTTGTCCACAGAAGTCTAGAGGCATAATTTGAAGCAGAATATGGACTTAATCTTCTTATACAGGAACAGGACGAAATTTTCCTGAATTTTCACTTTAAATTCCACAACAACACGCCTCTAGCTGTTCTGCTTCACTGTTAGAACACGCAATTGGAGTGCGATCGCTCTGGTTAAATTCAATTTTTAGAGTGGCGATCGCATAGCGTGCCGGATGGCATATCGCACTCCAACAGATAATGACAACACCCAACTTATTAAAAAGGCGACCAACTCGTGCGATCGCCTGAATTTACCTATTTCTTTTGAGCAGGAGGTTGTAACAAAGAAGCAAACTTATCCTTCAAGTCCTCACTTACCTTGGGGGCTTGAATTGGCTGAAGCAAATTTTCGCTTATCTTGGGGGTTTGAATTGGCTGAAGCAAATTTTCAGAAAAGGGAGTATTTTTATTCATAGCAAGTTCAACACACAATTTTTTATCTTCTAAAAATTATTCTATTTTTGTGTCCATACCAAGGTAATCACGCTTGAAGGCGATCGCTTTTTCTCATGGTGTGGCGTACTTAATAGGTTGATAGTCGTTTGATTCATCCGTCCTCTTTAGCCTTCTTAGCTTTGGAGGAGGTTTTTTGTTTTTCTGGAAATTCGCCACCTTCTTTAGCCTGTCTAATACCAATTTCAATCAAAAAAGCTGCTAGGTTGGCTGTTGGCCTGCCTTGTGCATCTGCCAACGCCTCTAAATCATCAAATACTGAGTCCGGAAGAGTTACAGTAAATCGTTTGCTCACGTCACCATTTATCATCGCTTTCGCATCCTATAGTACGCCTTTAGATTCGCCAGTCTCCCAAAAACATCTTTAAAGATGCTTTATAGATTCTAATTGTATGCTGAATGAGCTACGATATAAGACAGTTGCAGTGTTGTTGCTGTAACAAAGGAAAGAAGCGCGATCTCCCTTGATCGCGCCCCCGGTGCTGACACACCGGAGGACTTCCCAACCCACAGATGTTGCCTGTAGGAGGGCTATTAAATTATGTCAAATATTGTTATTAAATTAACTAGTTCAAAAAATTACAGAGCTAGCGGAAGAATTGCACGTCTCATCAGTGTCGGCGTAGCGATCGCCTTTTCTTGTGTTAATTTTCACTTCATAGGTCGTGACGAATTCTCCACCGTCAATAAAGTCCCCATCTCCATTTCTGTAGGAGACTCAGCCAAAGCAAACCCAGCGTTAGCACCCTTAGCCCCAGCTATATGTGCTACTGGCGCTGGTTGTGTAGTTTTGTTGACTGTTACTGTAACTGGTGTCATTACATACTATGTATGGCAGCATCGCTCTAACAATAAGAGAATTCTTGCTGACAAATCCGGAAATTCAGTACTGAAAAAGTACGAAGATTTCATAGATGACAACGACCCCAGATATCAGGGGAAAGATGCAACTCAAGCTAATTCTCCTCAAGAATGTTCTCAAATCGCGAAAAGTTTAGGGAGAGAATTATTAGGTACAGTCAAAAAAGACAAAGGTGGGGTAATTTCTTGGGTGTGTGTATTTAATTAAGGAGTTAAAGAATGCAATCATTAGATACTTGCTCAGACTGGGTAAAAGACTGGGAAAACTCAGTGGCGATATTGCACTATCACAATTCACAGCGATTTGATAAATACTTGAATATACGCTGTGATAAGCGTGAAGGCTCACCAGAAGAGTACATTAACAAATACTCTTTCTTTGACGAAGACACCAACGCAAGGTATGTAGCTCGTTGCTTTGAAATAATTGACAACAATGAAAACAATTTGGAATTATTTCAACAAATAAGTAACGAAGCAGAGGGTGTCCCAATCAGTGAAATCTGGAAAATTTTCTTTGAAGTAGATCAAGTGGAGGCAATTTTACTTAATAAATAAAGCTCGAATTCCAACTACTAAATTTTGAGGTGGGCATAGTTGCTCACCTTTATTTTTAGCGATCGCCCTCACAAATTGGGAATCCTAAACCTAGATTAGTAAGGAGCTAGCTATGGACACAAAAGAGGATTTTCAATTCTTAGAGGAAAGTGTTGCTATAAAGCACAATCCCAAATTTGGGCAAAGAGAATACTTAGTAATACAAACATACCCCATTGGTAAAACAATTAGGGTAATTTACCGTAGCTACGATTACCAAGAAGCGGAACAACAATGTAATTTAGAAAATCTTGCAAATGATTATTGTTCTTTTGCAACAACGGTTTATTATGACGGTAAACTCTGGGTTCCAAGTGTTCTAACTGGAATACCATCCAAAATTTCTGAGCAGCAATTCTGGGAGATTCACGATTATTATAAAAAAGTTAGTAATGATTTAAATATAGATGGTGAGATAGAGATTCACAATTGTAGTTATCCATACTTTTATTCACTCAAAACAGATAATTTACGTGAATACTGGCAACCTCTAACTTGCTTGAAAGATGATTATGGCAGGGATATAGATGTATGTCCTAACTGTGGGTGTAATTTAGTGGAGTATGACTATGAAGATTTGGAAGAAGATGAAGATATTCCCTTAGCCTGTAAGGGATGCAGTAATTATCATGGCGAATTTTATAAAGATATTCACTTAGTCTGTGGGATACATCCCTATGGCTGGCTAAATGACGGGAATTGCCCAGATTTTGAAGTAATCGTGTAGCGATCGCATCCTAACTATTACTAATTTCCTCGCTTGTATATGAAAGCGCGAAAGATAACTGCAACATTTAAATACTGTAATTCAGGTAAACAGGAGGAAAAGACAGTTAATTGTCTGTTTGATGAACGAGCCGAAGAGTACGAGTTAACAAAAGTTTATGTGGTCGAGTTTGGTTGTGAACTAGTTTTTTCTAAGACTGATAACACATTTTTGGTTAATGATTAGTCATCAAGCGATCGCCCATTGGTATAATATTAGCAAATAACTAATACTAGATTAAATTATTTAGTGCAAAATTAATTAACCAATTAGAGAAATATTTATGGATAATAATGAATTAATAAAAGCTCTCGATAGAATATTTAGACAGCTTTACTACCTAAATATCAAAATAGCAGCTTTTAGTTTATTGCTCGTGGGACTTTTCACTATTGCTATTAATTTTTATAGTTCTCTAAATATTGTCAGTATTCTTGGTGCTTCTTTGGGATTGTTAGCTGCTTTTATTGCCTTAGTACTTATGCTTAAAACTAATAAGCTTAATTAGATGTTTGTTGAAAATTAAAAATTGCAGAAATCTTTTATAGTAGAAGTTTACAGACGTTCATATTCGGTATCTTATCGGAACTAGAGGGCGATCGCTCCCTTCAATTAATCCCACCCTTGATTATTTCCAGTTCTAGGGGATAATAATCAACTTGTTGCTACATTGCCCGTGACGACCTTGGAAAACAACCAGCTAAACCTATTTTCTGACGTGATACTTACACCAGCGCACAGAGCAGAAACACTGGTGATGAGCCACAATGCTTTGGTGCAGTGGAAATCTCAAATTTTGGACTATCAGCAGCGAGTGAGGCAGAGCAAGCCACCTCAGCAGGTGACATTATTTGACATTGCCCCAAACCACTGCGACCCAGACCAGATTGATCCGTTGCAGTTACAGGTGCGTAGACGCGAAGCGGCTTGTCGTCAGACATCGCTCTCGTTTTGGAGGATGCCGACGGACAGCCCTGGGGACAGTTGTCTGTACTTTGTAGTTGATAATGCTGCTTCCTTAGTGCTGTATGTGGGTGAAACCTGCCGCTCTAACAAGCGCTGGAAGGGCATACACGATTGCAAAGATTACATCGCCAGCTATCAAGACTTGCATTATCAGTATGGCTTAAAGACTGCGGTTAATATTGCGTTTTGGTGGAACGCGCCTAATGACAGAAAAGCTAGGCAACAGTTGGAGCAGGCATTAATTCAAAAGTGGAAGTCCCCATTTAACAAGGAAATGTGGGAGAGATGGGGGCAACCGTTTGGCTAAACTTTTGATGCTGAAATATAAGGCTTACTGAAATGTCCGACAATTTTCCCTTCTCCAATCCTGAGCAACAGCACCAATGGCATCAGGGTATAGACAACGCCAACCGCAATAATATTTTCTGCCACTGTCGTGCCTGCGGCTATGAGTGGATGGATTCAACATTTGATGCTGTATGTACTAGATGTAACAGCAAAGACATAGAAAGTATCTCAGCTTGGCAGTTTCCAGATGATTGAATCTGCTCATTAAATAGTGCGATCGCAAAAAGCAAAGCCTAGTATTACGGCATAACACGATCACACCCAAAAAGGCTTTATTGAGGAGTAGCGATCGCACCCAAAGCTCGTGAATTTGCCTTATTTCTCCAAGCCCGTCTTAATTTGCTTCAACAAATCCTCATCCCTTGAGGAATTTTCCCATTCACCAGGTAGTTCGAGCCGCACCGATTTAGCACCGCCGCTGGGTGTGCAGACAACCCAATATGTATCGCGCTCCTCATTTACTTGAGCAGCTGTGTTGTTTTCCTTTTCATCCCCAAGACCTGAATATGCCTGTGTGCATGTCCAAGTGATTCCGTCAGCATCCGTAACTTCTCGTGTCATTGTATATCTATAAAATTGCCGTCGTTCTTAATTTACTTAGTTTCTTGTTTTTACACTTCTACCCCCATGATGATTTATTTCACCCGCTATTAATTAATGCGCGAACTCCTGTGTATCATCCCTTCAATTGAGCGATTCTCCAAAGGAGACGCTACGCGAACGCACCCAGTTTTTTGTATATAAAAATAATAATAGCGCCAACCTCAATACAGGCAGGCGCTACTGTTTTATTTAAATTCAGGGAGAAAATATAGTGAAATGACTTCCCTTGCGCTGCTAGCTCTTGCATACTCGGTATCGGTAAATCCCAGATTGACCGATGTTGGTCAGTGGTGAGTAGGGTCCATCTTGCCTGCATCACAATCTGGGATAATTTATTTCCTGGTGTTCCCGTCAGAGACAAAATATAGTATTGGGCGACAATGCAAAAACTCCTTTTTCATGACAGAGATAGTTTTAGAGCGCAGGGCTTATTCCTTGGTAAGAAGATTAACTTACAAAAATTGGAGAATTACGTTTGCTTAGCGACTATGCCATTAATGGTTACAGTAGGTGAACACGGCTGTGCCGTGCTACTGGACTATGGTGCAGTTGTTCTGTTTAACCTTGAGCCTGTGGAGAAAGTAGCCTTTTTAACCCAACTATCCTCTCAAGTTAGTGACTCTTATACCGACCCCGAAACAGAAGAAGTGGAAGTTCATCTCAATGTTGCGGAAAGTGAGCGAGTTAAGGAAGGAAAAATTTTCCTGCATGAATTTAGTGTAGAACGTTTACAGATAGTGGCTGATATTCTTGCTAAAAGTGTTGTTCTTTCTCATTATGAAATGAGCCTAGCAACTGTATTTGATCAAATTGAACCGTTTGCAGCTAGTCTCCAAAGTAACAACAGGAGTCAACGCAAGAGTCGGGAATTATTGCGTCAACTTGGGACTACCCTGTTAGTTCAACATAAGATAGTGGGTCGAGTAGAGATTATCGATAAGCCGGAGTTGCTGTGGGAGTCCCCACAACTAGAAAACTTATATCTGCGTTTAGAGGATGAATACGAAATCCGTGAGCGTCACAATGCCCTGGAACGCAAACTAGAGCTAATTTCCCGAACCGCACAAACGGTACTGGAGTTTATGCAGCATAGTAGTAGCCAGCGAGTAGAGTGGTATGTGGTGATTCTGATTGTGGTAGAGATTCTGCTGTCGCTTTACGACATCCTTTTTAAAGGCTAACGCTTAGTGCCTCTACGTTAGGTGTAGCGACCAGCAATAAGAAATGCTCCGATGCATTTAATGCAGAGTTTCAAGTACTGCTTGATTTTGGTAGTTCTTCTGCCCACTCTATGTTAGCCTTTATTAGGCGCAGCCTTGCTCAATTTAATCTCAGCGATTGCTACAGTCCTACCTGGATTTTGAGTGAGACCTATATTCGCGGACTGAAACTCATTGAAAAAGGTAAACAAATCGATAACACCCTTAATCATTGTTTTTGTGTTTATAAAAATAATAATAGCGCCAACCTCGATACAAGCAGGCGCTACTGCATTTTTAATTAATTCTTGACTCTACTGTCCGAGTTAAGCTCAAGTTAAAATTGGGCTTTTTCCACATAAATAGAAGTGTGCGATCGCATCTGGTTATTATGCAATCACTGAAATATTATTTGCTGGTCTAATTGGTGCGAGCGCCCGATTTCCAAAACTTGTATTACTACTGGCGATCGCATGTACAGCGGATATGTAAGCGATCGCTTTCCTGTTTTCCTCTAAGAATGAAGAGCGAACACAATCAATTTACTTTCGCTGCTACTTTACTTGCTGCTGTTTCCAAACGGCTGGTAAATTGGGAGAAGCGATCGCCTGTCTGGGGTTTTCTCTAATGCGATCGCTTAACATCTAAAATACTGCTGTGGTCAATAGACCTCTCCAGAAATGAGATATCGACCCTGATTATACAAGGCTTGTATATTCTTTTTCGGAGATGTCTAATCACTAGAGGAAAAGTTAGATTGAACATGAATGAGAGTTTGGCAGCTACATTAGGGGAACTACAAGCACAAATATATTGGTTACATGATGCTGAAAAGTTTGCAGAATTGGCATCAGCAGCAGCTACCATATATATGAAACTTGGTTATACTCAACAACAAGCAGAAACGGCAGGTAATTTAATTAGTGAAGCTTATCAATTAGCTGATGATGCTGCTAATGCCCAACAAGCAGGTGATTTTGACAAGGAAATGCAGTTTTATCATCAAGCTAAAGATAAATTAATTGCAGTAGAAACTACATTAGGTTATCAAACAAGTATTGCCATACATCAAGTGCAGTGGTGGATGTATTTTCGTCATAAACAAAAACTACAAATCCTTATTCACTTATTTTTACAACATTTGAAATCGGTGGGAATGGTTAACCTATTTCCTGCTATAAAACTAACATATTTTTTGATGGAAATAGGCAGAGTTCATAAATCACGTGACACAGAAACCACCGGGAGCATCCCAATTTTGCAAAAATAGAGAGAGAAAAATAATTCGCGAGATATCATCGCGAATTATTTTTCTCTCTCTATTTTTGCAAAATTGGGATGCTCCCAGAGATACAGTCTGCGTGTTCTACAAAAGCACCACTTTTCTCTAGCCCAGCCAAGTATAAGTTGTAGTTTTTAAAGAGATAATTAGCAAGCGATCGCATGGGCTTGTACATATTTGCTGTCTGCCCAAAAAAAGCAAGTGGCCCATCCTTGATAAACAGCATTTCATTCAACAAATCTGGCTTAATTTTAAGGATGATCCGAATTAGATGAACAAAAATAATCTGTTCTAAAGTACTAATTAAATAGCCTAAAATACCTCCAGCACCTAATTCTTCATCTATGGCTTCATGCAAGCGAAATGCATCTGTTAGAAAAATTTCACCATTACAATGATTGCAGGTAAAAGTATATTTATTACTCATTTGTTCCCGATGCAGGGGAATATTTGAGCTTCCGCAAATTGGACAGCTTGCAAGATTCCACACTGGAACATCTGCTTCATATTCCTGGAAAATAAACCAACGTAATGTAGCAATCAGTTCATCATTATCAATCTTTTGGCAGAAAAAGTCATAGATAGTTCGGCGCACCGAATTTATAAGTGTTCCCTCACTTTTAACCTGGACATTGCGAACAGGTAAAGTAAATTTTAGGCGCTGAATCTGCTTTAACTTCGCCATATCCTCTGGGTCAATGAAAGGCTGCTTGTCAATTCCATCAAGGTCATCAATGCTGAAGATGAGCGCACCTATTTGGAAGAAGCAAACAGTTGATGAGGGGAACCCTGTTTGTACAGCTACCTCTGTATAACCCCCATCAATAGCAACAACGTTGCGTATTGGATTTTTTGCTACAGGCTGATAAATGAAGCGATCGCACCCGTCAAGCGTAACCTCTGAAGCTAACTTAGGAAGATTGCACTGGTTAAGAAATTCCTGTAGAGACGAGTCGTTGATTATATGACTATGTGCAGACTTGCTGGCATACTCCGACGGACGCCGCCCATGCTTGCTTGTATATCCCATAAACTACTTGCTTTCCTAAATTTTAGAGAAACGGTCAATTTGAGTCGGTACTACGAAAGCATTGGAATAGGTTTTCATGCGTACAAAACCTTTATCGCTATCCGCGCTAAATCTGACTAGGGAGTCAGTAAAGTCTCCAAAGTCGTAATACTTTTTAATTTCTTTTGTCTCGTCTTCGTTATTGAGATGAGCAATAAACCAGTTTTGAGTATTCTTCAAAATATTAGAACTAATTGAACTAACTTCTTGGGTTGCATAAACCATACCAAGATTAAGTTTTGCACCTTCTTTGGCAATTCGGTTATAAACTTGAATTAAATTTTTATCATCTTTTTTTGGAAAAAGATTGTGAGCTTCTTCAAAGTAGAATTGAATGAAGTTATTGGGTGTATTTTGAATAAAGCGATTCATTGCATCTGCAAATATCTGTCGGCAAATTCGCTCAGAATACAAACGTTGAATATCAGGGTCGCCTTGGGATAAATCTACAATAATAATCCGCCCATTGCGAAGCTCCTCAATAATTTCTATCTCGAAAGAATTACTAACAGTATCAGTATGTAACTCAGCAATACTACGAAGTTTAATAAAACCGTCTACGTTGACACTACCACCAGGAGTACGCTTCCGGGAAAGAAAGACTAACATGGCTTTCAAGTCTTCATCAGCCCATTCATGACCGTTTTTGCGCTTATATTCCGAAAAAAACTCCAAATTATAATTGTCCCAAATAGTTGTAAACCAGTCACTTGCTTGTTCGATTGAAATACCTTTACTTGGGTCTAGACTTCCATCTTCCTTAACTAATAAATTTAGGTCTTTGTTACCTGAAAACTTTATATTATTAAACCCTTTAGGCACACTAAATCCTGCTTTGTAGAGACAGCATAGATAAGCTGCAACCTTTCGGTCATAGCGGGTACTTACAGAACGATTAGTGTCATAGTCCAGAGGTTTAGTGAAATCTACTGCGCGAAAATTATCAATATAGTTACCTGTACTTTGAGATAAATGTGATCGAACTAATTCAAAACCAGATATTACATCTTGGTAAAAATTAACCTTCATTACCTTGAAATCATCTTTGTTAAGAGTGCTATATCTAGTTGTTTTATTTTTATATATCTCAAAAATGGCTGTACCTTCATCCTGCATATTAGCGTTTGCATACTCACCATTGATGTCAAATATGATTTGACCAACTGGGTATTTTGGTAGTCCACCATCAGTCAATGGCTCTAAATTTTCTGCATCACTACCACTTAACTTATCACTGAGCTTATAAGCAGCCTTTTCGCTCATAGAAACGGTAGCTTGAATAACCTTTTTAACAGTATTTGATTTACCAGTTCGGGTCATTCCAAAAAGGGCAGTACGCTTACCAAGAAAATCTTTTGGACTTACGTATACGGGTACGTCATCTTCTTGTGCTTGAAAACGAAGACTTGAGCTATAACGCACTTTACCAATTTTGATGTCAGTTGGTTTACCCGTGATACCTTCTTCTCGGAAATTTACAAGTAATTCTAGTACGTTAGGATTAGGTTTTACAACTTTGTAGTTATGAGCGCTATAGAAATTTTCAACGTCAGCACCAAAGCGCGTATTGCCCTTATCATCTTTGTAAAAAGTTCCTAGTACTCTGCACTCAAGACCAGAAAAACTAAACTCATACCGTGTGTAGCTATCTAGCTGACTATCTTTACCGCTTGTTTTGAGATTATCCTTATAATACTCAATCATCGAACTGATAACATTATTGTCAGTAGGCAGTTTGGCAGGCTTTAAAACCCGCATCAGTAAAACCTCATGAACGGTATCTTCATTCTCATAATAAGCAAGTAAAAAAGACCCTTGAGGAATACCTTTAGCTTTTAACTTCCAAGCATCAGCAATTAAAATATATGCTTTTTCATAATCAAGATGAAAAGGACGCCCAATAAAAATACCAGTCTCTATACTGCCTGTACTACTATTTCTTTTAAATAAATCAACAGATGCTATTTTGGCTATTACATTGGTGAAACTTAGAGTCATCAATAATTACCTCTTTACAATTACTTATCAAGTGCGTTTAAAAATCTTCGTAACACCGCCTAATTCATCAAATACTTCTCCAACAAATCCTTACCTTGTTTTCCTATCTCTTGCAGCTGCACCTCAATCTTTTGCATTGCCAAGGGCGACGGTTTAGCACGCCCATTCTCCCAGCGATTAATAGTGGGATAAGTCACACCCAAAGTAGCTGCAAACTGTTCTTGTGTCAGCCCAGTCAAAAGCCGAAGTTCACGAATGAGCTTGCCAACTTCTGGTTGATTGATTACCAAGAGTTTCCTAGAGGTTATTTGGCTTTTAAACCCATAGCGCATGATGTAGCGAATGATATATAGTTTGCTGCATTTTAGCTACATCTTGGCTTGATATTAATCCGGACAAGTACAGAAAAATTTTTGCCTTTACTGGGAGACACTTAAATTAAACGTTTTCCACAACCGAAGTGCGATCGCCCCTAATCCCCAGAACCAAGGAGCGATGGCGCGGAGCGCCCGCCGAAAGCGATCGCACTCAATAGCAATTTGTGACCTACCATTTGCAGTAGCACCCAACTGATAGGGAGATTGAGAATATGCCTCTCCTCAAAGAAAATGACAGCGCCATGCGTGATGCGTTGACTCATGCCAAAACCATCGCCGTTGTTGGTCATTCTGATAAACCTGAGCGCACCAGTTATCAAATCGCCCAATTTTTACGGAGTGTGGGCTATACCGTCTACCCTGTGAACCCTACTGTCAAGGAAATCGATGGTCAACCGAGTTATTCTTCACTGCAAGAAATTCCGGGATCGGTGGATATTGTTAATATCTTTCGCCGTTCTGAGTATTTGAGTGAAATTGTTGATGAAGCAATAGCCATCAATGCCAAAACTGTATGGGCGCAACTGGGTGTTGCAGACCAACAATCAGCACAAAAAGCCCTGGATGCGGGACTAAATGTGGTTATGGATGCTTGCATCAAAGTTGAGTATCTGCGGTTGGGTCTACAGTTTCAGGTGTGGGAAATACACGGTTATTGAAATTTGGAAAAATCTTTGTATGTGATAATGACATTGAAAAACTTCCTTAATCTATTTATCAAGGGCAAGCATGACTACTGAAAATGAGGGTTTGTTGTGGTTATTCAGAGAAAAATATACCTTTAGCAAACTTCCAAGTGTTGAAGCTTATAACGGTTATTTGAAGGCGCTTCTGATTTGTGCCAATGGAGATGGTAGATTAGCCGCAGAAGAAAGAGACTGGGTGATTGGGCTTGCTTGTGCTTTTGGCGCACCAAACTCATTAGTGGAGGAAATCAAATCTTATAAAGCCGACGAAGATATCGAGAAGGCGATTGGTGATGCTCCAGAGGCAACTGGTTCACGACGTTATCTTGTTTATGATGCGATTAAAGCTTGCAGTAGTGATGGAGAATATAGTCACCAGGAAAGGGCAACTGTAACTAAAATGGCAGCTAAACTAGGTGTTTCTCAAGATGTGGTTGAACAAATTGAAGAAATTTGTATCGAAGAAGCTAAACTACGGGAGAAAAGAGTGAAACTGATGTATCCAGAGGGAGCGCCTATTTAGGCGAAAATCAAAGCCCAAAAAGCTCATTGTCTCTTTGTTTGGACACTGCTGCTCATCTACCCCTTATTGAGAAGGTGCAAGATCTGAGTTAATCTCACTCTGTATACAACCAGAGTTCTCAGGCGAATCACAAACTTCCAAAACCGCATTGAAGTAAGTACCGGGCGCGCAAGGCATCTTGATAGGACCTGATTTACTACATCTATGGTAAGAAGTACAGTCTTTATCATCAGGAAGAAGTACAACAATGGCAAGATCTGCTGCATCCTCAGGACATACTCCTACTGGTGATGCTTGGGCTTGGTTGAGGAAGAGTCCTGAAAAAGCTACTGCCATTAAGAAAACACAAGTGATGGCCCAAAAAATTTTTTTCATCTCAATTTATCCCCTTTTCTATTATGTTTTAACCAGGGTCAGCGTATCTTCAATGCGTTAACATCATATCATGCTTACAAATCCCTTCAGGATAGGGAACTCTTAACTCTTAACAGTAAAATAAATAACTTTAGTCGTGGGTAGGCTGCCCACTTTAATGGCTAAACAAAAAGATGCTTCCAGCAAAAAACAAGGAAGCATCCAACATCAGTGTTTTGACTAAGGCGACTTCACCATTTACAGTACAATTGTACTAAATGTGGAGCGATCGCCCTTGTGCAAGAAAAAAGCAGATACTCAAATTTTTCTGAGGCGATTTTCAAACAGTGATGCTCTATAGGAGCCGCCGTCGCTTTCGCCTCAAGTACAGCAGAAATAATACTCATGCAAGCAAACAAGCGCGATCACGCCTGTGCCGCAGTGCTGCTTCAAGGGTTACTGCTAAATCTACATTTTCTCAACTAAATACTTGAGTTTTTATTCGTCTCGGACTGCCAAAAGTCTGCGAGGGATTTAAACACAGTTTCGGGGTCAAATGCTGAAGTATTTTGGATAATTGCAACGTCCGAATTGAGACAGGTAACTGAGCCTGTTAGCAGTGTTAATCCTGAGTTTGAAAGACCGAGAACCTTTGCCCTAGACTCTGCCGAAAGAGAGCGCAATTCCTCTGCCAACAAGGCTTCCTTTTGTTGAAGAGGTAAACTATTCAAATAGCGGCGAACATCGTCTGAGGAAACAAAAGATAACTCTGCCATGTAAATCCTGATACAATGTGATGTTCATAACATCATACTGCAATCGGATTTTCAACATCCTCAGTGTGGATGCGGCCCAGACGCAAACGCTTCCACTTTCGCCCAATGGCCATCATCGCGGCTCCTATTTCATCATCGGTGGCAATTTCAATCATTTGAACCAGCGATCCCTTGCCTTTATTGTCTTTGTTTGATAGGGCATCAACTACGATACCCAGACTTTCCTGGACTACTTGCCTTTGTGGCGAGGGAAGTACACTCAGGATTTTGAAGTAGTTACCAGCTTTGAGGTCACTTTTTCCATCAAGAAATTTACTCAAGGTACTTTCATGCACACCTGCCTTGTTAGCAAAGCCAAGACGCAACCTCAAAAAAGAAACTGTCAGTCACACCATCAAAGAACTTATTGCTCTTGGTTTCTTGAGCGATGAAATTGCTGTAACCTCCCTGGAGGTACAGCCATGATGGGAAAATTTTACCCCCTGACTCCTGAAATGTCTCAAAAACTTAGAAAGTCCAAACTAACAAAGCATGAAATGGCGTTATGGCTTTACCTAATTGAAAAAGATCCTTTTGGCGATCGCTACTGGCAGCTGCCCTCAACGTTAGAAATCACCACAGAACTTGAGATGAGTAAAGCCTCATATTTCCGCGCTAGGGCTAGGTTACAAGAACTTGAGTTATTTGACTTTCAAGAGCAAAGAGTTGATTGCAGAAATTTAACTGGAGTCTCAAAAATGAGACTAGAGTCTCAAAAATGAGACTCAGAGTCTCAAAAATGCGACTCAGAGTCTCAAAAATGCGACTCAGAGTCTCAAAAATGCGACTCAGAGTCTCAAAAAAGAGAAAATCAAGCTTCAAAACCCGCTTCAGACAACGATTCCAGCACCTCTCAGACTATTAAGACTTATTCAGACTTTATAAAGACTCTCTCAGAAGAGGAGCGAGCGAATTTTTTGAAATTTTGTCAGGAAAAGATAAAGAATCTCAGCCAGGAAGTAAACGATATTGAGGCGTGGTTAGCCAGTGAAAACAAAGCTGGACAAAACAGGTGGGAGGTTTATTACGAAAAATATCTAGCCTCAAAACAAACGCAAGCCAAAAAAGCTGCAACCAGAAATCCTTTAGACGAATTTCGCCGAGAACTCGAAGAACGGCAGCAACAAATCCAAAGAGCTTGGGAAGAGTCGCAACGCCAAAATCGTAATCTTGATACTGGAGGTGCGACGTGATTGATAAACTGCCTCCCCAAAATATCGAGGTTGAAGAAGCGATTTTAGGCGGGATCATGCTCGACCCAGAAGCGATGGGTAGGATAAGCGATCGCCTAATTCCGGAAGCTTTTTATATCGACTCCCATAAAGATATTTATCAAGCCGCCCAGCGCCTTCATTGGTCTGGTAAACCTACAGATTTGCTCTCGATGACAAATTGGCTGGCTAACTACGATTTACTCACACGCATTGGCGGCAGAAATAAACTTGCATCCCTTGTAGACCGTACAGTCTCAGCAATCAACATCGACGCTTTAGCAGCGTTGGTGATGGACAAGTACACACGCAGACAGTTAATTAAAGCCGGGTTAGAAATTGTGCAGCTGGGCTATGAAACAGAAACTGAGTTGCCAATTATACTTGACCAGTCAGAACAGAAAGTTTTTCGACTGTCACAACAGCAGTTTTCCACCAACACTGAACATAACAGCACAATCACAGCTGCTGCGTATAGTGACCTAGAACAAATTAGCCCAATTTATCCAACTGGAATTCACCAATTAGACGAACTGATTGTGGGGTTTGAAGGGGGGACACTGACCCTAGTTGCAGCAAAGCGATTAAGAAGGCAGCTATGCTGGAGGCAGAGGGCAGAAGGAATCCCCATAAATAAATTTAGGGGATTTAATAAGGACGCTGTATTTCTCGTGCTGCGCGTCTCAAAATACATCTTTTTATATTTTTCATAAATAAATTTAGGGGCTTTTGACCCTTTTAGCAGAGGGATAATAAATTCTTCCCTTCTGCCTTCTGCCTTCTGCCCTCTGCCCTCTGCCTTTATTCGGTAAATGTAGGCTTGGGCGATCGCAAGAGCGAAAAGCACCAGTGAGGGAAATTTTAGGGGTGTTTCACTGTGTCGAAAATATAAATTTAAAAATTCTCTGATTGGTAAATTTGGAAATGTAGAGGCTAATGAGACTTGCTTGTTTTATGGAGACAAAACAGTGCAAATTACCAAACGCAACGTTGAACTGCGAGTTGATGACAGCTTAATGCGCGTTTATGTGGCGACCCCAAAACCAGCAGGACTTTACCCTGGTATTTTGTTCTACAGTGATATTTATCAGCTAGGGGAACCAATGATTCGTTTAGTTAACTACCTAGCAGGACATGGCTATGTAGTTGCAGCCCCAGAAATCTTTCATCGCACAGAGCCAGTAGGCTTTGTTATCGAACCAGATGATATTGGTAGAATGCGGGGTAATGATAATGCTAGTCGAACTGCGATCGCTGATTATGATGCTGATTGCCGTGCTGTAATTGATTTTCTTCAAAAAGAGAGTTGGGTTTGTCCAGATAAAATAGGCACTCTCGGCTTTTGTATAGGTGGACACCTGTCTTTTAGGGCAGCTTTTCAAAGTGAGGTTAAGGTTTCTGCCTGCTGTTACCCTACAGGTATTCCCAGTGGCAAGCTGGGTAAGGAAGTAGCTGATACAATCGGGCGGGTAAGCCAAATCAAAGGCGAGATGCTCATGGTCTTCGGTACACTCGACC
Source organism: Westiellopsis prolifica IICB1 (assembly GCF_004323185.1). Taxonomy (GTDB): domain Bacteria; phylum Cyanobacteriota; class Cyanobacteriia; order Cyanobacteriales; family Nostocaceae; genus Pelatocladus; species Pelatocladus prolificus_A. Next base: position 37,211 of record NZ_NAPS01000005.1, read on the forward strand.
CCCACATACCAGAGTTGGATCGTCAAACCCTAATTAAAGCTCTTGAAAACGCTAATGTACCTCACAAAATTCTGATGTATGAAGCAGAACATACTTTTATGCGCGATGATGGTTATCGCTACGATCCTGCGGCTGCTACTTCTGCTTGGTCTGAAATATTAGCAGTGTTCGCACGTCTAAGTACAGTATAAAAAAGTATCTAATGATACTGAAACCACGGGTGATGAGGCGCTGCGGATGAACAATGCACTGCTGGAAGAATTGGTGGTGGCGGTTCAGGAGTAAGGGGAATGTGGGGGCGATCGCACTTATCCAGCAGTCAGTCCACTCGTGGGTGGCAATAGCTAAAAAACAGCGATCGCTTGTGGTGTAGATGCGATCGCATCGCAAACAAAAGTATACGCGGGAATCACAAGGGTATAACCAGCGATTCACTTTTGTAGGGGGGCAGCAAAAGGCGCGCGCTGCCCTAAGCCCTTGCCCGAACCACAGACAACTACAGAAAAAGAAACTGCTGTGGCAACACGGCGGCTACTCATACTGTAGTGCCTGCGGTTCGCCCGCGCGCACCTTTTGCTACTTAAAAAAAGCTAGTGGTTAGTAGTTAGCTGTTCTAGTCTTTTTGTCACATTGCAGCAGTGGTGGTGAAGTTACCCCCACTGTAAAGAGTGCGATCGCTTATCTGCTCAAAAACTTACTTACATGAGCCGGTATTGGCTCGACTTCCTTTTTAGATAAAGGTTTGAAGGTAACAAGCCGTTCATACTTATTTTCTCCATCATCACCTTTACCAACACAGCGAGAGAACCAGATAGCCTCACCAAATTTATTAGAAGGCGACCTGCGAACAAATTGATATCCGTTCCAATTAACTACAGCTGCTCCATATTGATCTGATTTCTCCACGATTACGCCGATACTTTCCCAATCAAATGTTTTAAACTCTTCCAAGCTACGCTGGTAATTTGGCGCGGTGTTTGGGGCTAATCTATCCAAAGCCGCAGCAATCCGCTCTAGTGCTGTCATCTGGCGGTGTTGAATCTCAAGCCAAAGGTTAATTTGATCTGGTGTCATAGTCTGATCAATTCTTAGAGGAAAGTTAGCGATCGCTTTTTTGTAAAAGCTGTATGATGAAAATGCCGTAAGGCAACCGGGGTGATGATCTTTGGTCGGATACCTGCCCCGGTTAATGCCCTCGCTTATGGCTGTGGGCTGGCGGCCAGTCTTCTTACCAATCAGCTAACTCTGGCTCTGGTTCAGGGTCAAATTCCCATTCTCGCCCTCGCTGCTCTGCCACTGCTGCATCTCTACGATTCATCCAGCAGTGTTCATACTGGCGTTGGTTACTAGCTCCTAAATACTTCCATACTGCGAATACGTGCTTGTCTGGGATTTGCCCCACTGCGATTTCATTGTTTAGTAGTGCCTTATACCAATTTAATATGAAGCTGCATAGAAAAGAGCTTCTAGGATAAAGTTATAAGACGAGATAGATATTACCTGCTCAAGTGTAAGTTGATCGAATAATTCTTGAATGCGAGCCTCCTAAGGGAGGAGCTTCGCTAACGCGTAAAGCTTGTAAAGAAGAGAAAAGTTGATGATGAAGTGGTTTTTTGAGGAGCTGCCAAAGCCTTTCAATCGGATTGAGTTCAGGAGCAGATGGTGGTTGAAACAATGGAATAATATTCTCCGGCCAGCTAATCGCGGAACTTGTATGAGCAGGTGCTTGATCAATCTGTAAAATGGCATAATCCGAGCCTAATTGTACAGATAGCCAGTCTAAGAACTGTTGAAAACACTCACCATTGAGTTTTGGGTACTCATAGAGAAAATGATCTTGAAGCTCACATAGTTTCAGCACTCATAACTAACTACGCCACTATTTAATTTTAGTAACAATTAGTTATAATACTAATTAGTTATTAAGCAACTGTTGCGCTGGCTATTAAATCTATCCTATGCCAAAAACTAAACCACCCAAGGTCGATCCAGCTGTTCTCGTGGCGGTTGCTGATTATTTCAAGGTTTTATCAGAAGCAAGTCGGTTACAGATTTTGAGTTGTCTCAAGTCAGGGGCAATGAATGTAATGGAAATTGCCGAGGCTACTGGTTTAGGGCAGGCAAATCTATCTAAACATCTGAAAGTATTAACTCAGGCAGGGGTTTTATCTCGTCAGCCCAAAGGCACCAGTGCTTATTACGAAATTGTCGATCCAATGATTTTTGAGCTTTGTGAGTTAGCGTGCGATCGCATTAGTGAACGCGTGCAACAGCAGGCTGAAAGTCTAAAAGCTTTACGTGGTAAAACAGCAATTTTTTAAATTTCCTCAACAAGAAAAGCACCCCCAAAATGAGGGTGCTAAATCAGGCGGTTGCTAAGCGAGGATTAACTGGTGATCGCAGGAGCAGTAAGTGCGATCGCTTGAGGCTCACCAGATGCCAAATCTAGAGGAAAATTGTGAGCATTGCGCTCATGCATGACTTCAATACCCAGGTTTGCTCGATTGAGGAGATCAGCCCAGGTGTTAATTGTGTGTCCCTGGCTATCTAAAACAGAGTTGTTGAAGTTGAATCCATTCAAGTTAAACGACATGGTGCTAATACCAAGAGCCGCAAACCAAATACCAATCACAGGCCAAGCAGCAAGGAAGAAATGCAAAGCACGGGAATTATTAAAGCTGGCATATTGGAAGATTAACCGTCCAAAGTAACCGTGTGCCGCTACGATATTGTATGTTTCTTCTTCTTGACCAAACTTGTACCCAATATTGGCTGATTCTACTTCTGTGGTTACACGTACTAGTGTAGAAGTTACCAGAGAGCCGTGCATGGCAGAAAACAACGCCCCTCCAAAGACTCCAGCTACACCAAGCATATGAAACGGATGCATGAGGACATTGTGTTCTGGTGAAAACACAATCATGAAGTTGAAAGTCCCGGAGATACCAAGCATCATTCCATCTGAGAAACTGCCTTGTCCAATCGGATAGATTAACAACACAGCTGTTGCAGCCGCAACCGGAGCAGAAAAAGCAACAGAAATCCAAGGACGCATTCCTAAGCGATAACTCAGTTCCCATTGCCTACCCATGTAGGCATAGATAGCAATGAGAAAGTGAAAAATAATCAGTTGGTAAGGGCCACCATTGTAGAGCCATTCATCCAGAGAAGCGGCTTCCCAAATTGGATAAAAATGCAAGCCAATCGCATTGGATGTTGGAACTACAGTTGCAGTAATAATGTTATTGCCATAGAGAAGCGAGCCAGATACAGCTTCGCGGATGCCATCGATATCTACGGGAGGTGCAGCAATAAACGCAAGGGTAAAGGCGATCGCCGCAGTCAATGCTGTAGGAATCAGTAATACTCCAAACCAACCAATATACAGTCGATTTTCGGTATTGGTAATCCAATTACAGAATCTTTCCCATAAACTATCGCTATGGCGCTGTTTTAGAAGCGTTGTCATTATTTTATGAGTGCGAGTGGAATTTTGGCATCTAAATCGACAAGTAATACCTTTTTTGATTGTGAAATATCTACTGGATAAGCTTTTGAGCTATCCAGACTGTCGTAATTATTTTGCCAATTGGTATAACTTATCTTAGTTAATTTATAACCAATTAGTTATAAAGCTGTCAAGAGAGTATCAGGAATTATCTCAAATCAGAAGTAACACTATGATGCTAAAATTACTCAACAGTTATTTAGTTAATCAAGGAAATCATTTTTAATGACATCTATCTTCCATTCCCTAAGGATTGGCAAACATATTGCCCGCCATCCCATTGTTCAAGGTGCAATGGCAGTACGGGTATCAGGTGCAAAGCTAGCTGGAGCAGTTGCCAATGCCGGTGGAGTAGGTGTGATTGCATCACTAGGACTGGGTTTAGATTCTCCTTATTTTAACCAACGTAAACCGCAGAGCTTTTTTACAGCCAATCGACTCGCTTTGATAGACGAATTGAGCAAAGCACGCACTATCAGCCCGGATGGAGTCATTGGAGTTAATATTCTTGTTGCCACCAAAGATTATCCCATATTGGCTCAAACAGCAGCTGCCCAAGGAGCCAATCTAATCATTGCGGGGGCAGGATTGCCTCTGACTTTACCAGAATATACCGCAGACTATCCTGATGTTGCACTGGTGCCAATTGTATCTAACGTAGAGGCAGCCCAGTTAATCTGCCAAACTTGGCAAAGTCAATATAACCGCCTACCCGATGCTTTTATAATCGAAAATTGCCAGCTTGTAGGAGGACATTTTACCCAGTGCGAACAGGTCTATTTTCCAGGATTTTCGATTGAGTCTGTAATTTCCCAACTACGGGAGTATTTGCAACAACAGATGGGTGTGATGATACCGTTGATTGTCACAGGAGGGATTGGCGATCGCACTGATATTGCTCGCATATTAGCAATGGGAGCGGATGGTGTACAAATTGGTACTCGCTTTATTACCACAAAAGAATGTGATGCTGATCAATGTTATAAAAACTACCATCTCCAAGCCTGTCCAGAAGATATTGTCACTGTACCGAGTCCTGTTGGCAAACCTAGTCGTGCTTTACGTAATTCCTTTGCAGAGCAGGCAATTACTGACTCATCAACAACCTTGGAACGGCGATGTATTGCTAATTGTTTACAAGAGTGTCTGTGTCGAGACACCGGAAAAACTTATTGCCTTCTTCAAGCACTTGCAAAAGCTGCGCGTGGGGACGTAGAACATGGTCTAATTTTTTCTGGAGCAAATGTTAGGTACACTGAACGCATCATGTTTGTCGCTGAACTGATGGCAGAGTTTACCCAGCCTCCGGAAGACAACATGCTTCAGTTGTAAATAAAGGTTCGTAAAGATTAATGATTATGAGTGTAGATGAAATTCTTAAACTTTATGCTGCTGGAGAAAGAAGCTTTCAGCGAGTCAATCTGCAAGAAGCAGAATTAACTAATGCCAACCTCAAAGGCGCAGATTTAAGCTATGCAGATTTACGTCAGACACGATTGGGTAAAACCAACTTCAGCCAAGCCTGTCTGCGGGAAGCAAACCTGAGTGAAGCCATCCTTTGGGGAATAGATTTGAGTCAGGCAGATTTATATCGTGCTATTCTGCGTGAAGCTGATTTGACGGGTGCAAAACTAATTCAGACTCGCTTGGATGAAGCCAATTTAATCAAAGCTAGTTTATGTGGTGCTAATTTGAATGGTGTGAAGCTCTCTGGTTCTCTGCTAATTCAAGCAGACTTCCGTCCTAGTTCCAACCAGCGTACAGACTTGGGATATGCAGTTTTAAGTGGAGCAGACTTGAGCTACGCTGACCTGAGAGCAGCATCGCTGCATCACGCCAACTTAGATGGGGCAAAATTGTGTCGCGCCAATCTTGGTCGGACAATACAATGGGGAGATTTAGCAACGGATTTAACCGAAGCAAGTTTGCAAGGAGCAGACTTAAGTTATGCCAATCTCACCAGTGCGATTTTGCGAAAGACGAATTTGCAAGGAGCAGACTTAACAGGAGCAATTCTGACTGATGTTGATCTAGAAGGCGCAATTATGCCCGATGGTACAGTTCACGATTGAAGATGGGCGATCGCACTTGAATATAATTTTTTTGAGCGATCGCCTACCCAATTTAACGCACGGTTCCCCGCAATGCTTCAGCATCAATAGGTTTGATGAGGTAAAGCAGCAACAAATTCCACACAATTGCTGCAATCCAAGGTAATTTACGGATAAACTTGATAACTTTGGGCTGAGAACTGCGGTCAATTTCCACCAATTTCATGTTGTAATCTGAGCAGCGATGCAGACGTGGGAAAAACTTCGGATGTTCGGTATTGAGCTTCACAGGAAAAGCACGGCCAGCAGTTTCGTTAGTTTCGTATACAACTTGGCGATCAAATTCTGTGGGATTGAGTCCCAGTGAGTGATAAAAATTAGCCCGTTCGTGAACCGTCAAGGTGTGAGTAGCAAATACCGATAACAGGAAGAAGCGACTCCATAATCTGGCTTTCCAAGTTTTCCAGAGTTGGGGTTGAGAACGTAATAATGCTTTGAATATATCTCCATGACGATTTTCGTCTTGACACCAACTTTCAAAGAAGCGAAAAATTGGGTAAAATTGGTTTTCTGGATGCTTTTCTAGATGGCGATAGATAATAATGTACCGCCAGTAGCCGATTTTTTCTGATAGGTAGACAGTATAGATCACCCACTCAATCGGGAAAAAGGTATAAGTGCGAGTTTTAGTAACACTGGCAAGGTCAAGCGATAATTTAAAGTCACCCATTGCCTTGTTGAGAAATCCAGCGTGACGGGCTTCATCACGAGCCATCAACTGAAATATTTCAGCCAGAAGCGGACTGCGATTTTTGAGTTTACGAGAGAGTTCTTTGAACAGTAAAAATCCAGAAAATTCTGAAATGCACGAACGTTCTAGATACTCAATAAAGGCGCAGCGTGAATCTGGGTCAATATGTTCCCAAGACTGTTCAAATGTCTCATCCCGTACAAAATGATGACGGTTGTAATCTGCCCGCATTTCTTCGAGTATCGCCTTTAACTCGGTTTCCTGAGCAGACAAATCCAGATTGGCAGCGGTTTCAAAGTCTGTGGTGTAAAACCGGGGAGTAAGTATAGTTTCTTGGCTTGGCTGTTTAATTCCGGCTTTTGGTTGCTTTGGGGCGGACTGAGGTAGGGTATTAACCATGTTTGCGCTATTAACCAACTATTTTTTTGTATAGTTATTAAGTTATTATAGTTGTAGTTCTTTGGCTAGACCCATCATAAAAATTTCCATATTTCTTCAGCAAAGTTCACAATGATTACCTACAACTGTTGCAATACAAAGAGAATAAGGAAAAGCCAAAATCAGATGTTTATTAAGTTTTGAAAATTATTTTAGATTTATAAACTTAATAACCATAAAGTTATTAAATATATTCACTCTTACTAAGAGGTTAAGAGGTATCCGGCATGGGCTGTTATTCAGAGAATCAAACACAGTTACTTACACCTGTTAGCAATACAATTCCTGGGGATTCACGCCAGCGCGTCAAACAATTTATGCAGAATTTACAGGATGAAATTTGTACTGCACTGGAACAACTTGATGGAACAGCACGCTTTCGGGAAGACCGTTGGGAGCGAGCAGAAGGTGGAGAAGGACGTACTCGTGTGATCCGCGAGGGACGAGTGTTTGAACAAGGTGGTGTCAACTTTTCAGAAGTTTGGGGAGATACACTCCCTCCCTCGATTCTCGCTCAACGCCCAGAAGCCGCCGGACATGAGTTTTTTGCCACTGGAACTTCGATGGTACTTCATCCTCGTAATCCTTATGTACCAACTGTACATCTCAATTACCGCTACTTTGAGGCGGGTCCAATTTGGTGGTTTGGTGGAGGAGCTGACTTAACGCCGTACTATCCCTTTGCAGGTGATGCTATGCATTTTCACAGAACCTTAAAGCGGGTCTGCGACACCTACCATCCGGAATACTATCCAGTCTTCAAACGCTGGTGTGATCAATACTTTTACCTAAAACATCGTCAAGAACAACGAGGTATTGGTGGTATATTCTTTGATTATCAAGATGCTAGCAGTAAGCTTTACGTCGGTACGCAAACGGATAGTCCAGCAGCACTCTACAGCCAACAAGTAGGAACGGTATCTCGTAACTGGGAAGATATCTTTGCCTTTGTGCAGGACTGCGGTCAAGCGTTTCTACCCGCTTATTTACCTATTGCCGAACGACGACAACAAATAAAGTATAGCGATCGCCAACGCCAATTTCAACTCTACCGTCGGGGTCGTTACGTCGAGTTTAACCTAGTGTACGACCGGGGAACGGTTTTCGGTTTGCAAACCCAGGGACGGACAGAATCAATTTTGATGTCTCTACCACCTCTAGCACGTTGGGAATACTGCTACGAACCAGAACCAGGAAGCCCTGAAGCCCAATTAACCAAAATTTTTCTTCAGCCTCAAGATTGGGCAAATGGCTCTTTTGAGCAAAAATAACCAGATTTTTCGCAATTTTTAGTCATTTTTAGTAATCAGGTATTTATCATGAGTAGCCATTTAGATATTCGCTTGCGAGAAGGTACTAAACATTCGCACACAATGGCGGAAAACACCGCATTTATGAAATGCTTTCTGAAGGGAATAGTAGAAAAAAGTTTTTTCCGCAAGTTGTTGGCAGATCTGTACTTCGTTTATAGTGCTTTGGAAGCAGAACTACAACGTCATCAAAATCACTGCATCATTAGTCTAATCTATTTCCCTGAACTAAATCGTCAGGCAAATTTGGAGAAAGATTTAGCCTTCTATTTTGGTGAAAACTGGCGAGAGCAAATTATGCCTTCTTCGGCAGGTCAGGTATATGTTGCCCGTATTCATGAAGTTGCCAACGCCCAACCAGAGTTGCTGATTGCTCATGCCTATACCCGCTACATGGGAGATTTATCTGGTGGACAAGCATTGAGAAAGATTGCCCGTTCCGCAATGAATTTACCAGCCGACCAAGGCACTGCCATGCATGAATTTGAACAATTTTCTACCCCTGAAGCCAAGCGAGTATTTAAGGAAAAATACCGTCAAGCCTTAGATTCTCTGCCTATAGATGAAGAAACGGTGTGCAAGATTGTCGATGAAGCTAACTATGCCTTTGGCCTAAATAGAGATGTCGTACATGAATTAGAGGCAGATGTCAAAGCAGTAGTAGGCGAGCATATCTTTGATTTGATTACTCGCCAAGACAAAATTGGTAGCACAGAGCGTACTCCTGAGATAGCACCAGAATACAACATTTAGCCCTGTAACACTAATGCCATGATCTTCAAATGAGAAGAAAGACGAGGGCAACAAGCAGGACAAGGAAGATAAATAAGCTATTTTTCTACCTTGTCTTTCTCCTTTCACAATTCAAAATTTCAAAAAACAGTAGTATAAGTTAACACATGAACCTTTTGCCAACAACTGTTAAATTCGATGCTGATTTGCTCCGAAAATACGATCAGCCTGTACCACGTTATACTAGTTATCCACCAGCTACAGAGTTAACAGAAGATTTTGAACAAGTAGATTTTAGAGCCGCGATCGCCATTGGCAATTATAAAAAAACGCCATTATCACTTTATTGTCATATTCCTTTTTGTGAAAGCGCCTGTTATTTCTGTGGCTGCAATACCGTGATCACACAACAAAAAGCAGTAGCAGAACGTTATCTAGACTACTTGTGTCGTAATATTCAGCAAGTGGCAGCCTTAATTGATAGCGATCGCATCGTTCAGCAATTACACTGGGGTGGAGGTACTCCCAACTATTTATCCCTCGCTCAAGTTGAGACTCTATGGAACACTCTTAGTAATCATTTCCAGTTCGATGAGAATGCAGAAATCTCCATTGAAGTGAATCCGCGATCGCTTGATAGAGACTACCTGTTTTTCTTGAAGGATTTGGGGTTCAACCGAATTAGTTTTGGCATTCAAGATTTCAATTCCCAGGTACAGGAGGCTGTCAACCGCATTCAGCCAGAAGCAATGCTGTTTCAAGTAATGGACTGGGTGCGGGATGCTGGGTTTAGCAGTGTTAATGTTGATCTGATTTATGGGTTGCCGTATCAAACTCTAGAGACTTTCAGAAGTACTGTCCGCAAAACTATCCAACTTGATCCTGATCGCATAGCCGTTTTCAACTTTGCTTATGTGCCGTGGTTAAAACCAGTTCAACGGCGAATTCCCCAGGAAGCATTACCTCTTGCTTCTGAAAAACTCGATATTTTGCGGATGACGATTGAAGAATTAAGTACAAATGACTATGTTTTTATTGGCATGGATCATTTTGCCAAACCAAATGATGAATTGGCGATCGCTCAACGTAACGGGCAACTGCACCGCAACTTTCAAGGATATACCACCAAACCAGAATCAGATTTATTTGGGTTTGGTATGACCTCCATTAGTATGCTGCATGATGTATATGTGCAGAATCACAAACATTTGAAAAGTTATTATCGAGCGATCGACAGTGATGAACTGCCAATTGAAAAAGGAGTCAAACTTCATCGCGATGACATTATTCGCCGTACAGTGATCATGGAATTAATGTGTCAATTCCAACTCTCACCAGATGAAATAGAAGAAAAATATCATCTGAACTTTGATTATGATTTTGCAGAGTATTTTTCCAACGAACGTCTGCAACTGCGCCTATTAGAAGCAGATGGCTTGATTAGACTTTCTCCCAATCATATCGAGGTCACACCTATTGGACGATTACTCATCCGTAATATCGCTGCTGTATTTGACCGCTATCTGCGCGGTCACACCATCAGTGGTTTTTCTAAAGCTATTTGAACATTCATCAGCGAACAGTAGGAAATTTATAACAGTTAACAGATAACTGTTTTGTGGTTGTTGAGGAAATATTTAGTGAAATCTAATTCGTTGCAAACTCTGCCAGAGAATCCTCAGCCTTTGCGTCTCGATTGGGTAGCAGTGATATTTTTCACTACTATTCATGCATTAGCATTACTAGCTCCTTGGTTTTTCTCTTGGAGTGCATTGGGTGTAGCTGTATTCATTTCCATTTTCCCTTTTGGCGATCGCTAATAGAAAAATTTATCCTCGATTATATATCATCCCGCAATGATGCAACGCCGTGTTCTCAAGTTTTCTGGAAAAGCATTCATATCATCATCACGCATCCATGCTTCTGCTGCTTCTATGGCAATTTCTGCTTCTTTGGAGCGTGCTTGTTTTAGTCCAAAAATTTCTGTGGCATCCTCAAGGACATCAACTGGCAGCTGGGGGAAACAACGGCGAGTTAATTATCTGGTCAAAGGGAACGCGGGGTCACGAATTTGGGCGAGCTTAAGTGCTTTTAAGTATAAATACGATTCTAAATGCCATTTGTTTGCTGATGCAAGTTAATCATGCGATCGCATAAACGCTTGAGCAGCCAAAAGTCATGACTAATAACCAAAATACCTATTTCAGCTTGACGAACGTAATCGATAACACCTTTCCAAATCAAAGCTTGAGTATTAGCATCTAGCATTGCCGTCATCTCGTCAGCGATTAAGTAACGAGTAAGCCTTCCTAACGAGCGAGCAACAGCTATGCGCTGGAGTTCGCCTCCGCTTAACTCATGAGGCCAGCGATTCAGCCAGTTTTGATTGATATTTAAAGCTTGGAGTAATTCCCCAGAAGGCATTTGCCCTTCTTTTAAAATTTTGCTAATCCGCCAACGAGGATTCATAGCCAACTCAGGATTCTGGAACATCATTTGCACCGGACAATAACCCCGCATTGGTAAAGGCTGATTATCTATAATGACAGAGCCTTCCATCGTTAGGAGATACCCAGCGAGGATTTTACCCAGGGTTGTTTTTCCCAAACCGCTAGTTCCACTCAAACCCACGATTTCGCCAGGATTTATTTCTATGCTAAAATCCCGCAGTATCCAAGGTTGGTTTTGCCTGTAGCGGAAAGATAAATTTTCGCCTCTAAGCATGAATACACCTCACTAAACCATTGCAGACTTCTCGTAAGGGTGGACGATGAGTTAAACAATCTGTAGTAGCTATTGGACATCGTTCGGCAAACAAGCAACCAAGGGGAAGGGAATCAGGATTTGGTTGTGTACCCGATACAGGAATAAATTCATTCTGCGGCAAAGAACGCCAGAGTGCTTGAGTATAAGGATGACGTAATGCTTTACCTCCAGGAGTAAAATCAGTTTTAGCAGCTATCTCCACAGTTGTACCTGCATAAAAAACAGCGACTTTATCTGCTACTTGTAATGCGGCTTCTAGTTCGTGGGTAATTAACAATACACCCTTACCCTCGTCAGCAAGTTCGCGCAGGTGATTGAGAGTTTCCACTACCACCTCTGGATGCAACCCTGGAGTTGGTTCATCAGCAATGACTAAATTAGCTTGCCCAATCACAGCCATTGCTACTAAAATTCGCCTAGCCATCCCACCTGAAAGTTGAAACGGAAATAGCTGTTTGACTGAAGGCGCAAGTTTGTAACGCGCTAAAACTTTGTCAACTATCTTTTGAGATGCATTTGTTGATAATCCCCTCAGACGTGCAATCCGACTGAGTTGCTTACCTACACTCATTAAGGGATCGAGATAACTAACTGATTGCGGAATTAGTACTATTTCTTTTCCCCGTAATTCGACTTGACGCTTATCAGTAAGATACTCATTGTTGTAAGTTATCTTACCTGTTACATAGGCATTTTTGGGTAGAATACCGAGAATTGCGTGTGCCAAAAGGCTTTTACCAGAGCCACTAGAACCAACAACAGCCACAACTTCACCAGCGTTAATATGCAAATCCAAATCAGCGATCGCAGTAGTCTGTTTTTGACTTAAACCCTGGTCATACATTGTAAAGGTGACACTCAGATTTTGTACACAAAGCATTCTGAACGCTCCTTGTAGTGTTATTCTTGGCTTGTTTTCGGGTCAAGTAGCGAGCGCAAACTAGCACCCAAAATATCAAACAGCTTCACAGCCATTAGTAAAGCCACTCCTGGTAAAACTCCTAGCCACCAGTAACCAGCCGACAGATAGCGCATAGCTTCACTTAAAATCACGCCAATTGCTGGCATTTCTGGCGGTAAACCCAGCCCCAAGAAGGTTAGACCGGCTTCGTGTAAAATTACATGGGGAAATAGTAATACTAGTCCCACCATGAACTGAGGTATCAAATGAGGCAACAAATGATGACGAGCAATCCACAGGGAAGAATGTCCTAGTTTATAGGAAAGCTGTACATAGTCTGAGTTTTTAATTTGCAGTACCTCAGCTCGTAAAAGTCGAGCCAAACCCATCCAGTGGGTGACACTGACGGAGATCAACAAGCCTGGAACCCCACCACCAACTGCAAAGGCAATCAGGATAATTAGCACAATATGAGGTAAACTTAAGAACACATCAATCAGCCATACGATCGCTGCGTCAACTTTACTATTCATCGTTGCTGATACAGTTCCCAAGATTAACCCGATCGCCGCACTACAGATAGCTGTCAACAAACCCACCCACAAGCTTAAACTTAAGCCGTGGAGGGTGCGAGCAAACATATCTCTGCCTAACCAATCAGTACCGAAAGGATGAACCAGTGAGGGTGGTTGGTTGCGATTTTGTAAGGCAATTTCTAACCCTTCTGTACCAACTAACTGCGATCCTAGTAACAGAGTGCTAAAAATTACAAAACATAAAAGGGCAATCGCCAGGGTGCGGCGACGGCGATTACCCAAATATACCAAGCCTTTGGGCTTAGTTGGCGGGTGATTTGGTAGAGTGGGGATGGCGATCGCAGGCTTTGTCATGCAGATTTTCCAAAACGAATACGGGGATCGATAATCTGGTAACTGAGGTCGGCTAAAGTGTTACCTATAAAAACAAAGATGGCGCTAAAGATAACAATACCAAGTAACAAAGGGACATCGCTTCGCAATGCCGCCTGTACAGTAGCATCACCCAAACCAGGATAGTTAAATACTTTTTCAATTAGTACAGAACCACCAAACAGTTCGCCCAAACTGGCAAATTGCAAGGTAATCGCCGGTAAAGCAACGTTACGCAAACCGTGATGTAGAACTACCCCAGTTGTTGTTTCACCTTGGGCATAGGCAAATAAAGCATAGTTGCTATGCAGAATTTCAATCAGCTTTTCGCGGGTGTGGAGAGCAATACTAGCAATGCCAATCACACTCAGGGTAAGGGCAGGCAATAGCAAATGGTGCAGCTTTTGCCATAATGTCACATCACCAGCTAAAACACCGGGCGGGCTTCCACAGCATATCGGGGTGACTTGCAGTGAGACTGAGAACATAATTAACAATAGTAGGGCTATCCAAAAAGCGGGAGCCGATGCCAAAGTATAGGCATACAGCCGAATTGCCCGATCTACTAAAGACCCTTCCTTGGCTCCTGCTACAATACCCAACAATAAACCGAATGCACCAGAAAATAACCACGCCAACCCCATCAGTGCCAATGATGCCTCAAAACGTTCGGCTATCACTTGGGACACCATTTGGTTGTAGGTCATGGAAGTTCCCAAATTACCTTGGAGTAATTGTCCTAGCCAAAGAACAAAACGTGTAGTCATGGGTTGATCTAATCCCCAACGTTGGGCAATTAATTCCCGTTGTTCTGCACCAACACGCATCACATCGGCCCCAATATAAGCACTTACCGGATCAACAGGAGACAAGCTTACTAAGACAAAACTAATTATTGACATTGCTACTAGTAGCAGCAGCAAGTGTAGGAGTTTTTGCAGTAAGAATCGCCAGATATGCTTCATAGGTCAATCGCAGTTCCACTTCCAAGAGGTAACGTTGGTAAGTATTGAACCTGTATAGTTTTTGTTTGTACTGTCTTGTTTGCCAAGGTCTAAACAGCTATTCACAAAGTAAGTTTGGTCGGGACTAACCAGCCAAGCGGACGCAGCATCGCCTTTGGTAGTGATTCCTGTTTGACCGTCCCACTGTACCTTTTGCCAAAATAATCTTGCTTCGGTCTCTGAGGCTGCTGTCATACCTTTGTCAAGATTTTGGTCAACGGTAGGGTTAGCATAGTAACCAGGATTTTGCCAGTTACCTCGCGCTGCCGAACTGTGGTAGAGGTTGTACACTATTAAGGGATCATAGGTGTTTAATCCATAGAGAATTACATCACTGTGCAATCGGTGTCCAATTTCTTTCCAACTTCTGCCTTCCGCATTGACTTGAATACCGATTGGTTTGAGCATTTGTGCTACAGCTAATGCTAGTCCTTGGCGGACGCTATCATTAGCAGGGTAGAGAATGCTAAATTCGGCTTTTAATCCTTTTTTTTCTAAAATGCCATCGCCGTTATTGTCCTGCCAGCCTGCTGCGGTGAGAATCTGTTTAGCTTTGTTAGCATCAGCATCGGGGATTGCAGCTTTGGCTTCTTCCCAAGGCATACCACTGACTGGAGTATAGGCAGGAGAACCATAGCCTTCGAGAATAGCATCAACTAACACCTGTCGATTAATAGCATAGTTAACTGCTTGACGAATTGCTGGATCTGCGGTTACGTCATTGCCAATGGAGTATCCTTGAGAAGTTTTCTTGCCTGTGTTGGGGATATAAGGAAGCATCAATCCGGCATGACCATCGCTTTTGTGAGCGTACAACTTCATCCCGGAAATCTGCTGAATTGCAAGTGATGGGGGAATACGCGCTACATCAACTCTACCCGCCTTCGCCGCAGCCAAGGTTGCATCTTCAAGAGTTAAAAGAATCACCAACCGTTTAATATTAGGTGACGTTCCGTAGTAGTAAGGGTTGGCTTCAGCAATAATCTGTTCGCCAGGATTCCATTGCACTAAGCGATAGGGGCCAGAACCAATGGGATTACGGAAGTAGTTTTTGTTATGGGCGTGTTTTGGTACAATTCCCAAGTTTGCTATTTGATTGATAAAAGTAATCCGAGGCTGCTTGAGGTGTAATTCAACTTCGTAATTTCCCTTGACAACCGCTTTGTCTAATAATGACAAATCTACCAATCCGCCACTCTCTTTAGTATGGTTGAATGTGTAGGCGATATCTTCGGCGGTGAGGGGTTGACCATCCGAAAAGCGGACATCTTCACGGATTTTGAATCTCCAGATTTTGCGATCGCTACTAATAGTGTAGTTTTGAGCAAGGTCATTTACCAGTTCTAGATTTTCGTTACGGCGCAGTAGTGTACTTTGAAACAATGGAGGTCCGTAATAATTCCAGCCCATAGTTGGGTCGAACCCCTTGTCATCAAAATCTTCCCATGAAAGAGCCAGCACAATCTCATCTTTTGTTGTCACAGGTGGACTTGAGGAAACTTGACTACAAGCAGTTAATACTTGTACTAGTAGCAGTCCCCATAATGAATACCGCAGTTTTATGCTAAAGGTTTTAATCTTGGATAGATTCAAAATCACTGTGATTTTACCGTAAGGATATAAAAATGTCTATTTGATAATACTTAACATTAAGTTAAAACTGGAGCGCTATTGGGTAGGCTGAAAGACACATCAATCAATCAATGAGACCTCGCCCTTAAGGGCGGGGTTTAACAATATGTTTGATGTGATCGGCTAGCCTAATTGCCAAAGCAACAATAGTCAGTGTGGGATTAGCTGAACCGCCAGTGGAAAATACTGAAGATCCAGCTACGTACAAGTTACTAATCCCATGTACTCGACAGTTTTCATCAACAACACCCTGTTTGGGATCTATATGCATACGTGTAGTCCCCATTTGATGATCCCCCCCTGTTAAAGGTCCCCCATTTCCCAATATTTGAGGAGGCCAAGATTGATCATCTTCGCAGAGATCAATTTTCATCTGACCAATTCCAGCACGACGAAGCTCTTTGTCGATAACTTGTTGCGAACAGAGAATTGTACGTTTATGAATTAAGCTTAGTTGCAAATTTAGTCTCGCTCTATTTACGCCTAGCTTATCCTTCTCGCGACTAAGAGTAATGCGATTGTTTGGATCGGGAGCTTGCTCTAACATAGTTAAAACCGGGAAAGTTAAAGGTTGAGGAGAAGGCAAAAGTGTAGCAGTGTAGTTAAGTAACTTTTCTTTCTTTTGTAATTCTTGAGAAATACCTAAGCCTACTGTCACTCCATAAGACTTTCCGCTTTCCTGTGCGTACAAAAGTGGATAATGATTTTGTCTTGAGATGGTGATGCTACCAGAACCATGAAGATGCGGATGCTCCATGAAAAACCGCCCGACAATATCATGTTGATTGCCTAAACCAGCACTTTGGATTTTGTTAGATGCTAATAAGAGGCGTGGATTCTCAATTCCTCCCATTGCTAAAATAAAAAACAGCGAACTGACCCAAAACTTTTTTCCATTCATGCATAAAACTCTAACTCTGGTAACAGATTGACCAGTATCATTTGTTTCAATATCTACTACGTTTGCATGAAGATAAGCATATATATTCTTCGCACACTTAATTTCCTCTCGGTAAGCTTTCCCAAATGATAGTGGTGGTGTAGTAATTTGCCAAACTGTTGTAACTAATAGATTTTCATTAAATGGAAGTAACTGTAATTTAGCATCTCCTATATCTTTGATTAAATTTGCAGGAACGTAATTATCAAAATGACCGAGCTGACAAACTTTTTGAGCGCGATGATAGTATGGAATTAGCTCCTGCTTTTTAAAGGGCCAGCCGCTGTGAGGAACCCAGGAACGATATTCAAAGTCAATCTCGTCAAGTGGTCGGCACCATGAAGACCAAAGATTAGTATTGCCACCAAAAGAGCGGCAATAAGCCATATGCTTCAAATAGGGAAATCCAACATCCTCACCTTTAGACAAAGATTGTGTATCTTCATCAGGTTCTAGTCCTCCACTTTCGAGAAGGCAGACGCGATATGATGATTTGTCTAAAAATTCTTTTGCTAATGTAATCCCCGCTGCTCCAGCTCCCACAATACAGATATCATAATCTACAACTGTGTTCTCTGTGATTTCTAGCGCATCAACGATCAAGGATAAACCTCCTAAAGTTCAAACTTATACATTGTTAACTTAATCTTGTGCCTGATTCTGTTTGTTTATAGCAGCTATATGGAGCTGCTTATTCTTGTTACCAATAGCTAGCTGAATTCATATTGCTAACCTTTCAAAGGACTGAGCTTTTTCACAAAATTATCTAAGCTATCTGAACCTTCAACTTCAATGCGAGGTAGTGCTAGTAGAGAGTCCTGAAAACTGCTACGACCTGATTGACAGGACAAACCAAAAACGTAGCCACAAGCTCCAATTAAATGTTCAATTACCGAAGCGACATCACCATATGGATATGCAAAAGCTTTAATAGGTACTCCCAACTCTCGTTGCAAAATTGTTTGCGATCGCACACCTTCGCGTACAATCTCTACAGATGATAAGGAAGTGAGATGGCGATGGCTAACTGAATGAGAGCCAAACTCAACTCCCTCTTTTTGGAGTTGCTTAATTTGTTCCCAGTTTAGTAAGGGTATATCCTCGCCATAAGCGCTGTCCCAAACATTAGTCTTTCCAACTAAATCCGCGACCAAAAAAACTATAGCTGAAAAGCCATAGCGTTTCAATAGAGGCCAAGCATAGGTAAAGAAATCTAAGTAGCCATCATCAAAAGTGATGAGTACTGCCCTTCCTGGAAGCGGTTTTTCTGCTACCATAGCTACGCGCCATTCTTCTAGGCTAATGCTATAGAATTCAGCATCCTGTAGAAAACGCAACTGCTCTTCAAAAGCTTCAAGAGTTACCCTTAAACTAGGTATTTTTGATGAACTGCTGGGGGCTACCCGATGGTACATCAAAATTGGTAACTCTAGAGTATGAGTGATAGCAGACACTTTGGGGGTAGTGCGTTGGGGTAGCCCACCTTGCCATAGCACTTCTTCCACAACACTAGGTATGGGCAGTACAGGCTGTGGCAACTCAATTATTTCTGAAAGTGGTCTTTCTTGAGCTGAACCATTGTGCAACTCTCTTTGGAAGAGCTGAACTCGGTACAAAGGAGTGTGGATTTCTTTAACGAGGTAAAGAGCTGGAATTGAATTGAATGTTTCACCAATCACTTTTGCACCAAAGTGATGATCCCAGTTAAAACCAGTGCGATCAGGCTCATCGACAACAAGATTGGCATGGGCGGTGAGAAAGTAACCACCAGGCTTAAGCGCATCGACAAATCTATGAGCGACTATTTGCAAGTCTTTCTTGTCACCCACAAAGTAAAGAACCTCACTACAGACAATCAGATCAAAACAACCAGGAAGAGGGTCTTTAATAAAATCGAGATGCATGAAACTAATATTTTCCAGTCCGGTACAGCGTTCAGCAGCACGATTTAAAGCAATCTGGGAAATATCTGCGGCAATTAAGTTATCGACTAAAGGAGCTAGTTGCTTTGTAAACAGACCTTCTGCACAAGCAAGCTCAAGAGCTCGTTCAATCTGAACAGGTGGCAAAAGAGAAAGAGTTTGCTCATACTTTGTCTGTTCATATGGGCTTTCGTAATTCCAAGGGTCTGGATTTATAGCATAGATTGTCTCGAATACTCCCCGGTCATGATTTTTAGTACACTTCACTTTAAATGAATCCAAAGTGGTTGTTACCATTGCAGACCGCCACTGAGTTATGGACGAATGTAGAATCAGATCTGGTGTATAAAGCACCCATTCTAATTTTTGTTTGAGTTGGGGAGATATTTGAACTAATGTTTCATTGGAAACTAGAGCAGCATCAGTTAACTCATCAATAGCTTTTGTCGGAAGCATTGCCCAGCGAGAAGCACTACTACCTATTGGCTCCATAGTCCGACAACCAATTACCACTGCCTTTTTTCTTAAGGATAAAATTGGGTTTAGAGCTTTAGCTGTGCCTGAAACCAGACCAGGTACAAATGCTTCTATCTCAGAGTTGTCTTGATTTCTTCGTTTGGCTGTAACTTCGACTAAGCGGTCTCGGAGCGGTATTTTCTCTGTAAGGGATCTGCCAAGCAAGCCTTCCCGAACAGCGGCTCGACATAGTTCAAACCCGCTCTCCAAAAGTATTGTAGAGCGCAATTTTTGAGCGCTGACAATACCCGATTGAACAGGCATTATGAAGCCTCCAATTACCGCCCCACCTACTGTGACAACAATATTTAGAGAGTTACCAGAAACCTCTACATCAAACAACTCATCGCTAACTTCAACTACTAGACAGTCATTTACGACTAGGCGTTTTGTAGTTTCTTTTTGTACTGTATTTTGCTGATAGAAAACATTTTGAGACCAGTCTGAATATCCCCAAATTTCCTGTAAAAATACTGTCCAGCCGACTTTTTCATGAGCTTGTGTCCAAAATTGCTCTCCTTCGGGTAATCCATCTGCAAGGCACAGATTATCTCGCTGGATTGCCAAGCCTTCAAGCTCCTTTTTAATGTTGAAGTCGGGGTAAATCACGTGCTCAAAAAAGCGACCGAGAATTGGCCAAGCAAACTTGGCTGCGATCGCATCGCCCAGAACACGACCAAAAACTATGCCATCAAAAACTGGTAATTCCAAGATTCCTAGCCATTCTCCCTCTAGTTCAATTGTGCAATGTAGGCGTTCGGTTGAAGAAGGAGTCAACAAGTCCTGAATCGGCTCTGTCACCTCTACTCGAATAGCGTGGGTATTACCAACAGTTACAGGTCGTACTTTTACTGCATCCTCTAAGATGATGCGTTCCATATGGGGACGCGCACGATGAACCAGCCCAGTCGCGCTTAAGTGATTTTCCAGAGCTGTTAAGAAGTCGTTGATCGGTGCTTCTAGATTTTGCCAGAATTTGTGATACTCAGATAGTGGTGGGCATGTGGGCAATGGTAAAGCATAAAGTATTGATCTAACATTGCCTACAGACAAAAGTTCCGGATTGCGAATATCTTGAATCCAATCAAGTAGCGGACGGGCGTCTTCACCAGAACCTAGAGCTAGTCCAGCACAATAGCAGAGCCAGTTGAGTTTAGCACTAGAAAGGCGATCTATTGGTTGCCCATTGACATAATCGGGATGGGGGTTTTGTACTCTCGGATCGGGCCCATGTCCTTGAGTAATCACCTGAAAACCATCAATCAGCAATTGCAGTGCATTAGTCGAACTGGAGTCAGTTCGGATGCGATAATGTGCCAGTACTTCACTAGTTTCACTAAAGTGAGTACCAGTCCGCGCAATTCGTTGCCACAAATCCCAATCTTCACAGGTACGGAGCATCGGGTTAAAACTCCCGACTGCTTGCACAAGCGATCGCCGGACAATACAGGTATGGATAGCCATTGGACCACTTTGAGCCAATGCAGGAAACAGATCATCTTTGAATGAACTTGAAACTACTGGACCATATTGTTTGCGTTCAGAAGTTACTCGCATCCAGCAGCAGCGAACAGCATCTTGTTTGGGGTCTGAGCTAAGGATGGTTGTCAACTGTTCTAGGTGTAGGGGCAAAATCCAATCGTCAGCATCAAGAAATAGTAACCAGTCGAATTGTGCTAAATCAATACCAGTATTTCGAGCAGCGCTCACTCCCATATGTGGTTGACTCACTACACGCATCCGAGAGTCCTGTTTTGCGAAACTTGCGACTATAGCAGCTGTTTCGTCGCTAGAGCCATCATTAATAACAATGACTTCCCAGTTTGAAAAAGTTTGTTCACAAACGGATTCGAGAGTTTCTGCAATTGTTTTCGCTGCATTATAAGCAGGGATAATTACGGATACACCTGAGCTAGTCATATAAATAAATGCCCTCTCAAATTTTGGCGTTGCCGATTAAGAGTATGAATTTAGTCTCTAGATCCGTATCATCTATCATTTCTGACTCGTCTTAGGATCTAACAAAGCACACAGACTTGCACCCAAAATATCAAAGGTTTTGACTGCCAACTCCACATAACCAGTACCAAAATCTTTGGTTCAACCTAATTTTTTTATAGTTAGTTAAGTAATTTAGCATCTTCTAATATTTTCGTTATATATTTCATTGCCTTACCAGAGCCTTCTATTTCCCTAAATTTATTGCCCCATGCTTCTAATCGTTGTTTCAACAATAAATCATTTGCTACTGTTTCAACTAAATCATTTATGAGCTTTGCAGATACATTTTTAATATCAGCAACCACACCTAGACCATGATATTCAACTCTTTCTGCATTTGCTGGTTGGTCAGCCCATACAGGAAATATTATCATTGGCACTTCATAAAATATACATTCCTTAACAGTATGTATTCCTCCTGCTATTATTGCTAAAGATGCTCTTTTAATAAGTTCTAATTGTGGTGCATTGTTAACAATTATTACGTTAGCAGGAACGAAATAAAAATTTTCAACACTAATATAAGTACCTACTGATAATACTAATTGGTATTCCTTGGTCAGTGACATAGCATCAATTACAGCCTGAAAAAAATATTTTATTTTTTCTATACCTAAAGCTTGAATAGTTCCCGCAGTGGTTCCCAAAGTACAATAAATCAGTGATTTGTCCCGATCCAGCTTATACCATGAAAAAGGAACTTCTTTTCTTTGCAAATCTATTGAAGCTTCAGCATAATAGCATCTTTCTCTTGAGGAATTAGGTAAATCTAAATCTTCTGGGCACAAAAATAGATGTGGTAATTGAAATGGAAGACTTTGAGAAAAATCCAATAATTCTAGAGGTACTTTAGTGTTAATAGCCAATTTTCTGATAATATTTTTAACATTTAAATCGATACCCATAAAATAAGTAATTTGTTTTTTTATTTTTTCTATAAAATCTTTGATATGATATTTAATAGTAAAATTAACTTCTTGAAAATTAAAATCTTGAGATAAATATATATCTGTTTTTTCTTGTTTAATTGTATTTGGTGGTGGTAAGAATATAAACATATCTGTCAAATAAATACTTGGAATTTTACATTGATGAGCTATTAACCCCAATAAGCTAGAGTAGAGTGGCGCACATGTGCTTATAATTAGTAAATCAGGATTAACTTCTTTTAGTATTGTGTATATTTCCTGATTTTCTCCTTTAAAAAAGGAGTGAATAAAAGTTTTAAAGTATTTTAGGTATTTTAATTGCTCTATTAACAATCTTATTCCTGTAAACTTTATGTGATTAATTTCTATCTGCCGAAGAAATCCCTTAGGAAACCATTTTTCTAGAATTGGTATAAATGTAAAGCCGTGTATAACTGAATTATTTTCAGAATCTGGTATCCCTAAATAACACACTTGGTGACCAAGAGATTTTAAGTTTTTTGCTAGTTTCAAGCTACCATTAAATTCGCCCTGCAAATGCCAAATACAAAATACAATTTTTACCATAATTAAAATTAAATTGCTACTATTTTCAGTTCAGTTTCAATGATTTTGAATTTAATAGGACTTACGCACACTCTACGCATTCTCGGCGTTCTTGGCGTCTTGGCGGTACCCTTCGGGAAGCCGCTTCGCGTCTACGATAAATTAAGATTTTTGGCAATTTTTGCGTAAGTCCTGTTTAATACTAATACTCCAAATAATTGGAGTTATATATCCTGAGTTTTTGCCTTCTGAAGTAGTTATATGTTGCCTTATTATAAAGAAGTGATATTAGATGATAAATAGCGATCCAAAATTTCAATCGCTCGTATCACACCATTTTCTGCTTGAATCTTTTTGCCCATAGCTGCTACACGAGCCTGCATAGCTTTATCATTAATAACGGCTTGAATTGCATCTGCTAGCACTCCATCTGACAGTTGCTTTTGCCGAATTGGTCGCAATCCTAAACCTAAGTCTGCTACCCGATGACTCCAGAAAAAGTGATCGTGACCGTAGGGAATGCTAATTACTGGCACACCAGCACGAATGCTATTTATAGTTGTTCCACCACCACCATGATGAACAACAGCTATCATTTGTGGAAATAGCCATTCATGGGGTATTGATTCTTTGATAGTGAACACCTCGTCTGGTAATTCGTAATCCCAGAGGTCTTCATCCAATACTTGCACGCGTCGGAACCTTGACAAACACGCCAGAATGCTGGTAAAAAGCTGTCCTCAATTGGCTCCAACAGGCTACTATGACCGTAGATAGTGCTGAAAGGGATATGGTTTATACCTATAAAAGATGAACTTTTTCTTGCTGTCCAAGCATTACAGTCTAAAGGAACGAAGTTAATACCATAGCTGCAAACAAATTCCTTATACCAGGGTTGAGTAGCTAACCACACAGTATGATTGGTTCGTTGTAATCCCAAACTCAAAGCGATGTAAGGACGAACATCACCATGAGAACCCCATGCAACAATTGTTATGTTCATAGATCAAAATTCCACGGATACTGTCCCCAGCACTGTTAAAGGTGCTGCGGGAAGAAGACTATAACCATCAACTTCGTAATACTTTACGTCAAATAGATTCTTGAAGTTAAGACCAAATCTGTAATTACTCCGACGATAAAAAATAGATGCATCAGTTCTCAGGTATGAGGGAACTGTGAATGTATTGGGTAAAGATACCTCCCGTTCTGCTGCATATACTAATCCCAAACCAAAACCTAAACCTTGCAAATTACCCTTTTGAAATTCATAAGTAGTCCATAAACTAGCACTATGTTCAGGTACACCTGCTGTATGGTCGCCAATAATATCCGGGTTGTTATCTTTGGTTATAACAGTGTCTATATAAGCGTAGGTAGCAATAATTTTCCAACCTGGTAATATTTCTCCAGCAATGTCTAGTTCAATACCACGGCTTCTTTGTTCTCCTGTCTGGACGCTGAAGTTAGGATCAACAGGATCTGCTGTCAGCACATTTTGTCGGGTAATCTGATAAAATGCCAAAGTTGCTGACAGACGTTCATCGAATAAATTTTGCTTCAACCCAAACTCAAACTGTTCGCCAATTACTGGTTTAAATTGTTCATTCGTCCGGCTTCTACTAAATATTTGGGGAACGAAAGAGTTAGTCCAATTGAAATAAAGGGATGTGGAGTTGCTCGGTTGGTAAACTATACCAACGCGCGGTGAGAATCGGCTGTCGGTTTGCTCATTAACTACTGTATTAGTTGGACGGTCTTTAAAGAAAGAATCAACCACATCAAAACGACCACCAGCCATAATTTTTAGATTAGGCGCAAGTTCCACCAAATCCTGTAAGTAAATACCTATATTATCTGCTCCTTGTTCACCAGCAAAACTCAGTGTGAATTCTCCTGGTCTAGCACCATAAACTGGGTTAAAAATATTAATAGGAGCTAAAGGAGCTTCAAAAACATCATAGCCATATTTAGATCTGGCTAACTCCACTCCTACCAGAAAATTGTGACGCCAAGATCCTGTGTTAAATTTACCAGATAGTTCGCTTTGTGAAGTATAATTTTCACTCTTCTGCGGTCCTACAGAAGATGTACGATCAAGTGTACGACCATCTTCTTGTAATGATGTAGAGTAGATTCTGGCGTTACCAACCTCCGTATTATTAATAGTTACATTCAACCCTTGTCTAAATTGCCAGTTATCGCTAAATTTGTGTTCAAAAACACTAGTAAGCGAGTGAATACTGCCAGTAGTTGGATCGAGACCGGGCTCGCCAATAAACCTGTTAACTGGAAGTTGTAAAGATACCGGATCTAAAGGTAATCCTTTATCAAAAATATAACTGTAGTCGAGATATTCATATTCGGTAGTCAGTGTTGTTCGCGGGCTAAGCTGCAAAGTCAAAGCGGGTGCAAGGAAAAAGTTTTCGCTATTTACAAAATCACGATAGCTATTTGCATTGTCATAGGCAACATTCAGACGGTACAAAGCAGAGCGATCGCTTAACAATGGCCCAGTAGCGTCAATACTTGAGCGATAAAAATCGAAACTTCCAGCAGTGAAGTTAGCCTGATAAAAAGGACTATCAAGAGGCTTTTTTGTCACAGTGTTGACTATTCCACTTAAGGTATAATTACCACCGCCGTAAAGTACTGATGATGGGCCTTTTAGAACCTCTACCCGTTCAATATTAGCTATATCACGCTGGGTTCCTTCTATAAAGCCGTTGCGTAGGCTTCCATACCCAGAAAACAAACCGCGAATGTTATAGCCTGATGCAGTTCCAAAGCCGAATACCCTTTGAATACCGCTCACGTTATCTGTGAATTCGTCTAAACGTGTGACTTGTCTATCCTCTAATACCTGCTGGGGAACAACTTGAATGGATTGGGGAATGTCGCGTAAAGATGCATCAATCTTTGTAGAACTGGGAGCATTTTGTACACTGTATTCACCTTCCTGTTCACCTGTTACCACCAGTTCAATGGGTTGTTCGTCCTGAGCAGATGGTTGTTCTGGTGGTGTTTCACTACTAGGCTTATCTTGCTGTGTTGGCGGATTTTCACTCTCAGGCTTAACCGTGTCTGGTGTTTGTGGTGGCTGCTGTTGAAGTGTAGAGGATGTAGCTGGTATAATACCGAAAACCAAACCTTCATTGCTGTCAAACAGTTCAACTTTTGGTATGCTTGCTTCACCTATGACTGTTACTCGGATAGTATTCGCATCTAGGTTCGTTATCGTTACTTCTGTAATTCCGGTAGCTGGTTTTTCTTGGCGAAAGGAGTCGCCTGTTGCTAGCCGCAGTTGAGTGTTAGAAATATCTGCGATAAAGTTATTCCCCTCACTTTTGGTTGTAGTTTGCAGCTTGTCAGAAGCAGGAGTTTCTAAAATGATTTCTAAACCATTAGTTGTTGAAGAAAGGCGCACCCCTGTTACTTGTATGACTTCACTCTGTTGTTGATCCTGTGCTAGCCAGTCTTTAACACTGGTGTAGGGGATCTGAATATCACTGAGTTGCAGAATCTTTGTGCTGGAAATACCCTCTTTAGTCAACTTTTCCTCTCCCTGTGCTTTTACAGGCTGAGTTCCTAGCAGACAAATAGCTCCTAAAATTCCTAAATAAACCAACTTTCTTTGTTTCAAAATTTTCCTCCACACCACATTACACACTACAACAACAAAAAGGTATTACTTGCGTTTTCCACACAAATAACTCCAATTTCTGCTGATGCAGTATGGAAAAGCAGTAAACCAATCTAACTTTGCTGAGTTTAAAAACCCAGCTAAAGTTTGCTTGTCAAACTACTTAAGGTTTATTACACCAAAAAAATTTGTTGAAGTACTGCCGAAGAAGTATAACGATAATCATTATTACAATACCAAGGTGGTAAAAAAAGTCAAGTTCCTCGATTTACATATGTCAGGGTTCAATAAGAGTAGGACGTAGGCTCATTTAATTTTCTCGGTTCTTCAAATAATAAGCTAATGAGCAAAAGTGCATTTATCTATAATCTTTGGATCATGCGTGAAGCAGCGATCCATGTCAAAAGACTGTCCGTCAAACTTGCCTATACTTCAAAGTAAAATAATTTTTAAATTTTTGATTTTATTGAAAAAATATATTAAATATTTACGAAATTTAAGAATAAGAATAATTAACTCAGGCTGATGTTTATTAATCGTCTGATTTACATAAATACATATAAGATATAGGTATAAAAATTAAGCAAGCAATAACAATAAATTATTATTGTTAACTTAAAAAAATAAAGTATGTAATGATATTGATTATTGCTGAGAAGTATTTTCGATTTCATTTTGAGAAGTTTATCCTCCAAAAATCATTGCAAGGCAAGTAATTATTTGTCATCAAGATAGTCAATTATACCATTGTTTGGCTTTTACCTAATTTTTTTACTATTTCTTGTCTTGAAATAAGGCAGGATCAAAGATTATTTGGTAAAAAATACCAAATCCCTCTTGTAAAATCTTCTTGATTTTGCTTTAAAAGTTTATTCAGGTTAACTAAATAATTGATATTTATTGCAAACCGTAAAGCAAAATCTCAATGTATGCTGTTTAGGACTTACGCACACTCTACGAATTCTTGGCGTTCTTGGCCTCTTGGCGGTTCCATAAATTAAGGATTTGGGAAATTTTTGCGTAAGTCCTGCTGTTGTCATAACTTCTCATTCTATATGATTGAATACGAAAATTTTCCAAGAATAGCTAATGTTATATAGCCCAAGCAATGACTTACATTTTCTAGTGGAAATAAATATTATGATAATTACATGCAACAAGGTTTAAAAGTTTAATCATACAAACTATTAGATAAACTTTTTGAATGATTAAAAATGTCTTTTCTAGTGGATTAAAAGTACAACTGTGAATCCGAAGTAATTGATGACCTTGACCGCATAATAAGAAGGTTTCCACATGGGCAAAAACTTTTTCGAGTTACCAGTTGAATTTTTCACTTTGGTTGAACTGCTTCAGTGGAGAACCAGTAAGCAACCCCAACAGCGAGCATATACTTTTCTTGTGGATGGGGAAGTGGAGGGTTCTTATTTAACCTATGGAGAATTAGATTGGCAAGCTCGACTTATTGCTACCTTACTTCAAAGCTGTGCAACTAGAGGAGACAGGGCATTATTGCTCTACCCACCAGGTTTAGAATTTATCACTGCATTTTTTGGATGTCTTTATGCCGGAGTAATAGCGGTTCCTGCTTATCCGCCACGCTCAAACCGTTCCATGCCCCGATTACAAGCTATCATTGCAGCTGCACAGGCAACTATTGTCTTAACAACTACAAACCTTTTGGCTGATATCAAGCGTCAGTTTATCCAGTTTCCAGAACTGGCAACTATGCAATGGCTAGCAACTGATCTGATTAGCAGTCAGGGAGAAGATAAATGGCAACAAGAAGCTACTCTTACCAGTGATACCTTAGCGTTGCTGCAATATACTTCAGGTTCTACAGCAGCACCAAAGGGAGTAAAGGTCAGTCATGGCAATCTTTTGCATAATCAAAAGCTGATCCAACTAGCAATGGAGCATACCACAGAAACGGTTTTTGTCGGTTGGCTGCCCCTATTTCATGATATGGGGTTGGTTGGGAATATGTTACAGCCCTTGTATTTGGGGATACCGTGTATTCTCATGTCTCCCGTAGCATTTCTGCAAAAACCCTGGCGCTGGCTACAAGCGATTTCCCGATATAAAGCCACAACCAGTGGCGGCCCGAATTTTGCCTATGATTTGTGTGTTCGCAAAATTACCCCCGAACAACGAAGCAGCCTAGATTTGAGTAGTTGGGAAATAGCTTTTAATGGAGCCGAACCGATTCGGAAAGAAACATTGGAGCAGTTTGCTATCACCTTTGCTGAGTGCGGATTTCGCCGCGAGGCTTTTTATCCTTGTTATGGGATGGCAGAAACGACTCTGATTGTCTCTGGTGGTTCCAAAGCGTCTGCACCATTACTAAAACCAGTACAATCAGCAGCATTGGCACAGAACCAGATAGTAGCAGCCAGTAAAGACGAAACTGATGTACGGATGCTGGTAGGTTGTGGTCGTCCCTTACCTGATTTAAGGATTGTGATTGTTAATCCTGAAACATTAATTCGTTGCCTAGGGAATGAAGTGGGTGAAATTTGGATTGCAGGAGCTAGTGTAGCAGGTGGGTACTGGCATCGGCCAGAACAAACACAATCCACATTTCAAGCCTACCTCAAAGATAGTGACGAAGGCCCATTTCTACGGACAGGGGATCTCGGATGTTTACAGGATGGAGAACTATTTATCACAGGTCGCCTGAAGGATTTAATCGTGATCCGAGGGCGTAATCATTATCCGCAAGACATTGAATGGACAGTAGCCCAGAGCCATCCAGCACTGCAAGCAGACAATGGAGCAGCGTTTTCTATTGATGTGAGCGGCGAAGAGAAGCTAGTTATCGCCCAAGAAGTACAGCGCAGTTATCTACGAAATTTAGAGACTGAGGAAGTAATGGGAGCTATCCGTCAGGTAGTGGTCGAAGAACATGAAGTGCAAGTTTATGCGGTGTTACTTCTCAAACCAGGTAGTATTCCCAAAACTTCTAGCGGTAAGATTCAACGCCATGCTTGTCGAACTGGGTTTTTGACAAAAACCTTGGAGCCTTTTGCTAGTAGCATCCTAGAAAATGACTATCAAACAGATAGTAAAGTCGGCTTGAGTCGTGAAGACATTTTGGTATTGGAGCCATCACAGCGCCAATCACAACTAGAATCTTATCTTCAGGAACAAGTCGCCAAGGTTATGAAAGTATCCCAGAAGCAAGTAAATCCAAGACAACCTTTAGCTAGTCTAGGTGTTGATTCGTTAATGGCGATTGAACTTCAGCACACCATTGAAACTAATTTAGGTGTGGTTTTGCCAATGGCTTGTTTTTTGGGAGATGCCACTATTGAACAACTAGGAATCAAGATAATCGCCCAGTTATCATCAAACTCGGTTAATAATCTACCATCCCTTAATCCTATCACCAATTATCCCCTGTCTCACGGACAACAGGCGTTGTACTTTTTACAGCAATTAGCACTCCTAACTCCTGTCTACAACATTGCTAGGGCTGTGCGTATTCGGTGTGAGTTAAATATTGGGGCGTTACATCAGGCATTTCAAATTTTAGTTGATCGCCATCCTTGCCTACGTACTACTTTTATTACCAATCAAGGGCAAACTGTACAGCGAGTCCATCAACAGTTACAAGTTGATTGGCAACAGGAAGATGCATTAGCATGGGATGAGCTATATTTGAGCGATCGCCTGATTCAACTAGCCCATTCTCCCTTTGATTTACAACAAGGGCCGTTAATGAGGGTAGGTTTATTTATTCGCTCACCTCAAGAATATATTCTTTTGCTAGTAGTTCATCATATTGTGGCAGACCTCTGGAGTTTGACTATATTAGTGGATGAGTTAGGCAGGTTGTATGAGGCACAAAAAAACGGTATACCTCTAACCCTTCCTCCCTTGAGCAAACAGTATGCTGACTACGTAAATGCTGAAGCACAAATGCTGGCAAGTCCAGAAGGTAAGCGACTTTGGGCTTACTGGCAAAAGCAATTAGCAGGGGAATTACCTATATTAAATCTACCCACCGACCGTCCGCGCCCATCTATGCAAAGTTACCGAGGGGCATCTTATACCTGTAAATTCAGTGTAGAACTCACACAGAAACTCAAAGACTTCAGCTGCGATCGCCAAGTCACCCTCTACATGACATTGCTTGCAGCTTTTCAATCGCTGCTTTACCGCTACACAGGACAAGAAGATATACTCGTCGGTTCTCCTACCAGTGGTAGAAATCGAGCTGCTTGGGGGGGAGTTGTGGGTTACTTAGTTAATCCCGTAGTTGTGAGAGCCAGTTTCGCCGACAATCCTAGCTTTGAAACATTTTTACAACGAGTCCAGCAAACAGTTTTAGATGCTTTTGCTCATCAAGATTATCCCTTTTCCCTGATAGTAGAACAGCTAGTACCTGTTCGTGATTTGGGGCGATCGCCTTTATTTCAGGTAATGTTTGTCTTACAAAAAGCCCAAATCGCACAGCAAGCAGGATTGGCAGCCTTAGCACTAGATGAATCTGGAATATGTATGGATCTAGGAGATTTACAGTTAGAAACTTGGAGACTCGAACAGCAAATAGCGCAGTTTGAGTTAACCCTAATGATGGCTGAAATTGATGGGGTTCTAACAGCTTCTTGGCAATATAACTCTGACCTGTTTGATAGTAATACTATTACCCGCATGGCAGGTCATTTTCAGACCTTACTGGAAAGTGCGATCGCTAACCCACTGCAACCCATCGCTAATTTACCACTTTTGACAGATGCAGAACAGCATCAAATACTATCCAAATTTAGCCAATCTCAATTCAGAATCGAGCGATGTCTGCATGAATTGTTTGCAACCCAAGTAGAACTAACACCTGATGCTGTAGCAATTACCTTTGCTGATGAACAGCTGACTTATCAACAACTCAACGCACGGGCAAATCAACTCGCGCACTATCTCCAAAGCTTGGGTGTAGAGCCAGAAATTAAAGTCGGTTTGTGTGTCGAGCGTTCCTTAGAAATGATTGTCGGTATACTTGGTATTCTCAAAGCTGGGGGTGCTTATGTACCCTTAGATCCGAGTTATCCCCAAGAGCGTTTGGCATTCATTTTAGAAGACGCAAACCTAAAGATACTGGTAACGCAGAAGCAGCTTCTCGATAAGCTTCCTACTTTTACAGGCTCCATCGTCTGCCTAGATCAAGTTAAACAAGAAAAAGAACACAACCCCATCAGCACAGTTACAGCCGATAACTTAGCTTATGTAATTTATACTTCCGGCTCCACTGGTCAGCCGAAAGGGGTTTTGGTGAATCACTCCCATGTTGTGCGGTTGTTTAGCTCAACTGACGAGTGGTTTAAATTCAGCAGTGACGATGTGTGGACGCTGTTTCATTCTTATGCTTTTGACTTTTCTGTGTGGGAAATGTGGGGGGCGCTGCTTTACGGCGGACGGATGGTAATCGTTCCCTACTGGATTAGTCGCTCTCCTGAAGCCTTTTATAATTTACTTTGTCAAGAGCAGGTAACAGTTCTTAATCAAACTCCTTCGGCTTTTCGTCAGTTGATGCGGATAGAACAACAAGGTTGTCAAACCACACAAAAACTTGCCTTGCGTCTAGTAATTTTTGGTGGGGAAGCTTTAGAAATCAAAACTTTAAAGCCTTGGTTTGATCGTCATGGCGATCACGAAGCGTCTTTGGAGGAGAATCGCTTACCGCAATTAATTAATATGTACGGCATTACAGAAACCACCGTACACGTTACCTATCATCCCCTTACCAAAGTCGATCTCGATCGCACAAACAGTATAATTGGTCGTCCAATTCCCGACTTACAAGTGTATATATTAGATCGACATCAGCAACTCGTACCCGTTGGAGTACCTGGAGAAATGTACGTTGGTGGTGCTGGTGTGACACGGGGTTATTTGAATCGTCCCGAACTGACTGCTGCAAGGTTTAGCAATTATGCCTTGGGAAATTACTCTCTCAGGCTTTATCAAACCGGAGACTTAGGACGTTATTTACCGAATGGCGAACTTGAGTATTTAGGACGGATTGACGAACAAGTAAAAATTCGCGGCTTTCGGATTGAATTGGGAGAAATTGAGGCGATATTGCACCAACATCCAGCTATTGAGGAAGCTGTGGTTTTGATGCGAGAAACTGAGTTTGTTGAGAACATTCAGCCGGAAGATACCGCTACTGTCACCGAACTGCGCCAATTCCTCAAAGGTAAACCTAGATCCGAACACCTTAGCGATCGCCAATTAATTGCTTATTGCGTCCCTTCTCAACAGCCTGCACCAACGATTACTGAATTACGCCGTTGGCTAAAAAATCAGCTACCTGAATACATGATACCTGCGGCTTTCGTCATGTTAGATAGTCTACCTTTAACGCCGAATGGGAAAGTAGACAAACGAGCCTTACCGAACCCTGATCGCATCAGACCCGAACTAGATACAGCTTACGTTACTCCGACTAACTCAGCAGAAAAAGCATTAGCTCAAATCTGGACACAGGTATTGAGGATTGAACGAGTAGGTATCCACGATAACTTTTTTGAGTTAGGAGGAGATTCTATTCGCAGTATTCAGGTGTTAGCTAAATCTCAGGAAAGAGGCTTGAATTTTTCGCTACAACAACTTTTTCAACATCAAACGATTTATGAATTGGCGCAAGAAGTCAACATTGCAGAACCGAGTTATTTATGGAAGCAGAAAACAGAAAGATTCAGTTTGATTGCTGCAAGCGATCGCCAAAAATTACCATTAGATATAGAAGATGCCTATCCTTTAGCGAGAATCCAGGCGGGAGTTATTTTTCATTCTCAATACAGCCCTGATTCGCCAATGTATCATGATATATTCTTCTACCAGTTGCGAGTTCGTTTTGATGTCGAATGTTTACAACAAGCAATTCAGCAATTAGTAAATCGTCACCCAATTTTACGGACTTCGTTTGATTTAATCAACTTTAGCGAACCATTGCAACTAGTCCATGAGCAAGTAAGTGTACCGCTACAGGTAGAAGATTTACGCTTTCTATCGCCAACTCAGCAAAAACAAGCAATTGACACTTGGATAGAAACTGAGAAACAGCGAAATTTTGATTGGACTTGTCCACCAATGATTCGCTTCTTCGTTCATCGCCTCACTGACGAGTCTTTTTATCTCGTCTTGAGTTTCCACGACTGCATTTTAGATGGATGGAGTACTGCTTCATTACTAACTGAATTACTACATCGTTATTGGGCTTTACTTCATAACCAGACATATCCTCTTGATTTGTCACCGACAATTACATACCGAGATTTTGTTGCACTAGAACGTTCAACGCTAGAGTCAGAAGAATGCCGTAACTATTGGACGCAAAAGCTACAAGATTGCATCACAATGCAATTACCGCGTTGGGATCATAACAGCCTTAGCAGTACAAATCCTGAAATTGGTGTTTTAAATGTTCCTATCTCCTCTGAATTGTCCGATAAACTCAAACAGCTGGCGAAGATAGCGCAGGTTCCTGTTAAGCACGTTTTATTAGCTGCACATATCAGAGTCATGAGTTTATTAAGTGGTGAGACGGATGTATTAACGGGTTTGGAGTCTAACGGTAGATTAGAGACTGAAGACGGAGAACAGACGCTAGGTATTCATTTGAACACTGTGCCATTACGTTTACAACTGCATAAAGGAACTTGGATAGACTTAATACAACAAACTTTTCAAGCAGAAAGTGAATTATTACCTTATAGACGCTATCCCTACGCAGAATTGAAAAAGCTTAATCGTGGAGGACAGCTATTTGAAACTGTTTTTAATTACACGCACTTTCATATATTTCAGAATCTCCAATCATTAACAGGTTTAGAAATTGTCGGGGCGCAAGGTTTTGGTGAAACCCATTTTGCTTTAAGAGTCGAGTTTAATCGAGAACCATTTTCGGATAATATTCAACTTGATTTAGAATGCGACCTCACCAAGATTAATCAAGTTCAACTAGAAGCCATTGGCGGTTACTATTTTGAGACACTAACAGCCATGTCTCAACAACCAAGCGATCGCTATGAGTCTCAATGTTTGCTTCCTGTTAATGAACAGCATAAGTTATTGATAGAGTGGAATCATACAAGTAGGGAATATCCCGAAAGCTTGCTCATTCATCAATGGTTTGTAAATCAGGCATTGCAGACACCGAATGCGACAGCGTTAGTGTTTGGGAATCAGCAGTTAACTTATCAAGAACTCAACGAACGTTCTGATAAACTTGCTCATTACTTGCAAAATTTAGGGGTAAGTTGTGATGTACCTGTAGGACTTTATTTAGAACGTTCTATAGAAATGATCGTAGGGATATTAGGTATTCTCAAAGCTGGTGGCGCATACGTACCACTAGATCCTGCCTATCCACAAGAGCATATCAATTTGATACTACAAAATGCTGGGGTGTCATTAGTCGTTAGTCAAAAGTCATTAGTTAATAGCTTAGGTCAAATGAGGGTTATTTGCCTGGATGCAGACTGGGAATTAATAACAAGAAGTAGCCAAGATAAGCTCATTAACTGCACCGAACCAAACCATTTAGCCTATATTATTTATACTTCTGGCTCTACCGGTAAACCGAAGGGAGTACCAGTTACTCATAAAAATTTAGTGCATTCTACCAGTGCCAGAATTGCTTACTACTCACAACCCGTTCGCAGTTTTTTATTAATTCCTTCATTTGCCTTTGATAGTTCAGTGGCGGTGATTTTCTGGACTTTGTGTCAAGGAGGAACTTTAATATTAATTAGGGAAGGTAGACAAAGAGATATTTGGCATTTAGGACAGGCGATCGCGCAACATCAAATTTCCCATTGGTTGAGTGTTCCTTCTTTGTACGCATTGTTGTTAAACCATATCCAACCTGCTGAATTAATTTCTCTGCGTACCGTGATTGTCGCGGGAGAACAAGTTTCACCCGCCTTAGTCAAACATCACCGTCAACTATTACCCCAAGCATCACTTTTCAATGAATACGGGCCGACCGAAGCAACCGTCTGGAGTAGTGTCTGCAATTGTCAAGACTATGAATCAAGCCATACTATTCCCATCGGTCGTCCCATTTCTAATAACCAAATATATTTGCTAGATATTTACTTACAACCTGTACCAGTCGGAGTTGTCGGAGAAATATATATTGGTGGAGAAGGTGTAGTCAGTGGATATTTAAACCGTCCTGAATTAACCGCCCAAAAATTCATTCCTAACCCCTATGAGAAGACAGAAGGTAAGAGGTTGTATAAGACAGGAGATTTAGGGCGTTTTCTTCCTGACGGCAATATCGAATTTATTGGTCGCCGCGATTATCAAGTCAAAATCAATGGATATCGCATTGAATTAGAAGAGATTGAAACAGTATTAAAACAACACCCAGAAGTTAAAAATGCGGTGGTTTTAGCGAGAGAAGAATTAGGAAAGAAATATTTAGTAGCTTATGTTGTAACATCTGATATTGCACCCAGCACCAGCCCATTACGAAATTTCTTAAAACAGAAATTGCCAGCTTATAAAATACCTAACAATTTC
This sequence comes from Westiellopsis prolifica IICB1, assembly GCF_004323185.1. GTDB lineage: Bacteria > Cyanobacteriota > Cyanobacteriia > Cyanobacteriales > Nostocaceae > Pelatocladus > Pelatocladus prolificus_A. The sequence continues at coordinate 73,243 of NZ_NAPS01000005.1, forward strand.
ATAATCTTAGATACCTTTCCTTTGACTCCTAATGGCAAAGTTGACCGTCGGAATTTACCAGCACCTAATCAAAAACTCATGAATGAGATGAAAATAGCCCACCTTTTACAAAAGCTAGAACAAATTTCTGACGAAGAAGCACAACTTATACTTGCTCAAAAGAAAATATTTACTTTACAACCTGAATAAACTAAAGAAACAAAAAATGAGTGATTTTTTAGAACGCCTTGAACAACTTTCACCAGAGAAACGTGAACTATTAAATCTCTTCCTCCAAGAAGAAAATGTACAAATAGAAGAAAACTATGTAGAACCTACAACACAAGTTGAAAAAGCACTAGCAAGTATATGGAGTCAAGTTCTTGGTATTGAAAGGGTGGGTATTTATGATAACTTCTTCGAGTTGGGAGGAGATTCTATTCAGAGCATTCAAATTATTGCCAAAGCAAATCAACTAGGTTGGCAACTGACGACTAATCAACTGTTTGATTATCCAACTATTGCTGAATTAGCAAAAATCGCGGAAACAACTTTGCTTACTTCTACGAATAGTGAAGAAGCGCAATCTGAAAATTTAACTAGCTTTACACCTTCAGATTTTCCAGAATCCGAATTAAGTCAATCAGAGCTAAACGAGCTTTTCAGCTAACATGAAACTTGAAAATGTTGAAGACATTTATACTCTTTCGCCAACCCAACAAGGGATGCTATTTCACATCCTGGCGGAACCGAATTCAGGAATGTATTTGGAGCAAATTTTATGTACATTACAAGGAAAGCTGAATTTCTCTGCTTTTAATAAAGCTTGGCAGCAAATTGTAGAACACCACCCCAGTTTAAGAACAGGTTTTATTTCCAAGAATTTAGATAAAGCAGTTCAAGTAGTATATCGGCGTGTGAAACTGATAATAGAGCAGTATGATTGGCAGAACTTCTCGAATTATAAGCAGAAAGAACAATTAAATTCTTTTCTAGAACTAGACCGTCAGCGTGGTTTTCAACTTTCTGAACCGCCTTTAATGCGCCTAACTTTGATTCGTATTGATGAGGACGTTTATCAGCTGATTTGGACTATTTACCATCTGATATTAGATGGTTGGTGTACTGATATTTTACTAAAAGAATTTTGTACTCTTTACGAAGCATTTTGCCAAGGTGATAATCTGCAATTACAACCATGTCGTCCCTATCGAGATTACATAGCTTGGTTGAAAAAGCAGGATTTATCAGCAGCAAAAGCCTTTTGGCAACAAAGCCTTATGGGATTCAAAAAGCCAACTTCTTTGGCAATTAATCGCAGTTTTAACTATAGTAAAAAAGATAACTATGCTCAACAACAGATTCAACTATCCGCAACTGTTACAGCAGAACTTAAATCCTTTGCAAAACACCACCATTTAACTTTAAATACTTTATTTCTTGGTGCTTGGGCTTTGTTACTCAGCCACTATAGCAAGGAAAAACATGTAGTATTTGGTACTGTTGTATCTGGTCGTCCCGTAACTTTACCAGGAGTTGAATCAATAGTAGGTCTTTTCGTCAATACCTTACCAACGCGAGTGCAAATTTCTCCTCAAGATTCACTCGTACCTTGGTTAAAAAAACTCCAGTTTCAATATAGCCAACTACGCCAGTATGAACATACTCCTTTGATAAACATTCAAAGTTGGAGCGAAGTTTCTAGGGGATTACCATTATTTGAAAGTTTGTTAGCGTGTCAAAACTCTTTAGTAGATATTTCTCGCCTATATACAACTAATTTAAAAATTAATAATGTTTCTTTCTACTCACGCTCTAATTATCCTCTCACACTTATCTTACTACTTGGTTCAAGCTTAGGTCTAGTGGCTCACTATGATTCATCCTTTTACAATTTTATAAACATTACTAGAATTCTAAATCACTTGCAAATATTATTTAATGCTTTCCTGGAAGAACCTAATATACAACTGGAAAATTTAGTTAACTTAATTCAGGAATATGAAAATCAACAAAAAGCTGATGATTTAAAAAAAATGCGACATATAGCTGCTAATAAATTAAAAAACATTCAACCAAAAACAATTATAATTTAATAAAATCATGTCTTACACAATTACTCATCCCGGCTACAATCTTCTTGCTTCAGTTAATAATCAATCAAAATCATTGGATTTAAATTAATAGAAGGAACTTGGCAACGTTTTGACGATATCATGTTATTTAAAAGTTATGCCGCAGATGAAGTTATATCTGCTTTAGAAAATGTAGGTTTGAAGCAAGTTCGTGTTTATTACAGTGAACCAGATAAATCACACGAAAATTATTTTGTTGCCTACAAGTAAATAATATCGCAACGCACAAATCAAATTTACCGATAGTTTTTATAGGGAGTTTTATTATAGATGTGTGGTATTGTAGGCATTTTTTCTAGACAAGAACCAATTATAGTAAAAGCATTAACCAAGGCTACACAACAGTTGAGCGATCGCGGCCCTGATCGCCAATCACATTGGGTTGCTTCCCACCAAAAAGTGGGATTGGGACATACTCGACTTAGTATTATTGATTTAGCAACAGGCAATCAACCAATAAGCAATGAAGATGAACAGTTACACGTTGTCGTGAATGGAGAGTTTTATAATTATGAAAAGATTCAGCATCAATTAAAAAACTTAGGTCATCGACTGAGAAGCCGTTCTGATAGCGAAATTGTACTTCATTTATATGAAGAATTTGGCACCGAATGTCTGCAATATCTCCGGGGTGAATTTGCATTTATCTTGTGGGATGAGGCGAAACAGGTTTTATTTGCAGCACGCGATCGCTTTGGAATTAAACCACTTTTTTACGCTACAGTTGGTAACACACTTTATCTAGCATCAGCAGCCAAAGCTTTATTTGCTGCTGGAGTTCCCGCCAGTTGGGATTATGAATCATATTTTCAGCAGTTATTCATTTATGTCAATCAAGACCGCACCTTGTTTGCGGGTGTCAAGCAAATTCCGCCTGGACACTATTTGTTAGCAACGCACAATCAAACTCAGATTACTCGCTATTGGGATCTGGATTATCCAACAGCTAATCAACAAACACCACAACGTCAAGATCATGAATATATTGAGCTATTCCGCCACAAATTGGAAGAAGCTGTGCAAATTCGACTGCGGGCTGATGTACCTGTAGGTAGTTTCTTGAGTGGTGGTATTGATTCATCAGCTGTTTTGGGAATAGCAGCAAAATCTAGTTGCGATCCAATTCGCGCTTTTACTGTCTCTTTCGATCGCCCAGCCTATGATGAAGAACCTATCGCTCGTGAAACAGCAAAATATGTTGGTGCTGATTTTCAAGTGATTCGGTTGAATCAATCTGATTTTGCTGAACATATTGCTGATGCAATTTGGCACGCTGAAACTTTAGGTGTAAATTCACATGGTGTGGCGAGATATATACAAAGTCGTGTAGTCCGACAATCGGGTTATAAAGTTGTTTTATCTGGGGAAGGTGCAGATGAAATTTTGGCAGGGTATAGTCACGCACGCCAAGATTTACTTTTCAATCATTCTATGCAAAAAACACCAACCGCTTTAGCTAGTGTAGAGCAGAAATTAGGATTTATCCCTTCATGGTTAAAAGAAATAGCAGTTAAACGTTCTGTTTTTAACTTGCTTCTCAATCCTGATTATGCCTCTGATTATTCTGAGTTAGATGTTTATAGCAAGTTTTTAAACCAATTTCATATTGAGGAACAAGTTTTAGGAAGAGAACCAGTTATTCAATCTTTATATTTGTGGTCTAAGTCAATTTTACCTAACTATATTTTGTTTGCTGAACGTTTAGAAATGGCTAATGCGATCGAGGTACGTTTACCTTTTTTAGACCATCATCTTTTTGAATTAGTACGCGAAATGCCAGTCTCTTTATTAGTTCGGGGAATGAAAGAAAAATATGTGCTACGAGAAGCGGCTAGACCTTTTTTGACTGATACAGTCTACACTCGTCCAAAACAACCTTTTACTGCTCCACCTGTAACTATTACAACTAATAATTCTCTTTATATTTTAATCCAAGATGTGTTGCGGAGTTCAGTTATGGCATCTGTACCATTTTTTAACCAATCGGCGATCGCTACACTCTTAGATAGACTTGCAACTATGAAAGAAAGCCAACGTATTAATTTAGAACCAGCTTTATTGATGCTACTAGGTACTTGCTTTTTACAAAGTCGTTTTAATCTTTAGTTGCAAAATATATATAAAAATTTTTAAACGCAAAGGTGCGCTGAGGTAAGCGCAGAGGAATACAGAGGTATGATTGAAGGCTTTGAACTATCACCCCAGCAAAAGAATATCTGGCTGTTACAGCAAGACAGTTCAGTTTATCGAACACAGATGAGTGTTTTAATTGATGGAAAATTGAACGTGGAAGCTTTACAAAAAGCTTTTCAAGAGTTGGTTAATCGGCATGAAATTCTTCGCACGACGTTCCCAATTTTACCAGATATGGAGTTTCCTGTTCAGGTTATTAGTAATACTATTCTCCTAAATTGGCAAGAATTAGATTGGAGTTATCTAGATGCTGAGGAGCAAGAAAGTCAAGTTACAGGATTTTTAACAACAGATAATCAATGTAAATTTAATTATGCTGTTTCTTCTTTATTTCATGTGATTTTAATTAAAATATTAGAACAAAAATATATTTTAATCGTTACATTACCAAGTCTTTGTGCTGATTCTATAACCCTGGATAATTTATTACATGAACTGACGGTTTTATATAGCAATAAATATAATTGCTTAAACAATTTTCCTTTACAGTATGTACATTTTTCTGCATGGAGAAATGAGTTATTAACTGATGAAGAGTTAGAATTGGGCAGAGATTATTGGCACAACAAGCAAATATCAGATTTTTTAAATCTTCAACTTCCTTTTGAAAAGGATAATTTTAAAGATAAAGAATTTGAACCAGAAGTTTTATCTGTTAAACTGGCTGACGATTTGGTAAATCAAGTAGAAGAATTTATTCAAAGATATCAAATATCAAAATCTGCTTTTTTTCTGACTGCATGGAAAATTTTACTTTGGCATCTTACGGATCAGTCTGATATTGTCATCGGAACTAATTACAATGGGCGTTCATACCCAGAATTAGAAACTACATTTGGTTTGTTAGCTCAATATTTACCAATTCACTCTCACTTAGAAGCTGAAGACATTTGTACTCAATTGTTACAACAAGTTGATGCAGCAATTTGTGAGGCTTATTCTTGGCAAGAGTATTTTGCTTGGGATCAAATCATCAGAACAACAGATAATTATAATACTTTACCACCTCATTTATATTGTTTCGATTTTCAAGATTATCAGCAAGAGTATTTAGCTGATGGTGTTTCATTTTCTGTGAAACAGAAATATGTTTGTTTATCACCTTTTAAAATTAAGCTTAATTGTATTGATAGAAAAGATTCTATTGATATAGAGTTTAATTTTAATTCAAATTTGTTTTCGTTGGAAGCTATCAAAAAATTATTAAAACAATTTCAAACATTAATCGAAAGTATATTAAATGAAGAAAAAGCAACTATAAATAATTTACGAATTATAGATAAATCAGAACAAGAAAAAGTTTTATTTACCTGGAACAACACCCATAGAGACTATCAAGCATTTCAATGCCTTCATCAAATTTTTGAAACTCAAGTAGAACAAACTCCCGATGCAGTTGCTGTTGTCTTTCTAGACCAAAAGATAACATATCGAGAGTTGAACCAACGAGCTAATCAACTAGCGCATTACCTGCAAAAGTTCGGGGTAGCGCCGGAGGTTTTAGTTGGCATTTGTATGCAACGCTCTATAGATTTAATCATTGGGCTATTGGCTATTTTCAAGGCTGGAGGAGCTTACATACCACTAGATCCTAGCTATCCCCAGGAACGTCTAGGTTTTATGTTAGCCGATACACAAGCACCAGTCTTATTAACTCAACAACCATTGTTAGATTTACTCCCAAAAAATGACGCACAAATTATTTGTATAGATAGAGATTGGGAGCAAATTGTCCAAGAAACTTTAGAAAACCCTGTTAATAACAACCTAACTCCAGATAATTTAGCCTATGTAATCTATACTTCTGGCTCAACAGGAAAGCCCAAAGGAGTAATGAATATTCACAAGGGTGTAAATAATCGCTTGTTGTGGATGCAAGAGACTTTTCAATTCACAACCGCAGATAGATTTTTACAAAAAACCCCCTTGAGTTTTGATATTTCTATTTGGGAAATTTTCTCGCCCTTTTTAGCAGGTGCAAGTCTAGTATTAGCTAAACCAAATGGTCATCAAGATAGTAATTATTTAGTTCAGTTGATTGCCCAGCAACAAATTACTACTGTTCATTTTGTGCCATCAATGTTAGCAGTGTTTTTAAATGAGGCAGAATTAGAAAAATGCCAAAATCTCAAACGAGTTTTTTGTAGTGGAGAAGCACTTTCTTTTGACCTTCAAGAGAGTTTTTTTGCTCGCCTAGATGTAGAATTACATAATCTTTACGGACCGACGGAAGCATCTATCGAAGTAACTTGGTGGCATTGTCAACGAGATAGCGATCGCAATATTGTACCCATTGGTCGCCCAATCTCTAATATGCAGACATATATATTAGATAAGTATTTGCGTCCTGTCCCTATTGGTGTTCCAGGTGAGTTACACATTGCTGGTGTAGGAGTAGCGCGGGGTTATTTGCATCGACCTGATTTGACTGCACAAAAGTTTATTTTTAATCCTTTCACTTCTGAGGATAACAAACTGTACAAAACAGGTGATTTAGCTCGTTATTTACCTGATGGCAATATTGAATACTTGGGACGTATAGATGACCAAGTAAAAATTAGAGGATTTCGCATTGAGTTAGGTGAAATTGAAGCAGTTTTACATCAGCATTCTAGTGTTTCGACTGCAATTGTTCAGGCGCAAAATCAAGTTGATGAAAAACGCTTGGTTGCTTATATAGTGCCGCACCCACAATCAACGCCTAAAACTTCAGAACTGCGGTATTTTCTCGAACAGAAACTACCTAAATATATGGTTCCGGCAGAATTTATATTTTTAAAAGTACTGCCCCTTTTATCCAATGGAAAAATAGACCGTCAGGCATTACTAAATGTTGAACAACTACAACTAGAACCGGAAAATTATTTTGTCGCCCCGCAAACAGCAACACAGCAAATTGTGGCAGATATTTGGCAACAAGTTTTAAATCTAGAGAAGGTAGGCATTTACGATAATTTTTTTGAGTTAGGTGGGCATTCACTATTAGCAATTCAGGTTATTTCCCGATTAAATAAAGCTTTTAAAATTGAACTGCCTATACGTAGTTTATTTGATGCACCTACTGTTGCAGAATTAGTAGAGATAATTGCCCAAACTAGTACCACACAAACACAGATTATTCCTCACACAACAAGAAGTGAGCCTTGTCAGCTTTCCTTTGCTCAACAGCGATTATGGTTTCTCAAGCAATTAGAATCAGATGTTTTTGCTTACAATATCTCCACAGCTGTCCGCCTGCAAGGGCAACTCAATCAAACCGCACTGCATCAGAGTTTTAATGAAATTGTCAGTCGCCACGAAGCTTTAAGAACAAGTTTTACCGTTATTAATGACCAACCTGTTCAAGTCATAGCTTCTAATTTAACTTTAAATTTGCCTGTGGTAGACCTACGGCATCTCTCCAAAATTGAACAGGAAGCAGAGGTTCAACGTTTGGCAATATCTGAAGCACAACACTCTTTTAATTTAGCTGTAGTGCCATTGTTACGAGTTACATTAATATGTTTGAGCGATGTAGATCGTGTCTTGCTATTCACGGTACATCATATAGTTTTTGATGGCTGGTCGATAGAAATATTTTTGCGTGAAGTAACTAGTCTTTATCAAGCTTTCTGTGCTGGTAAACCTTCCCCTCTTCCCGAACTACCAATTCAATATGCTGACTTTGCTATTTGGCAAAGACAATGGCTTCAAGGCGAGACACTCAAATCTCAATTAACTTATTGGCAGCAGCAATTAGCCCAAATTTCTTTATTAGAGTTGCCTACAGATAATCCCCGCCCGCCAATTCAAAGCTTTCGCGGTGCATCAGAGCCTTTTTTCTTGCCTGCAAATTTGACTGAGGCACTTAAAACACTGAGCAATCGGGAAGGGGTTACTCTGTTTATGACTTTGCTTGCTGCCTTCAAGACATTGCTTTACCGCTACAGTGGACAGAATGATGTTGTAGTCGGTTCACCTATTGCTAATCGCGATCGCACTGAGTTAGAAGGGCTAATTGGCTTTTTTGTCAATACTTTAGTCTTACGTACTGATTTGAGTGGCAATCCTACCTTTCGAGAATTGTTGCATAGAGTCCGAAAAGTAACATTAGACGGTTATGCTCACCAAGACTTACCCTTTGAATATTTAGTAGAAAAACTTCAGCCAGAACGAAACTTAAGCCACAACCCGATATTTCAGATTATGTTTGCCCTTGGGAATAACCCAATGGTAGACTTCAAACTCCCTGGTTTAAATGCCAGTTTCTTGAACATTGAGCGTCAAGCTGCCACATTTGATTTAAGTGTGTCACTACAAGTAGACGCTGAAGAACTGCGGGGTAATTTTGAGTACAACACGAATATATTTAGTGCCGATATAATTCGGCAGATGGTAGAACATTTTCAGATATTACTAGCAGGTATAGTAGATAATCCTGACCAGCATCTAGCAAATTTACCCTTATTAAGTGCCACTGAAGAACATCAATTATTGGTGGAGTGGAACAACACAGAAGTTGAATATCCTCTCAATCAGTGTATTCATGATTTATTTACAGCTCAGGTAAAACTAACACCAAATAATATTGCTGTTGTTTATCAAGACCAGGAAATTACTTACCACGAACTTAATACTCGCGCTAATCAACTTGCACGTTATCTACAAAAATTAGGTGTAGGAACAGAAGTATTAGTAGGTATATATGTTGAGCGATCAATTGAAATGGTAATAGGTTTATTGGGGATTCTTAAAGCTGGGGGGGGTTATGTACCTCTAGACCCAATATATCCCCAAGAACGCTTGGCTTTAATTCTAGAAGATGCTCAAGTATCAGTGCTATTAACTCAAGAAAAATTGGCGGCAACGCTACCGAAAAATATAGCAAAATTAGTATTTTTAGATACTGATTGGCAAGCGATCGCTACAGAAAGTCGATGCAACCTTACTAACCAAACCACCAGTCAAAACTTAGCTTATGTTATCTTTACTTCTGGTTCAACAGGACGACCCAAGGGAGTAGAAATTGTTCATAGTGCTGTCGTTAACTTCTTGTACTCCACAGGTGAAACTTTGGAGCTAAAAGAGCAAGATATTCTTTTATCTGTGACAACTTTAGCTTTTGATATTGCGGTTTTAGAAATTTTTCTGCCTTTAACAGTTGGTGCGTGTGTCATTGTGGTCAGTCGAGAAGTAGCGACAAATGGTGTGGAATTGTCAGCTTGGTTAAATAAATCTCAAGCAACAATTATGCAAGCTACACCAGCAACTTGGCAATTGCTATTAGAAGCAGAATGGCAGGGCAATTCTCAACTAAAAATTCTTTGTGGTGGTGAAGCCTTTCCTAGACATTTAGCCAATCAACTATGTCAAAGATGTGCATCTGTATGGAATCTGTACGGCCCTACAGAAACTACCATCTGGTCAGCAGTTTACAAAGTAGAAATAGAGAACGGTATTGTGCCGATTGGTCGCCCCCTTGCCAACACACAAATGTACATTCTCGATCAACATGGTCAACTCGTGTCGAGAGGAGTTGCAGGTGAATTACACATCGGGGGTTCTGGTTTAGCTAGAGGCTATTTAAATCAACCTGAGTTAACGGCTCAGAAATTTATTCCTAATCCTTTTTACAATCTAAAATCCAAAATCCAAAATCTAAAATTGTACAAAACTGGTGATTTAGTTCGCTATTTACCAAATGGCAGTATTGAATATTTAGGACGGATTGATGACCAGGTAAAGCTCAGGGGTTTTCGGATAGAACTAGGAGAAATTGAGGCAGTACTTAATCAATATGCAGGGGTGAAACAGGCTGTAGTTTTGCTCAATCAGCAATTAGTCGCTTATATAGTCTCTACCAATCAGCAAAATCTGACAAATAATGAGTTGCGGAACTTTTTGAAGCAGAAGTTACCCAACTACATGATACCTAGTGAATTTATATTATTAGAGATTTTTCCCTTAACTCCTAATGGCAAAGTAGACCGTAGACGGTTGTTGAAGTTAACAGGCTTACATCTAAAAAAAGAAAATGCTTACGTTGCGCCGCAATCGGAAATTGAACAAGCGATCGCTGATATTTGGCAAGCAGTTCTTACTGTGGAAAAAGTGGGAATTTATGACAATTTCTTTGATTTAGGCGGTCACTCTTTATTGTTGGTGCGGGTTTTCAACCAGTTGCAACAATTACAATACCAAAACCTATCGATGATGGATTTATTTAACTACCCAACTATCAATTCTTTAGCTCGATATCTCAGTCAAAAACCATCGTTACAACCAACTGGCACTTTCACCCATAACCGCAGAGATGCCCTCAGACAACAACGCCAGCGTCGAAGCCATTAGGAGGTTTTATGAATCAAGCAATATTATCAACTAACCTTGATGCGATCGCTGTCATTGGTATGGCAGGTCGGTTTCCTGAAGCTAACAATATCAATGAGTTTTGGGATAATTTACGTAATGGTGTTGAGTCAATTACTGCTTTATCTGATGCGGAACTCATGGCAACGGGCGTTGCTCCTTCAGTATTTCAAGATAGTAGTTATGTGAAAGCCAAAGGTGTCTTAGAAAACATCGAACTATTTGATGCGCCCTTTTTTGGTATCAATCCTAAAGAAGCCACAATTACAGATCCGCAACACCGAATTTTCTTAGAGTGTGCCTGGGAAAGTTTAGAAAACGCCGGTTACAACAGTGAAATTTATCCTGGTCGAATTGGGGTTTATGCTGGTTTAAGTCAGAGTACGTATCTATTAAATAATATCCTTGCTAATCGAGAATTAATTGATTCGATAGGCAGTTATCAAATTTGGTTGGGTAACGATCGCGATTTTCTCTCCACCCTGATTTCCTATAAATTAAATTTGACTGGCCCCAGTGTTGTGGTGCAAACTGCTTGTTCTACTTCCTTGGTTGCCATTCATTATGCTTGCCAAAGTTTGATTGCTGGTGAAAGCGATATCGCCTTAGCTGGTGGTGTTTCCATTGCCGTACCCCATCGAGTTGGCTATACCTATCAGCCAGGAGGCATCTTTGCTCCTGATGGTCACTGTCGCGCCTTTGATGCCAAAGCTAACGGCACGGTAAGCGGTAGTGGTGTGGGAATTGTAGTATTAAAACGCTTAGAAGAAGCCATTGCCGATAGAGATTATATTTATGCAGTCATTCAAGGATCAGCCATCAACAACGATGGTGCTGTGAAAGTAGGTTACACAGCACCTAGTATGGCAGGACAAGCCAAAGCGATCGCCGAGAGCTATACTATAGCTGGCGTAGAGCCGGAAAGCATCACTTACATCGAAACTCACGGTACAGGAACAGTTTTAGGCGATCCCATCGAGATTGCTGCCCTTAATCAAGTGTTTTGTGCTAACACCGAAAAAAAAGGTTTCTGTGCCATTGGTTCAGTCAAAACTAACATTGGTCATTTAGATACGGCTGCTGGTGTGGCGGGATTTATCAAAACCGTCCTTGCTCTCAAACATAGGCGAATTCCGCCCAGCTTGCACTTTCAGGAACCGAACCCACAAATTGATTTTGCCAATAGCCCCTTCTACGTCAACACTACTCTTTCTGCTTGGGAACCTCATGCTACTCCTCGCCGCGCCGGGGTTAGTTCTTTTGGTATTGGCGGCACAAATGCTCACATCGTTGTGGAAGAAGCCCCATCTTTAAGAAAGCAGGGGAGCAGGGGAGCAGGGGAGCAGGGGAGCGGGGGAGATGGGGAGATGGGGGGAAGTTATCAATTACTAGTAATATCGGCTAAAACTAGCTCTGCCTTAGAGACAGCAACGCTAAATCTGGTTCAACATCTCAAACTACATTCTGACCTTAATCTGGCGGATGTTGCTTATACTTTGGGCATTGGCCGCCGGGCTTTCAACTATCGCCGGATGGTAGTTTGCCAAAACTTAGAAGATGCAATCATCACTCTGACAAATCCAGACTCACCACGAGTTTTATCAAGCTATCAAGAACGCTGCAATCCGCCTGTAGTTTTTATGTTTCCTGGTCAGGGTACGCAGTATGTAAATATGGGTCGGGAATTGTATCAAACAGAGCCAATTTTTCAAGCAGCAGTTGACCAATGTGCAGAAATTCTACAACCACATCTAGGGCTAGACTTGCGCTGTGTACTGTATCCTGCTCCGATAGAGATTGAAATTGCCACCCAGCAGTTACAACAAACTGCAATTACCCAACCAGCACTGTTTACCATTGAGTACGCTTTAACCCAATTGTTAAAATCATGGGGCATTCAACCGCAAGCAATGATTGGTCATAGTATTGGGGAATACGTAGCAGCTCATCTCGCTGGCGTTTTCTCCTTAATAGAGGCTTTGGCATTAGTAGCAGCGCGGGGACGGCTGATGCAACAAACGTCTCCAGGAGCAATGTTGGCTGTTTCCTTGTCTGCGGTGGAAATAAAACCTTTTTTAAATGAGCATTGTTCTCTAGCGGCAATCAACGCTCCTTCATTGTGTGTTGTTTCTGGTAATGTAGAGGCGATCGCACAACTAGAACATCATTTAAATAACAACGGTGTCAAAACTCGTCATCTCCACACTTCCCATGCTTTTCATTCTGCAATGATGGATTCTATTTTGCCAGCGTTCGCAGAGGAAGTAAAAAAGATTAGCTTCCAGCCTCCCCAAATTCCGTATATTTCCAATGTAACTGCTACTTGGATTACGGCTACTCAAGCCACAGATCCCAATTACTGGTTACAGCACTTACGCCAAACTGTGCTTTTTGCTGAAGGTGTGCAATTGTTGTTACAGGAACCAGAACAGGTTTTGCTGGAGGTTGGCGCTGGTCATACTTTGAGTACGTTTGCAAGAATGATTGGGGAAAAACTTTCTTTTCATCCGAACGTTATACCTACCACTCTTCCCCATCCCCAAAAGCGTCATTCAGATACGGAGTGTTTGTTAGACGCACTTGGTCAGCTTTGGCTAAAAGGTGTTGAGGTTAATTGGTCTGGTTTTTATCAGCATCAGCAATGTTACCGCGTTCCCTTACCAACGTATCCCTTTGAACGCCAACGTTATTGGATTGAGCCTGAAAAAACAGCTAAAATTACAGATATTTCTCCAGCGAACTTGACTAAAAAGCCGGATATTACCGATTGGTTTTATGTACCTTGTTGGCAGCAAACTAGATTACTTCAGCCTTTATCCAATGCCAGAATAGAAGAACAAAACTTGTGTTGGCTGGTATTCGTCAATGAATGTGGTTTTGGTTCTCGACTGGTAAACAGGCTGGTGACAGGAAAACAGGATGTAATAACTGTGAAACTGGGACAGCAGTTTACCCAGATTGATAATTACACCTATGTTATAAACCCGCAAAAATCCGAAGATTATCAGGTATTGTTTGATACAGTCCGCACCTTGGGCAAAATCCCTCAAACAATCTTGCATTTGTGGAGTATCACAACAAATGAAAGCCCATCTTCAGAAATTGAGTTGTTTAATCAAACACAAGATTTAGGCTTTTACAGCTTGCTATTTATTGTTCAGGCACTAGGGAAACAACATCTAGGCAAACAAATCAAAATTGGGGTTGTGTCTAGCAATATCCAAATGGTGACGGGAGAAGAAATTCTTTCTCCAGAAAAGGCTACTGTGCTAGGGGCTTGTTTAGTAATTCCTCAAGAATATCCTTATATAACTTGTCAAAATATAGATATTGGTAGTCTTATTTCGCCTAGTTGCCATAAGGAAAAGCTCATAGATTTTGTTCTAGCGGAAATAATGGCAGAAGTGCCTAACTCAATTGTTGCCTATCGTGGGAATCGGCGATGGATACAAACTTTTGCACCTGCACCATTGACAACGCCTGATGCAGAAAAACCTGGGTTACGAGAAGGAGGTGTTTATTTAATTATTGGTGGCTTAGGTGCTATTGGTTTTGCGTTGGCAGAATATTTAGCAAAGACTGTACAAGCAAGATTAATTTTGATTGGACGTTCGCTGTTACCAGCTATAGAAGATTGGCAGCAATGGTTAGACACTCACGATCCTGAAGATAAAATTAGCCAGTACATACTCAAAGTACAAGCTCTAAAAGCACTCGGCGCAGAGGTTATGGTCAAAAGTGCTGATATTGCTAATTTAGAACAAATGCAAGCAGTAATTGATCAAGCAAGCGATCGCTTTGGTGAAATTCATGGTGTCATCCATGCGGCGGGAATTTTCAATCCAAAATGCTTTTGGGGGATTCAACAAATAACTCAAGCCCAATGCGAACAACAATTTCATGCCAAAGTACATGGGCTTTATGTCTTGCAAAAAATATTACAAGGTAAAAAACCTGATTTTTGTTTGCTGACTTCTTCTTTATCGTCTGTACTAGGAGGATTGGGGTTTGTTGCTTATTCTGCGGCTAATTTGTTTATGGATGCTTTTGCTCATAAGTGTAACCAATCCAACGAAATTCCTTGGTTGAACATCAATTGGGATGGCTGGAAAATTGATTTAGAAAAAGAAACGAATAATTTAGGTGCGACTTTGGCAGAATTAGCGATCGCACCCCATGAAGGTGTAGAAGTTTTTCAGCATGTTTTATCTAATACATCAAATCAAGTAATTATTTCTACCGCAGATTTAAAAACTCGGATTGAGCAATGGATTCAACCACAGTCTCTAAAAGATACAGAATCTTACTCAGCAATCACAACCTCACTACACTCTCGCCCAAATTTAAAAAATGCCTATGTTGCACCACAAAATCAGCTAGAACAAACCATTACTGATATCTGGCAAGAACTCCTGGGTGTCGAATCTATCGGTGTCCACGATGATTTTTTTGAACTCGGTGGACATTCCTTACTGGCAACTCAGGTCATCGCTCAAATGTGCAAAGCTTTCCAGGTAGAGTTATCTTTGAGTAGCCTGTTTGAATCGCCTTCTATTAAAGCCCAAGCAGATGCAATTACCCAAATCCAGAACGAGCAGCATTCAGAAACATTTATACCCGTTCTACCTGTAATTACACCTGAGCTTGAGCAACGCTATCAACCTTTTCCCTTAACAGATGTCCAACAAGCATACTGGATTGGGCGTAGTGAGGCATTTGAATTAGGGAATGTGGCAACTCACGGTTATATTGAGTTGGAAAGCGATCGCCTGGATTTAGAACGGTTAAATTTGGCTATACAAAGACTGATTGCCCATCATGATATGTTACGTGCGATCGTTCTACCGGATGGACAGCAGCGAATTATACCACAAATAGAGACTTATCACATAGAAATCCTCGATCTACGCGAGCAAAACCCTACAGATATTGCATCTGGGTTAGAAGCTGTACGACAGAGGATGTCTCATCAAGTACTAGCAGCCGATCAAGCACCTTTATTTGAGATCCGTGCTTCTCGTTTAGATGATTGCCGTATTCGTTTACATCTGAGTTTTGATTACTTAATCGTCGATGCTTGGAGTTTGGGTGAAATTCTCGCACCACAGTTGTATCAGCTTTACCAAAATCCTCAGGTAGTATTAACACCATTGCAAGTTTCTTTTCGAGATTATGTTTTAGCAGAAATAGCCCTCAAAAATACAGAACTTTATCAACGTTCCCAAGATTATTGGTTCCAACGACTTGCCACATTACCACCTGCACCAGAGTTACCTTTAGCAAAACATCCCAGCACCATCAAACAGCCCCGCTTTGTCCGTCGCAGTGGAGATTTGCAGCCAAGCACTTGGCAACAATTAAAAACCCGTGCTATTCAAGCAGGAATCACACCTTCGGGAGTTTTATTAGCTGCCTTTGCCGAAGTTTTGAGTTTATGGAGTAAAAACCCTCAATTTACACTTAATCTGACATTATTTAATCGTCTCCCCCTCCATCCCCAAGTTAACGAAATTGTCGGAGACTTTACTTCACTGACATTATTGGCTGTGGATTATTCAACTCCAGAAGCTTTTTTATCCAAAGCGCGACGTTTGCAAAAACAGCTTTGGCAAGACTTGGAACATCGTTATATCAGTGGTGTGGAAG
Organism: Westiellopsis prolifica IICB1; assembly: GCF_004323185.1. Classification (GTDB taxonomy): domain Bacteria; phylum Cyanobacteriota; class Cyanobacteriia; order Cyanobacteriales; family Nostocaceae; genus Pelatocladus; species Pelatocladus prolificus_A. The sequence goes on from NZ_NAPS01000005.1 coordinate 89,544, forward strand.
TTTTGCGAGAATTAGCCCGAAGCCAAGGAGGAACAACTAAAGCAGCTATACCAATTGTGTTTACTAGTACCTTAACTCAAGGTACTCCCGAACCAGACACTTTAGGGTTGGAAAAAATAGGAAAGGTAATTTACAGCATTTCTCAGACACCCCAAGTTTGGCTAGATCATCAGGTTTCTGAAAGAGATGGGGCTTTGGTGTGGAGTTGGGATGCAGTGGAAGAAATTTTTCCCGCTGGGCTATTAGACGATATGTTTACAGCTTATTGTCGTCTTTTGGATTCTCTAGCTACTGAAGAAGCAATCTGGCAAACGGTAACACGGCAAAAGCCACTGACAACTTGTAACGATACTGCATCACCCATATCTGAGGTATTGCTTCACACTCTCTTTGCTGCCCAAGTACCTCAACACCAGCATCAGCCAGCAGTCATTACCCCAAACCGGACTTTAACTTATCAACAGTTGAATTGTTTAGCCAATCAACTGGCTGATCAACTACGGCGCTTAGGTGTGCAACCTAATACATTGGTAGCAGTCGTCATGGATAAAGGTTGGGAACAAGTTGTAGCTGTGCTGGGGATTCTCCAGTCTGGCGCTGCTTACTTACCCATTGCCCCCCAATTGCCAAGCGAACGTCAATGGCATCTACTTCAAGCAGGAAAAGTTCAGATAGTCTTAACTCAGTCCTGGCTAGATGCGACTTTAACATGGCCGGACTCAATTCAACGTATTTGTATAGATACTTTTACGCTGGTTGATGAGATTCCTCCCTTAGAAACAGTGCAGTCATCTACTGACCTTGCTTATGTTATCTATACTTCTGGTTCCACGGGTTTACCCAAAGGGGTGATGATCGACCATCGGGGGGCTGTAAATACTATCTTAGATATTAACAAACGCTTTGCTATTGGATCGGGCGATCGCGTTTTAGCTCTTTCTTCTCTCAGCTTTGATTTATCAGTCTATGACATTTTTGGTACATTAGCTGCCGGCGCGACAATTATCATTCCAGAAGCTACAAGTGCTAAAGATCCAGCCCACTGGTTAACACTTATACAGCAATACCAAGTCACCGTTTGGAATTCCGTCCCTGCTTTAATGCAGATGTTGATTAAGTATACAAATAATCAAGCCGACATACTTCAATCGTTGCGTTTGGTGTTGTTGAGTGGTGATTGGTTGCCTTTGAATTTACCATCGCAAATTCAGTCTGTTTGTGAAAATGTCCAAGTTGTTAGTTTAGGTGGGGCGACAGAAGCCTCCATTTGGTCAATTATCTATCCTGTAACAACAGTTGACCCTAATTGGAAGAGTATTCCCTACGGCCGTCCCATGACTAACCAGCAGTTTTATGTGCTTAATCAAATGTTGGTAGAGTGTCCCGTGTGGGTAGTGGGAGAACTTTATATTGGTGGTGTTGGACTTGCCCAAGGCTACTGGCAAGTCCAAAATAAAACTGATGCTAGTTTTATCATTCATCCCCAAACTAAAGAACGGTTGTACAAAACTGGCGACTTGGGGCGGTATTTACCAGATGGCAATATTGAGTTTTTAGGACGGGAAGATTTTCAAGTTAAGGTTAATGGTTATCGCATCGAACTAGGTGAAATTGAAGCTACCTTACAACAACATCCTAGTGTTAAAGAGGTGGTAGTGGCTGCTGTGGGCGAGTCACGGGAGAATCAGCAATTAGTAGCTTATATAGTGCCAACCAATCATCAACAACCTGAAGCCTACAAACCTAGCCAATTTCTTGATATATTGGTCGATCCTATAGAACGGATTGAATTTAAGCTCAAACAATCAGGATTGCGACAAACCAGAGTTGATGATGCCATTGTTAAATTACCAGATGCCCCGTTTGATGAAGTTCTCAAGGAAGCTTATTTACAGCGTCAGAGTTATCGTCACTTCCAAAATGAACTTATTTCCTTAGAACTGTTTAGCCAGTTTCTTGGCTGTCTGCGACAAATGCAGCTAGATGGCTTTCCTTTACCAAAATATCGCTATCCTTCTGCTGGTAGTCTTTATCCAGTCCAAACTTATCTGTATGTCAAACCTGATCGTATAGCAGGATTGACTGCTGGTTTTTACTATTATCATCCTGCCGAACATAATTTAGTGTTGCTAAATCCAGAATCAGCGATCGCCAGCAGTATCTATGGTAGCAATCAACTTATTTTTGAACAATCCGCTTTTTCAGTGTTTTTGATTGGACAATTGAATGCGATCGCTCCCATGTATGGCGAATTGGCGAAAGATTTTTGTTTATTGGAAGCTGGTTATATCGGTCAATTGCTGATGAACCACGCACCAGAATATCATCTTGGTCTTTGTCCTATAGGCTACTTAGAATTTGCGGAATTACGTGAATTTTTTACCCTAGAATCCAGTCAAATTTTACTCCACAGCTTTGTTTGCGGCAAAATAGACCATACTCAAACTCAACAATGGTTACAGCCTCAACCTATCCAACAGCCAAAGACTATTACCGAGCAATTACGTACTTTCGTACAGCAAAAGTTACCACAATACATGAAGCCTTCAGCTTATGTTTTACTTGATACTTTACCATTAACAGCAAATGGCAAAGTGGATAGAAAAGCTCTACCATTACCAACTCAGAAAAAAAATCAAACAGATAATGTTGCAGCGCGTAACTCTATTGAAACTGCTTTAGTTGCTATTTTTACAGAAGTTACCAAAATTATACAAATCGGAATCCACGATAACTTCTTTGAATTAGGAGGCGATTCCTTGAAAGCAACCCAAGCGATCGCGCGAATGCGGGAAGAATTGCAAATTGAATTACCCTTAGCCAGTTTATTTGAGCAACCAACAGTGGCTGGTTTGGCAAATTATATCGCAGATATGGTTAGCGATAACTCAGATGATGAGCGCGAACAAGGAATTTTATGAATCGTTATCTCAAACTCTCACTCTCTGCGCCTCCCTTCGGGTTCACCAGTCGCCTGCGGAGGGAAACCCTCCCGCAGCGCTGGTTCACTGCGTCTGTGCGTGAGAAAAACCATCCCCAAATTGAGCAACACCTATTATGAAACCTATCGAAGAACTCTTGTCTGAGTTAAAACACTTAAACATCAAAATTTGGGCAGAAGGCGATTATTTACGTTATGACGCACCCAAAGGCAAGTTATCCTCTGTCTTGCGATCGCAATTAGTAGAACGCAAACAAGAAATTCTCGCATTTCTTCGTCATGCCAATCTTAAAATTACATCCATTCAGCCCATTTCACGAAATCAAGAAATTCCCTTATCTTTCGCCCAACAAAGACTGTGGTTTCTCAACCAGTGGGAAGTTGAAAACTCCTCATACAACGAATCTGTAGCTGTGCAACTCAGAGGTTTACTCAACTTATCTGCATTGCAACACAGCCTCAATGAAATAGTGCGTCGTCATGAGGCTTTACGTACAACTTTCATCTGTGTTGACGGAAAACCTACTCAAGTCATTTCTCCTGATTTATCTCTATCCTTGTCAGTCATTGATTTACGGGAAATACCCCAATGGAATCAACGCCAAGCCGAAGCGTTGAAGTTGCTTGCACAAGCAGCAAACTGTCCTTTTCAGCTAACTGAAGCACCATTGCTACGAACCACCTTAATAAAATTAGACGAAACAGAACACATACTCTTGTTTACAATCCACCACATTATTTGTGATAACTGGTCGATGGGTATTCTCTTGCAAGAGGTAGCAGTATTATACACAGCCTTTTGTAATAACAAGCCTTTACCTTTATCAGAATTACCCATCCAGTATGCTGACTTTGCTATTTGGCAGCGACAGTGGCTAACTGGCGATCGCCTCCAATCTCAACTCAATTACTGGCAACAGCAATTAATTAACTATCCTCCCATACTACAATTACCCACAGACCGTCCTCGACCTGCGCTACAAAGCTTCTGTGGGAAAACACAATCCTTTTATTTATCTTCAGACTTGCCTGAAGCACTCAAGGTGCTAAGTCGTCAGGAGGAAATGACATTATTCATGATCCTACTAGCAGCTTTTGTCACCTTGCTTTATCGCTACAGTCAGCAGGATGATATTCTGATCGGAACTGCGATCGCCAATCGTAACTACAAAGAACTAGAAAGATTAATAGGGCTTTTTGCCAATACCCTAGTGCTACGTACTAATTGTGCGGGCAATCCTACTTTTCGAGAACTGCTTCATCAGGTACGAGAGTGTACTTTGTCTGCATATACCCATCAGGATTTACCTTTTGAGTATTTAGTAGAACAACTCCAGCCTGAACGCAACCCCAGCTACAATCCATTATTCCAGGTAATGTTTGTTCTCCAAAATTCTCCAATGGAGGAATTAAAGCTTCCTGGTTTGGATTTGAATTTACTCCCCCTAGAAAATCAAACAGCGAAATTCGATTTAAGTTTAGTGATGCAAGAAAAGGAATGTGGATTGTATGGGGAATTAGAATACAACACCGATTTATTTAACGCTGACACTATCTGTCGGATGGTGGAACATTTACAGAATTTGTTAACAGGTATTGTGGCTAATCCAGAACAACGCCTTGGAGACTTACCGATATTGACTCTAGCCGAACAGCAGCAGTTGTTAGTGAAGTGGAATTGTACTCAAGCCGATTATCCCCAGGATATCTGCATTCACCAATTATTTGCAGATCAAGTAGAACAAACACCGAATGCTGTGGCAGTTGTTTTTGCAGATCGGCAGTTAACTTACCAAGAATTGAACCAGCAAGCCGATGCTTTAGCCTATTACCTCAAGCAACTTGGTGTTAAACCAGAAGTAATCGTAGGAATTTGCTTAGAAAAATCATTAGAAATGGTAATTGGCATCCTAGCAATTTTGAAAGCAGGCGGCGCATATCTGCCATTAGATCCATCTTATCCACAGGAAAGATTGGCCTTCATATTAGAAGATGCCAAGCCTTTAGTATTGCTTACCCAAACGCGACTAATTACAGAATTACCGTTACACAAAGTTAAGGTTGTAAGTCTAGATACATCATGGCAAAATATTATTTCTGAAACAATTACGCAACAATATCGAACTGAGGTTAAATCAGAAAATTTAGCCTATGTAATTTATACCTCCGGTTCTACAGGCACACCGAAGGGAGTAATGATTCCCCATCAAGCTTTGGTAAATCATTGTCTTGCTGCTGCTAAAATCTATCAACTCCGGTCAAATGATAGAGTTTTGCAATTTGCCTCTATTAGCTTTGATGTTGCCGCAGAAGAACTTTTCTCATCTTGGTTATGCGGTTCAACAGTTGTGATTCGCCCTGATTGGGTACTATCTTTTTCAAATTTCCAGCAATTCCTAGAGTCTGAAAAAATCACGGTTCTCAATCTACCTACTGCCTACTGGCATCAGTGGGTATCTGAATTATCTAATTCAAACATTGCATTGCCGCCTAAATTGCGCTTGGTAATTGTGGGAACGGAACAAATACAACCCGAAAAACTAGAACTGTGGCAGCAACAGGTAGGCACTAAAGTTCGCTGGCTGAATGCCTACGGCCCAACAGAGGCGACTATTGGCGCAACAATCTACGAACCTGTTGATGTGCTAGAAGATTTGCAAACTACTAGTGTACCTATTGGTCGCCCCATAGACAACACCCAAATCTATCTACTAGACAAACACCTCAACCCTACACCTATTGGTATACCTGGCGAATTGTATATTAGTGGTCTTGGTTTAGCACGAGGCTACCTAAATCGACTTGATTTAACGGCTGAGAAATTTATTCCTAACCCCTTTGAGAAGGCAGGAGGTGATAGGTTGTATAAAACTGGTGATTTAGCCCGTTATTTACCAAATGGCAATATTGAATACTTAGGTAGAGCAGATAATCAAGTAAAAATACGTGGATATCGTGTAGAATTAGAAGAAATTGAAGTTGCACTAACACTACACCCACATGTACAAGATACCGTTGTGATTGCTCGCCACAGTCATGCCAGGGATACACAATTGATTGCCTATGTAGTCCCCTACAAGCAGCAATCTACAGCTAAAGAACTGCGAATCTTCTTGAAACAACGGTTACCTGATTACATGATTCCGTCAGTTTTTATATTGATGGAAAACTTACCCCAGATGCCTAATGGTAAAGTAGACCGTCAAAAACTTCTAGCACTAGAAGTCAAGCAACCAAGTTTAGAGAAAGATTTTGTAGCACCTCGTGATGACTTAGAACTTCAACTTACACAAATATGGGAAGAGGTTTTGGGTATTTCTCCCATTGGTGTTACAGATAACTTCTTTGAACTTGGAGGTCATTCACTTTTAGCTGTGCGCTTGATGGCTAAAATTGAAAAATTTTTTGGATGTAAATTATCACTTTTTCAACTTTTTCAAGAAGCTACTATTGAAAAACTTAAAAGTCTTCTTAGCCAAAATATTTATTCTTCTCAAAATCCATCTCCACTAGTAGCTATTCAACCTCGCGGTTCAAAAAAACCTTTATTTTTTGTTCATCCTGTGGGTGGAAATGTTTTTTGTTACTACGAATTAGCAAGTTCTTTTGGTCTAGATAGACCATTTTACGGTTTGCGATCGCTTGGTCTTGATGGAGAATGTAAGCCTTATACTAGCATCGAAGATATGGCATCTGCATATATCTCAGCTATACGTATCATTCAACCAGAAGGTTCATATCTTTTAGGAGGCTGGTCGATGGGAGGTGTAATAGCTTTTGAGATGGCAACTCAATTACAAAAGCAAGGTCAAAAGGTTGGCTTACTTGCCTTACTAGATAGCCATGCACCTATTTCAAAAACACAATCAATTGGTATCAATTATTACGATCAAGATAAAGTATTAATTGATTTAGCTCAAGATATAGCTAGTTCTACGCGAGATGAAAACTTAAATCTAGATCCTCTTAATACTCTATATACAAATCTCACAAAGCTTAAAGAAGAAGAAAAACTTGATTATTTTTGGCAACAAGCGAGAACGTTGAAAATTTTACCTCAATATCTTGAACGTCAACAGTTTCAGCATTTATGGCAAGTTTTTCAGAATAATACCCAAGCCTTAATTGATTATAATCCGAAAAAATCTGCTAATAGCATTTTATTGCTTCGTGCAAGTAAAAGTGTTACTCATGACAGTTTAAATTCAAATTGGCAAATATTTTCAACACAACCAGTACAAATTATTAATATTCTTGGCACTCACTATACAATACTTAGAAAGCCTTGTGTTTATAAACTGCAAGAAGCAATAAATAAATACTTAGAAAAAATTGAAGAATAGTGTACATTTAAAATAAAGTCTTGAAGTTTGAGAGTTCTGAAAGCCTTGAAATAACGTAGTGATGGTTTGGTTTAGAAACGGGATAAAGTCCTGAAGTTTGAGAGTTGAAAACCGCAAACCAGAAAAACAGAAAATAATAAAGTCTTAAAGTGTCACACAAGTAAGTTTACTTATTGTCAGAAACAATTAGATATGATGTATAGTGTTAGGATTGAAAGTTTCTGGGTCAATTTGAGAGGGTGAATAAGTCGTTCACCCGTGTGTCCTCAAGAGGAAATTGGCAAAACTGCTGGGCGCTAAAGCCCCAAAATTGGATAAACAGTAAATGGTGAAGGGGATGACAAGTGCTTAGGGGACGGAGTAACTTGAACAACCAACAATGATGAGGTTGGGAAATCTCCAGAGAGCATTGTAGCGATTTTAACAAATCATCAGAGTAGTGTATTGTCAGCATCTCAAGTAAATCACGATTGACAGCGGCACGATTAGTAGGATGTGGACATCGGTGATAGGTTAGGATAAAGCGCCTTTTGTCAATCAGTTAAAATACTCAAAATATTCTTAATAAGAATGATAATCGTGTGGAGCAAAGGGGGATGAGGCGAGCGATGCTCGCCTCATCCCCCTATTTTTGATTATCATTATCTTTAAGTCTTTAACAGCTGAAATAGAAGATGAAAAAGTATTGTAACGACGTAAAAAGTGAGCAGCATTGTTAGGTAAATTCAATTATCAAACGAGGTAATGAAAAGTTTGGTTTATCACTATGCCCAAGCGACCAAAACAAAATTCTGATCACGCACAACGGCATAATACTCCCACGATAGATAATGAAGCGATCGCGTCGCATTTAGAAGCTTTATTAACCAACAAAAATATTATAAGCAGTTAGGATTACGAGATAGGATTCTGAATTTATCGTTAATGGTGGCAGCAGTTTTAACACTATTATGGCGGCAAGTTCCTGGCGTTCAAGAGTTAAATCGCCTGCTAGCAAGAGAAGGTTTATTATGGTGTCATCCCACAAAAGTTGCTCAACAATCATTATCAGAAAGATTTTTAGTTTTCCCTGCTGAGTTATTTGAGCGTGTATTTAAAGATTTACTACCTCAGTTACAACTCAATTGGCAGCAACGACTGAGGCGACCACTACCAGATAGTGTTAAGTTTGCATTGCATAATTTTCACCGAATTTTGATAGCTGATGGGTCAACATTAGAAGCTTTATTTCGGAAGTTAAAAAGCCTGGAAGACTTAAAAACAGGACAATTAGCCGGAAAAATTTGTACAGTTATTGATTTGGTGACTCGTTTACCCGTTGAAGTTTGGTTTCATACTAATCCCGCAGCATCGGAGACGAACTTTGAAGCGTCATTACTGAATTTACTAAGAGCTAAAACTCTGATTTTACTTGATAGAGGTTTTTATCATTTCCAATTTTTACAACAACTTATTAACCAAGAAGTTCATTTTATTACCCGTTTAAAAGCTAAAGCTTCTATTAAATGCTTAAAGATTTTCAGCTATGACCATTCGGTTAAAGACCGATTGATTCAACTTGGGACTGTTCGCCGTGGCGCACCAATTTTAACTTTACGTTTAATTGAAATAAAGGTTGGTAGAACTAGTTATTCTTACATTACTTCTGTTCTCGATCCTGCTATATTACCTCCTTATGTCGTGGCAGATTTATACCGAAGAAGATGGAGAATTGAAGAAGCTTTTTATTCAGTTAAACGTTTATTGGGGCTGTCTTATTTGTGGACTGGCTCTATTAATGGTATCAAATTACAGGTGTGGGCTACTTGGCTATTTTATGCAGTATTAGTTGACTTGGGAGATGCGGTAGCTGATGAATTAGCTTTGCCATTTGACCGTATTTCTTTGGAGATGATTTTTCGCGGTTTGTACCATTTCAGTGTTGCTTATGACAAAGGCAACGCCGATGACCTTGTTAAGTACTTCGCTGCAAAAGAGAACCAAGATTTAGGAGTAGTCAAAGCTCTGCGAAAGCCAGTCTCCAAGCTGGATTTATCCCCTTTTCCAGCACCCTCGCAGACATTTGTGCAATCACTCTAACCTCTCACGAGTGATACCAGGCTGATTGTCTCCCCCTTTCCTGCTACTCAACGAAGCCCCGAAGAATTTTTTTTCCAACCCTCCCTTAATAAATAGCGGCACATTTTAATTTTTCACTCCGACAAATACGAGCATTTGTACTTATTGACAAAAGTGCTTTTAGCTTAACTTGTGACCAATGGGGAAATTCTAGCGATTATTTCTATCCAGACGGCAGACGTTTTCCTGAAGGTGTCTAGAACGCCTAAAAAAGCTAATTGATAGTGATGCTTTAGCAATTTACCTCAACTGGTGTAACCAGCGTGGATGGACAGATTGATTTGTCTATGAAGGGCGTTTGTGGGCCTTTCCTCCTTGCGCCGTACTGCCACTCCCAATCTTTGAGGCTCCTTAGCCGGAATTGAAACAGATCACTGACGATGATGGCGTACCTGCCCGGCGTGTTCTAGCCGTCTATAACAGCTTTTTAATGCGATCGCCCCCCAATCTCCCCAATCCCCCAACACTCCATCCCCAGCCCAAAGCTACGACCACAACAAGCGATCGCAACAGCAACAGACTAAACCAGGAAGCTGGCACGGATAGTGGACTGACACTAGACAAACCACCCCAGATTGACGCCTGAGTGGGAAGAGTTTATGGCAGTGTGGGGGGATAAGTGCGGCAAGGGAACCGAATAGGGAATTGACAGCGCAGTCGCGTGGGGAGCAACGTGCAACCGGACTCTATATCCCATATCCTACGCTCTCAATTTGCCTGAGTCGATCCTCGATAAATTCGCTCCATCTGCTCAGGGGAGAGCTGTGTCATTGGAAACCGCTCATCTGTAGAGATAGTGAGTTTGTCAGAAGCTTCAACCTCCAGAACCTGGCTTTGGGGCAAGACATAGGCGTGCTTGTGCGGGTCGTATGCTAAAACTTCTCCTGTYTCAATCTGATAAATCCAASCATAAATTTTAAGTTGCCCTTGGTARAGTTTAGAGTGAATKACTGGATASGTCCGCAAATTCTCTATTTGGGTGAGGACATTTTCAGCAATTATGATTTCTAGCAGTTCTTCCCCCTGGTAGTGACTGTAGTGGTCTAGAACCAGCCTTCGGGTTGCCTGTGCATATTTGAGCCAATCATGCACGAGCGGCATTTCCTCTCGCAGACTGTTTAACTTCATTAACCCTTTCATTGCACCGCAATGAGAGTGACCGCAGATAATAATTTGCTGAATATCTAAGGCTTGAACAGCATATTCTATTGTCGCACCCTCACCGCCATTAGTTGCTCCAAATGGTGGAATAATATTRCCWGCATTGCGGATGACAAACAGTTCACCCAACTGGGCTTGTGTTATCAGATTTGGATCGACACGCGAATCGGAACAGGTAATAAACAACACTCTAGGCTTTTGACCATGAGAAAGTTGCTCAAACAGTTCTTGATGCGTTGAAAAGTAGCTACTTTTAAATTCACGCAGACCTTTAATTAATTTTTTCATCACCAAATTCCACAGATACTCGTGGGTTTAATATCCTGAGTCTTTTGGTTTTAATAGTAGGTCTCAATTAAGAAAAATTCCTCTGCCATAGGTTGATTTGATGCATTGAATCCGATTCTTAACTCTTCAAGTAGAGTCAAGAATTCATGAAAAATGCTTATACTGCAATTACTAAGCAAGAATTAATTCTATCAGTCCCTAGCCTTAGACCTACTAGGGGCTTTTTCTCAGTTATCAGTTATCAGTTATCAGTTATCAGTTATCAGTTATCAAAATTATACACTTGCTGTGTGTACACCGTAGATTGATAGATGAGTATTAACTGTTCACTGTTCACTGTTCACTGTTCACTGATAACTGTATTACTTACGGCTAATTAATAATTAGTACTGTTGGTAGATTGGATATCAATGTTGTGACTGTTAATCTGTATTTGTTAGTAAAAAACGTTTACCAAATTCAGAACAATGAACATTCTTGCTTGGATTGTTTTAGGTTTAATAGAGGAGTGCTATTGCTAAAGCTATCTACCCCGTTGACAGGCAGGGCTGTTTCATTCTTGGAAGAAAAATGATTCAATCGAAACTGAGGTAACAAACTTAAGCGAGGGTGCGGCGTAGCCGCACCCAAGCGCTAATCAGACTTTCGACAAATTGTCCGGGGGTATCTATGACAGCAGGCTTGATTGAAGAACTCAAAAAAATTAAAGATTTTCGCACCAAAAAGGGACAAAGACATCCATTGTGGTTTGTGTTGTTGCTAGTAATCATGGGAACAATGAGTGGTTGTCTTGGTTATAGAGGGTTGGGAGATTTCGTCAAACGGCATAAACAATCTTTAATTGAAACATTCGAGATACCTAAACAACGAGT
>NZ_NAPS01000005.1:101891-110109 GCF_004323185.1 Westiellopsis prolifica IICB1
GTGTTTGATAATTTGGATCATATTTCCAATGATTGGGTTGGGCTAAAACGAATAGTTCAAGTTGAACGTCTTGGTACTCGTGCTGGTAAGCCTTATGAGGAAACCGTATATTACATAAGTTCAATGACCCTTGAAGCTTCAGATTTTGCCCAAGGCATTCGTGGTCATTGAGGTGTAGAAAATCGATGACATTGGGTCAAAGATGTTGTGTTTGATGAAGACAAGGCACAAATGGTTGATGGTTATGCATCTGCAAATTTCTCCATTCTTCGCAGTTTTGTAATTAACTTGTTTCGTCACAATGGTTTTGATTCCCTAACCAGAGCAATACGACATTGTGCCCATAATATCCTATTACTATTTTCCTTTTTAGAATGAAACAGCCCTGCTTTGCAGCAAGGGGGTTTGATTAGAGAATTAATAGTATTCCAAACTACAAAACCTCCTTGCTGCCACCTCCACGAGAGATATTAAATGTGGGCAAAATATATAAGGTTGCCCAGTTTTGCTCTTATTTGTCCAAGGACGAACAAGTAATTAGGTGAACGACATCACCCACAAGCGTGCCCTATTTCTTTAGGCAAATTCCAAACCTCTTTTTCCCGAGCCAATATCCAAAGTCCAATCCTCGAAATAAAAGCAAGCGCCGTATTAAAAAAATATTTTGGCGCTTTCGCTTCTTGGGCGCGCCTCGACGGTAGGGCATTTTATTTTTTGGAGATCCCTTAATGCGTCATTTCTAAACTCAGATCAGCGCCAATTCGAGTGGTGTTATGACTGTATAAAAATCATCAGTTGTGATTGCTATATGTGTCACCCTATCTGATAAAATCGAGTGCAAGATAAGTTTGATCTCTTTGCACTCATTGAGGTACGCTCACAATTGTTAATGCCTGATGTCACAAGCTATGAGACAGATCATCGCCTGATTGAAATTTGGTTGCACGGTTTATCCAGTGATACACAACGGGGATACAAACGTTGCGTAAGTGAGTTTCTCTGTTGGGTAAAAAAACCACTCCATAGTGTCACTTTAGCTGACCTTCAAAGCTGGCAGGATACCTTTTTTGGTTATGCCCCCCACACACAAAGATTAAAGATGGCTGCCGTTAGGTCACTGTTGAGTTTTGGGCATAAAATTGGTATGTTGCCAACAAATGTGAGCATGGGTTTAAGGCAGCCAAAAATTAAGGATACTCTCAATGAACGCATCCTATCTGAAGAAGAGGTGGCTGCGATGATTTCAGCAGAGAAAAACCCCAGAAATCAGGCGATATTGCTGTTGCTGTATACTGGTGGCTTGCGGGTGAATGAATTATGTGGCTTGTGTTGGAAGGATTTATCTGCAAGAAAACCAGGTGGACAAATAACAATATTCGGCAAAGGTGGAAAAACCAGAATTGTGCTTCTGCCTGAGCCTGTTTGGAAGAAGTTGTGTAAGTTGAAGAAGAATGCTGTTGGGTCAGACCCTGTGTTTGTGTCCAGGGAAAAAGATCCTTTTGGTAGAACCCTTGACCAATCTCAGGTTAATCGCATAGTAGCAGCGGCAGCACGAGGTGCGGGTATTGACAAAAAAGTGTCTCCTCATTGGTTGAGACATGCTCATGCAACCCATTCTCTCAACCGAGGTGCGCCATTGCATTTAGTGCAGAATACCCTTGGTCATAGCTCTGTGGCAACCACCAGCAGATATCTTCATGCTCGCCCTGATGATTCTAGCGCCTTGTACCTGAACTTGCAAACTCAAGCTACTTTTGATACTACAAGTCAAGCAATTGATGTTAAGCAACACAAACAGCCAAAACAACCTCGTACTAAAAAAGTGCAGGCGACCCCATCGAATCTAAAATGCCCAAACTGCAAATCAAAGAAACTTCAAAAAAATGGTTTTCAGGTATTAGCTGATGGGTTAAAGCACCAACGTTTTCGATGTCAAGTTTGTGACTATGTGTTTACCCCGCTTTTATCAATTCCGAATTAATAGTTGGAAATGAAGCGGAGGGTGGTAATATTACTCATTCTTCACTTCTGCCATTACCATTACGGGGTTCATAGCGTAGGTAACGCCAGATTTCACGTATTTCCGCTTTGTCAGAGGCTTGTTGACGTGCCAAATCAGCTACCAGTTGTATGGTTTCAGTTGTTGAAGTTGTGACTAGTTCGGCTAGTTGATCCATACGTTGTTCCAATCTGTTGAGAGATTCGGCATTTCTGGTAGTCTGTTCAGAAAGTCGGTTGAGTAGCTCATCATGGCGATCGCCTCTAGCTGTCTGTTGTGCTAACAACTGAGCTATTTGTGCTGTGAGTATTGTAAATCTTATTCACACAAATATACTACACAGTTCCCAAAGGTCGCGTATGCTTTGAGACTGACTTGAGAGTATTTTTAATCCTTCAGAAGGCACTTATGCTGAGGGCAGAGGGCAGAAGGAACCCACGTTTAAAAACGTGGGATTGAAGCAAGGACGCCGTTTTTCCTCGCGCTATGCGTCTCGAAAAACATCTTTTTTTAAATGGGCTTTAAACCCATAACTAAAGTTTTTTTTCAGAGGGCAGGAGACAGAATGCCTTCAGCATAAGTGCCTCCTGCCCTCTGCCTTTCTTTGTAACTCCATTTGACTTGCGTTCCCTTATAAGTACTTACGCAAAATTAATTGTATATCCTTTGCCAAATTCTCGAATTACTTTTTCGACATAGGCAACTAAATTATGCCAACTAGAGTATGCATCTATTTCTATCCATTCATATTTCATAAATCGCCAGAGAATTTCTATAAGATTCAATTGCGGAGAATAAGATGGTAACCAAAATATTTCTAAATTTTTCTCTCTCCATTCGTTGATTTTCATCTGAATCTTTTTGCTTCGATGAAATGAGGCTTTATCCATAACTACAACCGTTTTACAAAGAATATTTTCAGCAATTTTATCCAAACAAGAGATCACTACCTCACTGGTAATTCTCCCTTCAAATATATAAACATCTAAATCTTGATGACGATTCATTAATCCCAGTACATTTAACCGACAACTTCGGTGGCTTTTGATGGGAATATTCTCTCCCTTTTCTTGCCATCCATAAGGTATATAAGGCGTTAAGCAAAATCCAGTTTCATCTAAATATCTTAAATCAATTTCTCCACGTTGTTCTTTTTGCATTAGGTGAGTAAGTTCTTCTTTTTTTTCTTTATATTCTAATGGGTCTGGCTCTGCTGCTAACCCTCTTTTAAATCTTCTCCACGTCATTATTAAGCTTTTTAATACTCGTTTGACTGTGTCCTTGCTAACTGTAATTACCCATTCCTATTTGATGCGAAATAGCACTTTTTTTAAATCTTTTGGTGCTGATTTTACCCAAACTTTAATTTGTTGTTTTTGTGCCTCGTTAAATATTGGTTTTCTCCCTTGTCCTGTCCGATTATATAATCCTATTAATCTGTTATCCTCCCAATCATTCATCCAGTTATATATTGTATTTCTACTCACTTGAAAAATGCTGATTAACTCAGGAATTGTTTTGCCTTCATAACTCAATAAAATACAATGCGCTCTCTGTCTTACTTGAGGATGCACACTGTGTTTATATATTCTCTTTAGTAATTTGGCTGTATCTACATTCAAATCTCTAACAAATCGCATTTTTATTCTGTTTAATGTTATTCACAATTTTACTTGTTTAATTATTGTAGTAATATACAATTTATTTTGCTTAACTACTTAACTATAATTAGCGACAATTCCTTGAGCTATTTCCTCAACCCTTTGCACTAACTCCTGTGGTGCGACCACTTTAACATTGCCAGCAAACCCAACAATCCATCTCCACAAATCAAAATCATCTAATGTCCACTGAGGAAATATTGCTCGAAAACGATGAGGAAAATTGCGATCGCCAGTTCTAGCGAGGCAAAATAAAGACTTGGGAAGATTACTCGTTGTCTTGTGAATCGGTGGAGACATTTTCATTTGGGCGAAGCGTTTTGTCCCTTCGGTAATAAAGGGATAAATCCGATCGTTAAACCAAAGTTCCACTGTCACACAGACTTGCATTCGCTTTTTGACATCAGAACTGAGAAACAGTTTTTGATCGGTGCTGCTATTCCCCAAATGCATCCCTGCACCAGCTTTAAACAATTTTTGTAATTTTTGTAATGCTTTTTCTTGTTCTTCTCGGCTGCGTTGTTGGGTTTGGGGTTTACCTAAAAACAATCTATCCAGACGTTCAAATCGCAGTAAACCAGAAGTTTCACCACTCACACACTCATAACCTAAATACCAAGCAAAATTGGCGAAAACCATTTGCAATGGATAGGCTAAGAAAAAGTCTTTTTCATCGCCGTCATATCTACCCACACCTGCAAATCGTTTTAACTCCAACACTTTTCCTTCGACGATTGCTGTTTCCAACTGGGTGAGATTCTTACTTAAGGCACTACTATGGAGATGTTTAGGGTCTACGATGGAGCTATTAGCGATCGCTCTGACTGGATAAATATTTTTAGTATTTTCAATGATATGTGTTTGTAACAAACGTTGCTCAAATGTTTCGTAGATGTCTAACGCTTGGGGGTCTTCTAAACTATTAGCTTGGGATTGAATAATATCAAAGACTTTGATTAATTCTGGTTTAGAAAGGATGCCCGTACCAGCAAAATAACCATTACGCATAGGAAAATCAGATAAGATTTTATAGGGTTTTAAAACTTTTTCAATATCTTTACGAATAGTCGCCTTTTCGCTATTGTGGTTGTAAATTATTCCAGCTTGTGCAAGAGATTGAGTCAAAGTTTCCAAGCTACCCCCACCCGTGTTAGCTAAAAAAGGGTAGTGCAGAATAAACCGGATTGTGCCAATTAAACGTTGAAAAACTTCTTGATCTGAGTAAGAGTGTAATCCGCTTAAAGATGTAGTTTTATCATGAGCAAATTCTGGAGTGTTTTGATTGGTAGTAGGGAAAGTAACATGGATAATCCCTTGAGTTTCCAGCCATTCCAAATCAGCAGCTATAGCATCTTCCTTGGCATAAAATAAACTGCACCCCGCAGTTTAGCCATAATCGCAGTAATTTCTGCAACAGAGTTAGTAAAGTTAGGAACAGACCCCAGAATATTTTCTAATAATTTAGGTTGAGTTACATGGAATTCACCAATCCCAGGATAGTTAATGATTAAGAATAGCAAATACATCAAACGCTCAAAATTTAGTAGATGACTGTAAAGATGGGGTGTGATATTTGCATAACGATTTTGAATATTGACAATCTGACGTGGAACATCTGCAATTAATTGAGCAATTTGATTTTGAGAAAATTCGGGTGAGTTGACATTAATTTGATTAACTGCGGCGAATCCTTCCCCAGGAATCGGCGGAAAGTCTTGCAGCAGTTTATACATACTCTCAATAATGTTTGAGGGAACTTGGCGTTGGCGTTGTTGATTCCACTGAATGCAAGTTTCCAAAGGAGTTTTTAAGTACCAGCCTAGCCAGTGGGGTGGGGGTAACTCCCATTGAGCAAGTTGGGTGTTGACTTTGAGTAAAAAATCCATGCGAAAACAACGCTTAAAATTGGTAGCGTCGTAGATAACACTTTTCCCTAAACTCAATGCTGTACAAATACGGTTAAGAACAGTGTCTTCGATAGTGTGCCATTCCCCTTGAGTTGTCGCGTCACCATAGAGTTCTTCGCGGATTGCATCAGTAGAAATAATTTCCCAATTTCCCAATCTGGATAGGAGTTTTGCCAAGGTAGATTTACCGCTTCCTGGTGCGCCAATGAGAAAATGAGCGATCGCTTTAGAGTCGGTTTTAGCTGCCTGTTGAGTCTTGAGTCGGGAAATTGACATATAAGGTATAATATTATAGTTACTCTACTTAAATACGCGCTCAAGTTAAATATTTGAGGTATGTGTTGAATATTAGTAGAGTACAAATGATAATTTTACATTGCTCGTGCGAATGACAAATTAAGATATGATGTGAAACCTAGTTTGGTATCAAAGTTTTTCAGTGTTTGTAATTTTGATAATAAATATGTGGAACAGATTGAGAAACAAGTATCTACGATAATATAGTTGCGTTGGTGCGATACTCCATAGAGTCGCTAGGCGATGCTGGGGTCAAGCTGCTAGACAAACAGGTTTCTGGACAAAAACCTGAGTTTAATTTGTGCTGAAAGTCTTTCTCTGTCTAATTTTGAAGTTATTTCAAGGAGAATTTGTAACATGACTAGGGACTTCCAAGGAATAAAATCACCAAATACAATAATGATAATCATTCTGAGGGGGTGGAAGGAGAAGCAGCCGTAGGCTGCTTCTCCTTCCACCCCTATTCGTAGTAAATTCAATTTGGATGGAAATTTTTGTGTGGAGAGGAGTGTTGCTCGAATTAACTGATTCAGTCAAAAAAGTATTCAAGCAAACAGCTAGCCAACTCAAAGGAGCAGCACGACGGCGGTTTCAAGCACAAGTTGTGTTGGAGTTCGGTTATGGAGGACAATTACTGGCTCAAAAAGAATTGGGGTGGGATAGAAATACTATTCGTAAAGGAATTAAAGAATTAACTAACAGGATTACTTGTGTAGATAATTATTCGGCAAGAGGACGTTGGAAGGCAGAAGAACATTTACCAAATCTTTTAGAAGATATCAAAAAATTAGTCGATTCTCAAAGTCAAACTGACCCAAGTTTTAAAAGTCAAAGGCTGTATACACGCCTGACTGCAAGTCAAGTAAGAAAGCTATTAATTGAAAAGTTAGGTTACAGTAATGAACAGTTACCGACAGAAGAAACAATTCGCGTCAAATTGAATTATTTAGGTTATCGCCTCAAACGAGTGGCAAAAGTTCTTCCCCAAAAAAAATTCCAGAAACAGATGCAATCTTTGAGCAATTAGCAATAGTTAATCAATCGGCTTTAGATGATAAGAGCGTTTTACGTCTAAGCCTTGATGCAAAAACTCGTGTAAATATAGGCTCATTTGACCGAGGAGGTAAAAACAGAGTTTCAACTGAAACTGAAGACCATGATTATCATCCAAAAACAACCGTAACTCCTTACGGTATATTTCTTCCAGAGTTAGATGAACTATTTTTATACTTTACAGAATCCAAGGTGACGAGTGATTTTATTGTTGATACTTTAGCAGATTTTTGGAAATCAGAAAGCTGGCGATTCCCAGAAATAAAAACTTTGGTTATTAATCAAGATAATGGAGGAGAAAATAATTCTCGGCGAACTCAGTTTCTGAAACGTATAGTTGAGTTTTCTCAGTCATATAAACTAAATATACGTTTAGCTTATTATCCTCCATATCATAGTAAATACAATCCAATTGAACGAACCTGGGCAGTTTTGGAAAACTACTGGAATGGCAGCATTTTAGATGAGATAGAGACAGCTTTAAACTTTGCTCAAAATATGAAGTGGAAAGGTAAACATCCAATTGTGAAGTTGGTAACTCAAACTTATGAAAATGGAATTAAGCTGACTAAAAAAGCTATGTCCAAAATCGAAAAACAAATTAAACGTCTGACCAATTCTACAAATGAAGATTTCCCAAATTTAGGTAAATGGTTTATTGATATCTATTGTGAAGCAACATAGTCTTTAATTTTTTTAACAGCTTTTATAAAGCTATAAATTAAATAAACTCGCAACTACCCCAAGGACAAACGAAAGAGAAAGGGGTGTAAATCCTTCACGAATATTTGAGGGGGAGAAAGTGCTTGCCGTCGGCAAGCACTTTCTCCCCCTCCTAATGATTATCATTATTGATTAAGAACTGTCTCTTGAATTTTTTTGATTAATTTATTATTTGGAAGTCCCCTATCTACACACCTCACCAAATCGCCCAAATCCCTATTCTTTCGTTGAGGTGTGTCGATTGCTTGCTGTGTAAGGATTTGAGCTATGTGTTTGATTAATTTTTCGCTTAGATTTACAATCTTTTTTAGAGGTGTGTCGATTTGCAGTCCCAAACCCTTACTGGGTAAGGGCTGCTAGACGAACTCCCCACCGATTGGGTTAATTCGGAATAATTGGAAACTAAAATGTATCGATGCATTCAATAGCCATGATGAGCCCCCACCGATTGGGTTAATTCGGAATAATTGGAAACTTTTTCGCATTTGAGACATAGTGCAATCTCCAAAACTGATATCTTGCACCTAGCTGGATAAACACTGAATATGTAGAATAAAAGTATTAACTATTACATAGTT
>NZ_NAPS01000005.1:110854-134437 GCF_004323185.1 Westiellopsis prolifica IICB1
CGCTCACCCACTCACCCCCAAAGCGCGATTATCATTTTCATGAGTCAATTAATTGGTCTCCAGTACAATTAAATCTGCTGCTCTTATTGCTTAAAGTGACCTAAATATGGGCAGAATTGGGCGTATTCATTTGATTTATTAGCAAGAACAATGAAATATCTTCTTGCTCACGCCCAAGAGCTAGTTTACACTTTAGCGTCACTCGTACCTTCTGCTTACCAACAGGAAAGCTTAAGGACGATGTTGGGATTGTTTTTAGAAGCAAAAGGCTATCCCTTGCCACAACACAGTTCAACTAAGTCCGCCAGTGCCTTAAGCCGATTTTTGAATCTCTATGAGGGTGGCCGCCGAGATACGTGCAAAATGGGACACGTTGTAAAGTTTTGTTAAGAAGTAAACAAAAAACCTGTCATTTACAAGGATTCCACCCGCTTAAGCAAGCACTAAACTTTCGACCTCATCCAATGAAGGTGGCACAGTCTCCATATCAATCAAGTAATCACCAAACCGCTTAACGTGAGCCGTAATATAAGGACTCACAACCGCCACATCCTCACGACTAATCAAATATCCCTGCTTCTGTAAATCCCGCAATATATCAGTTAAATCAACAACATTCTGAAACAAAACAGCATTTGCTACCAAATCCTTATACTTAATCACCTTCTCCTGTTCAATTGGGTCATTCTTCATCACAACCCCAAAGCCGCCAAAGAAAAACCACTTCGAGAATTTATGATAAGCTTCCACAATATTCGTCACAGCAGTAATTTCTTTTCTCAGCTGCATATCCGATATGTATTGCAGCAAGAAAACAGTTCTTACTACTTGTCCTAATTCCTGAAAAGCTTGATATAACCTGTTCTTACGACTATAATTTCCCAATTTACGTAATAAGATTGTACTCGATACCTTACCTGTTTGAATTGATAAAACAACCTGTAAAATATCTTGCCAGTGAGTTTCTATCCGCTTCCAATCAATAGTTTCCGAGAACAAAGAATCAATATGCTGATAAACAGTATCTTTGTCAGGACGATAAAAATTTAAATCTTTCCAATTACGAATCCGAGGCATTAACTTAATTCCCAGCATATGTGCCAATGCAAACACAGGTGTTGATTGACCGTGGGTATCAGCATGAATTGTATCGGGTTGAATATCGGAAGAGTTTTTTAACAACCCCTCGATGATATGAACAGCTTCCCAAGTACCACAAGAAATAAACTGGCTAAATAAAGCCACATAGGTATCAGAGACATGGTGGTAAGCTATTCCTCCGTAGCCACCGTAGCGAATATGATACTCAGACAGTAAATTCTCTTCGTAGAGTTCATACTTTGTTCCATCTGCCGCCGCACTTTTACCATCACCCCAAACTGACGGCAGATTTAAAGCATTGTAGCGGTTAATAATATCCACCAATGCAGCATTGAGCTTATCCACAGTTACATGGCGACGGTTGACAAATGCCAGTTCCTTCGCGGTGACAATACCTCGCATATGTCTGGCCGCTTGAGTCGGCCCTAAATTGCAACCATAAGTAAACGTCGTCAAAAGATAACGTTCCGTCGCACGTTCAATTTTAGGATCACTACCTGACAGTGGACCAAAGTGACGGGTAAAATTTGTCCAGTAGTCAACATTTCTGAGGATATCGATTAAATTTCTTTCTGGAAAACATTCTTCGATTTTCTCTATTAAAGCTTTGGCCGCAACACTCAACTCGTTACGCTGATACTTTTTGAGTATCGGTTCGCCTTCATCATTAATAATAAATTGGTGGTTATTGGGATAACCTGCATCCACAGCAGCCGCCGTGTCCGTCAACCAGGATTTTAGTGTCTTGGTAAACTCACAAGCGGTATTAGGAAAGCCTAAATTCTCACAGTATTGGTCAACTAACGGCAAACACTCTGACCAAGGCAGTAATTGTTCGCGGTAGTCGGCGTAATCTTCACTACCAACAACGCAGATATCTCCTGACCTTAATTCGGCTGCTAGGTAGTAAAAAATACAAGCCTCGAAGTGTCGCCGAACGAATTTGGTTTTCTCTCCTTGCTTGACTATAACTAATTTTCGCCACTGTTCTGAAATAAAATCTAGTTCAATACTTGCTTTGAGAAATTCTCCTCGACGATGAGAATTCTCTAGGACAAATTGCAATGCTTCAATAACACTTTGTTCGTTGGTAGTTGATTTGAAATCTAACGCTTTTACTAAGCGGAAAAATGTCCGACGGTGATTTTTATAAAATTTCCAAATTAGAGGAAGATGATTATTACCCCTATAAGCATTCATAGCCTCACATTCCGAGAGCAGTTGCTCTGCTCCTCCGTCTTGAATAAATACATTATTTAGTTTATGAAACAGAGATATTCCCTGATTTGTTGTTAACTCGGTAGAGAGATTTAATTCGGTTATCTGCTCCTTTGAATTAGATAAATAACTATCGGATGCTTCAATCTCTGGGTGAGAGACTACTGGTTCATGATTTAATTGATTTTCCTCCATAAACACATGGATAACATTAGTCAACACACCAACTAATTTCTCTTGCGTTTCTTGAATTCTCTTTTTGATAAGTTCTAATTCTTTAGTAGCGTCGTTATTGATTGAGCGCATTTGTTTTAAAAACATCTCAACCAAACTATCTCGTGCTGTCACTTGCGCCGCATAAATTAAGCATAAAATCAAAGTAATCCGTTTGGATAAACTAAAATCCTTGATTTCATGGGCATCTAACACCCGTGCTTCGGCAGCAAAATGGTGAATTTTGGCAGTGGTAATATCCTTGATTATTGGCTTAACATCACCCAAAGAATCCAGCCAGATTAAATGTACAATAAAGTCATTGATATTGTTACGAGTAAGGCTTTTAGGTAGTTGCTTCAGGCTGTTGAATGAGGTTTGATACTCAAGTGGATGACGCTCTAATAAGTCCAGCAAGCGTTCTTGGTAATCTGACGAGATGCGACTCAGTACGAGGGAAAATAATCTTTGATTTACGACATTTCTCACTCGACGGACTAATCTATTTAATGTGTTGAATCCTGGTAATTCATATCTATTTTTAACTAATTCAGCAATGGCTACATTCATTAAATCAGCAGGATTATCCATAACAGTCGCCGATTCATTCACTGCTTTTATAGCTATATGTAGCCCAGTTTGATTAAATTGATTTACCTGGAGGTGTTCACGGATAGCAGTCCGATGACGATACATGGTTTTGCGATTTTCATAACCCAAAACAGTATCAACTGAGAATTTTAAATTGCTGCGAATATGATTAACGATTTTGAGAGGAATATCTATTAGAGAAGGAAAGTAGCCTAGTCGCTGAAATGATTTTAATAGGCATACTAGGTTAAGAATATTACTTTCACCCTTAGTTGTAGCGTAAGCAAAAGCAATTTCGCTCTTGTTGGGTGTGTAAATTTCGGTGAGTTCTTTGGCAGTCAATTGACGCTTAAATCGAGGGTAAGCGGTACGTTCTATCGATGTCACCATCAGTATGTTTTTGTGCGATTTAACACTTCAAAAGATATATATCACCAATCAGCCACAAGAGTTGGAGTTTATGTAGAGAAACATTACCAAAAAGAACTGTTTATGGGCAAGTTTTTAACATGGAATGTGTGGGGAGTTGATTGTGTCGTACCCAATGCCATAGTACCCAATTACCTTTTATGGGCAAGTTGGTTTTTATGACTCATACTGCTCCACCCAAAAAAGTCACGAACCTAGAGAAACGCACACGAGAATATCTGCTACCCAATGAAGTTGAAGCCATGATTAAAGCAGCCTCATCAACAGGGCGGCATGGTCACAGAGATTCGACTTTAATTTTACTGGCTTATCGTCACGGTCTACGTGTATCAGAATTGGTAGCACTGCGATGGGAGCAGGTAGATTTTTCTAGTGGCACAATTCATATCAATCGACTCAAACATGGTATCAGTTCAACGCATCCTTTACGTGCCAGAGAGTTGAGGTGGCTACGACAACTACAACGCTCATATCCTGCTTCCCCTTACCTGTTTGTTTCTGAGCGTGGTACTCCGATGGCTGCTGCCACAGCTTTTAATATTATTAGTCGCGCAGGCAGATTCGTCAATGCGCTGTTTTTTATACAGATTTTTGGGCTGCTTATGCACAAGTTATTCCTAACAAACGTCATCAGCCAGTAGGGAAAAAAAGTGGCAAGACTAACCATATTGAACGTTTTAATCATACAATGCGCCAAAGAATTTCTCGTTTGGTTAGAAAGACTTTATCCTTCTCTAAAAAGCTAGAAAACCATATTGGCGCTCCGCAGGTATTTTATTCATTATTATAATTCTTGTAGGAGTGCCTAAATTTATTATCAATACATATTTACCACTACCTAAAAAAGTCCATGTTTTAGCCGTTTAGGGTATAACTCGTTACAAGTATCATCTAGCAGATCGTGGGGTGAATGGACGAAAATGCCATATACTATAAACATGTGCCACATTTATTTTTTTGTGGCACTTGCGAGGACGTATGGATAAATTGTCTAAATCGGTAGAAGTGCATTTGGGTAGCCAAGGTAGGTTGGTGATTCCGATAGCATTGCGGCAGTTACTGGGTTTTGAGGAGGGAGATACACTAGTTGCTCGCTCAGAAGCAGGACGATTGGTGTTGGAAAAGCAAGCAATGGTGAAGCAACGGCTGAAGGCTCGGTTTGCACAGCTGCCGAATGATCGCAGTTTGGTGGATGAATTAATCGCCCAACGGCGTGAAGCGGCCAAAAGGGAAGTGCTTGAATGACAGTTGTTTTGGATGCTTCGGCGTTGTTGGCTTATTTGAAGGATGAACCAGGGGGCGATGCAGTGGATAGGGTGTTGGCGGAGTCGGTTATGTCTAGTGTCAACTGGGCGGAGGTCGTCCAGAAATCGATTGCAGCAGGAGTTGAGGTCGATGGGATGCTGGACGATTTGCAGTCCCTTGGTTTGATGGTGGAGCCGTTTACGCCGGAGGATGGGGAAATAACCGGACAATTGTGGGCGCAAACACGGCAAGTAGGGTTGTCTTTGGGCGATCGCGCTTGTCTGAGTTTGGGACTGCGATTGGAAGTTCCCGTTTTGACCAGTGACCGCGCTTGGGCGACGCTCAATCTGTCTTTGGATGTGCAGGTGATTAGGTAATGGGTTCACTGTTGCCTGTTCCCTCTTAAGAGTTCCCTTTAAATGCACATTAGGCACTACCAACTAACTACACTAGTGACATCACCGCGTCCTTTGTTGTGATATTGCCCCAAGCCATACTTATTGTTGTGATCATCTACTGAGAGTTGATGCCGTTTGATCCAATCGCCTACTAACTGACCATTGCACCCTGACAACTGCCTTAATGTCACATTACCTATGTACCAACGTTCTGAATTCGATGCGGCTACATTATCGTTGTAATTTGCTAATGCCTGAAATGACCGCAAAATCTTTTCATCTGCTGCACCTCTAGCTTTACTACCCTTTAATTCCTCACTTGGGATATCTGACCAATCTTTATCAGCTTCTACCTTGATTGCCACTCGTGGTACTGGTATGGCTGTCAATGTCGCTACACCTGCCACAGATGCTTTTGTGTCTATTTTTTCCACCAACTGATAAACCAGTTGTTCTAGCTTCTCGATCCGTTCGTTTAGGTTTTCACTTTCACTACGAGTTGCAGGTTCTGCGGCAACTTCTTGCTGTGGCATTTGTTCCATCTCCTCGTTTAACTCCTGATTGGCTTGTTCTAATTGTGCTATTTGGCTTTGTGCTTCAAGTAATTGGCGTTGCAGTTTGGCGATTTCTTCTGATGATTTGAGCAGCCGACTCACAACTTCATGCTGACTACGTAATCCCCAAGTTTTTTGCAGTTCCTTGATTTTTTCCAGATCATAGGCACTTACTTTGGTACTACTTATTTTTTGTTCGCTCATACTTGGGTAAGGGATTGGCTTTGTAACGTAGTAATCGCTATATCCAGCTGATGTAACTAGGTGATTTAGCGAGCGATCGCTCTTTACTTGTTTGCTGATGTGTCCCAAGAATTTGGAAGCATACACAATCTTTGCACCATAAGAACCTTTGCACTCTCTTTCTGTCACAAGAACCGCACAAGCTGCCCTTAGCGCTTTGTTGTTGTCCTGCTTGTCTCCATGTCTAAAGCTCAGTACTGGGTTATTTTGTCCAGTCTCACCAAAATAGGCACGAACTACACGATTGAGCGAACCGTTACGACGCTTGTCAATTTCTACGTTTTGGCGTGTGATGCTATCAGGGAATTCGTTTTTAACCTCTTTCAATAATTGGGCTGTACTTGGTTCAAAGCGAAGCTTGTTTAGGCACTTAACGACGTACTCAGCAGGGAAGAGAGTATCAATCTCAAATACTGGTTTTTCACCCCGTTTCTTGCCTTGTCCTGAAAAACTTACTTTGTATGGCTTGCCTTGAACTTGCTTAAATTTGGCACGGGCTAATATTTCATGTGGACGCCGCCCCGTTGCAGCTATCAGTCCTACTGCTAATTCGTGAGGGTCTTCACTGGTTAACAATTTTTCAGTTGTTTCTATGTACCGCTCTGGGTCAATCTCCTTACCATTTTCTAACCTGTCTATGGTACGAGTTGAGTTATTGCGATTCTCCCATTGCTCCTTATTCAATCCACAGAGCAAGGGGACATAGTGCTTTAGCTCGTAACCCTTAACTTTTCCTTCCGCGTCATGCTTGGCAATTAAATCAGCGTTCTTACCTTGCTCCAGTGGGATTGATTTAAAAAGTTTGTACAAACCGCAACGACTTAACAAAGTGCCGAGTGATTTCTCGCTGTAGCTGATGTGAGTGCTGATCCATTCGTTGAACTGTTCGCAGTGGGGTTTAATTTCCTCAAAGCTGTGCAAATCCTTGGTTGCCTCGAATAGTTCCTTGATTTTTTCTTCCAGTGCTTTGCTCATTTGCATTGTCCCCAAAAAAACAGGTTTGGAAGATGCCTAAAGAAATAGGCAGGCTTCTTGGTATGGTCGATATGCTAATAGGACTAGTCGCTTTTTCTTTAAAAGCCTGCCTATTTCTAGGTTTCGGCTCCCGTGGCTTAGAAACCCTTTGATTAATCGTTGGGTTAGAGAGATATCCCATAGAAGCCTGCCTGTTTTTTCTACGTGGAAGACCCTCATTCCCCTCGCTTCCTTAACCAGTTCTATTATATATAACTTGTTAGCTTCCGTCTATTAACTAGTTATAAATATTTTCGCAAAATTAACTCGTTCTAAATAATCAAAACTAATCTAACTAGTTATTGAAGTTATTTAACTAGTTAATTTACTATATAACTAGTTCGAGAGAGGGATCTCCAAGAAATAAAATGTCCAGCCCTATCAAATATATTGTGGCGAGCGTCCAAGGACTGGTAAGCGTTTTCACCCAGGTGGGAACGCAGGGCTGGACATTTTATTTTTTTGGAAAGGATTAATAGCATTCGCTAAATTTCTCTCCAGCATCTATTAATCTTTTTGCTTGAAGTAATGCTTCTTTGGGTGTTCTATGCCCTTTTTCGATATCCTCAAAATCATCTTTTCTAATTACAAAGGCATAACCTACATCAGATAGGAAAATTTCTATTTGCAATCCTTTGTAGTTAGTAGTAAACATTTGATTTTCGCCAATATTCATTAAGTCAATCTCCTTGTTTTCCATATCGATTAAACCAGCGGCTACACCTCCTCCAATGGCACAGAGAAGCACCAAACTGAAACTGAAAATACCTAGCCCCTTGCTGTAATTGGTGGCTACTTCAAGTTGGGGGATATCAGGTCGGGCTTGGCTCAATCCCCAAAAACCAAGACATGAGGGAAATCCAATAAATAAATTAGCCCAGCCGTATTAAAAATATTTTGGCTCAACCCAAGGATTTAAGCGCTTTCGCCGTTTAGGCGAAAGCGACGGCTGGGCTAATTTATTCTTGGCAAGTGCCTGAACTAGCCATGATTGCGGTGGCAAGTAGAGAACCATAGGTGCAAGATATAAAGAAATTTTCTAGTTTCGTTTTCCAAGTAATACGCCTAATTCTGATTGGGGGCTGTGATTCCGGCGTATCCAGAAATCTAGCTTTTCCTTCCAAATTGAATTTATAAGCGGTATCATCTAAAGCTTCTAGAGCATTGCACAAGTTGTATTCCACGTCAGAACGGCATAAATAATTGAAGGTATTAGGGCATTCTGCCGACAATCTGACTAGTGCAGATTTAGCAATTTCAAGCCTACGTTTGACAGTTTCAAATGTGATGCTGTCATTGATTAGAGCTTGTACCAATTCATCAGTTTTTTGGTAGTTCATGGTTTTGTATACAGATTGTCTACAGTGTTTACAAACTGGGTATTAGGCATTGGATAGTTACTAGTGTTGAACGTAGCTTGAATGCTTTCCATATCCTGAAGTCTGCGACAGGCGATCGCACAAATCATTTAGCAAGGTTGACCAACGCCCTTCCTACATGGATGCTTTGTTTCTAGGCTCACCATTTTCAAGTTTGGTATTGAATGGATTTGAATTGTCAAAACCACCATTATTTCTGAATCCATTACCCCAGTATCTGATTAGCTCTCTCGTGTTTTCAGCTACATCTAATTCTCGGTAATCTTTATTTGGAGTACCCTTACAGACAGGCACATCTTTGTAAATAGCATTTCCAATCCAAGATGTGTCCATTGTATTTGGACGCCTACACAAATTTGATTGCGCTAAGGCAGTTGAAGGAATAAGAACTGATCCAAAAATAGTTACTATAACAATTTTTTTCATTTTTATGCCAAAATTATCCATGCAAGAGCAATATTGGGGATCTCCAAATAATAAAATGCCCAGCCGTCGCTTTCGCCTGAAGGGCGAAAGCGCCTAAATCTTTGGGCTTGGCCAAAATATATTTAATACGGCTGGGCATTTTATTACGAGTAAGTGCCTTGACGGTTTTGATTTCAATTTTTTTGGGAATACTTGTTCAGTTGAGGTAATGTTTATGAGCGACTCAGATTATCGCGTTTGTGATCATATGGCATCTGAAATCTTAGCTGAAGCTGCTCGCTTACACTCTCAAGCCTTACAAGGATACTCACTCGCAGAGCTACAACAAGCTTGTTCCCAGGCAGGAATTCCTCCACATATTGTGAATCAAGCTATTGAAAACCTTGAACAAAAACATCAGACAATACAACACCAGTTGCCAAAGGGGAACACACAAATAGGTAAAACAGCTTTATCGGCAGGAGTTATGTTTTTGATAGCTGCGATTACTGTGTCGGGTATTGTAATTCTTCAACCATATTTTAAGTCACTCTTACAGCAGAGTGTAGCTGTGCCTACTCCTATTAAGTCAAGTTCACAAGATTTTCGCTCTTCTGTTATAGGTAAAACCAAACAACAAGTGATTCAAGCCATCGGCAGGCCTAATTCAACCAGCAGCAGCGAGATGCTGGAATCTTGGCAGTATCAGAACGCATTTATAGATCCAGCTTCTGGAAAGATGAGTTCTGCAAAAATAAATTTCGATAATGGTATTGTCTATAACGTAGATTTTTATGCTTTTTGAAAATTAATCAACTACCGCCCGTAAGTAAGTGCTTACCTTGATTTAATTTCCACAACTGGCTGCTGCACCTGCTGCTTCACCTCTTGCCCTAGCATCACCCCTACTCCTGCCAGTACAAACAAGCAAGCCAGAATTAACTTTACTGATAACTTGCTATCACTTGAACGGGAATCGTCACGCATTTGGCTAAAGAAAAAGGGGAGGCTTAAAACAAAGTGATTGATTTGCGGGCCAATTGGATCTCCTAATAGAAGCCTCCCCTTTTTCTGAGATTTGCCCCCGTAACGACTCATTGACCAATGAACCATTGCAAACTGCCAGGGGTACAAATCAAACCATTCGCGAGACTTGATTAATTTCACCTGGCATCCTTTGAACTGTCGGTGTAATTCTGTCTCAACTGCTTCCATATCCTCAACGTAAATAGTTTTCAAGATTTTGATATCACACGGCGGCTGATTGTCGTGAAAATTTTGAAGGCGCAGATGTGGATTACGACTTAAACCAATTTTACAACGACGGAGAAAGCATCCTGGTATTATTCCGTGATATCCAACAGCTTCCATTAAGTATATGTACCCTGGCTCGTGATCATTTCTTTGGATGTACGTGGTGTAGTGCTTGAGCATTGATTCCCCATTTTCCTTAACTAAAATTCCCCTCCAACCAATCAATAAAATCTGAGACTACTTTGCGATCGCCACTTCGCGAAACTCCAAAAACTTTCTCATAAGCCAGCGTCTTGTGAACACTTCCGTCTGGTTTTTTGGGCAACTCCATCCACAATTGGACACATGCCTCATATGAGAGATTTTGAAACTTTTTCGGTAGGTTGGACGCATCTTTAAAAACGTCCAATCCTTTACCCTGTGAGGTGTCCAGAGTTGGACGCAGTTGGACAACTTTGCTGGATTCTGTCCAATTGAACGCATCATTGGACGCATTTTGTCCAACGTTTTGGACGGTTTTGGACATTTTTGTCCGCACCAAATCTTTATCCCATTGGTAGTGATTTGGCGGGGGGAGAGTGCCAAAAAATGCTTCACCTTGGGTGGGACAGTATAACGCCGTGTATTTTAACTGCGGGTCAGTTTTTAGTGCCTTTTGCAGGAGATTGCTATTTTTAGAAATTAAATCAGCGTCAATGTCCCTAACCTTGTATTTTTGGCAACTTCTAATGCTGTCGCCAAAGGAAATATAGGCGCAGTTGGCTAGGTCATTGACCATCATTCCAAAACTACCAGGCTGGAGGTTTTGACCAGCAATCAAAGATTTAACTCTGAGACTTCGCCCTGTTTGCCAGATGAACAATAGCAATTTCTTAGCAAACTGCTGCTTGTAATTGCCTAGCTCTATCCTCATGAACTGGTTGAAATATTCTAATCTTTCTCCAGATAGTGTGTCCGCAAAGCGATCTAGGACATTCTCTAAATCCGCTTCGTTTATAGATTTCCATCTGGTGAATATTAAATTGATTTCATCTATGAAAAATAGTATCGGGTCAAAATCTTTTATCTCCTCCCCTTTTAAAAATGCTTGCTCATTCACGTGGATGCGGTATTGAATCTCTAGCGCTGCTTCTAACAAACCAAAAACAGAATTCGGAACACCCAGCCAGTCAACGTGGGGGAAAATTTTGGCTGTGTCTACATCTATTTTGGGAATTGTAGTCCTAATGGTTGGCGTACAAGAGGCTCTTGTGCAGGGTGCTCTTTGCAAGGGAGAAATGTTATCCCCCTGCTCAGAGCTCCCTTCCCCCATGCCTGATTCTCCCCCTAACTCTTGAATCATGCCACCAATGACATTAGAAATCGCGGTTGATTTCCCGCCTCCAGTTTCCGCCCACATGCCTACGTGATATGCATTTTTTACAAATTCAATCAGTGACTCTGGAGGTTTGATAAATTTTTGAACATCATTGATCACTTCATCATCTACCGTTTTTTGTGGCTTTTTAGATAACAATAAATATGCTGTGATCATGCCTGTTTCTGCATCCCATTTAAATGTGATTGGGGCTAGAGTGTGGCTCAGTTGCTGCAACTTTTCGCTATGCTCATTAAGTTCTTTAGGAAGAATAACCCGGCTATTCCGGTCTATGTGAAAGGATACAACAGCATCCCATTTTTGATAATTGCTGCTTGCACGATCTAGGATGATTCCCAATGATTCAAAATAACTGATGATCACATTACCTACTCTTAAATCGTCTCGTGTGGCACCAGTCCACTTCAACGGCTTTTTAAGTTCTGCTATCAACAGATTTTTGGCTTCTATTTGGTTGAGTAAGTCCTGAGCTTGGCTTTTTAGCTGTTCTAATGATTGGTCATTCTCTATAGATTTGCCGTAAATTGCCTCTAGTTGTTGACGCTGGTAGTTTGCTTGTTCCCTAATTAACTCTTGTGCTTTGCTGATCGGGGTATGAGTTTTACTAACGTGTCCTAAGATTTCATAGGCATCTTTCATATCCCGTCGCTCATGAATATTTAAAAGATTGCGCCATCGTACCCGTAAAGCTGAGATTTCATCACATATCTGAGAGTAGATATTGATTGAAAGGGTAATAATATCATCTCCCTCTAAATCTGCAATTTCTAGCAATAAATCACTGTGTTGTGCATACAAATCATCTAACTTGGTACTAAACTTTTGTAGTTGGGCATGAATACTTAAATAATCATCACTGCCAATCTTGCTTTTTACTGACTCTGCTAACTGGTTGTATACACGGTGTATACGAGAGCTTATATCTTCTGTCAACTGTTGCTTGAATTTGCTCAAAAACTCTTGTACACGGGTATCTTCTGCCTTTAGCTTTGCGTCCAATTCTTCAGTTTTACTCGCAAACTGAATTTTTAACACCCTGATCACCTCACGGGTGGACTGCAATTGACTACGAATTTTCTCTAGCTCATTGGTGCGTTCCCCATACAACTGTCGTAGTTCTACCAATGTTGAATCCTTCTGTTTGTTCTCGGATTCCAGTTGCTGGAGCGGTTTTGTTATTTTCTCTACTATTTCCTTAAGCTGCTGGTTGCCACACTCTGAGTGATGCTTTGTTAATAGGTGAGCGGTTGCCGCGATCGCACCACTACTCAATGCCACATTTAGAACCAGCTCTTTAGCTGAAGAGTCTGCGCGAAAATAACTTATTAAGGCAACACTACAGATTAACCCACTTGCAATGGTAATTAATTTACTGTTTGCAAAGTTAATATTATTCATCGTTTTAAACCTCTAATAACTTAGCTTCTAATTCCTGACGCTTAATCTCTGCATCCCTAACTGCCCCTTCTACTTCCAGACGCAATCCTTGATTCTTTGCTTGTTGACGTTCAAATTTTAGATTCCACTCCAAGCGAATCCCCTCTGTTAAATTAACCGTTCCTTGCGTTGCTATTATTTGTTGAGTTAACAGTTCTTCTGTCTGCTCAAGCTTGCTTTGCTTGGCGCGATAGTTAGTTTCAGATATTTGGTTGTCAATTATTTTGGAGCCAACCTCGATTCCGGCAGTGTGGAAACCAACTACCTCACCGATTAATCGTCGGTTTTCTGTTGCTAGTTGGACTACTTTTCTACCTTGCTTAATCTTTTCTAACCGCACATCCAAAGCGTTGTTTTGGCGCTGGATCGTGAGCTTATGTCGGTTAGCTTCTGCTGCGGTCATCTCTGGAATTGGGGCATCAGATGCGTAAGGGTCAGATCCCATTAGCTCTTTTGGAGAAATGTCGGCTATACCAAATCCTTGTGCTATTTGTTCGGCTTTGGCAAACGAATCATCAGAACTTGAGGTTACTAATTCACTCCCGCCATCGAATGCTCGACGTACTGCTTTAAAGTTATTAGATACAGCATTAACACCATTGGAGACTGATTGAGCAGTGCTGGCTACATTTTTAACTGCGCTATTAGCTGCTTCAACTGTATTTTGAGCCGCTTCCAGCGGGTTTGAGAATCGTTCCTTGATTCTCTGTCTGGCTACTCTATCTGCTTGTGCTGCCGCTTTACTTCCATCTGGATCTGTAATCGGGTTCTTTTTAGTTGCCATAATTCTCTTAAGTTTGTTAACTATAAAGGGGCTTAATTGCCCCTGTTTACTTAATCGGATATCATCTGGATGCATTCGTGACGCCTGCCTCCACCCGGAGAACATTTCTCAGATGCCTGTACGATTACCCCGTAGAGAAATAAAGCAGCACCCAAAAGAGTTAAAAAGACTGGAAAGTATTGATGCTTGTAAATTTGAGTGATAATCTTCATGTATTCCTTCCTTGGACTTAGGGTGGATCGGTGCGATCGCATTTGATTGGAACTCAGTGCGATCGCACTTAAAAAATTCCATTATTTTCACGACACAAAGCCCTCTAGCTGAGTGATATCGATTGATCTAATTACCTGCTGTGTTTGAGATGCGGACTCCCAAACCTTGTCCAACACTGCTTTTTGAGATAGCTCGATACTTACCCGTGTGTTGGGGCAACGGTCTGCAAACTTCCAAAATACATACTTGGGATACGCACCGGATATTTTGTGGCTATACCTCCAATCACCTGATTTACTTTGAATGCGGTAGAGAGTGTTTTTAGTTAGCTCTGTGGTGTCAAACATGTTTCTTCCCAAATAATTTTTTAGCTTTAGGGAGATCCTCCCTCTGAATCATCTAAATCTTCACCCCTAACGTAGTAGGCATAGGTACTTGTAGGTTTAGTGATTTCAATTTTGTAGCCACTGTAGGTAGTTTCAAACATGAGTGAGCTTAGAAACGTTTCTCTCTACACTAAATCGTGACAATCTAATCTCAACTTTTCTGCCATTAACGTATTGCCAGAAAATATAACAAGTGTGACCTAACTCAATATTCATTCGACTAAATACGCAAGTTTGCTCAAAGCCAGTAATTTTGTAATGGTGTCCTGGCTCAAAATTGAGTGGTTTCATTAAATTTTCTCCTGCATCAATTCATCTTTTCGCCTGAAGTGTCGCTATTACACCTATTTGCTCAAATCCAACGCTTTAACTTCTTGGGTAACTCTGCGTTGTACTGCTTCCCGACTAAGAGCAAGGTTAACTCTGCGCTTAGAATTATTTACCGCAAAACGCCAGAATATGTATTTATTGCCTCTAACTCCCTGATTGTAACTACTATAGTGCCACTCTCCGTTCTCGCCATTGATCTGGTATATGCTTTCCGTGTTCAAAGTTTTGTAATCAAACATTTGCACCAGGCTCCTGTTGTTATTACTAGAACAGCTCTAATTCAAGAACAAATTCATCAAGGCTAGCTAACGATACTTCCTGTTCAATTCCTGACTTTAACTTTATGAAGAAGTTTTCACCCGTCATATCTTCTTTGAAGTCAAGAATTATTCCTTGTTTTTTTAGTTTAGAAAGCTTTCTTACAGCAGGAGGCATTAACGAAAGAAAACGCTGTTTCTCTTGTTCAAATAGAAGATTCCAGGCAGCTTGTTTATGTTCATATCCGTAAGTTAGAAGTGCCGTTCTAATTTCTGCCCAGTCCGATGCATTGCGAAAAACCTTTGCAATTTCTTCTACAGGATTAGTGGGGATTTCTTTGTGATCAAAACTATT
Source organism: Westiellopsis prolifica IICB1 (assembly GCF_004323185.1). Classification (GTDB taxonomy): domain Bacteria; phylum Cyanobacteriota; class Cyanobacteriia; order Cyanobacteriales; family Nostocaceae; genus Pelatocladus; species Pelatocladus prolificus_A. The sequence goes on from NZ_NAPS01000005.1 coordinate 126,039, forward strand.
GACTTCTAGCTCTGATTCACTCAGATAGTCTTTACCTCCAGGTATAAATAAAAGACGGTTTTCCTCTGACATTGCCTGCTTGTCTATCCAAACTTTCCAATGCCAACTCCATTGGTCACAAGTTAAGCTAAAAGCACTTTTGTCAATAAGTACAAATGCTCGTATTTGTCGGAGTGAAAAATTAAAATGTGGCGCTATTTATTAAGGGAGGGTTGGAAAAAAAATTCTTCGGGGCTTCGTTGAGTAGCAGGAAAGGGGGAGACAATCAGCCTGGTATTAGGTTTTCGCTCTCGCTTGACAATTCCTAAATCCCGATTTTTGGGGTCAGCAAAATACTTAATTGGGTCTGACTCTAATCCTTTTTCATAAGCTACAGAAAAATGATACATACCTCGATAAATCATCTCTAAAGAAATATGCTCGAACGGTATTTCTAATTCATCTGCTACTCCATCTCCTAAATCTACTAAAATCGCATAAAATAGCCAAGTTCCCCAGATTTGTAATTGCACTCCATTGAGAGAACCAGTCCATAAATAACTTAAACATAGTAAGCGTTTCACCGTACAAAACGTATCCTCAATTCGCCAGCGTCTTCGATATAAATCTGCTACTACATAAGGGGGTAAAATTTGGGGTTCAAGTACACTAGTTAGATAGGAATGCCATGTCTTTCCTGACCGAATTTCTACTAACCTTACAGTGACAATAGGTGTTTTTTTTGTGCCAGAACCTATCTTAATAATACGGTCTTTGATGTCATAACTACTGGTTAATACCTGCTCTACTTGATAAGATGCCCCTTTCTTTATCCGAGTAATAAAATCAATTTTTCTGTTAATTAGTTCTTGCCAAAAAGTAAAATGATAGAAGCCTCTATCTAGCAGCAATAAGGTGTTGGCTTTCACTAATCTAAGTAAATCTCCCTCCCAATGAGTATCTGCTTGCTTGGGATTTGTCCAAAACAAAATTTCTACAGGGAGATGAGTTACTAAATCCATTAGTGTTCCCATTTTTCCCGCTAGTTGACCCTTTGGCGCATCTTCTAAACTTTTTAGTTTACAGAATAATGCTTCCAATGTTGAACCGTCTGCTATCCATATCCTTTCAAATCTTTTTAATGTAAATTGTATGCTTTCTGGTAATGGTCGAGAGCTTCTCAAAGACCATGCGTTTCTCAGATGAGGTAGTAATTCTTTAAAGACTCGTTCAAATAAAATGGCAGGAAAAGTTAAAAATCTTTGCGATAATGCTTGTTGTCTAACTTTTTGGGGTTCACACCACAAAAATCCCTCTCTGTTTAATAATCGGGTTAATTCTTGTACCCCAGGAACTTCTCGCCACAATAAAGTTAATACGGCGGCCACCATTAATGGTAGGTTGAGAATCCTGTCTCTTAATTTCAGTTGGCGGTAGTAGCTTTTTTGGGCAGCGATGGCTGGAGTTAATAGGTTTTCTAACCGACTGGCGATCGCTTCATTTTCCAGTTGCGGACGATTCTTCTTCTTCGCATGGTCTCGGTTAATGCTCTTGGTGCTACTCATGTGGGTTTAAGGGATGTCTCAATTCCTTTTTGGATATAGCTTGAGCGCCTATTTTACCGATTTTTGACATACCCCCTTGACAATTGGCTCTTTTTCTTAACTTGTGACCAATGATCTTGAGTAGTTCATTCAGGCTAGCCTCAGCTTGTATAGAATTGACATTCCACAGAGCTTTTACATTCCGAGCCTTCATCAATATCTGGGAGTGAGGGCTTCTACCATCACTCAAGGCCGACTCTATAGACTCAGGAGTAATCTTCTTTATATGGGCATAACCTACAGCTACAGGGTTTTGTAGTCCGCAGTCCACCAGGGCTTGATCAACAGTGACATCGTAGATACGTCCTGCCATCATTGAGTCGTGTTCCTCATCAGCCCAAACGACAGTATCACCAAGGGATAACCCCCATTGCTGGAGTGCTACTTCTTCAGCTGTGATGAATTGCTCTAGTTCATCTTGTTCGGCTCCTACTATTGCAATTGCCTCAGAGGGCGTTTGCCCGTCTGCAACTTCCCCCATGCTTAGATCATCCTGGGATTGAGCCTCTTCGGAGTTAACTAATGCGATCGCTGTTTGCAAGGATTCGTTAACATCTGCTACTTGTGCTTCTGATCGAGACTCTATCAAAATTGGTAAGCTGGCTTCTTCTTCAAGGGAGCTATTTTCAGAACAAGGAGCCTTAGCCCCTGGTGAGACTGAGCTAACCGCAACTACATCCGCTAAGTCTTTGCCTTCTGCCCAAACCAGTCTCCCTTCGGCAAAGGCTTGATAGTAATCAAGTGCCTTATCTACTGCCCCAGAAAGGCTAATTCCTTCTGATGAGGCGATTTTTTCTACCCGTGCTTGAGTTTCTTGGTTATGAATCGCGCTCGTTATGGACGATTGCTTCTTGTTCTCCCGTTTTTTGGTTGGGAACATCTGTTTTTTGAGTCCATCCACCAACTCTTGGGTCAGATCCCCATCGCATTGTCCCCTCCAGGATGAGGCGGGCTTTGAGGTCTTGGCGTTTGGTACTGTTGGCATGTCGCAGGGTATATTTAAGCCCGCCTCATCCTGGTACGTGGAAGACCCTCGACCGTCCAACATCTCTGACCAAAGCTCTTTGTAGCGTGGTGTCAACAGCGAGAACATCATCAAACCGAGCTTGGCTAAGTCTTCTGGCACAAAGTGATCGCTCACCTTAGCTAACTTGATAAACTTTGTCGCCTCGCGACGAATCATCCCGTACTCAGCAAGCAGAGCTTTGAATGCTTTGGGCTTCATCGTTTCTTGCTGTTGTTTCAACCAACGAGCGAATTTGATATAGGCGGTTGTTCCGTTCTCAAAGAGTGAGAACCCTTCAGAGGCTAGAGATTGTTGGGGAATTGTGGAAACTGCCAAGACCATATTTGTGACTCCCAAGACTTGATGATTGGACTATTGACCAACTTATTTTTGCTTAATCCCTTAGTGCTGCGCTAAATACTCCAGCGCCCGAAAACGTAAACTCACCAGCTGTTCGTATAAGGGATTGAGCTTGCACATCGCTGGTATATGAATTGTGTGTGCAAATATTGTGATAGTTCGCTCGAAGGGACACGATGCTGGAATCAACCAGCATAAAATTTTTGCACTTGCTGGGTTTGCAACTTTTGTTTCATCTAGTTTTCGCTGTAATTGCCGTATCATAATCCTCCATGCTCCCTATTGATTCTGGTATGTGGAAGACCCTCGTGACTAACCAACACACCATTTTTTTTTCAACACCAGCGATCGCTACGGACACACTTGTGCGATCGCTATGTGTTTTTGTTAGTCCTTTCCAAAAAATACTTTAGGAGAGCGCCCTCGCGTTCCGCTACTTGTCAGCGCGTCCAAAATAATAAATCAAACTAGCGCCAATCATGTTCCAACTAGTGTATTCATTCGGGCGGCCGTAAAAAGAGCAATATCTCTTCCCCAATTCACTGCATAAGTCTTCTCCTTCTACTCCTGTTCCCCTAAGTCCAGAGAGCCAATCCTTGATGATATTGATATCTTGTTGGGAAAGCCTCTCTAGATACGGCGATATGCTTTTGTCTTTCATTTGCATTTCTACTTCTTCACAAACGCCAACACACCGCCACCAATTGCCATTGATGCACCCATGCCTATCAATCCTGGATTTAGATTTTTGTAGTTGCTAGAGAGGTAGTAACTGCCACAATAGAGGACGGCTATATAGGCAGAGAAGGCAACGAGGTTAAATTTCGATTTAGGCGTGGTAAGTTTCATGTGCGACTCCTAATAAAAATGTGATTCCGAATGTTGCAACAGCAGGGATGATTAGGGGAGTCGTAGCCAGTAATCCAAACGCTACACCCAATGCCGCTAGAGAAACTCCCCACTTCAGAGCATCTGCAAGAGTATTTTGTGCTTGTTGTTTCTGCTCTAGTGCCGTTGCTACTGCACTTAACGCTCTCAATTCCCCAATATCAGCAGCAGTATGCAGGTGTATATGGTAAATATTCGCCATATCTTCTATGCCTTGTGTATAAGATTGGCTACCCGGCTGCGGATAGACTGCAATCGCTCTTGATTCTTGGCACGCTGTGAAGATATCTTTCCCAGCAAATCGCCCGTACCTTGGGAGATGTCAGCAACCTGCTGGTCAATGGTAGTTTGCAGTTGGTCGAATACTTCCAAAGATTGATTAGTGAACATGTCGAGGACTTCTTGTTCACCCTCCAACAGTCCCTGCATGAATGCCAGTCCAGTTGCAACGCCAGCACCTCTACCTTGAGCTTTTGAAATTTCGGTTTTTAGCTGGACACTACCCTCTCTGAGGTCTTTTTCAGCTGTACCAAGACGTTGGATGCGACCGACTGCATCTTCTGGATTGCTTACTGGGAGAGCGTTTTCAGTTGGACGGTCGTGGACATTTTCACTGTCGAGTTGGACATCAACGTCCAATTCGATAGGCGTTTCGTCCAATTCCTCTGGGTTGACTGGAATGCTTGCTACCTCGTCATTTGAGCTTATATTACTGTCCAGTTGTGGACGTGGTTGGACATCAGTTTGGACATTTTCGACCTCTAACTTGTCGCTGAAAGTCTCCTCAGTACCGGGTTGGACGGATTGGACATTATTGTTCAAATGCTCATCGGGTTGGATATCTGGCTGGATTGTTTGGATATCTGGCTGGACTGTTTGCTCTGCAAAAGTTTCAGGCGTTATTGCTCCAAGCGCTTGGACACCGTTTTGGCTCGGTTGGACAACCCCCAAAGGTAATGCCTTATGTTGCTGCTCCCCCCATTTATAAGAGAGCAATGCGGCTTCTAGGCTGGAAAGCTCATCAGGTGTTAGAGTCCTATCTTTGGATACATCTACTCCTAGCACTACTTTCACAGCTTTTTTGGCTTGATTGACAGTTATTTCGTGCTTTTTGGCAAATTCAACAACTTTCATGATTAGTTACCACTCATTGATTTTATGTATTCACAATAAGAAAAGTTTTCCGCAAATTCACTATCTTCTAGCTTGGCTTCTAATACCTTATAACCTAGCCTCATTCCCTCATAGATAAGCTTTCCAAGTACCCAAGATTGATACTTATTCATCCCGGCTCTTGTATAAACTCTATCACCTACTTTTGGGTAATTCTGGATGAAGCCATCTATATAGAGTGTTGCCAGTTCGTGATAGGTATTAAGCGTTTGCCTGGATATCCCAAGGCTCTGCGCTAAATAGACTTTTGTAGTTACTTCCTCTAGGTCATCAAGCCTGAAATCTAGAATCGGCAAGGCTCTTGTCAATTCTTTTACCTCCTTTTGACTGACTCTTGATTAACACTTGATTAGCAATTGACTTACAATTGATTGACTCTTGATTAGCAATTGACTTACTTTCAACTGACTTTCAATCGACTGTTAATTGACTTTCAATTGACTGTCAATTAACTGTCTGCTATGTGAAATTTACGTTTAATTGCCAGTCTTTACTTTTGCATTAAAAATTTTTGATCAGGGAATCCAAGCTCCCAATGTCAATAGACATTATCTTCCGCTACCTCTGTCTGGATCTTGTGACATAATTAAGCACACATTACGAAACATACCTAAGCACTCCGTACCCACCGCGACTACAACGCTTGCTGTACTCGCTGATTGATGGATTACCATCAACGCTCACGCTACCAAGCATCTCCGATTTTTGAGCAAGCCTGGCGGTAAACCCATTTGTGCGATTGCCTTGCACCGAATACCATTCAATGCTTTGGCACTCGCTACACCAAAATTGTTCCAGCCAGCTTCCACCTGGCAAGTAAGTTTTCTCGCCGTTGCTCTCTAACTGCGTACTCGGGTGGCGTACGCACGTAATCGCACGTCTTTTCGATTTTCTAGGCATATTAATATCCCTTTAAAACTTTAGGAGGAGGGAACTTAATCAACCTCGCTGCCATGTTTCTACAAATCTATTCAGCTTTTGAGCGCTTAAGTCTCACTTTCCAATTATCAAGGGTCAGGCCTAGAGGATAATTTTCTCAACTTGCTCTAGGAACTTGCACGACTTTTTGTGTCTCGCTTAAACGTTATAATAACAGTAGCGTCTACCGCTGTCAACCGCCAACAATAAAATAGTTGACGCTTTAATATAACTTCATAAAAAGAACGTGTGAGTACTAGGTTGATACGGTTAATCTGGTATTGGCGTCATCTTTTTGCTGACGCTGTATTTAACAATTATTAGTAATGGGAAAACACAAACGACCGAGAATCATGTTTGTTTGCAGCGAAGAATTAAAGGAGGGGCTAACTAAGTGGGCGAGGGCAGAAAAAAGAACTGTATCTAGTCTGGTAGAAAAGATTACAAGTGAAGCCTTTGAGAAATGGCAGGCTGTAAATGCCAATCCCAAAGAAAGACCCAAAAATTTAACCATCGCGTGGCTTATTGACGCCTGGGGCGATATCAATGAACTAGCTACTAGAAGCGGTATTGATACTGACTCTCTTCAGAGATATATCAAAGGGAATTATCCCTCAAATAAACACGTAGTTCAGCTAGACCGCTTGCTGAAACATCCTGATGACGGGCATTTAATTGATACTAGCGAATTGCTAGATATCCGAGATAACACTTTTGGAAAACAGCATGGAGACGGTAGTGGCAACAAGGAGCAGCCAAGTAGTTGACGTGAAATTAACCATATGAACACCAAACACGGCGATCACACCTGTGCGCTAACCGCTCATGCGATCGCCTAGCTTTATCCATCCATTACCAATTTCCGACTCGCCCTCGTGACTTGATGGCATTTTCAGATATTTCCAAATCTGTTTTCACCTTGCGAACAGCCATATCAGGTGGCAGTCCGCGTAAGTACTAGCGGTAGACTTTAGCCAGATGCTCATTCGCAGCATCGCGCATTGTCGTTGCAATTACCTCTCGAATCTCTGAGGATAATTGCTCTTTGAGTTTCTCAAGCCCCATCTTTGAGTAAATATCGTTCCACTTTTAAGGTTGGCATAATCGTTAAACCTTGCCTTCTCTCCATTTCTTTGTTTTGTTGAACAGGCGATCACATCAAAAAAGGTCGGAGCGCGTCAAATTTCACAACAAAGTGGTTGCGGTGTTTAAACGCTTTCCTTGGCTTTCTCTTAATGCTAGGTTCCCCTCTTAGAGTTCACCATCGCTTCAAGCATTATTCTCGTCGTGAGAGTGTGCTTCCCAAGGAAACATTATTCGTTTGTATGGTTCGGAATACAACACATTGGTCCAAATGCAGAAATAAAGCCTGCTTTGAGTCAACGTGAAGTTATGTTGTGTCTAGGCATATTATCTTCTCCTAGAATAACTGTGATCACACCCAAAAATAAGTTTAGTTGCGGGATTCTTAGCATTTGCTATGCAACACGGCAAAACCGCTGTGGGGTGTGTGAACTTGAGGTTTACTTATCATTTTTGACTTTTGATTCACGTTTACGCTCATTGAAAGTTCCATTTTCTTCACTTGTGAAAACACACTTTGAGTTTTCACAAGTGAAGGTTTTTATGCTTAAACTTTATGTTTAACAATAAACATGAGAAGCAATGCAAAAATACCACCTGCTATCCCTACTTGTGGGTAAGGAAAATTAATAAAAAAAATCCCCAGAAAGCTATCTGGGGATGATTTTGAATTCCCGTCAACGGGAATGTCAGTTCAGAGCAACAGCGATCGCCTCTCCAAGTTGGTGCAATGTTTTCTCGCGGACAAATTCGGCGGCTGCCCGTGCCGATTCTGCCAAGATAGTATCGGTATTGGGAGTCAATTTCAACGCACCCCCTAAATATCCCAACGCTTTGCAATAGTTATCGGTGAGATTGGTTGAGGCAAGACGTTTTACACTTTGATGGTCGCCACTAGCAAAAGCTGCTAGTGCTTTGCTATGTAATTCTGACTCTGGAGTCCCCAGAGTTTTGAGAATTGCATCGACAGCTTGGTTAACTTTTTCTAAGGTTAGTTCAGATTGTGTTGCTTGCATTGTTATTACTCCTTTAAATCCAGTTTTCAAAATTATCAGCTGCTACTTGAGGAGCGTATAAAGTCTCCCAGTTCCTATCCAAGTGTTCTTTGACGATGCGAGAAATAAAACCGATATTGGTATCGCGATCATAGTGAACAGCAATTTTGAGGAAAGCTATATTTTCCACACCCAACCAAATATCAGTAGATCACAAACTTTTCCCGAAAGGGCGATCGCTGCGGATTTTTGTAAGATAGGATACTTTTTGTTGTCATATTTATAAAAACAGTGCAGTAATTAATAAGTTACATTTATAAATGGTTGACAGTTTTGTTTTCAGCATATTAACTAGACGGAAGATAAACAGCTTGAATAACTTGATATTTTCGT
>NZ_NAPS01000005.1:135587-137313 GCF_004323185.1 Westiellopsis prolifica IICB1
GTAGTCAACTATAACTTTTTATTATGTATTTTCCCTGAAAGTGTGCTGCATCTCACCAGCGATCATCCTTTCGGGAAAAGTTTGTGATCTACTGACTATTGTTTAAAAAGCGGATGTCGGATAGAACAATTGCAATTGGAGGATGGTGAGCGAATAAAACGGGCCTTAGCAACATATGCGATCGTAGCGTGGCGACTGTTGTGGCTAACATATGAAGCACGTAGAAATCCAGAGCGTACAGTCGAAGGAATTTTAGAAACTCACGAATGGCAAGCATTGTACTGTAAGATTCACAAAACGAACAAGCCTCCAAGTGATGCTCCAAGTTTAGGTGAGTGTGTACGTTGGATAGCTCGATTGGGTGGTTTTCTTGGAAGAAAAGGGGATGGAGATCCGGGTATCCAGACGTTATGGCGCGGATTTCAACGATTGAATGATATAGCAGGAATTTGGCAATTATTGTACCAAGGTGATTTTTAATTCAGATCGATCATCCAGTGATCATTTACTGCCAAAGCTCTAATTAATGTTAATCGCAAATGTAAAGAAATATGTGACTAAAGGACAATAGAGGAAGACAAATGCTGAAAAAGAGAAAAAATTTATAAAAGTACATGTATAAAAAAAGACTAACAAACTCGATAATGATTAGTTGTGATAGATAACTAGTTACATAAATGAGGAAGAATTCTCATAAAAAATAACTAGTTCAGGAAAAATAACTAGTAATCATAAAAGTATTTATAACGGGATAGAACACAAGCGATCGCGTAGTAAATACTTTAACAATTCAAAATTCAAAATTGATGAAAAGATAAGTAATTTTGAATAAATTAATGGTACAGTTTTACTCCCCACCTCAAACGATAAATATCCCGGATTTCATCATCTGTGACTCCGGCATTTCCATCCATTGGTAAATTAGTAACCAACCGAAATTCTACTTTGGTTTCTAAATCACAAAAAACTCTATAAAATTGAGCGTCTGTTGATGAACTAATTTTGACTAGTCCGGTAACGGCATCAAATTCTAACTTCCAATTATTCTTAATCCGTAAGACAAAATATTTGGTTCTTCAGTATCCAGTATGCTAAAAATACAGTAAATCAAATAAATGTATTTCAAAAATTGTATAAAAATATTGCTCCCAGCCTTGTATGAGTTGACTTTTCAAGGCTATTTATTGTTAACTAATATTTGATTGGCAGTAAAGGTAGAATGAATTTCCAGCTATGACTGCTAAAAAGGGAATAAAAGTACTAACTGAGCTTCTCAATTTATCAGGGGTAAAAGTTATTTCACAACGCCAGCATCAAGGAATTGGAATAATTTTACAAATAGAGCCAATTAATAAAGAAAGTATTTGTCCTCATTGCGGGACAAAAAGCCATAGATTACATCAAAATCGTAGACATATAGTGAAAGATTTACCTTGGGGAGAACAACAAGTATTTTTGGAAATAAATAGACGACAATTTAAATGTGAAACATGTGACAAACCTTTTAGTGAGGATTTGGACGGGAGCATCCCAATTTTGCAAAGAGATGGGGAGAAGGGGAAAATATTCGCGATTGTTTCTCGCGAATAAAAGGGGGGACTGTACATCAGCACCCCTTCAAGAGACAATGACTTGTGTTCCATCCCTAGTAGAAAGGCCAATGACCCCAGAAGAGAAAAAAGAATTAGATGCACACGTAAAAGCCATCGCCAAAATCCTGTATAAA
>NZ_NAPS01000005.1:138763-140604 GCF_004323185.1 Westiellopsis prolifica IICB1
GAAGAGCCGCAAGATTGAAACTCCCTATTTATTCGCGATGATATCTCGCGAATTATTTTTCTCTCTCTATTTTTGCAAAATTGGGATGCTCCCATTTGGACTTTATTATCAAGCGAAGAACTTATACAAAAAGACTGGCATCAAAAATTATACAAGATGTGTTAGAGAATGACATACACAGCGTAGCAAAAAAAGGAATAGTCACAACAGAAGAGATAGAAAGAATGTTAAAAGATGCATCATCAGAGTTACCAAATATCAAACCATCAGATTTAAAAAGACTAGGTATTGATGAAATAGCTTTGATTAAAGGTAAAGGAAATTACTGTGCAGTATTAATAGATTTAGATACATCTAAGCTTCTGGCAATATTGAGTGGACGTACACAAGAAATAATCAGAGAAACCCTTATAGAATGGGGAACAGAAGTTTTATCGGAAATAGAAGAAGTTAGCATAGATTTGTGGCAAGGTTATAAAAATTTAGTAATTGAATTAATGCCACAAGCACAAGTCGTTGCAGATAGATTTCATGTAATGACGCAGATTAATCAAGAACTAGATAAACAAAGGAAGCGAGAAAAAAACCATACGGAAGAGTTAATTAAAAAATCAAAATCATCATCAGAGAAGGCAGGATGTGAAAAAATAATCGCGGGATTAAAAAATAGTAAATATGCCTTGCTGAAAAATGAAAAAGACTTAAATGAAGAGCAAGCTAAGAAATTGATTGAAGTTAAAGATGTTTCACCTACATTGAAAGTAATGCATGAGTTAAAAGAAAAAATTATCAAAATTTTCAATCAAACAAGTGATTGGTATACAGGAGTATTTAAACTAGGAATGTGGCTATCCAAGGCTAACAAATATTTTCCGAATAGTAATAATACAATTATTCGGTGGTTTGATGAGGTAATTGCTTACTTTGATAATCGAACAACTAGTGGTACTGTTGAAGGTATTAATAACAAGTTAAAGCTAATTAAACGCTCTAGTTATGGCTTTAGAAACTTTGAAAATTTTCGAGTGAGGTGCTTATTAAATTGGCATTTTACTTATTAGTTTAGCATATTATATACTGAAGAACCTTTAAAATATTCTGGTAATTTTTCATTGAGTTATGAAATATGATGTGACCAATAGTTTTACGAATATATAACTGAATGCAAAAGTGCATAGCGTGCTAGATGACACATTGCAGACTCTAACTATAAGTCTACAATTGTAGACGATTTGTATACAAGAGGAAAAAATTGCGATAATGCTATACAATTGCATTAATCAACAATAAGTAGTTATGTAGTGGTTATGTAAGTTATAACGAGTTAAGCTATATCTAACTAGTACTATCAAAAGTAACTAGATGCATTAATCACTGTTATGATATAGTTGTGAAATATGCGATAGCGCATCCGCGCCACTATGTGAACGCAAAGCGTGCCGGATGGCATCTCGCAAAGTGCTTCTGCATTTATCGGTTTACAACTGTAGACAAACTGTATACAAAAAAGGAGAAAATTTTGAGATGTTATCCAGCAAGTGGTTACATAATTTATGAACTAGTTACTAAAGCAAGAACCAGTTAATCAGACGTAACCATGCGATCGCAGATAAATCACAACTTTAATTCAAAGTATAAAATTATATATCAGCTTAAATCTATGAAATCTACTATAATTGTTGAACAAATTAATCCAGTTATTTACATATCTGTTTAAATAACTAGTTAGATTAATCAAAGAATTAACAATAATTGATATAACTAGTTAGATTAGGAAGAATGAAAAGCTCCGACTCATGAAATCTAAGAACGCCAAAAGCCTTATCCAACAAGAGTTACAC
>NZ_NAPS01000002.1:0-49087 GCF_004323185.1 Westiellopsis prolifica IICB1
CCCAATGCCCCATGCCCCATGCCCAGACCTTGCTTTACAATCCTATAAGCAAAATTCGCTCTTTCTTTTTTTTATGGACTGTATTGATGTTACGGGGATTCGTGCTTATGGTTACACTGGGTATCTAGCAGAGGAACAGGTGCTGGGACAATGGTTTGAGGTGGATGTGAAGTTATGGTTGGATTTGACTTCAGCAGCCAAAAGTGATGCGATCGCAGATACTGTAGACTACCGTCAAGTGATTAATTTGGTTCAACATCTGATTAAGACCTCAAAGTTTGCTTTGATTGAAAGATTGGTAGCTGTAATTGCAGATTCTATTTTGCAGGAGTGCGATCGCCTTACGCAAGTTCAAGTCACCCTGACTAAACCCGCTGCACCCATCCCAGATTTTGGTGGCAAAATCAGCATTTGTGTGACTAGAACTAGGTAATACCATTTTGGATTTTGGATTGGGAAACTCTTTGGTGCATAAGAGTTTTGTAAGTCCATCTGTCGCATTCTTTTTTAAAATTGGTATAAGATTATATTTATACCAAAATATGTGTCAAAACAAATCCCTATTTTTCCAAAGAAATTGGGGATTTGTGTGTTTGAAGTTTCATCAATCAAATATGCTCGCTATATTTTATTAGCTTGATATTGAATGCATATGTTGATGATTTCTGGTTAATTAAAAGTTAATATAATGGTAGTTTTACATATTAATAAAAAGAAGAATAACTATTTCAGTTAATTAAGACACAGTAATATAGGCAATTTACTATGATAGGATTACGGTCTTCCAAGCTAATCTATCATCGATAATAAATTCGCTCCAATAGAACTGGTAATTTTAGTATGAACGCCCCAAAAATCCTAGTTATTGAGGACAAAGAAATTATTGCTGTAGATATTAAAAAAAGTTTAATAAAGCTAGGATATCATGTTCATAAGATTGCTAATTTGGTTGAAGACGCTATACAAAGTATTGTAGAAATTAAACCAAATGTAGTATTAATTGATATCTGTTTAGCAGAAGAAATAGACGGTGTACAAGTAGTAGAGATTATTCAAGATAATTTTAAAATTCCAGTACTATATTTAACAGACTGTTTAGACTGTCAAATATTAAATAAAAATAAATTACAAGAGCCTTTTAGCTATATTGCTAAACCTTTTGCTGAGAAAGATTTATATAATGCAATTGAAATGGCTCTTTATAAAGATAAAATTCAAAAACAGTTGCAACGTGAAAATCAAAGACTACTGACGGTGATTAATAGTATGGGCTGTGCAGTAGTAACGACAGATATTAGTGGTTACATCCAAATGATGAATCCGCTAGCAGAAATACTGACTGGTTGGGAGCAAAAAGCAGCGTTAGGAAAATTTTTGAAAGAAGTTTTAAATTTAGTTGATAAAGACACCGGAGAAGATATTGTTCATATTGCAACACAAGCAATAAAAGCAGGTGTAGTTTTGCAGCTACCAGAAAACTGTATTCTTATAACTAGAAATGGAACAAAAATTCCGATTGGGGATACTGTGTCGCCAATTCGTGATCATATGAGCGTGATTACAGGTGCTGTGATTGTTTTTCAAGATATTACTGAACGCAAGCAAAAAGAAGCACAACTAGTTCGCAATGCTTTTTATGATGGACTGACAGCATTACCTAACCGAATATTATTTTTGGATAGGCTAAAACAAGCATCAGAACGTTGCAAAAGACGCCTGAATTATCATTTTGCGGTTTTGTTTTTAGATTTAGATGGCTTTAAAATCATTAACGATCGCTTTGGTCATAAAATAGGTGATGATTTATTGGTAGCGATCGCTCGACGTTTGGAATCATGCTTGCGTAGTGGTGACACTGTTGCTAGATTTGGCGGGGATGAATTTGCAGTGTTGTTAGAGGATATTAAAGACGTTAGCGACGACGCTATCAACATTGCTAAACGCCTTCAAGAAACTTTAAGTTTACCTCTTCACCTCAATGGACAGGAAATATCTACAACAGTTAGCATCGGGATTGCTTTAAGTACTAATGGTTACGAAGAATCAACTAATTTATTACGGGATGCAGATATAGCAATGTATCGCGCCAAAGAAAAAGGAAAGGCTAAATATATTGTTTTTGATAAAAATTTTACAGATTAGATGAGACCCAGATCCCCGACTTCTACAAGAAGTCGGGGATCTTGAATCCTAAATAATAAAAAAGATTACGTTTTTTGTTAATTTTCTCCTAACCACTTAACAATTAATCAAATTACCTGCTTTTTCAGAGTAAAGTGAATACTTGACTGTTTAGCCAACAAAGCTAATGGTAAAAGTTCTCACAAAGTTTAAATGGTTAACAGTAATTTTTGTTTTGGTATTGTTGGGTGTTCTATTTATATCTATTCCTTCTGCTCAAACCCAACAGCCAGTAGTCCTCAATTTGTTGATGACAGCTCCTGATGCTCAACCTTGGAAAGAGGGGATTATCAAAGATTTTGAGAGTAAAAATCCTGGTATTCGCATCAATATAATTGAAGGACCAAACGCCACTAATTTACTTGAAGACCTGTATACATCAGCTTTTATTTTAGGTGATTCTCCATACGACCTCATCAATATGGATGTAATTTGGACACCTAAATTTGCTGCGGCTGGGTGGCTGTTAGATTTAACAGATAAGATTACAAAATCAGAATTGACAGCATTTTCACCCAGAGATGTCGAAGGAGGTCGTTACAAAAGTAGACTGTATCGAATTCCCATGCGGAGTGATGTGGGAATGCTTTATTATCGGGAAGATTTACTCAAGCAAGCGGGGTTTAATCCACCAGAAACTTTTACAGATTTAATCAAGATTTCCCAAAGTTTAAAACAACAAGATCAGGTAAATTGGGGATATGTTTGGCAAGGTCGCCAATATGAAGGTTTAGCGGCGATGTTTGTCGAAGTTCTCGAAGGTTTCGGCGGATTTTGGGTCAATCCTAATAACCTAGAAGTAGGATTAGATAAACCAGAAACCTTAAAAGCGATCGCTTTTCTTAAAGAAACAATTCAAACAGGGATTTCTCCCCCTGGTGTCACCACATACCAAGAAGAAGAAACCAGACGCATTTTTCAAAGTGGACAAGCGGCTTTTTTACGTAGCTGGCCTTATGTTTGGCCTTTAGCTAATGCCAAGGATTCCCCGATTAAAGGTAAAATAGCTATCAAACCAATGGTTAGCACCTCTGCTAAAAGTGGAGGAGCTTGCTTAGGTGGATGGGGTTTAGGAATTTCTAAAACTACCAAGCATCCCCAAGAAGCTTGGAAAGCAATTCAATACTTTACCAGCGAAGAAGCACAGCGTCGATTTATTCTCAAAGCTGGTTTTGTACCCAGCAGACGTTCACTATTTACAGATCCGCAAATCGTCGCCACCTATCCCTACTATCCCCAATTACTAGAAGTAGTAGAACAAGCAGTTTTGCGTCCACCCATCGCCCAATATGCTCAAACATCAGATATTTTGCAACGTTACCTGAGTGCAGCATTAACAAATCGCATGATACCAGAAGCAGCGATGAAAGCAGCAGCACAGGAGACAAGGCGATTGTTGGGAAATGCGTGAGGAGGGACAAGGGAGACAAGGGGGACAAGGGGGACAAGGGAGAAAAACTAATGACAATTGACAATTGACCAATGACAAATGACCATTGACAAATGACCAATTTAAGTAAAATCCGTAGTCGAGAACAGAGAACAGCGTGGCTTTTTTTATTACCTGCGCTGCTGTTGTTGTTGTTAGTATTTGGTTATCCGATTCTGCGGGCTTTTTGGTTGAGTTTGTTTGCTAAGAATTTGGGAACTCAGCTAGAAGCTAATTTTGCTGGTTTGGATAATTATGTGCGGATGGCTGGAGATGGGCGTTTTTGGCAAAGTTTCTGGATTTCATCTGTATTTACAACTGCATCGGTGATTTTTGAGCTGTTGTTAGGGTTGGGAATTGCTTTAGTTCTCAATCAACGATTTTTTGGACGAGGTGCGGTACGTACGATCGCGATCATACCTTGGGCTTTACCCACTGCTTTGATTGGTTTGGCGTGGGCGTGGATTTTTAATGATCAATTTGGGGTGGTAAATGATATCTTGCTAAGGTTGGGTGTGATTCAAACTGGTATAAATTGGCTGGGAGAACCCACTCTAGCAATGGTTGCAGTTGTGTTTGCAGATGTGTGGAAGACTACGCCATTTATTAGTATTTTGTTGCTGGCTGGCTTGCAGTCAATTTCCTCAGATTTGTACGAAGCACATGCAATTGATGGGGCTACGCCTTGGCAAAGTTTTTATAAAATTACCTTACCACTGTTGATGCCGCAAATTTTGATCGCAATGTTGTTTCGGTTTGCCCAAGCTTTTGGGATTTTTGATTTAATTGCTGTGATGACGGGCGGTGGGCCTGGTGGCGCTACGGAAGTTGTATCTATATATATCTACTCGACAATCATGCGTTATTTAGATTTCGGTTATGGAGCGGCGCTAGTAGTAGTGACATTTTTATTATTGATTGCAGCTGTCGCGATCGCAAGTTGGTTGTTGAAAAAATCTCGTTTAACGGTGTAGGGGATTGGGGATCGGGGATCGGGGATCGGGGATCGGGGATCTATTGGCGGAGTAAGTAAGTCGGCGCGAAAAAACCAAACTATGTAAAGATAAGTAAACAGGCAAAATACACCTACCGAGGTTATTGAAATATGGGCGCTCGTTTAAGGGTCTTTCTGACTCGTAAACAAGATCAAACCTTGTTAAACCTGAGAAAAGAAGATGTACCACAGAAAGTCAAAGACCGAGCAGAAGTGATTAGATTAAATGCACATGGCTGGTATGTTGAAAAAATAGCTGCTCACTTTGCCTGGACTTCAGAAACAGTGAGAGAAGTTTTACATAAGTGGCAAAAGCTGGGTATAGAAGGACTTTGGGATAAACCAGGTAGAGGCGGGAAAACAAAGTATAAGGAAGAAGACATAGTTTTTTTGGAAGAATGCCTCAAAAAAGAACCTCGTACATACAACAGTCTTCAACTAGCTCAAAAATTTTATTGCGATCGCAAAATTAAATTGAGTCCCGACAGGTTAAGACGGGTACTCAAAAAAAGGGGGTCATTTGGAAGCGAGCAAGAAAAAGTCACAAAGGTAAGCAAAACCGAAAAACCAGAGAAATAAAGCAAGCAGACTTAGATATGCTGGAATTGTCTGCTGCCACTGGAGAAATAGACCTGAAGTATTTAGATGAATCGGGTTTCTGCATGTGGAGTGAACCAAGTTATACTTATTACCAACGAGGAGAGCAAAAATCCTTAGAACAAACCAAGCGTCGTGGTCGTAGATTAAGTATTATTGGACTTCTTCAACCTTTAATCAGCTTTGTTTACGGTTTAGTGATTGGCGGTGTTAATCGTAAGTCTTATATCCAAATGATGGAGCAAGAAGCGGCTGATGCAGAAAGGATTGGACGTATTAGAGTAATCGTGCAGGATAACGGTCCAATACACCGATGCCACGAAGTTCAACAGCTATGGTCAAAGTGGGAAAGTCAGGGTTTATACATCTTCTTCCTACCTAAATATTGTTCCCAGATGAATCCAATTGAACTGGAGTGGCAGCATCTCAAAAAAAGCGAACTAGCAGGAAAAATGTTTGACGACGAGTTAGACCTAGCCTATTCAGTAATTGGTGGTGTTCAAGCTAGAGGAGAAAGAGGTAACTACAGCACACGGCGTGTTAAATTTAACTCCAATCATTGTTCTTAATTTTTCGTTACATAGTTGGAAATTTTCCTGCCGACTTACTTACTAGATTTTTGGCGTTGCTGAACGCGGTATGAATTTAGTGTAGAGACGCGATATATCGCGTCTAGTACAAAGGTTTTGGAATTACCTAAAATCATTTTCATACATGAAATCAGTAACGCCAGATTTTTGATTAAAAGTAAAAAAAAAGCCAGTGTGAAAAATATCACTGGCGGGAATGAATCCAAGAGCACAAGGTTCGCTGAGCTATAACTAAGAATTCCAGAAAATCATGATTTTTTAAAGGTATATGCAACTTTCATGCAACATTTATAGCCGTTTGTCTTTGGTGAGACGCTTCGGATGCACTTTTGCTTGATCTTTTATGGATCTAGCGAATATTTCATCGCAATTCTAATTGTTGCATTCTTCTTAAGTGGGAAACTTGAGTCTTGAAAATTTGGTATACCAGTTCTGACTGATATTGTTGGATTATTGGAAAGACCAAAACCCTCTTGTGGAATACCTAACAAATCTCTGTTGAGTTTGTAATCTCCATTTTGATCATCTACTGCGGCGACAGCATAAGTTCCAGGTTTTAATCCATAGAATTCTTTTTTGAGAGAATTTCCCTGAATTTGAACGCAACCACTTTGTACTTCACTACTATCACTCAGAGGAAATCCTTGTTCATTATTATAAATTCTCAGGCAAACTTGCCCATTTTGATTACGGATTCCATTGACTACAACAGTTAGGTTGATAGTGGAATTTTGATTTGCGGTAGCCAAGCCTAAGATGACAAAATTAGAGACTAAAAACAGATTAAGTAGACTAATTTTTTGTATGATCATGCCTGTTTACCGTTTACTGTTACCTCTTAAATTAATTGATGAATATCTGTGATTTGCAGCCATTTATGAGTGAGTTGCATTCCTGCTTCAAGGTCAATTTTTGCTTCAAAATTTAACATTCTTTGGGCTTTGGAAATAGAATAAGCGTAGGGACGAGAGAGAAAATCCATAGTTTCTGGTAGCAAATCGGGTTTTTTCCGAAAAAGTTTTTGTCCCTGTTCGCGTATCCGAAGAAATAATTTAGCTTCATCTTTTGATAAAGAAATGGGCACGGGTAAATCTGCTATTTCAGCTAACTTGGTAAAATATTCTTTCCAAGAAGTATTCTTCCCATCAGTGATATTAAAAATTTCTCCGTGTGCTTCTTTTTCCATAGCAAGAAAGATGGCATCAATTAGGTTATCAATGTATAAATGGTTGATAACTCCTTGTCCATCGTTAATCAATGCGAATAATTTTCGCTGCATCATCACTATTGGTCGGACTATCCAGGGAATACTCCCTGGTCCGTAAACATCTCCTGGTCTAATAATGATGATTCCAAAACCTGGTGCAGTTTCCAGTTGTAAAAGTGCTGTTTCGGCTTCTATTTTTGTCTGACAGAAAGGATTATTTTCACCGCACAGTGGTCCATCTTCGGTAACACCATCGGGATAGTTGAAACCGTAAACCATCGCACTAGAGAGATGAGTGAAGGTTTTGACACCAGCATTTTTAGCAGCTTTAGCCATATTTACGGTTCCACCCACATTTACATCACGAAAATGCTTGATTTGTCCAGTTTCTTGGACAACACCAGCCGTATGCAAAACGATGTCTACTCCCTGACAAGCCTTATCAGCAATTGCAGGATCGGTTACACTACCAACTATGACTTCAGCACCTAGTTGTTGGGCTTTTTTGACTTTTTCTGGGGAACGTCCTAGTCCCCGAACTTTCATCCCTCGCGCCATGGCTAGTTCAGTAGTCCGCAAGCCAATAAAACCACCAATTCCTGAAATGAGAAGTGTTTGTCCAGAGAGGTTCATAAGAAAGTCGGTGTAGGGGTGTAGGAGGAATCTGTATTTTCATCAGGACTGTTTCATGAATGGCGACGTTTAGGGACTCGACGAACAATACTCAAAGCAGGATATCGGGGAATTGTAATCATTTGATCAGCAAAAGTGAATTTTTTATTGTTACAAGCTTCAACAATACAAGCAAGGACATTATCGGCGAGAATTTCTGCTGTTTCCTGACTAATTGCAGGCTCAGAAAACATGAAATTCAAATACATTTTTTCTTCAAAAGTGAGAACCGCAACACATAAACCTCTAAATGCTGCATTAGAAGTAACGAAGCTAATTTCTTCAAGTTCAAATACACCATAATTTGAACGAATATTGACTCTACCTATATTTGTGACACCAACTGTTGAAAATACTTGATGAGGGTAAGCGAGAAGAAACTTAATCAACAGCTTGGTTAACAAGGGTAAACAGAAGACGCGATCGCTTTCTAAAGTTTGTTGCATTTGTTGTCTTCTGTTGCGAGCTAAATTCCAAAAGCGTGTATTTAATTTTAGGGTATGACAGGAAATATCACCGGAAACCAAGATACCTAAATTTTCTTCACTGACTTCTAGTTTGAGTCGATGACGCAAATTGATAGGAGACCAACAGCTAACACTCAAATCTGTTTTTTTACCAGCACCGATTTTTCTACCTGTTGCAAACAACATTGCTGCACACAAAGCAGCATGTACTGTTGTCCTGTTCTTTCTACAAACATTGATTAATTGTGTGGTTTGTTCCTCGTCGAGCTTTCTATGAACAATACCAGTACGGCGTGATTCTATGGGTACGAATTTTTCAAAGTTTAAGGTTTTTGGTCGGTATCGAATATCTCTTAATAAAAGTCTCAATATGCCTAAAAAGATATTTAGCGCACCTTTCCATCCCTGCATTGAGTTTGGTAAGAGTTTTTTAATCGGTGGTAATGCAGGTAAAGTGATAACTTCTATTGGTTCTAAAGATATGAGTTTTTGGCAATATCTCAAAAAGTCTGAATGCAATTGCATACATGATAAACCGTCTGCGATCGCATGATGTATTGTTGTGATCACATAATTGACGTTGCTCTCATTTTTCAGACTAACAAAAACAACTCGCATTAAACTTTTGTCACTCTCAATTTTTTGATTGAGTTCTTCTTGAACAACTTCTCGCCACTGTTGTGAGTGCAGCAGTGTCACAACACGTAAAGGAATTTGGATGTCTCCAGTTTCAAAGCGTAAATTATTTAATCTACCGATAATCCGCGATTTCAGACGAGGATGACGCGCCTGTAACAATTCCAGAGCTTGTTTAACAATTTCTTTGCTGAAGATTCCATTAATTCGACAAATCGTAACTATATTGTATGTTGTAGCACGACGATTCAAAATCTCCATCGCTTGCTCGTAAGAAGAAAGTTTTCTGTCATAGAGCATAATTACCTTTCTATTAAAAATTAATTAAAATTGGATAATCAAAATAATTGGTGTTATGTCCAACTACTTATCGCTATTAATAGCGTCCAGAACCTCGACGAGCAACACTCAAAGCAGTAGGAACAGTAGAGGGTAAGTGATGCTGAGGAAGTGCAACAATTTGATCGGAAAAAGTAAATTTTGCGTTGTTGCAAGCTTCAATAATACAAGCAAGAACATTATCGGCGAGAATTTCTGCTGTTTTCTGGCTAATTGCAGGCTCAGAAAACATGAAATTTAAAACCATTTTTTCTTCAAAAGTGAGAACCGCAACACACAAACCCCCAAATGCTCCCCATGCAGGAACGAAGCTAATTTCTTCAAGTTTAAACACATCATAATCTGAAGGAATGTTGACTCTACCTATATTTGTGACACCTACTGTTGCAAACATTTGGCGAGGAAATCTGAGTAGAAAATTGGTTAAAAGCTCAATTAATAAAGCTGAACAAAAGACCCGATTACCTTTTGTACTTGCTTCCATTTGTTGTCTTCTGTTGCGAGCTAAATCCCAAAAGCTTGTATTAATCTTTAAGGTATGACATGAAATATCGCCGGAAACCAACACACCTAAATGCTCATTACTAATTGTTGGATGAAGTCGGTTACGCAAATTGACGCTAGACCAACAGCTAACACCCACATTTGTTTTTTTACCACTATTAATTTTTCTACCAGCTGCAAACAACATCGCCGCACACAAAGCAGCATGTACTGTTGTTTTATTCTTTCTACAAACATTGATTAACTGTGTGGTTTGGTCTTCGTTAAGCTTTCTGTGGACAATACCACTACAGCGTGATTCAATTGGTACGAATTTTTCAAAGTTTAAGGTTTTTGGTCGGTATCGAATTTCTCTGACCACATGTCTGAATATGCTCAACAAGATATTCAGCGCACCTTTCCATCCCTGCATTGAATTTGGTAGAAGTTTTTTCATCGGTGGTAATGCAGGTAAACTGACGACTTCTATTGGTTCTAAAGATATGATTTGTTGGCAATATTTTAAAAGTTCTGAATGCAGTTGTATACATGATAAGCCGTCTGCGATCGCATGATGTATTGTTGTAATTAAATAATGAATGTTGCTGTCATTTTTGAAATGAACCAGGACAACTCGCATTAAACTTTTATCACTCTCAATTTTTTGATTGAGTTCTTCCCAAACAACTTCCTGTGACTGTTGTGAGTGCAACTTTTCAACTACACGTAAAGGAATTTGGATATTTCCAGTTTCAAAACGCAGACTATCTAGCTTATAGACAATTCGAGAGTTAAGGCGAGGATGACGTAGCTGTAGTAATTCTAAAGCTTGTCTGATGGTTTCTTCGTCGAGGAATCCGTTGATTCGACAAATCGTGACTATATTGTAAGCGCTAGCACGACGGTTCACAATTTCTATAATTTGCTCAAAAGGAGAAAGTTTTCTGTCGTAGAGCATAAGTTGTATGTATTGTATTTCATGTTTTGTACTCAGTCTCATTCAATTTAGCGATCGCTCACTTTTGCTTTCAAAGAAGCAAAATGCTTTCCACCAAGTTCAATTTGATTTTGTTGACACCCAGTTTTCAATCTTTCTACTAGATATTCCAAATCATGAGCTATAAAATTTGTGCCATGATCTGGTTCTACCAAACTGACTAAAGCTGTATTTTCTACCTCTTGATTCGCCAAGCTAGAAATACCCAGAAAATTTAGTACTCCTGATTCATAAGTTCCACAAGGAACTGAAGGGTTGTTTACTCCAACATAATATTCATTTGCTTGAAACCAGTCAGATCCTGGATAGCCGTGAAAATGAACGATTGGCGCACCATTTTTAATAATTTCTGGTGTATATAAGGCAGCAGATAAACTAATAGCAAGCATGACATAGATATCATAAGAAGGTTTGATATCTACTAATTCTGGATGAATACCTTCTGGTAATTGCAAAAATAACTTTTCCTTCAAACCAATCCGAATAATATCGCTTTCAAGTTTTAAATCTGTTTTGTTTGAGCCGGAACGAGAACTGACAAGCCATATATCTGGAATTTGTTTAAATCTAAATTCTCCTTTAATCTTAGTTTTAATGTAATATCTACCTTTGTCATTTTGACGAAATTCATCACTACTAAATCCCACAACTGATAATAGATTTTGCCATTCATTTTCAGTTATTTCTGGTTGACCAACATATTGCGGAGGTTCAGCATAAGCAACAAAACCATAAGAGACACCCGTCCTCCCATTCACGATGACGTTAACAATATCTCTATGAGATTTTCTTTTAATAACTTCGCACAGTTTAAAGCCTGGTGGAAATAAACCTGTTGATGCTAGTTCATTACCTAATTTTACCAGTTTTGCAGCATAGTTAGATTCATGAGGATTATACTGTCCTAAAGTAAATCGACTCATTAAAAGTGGATATATTGGTACAAAAACTTTAGGTACTAATGAGTTTAAAATAAAGTGTTCAATCTCATTTTTAGGAAACACAGAATCAGAAAGATTCATATTTAAGATGGAGATTTTTTCATGAGATACCCCAATTACCATCTCTGAAAATGTTCTGATGAGAGTGTTTAAGCCAATATTGATTTTTTCTTGATAAGAAATTAAAGGATTTGTAAAATCTTTATCTATTTCTGTTAAGGTAATTACTTGAGTGTTAGTAGGGTCTTCAATGTATTTTGCTACATGGTCTTCAGCCCAACTACTCAATTTCGCTATTCTAGAAACAGAAATTTCTCGATTTTTCAAGATCAAACGAGAATACATTTGATACAAACTCTCTGCTGCTAATATACCCAATTTTTGGATGCAACGAGGAGATTTTCCCACATCAATTACTGCATCTATTTCCGATTTTACACTCCTGAATTTGAAGCTTTTATTTAATTTAGTTATTGGCAAAGTAATTTCATAGCTTAATTCGGTTGTTGCTTCTTCCCATGGTAAAACTTTTACTCCATAATCCTTAAGTTTTACTGCTAATTCCTCTTGGAATTTAATCACTTCTAGCTGCTTGTAACCTTTTGGTAATGGTCTAAATGTAATTGTTAGCTTTTGAGCCATAACTTTAGGATCAATCACTGGTGGTTTATATTCCACACTTGATTCTTCAATAAATCCTCCAATTAAACGACCAATAGTTTGTAAACTCAGTCCAATACTTAAGGGAACAGAAGCAGCTTTGAGAGCTACATCTCTATCGCGTAGCAAAGTTAAAATTTCGGTTTTATGAGCAGTTAATTCCGCTTGTATTTCTGGTGTCATTACCCCCTTGGGAGAACGAAGATTTAATTTATTATTGTTCACCCACAAATCAATACCGTTTTGAGTCAGATTTTCTAAAAGTTCATGTACGTTCATAGCTTTTGATCTCTTAATATGCTAGTGTTTATGCAATTTTAAAAACAATTTTTCTAGATAAATACAGTTAGCTAAAAATGAAATTGACCTATCATTCCGAGCAGGGTACAAGCCCACCCCCAATTTCGGGGAATGTGGGTCAATTCCATTTTCCAAAATCCCAAATCGAAGGACTTTCCAAAGGGTAAGTTATCTTCAAATCTCAAATGATTCAGAATCTACAAATTCTTCTGCTAAACGCTTGCTTAAGGCTTCAATAGTGGGATAATGCCACAACAGAATTAGAGATATTTTAAATCCAAACAATTTCTCTGCTCTACTAACAATTACCATCCCTTGTGCTGAATCTAAGCCGTAACTATCTAAAGGTTCTCGGATATCTATTTCATCTGGTTCAACTCCTAGCATCTCAGAAATATTAGAGACTAACCAGGCTTGTATTTCTTCTGCTGTATGAGACTGTTTAGCAATAGATTGACTCATTTGTAAACCTCGGAAGTAAAATAAATGGAACGATACTAATATAAATTAGAAAACTATAATAGTTAATTTTTATCAGTATCATTGTCATACTTGCAAGCTTGATTTTTGAAAGTTCATTTAGTTTTTGATTAACTAAAAGCATATTAACTCTTGAAAAAAATACATTATTTGAGAAAATACACAATTATTTCCACATATTTAAAGTTTATTTTTCGGGAGGAATCTCATACAAGAATGGTCTGATATTTTCAGGCTTAGAGTAATATTGCATATTTCTCAAGCTCATCAAACAACGGAAATAACCTGTTACTACTGCATATGGCTGTTCATGCTTCGTAGTTTCAAAAATATCAGGAAGATATCGGTGAGATAGATACGGATATCGATGATGTACTTGCTGATAATTAATATGTCCCCACAGCCAATTCATCAAAGGGTTAGTTAGAATCACCCAACTGTCAACTTGTAATAGATCACCTTGAAGGTTCTGATACTCATCTTCCCTGTCTGCTTCCCGTTCAAGGCTTTTGTGAACAGCAGGTGAAACGGCGGGTGCAAAAGCATAATGATCGCACAAAGCACGGAAAGAATATGCAATTGGTGCTAACAGAAAAGTAGGAATGACTGTATACCATGGGGAAATTTTTACCATTGGCAGAATATAAAAATAGAAAGCTACAGCCAAACTTACAAAGCCAACATCTTTTACACCTC
The DNA here is from genome assembly GCF_004323185.1 of Westiellopsis prolifica IICB1. Taxonomy (GTDB): domain Bacteria; phylum Cyanobacteriota; class Cyanobacteriia; order Cyanobacteriales; family Nostocaceae; genus Pelatocladus; species Pelatocladus prolificus_A. Next base: position 13,670 of record NZ_NAPS01000002.1, read on the forward strand.
GAAATATCTTATTCCATTTACCTGAAAATAAAGCGATTGTTACTATTTTGTAGTGTTCATAAAGAGCGATTAATCCTCCCAAAGTAAATGCATACCAAAAGGGATGGTTATGCAATTTTTCCTCAGGATCTAGACCAGGTTGATGTGTGTAACGATGATGGGTCAAATGAAACTTTCGATTAGCATAAAAAGGGAGCAGCACGACTAAAGCAGAGAGTATTCCGCCCCAAAGATCATTCCAAAACTTGCTTTTGAATAATACTCCATGGATACCTTCGTGTGCCAATACACCTATACCTGTTAATAACAAGCTATTAAAAACTACGAAAATCGTAATAAATGCCCACTTCACAACCAAATGTGTTGGATGAGGATGAGCAAAGAAGTAGGTATCAATGGCGGTAACACCTATCTGCGCTAAAGTAAAAGAACTGACTAGCAAGCTAATGAAAAAAACTGATTTGAACAGATTTTCTGCCTGAGGAATTACCTGTTCAGCTGGTTTAGGAATTTTAAAGTCTTTCACAAGTCTATTCCTTGTTAGAAAATCAATCTATGGATACTTTCAGATTCTTTCAGTAATAACAGTTTTCAAATATTAAAAGTATTGAAAAAGCTATACTTCAGTTATTGAACAAAAAAATATTTCATTTTTTGCCTAAAAAACTTTATTTTGCTAGGCAATGATCAGCACATTAATTAAACTACTGTTAGGTGCATATAAGCATATGAAAACCTAGCACTTTCGGGAATCAAGCAAAATATTTTATCGCCTTGTTCAAGTTTTCCTGATGACATCAATTCCTCCAACATAACAAAGATAGAAGCAGAGCCTGTGTTACCCTTGCATGTTAGGTTAGTAAACCATTTCTCCAACGGAATCTCAAATCCGATTGCTACTAACTCATCATAGAGTGATTGTTTAAAATGTTCTGATGAGTAATGAGGTAAATACCAATTGATCTCATCTGGTTTTAGGTTATGTTTGTCGCGGATTTGTGCAAAACCTTTTTGTATTCCGTAAGGAACTACATTTTCCCCTAGCAGTTTTGCATCCTGTTTTAAGGCAATATAATTTTCTTTCCAGACTTCATGTGGATTTTCAACATCTCGTAAGCCTTGTAAAGAACCATCCGCTCTCTTCACAGCTCCAGCATACATACAAGTCTCTAGCTCATTGGCAAAAGAGATGATATCAACCCAGTCTACCCTAAGTGAAATACCATTTTGACGAGGTGTATCCGTTATCAACACTGCTGCTGCTGCATCGGACAACATCCACCTCAAAAAATCCTTCTCAAAAGCTATGATCGGTTTTGCATCCAATTCCTGAATTTTAGCTTCTATTTCTGGTTGAAAAAACTTCGCCCTGAATTGGTTTGACACAAGTTCTGAACCTGTAGTTACAGCATTTTTGGTCAACCCACAATAAACACTCATATACCCATACTTAAACGCGGTCATTCCGGAGCAGCAAACTCCACTTGTAGATATAACTTCACAAGGAGGACACCCAAGCTCCCCATGTACCATCAGACCATGGTTAGGAACAATCTGATCTGGAGAAGATGTTCCACAAACTAAACACTCTATTTCCTCTAAAGGAAAATTAGAGTTTGTGGAAAGAGTACGCACTGCTTCGGCTGTTAATTGTGCATTAGTATGAGTTTGCTTACCAGTCTTGGGATCTATTGCATAATATCGAGATTTTATGCCGTTATTTTTTAGGATGCGATTTTTGCACCGTGAGGGCTTTTCGTTGATTAAGCCAAGGACATTTTCGATCTCGTCATTATTCACAGGTTCATTTGGTAGAAAAACTCCTAAACCTGTGATGTATACTGAAGCCATAATTTCCTCCAATTAGACTGACAATACTCAAAAAATTACAGTAACTTTTGTGAGGTTTTCAGTTAGCCTTAAGTTTTAAATAACACCCGATGGTGATTTTAAATTCTCAACATAAGATGCTAATTTTCGATTAATCAAAAAACCAAAAACAAATTGCACGAGTGTAGAAAATAGAAGAACTATCGGAATAGCAAATAGAAGATGAGCTGCAAATATACAGATAATTGGTATTCTTCTCCAGCTTCCCTGCTTACCAAAAAAACGAGCGAACTTGGCCCATGGTCGATATAATACCCGCCCAATTAATTCCGGAATCACATAGCGTTTATTAACTTCAACAGCCCCAAGTCCTTTAAGCCTTGGCTGATGAGAATAATCATTTAACGCCTCGATATTGTTGGCTAAACGCTTGCCAAATCTTGATAGTGCATAGATATCTTCATCTGTAACTCCCGCAGCTGGTAATACTCGCAAAAATCTGTTTTTTTTCCCAGTAAACAATAGTCGGGGAGTGGTAATGAAGGTAGCTAAAGGTGGCCCTTGATGAGTTAAAACTACATTGTCGATATGAATACCTCCGACTTCAGCAATCATTCTCTTCATAATTTCTGAAGCGGAGTGCCACATATTGCGACAAACTATTAAAGTGATAACTTTTGTATTCTTCAAAACTTTTGCATACTTGGATTTTAAAAATCCCTGAATTGGTAAAGATGGTGCTAAAAACCAAACCTGATAAGCAAGAATAACCAAATCGAATTTATCATCTTGGCTAAATTTTGGTGGATAAATTTCTGGGGGTTCCTCGTTCACACACTCTGGAAAAACATCAAAAAACTTATATAATCTCCAAGGATAAGGATAATTATCTCTTGGTTTAATGCATTCCCAGGTAAGCTCGACTTCTGGTATCTTGAGATATTTGGTAAAAGATTCGGCTGCGCGAGTCACATCCCCCGATTGTGAGTAATAAACTATCAATACACGTTTCATGACCACAACTTCTTTGATGGTACAAGCCCCCGGATCAATTCTGGGTGTCAATCCAAAATCTAAAATTGTTTGACTTTGGTAATTTCTATTTTGGCTGATACTGAACGTAATTAACTGGCATTTGCAATCCTTGGATTTGCAAACTGTGCATTCGGAATAAAAATGCAGAACCTTTCATAATATGGTTAGCAACATCAACCACTTTTCGATTATTTGGTTCAGCGAGATAAGTACCTTTTACCCAGTCATTAAAACTACCCATTGCTGGACCACACCAGATTTGATAATCAATTTCTCGACCTTTTTCTCCAGAGTTAGACCAGCGAGAGGACAATCCAAGATACCAACGGAAAATTAAAGCCATCTTCAGTTTAGGATTGTTGGCAGCCTTGATTAATTTATCAGGATTTCTTTGAGATAAATAGGCTGCTGTTTCCTTCCAAACAACTTCCAGATTATTTCTAAAAACTTGTTTTTCTAGTTTATCTTTTTCTTCTGATGGGATATCTTCAATTGCATCATATGTCTTGTATAAATCCAGTAATTTTTGCGCCCGTAGAGGAAAGAAAGTTCCTCTTTTTAAAACTTGAAGTTTTACCCCCATTTCAAACATATCTGCTGCCGGAGCCATCATTACATCAGCCATTTCGGCTTGAGCTAATAATTGTTTTGTATGTTGAGAAGTTCCAGCTTCAATACAAGATTGGTTAATAGAACCAGTAACAACATAAGCAGCACCCATCATAAAAGCGGCTAATGCTGATTGAGGAGTTGCAATTCCTCCTGCTGCTCCGACTCGAACAGGTCTTTCGTAACAGTATTTATTTTGAATTTCATCTCTCAATTCTAAAATTGAAGGTAACAGGCAAACTAGAGAACGATTATCTGTATGACCACCAGAATCAGCTTCTACAGTGATATCATCTGCCATGGGAACTTGTTCGGCTAATTTTGCCTGAAATTCGCTGATTAAACCTTGTTCAACTAATTGCTTGAGAATTTTTATAGGAGCAGGTTGAAGAAATTTGTTTGCAACTTCTCTGCGAGAAATTTTAGCAATGACTTTATTTTTGATTTCGATTTGATTGGCTGCATTTAAACTAAGCCCAGCAGCTCGATAGTAGACGATGTTGTCAGTTAAATCTAGGAAAGCAGAAGCTTCTATTGTTCTGACTTGATATTTGAGATACAAATCAACAGCACTACGTTCAATCGCGGGTTCGCTGGGGCTATGCAGTAAGTTAAAAACGTAAGGGCCTTCTGGTAAAGCTTGTTGAATGCGCTTAATGGCTGCTTCGACACGGGAAGGAGATAGTCCTCCTGCGCCAAATGAGCTTAAAATTCTTTCTTTACCAAGAGCAATGACTAGTTCTTCAGAAGCAATACCATGAGCCATCGCACCAGTCATGTAGGCATATTTAACATTGTAAAAATCCAAGAAATTGCGATCGCCTAACTGTTGAATAGCTAGGGGTGGAACAGCCATGAGCATTTCCACTTTTCCTGTTTGTCCATTGGAATGGTACAAGTAACCTTCATTGGTTACACCAATTTCATCATCTACTCTAATAATGTAACAAGGTTTCTCTAAATTCAGTAGCTTAGTTTTTATACCTTCTTGATCAAAAGAGATAGAATCTAAAGAACCTTGCCAAACTTGATTTGGCTTGTGACAAAATTCTGAAAATTTGAGATTGTTTTGTTTTTTAGGAATTATAGTGTTTAAAATACTCATGTTCTTACCCCTTTGGTTTTTAACATTAGGAAGTAGTGATGCCTAGCTTTATATTTTTTCATAACGAAAATTGAAGCTAGGTTTTTTTGTTTCAGCAATAATCTCTCAGTTATTACATCACTTACTCATTTTCCATTCATCCTCTAAAACTGATGATTTGGCTTTAAAAATATGCTGCAAACAATCTAGTTGAAGCTGAATAATTGCACTTATTTGAAGTAATGATTCTTGTCTAACTTCTAAAAAATTACTGTGAGTTTTTGTGAGTCGAGAAGTGTTTTCAATCAGATTTTGATATAATTGATTTCGGAAATTTATCATCTGCTCTTGCTCTTCATAACTATGAGTGTTTGAACTAGAAACGGATAAAGATTGAGAATTCTCATGCAGTCTCGTATTAAAATTGAAATTTTGTGATTTTTCTGCAAATTCAAAAATTTTTCCAGAATTCTGTTTATAATAATGATCCAAGCGTTCAAATTCCTTAAAATCCAGTAGTTTAGACTGTTGTTTTTCATGACCTGAAATCGGAAGGGTTGAAAATGTATCTTGAAAAATTTTTTTGTCTCTATCGTTTAATCTTGTGATGTTTAAATCATTGCTGTTCCAAGTTATCTTTTTAAGCTTTTGTCGGCTTTTTTTGGTATTTTCTTTGACTTGAGAATACAGTGATGACAAGTCTATTTTTACTCGATGACTGAGAAGCTTTGCTAATGCTTTGACAATACAACTATGCTCGTCTATCCCTCTCTTGTTAAGAGAAACTATTATGTGTTCTTTTTGCCTCAGATTTCCACTAATCCATCTCGAACAGTTACTTCCAGCACCAACTTCAATAAATATTCTGGCGCCGTCTTCCCAGACGCGCTGAATTAGCCGAGGGAAATCAAGCTGTTGAACAAGCATTTTGGCAATGTTGTGTCCAATAGAATCACTGTTGAGGGTTATAGGTTTGTATTCTGCGGCAGAATAAAAAACGGTATTTGGTATGTTTTGGGTAGGTAAGGTATTTAGTTTAAGAAGTGCATCGTATTCAGAACGTATTGGATCACAATGAATTACATGATTGAAAGGAGCGCGAAAAGCATCACAATTTAGGGTTTTAATCACTCTTTGACAAACTTTTGTATCACCAGCGATCGCCACTTCTTCTGGAGTGTTGATGATAGATAAGTAGACATGCTCCTCATGTTTAAGAACTTCTCGAACACGGGAAACTGGACACATGAGAACGTACGTACTCCAAAACTCTTCACCCTTTCCATCATGTATCTGGGGTAATTCCCAATATTTGCGAACTGCATTTTTAGGGCCGGATAACTGGGTTTTGAACAGAGCAGATGAGCTTAAATCTTCACTACCTTCGTGAAAATTTGTCCAGATACCCTGAGAAAGCATCATACTAGTTTCGCCCAGGCTATACCCAAAAGCACATTGGGGCCGTAGTTGGAAATAATTTCTCAGAACAGCAGTCAATAATCCAGCAATACCAACCTCAGATTCGAGCATTGCAACTGGATCATCTATAAATTGCTGTTCAAGCGTTTCTAATTGTCTTGTTGATAATTTCCTCAGGCTTCTGGGATAGAGAATTTTCTCTATATTGTTGACACGAGTGTAAACACTTTTGATGATCGGATCTTCGTAAATTTTGGGAAACAAGCGGAAGAGATTGCGGGCGATACCGAGATAAGAACTGTAAGCACCAGGGTAAACAAAGGCAACATTGCCTTTGTTACCCAGTGGTTTCGGCGTAAAATAACTACCGACAGGTGTTTGCCACTCTTTACCTGTATTGAAAGCATCACCAACACCCTTAAGAGCGCGCTGAATTTCTCGTGTCAATTCTTGTTGATTGCGTCCGAGAATTGCTAGTGCGTAAGTGGCATTTTGACGCTGTTGAAAAGTTCTAAAAGTAAGGCTTGCAGCAGCAGATAGAGAAGAAGAATTGGCAATTGTTTGTTGTAGAGTATGAATCTGTTCTAGTAGCGCCGAACAATCATCCGCTGCTAGAGCAAAAAGATAAAAAGGCATTTGCTCTAAATATCTGCTGCTACGCTGTATCTGAGTTGCTTCCTCTGACAAAATTAAATGTGCGTAACTGCCATCTATCTCCATACTATTAATGGCTGCAATTCTTTTAGTAGCTCCTTTCTCTAAAAACCAAGGCTTTGATTCAGGAGCAACATAAAAGGGACTATCCCGCCAGATATGCGCCATTTTGGGAGCAGACCACTGGGGAACACCAGGAATATAACGGTGATACAAACAGAGTGCTGTTTTAATTAAACTGACTATTCCTGATGCAGCATAGGTATGACCAACATTGGCTTTGACACTACCAATCGCACAACACAGATCAGCCTCAGAAGTCCGATAAGCTCCTATCAAACCTAGCATTTCTGACTCATCTTGCTGGGGAACTCCACTGGCAAAAACTTCTAGATAGCCAATGTCCTTGGGTTTAATACCTGCCAAATCAAAAGCCAGTTGACATACTTGCGTGACTGCTTTTGAGTCAGGGATTGTGTAAGAGGAAGAATTAGGCTTCAAGATATTGAGAGCATCAACTACCGCATAGATGCAGTCATGATCTTGTTGTGCTGTTGTGTGGAGCTTTAATACTACTGCGGCTGCACCTTCACCTAGCATCCAACCGTTAACATTCTGGTCATAACTTAAAGTATTAACGCCTGTGTTGGATTTTGCGGTTTGATTTTGCACTAAAAGACTAAGGCTATTTTCAGCTAGCTCGACAGCACCAATAACAACAGCGTCTACTTCTCCCATAGCAAGTAGCTTTTTTGCAACCTCCAAAGCTTTGAATATAGAATGTTGTTCAGCTACTAGTGTGAATAAAGGACCAGCAAAATTCCAGAGATTGGAAATCGTGTCTTTCGCTTCTGGTTTAAGAATACGAAGAGAAAGTTCTGTTGCGGCAACAATAATAACTGCTACCCTGCTACCTTTGCTTAGTTTTACATCTTTGATAGCATTGTCAGCAACCTTGAGCATTAACAGTTCTTGAGGTTTTAATTTGTCTTCCTCAGATGCTAATTTTAAATCAGACAAATCTATTTCAAAATCTTTAATGTACGCTCCTAAAGGTGGAAAGTTGGTATCAAAATCATTGTTTTTTAGCAAATGTTCTTGAGTTTTAATTTCTTGCCATCGTTGAGAAGGAAAAGTAGTAAAGTGTTGATTTAATTCATAAATGCTGCGTTCCAAAGCATCTAATCCTTGACAACCACCTAAAAAACAATCCATACCAACAATGGCTAGCTGAGGATCTTTAATCTGTTCATATTTTTCCATTACTTCATCTCTGGTTATGTATATTTTGGAGAAAAATTAGGAGTGGGAGGAGACAAGGTAGAATAAATACTACTTGTCATTTATTGAACCTTCTAATCCGGAAATATTTTATGCAAAAGAATTCCCTTTGCTCCAATCATGCGATTATATATTTTCCCTTGATTATCATGTGTAATCACATCAGCAGTCACAAATGATTCTGTTTTTGATTTTATTTCACAAGAAACATAAAAAGATTTATCAAATGGTATAGGTACGAACTGTTCAAAAGTTTTAATTTCTGATGGTAAACAACCTTGTTTATGAAAATATTGAGTCCAGAGCCAAAGTGCATGAACCTGAACATCTGCAATATAGGGATTAAAAGTTTTTACAGGAAATTGTCCTTGTTTTTTTTCCTCAACATTTGACAAAGCACATTCTATAGTTATTTTTTCGGGCCTAGCATTTAAGATAGTTTTTACACCCTGAAAACAAGCTCCATGAAATAAGCTCGATGCCCCGTTTTGATAAAATGATTGACTAGAATTGAAAATTATTTCTTCCTGTGTTAAATTCAGCGAATCATAATGAGGAGAAACAGGAATTTGCTGCTTAATATTTATCTGGCTGCTGAAATGATAACGAATTTTACCTTCTAGATTCTTACTCCATATTTTAGCATCAAAGTATATCTCATCAACATCGTTTTTAGAAATTTCTTGCAAATCTAAAATGTATTCAGTTGGCTGAGTTTCATCAAAAATAATTCCTTTCAAAACTTTGAAGTTTGAGCAAGTAAATGATTTATAACCAGGATAGAGTTGTTCACAGGAATTAGCTATCCACGTGAGAGCGCAAGTAGCAGGTAAAACTGGACGACCAGCAATGACATGATCTTGTAAAAATGGATTAGCTGCTAAGATTAATCGGCGCTCGATACGATATTGTTTCAGATCTGGGTTAGACGACTGGGGTATGTACACTAAGGGACTACCTATTACTACTTGGGTAGTTTGTTGATTTACTGGTGCTAGTTCATCAACTAACATTTGACTTCCAATTTCTATAGGAATAGCCTCTATACCCCTTTCGGCAAAAGCTTTTTTCAATTCTGGTGTTACCATGCCACTATCCCAAGGTCCCCAATTAATCGCAACGACATGACAATTTGGATAGTTGCGTTTAACAAGATGAGCGGACTTGTTGAGAATTTCATTCGCAATTGCATAATCTGACTGACCAATATTCCCGTAAAAACCTGCTACCGAGGAAAACAAGACTAAATAATTGAGTTGGCTAGGTGGCACACAACGCAGCAGGTTTTCTAGACCTGCAACTTTGGCAGTATAAACAATTTCAAAGTCCCGTTCTGATTTATTTTCAATCCGCTTATCTGCTAGATTACCAGCTCCGTGAATAATTCCCGTGACTGCACCCAAACGCTCAACTGCTGTAGCAACTTGCTCTTGGAGTTGTGTTGCATCGGTGATATCCACGCTCAGATATTCCGCTTGTCCACCAGCTTCCTCAATTGCTCGCAGGGTTGCTTGAATTTCTCGTCTAGATGAAATAGCCTTGTACTTTTTCTGCACCATTAGAGGTGTAGGCTTTTCTCCTCTGGCGATAAAATCGTCCATAATCCGCTTTTTCAATTCCCCTTCAGTCGAACAGCCTTCAGCCCATACAGGTTCAGGCTCTACAGGCGAACGACCCAGCAAAATGAATTTGCATTGATAACGCTGCGCCAACTGGATCACACATTGAGCGGTGATTCCTTTTGCACCACCACTAACCAGAAAAACTTGAGATTGGGAAGAAGACACGGTCAGTGGAAGACGCGATGACCCAGAGAGTATTTCATCTGTATTCCCCTCGTCTCCCTTGTCTCCATGTCCCCGTGTCTTTGGCTTGCATACTAACGTTGTTCGTCCTTGTGAGCTATATCCAACTTCAGCAATTAACCGATTGGGATCATGAAGTTCGTTAAGGATATACCGTACTGATGTTTGAGTATCTATATCAGGACTCAGATCAATTGCACGGCAAAATACAGCTTCCCATTCCTGATTCAGGGTTTTGGTTAATCCAAATAATCCGCTACTGATGACACCAAAGTTGGTTTTGCAGCCTAGTCCAAACTGACCATCAAGACGAGCTATGGTAACAAAGCAACTGCGTCCTTGAGATGCTGCTTGATTGAGTGATGCTTTGAGGTGTTTGGCGATGAGAAAAACGTGACGCAGGAGTGCTTTCTCGGTTTCCAAGTAACGGACGTGATTACTTAGATCATCATGGCTATCGGGATTGAGATGGATAAAAGCAGCAATTTGACCATACTGAGAAGCGATCGCTTCTAACTGATTTTGCAAATGCTCCTCGCTCAAATTTGCTAGCACAACTCGATTAATTCCTTCTGGTAAAGGTAATTGATCTGCAATTAAAGTTTTAGGAAAACTCAATACAACTACTTTCCAGTCACGCTGCAAAAGAGCTAGAGCTAATTCTGAAGTCGTGGGGGTGCCATCATCAGTAAGCAAAGCAATATGCTTCTCAGGTAAGGAAAAATCCAATATATCTGGTTCAGGAAGGAATTTGAGATGAACTGAACTGCGGAGAATATTATGATTGACTTCAGATTGCTGGTTGTAAGGCTCGGCTAGAAGTGTTTTTTTTTCCAGCACATTAGCCTGTTGTGTCATATAGTCAACGATTTGACCAAGGGTACGTAATTCTCCCAGTTCTTCAGGATTGGGCTTAGGCAAATCTGGGCATAACTCCAGTAGTCCTCCCAAAATCTCAACTCGTTTAATGGAATCAATACCTAAATCCGCCTCCATATCCATTGATAGCTCCAACATCTCAACTGGATAGCCCGTCTTGTCACTGACTACATTTAGCAGAATTTGACTGAGGTCAGTGAAATCAAGGGATGGAACAGAGGAAGTTGATTCTTCTGAATTAGCAAGAGTAACGGGAACTACGGAGGAAGAAGTTATCTGTAGATCTTCACTCTCCGTGTGCGTCACCGCCTCACTCTCCTGATTCAAAGCAACTTCTTGTGCTGTCTTTGCAGGTGCAGATTCAACATTAGTATTTCCTGGGATCAGACTCCGCAAATATTCTACGATTTGACCAAGACTACGTCGTTTTTCTAGTTCTTCGAGATTGGGTTTGGACAAATCCGGGTACAATTCCAGTAATGCTCCGAGAATTTCAACTCTTTTAACGGGATCGATTCCCAAGTCCACTTCTATATCCATCGACAGTTCCAGCATTTCTACCGGATAGCTCGTCTTTTCACTAACTATCTTTAGTAGAGTCTGAATGAAGCTGGATTCATCAATGGTTATAGGTAATGACGGTACATATGAAGATGGAATGACAAGAGTATCACAGGTAGTTATGGAAACTGGTTTGGTGTCATGACTAGTGCTATTGTAAGTACCATTACTTACACCATTGCTAGTACCATTACTTACACCATTGCTAGCACCATTACCCCCACCATGGCTGACACCATTGGTTGTGCCATTGATTAAAACAGGCTCAAAATTAGTTATAAAGCTGTGAGTGGGTACAGTAACAGATGCGGTAGTTCTACCATTAACTGCGATTGGAGCAGCAGAAGTCTGTTCATCGCTAAATACAGCAGGCTGTTTCATGTTTATGGTAGCAAGCAGCTGACTGTAATGCTGCTGGAGCAATTGGAAATACTTTTTGGTATGTTCTGTTTGATCGTTTAGATATTGCTCGTGGACGCGCAGTGTCTCACCATGATGTTCGTGAAAGCGCATAATGCTGCGCTCAGAGTAGGAGAGGGCTATTTGTTTTGTTTCCGCATCTTGATGAGGAAATTTATCATTTACCAGCAAAGAATTCTGTTGCTGCATCAGTTGGAAAAAGGTTTTGGTATATTCCGTTTGATGCTTTAAAGATTGTTCATGAACACGCAAGGTATCACGTTGATTACGATTGAATTCTATCAGGCTGTATTCTAAACTATCTAAAAGTAGTTGATAATTTTCAGTCACTTCTGAACTTGTTTGCATTTGTGTTTTAGGATTTGCTTGAGGATATTTCTTCAGATCAGAAGGTTTTTCTGGTTGATTACCGTTTGCAACTGGTGTGGACAGGCTACGGTGTGTATTATCAGGTTGGGAGATGGGTGTCTGATCTATCTTTTGAGTCGGGGGAGTAGATAGGGTATTTACCTCACAAGAGTTATCTTTTGTATGTGGGAGACTAACTTTATGCCCGTTTTGCAAAGCTTTTTCAAAAGCCTGTTTTCTTTTTTCTGAGACGTAGTTAGAACCATTTAGCTGGACAATCAGCTGCTTATTGTGTTTGACTTCTGGTGTTTTCTGCTCAAGTTGATAGGAATCAGGGTTTTTTAAAGATAAGCCAGCGACACGTAACTGTATAACAGCTTCTCGAAAATAGCGATCGCTATCTTTTTGATAACTACCATTCAAAGCCACAGCTAAATGAGGTTGATCACGCAGGATATCTTTCACTAAGTTGGTCAGAATGCCTTTAGGGCCAAACTCTATAAAACAATACCCACCTTGAGCGTAAATATTTTCAATCTCTTGCTTAAAATGTACCTGATTAATCAGGTGTTGTTTGAGAATTTTTTGAATCGCTTGTGGTTCTTTCGGGTAACATTCTCCTGTCACATTAGTGTACACAGGGATTCTTGGCTCGTTGAAATGAACTCCCTCAATTGCTTGGGCAAAAGGTTTTTGAGCATGAGCTACCAATGGTGTATGAAAAGCTGCTGAAACAGGTAGCAAAACGGTAGAAAAAGCTTTAGCTTTCAGTTGTTCCTGTACTTGGGTGATCTCAGCTTTCGCCCCTGCCAAAACTACTTGAGTTGAAGAATTCAAGTTAGCAATGGTCACTAGAGGAAAATTCTTAATAATTTCTTCAACTTGACTGACATCACCTTTAACTGCTAGCATGGCTCCTGCATCAAACTGAGGATCGTTTGGTGCAGACATAGCTTGACCCCTAGCTTTAACCAGGAAAAAGTAATCTTGCTCATTGAGAACACCAGCAGCCCACAGAGCTGTCAATTCTCCAAAGCTGTGTCCGACAAGAAAATCTGGCTTGAATCCTCCCTGTTGTAATAGCTTATACAGACCAACGCTGAAAGCTCCAATTGCTGCTTGTGCATATTCTGTCTTTTGCAATGCTTCAACCTGTGACTGCTTTTGAGCTTGATCAAAAACAGGTGGAGGGAAAACTATTTCAGAAACCGGTTTGAGACCATCTTTGCAGAAAAGGTTATCTATCTCGCTATAGGTCTGTCGCAAGCAAGGAAAGTTGATGACAAGTTCTCGACCCATTTCCAGGTATTGAGAACCTTGACCAGAAAACAAAGCAACTACTTTGCTTTCAGTTGGCAAACTCGTTTTGCGGTAATAAATTCCTTGGGGATGCTCCCAAGATTCCGCGTGTGAATTATTAGTGAGCAAGTCAATACTGATCTGCAATAATTTGCAAGCTTCAGTCAAAGATTCGGCGACAAATCCAACTCTCGCATTTGTGACAGGAATTTCTGATGATTGACACGTCGCAATTAGTTGTGAATAATGCTGTTCTTTTTCTGAGGATTGCAACTGATCCAAAATTTCTTGACAGCGTGATTTTAACTGCTCAGGTGTTGATGCAAATAAGAGTACTGATTGGGGGGTATTATGTAAACGATAAGGGCGATCGTGTTCACCAGAGTACTCTTCTAAGACTATGTGGTAATTTGTGCCACCAAAACCAAAGGAACTCACTCCTGCACGTCTTGGTAGTTCTCCTTGAGAGCGCATCCAAGGCCTAGTTTTTGTATTCAAATACAAGGGCGAGTTTTCAAGACCTAGTTTAGGATGTGGTTGAGTGATGTTGATGGTTGCTGGCAATACTTTGTGGTGTAGAGCTAACGCTGTTTTGATCAGGCTTGCAGCACCCGCAGCAGCTTTTGCATGTCCAATCTGTGATTTAACACTTCCAAGTGCAATATGTTGTGTTCGGGAATTGTTTTTGCTAAAAACTTCTTTGAGAGCTGTAAATTCAGCGGGATCTCCAACCATAGTACCTGTACCGTGTGCTTCAATCAAACCAACACTGGTAGGTGAAAATCCTGCATCTTCATAAGCATGATGCAAAGCTCTGACTTGACCTTCTGGACGAGGTGCATAAATGCTTTTATAGCGACCATCACTAGAAGCACCAATACCTTTGATCACTGCATAGATCCGGTCATTATCCCTAATCGCGTCTTCCAGTCGTTTTAACACCAACATGCCAATACCTTCAGCCAGCATCATGCCATCCGATTGAGCATCAAAAGGCTTGGTGTTCTGGCTTGGGGAAACAGCAGGTGTTTTGCTGAAACACATATAGGCAACAATTGAGTTGTCAGTGTCAACTCCACCAGTGAGCATCATGTCGGCTCGATGATCGACTAGTTCACTGATTGACATTGCTAATGCTCCTAATGAACTCGCACAAGCAGCATCGACTACACAGTTCATTCCTCCTAAATCTAAGCGATTAGCAATTCGCCCAGAAACTATGTTTGCTAACATACCGGGAAAAGCGTTCTCTTCCCATGGTACATATGCACTTTTGATTTTCTCGATAATTTTTTGCGTATCTTCGTCAGATAAGCCACTACTTTGTAAGACTTTTTCCCATATGGGATACTCTAATCTAGTAGCCAATGGCATTGCTAATTGTCTTGCTAGGGCTACACCCAAAATTACCCCAGTACGCTCTCGGTTAAATTGTTTTGTTTCCCCATAACCTGCATCTTCGATAGCTGCTTTTGCAACAACTAAACCTAGCAACTGAGAAACATCTGTGACTTCCAAAAGATTTGGAGGAAGTCCAAATTCCATTGGATTGAATTCGATTTCGGGGATGAACCCACCACGTTTGCAGTAAGTTTTATCAGGGGCTTTGGGGTTAGGATCGTAGTAATCATCAATATTCCAGCGCGATGGAGGAACATCGGTAATACAATCAACTTGGCGAATAATTTTTTCCCAATATTCCTGTAAATTTTTAGATTGCGGGAAAATAGAAGCCATTCCAATAATAGCAACAGGATTTTGTTGCAATTTTTTATTGATATTATGAGTTGGCGTTGCATTTGCAGACATCATTTTTTTTACCTTTATCAATTTGTGCAAAGCTTGTTCACAATTGCTAACTTCTTTTTGTAATTGTGCAAAGTCAACTTCAATTCTAGAAGCAGCCATGGCTTAATTTTCATTATTTACTTGGAGAATGTAGGGAAATAGCCAAGATTTGTAGGCTCTATACAAAATAATCTTGAAGTAGTAATTAGGAGATAAATCATTGATTATTTTTACAGAGCGAGTTAGAATTCATATCTTTTAGGCTGCTACATAAGTTTTGAGATAGCTTTATGTTGGATTACTTCATAGAAATAAATTAATTTGATTAATTTATTTCTGTACGTAATATAATCCATGACTCTTGCTGCTTATTCTAGACTCCTTGCTTCTGTGTAGCAACTTATATGCAACAAACCAACTATTGTGATATAAAATTCTAAAGAAGTGTTTTTTATCAGGTAAGTGTCAATTCATATATCGGATTCCTATTTAATTTTTGAAAGTAAATAATTACAATTTATGTTTCATGTTTAGAGTTAAGTTCTCCCTACCTCAACTACTAAATTTATCAAACAGATAGGATTCCTATAACTACATTATTGGTCATTGATTCGTTGTTGATAATTTGATACATAATTGAGGAATTATGTCACAATTTCAACGTAGTTCATTCTGATTCAGTATCACTACTTTTCTTTCTAGATTCTGTCTGTTCTTGAGCAGCGGTTAATAGTCTTCGTTCAAGTTCGCTAATACTAATTCCAAGCTCAGAAGCGGTTTTGGTTTTCCATTCTTCCAGTTCAGAATCATGTTGATTGAGCCATTCATGCACTGCGATACGTGCCATTTCAGCTTTACGAGCCGTTTGGCGGGCTGCATGAAAAATTAGCCGCTGGTGATCAAATCTAGTTAATGAGAGCATGAATCGCTGTAATTTCATTCTCTTGAGGACGCGAATAACTTTAGCCACATCACCTATGTCCAACTTTTAATAACACTATCTCATCTACCAAGAGTTTATCTTCCAAAATTGCATATAAATTGTATATTCCCAGTCTTTCATGTCATGTTAATGCCATGAAAATCCGAGAATAAGACAAAAAATAACAGAAAATAAGTTAATATTCATCCTTGATTATTAAATCAGCTTACATTATTTATTCTGAAAATATCTAATCTATGAGTTTTGATTCCAAATTTATGTACTATTTATTACTATTTATTTATGCTGTTTAAGGATCTACTTCTAACTTGTTTTATTCAAGGATGGCGACATGAGATAGTTATACGCAGATTAATGTATAAACATCTACGAACAAAATTTGATATTTTAAAAATAGATTGTACAAGTCTAGATTTTAGAGAAAATTTATATTGTTATTTCCATTACAAATAAATGATACAAATTATTCTGCTTGATGATAGATGAATTAATTACAGTTTTCACTAAATTCTATTAATATATTTGCTTGCGAAAAGATGCTTGTTACTATTCATGCTAATAAATTACTTGCAATTATTTTTTGATTTTAAAGTTGTTGCATAGGAGTTGCATTTGAGTATCAAAAAGACTATGGTTAGTGATTAAATTGAATAAAGATAAAACTCCGTGTAGGAGGTAATGAGATTGCACATATTATCTACTTTAATAACTCTATTTCTTCATCTACCATTAGATATGATTACCACCTTGTGACATTCAGCTTTTACTTGATTAAAATTCCACTAGACTAAACGGAGTTGCTGGCATGAGACTATCTGAGCTAGATCCACTCATACCACTATCTAATTTAAGAGAAGAACTCCTCAAATTGCCAAAAGGCTACTGTTTTTATGAACAAGAACTTATAGAGTTTTTATCGAGACGACGATGGCCTGAAAACAATCGCCGTATTGATCGAACAACTTTTTGGCGATGGAGAAATGATAATGGAATTGAGCATCAGAAAGTTTTTAGTCGATTAGATCTTTTAAAACTCTGTCAGATTTGCGATCACTATCGTATAGATGGAACTCGCAGCGAGTACTTAGACATCATGAAAAGGAAAAAAGAGGTGTGCTAAATAAATAAGTAAAAATTTGAAGACAGAAATTCCTGATTGGCTGCTACTGCTACAGAGTGATGGATATTTTTCTGTAATCCATCCTCTGATAGCAACAAAAAAATCCGAAATGATCAGCCAATTTGATCTGGTTTACTTTCTACTATCAATATGACTGTAGAGGAGAGCTATTGCTATTCATCTCTCTTAAATTACATGAATAATTGCAAGAGAGTAGTATCCTTAACTAGGAAAACATAAATCATGGTGCAAAAACAAAAGCAGCCAGTTACGATACCTATAAATCAGTTGCCTATAATTTTGGCAATTGCTATGGCTCTAGGTATCAGTGCAATTTCTCTCTACGGCCTTTCTAGATTTAGACCACAGTCTGCAAATAATACTTCAGCTACCCCAATTAATTCCCCTGCGATTACTAATGTTGCTGCTCTTGGACGTTTAGAGCCTCAAGGAGAAGTGATTAATTTGTCTGCTCCTAATTCCCAAGGTGGTGTCCAAGTGGCAAAACTCCTTGTAAATAAAGGGGATAAAGTACGTAAAGGACAAGCAGTTGCACTGCTTGACAATTTCTATGTCCGTCTTGCAGCTTTAGAAAACGCTAAACAGCAAGTTCTAGTATCTCAAGCTAGTCTCAATCAGGTAAAAGCAGGGGCGAAAGCAGGAGATTTAGCTGCCCAAAAGGCGACTATTGCTCGTACAGAAGCTGAGTTAGATGGAGAAATGTCTACACAAAAAGCAACCATAGCTCGCTTACAGGCAGAATTACGTAATGCCAAAAGTGAAAATCAACGATATCAGATGTTGTACAAACAGGGAGCCATTTCAGCATCCGATGCGGATACTAAACGCTTGAGAATGGATACTGTCCAACAACAGCTCAATGAGGCAAAAGCTAACCGAAGCCGTATAGTAGACACTCTTCAAAAACAGTTAAGCGAAGCCAGAGCTAGGCTGGAAAGTATTGCTGAAGTTCGTCCTACCGATGTCCAAGCAGCTCAAACTGAGGTTGAAAAGGCAAAAACAGCAGTAGCACAAGCTCGTGCTGATCTGGATTTAAGTGTAGTGCGATCGCCTGTAGATGGGCAAATCATCAAAATTTATACTTGGCCTGGAGAAATTATTGGTAATCAAGGAATTGCTCAGATAGGTTACACAGACCAGATGTATGTGGTAGCAGAAGTCTATGAAACTGATATTAAAAAAGTGCATCTAGGTCAGTCAGCAATTATCACTAGCGATGCTTTTTCCGGCAAAATACAAGGAACAGTAACAGATATAGGCTTACAAGTTACCCAACAAAATATCTTTAGCAACAATCCAGGAGCAGATACAGATAACAAAGTAATTGATGTCAAAATTCGTATCAATAATCCAGAAGATAATCAACGAGTTGCAGCCCTTACTAACCTACAAGTAGAAGTGCTTATTAATCTTGTAAAATCTCAATGATACATACTTTTTGAGCAGATAAATCCTTCAGAAATATTTTGAGGATTTTCTTAAAAAAATTGCATTTTTAATCTCAGTTTTGAGGTTTACAAGATGATTAACAATATACCTGTAGCTTGGTTACAACTGGCTCGACAAAAACTTCGGTTTGTAGTAGCTTTGGCTGGTATTACGTTTGTTGCTGTTTTGATGTTCATGCAAATTGGCTTTCAAGATGCTCTCTATGACAGTGCTACACAAGTGCAGAAAAACTTAGCAGGAGATTTATTTATAATTAGTTCTCAATATAAATCTTTGACCTCAAATCAAAGTTTTCCACGTGTTCGTTTATATCAAGCATTAGGGTTAGATGATATCAAGTCAGTCATTCCTGTATATGTCCAATTTGCTAAACTCAAAAACCCAATTAATGGTCGTAAATTCCCTATATACGTGCTGGGTTTTGACCCAGCAGAATCTGTTTTTAGATTACCAGAAGTCGAGATTAATAAAAATCTTCTCAAACGTCCGAATGTAGTTTTATTTGATCGTGGTTCTCGATCAGAGTTTGGACCAATTGCAGAGAAATTTGAGCAACAAGAACCTGTCAGAATTGAAATATTTGGATATAATTCAACAATTGGCTACAAAGTTAAAGTTGGTGGCTTGTTTAAGCTTGGGCCTTCCTTTGGAGTTGATGGAAATTTAATGATTAGTTATTCAACTTTCATCAAGGTATTTGGAGACCGGACTGCTGATTATATAGATATAGGATTACTTACTCTCAAACCTGGTGCTGATCGCCAAAAAGTTTTAGCAAGTTTATCAGATCACTTACCCCAAGATGTAAAAGTGTTTACACGTCAGGGTTTTATTGATTTTGAAAAAAGCTATTGGAGCCTAAGAACACCTATTGGATTTGTATTTAATCTAATGGTAATTATGGCATTTATTGTTGGTGTAGTTGTTGTTTATCAAATACTTTATAGTAATATATCTAGCCACTTAGCCGAATATGCAACATTAAAAGCCATGGGATTTAAAAATAAATATTTGCTAGCTGTAGTTTTTCAACAGGCTGTAATTTTAGCAATCATAGGCTATATCCCTGGCATTTTTATATCTATGAGTCTATACGATTTGGCTAGTAATGCTACTAAATTACCAGTATTTATGAGTTATGACAAGGCATTAATCATTTTATTCTCTACACTTTTAATGTGTTTAACTTCAGCATTTTTATCAACAAATAAATTGCGGGCTGTAGATCCGGCGGACATTTTTTAATTTCATCACATAACAGAATAAATTCATGTTTCAACAAGAAATTGTTGTTTCCGTTAGAAATATCAATCACTATTTTGGTCAAAAAACATTACGAAGCCAGATTTTATTTGACATTAATTTGGTGATAAAATCTGGAGAAATTGTAATTATGTCTGGTCCATCTGGCTCAGGAAAAACCACTTTACTAACTTTGATTGGCGGTTTACGATCTGTTCAAGAAGGGAGCCTTAAATTTCTAGATTGGGAATTGCATGGGGCCAGTAATGAAAAGTTAGTGCAAGTACGACGCCAGATTGGCTATATTTTCCAAGCTCACAACTTACTGGATTTCTTAACAGCCCGCCAGAATGTACAAATGTCACTTGAACTACAAAAAAATCTTTCTTACCGACAGGCTCGTTTGAAATCAGAAGCAATGCTTCACGCTGTTAAATTGGGACATCGAGTTAATTACTATCCTACCCATCTTTCGGGAGGACAAAAGCAACGGGTAGCTATTGCTCGTGCTTTAGTCAGTCAGCCCAAATTAGTCTTAGCTGATGAACCGACTGCTGCTTTAGATAGTAAATCAGGTCGAGAAGTTGTAGAAATAATGCAGCTACTAGCTAAGGAACAGCGATGTGCTATTTTAATGGTTACTCATGACAACCGAGTTCTAGACATAGCAGATAAAATCATCCATATAGAAGATGGTCGGATAATTAAAGAAGAATTGTTTTAAACCAATCCGCCGGAATTCCCTATCCTTCTTGCTTGGATAAGATCAGGACTTACGCAAGATGTGACCGAAAACCTTATTCTTGCGTAGCGGTAATTCATGAATTACCGCAAATGCGCGTTATGTTTTGCGTAAGTCCTGAAGATAAATCAATTGACATTTAAATCATGTAGAAACGCGATATATCGCGTCTGGTACAACCCCAAAAATATGACGAAAAATCCTATTCCTTGCAGTATTGGGGATGGGAGCATCCTTCTACAGTAGAGTTAAAGTATTCATTTCTTAACTAAAATATATGCCGTGGCATATTCAGGTAATTGACTAATGTACTTGGTAAAATCTTTATTAGTCTTAAAAATACCTGCCAAAAAATCGAGCTGATAAAGATTTGGTAAAAATGCTCCGCCTGTATCGGCTATTACTCCCATTTTTAATTGTTTACTTTTACCTTGACCATACTCAATCACAATTACCCGACCTAAACCGATATTCAATACATCGCCTGCGAAAGTTACTCCTGGCTTAATGGAAATTTTTGCGTCAATCTTATATCCATAGCCTTTAATTGCATTCACTTTTCTAAAATACCAATAGCGCTTTTGTGCTGTTGGTTTCACACCTCGCACATAAGACATGCCGTTGTTTCTATCAACATTAAAAAACTCTCTCGTACCATCTGTAAAATTAATTAATATAGTTCCTTGCATCAAGGCTTCTTCTAAACCTTTGCGAGTCAAATAAGCAAGAGGTTCAACTTTACCATATTCTCTTCCACCAGGTTCATATATACCTGATAAAACATCCTGCTTGGTATATCTAGTATAAAATTTATCGCTCGTCAAATTATCTTTTAAACTGTAAATTGGTATATTATAAGTAGAAGTTTTTTTATGAGATCCTGTATGGGTGAAAACAGCATACTTAGTAATTCTGAGCCGTTTTTGCTGAGGGTTCTGTGGCTTATAAGCAGACCATTTAATTACTTTAAAATTAGTATTAATAAAATTAGGATCTTGTAAGCGAGTCGTACGATTATTAGCGATATCTTCTTTTAATACCGCAATCATAAAATCTAGGGTTTTCAGTGTGTCTTGGACACTAACACCCGTAGTTCCTAGTAATCCTGTTCGGAGAATATCTGGATCTTGATTAGCGTGGTCTTGATAATATTTTCTCGTGTTAGTAAGGACAAATAATAAATCTTTTTGATTGAAATTAACTTTATTCTTTGGTAAGTTGGCAGCAGAAATAATTTTATTACCGTTAACGCTATATTTATACTTTTTAAATTCATCAATAACCTTATATGGTGCAGAAGCTGAAATCAATTCTGCTCTTGATAGAAAATCATTTTGTTTACCTAGATTATTTCCTGGCAATTTTGTAGTAGTTATAGGTTTTGGTGGAACAGAAGCTAGAGAAATTTGCTGTTGAGTGTTGGACTGAGTATGTAAACAGTCACCGACCAAACCAGCAGATAATAAAGTAGCAAAAGCAATAAGCAGACGAAATGTTTGATTAAATAAAATACTCATAACTATAAAAATTTAATTTCGGAGAAAGTTTTGTGTTCTAAATTGTAATTTTAAATTATAATTTAACTGTAATTTCACATTAAAACTTAAAATATTAATAGTTATCTTATATCTTGCACCTAGCCCTAAATTAAAATTTGGGCTGAAAGCTAAAGTCGGTTCAAGACCGACTGGCTCAGGTTTTAAGTCATTCAGGATGGTTTCATTTATCCGCTTTCTTGTACCCTGCTCGGAATTATCGGTCATGTTGAGGTACTACTTCGCCACGCAAATTTTGACAGGTTGCGAGGGGTTAGATCCCCGACTTTTTAAAAAAGTCGGGGATCTGGCCAACTTGTCAAAATCAATATGGTGAACTAGTACTTCAAACTCGTGTTGAGGTACTTCAAAGTCGTGTTGAGGTACTTCAAACTTGTGTTGAGGTACTTCAAACTTGTGTTGAGGTACTTCAAACTTGTGTTGAGGTACTTCAAACTTGTGTTGCTGTACTACTAGCTCAAATTGCTTTATGACTACTTCAAAAAATCAAAAGATCTCCTTGAAACATGCTTTAGCTTGCANGGTACTTCAAACTCGTGTTGAGGTACTTCAAACTCGTGTTGAGGTACTTCAAACTCGTGTTGAGGTACTTCAAACTCGTGTTGAGGTACTTCAAAGTCGTGTTGAGGGGGAGCATCCCAAATGTTTAATACCATTTCACGTTAATAGCGATACATATGAATTTTGTCCCAGACGCGATATATCGCGTCTCTACAGGGTCTGTATTTGTATCAAGATTTTTGTGAAATGGTATAACAACCCGCCTGCGATTTCAATCGCAGTCTCATAGTTCAAGTCTGCTGAAGCAGACTAAGTAAGTCGGTAGGAATAAACCAAACTATATTACAGAAAGTAAATAACCCTAAAATCCTTACCAATGACCAATAACCAATGACCAATGACGACCTCAACAAGTTAGCTTTATTTATGCCGACTTACTTAATTTATGAAGCAGTATTGACTGTTGAGGTACTTTCAAATCGTGTAATTAATTTTGTCTAAGTACTTATTGGTTGTTACGATCGCAAACAGCAAACATAATTTAAAAAGGGTTAACTCAATGCGATCGCCTGACTTAACATCACCAAATTTAGCAGATTTTACAACCATACTTGATCAAGCTGTGTCTGCATATCGCAAAGAAATAGGCGATCGCCCCAAGGCTTCAGCAGTGGTAAATGCCTTATTACAAGCAGAAAAAGCGACTAAACAACAAAAAATTCAGTATTCTTTTACATCTTTACTCGGTCAATGGCGACTATATTTTATCACAGGCACTCGTAAATTTAAAAAGCGGGGAGGAATTGAATTAGGTAGAGGTTTTTATCTACCAAAATTAGCATCAGCACACATTTGTTTTGCTCCTACAGATATAGC
Source organism: Westiellopsis prolifica IICB1 (assembly GCF_004323185.1). Lineage (GTDB taxonomy): Bacteria > Cyanobacteriota > Cyanobacteriia > Cyanobacteriales > Nostocaceae > Pelatocladus > Pelatocladus prolificus_A. Next base: position 37,132 of record NZ_NAPS01000002.1, read on the forward strand.
CGATGGTAAAGGCGAAATTGGCAATCAGGTACAACTTGGCCCCTTGTTGTTAAAACTCACAGGCCCAGCCAAATATTTAGGCAAGAAAAACTTGTTGACTTTTGATTTTACTCAAATGCACATCAGTTTGTTTGGTCGTGTTGTTTATAAACAACAGATTCGAGGTGGTGAGAGTCAAACAGAGGATTTTTACAATCAAACTATTGCCAAACTTCCGTTTTTTAGCTTCTTTTTGATCACAGAAAATTTGATTGCAGCGCGTGGACGTGGAGGTGGTCTAGCGATTTGGATTAGAGATAAAATATTCTGAGTCTTGGGGATTGGGAGGAGCGAGTCGTGGAAAAAACCACGATGAAGGGGCAAAATATGCAAACACAACAGGATGGTATTTCTTTAAAAGATTGGTCTTGGGCTTTTTGGCCTATTTTACCACTCTACCCTTTTGGCAAACGACGCACACTCCGCCAAGAAGTAGTTAAGGATACGATCTGGACTTTTGATCAGATACAAGGCATTTTCTATGTTGTTGTGCCAATTCGCATGACTGTTGTGAAGCTAGAAACAGGTGGACTTCTCGTTTATGCACCGATCGCACCAACTCCAGAGTGTATACGTTTAGTTGAAGAATTAGTTGCAGAACACGGGGATGTTAAATATATTATCCTGCCTACTATTTCTGGTTTAGAACATAAAGTCTTTGTCGGCCCTTTTGCGAGACGCTTTCCCCAAGCACAAGTGTTTGTAGCCCCGAAACAGTGGAGTTTTCCTCTCAATTTACCCCTGAGTTGGCTGGGTTTACCTTTGGGACGTACTCATGTACTCCCAGCAAATAGTAGTGATGTACCCTTTGGTAATGAGTTTGACTATGCAATTCTTGGCCCTATCGAGTTGGGACCAGGACGATTTGCGGAAGTTGCATTTTTCCACAAGCGATCGCGAACACTCCTAGTTACAGATATAGTCTTGTCTATTCCCTCTGAACCACCACCAATAGTTCAACTTGATCCCTATCCTCTACTATTTCATGCTAAAGACGATGCTTTCCACATTGTTTTTGATACTGAGGCTAACCGTTGTAAGGGATGGCAAAGAATTGTATTATTTGCTTTTTACTTCCGACCAAGTGCGCTAGAAGTAATTGGCACGGGGCAAGTTTTTCGTCATGCATTGGGCGCTCCAGATCGTTCCAAGAAAGCCTATTTTGGTTTGTTTCCCTTTAAGTGGAATAATTGGCAACAATCTTTTCATACCCTACGCGGGGATGGACGTTTGTTTGTAGCGCCAATCCTACAAACTCTGATTCTGAACCGAGATCCACAGGAAACTATCAAATGGGCTAACCAAGTCGCTAGTTGGGATTTTTTGCGGATTATTCCTTGTCATCTCGACTCACCCATTGACGCAACCCCAAGTCAATTTCGACAAGCTTTTAGTTTTCTTGAAAAAACAGAAAATCCTCTTCAGTCTTTACCGGGAGAAGATTTAAAATTTTTAAATGAACTTTCACAAGGATTAAGCGATCGCGGGATTACGCCAGCAGCCAAAGAAAGAGTATAGATATAGATATAGTTGTAGATTTATGGCAATAGTTTTGAAATAGATATTGGATAATGAGAAAACACAAAGACATATATAGCAATCCTAAATCATTCATGAGAGGCGAGATCCCCGACTTCTTAGAGAAGTCGGGGATCTGGGATTCCGTGTTTTCTCACAACTCAATTAGGACTCCTATAGAATCTGTCAGCATAAACGAAGCATGTGCAGTAGTATAAAAAGATGCGAAAAAAGCTAAAAACCACTGAAAATAACCATTTTGAGCATTTAATCAGCACCTTTTTGATTTTTAAACTCAAAACCCTTATACAGTAATGATTATGAGAACTCGCAGTCAAGAGCGGATTCTGAATCTTCTCAAAACCGTCAAACAAAGCATTTCCGCCCAAGATATTTATGTGGAATTGCGTAACCGCGACCAAAGTATGGGTCTGGCAACAGTTTACCGCTCTTTAGAAGCCTTAAAACTCGAAGGTATGGTACAATTGCGGACATTGGCTAACGGCGAAGCCCTCTATAGCTTAGTGCAGCAAGATAAGCATCATCTCACCTGTCTGCAATGTGGTACTTCGATTCCAATTAATCAGTGTCCAGCCCATGAACTAGAAGCACAATTACAAGTTACCCATAATTTTAAAATTTTTTACCATACCTTAGAGTTTTTTGGATTATGTAATAAATGTTACATGAGCCAAGCTGCTGTGGATTGATATTTATCGGTGTTCAAGTAGACATGATATCAGTTGCTAACCAAGCCCGTAGTACTTCCGCTACTGTCCAAGCTTGAGCAATGCAACCCCGTGCTGTCATCGGAGGATCGCCATCAAAGATTTCGCTCAGACTACCAAGTCCATGGGCGTGTAGGTGATTTGCCATTGGCTCAAGAAATTGCCGTGCTTGGGCAGGATCTTTGTAAACTCGTAGATGTGCCTGTACAAAGGGGCCAATTAACCATCCCCATACTGTTCCCTGATGATAAGCACTATCCCGTTGCAGTTGATCGCCGCCATAATGTCCTTGATATTGAGAATGTTCAGTTGTAAGCGATCGCAATCCGTGGGAAGTCAGCAACATTCTTGCACAAGCGTCAACAACACCTTTTTGTTGAGTCGGATTAAGGGGACTTTCAGGTAAACAGACAGCAAAAATTTGGTTGGGACGTAAGGAAAGATCATCACCATCAGGCCCATCAAGAACATCGTAGCAGTAACCTGTTTCTTGATTCCAAAAGCGCGAGAATCTGACCAAAGCTCGCTCCGCGATCGCGTCATACTCTTGGTGGGGTTTACGAATATGGCGAGCAAAGTTAGCCATTGTGCGTAATGCATTATACCAGAGGGCATTGACTTCAATCGGTTTGCCAATCCGGGGCGTCACAACCCAATCACCGACTTTAGCATCCATCCAAGTCAACTGCACTCCCGCTTCCCCAGCATAAAGCAGCCCGTCTGCTGCATCTAAATGGATATTGTAGCGAGTACCACGACAGTGCCAATCGATGATATCTGCCAGGATGGGAAACATGTCTTCTAAGAAGTCATCATCTTCTGTGGCGTTGTAGTAAGCGCGTAAAGCTTCAAAATACCAGAGAGTAGCATCCACGGTGTTGTATTCTGGTGTTTCGCCTGCATCTGGGAAACGATTGGGAAGCATTCCCTGGTTGACATACTTGGCAAAAGTGCGGAGAATGTAACGGGCAATTTCCGGGCGACCTGTAGAGATGGTCAGTCCAGGTAAACTAATCATGGTATCTCGTCCCCAATCACTAAACCAGTGATAGCCTGCGATGATCGTTTTGCCATGCATGTCATCGGGCAAGGAACGATCTACAATAAATTGATCAGCAGCTAAAACTAGATGGCTTACCCAAGCAGGAGTTTCTTTAGCGTGAGAGGGACGGTTAATTTTCCAAAGATTGATTAACTTTTGTTCTTGAGCATGGCGAAGTCTGAGAGTTGTTTCACCATGCAAATCTGGTTGCTTGTCTGTGCTAGCAACAAAGGTCAAGGCTTCACCAGGGTTGAGAGTAATTTGGAAAGTTGCGGCGTGTAAATGATCTTCGCTATCACTCAATCCCCGGTAACGTTCTACAGCCAAGTTAAATCCATAATACCAATTATGTGCTGGAATAGTGCTAGCATGATCGCAGAGCAAATAAAGCGGTACAGCAGTTGGGTAGGCTGTTACACAAATTCCTTGGGAAACAGGTTCCACACTCATTTGCCAGTTGTTGCTTTGGGTACTGCCATGATAATCTCGGTAGTTGACTAATGCTTTGAGTGTTAGCTGTAATGGTGCAGAAGCACGACGTAATACATAGCGTACATAGGTAGTGTTCGCGCCCTGTTGCATCCAAACTCGCTTTTCTAAGAGCGCATCAGCACAAGCAAAGTGCCATACGGGAATAGTTCCTTCTAAAGAAAAACGTTCTATGTGCTGGTAACCTTGAGGACTGACAATTTCATCCGCCCAACGATTTGTGTGTAAAGGGTAAAGACGATCAACATACAAAGCCGTTTCATCTAACTTGGCTAACATGAGAGTACGAGCCAAAGGCGGCTTGAGGGCTGCTATGAGTAACCCATGATAGCGACGACTGAGCAAACCTGCTACTGTACCAGAGGCGTATCCACCGATACCATTAGTGACTAGCCATTCTCGTGACTCTGCTAAATCGAGAGTACCGCAAATTTCCCTGCCAAAATCAATGCACATATCACTGCATACCTGTTTGGAATCGCTATTTTGATTATCCGTCGCGATTTTTACATCAGACGGAGAAGTTAATTAAGAGTTGCTAAGAAATATAGAGAGTAAAACTCTCCGTTCGCGTAATCAAGAATAAATTTGATGAAATAAAGGATATTTCAGAAGGCAGAAGGGAACCCACCCTTAAAAGAATGGGATTGAAACAATGATGTTTTATACCTCAATGCAATCAGTTTCAGTATAATTATTGATCTAAACTCGGCTTTAGACCCAGAACTAAAGTTTCAATTAACACTTCCAAACCTTCTGCCTTCTGCCTACCTACACGCCCGCTGCTCTGCGTCTACGATCCTCTCCTCTGCCTTTCTATGTAAGCGCTCCTCACAATGTTTGAAATTGTACCTAGTTTATGGTATTAAAAAGTTAATCTTTGTAAGAGTGTCTAACTCATGATATCTGAACTACTAAAGAAAAAATTGGCAGTTCTTTTCCAAGGCTTAGATGTCGATAAAAACGGATTTGTAGAGCGAGAAGACTTTGATCAAATTACTAGTAATTTGGCGCGGATACGTGGTTGGGAACCCGGTTCACCCGATTATGAAAATCTGCATAATCAGCTGCTGTTAATGTGGGAACAGTACTGGATTGATGCCGATCTTGATAAAGACAACAAAGTTTCTTTAGATGAATTCGTTGAAAGTTACAGCAAGCAATTCGCTATAGATAGTGACTCTTCAGTAGCAGCTTGGGAACAGCCGATGGCGACTTTGTTTGACGTAATAGACATCAATGGTGACAATAAAATTGGTTTAGAAGAATACAAGCAGTTGCTCACGGCGTTTGGTTTTAATGCGAGTGGGTACGAAGAAATTTTTCAACAACTCGATACCAACGGTGACGGTTATATTTCCAAACAAGAGTATTTACAGCTTATAAAAGAATTCTGTGGGGAGAACCCAGAAGCTACTGGAAATTTGTTTTATGGTTATTACTGAACTCACCCTTTGTGTCATCAAGAATGAATTTAATTAAATAAGGGAACATCTATCACCACTTGGTCGATAATTTCTCTTAGTTCTAGTTGATTACACAAATGGTGAGGTAAAAGGATAATGAATTGTAGAAAAAATTTAGCCCAGATTATTTTACGGGCAATATCACAGTAAATATACTACCTTCACCTAAGCGCGATCGCACTGATACTTTCCCACCCATACCTTCTACTAATGTCTTTACAATTGATAATCCCAAACCTGTACCACCAGTAGCTTGATTCCGAGATTCATCTATGCGATAAAACCTCTCAAAAATTCGAGATTGATGTTGTAAAGGAATACCATAACCTTGATCACACACTTGCATAATCACCTCTTTTTCTTGTTGATTTGCATTTAGAAATATGGGTGTATTCGGTTCAGAATACTTAACAGCATTATCAATTAGATTTAGCAATACTTGTTTCAGGCGATTATAATCTGCTTTCACCTGTAATGATTCAGCATTGACAACATATTTAATTTCTCGACCACTGTAACTTTCTGACATTTCTACGAGTTCAATTAACAAGTCATTTAATACAAAAGACTCAAGATGTAAATGTAGATGACCACTATCTGCTCGTGCTAAATCTAGTAAATCTTCTAATAGATGAATAATACGTTTTGCTTCTGAAGCAGCAGTTTCTAATGCTTCTTGTTGAACTTCTGTTAAATTATCTTGTCGTCGTAAAACACTTTGTAAATAACCATATACTATTGTTAAAGGTGTACGTAACTCATGAGAAACATTACTCACAAATTGTCGCTCTTGTTCCCAAGATTGAGACAAACGTGATAAAATCATGTTGAAAGCTTGAGCTAATTCTCTCACTTCCCTTGGTGCATGATTTACAGATAATTGTGCTTGTGATAAATCTACAACAGAAATCACTGCTGTCATTTGACTCAAATCACGCAAGGGTTGTAAAGAATACCGCACGTAAAATGCGATTACCACAGATATAACTACAACGATCAAAAAACTCGCGATACTCAAACTATGTACTATTTCCAAAAACATTGTTTGCTCACGAGTAATATCTTGTACTACAAATAATTTTCCCAGCACTTTTCCCTGTACCCGTAAAGCTTCACTAGATAACACAAAATAACGTTGGTTAATTTGATGAACTTGTGGAGTAATTGGCATTTCAGCTATAGACATTAACTCAGATAATATCGCACTAGATAAATTATCTGAAGTTCTAGATTGTGCTAAAAATTTTTCTTCAGGACTTTTAACCCATAAAAATATATTCTTAGTTGTCAAATTGTTAATAGTTTTTTGTAAACCCACTTCTGGAGGCATCATTTCACTATACAATTCCACATCATGTGGAAAACGTACAGCAAGATTTTCTATATTTTGCTTATGACTATTAATTAAAAGTTGCTGCATTTTCCAGGTTGTCCAGATAGCAATACCACCATTACCCAAAGCAGAAAGTACAGCAATACCAATTGTGAGCCGTAACCTTAATGAAAAAGTATCTATTTTTCTAGCAATTGCATTGATTATATTCACTATGATCTAAGAGTCTTTTATGAGAAAAGGTTAAAGGTGAAGGGAAAAGAGAAATTGCATTTCTTTAACCCTCTCACCTTTCCCATTTCCCGACTAATTCCACTAATTATACTAAATTCATATACCTAAAGGCGCATAACCAAAAGTTGCATTGAACTGACGACACCAAATTGCTACAGATTTATAATCTACTAAATTTACATTATTAGGAAGAATATAGCGTTGATTACCGCTTGTTTTTTGTAAAGCAGCAATTTTGAGATAATCTTTTTCTTGAATTCCAGATATCGGTACTGTTTCGTTTCGGTACAAAATTACAAATAAGTCAGGGCCTTTGCTTGTTTTAAAACTTTCATTTAATTCTAGATAGCGTTTACCATTCTCTGTGACAACTTTAACGTTTCCTTGAGTAGGATGTTCCGCAGCAACAAAGGTTCCTGATTGAGATACCTCAGCGCTAGCTACAGCTTGGGTTTCATTCACTGGTTGCTTGGAGTCTACATTCTTTGTACAACTAAAAGTCAAGAAAGTAAAAATACTTACAATTGCTAATATTTCGACTTTCATAATTACAGTACCCTCTGAATTTATTAATAATTCCAATCTAATGTCTGAGATGACTGAAAAAATTAATTTAAGCTGAGAGTTTGTTAAAAAATATAATTAAGTAAGTTGGCGCTAATATTTATAGCTATGTTAAGAAATTTAAATGTAGGGTGCGTTATGCTGTAAGCTAACGCACAGTCAAACAACTAAATCCTCGACTTTATAAAAAGTGGGGGATCTGAGCTTTTCGATTATTACAAATAATAAGAAATAAAATCTATGCAAGAATTACAAAAATGGAAATTATTACAATCAAAATTGGTATTAAACCATCCTTGGTGTCAAGTTAGGCAAGATGAAATTCTCCTACCAACTGGCAAAATTATAGATGATTATTTTGTCCATATTAAACCAGAAGTAGCGATAATTTTAGCTATCACTACCAACCAAGAAGTTGTCTTTGTCCGTCAATATAGACACGCAGTAGAAGATTTTTTTATAGAACTACCAGCAGGTAGTTTTGATCCTAATCAAGAAAGTGCTGAAATAGCAGCTAAAAGAGAACTACAGGAAGAAACTGGCTATACAGCGACAGAAATTAAAAAAGTAGCTACTTTATATGATCGACCTAGTAAAGATACCAATCAATTACATTTATTTTTAGCAAAAGATGTCATCAAAACAAGTGAACAAGAATTGGATGTTACAGAAGAAATCGAAGTTATTTTAATACCTGTTGAATCGGTTTTAGAAAAAATTATCCAAGGAGAAATTCGTGTAGCTGGTAGTATTGCTGCTCTCTTCTTAGGTTTAAATTTAAGTAAATAGAAGATCGCATTTGCTATTTTCGCTCTAAAAAATTAGTGATCAGTTATAAATTTTACTACTTACTGTTAACTACTTCCTAACTAATTTTAAGTTTTAAGGGCGCAAGTCCTTGCGCCACTACTAAACAATTTAAATCAACATTATATTTATTCACATCAATTTACAAATCTAAAATTTTGGTTGAGGAATATATAGTTGCATCAGTCCTAGTAATAGTAACACAAAGCCAATTTGTACTAGTGAGGGAGCCAATATTAACCCCATCGTGAAAAGCATTCCTCCACTAAACACGATCGCAATGCGATAGACTTCCTCGCGTATTTTTACTCCCAGAACAATAGCACTTAAACCAATCATTAATAAGAACAAATAGCTTGCTAGCATACTTATCTCCTTCAATAGAGCGTTCGCTATCCATCGCACTTACACAATAGCAGTATTTTTAGTCTTAGAGATATCGAACAATTTCGATATAAGATAATAAAAACAAATTCCGACTAAGTATAGTTTTTTATTTATATATCAGTTGCAACATGAGTCACAAACACAGAAAAAGCTTCTTCATTGCGACGATAGTAAGTACACTGTCCTACTCTGGTTGAGACAACTAATCCCGTATCTTCTAGCATGGACAAGTAATGAGAAATTGTAGACTGAGCCAAACCAGTTTTTTTCTGGATACTACTTACACAGACTCCAACGTTACGAGGATCTACATCCTGACAGGGAAAATTTACCTCCGGTTCCTTTAACCAGTGCAAAATTTGTAGCCTAGTTTCATTCGCCAGGACTTTAAAAATATCAGTATCTTTGCTATCCATATTCCAAAATTATATCGATTTTTGTCGATATATCAATTTTATTTGATAATTAGTGAGTCAATGAGCAATAGTAAACCGGGTGGACTCTGGACAATTGACCAATTTCTAATTCACCACTTGACTACCATGACTACGAGGGTCATCTTGACTACCTGATAATGGTACTGATTTAACAACTTTGGATACTTGTCCACTAGCTTGAGCATAGGGTAGGGGTGAACCAACTACCAAGGCTTCTAAATTACTTGCCATAATAGTGGTGGGTTGATTCCCGATCGCTTGTGCAACAGGTTCTCCCTTGTCACTTAAAAACACAAAGTGGGGAATACCATCAATTCGATACTTTAACATCTCTGGTAGCCACTTGCTATTATCCACATTCAGCATCACAAAATTAACTTTTTCTGTATACTGCTTTTCTAATGTGGCGATCGCTGGTGCCATTTTCTGGCATACAGCACACCAGTCAGCATAAAATTCCACTAGCGATGGCTTACCATTTGTCAAAGCTACTTCTAAAGGAGTAGATTCTTCACCCAACTGAGTCAGAGAAACTGTGTTAGTCTGGGATTTCAATCCCAAAACTAGTATGACACTAAGAGCGATCGCCACTATTGCGACTAAAAAGTTTCTGATCCGCGTCCCGGTGTTTAATTCTGACTTAGTTGGAGATTTCCCAGAAGTATCTATACTCATAACAGATTATTAAAACTTATTAAGTAGTGTTATTTTCAGTTTACCGTTTTATTTTAAAAGGCAAAGTCCAATTCGGAATTCAAAATTATTTCCCAATCCTCAATCTCTATTTCCAGAACCGTGAAAAAACGAGTTACCCTCACCTTTCCTAAACGTGCCATCCAAATGCCAGTTACCTACCGACTAGCAAAAGAATTTAATGTGGCTGCGAATATTATCCGCGCTCAAGTAGCACCAAATCAAATTGGTAAATTGGTAGTAGAACTTTCTGGGGATATAGATCAATTAGATGCTGCGATAGAGTGGATGCGATCGCAAAACATCAGTGTCTCTCATACCTTGGGAGAAATAGTCATAGACGAAGAGGTTTGTGTTCACTGTGGTTTGTGTACAGGAGTTTGTCCTACCGAAGCTTTAACCCTGAATCCGCAAACCAGCAAATTGACATTTACGCGATCGCGCTGCATTGTCTGTGAACAGTGTATACCAACCTGTCCAGTCCAAGCCATTTCCACAAATATTTAATTAGTAGTTAGTAGTTAGTTGTTACTAGTTAGCTGTTAACCATCCCCCTTCCCTTGTCCCAACTCAAACACATCTGCAATCACACCACCATCACCCACTAATCTAGTTTTGGCTGGAGAATCGTAAATTACCAGTAGCGAAGGTGTTCCAGTTATATCTTCAAACAAAGCTATTCCTTCTGCATGATCATCTTGCTTACCAAAGGGAATATCTAGTACATGTTCAGGGTAGTGTATGACATCATTTTGCAAGTTAACACCAACTTGCAAACGATAAACTTGCACTGGTCCATCTAAATCCATCGTCGGTCCTGCTAGGATCAGTAAATCTTCGCCAGCTAAATGTAAGTCTCTAATTCCCAAACCATATAAAAATACAAAATGCTTTTTGTAGCATTGATTTTTTTCTGCTATTGGCTTTAATGTTAATACTTCTGTTTGAGAAAGTTCTACCTCTATTTCCAAGATTACAGCCCAACCCCGCAATACCGGACCGCGCAAACCCAGAAAAATTCGATTTTGATAAACTGCGATACCTTCTATATCAAAGCCATTTTCTTTACCAGGAATTTTAGCAGTGATAAAAAAACCTAGATGAGGATCATCTTTCAAAACTTCCATCAAGACATTTTCAAACTCAGTTAATTGCAACTTAGCAGCAGTTAACTGCACATTTGATTTTTTGGGATGGGGACAAGATCTATGTAATTCTCCTTTAACTAGGGGAATGCGTGCTAAAGTGTACCTGTTTGGTTCCGATTTAATTTCAGCTAGTCTCTGAATATTTTCAATATCTAATTTATCTGGTTTAGTTTTCTTGCGTTTCCAGCTATGGGAACCAACAATCCACAGATAACAGTCGTCCTCACTATATTCAATACCCTCAATATCAATTTCTTCGTCTTCTGGTCCAGGTAAATCAATAAAATTTGCTACACGAAACTGTTTATGTTCACCAAAATTATTAGCATCAATATAAGATAGACGTTCAATAGTTGAAGTCTCATCAGAACCAAGCCATAAATGCTTATCAGGTGTTAGCATTACTGCCGATAAGTCTTTTCGGTATTTTTTAAAGCTATCGGTAAATGTGAGTAAAACTTTGTTTAACAAAATAAATTTCGCCTGTAATTTATTTACCTATTTCCTATTTTATCATGTGTTATTAAATGTATGATTTGATACTAATTAATGATTGATTTTAACGCCAGTGACTTATCATCTTTAAATTTTCGCTGAACTGCAACATAAAGATATAGTATGAGCGTAGCAGCATTCAGCAAAAGTCAGTGCAAAGGAAGTATCGAGCCAAAATTTTTGTCACACTCCGTCCTTCAGTTTTAGACCCTGCTGGTGTAGCAGTGCAATCTGGGCTGAAGCAAATGGGATACAATAACGTAGAACAAGTGCGGATTGGCAAGTATATAGAGGTCACCTTGATCTCACCAGATGAAAACTCTGCGCGTCGAAATCTGGATCAGATCTGTGACCAGATGTTAGCAAATCCAGTAATTGAAAATTATCGGTTTGATTTAATTGAAGTGGAATCACAGACTGGAGTGATCTAGGGGATCGGGGATCGGGGACACGGGGATCGGGGATCGGGGATCGGGGATTGGGGGGACAAATGACAAATGACCAATGACCAATGACCAATGACCAATGACCAATGACCAATGACAAATGACAAATGACAAATGACAAATCGTAACT
>NZ_NAPS01000002.1:49205-76892 GCF_004323185.1 Westiellopsis prolifica IICB1
CCAATGCCCAATGCCCCATGCCCAATGCCCAATGCCCAATGACAAATGACTAATTATGAAATTTGGTGTTGTTGTTTTTCCAGGTTCTAATTGCGATCGCGATGTTGCTTATGTTACCAGGGATATCTTAGGACAACCAACTCGCATGGTTTGGCATCAAGATACGGATATCGCTGATTTAGATGTGATGATTATCCCTGGTGGATTTAGTTATGGTGATTATTTGCGTTGTGGTGCGATCGCTCGTTTCTCACCCGTAATGCAACAAGTCATCGAACATGTACAAAAAGGTAAATTTGTCTTGGGTATTTGCAATGGATTTCAGGTATTAACTGAAGCAGGGTTATTACCAGGAGTACTAACGAGAAATCGGGATTTGCATTTTATTTGCGATCGCTCTCCCTTAAAAGTCGTACGCAATGATTTAGCTTGGACACAAGCTTATTCTACTGGTGAAGTTATCACTTTACCCATTGCCCACGGGGAAGGACGATTTTATGCAGATAAAAAGACTCTAGCAAAACTTGAAGATAACAATCAAATAGTGTTCCGCTACCAAGGTGATAATCCTAACGGCTCGCTCAAAAATATTGCCGGTATTTGCAATACTACAGGTAATGTCTTAGGGATGATGCCACACCCAGAGAGAGCCGCAGATCCTGCACTAGGTGGTACAGATGGGTTGAGGTTGTTTGCTGGTTTGTTAGAAAAAGCAGTCGTGGCAGCAGGAGTTTAGTACATTAGTACGAATTTAAGTCTGTGGATAGGGTATTCCTCGTGTTTGCGAATCTAAGCTGAGATGTATTCAGTGACGCAAATCGAGGAAATTATTATGTCCAGTGGACACGCCAGCCATAAAGGCACTTCTGCTAAACCTAACGTCAACGCCAGTGGACTCACTAATGCTGCTGACGATGGTACGGAAAATACCCAAGAAGTTGTAGGAAATCGTACTGACTCTTCCAGTAGAGCGGATGAAGCGACGGTAAATCCTGCTGCTATTGAGCGTCCGCAAGAACCGGATGAGCAAGAGTAGGGTCAATACTCCAAAGGATAGGATTTTTCGTCATAATTTTGGGGTTGTAGAGACGCGATATATCGCGTCTACAGGATTTAAATGTCAATTGATTTGTCTTATCCGAGCAGTATTGAGAGTAGGATTTGACAAATTTTTTATGTAGGGGCGCACAGCTAGGTGTGCGATTTTACACAACAATTATTCTCAAAAAAATATTAAGATTTAACTATTTTTTTAGAAATAGGTGCAGCCTTTCCCAAGTAAATTGTTTTGTCACCTGGACAAATAATAATCCAGTTTAGCTGTTTTAAACGAGTTGTAAGATTAGATATTGTTACACCTAAATCCTTTTGCATTGCATAAAGGTGAGACCATTTCGTCAAATCATGTTCTGCTACCATTTGTTCCAGAATATAACGAGGCATTAGCAAATAACTAGCAAAACTTTGAGCTTGCCGTTCCATCTTTTGTAGTTGACCACTAACAGCACGGCACAAAAAAGGCTGCATATCTATTTCATTACCCTGTTTTATCCGTTCTTCAAACTTGCCGGCAGTCTTCTGATCAATGTGTAGTTCCCAGTGTCCTAGTTCATGCGCTACCGTTGATTCTTCAAACCCTTTGGGGAGTTCTAAAATATTTTCATTGATTTCAATCAGATGCTCTAACGGCAGAATCCTTGCTGCTATTTGTCCTTCAGCATCAGGTGGTATCCTATCCCAGACAACATCCAACCCCAGAAACTCCGCTACACGGGTTGCATCTAAAGGCCATTTGGGAATAAATTTAGGCGTTTCCTGCATCCGTCTAAGAATTTCATTAGCCCTAGCTTCAATTTCTATGTCAGGAATATAGCGATACGGCTTAATGATGCTCAACCTTGCTTCTCCTCATTTTCCAATTCTGTAGCTTCTCGAAATACTCTTTTAGCAAAATCAGGATTCTCCTGCATCCGACGAAACAGAGCAGGCATAGTTTTGTAATGTTGTTTGATAAAATCCTCATCACGCTGAGGAATACGCCCAGCTAAAAAAATTAATTCCTCCTCGTCCAAATCTAAATTCTGCGCTAGAGACCGAATAACGTCTTCTTTCGGAGGATAGTCTGCGCGATCGTTCTCCAACTTAGATAGATAAGTGAAATCTAGCCCTATTAGTTTTGCTAGCTCACGCTGACTTAATCCCTTATCTTTACGGGCTTGACGGATAAGCTGACCAAAACTTTGACTCACTTTTTCTCCTACTTAACTCAATATCATAGTAGCGTGTTGACTAAAAAATCAATGCAAGCTAGTGTAGTGTTGAATAAAAAATCAACATTTATAAGTTTACAAGGATATAAATTGTGGTGTGGCGACCGTATGTGAGTTTTAACATTTGGTCACAGTTTGCTTCATCTGTAGGAAAAGAATATTGGCACTGTGATATGAAAAGAGGTTTTTCCAGAGCGCGAAAAAAAGAAGCATTGGTGAAAGTACTTTTGGAACAAAATACTATTCCTCAGCATATTGGTTTACTGGCGCAAAAAGGTATTTACGAATTTCACCAAGATGTCCAATTATTTCACCAATCAGATGGTGTTGAGATAGTAGCAGAAAAACTGGAATTACACCAAAAGCCTGCTGAAGTTCAGCAGCGAGTGATTAAAATTTTAAAAAATTATTATCAGATGCCAATCCTCTTTGGCAAAAACATCATTCAACTTAGTCGAGGAGATGAAGGAATTCCAAAACCAATTCTCATTCAGCAAGGTCATTATTTTTTTAATTTATTTGCAGCTATCGACTGTATTTTTCTCGAATCAGATGGCAGACTCAATATTTTAGATTTTAAAACAGGTACATCTGATTTTGATAGAAGACAAGCATTTGTTTACCTGTTGGCAGTGTCTTATCTGTATCCTCAACAAAAAGCAGCAGCTTCGTTTTATAACTTGGAAACTGGTAAGCGCTCTGAGTCAATTACTGCTACAGATGCTCAACTCAAAGCAATTCAGGAAAAGTTAGCACAAATAGCCCAAGAACATCAAAAAGAGTTACAGCGCTATAAGAAAAATCCATCTGAATTTGCCAATATATTTCCAGCTAATCCTGGTATTTCTTGCCGTAATTGCCAATTCACTTCAATTTGCCTATTTTCTCAATATGAGGTTCCTGCATGAGTTTGGCTACTGTGCCTCCCCAAGTCTACAAATCTTTCAGTGAAGTTTTTCCACTAACAACTTCACAACTTAAGTTTATGTGTTTTCGACTCACACCTGAAATAGAAAAAAAAGATGGTAACAGATTAAGCTATCATTTTAGTCGAAAACTGTCCGAAACTGTTGTGATATGGCATCACCCTTATTTTTGGGTTTTGGTATCTTCTAATAGACAAATACCCAACAAGGATGAATTGCAAGCAACTCTCATCAGAATTCAAGATGAAGTAGACGACTTTAAGGAACGTTTATTTGGGTTTCAATCAGTACGTCATCCTCAATTAACACCATTCATTCTTTCTCTTTTTGCGGTTCAAGTATTAAATAAAGCTAAATTTGACTATCCAATTGCTTTCTCTAATAATGGAGTCATAGTCAGAAGAGAACCAGATTTTTGGACAGAAACTATCGAATTACAAGGTAGTTTACATCCTGCTCTGACTTTAACAGTTAGCAGTAGCATTGTGTTTCGTGAAAATCTAGCTGAATTTTACGAAAAACATCATCAAATGCAAAAACCAGAAGAGTTTTTAATAGGCTTTAAAGTTCAAGAAATTGAACGAGGTAATAAGGCAACAATTGTAGGTCTGGTTGGAACCATCGGAGAATATAGAGATCAACTTTTGGAAAAAGCTACTGGTTCA
The DNA here is from genome assembly GCF_004323185.1 of Westiellopsis prolifica IICB1. Classification (GTDB taxonomy): domain Bacteria; phylum Cyanobacteriota; class Cyanobacteriia; order Cyanobacteriales; family Nostocaceae; genus Pelatocladus; species Pelatocladus prolificus_A. The sequence continues at coordinate 53,067 of NZ_NAPS01000002.1, forward strand.
ACTAGTAAACAAGCACTGCGAGAAGCACCAGACAACCAACCTGTAGTTGCTATACAGTTTGGTAAGGATACAAAGCAGTTTCATTATGCTATGGCGGCTTTGCGTCCCTGTGTGACATCTGAGACAGCTAATCAATTTGAAGTAGAATATGGCAAGCTACTGAAGGCTACTAAAATTATCCATCAAGAAAGGACTAATCTCTTAGCTTCCTATAAAGAAACAGCCCAAGCTGCTTTAAGGGCTTATGGAATGCAATTGGAACTTAGTATCAACAGTCGTGACTATCCAAGCTTGTTCTGGAAACCTCCGGTTAAATTAGAGGAGACAACTTTGCTTTTTGGCAACGGTATTACTGGCAAGAGAACTGAAGTTCTCAAAGGATTATCAACTGGTGGTGTTTATCGTCGTCACACTAAATTTAAAGATAAATCAAAAGTAATTCGGATTGCGGCCCTGAAGCTGTGCGATGCAACAGTATCTTTATTTCTGGATCAGTTAACTCAACGTCTGGCAAAATATGGCTTTAAAAGTGAGGTAATTACAAAAACACCATTATCAATTAAAAACTTGACTAAAACTGAAGCAAGAGCAGCAGTTGAGAGAACTGTCAATGAATTAGTTGAGATACCGCATGACATTGTTTTGGCGTTTTTACCTGAAAGCGATCGCCATACTGATGATACAGATGAAGGTAGCTTCTACCATCAAATTTACTCTTTGCTACTTCGTCGTCAGATTGCCAGCCAGATAATTTATGAGGATACTTTAAGTGATTCTGGGAAGTATCAGTATATTTTGAACCAAGTGATTCCAGGAATTCTGGCAAAACTGGGTAATTTACCTTTCATTCTGGCTGAACCTTTAGATATAGCTGATCATTTTATTGGTTTGGATATTTCTAGAATTTCTAAAAAAAGGCAAGCAGGAACAAGAAATGCTTGTGCTAGCGTGCGTTTATATGGCAAACAAGGGGAGTTTGTTCGTTATCGACTCGAAGATGATCTCATTGATGGTGAGGCAATACCACCGAAACTATTGGAGCGCTTACTACCTGCTACTGAATTAGCAAACAAAACTATCTTAATTTACCGTGATGGTTCGTTTGTTGGTAAAGAAGTTGACTATTTAGTGGAGAGAGCCAAAGCAATAGGTGCGAAATTCATCTTAGTAGAATGTAAGAAATCTGGTGTCCCCCGATTATATAACCTAGAGCAAAAAGCTGTGATCCCACCATCACAAGGATTAGCACTTCGTTTGTCATCTCGTGAAGCTATTCTGGTAACTACTAAAGTTCCTGATAAAGTTGGTTTGGCTCGTCCTATACGTTTGACTGTTCATGAGAAAGGGTATCAAGTATCAATTGAAAGTGTTCTAGACACAACTCTCAAACTGACGCTTTTGCATCATGGAGCTTTGAAAGAACCCCGTTTACCTATGCCACTCTATGGATCTGACCGCATGGCTTATCTGCGGTTACAAGGTATTCGTCCTAGTACGCTTGATGGCGATCGCCAGTTTTGGTTATAGTTAAATATCTTTAACGCTAAATTGTATCTGGATCGATATTTAACTCCCGCAATTTAGCAGCTAATCTTTCTGCTCTACTTAGTGCTAGTTCTTTCTGTTGACGTTCAGACTCAGCTTCTTCTTCCGGTGTTGGAATTAACTGTCCTTCAGGTGTAAAAAAACGCAATAAACCCTGATGAATACCTAGATATAAACCTAGCTGCTGACTCCATAAATGCCCTTGATTATTTGCTTCTAAGGGTTGGTACTTGCCGTCTACTAAATGAAAACCAGCGAATTCTAATGTGTATGGATCGAACCAAAAATAATCGGGTGTGCGGAAGGTATTTTGGTAAAGTTTTTTCTTAACTTCTTTATCAGTATGAGCTGTGGATTCAGAGAGAATTTCCAGAATTACATTCGGATATTTGCCATCTTCTTCCCAAACTACCCAACTTTTACGAGCTTTGCGCTCCGTGTCTAGCACAACAAAAAAATCTGGCCCCCGGAAGTCTTCTGATTTACTTTTACTGAAGCTGTAGTAAATAGTCAGATTGCCAGCAGCATAGAAATCAGTTCTGTCTCGCCACAACCATTCCAGGCATTTGAAAAGTAGGATTATTTGCCGCAGATGCAGTTCAGTTTCCAAAGGAGGCTCATCGCTGTATAAATCACTTGGGGGAAGGATAACATCTTCTGGGATGCCTTGGGGAGAGTCTAATTCTTTGGCAAGGGACATGGTTTGGGCATCAGGTATTTATGGGTTTATTTTAACGTTGTCAGTAGAGCGATCGCATTTGCTGCTCTGTTAGGTTTGAAAACCGCATTCCGCATCTGGTAACATCACAATCAGTAAGAGTTTTGACATAAAAACAGTATTGTAAAATAGAAAAAGTCGGATTCGGAGGACCAGTTCACTGGTCAAATACGCTTATCGAGACTATTTTCGGTAATCTTCAAGGTTTAAAGTCCAGCCAGCTAAAGCAACTACAGCGGCTGTACCACCAACGCATTCCGGGCGACCGCATCACTACGCCGGAGTTTGCCCAGCGTTTGGCAGCTATTAGTACAGAAATCAATCAACCTGTATGTACCTATCTCAATCGTCGTGGACAAGTGATCCGCGTTGGGGTTGGCACTCCGCGTCAAACGCAAATTCCACCCTTGGAATTGCCCCGTTACGGTGCGGAACGACTTAGCGGTATCCGTTGTATTGCCACACACTTAAAGTCAGAACCGCCTAACGAATCGGCACTGACTTCTATGGCACTACAACGCCTTGACGCATTAGCAGTAATAAATATTACCGGCACAGGATTCCAAAAACGGGGTGGTGGGGCTACAGGATACGTTAAAGAAGCATATTTAGCGCACCTGATATCACAAGATTCCCGCACCCTGATTACCAGTCCCTCTTTAAAGCCAGAAAATGGTAATGTTCCATCCCCAAGTTGGAACGTATCGCCACCAATGAGTCTGGATGCACTGACCAAACAGGACTTGGTTGATCTAGTTGAAGAACTAGAAGAGGGTTTCCGGCGGGAATTTGTCGCCCAAGAGGTAGACACTGATCATGATCGCGTGGTAATAGTCGGAGTCCTGACCGATGATCTCTCATCCCAACAATTCCAAGACATTGTGGCAGAATTGGGGCGATTAGTAGATACTGCTGGTGGAGAAGTATTACAAACTTTATGGCAGAAGCGATCGCGTATTCATCCCCAAACGGTAGTTGGTGAAGGTAAAGTACAAGAAATAGCCCTGACAGCACAAACTTTGGGAGCTAATCTTGTAGTTTTTGATCGCGATCTTTCACCCTCCCAAGTCCGTAACCTAGAGACTCAAATTGGTTTGCGAGTCGTTGACCGTACGGAAGTAATTTTGGATATTTTTGCCCAACGCGCCCAATCTCGTGCTGGTAAATTACAAGTAGAATTGGCGCAGTTAGAATATATGCTGCCACGACTAACTGGGAGAGGACAAGCCATGTCTCGACTGGGTGGTGGTATCGGTACTCGTGGTCCTGGTGAAACTAAATTGGAAACCGAGCGCCGTGCTATCGGTCGGCGTATTTCTCGTTTACAACAAGAAGTTAACCAGCTACAGGCCCATCGAGAACGATTACGACAACGGCGACAAAACCGAGAAATTTCTTCCGTAGCTTTGGTTGGTTATACAAACGCAGGTAAGTCCACCTTGTTGAATGCTTTAACAAATGCCGAAGTTTACACCGCCGACCAGCTATTTGCTACCCTTGACCCTACCACACGTCGCTTAGTTGTTCCCCACGCAGCAACTAATGAACCCCAAGAAATTCTGATTACAGACACGGTAGGTTTTATTCATGAATTACCAGCATCGTTAATGGATGCCTTCCGCGCTACCTTAGAAGAGGTAACAGAAGCTGATGCTTTGCTACATTTAGTGGATTTGTCTCATCCTGCTTGGTTAAGTCATATTCGTTCAGTCAGAGAAATTTTAGCTCAAATGCCAGTCACACCCGGCCCAGCACTGGTTGTTTTTAACAAAATTGACCAAGTTAGTAGTGAGACTCTAGCTCAAGCACGGGAAGAATTTCCCCTAGCGGTGTTTATTTCTGCAAGCAATCGCTTGGGATTAGAAACTCTACGTCAGCGTCTCGGTCAACTGGTTCAATACGCGACTTCCTCTCGGTAAATACTTAAGAATAATTAATTGATAAAAATATTACATGGGGGTGATCAGCAGTTCACCCCTAATTTATTAAACAAAATCCGAAAACCAGTGTTTGTGCGGTAGATAAGAATAATTTTTAAGTTTAGATTTGATATAACTATTTCAAAACTATTGTTAAAAATATTTCGCATTATTGTAACTAGGCAATATTTATGCAGTTAGCTTCAAAGCAACTTGAGTCGAGAGACGTCAAAGTAAAGCTTCTTCTCACAGGAGGACATGAGTACACTGTTTATTTGAGAGCAGATGCGCCTACATTGCATAATCTTTTAAAAGCTGTTGTAGCTCGTGCATATAAACAAGAATCTGCTTGTCAGAGTTTATTTCAAATTCCCATTGATGAAGGACGTTCTGTTTTATGTTTTCCTAGTGAACATCTAACTGGGCTTATGACAGAACCACCCATTTTTTTACAGCAAATAGAAAATCATCAACATCAATCGACAGATATATTAACTTCTGATTATGTACAAATAGATAATTTTATTAGCTCAGAAGAATACAAAAAATTAATTAAATATGTTCTCAAAAAAGAATCTGAATTTGTACCTACAAGTACTTCGACAAATGATGTAAATTATCGTCGTTCAATGGTTCTTTATTCATTTTCTGATTTCTCAGATATGATTGTAAAACGTGTGAGAGCGATGATTCCAGATATAATTAGCAAATTAGGAATTACCTCATTTACTATATCTCAAATTGAAGCTCAATTAACAGCACACAATGATGGTAATTTTTATAAAATTCATAATGATAATGGTAGCTCTGATACTGCTAACAGAGAATTGACTTTTGTTTATTATTTTTATCGAGAGCCAAAAGCATTTGCGGGTGGTGAATTGCTGTTATATGACAGCAAAATAAAAAATAACTTATATGTAAAAGCAGAATCATTTACAAAAATAGAACCACGTAACAACAGTATTGTTTTCTTTCTTAGCCGCTGTATGCATGAAGTTCTCCCTGTAAGTTGCAACTCCAGAGCTTTTGTCGATAGTCGTTTTACTATTAATGGCTGGGTACGTAAAGCAATAAATTAAGTTAAGTCTAAATACTATGATAATGTCTTTGTATTTCAGGGAAGGTGAGTGCCTTCCCTTATTTATTTTTTGGTCTCAACTCCAAAAGTTGTCTATTTACAGCAGGGAACAGGGAACAGGGAACAGATTTGAAAGTTTCTTGGTATATGGCTTTGTTTCTAAAATTTGTACCTCATTTACCTGAAATCTGCTGTATATAAATTTCAGTAAAATCACTGAATTTAGTTAACATAAAATAAAACAAATCTTCAATATAATCGGCTTTTTTTTAGACAAAAAATATAGATTTAACAGAAAATTTTTGTGAAAATTTATACAGTTATAAAAACGAGTTACATAAAAGCAACCCAAACGCTTTTGTCAAACAAAAAAAGAGAGATAATGTCAACATATTCAAAATCAACCCTTACACATTTAGTCGTAGGTTTAGTGACATTTGCCGTAGTTGGAACTGGTGTAGTCAGCAGTGCTTATGCTGGTAATGGCAATGGTAAAGGTAATGGCAATGGTAACAGTCAAAACCAAGCTACACCAGCACCAGCACCCGCGCCAGCACCAGCACCCGCACCAACTAGCAAGGGTACTATTAGTTTTTCAGCAACAGGAACGAATACTTACGACAAATCTAATGATCCTCTAGCAGCATCAGCGGTCTTTGATTTTTTAGAAAATGGCATATTGTCACTGACTCTGTCTAATACGTCTTCGATGGGTATATCAAATCCTTCTGATGTTTTGACAGCAGTCTTCTGGGACTATAACGGCTCTCCCCTAAATTTATCGTTGTTGTCAGCTACAGCCTCAACTGTAGTTAGTGGCTCTTCCACTGTTGGAAACAATGTTGATCTTCTTGGCTCTCTAAATGAATGGAAGTTACCAAACGCTAGCAATACTAATGGACTACCTGGTATCACTCAGGATTATGGTATCGGTACTGCTGGCTTGGATATTTTCCAAGGTGGTGGTGGACAACAATTTAATTACGGTATTATCAGCAATTACTCTGATGATGCAAACAAAGCTGTCAAAGATGGAACTTTTGTTAAAGGTTCCGCCACGTTCCTTTTATCGGGGCTGATCTCCGACTTTGATATAACCAAGATTGGTAATATCCGCTTCCAGTATGGTACATCGTTAAGTGAAGCTAGTTTAACACCAACACCAACACCAGCACCCGCACCAACACCAGCACCCGCACCCACACCGACAACTTACTATCAACCTACTCCGCCTGAATCTACACCTAAAAAAGTGCCTGAACCGGCTTTGGCTACAGCATTGGTAATATCCGCTTCCAGTATGGTACACCCATACCCGCACCCACACCCGCACCCACACCCGCGCCCACACCCGCACCCACACCCGCACCCGCACCCACTCCGACAACTTACTATCAACCTACTCCGCCTGAATCTACACCTAAAAAAGTGCCTGAACCGGCTTTGGCTACAGCATTGGGACTATTTGCTTTAGGTGCTTTGAGAAAAGGTCAAAAGGAGAAAAACAAAAACAACTTCTCCCAAAGTTAAACAAAGCTGTTAGATTTTTATCGACACTAAACTAAGGCTTAGAGGTACAGATAGCTAGCTGTCCTTCTGAGCCAGTTTTTTTCAAAATAGATTTGGGCAGTTCAAATTGATACTCTCAGCAATATGCTGTTGGACTGCTGTCAACAAACATGATAATTTGGGCAGGATAGAGAAAGTAAATCTTTTAGTTAAGAAAAAGTTAATTTTAGGTTATTATTAACTTCGGATTTTACTTACCTAACACAGCTATTGCATAACTCAGAGAATGTTCAAGTAGGAGCCAAAGTATTAATTCTAGAACCGGTTTATGTTGCTGGCAAAACCGGAGTTGTTCGTTGTCTGGAACAACTTTCTGATGGTAGATTAAGCGATCGCTGGCTGATCGAAGTAAATGCTGAAAATATTGTGGTGTCGTTGGCTTGCAATGAGTTTCAAGTTATTAGCTAACCCATAACTACGCGATCGCGTCCTTTTCTTTTGGCTTGGTAAAGAGCTTTTTCTGCTGTATTGACTAAAAATTCAGGTTCGCTTTTCTCTTTGGGAGTTATGCTAGCAACACCTAAACTCACAGTTAAAACATTAGCAGGCAAACCACCAATCCCAGGATATTCACAGGTAATTGCTAAAGCTTTGACTTGTTCGCGAATTTTTTCAGCGATATGTACAGCAGTAACTGCATCTACATTGATCAAAATCGCAAATTCTTCTCCCCCATAACGAGCTAGCAATGATGAATGATTTTCGTGTCCCATATTTGGATTGCATGAATTTTCTGTACCTAAAGCTGTGCTGACATAGGAGAGATGATTATTTAACAACAAATTTTTAAGGGTGTCGCGGATCGTATGAGCAATTTGCTCTAAACAAATATCTCCAGCGCTATTTCCATAGGTTTTATTATAAATTTTGAAATAATCAATATCACATAAAATCATTGATAAAGGAGTACATTCGCGCATTGAACGTTGCCATTCAAGTTGCAAATAAGTATGAAAATAACGCCGATTAGCTAACTGAGTTAATTCATCTAAGCTTGATAGAAGACGTAATTTTTGGTTTTCTTTTTCTAATTCTGCCACACGCCAACGGCTGAAACTATTACTATTATTGAGTTTTTCACGAAAATACAGGCGAAATAATTCACATGCTACACTCACGCGATCGCCTTCTAATTTCACAAGCCCGGTACTATGTAATCTATATGCTAGCGTCGGTTCTATTTGTACAGGCTCCGTAGCTGTAACCACTTCACGAAACGCATCTGCTAATTGTGTCTCTTGTTGCAGTATGAGCATGTACTGACTCAAATAGTCTCTATAAATTCCTGTCTCTGTAGGTGCTTGTTGCAATATCCGTTCTAAATCGTTTTCTAAGCCTCCCTTACCGACAAGATGATATAATGCTAACCTCACTAAGTGAGGATGTCCGCCCACCATCGCCATTAATTTCTCAACATCAGAATAACCTGTCCAGTCTAATCCATGACACTGGGCTAAATTCTGCACTTGCTCTTTTGTAAATGGTGGTAGCCGTAGTGGTAAACCAATATTAAATGGAGATTGATTTACCTTCAAGGATAAAAAAACTTCCGTGGAGTAAGCCATGACTATGCGGAGTTTTTGCAAAATACTTACTCGTTTTGCTTGTTCATACCACGAACGTAATAATGGCAAAAATTCGGAAGCAATTTCTGGATAGTCAAACACCCAATCCACCTCATTCAATACTAGGACGAGGGGAGTTTCTATTGACTGTAGCAAGTATGTCTGGATATACAGAGAACAGCTGATTTTACTACCCATATCCTCATCCCAAAACTCATTGAGTTTCGGTTCTAACTGTAACTCTCTACTAAGATTGGCACAAAACCAGCGCAGAAATTTATCAATATTGACAAATACTGCTTTATCTGCTTGTTGAAAGTCCAAGCTCACTGTTTGATAGCCAAGATTATTTGCATGAGCCAATATCCTTAAAATGAGGGAGCTTTTACCCATTTTTTTCGGAGCTTTGATACACAGAACACTTCCTGGTTCAGCAATTTCTGTGTAAGCTAATTCCTCAACTGGTGGGCGAGGAATGTAAAATCTAGAATCGAGGGATACTGGTCCCGCGGGGAATTCTAAGGATACTGCTGTAGCAGCACGATGAAATTCTCTTATTAACTGGTGTTGCATTCTACTGAGTTGGCGATGTTCGAGAACCTGACGAAAGTTGGATTTATTAATCGATTCTTTCCAGAAATCACTCATCATTTGCCATAAATTAGAAGCAACTTTCCTAACTCGCTCTTCTCCGTAGTGTGCTTCTAGCGCTATGTTATTGTAAGTTTTTCCTTCCCAAGAAGAACGCAATATTAATTCTTGCAGTGATGTCAGTGCATTGGGTAAGCTTGCTTTTAGTAGAAGTATGACTTCATCTATACTCATCAGTTATTGGCTCTTACTGTATCTTATATCGCCTCAAATGATTGTTCTATAATGACCAGAGTTAGAAAATATTTTACAATTTCATACAAGCAATAGGGTATTTTTATTATCGTACCAGTAGCTCAACAAATTTAAAAATTGGCTACCACCAAAAATGCTAGTCAAGGTAAATAATAATTTTGAAAAAATTATGAAAATAGAATTTATAAGTCGAACAAGAAAAAAAATATACCTCTACTTTATCACCTCTATTTTTGTCAAGTAAGCTTTTATATATAAATCAAATTTTATTTTTGCTCGCCTAGCTTATGTTTTGCACTTAAAAAACTCAGTACACTTAATGTTCTCTGTTCAGGTTTGCCCCGAAATATGCGTAAAAATAAAACTTCTTTCAGAAGTTGGAGAAATCAGAAAATTTAAATTTTAATATCAAGTTAGAATAATCACTTTATACTAGCACTGTAATGACCCGTTAAGTCAGTTTTCCGCAGAGTCAGAGTAGTATTTGACTATCGCAACTATTAGATAATTCTCCTAATGAAATTACCAACACGGGCTGATAATATAAGTATTCAAGCGAACATGTTCTAAAATTATTCTTAAGTTTATCAGCATGATTTAAACCCGCTAAAATTTATTTTTCTCTTTTCTTTGTTCTAGTTTATACTGAGTGAATATTTATGCTCGTAAATGTTACTTCTAAGCATCAAAAGTTACCAAACCAAGCAAGGGGAGCTAAAATTTTTCACTGGATTAATATAATTAGCCTGTTTATTATGCTCACTAGCGGATTGCAAATTTACAATGCTAACCCTGTTTTCGGTGGAAGATCTGGTTTGCATATTCCACCGATATTTACCTTAGGTGGTTGGCTAGCAGGAGGAAGACATTGGCATTTTGCCGCGATGTGGCTATTTTCACTTAACCTTTTGTGGTATGGATTTTATATTTTGATTACCCGTCGCTGGCGACACAGATTTGTAGGTGCGAATGATATCAAAGCATTACAAAAAACTCAAAATCCCAAACGCCTTATTTATGCTTGGCATCGTATAGTTTACACAAGTATAATTCCCATACTCCTTTTGGCATTATTTACAGGTATAGGAATGTATAAACCTGCTCAATTTCCCTGGATTGTTGATATATTTGGAAGTTGGCAAGCATTGAGAATTGTTCACTTTGCTTCAGTACCACTCGTGATTATTTTTGCTCTTGTTCATTGGTGGTTGGGAAAAAAAGCAGGTGGTTCACAATTGACAGATTCTATGTTTTGGTGAAGGGGATGAGGGATGAGGGATGAGAGATGAGGAATGAGGGATGAGGGATGAGGGATGGGGAGAATAACTAAATCACTATTGACCTTTTACTATTGACTAAGACTAACCAATTACTACCGATTATCGATTACCAATTACCGATTACCAATAAATTATGTCTTTAATTCATAAGTTCTCACGGCGTCAGTTTTTAACAATATCTGGACTATCTAGTATGAGTTTTTTTCTTGATAGTTGTGGTGTACCAATATTAGAAGATGTTGTTGGTGAAGTTTCTGAACCATTAAATCAAAAAGTTGAAAGTTTATTATTTAAATCACAACAGCCTGTACCTGAATTTTCTCACAGTGAAATTCAACCAACAGCTTTGATCGTCAATAGCTTTCGAGGTACTCCGGTTATTGATTCAACTAAATATCGTTTGGTGGTTGATGGTGAGGTAAATAATCCCTTGAGTCTTAGCATAAACGATATTCAAGCTTTGCCTATGACTGGGATGATTATTCGCCATGTATGCGTAGAGGGTTGGGCGGCGATTGTGCAATGGGGTGGTGTACGCCTAAGAGAAATTGTAGCACTTGCCCAACCTCAGCAGAATGTCAAATATGTCTATTTCCAATCAGCAGATGGCTATTATTCTAGTTGGGATATTGCTTCTGCATTACATCCTCAAACATTGTTAGCTTATCAAAAAAATGGTGAGCCTTTACCAAGAAATAATGGTGCGCCTTTGCGTTTGGCTTCACCAATTAAACTTGGTTACAAGCAAAGTAAATGGATAACCAGAATTACTGTGGTTAGTAATTTATTTCCATTAAAAGGTTATTGGGAAGACCAAGGTTACGAATGGTTTGCTGGACTTTAATGTTTTCCCCGTCTACCTGAACTTTTTGTGGGATATATATATTTCCCAGAGATACTTAATTTTACAATACTTAACATCATGATTATTTAGATTGTGCGATCGCTCAAACCAATCTATAGCCAGTAAACTAAAAAGCCACAATGCAGATCACTGGTTACTAATTGGGCGTAAGTTGTATTTTGATGAAATTTTACTTCTCCCAAGGGCTTGACCCTGGAATCACAACCAAGTTATGTAATTGCTATCACCAATTATTTACTACAAGGTGTGGCAGATGAGAAAGTTATTTAGGCGAATTCGGGAAGTAGGAAAAGATGAAGGCTTTATGCACCTAATTGAAAATATAGAGGTGCTTGTATCAAAAACTCTCTCTGTTATGATGGTGGTGGTAATTTTTGTAGCTGTGTTTGATTTAGGTATTTTTCTTTTTAGAGAATTATTTGACACACCCTATGGTAAATTTAATACAACTTTATTCAAAATTTTTGGCTTATTTTTAAATATTTTAATTGCTTTAGAAATTCTGGAAAATATCACAGGATATCTCAAAAAACATGTTCTACAAGTAGAATTAGTGATTGTTACTTCTTTGATTGCCGTAGCACGTAAAATTATTATTTTGGATTTAGAAAAAGTTTCTGGTATTGATATTATTGGTCTAGGAATAGCTCTACTTTCTCTTTCAATTAGCTATTGGATTATTCGTAAAACTAATGCAAAAAATTAGATGAAGTTGGTGGTTGCTAGTTGTAGAGGTGTGCTATGAGAAGTCTCCAGATTGGTTAATATATAGTTAGTGGTTAGTAGTTATTAGTTATTTTTTGCTTAAGTTATGGCAGCATATTTTTTTCAATTTGAGGCAGATTTTGTTGATTCTCTACGTTGCATACCTATGCAGGTGCGTTATAAGCTCGACACTAGTGGGATCAAACTAAAATTATCAGATTGGAATCACATGACTCAATTAGAGCGTCAACATCTTGTTGAACTACCTTGCACTACAGAATCGGAAATTAAAGCTTATCGCAGTTATATCCAAGAATTGATTTTAAAACGTAATGGTACGCCTGTAGCTGAATTAACAATCGAATCTCATCCAGCATGGATGGATGCGAATACTGTGCCAACAAGTGTAAGTGAAAAAGCTCAAGGAATAGGCGTAAATATCACTACTGTACATTGGTCAAATCTTAATCCTTTACAGCGTTTTGCCCTAATTAAACTGAGTCGTTCTAGTCATGAAAATCAAAACTTTTTACCAGCTTTGAGAGAATTTAACTTGTTATAAAATTTTTAGAATTGTCAGCACACAGAGTCAGTAAGCCGAGTTAGTATTACTGAAAGTCATACTATTTTGGACGCGTGGATTTTCGATTTATTCCATAGATAAATCTGGGGGCTTGTATCATCAAGGCATGATTGGTCAGTTTTTAATAAAAAGTGTTTAATTATACTAAGGTTTGAAAGGAGCAAGATAATATAAGTGTTGCCAAATTATTTTTTACTATGCAAGTGAGGATATAAAAATATGCCTGCCAAGAAAATTTTAATGATTGTTGGGGACTATGTAGAAGACTATGAAGTTATGGTTCCTTTCCAAGCGCTACAAATGGTTGGACATACTGTTCATGCAGTCTGTCCTGAGAAAAAAGCGGGTGAAAAAGTACGAACTGCTGTTCACGACTTTGAAGGAGACCAAACTTATAGTGAAAAACCAGGTCACAATTTTATTTTAAATGCCACTTTTGATGAAGTAAAAACTGATACTTATGATGCTCTAGTTATTCCTGGAGGACGCGCCCCCGAATATATCCGTTTGAACCAGAAAGTATTAGAAATTACTCGATACTTTGCTCAAACCAACAAACCCATTGCTGCTATTTGTCACGGTTTGCAACTACTAGCAGCGGCGAATGTATTAGAAGGAAGGAGTTGTACCGGCTATCCTGCTTGTGGACCAGATATAAGTCGTGCAGGTGGAATTTATGTTGATATTCCAGTAGATGAAGCAATCGTTGATGACAGCTTAGTAACTGCACCTGCTTGGCCAGCTCATCCTCGTTGGCTGGCAGAATTTCTGAAGTTACTTGGTACAAAGATTGAACATGGCGAAATTGCTAAAGTTGGTTAAATTTCAGTAAACAGTTATCAGTGAACAGTAAAAACTCCTGAAAGACTATACTCAAGGAAGATTATCTAACTAACAAAAGTGGTAAGTGGTAAGTGATAACTGATAACTGATATTATATGTTTGAATATCAGCACGAAAAAATATCACTATATTTTGATTTTTATAATTTCTAATTCGCAAGGAAAGAGTAAAGCTATAGTGGATTTAGCAATTGTGTTAATTGGTATAGTTAGGATTAAGTCCTGATGCCAATTACTTTGTGAAATAGTTTATACCCTGCAACTCGATGACGGGCAAAAACGCAAGACAAAATGCATTTCTGCGGCTAGTGTCTGGTAATGGGTCAGCCTATGGGTCTGATTTTCGCTATTCGCTGTCACCCACAAAAGAATTAGTCATTGGACGCGACCCTAGCTGTCAAGTTGTCTTAGATGCCATGATGTACCGGATGGTATCTCGTCGTCATGCGGTGGTTCGTCCTCTTCCTCCCTCCCCTGATAACGAATTAGGTTGGGTAATTTGTGATTTGAACAGTGCTAATGGTACTTATCTCAATGGACAACGCTTACAGGGTTGTCAGCAATTGATGAGTGGCGATCGCATTACTCTGGGCTATGATGGACCAGAATTGTTGTTTGAGTACGAATTTAACCACCAATCTACGGTAATATCTTCCATTGCTGAAGTCACATCGCTGCCACCAGCCGGCTACCAAACACAGAATATACCAGATTCTTCGGTTAGCTTTACCCAACTGTTTCCCATTATTTCCACTGGCAAAGATTTAACTCGTAAAGCTTATCTTATACCTGGTGTTCTCACGGTCGTTTTTGTAGTGTTAATGTTTGCTACGGTCGGAGATCCCCAGGCGAATCAAGTAGTGGTCGGTACTTATATCGCTTTTGCCGCTTATTATTTTATTTACCAGTTGTGTGGCAAACGTAAGCCTTGGTGGGTGTTGATGGCTTCAGGATTAACAACAATGTTAATCTTGCTGAGTCCTCTGACAGATTTTATGATCTTCTTCTTTCGCGAAGTTCTCCCTGGAAATCTACCTACAAATCCCCAGGAATCTGTTACCTTTACGGAATTGCTGATCCGATACTTTTTTGGTGCTGGGTTAATGGAAGAATTACTCAAAGCCCTACCAGTACTCGGAATATGTGCGATCGCCAGAGGTTTATCATCACCTTGGCGCGAACGTGTCGGTGTCTGGGAACCTCTTGATGGTATTCTTCTGGGAACCGCTTCTGCTGTAGGCTTTACTCTGTTAGAAACACTCGGTCAGTATGTGCCGCAAATTATCCAAAGCGTGACTTTCCAGGCTGGGGATGGTGCTGGTCAACTAGCAGGATTACAACTGCTGATTCCCCGTATCTTGGGTTCTGTGGCCGGACATATGGCTTATAGTGGCTATCTTGGCTACTTCATCGGTTTAGCTGTTCTCAAACCTAGAAAAAGTTGGCAGATTTTACTAGTCGGCTATTTAACTGCCGCAGGACTTCATGCTTTATGGAATGCTACAGGAACTATCAACGGCTTATTGTTAGTGGTTGTTGGTGTATTATCTTACGCTTTTTTGATGGCTGCTATTCTCAAAGCAAGGGCGCTATCACCAACAAGAGAGCAAAATTTTGCTACCCGCTTTCTTGGTCCTAAATAATTATGGGGGATCGGGGATTCTCCAGAGGAGACGCTACGCGTAGACGCGTCAGCGGCTTCTCATAGAGTACGGGGATTGGGGATTGGGGATCGGGGAACAAAATCCTGTCATACCGTTTCACTTTTATATTGATACAAATGGGCGGCAAGGGAGCAGGGTGCAGGGGGAAAGAATTAGAAACTAATCATTTGTATCAGGGTTTTCATGAAATGGTATCAGAAGATGATCCATACATCTTTGATGTATGGAGTAAGCAGATTTATCTGTGGAGTCAATCCCAAATTCAAAATCGTTCGACTGAGCGATCACGACGAAGTCTACAATCCAAAATCGAATGGAGATTAATAATAACTATAATTTTTTATTTCTTTAGATATTTCTTTAGATATTTCTTTAGATATTTCTTTAGATATTTCTTTAGATAGATGACGCTTGTCTCGCAAATTGATAATTTCTGGGTATAGTGGAAAGCCTAGATTTTGAGAGAGAGAAATAGAGCATTCCACAACCCTTGCAAGACGAGCGTCATTGAAATATGAAGCAAGTTGCAAGCAAAAAAATCGCAACAGATTATAAGAATAAGAAATTGAGTTTTTTTTAGGCTTCACCTTGAAAGCTGTCGAGTTGTTGCAAAGCATAGTAAGCGATCGCCAAACTAACTCTAGCTTGTTCAATTTCCGATAGATTTGTCCATTCGTGTTCACCAACTTGATTGAAAACAGTTTCTGCGGTGTTTTGTGATTTACTACTCCGCATGGCGTAAGCGTAAGGACGAGCCAAGACCAATAAATCGTCACTTCCCCACCATTCAGGTAATACAGACTGGACACATTCCACCAGTTTATCTGCCATTGATTGCTGAGTAGTACAAATATCTGCTGCTTTTTGAGCGATGGACTTTAACCATTGTTTTGGTACGGCTGTAGATAAACGGTTTTGTAAAGTTTCTTGAAGTTGAACAACTATACTACTATCTGTATTACACTTGTATGATGGAGCATGAGAAGTCCATAGCGCTTCTAGTTGATTGTAAAAATCTTCTGAGCGTGTTGTGAGTTCTTCTTCCAATACATCTTGCAGCACAAAATGCTCTTCCAAGTGATGAAAATATTCTTCTGATTGGTCATCACCCGGATTCCAAGGATAAGTGTCATCCTCTGGTAGCAGCAGTGCTTCTAAAAATTCAAGTTCTATTTGAGAGGGGATGGTTTGAAGATTTTCAAAACCGTTGATTTGTTTGTTCATTTGTCGTCTCCCGATTAATTATTTTGTGGTATTTACAGCTACACCAGCTTGGAACTAATTTCCGCACATCAAGTCTAATTATCCTGAGTTTTTCTATAAGCTTTTCGCTGAACTTGGAAATAAAAAGCGCGGACTGGAGCTTAGAGGCTAGGATCTGAACAAGAAAAATGAAGATTTAGGGATTTTACTCACCCATTTGTGGGTAATTACCTCCAAAATTTCATTGACAAAAAATGGTAAAGTACATAACAAATAAACTGACTGGAAGAGTAATATAAAACTCATCAAATCAGCTTAATTAGCTTTCGTATTTTATCGTTGTGCTTTGCAATTAGGAGTTCTCAATCATAAACTCCCAAGGATGACTATTTCTACTACCGAACTTTAACAGCATTCCTGGTTCCAGTAAAACTTCCTCGTGGTGGATTTGTTGCCAATCATTTTTAGTAGGTTTAGAAATCCAGGTTGTCCCGTAGGTAGAGTTTTCTCTCAGATAATATGTTCGTACTGGAGTAGCACCTGTAAAAGTATTCCGACACAAGATTTCTGCTTGACGCCTGGAAACAGAAGGTTGTGGAATTACAATGTCATTATCTGTAGTACGACCGATGCGAGTAACTCCGGTTTTCAGTTTATAAGTTATGCCAGCCGACTTCAAGGACGCCATAGGTAGCAAAGAAGCCATACCAGGTATGGAAGTTTCTGGTAGTTCTGTATTACCTTCTTCGTAACTCTTAATTAGTTCGCCATCAAATTGTGGGTGTAAATAGAGAACAGGTAATGTCCATGCTAGTTGATTAAATCTATAAACAGCCAATAAATGTTGTCTAGCCTCTGCTACAGCATAATCAATTGGTTGTCGCTTTCGCAAAGCTTGGACAAAGGTATGAATAAAAGTCAGACTTTCTTCGTCAGCAATTTGGTCGCGCATTCCTAAAACCGCAGGTACGCCATTGCGAATCAGTACCTCTGCTAAACTGCTACAAGGTATTGCCTGACCATTAGCAGCAGCTGGTTGCGCTCCCCAGCAGGCATTTAAAACTGCTAATTTCACTCCCGTATGGCTGAGTACTTGTGCCAATTCCATGCCATTAAGACGCATACCAGGACGCAAATGTAAATACCCGCCATCAGGACCTCGCGAACCATGACCCCCATAAAAAAAGATGTTGTAATTCCTGGTTTCTAGTTCTTGAATCAATTGCTGTGGGGTTGGTTGCACTAGTGTCTTGACAATACAAGGGGCATATCCCTGAGAATAACTTCCCATCATAGAGCCGTTAGAAAGGGTTTGCTCTAAAATATCAGCTTCTTTCTCTAACTGGAGATTATTTTCATCTTCTCCCAGAACTAGCAAAATATTTAATGTTTGATCAGTTCGCAACCGCAGTGGTAAGGGTTCAACTTCATTAGTAGTACGACTAAATAGAATGTTTGGAGACAGTGACATTGCCGACTGACCAACTTCACGCTGCATAATTTCCCACGGTAAAGCAGTTAAATTTGGGTCACGAATCTCTAGTCGAAAGCGCAAACGTGTATTTTGACCAGTGGCGATACCGCTACTGTATTCCAGACTGCCCAAGATTGGCCCGTCGAATAACCAACGCCATAAGCTAATTCCCAAATATTGCATCAGACGACTAGTGTAACTTGTCATTTGACCAGAAGTTGGTGAAAGCAACTCATTAGGAAGTGACTTTGATGCTGGGGGTATAGCTGTAGGGGAAATATCTATACAACTGTCGGGAGCAAACATCTCCTGCCACTTTCGCCAAGCTTGAGTTAACTCCGCCGACCAGACGCAATCGTGGATATCACGAGCGCCAGGGTAGGGAGCTTCAAACACACAAATAGCGAAGTGATCAGGACCAGCATTGACCAGACGCTTAACCGCCAAGTTCAGGGATGGATTCATTACATACAAACATCAAGATCAAAAATTTCCAATAATACAAACAACAAAAGACAAAAATAATTGCCTCCTGTTGATTTTTTCTTTGAGCTTTTACCTGTATTATTTCAGGTTTATACTAGTTTATCGAGTTTTTGACTATTGAGTGTTAGGCACACAGATTAGCCTGTTATGGGGTTGATCCTCCTTGATTTAAAGATGCAGGTGTGCGCTGAGGCTGCTCCACACATTGAGTAACACCTTCTGCTAAGGGCGTAGAGTTACCATTCAATAATTTTTGATATTCGGATAATTTGATTGTGTAGACTTTGCCCTCTTCCACCACAGGTTTTCTATCTATAGGAGTTAAGGGGTCGGGTGGGTTTATGGCTGAAGTGATACCCTCTCCAACAGAGCATACCCGCAAAGACATTGACTCATCTGGATTTTGCTGTTCTGTTGTGGTGACTTTACGTTTAATAATTTTCAAAACACTACCAGCAGGTGCGATCGCTTGTTGTGGAGATGATATATTTGTCAACTGGATAGTAGTTGTGGTCTGAATGACATGAGAGCGATCGCTTGGTGTAGATGGTACAACAGATGGCTCAAATTTCACAGAGGGAGTATTTGGAATTGTGGGAGTCCGTGGCTCGTTGTCTTCCTTACCAAAAATCCCTCCATTGAGCATCCATAAAGTACCAAATAAACCAGCACCTAGAATTAATCCTATAATAATGACAAACTGTAGTGGCACAGATCTAGGTAGCTTACTTGGCTGTGTATCTGGAATGACTTGAGTTTTTCGAGAATAACCACTTTCTGGTCTTGATTGTAGGGTTTGAGGTAGTTGAGTATTACTTGTAAGAGAAATCTCAGATATCTCGGGCAAAACTAATTGTGGTTTTGTCTGTGGTTCCGAGTACTTAAATTGATAGTGTACTAGGGCAATGGTGACATTATCATGTCCATTTTGAGTATTAGCAATTTCTAGTAATCTTTCGATCACGTTGGCAACATCAGTTTTACCCTGAATTAACGGTAAAATTTCTGTTTCCCAATACTGTTCTACACGGTCAAAGTCACTCAATCCATCGGAACACAGTAGAAAAATGCAATCTTCATCGAGAATAAAGCGTTCAGCAGAGGGATGCAAGGAAGTGCTAGGACTCATTCCTAAAGCTTGCACCAAGGAACCAGAAGCACCTTGTTGTATAGCATCTCGGTAAATAGCATAACCAAGGCGCACTTCCCGCGAAGCGACATCATCATCAAGAGTCACTTGATAACAACCATGAGGTGTAATCCAGTAAGCACGACTATCACCAACATGGGCAATGTACATTTCATGAGCAACAGGTAAAGCCATGACCAAGGTTGTTCCCATACGTTGGCGTCCTTGGCGACTTTCGCTGTCGTTGCGCTGGCTGATTTTGTCGTTAGCCGCCGCTGCTGCTTGTTGTAAATCTTCTAACAGAGAATTTGGATCAAGGTTGTCGTAAGGAACTTTAGTAAGTCCCTGTACCTGCTGTTGAATAGTTTCAATTGCCAAATTTGAGGCAACATTACCACCCTCGTGTCCGCCAATTCCATCGCAAACGATCGCCAAAGTGCTGTTAGAATTGGGTGGTTTGCTGATAATGCTACCACTAGGCGGATAACAGGCATCTTCGTTGCGTTGACGGCTCGGTCCTGTGTCGCTGACTGTGGCAATTGTAATGGCAGGAGATTGGGTACTTCCTAATGTTGAGAGTCCTTTATCTACAACTTTTACTAGTTGTTCAGCAGCATAAATTTTTTCTGTCACCAGAGAGTGACAAATCTCTTTAAGAAATTCTGCGATCGCTGGTTTGGCTGTACTTACCAACTGCTGCCAAAATTCCCCCAACTGCGCTAAACTTGGTACATAATCCTCTTCATAACGCAATTCCAACAAACGTACTAACGAGCCTTCCACCATTAATAATTGGGAACTGAGTAAGCTAGAGGCGACCCCTTCACTAGCCAGAGGTTGCCACAGCTGTGCTATCTGCCACAACCAATTCAGTTGACGCATTGATGTCGCATCACGCCATGCAGTGGTTAATTCACTACATAGTTGTACATCCAAAGAAGCTGTACTATCATCTGTAATCTTGAGTGGGGGTTTTTCTAAAAGTAATATGTCTCGCCCTTGACTACCATCAGATAAAGAAATTACTCCGTATACCTGCGGTACATGTAAGCGGTAGGGAATTAATCTTAAATAAGGTCTGATTGATTGTAATTTTTCGGGATCTGGTGTTTGGGGTAAATAACCAGGCTTAGTATCTAAAAGAATAGATTTATCAATAACTAGATAGCGAGTCGCCAATATATCTCCAGGATTACCCAATTTCATACCATCTGCCACAGCCCAGAGGAAGCGTTTAGGTAAAGGTGTAGAGCATCGCTGGCAGAATTTGTGGGTTAGAGGGTTGGGAGATTGACAAGCTTCATTTGGGCAATACAGGTTAGCCGCATCATTTTCCATAGTTTTCCCACCGGTCAGCGATTGGCAATTTCTTTATTAGTATTGGCGACGATATCTAGACCGTTCATATTTTTTTAATTAAAATATTTAAACTTTGGAACAATCATATAAATCTCGTGGTATCTGTCGAAAGCCATCGCATAGACGGCAATGGGTTTCTCTATAAAGCCAAGTGCAAAGGTGCGCCTAAATAACAATGTTATAACTCTACCCTACAGTTACTCTGTAGGATGCTCTGTCGCCAGATCTTCATGAATTTACAATTTGTCATCTAACTATAACGCCTTCACAACACTTAGACTTAATTACCCCATAAGAAAGAGGATATCAGACTAGTCTTTACTTTTACTTTATAGGTAGAGAGGCATTCATTAACAAACTTAAAGAAGACAGCTAGTAGCTAGTCTTCACTCGCTATTAGCAATTTGCTATAGCCAAGATTATATTAAGTTTCTTACTTTGCCTACTACGTTAACTGCAAATTTAACATATTTACTCAGTTAAAGTGTAATTAAAGAGCATAATGAAAAAAAAATTCACCGCGCTGCTAACCCTGATGAGCTAATTTCTGAACAACCACAAACCATGAAAGGGAAATCCAAACAACTTGTCATAGATGCTTATGATATTACGAATGCTGGCATCCAAGTGGCGATAGACTTTGTTGTAGATCAGCCCAAAGACTTAAAAGGCTTTACACAATATTTAAAGATGTTCAGAAAATTTCCAGACAAATGCGAACTGAACAAGGAGATAATCTGGTCTGATGTTAGTCATGGGTTACTAATCAATAATGATTATATTTTTATTTTATCTCAAAATAAATTTTTAAAAAGTAGTATAAATAGAATTATACCTCTTATTAAGAATCTTTATTTTAATTTGTTAAATAAGATTTCCTCGCTAATGAGGATTGAATAAAATTAAAGGTTTTTTTAAGCGAAGGAGAATAAATTCGGTATTGTCAGCTTGCTTGGGAATACGACCAGAACTATCGGCATAGTTATTATCGTTGATTACAAGTAGGGTCCTGCTATCTACAGGTAATACGCTCTCTATAGTCACAAAAGGGATCGTGAAGATGCCTGCTTTGGTGATATTTCCTCCAATTCTCTTAGGGTCAGATATATTTAGTAAATCTACTAATAATTCTTTATCGACGAACCCTTGCTCATCAATTTGTTTAATATTAATTTTATAAAGACGCTTAAATTGAGCAGGAGATGTAAAGGCAGAGTTATTAGGATCTCCTTGATAGTTATCACGTTCAATCACAATATATTCATGATCATTAATGGCAGTGAGTTCACCAATCGCATGGCTTTGATGCTCTAGTTGATAAGAGAAAATTTGCCCTGTATATTGCTTGCTGGCTAAGTCAAATTCATGAATTAACAGGCGCTGCTTGAGAGAGTCACCTTTTAAAGATCCTTCTAACAATACATAAAGTTTTGTACGACTAGTGTTGATCGCCATACCTTCAAAACCTTTAGAACCGCCCAAGTTTGCGCCGGTCAATCTTGCTTGCTCATCAGGTAAATTCATCAATTCTGGGTGGTCAGGTGATTTCACAAAATCTAATTTATCGACACCCAAGAAGTTAGGTAGAGGTATGGGAGGATCTAGCAGTTCGCCGTTTTGTCCTACATGTAGTAAGAACGGACCAAATTCGTCTCCCAACCAGTAACTACCGTCACTAAGACGCTGGAAAGACTCTATATCAAAATCTCCTCCTGTCAATAAACGATTTGTTCTGATCGCTGGACTAACGGGAATAGTGCTACCTGGGTAAAATGATTGGTCTGCAATAATAGGAAAACTAACTTTACGATTTTTATCATTTAGTTCTAAAAAGCTGTGACGATCAAACCAAGATATTCTTTCTCCGGTTTGCAGATTCACAGGAAAAACTTTACCTGTAGTAAAATCAGGTTCGATCGCATAAATACGCAATCTGTAATCAGGTGAATTAGCCTTGCTGCCAAAACCGTTATCTGAAATGACTAAATAAGTACCTGCTTTTGGGCCTTTGACAACCGCAGAAAAACCTTGTACAGGTTGAGCATGAAGAAAAGGAGTTGTGCGATTTGTCTTTTTAAATTGAGCTGTTGTTGAACCGAAGGCAAATGTATCAGCGCTTAAGACAGAACGTCCAACAAGTTCTGCGGCTTTGGCATGGGAGTAGAAGAGTAACAGTAAAATGACAACGGGCTGCGGCAATAGCCAACCAGCCAGCATTTTGACCATATTGAGCATTGAAACTCGTTACAATTTTAGACTTAACAGGAGGGTTGAAATTCTCCCCACCTTGGCAAAGCCTGTAGCTTGCTTCTCGCTTTCCTCGAAGAGGTTCCCGAAGGGTAGCGAATAGGTGGGGATTGTAAAGATCACTCTTTTAACTCAACCCCTAACTCTATTGGTTGCCAGGTGCTACTTGGGGAAGTCCCATACTGTAGTTAGTGACACGAGCAGAGAGATTGTAACTGATTTCGCCTTTTTGGAGAAGCGATCGCAGAAAATGTTCTAAGACAGACCCAATACGGCGCAAGTTATAATCTGTTAGGTCTGCGCCACTATATGCTTCTACTTGTTCATCAAACTTTTGATAAACCTTTCGCAAAGCATCTTCATTCCAGTTGAATTCGTTGTCCGGGTCAACATCCAACGTCAAGACCTGATTGCTGGGAACTAGTTCGCCATCCCGGTCAATTTCTGCCGCAAAAATACGGATATGCCGGGTTGTGGACTTAAGCAGCATTGGGTTGTCGTCCATAACGGTTTAGTGATTCAGGTTATAGCAGTTCTCGTTTGACTAGAATACAAGCAATTTATCGAAGATGCCACGTTTAGCGTCATATCCATCAGGATCTTAACTTTTTGGGATAGGCATAGTTCTATCTTAATCTTGATCTGGGAACAAGACAGACAAGGCAGTGTGGGGAGTGTGGGAAGTTTGGGAAGTGTGGGAGTAATTATTTAACAAGTCTTTTCCCAATCCCCGATGCCCGATGCCC
>NZ_NAPS01000002.1:76984-101261 GCF_004323185.1 Westiellopsis prolifica IICB1
CCCAATCCCCGATGCCCAATGCCCAATGACCAGTTGAATCCCCATGAATCTTTAGCTAAGATGGCCGCCACAACCCTCTAATAGAAAAAATCTATGGCTGTCATAGGTAAAAAGTTCATCTGCTTGGAGAAGACAACCGGAGGTGTCATCAGATTGATGCTCAAGTTTATGAATGAGGACAGCTAAAGTCCATCCTGATTCTATTGATTGGAGATTTTGTTTTTTTGCGCGAAAGAAGAAAAACTTTAGTTGATAAGGAACCCCTTTGGATGCATAACTGTCAAGTTTTTCGTACATCTCCAGCCAAAGGAATTTTAAAGCAGTATACTCGGCTGGAATAATTGTAACTAAGCTTATATTTTCTATTAAAAGAAAATTTGTTACCGATGATGAGTTTCCCTATTAATAACTTGTACATCTTTATCAACCAGAAAAATCGTACATCCAGTGATTTTACGTAAATTTTCCCATGACAATGACAGGCTTTCATTATGTAAAAGAAAATCAGGGTTTATACTTACGTATAAGCACGATTTTATAAGTAAAATCCCAAACTATCATTGACGTCAAGATAAAGTTGATGTAAAAACCTTTAAAAAGCCAGAACAAGTTCTTACAGAAACTTTATTGTATACAATCTCAAAAACTGAATAATAGTTATGGCTGTTCAACCACAGCATTTGCTGCAAAATTTAAGTCTTGACATTAAGAGTCTGGATAGAAACAATAGCAGGAGAAGCAAAATGAAATGCAAATTTAGCTCAAGGAAAGAAAAAAATTGATTCAAAAGGTTTGGATTTCAAAAAAATATAAAGAAATTCTGCTCTTGGATATAGCCCCTCACATCTATCACCAATAAAGTAAAGGAATCCTAAAAAGTATGAACTCCAAAGTATTACCACGCCAAATAAATAATACTGAAGTAGGTGTTTATGAATGTGAAATACATCTTAAATTTCGGTTGATTGAGGAAAAAAGTTTATTAGGCGATCGCGACCAACTTTTACAGGTGTTGCTAGATGCTTTATTAACCGAAGGATCTGACGAATTTCTAGAGACTCTGCAAGCTTCTGTGAAGGCGCAGGAAATTTCAGAACTAAAAGCATCACCACAAATGCGACGTCAGTTAATGCGTTTACGTAACTCTACTGAAAACACTTAATATTGAGGTTTATTTGATATCTGTAAATTAGCAATGATGGTTTGTTTTGTGTCTTGTATTGGGCAGAGAATGGTGAACTTGTTTAAGTTTACTTGTCAGATAATTTACTCTTTTCCTAACCCCCTTGTATAGCCCAATCCTGTAGTTATCAAGTTCAGTCTAACCCTACTCTACGAGAAGCTTTTTTCTGGACGTCTAGGGAGAGACACTATTACTTTTACGGTAGCCTTCATCCTTTGCACTATAGATACTGAGTGGGTGCTTACTAAGTGCATTTTTTGTCCTGCTTTCTGACAAATTTTAAGTTTTGCAATTATTTTCTAGGGTATTCCTAGAACCGATTTGCTCTTACTGAATATCTGGAGGTATCGAATTCGTTATAAATTGCAAAATTCAGAACTCATACCAATTTTGGATTTTAGATTACTCTACCTTGAAGCCGCCCATAGACGCCTTGCGGCTACTTTCAGCAAGCCCTACGGTAGGCGCGTAGCGACTTCTGCAAGTAGCCCCAGAAGCGTCTACGTGTCTACCCGTTAGGGTAGAGCGTCTATGGATTTTGGATTAAAAGCCCAGATTAATAGCCTATTTCAAAGCTTTGAAACAAAACTACCTATACCAATTTGGTATTAGGGTTCAAAATTCTGAATTATGCTTTTGTATTATCTTGATTGAGGAACTTCCAGTTTCCTGTTTTTTCTTATCTTTTTATCTTTATTTTGCTAAACCATGTTCAAGAGCAAAACGAACTAACTCGGTTCGGCTATTGGTACCTGTTTTGCTAAATAGACGGCTGACATATTTTTCAACATTGCGGACGCTGGTTTCTAGACGACGAGCAATTTCTTTGTTCATCAAACCTTCCGCTACCAAATTTAAGACACTTTGTTCTCGTGGAGTTAAGTCGATTGTAAATGGTGGTGGAGACTGAGCGATCGCATTTCTTTGGGTCAATAAGGCCTTGATTTGGGCGATTTGATTAGCCAAATCGGCAATATCAGGTGTTTCGCCTTCTTCAGTTGTAGTTGGAATTTTGCTAACACGACGCTTAAGCAGGTTTTCGACTATTGCTACTAACTCGTCAGGATCGAACGGCTTTGGTAGATAAGCATCAACACCAGCTTGATAACCTTGGATGCGATCGGTCGTCATGCCTTTTGCGGTTAAAAAAATCACTGGCAATGCTTGAAAACGGGGATCTTCACGTAGTTGTTTGAGGAATTGATAGCCGTCTACCTGAGGCATCATAATATCAGAGATTACTAAGTCAGGTGTATTTTGTTGCATTAATTCCCAGCCCTCACGAGCGTTACTAGCAACCTGAACGCTGAAACCACTTTCCTGTAAATAGTCTTTTACTGCTTCACGCAGTCCCGGTTCATCATCTACCAGTAACAATTGTGCAGACATTTACAGTTTCCTTTCCTCAACTTTATCTCCAATTTAGCAGGCTGTTGGTCAAACAATTTTGGATTTTGGATTTTGGATTTTGGATTGACCTCACAGTTCCTCCCCCTAATCGCCAATTTGGGAAATGGGGACTGGGGGTTAGGATGCGTAGATTTTGGATTGCGGATTGAGTTCCATGATTTATCCGCTTTCTTGTACTCTGCTGAGAATCATCGGTAGAGCGTGGGGGATGTTAACCTATGTTAAACATAGGAAGATTGTATTTCTTGTCTTGTTGTTTCGCTGAACTTATGCAAGCTAATGCAGCACTTGCTAATCTCAATACTTGCTCTTTCAAAGTAGAAACACTCAATATCAATACTGTCAATACTTGATACACACTATGAAAGTGGGGATGGAAATAGGAGTGGTGTAAATTAAATTTCTGATTGTATTCGCTCTGTTTGCAATTTAAAACCTCTGTATCAACCATTGTACTAATGCGATGTGCAACTAGTTGCAGCTGTTCTACATCACGTTCAGTAAAATGATGAGACTTAAAAGTGCCAACATGTAGTACTCCTACCACACCTTGTTTGAGCATTACTGGTATACCAACAAGTGATTTCAGATCCTTTTGACGTAGGACTGGACTAACGATTTCTACCTCCGACAAATTATCCAATATCATTGGTTTCATAGTTGCAGCAATGCGGCCAGCTATACCATGTCCAATGGGAATACGGATATTTTGTGCTATCTCTTCCTCAAGTCCAATACTAGCGTATACATCTAGATTTTGTTGATCTGTAACAGGTAATAAGATAGTCACAGTATCTACAGACATGTATTCTTTCAACCACTCAAGCAGTTTTTGGAGTGATGTATCAAATTTAGTAGCTGTGTCGTTCTGCTCTTCACCTATAAAGACATTCCAACCTTTATAGAAATTTGGTAAACCAGATTTATCTTGCCAATACAACATTATAAAGCTCCAGTAAATACAAAACTCAGAAATTACACTAATATTGCTAAAAATTATAACGTTTTTCTAAATTTTGGTATGGTGATTCAATTCTGGAAAATATAAAGTTTAAATGAAATTGTGAAAATATAAACTTTGAGATTGGTAATTGGTAATTGGTAATTAGGCATTACCTACTATTAACTATTTACAATTTTAAACTCCAAATCTTAAATGACAAATTTTTATAGCGTCTCAATTATTTTGGCTTGTTGTGATAGTTTAGTTTCTCTTTGACCAATAGTACGCGCCCTAGCTGTCAATATACCAATAGGAGTATTTAATAAATCTATTAGGTGAGTCTTACCACTTAAAGACTTAATACTTTCCTTTGGTAGTTCCTTGAATAACCAACGTGCTAATCGATAGCTACATTCTTTGAGTGTCATGTCTCGCATTAATTCTACACCATACAATTCGTGCA
This sequence comes from Westiellopsis prolifica IICB1, assembly GCF_004323185.1. Taxonomy (GTDB): domain Bacteria; phylum Cyanobacteriota; class Cyanobacteriia; order Cyanobacteriales; family Nostocaceae; genus Pelatocladus; species Pelatocladus prolificus_A. Next base: position 80,984 of record NZ_NAPS01000002.1, read on the forward strand.
AATAGCGATTTGAATGCCCATAACGCCGCCATTGATTTTTTAATTCTTTAAGTGTGCTGCGGTGGCGGTGTTGTACGATCGCTTTGTTTGCAAATTCTAAACGTCCAATATTTTCTTGTTGAATCCGCCAACAAATATCAGCATCACCACCAGTTGTCAGATATGGACGAAACAAACCTACTTTCTCTAATGCTTGTCGTCGAATCGCTAAATTTGCAGTTTGACCATAGGGACAAAACTTATGATTGAGAGTATGCTTTTGTGATAAAGTCTGTTGATTTTCAGCAAATTGTTCTAATAAGCTATTACCAGGTAGTGCTGTGATTTCACCAGCGACAATTGCTATATCATTGTTAACAAAAGGTGCAACTAATAACTTTAGCCACTCTGGTTGAGGACGACAATCAGCATCGGTAAAGGCAATAATTTGACCATTAGCAGCGCGAATTCCTGTGTTACGGGCTGCGTAGGAACTTTGAATTTTATTTTGACTTAAAACACGAATCAATAGAGGATAATTTTTGGCTATTTGTTGTAATAATTCAAAAGTGCGATCGCTGCTATTATTATCTACTAGCAAATATTCCACCAATGCATTTGGGTAAGTTTGAGCCAATAGACAATTAATTAAGTGTGGTAAATCCGTTTCACAGTTATAAATAGGAATAACCACCGATACATTAGGTAAAAAAGTACCAGTGGTCATTCTGTTGATTGATTGATTATTCATATGTTTAATCTCAAGTTTATTACTAAAAATTTATGGTAGTTATTTGTTGATGGTTACTTGTTGATGCTTTTTGCAAGCAACAAACAACAAACAACAACCAACTACCTCATTTTTAGTATTCCCAAATCCTAAACCTGAGTACTAAAGTCGCAAATTATCAGCACCAAAGTTAGTTGGTTTTTGAGATGTTTGATTTGGCAAAGGTTGGGCAAACTGATTGTTAGAGAGAATTGCCAAAGCACGACTATATTGAGGGTCTTTGTTAGTTCCCAACAAATCGGGGTTAGATGCGAGCTGACGCTGTTGTTGCTCTGTTAATTCCAGTTTAATATCTGGTGCTATTCCCTTATGGTTAATATCTGTTCCTTTGGGAGTGTAGTAATGGGCAATGGTAATTGCTACACCAGAACCATCTGCAAGTTCATGTACTGATTGGACTAGGGCTTTGCCAAAGGTTTGACTACCAACGACTATTGCTCGTCTATTATCCTTAAGTGCGCCTGTGAGAATTTCACTCGCGCTGGCTGAGTTATTATCAACTAGTACCACTAAAGGACGATTTGTGAGGGCTGTGTGATTGGCTTTGCTTTCTTCACTGCCACCTCTACGGTCTACAGTGCGGACAATTGCACCATCATCTATCCACATTCGGGCAATTTCAATACTGGCTTGCAACAAACCACCAGGATTACCTCGTAAATCTAGTACAAAGCCATCGACTTGTTTAGCATTCAAATCACGGATAGCCCGTTGCATCTGCTCTGCGGCGTGGGCGCTGAATTCTCGTAAACGAATGTAGCCAACTCGGCGACGACCTTCTTGCTTGAGAGCATAACGTACTGTTGGGACTTCAATTGTAGCTCGTCTCAGTTTGAGGTCAAAAGCACTACGCCCATCTCTTTCTAATCGCAAAGTGACCATTGTGCCTGCTTTACCACGAATCAGCTTGGAGGCATCTTCCATTTTCATCTGACTGGTGAGCTTACCATCAATTGCCACAATCTCATCCCCAGCTTTGACTCCGGCTTTGAGTGCTGGTGAATTTTCTAAGGCTTCTACAACAATTAACCGCTTGCTGTTTTCATTCACCTCCATCCGAATACCAATCCCGGAGACTTCTCCAGATGTTTGGTTGGTCAAAGATTCAAATTGTTTGGGGTCCATAAAGCGTGTATATGGATCTCCCAGCTTTTGCAGCTCTTCGCGAATTGCGGTGTAAGCTTCTTCACGAGAAGAATAGCTTCTGCTCAATAGGCTTTGTCTGATTGTTTGCCAGTTTTGGCGATTAAAAGAACCATCCACATATTCGCGATTTACCAGTTGCCATACTTGGTCAACTACCTGTTTAGGGCTATCTTGTAGTGCTGCACGAACAGAACGACTCCAACCTGGCCCAAATGCAGATACTGTAGCTGTGGTGGCGATCGCTCCTCCAATGAAAGCTACTTGCAGTGGCGAGTAACGTTTTGCAGATTGTTTCATGTATATTAAGCTGGAATAATTGTGTGGTTGACAGTTTAGCAATCAGAAGCTCTGTAGAAAGTTATAAATTGTTCTGTCCGGCTATACTCCCTTCATTCTGTTTTCCTTTAAATTGTCTTGAAAATACCGTAATACTTATCAAGGACTTTATCTGGCACTAGTCAACTTGCTCAGTCAGCTTACTGCATTCATATGACGCTTTCATCAGTGTCATAATTGCACTCATTATTACCTAAAATCAGTTCTTCCTGGATGCATTAATTTTAATGATTAAAAAATATAGGTAATTTAAATTTTATATAAAGTTGCTATGAACCGTAAAGTTACAAAGTTTAATAATATTCCTCGTATAAATACCTTACTCAAAAAGTGGCAAGTTTTACGAAAAATTAAAATTGGCTTGGGTGTTTTCCTTAGCATTTGGCTGGTATTTACTACTATAACTTTAGTCTCCGCATCCTCAAAGCCAGTAGACACTTTTTTTGTACTTGGCGGTAGTATCCGTCGAGAAATGTTTGTTGCCGAGTTGATCAAACAACATCCGCAGATTAAGGTTTTAATTTCTCGCGGTTCTCTTGATCCCTGTATTTGGCTAATTTTTCAAAGGGATGTGGCTCCAATGAAAAATGTCTGGTTAGAGAAGTGCGCTGATTCGACTTTCAGTAATTTCTACTATGGTATTCCGATTCTACGCCGTTGGCATGTGCATAAAGTCATGTTAGTTACTTCTCCTACGCACTTACCACGGTCCAAGTGGCTAGCACAAATCATGTTAGGAGCGCATGGCATTTGGGTAGAGACAGAAACTGTACAAGAACAAGGTATTCCCGGTAATCGTGAATCTTGGCCGAAAACCGGACTAGATGTTACCCGTAGCTTATTTTGGGCAGGATTAAGCCAAATTATTCAGCCAGAATGCTCCCAAGTGACAAACTTGACAGACGTAGACATGAAATATTGGCAGCATCGCAGTTTTAAATGTGAACGCCAGGGGAATTTATAGGAGGAAGGGGACAAGGGGATAGGGGGATACGGGAGACATGGGGGACATGAGGGAATTTCTCTGTCCTGTTCCCCGATCCCCAATGACAATTGACAATTGACAATTGACCAACTAAATTGTTTGGATTGCGATCGCTTGAATGGTTGAGATCGGAACTTCGGTGAAATATTGACGCTGAAATTGTTCTTCGCGAACAGCATCTAAAAACTTGACAATTGCAGCCTCTGCCAGTGTGGATTTAGTGTTTGAATGTTGGCTGATTTGCAAATAGCGATCTTGTGTTTGAATGGAAAAACCTAGATATCTTAATGCTCTAAAACCCATGTGTAAACTTTGATCACCAATGCCGAGTTTTTGCAAAAGTTGAACACGGGTAACTAGCTGATTGGTGCGACTGAGATATTTGGCAATTCCTACCAACGTCAGCCAGATTTGTTCTGGAGGTTGAGGTTCTACTTTAGACCAGGCGATCGCCAGTGGTTGCTGATTGTGAAGCGATCGCCTCAACCATGCTCGTAAATCATCCCAGCTAGTAGGACATTCTTTAATTAATAGTGGAGATGTGCTTGATGTAGTTGATGTGCTTGTAGTATTGAGATGGCGCCAGTCTAATATTTGTATAGAGTGCGGAGTTACTTTTGCAGATGGTTCACTAGAACGCACGGCAATTAAACGAATTTCATAACGTTTTTTGAAAGTATTGTAATCTAACTCTACAATGCAATCACAGCGTCCCGGTGGTAATTCATCTTTATAATGTCCCCACCACACACCAGGGAAAGGATTTTTGGTAGACTCATCCCGAATATCAAACTCGGTTTTAATATACTGTATCTTTTTACCCTGAGAATCTTGCTGATTGCGATGCCAACCATTTTCAAACCAGCAATTTTGAATCAGCAACTTTGGTACAGGATTACCCATTCCACAGGGTTCCAAAAGTTTTAATTCTAAAAATAATTCTTTCCCCAAATCTCCCACTGTCACCGCTAAATCCACCTGTAGTGTTGGCGTTAAAGCTGCACCACCCAAACTTTGTCGTAATTGTTGATTAATTGCTTGTGTAAATAAAGGAATATTTTCCACTGGTAGACTCAACCCCGCCGCATAAGGATGTCCACCAAAACGATGTAACAGATGGGCTTGATTTTTGACCAGTTGGTATAAATCAACAGAATTAACTGAACGCGCAGAACCACGGCCTAGGGATCGGGGATCAGCGATCGGAGATTGGGGATCGGGAGAAAACACAATGAAAGTTCTTCCCTGTCCCCCTTGTCCCCCTTGTCCCCCTTGTCCCCCTTGTCCTCCCTGTCCCTGCTTTCCCTCTACTCCTTCTGTACTTAACAAAATAGTCGGTCGTCCTGTCTCCTGTGCTACTTGGCCTGCTACTAATCCCAGGACGCCAACAGCCCATTGAGGATCGTCTAAAACAATAACGCTGGTTGTGGACAAGTCCATTTGGCTGATCTTTTGATTGACTTGTTGAGCAACCTCTTTTTGTAAAGATTTGCGACGGGAGTTGGCTAATTCTGTGGCTTCTGCTAGCTGATTAACACGTACTTGGTCGCGACTAGTCAGTAATTCTACGCAGAAAGTTGCATCACCTTGAATCCGACTCACAGCATTGATTCGGGGGCCAAGTCCGAAAGAAATATCTGTGGGGCGATCGCCACTTTTCTGACACAATTCTAACAATCGTCCCACCCCTGGACGTCGCCGTTGTGCAGATGGTAGTTTAAAATCTTCTTGCAGTCGTCCGATTCCCAACTGAGCCAAGTAGCGACAATCTCCGCTCAACTGTACTAAGTCAGCAATTAATCCTACTGCGACTAAATCCAATAAATCTTCTAGCGATTCTTGCGGTATAGTTGGCAATTTTTGATACAGTGCTTCTATTAACTTGTAAGCAACTGCCACTCCTGAAAGATGAAACAATTGATGGTCACTAGGCAAATACCGAGGATTAATAATAGCTGTTACTGGTGGACGTTCTGCTGGTAAAGTATGATGATCTGTAACAATCACATCAATACCTAGCTGTTTTGCATAAGTAATTTCATCAATATTTGTACTCCCAGTATCACAAGTCACGATTAACTTACACCCTTGATTTGCCAACTGATCTATGCCCTGATAGTTGAGTCCATGAGATTCTATTAATCGATTTGGAATGTAGTAAACTAACTGTGAATTTTGAATAAAAAATTGCCCCAAGCCATCCCATAACACGGCTGTAGAGGTAATACCGTCAGCATCGAAATCTCCCCAAATAGCAATTTTTTCACCAGTTTCCCATGCCTGCTGCAACCGTTCCACTGCTAGATACATTTCTTGCCCAAATTCAAATGGACTTGCAGGTAAGTAATTTTTGGGATTAACAAAAGTGGCTATTTGTGGTATACCTCGTATACCACGTTGCCATAATAGCTGTGCTGCAAATTCTCCGCTAGATGCAGGTGTATACTGCTTGACAGCTTGTAAGAACCACTCTGGTAATTGTTCAGTTGATGTTAAAATCCACTGCTGTTCGGGCATACATATAATAAAAATTTTTTGTGATTTTACTTGGTGTCTTTGTGTCTTGGTGGTAATTTAAGATAAGTATTTAAACCACAAAGACACGAAGACACAAAGAAGATTTAAGTTATAGAGTCTTCTTGATGTTGAGATTCACTAATGAGGCTATTGAGGACAACTTCATTAGTAATACCTTCAGTTTTACGAGTGCGGATAGGACGCATTCGCTTGTAACCTGCTCGTTCTGCTTTTTGTCGTTCGTAATCTATGAGTCTGCCATAATGTTCGTGCTTGCTTAAATTCATCGATAAGAAAACATGCTGGCGGATATTACCAAAACCTTTACGCCTGAAAAATTTTATTGCTGGTACATTTTCTGGATCTGTGTCTACCAACATAAACCGCGCCCCATCTTCTATCATACGGGCAATGACGCTATCAACCAGTTTGTCACCTACACTGCGTCGCTGAAATTTCGGACTGACTCCTAACCAAAGAATATATCCGTAAGTCCAAGATGCTTTGGTGATGATGGTTCCTAAAACAAATCCTGCGATTTGGTCGTCAATTTCTGCAACTAAGCAGTATTCTGGATCAGTGTTATAAAGTCCTATCACCTCCCATTCATCCCAACATCGATATAAATAGGGATACAAATCACTGGTAAATAGTTCTTCTCCTAAATGATAAACGGGGGCGATATCATCTATTTCTAATTCGCGGACGTAAACCGCATCAAATTCTGGTGGATGCATAAAATCATATTTTTGATTGTTGGTCAATAGACGCGATGTTCCTCGCGTCTGTACAATAGTCATTAGTCATTCTCTTCATCTTCCCATTTTTATTGTTTTCCTTGTTATCCTTTGCTTTTCTCCCTTTTTTTCCGAAGTATTTAGATATTTCTTTAGAAGTCTGTTATGGAGATACTTCTTGAATACTAGCGATATTCATGAGGTTAGTATTTAAATCTTGGATCTGAGAGTTTTCTTCTGATATTTGTCCTCCCTGAGCATAAGTGCGATCGCATCTCTTGACAAATTGACAATATTCACAAGTTTTACTACCTTCTGAAACTTGTGGAAAATCTTTTTTTTGCTGATAATCTTCTAGCCAATGGCTTAATTTAGTTAATAGTTGTTTGAGTTTCTTTGTAGTCTTTTCATGTTGAATATAATTGTAGCTAAATTTAATACTTTGTGGTTGACCTTTGGATTGAACAAACCAGTATGTCATGGAAATATTTTCTGGTAGATAATCGCTAGTTTCTGCTAATACGTACAAATAAAGGCGTGTCTGCCAATTTTGTTCGAGTTTGCGTTTATTAGGAAGTTTGGGATAAGTTTTCCAGTCGAAAATTTGTGCTTGCTGATTATCTGCAATTAGTAAATCGTAGACAACAGTTAGTAAATAATTTTGAACTTGTAAGGTGCGGTAATGTTCGCTTTCGCGAAAAGTTTGACTATTACTAATAGGTGTTAATATGTCTGGTGCCACGTTTGCAAAACCTGTCATCCAACTTTGCAGTTGTGCATCTGTCTGCAAAAAACCATCTATAGGTAGTCCGATCTCTTGCTGTTGCATTAGCAGGTGAAAACGACTCCCTAAAGTCTGGTGTTCTTCGTGTTCTGGCTCGGTGGGAGAATAGAGTTGTTCTAAGTAGGTGTGTTGAAATTGACGTGGACAACGTTCTAGCAGGTTAAGTTGTCCTTGGGAAAGTCTCAAAAGTTGAGTTTGAGTCGATAGCATTCTTTTAGATTAGCCTTGATTGCAAAAGGTGCGATCGCGTCGTAGCGACTCCAAAGGAGTATCATCTCTGGCGTTGCGCTTTATCTCAATTCATTTCATACGAAATTTAGATTATTTTTAGGTTAAATATGATACAATACTGTTATAGTGCTTGGTAAGTAAAAAATACTTAGATAAGCAAAAGGCTAGGATTTAAAAATGAAATTTGGTATTGATATAGGACATAATTGTCCTCCAGATACGGGTGCAGTCGGAATTGAAAAAGAAGATAAGTTAACCAAAGCGGTTGGTACATTTTTAATGCAAAAGTTAGCAGCCGCAGGTCATAGTGTGATTAATTGTACTCCTACAACAGCTGCGACCGTGGGAGAATCACTGAGAAAACGAGTTGATAAAGCTAATAGCAATAATGTAGATGTCTTTGTGTCAATACATTTTAATGCTTTTAATGGGCAAGCGAACGGTACAGAGGTTTTTGCTATTAGTAATATATCCAAAGCTATTGCTCAGTCTGTTCTGAACGAAATTGTCAAACTCGGATTTAAAAATAAGGGAGTGAAAAGCACCCCATTTTTTGTGATTAAAAATACCTCCATGCCAGCTATTTTAGTGGAGTGTTGTTTTTGTGATTCCAAAACAGATATGGATCGCTTCAATGCTGAACAAATGGCTGAAGCGATCAAAGATGGATTAATTGGAGAATCAGATGCAGATGAACCAAAACCTGCTGAAGGGAAAAAATATCTCCTAAAAATAACTCAAAAAACAGTATTGAAACCTTCTACAGAACAATCATCTGAAATACCAAAAGAAGCTCTAGTGGACATTGAACCTGGAGAATATCCGATTTTAGATTTCAGATACGAAGAAAAACACTATTGGGTAAAGTGGGTTGATCAAAGTCAGGGGAATCGAGATGAGCATTTTATTTTTGAAGCATATGGAAAGGTTATAGAACAAGATTAATATGATTGTTTATGCTAATCAATTAGCCTAAATTTGGTTGTTCCATAACTCAGCCAAGCTGCTCAGGATAAGTTCTTCATTAACTGAGCTGCTAATTTGTTTTGCAAGCAATTTAAATTTGTGCGAATGCGTAATTTCTAAAATGAGCGTTGTTTTATTAGGTAACTAGAACAAAATATTAGTTTTTGATCAGGGAATTAAATATTATGCGTTTGGAAAATTTCTATCAAGCTAGTAAACAAGCTAAAGATAATAAAGGTTCTTTAGATTATGGAATAGAAGCGATCGCTGCTGATAAAGAACTAGCAACCCATATTCAACAGGTGCTGATTTGGTTAAATTTTCTTGATCCTCCTGCGGATGGACAATTTGGACGTATTTCTAGTGACGCACTTGTGGAATTTCAAGTAGCTATTTCTGCAATTCGTCCAGAAGTTGCTGAAGAAAAAGGATTTTTGGGTTTAGGAACAGCTAAAGCATTAATTGAAAGCAAACCAAGTGATATTCCTGAACCTAAAATCGATTATTCTCTCAATAACCTAGCGGCTCGACTGATTAAATATATGGTAGAGATGAACTACCGCGTATCTGTGGGGGACAAAAAATACAATATTATCTATGTTGAGGGAATGAATGCAGATGGAACTCAAAATAGTGATACTCCCAACGAATTCAATGATCGCCGTATAGTAATTGAAATACCAGATGCAGATTTTAGACCAGTCATCAGAGGTAATTGGGAAGGTACAACAGAACCCGGTTCTAGTTTCACCTATAATCCTATGGGAGGTAGAGCAAAAGAATATGGAGCTGCCAGAATAGCTTTTGGACAGTATAAAGCTTGGGCAGTAGGCATTCATTACGGAGGTGGTTCAGATCCACATGAAGCTCTAGTTCAAAAGACACCTATTTCTGTATATCGCGATAAAAATAAAGACATGATGCGAACTGGCGATTTTCTCGACACAGGTATATTTGATATTAACCAACACTGGGGATTTGATTATCCTCGTACTAATATTAAAGGTGCTAGTGCAGGGTGTTTAGTTGGACGGACTCGCGATGGTCATAGAGAATTCATGGCAATTATTAAACAAGATATACGTTATCAGAAAAACAAAGATTATTTATTTCATACCACTGTGATTCCTGGTGATGAATTTTTAGCGAAATATCCTGCGAAATAATTATAAGCAACCAAATCGCCCGCAAGTGAACTGCGCCCTAATAGCCGAACTCTACTGAAAGTAGACTGAATAAACAAGCTCTTTAACCCACTTCAAGTGGGTTTTAGCTATTTGATGTTGTGTTGCGATCGCACCTGCGGAATGTGGGTTTTAAAACTCCTCCTCTTCAGAAACAATTGTTAAACAATCTAATTTGGACAACAATCAAGCGATGCCTTCGGCAACCCCTTCGGTGTACGCACTTCTTACTTAACCAAAAGTTTGCCTTGACTTTTTGCAGCTGCGATCGCACCATTATTTGCAGTAAACACTTTAATACCTGGAACAGTCACATAATCACCATCATCGGTAATTATTTGTGTGACTCCTGCTTTGTCCATCGCTTCCAGTATCAGCAAGTCATAACCATCAAGCAATTGGGTTTGGAATCTGGTTAGCGCCGCATTGCTTGCTGAACTGTGTAGTTGACTGACATTACTGTGTATTTGCTTGTTCACTGATAACTTGGTCTACTCTAGTGCGAAAATCAGGGTCGGAGTAATACCGCTTTGAATTTTCGATTACAAGTTTAAGTATTTGCTTACCAACTGTATTGAGATTGGAGAATTTGAGCAGACGGTTTAGAGTTTCTGGCTGAATATCCCGAAGTAATTGTCCAATAGCAAAGTTAAAGAACGGGGAAGCAAAAATTTCTACTCCTGCAAAATCTAGCTCAACCTCATGAAGAGTTAATAATTCTGTATGAACTATATCGTACACTTTCTGACCATCGTCAGGTGTAATACAGTTTTTGCCTATTAGGGTTAGGATTTGGTGTTTCATAACTTTTAACCTTCCCTATAAATTGAGTTTTGAAGAATTAAATATAAATATAGATACTTGGTTTCAGTGACATTTTGTCAAGTTGATAGATATCGCTTTACAATAAAAATAAATAAAATAGTTAATCTTCCTATTATAAGTGATAAGATAGATTTGTGGGCGAACGTCGGCTTCATGCCGTGTGTCTGGGTAGCTTGTCTGCTTAGACCTAGCCCACTACCCACTTTAATTTATCTAGCGACAGTGGATTTGAATCGGTATACCACTCTCCATACGGTTTATTCCGCCGATCATCTAAATCCATAATCATTCTATATTTCTGGGCGAGTGGAATAAAATATTTATCTTCCTGGCGTTCGTATAATCGCTGTAAAGCCCACAGGTAATAGTCAACAACCTGTAAGCCAGCAAACTCTGATGGGTAGGCTGATTTAATAATTGTTTGACTATCTGAGCAGATTTTCCATTTAGTTTCAAAGTTCTTTTTTGCTTGATTAATAGCTTGTTGCAGTGCTTCTTCTCGTGCTGTTTTTCCGCGTCTGGCAAAAACAATATGATTAGCACTAGCTTTATGTAACCTATCTTTAAACAATCGTTTTACTAGGTCATCATATATATCATCTTGATTTATTTTTTTGCTCAAAGCTTCATAAGTTTTTTTGGTCGCTGCGGCTAATTCTGTTTTACATCTAATAGCCACAAATATTTTTACTTCAAAAGTTTGCATCAGTTTGAAAACTTCCAGCCTCACATCATGGTGATCGTCTTTAGCATGGAAAGTAAGTGCAGTTTTCTTAGCAGACGGTTGCATTGAGGGAATATCTTTAAAGCGTGGATCATTGCAAATTTGTGTTCTGAGTTCTGCAAGTTCTAAAATTACCTTTTCTGGTTGACAAATCTGTGCTATACCTACCATAAAAAACTTTGATGCCCCTGGTTGTCCTACTATAATTCTTCCTTTTTTGTCAAAAAAAGTTAAGTCTCCTGCTTCGTCAACGAAGTAATGACGAATATCCCCTTCTTCTTTCATGTATAAAAGATTGACAGTTTAGATAAATTTACCAGAGTTGGATAAAGTTTGCATCTTTTTTTACTCACAATTCGCCTTTAAATGCTTTATCAAGTATGGAAGGTAAAAGGGCATTAAGTTCTTTAATGGCTACTTCTCTGAATTGGACGGGGTGTATAAAACTCTCCTGAATCCCCCGCAGCGTCCCGCATTTCCTTCAGCATCGACTCGTAGAGAGTGCTGAGGATATTTATTTCTTCCGATTTATCAAAGTGAATATCATTAACTTTGTTTAAAACATCCCACAATAGCGTTCCGCTAGTCATGCGGTTATTAACATCCTTGAAAACCTTAGCAATCACATCAGCGCGTTGATTACCCGTTTTGCTTTTCAGGTTTCGCAAATAAGCCAGCAAACCCGCACCTCGTTCCCCATCTGGTAAAATTGCCTCATCATTGTTGATGAAATTTTTCAGGCGATCGCCAGTAAAGTTTTCATTAGCAGCCCAATCACGCCAGCGATAAGGAGGTTGAATCGTGGGTTTATAGGAAATTCCCTCTAATTCCGCTTCAACTTCGTGCAGTTTATCAGAATCATCCAACAACTTTAAAAACAAAATCCAAGTCAACTGCGGGAGACGATCTAATTCTCCATTTAACCCCTTATCCGTTCGCATGATGTCACGCGCTGACTTAATCACGCTACCCAGTTTTTGAGCAGTAGTGACGGGTTTATTGGTTTTCTTGGTAGTGCGTTTTGCCATCTATAAATAATTACGCCGAATATAGTAAATTTTGCAGTTGATTTACTGCATCCCTTAATTGCTGAACCCCACCAAATCGTTGAGCAATTTCAGCCACATTTCCATATTTATCAAACTCGCGGTTAGCCTTAAAAGTCGTGGGAATATTAAACTCATCTACCCCCTTTTGCGCGTACTTATCCAAAATCATCTCTAAAATCGCCCTTGCATCTTCCCCATACTGCTTAAAGAAATCAGGATTGCGGTTTCGCAACCGTTCAGCCCTTTGCTTGCAAGTCAGCACCGGAGAATCAAAGGCAATATGACATAATAAATCAAAAGGGTCAGCTTCGGGTTGATTGCTAAGTTTTTTCAAATCCTCAAAATCAATCCCCTTATCCGCTAACAAACCAATTATTTCCGAACGCCCTTGCGGGTCAGCCCAACGTTGCTGTACTTCTAGGGTAGAACGATAGAGAACCCGTACTTCCTCTCTGGTGCGTTCGATGATTTGAGATAACCGTAGCTGATTGTCAGCATCCAAATCGTAAATTTGCTCTTCTACTATTTGTTCTGTTCCCCCGTCCACATAAAACTTCCGGGGTGGTGTATCTTCATCCTCTGGTAATCCCCAAAAACCTGCTTTTTCATCTTCTTGTTCTTCTGCTTCTGTTTCCTCAACCTCCAAATCTTCCTCGTGTTGCTCAAGAATATGTCCCCCATCATCCATTTCTGACTCGTTAATTAAAGCGGGTTCCCCATCAAAATCTTTGTCTTCAAATAACACCGTACTCTTGGTGTAATCAATGATATTAAAAGACAACTTACCCTTCTCTTCCCGTACACGAGTTCCCCGTCCAATAATCTGTTTAAAATCGGTGATCGAGCGAATAACCCGCGCCAGAACAATGTTTTTACAAGTAGGAACATCCACTCCAGTTGTCAGCAACTTAGAAGTTACCGCAATAATATGTGTTTCATCCAACACATCTTTAAACTTATATAAATGTCCCTTACCCACATCCCCAGCATCGGAAGTGATGCGAGAAATATAATTAGGATTATCCTTGGTAATATCTGTGTTGAGGTTACGTAACTCCTTAATCATCGTCTTGACGTGTTCTTCATCCACACAAAAGACAATGGTTTTGGCATAGCGGTCAGTACTTTTGAGAAAATCGGTAATATGTTGGGCGATCGCTTTTGTTCTTGCTTTGCGTACTAACTTGCGTTCAAAATCAGGAGTTTGGTAAACTTCGTCAGGTATTTCCCGTCCGTAGCGATCGACTACTCCAGTACTTGCTCGCCATCCTTGTTTATCAGAACGGGTTGTAACGCGATAAACTCGATAGGGAGCTAAGAAACCATCCTCAATTCCTTGTTTCAGGGAATAGGTATAAAGCGGATTACCAAAATAGCGATAGGTATCAACATTATCGTCCCGTAGCGGTGTCGCAGTTAACCCTAACTGATTAGCAGGTTCAAAATATTCGAGAATCTGTCGCCAGTTACTTTCATCCCTAGCACTACCTCGGTGACACTCATCTACAATAATCAAGTCAAAATAGTTACGGCTATATTCTTTGTAAAGTCCGGGACGCTTTTTATCTTGTGCGATCGCCTGATAAATTGCAAAATAAATATCTCTTCCCTTCTTCGCTTCCCCTTGAATTTTATAGATTTTCTCCTCATCAAAAGCAGAAAAATCCTTATTCATGGGGTCGTCAACCAACACATTTCGGTCAGCCAAAAACAAAATCCTCGGTGGACGCACTTCCCCAGAAACATTCCACTCCAAACTGGAAAGTTTCCAGCAAATTTGGAAAGCAGTAGTAGTTTTCCCCGTACCCGTCGCCATCGTTAACAATAGGCGATTTTGACCTTTGAGAATCGCGGAAATTGCAGCATTAATTGCATTACGCTGATAGTACCGCAGTTCCTTACCCTGAGTTAGATCAAACGGAGTCAGTAATTTCTCGGCAATATCTGGTCTAATTTGGTTCTCCCCTTCTCCAGTTAACCGTCGCCAAAGTTCGTCAGGACTGGGAAAAGAGTCCATCTCATCAGACTGTTTACCCGTGATAAAGTCGTACTCCACAACACCCGCGCCATTTGTCGAGTAAGCAAACTTTACCTTTAAAATTTGGGCATATTCTATAGCTTGTTCCAACCCCTCATCAGCAGTTTTATACTTCCGCTTCGCCTCAACTACTGCTACAGGAAAATCTCCATTGTAAAGTAGCAAGTAATCCGCAAATTTTCTTTTACCACGGGGTTGACGCTGATTTTTCGGGCGAATTTTCCCATCCGTAAAGTAATACTGCTCGGTATAATCATGGGGTTCATCTTCCCACCCCGCACTCTTTAGTTTTGGTTCAACATACTTCCGGCAAGTATTAACTTCATTACTCATAGGAGAATTGATTAGTTGCCATTTCTCATAGTTTAACTAGCAGCCAGGTATCAATCACGTCAGATACTAAAAAAATACGGAACTGCCAAATATGGTAAATCGGCAACATTAATTTGTTAACACAACATTTAAATCGTTAATAACGACACTAATGTGTTAACTACGCAAATAATTAGTTATTCGATAATAATCAATCGGGATGACTGGATTCGAACCAGCGGCCCCTTCGTCCCGAACGAAGTGCGCTACCAAGCTGCGCTACATCCCGGCACTATAATGCCAATATAGATAGAATATTATCACAAGCTTGGTTAAATGACAATTAAAGAAAAAAGCCAAGACATCCGTTCACACTAACCTACTCTATCTTGAAGCCGCTCAAAGGACATCTACATCATTCAGCAGAAGCTTGCTAACATTAACTTTGATAACTAATATTTAAGTGGTAAAAGTGGATTGTGACTGTAAAACCAGACTGGTTGCGGGTGAAAGCGCCTCAGTGGGAGCGCGTCGGTAATGTTAAAGAAATTTTACGTGATTTAGCCCTGAATACCGTTTGTGAGGAAGCGTCTTGTCCGAATATCGGTGAGTGTTTTAATGCTGGAACGGCGACGTTTTTAATCATGGGGCCTGCTTGTACACGTGCTTGTCCTTACTGTGATATTGATTTTGAGAAAAAACCCAAACCTCTAGACCCCACAGAACCCGCACGACTAGCAGAAGCAGTCCGGCGGATGCAACTCAACCATGTGGTTATTACTTCTGTGAATCGAGATGATTTGCCCGATGGAGGCGCATCACAGTTTATCCGTTGTATTGAAGCAATTCGCGCGATCTCGTCTCACACCACTATTGAAGTATTAATTCCTGATTTGTGCGGTAATTGGGAAGCATTAGAATTAATTCTCCAAGCTAAACCGGAAGTCCTCAACCATAATACAGAAACAGTTCCGCGTTTATATCGCCGTGTTCGTCCCCAAGGTAATTACGATCGCACCCTGGAATTATTGCAGCGATCGCGTCAACTTGCTCCTACTATCTACACCAAATCTGGAATTATGGTCGGACTCGGTGAAACGGATACAGAAATTCGCCAGGTCATGGAAGACTTACGTGCAGTCGATTGTGATATCTTGACAATCGGGCAATACCTCCAACCCACTCAAAAACACTTGCAGGTAAACACATTTATTCATCCAGATCAATTTGCTGCTTGGCAAGCATTCGGAGAAGAAATAGGGTTTTTACAAGTAGTTTCATCACCATTGACAAGAAGCTCTTATCATGCTGAACAAGTAAGAGAATTGATGGAAAAATATCCACGTGGGTGACGAAAGGACAAGGGAGAGTGGGGAATGTGGAGAGTAATGTAGAGACGCGATTCATCGCGTCTGGGAGAGTGGGAAGATAACACAGACATGGAGGACAAGGGGGACTTATCAGTTATCACTCTTAACTGCTCACTGTTAACTGTTAACTGAATTCATGCCCGATCCCCGTTCCCCTTTCCCCAATGACAAATGACAAATGACAATTGACCAATGACAAAATCAGTAGTAATTCTAGGTGCGGGTGCTTGGGGAAGTGCTTTGGCAGTTTTGGTTAAAGCCAATGACCACAAAGTACATGTTTGGTCGCGTCGTAGTTCGCAAAAATTGGAGAAACTTGTAGAGGATGCGGATATTATTGTTTCTGCTGTTTCCATGAAAGGTGTCAGAGATGTAATTTCTCAACTTCAGTCTTTACCCCTTTCTCCAGAAATAATTTTTGTCACAGCTACGAAAGGCTTAGATATACAGACTACTTGTACACCATCACAAATTTGGCAAGAAGCTTTCCCTAACAATCCTGTAGTTGTTCTTTCTGGACCAAATTTATCTCAGGAAATTCAACAGGAATTACCAGCTGCAACGGTAGTTGCTAGCAGTGTTATCGGTGCTGCTGAGGTTGTACAGTTGGTATTTTCTTCAAACCGTTTCCGAGTTTATACAAATGCTGATCCCTTGGGAGTGGAACTAGGAGGAACACTGAAGAACGTCATGGCGATCGCTGCTGGCGTGTGTGACGGTTTACAATTAGGAACTAATGCTAAAGCTGGTTTACTCACCCGTGGTTTAACAGAAATGGTTCGCATCGGTGTTCACTGGGGTGCAAAGCAAGAAACATTTTATGGATTATCTGGTTTAGGTGACTTGCTGGCAACTGGTAACAGTCCTTTAAGTCGCAATTACCAAGTTGGTTATCAACTAGCTTGTGGCAAAACTCTTACAGAAATCCTCACCCACTTACAAGGGACTGCTGAAGGGATTAATACTACCAAAGTTTTGATGCTGCGATCGCACCAGCAAAATATTTCCATACCTATTACCGAACAAGTGTATCGCCTACTCCAAGCCGAAGTGACTCCCAGACAAGCGCTTGAAGAACTGATGTTACGCGATATCAAGCCGGAATATAACGATTGATTTGTTGATGGTTGGTAGTTCGTAGCTAGTAGCTGCTGGGAATCTCAACAACAAACACCAAATATGAATTACCAAAATTCCCTGACGAAAAAATATCAAATCTTCAGGAAAGTATCTGCATAGCTATGTAGATATGACTAAGCCTGTAAAAAAATAAGTTTTTCACTGATAGATGTTTATACCTCGTTATAAAAGTCACCATCAAGCTCGACTACAGTTGAAATTGTAACTAGAAGATGGGTGATTGACAGTCTGGCTTTGCCTTTGGATAGCTATTGGTTCATAGGCAAAGCCAGCCGAACAGCTGAATTACGGAGATGTAAGAATAAAAACCAGTATGGTTTTTTGAAAAAAAAACCCAAATATTACTCAAAACCGTGTTAGTTCTTCGTAAATCACGGGAACAATAGCAACAGTTGATTAGATTTAGCTGACCGCAATCTATTGTTACCTGGAGCCATTGAGACGATCCTTATGCCAGCAACATCCTTTTACGCAGATCCCACCTACGAAACCCAACAACCTCCTCAGATGTTTGATCCAGATCTAACTATTGATGAAACTGAATTAGAGGTAGACGATCTCGAAGAGTTGGAGATGGCTTCTCAAGATCCCGCCAGTTCTGCTGTTATTCCTAACCGTCGCAGCACAGACTTAGTACGTCTGTATCTTCAGGAAATTGGTAGAGTTAGACTTTTAGGGCGGGATGAAGAGGTTGCAGAAGCTCAGAAAGTGCAGCGCTACTTACGGATGCGGATAGTTTTGTCTAATGCTGCCAAGCAAGGAGATGAAATACTTGTACCTTATCTTCGGGTGATCGAAGTTCAGGAGCGTTTAGCATCAGAATTAGGACATCGTCCTTCTATAGCCCTGTTGTGTCACTTTAGGCAGAGGAAAAATAGAATTCAGGGTGAGCCAGGAAGGTGAAAATTGGAGAAGTTAGCCTATAAGCAATAGATTGAAGTTTAGAAAAACCTAAAGAAAGCTGAGGAATGGGAAAAATTGTTAACCAGGGATATATGAGGTTAAATAAAACGAAAGGTTGAATAACTAAACGCAGATTGTTGAGAATATTCTTCCAACCTTTACCATTATCCCACCAGGGGTGAGAAGCGAATGCTGATTGAGGATCTGGAGGAGAAGGACGCAGAGATTCTGAATGAAGGCTAACCATGAGGTAGGCACTACAAACAATCTCCCACCAGCGTTCAATATCTTCATAGCGAGTAAAACGATAATCAGCCCAACCTAATTCATTCTTACTTTGTTTTAAACCATATTCTACCCATGTTCTTAACCCATAAAAATTCCCAACCTCTCTAGGTGTAATGTCGGGATATTTGCTCATCACATACCAGGTAGAGTTTCCAGGTAAGTTATCCGTATCTGTAGTAATTTGCCAATACCTATGTTCTCCACGTTTGCCGTGAATTATTTCTCGAATAAACCGATTCTCACTGCTTAAGTCAGAGAAAACTCTTTTAAATCTTTGCCACTTTAAGTATTGAGTGTAATGCCCTTTAAGTAAGTCTACAGAATGATTTGAGCGAATTGCCACTAAATAATTTAACTCAAGTTCATCTAACACTGATATGAAATTCGTCCCGCTCTCTCCATATAAACTATCTGCCAGCACTAAGTTGAATTTGAAACCCATTAACTGTAGTTTTCTGATTAGCATCGCCCCGATTTGAGGCTTGGTAAGATACTTATCTCCTGGCTTTAATTTTTCTCTTGGTTTGTATACTTCAAACAGTAGTGGGAATGTCATTCCACAGAACACACCATAAGCTGTGACTGCCACAACTCCATTTTCTACTTTTCCTAGATTGCCTATATACTGGCGTTTCACATAATCTGTCTTATTACCTTTCTTTTTATCTCCGGTTTCATCAATAATTAAAATGATTGGTCTTCCTTTTAGTACCTCTAAAATTAGTGACAATCGCAAAGCTCTTAACTGTTCTACTTCCCAAGATGATGTAGTTAAGAAATGGTGCAGTCCTTGATAGTTATCTAGCCCGACAATTTTCGCTATTTCAGGTAGACTTTTCCGTTTTAATTCAGAAATACATCCTATATGCAGATACTTAAAAGCTTCAAAATTTCTGACATCTGAAAACAGCCTTTTATACCAAAGACAATATTCATCCACAAATTTAACGGTTTCTTTGGGTGGACGAGGCTCTACCATGCTCTGTGTCTTCGTTCTGGGCTTTGTACATCCTTATACTACCGCGATAGTGACACAACAGGGATAGAAAGGTGGGCGCGGGCAGCTGGTGTAGATGTTTTTGATCTCAAACAAATTTTAGGACAGGGGAAACGGCGCTGGGCTGAAATTGCCAAGTTGACTGTGGAAGAATTAGAGAAAATCCAAAGTGATGGACTCCAATCCAAAGAACACATGATCAAGGCAAATCTCCGCCTAGTTGTATCTGTTGCTAAAAAGTATCAAAATCGTGGTCTGGAATTGTTAGATTTAGTCCAAGAAGGAACTTTGGGTTTAGAGCGGGCTGTTGACAAATTTGACCCCACCAAAGGTTATCGTTTCAGCACATACGCCTACTGGTGGATTCGTCAGGGGATTACACGGGCGATAGCTACTTCTAGTCGAACAATTCGTCTCCCAGTTCACATTACAGAAAAGCTGAACAAAATCAAAAAAGCTCAACGTAAAATTGCTCAGGAAAAAGGTCGCACCCCAACTCTAGAAGACTTAGCCCAAGAGTTAGAAATGACACCAGCCCAAGTCCGGGAAGTGTTGTTAAGAGTGCCTCGCTCCGTCTCTCTAGAAACGAAAGTCGGTAAAGATAAAGACACAGAATTAGGCGAATTACTCGAAACCGACAGCGTCACGCCAGAAGATATGTTAATGCGAGAATCTTTACAAAGAGACTTGCACCACCTCTTGGCAGATTTAACCGCCCGCGAACGGGACGTAATTTTAATGCGGTTTGGGCTAGCAGACGGTCATCCTTACTCCCTAGCAGAAATCGGGCGCGCTCTTGACCTATCACGGGAACGAGTACGTCAAATTGAATCCAAAGCACTACAGAAACTGCGCCAACCCAAGCGACGCAACCTCATTCGCGACTATATGGAGTCTCTTAGTTAGGCATTGGGGATTGGGGATCGGGCATTGGGCATTGGGCATTGGGCATTGGGCATTGGGCATTGGGAATTGGG
>NZ_NAPS01000002.1:101440-110004 GCF_004323185.1 Westiellopsis prolifica IICB1
TTGTCTCCCTTGTCTCCCTTGTCTCCCTTGTCTCCCTTGTCTGCTGTATCCCCGATCCCCGTTCCTACAAACTCTCACTAAATTATGGCAATTTGTTTGCAGTAATGGAACCGCAGCTAAAAGGTTTATTTCGTCAAGAGATTTTCAAGACGGGGATCACGACAAAGTGTGTTACCTATTATTTTTTATTGTTAACTGCATAACATTTGGTAAATGTTCTCAATAAGATATCATTGTTGCAAATTGCCCTCAAGTTTTGCTATATTCTCAGCTGAAAGGGTTTGTTGAGAAAAATTAGTATGACGGTCTATACAGCTTCTTCACTCAAGGCAGAACTAAATGATCGCGGCTGGCGTTTAACACCTCAGCGAGAAACAATTCTACACATTTTCCAAGATCTTCCGCAAGGTGAACATCTCAGTGCTGAGGATTTGTATCACAGGCTAGAAACTGATGGCGAAGGAATCAGCCTGTCAACAATTTACCGGACGCTCAAGTTGATGGCACGAATGGGAATTTTACGGGAATTAGAGTTAGGAGAGGGTCATAAACATTATGAATTGAACCAGCCTTATCCTCACCATCACCATCACCTCATTTGTATCAGATGCAACACAACCATAGAGTTCAAAAATGACTCTATTTTAAAAATAGGTGCGAAAACTGCTCAAAGAGAGGGTTATCAACTGCTTGATTGCCAGTTGACAATTCATGCTGTTTGTCCCAAGTGTCAACGAGCATTAATGCCTCTGTAACACTTGAGTAGGTTATTGGGTAAGGTGCTGATATCACAAACGAGAAATAATTTGAACAGTTTTCTACTGACTGTGAGTGGGGATAGGCAGGCTGTAAGTATTAATACTAACAACTGAGCGGAGCTAATAGGTTCCGCTTCTCACGTCACTGAGACTAATGCCATAAAACTCTTGAGCTTGTTTGATAGCTCGTTTTGTTTCATCCCCCATCACACCATTGAGAGGTCCTTTGTAGAAACCACGCTCTTGAAGTCGTCTTTGTATTTCCAAAACGTTAAATTCGCTCTTAGATTTAGAAGTAGGGTTTAGCATACTGTACAACTTGGCTCTAGTCGTTGGGCCTGCTACTCCGCTTGGTTTGAGAGAATTATCAGCCTGGAAGCGCCGCACAGCATCAGCCGTATAAGGGCCATAATAGCCATTTGGTTCTCCCTGTAAATATCCAGCTTTGATTAATTGTGCTTGTAGGACTCTGACAACTTCGCCGCGATCGCCTTGGGTAAGATTATCTCTATTTTTGGCTGTTTTGGGTGTTTCATTGCCATAACCAACACCAACTGGAGGCAATTTCCGCGTTGTTGCTGATCCCACGATGCCATCAACTTTTAAGTTATAAGCTTTTTGAAACCGCTTCACAGATTCTTCGGTAATCGGGCCAAATATACCTGTAGATTTACCGTAATAATAGCCTGCTATTCGTAAGCGCTCTTGCAAGATTTTGACTTCTTTTCCTTCGTCACCTTTTTGTAGTAGATTTGGATTACGGCGCTTGTTCGCTGTAGTGACACTCACAGTACTGACTTGTTGAGTTTGGTAACTCACAGTACTGAGTTTGGGAGTTTGATAATTCAAATTCCGGAGTTTTGAGATTTCACTACTGTTTTTAGTAGCTTTTGGCCATTTTTGTAATGCTTGTAAGGTTGTTGTCCCCGCAACACCGTTCACTTGAATACCAGCAGCTTTTTGAAAACGCCGAACGGCAGCTTCTGTATCAAAATCGTATACTTGTGTAATCGGCGCTTGATAAAGACCTATATTTCTTAACTTTTGTTGCAAGGAACGAACAGAAGGCCCTTGATCACCCCTTTCTAATGCCAAGGCACTGCCAACACTACTGAGAATAGACAAAGTGAGAACCAGGGGTAGCATATGCTTCCAAGCCTTGCCAGAAAGACGTTTCCAATCTGGTGCTGCTGCGTTCTCCAACCAAGAACTCAAGGAAATTAGCTCACTAGTTGGCGATTCCTCGTAGGCAAAAGCTACGTGCAAGTACGCAAGATTGTCCATAGATTTCCCTACACTACTTTTTATTTCAAATTAATTTTTGTTCTATAACAGCTTCTGCTTGATGAATTAAGTCTCTCAAATTTTCGAGTATCTGTAAATTTGCATCCTGCCAAAAACCACGTTTGTGTGCTTCCAAAAGTCTCTCAGCCATATCACGCAAAGCATACGGGTTTTTACTCTGAATAAATTCACTGACACTAGGATCGAATAGATACGCCTGTGCAATTCCCTCATACATATGATCTTCTACACATTGGGCTGTAGCATCATAGGCAAATAAATAATCTACCGTCGCAGCCATTTCAAATGCACCTTTATAACCATGGCGCATCACTCCTGCGATCCATTTCGGATTAACTACACGAGAACGATATACTCTCGCAATCTCTTCTTTGAGAGTGCGGATTCGTGGTTTAGCTGCAATCGAATGATCGCCAAAATAAGTTTGGGGATTTGTCCCTTGCATGGAACGTACTGCTGCGGTTAAACCTCCTTGAAATTGGTAATAATCATCAGAATCAAGTATGTCGTGTTCACGATTGTCTTGATTATGTAAGACAATCTGCATTTGTGATAGACGTTGTTCAAATGCTTCGGGTGCCGAAACGCCACCTAAACCCCCTAATCCTTCTTGAGAAGGAGGCGAACCAGTATAGGCGTAGCAACTCCAGTTAATGTATGCACGCGCTAAATCTTGATCATCTGTCCAATTTTGTGATTCTATTAAACCTTGTAGTCCAGCACCATAAGCACCTGGTTTAGAACCAAAAACCCGATAACGCGATCGCACCTGCGCTTCTGCTAAACTTAAGCCTGCTTGCATCCAAAAATCTGTTTCTTGGTGAACTTGTGCAGCCACGGGGTTTAATGATGGAGGTTCATCCAACATTGCTATTGCTGATACTGCTTGGTCGAATAAATCTATCAGATTGGGAAAAGCATCCCGGAAAAATCCAGAAATTCTTAACGTTACATCCACACGCGGACGTCCCAACACTGACAATGGCAAGATTTCAAAATCTACAACCCGTCTTGCTGCACCATCCCAAACAGGTTGCACACCCAACAAAGCCAAAGCCTCAGCAATATCATCACCGCCAGTTCGCATTGTTGCTGTTCCCCACAAGGATAAGCCTAGTGTTTTAGGATACTCACCATGCTCTTGGGTGTAGCATTCAATCAAATTCTCCGCTGCTTTTCTACCTATATCCCAGGCTATTTCTGTAGGTAAAGCCCGAATATCAAAAGTATAAAAATTATTTCCTGTTGGCAAAACCTCTGGACGTCCCCGCGTCGGTGCGCCAGCAGGAGCGCTAGGGACATATCTACCATCAAGTCCCCGCAGTAAGTGAGTAATTTCTTGGTGAGTTTTTTGTAAAGCAGGAAAAAGACGAGAGTGTATCCAGGTGAGGACGCTGTGGTGGGGAGATGGGGGAGTGGGAGAAGAGATTAAGTTTTCTACGAGGGTGGCGGCGTAGGTTTCTAGAATTTCGACTGCGTCTCCAACGGTGCGACAGGAATGCTGAAATTTTTCTTTGAGAATTTGATGGCTGTGAGGTGATAGTTGAGTAGCGAAATCTGCTGTTAAGGGGTCAAAATCTAAACCTAAATCTTCAGCTATGGCGCGAGTAAAGCCATTATGATGACGATGAGGGTGACGAGCGATCGCTACAATTAAATCTCGTAATTGTCTTCCGGTTGGACACTGCCCAAAAATGTGTAAACCATCGCGAATTTGGGCTTCTTTCAATTCACACAGATAACCGTCGATTTTGCCAATTGGTAATTGTTCTTGGCTATTAGCGAATTTAAAATCAAGGTGAAGATTTTCTTTGAGAATTAATTCTTGGATGCGATCGCAAACTATACTTAAACGTCCTGGATCTAAACTCTCTGCCTCGTAATACTCATCAATTAAATTTTCCAGTTGCTGCAAATCACCATATAATTCTGCACGAGTCAAAGGCGGCGTCAAGTGATCCACAATCACCGCTTGGGCGCGACGTTTCGCCTGGGAACCTTCACCAGGATCATTGACAATAAAAGGATACAAATGGGGAAGCGCTCCCAAAGCCACTTCTGGGTAACAAGTATTCGATAAAGCCACACTCTTACCCGGTAGCCATTCCAAATTCCCATGTTTGCCTACATGCACCACAGCATCCGCGCCAAAACACTCCCTCACCCAGTAATAAAAAGCCAAATAAGCATGAGTTGGTTCCAAATCTGGCGCATGATAATTCAAATTAGGGTCAAGATCATAGCCCCGCGCTGGCTGAATACCTATAAAAATATTACCAAGTTGAATACCGGGGATCGGGAATTGGGGATCGGGGATTGGGGATCGGGGATCGGGGATCGGGAAATAGGAAAGATAAATTCCCCTTTGTCCCTCTTGTCTCCCTTGTCCTCCTTGTCCCCATCTATCGTCGATACCCTGCTGTACTTCTTGGGGCAAACTAGCAAAATACTCTTGATACTCTTGTTGAGAAACACTTTGCTGCACCCGGCGCAACTCTCTACCTTCTGGATCATTTGTTATCCCAGCAGTGAGAAGCTGGATTAATTGATCACCAGTAGCAGGAATATTTTCTACTTCGTACCCTGCCAACTGTAAAGCTTGCAGAATTTCCACACAACTAGCTGGTGTATCTAATCCTACACCATTAGCAATGCGACCATCACGGGTGGGATAATTTGCCAAAATCAGAGCAATACGCCGTTCTTGGGGTGGTTTAGAACGTAGACGCACCCAGTTAGCTGCTAATTCAGCAACAAACTCAATGCGATCGCTCACTGGTTCATATACCATCACATCGGTTTCTAGTTGCGGATGGCGGGTTTGCACTGTTTTAAAAGATACAGCCCGACTAATGATGCGTCCATCGACTTCTGGTAGTGCCACATTCATCGCAACATCACGGGGGGAAAGTCCTTGATACTGCGATCGCCACTGTTCCACACCACCACCGCTTAAAATTACTTGTAATACAGGCACATCCAATTTTTGCCACAGTTCTAGTTGCGGTGCTTCTGTATCCAACCGCGCCAAAGAAAAGCTTGTAGTATTTAGTAATACAGATATGGGCTGTGAATCTTTGGGTTGAAAAAATTCGCTTAATTCTTCTTGTACATCAAGTTCACGCAGCGAAGAAACAAACACTGGTACAGGTTCTAAATTCCGTTTTGCCAAAGCTTCGCACAAAGCATCAATGACTTTGGTATTTCCAGCCAGATAATGAGCGCGGTAGAAGAGGATACCGATTTTGGGGATCGGGGATCGGGGATCAGGGTTCGGGGATCGGGGATCAGGGATCGGGGATAAGGGGTAACGGGGATCAGGGATCGGGGATAAGGGAGCGTGGGAAGTGTGAGGAGAATAACCAATGCCCAATACCCCATGCCCAATGCCCCATGCCCGATGCCCGATGCCCGATGCCCGATGCCCGATGCCCGATGCCCGATGCCCGATGCCCGATGCCTGATGCCCCATGCCCGATGCCCCATGCCCTTCATACAACCCGACACGTGGCACAGTTTGGGGTGGTGGTGGATTAAAGGAAGTAGAAAGGCAATGATCGGCGATATATTTTAGGGCATTAGCAATATTTTCTGTGCCGCCTTCATTAAAATAACGCCAAATTTGATTCACATTCCCCAAAGGCAGGGTAGAGTGAGACATAAGATCAGGATCAAAAGCATCATCGCCTGGCATTACAATTAGGGTTATACCATTGCTTTGTGCTATTTCCTGGACTACCTCTAACCCATAAGCCCAATAGGAACGTCCTCCTAGTAAGCGCAGAATAATTACCTGGGCTGGTTGCAAAACTTGCTCGGCATAAGTGTCAATGCTAATTTGATGCTGCAAGTTCAATAGGTTAGCAACTCTAAATTCAGGAAAATTTGTAGGCAACTTGGGGATTGCAGCTGCCAAAGTTTGAATGTCGGTGTCAGCAGCCGTCAACAATACAAGTGGAGCTGGAGTTTGTTCTAGGAAGCTTACACCTTCGGATTGAGGATTCCAACCTCCGGGAGTGGCATTAATTCGATGCATATTCCTGTCTGAGGATCTTAAACTGTTTGTTAGAACGCGATCAAAAAATAATTAAACAACTGCATTTAATTAAGTAAGTCGTCAGAAATAAACATAGCGGGAGTTATGAAAAATAAACATGCACCAAACCCTTATCAATGATCAATGATTAATGACCCTTACGGGTTCGCCAGTCGCTCATGGGGGAGACCCCCAAGACCGCGCTGGCTCACAAATGACCACCCCAACTAGTAGGGGGTAAGGGCTGTTTGCCCCTAATTGATTTGTGCCGACTTACTTAGCTTGATTTTCACGAATTTTGGAACATGCTGATTTCCTCTGATTTGAGCTTTTCTCGCACCTTGCCTTTAGATGTATTTAATCAGCTTGGCGAATTGTTAGAGCAAATGGCTCAAGCAGTGGAAGGTGAGTTTGTGGTTCTGACAGAAGCTATGCTGAAGCGGATTACTATACCTGAAGAATGGCAGACGCAAAAATTTACAGTTGTCATTTCTAGGGGTTTTAGTGCTTTGATGGTGGGTCTTCCAGAGCAAAAGGGAGATTTATGGGAAAAGTTGGATGTCAAGTTAACATTTAGTTGTGAAGCGATCGCCTCTTTCTTGACAAATATCAGAGATTTATTTGCACATAATTCTCCCCAACACCAGAAAATTGATTCTTTTTGTCAACTGCTTGCTCCTAATGATGTCAAACTCCAAAGTCAGTTTACGCTGTTATTGTTAGATTTTTTCCTGCCACAGCCCAATCAGGAAGTAACACAACCACAAGCTTCAACAACTCCTGTTGCTTCTGTTTGTCAGTCAGTGGAGAATGCTCTTAACAAACAACTTGCTCAAGAGCGGCTATTGAATCAGATTACAACTCAGACTCGTCAAAGTCTAGACTTGTCGGTAATTATGGTAACAGCTATTGAGCAGGTGCGAAAGTTTTTGGAATTAGATCGGCTAGTAATTTGCAAGTTAGTTTATCCACAAGTCGCACAGATTTCCAACAGTCTTGAGAATTTGAATGCTAGTAATAATTTGCTTTCTGGGCTATTTTCTTCAGAAAATTTATTCACCGATGTGAGCGAGTCAAAGCCGAAACAACCAAATTATCTATCACTCAACGGTAGAAATTTTAGTTTCGGAATCCCAAATTTTGGTGAAGAAAAAAACCACCCTTCAGATTTTTCGTCTTCACTAAATTTAGGGCAACCCTCAAGTTGTGTAATTTATGAATCTCGGATTGACGATACTATTCCTTCTGTATTGAACTACAGGGAAGAATACTGCTTTGTCCCTAACTCTCCGTGGTGGGAAAAGTATCGTCAGGGATTTACCGTCGCTGTTGATGATGTCGAAAAAACTTATGCTTTAGAAGAGTGTTTATTGAAGGCTTTAAGAACTATTAAAGTCCGCTCAAAGTTCATTGCTCCAATTGTATTTGAAAATAAACTTTGGGGGCTATTAATTGCTCATCAGTGCAATACACCACACAATTGGAATGAGAGTGAAAAAAATCTCTTAACTTCTGTTGCGGAACAATTAGCGATCGCAATTCATCAAGCCGAGTTAATGCGATCGCTGACTCAAGAAAAACACACTTTAGAACAAAGAGTAGTTGAACGGACTGTAGCCCTCCATGACGCTTTAGTCGCAGCTGAAGCTGCTAGTCGCCTCCGCAGTGAATTTCTTGCTACCATCAGCCATGAACTACTTACTCCTTTAACCTACGTAATTGGTATGTCTGCAACTTTACTACGTTGGTCTTTTGGAGATTTAAATCAACGCCAACGAGAATACCTGCAAACTATTCATGATAGCGGCGAACATCTATTAGAAATGATTAATGATATTCTGGATTTATCCCAGATAGAAGCAGGTAAAGCTGTTTTAAATATTACAGAATTTTCTTTGGTAAAGATATCAGAAAATATAGTTGCATCGTTATTAGAAAAAGCCAGTAGCCAGCAAGTTACCTTGAGACTAGAGTTACTTGTTGATCAAAAAGGCGATCGCTTTACTGCTGATGTCAGAAGAGTAGAACAAATTTTGTGGAATCTTTTAAGTAATGCGATCAAATTTACGCCTGAAGGTGGAAATGTGACTTTACGCCTGTGGATGGAAGATGACACCGCTGTATTTCAAGTCGAAGATACTGGGATTGGGATTCCTCAAGAACAGTTACCACTGCTGTTTGAAAAATTTCATCAACTAGATACCCCCTACCGCCGTCGTTACGAAGGTACAGGACTCGGTTTGGCATTAACTAAACAACTTGTAGAACTACATCGGGGTCGAATTGAAGTAGAATCTACTGTTGGTGTTGGTTCAATTTTTACAGTTTGGATACCAGTTCAACCAGAGCCAGTCATTCGATTTTAGATTTTGGATTACTCTACCTTATATTTAGTTTCTGCGGTCGCCGAAATGATTTTTGCGGTCGCCGAAATGATTTTTGCGGTCGCCGAAATGATTTTTGCG
>NZ_NAPS01000002.1:110318-169348 GCF_004323185.1 Westiellopsis prolifica IICB1
TTTCTGGGTTCGCCGAAATGATTTTTGTGTGCGCTGAAATGATTTTTGTGTGCGCTGAAATGATTTTTGTATGCGCTGAAATAGTTTATAGTCCCCTAGTATTTATCCAGGGGAGGGTCAATCTGTGCAAGATAGTAGAAAACTTAAATGGTTCCCGTGATTTATGAAGGCGGTATGTTTTATCCTGAGATGGCATGTCAGCCTATTGATTTAGGAGCATACACTGTAGTCGTTGGCACTGCAATCACGGGGATTGATTCTTTAGTCAAAACGTATACGAAAGAATTATAAATCTATAAACTACAAATTAAAGCTCTACGGGAGCCTTGGATACAGAAAACTCGTTGGCTAATGCAGTAGGAACTAAAGTCCAACCTGCTTTTAAAAGTTTCTGATAAGTTGCCCAACCTCTAGAACCGCCAGGGATTTTATAATCTGGTACTGCATACTGAGGGAAAGCTGTGTAAGGACGCCATGGTTGATGAGGTGCAGTTTGCAAATGCAAAATTTTAGTCTCATTCTCACCAGAAGTAGATAACCAGCACATTCTTTGCTGCATAGTAAACTCCTTTGTATTTTTATATTTAGATGCATAATGGCAGACTTTTGTCAAGCTTAACATCACCCCATTGGGGTACTTTTTTGGTTAGTTTTCCAGATGCATATATTCATATAATTCTTTCTTCAGTCTGAGCCAAAATTACGCACCTTAATAAATATCAGACAGCAATAAACAACACTTGTGTTCCACTAATATTAAGTGCTGTCAAACAAAAGTGGTGTATCGACAAATACGATTTTTTGTTTCTCAAATCTTTTTAAGTGTAATCACTTATCCAAATTGACATCAGCTACGTGTCTATGGTTTAGCATACATAGCTTATTCAAATGCAAGGAACATAAAACTTGTCACCAACAATATCACGAATTTCCGCTACTAACTGATAGTAAGTAGAATCTAACAATGCTGGTTTTGCATCTTGTATATGAATTGTTTCATCCAAATCAATCCATGACTTACAACCACCATACTCAGGTAGATAGGGGATTTCGCGAACTTGGGGTAGATTGTATGTCCGCAGCAGCAGAATATATAATGGCTGACGTGCTTTCCACTTGAGGCGATCGCTAATAAAATGCTCGTTCCAAATATGAAAGGGAAGCAAAGCATTGACGATTGATTCATCACAAACTGGAAAAATATCCGTAATTTTTGCCCAACTACCGATGCGTATTGTCTCTGGATGCCAACCAGGTGTCACGGGACAAACAAGGTTAGCATACTCAGGCTTCAATAGAAAAGGTTGTTGATGTTCGTAAGTTGGGTAAAGCAAAATCTCGTCATGGACTACTTGAAAGCGTCCATTACGTTCGTGAATACCACCTTTGCGAAGCAGCATGATTGTTTTTCCTGCTTCTAAAGCATTGACGGTAATTGCCCATTCTTTGAGTGCGTGAAAAGTTGTAGTCACCATAAGCATCTACTTTAACTCCGATTTTATTTGATGCCAAGATCAGTACACTATGTCACTATCTGTGTAAATGAATTTTAGAAATATCTATAAATATCTATAGAAAACAACAGAAGACATAGCTGCGACTTGCATATTTTATCCTCCCTATACTCAGCAACTTCACTTTGAATCGGAGGATACAAGTTTTGATTTTTTTATATATGCAACATTAAATCTGTTTTTTTGATTACAGCATAATGTAATCTAACACTAACCTTGAGGCAGACGAACAACTAATCAATAGAGATAAATATTAATAATAAAGTTCCATATCTAGTAAATTCTTTTGGCTGACATACTGACTTACATATAAGGGACTTCCAAATAAGAAATATTGGCGTTGCAAGGGATAAGGAATACAAGGGAAATAAATTGTATTAGATGCAGGAGTTAAAGAATCTGTTTTTTGGATTTCCCTAAATAAATGTTGTGATTATTTGTGAAAACTTCTGCAAAATTCTTCGCAACTAATATTTTTTAGCTGGAATACAAAAATGAGCGTAAACAACAATAAAAGTTTGTGTTCAAAGCTTGCTACTGTTGTTGTGATTGCTAGTACCAGTGTTGTGCTAAATATTTTCACAGAACTTCCATCTATTAGCACACCATACTCTCAAATTGAAGCAAAATCTTCAGCAAGTTCTATCGATCAACCTATTAACTTAAAAATTGTTATTAGCCGACGTCAAGTAATCCTCTATCGGGGAAAAACTCAAATCAAATCTTATCCGATTGCAGTCGGTCGTCCAGGTTGGGAAACTCCAACTGGTAATTTCCAAATACTTAATATGACAAAAGATCCAGCTTGGATGCATCCTTTTACAGGCGAATCTATCCCAGGAGGAAGTCCTAAAAATCCTCTTGGTCGCTACTGGATTGGATTTTGGACAAATGGTACAAATTGGATTGGTTTTCATGGTACTCCTGATCCTGAATCAGTTGGTAAAGCAGCTTCCCATGGTTGTATTCGTATGTATAACAAGGATGTTCAAGAATTATTTGCTCAGGTAAATATAGGAACACCAGTAACTGTATTACCATAGATTTGGTAGTCTTCTTCCCAACAATATATCAACCCAAAGAGCTACTCAAATGTGCAATGTGAAAGCGGCATTTTCTATCAAAACTTAAAGAAATCAAAGCAATATTTCTGATTTTCCAAAATTTCAATTCCAGAACACCGACTTAATTAATAAGTCGGTTATTTTGTTGTTTGCAAATGATTTACAAAGCTAAATTGGCAATGTGTTTGTATTTATTGTCACAGTTAAAGTTTACTAAAATATTTAATTTAAAAAATTCTAAATTCACCTAAAGACAGACGAGCAAGTAAATTAATAGCGTTAATTATTAGTAATAAATTTGTCAAATTACCAATCAATTTAGACACTTGTGATTATGATATTTAATTCGGATCATAAGTTCTCAATACTTGGTTAAAATCTAGCAAATTACTCAGTATTTGATTAGTTGTTCAGGTTGAATTTCAGGAGATAAAAATGCGCGGAAACAACAAAAAATGGTTCACAATGTTTATTAGTTTTGTAGGAGTTACTAGTACTAGCGTCTTACTAAATCTTCCAACATTAGCAATGCCCAATTTCAGTGATAGTAGCATAGAAATTAGTGAAGCTTCTCCATCAAATAGCAGGTTATACTCGCAAAATAACGGTACTACCACAACACCTGGAACTACAAATGAAGGTACTACCACAACACCCGGAACTACAAATGATGGTACTACCACAACACCTGGAACTATAAATGATGGTACTACCACAACACCCGGAACTAGAAATGAAGGTACTAATGCAACACCCGGAACTGGAGGTAGACAAAATAATGGTAATATCAGAGCATTATGGTAAATTGCAAGACAATTTYAGTGATAGTAGCATAGAAATTAGTGAAGCTTCTCCATCAAATAGCAGGTTATACTCGCAAAATAACGGTACTACCACAACACCTGGAACTACAAATGAAGGTACTACCACAACACCTGGAACTACAAATGATGGTACTACCACAACACCTGGAACTATAAATGATGGTACTACCACAACACCTGGAACTACGAATGAAGGTACTACCACAACACCCGGAACTGGAGGTAGACAAAATAATGGTAATATCAGAGCATTATGGTAAATTGCAAGACAATTTTCTAACTTCACCAGACTGACAACTTTGTTGATATTGCTACATTTTGTTGCATCATTTTAAATTCTCAACAACAAAGTTTGTGAAAAATTGTAGATGCGATCGCTGTAAATTACCTGAATTTTCCATTTGTCAAAATTTTTCTCCAGAATATAAGCTCCTGATAACTATTAGTGAGATTTTAGTAGTTATCAGGAGTATTTACTATATCTGGGAATCTGGTTTTATCTATAAATAGGACTTACGCACACTCTATGAATCCTTGGCGTTCTTGGCTCCTTGGCGGTTAAATAAATTAAGCTTTTTGGCGACTTTTGCGTAAGTCCTAATAAACTTAACCTGATTTTGATAGACTTCATGACCAACGACATCTCACCCTCAAATAAATTTGGGGCTTATAGCTAAAACCCACTTAAAGTGGGTTAAAAGACAATACCTGAGTCTTACACCGAGCTTCGCAAAATTCAAATACAACTTATATATATTTTTTACGTATTAGTTATAGGACTAAAATATATTGGACATTATTAACTCACTTATTTATTGTAGTGATTAAGGCAACAGGCGTAATCAAACTGTAACCTTTCAAATACCGAAAGGTAATGAAAAGTTCTCGCCATAAGGATTAACTGACATCTTGTACCAGTTGCAATCAGCCGTCAAATAAATTTTCGGCTCAAAGCTTAAACCCATTAAAATGGCTTAAAACTTTAACTAGTCGGTTTAAAACCGACTTTAGCTTTAAGCCCAAATTTTAATTTAGGGTTAGGTGCAAGATATAAGTTGAGCTTATCGGTGAGTGATTGACTATTTTTGATACCATCTAAAAAATGCGACGGCTTAAAACAGGTTCAAGTATGAGCAAAGGTACACTTTTTGACAAAGTTTGGGACTTACATACTGTTGGTACACTTCCTTCAGGACAGACACAACTATTGATCGGACTACACCTGATTCATGAAGTTACTAGTCCCCAAGCCTTTGCTATGTTGAGGGAGCGGGGTTTAAAGGTATTGTTTCCAGAGCGGACGATCGCTACAGTAGATCATATTGTGCCAACAACAAATCAGGCACGTCCTTTTGCTGATACACTAGCAGAAGAAATGATGCAGGCGCTAGAGCAGAACTGTCAAGAGAATGGCATTACGTTCCATAATATCGGTTCTGGTAATCAGGGTATTGTGCATGTAATTGCACCAGAACAAGGACTTACCCAGCCAGGAATGACGATCGCCTGTGGAGATAGCCACACTTCAACTCATGGTGCATTTGGTGCGATCGCTTTTGGTATTGGTACTAGCCAAGTCCGCGATGTTCTCGCCTCCCAAACCCTGGCTTTATCTAAACTCAAAGTCCGCAAAATCGAAGTTAACGGTACTCTCAAACCAGGTGTTTACGCCAAAGATGTCATCCTCCATATCATTCGTACTCTTGGTGTCAAAGGTGGTGTGGGATACGCCTATGAATACGCAGGTACTACCTTTGAGCAAATGAACATGGAAGAACGGATGACCGTTTGTAACATGTCCATTGAAGGTGGGGCGCGTTGCGGTTACATAAATCCAGATCAAGTCACTTACGCATACCTTAAGGGTAAAGACTTTGCTCCCAAAGACGCAGACTGGGAGAAAGCAGTTGCTTGGTGGGAATCAATCAAGAGTGATGCTGATGCTGAGTATGATGACGTTGTAGTATTTGAAGCCGCCGAAATTTCTCCCACTGTGACTTGGGGAATTACACCCGGTCAAGGTATCGGCGTTAACCAGTTTGTACCCTCCGCCGAACAATTAGCAGAAGAAGACCGCCAAATTGCCCAAGAAGCTTACATATACATGGATCTAGCTCCTGGTCAACCCATTCAAGGCACAAAAGTCGATGTCTGCTTTATTGGTAGCTGTACCAACGGTAGAATTAGCGATTTGCGAGAAGCAGCCAAAGTTGCTCAAGGACGTCAAGTTGCTGAAGGGGTCAAAGCTTTTGTTGTCCCTGGTTCCGAGCGGGTGAAACAACAAGCTGAAGCAGAAGGACTAGATAAAATCTTTCAAGCAGCAGGTTTTGAATGGCGCGAACCGGGATGTTCGATGTGTTTAGCTATGAACCCGGACAAACTCCAAGGACAGCAACTCAGCGCTTCTTCTTCTAACCGTAATTTCAAAGGTCGCCAGGGTTCTGCTTCTGGTCGTACTTTGTTGATGAGTCCAGCAATGGTAGCAGCTGCGGCGGTGAAAGGTGAAGTTTTCGATGTGCGCGAGTTGTTGAATTAGTTCTTAGTGTCTTGGTGTCTTGGTGGTTAATAAAACATCTGTTTGAACCACATAGACGCGCCAGCGGCTACTTGCAGAAGTCGCTACGCGCCTACCCGCAGGGTAGACACAAAGACACAAAGTTTGATTTTTCCTCTACTCCTCAATCCAAAAATTCTTCAAAATTTCTTATGGTAAGTGAAGTAAAAGCAATTTCCGGACGTGGTATTTCTTTGGTAGGTGATGACATTGATACTGACCGCATCATTCCTGCTCGTTTTTTGCGCTGTGTTACCTTTGATGGTTTGGGCGAACATGTATTTGCTGATGACCGTGCTGCACTCAAAGGAGAACATGCTTTTGACCAACCGCAGTATCAAGGCGCAAAGGTTTTAGTCGTTAATCGTAATTTTGGTTGTGGTTCTTCACGGGAACATGCACCCCAAGCGATCGCAAAATGGGGTATTCAAGCATTAGTTGGTGAAAGCTTTGCCGAAATCTTTTTTGGTAACTGTGTAGCGATGGGCATTCCCTGCGTTACTGCTGATTCTACCACCGTCAAACAACTGCAAGAAATCATTGTTGCTAATCCCCAAGCACCTGTGACAGTAAATTTAGAAACTATGCAGGTGCAATGTGGTGATTTTTCTGCCCCTATCTCAATTGGAGAAGGTGCGAAAAATATGTTTGTTTCGGGTACTTGGGATGCTTGCGGTCAATTAGTCGCCCACGCAGATCAAATTCGGGCGACGGCGGCGAAATTACCGTATTTGAGTTGGAGTCAAGTAGCTGTTAGTTAAGTAATTAAGTTCGATAAATATGATCAGACTAAACTATTGAATCGCCCGTAAGCCCGCAAGTAAACTGCGCGGCTCATAGCCGAAGTCTACTTTTA
This sequence comes from Westiellopsis prolifica IICB1, assembly GCF_004323185.1. GTDB lineage: Bacteria > Cyanobacteriota > Cyanobacteriia > Cyanobacteriales > Nostocaceae > Pelatocladus > Pelatocladus prolificus_A. Next base: position 117,131 of record NZ_NAPS01000002.1, read on the forward strand.
GTAGACTGAACAAATAACTCCTTCAACCCACTTTAAGTGGGTTTTGGTTATGAGCCAGCTATTTATTTGAGGGCGGGATTTCGTTGCTCATGAAATCTATCGCACTCAGTTTATGAATAGTCACTGAAGCACTTAATACAATAAACTTTCCCAACAATCAATTTTGGCAACAAGACGACACATAAAAATGCACAAACTACTGATATTTAATAATGATAAACTCCTACGTCGAGCGTTAACCCATCGTTCCTATGTTCATGAAAACCCAACAGAAGGCGAACACAACGAACGCCTAGAATTTTTGGGTGATGCTTTACTTAATTTTCTTAGTGGTCAGTATCTCTATTGTCGTTATCCTGACAAAGGAGAAGATGAATTAACTAGACGGCGTTCGGCGTTGGTAGATGAGAAGCAACTAGCCAAGTTCGCTATTGAGGTAGGTTTAGACTTACGAATGCGATTGGGTAGAGGTGCTATTCTTGATGGTGGTTTTCAAAATCCGAATTTGCTTAGTAGTACCTTTGAAGCTGTGGTTGGTGCTTATTATTTAGATAATAATTCTGACATAGAAGCGATTCGGGCTGTTGTAGAACCACTGTTTGATGGTGTACCAGAAAATATAGTTGATAATCGGGCGAATGTAGACTCAAAAAATCGCTTTCAAGAGTGGGTGCAAAAGAATGTTACCCTCACTCCACCTAAATATGTAACAGAACAGGTGGGAGGTTATATTCACGCACCTGAATTTGTTGCTAAGGTGTTTGTGGATGAAAAAATTTATGGAATAGGTAGCGGACGCAGTAAAAAAGATGCTGAGAAAGCTGCTGCTGAAGATGCACTGGCGAAGGTAAAAAAAGATTAAGTTAAATTCAGGACTTACGCACAGGGAACGGAAAAATGAACCGCAGAGGACGCAGAGTACACGGAGAAATAAGAGTTTGAGAGGTTTTTTGCTTTGCGTAAGTTCTAAAATTCTCTGACTCTTTGTCCCTTCACTATTACCAATTTGTCAGGGTGTATTTGTGAATTGCTTTCCTTCTAGCAGTACTTTAAGTTTTCCATACTCAATTACAAAGATTGTATAAATTTTTGATTTTTAGCTTCTCGGTGTAAACAGTTGTTGTTTATATTTACCTTATAAACTTCTGACTAAGTAAAAACCGAAACCAAGCTGTGTTTGATTTTAGTTCTAATGAAGAATGTCCTAAGACTGATAATTCGTTCTTTCTGAGATATTCAAACTCAACTCAATGTCTCTCACAACCATTACACTCTTCTGTTAAAAGTATTACTAAAAGAATCATTGATATACTAGGAGCGATTGTTGGTCTTGCAATTACAGCGATATTAACTATTCCCATTGCAATTGCCACCTTTTTTGACGATCCTGGTCCCCTATTTTATAGTCAAATTCGTTGTGGTTTGAACGGGCGTACCTTTCGGATGTGGAAGTTCCGCTCTATGATTGTTGGTGCAGATAAACTCAAGCACTTAGTCAAAAACGAAGCCACAGGTTACATTTTTAAATCCACTGAAGATCCACGTATCACTCGTGTAGGTAAATTTTTACGTAAAACTAGTTTAGATGAATTTCCTCAATTTTGGAATGTTTTGCGAGGGGAAATGAGTTTAGTCGGTACTCGTCCACCCACTCCTGATGAAGTCATACATTACCAAATACATCACTGGCAAAGATTACGAGTTAAACCAGGTGTAACAGGAGAATGGCAAGCAAATGGCCGTTCGAGCATCACCGATTTTGAGAAAATAGTTAGCATGGACATAGACTACCAACGCAAATGGTCAGTAATCTACGACTTAAGTCTGATTGTCAAGACGATATGGGTAGTTGTCAAAAAACATGGAGCCTATTAAAATTTTTATTCTGATTTTTTTACCCTTTCACACCGCTACCTGTTTCTGTGGGTACAATATAGCGTTGTAAAAACAAAAACAATAGCATGACTGGAACAATAGAAATTACTGAGCCAGCAGCTACTAACCGCCAATCAAGAGAAAAAGTACCCGCTAGTTTCGCTACACCTAAAGGTAGTGTATACAAGCTTTCGTCTTGAATCACAATCAAAGGCCACAAAAAATCACTCCAAGAACCGATAAAAACGAAAATTGCCAGAGTAACCAATGCAGGACGAACTGCTGGTAACATCACGTACCACCATATACCTAATTCGGAACAGCCATCCATACGTGCTGCTTCTTCCATCTCTTTGGGGACACTCATAAAAGCTTGTCGCAATAGAAAAATCCCAAAAGCAGAAGCTAGGCTAGGAAAAATCATTCCTAAGTAGGTATTTCTTAAGCCCAACTGGACTGTCAAAATATACAGGGGTATCATCACAATTTGAAACGGAATCATAATTGTGGAAATAACTGCGATAAAAATCCAGTCTCTTCCCGCGAATGAAAGTCTCGCTAAGGGATAAGCAGCTAAAGCGCAAAATAGTAAATTTAATCCGACAGTCAGTAGAGCAACGAAAGTACTATTGAATAGATATTGTCCAAAAGGATTAGATTGCCAAACGTTAACAAAGTTTTCTAAAGTTGGTTGGCTTGGTAGTAACTGCGGTGGTGACTGAAAGATATTTTCACTTTGAGATTTGAGTGCTGTACTTAACAGCCAAAATAAAGGAAAAAGCGTTGCTAGTGCGATCGCACTCAATATAGTATATGTGACGATGTTTTTGAAGGGTGAATTGCGGCTGGAAAAACTCATAATCTTGATTGGGAATGGAATTCAGCAATATTTGATTTTAGTCAAATTTTATTCATACCAGCCGATTTGAACTAGTATGCAAATTAAACCTGTTGATAGAGTAATAGAGACTGACGTTGGATAGAAGATTGAGTGGTTGTTTAGATCACTATTTTTCTGATGTCAGTCAGTACTATTGAAGCTTTTGCAGGCCAAGTTGCGATCGCATCACTCAATACTTATCAAAAGCGCTTTTCTCCTCACAAAGGTTTTTCCTGTCCCCATCGATTACTTTATGGGGGTGATTCTTGCTCGGACTACATCAAGCACCAATTAATTAACCAGAATTTGCTCACAGCTATACAAATGGCTCCTCAAAGATTCAAAGCGTGTAAAATCGCTGCTCAAACTCTGCAAAATCAACGCGCAGCAAGTGGATGTATTGTAATTCCTTGTTGTATACCGATTTAAGCCTGGAAGCGATCGCTTTGAGTGCGATCGCTTCCAGACTATGTCCAATGTGTAGCTACTTGATATCTAAAAACATAATATTTATTATCGTTTCACTTCATATCAGCAGTACTGACAAAATTCTTAATTCTCTTTGCTCACTACATCAATAGGTTTCAGTTTTATATATCATAAAATGACATTTTCTGTAGTCTACTTAACGACATTTTTATAAAAAATAGCATACACTAGGAAATATAAGCCTTCCTCAAGATATAAAACACGGAAGGATACAAAGAAAAGCAATATACCAGGAGAAAAACCGTATGCAAAGAGTCCTGGGATCAACAGAATTGGAATACGCCTTTTTATTTACCCTACGAAAGGTAAACTCCATAATTACAGAAGGTTTCCAACCATTTTTTAATAACTTACCTGTTGACCCTTATATTAAAGGTAACTATCGTACTAGAAGGTTATCACGTTTTATAGTTTCTGAAGATAAGTTAATCAAATTACCTCATGGTTATCTGTTTCAAAGCAAAGATTATAACCCCTTATTAGGTGATATTAAAAGAGAGTTTGCAGAATTAGATGATGCACTCATAGAACTAGATATATTTAAAAACCTAGTTTTCGCATTTACTGATTCTTGTAAACTGCATCCAGAAGCAGAAATCGGAGTGCATCAAATCAGAACTAGTTGTTCACCAGAGAATTTTGGTAATCCTGCACCTGAAGGTATTCATAGAGATGGGACTGATTTTATCGGTATCTTTTCTGTTGATAGAAACAATATTCAAGGTGGAGAAACCCATTTATATACTGCTAAGAAAGAAAAGCCCGTTTTCAATAAAATTCTCTATCCGGGAGAATTACTACTGATAAACGATCATCAATTCTTTCACTTTACTACTCCTATTAAACCCATAGGAGAGGGTGTAGGAACGAGAGATGTTTTTGTACTAACTTCGCCAAGTTTGCTTTCTGACTAGTTGTTTATTGTTTCTCTGACTAACTAAATAACAAATCTAATCAACAGCAAATATTTTGCAATCAACAAGATATGGGGAATTGAAAGCAGTCATTTCCCCAGCTTCTTTTCCTGGAATTGGAAACAATCGTGCTGATAAAGGCTTATCTAGCTTGATGGCTAAAGTTGCTATATCCATTAATATTGCTGCAATCTTTTCTACAGAAATATTACCAGGTATGGGTACTGTATCAAGTCCACAACCACAAACTGCTGAGTACAATAGTAAATTAGTAATATCATAAGTTTTTTCGTTTGCTCTGGCAGCCAAACCTACATCTTCGCAAACAGGAAGCATCAAACCAGAATAACCACAAATTTTGACTGGAACACTTTTTAAAACACGAGTCAACATTCCAGAAACTGTTAGCGTTCCTTGATAGCCAAATTTGCTATTCATCAGTTTTTCATAAGCAAAAGCAATACTGTCTTGTCGCTCTAAAGGTGGTGCTAATGATGTATCAATACCGTTATAATTAATACCAAATTTTGCAGAGATTTTTTCACATATATCTGCTATTTTATTTAATTCCTCTGCTAAAAGTAATTGCAGATTATTTTCTGCTAATTGAATGTTAGTGTTTGCTGTAGCAAAAGCTTTCATTACTAAATTACTGCACTCTACACCAAGAGCAAAAGATGTATCACCTTCATGGTAGGCAACCGGGAAAAATGGTATGGTTGAGTTACAATTTGCCCAAGCACAAAATCGAAAGTTACCATAACCATTTTCAGTTTCTTGAGAAATACGTTTAATTGCTTTTGCTGATTCTAAAGTACTTTCATAGTTAATACCAGTTTTTTTGTCGCCAATTTTAGAGGAAGAAAAAATTAAAGATGTGCTTTTATTTATTTCTGGAATGATAGCAATCTTTTCCGGGCGACTGGCATATCCAATATTAAAAAAATTGATGTTAAGTTCATCACAAAAATTTTCTATATTTTGAATAATAGTGATGATTTCTGTAGCAGAGAAATCTTGTAGATACTCTTCCCATGAATTTGTAGCTATTCTCGTTGTTTGCACTTCATAACCAAATTGTTCAAACAAAAGTTTTGCTTGCTGATTAAACTCCGCAGCTTGCTTGATTTTATCTTTTTCCTTGGGAGAAGCTAAGGAAATTCCTGTTGTAATAGTTCTAATTTTCATATTTAAATTGAAGTTATAAATTTCAGTATTTTTATATAATTATATCTAGAATAAATATAGTTGAGATAAACAGGACTTACGCAAAAATCGCCAAAAAGCTTTACTTATTAAACCGCCATAGACGCGCAAGCGACTACTTTCAGAAGCCACTACCTACGGAAGCCGCAGAAGCGTCTACGTGTCTACCGGAACGGTAGAAGCCAAGAAGCCAAGAATTGGTAGAGTGTGCGTAAGTCCTAATAAAATTGGAGTGCGATCGCACTTAGTTCAACTTTATCCAAAATTAAAAACTGTACTTTTCTTTGTGTCTTTGTGTCTCCGTGGTTAAAAATCGACTTTTGAAACACCAAGACATGAAGGTGAAAGAGTAATTTCGCGTCTCTACTCACCAAAACATATGATTAAGAAAGTGATTTAAGAACTTCGGTTCTTTCGGTTCTTGATAATCTTTCGGTAATAAATCCGTTAGTGCGACTTCTAATTTATCTACAACTGCTTGTATTTCTTGTGCTTTGGGACGACTAGATTGAGGAGAAATAATCGGTTCGCCAAATCGAACAGTTAATTGTTTGCAGAGGTACAGATTTTGTGTCCCAACTAAAGCTATGGGTAAAATTGGTACTCCAGAACGCAAAGCATAAATAGCAACACCGCGTTTGAGAGGAACAAATAACTGACCTTCAGCCTTGCCCAATCTTCCTTCTGGAAATAGAATTATACTTTCCCCACAAGCAAAAATGCCTTGAACAATACGATCTAAGCGTCGCATAAATTCTATAGATTTACCTGTGGGGACATTTTTTTCTATAGCATCTGCTAATTCAACTAAATCTTCATGTCCAGTTTTCGCAGCTTGTATTACTGCTAATTCTTCTTTCCAGATCCGTTCTATAGGTATGACTCCCTTAGCTAAATGTAGAAATTTTCGTTTCCACCACTGGTTGTAAAGGGTACGAGCATCACCAAAAATATAGGTGTAGGGATGTGCGGGTAATTCTGATAGTAATAAAAACGGATCAATATGATTTAGATGATTAGCAGCAATTAAGACTGGTTGAGTAGGAATCCGTTCTGAAAACTCAACTTTCACTCGAAATAAACTATGGATGAGAGTCCGTATTACCTTTCGCCGCATTTCACCGCTAACTTTGTGTTCTGAAGCACCTTCCGCAATTGCTTCCGCCGACTGTAGCGCTTGGTGGATAATTTCATTAGTATAGCGATCGCGTGCATAAGCAACACCTTGTTCTGCACGTTGAATCATTGCTTCTGTTAGCGGTGTCAAAACTGCTTCTTGTGCATCATTTGAATTTGGCTGTGGAATTAATGGACTGTTGGACATGAATTTTTGGTAGACGGTTAGCTAATTGTCATCTTCAATAAAAAAGCTCTCTTGCCTTTAGCACACAAGAGAGCAGCGGTGTGGTATGAGGAGCAAATCTAATGTTTGCTACCAGAAATTCTACCAAAATTTCTATGAATAATTAATGACATGGGTATGAAAATTCTGTGTAGATACGTAGCAGCTTGTTACGAGACATTAATTCATGCTCCCATTCCCGAATACCGCTTCAATCCTTGTCGCCATAACCAACGATTCAAACCCAGAAAAAACAAAATCCAACCCAAAATTGATATCAATCCCTGTGTCAAATTTACAGGTATTCCTACCAAAATACTTGCTGGGAAATTAATTAAATAGGGAAAAGGAGTAAAGAGTACTACCGTCCTGACTGATTCTGGGAAAACTTCAAGAGGGGCAATCATACCAGATAAAAATAAAAAGAACAAAAACCAGAAATCTTCCAAAGCGCTTGCTCTTTCTGTCCAAAAGGAAAATATAGCAAAAGTGTACTGAATCACGAAGCGTAAAATAAAAGCTAATATCACCACTAAACTAAACAATAAAAAAGTTCCGAAACTCGGTATCCAAAAAGCTTGAGGGTAGAGTATAAAAAACAATCCTACTAACAGAATTGCGAATGGTATACGAGCAAATCTTTCACTAATATGGGCAGCAACATGATGCCATACTGGATCAATTGGTTGTAGCAATCGGTTAGAAAGTTTACCTTCTACTACTTCCTTTTCCACTTCCCAAATTACCCATACAACTGTGAACTGTCTCACCAGAAAAACAGCCAGAAAGTAACGAGCAAAATCCACGGGTGTTAAACCGAATTGTCCACCTTGAGCAGCTTGTATCCAAACTCCCATTAGGATAATTGGTAAAGAGCCAGCTAAAACCCATAAAATTAGTTCTGCGCGATACTCCATCATGTAGGAGTAGTACACAGACAGAAAAGTTAATATTGTTTTGATAAGTCTTTGCATAATTTGTCATTAGAGACGCGAGGAACATCGCGTCTGTACAATAGTATTAATGGTGTTTGTACAATAGTCATTAGTTATTAAGCACCAACAATGTAAAAACAACAATTTTTAGCTAGTAACTACCCCTGCTTGAAATACTCTTCCAATGACTTCTTCCACTGGTGGTTCATTTACGGTTAAATCAATCACATCTAACTCTGCTAGGATTCGTGAAACGGTGCGTGTTAAGTCTTCTTGTTGCACCATAAAACAGACCATTCGTCCATCTAATTTTTGGACATCACCATAGAACATGAGTCTTTGTTTTGACAGAGGTTGTGTTAATTCCACATGTACTTCTCGATAAGGTGCAAACTTTTCTAATAGTCCATCGAGACTACCGTCATACATCAACTTACCTTGGTGAATTAATAATACTCGTTGACACAGAGCGGTAATATCTGCCATGTAATGACTTGTCAAGAGTACTGTCGCTTGATAACGCTGATTATACTCTCGTAAAAAGTCGCGCACCCCCATCTGAGCATTAACGTCTAGTCCCAAAGTTGGTTCATCTAAAAATAGCACCGAAGGACGATGTAAAAGTGCTGCTAAAATTTCTGCTTTCATACGCTCACCTAAAGACAGTTTGCGTACTGGTTGGTTAAGTTTTCCTTCTAGAGACAGCATTTCGGTGAGTTCGCCGACTCGCTTTTTAAATTCGCGATCGCTTATATTGTAAACAGCAGCGTTAATTTTCAATGAATCCACTGCTGGCAAGTCCCAAATTAATTGTTGCTTTTGTCCCATTACTAAGGTTATTTTTTGCAAAAATGGTTCTTGGCGACGAAAGGGAACATAACCAGCGACTTTAACTATACCGCTAGAAGGATGAATCAATCCTGTGAGCATTTTGAGTGTGGTGGTTTTTCCAGCACCATTTGGTCCTAAAAACCCAACTACTTCCCCAGGTGCTATTTCAAAGGAAACATCTTGAACTGCTTTGATTTGGCGATAGGTGCGGCGAAAAAAGTGGGTAATTGTTCCCGCAATACCTGGTTCTTTCACAGCGACAGGATAAACTTTGCTCAGATTTTGAGCTTCAATGATTGGCATAAGGTAGATGGTAGTTAGTGGTTAATAGTTGTTAGTTGGTGGTTAACGGTTGTTTAGGGAGCATCGTAATTTTTTCAATATACCGCTAAGGGTTCAAACCCTTAGCTAATAGCACAAGTCGTCTTCATACGACCTCATATAATCAAGCTATGAAACTGCGATTCCAATCGCAGGCAGGTTTTTTGAACTTCCAAACGACAACCAACAAAATTATCTTAAACGTCCTGATCGCAAAATACTAATTACCAGCCACAAACCCAAGAAGGTTGCTGTAGCAAATAACACGTTACTTAGAAGAGAAAATTGTGGTGTTCTGGCGTTACTTGAAATAATTGCTGCTCCCATAATCAGTGAACCTACTAGGATACTAAAAGAAAGCCGATTGGCAGCATCATCGGTGGTACGACGCAAGCTATCTAGGCCACGTACATTTAAATTCCACTGCAATGTTTCTGATGTGACTCGATCTAGCAATAATTCGATTTGTCGGGGAGATTGTAAAGAGAGGCTTTTCAAGTCTAGCGCTGTTCTCAGGAGCGATCGCACTGGTGATTCTCCGAACAACTGACGACGGAATAAATCTGTAATTAATGGTTGAATTTCATCTATAAAATTCAGATCTGGATTAAATGATCGTGCTACTCCCTCTAAGTTAGCTAGGGTTTTGGCATATAAACCCATATTACTAGGTAAACGAATTTTATTATTACGAGCGACTTGTAACAGTTCATAAATGATCTGACTGAAATTCATTTGCGCCAAGTTCAAGTTATAGTACTTCCGCAACATCCGGTCATAATCATTTTCGAGACGAGACAAAATGACAGGTTGATTTGAATCCGCTAATTGCAAAGTTAACTGGGCGCACCGTTGAGCATCTAAATCAACTATTGCTAATAACATTTCTGTTAAAATTTGCTGTGTCCGCGGATCGAGTCGCCCCATCATCCCGCAGTCAATTAAAGCAATTCGCCCATCTTTAAGATAAAAAATATTGCCTGGATGAGGATCGGCGTGAAAAAATCCATCTATATATAATTGTTGGAAAAAAGCACGAAATAACAAGGTAGTAATTTCTTGTCTTTCTACAATCGGGCTTTTACCGTTTTGGCTACTTAAATTTGCCGACAACAACGGTACACCATCCAACCATTCCATTACTAGTAATTTTTGTGTAGTCAAATCCCAGTAAATTTGTGCGACTTTGATCTGATTTGGATCAAACCAGCGACTCGCAGATAAATTGCGCCGCAAATCGTCAGTATAACTAGCTTCTACTGTGAAATCTAACTCTGCTTCCAAAGCTTTGACAAACTCTTCGGCGATCGATTTGATTTCGTAGCTTTGACCAAATTCAGTGCGTGCTACTAAATCAGCAATACCTTGAATCAAAGCAATATCTCCGGCAACAGTAACATCAATTCCTGGACGTTGCACTTTCAAAGCAACTTCTCGACCATCTTTGAGGGTAGCTCGATGGGTTTGAGCAATGGAACCGGCTGCTACTGGTACAGGATTAATTGTTGTAAAGGTTTCTTCTAAAGGTTGTTTGAGTTGTTGACGAATCAGAACTTCTATTTCTGACCAAGAAACTGGTGGGACTTCATCTTGTAGTGTTGATAGTTCTTCGATATAAGAACCACTTAGCAAGTCTGGACGGGTAGAAAGTAGTTGACCCAATTTGACGTACACAGGCCCCAAATCAACCAAGATATTTTTTAAAACTGCTGGTGTGGGTAACTGAGGCTCATCAGCTTTACCACCTGTGAGCAATCTTCGCATATAGTCCCAGCCATTACGGAAAAGAACTTCAACGATTTCTCGTTGACGGGGAACTGTTTGAGTAAGAAACATAATTTTAATAAATCGCTAATAAGTAGAAGGAAAAGAATTGTTAAATGTTTTAGGGTATTTAGAATTTCACTTCATACCTCGAAAACGTGCTTTTGCTTGCTCAAATGCGTCTTGCATCACAGATTGAATTTTTTGAGGATCGGGTTTTTTACCTCCCATTAAATCACCGAAGTATACACAAGCACCTTCACCCAATGCCCAGGTATAGGCAGCAGACCAAGAAGCAGCAATAACACTACCAAATCCAGGTATAAATTTAACTAGCTCCCGTGCAACTGTTCTTGCAAAAAAGCCACCTGCGATCGCACTCACGACACCACCAGCTTGAGAACGTGTAAGTGTTTGTCCATATAATTTACCTAATAACCCGACCATTGATACTTGCAATGCAATTAACACAGGCATTGTAGCTAAAGGTAGAGGTGTGGCGGCGATTGTGGCGGCGATCACAGCAAAAGCCAAAATATAACGACGTCCCACATCTCGGTAGAGATTACCAATCTTCTCACCAGTTTCCTGATCTAATAACTGGTGAATTGCTCTGGCTTCGGCTTCTGGTAGTAAATCTGCTAGAGTATCTCTCAATACTTCTAACCCGTAAAACACTGGTGTGTAACCATCTTCTTCTAGGGTAAAGTCGATGAGTACAGAGCGATCGTACAGTCCAGTAAAAGTTTCCTCAATCGCAGCAAAAGCGCGGTTAAGTTCTTCGTATACTGGTGGATACTCTGGATGATCCGCAACATCAGGAGGATAAACCTCATGTAAACAAGTAACTGCTAATACACAGGGAACATCTGGATATTTTTGACGTAACTCCTGAGCAATTTGTCGTAGTGTATCAGTGGCGAAGTCGTTAATTTTGACAGTGAGAATCATGACTTTGGCGCCACGACTATCTTTTTGCAAATCACCAATTAGTTCTTGAATGACTACATCAGTATCTTGATTAACATCACCTAGCCCAACAGTATCAGTAAAAATCAGTAAAGGTAGATCATTAGAAGGATAAGCGTAGCGCTTGGTGTTTTGAGTATGGGGACGAAATCCTTGACCAACAATTTCAGCAGAAACACCTGTTAATCCCCTGACAATAGAACTTTTACCAGCTTGAGGCTTACCAATCAATAAGGCTTCTGTGGTTGGTAGTTCTGCTCGTACTTGCTCTAAAATCTCTGCAACTTGAGCTTCACTAACACTAAACCACTTCACAAACGACTGTGATATTTTTTCTACGGGTAGAACTTGGATTAATCGTTCTGTTGTCTTATTCCAAACACTTGCGATCGGATTTGGATTGGAATTATCTACCGACTCTTTATTGAGATCATTAGTCGGTTCATTTGAGTTTTGAATATTTGCTGACGGGAAATCAGACTCACGTTGCTCAGTCATTGTCCTACAAGCATTAGTAATGCTTCTTGAACTGTAACATTACAATCTTGAGTACAACCAGAGTCTCAAGATAGACCCATGAAGACAGTGATCAGTTATTAGGTTTGGTTGTTGACTGACCACTGATCACTGTTTACTGATTGAGGAATTTAGCTACTGTCTGCACATCTTTATCACCACGTCCAGAACAGTTAATCACAATCCGGGGACTACCGCTCAGTTGGGGACACAGGGTTTCGAGGTAGGCGATCGCATGGGAGGTTTCGAGTGCAGGTATAATTCCCTCTAAGCGCGAAAGTTTTTGGAATGCGGCTAAAGCTTCAGCATCAGTCACACTATAATATTCAGCACGTCCAACATCTTTTAAATAACTATGTTCTGGTCCCACACCTGGATAGTCTAAACCAGCACTAATTGAATGAGCTTCTATCACCTGTCCATCGTTGTCTTGTAGCAGGTAACTCATGGCTCCATGCAATACACCAACTCGTCCTTTTGTCAACGTGGCTGCATGTTTTTCTGTATTCACACCTTCGCCAGCAGCTTCCACCCCAATTAACCTGACAGATGACTCATTCACAAACTCGTGAAAAAGTCCCATTGCATTAGAACCACCACCGACACAAGCCATGAGAATATCAGGTAAGCCGCCCCATTTTTCCATTGCTTGAGCGCGGGTTTCTTGTCCAATTACCGCATGAAAATCCCGTACCATCATTGGATAAGGATGAGGGCCAGCCACCGAACCCAAGATATAGTGAGTCGTTTCGACATTTGTCACCCAATCCCGAATTGCTTCCGAAGTAGCATCCTTAAGTGTACCTGTTCCCGCCGCTACTGGTCGGACTTCTGCTCCCATCAGCTTCATTCTAAATACATTCAAAGCTTGACGTTCCATATCGTGAACGCCCATATAAATCACACATTCTAAACCAAATCGAGCGCAGACTGTTGCTGTTGCTACACCGTGTTGACCAGCACCAGTTTCGGCAATAATCCGCTTTTTGCCCATGCGCTTCGCCAACAATACCTGACCGATCGCATTATTTATTTTATGAGCGCCTGTATGATTTAAATCTTCGCGTTTTAAGTAAATTTGCGCCCCTGTGCCATCTGGACGAGCATAATGGGCGGTAAGGCGTTCGGCAAAATATAAAGGAGTAGCACGTCCGACGTAATCACGGAGTAATTGTTGTAACTCAGCAACAAAAGCAGCTTGATTGCGATATTGCTCGTATGCTACTTCTAATTCTGCCAGTGCTGGCATTAATGTTTCTGGAACATATTTACCACCAAAGCGACCAAAGCGTCCTTGGGGGTCAGGGTGTTGATTAGTTTGGAAATTGGGGAAAATGGGAGTAGTAGTCATGGGATTTTGGATTTGAAGGTTTGTAGCCTGCGAGGAATTATCGGTTAAGTACTGAAGTTTAAACTACAAGACGAACTTAATTATAAAAAAGTCTGAACCGGATTAGGATAAAAACAGACTACTACTTCGCCACGCAAATTTTGACTCTTTGCGAGGGGTTAGATCCCCGACTTTTTAAAAAAGTCGGGGATCTGGCCAAGTTGCCAAAATCAATGTGGTGAACTACTACTCAAGACTACTAAACAGTTGTCAGTCTTTGATAACTGATAACTGATAACTGTTCACTAATTATTAAAGTTTATGGCTTCCCCCAAGGATAAATCATCAAGCGATCGCTTTGTTTACCGTGAATTTGGTGACAACTACTCGCCAGCATTAGAAAGACCAACTCAAGAACTACCACCCGAAAAACAAAATGTACGGGTACAAGCAACTCGCGCTGGACGCAAAGGAAAAACTGTCACTGTCATTAGCGGTTTTCAAACAAAACCAGAAACTTTGCAAGCATTACTCAAACAGTTGAAAACTCAGTGCGGTACAGGTGGAACAGTTAAAGATAACGAAATCGAAATTCAAGGGGAACACAAGCAGAAAATCCTGGAAATCTTGCTCAAGCTGGGATACAAAGCCAAAATCAGCGGTGGTTGATATTTAATAGAGACGCGATTCATCGTGTCTGTTATCAATTTTAATCCTTGGTGATAGTTTATGACTTCTGCTGGAGTATCTACTGAAGAAAGAGTACTTGTTACTGGCGCTACTGGCGGAGTTGGACAGCTGGTGGTAAGTAAGCTGTTAGAAAAAGGTTTTAAAATTCGTATTCTGACACGCAATACTGCTAAAGCCCAAAAAATGTTTGAGGATAAGGTAGAAATTGCTGTTGGTGATCTACGCGAAGAGGCTACACTTCCAGCAGCAACGGAGGGTGTTAACTACATCATATGTTGCACTGGAACTAGTGCTTTCCCTTCTGCGAAATGGGATTTTGAGGAAACACCTAACTTAATTGCATCGATAAAGCTGTTTTTGAATCCTTCAGATGCTAAAGCTAAAGCAAAAAATAGTCCTGAAAAAGTTGATTTTCAGGGTGTCAGTGATTTAGTACAAGCAGCACCCTCTGGGTTGAAGCGGTTTGTTTATGTATCTTCCTGCGGAGTTTTACGCAAAGACAAGTTTCCCTATAGTATTCTTAATGCCTTTGGTGTATTAGATGCCAAACAAAAAGGCGAGGAAGCGATCGCTAATTCTGGCTTGCCTTACACTATTATCCGCCCAGGTCGCCTGATTGACGGCCCCTATACTTCATACGACCTCAACACTTTGTTGCAAGCCAAAACAGGAGGTAAGCTTGGTGTAATACTGGGAACGGGTGACAAACTTACTGGTCAAACTAGTCGCATTGATGTTGCAGCAGCGTGCGTGGAATGTCTCACAAATCCTGATTGTGAAAGAAAAGCTTTTGAAATAGTTAATAGTGGATCGCGACCTTCTGTAATTGATTGGGAGGCGCTTTTCAAGGAAGCTGGATAAATCCTAATACTTCTCGGATAAGACAAATCAATTGACATTTAAATCATGTAGAGACGCGATATATCGCGTCTACAATCCCAAAAATATGACGAAAAATCTTATCCCTTGCAGTATGGGGATAAGCCCTAATTTTTGCAAAAAACTGGCAAAAATTAGGACTCAGTATCAAATGTAAAATAAAATATTTCTATTAAAAAATTTTTCTTTAAATATTATTACTACTGGCGATCGCCAATGTAGTTTCACTAAAGTGCTTGTCTATAAGTGCGGGTACTTGTGTGGCTTTGATACGACTATAGCGGGTTTTATCGGGCATGACTAAGTTAGGCCCTGCTTTACAATTTTTCATACAGCCAGTTCCCTTGATCGTTACCTGGTCTTCTAAACCGCGATCGCTCATAGCTGTTTGTATAGCTTGACATACTTCTGTACCGCCACGTTTCATACAATCAGATTTTTGACATACCAAGATAGTTGATTTTGCTACTTTTGACTTGGTGTAATTAGCAGAAGATACGGTGAAGTTCTGTGTGTCTTCTTTTGTTGGTGTCACCGTGTCTATTCTGGCTGCTAAAATTCGTTCAGCTTTGAGTTTGATTTCACCTGTTTTGCGATCGTATTTTTTTTCACCCACAACTTGTAACCAAGTACCGCGCGGTAAACGCCAGTCAAATGCTACTCGTAAATGTTTAGCTAGTTTTACATAACATTCGCCTTCAGGCGTAGCTAGCAGTAGTCCTTTGAGTTTATAGCCATCTTTAATCACAAAATCGAGGAATCTAGCCTCCATACAAAATGCTGTTGTTTCAGTATTGTGGGGATTACTCATGGTACTTACCTAATTTTTGACTAATACAACCAATCAAGCGAGATATTACTTGAGAGAGCTTGGCGACCAAGCTACCAACACGCTTCTAAAGCCCAAATCAATACTTGCCGAGACGCGGTAAATTGCCGTATGACACTCCAAACTTGAATAGCTGTGTAAGCATTTTCAATTTGAATTGTCAAGGGTTGGTTAGTCTCGCACCAACAGGGAATATCTAGTTCCTGTAAGCGTTGATAGACTTGCCAACGATCTGACCAATTCACTTCTACAACGTGTTTTGCTTCTATTTCTGAACTAAAAGACTTCAACATTGCCGCCCTCAAAGTGCTATAACCTCGCAGTAAACACTGCGTTTTGACTCCCTTGACATAGGTATTTTTGGAGTTGAACTCCTTAAATAAGCATAACCTAAGTGCAAACTTTTCTCATTAGTTTTTGCAAAAGTTTTTCAATCAAGCCTATAAGCTCAAGTAAGTTCGAGCTAAAAATAACAAAACTGAGTAATATCTGTAAAAAGAATTAATTTAGCTAAATTAAGCCTGTATATCACAAATAAAAGCTATTTTTGATTAAAAATGTCAATAAAAAACAAAATATGTCTTTTCTCTGCTTCTTCTTAATGCAAATCTTTACTTTTTTTGCAAACTCTTTTTACTGCTAACAAATAAAACATACCCCTGCTGATGACATTGAACTGTCTAACTTTGTTCGCAAGTGAAAATCAAGTTATTTGATGATATGAATTTTCAATAATAAATAAAAACCAAAATTTTATGTACTTAAAAATGAAAATTTAATCATATTGATCTACCTGGTTTTCATTTTTAAAATGCTAATATGTAAAAACCTAAGCGGTTAGAAAGCATAACTGCTCAAAAGCGAGGAGAACAATGTCTGAAACGCAAACTTTATTACAAAATTTTGGTCAAGTTTACGACAATCCTGTCTTGCTGGATCGCAGTGTCACCACTCCAGTTTGTGAAGGATTTAACGTTGTCCTAGCTAGTTTTCAAGCTCTAGCTTTACAATACCAAAAGCATCATTTCGTAGTCGAAGGTGCAGAATACTATTCTTTGCACGAGTTTTTTAACGATAGCTATAAAGAAATCCAAGAACATATCCATGATATTGGTGAACGCTTAAATGGACTGGGAGGAGTACCAGTTGCTACTTTTGCCAAATTGGCAGAATTAACTTGCTTTGAACAAGAAATAGATGGCGTATTTTCTAGCCGTGATATGGTAGAAAATGACCTCAAAGCAGAGCAGGCTATTATTAGAGTCCTCCGTGGTCAAGCTTCTCAAGCAGAGAGTTTAGGCGATCGCGCTACACGTTATCTCTACGAAAAAATCCTTTTGGAAACTGAGGAAAGAGCTTACCATTTAGCTCATTTCCTTGCCAAAGATAGTTTAACTTTAGGCTTCGTTCAACGTGTTCAAAACTAACACTCCAATAAGTTTCAAACATTTTTGTTAAAATGTAAAGAATTTCCAAGTGTTGGTTGTAAAAAAAAATATAAAAAAGCAGAGATTAAAATTTTTAGTCTCTGCTTTTTTATTATGGTATATAAACATACACAATATAATTATTGCAAATAATTCTTATATCTTAATATAGCAATTAATGTAGAATTTCAAAGCCAACTCCCCGATTTCTACAATAAGTCAGGGAGCTTGTTGTTCACGAATGATTTAGAAATGAAATGCTATCCTAAGCATTTCTGTTTCAAAAACCCTCATCTTTTTAAACTTACTTTATGTATAGTTAAAATTACATTGTCCTTGTATTGAGAAAAATAACTAACAAGAGTTACATTCAGCAAAACAATTGCAAAATATTGCATCATTACTACATGTAATTAAAGTATCGAAAAATCGTAAAAATCAGTTTAAAAATCTAAAAAATAAATTGACAATATAATTGAACTGTGTTTTTTTTGTGAAACTTCCATAACTTTGCCTTCTTGCTGTGACCAACAGGAAGTAACACCATAAAATCCTGGAAATAGGAGAAAAATCGATAAGAGCAGCTTTTCCTTACTTGGTAGCTGTGATTAAATGCAGAAAAGTTGATAATAGACAGCATTAGTAGTAGGTAGCAAAGACCCTTAAAATAATCAAGATTTGTATTCTCTTACTCCAAAACAAGAACTATGCCCCGTCGTGATGACATTAAAAAAATTCTACTATTAGGGTCAGGCCCAATAGTGATTGGACAAGCTTGTGAATTTGACTACTCTGGAACCCAGGCTTGTAAAGCGTTACGAGAAGAAGGTTATGAAGTAGTGTTGGTGAACTCCAACCCTGCTACTATTATGACCGATCCGGAAACAGCCGATCGCACCTACATTGAACCACTCACACCCGAATTAGTCGCAAAAGTAATCGCCAAAGAACGCCCCAACGCCTTGTTACCAACAATGGGAGGACAAACCGCCCTTAACATTGCTGTAACTTTGGCAAAAAGCGGATTGTTGGAACAGTACAACGTCGAATTAATCGGTGCGAAGTTACCAGCAATAGAAAAAGCCGAAGACAGAAAACTGTTTAACGACGCCATGGCTAAGATCGGCGTCAGCGTGTGTCCCAGTGGAACAGCTTCATCACTAGAAGAAGCAAAAGCGATCGCCCACCGCATCGGTACTTATCCTTTAATTATTCGTCCTGCTTTTACCTTGGGTGGTACTGGTGGTGGGATTGCTTACAACGAAGAAGAATTTGCGGAAATGGCCCAAGGTGGAATTGATGCTTCGCCAGTATCGCAAATTCTGATTGACCAATCTTTACTAGGTTGGAAAGAATACGAACTGGAAGTCATGCGCGATTTAGCAGATAACGTGGTGATTATCTGCTCAATTGAAAACCTAGACCCAATGGGTATCCATACCGGAGACTCAATTACCGTCGCCCCAGCCCAAACCCTTACCGACAAAGAATATCAACGGCTGCGGGATATGGCAATTAAAATTATCCGCGAGATTGGCGTAGAAACTGGTGGTTCTAATATTCAGTTTGCCGTCAATCCTGTGGATGGGGAAGTCGTTGTCATTGAAATGAACCCCCGTGTTTCTCGTAGTTCGGCTTTGGCGAGTAAAGCAACTGGTTTCCCCATCGCCAAAATGGCAGCAAAATTAGCTGTCGGTTACACTTTGGATGAAATTAAAAACGACATCACAAAGAAAACTCCTGCTTCCTTTGAACCGACTATAGATTACGTAGTCACCAAAATACCCCGGTTCGCTTTTGAAAAGTTCCCCGGTTCTGAACCAGTACTAACCACACAAATGAAGTCCGTAGGGGAAGCAATGGCTATGGGACGGACATTTAACGAGTCTTTCCAAAAAGCCTTGCGTTCTCTGGAA
The DNA here is from genome assembly GCF_004323185.1 of Westiellopsis prolifica IICB1. Classification (GTDB taxonomy): domain Bacteria; phylum Cyanobacteriota; class Cyanobacteriia; order Cyanobacteriales; family Nostocaceae; genus Pelatocladus; species Pelatocladus prolificus_A. The sequence goes on from NZ_NAPS01000002.1 coordinate 136,244, forward strand.
ACAGGACGCGCCGGTTGGGGATGCGACATCAAAGAAAAACTCCCCAGTGGTGAACAAATTCGCGCCCAACTGCGGACACCAAATCCTGAGCGCATTTTTGCTGTGCGCCATGCTATGCAATTGGGTCTGAGTATTGAAGAAATCTACGAATTAACTGGGATTGACCCTTGGTTCCTCGACAAAATGCAGGAACTATTGGAAATCGAAAAATTCCTGAAGCGGACACCATTACAGAGCTTGACACAAGAGCAAATGTATGCAGTGAAGCGTCAAGGATTTAGCGATCGCCAGATTGCCTATGCCACCAAAACCACAGAAGATGAAGTCAGAGCATACCGCAAACAATTAGGTGTCATCCCAGTATATAAAACAGTGGATACCTGCGCGGCTGAGTTTGAGGCATTCACTCCCTACTATTATTCAACCTACGAAGAAGAAACAGAGATTTTGCCTACAGATAAACCCAAAGTCATGATTTTGGGTGGTGGTCCAAACCGGATTGGTCAGGGAATTGAATTTGACTACTGTTGTTGTCATGCAGCCTTTGCACTCAAGAACACAGGCTATGAAACCATCATGGTCAACTCTAACCCGGAAACCGTGTCAACGGATTATGACACAAGCGATCGCCTTTATTTTGAACCCCTCACAAAAGAAGATGTACTAAACATCATTGAGGCAGAAAATCCTGTAGGTATAATTGTCCAGTTTGGTGGACAAACACCTTTGAAATTAGCTGTACCATTGCAGAAATATTTAAAATCGTCCTTTGTCACTAATAACCAAGAACAAATAACCAAAATTTGGGGTACTTCTCCAGATTCGATTGACATGGCTGAAAACCGGGAACGGTTTGAGAAAATTCTCAAACAATTAAATATTGCTCAACCAGCAAATGGTATTGCTCGTACCTATGAAGACGCCTTGATTGTCGCCAAACGCATTGGCTATCCGGTGGTAGTGCGTCCTAGCTATGTGTTGGGAGGTAGAGCCATGGAAATTGTCTACTCTGATACAGAATTAGAACGCTACATGACCTTTGCGGTGCAAGTAGAACCAGAACACCCGATTTTAATCGATAAATTCCTGGAAAATGCGATCGAAGTAGACGTAGATGCGATCGCAGATCACACAGGTAGAGTCGTCATTGGTGGGATAATGGAACACATTGAACAAGCGGGTATCCATTCAGGAGACTCAGCGTGTTCTTTACCTACTATTTCCCTACCAGTAACAGTTCTTGATCAAATTCGTCAGTGGACAGTGCAATTAGCACAAGCACTAAATGTGGTTGGGCTGATGAATATTCAATTTGCTGTGGCTGCTGCTCAAACTGAATCGCCCCAAGTATACATTTTAGAAGCTAATCCCCGTGCTTCTCGCACTGTGCCATTTGTTTCTAAAGCTACAGGCGTACCTTTGGCAAAACTGGCATCCTTAATTATGTCAGGTAAAACTTTAGAGGAACTTGGCTTTATACAGGAAGTCATACCATCCCATATTGCTGTGAAGGAGGCTGTATTACCCTTTAACAAATTCCCCGGTACTGATACCATACTTGGCCCAGAAATGCGTTCCACTGGTGAAGTTATGGGTATAGACAGTGACTTTGGACGCGCTTTTGCTAAGGCAGAATTAGGTGCTGGCGAGCGTTTACCCTTGAGTGGTACAGTATTTGTCTCAATGAACGATCGCGACAAAGCAGCAGCAGTAACAGTAGTTAAAGAATTTATCGATTTAGGCTTTACCGTCATGGCTACTGACGGTACACGTCGTGTTCTCCATGAGCATGGTCTAGAAGTAGAGTTGGTATTAAAACTCCACGAAGGACGCCCCCATGTGTTGGATGCAATTAAAAATCACAAAATTCAACTCATTATTAACACACCTTCAGGAGAAGAAGCCCAAAGCGACGCTAGGCTGATTCGCCGTACAGCCTTAGCTTATAAAATCCCCATTATCACTACCATTGCTGGCGCCAAAGCCACTGTTGCAGCGATCCATTCTCTGCAAAACACAACCTTAGATGTTAAAGGCATCCAAGATTATTGCATGGTTACATAGGGGATCGGGGAAAGGGGATCGGGCATCTAGATGTGTATAAGAGCATAGGGGATCGGGGAAAGGGGATCGGGGAAAGGGGATGGGCATAAAGCATTGGGCATGGGGCATTGGGCATGGGGCATGGGGCATGGGGCATGGGGCATAAAGCACTAGGCCTGTCTCTTATACACATCTAGATGTGTATAAGAGACAGGGGCATGGGGCATAAAGCATTGGGCATGGGGCATTGGGCATTGGGCATCCATTATTCTCCTTTGTCTCCCTGCTCCCCACAATCCCCGTTACCCCTTATCCCCAGAGGGGGCCCCTACCTTCCCCAATCCCCGATCCCCGATCCCCAATCCCCGATCCCCATGTTCAGCGCTTTTAATAAAAATTTAATAATTATAGAGGGAGATGATTATAGTTATTATTGAGTTTTATTAAGAAAAATTAGAAAAAATTCTTGCTCTTGCTAAAGTTATGGAATAAGCTTGTAGATGCAATTTCAAAAAATCACTTAGCTGAAGTCAATAAAAATAACACACAATTGTAGTCTGTACTATAGTCAGAAAATTATTATAAATGTTACAATGCTTAATAATATAACAGTCGCAAAATGTTTTACAAAATACCATCTTTATGACTGTGGGTACTTGTGCATAAAAAAAAGTGATTGTAGTCTTTAACAACTGAGAACAAATCAGAACTACGAGTCGTCCTCATCTTACCGGGCGTGTGAATAGTAGCGTAAATCCAAAATCGCTTGACTGGGTAGATACCCAGGCAAAGACATCTATCAAAGACCCCACTTCCAAACCAAGAGTTACTAAAGAGTAGTGCCATGAAGACCGCTCAGACAGCTACAGACCTAGTGCGGACTTACCTACGTGAAATTGGTCGCGTGCCATTGTTAACACACGAGGAAGAGATTTTCTATGGCAAACAGGTGCAGCGAGCAGTAGCCCTACGGGAGGTTAGAGAGTTACTAGAGCACCAGTTAGGTCGTGAACCAACACTAGAAGAATGGGCGACAGCGACGCATTTAGAAGTCACAGAATTAGATAAAGCGATCGCTAATGCTGAAATTGCTAAACGCAGGATGGTCGAAGCTAATCTGCGACTGGTGGTTTCTGTGGCGAAAAAGTATATTAAGCGCAACGTTGATTTGCTGGACTTAATCCAAGAAGGTAGCATTGGGATGCAGCGCGGTGTAGAAAAATTTGACCCTACCAAAGGTTACAGATTTTCTACCTATGCTTATTGGTGGATACGTCAAGCCATAACTCGTGCGATCGCCGAAAAAGGTCGGACTATTCGCTTACCGATTCATATTACCGAAAAACTAAATAAAATCAAAAAAGCACAACGTCAATTATCCCAAAAATTAGGACGCGCTCCTTCGGTTTCAGAATTAGCACAAGAATTAGAATTAACCCCCAAACAAGTACGAGAGTATCTCGAAAAAGCACGTGTGCCTCTATCTCTAGATATACGTTTGGGAGATAATTATGATACCGAACTAGGAGAAATGCTAGAAGATCCAGGAGCATCTCCAGAAGATTTTGTCACCCAGTCTTCCTTATCTGGTGACTTAGAAGTTCTCATGGCGGATCTCACACCACAACAACGGGAAGTAATATCCTTGCGCTTTGGTTTAAATGACGGACACGCCCTGACTCTAGCTAAGATTGGCGAAATACTCAACATCAGCCGCGAACGAGTGCGACAAATCGAACGGGAGGCCCTAACTAAACTCCGCAAATCTAAACTCAGTATCAATGAATATTTAGCAAGTTAAGGCGAGTTGGATGGATTTCATGAGCAACGACATCCCACCCTCAAATAAATTGCGCGGCTCATAGCCAAAACCCACTGAATGGGTTTTGGCTTGTTTATTAAGTCTACTTTAACTAGACGTCCATGTGTCTACCCATAACGGTAGCGCGTCTACGCCTCTACGCCTCTACCAATCACTATGGTGATACTTTCCGCTTGCTTTGGTACGGTTACACCCACTGTCAACACAACTTCAGCCTGTTACATTAGTTTGCAGAAGCACACAACAGCAATAGTAAAGTTGAACAGATGATTCATAATCTGTGATTAAAGTTTATTGAAATTCAGTTTCCCTGCTGTTGTGGTAGTACAGGAGGAAAAACGTGAACAACCCATCTAAGAAAGTCTCAGAATTTTTTAACGGTGAGTCAGAAACCGAGAACTATTTGTGGCAGTATGTTAAATCATTGACTCCAGATACCGTTAGTCAGCTATCTCAACCTGCTTCTCCTGAAGTATTTCAGGTAATGGAACGGAATATTATTGGAATTTTGGGTAATTTGCCGCCTGAACACTTTGGTGTTACTATTACCACTAGCCGTGAAAGCCTCGGTCGTCTGTTAGCATCTGCGATGATGAGCGGTTACTTCTTGCGTAATGCTGAACAGAGAATGAACTTTGAATTGGCGCTCCAAAGTACGGAAGTCAACAACCATGAAGTTGAATAGCATTAAAAATTAGCTATTACAAAGATTAAATAAAGCAAATAAGTTGATTTTAGGCTTTGTCCTAGCCACAATCAGCTGATGAAGTGACTAATAAGATAGCTGAATGTAGTCATACCAATTTAAAAAAAGGATGCGACAGATAGATTCATATAACTCTTATGCACAAAGAGTTTCCCAATCCAAAATCCAAAATCTAAAATGGTATCAGCCTCTGAAACGAGACTACTGAAAATTTAATATACAAATTGTCTTAAAATACAGACTCGGCAAAAATTTATTTATTTGTCGAGTTTTGTTTTTGGTATTTGTCGTTATTACCAAACAACCCACTACCAGCCACTATCTATGAACGAGACTAAGATTCTACCTCATAAAATTATAGGTGTTGCCGTAATTTGGAATCAACAGGGACAAATTCTCATTGACCGCCGCCGTCAAGAAGGCGCGATGGGTGGATTGTGGGAATTTCCGGGGGGTAAAATTGAGCTTGATGAGACTATCGAAGAGTGTATTCAACGGGAAATAAAAGAAGAATTAGGAATAGTAGTTGAAGTTGGTGAACACCTCATCACCATTGACCATACCTACACCCAAATCCGTGTTACTCTCACAGTACATCATTGCTGCCTCATACAAGGAGTTCCCCAGCCAATAGAATGTGATGAAGTACGTTGGGTGAGTGTTGATGAGTTAGAGACTTTTGCTTTTCCAGAAGCAAATATCCAAATTATTGCTGCATTGCGGGAGTGGGAGAATGGGGAAGGGGACAAGGGAGACAAGGGGGAGTCAGTAATTCAAAATCTACACTAACTACTTTATATACACTGGTAAGGTGAAGTGGAACCATGCGCCGTTGCTGGGTGAAGAATCTACCCATATTTGACCATAGTGGGCGCGGATAATGCGTTGGCACAAACACAGACCAATACCGTAGCCTTCTTTACTTTCATCTCGTTCCAGACGAAAATGGTTTTCAAAAATGCGATCGCGGTTTTCTTCGGGTATTCCAGGTCCCGTATCACCAATACTAAATTGAACTTTCTGGGTAGTACGATGTAGTCCGGCAACAGTAATTATACCACCTTCAGGTGTATATTTAATAGCATTATCCAGCAGATTTATCAAGACCTGACGGATACGTTCGGGATCGGCGTAAACTAGGGGTAAATCCTTGGGAATATCCTTTTCAATTTTTAAGGATTTGGCTGTGTAGCGATCGCTCAATTCTTCTAAAACATTCAAGCATAGTTGTCCCAAATTCGTTTTTTGTGGCTTCACCGGAAATTCTCTTTCGTTGTTGTTACGACCTACTTGCAAAAGGTCAGTAATCATACGATCTATAATACGAGCTTGGTTACGGGCTTGTTTGAATAAGTTATTTGTCATTGTCGGCGTTAGCCGCTCAAAACCTGCTTTCTCTGGATTATAGTTGGATTGCAGAGTCTCTGTAGCTATAGAAATCGCTGTTAGAGGATTGCGGAGGTCATGGGCTAGCATCGCAATTACCCTGTCTTTAAATTGCAATTGCTCTTCAAGTTGATCCTTTTCTTGTTTTAAGCGAAAAACTTCATCTGATAAGTGCAGAAGTTCGGCGGATACAGCAATTGAACGAATAGAGGATTTAGAAACTGAGGCGGTGCGACCATTATCCTCTGTATTTTCTTGCAGGTCACTCTGTAATTTTATATAGGCATCAACTGCAACTTGCCAGCGAGGCCACCAATTTTTGAGCTGTGTAACAATATTACTACCAGCCAGAATATGTCGAGGTTCCGGGTGAATTTTGATTAAAGCTGGTGTCGCTACTAGTTTAAAGTGTTCAGCCAAATAGGGTTGTTGTCCGACATCAACCATTTGTAGTTCAAACTTGTAGTCAGCCTGTAATTCTTTCAAATACGCACGAATTCGTTGGACTTGCTGTCGAGACTTTGGTCGTCCATCGACAAAAAGTAACAACTGTAGTGGAGCTTCAGAATAAATGGGCTGATCCTGGGAAGCTTGCATGTAATCGTGTTTTAGCACTGGTAACAAACCGACGACGCTGAGAGATAGAGTAAAATCAATTCGCGTGTGTCGATGATAATGATCTTTGTTTGTTTTCAATTTAATATCTATTTTAGATTTTTCATACTCCAATTCTCTATAGGTTTTTGAGATACAATATGTATTTTTCAACCATTTGCTTTGCCTTTGCCTGAGCCTAGTTTTTTCTTGACAAGACTTGTGCAATCAGTCTAAGTCGTGATTTTCGCTGAATCAATATATTTCGTCAACAGGATTGGGCTTTTTTTATACAACAGCTTTTTGACTGTGAACAGAACAGACAACTTAAATAAATATGAACTCAGCCTCACATAACAGCGATCGCACCACCAAAAATATCAGTTTAACTGCGAATTGCACAGCTAAATTAAGCACAGACTAAAACCGCATTTTCCCCATACATAATTCCAAGATTCTTGGGAAAAAACTATCAAGCTTGACCGTTTCGTCATTGAAATACCAAAACAGTTCTTGATGGGTTTTTAGTTGCGCTCAAGCGCCGACAACAAAATAGACGGACTAGTACAAGCCATACAATACTATCAACTTTTTGAGAATGGCTAGCACTGGTAGATTTTTGGTTTTAGTCCATCTAGCTTACCATCTTTAGCCTAATAGTTTTAGCGATCGCTAATCTCGAACTATAAGCGATCGCCTTCCTTATCTATAAATCAGGCAAAGCAAACGCGGCTTTAACACCAGCTTAACACTTTCGAGTCAGGGATTGGGGATCGGGGATCGGGGATCCCCTTTCCCGATCCCCTTTCCTCCCAAATACGCTAGGGTAGAAATTGACACTCAATTTTTTATTTCCTGTGCTGTACTTTCAACGTTCAGCTGTCTTTATCAGTTTGGCAGTTTTACTCACTTCCCTCACGGCCTGTGCTAATAGTAATATTGGTAAAAGCCTTGAGCAATCTTTGGCAGCAGATTCTCGACTGAAAGATAACCCAGTAATTTTTGGTGCTAACCAAACGCCAAATGGCGATCGCCAAAACTCAAACCAATCTACCCAACCAACAGTCCAGTTACCAGCTGATTTTCCCAAGGATATCCCCATTTATCCAAACGCCCAAATACAAGAAGTGTCTGCTGCAACTCACTCACAGAACAAAGTATCAACTCGCTGGCTGAGTTCTGACCCTAGCAATTTCATCGCTAGCTTTTATCGTAGTCAGTTGCAAAATAATAATTGGCAGATTTCCCAACAGCCAACTGATGAGCAAAGTGGTACTTTTACCGCGACACGCGATGATTTACAATTGACGATTTCTATTAAACCTCAATCAGTTACTAACGCTGCACCCAATCAACCACAAACAGCCACCGAATTACTCATTGAGTACCAGCCATCCAAAACTATAGCTCAAGCTACCCCAACTCCTAGCAATCAAATTACTAGTAGTGATACTGCTCCTCAACCAGGTGATCCGCAGTTCATCGGCCCAGTACAACCAGAAGGCTCAGTCAGCCAAGCAAATGACACTTCTAACACTAGCAACTCTACATCAACAGCAATATCTGGTACTCAAGAATTTAGTGACTTAAACAAAGCGCCCCAAGAATTGCAAAAATATATTCAAGATGTAGCTCGTTTGGGTATTTTGTCTGTAGAGTCTCAAGGTACAAAAAATAATTCCGCTACAACCAATCTGTTTGAACCTAACAAAAATATCACCCGTCGAGAATATGCTCGTTGGCTGGTAGCTGCTAATAATGCTATGTATGCCAATATTCCATCTAAACAGATTCGCTTGGCATCAGAAAACGCCCAACCAGCTTTTAGTGATGTACCAAAAACAGATCCAGATTTTCCAGCTATTCAAGGATTAGCTGAAAGTGGTTTATTCCCTAGTCTTTTATCTGGTGATTCTACACAAGTTTTGTTTCGTCCGGATGCGCCTTTGACACGCGAACAATTACTGTTATCAAAAGTTCCTCTGGATACCCGCCAAGCTTTCCCTGCTGCGAATGTGAGTGCAGTCAATCAGACTTGGGGTTTTCAGGATGCAGGAAAAATTGACCCCAAAGCATTACGGGCGATATTGGCTGATTTTCAAAATGCAGAACAATCTAACATCCGTCGGGTATATGGTTATACCACACTTTTCCAACCGAAAAAACCAGTAACTCGTGCCGAAGCAGCAGCAGCATTGTGGTACTTTGGTACTCAAGGTGAGGGTATGTCAGCAACCGATGCTCTGAAATTAACGCGATCGCCCCAGTAGTCTGTCCCATTAATTTTGATGAGTCGTGAGAATTGAGATTCTCGACTTATCTTAAGATACGGCTTACATTGCAATTGTATCGGCTTACATTGCGATTGTATCGACTTACATTGCGATTGTATCGACTTACATTGCGATTGTATCGACTTACATTGCGATTGTATCGGCTTGCATTGCGATTGCAGCCGTCTGTACAGTTTATTTAAGAACATCTTTATATTAGACCTCTTGCATAGTCCTCACCCTAGCCCTCTCCCAAGCTTGGGAGAGGGTAAGAAACTGTAACTTAATTTCTAGACTTTGTGTCTACCCTTACGGGTAGGCGCGTAAGCGACTTCTGCAAGTAGACGCTAGCGCGTCTATGTGTCTTGGTGTTTCAAAAGTCGATTTTTTAACCACCAAGACACGAAGGTGAAAAAACCAAAAAAAATAAGTCGGAAGTACGGTTTTTATATGTGGATTTAAACCCCTGGAAATATTTTGCACAAGTTTCAGCAGCTATCTGCTTATATCTCAGAGGCTTTAGCCGCTGAGTTTTACGCTTCCCGCGAGGCGAGGTTCTATTAATAGTATTAAAACTTGCTTTTTAATCTTTTAAGGTTGATTCTTTCTCAAGATTCCCTGTAATAGTTGCTTTTGTGCTTGACTGAAAAAGCCTTTTACTGCGATATTACTCTGTAACTGGAAATTATCCACCTTGATAATATGCAATTTATTGGTGCGATCGCTTATCAATTTAAGCACAAAATTAGTATCAAAAAAGAAATCATAGCAGCAGGATTTTTGCTTTTATCTTTTATGTCACCGCTTAAATCTTTGGCTGCAACAAAGATTAGTAAAATTTATGTATTTGGTGATAGTCTTTCTGATCCTGGCAACTTTTACAATGCCTCAAAATCCTATATTCCACCAAGTCCACCATACTATCAAGGACGCCTTTCTAATGGCAAGGTGTGGGTAGAACATCTGGGAGATGAACTAGGATTGTCCCCAACTTTATTTACTGACTTAAAAAATAGCATTCCCAGCGAAGGCATTAATTATGCCTTTGCAGGAAGTAGTTCTGGTTTGGGTAATGCTACAGTTCCAAAATCCCTATTACCAGGAGTGCTTGGGCAAGTTGGCTTATTCACACGCTATTTACGAGAAAGCAATCAACAAGCTGATCCAGATGCACTTTATATCATCTGGGGTGGTGGCAATGATTATGTTTTTGGTAGCGTTACTGATGTCAGCCAAACAATTACAAATTTGTCAAGATCAGTGACACTGCTTGCCTTAGTAGGTGCTAAAAATATTATGGTAATTAACTTGCCAGATTTAGGCAAAATTCCTTTAACATCAAATCAACCAAATTCTGATCAATTAACTACTTTGACTCAAAAACATAATATGGCATTGGCAGCAAGTTTAAAAACTCTCAGTTCAATTCCTGGTGTTAATATTATTGCTGTTGATGTCAATTCCCTATTTATAAAGCTGCAAACTTCCCCCAGCCAATTTGGTTTAACCAATGTAACTGATGCTTATTTATTATGTAACTTTGAGGATATTCTTCAAGGAAATTTGAATATATGCGGTAGTCAAAGTGGAAATTCTGATGAGTACTTATTTTGGGACAGTATACATCCGACAACACGCGTTCACAACTTTGTAGCAGAAACAGCACTCGAAGCATTGAATAAGCAGCCCCTATCTACATCTTGGCATGAGGAATCTGGGAATTTGCAGCTTGTAGAACAGCAGCTTATTCCAAAAAATCGGGTTCTTGCCGGACAATCATTTCATACAAAGGTTGAAAACTAAACCAGCCCATATAATGAGAACCTACCTGGCTTTGTGCTATGCTGGCATACTCATGTTTAATTGGATGTGGTTTACCAGCTGCTTCTGCTAATAATTGGGCTTGACAGGTGCGTTCCATTGTGATGAACCACCATGCAGCCTCATCAACTGAATGACCAACTGTAAGCAAGCCGTGATTTTTGAGAATGACGGCTTTATTATTACCCAGAGTTTGAGCAATGCGTTTACCCTCTTCCAGTTCCAAAACCACACCAGTATAATCATCGAATAAGCTGTGATCTTCGTAGAACATGCAAGCATCTTGGGTGAGGGGGTCAAGCAAGCGACCCAAGCTAGACCAGCTTTTGCCATAGAGTGAGTGAGCATGAGCTGCTGCAACCACATCAGGACGAGCAAGATGGATTTGGGAATGAATTGTGAAACCCGCTTGATTGACGGGGCGATCGCCTACAATGACATCACCTCGGTGGTTAACTAAAATCAGATCACTGACTCGAATTAAACCGAAATGCATACCAAAAGGATTGACCCAAAAGCAATCCAGTTGTTCTGGATCACGAGCGGTAATATGACCTGCAATACCTTCATCAAATCCAAAACGAGAAAACAAGCGAAACGCTGCTGCTAGTCGTTGCTTGCGATGTAGACGTTCTTCTTCAGGTGTAGAAAAAACTGGGGGTTGGGGAAGATTGGGTTTTTCGACAGAGATAGCTTGCATTTTGCCCACCTAATATTATGATTGTTGGGATTCAAAAGCTCATATACTCTGAGTATACTTATGTGGGATTACGACCACTTATTCAAAATAATTGCAGAATTGGTTATGCATCACTCTCCTAGTGGTGTGGAAACAGAAATTAACCAATACTTGATGCAGAGATTTACAGACTTGGGAGTCAAAGCTTGGTGCGATCGCGCTGATAACATCATTGCTAAAATACCCGGTAAAAATCCTGACCGAGCGATCGCCATCACTGCTCACAAAGATGAAATTGGTGGAATCGTCAAAACCATTGGCGAACAAGGTAAAGTTGAAGTCCGCAAACTCGGTGGTGCATTTCCTTGGGTTTATGGTGAAGGTGTTGTGGATTTACTCGGAGATCATGCAACTATCAGCGGTATTCTCAGTTTTGGTTCGCGTCACGTTTCCCACGAATCACCACAAAAAATCCAGCAAGAAGATACTGCTGTGAAATGGGAAGATGCTTGGATTGAAACAAAATGTACTACCGCCGAACTAGAAGCAGCTGGGATTCGACCGGGAAGTAGAATGGTGATTGGTAAGCATCGCAAGCATCCAATTCGGCTAAAAGACCATATTGCCAGTTATACACTAGACAATAAAGCCTCTGTAGCAATTTTGTTAGCTCTAGCAGAAAAGATCACACAGCCAGCAGTCGATGTATATTTGGTTGCATCAGCAAAAGAAGAAGTGGGAGCAATTGGGGCACTTTATTTTACTCAAAACCAGTGCTTAGATGCCTTAATTGCTTTAGAAATTTGTCCTTTATCATCAGAATACCCGATTGAAGACGGCAAAAGTCCTGTAATTTTGTCTCAGGATGCCTATGGGATGTATGATGAAACTTTAAATGGACAATTACACCAATCTGCCAAACAATTAAATATACCAGTGCAACTTGCAATCTTAAATGGTTTTGGTAGCGATGCTTCTATTGCGATGAAATTCGGTCATGTCGCCCGCGCAGCATGTTTAGCCTTCCCCACCCAAAATACCCACGGATACGAAATTGCTCACTTAGGAGCGATCGCCAACTGTATTGATTTGTTACAAGTCTTTTGCCAAACCCCATCATTAGTTGATTGTTAGTTGTTAGTGGTAATCACCAATCACAAATGACCATTGTACAGACGCGATTTATCGCGTCTCTAATGACAAATGACCAATGACCAATGACCAAAATTCTCTACAATAATCCCAGAGTGCTTTGATAAAAGGTGTCAGCAAACAAATGCCTAAGACCGTCGCCGACGTAATGAGTCGTGACCCCATTGTAGTCCGACCCGAAACTCCTTTGAAGGAAGCTATCCAAATTCTGGCAGAACGACGCATCAGTGGTCTACCTGTTGTAGATGACGCTGGTAAATTGGTAGGTATTATCTCGGAAACCGATTTAATGTGGCAAGAAACAGGAGTTACGCCTCCAGCGTATATTATGTTTCTTGATAGCGTGATTTATTTAAAAAACCCAGCTACATACGATCGCGATTTACACAAAGCTTTGGGACAAACCGTTGGGGAAGTCATGAGTAAACACCCCATCACTGTCTCCCCTGAGAAAAGCTTAAGAGAAGCAGCCAAAACCATGAGCGATCGCAACGTTCATCGTTTACCAGTTCTTGACAGCGAGGGTCAAGTAATTGGTATTCTTACCCGTGGCGATGTCATTCGAGCAATGGCCGCAAGTCAAGATTAGTCATTAGTCCTTTGTCATCGGTCATTAGTTCTTTGACAAGTGACAAGTGACAAATGACAAACTTTAAAAAAAGTGAGATCAATAAATGAGTGTTAATCCTGAATCTGTAAAACAATTACTGATTTCTGAGGATTTGGGCGATCGCTTACGAGCAGTGAATCAAATTCGTGAACTAGAACCAACAATTGGTTTTGAGTTAATTCAAAATGCTATCAATGACAATAATTCCCGTGTTCGCTACTCAGCAGTGAGTCAGTTTGATACGTTGGGTGGACAAGATTTAGATTTATCTTTGAGTTTATTACGCGATCGCTTGCTCAATGATCCAGAACCAGATGTGCAAGCAGCAGCAGCAGACTGTTTGGGTGCTTTGAAGCTGAGAGCAGCTTTTGAAGATTTGCAGCAGCTTTATGAAACAAGCAACGAATGGATCGTCAAGTTTAGCATTATCGCTACTTTAGGAGAATTAGGTGAGCCGCGATCGTTTGATTTACTCCAACAGGCGCTTTCCTCAGACAATGAATTAGTGCAAACTGCTGCAATTAGTTCTTTTGGCGACTTGGGAAACACACAAGCAATTCCACTTTTAGCTCCCTACGCTACAAATCTAGATTGGCAAATTCGCTATAGAGTAGCACAAGCTTTGGGTCGTCTCAAAGGAACAGACGCCAAAAATATATTAGAAACCTTGGCGAAAGATGAAGTGGAAGTTGTTGCAACAGAAGCACGAAAATCTTTAGAAAGTTTCTAAATTCAGCACTCTTTTAAAAATGGGTCTAGGAATCCAGAAAGGGACAACATAAAGGTTCACGTGTTTGTGAACCTTTTTTTACAAAATACTTGTCTTATACGTATATAGCAATCCCTGGATATTGCTAATTTCGCAACTCAAATAGAATTGCTATATTCTTCATAAATCAATCGATAAAATTTTTTGAAATCAAGGGGTTAATAGCATTCAAAATCTCTTGTTTTGATAATTAAGTATTATATTTTATAATCGAGTATTTTCAATAACATTTAAATTCAGTATTTTTCCTAAAATTTTTCTTAAAATCAAGAACAAGTAAATGTTCTGATTTTTAGATGACAATTACTCGGATACGGAAATAACATACGGTTATGTTTCAGAACAAACACGTAAGTTTGTTTTTAATAACCGAAATTATCCTTAATTATTTCCAATAAATCATGCAAAAAATCTCTGCTTTCACAAAAATACTAATAGCATTGTCTGTTAGTTTAGGTATTGCTGCTGCTACACCTTCAGCAAAAGCTGCTTCCTTAGTTCCTCAACAAGAAGGAGAAGTACAAACCAACCTCGGATGTCTTGATCCGAATCAGTGCATTAACACAAACTCACTAGGTTACACAGTTACAAGTTTAGATTACGATGGGGCTGGAGGTTATGGTCTTAGCCGATTATTTGTAGATAGCAGAACCACTTCTAATACCTATCAAGGACAAGGTTTGAAAGTTAGTTTTGGGACAAAAGATGCAGGTACAAACCCAGCATTAAGCGAATATTGGTTCCGTCCTGTAGCGATTACAGAAAAAGGTAAGTTACCTGAAGGTGGTCAATTAGAAGTCGGTCGCTTCTTATTTAATTTCATAGAAGAAATGTCGGAAGTAAGTTTAGATTTTTTTGACGTAGAAGATACAGGCACTGCTATCTTATTTCTAAATGGTGAAGATATTACTGATTTAGTTTTACAAGCTGGTAAAAATAACGGCATTCAGTCATTAACTCTTTACGATGTAAAATCTTTTGAAGTGCAGTTGGGTAACGCTTATTCTAATAAATTCAAAACAGGTGATGGTGTTGATCTCAGAGGAACAATCGTTCCCAAAGCAGTACCAGAACCAGGAAACATTCTCGGTTTCGGTGCTTTGTTTGTAGTAGCTATATTTGGTTTGCGACAACGCAAAAAAAACACATCACTAGCTTATACCATTTCACTAAAATCTTAATACAAATACAGACAAAGTAGAGACGCGATATATCGCGTCTCTGGTGGATTTAAATGTCAATTGATTTGTCTTATCCGAGCAGTATTGATATGTATCTTGATTAACGATTAATATTCATAAATTAAAAAAATAGTACTTTCATCTACGAAAAATCACTTGCTTATCTTTTTTGATAGTCTGCTATAGCTGCTTTTATATATACGTTATTTTTTTTGATTTCCTAGTTATTAATACGTATCTACCTTGTGAATTTACGGAGTAACATTACGTTTTTATCTACAAATCAAGAGAATGTAAAATATATTTTTCCTACTACCCACTTCAGCAAATTATCTATTAGCGTAGTGATGCAATAGCAATACATAATCATTTTTTACTACGAATTTAATGTAAGGGTTGCAGAAGGGGAATCATGCATAAATTTCATTTTTTAGCAGCAATGATGGGAACAGCTTTGGGCTTGGGCGTAATTGCTGGTGCGCCTGCTGCTCATGCTGGTTCTCTCATTCCCAGACAAGAAGGTGAAATTAAGACTAATCTTGCTTGTCTTGATTCAACTAAATGTCTTAGTACAAATTCACTCGGTTACACAGTCACCAGTTTAGATTTTGATGGGGCTGGTGGATACGGTGCTAGTCGATTATTTGTGGATGATAGAGCCACTTCTAACACCTATCAAGGCCAAGGTTTAAAAGTTAGTTTCGGAACAAAAGACGCAGGTACAAATACAGGAATTAACGAATACTGGTTACGCCCTGTGGCCATTACAGAAAGTGGTAAATTACCTGAAAATGGTCAATTAGAAGTTGGTCGCTTTTTGTTTGAATTCACAAATGTAATGTCGGAAATAAATCTAGATTTTTTTGATGTAGAAGATATTGGTACTGGCGTTTTGTTAATCAATGGTAAGTCGGTTAACAATATGATGTTATCTGCTGGCAAAAACAATGGTATTCAGGCTTTAACTTTTTATGATGTCAAATCTTTTGAAGTGCAGTTGGGTAATGGTCATTCTCAGAAGTTTCCCAAGTATGGTGATGGTGTGAACTTATCTGGAATCGAGGGAACACCAAAAGCTGTACCGGAAGCGGGAACAATCTTTGGCTTGAGTGCTTTGTCAATAGCTGGTATGTTTGGCTTACGGCAACGTAAAAAGATTTTATCAACAGGCTAAAGGTGATACTGTTTTAGCTGCTGAATACATCAGCAGCTTTTTTAACCAAACACTTGTGGCCAAGTATTGACTAAGAAAAACACAACTGCTGCGATCGCCAATATCCCCTGAATTAAATTTCCTACGACTGTACCAACTACAATTCCAATACCTGCTTTGAGTGCGATCGCAAAGTCTCTTCTATAGATTAATTCACCGATGATTGCTCCTACTAAAGGGCCAAACAGTATTCCTAAAAGTGGCCCTCCTACAGGTAAAGCTGGTAATAATCCTAAAAACCCAGCAATTAAACCAATAATTGCACCTATCTGTCCCCATTTACTAGCGCCCGCTTGTTTTGCACCCAAATAACCAGCTAATAAATCTACACCAATACTTAGAGCTAAAACTATAGCTGTGACAATCAATGGCGCACTAATAGCAGCAAAAGAACCTTTTATAAATCCCCAAATAATAATAGCTATTAATATTAAACTGGCACCTGGTAAAGCTGGAACCACAGAGCCAATAATACCTACAACCATTAAGGCGATTAGTAATAAATAAACTATTTGCATAAGTAAGTCCGCACAAATAAAGCTAAGTAGTTGGGGTCGTCATTTGTCAAAAGTCATTTGTCGTTGGTAAGGGTTTTAGGCATATTTACTTATGGTGCGGGGCTTCTTCCGCTTTAAGCTAAATTTTTAATTTTTCATTGTTTACCCTCCATAGTCTCACTCAGGGTAACAGCTAACTTATCTGCAATTCCAGCGATCCAGTTTTCATCTTGTTTAGTATAGCTACGAGGAGCATTTGCACCTAAAATCAAAACGCCTTCTTTACCAATTGGTTGACAAATTACTCCTTGGGTATTTTCTGGCAAATAATCAAATTCAATTTTTCCCGGATAGACTTTTAAGGCAACTAAATACACAGGCTGTTGTTTTTCGAGTACTCTTTTTAAAATTGGGCCTGGTGTCACCTCTGATTTTGTGCCTAAAATTCCTCGCCGCAATAAAACTTTACCTTGATAAAAAACTACAAGCGATCGCGTGACTGTATTAGTTAACAATAAATGCGATGCCCAGGCAAGTTCTGTTTTGATTGTTTGGGGTAAATCAGGAGCAAGTACAAAACCTTCTTCTCCAATTAGTTCTACTGCATCAGGCGATCGCGGTTGTACTTGCTGCCAAAGTAAACCCGTTAAAATCAATACTCCACTCAAAATCACACCCAAGACATCTGCACGAGCTTGAGACTCTGTGATTGCTGGTGTCAGCAAACGGTTAGTTAACAAAAGTACAGCGCCTAACCCCCCCACAACAATAGGTAGACGCCGCAAAATACGGTTCGGATCGGATTTTGCCATGCTTGATCAATGCTGAAAATTGACATACCTCCTTATCCTAAAGGAGCGAGGATACCTTGACATTTTACACAAACTTGCTACTAGTAGTCTTACAGTCTCTCCATGTCCGTTTAAAGTCTCCTTTGTCCTCCTTGTCCCCCTTGTCTCCCTTCCCTTCCCTAGAAACTTACTCTTCTCCCGGTTCTATAATCCGTTGAAAAAGATAACCAGTTCCTCTGGCTGTCAAAATCAATTCTGGGTTACTAGGATCATCCTCTAATTTTGCTCGCAAACGAGAAATATGTACATCCACTACACGGGTATCTACATGGCGTTCTGGTGTATACCCCCAAACCTCCTGCAATATTTCTGAACGAGAGAAAGCTTCTCCAGAACGGCTCACTAGCAGTTCTAGCAAACTAAATTCCATACCTGTCAAGCGAATACGCTCATCACCTTTATAGACTTGTCGCTTGTTGGTATCAATTTTGATATTTCCCACATGGATCACTCCAGAACTGGGAATACCAGAAGCACTGTTTTTATCTACCCGACGCAGTACTGAACGGATTCGAGCTTCGAGTTCTTTGGGTGAAAAAGGTTTAACTACGTAATCATCAGCACCTAGTTCAAGACCAGTAATTCGGTCAGCAACGTCCCCCAAGGCTGTTAACATAATTATTGGGACATCTGACTCCTTACGCAATTCTTGACAAACGCCGTAGCCATCGAGCTTAGGCATCATCACATCCAAAACTACCAAATCAGGCTCAGTCTTGCGGAAAGTATCCAAAGCTTCTTCGCCGTCGCCAGCAGTGACAACATCGTAACCAATCATTGACAGCCGAGTTTCTAAAATTCGGCGAATGCTGGCTTCGTCATCTACTACCAGAATTTTTTCTTTATGACTTTCCAAGCTAATCAACGCTCCTTAACTAAAAATTTTCATGATTAATTTTTCATACCATAATATTAAGATATCATTCCAATTATTCCGTTGGAAAAAGCTGTAACTACTTCTATTATTGGATTTTTGTTTTTCTGAAGAATTAAGAAAAAATTAAGATTATTTAATAATATTTAAGAATGCCAAAGCCGAAAACTTATTATGTTTGTAACCAATGTGGCGCAGAATCTCCACAATGGTTTGGAAAGTGTCCATCTTGCGGCACATATAATTCCTTAGAAGAAGAAATTGCTATCCAGTCCTCAACTGATATTCCCAGTCGGGGGGTGAGTAGTTGGCATTCTCAGCAAGGAAACACTAAATCTGCGAATAAACCAGCAAAGCCACGCGCTTCTTTGAGATTTGATCAAATTAGCGATCGCCAAGTTACACGCTGGCCTTCTGGTTATGGTGAATTAGATCGAGTCCTCGGCGGCGGTGTTGTACCTGGTTCAATGGTATTAATTGGTGGTGATCCAGGCATAGGTAAATCTACTTTGTTATTACAAGTATCAAATGAACTTGCACAGAGATACCGCATCCTCTACGTATCCGGCGAAGAATCAGGACAACAAGTTAAATTAAGAGCTTCCCGATTAGGTGTTACCAAACCACTCAACGTAGTTAGTAATGGTAATGGTAATGGTCATGAGCATGGTGACACTGAGAAAACTGAAGCAACAGAAGTAACTGGAGATACGCCAAAATCCTCAGAAATCACACAAATAGAAGGAACAACTGCCGATTTATATGTATTACCGGAAACAGATTTAGAAGAAATACTGAAGGAGGTCGAATCTCTCAAACCCAATTTGACAGTAATTGACAGTATTCAAACAGTCTTTTTCCCTGCTTTAACCTCTGCACCCGGTTCTGTCGCCCAGGTACGCGAATGTACCGCCGCTTTGATGAAGGTGGCAAAGCATGAAGATATTACCATGTTGATTGTCGGACACGTCACCAAAGAAGGAGCGATCGCCGGACCGAAAGTTTTAGAACACCTCGTAGATACGGTGTTGTATTTTGAAGGCGATCGCTTTGCTTCCCATCGGTTATTACGGACAGTGAAAAACCGCTTTGGTGCTACCCATGAAATCGGTATCTTTGAAATGGTGGAACACGGTTTGCGGGAAGTTTCCAACCCCAGCGAACTATTTTTGGGAAACCGTGATGATCCCGGACCTGGGACTGCGATTGTAGTTGCTTGCGAAGGTACACGCCCGATTGTTGTGGAGTTGCAAGCTTTGGTAAGCCCCACTAGTTACGCTTCGCCCCGTCGTTCTACCACAGGCGTAGACTACAACCGCTTGGTGCAGATTTTAGCAGTATTAGAAAAGCGGGTAGGCGTTCCCATGTCAAAACTTGATTCCTACGTCGCTTCTGCGGGTGGGTTGAACGTTGAAGAACCAGCAGTAGATTTGGGTGTAGCAATTGCGATTGTTGCAAGTTTCCGCGATCGCATAGTCGATCCTGGTACTGTATTAATTGGTGAAGTCGGCTTGGGTGGACAAGTACGCCCTGTGTCACAAATGGAACTACGGTTAAAAGAAGCAGCAAAATTAGGATTTAAGCGAGCGATCGTCCCGAAAGGACAAAAGTTTCCCAGCTTGGACATTGAGATTTTGCCAGTTTCTAAAGTCATAGATGCAATTATCGCGGCAATACCACAAGCATCGTTGGAAGATGAAGATTTAGAACCGGATGAGGAGTAACCATTCCAGGATGCGATCGCACGATAAATTTTGTCTCAAAAAACCTATAAAATCGTTGGGGGTGAGGAGTCAGACTCACTATTCGCCTGCTGTATACTTCAAGAAGTCGGGGATCTGGTTTCTACAATCTCAAATCCAAAATTTCTATGACTTCTTCTCCTCATTTCATTCCTCAATCTGATCCTCCCCTTCCTCCTTGGCAAACTCTACCAACAATGTATAATCTACCAAGTGACAACCCAGAGGAACCCGGTTTGCCAGATGATTTCCACTTTTTACAACCTTTGCTTTTATATTTAACTTTTCAACCAATCAACTGGAACCCGGAATTAGTTTATAGTGCTGCTGACCTCAATCTCTACTACGATGTTCAGCATCCTCTGTGGTACAAACGCCCAGATTGGTTTGGTGTGGTTGGAGTGCCAAAATTATATGATGAACGTGATTTACGTTTAAGTTATGTAACCTGGCAAGAACGAGCAAATCCTTTTGTTGTCGTTGAATTATTATCTCCAGGAACAGAAGAAGAAGATTTAGGGACAAAAAAAATAGAAATAGGTAAACCTCCGACAAAATGGGAAGTTTATGAAAGAATCTTGCGGGTTCCCTATTATATTGTTTTTAGCCGCTATACAAATGAAATTCGAGCATTTCAGTTAGTAGGTGGACATTATGAACCGATGAATTTCACGGAAGGACGCTTACAAATGCCAGAGTTAAGTTTAAGTTTAGGATTATGGCAAGGTTCATTTCGAGATATTGAAAGGTTGTGGTTAAGGTGGTTTACTTTAGAAGGAAAATTAATTCCTGCACCCACGGAAGAAGCTGCTGCTGCTACCGAACGAGCCATGATTGCTGAACAAGAAGCAGCTCAAGCAAAAAGGAAAATAGAGCAATTAGCAGAACGATTGCGTCAATTAGGCGTGAATCCTGATGAGATAGAGTGACATCTCACTATCCTGATGCTACGCCTATAGTAAAAACGTTCTTATCGTTAAGTTATGCTGTCGGCAAAAAGATAAAGGCTCAAAAACTTTACAGATTTTATTTACAACTTATAGTAAATTAATACTAGTAGTTTAGTAAATTACTTTTAAACGTACAAATGAATTTATTTTTGTATTCAAAAAGCAAAGGATGACATATTCAAAACACTTCCCGGATAACTGTCCTCCATCAGAATCGGATATTGCATCGGGGGAGTTTTACAGGTTTATTAAAAAGGTTCATGAAAAACCGCACGCAAAAGATTTTTTATCTTGGCGGCAAGAATTTCTAGACAAGGAATGTCCTGCGGGTTTATCCGAGTGTCAAGCCTGTGGAGTATCAATTCATTCGTCATTGGATGATGCCAAAAATTTATCTCTTAGAATCCCACGTTTTAGGAATATGAAAATTGCGAAGGGTATTTTGAGTGGCGAACTGGGAAGAATAAAACATACTCCATCAAGGCATGAAAAATCTCATCATGCTTGGTGGATACCAGAGGATAGCGAACCCTGGAAGGTTTTTGAACTAATTAATGTGAAGAAAGAAGATTCTACTCAAACATAAATATAACAGTTATAAACATGAGTTTTTTGCCGGAAAGGACAATACTAGGACAACTTGAAATCATAGAAGTTTATGACTTTTATGACAAGCCAGTATTGTTTTCCTGTAAAAATAAATCTGGATTAATTTTTATTGTACTTTGTGTAGATAGTTCGGACTATGCGGAGATATGGTTATATGCTCCCATGTCTTCATCTCGATTGCAGAGTGTAGTCCAAGGCCGAGTTGAACTTAGAGATATATTTATTGATACAGAAGATGCTTTTGTCTATCAGGTAGAAGTTCCTTATGAAGATGGGCTGAATGCTATTGTTAAAACTGTTAATTGCAATGAAATACCAGATGAATATTTGCCAGAATTAGGGCAAGTAATTAAATCTGAAGATAATTGTGATGATACTAATATTGAAACAGTTTCTACACAAAAAGGAAGAGAAATTATAGACTTTGTTTTACAGTTTCCAGAGAAAGAGATTACAGAAGCTCCTGTAGGGGAACTGGGGTTAATCTTATATTCATTACAAGAAACAATTGATGCTATAGGACAAATAAAGCTAGGGAAATCAGAAAGCCACATCATACAGCCAGAAGTAAAGCAAAAGACTCAAGTAGTTCTGTCTGGTGTATATAGTGGTTCATTTGGGATGCGCCTGGAAGGAATTGTATATGAAGAAGATAGTTTAGGCTTAGGAGAGTCTTTGTTAGGGCAATGCTTAAAAGAATTTATAAATTTAATAAATATTGGATCAAACGCAGATGAATTGCCTGCAAAATTGAATGTATTAAAAAGGAAAACAGCTTTTAAATATACTGAATTTTTAAAAGCTTTAACTAGAATTGGAATAAGTAAATTACACATAGATTGGGCTTCTCCTAGTAGAAAAGTGCAAACTGGAGAAATAGAACTAGAAACTGTACTTAAAGTTCTTGATGTCATCAAAAATACTAAGCTAAAAGTAGAAACAGAAATTTTTACTAATGTAAAATTAACTCAGATTAATTACAGTAGTAGAACAACAACTTTACAAGAAGTAGGTTCTAGAAAAAAATACAAATGTTTTATAGCGGACTCTGCTATTAAAGATGTAGAAACGATTAGTAAAACATTAGTGTATGTGGCGACTATTCAAGACTATGTAATATTATCTCCTGTAGTTGATAAGGAAAAGCACGAATATGAATTATTAAGTTTAAAGTTACCAAAAAACTCAGAAAATATCTAAATTAATTTTTAATTTAATTGAGTAGTAGGGGCGCACAGCTAACAGTGCATCCGTACAGTTTTGAGTAGGTGAAAACAAAAAACGTCATCATCAAACAATATCTTTCCGTTTCTGCAACAACAATGCCACAATTAAATAAATCAACGTATGCAAACCTAAAATTCCCCAATTTAATCCCAAATTATTCCAATTTGCATTGTACACATCAGACTTTTCAAAAATATCTGTGAGAGAAGGTAAACCTGGGGTACTTTCTGGAACCATTGCATTGACATTGACTAAGGTTCCGTAAGCACCAATTGACCATCTACTAATTGTTAGCCATCCTAATTTAGCTGCTAAACCTGTCATTTTAAATAGCACTCCTGAGAGAATGATTTGGGGAATCATAATCAAGGGAAGAATGCTATTGGCTTCGTTTTCTGTTTTGACTAGGGCAGAGATCATTAAACTTAGACTAACACTCGCCAACAGGGTTAAAAAGGTAGTAATTCCGAAACCCAAGAACCAAGCTATGAGATTAGATTCTGGAGATTTAAAACCAATTAATACAGCGGCAATAATTAATAATGTTTGCAATAATACTAAACTAGAACGAATCGCAACTTTAGAACCTAAATAGGAAATTAAACCCAAGTTAATCAGTCGTTCTCGTGCGTAAATAGCTGCTTCCTTAACAATCTCTCTTACAGAACTAGAAAGCCCTACCCAAATCCCTATACAACTAAATATAAATAGTACCTTGAGTGCTAAAGGCCCTTGGGTGATTTCTGCGGGGTTGAGTTTTTTGAGGGGTGTTTCGTCTCGTAATATCCAAGCTGTGAGGGCGATCGCAATCGGCCCTGATACTGACGATAAAATTATACTTGTGCGATCGCGCATCACTAATTGCAGATATCGCTGACTCAACAACACCAGTTGTTTAATGGGAGATATACCTGTGTGAATGCGATCGTCTGCTTTTGATGTACTATCTTTACCTGGTTTTAACTGTGATTTTACGTACTTCTGGCATTCTGGTGATCTTTCGTATTTCTGCGACCAATAATCAACCGTTGATACAACGTCTTTGCCATTACTGCCTTGATCGAGTTTGATATAAATATCTGAAAAATACTTTAAGTCTTCTGAGGGCATTTCAAAAAAGCCCAATGCTTCCTTGGGAGGGCCAAAGTAACAGAGTTTACCACCTCTACCCATGAAGACAATGCGATCGCACACTTCAATATTGGCTGTTGCATGGGTTACTAACACTACTGTCCGCCCTTGCTCTGCTAGTTCTCGCAACAGACGCATCATTTCTTTATCTAAACCAGGGTCAAGACCGGAAGTTGGTTCGTCTAAGAAGAATAGTTTCGGATCGGCTAATAGTTCTACGCCAATACTGACGCGTTTACGTTGTCCACCACTAAGATTACGGATAAAATTTGTCCGTACGTGAGTTAGTTTAATTTGTTCTAAGGTAGTATCTACTACTTGCTGGACATTTGTATCGGGTGGAAGCCTGAGTTTGCAAGCATAGGCGAGTACTTCCTCTACCCGGAGATCGGGGTGTACAATATCATCTTGGGGAACGTAACCTAGTTGTGAACGGTACATCGGCCAATTTTGCCGCAAGTTGTCACCATTCAAGTAGACTGTACCCGAAGATACTGGTTCAATCCCTAACAAAGATTTCATCAAGGTAGACTTACCAGCACCGCTACCACCAACTAAGGCTACTAACTGTCCTGGTTCAATCACCAAAGATACATCATTTAGAATTATTTTTTCTCGTCCCTCTTTGTCTTTGACTTTGCGCTGCAAGCGGTTGACATCAAGACGGATTTGACTACCACTGTCTAATAATTCTAGGCAATCTGGGCGATAAAGCAGGCTAAACGGCCCGATTTGAATTCTGCTGTGGTCTACTAATTGAAAGCGTTTGGAAACTCGTTGACCATTGACAAAAGTACCATTTGTACTTAAATCTTGGAGAAAATGTCCCCCTTGACCATCAGGATAAATTGTCGCGTGGAGGCGAGAGACTGTAGGCGCATCCAACTGCATGGAAGAATAGCGATCCGGTTTTGGCGATCGCCCCAATTGCACAGGCCAGTCCTTCAAACCTTTTAACATTAAGCGGCGGTTTGTGGGGATCGCTACCGGAGCATCAACAGGATTATAGTAAGTTAGCTGAATTCGGTTATGAGGAGATTGTCCGATTTCTAACTGCACGCCATTTTTTAACAAATAGCCACTAGGATCAATGAGTACTTTGTTTAAAAATATACCATTTCGACTAGGATTGACTGCATCACCATCGTAGATTCGATAATCTCCTCCTTCTTTACGTAAAGTAGCTTGTTTTCTGGAGAAGACTTCCCAGCCTATTGGTACTTCTAAATCTGCCCATTCGCGACCACGTCCCAAGCGATGCTCATCTTTTTGAAGATAAAGCCGTAGAATTTGACCTTTATTATTCAGTTCCAAAAAAGGTTGAGGACTAACAAGCGTCGCTTGTTCAAAGCTCCCTGTCATGAGATTTATAATACCTATTCTCTGGTTAAAGCCACACCCGTATCCTACAGGAATTGTGAATTATTTTCTGGATTATTTTTGATAATTTCTTCGTAATTTAATGGAATAAGCATAAATGTGAAGGTAGTTATTAGATTGTTGTTCGTTGGTTATTCCAAACAACAGAACTTCTTTCTTCCATGATGAGCAAAACCAAACCACATTAGTCAAGATATATTTTCAAATAGCAACATTTGTCGTAAAAAAGGTTAACTTTTTTGTGCGATCGCCTTTTACAAGCAGATGAAGTAGGATCATCGAAATTAATTGTGCCTGATCATCTCCTATTGTGTAACTAAAGATTATGAAAACTACTATTTTTATGCAGTCACGTTTTTTACTATTCCAACTCGTGGCATTAATAGGGATATTTGGATTCGGATGTGACTCACAACCAAAAACAAACAATATTCCTGACAGTCTAACTATTGGCGTAATTAGCTACGGTGAAGGAAAAACCTCACTCGATAAGTATGATCGCTTTAAAGATTACATTGCATCACAAACTAAGTCAATTGTGGATTTGGAACCAGCTTACAACGAATTGCAAGCTATTGACCAAATTCGCAACAAAAAATGGGAATTAGTGTTTGCACCTCCAGGTTTAGCTGCGATCGCGATTGGTAAAGAACTTTACATTCCTCTATTTTCCATGGAAGGAGTTAGTAATAGACAACGTTCTTTATTAATTGTCCGAGATGATAAACCCATCAATAAAATATCAGACTTGTCTAACAAAACTGTTGCTTTAGGAGAAATTGGCTCTGCTGCCGGCTACTATGTCCCTTTGTACGATCTCTACGGTTTAACTTTGGCTCAAATTCGTTTTGCTCCGACTCCGAAAACTGTACTTGAATGGATTGAGAATGGAACAGTTGATGCTGGTGCTATGTCAGAGCAAGATTTTGAGGTGCATCGTCGCAGTTTCAGTACAACTAAGTTTAGAACTTTACACACTAGTCGCTGGATTCCCTCTGGAGTGATGCTACTTTCGCCAACAGTAGACCGCAACCTCCAACAACAAATCCAAAAAGCCATGAATGATGCACCTGCCGATATTGCTGGCGACGCGGGTTACATTCCTGCTGCTAAAATACCTAATTACCAGGAATTTATTAAGTTAGTTGAAAAAGTTCAGCCTATAGAGCCAAAAGTGAAGCAAACACCTGCTGTTCTCACTCCTGAAACCTCTAACCTGACAAAATAAATTAGCCAGCAATTAACTCAATAATCACATAATACTTAATAAAATGTAATAAATTATTTGCATATTTTTTGAGCTTATACCTAATAAATAGTTAAGGTGATAGCAATTTTTGAGGTTAGCAAACAACTCAAACAGAAACAAATTGGCTTTGACAAGAGTCATTTAATATTAAAACTTCAACGCGTGTTCTCCCAGAGTGGGGTTAGAAATCAAAACTTGAAAATCATCAAAAATTGATGTTCAAATAACTTTACCGAAAAAGTTTAGATTCATAGATATTCTGGATATCTTGTACGAAAACTAATAGGCTAGGAGTTGAAGTTATATATAACCAAATTATGTATAGGAATCATTAGGAGTATCATGATATGTCTCAGCCCTCCTTAGTCAAACCAGAAATACCTTCAGGAACATTAATTGATAATCGTTACATCATCCAACAACTGCTAGGACAAGGGGGTCTGGGGCGAACTTACTTAGCGTTTGATACTCGTCGCTTTAATGAGGCCTGTGTCCTGAAGGAATTTGCGCCGATTGGGACAGGAGGGGGAGGGTTAGAAAAATGCCGCAATTTGTTCAAAAGAGAAGCTAAAATTCTTCACCAGTTAGAACATCCACAAATACCTCGTTTTTTGGCTTGTTTTGAAGGAGATGGTCGCCTCTTCTTGGTACAAGAATTTGTAAATGGAAAAACCTACTCAACCTTATTACGCGATCGCCAACTTCAAGGACAAACTTTTACTGAAGAAGAAGTCATTAAGTGGTTGAAAAACTTATTGCCTATTTTAGAATACATCCATCAGCATCATATTATTCATCGGGATATTTCACCTGACAATATCATGTTACCCGAAGGTAATATTTTGCCTGTTTTAATTGACTTCGGAGTTGGAAAACAAATAGCTGATCTCAATGAAGTTACAAATTCCAATCAAGCGACCTTTGTAGGTAAAATGTCTTTGGTGGGAAAAGTAGGATACGCCCCCCGCGAACAAATTAGCTTAGGGTTATGTTCTCCTAGTAGTGACCTCTATGCTTTGGGAGTCACAGCAGTTGTATTGCTAACAGGAAAAGATCCATCCTTGCTCATGGATCAGTACAGCTTAGAGTGGAAATGGCGTTTTTACACTTATGTCAGCGATGGATTTGCTCAAATCCTGGATAGAATGCTGTCAGATACACCCAGGTATAGATATCAAACATCTCAAGAAGTTTTAAGAGATCTGGAGCTTTTAACAAGACCTCAAACAGCATCACCATCAACAATGTTTGATGTTCCTCCTACCATACTGACTCCAGACGCTCAAACAACCGTAACAATATCTCAATCTCAGTCTCCTGATCCAGATTTAGATGAAACGGTGTTGAGTAAAGCGTCAAATCAACAAACTTCTCGCCATCCACAAACAAATCAAAATCAACAAAATTTCCCAAATCAACAAACTTATCAGAGTCAACCAAATTTCTCAGAGCGACAAACAAATCAAAATCAACCAAATTTCCCAAATCGACAAACAAATCAAAATCAGCAACAAATAACTTCACTCAACGCTGCATTTATACGGCGTTGTCAAGATGCTTTAGCCTTCTATATTGGTCCTATTGCTAGTCTGATTGTAGAAGATACCTTAGCTGAAAATCCGCAAACCACGCCTTACCAATTTGTAGAACTCTTAGCAAGAGAAATACCAGAGTCAGAAGCTGCATTGGAATTTACCAGACGCTTATTTTCGTAGAATTAAACTATGTAAATAGCCTGCGTGAGCAGGCTGTGTTTATATATTCGTGAATTATATTCGCCAGGTATTTTTGAAAATCAAAATTCTGGCAAAATTCACCGTTGAGGATAGTCACTAGTTCCAGTACTCCCCATACCTCCTGTACCATGTGTGTTTCCAGGAGGACGTTTGAGCCGTTTCATCGCCATTTCTAAACTTAACTTCATGCGTTTAAAAGCTTTGGCGAGATTACCAATTTCATCATTAGATAACTGTTCAAACTCAACCTCCATATGTCCTGTGCTGACTTCTTCCGCTACACGAGTGATGCGTTTGAGAGGAAGAACAACTTGTCGATTCAAAAAGATGTTAACTAAGACAATTACGAGGACAAAAACAACAGATACAAGTCCAACAATTAACACAGAAGATTGGTTTGCTTTTTGAATTACTCTGCTAGCTGGTACAGAAATAATTTGCGCGCCTATAATCTCACCCAATTGCCAGTTAAAACCGTTAGCTGTACCATAGCGATCAATCATACTTTTTGGTGCTTGGTCTGGCGTACTATGGCATTCTAGGCATTTTGGAGCAGAAACAGCAAGTGGACGAGCAATGTAAAAAATATCCCCACCAGGAAGCGATCGAAATCCACTTGTTTCTTTTAAATTTTTGTTAGCCCGGAAACTATTAACAACTTGTGTCTCAAAGCTATCAGCCTTATCCCGCAAATTAGTTGGGTTTAAGGTTGGTTCTTTATAAAAGAACTCTCGATAATCTTGTTTTTGTCGCAAATTCTCAAAGACTTCCCTTGCTGAGTAACTTGGTATTGATTGCGGTAAAAACTCAGTTTCCAATTTATCAACAAGTTCTGGATTAACTTGATTACTAGTGTACTGTCGAACAGCAATCATAGTTTCCATCAACATCAAAGCTGTAGAGGTAATTTCTTGTTTGGCATTTTGCCTTAAAACAGAAGATAAAGCCAAACCGCTCAAGCTTAAACCAAATGTCAGAATTACAAGTAATAAAATTGTAACTTTTTGTTTTAATCGTAAGTTTTTTAGCATAATTCTAACCATTGAATATCATAATAGCTAATTTTTATATTTATACACTTCATGACCTCTGGCAAATAATTGTAAGTAGCCATCATGAGCTGCGTACACTAGGGTGAATAAAAATATAACTTTCCCTACACCCCTATACCCCTTTTTTAAGTCAGTTCATTATATTTGCCAATCTCACCTCCATTGAGATACGTAACATATTTTTTATCTTTAATTTATAAATATTAAATTTCTGTAGTTCCAGTATTTCTTTTCAGCCTTTTCATCGCCATTTCTAAACTTAACTTCATGCGTTTAAAAGCCTTAGAAAGATTGCCAATCTCATCATTACCGATTTGTTTAAATTCAACATCCATATGTCCTGTGCTAACTTCCTCAGCGACACGAGTGAGACGTTTTAGGGGGCGAATAACTTGACGTTCTAAGAAAATATTGACTAAAAGAACAACACAAATAAAAACAGCAGAGACAATTAGAATAATTACAAAAGAAGATTTATGTGCTTTTTCAATTACTTTACTAGCTGGGACAGAAATTATCTGTGCGCCAATAATACTATTTAACTGCCATCCAAATCCATTTTCTGTGCCGTAACGCTCAATCATCGTTTTCGGTGCAACGTCAGGAGTACTGTGACACCTCAAGCAGGCTGGTTGAGTTAGCTTCAGTGGACGAGCGATATAGAAAATATCTCCACCAGGTAATGGGCGAAATCCACTTAACTCTTTTAAATCTTTTTCATCAGTAAAACGCTTGATAATATCCGATTCAAAAGTATCAGCTTTATCCCTTAAACTTGTAGGATTGAGTGCCGCTTCTTTATAAAAAAAGTCTTTATACTCTGGTTTTTTTCGTAAAATTTCAAATACTTCTCTGGCTGAATAAGCAGATACCGTTTGTGGCAAGAATTTCGTTTCCAATTTATCAACTAGTTCCGGCGTGACTTGAGAAACTGTATACTCACGCAAAGCACTAATCGTTTCAATCAGTGACAAAGCATTGTTAGCAATTTCTTGTTTAGCATTTTGCCTAAGTAACGAAGATAGACTGAACCCGCTCAAGCTCAAACCAAACACAAGAATAAGGATTAGTAAGATTGTAAATTTTTGTCTCAATTTCAAATTTTTTAACATTGTGGTCATATCTAGGTTTCAGCAGGAATGATAAAAACTACATTATCAGCTTTCTGCTTTCCAGATATGAAGTATGTTTTTTATTAATAAAAAAGTAACCTAAAAATAAACATTATGTTCTACAGTCAAAACCACAAAAATTACGCGAGATAAATATTAATATTTTTAATAATTACTCATCATGAATCCTGTACACTAAGGTCAATAAAAAAATGATTCTTCTTGCACTCCCATACTCGTTCGGACTTCGCCGTGAATACTCAGACGTTTGGCGATCGCTCAGTCGATCCATCTAGCCGTCGAATCCTGACACATCCTTAATAGATCTCAAATTAAATAGAAATTAATTAATCAAGCGGCAAGCCAGGAAAGTACCAGTGTCTACAACCAGAGTCGCCTGCTGTCATGTAATTTGATTTTAGATGACTTCCCTATGGAATATGAGGGCTTGTACCATTAAGGAATTATCGGTCACAATAAATAGCAGATTTAACAATTATTACTAATGGTTTGGAATCCGGGACAAAGGTTGTTTGGGGGACGATATATCATCCAAAGAAAACTAGGTGAGGGGGGAATAGGTATCACTTACCTCGCCACAACTGAAGATGGAGAACTACGGGTTATTAAAACCTTAAAAGAAGAAATCTTCAATAACCCTGCCTGGAAACCCCACCGAGACAAGTTAAAACTTGATTTTAGGGATGAAGCTGTCAGATTGGCCGTGTGTCGCCATCCGCACATAGTCCAAATAGAAAATATCTTCGATGAAGCAAATATGCCTTGTATGGTAATGGAGTACATCGAAGGCGAAGATATGGGTAAGCGCTTACAACGACTGGGAATACTACCAGAACCAGAAGCACTGCTTTACATACGGCAAGTAGGCTCTGCTGTAGCCATGATTCACCGCAAAGGCTTGCTACACCGGGACATAAAGCCGCGCAACATTATGCTTCGCAACGATAAATTAGAAGCTGTTTTGATTGACTTTGGTATTGCCAGAGAATTTATTCCCAACGTTGTTCAAAAGCACACAGTCTATCGTACTCCTGGTTTTGCTCCCCCCGAACAATACGAATTGGAAGCACCACGGGGAGAATACATTGATGTTTATGGTTTAGCAGCTACCTTATATAGTTTGGTGACTGGAATCATACCAACCAGTGCGGAGGAGAGACGGCGTAACATTTCTCTAAGACCACCACTGTACTACAATCCCAATCTTAGCCACAAGGTAAATTTAGCAATTCTGCGCGGTATGGAATTGCAATCCAAGCAGCGTCCTCAAAGCGTACAAGACTGGTTAAATCTACTAGATAATGAGTTGGAGGAAGATTCTTCTGTACCCCCCACACAAATTATTACTCCGAATACCCAGACTCAAACTACCATTTTATTGAGCCAAGGAGAATGGGAGTGTGTAAATACTCTCAAAGGCCATGCCAGCATGGTGCAAACTGTAGCAGTTAGTAGTGACGGTCAGCTTTTAGCAAGTGGTAGTAGTGACACCACGATCAAACTGTGGCAATTGGAGAGTGGTAAGTTACTACGTAGCCTTGGTCGTTGGTTTTCTGGTCATTCTAGTATGGTTAGTAGTGTTACCTTCAGCCCAGATGGAGAAATTCTTGCGAGTGCGGGTTGGGATGAGACTATTAAACTGTGGTTGATTAATTCTGGCAAAGCAATTCGTACTTTTAGGGGTCACAGCAATTGCGTCAATTCTGTCAGCTTTAGTCCGAATGGACAAATGCTGGTTAGTGGCAGTGCTGATTGTAAGATTAAACTATGGCAAGTGAGTACGGGTAGAGAAATTCGGACTTTTGTTGGCCATACTGACACTGTTTGGTCTGTTGCTTGGAGTCCAAATCGAGAAGTAATTGCCAGTGGTAGTGCTGATTACACAGTCAAACTCTGGTACATCAATACAGGTCAAGAAATTCGCACCTTGAGAGGACATTCATTTTTTGTGAATGCGATCGCCTTCAGTCCAGATGGCGAAATGATCGCCAGTGGCAGCGCAGACTCTACTATCAAACTATGGCTAGTAAGTACAGGTCAAGAAATTTGCACCCTCACAGGGCATTCTAATTCAGTATGGTCACTTGCCTTTAGTCCTGATGGCCAATGGTTAGCAAGCGGTAGTTGGGACAAAACCATCAAAATTTGGCACGTCAGTACAGGTAAAGAAATTTGCACCCTAACTGGTCATTTGAACTATATCCGGTCTGTCACCTATAGCCCAAGTGGGCAAATTTTAGTCAGTGGTAGTGATGACGATACCATCAAGATTTGGCGGTGCAGGTAAGGGGATTGAAGATTGGAAGGGAGTATGGGGTGTGTGGGTATTGGGAATTGGGGGCTTTAAACAAGTGTTTGTATTTCGCTGACGAGTGTTTGAGACCCGTCGTCGAGTATAAAAGACCCGTCGTCGAGTATAAAAGAC
>NZ_NAPS01000002.1:169790-188917 GCF_004323185.1 Westiellopsis prolifica IICB1
CCCAATCCCCAATCCCCAATCCCCAATACGCTTTTGTTTCTTCAGATAGAACTGTCAATTCTCAAAAATTGGGACAATAATGACGGCCAATCGTTGTTTTTAAAGATTCAAATTTATGAGTTTTGGTATTGGTGATTTATTCTTGGTATTTCTGCTTTTTTCGTCTTTTCAACCGATTTGGCAAAAACGTCAGATTGAGTATCGACGCTTCCGCGCCCTTCAAGAATTTGAGCAGCAACGCAAAAGCAGAGTAATTTTTCTGATTCACCGCCAAGAGTCTATTAGTTTACTGGGAATTCCATTATCACGCTACATAACTATCGAAGACTCAGAACAAATTTTGCGGGCAATTCGTCTCACGCCACCAGATGTGCCAATCGACTTAATTTTACATACTCCTGGTGGTTTGGTTTTAGCAACTGAACAAATTGCTAGAGCATTAATTCGTCATCCTTCTAAAGTTACAGTTTTTGTACCCCACTATGCTATGAGTGGCGGTACTATGCTGGCCCTAGCTGCTGACGAAATTGTTATGGACGCCAATGCTGTTTTAGGGCCTGTTGATCCCCAACTTGGTAATTTCCCCGCAGCAAGTATTTTAAAACTTGTAGAAGATAAACCCATCAGTGAAATTGATGATCAAACACTGATTATGGCTGACTTATCGCGTAAAGCGATGCAGCAAGTTCAGCGCTTTGTAAGGACTCTACTAAAAGACAATATACCTAAACAGAAAGTTAAGCCAGAAAATATTGAAAATATTGTTGAAGCTCTAACAACAGGGCGCGTTACCCATGACTATCCGATTACCGTTGAAGAAGCGACAGAGATGGGGCTGCCCGTAACAGTCGGACTGCCCCGTATAGTTTACGACCTGATGGAGTTGTATCCGCAACCTCAAGGCGGACGCCCAACGGTACAGTACATCCCCATGCCTTATGATGACCGTCGTCCCATCCTACCGGTTCCCAAGGGTAGACCCTTAGAAGAACCGAATCAAATGCGTTAGTAGTTATTGGGCATGGGGCATGGGGCATGGGGCATGGGGCATGGGGCATGAATCAGTTAACAGTTAACAGTGAGCAGTTAAGAGTGATAACTGATAACTGATAACTGATAACTGATAACTGATAACTCTCCCCACACTCCCCGATCCCTAATCCCCGATCCCTGATCCCCGATCCCTGATCCCCGATCCCTCTTCTAGTCTAAGGTCTGGGTGATGGGGTTGTTGTTGGCGTTGTCGTAGGTGTTGCTGTTGATGTTGGTGTGGGTGATGGGGTTGTTGTTGGCGATGGTGGTGTAGATGATGGTGCTACTGATGGATTTTGAAGTATTTTCTTCGCATCTTTGTCAAGTCTCTGCCGCAATGCTAAATCAGCAATTCCTGTTTCAGGAAGCTGTAGCTTTTTCTGATAAACTTTGACTGCGGATTGGGTCTGAGGCCCGTAAAATGAGTTTTTAGGTAAAAGAGGATTTGGCTTAGTTACCAAATTCAGATTTGCCTGTAAAATCTTGACAATATTTGCTGCATAAGCTTGAGTTTTTGGCCCAGCTATGCCATCCACTGGCTGTATTCTATAACCCTTTTGAAATTCTTGAATTGCTTTTTTAGTCTCTGCATCTGTTAAGGGTGCGTTTGATACTGTGACTTTATAACCTAATCCTTGCAGTACGCTACGAAATTGTTGTGGAGTATAGATTTGTTGCCGTACAGTAGTTGGTGTTTGTGCGATCGCAACACTTGTTGCCGCACTTACTATACAAATGGTAGCTACACTAAAGCTTGATTTTCTAAATTCACACCACATAATTCAAACTCCTTTCAATGAAGCCGGGAAAATATTGATGTTACCAGAATTAACAGATGCATTTTAAGTTTATATAAATACTTTGGCTGAAATATTAATGATTTTTGCTTAAAAGTAGTTAGATTCAGTTTAAAATTAGAAGATTTGTATAAAAAAATTTACAAATTTATTCGCAAAGAGTATTTTTACTTATCAAAAATGATAGATAATGAAACCTAAAACAACATAAATTATAGTTATTTGTTGGTATGTGTTTGTTGATGATTGGTAACTTGATTGTTTTCCATAATCCACAAATAACTAACTCCTAACCATTTAAGATTTTTGATAGCTATAATGTCTGATTCCAAATCTCTAAAGAATTACAAACTTTGGTTTGAACGAGTAATGGCAATAATTGCCACTATCAATTTGTGCTTAGTATTATTTAATTTAAGTTATATTTCTTGGCGTGATAGGTACTTACATTATGCACCACGAATTGTGATTGCCTATGATCCAATCAAAGGTATTGAACCTCATAGAGAAACGGAAAGATATCTCAACACAATTGATGCACTTAAAAATCAGGTTAGTAAAACTGGTTTACAGTCGCCGGAGGCAGAAAACAAGCTAGCTGATTTACGCCGTCTAAGTATTGAAATGATAGTAAATAATCCTTTCGCATCAGCTAATAAAAGTGGCACATTGGAAAAAATAAAAAATCGAATGCGTGTTCACCTCAAACAAGATTCTGCCAAAACAGCCTTTGAGATTTTTTGGAGTCAGGAGTATTTATTGCAAAATGGCTGGACAAAAGAAATCATGTTTTTTAACCAGCGAATCAAACCTTTAATTGAAACGAATTACTACCGCACTATTGGCGAAAATGGTGAATATATTGATTACTTTTGGCTAATTGATTTACCTTTTGTTTGCATATTTGCTGTTGAATTATTAATTCGCAGCTATTATATTAAACGCCGCTATCACAGTTTCAGTTGGTTAAATGCAATTTTATGGCGTTGGTATGACTTGTTTTTACTAATACCATTTTGGCGCTGGTTACGAGTTATACCTGTGATTATTCGTCTTGATCAAGCAGAAATATTCAATTTGCAACCGATTAGACAGCAAATTCATTTAGGAGTTGTATCAAATTTTGCAGAAGATCTTACGGAGATAGTTGTAGTTAGAGTTATTAACCAGGTACAAGGTTCTATTCACCGGGGCGAATTATTTAGTTGGTTTTTGCAAAAAGAGAATTTGCGTCCTTATATCGACATCAATAATGTTAATGAAGTGGAAGCGATCGCTGCTATTTTAGTACAAACTATCGTCTACCAAGTTCTACCAACAATTCAACCAGAACTAGTAGCAATTTTGCATCACAACCTAGAAGGTGCATTAAATAATTCCCCTGTCTACCGCAACCTGCAAAACTTACCCGGAGTCGCAAAAATCCAAACACAGTTGAGTGAACAATTAGCAACCCAAATCACGACTAATTTATACAATGCTTTAGTTAGTACTGTGGAAGATCCTGTAACAGCAAAACTTTCTAGTCAATTATTACAACGCTTTCGTGAAGCCTTAGGAGAGCAAATCCAACAAAAACACATACTCTCAGAATTACAAACCCTGCTTGTAGATTTTTTAGAGGAAATCAAGCTGAATTATGTTAAACGCTTATCACAAGAGGATTTTAATAAAATTTTGGAGCAAACTACACGGCTAAAAAGCGGACAGGAGAATAAATGAGATGGGGAGGTGTCAGGAGTGAAAGAGTAGCTAATAACAATTGATTAAATAAATATTTCTTGCTTCTCGCCCTGAAAAAAATACGCTACACTCAGAGAGAGGCGAATCAATTTTGATTCGTCCAAAGACTTCTTGGAAGATATCCCTATCGCAGGAAGTGGGTAAGTACCCACTTTTTTTGTTGGAATTGTCGCATGACTCATCCTTTAGTCCCACAAATTATTGATTTAGCCGTACCAGTAGCAGAAGAACTGGAATTAGAGATTGTTGGAGTTGTTTTTCACACAAACCAACGTCCACCAGTCTTGCGGGTGGACATTCGCAACCCACACCAAGACACTGGGTTAGATGATTGTGAACGGATGAGCCGCGCTTTAGAAGCGACTCTAGATGCGGCACAAGTCATTCCAGATACCTACGTTTTGGAAGTATCCAGTCCTGGTATCTCTCGACAATTAATCACAGACAGAGAATTTACTTCCTTCAAAGGATTTCCCGTCATAGTTTCCACTTTCCCGCCCTATGAGGGACAACAAGAGTGGACTGGCCAATTAATTCGCCGGGATGAAACATCTGTTTACTTAAATCAAAAAGGTCGGGCGATAGCAATTCCCCTCACTCAGATTACTAAAGTACAGTTGGATGAACGTCGATAAGAGAAGGGGAAAGGGATTGGTGATTGGGGATTAGTCATCGGGTATCGGGAAAAGACAAGAAAGAGGGGGAGACAAGGAAGAAACTTTTTCAATTATTCTTCCTTCTCCCCTTAGTTCTACTTGTCCCCCCCCATCCCCAGTCCCTAGTCCCCAAATCCCTAATCCCTCATTATTTAAGGAGATTGCTTATGTCAATGGTTAGTTTACCTGGTTTAAAAGAGTTAATAGAAAGTATAAGTAGAGAGCGGAATTTACCTAGAGTCGCGGTACAATCAGCCATTCGAGAGGCACTATTAAAAGGTTACGAACGCTATCGTCGTGCTCAAAATTTAGACAAAAAACAATTTGATGAAGATTATTTTGAAAACTTTGATGTCCAACTAGACGTAGAAGAAGAAGGTTTTCGCGTCGTTGCTACCAAAACTATAGTTGAACAAGTCAGCAACACTGACCATGAAATTGCCTTGCAACAGGTTCAAGACATGGGAGGTGAAGAAGCACAATTGGGTCAAGAAGTAGTATTAGATGTTACCCCAGATCAAGGCGAATTTGGGCGGATGGCAGCAATGCAAACCAAGCAAGTCTTGGCGCAAAAACTCCGGGATCAACAACGGCAATTAATTCAAGAAGAGTTCCAAGATTTAGAAGGAACAGTCCTACAAGCCAGAGTTTTGCGGTTTGAGCGTCAGTCAGTGATTTTGGCTGTCAGCAGTGGTTTTGGTCAACCGGAAGTAGAAGCAGAATTACCCAAACGTGAACAACTGCCTAATGACAATTATCGGATTGGTGCGACATTTAAAGTCTATTTAAAAAAAGTTTCTCAAGGTCAACAACGCGGACCGCAGCTATTAGTATCTCGGGCCGACGCCGGTTTAGTAGTTTATTTATTTGCCAACGAGGTCCCGGAAATTGAAGATGAAGTCGTACGCATCGTAGCAGTAGCCAGGGAAGCTAACCCCCCATCCCGTCATGTCGGGCCTCGGACTAAAATTGCTGTAGATACCCTAGATAGGGATGTTGACCCGGTAGGTGCTTGTATTGGCGCACGGGGATCACGGATTCAAGTAGTAGTCAACGAGTTGCGAGGTGAAAAAATCGATGTCATTCGCTGGTCCCCAGACCCTGCTACCTATATTGCTAATGCTTTGAGTCCAGCACGGGTAGATGAAGTGCGGCTCATGGACCCAGAAACCAGGCAAACTCATGTCCTAGTGGCAGAAGATCAACTCAGTTTAGCAATAGGAAAAGAAGGACAAAACGTCCGCTTGGCAGCTCGTCTGACTGGCTGGAAAATAGATATCAAAGACAAAGCGAAGTATGATCATGCAGCAGAAGATACTAAATTTGCTGCTGCCAGGGCGAAATATGCCGCAGAATTGAACGAAATGGAGGAGGAAGAATTAGACGAAGAGGAATTTGAAGACGAAAATCAACCACATTTAAAAGATCAGCTAAACAATAAAATCAAAGAAGAAATTGAAGAGGACGAGGACATTGACGACGAACTCGAAGACGAACTCGAAGACGAACTTTACGATCGCGATCAACAATAGTTAAAACATTAACTAGCCCTTATATTTAAGGTGTGGATCAAAATATCGATGAAACAAAACATATATATTTGGTATTGGGTCATAGATAACAGGTAAATAGGCAATGACATGATTATTTTGTCTTGACTTATATTTGCTGTCTCCTGCCTGATTCTAAATTATGAAACCAAACTATCGACGTTGTATTAGTTGTCGCAAAGTGGGTCTAAAAAATGAGTTTTGGCGGATTGTCCGCGTCTTTCCTTCTGGACAGGTACAATTAGATGAGGGCATGGGGCGTTCTGCCTACATTTGCCCTAATATGAGTTGTCTAAGCACAGCTCAGAAAAAAAACAGGTTAGGGCGATCGCTACATGCATCAGTGCCAGAAACACTGTATCAGACATTGTGGCAGCATTTAGCCCAAAGCAATCTCCAAAATTAAATCGAGCTTAATCGCTTTGGCGGTAATTACCTGAAAGAATTATGTCGATAGCCGTACTTAAAGGCTATCGCTACATCTTCAGCTAGGCTCGAATTTAGTGCCAAAATAGTAGTAGGGTGTCTGGCAAATCGCTCTTCAATATCCAAAAGGGGCGAGACAACACTCCAAACAAGACTTACGCTTAATGTGTTGTGGAAGACTCAGAATCAGCAAAACAAAAACAAAAAAAATTGCAATCTGGTAGCGCCCACGCGCAGTCCGGCGTCAACCATCGTTTTAGGTGGCGATGCCAGCCTTAAACCGATACATCTCTCTTTCCTGATTGGAGGCACCGGCAACAAAACGGCAACCTAAAAACAGTAATCAAAGGATGGAGATGTCGCTTTTGTCTGGCATCCATCCGCTAAAGCTGTAAATTAAAGGGGAAGAGTGGATGAACAACGGCAAAGTTAGAATCTATGAATTATCAAAGGAATTGAATTTGGATAACAAAGAGCTATTAGCAATTTGCGACCAGCTCAATATTGCGGTCAAAAGTCATAGCAGTACGATCACAGAATCCGAAGCAGAACGCATTCGTTCTCAAGCGGAAAAACTGGCGGCTACGCACCAGATGTCAAAAAAAGACCATCATGGTGCAATTAGTCATAAGCCCAATACAACACAAATACCATCTCGCCATCGACCAGCTGCATCTCAAAAACAAGAATTGTTAGAAATTCGCAAACCACAACCACCTAAAAACCACTCTGGCAACGCCCTTGAGGCGTCA
The DNA here is from genome assembly GCF_004323185.1 of Westiellopsis prolifica IICB1. Lineage (GTDB taxonomy): Bacteria > Cyanobacteriota > Cyanobacteriia > Cyanobacteriales > Nostocaceae > Pelatocladus > Pelatocladus prolificus_A. The sequence continues at coordinate 176,747 of NZ_NAPS01000002.1, forward strand.
GCTGCTACCAATACTCAAATTGCTTCTTCTGAAGTTAATCCGCTCTCACCCCCCAGACCCTTCGCCACACCAGTCTCATCCATGAAGCCGACGGCACCTATTCGACCTATTTCCCGAAATCAGTCTGAGGCAATGCCAGAAACTGCTGTGACCAACGCAGATAAAACGCCTAAGCCCAACAACCAGATCACAGAAAAAATGGCAGCGGAAAAACCAGAACCAACTTCCCCTGCACCAAGCAAATCAAAACCAGAAAGACCACAAAAACCACAACTGGTTGCCCCACCCGCAAGACCTGCTGTGGACAAATCGGAATCAACGCCCCAGGCTCATCAAGCAGAGAAACCGATCCTCAAACGCGATCGCGACCAGACTCCTCGTGAGCCAATTAAGGGTAAGGGTAAACCACAGCCTGCTACCACCAATGCAGAAGCGAAAGAGACTACCCAACAACCACCTAGACCTGCCCGTCCAGTTGCAGGACGAGCCTCGGCGGAGCAAAAAGGTAACAGAGGTGTCTCTGTCGTCGGAGATTCTCCAAGACCCAAGCCTCCAACACGCCCAATTCCAGCACCAGCAGCAGTAGGGCCACAAAAACCGGGGCTAGTAGCACCAGTAAAATCACAGGTCGTACAAGACGTAGCAGAAACAACAGAGGAGGAAGACACTCCCGAAATCGTTGAACTCAAACGTCCCACACCTCCACGTCAACCAAAAGTTGGTAAAAAGTGGCAAGAAGAAGAAATTGACGAAGTCAAAGAAGCTAACAAGGCTAAAATCGGCGCGAAAGGTAAACGTGCCAAGCCTATAGTTGATGAAGAAGACTTTGACGAAGATTTCCTCGATGATGATGATGCAGAGCTAGCTGCTGCTGCTGTTGCGATCAGTAATGCGATCGTACGTCCACCCAAACCGAAGACGGGCAAAACAGCACAAACTGCTGCGGTTGCAGCCGCTCCTAAACCAGCCAAAAAACCAGCCACTGCGGCAGTTCGGGACCAACAACGTCGCCCACAAGAGCAAAAGCGTGAACGCCCTGAAATCCTAATTGTCACAGGCACAATGACTGTCCAAGAATTGGCTGATGCTTTAGTGGTTGCTGACACAGAAATTGTAAAAATTCTGTTCCTCAAAGGTATGGCGGTGAGTATCACTCAAAGTTTGGATATTCCCACAATTACTTTAATCGCCAACGAGCTAGGTACACAAGTCGAAACCCAGGAACCAGAAGCCGAAGCCCGTAAAGTCACAGAAATGATCGACGTGGCAGATCTGGAAAACCTGCACCGACGCCCACCAGTAGTGACAATTATGGGTCACGTAGACCACGGTAAAACTACCTTGCTCGATTCAATTCGCAATACCAAGGTAGCCGCTGGCGAAGCAGGTGGTATTACACAACACATTGGTGCTTACCATGTAGACGTAGAACATGGCGGCAAAGTCCAGCAAGTAGTATTTTTAGATACACCTGGTCACGAAGCCTTTACAGCCATGCGGGCGCGAGGAGCAAGGGTTACAGACATTGCCATTTTGGTTGTAGCCGCGGATGATGGTGTCCGTCCCCAAACGATTGAAGCCATTAGCCACGCCAAAGCCGCAGAAGTGCCTATTGTTGTGGCAATTAACAAAATCGACAAAGAAGGCGCTCAACCAGACCGAGTTAAGCAAGAGTTAACTAATTATGGTCTGACGGCAGAGGAATGGGGCGGTGACACAATCATGGTTCCTGTGAGTGCAATCAAAGGCGAAAATCTGGATACCCTACTTGAGATGATCCTGTTGGTCGCAGAAGTAGAAGAACTATCTGCTAACCCAGACCGTCTTGCTAAAGGAACCGTGATTGAAGCTCACTTAGACAAAGCCAAAGGTGCTGTTGCTACTCTACTGGTACAAAATGGTACATTGCGAGTAGGTGATATACTCGTGGCTGGGTCGGTGTTTGGTAAAGTCCGGGCAATGATCGATGATCGAGCTAGAAAGGTTGAAGCTGCAACACCTTCTTTTGCTGTTGAGGTACTTGGTTTAAGTGATGTGCCAGCAGCAGGAGATGAGTTTGAAGTCTTCCACATCGAAAAAGAAGCACGATCACTCGCCAGCGATCGCGCAGAAAAACAGCGTCAATCCCGTCTCATGCAAGGTCGCGTCACCCTGGCTGCGATCTCAGCTCAGGCTCAAGAAGGCGAGTTGAAAGAACTCAATTTGATCCTCAAAGGAGATGTCCAAGGCTCAGTAGAAGCAATTGTGGGATCACTCAAGCAAATTCCACAAAACGAAGTCCAAATCCGCTTGCTGTTAGCTTCTGCGGGAGAAATTACCCAAACCGATATTGATCTCGCTGCTGCTAGTGGAGCCGTAATCATTGGCTTTAACACCACTTACGCCAGTGGTGCTAGACAAGCTGCTGATGAAGCTGGTGTAGATGTACGAGAATACAACATCATCTACAAACTTCTAGAAGACATCCAAGGTGCTTTGGAAGGTCTATTAGAGCCAGAGTTAGTAGAAGAACCCCTGGGTCAAGCAGAAGTACGTGCTGTCTTCCCTGTTGGTCGCGGAGCTGTTGCTGGTTGTTATGTTCAATCTGGCAAATTGCTTCGTAACTGCAAGCTGCGAGTACGTCGTGGGAATAAAGTTGTCTACGAAGGTATTCTGGATTCGCTCAAGCGCATGAAAGAAGATACTCGCGAGGTCAACACAGGGTTTGAGTGTGGTGTCGGCGTTGATAAATATAGTGACTGGGCGGAAGGCGACATTATTGAAGCCTACCAAATGGTGACTAAGCGTCGTACCCTCTCGGCTGCGGCGAGATAAAACTGTGGCCTACAAGAGAGGAAGTGGACACTTCGTATCTAGGCTAAACACCGGACATGGAAAGTTTTTTGCAAACTCTCCATGTCAACCTATATCTAGCAAATATCTCTCTGGCTTGATGAGCTTTCGGCAAGCCAGAATTATAATTTCAGTGGATTCAGTACAAAAAAGTTAGCTGGCGGGGATCGTTATTTATCATTGGTAAGAGTTTGAGGTGTATTTACATTTCGTAACTCGTGTTAAGTTTATTACCACGAACTTAATTTAGTTAATTGTGTGACAAAGTTATTTTTATTATTTTTATTAGATTTATAAATTTCTATTTAGCTGCTTTAACCAAAATAATTTTCTCAGCAAATTACCGTAAGCATAGTATCGCATTTAGTCACAAATGAAACAGAATTTACTGCCATAGAAGTATTAGCTTTAATAACAGGTTTGGTAAAGTTTCACAATTGCGGGGGTGTGATCGATTTAGATATAAGATTGGTTCTGTTTATCCCTATTTTCAACAATAGGCGTACAAAACCAAGGACGTCTGGATAAGTCTACCAATTAAGCTAAAACTAAGGATAAAAAACTTATGGCACCAATTCAAACTCCTAGCGATCGCCATTTTTCCGATGAAACTCAAATTTGGGATCATTTAAAGAGTGCGATCGCAGCTAGTTCTGGTTTCCAGCGCTGGTTGTTGGAAGGCGATATTCAATCCCAAAAACTCAGCCTTGAACAACAGGTACAACGCTATTTACGAGAAACTTTAGAAAATTTAGCTTACTAAAATACGCTTACTGCTTGTGGTTTCCTTTGATAGCACAATTGTCTGTTGTTACTCTCTGCTTAACTCAGATACCCGACTTCTTCTGTGAAGTTGGGTATCTGAACACCCGCAACTCATCAAAATTAATGGGACAGACCACTAAGAGTTTTACCCAATCTTCAGAGAGCAATGTCACAGACGGCGTATCCTTATGAAAGACATTTCTCAAATAGGTATAACTTCTGGGGAGATTATCAACTACCTCAAAAGTGAAATGACTTTGAGGCAAGTATGTCAAAAAATCTTATATCAAAAAATTATAGACAATGCAGCCCAGGAAAGAGGCATAATTGTTACCACAGAAGAAATTGAAATTGAGGCAAATCGTCAACGTCGTGAACAGCGTTTAGAAAAAGCTGTTGATACCTTGACATGGTTAGCAGAACAATTTGTTAGTCCCTATGATTGGGAAGTTGGAATTCGCAATCAACTGCTAGCGCAAAAAGTAGCACAGACACTCTTTGGTAAAGAGGTAAAAAAGTTTTTTAACCAAAATCGACACGAATTTGAGCAAGTCATTCTTTATCAAATGATAGTGACATCCGAAAAGCTTGCTCAAGAAATCTATTACCAAATTGAAGAAGGCGAAATTAGTTTCTATGATGCGGCACACATTTATGACATTGATGATAACCGTAGATATAAATGTGGCTATGAAGGAACTATTTATCGTTGGGCTATCCAAGCAAATATAGGTGAGCTTGTTTTTAGTACTCCTCCTAAACAATTAATTGGCCCATTAAAAAGTCAACAAGGCTATCATCTTCTTATAGTAGAGGAATTTATTATAGCAGAATTAACGCCTCAAAGGCATGAAGAAATTCTCAATAATATGTTTCAACAATGGCTCAATAGTGAGGTGCAGTGTTTGTTAAATTCTGATGGAATTGATATAGATACATTGCAGATACATTAAAGATACAAAACCGATACAAAATAGATACTAAAATGCATTTTGAAAATATGATGTTTTTTAGATACATGAATTAAAAACTATAGCCATACAAACACTGAAAAGCAATAGTTGCCATCACATAAAAAGACGTAAAGCTTCAGATAAGTCCGTCTTGATGATGATGAAACTGGCAAAAAAAGGAGATAATATTAAAAATAACTAATAAGATAAACCTTAATTAGTAAAAGAAATGATTTTTCAGCGATAACATCTTTTATTGTCTATTTTCAATCAATAAAATTGATACTCATGCACAAAAACTGTTCTTGAAGAGTTCATAAAGAAATCATGCAACAGTAAGCAAATCTTGTAAATTTAAGCAAAATATATTGAAAAAGTTTTGAGTTATATACAGAATAACTGTAGTACATGAGTTAATGCTTCTCTGTTAAGGGATAAAGAGAAAAGGTAAAAGGAAAAATAAGAGATATTATTCCTTATATCTTCACCATGAAGATGCATTCCAGACCGCAAAGGAGAATCAAATGTGCTTATCCAAGAAGTATTGATGTGTAATCAGTAATCGCAAGGTTGAATTATTTGAGCCAGGTTTTTGCAAGACTCTGTTTTATCAAATTATGTCCCAATTTTGGCAAAATATTAGCTCAAAATAGAGTTGAGGACGACTTTGTTATCTGACAAAGGATTAAATAAAGATAGCAAAAATGTATACCCTTAAACACTCATAATTTTGGGCAAACTTAGTTTTTTATAAACTTAGTGTATTCGATTTTACTAGAAAGGATTATTTATGAACCAATTCAGTCTTTTGATAGATTACTAGAAAAGTATTAAAACACAAAAATAGGGATTGCAATGGTCTAATGATTATTATTTTAATAATGAGTTTTTGACCAAATACAAGGGTAATTATCTTTTTAAATAGCGATAGCGCTTAGATACCCATTATTCCTCAACAAGAGATAGGCTCTGATGATAATTGTGTAAGCATCTTTGTCAAAATTGTTTGTTGCTGCCATAAATTATGTGCCATTTATAGAATATTAATTTACAAATGGCTAATGATAAATGATCTGAACAATCAAACTGAAAAGTCATAATTTAATTTTGGCTTGATTCAAATATAATTCAAGCTTTGCATTACTGAAGAAAGTAAGCTGATATCTTGCACCAAGCGACTAGAAGTCGCGCCAGAGCTAGGTGCAAAATCTGAGCTAACTCTTTTGTGTAGCGATAAAAATTTGACCAAAATAATTTAAAAAACAGCTGCGGCGGATTCGTGTATTTGATTCCTGGAGGTGAGCGGGTGTTATCTGTGTTTTCTGAGCAAGAATTAGTGGCTCAACAACTCACTGTGACTTTCGGTGAGACGCTCTCAAAAAAGGAATTAGAGGATTGCTTGGCGGCGGTGGAAATTATAGAACCACCACCAACACAACAGTTTTGGCAAGCTACAGAAACTCAAGCAGGAATTTATATTGTCATCACAGGCAAAGTGAGACTGCTAGATAGCTGTGATAACTTGATTGCGACTCTGACAAAAGGGGGGACATTTGGTGAAATCACTCTGTTTCCCACAGGAGAATTCCAGCCATATGCAGCCAGAGCTTCCCATCGCTTAAAACTTTGCTATCTCAGAGATGAGGTAATGCAGAGATTGATGCATAACTCTGCCCAAATCCGCACTCGCCTTTATCAAAAAGCAGAAATTTGGGATCTGTTGCTTGGTTATAGCCAAAACTCATCACAACTTCCGATATCTGTGCCAGAAATGTTCAAAGTTTTATCTCTATGTGAACGGCACAGTCTAGAAATCGGCTCTCTACCTGTGGAGCTATGCCAAGATCAGCAACTATGGCTACTTTACCGAGGAGAACTGCTTCATGCTGAAGGTCAAAAGCTAACTCCGGGAGATATTTGTGTTCCGGGGACACAAACTCACTGGCAGGCAGTTAGATCTACAATCATTTACAGTCTCAAACGTTCTCATTGGCAAACAGCATTGCAATACTGGCCACAACTAGGAAATATTGATGGTTTTGATTCAACACAAATTGCCATTGATAACAGAGAAATACCGCCAGTAAACAAACCCGAAGGTCACAGAAAAATTATTCCTTTTCCCGTACCAAAAACATCTACAAAACAGCTAAAACAGCTAAAACCAGAGCAAACAAAACTACGCCCTTATTTTCCCAGTCCAAAAGTACAAATGGGGCATTGGTGGGGACGCCTTACCCGTCGCTATCCCTTTTATGCTCAACAAAGTGCTTCTGACTGTGGTGCTGCTTGCTTGGTAATGATTGGTAACTATTGGGGTAAGCACTTTAGTGTGAATCGTCTACGGGATATGACCAACGTCAGCCGTAGTGGAGCATCTCTACGGGCTATTGCCACAGCTGCCGAAAGCCTTGGTTTCGTTACCCGACCTGTGAAAGCCAGTTTTGATAAATTGGCAGAACAACCTTTACCTGCAATTATTCACTGGGAAGGTAAGCACTTTATCGTTGTCTATGAAATAACGAAAAAGCATGTGATTGTGGGTGATCCTGCCATCGGTCAACGGACTCTCACTCCCAAAGAATTTGAAACGGGTTGGACTGGTTATGCATTGTTGCTGCAACCCACAGCCCTACTTCAAGATGCCAAAGACAAAACTACTAGCCTTTGGAAGTTTTTTGAGTTAGTCAAACCTCACCACAAGGTACTGGTAGAAATCTTTTTCGCCTCAGTTCTGATTCAGTTATTTGGATTGGTAACACCTGTTTTCACCCAGTTACTATTAGACCGGGTGTTAGTACAACGCAGTTTTACTACCTTAAATGCTATTGCTTTGGGGATGATCATTTTTGGTTTGTTCCGGGTGATCATGAACGGAGTACGACAATATTTGCTGGATCACACTGCCAACCGTGTTAGCGTTGCCTTACTGGTAGGGTTTATCAAACACACCTTTCGTTTACCCCTTTCATATTTTGAGTCCCGTTATGTTGGGGACATCGTCTCCCGTGTCCAAGAAAACGAAAAGATTCAGCGCTTCATGACTGGACAGACACTGTCTATCTTGCTGGATTTGCTGACATTGGTAATTTATCTTGGCATGATGTTTTGGTATAGCTGGCGCATGGCGTTGTTTGTATTGTTCACTGTACCGCCATTTTTTATCTTGGCGCTGGCAAGCACTAGTATTTTACGCCGCATCTCCAGAGAGATTTTTAATGCTGGGGCAGAAGAAAACAGCTATCTCATTGAGTCCTTGACAGGTATTCGCACTGTTCGTTCATTGTCTATAGAACAGACAGTGCGTTGGCGTTGGGAAGAACTACTGAATAAATTGATTAAAAAAGCCTTTAATGCTCAGATTATCGGCAACCGTCTCACTGTAATTACTGGTGTAATTGAAACCTTCGTGAATACCTCCTTACTCTGGTATGGAGCATCGTTAGTTATTAACCAAGAACTCACGATTGGGCAGTTGGTTGCTTTCAACATGCTGGTGGGTAATGTGATCAGTCCTTTTCAAAGGTTGTCACTGCTATGGAATGAATTACAGGAAATAGTCATTTCCACTGAACGTATCAATGATGTTTTAGAAGCAGAACCAGAAGAAGACTTACAACATAAACCCCGTAAATCTTTGGGTAGTCTTCAAGGTCATATTCGTTTTCAGAATGTTACCTTTCGCTACCACCCAGAAAGTGATACCAACGTCTTAGAAAATATCAACTTTGAAATCCACCCAGAGCAAATGATAGCTGTGGTTGGACGCAGTGGTTCTGGGAAAACCACACTCAGCAAATTGATTTTAGGTTTATATCCACCGAGTGATGGCAAAGTATTCATTGATGGTCAAGATGTCAATAATATTTCCTTGCGATCGCTCCGTTCTCAAGTTGGTGTAGTAGACCAAGATTCCTTCCTTTTTGGTGGGACTATTCGCGAAAACATTGCCATAGCTCATCCAGATGCTTCTTTGGAAGAAATTACCCAAGCAGCACACATGGCGGGAGCAGATGAATTTATCCAGCAATTGCCATTAGGTTATGAAACCCAAATTGGTGAAGGTGGTGGAATGCTCTCTGGTGGACAACGCCAACGCGTAGCGATCGCTCGTGCTTTGTTAGGAAATCCCCGCTTGTTGCTTCTAGATGAAGCCACCAGTCATCTAGATTCTGAATCAGAACGCATTATTCAAAACAATCTCAAAACTATTCTCAAAGAACGCACAAGTGTGATCATTGCTCATCGTCTTTCTACTGTCCGCAATGCTGACTTAATTCTGGTTCTAGATCGTGGCTTATTGGTAGAAAGCGGAACTCATAACGAACTCATCGCTAAAAAAGGTCACTACTACTACCTGAATCAACAACAGTTATCTTAAACAAGCTGTTAGTCATTTGTCATTTGTCATTGGTCAAGCGTCAATAGTTAGTTTTCTCTTTTCTCCCTTGCCTCCCTTGTCCCCCTTGTCTCCCTTGTCCCCCTTGTCTCCCGTGTCTCCCGTTTCCCCTTATCCATGAGCCAGGAACTATGCCATATCCACATACGAATTCTTCATCTGCACTGGTTAACAAACCAGATGAGAAGCAAACCTATCCACAGACTCAGGAATTTACTCAGGTTAAGGAAGAGGTTAAAGATTGGCATTATGCCACTGAAGAGTTACTAGATGCCTTACCGAGAGTTTGGACTCGTAGTGTTCTGTATGCACTTATAGGTTTTACAGTTATTGCCATACCTTGGTCAGTTCTTACCAAGGTAGATGAGACTGGTAATGCTAGAGGACGTATAGAACCTAAAGGTTCAACTCAGAAACTAGATGCACTGTCAAGCGGGAGTGTGAAGGCTGTCCGAGTTAAGGAAGGTGACACTGTTAAAGCTGGACAAGTTCTGCTGGAACTTGAATCTGATATCTTGCAAACCGAACTCCAGCAAGCTCAAGAAAAACTGACTGGATTACTCAATCAGCGATCGCAGTTTGATCTACTCAAAAACCAAATCCTGTTAACGCTTGGGGTTCAGGAGCAACAAAACAAATCTCAAGCATTGGAAAAAATATCCCAACTCAACCAGGCAAAACAAGAATTAAATGCAAAATTGAGTATTTACAACTTACAAAAGTTAGAAAAACAGTCATTACTCAACCAAGCACAGCAACAAATTTATACGAGTCGTAATGACCTGAAATCGGCTGAAGAGCGTTTGAAGCTAGATTCCAGAATAGTTAATCGCTTTAGTCAATTGTTAAATGATGGTGCAGTTTCCATAACTCAAATTGACCAACTCAAAAAAGAGCAACAGCAAAGCAAGCAAATGTATGAAAAGGCTCAATCTGATGTTAAACAAGCTCAATTGCGTTTAGCAGAAGAACAGAGTCGTTATCAAGCAACTGTAAATCAGTTAGAGTCTGATATTGAGAAAGCAAAACTGCAATTACAAGGAGAGCAAAGCAATTATCAAAGCTTATTACAAGCTGGTAAATTGGCGATCCTCAAAAATCGGCAACAACTCAAAGACTTCCAAACACAAATCACTGGCTTAGAATCCCAAATTGCTCAAATCAAAAGCCAAATGGCATCTTTAAAGCTTCAGTTACAGCAACGAATAGTGCGATCGCCTGTTAATGGTGTAGTTTTTGAGTTACCAGTCACTAAGTCAGGAGCAGTGGTACAACTTGGTCAAAGAGTAGCCCAAATTGCACCTCAAAATACGCCTTTCATCCTGAAAGCCCAGATGCCTATTCAACAAAGTGGCTTCTTGAAGGTAGGAATGCCAGTGAAAATCAAGCTAGATGCTTATCCTTTTCAGCAGTATGGCATTGCTCAAGGTAAAGTTACTTGGATATCTCCCGACTCGAAAGTGATTCAAACGTCCCAAGGGAAAGAAGAAAGCTTTGATTTAGACATCGCTTTGGATCAGCAATATCTGCAAGATGGCAACAAACGTATTCCGTTGAATCCTGGTCAGACAGCAACCGCAGAAGTCGTTATTCGTCAACGACGGGTGATTGATTTTGTCTTAGATCCATTCCAGCGACTGCAAAAAGATGGTTTGAAGCTTTAGTTATTGGTAGAGACGCGATGATACTCTTACCTTGAAGCCGCTCTTACGAGCGTCTACGCGTCTGTGCAATAGTCATTGCTTATTGATTAATAGTTAGTACTCATTACAAATGACGAATGACAAAGGACGAATCACAAAATTGGAGGGATTGCATCATGGTTAAAAATCTTACTGTGACTTCTTCAGACATCATTCGCAACATCAAACTTTCTTGCCAAATTCCTGCGGTTGTGGAAGCGATCGCATCTGAAAAAATCATTGCTGAAGCTGCTAAAGAAGCTGGTATTCAAATCGAGAAAGCAGAACTGCAACAACAGGGAGACAAGCTGCGCTTAGAGAAGAAACTCATCAAAGCAAAAGATACTTGGGAATGGCTTAAAAAACATCATCTTTCCTTAGATGAGTTTGAAGAATTAATCTACAATCAAGTCCTCTCTAATAAACTGGCAGATTATTTATTTGCAGATCATGTGGAAAAATTCTTTTTCCAAAATCAACTTGAATATCTAGCTGCTGTTACCTACGAAGTCATACTTGAGGATAGAGACTTAGCTTTAGAGCTATTTTATGAGCTAGAAGAAGGTGAAATCAGTTTTTCAGAAATCGCCCGACAATATATCCAAGTACCAGAATTACGTCGTGCTGGTGGATATCAGGGAATTCGACGCCGCCAAGAGTTTCGCCCAGAAATTGCAGCTGCCGTATTTGCGGCAACTCCACCTCAAATTCTGAAACCAGTTACAACTTCTAAAGGGGTGTATTTAATTTGGGTTGAAGAAATAATTCAACCCCAATTAGATGACCAGCTATACCAACAAATAATTTTTGAATTGTTCTCTAATTGGTTAAAACAACAAATTGAAAGTATGGAAATACTGATTAAGTTAGACACAGATCTCAATTTGCAATCACAATAATAAGTTGTAAAACATAATTTTTTAGCCAATAATTAATCTTGATTCTGTATTTGCAAATAGAATAATTAAAATTTCAATACTTTTTAAACTCGATATATCAACAATTTATTAGACGGTTAATACTGGTTTAATCGTCAATTTGTTATTTTTATTTATTACTATTTTATTATATAAAAATGTTATAAATTCAAGGAAATCTATGTCTTGTTAATTAAATATTCTTATCTTAATTAGTTGGAAAAAATAGCCTTTTTTTTAAAACTAAGCTACAATAAAAATGTAAGCAAAAAATAATTTTATTGCTTTCAAGATACAGCCAAAAAGTTAATTAATTCCCAGGAGAAAGCATGTTTATCTCTGATTTGAATCACATCGAAGCTGTTGAATCTAATAAAGTTGTTGGCGGCGGTTATGGCTGGTACGACAAATACGACGACAAATACGACGACAAATACGACGATGACTATGGTAAGAAGAAAAAGTTCAAGAATCTTGCGGTTGCGGTTGCTGTAGCTGGCGATCGTAAGTACTACGGTGGATATGATCATTAAAAATGTAATCAATCTATTTGTGATTGGTTACTAATTGGATGTCTGAGAAATCAAACTTGGTGATGTTTGCAATTGCACGCCAAGTGTTGT
>NZ_NAPS01000002.1:190237-205058 GCF_004323185.1 Westiellopsis prolifica IICB1
GTGGTTGTGGCTATAAGTACGACAAGTATTATAAGCCTAAGAATGTTGCAGTTGCTATTGCTGTAGCTGGCGATCGCAAGTACTACGGTGACAAGTACTAAAATTATTAAAAATGTAATCAATCTATTTTTGATTGGTTACTAATTGGATGTCTGAGAAATCAAACTTGGTGATGTTTGCAATTGCACGCCAAGTGTTGTAATACCATTTCACGTTAATCACGATACACATAAATTTTGTAGAGACGCGATATATCGCGTCTCTACAGGGTTTTACATGTACACATACCACTATATTCAACTAGGTAAAGAGAATAATAGTCTTTAGTTCTTGTTGATAATAGTCCAAGTAATCAGTTAGTTAATTTGTGTGGGGTGATCTTTTAGTGAACTACATTGTATTGCAAATGAGGATGTAATTATGAGTGGATTAAAAATTGATGACCTAAGTTTTTGTGAAATTGATGTTTCTGATAATCTGCAAGTTCAGGGTGGTTTCTTTCCAATTTACCTTTTTGAAGATATCTCAGGAATTTTTAGAGATGATTTAGCTAAATTTGATAAGCATCCAGGAGAATATTCTTTGGATAAAGAGACAACAGATAACTTCGGAATCAAGCATAAAATTTCAGCAAAAAAAACTGAAAATAGTAAAGTTATCACTAGTACATCAAAAAGTACTAAAGGTGGTATAAATTATGCTGGAAGTTTATCAGCAATCTCAGTAACTTAATTAGTTAGTACCCAACAGTGGAATCATTTGTTTGTAATCAAATAGTTAATTAAATATAGGCATAGCAAAACTTTGTTATGCCTATATTTAATTGTCATAGTCTGTTCAATACGGTTCGGATAAGACAAATCAATTGACATTTAAACCCTGTAGAGACGCGATATATCGCGTCTCTACATACCAAAATTATGACGAAAAATCCTTAACCGAACCGTATTGATAGTCTGTTTGGCTGTTAAATATGTAATTTCAAATTAAAAAAACAATCCCTTGTTTTGTTTTTTTTTACAAGGGATTGAGAAAAAGATTAGATGATTTAAATCCAAATTACTAACAGTCAATTGATTTTCTAATACTTATTACAGCTGATGTCAAAATTAAAGTTGACACTTATAAAAATGGATAAATCATCTTGATCATAATCTGTGTTAACTCTTTATCAATCTTGCAAAACTAACTGTTAAGTGCTTTCCCTAATTGAATCTTGTAAAGTTTGTATTGGAGATGATATCTGCATTTCCCTTAGTTTTTCACCAGCTGTTTTCAATCCAGACATATCATCGGAATTGGAATTAGTGTAACTATAAAATGAGGAACCACCAATTATGCTGTTTGGAAAATCTACTATTTCGTCACATTTTAAATCAGTAATAATCATGGGTTTTATCCAAAAATGTTTACATTTTTTGCTGTTTTAATATTAGCAAATTCCAGAGAGTATTTTCTATATTATTTAAAAAATAAATCAAACAATCGCGCAAGTATGGTTTTTAAATTAATCAATATTTGAAAAATAAATATGTCTTTGAAAATGAATCTCAGAAGAATTAAATAAGAGTATTTTTCCAAGTATAGGCGATCGCTCTGGATAAGCTAATTGGGTAATGCTTATACTTATCTATAGGGATTGAGGGTCTTTCACAACTACCAGCATCTGATGTGACATCCCATCGCGAGTTTTGGGAGTAGCTGAGTCGGTTGTGGCGTTAGGTTTGTTCTTGGTTTAATTTAGATCTTAAAAAAATACCTCTGTGCGACTGACTAAAAAGATAGTTACCATTTAAAGTAATCAGCTACAGAACATCACAACAGTAAAAGTGCCGTATTTAATCTACGCCCCTGAAACACCAAATGAGAGAGTTTATGAGTTGAAACAAGGATTTAACACCCTTGGTCGTAAAATCGACAATACCATTGTTTTGCTGGAAGAAACCGTATCTCGTTACCACGCGCAAATTCACGTCGCTCCCAATGGAGTGACGATTAAAGATTGTGGCAGTAGCAATCATACTTTTGTCAATCAAGTTAAAGTCACCGTCTCTCAACTTCGTGACGGCGATGCGATCGCATGTGGTCAACTTCAGTTAAAATTCGTTCATTCCCTGAAAAAATCTCAGTCGCAACCAATCAGAGATCATCAACAATCATTAAGCGACCATTTCAAACAAATTCCTCTCCCCCAAAGTGAGTCGCAACTTCAGGATTTGGTAGCCCAGCAGCCTAGCGAAGACTCTATTATCAAATTAAAGTCGCGCGATCGCGAACGACAAACAGTCAACAAACTCAAAATTCTCTTAGAAGTCAGCAAACAACTCTGTTCACCTGACGAACCAGATCAACTTCTCCACAAAATTCTCGACCTAGTGTTTCAAATTATGAGAATCGATCATGCAGCGATTCTCTTGGTTGATGAACAGTCTCAACAACTCGAATTAAAAGCCAGCAAGTTACGAGATGATCTTGTTGGTTATCAACAGCTTTACAGTAGCAAAATCGTCAATCTCGCTTATGAAAGCGGGGATGCAATCATCACTCAGGATGCTAAACGCGATCAGCGATTTAATGATTCTTTCTCAATTGTCCGAGAAGCAATTCAAAATTGCATGTGCGTACCTCTTAAAACTTATACGCAAGTGATCGGAGTGTTATACGTCGATAATTTATCTCCACTTATCACTTATACTGATGAAGATTTAGAGTTTTTGAGTGCTTTAGCAAACCAAGCAGCAGCAGCTATCCACATGTCTCGCGAGTTTTACAAACGAGAACAGAAGCTCAAACAAGAAGTATTAGATTTAAAAATTCAAATAGACCTAGCAAAAAAAGAAAGCGATGTTGCTGAAATTGTGAACCTTGATTATTTTCAAAAGTTACAGGAATACGCCGATCAGGTCAGAAAGAAAGATAACCTTACCTAATTCATTTTTTTGATACACAAATATAGCAATCCTAATTGAGTTGTGAGAAAACACGGAATCCCAGATCCCCGACTTCTCTAACAAGTCGGGGATCTCGCCTCTCACGAATGATTTAGGGCTTGCTGAAAGCGTTTTTTCTGGGTGATTCAATAGTTTAGTCCTCGCACACCTCACACCCCACAATCCCCTACTCTTTATTGACAACTCTCTTTTCCACCACACTTGAGAGACGATGGATACTTGTACTTAATAGTGGTACTTCTTGCCGACATGTTTGACAAAACCAGTAGAATTCACCATGACGAACATGACGCAATAGGGAATCTCCACAACATGGACAGATGTTGCTTCTCATACTCATATTAATGTCCTCCTTTAAAAAAATTATTGATTAAGATTCGTTCAGAAAAAGTTATTTAAAACAGGATTTTTGCAGAATGAATGCGTCCATTTAAATTTGCGCGATTTTTGATCACTTGTTCATAAACCGCCTCGTACCCATTGACCATTTGGATAACGCTAAATCTGTTTTCTACGTATTCTCTGCAAGCATGACGATTGAGTTCCAATGCTTTCGGAATCATCACCGCCATTTCATCAACATTTTGACAGATAAAACCAGTGACACCGTGATTAATAACTTCAGGTACAGAACCCAAATTCATTGCAATGACGGGCGTACCAGTGGCCATGGATTCAATCATTACCAAACCAAAAGGTTCTGGCCAAGTTATGGGAAATAAAGTAATTGCAGCATTTCCAAAAAGTTCTGCTTTCTCAGCGTGATTTATTTCTCCAAAAAATTGAATTTGCTGACCATCAATTTGAGGAGCAATTTCTTTTTCAAAAAATTCTGAATCTACGACATCTACTTTTCCAGCCATTTTCAAGCGCCAACCTGTTTTTTTGGCGATCGCGATCGCATGATGTGGCCCTTTCTCTGGTGAAAAGCGTCCTAAGAATGCCAAATATGGTGGTTCTTGGGGTTTATCTACAAAAAAATAATCGTTTGGGTTAATTCCGTTGTATACTGTGCCAACATAATTCAGATTTATCTGTCTCTGCGCGTCGCTAATACTGATGTATGGTTGTTTTTGATGATGGCTGTAGACGCTGCAATTATCCTGAGTAAAATTGCCATGCAGAGTATGTACTGTCGGTGTTGACACCAAACTGGCCAAAGGTAAAGCTGAAACCCCTACATGAGAATGGATCAAATCGAATTCCGCCGCCTGTTGATAAACTTGGCTAAGTTCCAGCATCTCGTATGCTGTATACTCTTTGACATTGGGGTCTAAACGCAATGCACGCGGATAGACTGCTTCTAACTTAGCCAATGTTTGCGAATCTCCAGAAGCAAACAGAGTGACCTCATGACCACGACGAACTAGTTCATCGGTCAAGCGACTCACTACTAGTTCAATACCTCCGTAGGTTGGAGGTGGAACTCGTTCCCATAAAGGGGCTACTTGAGCGATCTTCATAAATTGTTTTGGTTCAGCAGGTGATACAGTCCTCTATCAACAGTTATCAGTTATCAGTTATCAGTTGTTAATTTTACAGCTTAGATAATCATCCCTTCACAATTTAGTGTGAGGAGTAGCTAGTATTTATTAATTTGACAACTGGTCACTGCTTATTGATTTCACAGGACTTAACATACAAATAGATAAAGCATTTGTACTTAACTATTTGACTTTAACATTAACCTAAATGACTACTAAGAGTGCAATATGGGTTAACTTAACTTTGCAATTGCCTTCTAGTGCAGCAAGACAGAAGAAAGAAAATCAAAAGCTCAAACAAGAAACTTTTTATGTATTCTTAATATTCTGATGATGCTTACCGCAATTTAGTAGGTATTGCAGTTCATCAGCACAAGTAATCAGGTAACTATACTGAATCAATTTAAAACCAGCAATCTTTTAGTTGCATCTATCTTGGGGATCATAGATAATAAAAGGTTTTGTAAGAGAAAATACTATTTTCAGTTGAAAGATCAATTTTGAGAAATTGAGAAAGGAGAAGGAAAAATGGAAAATGATGAACAGTAGGGGGAATCAGCCAACCATCAACAACGAAATTATTAACTAATAACCTAGACTCTAACTATTGACTGTTAAGTTTGAAATGATAAAAATTGCTACTTGGAATGTTAACTCTATTCGCACTCGTTTACAGCATGTTGTTGACTGGTTAATTCAAAATCCAATTGATGTGTTGTGCGTGCAAGAAACAAAAGTTATTGATGATTATTTTCCGCGATCGCCATTTGAAGAATTAGACTATCATCTTTATTTTTCTGGTCAAAAATCTTACAATGGTGTTGCCATTCTCAGCCGACAACCTCTACAAAATGTCAGCACCAGTTTTACCGCAATCTTGCCAGA
This sequence comes from Westiellopsis prolifica IICB1, assembly GCF_004323185.1. Taxonomy (GTDB): domain Bacteria; phylum Cyanobacteriota; class Cyanobacteriia; order Cyanobacteriales; family Nostocaceae; genus Pelatocladus; species Pelatocladus prolificus_A. The sequence goes on from NZ_NAPS01000002.1 coordinate 195,558, forward strand.
AATATCACCAGAATTTGACGAGCAAAAGCGGCTGCTAACAGGTGTAATCAACGACGTTAGAATTATTAATCTTTACGTACCCAATGGCTCCGCAATTGGCAGCGAAAAGTACGAATATAAACTGCGCTGGTTAGCGATTCTACGAAAGTATTTACAAACTCTGCTAAAATCAACCCCAGACATTTGTATGTGTGGTGACTTTAATATTGCCTTGGAAGATCAAGATATTCACGAAAAAGCGAATCCAGAAAATCACATTATGGCATCTGAAGGCGAACGCCAAGCACTGCGAGATATCTTAACACTGGGATTTGCCGATGCTTTTCGTAAATTCACATCCGAAGGCGGACACTACACTTGGTGGGATTATCGCGCCGCATCATTTCGCCGCAATTTAGGTTGGCGAATTGACCATCATTATTTGACACCCAATTTGTACGAGCGTGCAGAAAGTTGCACCATTGATATTACTCCCCGCAAGTTAACCCAACCTAGCGACCATGCACCAGTAATTGTCGAATTTTAGATGTGTCTTATACCAATTTAATATGAAGATGCATACAAAGACCCCACCCGCGCTAACGCGCACCCTAAGCGCTTGCGCTTAGGGTTGGGGAGGGGTAAAATTCGGGAGCAGCTTCACGAAGAATTGGTATTAGTGGTTAAATTTAAGATTTATTTTTTTACCACCAAGACACCAAAATTGTACCAACCTATTGAGATTCTGCTGTTGCTTTAATCAATCGAGACTGGTCTAAACCAATTTGATGCAATAGCAACCACGATTGAATCAAATCAGGGCCATGCATGTCTCCAGTTAAGGCTGCTCGCAGACTACGCATAATCAAACCTTTCTTAACATTTTGCTGTTTGACTACTTGCTTGATAATGTCTTGGGCGGTAGCTTCGTTGAATTCCTGCTGGTTCTGTAATGCAGCGTTCACCACCTCAATTGCAGCAGCAACACCTTCTTGTTTGAGTTGCACAGCAGCTTCTTCACTAAATTCCACTGCATCGGTAAAAAACAATTTGCTCATAGCGACAGCATCTACAAGCCGAATCAAACTAGGTTGAATTAAAACAACTAGTTGTTCTAACCAAGCACGTTCTTCTCGTCCTCCAGTCAATTTATACCCGGCTTCTTCCCAAAAAGGAATGAGTAAATCTGTCAGTTTATCTACTGGCATAACGTGGATATACTGACTGTTGATCCAATCTAACTTTGCCCAGTCAAACTTTGCACCTGCTTTATTCACACGCTCAAAGCTAAACTGTTGGGCTGCTTCTGGTAAAGTAAAAATTTCTTTTGTCGAGTCGGGAGCAGACCAACCCAACAATGTCATGTAATTGACTAAAGCTTCCGCAGTAAAGCCCATTTTTTGAAAGTCAGAAATAGAGGTGACGCCATCTCGTTTAGAAAGCTTGCGTCCTTCTTGATTGAGGATCAAGGGTGTGTGGGCAAACTCTGGAACTTTTGCTCCAAAGGCTTCATAAAGTAGAATTTGCTTGGCAGTGTTGGCAATGTGGTCTTCTCCCCGGATGACATGGGTAATTTGCATATCTATGTCATCTACTACAACTGCAAAGTTATACAGAGGTTGACCAATACCATCAGCTGTGGCGCGAGCAATCACCATGTCACCGCCCAAATCACTACCGCGCCAAACCATTTGATCTCGGACTAAGTCATTCCAAACAATTTCTCGGTGATCATCTATTTTGAAACGAATCACAAAGCTACGCCCTTCGGCTTTGTATGCGGCTTCTTGTTCTGGTGTCAAATTGCGATGACGATTATCATAACGAGGAGCCTCACCTCTAGCTTTTTGGGCTTCTCGTAGTGCTTCTAGTTCTTCAGCAGTGGTGTAGCAGCGATAGGCTAGTCCTTGTTCTAGGAGACTTTGTACTGCTTGTTTATAAATATCTAGGCGTTGGGTTTGGAAGAAAGGCCCTTCATCCCAATTTAATCCCAGCCAGCGTAGTCCTTGGAGAATATTTTCTGTATATTCGGGACGCGATCGCTCTAAATCTGTGTCTTCTATTCGTAAAATAAACTTGCCGTCATGGTGACGGGCAAATAACCAATTGAATACAGCCGTTCTCGCTGTACCAATATGTAAATTTCCAGTTGGACTAGGGGCAATACGTACTCTAACAGTCACAGCAAATTCGCAAGTTATTGATTATCGCAAAGCATGATCATTGTAGGTTATTCTGGAAATAGTATTATAAATTCCAAGAGTTTATATAAACCGATAACACTACATCTAATCTACTATGTAAACTTTACTTTCTACGGGACTGACGGGGCTCGAACCCGCAACTTCCGCCGTGACAGGGCGGTGCTCTAACCAATTGAACTACAGTCCCTTGATTTGCAACTTTTTCATTATCTCTAACACCTTTAAATTTGTCAAGCTTTTTTTTTGGGAAAGTTTCTTGAAAATATTGCTTTGATTGTCATCCCGCCTAGAAATAAATTTCCGGGCTAACAGTCCAAGTTCACTCAAGTGGACTGATATCAGGTTTGCTTGTCACTTGTATAATTCTCAAAGAACCCCACCCCGGCTTCGCCACCCAATACTGCAAGGGATAGGATTTTTCGTCATAATTTTGGGGTTGTAGAGACGCGATATATCGCGTCTCTGCGAGATTTAAATGTCAATTGATTTGTCTTATCCGAGCAGTATTGCTTCGCCACCCCAAGCGCTTAGGGGTTGGGGGTAGAGAAAAACTAACTTTGTGTCACTACTTCTTGTTTATCTTTCGCCAAGAACTTCTCTAGTTCCGTCAATGCATCTGCATCTACTTTAGTTTGCATCGGACAGAACTTAGGCCCACACATCGAGCAAAACTCAGCAGTTTTATAAATATCTGCTGGTAAAGTTTCATCGTGATATTCCTTAGCTCTGTCGGGGTCGAGTGCTAATTCAAATTGACGATTCCAATCGAAGTTGTAACGGGCGCGGGAGAGTTCGTCATCTCTATCTCTTGCACCAGGGCGACGTCTGGCGATATCCGCCGCATGAGCTGCAATTTTGTAAGCAATTAATCCATTGCGTACATCTTCAGAATTTGGCAAACCTAAGTGTTCTTTAGGTGTAACATAGCACAACATAGCAGTGCCATACCAACCAGCCATGGCTGCACCGATCGCAGAGGTTATATGATCGTAACCAGGAGCAATGTCTGTTACCAATGGGCCAAGTACATAGAAAGGTGCTTCGGAACACTCTTCCATTTGCTTTTTAACATTAAATTCAATTTGATCCATTGGTACGTGTCCAGGGCCTTCAACCATCACCTGCACATCGTCTTCCCAAGCTTTGCGGGTTAATTGTCCCAGGGTTTTGAGTTCTGCTAATTGGGCTTGATCAGAAGCATCATGAGTACAACCGGGACGCAGTGAGTCACCTAAGCTAAATGAAACATCATATTTTTTGAAAATCTCAATGATATCTCGGTAGTGGGTGTAAAGGGGGTTTTGTTTATGATGGTGCAGCATCCATCTTGCCAAAATACCACCACCACGAGAGACAATGCCAGTCAAGCGGTTTCTGACTAAAGGCAAGTGTTCAATCAAAATCCCAGCGTGGATTGTCATGTAATCTACCCCTTGTTGGGCGTGTTTCTCAATTACATCCAGAAAATCCTCTGCTGTGAGATTTTCAATTCTACCATGTACACTTTCCAAAGCTTGATATACTGGCACAGTGCCAATGGGAACGGGTGAAGCTTTAATAATCGCGGTGCGAATTTCATCTAAGTTACCACCGCCAGTGGATAAATCCATGACGGTATCAGCTCCGTATTTTACTGCTAAATTTAGCTTTTCCAATTCTTCGTTAATTCCAGAAGAGTTGGGAGAAGCACCGATGTTAGCATTTACTTTACATTTGGAAGCAATACCAATACACATTGGTTCTAAATTTGTGTGATTGATATTTGCAGGAATAATCATCCGTCCCCGCGCTACTTCATCTCTGATTAGCTCAACGGGGAGGTTTTCTCGCCTAGCGACATAGTGCATTTCTTCAGTAATTACACTTTGGCGAGCGTAGTGCATTTGACTCACATTGCTCTCGCCTCTTCGCTTGGCAATCCATTCTGTCCGCATATTTGCTTTCCTCAATAAACAGCTTCCCTGCGCCGGCATTATCCGGATTCAGGTGCAAAGGGTATAATCTCAGCCTGGATACAGGCACCCCCAGCATCAAAGCTAATTTTAGCATTTTGGCAGCGGAGCAGATGAGGGAATTAAGTTTTCTGGTTAATAAGCAACGTTAAAAGGGATTGAACAAACGCTTTAATGTTCTCTATGGATCAAGGAAGGTTAATAAGCAACGTTNGAACAAACGCTTTAATGTTCTCTATGGATCAAGGAAGGTTAATAAGCAACGTTGAAGCGGATTGAACAAACGCTTTAATGTTCTCTATGGTTCAGAGATTTTTGTAATCAATGTGAATTTGAAGAGTGCGATCGCCATAGCAATCCTATATGATTTGTAAGAATCACGAAGCCCAAAGCCTAATGATATCAGGTTCGGATAATTAGTTATATTTTCCACAGTTATTGCACCTCACCCCTTAATCCCCTAAGCGCAAGCGCTTATCCCTCTTCTGTCACTCTCCGAAAATAAAAAATTTCCGAGAGCATTCTATCCATCTGGAAAATTGCCTTTAGGCAGGGGAGTGTCAATTTTCTGCTAGTTTATTCATTTAATTTATTTTTATCTCTATCTAGCTTTTCCCGAATAGCTTCTCTACAATATTCCGGCGGATTATCTTTTTCAGATAATTCATCTTTCATGCTTTTAGGAATACGTAAATTAATTCTTTCAGTTAACGGTTCTTCTCTATCAGTAGTAAATGGTTTTAAATTTTGCGGATTACCTTTACGCGGTTTAGACATTGTATAAAAATGTGAATAAGACTTTCTTCTCACATGGTGCCACGTAAGAATGATTAATTAGTGGTTGCTGACTCGCCAAAGATAACAACCACTAAGTCCACCATTTGAAGGATGAACATCTAACATGCTATCAAGAGAACAGCTTGAATTGCTATCGCTAGAAGACTTGCAAGCGATAGGTAGAGATTATGGTATCCAGCCAGTTGGAAACAATAGTAAAAGAGAATTATGGATGAGAGCGATCGCAGGGTTTCCATACAAAGCCATTGATCAGATGAGAGACGGTATCGGAATACATCATCCAGGAATTAACGCTTATCATCTGCTGACACAGATACTCGATATGATTGGGGAACCTACAGATAGCCAAAAAGCACTGTTGAAAGCTAGCGATCGTGAAGAATGGTTACAAAATGAGCAGTGGCGATTTTATCAGGAAAAAATGCAGGACTTAAACCGCGCCGCTATTCTGATTCGCAACGCCATCAAATTGCTAGTTGGCTAGATTATCTAGTAGTCTGGCAACTCAACTTTGCTGAGTAAACCAATTTTTAGACTCATCTTCTTTTCCTCTTCCTTCGCGTACTTTGCGTCTACCCTCCGGGAACGACTTTGTCGAACGCGGTTCGTTCCCTTATACCATTTCACAAAAATCTTGATACAAATACAGGTGTGTAGAGACGTAGCATTGCTACGTCTGGTACAAGATTCATATGTATCGCTATTAACGTGAAATGGTATTACCCCTCACAGTTAACTTGTCAGACCACTAGTAGTCCGTCACACCAACTTTGTAGAGTTTGTAGTAAGGGCTTTAGCCCTTATTCGAGGACTAAAGTCCTTACTACAAACCTTTAATTATTTACGCCGTTCTACTTAAACTTTAAAACTTGATTTTATAGGGAGCATCCCAAATTTTTCAATCTATCGCTTTAAGAGGATGTTTTAAAAGGGTCAGCTTGAGCCTCAAGTGTGACTCAGGGGTGCGATCTCAAATCCCAAAACTCTGATTCTCTCGTAGCAGTTTCTAAGTAGCCAGAGTAGTGAAACACGCGCTCTTAGACTTTTCAAACATCCTCTAAGACTGCGATTTAAATCGCAGGCGGATTTTTAAACATTTGGGATACTCCCATTTGATAAGCTTCAACCATTTCAACCAATTATTCAACCAATTAACCACTGGTAAAAATTGGTTAATTGTTGGAATTATTACTACTCAATAAGGAATAACGGAGAGAGTGGGATTCGAACCCACGTTGAAGTTGCCCCCAAACAGCATTTCCAGTGCTGCGCCTTCAACCACTCGGCCATCTCTCCAGAGGTCACGATTTGCAATTGTACAATATACTTCTAGAAAGTGCAATCAAATTGCTCAAAAATCTTAAATTCAAAACCAACATGTCCCGGACATATAAAATCACAGTTCACGATCGCGCCAAAAACATCAAACACACCTTAGAAGTACCTGATGATCGCTACATCCTACATAGTTGTGAAAAACAAGGGAAAGAACTACCTTTTTCTTGCCGCAACGGCGCTTGTACCACATGCGCTGTCAGGGTGCTAGAGGGAGAAATTTACCAACCAGAAGCAGTAGGACTATCCCTAGAACTACGCCAGCAAGGCTATGCATTATTGTGTGTCAGTTACGCCCGTTCCGACTTAGAAGTAGAGACACAAGACGAAGATGAAGTTTATGAACTCCAGTTTGGGCGATACTTTGGCAAAGGAAAAGTGCGCGCAGGTTTACCGTTAGACGAGGAGTAGGGATCGGGGATTGGGGAAGGTAGGGGCCCCCTCTGGGGATAAGGGGTAACGGGGATTGGGGATTGGGGATTGGGGATTGGGGATTGGGGATTGGGGATCGGGGACAAAACAATTAAAAATTAAAAATTAAGAACTTGTAGATTTATACCCATTGACAAATGACCAATGACCAATGACAAATGACCAATGACAAATGACCATTGACCMTKKMYMWWWKAMACATCTAGATGTGTATAAGAGACAGGTACAATAGTCATTGGTCGTTGATTGTTGGTCTAGGTCATGGTTGAAGTTCTGAGTCGCTAGAGGTGTGATGTTCCTCGTATCTATTTAGTCCAAGATAATTGGCTAATGACAAATGACCAATGACAAATGACCAATGACAAATGACCATTGACCATTGACAAATGAAAAAAATTGTAATTTTATCTTGCTTGTTACTTTTGGTAGTTGCTTGTCAACCTCGAAGCAAATCTCTAGAGAATGCACAGGTACAAGTCAAACTTGCACAGGTGGTAAGTGGACAAACTTTGGAAGTGTTAGGGATGGGTGATCAACCCAATTTAATTTCCCAAGTGCGCTTACTGGGTATTGATGCACCAGATTTACAACAACGTCCTTGGGGAAATACAGCAAAAGAACGTTTGCAAGCACTAATTCAGGGAGATTCTGTAACCCTGGAGTTTGATGTGGAAGGACAAGATAAATTTGGGCGGACTCTGGCTTATGTCTGGCAAGATAAAGTTTTGTTGAATGAAGAATTAGTCAAAGAAGGTCAGGCGTTGTTTGTGGGGCGATCGCCTAACCACAAATATGACCAACGCTTAGAACGCGCCCAACAATGGGCTAGAATCATGGGACTGGGCATTTGGAACCCAGAAAAGCCCATGCGTTTCACCCCTGCTGAATTTCGTCGTCAGAATCGATAAATAGGAGTTAAGCAAATATCAGGCACTAACACCACCAATTGATAATCGCAAAATTGACAACCCTAAGATGATCAAAAACAGTACCAGCCCAATCGTACAAGCGTAGCTAATTTCTAAATTATTAAATGCTTGTTCATAGAGGTAATAGACTATTGTTTTTGAACTATTTCTTGGCCCGCCTTGCGTCATGATATATACTTCTTCAAAGACTTTAGTCGCGGAAATTGCAGAGATAACACCAACTAAAGCTAGATAGGGTTTCATCAAAGGTACTGTAATATCCCAGTGTTTGCTAATGCCATCAGAACCATCTATGGCTGCGGCTTCGTAGACATCATTTGGTATTGATTGCAACCCAGCTAGATAAATTACCATATAGTAGCCTAATCCTTTCCAGACAGTCACAGCCATGACGCTGAAAAGCGCAAAACGCGGACTAGTCAACCAAGGAATTCCCTCTGGTAAAATGCCTTTGAGTAACTGGTTAAGCAAACCATTTTCGGCATACAACCATCGCCAAGCAATTCCTGCTACTACCATGGAAATTACCACGGGGGTATAATAAGCAGCTCGAAACCAATGCATTCCTTGCAATTTTTGATTCACTAAAATTGCCAGTCCTAAAGGGGCGATTACCAAAATCGGCACAACAAATACAAGATACAGCAGAGTGTTTACCAAAGTTTTCCAAAAAACAGGATCAACCCATAAGCGGCGGAAATTAGCCAAACCAATCCACGCAGGTGTTTGCGTTAAATCGTATTCGTAACGGGTAAAGCTGAGGTAAAAAGCTTGTAGCGCCGGCCAAAAGACAGTAAGTACTAAAATTACCAAAGCAGGTAGTAAAAATAAATAAGGTGTTAGTCGCTGATTGATAAAAATACAATTTTTTGATGTCAATTTATCCATAGTGGCACTTGATATTCGTGCTGTTGACAGATGAGTGAACAGTCTTTGCTCACCCAAAATAGGGAAGCAAACTCATATTACACGAAGGATCAAGGCTGATTCATGATTGTGAATCAACACCAAAAAGGTTGGGAAATTATTTATCATCGCGCCCATGCTTTGCTGGCGGCTGAAATTGCGGGACATTGGAATGCTAAAGAACGTCCTATACGTTGGCTAGAGACAATTGCAGCAATTTCCCATCACGATGATTTGGAAAAAGAATGGGAAGGAAAACACATTACAGATGCTGGTGCGCCCTTAGATTTTACTTTGATGAAAGATATTAAAGCGAGTGATGTAGTAAATATACGGGAATTAGCAAACAATGCTCGCTATCGAGGACGGTGGGTAGCGATGCTGATTTCTATGCACATGAGCTTTTTAAATGAAGGTAATCGTGGTAAATTGCCAGAATTGGATGAATTTCTAGATGAACAGTTAAAGAATCAAGAACAATGGCGTAAAGAATTAAATATTACAAAAGATGATGCTGTGAAAGCTTATGAATTTTTTCAGTGGTGCGATCGCCTTTCACTCATTCTCTGTAACCGAATGATACCCGCAGGCGAACGTGCTTTAGAAATTGCGACTTTATCAGATGGTAAGCGTTATGATGTGATGCAGCGCAGCGACGGTAATTTAACTGTGACTCCTTGGCCTTTTCAGGAGCAGGAATTTACTGTAAATGTAGAAGCTTGCTATGTGGAACAGTTGCAATTTGCCAGTAGTGCTGAACTCTCTCAAGCTTTGCAAACAGCACCGATAAAAACTTTAGAGTGGACTTTTGTCAAGTATTGAACAAACGCTTTAATGTTCTCTATGGATCAAGGAAGGTTAATAAGCAACGTTGAAGCGGATTGAACAAACGCTTTAATGTTCTCTATGGATCAAGGAAGGTTAATAAGCAACGTTGATCTCAGTGTTCATAAATGATTGAGGAAC
>NZ_NAPS01000002.1:205113-239053 GCF_004323185.1 Westiellopsis prolifica IICB1
ATTGAACAAACGCTTTAATGTTCTCTATGGATCAAGGAAGGTTAATAAGCAACGTTGAAGCAAATTGAACAAACACTTTAATGTTCTCTATGGATCAAGGAAGGTTAATAAGCAACGTTGAAGCGGATTGAACAAACGCTTTAATGTTCTCTATGGATCAGAGATTTTTGTAATCAACGTGAATTTGAAGAGTGCGATCGCCATAGCAATCCTATATGATTTGTAAGAATCACCAAGCCCAATGACAAATGACCATTGTACAGACGCGATTCATCGCGTCTCTAGACCAATGACCATTGTACAGACGCGATTCATCGCGTCTCTAGACCAATGACTATTGTACAGACGCGATTCATCGCGTCTCTAGACCAATGACCAATCACTATCGATATATCTTGTTCTACAAACCCTATGGGGTTCTGTGCCAGTTTACCCAAGATACTCCAACCCGTAGCACCTTAAAAGATTATATTTCAGTTCCCGATGTGTATCCGGTGGGGCGTTTGGACTGGGATAGTGAAGGTTTATTGTTGTTGACAAATCATGGACAAGTGCAACACCGACTTTGTGATCCTCGATTTGGCCATGAACGTACTTACTGGGTACAGGTGGAACGTATTCCTGATACTGCTGCTTTGCAAAAGTTAGAAGAAGGGGTCATAATTCAGGATTATCGCACTCGACCCGCCAAAGTACAACTATTGTCAGCAGAACCTAAGTTAAGCGATCGCGACCCGCCGATTCGATTTCGCAAGAATGTACCGACAGCATGGTTAGAGATGACTTTGACTGAGGGAAAAAATCGCCAAGTACGGAGAATGACGGCGGCTGTGGGATTTCCGACTTTAAGATTAGTACGAGTGGCGATCGCTCAGTTACACTTAGATAATTTAAAACCAGGTGAGTGGCGTGATTTGACACCAGAGGAAATCAAGTCATTAAATAACTTATCTTTTCCCAATCGCTCTTTCAGAAAACAACAGCATAAGTTAAACAAGTAGGCGGGGAATAAATAGAACGCGAGTTACTCATGACAAATGACCCATGACCTTTGTCTTGGCTTTTTTCACGCAAATCATGCTATTGGCAGTATAATGTACTTTTCTTTTTGACTCCCTTCGTTAACATCGCGCTTGGGTGCAAGTTTAAGTTCTATGAGCCTTAATCAGCCATTTAGATGGCATTACACTTGCCAACAACATAATATAGCCTCTGCAACACCTGCACGCTTGGAACTTGTACCAGAAAGAGCTTCCGAAGTTGAAATTGGCACAGCAGAATCCTGGCATCGTACCCAAGAAGAACTGTTATTGTATCGCAATCTGTATGAAAATATACCTTGTATTTATTTAACTCTCAATCAACATGGAGTAATATTATCTATCAATAATTTTGGTGCTACTAATCTTGGTTATTCTCCAGAAGAACTAGTAAACCAGCCTGTTTCAAATTTCTTTGAGCAATCAGAACAGCAAAGGTTGTCTGATGCATTGCTCTCCTTATTGGCAAAATCACAAGAAAACGCAATTGTCAATATCGAGTTGCGCTTAAACTGTCCTACCAGTCAAATGGTATGGGTAAAAGTAGGAATGCGGGTATTGGAATCAGAGAAAGAAAGCCCATTGATTCTCATGGTTTGTGAAGACATAACCGCTCACAAGCTGTCAGAAGATGCTTTACGAGAAAGTGAACACCGCTTTCAAACCATGGCTAATACCGCACCTGCAATGTTGTGGATGGCTGACTGCCAAGGAAAATGTAGTTTTTTTAACCAGTCTTTACTAGAATTTACTGGACGCAATCAGGAACAAAACCAAGATTTGGGTTGGCTAGAGGAAATACATCCGGAAGATCAAAAATCTTTTATACAAACTTATGAATCCGCCCTCAGCACACGTACAAAATTTGAGATTGAATATCGCTGCAAGCGTGCAGATGGAGAATATCGTTGGATATTAAATACTGGTGTACCTCAATTTGCTTTTAGTGGTAGCTTTGCTGGTTATATTGGTTCAGTCATAGATATAACCGAGCAAAAATTAACAGAAGTTGCTCTCAAAAAAAATCAAGAAGCTACACAAGCGCAATTAGAGGAATTAGAAAGTCTCAATCGCCTCAAAGATGAATTTCTCCGCACAGTGTCCCACGAACTAAGGACACCCCTTACCAACATGAAAATGGCTATACAGATGTTGGGAATTGCACTCTCTCAAGAGCAAAACTTGCAATCAGAAATTTCAAAACCTCATCTAGAAAGCTCAAAAGCAGCTCGCTACTTCCAAATTTTAAACAATGAATGTGACAGAGAAATCAATCTAATTAATAAGTTTCTAGATTTGCAACGCTTGGATATAAATGCCAAACCCCTAGTATTAGAAACTATTCAAATTCAAGAATGGTTAGAACGGGTAGTAAAGCTATTTCAAGCACGCAACGGCAACTGTTATTCACATAACTTACACATAAGCATAGCTGACGATCTTCCCAGTTTCATCTGCGATCGGTTTAACTTAGAGCGTATATTAATAGAACTACTAACAAATGCCTGTAAATTTAGTCCCCCAGGTGCAGAAATTATCATCGCTGCTCAGTCAAAGGCCAGTTTCATGCAAATTCAGGTTACTAATTATGGTGTCGAAATCCCTGCATCTGAATTGCCACGCATCTTTGAAAAATTTTACCGTATTCCCAGTAACGATCCTTTGAAACAGGGAGGTACAGGATTAGGTTTAGCATTAGTACAAAAGCTCACCAAATACATAGGGGGAACAATTAACGCTGAAAGTGGGTCTAACTATACTTGTTTTACTATTGAGCTACCACTTTAAAGTTAACTAGTGGCCTATCGCATAAGTTCTGAGGGATTACGAGGAGACAGATCCGCAACTTTTTTCAAAAGTAGCGGATATTGCAGCCCAGCAAAATCAATGCGATAGACCACTAAGACTTGTCTGGAAAGTTAAATGTGAAGATTTTTTAAGAAACTAATATCTTTCGCATAAACATAAAGATATAAGCACGAAGTAATAAAAGTAATGCATGATTACTTATGCGTCAAAATAAAGACTACCACAAAAAACTCCCTTGTGAAACTACAATCATTTGTAGGTCTACTATAGGCAGGGGCTGCCGATTGTGGCACTTTGAGTGTAGTAGCCACAAGCACTTTGGTCGGGAATTAAGGAACTTCCACAATGCTGATTTGCCCTCAGTGTCAATTTGAAAACCCCAATTCCAACAAATTCTGTCAAAAATGTGGGGCGTCCCTGACTCATAAATTCTGTCTGCAATGCGATACCCAAGTGCCTGTGAATGCACAAAAGTGTCATAACTGTGGTGCGGAATGTGGCAGAGTTTGGTGGGCAATTATTACTAAGAAAGAAAATTTAGAAGTCGGGGAAGTAGACTCTCATGACGCCCAGAAACAGAGCGGTAGTGATACGGAAAGTGAAACTATCCCCACCTCACCGCATCCGGTTGTTTCTGTTTCTTCTTCTAACCCATCCCTGCTTCCAGAAGTCCCCTACTTAGATGAACAACAACGTTATCAGTTGCTGTCACTGCCAAATTTGGGAGATTTAACACCTCAGACTCAAGTGTATGTAAAAGTTTTAGATTGTTTTCCTTATCAGGTTTCTCCTCTTGAAGCCATAATTGCTAATCAGCATCAAGGGCTAGTCACACCTGTGATGGAGGCTAGCAGTGTTCCTGCTTCTGCGGCAGCATATGTGGCTTTAGCAGCTTATACTCATCAAGGCATACCACCAATTCATGATGCTTGGCAAAACGAGAATATCGAAGTCATTCTGATTGAAGACCGTTCTGATTGGCCGTGTTTACTGGATTTGTGGCACGATGAATCAACGACTTCTCTACAAATGGTCAATTGTTGTTATCAGATGACACAACTTTGGGCCTTGCTAGAACCTTTAAATTGTTGTCATAGTCTTTTGGATTTGTCGAATCTGCGATTAGATGAAGACCAAGCAGTAGCATTACAGATGTTACATGGATCGCCATCTAACCAAAATAGTACTGACAACACCCTGACTAATGAAGAGAACAACACATCTGAACAATGGGAAAAAGGTTTGAGTATCCAAGCTTTGGCCTATGTTTGGCAAAAGCTTTTTAGAGAATCTCAGCGTACACAATTTGGTTCTTTGTTAGAACTATTGACAGATTTGGAAACTGGTAATATTGGTACTTTATCGCAGTTACAGTCTGGTTTGCAGGCGATCGCCACAGAATTTCAACCAAACTCTAGTTTTGATCACTCACAGGTGAGTCCAACAGTCAATCGCTCTACCAATTCACCTACTATTCTCCAATTAGATGAGTCAGAACCAGACCAAACTTCAAACAATGATGACCTAGCGACAGTAGTCCTACCAATGCAGCTAATCAGCTTAGAACATGCTGGGTTGACCGATGTTGGGCGTCAACGACATCACAATGAAGACTACTTTGGTATTGATGCCAAAATCAGTAAGGTAGAATTGCCCTTTAGCCGCAATGTGCAAGCCCATGCTTTGTATATTCTTTGTGATGGTATGGGTGGACATGCTGGTGGGGAGGTAGCAAGTGCTTTGGCTGTTGAGACTTTGCAAAAGTACTTTCAAAGTCATGGGATTGACAATGAATTACCCACAGAAGAGCAAATTCGTACAGCAATAGCACAAGCAAACCAAGCAATTTACAATGTTAATCAACAAGATGCCCGTTCTGGTGTTGGGCGGATGGGTACAACTTTGGTGATGTTGTTAATTCATGATACTCAAGCAGCTGTGGCTCATGTGGGTGATAGTCGCCTTTATCGTCTTACCCACAAGTCTGGTTTAGAACAAGTCACAGTGGATCACGAAGTTGGTCAACGGGAAATCTCGCGAGGAATTGAGCCTAGTGTGGCATATACCCGCCCGGATGCGTACCAACTCACACAAGCCCTTGGTCCGCGTGATCAACACTCCATTTCTGCCGATGTGCAGTTTATTGAGATAGCAGAAGATACTTTGTTTGTTTTAGCTTCAGACGGTTTATCAGATAATGATTTACTAGAAACTCACTATTCCACTCATTTACTTCCCTTACTCAGTTCTGGAGCTAACCTGGAAACTGGCGTGAGGAATTTAATTGATTTGGCAAACGATTACAATGGTCATGACAACATCACCATTGTGCTAATTAGGGCAAAAGTATGCCCAGTATTAGATAGTCAAAAAGTATAGTTAATGGTTAATTGTTGTTTGTTGTTTGTTGTTTGTTGTTTTTCCAAACAACAAACAATCAACTAGCAACTACCAACTAGCAACTACCAAAAATTCCCATTCCCTTAGTTATTTTGTAATTGTGGTTACTCTGACCCTGTTAGAACCGCAACAAAAAACGCCCCTCCAAAACTGGCATTTTGAAGACGAACCAGTGATTCGGATTGGACGTTCGGCGGATAATCATGTTGTATTAAGCGATACTCTTGTATCCAGACACCATCTTGAACTCAGACAAATTAGTGCTGATGATGGCGGTTTGTGGCAGGTGATTAGTAAAGGTACAAATGGTACTTTTCTCAATGGTGTGCTGGTTACTCAAAGTCCCATACCAAATGAATCCCTGCTGCAATTGGCGCGGGGAGGCCCGATTTTAAAGTTCCAGATTGAGCAAATAAAGGTTCCAAATAAACCAGCAAATTCACAGAGTAGTTGTACTCATGAAGGCAACTCTCCCAAAAATCTATTCTGTATTCATTGTGGTCAACCCTTGTCTGTAATCAAAACCATTCATGATTATCAGGTATTGCGGACACTAGGACAGGGAGGTATGGGAACCACTTATTTAGCTTGGGATGATACTGGAAAAATAGCCGGACACCCCCAGCTTTTGGTGCTGAAGCAAATGAATGCTGATATGGCTAAAATTGCCAAAGCCCGTGAACTATTTGAACGAGAAGCGAACACTCTCAAATCTCTTTACCATCCCGGAATTCCCAAATATTATGATTTTTTTGAGGAGGGAGGAAAAAGATATTTGGCTATGGAATTAGTTCATGGTGATGATTTGGAAAAATTGATTGCATACAAAGGGCCTGTCACTCCTCTTCAAGCGATCGCTTGGATGATCCAAACTTGTGACATTTTGGACTATTTACATAGCCAAGAACCTCCGCTGATTCACCGGGACATTAAGCCAGCAAACCTCATGGTGCGGAATTCCAATAATTGTATTGTTGTGCTGGATTTTGGTGCAGTCAAAGAAATTGTTGGTACTGCACCTGGTACTCGAATTGGTGCAGAAGGATATTGCGCTCCCGAACAGGAACGGGGACAACCTCTGACTCAATCGGATTTATATGCTATTGGCCCGACATTAATTTATTTACTTAGTGGTGAAAACCCTTTCAAGTTTTACCGTCAGCAAGGACGAAGCTTTCGTTTTGATGTGGCTAAGGTTCCAACTATTACCCCTAAACTGGCAGAGGTAATTCATCGTGTTACACAACCATTACCGCGCGATCGCTATCAAACAGCAAAGGAGCTAGCTACAGCCTTAGCAGCTTGTCAATAACCGAAAGTTAATCGTCAGTAGTTAGTACTTGGTAGCTCATAGTTATCAACAACTAACCACTAACTACTAACTACTATTTCTACTCTTCGTCCCAAGCCTCTACTGCTAGTAAATCACTAACCGGATCTTGCATATTAAATCCAAAGTCCAACAATTCTTTTTTCCAATGCTGCCATTCATTACCGAAAAGTAGGGCTATTTTCCAGATACTATCGGTTGGCTTGATAATGTTTGAGTCTACGAGTGATTGCACATTACGCTGCAACTTCACCATAGGGTGAATTACTTGCTGAATCATAACCTCGATTGAATTTGAATTCAGATTTGGTTTGGTAAATGCTTAGTCAAAACCGCTTTCCGCTTCGGAACTATTGCCGATCCGTAGAGTTGTGTACTTTGGCAAAGCCAGTCTTGGCTTCTTAAATATATCATAACTAACTCTACTTAGTTGCTATCAAATTCGGTTTTGTACGGTAATCACCACTAAAAAATTTCAATAGTGAATACCACCTTTTGCAGACACAGATACAAAAAAATTACATCTATCCCAAGCATAGATAATATAGCCAGGGAAGGATAGTAAGATTTTATTCTTTTTTTCATTAACATGTGTGCATTATTTAACCCACCCGTTTAAACAAGGGCTTAATGATAGATTTTTGAGTAACAGCAAACCTTACAGGATTGAAACATCTACCATGTTTATCAAATTGTTATATAGAATATCGTACTATTTTGCAGTTGGATAAGATATATCATGTTTTTTATAAAAAATTAATATTTTTCTCAACAATTAAAGTTCAAGAAAAAAATAGACCCCCACAGGCGTTAGCGTAGCTCCTCTTAAAATAAACTCGCGCCCCAATCCCCTATCCCCTATCCCCCATCCTTATTTTTCAATTACGTTGCAATCTGGTTCTTGCAAGCCCCTACCTCAGCCGTTAGGCTCTTAGGGGTAGTTGACCACAGTCTAAATAAAACGATTGTATCCATTCCCATTCTTGGCTTAACCCTTCATACAGGGAAACTTGTGGCTGATATCCTAAAATACTTCGTGCTTTTGACACATCTGCTGCGGTGTGACGAGCATCTCCCATAGCTCTTTCTATATAGTTCTTTTTGATGGAATGCCCAACTATTTCTTCCATTGTCTTCAAAACTTCTGCTAAAACAACTCTACTACCACCGCCAATATTAAATATTTCCCCTATAGCTTCTGGTACAGTCGCGGCGGCTAAATTCGCTGCAACAGCATCACTGACAAAGGTAAAGTCTCTAGTTTGCTGGCCATCACCATAAATTGGAATAGCATCATCTGTTAAAACAGCTTTAAAAAACTTATGGAACGCCATATCAGGGCGTTGTCTTGGCCCATACACAGTAAAGTAGCGCAAAGATACAAATGGTACACCAAAGTTTTTGTGATAAAGTCCACACAAACGCTCGGCTGCTAGCTTGGTAATTCCGTAAGGTGAAACAGGTTTGGGACAAATTTCTTCATGGGTAGGTAGAGTTTCAGCGTCACCATACACACTGGAAGTAGAAGCAAATACCAACCTTTTGAGAGAGGGAGTATCTTTTGCTGCTTCTAACAAAACTTGAGTACTATTAATGTTGCGTTCAGTGTAAGCACGAAAACCTTGACCCCAACTGGCTCTCACTCCTGCTTGTGCTGCTTGATGGTAGATGACATCAACATCTTTTAGAAGTTTGCGCCAGTCTAAAACCTGAATATTTCCCTCGATTAATGTAAACGCCGGATTTTTTTGTAAATGTGCAATGTTCTGATGTTTAATTACAGGGTCGTAGTAATCATTGAATTCATCTATACCAATGACTTCTTCTCCCTGTTTCAACAATGCGTCTACAAGATGAGAGCCAATAAAACCAGCACATCCGGTAACTATACTCTTAGCCATAGGGTTTTGTTATTTGGATATTTTTGCAAATTGATATTCACAGGTTAATCCTTAGAAGCTAATAACTGCCATTACTTTCTAAGTATTTTTCAAAGTCTGATACTTTTACGGAAATAAATAGTTATTTTTACGGAAAATAGTATTTAATTATTGACTTGCATAAATACTACAATTGGTGAAAAAATTGAACCGCAAGTAGCCATTGGGCATTCTCGCGGTTCAAGGGACGCAAGAGGAAATCAGTGAAAGTTTTAGTTGTAGGTAATGGAGGGCGCGAACACGCCCTCGTTTGGAAACTGTTGCAATCAAAGCAAATTGAGCAAGTTGTATGTGTGCCAGGAAATGGCGGTACAGCCAGTATGTCGCGCTGTCGAAACTTGCCTTTACTAATAGATGACTTTGAGGGTATAAGTCAGTTTGCCCAAAAAGAGGGAATTTCTCTAGTTGTAGTCGGGCCAGAAGTGCCTTTGGCTATGGGTATCTCAGATTATCTCCACTCTCAAGGCTTGAGGGTTTTTGGTCCAACCAGAGCCGGAGCGCAAATAGAAGCAAGCAAAGCTTGGGCAAAAGCCTTAATGCAGGAAGTAAAAATTCCGACTGCAAAGAGCGCGGTATTTACGCAAGCAGCAGCAGCTAAATCTTATGTCAAAGATCATGGCACACCCATCGTTGTCAAAGCTGATGGCTTGGCAGCCGGAAAAGGTGTGACAGTTGCTCAAACACTCGATCAAGCGATCGCAGCAATTGAGGCTATTTTCCAGGGACAATTTGGTAGTGCGGGAAAATTTGTCGTAATTGAAGAATGTTTAACTGGTCAAGAAGTTTCCGTTTTAGCTTTAACAGATGGCTTGACAATTCGACAACTATTGCCAGCTCAAGATCATAAACGTATTGGTGAGGGTGATACAGGAGAAAATACAGGTGGTATGGGAGCTTATGCTCCAGCGCCCATTGCAACACCAGAGTTAATGGCACGAGTTCAAACAGAAGTCTTAGAAAAAGCGATCGCAGCTTTTAGAGCCAGAAACATTGACTATCGAGGTGTACTCTATGCTGGATTGATGATTACTCCTGATGGTGATTTTAAAGTTTTAGAATTTAATTGTCGCTTTGGTGATCCAGAAACACAAGTGATTCTGCCGCTTTTGGAAACACCTTTAGAAGAATTAATGCTTGCTTGCATTGAACAGCGCTTGGCACAAATGCCACCAATTGCTTGGAAACAAGGTGCAGCGGCTACAGTTGTTGCTGCTGCTGGTGGTTATCCTGGAACTTATGAAAAAGGCAAAGCGATCGCTTCAATTGCCGAAGCTGAAGCACAAGGAGCAATTGTATTTCATGCTGGTACTAAATTACAAGATCAGCAATTGCTGACAGATGGAGGGCGAGTATTAAATGTTACTAGTACAGGAGAAAATTTTGAGCAAGCACTAGCACAAGCTTATGCTGCTATTAGATGTATTAACTTTGAAGGAATGTATTATCGGCGAGATATTGGTTATCGACTCAAGGGTTTAGAGACTAAGAGTTAGTAGGCAAATACCAGCCCTTTCAAGGTGTAAATCTAGAAAATGAAAATTTCTTGGTGTCTTATACCAATTCTTCGTGAAGCTGCTCCCGAATTTTACCCCTCCCCTAACCCCTAAGCGCAAGCGAGGAGGGGTGGCGAAGCCGGGGTGGGGTCTTTGTATGCGTCTTCAGATTAAATTGGTATTAGTGTCTTGGTGTTTCAACAATTATTTTTCACCACCAAGACACCAAGACACAAAGAGCGAAAATAGCTTTTTAACTTAAGAGCATAATTCTTTATTATATTTACCTTGAAGAGCAAAGCATTTTATGGTTATCGTCCAAAAGCTAGCTGATACCAGACAGGTGCCACATAGGCTTGTACGATAGTCGATAGTTGCTACTTCAAGCAACAAACGACGTCATTAATAACAATAACCACAGACATAACAAATTTTTATTTTAAGATGCTGGCTCTTTTAAAAAATATCCGAGAAGCGATCGCGAATTGGTGGTCAGAGTTTACTCTCCAGACTAAGCTTTTGGCTGCTGTAACTTTAGTGGTTTCTTTGGTGATGAGTGGTTTGACCTTTTGGGCGATCAATACCATTCAGCAGGACGCTCGGTTGAATGACACTCGTTTTGGTCGTGATTTAGGACTACTGCTTGCTGCTAACGTTGCTCCCTTAATTGCTGATCAAAATTTGACTGAGGTAGCACAATTTTCTCAACGCTTCTACAGTAGTACTTCCAGCGTGCGTTACATGCTTTACGCTGATGAAACGGGCAAAATTTATTTTGGTATTCCCTTTTGGGAACCGGAAGTTGAAACTTCCTTGACAATTGAACGACGCATCCAACTACCAGAAGATTATGCTGCTGATGCGGAAAAACCCATGGTGCGACAGCATATGTCCCCGGATGGTGTGGTTACAGATGTATTTGTGCCTCTGACGGTGGAAAATAAATATTTGGGTGTTTTGGCGATCGGTATCAACCCGAATCCTAATGCAGTCATTTCTACAAACTTTACCCGCGATGTCACCATTGCTGTATTTATTTCCATTTGGGTAATGGTGATTTTGGGAGGGGTAATTAATGCTTTGACGATCACCAAGCCAATTAAGGAACTATTATTGGGAGTTAAGCAAATAGCTGCGGGTAATTTTAAGCAGCGTATTGATTTGCCATTTGGAGGTGAACTCAAAGAGCTAATTTTCAGCTTTAATGAAATGGCAGAGCGTTTAGAACGTTATGAAGAACAGAATATTGAGGAACTAACTGCTGAGAAAGCTAAGTTAGAAACTTTAGTTTCCACGATTGCTGATGGTGCGGTTTTGATAGATGACCATATGCAAGTGATTTTAGTCAACCCTACAGCACGACGCATTTTTGGTTGGGAAGGGGTTGATGTTGTGGGTGAAAGTGTTCTAAATTTTTTGCCGTCAGGAGTACAAATCGAAATTAGTCGTAGTTTATACGAAATGGCCGCAGGGGAATGTGAAAGCGCGGAATTCCGCATTCCTTTTATTCAACCAAGTAAACGCACTATCCGCATTCTCTTAACTACTGTAGTTGACCAACAAAGGGACAGTGTCAAAGGAATCGCCATTACTGTACAAGATATCACTAGAGAAGTAGAACTAAACGAAGCCAAAAGTCAATTTATCAGTAATGTTTCCCACGAATTACGCACTCCCTTATTTAACATCAAATCTTTTATTGAAACTTTGCACGAATACGGCGAAGAACTGAGTTCGGAACAACGACAGGATTTTTTGTTAACTGTCAATCATGAAACCGATCGCTTGACACGTTTAGTAAATGATGTTTTGGATTTATCCAGGCTGGAATCTGGTCGCAGTTACAATCTAGACGGAGTGGATCTGGCGCAAGCTATAGAACAGACAATGCGTACATACCAACTAAATGCCAAAGATAAAGGTATTGAACTACATCAGCAAGTAGAACCCAAATTACCTTTGGTAGTGGGTCATTATGATTTGTTGTTGCAAGTGCTGGCAAATTTATTAGGTAATGCGTTGAAATTCACCAAAGCTGGTGGTAAGGTGATGGTTCGTGCCTATAAACTAGAACATCACTCCCATGATGGCGATCGCCCTCCGCAAGTGCGAATAGAAATTGCTGATACTGGTATTGGTATTGGTCCAGAAGACCAACAAGCAATTTTTGCTCGCTTCTTTAGAGTAGAAAATCGTGTCCACACTCTAGAAGGTACAGGTTTAGGATTATCAATTGTCAGAAATATTATCGAAGAAAAGCATCACAGTAAAGTTCATTTGGTGAGTGAAGTCGGTGTCGGTACAACTTTTTGGTTTGATCTAGCAGTATTTGAAGAACCTGTATTATCCTCTGTTGAAGTTAATGAAGTAAGTCGGTCTGAATAAATATAGCGGGAGTTACAAAAAGTAAATATACTTGAAATCCTTACCAATGAATGGCAGGTGCTACAATTCTTGGAACCCCCAATGACACTTGACCAATGACACGTAATTTATAATTGCAATATCGTAATGATTAGACACACTAGTAATAAAGCTAACAGCAAAAGTAAAGGCTGATTGCGTCTAATCCAATTTTTGACAGTATTGTTAAAGCTGTTTGCGGCGCGTAGCTGCTGTAACTCCAGTTCTCTTTCTTCAATATTTTGATACAACGTACATTCTTTGGCATAAGGACGCTGGGGAAAATTACAGCTATCATCAGCATGGTAGGTGCAACTGTCACAGAGGTATTGCTCTCCTGTTGCTCTGTGTAAAGTAATGCCAGGATGACCGTAAGCTTTGAGTTGAACGCGACAATGAGGACAAGTAATAGCTTGTTTGTCTACAGGTTGATGACAACGAGGACAGGTAGTTTTAGTAATGTCCACAGCCTGAGTGTGAGTGAGTAAATATTTTAATCTTAACTATTCCCAATCCGATTCAAAGTATTAAAACCACAAAGCTTCGACTACCTGCGTAGGATTTTCTTTATTTGCAGACAGATTTTGACTTTCTGTGAGCAAATACTCTAGAAAAGTGCTAGCAGTGATCGGTAGCTGCTTTTTTTTGGGAAAGATTACGTGCCACTGATGATGAATTGGGAAGGTTTCAATATCTAATATAGCTAGCTGTTTTCTGACTTCTGAACAATTAAGAGTGTGCATGGAGATGATTGCAACTCCCAACCCATCAATTACAGCTTGCTGAATTGCTTCATTACTGCCCAGTTCTATGTTAATTTGCAAGTCTATCTGATGCTGTTTAAAAAATTGTTCTATTATCTTGCGGGTTCCCGAACCTTCTTCCCGCATGATTAAGGGTTCTTCAGCAAAAGCTTTTAGGGATAAATTGCTTTCCTTGGCAAAAGGATGATTTGCAGAAGCGATCGCCACAAGTGGATTAGCTAAAAATGGTTGTACCTCTATATCTTCTCTGTTTGGTGGACAACTCATGATATACAAGTCATCGAGGTTTTCATGCATTCGTGCCAATAGTGCATCATGGTTGGTAAATTCTAAAGAAAATTTCACACCAGGGTAGAGTTGACAAAAAGGCTTGAGTAGCTTAGGAAGAAAATATTTAGTCGTAGTCACCGCCGCTAATCGCAGTCGTCCCTGCTTCATCCCCTTCAAGTCAAAAATAGTTGTCTCTAGGCGATCCAGACACTGTAATATTTCTCGACAAGTATGCAAAACTTCTTGACCCGCTTGTGTCAAGAAAACACGCTTACCCACTTGTTCAAATAAAGGCATACCAATAGCCTGTGCAAGATGCTTTACCTGCATTGAGACCGTTGGCTGAGTGACAAACAACTCCTCAGCAGCACGAGTAAAACTACAGTGTCTCGCTGCTGCTTCAAATACCTGCAACTGGTCGAGAGTAATCGATTTTGAGAGGTTATCTTTTTGTCTAATTTCTGCCAGAGAACTTTTCATAGAACTGTGTGAGCACTGCTTAATAAAAAAATAAAAAAAATTAGCAAGACAAAATTTTGCTTAATTTTTGTTTAGTTTTAATATACATTACTTTAACAACATTAATGTTGTTAAAGTAAAAATCTCCCAAAATTTGTTTTTAATGACCTTTGGTAAGTAAGTTGGCGCAAATACACACAGATAGAGTTAGGAAAACTAAAGATTATTGAAGCCCTTACCAATGACAAAGGATAAATAACAAAGGACAAGCCTTGAAGTAGAAGCAGTAAAGCAAGCGAGCAAGTTATAATTTTTGTGCGGACAAACGTAACAAAAATTTATGAGCAATCCCCTTGTACAAGCATTTTTTGTCGGTAGAGCAGTCGCTGAAGTCATGACAGAACGCCTGGAAAACTCTTTCACTGATGCTTTGAGCGAAGTAGGCAAATTAGATGCCGAACTCAGAGAACATTTGCGCCAGTTCACAAACGAAGTGATAGAGCGAGCCAATCGAGCAGCTGATGCTGCTGGTACAGGTGAAAGCACCACGGGATTTAGTAATACAGGTACAGGTACTAATTCCGTTGATTTACAAGCGATGATAGATGAACTGCGAGCAGAAATTGCCTTTTTGCGAACCGAGTTACAACGTTATCGCAGCAGTAGAAGTAGTTAGTGGTTGGTGGTTAGTAGTTTTTTGTTTAGAAAATTAACTAGTGACCAAAACTTCTTTGATGGTAAAAGAAAGCGGATTTATCCGTGGACTAATCCACAATCTAAAATCCCCCCATCTTCAAGCCCTCGGATTTATCCTTAGGGTCAATCCACACATCCAAAATCTAAAATCCAAAATTGTTTGACTTAGTTCAAAACCAGCGGTAAGCAAAGCATATGGAAAAGGGTTATACAGATAAGGCGTACCGTTGGAATCGCGAAAACTACTCGAGTAGACGGCGGTTTGTGGACATTTGGTCATTTGTGTTGACCTTATTGTTTAGACTTTGGCTTTACAACAAATCTTGGAGTTATGCAGGCGGAGTTACTGAAGCCAAGCAAGCTGCTAGGCGCAAAGTTTTAGCAGTTTGGATTCGTAATACTCTGCTGGATTTAGGGCCGACCTTTATTAAGGTTGGGCAGCTTTTTTCTACGCGCGCGGATATATTTCCGAGTGAATATGTAGAAGAATTGTCAAAATTACAAGACAAAGTACCTGCTTTTAGCTACCAACAAGTAGAAACGATTATTGAGCAAGAGTTGGGTAAAAAGATCCCGGAACTTTTTGCTAGCTTTGAACCAATTCCTCTAGCTGCGGCTAGCTTGGGACAGGTACATAAAGGTGTTTTGCGCTCAGGTGAAGCTGTCGTTGTGAAAGTGCAACGTCCAGGTTTAAAAAAGTTATTTGAAATTGATTTAAGAATTCTCAAAGGTATAGCTCGTTACTTCCAAAGTCATCCGAAGTGGGGACGAGGACGAGATTGGATCGGAATTTATGAAGAGTGTTGTCGCATTCTTTGGGAAGAGATTGATTATCTGAGCGAAGGACGCAATGCTGATACTTTCCGTCGCAATTTTCGCGCTTACGAATGGGTGAAAGTACCGCGTGTTTATTGGCGCTATACTTCCTCGCGAATTTTGACTTTAGAGTACGCTCCTGGTATAAAAATTAGTCAATATGAAGCTATAGAAGCTGCGGGTTTAGATCGTAAGCAAATTGCTCGTCAAGGCGCTCAGGCTTATCTACTTCAGCTACTCGACAATGGTTTCTTTCATGCTGATCCACACCCTGGCAATATTGCTGTTAGTCCTGATGGTGCTTTAATTTTCTACGATTTCGGGATGATGGGACGCATCAAGTCCAACGTCCGAGAAGGACTGATGGAAACACTATTTGGTATTGCTTCCAAAGATGGCGATCGCGTTGTGCAGTCTCTAGTCAATTTGGGCGCATTAGCACCGGTAGAAGATATGGGGCCTGTACGGCGTTCTGTCCAGTATATGCTAGATCATTTCATGGACAAGCCTTTTGAAAATCAGTCTGTAGCAGCAATTAGTGACGATTTGTATGAGATAGCCTATGATCAGCCTTTTAGGTTTCCAGCTACATTTACATTTGTGATGCGCGCTTTCTCAACTTTAGAGG
Source organism: Westiellopsis prolifica IICB1 (assembly GCF_004323185.1). Classification (GTDB taxonomy): domain Bacteria; phylum Cyanobacteriota; class Cyanobacteriia; order Cyanobacteriales; family Nostocaceae; genus Pelatocladus; species Pelatocladus prolificus_A. The sequence continues at coordinate 221,162 of NZ_NAPS01000002.1, forward strand.
GCGTAGGCAAAGGTTTAGATCCAGAATTTAACTTTATGGAAGTTGCCCAACCATATGCAATGCAACTTATGACGAATATGAATGGTTCTGACGGCAATAGCTTTTTAAATGAATTAAGTCGGCAAGCTGCCCAAGTGAGTAGCACAGCGCTTGGACTCCCCCGGAGACTGGAAGATACACTCGAAAAACTAGAGCGTGGGGACGTGCGTCTGCGTGTCCGCTCTCTGGAAACAGAACGTCTACTACGTCGGCAAAGCAACATTCAACTTGCCATAGCTTACGCGTTAATGATAAGTGCTTTTACAATTTCAGCAACAATTCTATTTGTAAATAATTATTTTTGGCAGGCTGTTTTTCTTGGTTTGATCGCAACCGCAGTATTATGGTTGCTAATTAGACTGCTAATGCGTCTAGACCGCTATGACCGTATGTATTAATTTTTGCAGACAAAATATATGAAACTTCGTTTTACCGGTATCAGTGATCCGGGACTTATTCGTTCTAATAATCAAGATGCTTACTATATTGATCCAGAAGGGCGCTTTTTCATAGTTGCTGATGGCATGGGTGGTCATGCAGGAGGTGAACAAGCAAGTCAAATCGCTGCTCAAGAAGTAAAAAAGTATTTGCTTGACCATTGGGATTGTTCCAAAACCTCAGCACAATTGTTAGAAGATGCTCTATGGCAGGCGAATCAAGCTATCTTACAGGATCAACAGAATCACCCAGAACGATCAGATATGGGAACAACGGCTGTAGTGGTGATTTTCCGCAATGGAGAACCCCCTTGGTCTGCCCATATTGGTGACTCTAGGCTATATCGCTTCCGAGATGCACAATTGCAACAAATCACTGAAGATCATACTTGGATCGCACGCGCCATCAAAATCGGCGATATTACACCAGAGGAAGCGCGGGTTCATCCTTTCCGTCACGTCTTGTCTCGCTGTTTAGGGCGTGAAGATTTACATCAGATAGATGTGCGACAACTGGATGTTAAAAGTGGCGATCGCTTGCTCTTATGTAGCGATGGACTCACAGAAGAACTAGCTAATGAAAATATCGCTTCCTATCTTCAAGAAAATCTATTTGTCGAAAAAGCTGCGATCGCTCTAGTTGAAGCAGCCAAAAAAGAAGGTGGACACGATAACATTACTATTGTCATCATTTCTTTTGAATAATTGGGGATCAGGGATTGGGGATCGGGGATCGGGGATCGGGAAGAGACTTGTTAAATAATTCTCCCTTGTCCCCCTTCCCTTGTCTCCCTTCCGCTGATTAACACAAGATGAATGCTACTCCCAGCTGAGGAAATATGTCTTAACCCCATAGTATGGTTTAGAGTAGAATTAGCAACTCCGCTAAACTTAAATTGCCAATGGTGTTTGATCCTGACTTTTTGAATGATAATTTTGAACAACACCCTCGTCAGCATCTGAGCGACGCTTTTGAGGAACCCTCTAATCAGTTACTCAAATATTTACAGCATCAGTCCCCGGAAGTTTTGGCTAACGTCGCTCAGTCCGTCAGCCCTGAAATCAAGCAAATTATTTCCCAAAATGTCCAAGGGCTGGTCGGGATGCTGCCTGCTGAAAATTTTAATGTTCAGATTACAACAGACCGAGATAATCTTGCTGGTCTTCTAGCATCGGCAATGATGACGGGCTATTTCCTGCGCCAAATGGAACAACGAATGCACTTAGATCATTTGGCTAATAATCATTAGTCAAGAGTCGATTGTCAATGGTCAATTGTCAATGCTCAGTAATTTAATACTCTTGACCATAATTCCGATTAGGGTAAATTCCTCCAGACTTATCATGCTGTCGGGTAAATCCACCCATCCAAAATCGTTTGACTGAGCGCTCACGACGAAGTCTAAAATCCAAAATTCTTTGACTGTGGACTATTTGTGAGGATAAGCTCCTGACTGAACCTGAAAAGTTTGAACTTTACCGTCACGGTTGACTTCAATTTGTAAAGTGTCTCCAACGCTGCTAGACTCGACCATTTTCTGTACTTGAGCAGCAGTCTTAACTGGTTTGCCGTTAAATTTTTGGATGACATCTCCGGGACGCAGCCCTATTCGCTGTGCAGGTGATTTGTCTAGAACTCCCTTGATGGCAACACCAGCATTTTGCTGGATGTTAAGGTTATTTTCTTGATTGATTTGCTGTTTTTTGCTGGGAGAAATGTCTACCATTTCAATCCCCAAGAAGGGATGTTCTACGCGCCCTTTAGCAAAAAGTTCGTCAGCAATGCGAGCAGCAGTTTCTATGGGAATGGCAAAGCCAAGTCCCTGAGCATCGGCGCGAATTGCTGTATTAACTCCAATTACTTCACCTTGGGAATTTAACAAAGGTCCCCCAGAGTTACCAGGATTAATGGCGGCGTCGGTTTGGATAAAGCTAACTCGTTTATCTGGTACGCCAACTTGGGAACTAGTGCGGTCTGTGGCACTGATAATGCCGATAGTAACGGTGTTATCTAAACCCAAAGGATTGCCGATCGCGATCGCCCACTCTCCAGGAATCAAATTTTGTGAATTGCCCAATTTCACAGATGGTAATTGCTTGGCAGGAATTTTTACCACTGCTACATCTGTCATGGGATCAACTCCCATCACCTTTCCTTCAAAGGTTCTACCATCTTTGAGGGTAACTTGTACTGTATCTGTGTTCGCCACTACATGAGCGTTGGTGAGAATTTCTCCATTTGTACTGAGGATGAAACCAGAACCTGTACCACGCTCAATTCTTTCTTGTGGAATTGGTTGTTCATCTTCACCAAAAAATCGACGCAACAGAGGGTTTTTGAAAGCTTCTGAGATGGGATTGGCGACTTTGCGTGTCGCATTAATTCGGACTACTGCGGGTCCTGTTTTTTGCACAGCAGAGGCGATAAAATTAATGCTTTCAGCCCCAGTTGCGGCGATACTTTTTCCGAAAGAATTAGTGACAACTGTTTCTGATGGCGCACCCATACTCACATTTTTGAGTTCCTGAAACGTACGCCTCTGTGTTAGGAAATAGGGACTGGCTAACAACACTGCACTACCGCCGAATACGCCGCCGCCCACAACCAAAGAAAAATAAACGGCTAGTTGTTTCTTGGATAACTTCATAATCACCATAGTCAAGGACAGCAATGCAGATGCTAATTTCTAAGTGTAGTCAAGCAAAAGACAAGTGGACATTTTAATTTTGTTAATTCATTGTAGTTAGTAGTTGGTGGTTAATACCAATCAACTAACAACTAAAAACTAAAAACTAACAATTAACTGGTCAAATAAAATATAAAATTTAGCTAGAATCGCAAGAATACTCCCGCCATAGATGAACTGTTGACGTTGAGTACTCCAATCTTGCTCCATTGAATATACATGACTGTTAGCGATCGCCTACTTCTACTTGTTTTTTCTAGCTTAATCTCTGCTTTGGGATTTGTATCCACAGACCCAAATCCTGTAGTAGCACAGGTGGCTAAATGTCCAACTCCAGCTTTAGAACGCTTTGTGCGTCATAAAGTTGGCCGCGGCGAAACTTTGCAGAGTATCGCCGCGCTCTACAATTTAGCTCCTGATACTATTATCACCATGAATCCCAGTTTAAAAAACGGTAGGGTGACTACGGGTAGTAATATTCTCATCCCTCCCTACAATGGTATTGTAGTGGAAGTAGCTCGTGGTCAAACTTGGCGAGAATTAGCACAAAAATACAAAATTCGTGCTGATGCTCTTTTTGAGTTGAATGGCTGTAAACCACCATCTCAAATTGCATTTATTCCCACATCCAACCAATCATCAAATCCTGCGAGTTCGTCGCCATCCTCAACTCCTGCTGTGCAAATAACTGGCTATCCCTTAGCATCTGTGGCTCAGGTAGGATTCCCCTATGGTTGGCAAGTTAACCCTGAAAACGGAGAAGTTTTCTTTCACAGTGGGGTTGACTTGTTAACTGCGATTGGCACCCCCGTAAATGCGATCGCACCGGGGACAGTAGTTTTTGCAGGCGATCGTGGTACCTACGGTAATTTAGTAATTATCAATCACGGTGGTGGATTACAAAGCCGTTATGCCCAGCTAGAGAGTATCAAAGTTAGCCTTGGTCAACAAATTAAACAGGGAGATTTACTAGGAACAGTCGGTCAAACTGGACAACCAACCATTACTCAACCCCATCTACATTTTGAAATCCGTTCTAACTCTTCTCTGGGTTGGGTTGCTCAAGATCCAAAACAGTATATGAAGTGAAGTTTATTAATTTCGAGGGTTTGTAGTAAGCACGCTTGGTGCTTAAAAACTCAGGACTTTAGTCCTGACTACAAATCATTTTTTCCCCAGCATTAAAAAACAAATTCGCCAGAATTAACAATGTGCATTCCCGCATCAGCGAATCGTTGAAACGCCTCATCTGCTGCTTCCGTATAATCCACTACACCCGGAACAACAACAGCAGAAGTACAATCCTCCAACAAATAAACTTTTTTCGCCAAATTGCTATCTACCTGCCTAATTTCTGTTAACAAATCATCTACTGTCCAAGCAACACAATGACTTTTAGCTTGTCCAGCAATAACTACAGCATCAAATTCTAACAGATGCTGAATCAAGCTTATATTCTTTTGGGCAATAGGGCGCTCATCAAAACCTGACAAAACTTCTGGGCGTAAAACAGAATAGTTTTCCGTTAAAGGATTATTCCCTTTAATCTCAAATTGAGTTTGACTATGACGTGCGATACAGTGGAAAAAGATTGCTTCTTCCACAGCAGAAACTAAAGCATGACCGATACCGCCCAAAATCGAATGATAAGGCCATACTGTTAACGGATATTTACCATTTTGAGTCAACTGTTTAACGTAGTGATAGGCGTGTTTTTCTAAAAATTCATCATCAAGTCCTAAACTAAAAGCAACATTTGGGTTAACTTTCCAAATTCCTTGCTCAATATCTGCTGGAATAATATTAGTTGCAGCAGATATTGGATGTTCACCTGCATTATTTACCCAAAAGATAGGATGAAAAATTTGCATCGCTGTATGGGTATCTAAAGTTGGTACAATTTTTGTGATGACTCCTAAATTGCGATAAATAAACTCACATAAACGCACATTATCATCTACAGCGCCAGTACCAGTTTTACCCCCAACAAATAATTCAAATTCGGGGATGCAAAAAGTATTTTGCACATCAATTAAAAGTAGGCAAATACGAGTTTTATCTTCAGAAGCTGGTTTGATGTCGTGTTGTTTTGCCCATGCTTGTGCGGCTGTGGCGCTTTGTTGGTAAGGTACGCGCCAGACTGTGCCTACTGTTTTGGGGTTAAAGTGTGGGGGAATCGGTAGTTGGATGTTTGTTGAGGTGTTCATAAATACAACATTAGAAAAAATCAGATTTTAGATAATTTATTAGGGAATTCCTGCTTGTTGGAAGATTTGTTGAGGTGTAATTTGCAATCCTTCAAATAGGGAATCTTCTAAACTATTAGTCCCGCGTTTGGTCTGAGGGAGAGCATCAGGATAAAAAATAGTAATAGTTTTGGCTTTAGTATCAATAATCCAAACTCGTTGAACTTTAGCATTTAGATAATCGGTTGCTTTTTCTGTCATTTCTCCGAAAGTTTGACCAGGTGAAATAATTTCAATCACTAATTCAGGTGCAACAGGACAAGCTTCATCTTGCAACCAATCGACAGAAAGACGGTTATATGAAATATATGTCAAATCTACTACAGGAACCCAATCCTGTTGATTTCGTGTTACTTTAATTGCCCATTCAATTACAACTCGCCCTTTTCCTTGCGCCCATGCAGACAATAGTATAAATAAAGCACCTGTAATAGAACTATGAAAAAATTTTGGTGACATTTGATCATTTTTGAATTTGGGGACAGCTTCTCCATCAATTAGTTCGTAGGTGATGTCTCCTTCGGGGAGCGCAAGGAATTCTTCGAGGGTGAGTTTGGTTTTGAGTTGAGTCATGGTTAGTTTTAGGGTGCGGATGACTTTATTTTGATGGAGTTTTGTAAGATTGTGCGTCTATGACCAACACGGGCGGAGAATAAATTTTTTTAACATTGCAAAAAATAGTTAATATCTGCTTTTCTCTTTGATTCTTAACGTCTATCATTTTTTTTCTAGTTCTTTGCCCAAAACAGCACTAACTGTGGCAATCTGGGAAACAGAACATTTTCAAATCTGATATTTTCGCTACGGCAATATTACTTAAGAAGTTATGCAAACTCTGCCCACACCCGTTACTTCAAATACTTTACCCAGTCAACCTACTTTTGACACAACAATTAAACGGCGGAAAACCCGTCCTGTGAAAGTAGGAAATGTCACCATTGGGGGAGGTCATCCTGTGGTGGTGCAATCTATGATCAATGAGGATACTCTTGATATTGCTGGCTCTGTTGCTGCAATTCGACGTTTGCATGAGATAGGCTGCGAAATTGTTCGCGTTACAGTACCAAGTATGGCTCATGCTAAAGCCCTGGCAGAAATTAAACAAAAATTAATCAAAACCTATCAAGATGTGCCAATCGTCGCTGATGTGCATCATAATGGACTGAAAATTGCCCTAGAAGTTGCTAAACATATAGAGAAAGTGCGGATAAATCCGGGATTGTATGTGTTTGAAAAACCAAACCCAAACAGAACCGAATACAGTAAAGTCGAATTTGACGAAATTGGTGAAAAAATCCGCGAAACTCTAGAACCATTAGTAATCTCTTTGCGTGATCAAGGTAAAGCCATGCGAATTGGGGTGAACCATGGTTCTCTTGCTGAAAGGATGCTATTTACTTATGGTGATACACCAGAAGGAATGGTGCAATCTGCGATCGAATTTATCCGTATTTGTGAATCTTTAGACTTCCGCAACCTAGTAATTTCCATGAAAGCCTCACGAGTTCCTGTGATGATTGCTGCTTATCGTCTCATGGTACAGCGAATGGATGAATTGGCCATGGATTACCCCTTGCACTTAGGTGTGACGGAAGCTGGAGATGGTGAATACGGAAGAATTAAATCCACTGCTGGTATTGCTACCTTGTTAGCTGATGGCATTGGCGATACAATTCGAGCGTCACTGACTGAATCTCCAGAAAAAGAGATTCCAGTCTGCTACAGTATTCTGCAAGCTTTAGGATTGCGGAAGACAATGGTAGAATATGTGGCTTGTCCTTCCTGTGGACGTACTTTATTTAATCTTGAAGAAGTACTGCACAAAGTCCGCGAAGCTACCAACCATCTCACCGGGCTTGACATTGCAGTCATGGGTTGCATTGTGAATGGCCCTGGAGAAATGGCAGATGCTGACTATGGTTATGTCGGTAAGACTCCAGGTTACATTTCTCTATATCGCGGTAGAGAAGAAATTAAAAAAGTCCCAGAAGAACAAGGTGTAGAGGAGTTAATCAATTTGATTAAAGCAGATGGACGCTGGATAGAACCGTGAAGAAATTAGGGAAAGGGGATCGGGGCATAGGAATAAATTCTCCCTTGTCCCCCTTGTCTCCCTTATCTCCCTTGTCTCCCTTCCCCTTTCCCCTTTCCTCGATCCCTGATTCCCTTTCCCTAATAACTTTGTCGAAATAACAAGATATGTTCATTCTGTACAGTATTTGCCTGTGTTAGATTGAGCATACTGAGCATATAAAATTTTGTCCCTAGCCACGCAGCTATCATTATGGTAATTACAAGAAATGGACTTGTTTTGAGTGCTACGGCGGTGACGCTATCCACAATCGCTGTTACTAGTCTTGGCATTCACTCGCAAGGACAAGCTCTTTTTAAAGAAAGTCCAAAGGAATTAATAGATGAAGTTTGGCAAGTTATTAATAAACAATACGTAGACGGTAATTTTAATAAGGTAGATTGGAAAGCTGTTCGCAGTGAGTACCTGAACAAGTCTTACAAAAACAACGAAGAAGCTTATAAGTCCATCCGGGAAATGCTGAAGAAGTTGGGCGACCCATACACCCGGTTTATGGATCCAGAGGAATTCAAAAATATGCAGGTTGATACCTCTGGAGAACTGACGGGTATTGGTATCCAAATCGGTCTGGATGAAAAAACCAAAAAGCTAACTGTAATTTCTCCTATTGAGGATACACCAGCATTTAAAGCTGGCATCCTTGCTAAGGATACCATTATCTACATCAATGGTAAAAGTACTGAGGGGATGGATACTAATCAAGCAGTAGCTTTGATCCGAGGTGAACCTGGGAGCAAAGTTAATTTAACTATCCTGCGTCAGGGTCAAAGAAAAGAATTTACAATTACGCGGGCGCGGATTGAAATTCATCCAGTAGAATTTTCTCAAAAGCAAACGCCTGTAGGTAATGTTGGCTACATTCGCTTAAAGCAATTTAGTTCAAATGCTGCCAAAGAAATGCGGGATGCAATCAGAAATTTAGAGAGTAAGCAAGTATCTGGATACGTGTTGGATTTACGTAATAATCCAGGTGGTCTTCTTTACTCAAGTGTAGATATTGCCCGGATGTGGATGGATAGAGGCACGATTGTTTCTACTATTGACCGTCGGGGTGAGGTAGAACGAGAAATTGCCAATGGACGGGCTTTGACAAATAAACCCTTGGTGGTATTGGTAGATAAAGGTAGTGCCAGTGCTAGTGAAATTCTTTCAGGTGCATTGCAGGACAACAAGCGTGCAGTTGTAGTGGGTAGTCAAACTTTTGGTAAAGGCCTAGTACAATCTGTGCGCCCCCTAGATGATGGTTCAGGATTAGCAGTAACGATCGCCAAATACCATACCCCCCTTGGTAGAGATATCAACAAACATGGGATTGACCCGAACATAGTAGTGGATTTAAGCGATAAGCAGCGACAAGACCTGTGGCTCAAAGAACGAGAAAAAGTCGCGACTTTAGCAGATCCACAATTCGCTAAAGCTGTGGAAGTGTTAGGCAAAGAAATTGCAGCTAAAGGGACAAATGCACAAAGAAATTAATTTTTGCCTCTAGACTGGTTGGCATTTACCTGCTCTAATCAGTCCAACACGACGAGCGATCGCTTCCCCTTGCGATTCAAAGGGACCCCACTTCTCTATAATCTCAGGATTGTCATCCCCAGTAACTTCATCGCTGGGGATGATTTCGCAATTTCCAGCAGGGCGCTTGACAATATATAAGTTTTGTAGTGTTGTTTCCATAATTTTGAGTACTTATTTGCTTGCTGAAGAAATTTTAAAGCTTCGGTGCATCCGATGGAATTGATGGGTTAATAGTCAATAGTAGCAAGCACTACGTTAATTATTTCAATTAATAAACCTGCTCTAATATCAAGGATCTTTCCCATGACTTCCCAACAATTAGCCACCGATAACACAACAGATTTAGATGCGATTAAGCAATCTGGTTTTGAACCATCTGATCAAGTTGTAGGTACTCTTGTTACAAAAGTTGTTACCAAAGATTTAAATGGTATTAAGCTGTGTGAATTTCAACAGCCCATCAACTGCTGTAACATCACTTCTATCGCCTATGCACTCACAGCACTAGGCTATCCAACAACAGTGGATGAGGTTTTCTATGTTACTAGATTACCGATCGCTACTGTTTTAGATGATGGAATGACCCTCGCTGAGACTTATGACACTTGTGTTAATTATGTGAATGGCGCAAAATTAGATGTCAGTGTCAGACTCGAACATTTTGACAAAGTTTCTATGAGTTTAGATGCTTTTGTCAAAGAAATTGAAAACGCTGTCCAGGATGACAAAGACATTCATATTTTAAATTTTAATGTTGGCATTGCCCATGAAGTTAGCTTTGCGGGTGGTCATTTCTCCCTAGTAGCAGATTACAATCCAACAACAAAGGAGATCACTGTAGCTGACACCAACCCCAAAAAATATACACGCTTCTGGAAATGTCCAATAGACAGAATGTACAAAGCTTGTGTAGACAAAGATTTATCTGCTACCCGCTCTCGTGGGATGATCGTCATCCGGAAAAATTCTTAGTCAGGATTTTGGAATTTGGATAAGTGAACTACCCACACTGACCTTACGGGTGAGATGTGAGGCTTCTTGCGGTTTTAGCTAAAAGCCTGGAAATAGAAGCAAGTAGAGCGATCGCATCAATTAAGATAGTGAGTGTACGAATTACCCAGCGCGATCGCTCACTAGATATTTTCTCACAGTGTGAACTACCCCGCCGCACAGGCGGACGGGGCTTCTGTCAGAATAGTAAGCGTTTACCTTTGAAGAATTACCAGGCATCCAACTAGTAAACACTCACATGAAGTGTGTAGGTTAATACCCCAGTTCCACTGCTTTCCTGAGTCACATTGACACCGGGACCTCTAAATTTGACATTTACTGAAGATGATGCAGGAGAATAACGTGCAGATATTTTTACTGTATGTTTTCCCACAAAAAGATAGGGCGACAGGTTAACATCGGTTCTGTTACCACGTATCTGTCTAATAACTTTGCCATTGAAAGTGACCTTACCTTGTAATTGAGATCCTGAAGTACTAATGCTAAGGATGTGTGGATGACTCAGATTGACTGCACTAAGACTGATGGTAATTTGTTGGTAATCAGATGAACTGCGATAATTTTGGCTCTTAATAGCTGTGGCACTATTGACATCAATATTGTTGTGATACTGAATGATAGAATTTTGGGCATTGGGGATAATATTGTGGGCTACAGCCGTGTTCCCCACAGTTATTAAAACTACACAGGCTGCAAGAGCCCTTGGAGTTTTCATACATATTCAGATGACGAATAAAATCTTACTCTGGCTTGTTCTTGAGTTGGTTAATGAGTAACTCAAGAACATTTGCCAAGTTGTGCGCGATTAACTCAAGAGCTTAATTCTGAGTTCCAGCTTGAGCTATTCCTAGAGCTTCATTAGCTTTAACAATTGCTTTAGATATTGCCTGCACAGAGCCAGTATCTCCTTTGGCTTCAGCTTGTGCCTCACCCATAAAAGCTACTGCTTGAGAGACTGCTGTAGCCACTTGAAAGTTATCCCCTTTCTGAGCTGAACTTTGAGCTGTAGCCATCGACTGTTGAGCCTGTATGAGCTTCGGTAGAATAATATCTCTGTACTTCGATGGGACGTTGACTGGTACGGTCTGTGCCACTGTTTGAACTACAGTTACTGCCTGATTCAATACCTTTACTGCCACGGCAACAGCAACCCCTACCGATATATTCTCTTGAGTAACAACGAACTCGGAGTCACCCAATGCATTACCATTACTTAACTGTTGGTAATTAGATGAGAATGATAATGCTTGATCAGAGAAAATTACCAGCAAACCCATCACTAAAGCTGTTACTTGACTTAAGTGATTGTTTTCCATCCTGCTCATCTCCTGATTCAAAAACCGAGAGGGTGCGTCCATCCTCGTTGAAATCAGAGATTGTGTGCGCCCTCTCCAACCTCTCGTGAAGATAAAGCTTTCTAAATTTGCAATTAACTCACTTATGAAGTTTATTGAGTACTGCTTTGAGCAATAGCAGTCGCGCTACCCACAGCAGTTTTTGCACTAGCTAGTGATTTGGCAATAGCTGGTTTACCGGGTCCACTAATAGCGTCCGATTGTGCTATGGCTAACGCATCACCAAGGACTGTTTCTGCTTGCGATAGCGAAACAGCAACTGCTTTTTTGTCACTGATAGCCGTTGAACCAGAAATAGCAGTAGCATTCCCAATTAAAGTTTTGGCCTGAGCGATCGACTCAGCTAAAGCATCTTTCTTAGGTCCACCAATAGCTTGTGATTGAGCAGCAGCTAAAGCATTTCCTAATGAAGTTTCTGCGATGGCTACTGATTGTGAATACGCTTTTACGTTTCTGAGAGCAATATTATGAGGGACTTGAGCAATAAGGATCTCGGTGTTACCTAATCTATTTATACGGGTTATTTCTGCAATTCTATATGTACTTGCAAATGCCGTACCTGAGAAACTAAGAAGTGATCCGATCGCTACAGCAGTAACTTTGTAAAAAAGTGTATTTTTCATATTTACCTCTAGAGAGTTTAACTCTCATTTGTGTAAAAACTAATTAATTTTTAGCTTTGATAAATTATCTATCTAGCTTAAAATCCTTTCTTTTAACTCTATTAATAGAGTAAAAGATAAATATGAAGAAGCTGTGAGGATATATCTGCTATTCACAAAAGAAAACAATTAATAGCAAACAAGAAAAGTATATTTTTCATAATTTTTGTTTCTTAAAACTTACAGTATTTTTCGGAAAATATATTAATTTTTAAGTTAATCAATCTTTTGATTACAAAATATTTATCACACTTTTTGAGTACTCAGACAATTGGCTATCTTCTAATAGTAATTAACAAATAAGTTGGCAACTCCAACGTTACCTGGTGGCACGATGACTCAAAGCTAATTGTTCACATTTGCATATGGAGTCGAGTATTTTAAACTAAAATTAGCGTCATCAGATATTTTGCTGGAGTTTAAATTGCAATCAGGCTTATTTAAGAGGCAGAATATAAAGTCCATAAGTATGGCCTGTAGAGTTAAAATGCAAGCCCTACTTAACTACTACAGTATATGGACTAGTTGTAAGCAACGTGCATTTTAATTTCTATAAAATATGCCATACTTTTTTCGCCAATTGAGTAAGCATTTCTTGACGTCTTTCAATATCTTTAGAATTCCATTCATCAAACACTTCCAAATCTCTAACAGCACGGTCTACTGCTGTGTTTACACCAATATTTATTTTCTCGGTGATAGACTTCGTAAGCAAAAATTTAGATTTAACGTAAGCAAATTGTTTTTCCTTAAAAATTTTATTTTTAATTGAAGTATTAATTGATTTTTCAATAAGTGTAAGATTGCCAAGTCTTTTTGTGTAATTATCTATTTCATCAGGTTTGTCAAAAAAAGTTTTTATTTTATCGTTTTTTTGAGGTAGTATATGTTCTATTTCTACTTTAGAGTTTATATAATTTTTTAAATCGCTGTGTGCTGCAATACTACCATAAGCTTTTTCATCAATATATTGTGTCATTTTGGCTAAAATATATTGCAAAATCTTTTTCTGTACATCAGATTCATTCATCTGACGGAAAGATTCTTCAAAGCGCTTGGCCAATTTTTGTTTAGCAGGCTGAATATCTTCAGATATAAAAGTTTCAAGATCAGATTTACTATAGACTTTTCTTAGCTTTTCACTCCATTGAGTCAATAAATTTTCAAGTTTACTAGTTCCTTCTCTTGTTACAATATGTACAAATAAAAAATCTTCAATTTGTCTACATAGTTCTGTAAATATATCTATTGATAAATGCTGCGATGCTAATAGCAGTATCAAATGCTGTTTAGTAGAAAAATAAGATATGTTTAGCAGGTAGCGGTTCGCTTCCCCAGATTTGTTCTTACCTTTTTTAAAATTGAAAAAAGCTTCTGCCGAATTGACAAGATTATCCACAAATTCTAGTGGCTGTTCTACATAGTTGCACTTGTCCTTGTTTTCAATAAACCAATCATATATTCTATCTTCTCTGAGTCTCTCTCCTGTATCAAATTTTGCAGTTATATAGTATCTAAGAAACCGCAAAGGTTTTTCATCTGCCTTAAACAATATATCAATCATTTCTTTCCATTGCATTTTAAGCTTGTCAAAATTTTTACCTTCTAAATGCATAAACATAAGGTTTTTAAGCAAATCCATAGCATTGAGACTTACTCCGCGATTATTGATAGTTGCAAAAACTGTAAGTGCATGTGATATATTCTTTGTTTCTACACGCACTAGTTTGACATTTTTAATCAAGCACGCATAAAACTGCTTTACCTGTTGGATATCTTCATCAAATTTTTCTTTTAAGAATTCCACAATAGAAGTATAGGCATTTTTTATTTTTTGAACAGAACTAGTATTAGGTACATCATTAAAACTTTCTTGCCGTGCAATTTTTTCTAAAACACCACGGCTATCTTCATACTGAAGCTCTATTCTATCTCTAAATCTTTCATTACCATATTGATCTACATACGAAGAAGCTATAAATGATTTCAGAGAATCTAGAGATTCTTGAGGTTTTACTTGTTCTCGATAATCTCTTACTGCACAAAGAATTAAGTATGCTGTAGTCATTCTTTGTTGCCCATCAATTAATTCAAAGGCTCCTTGATATTCACATACAATAATGCTGCCAATAAAATACTCCCAATCTGAGCCAGATTTATTTCTATAAAATTCTCGATAAATATCTTCAAGAAGTTCACGAACTTGTTTCTCTTCCCAAACATACTCGCGTTGATAAGCTCTAACTACATAAAAATCCCTAAATACTTGTTCTAAAGTATAGTCATGAGATTCAATTATTGCCATTTATATCTCCATTGCACGTTAACCCTTATACCAAAATACTATACGTAATATTTTTTGAAAGCTAGCATAAAATGCGTAAAATAAAAGACACCCCCAAAGGGTGTCCCTAAATTACTGCCAAAATCAGCAGCTTGAAAAATTCACTGGACTTAAAATTTATCCAAAATCTAAAATCCCAAATTATTTGCTACTACCATTACCTCCATTACTACTATTAGTAGTCAAAATGCGTTCAGCTAGTTTATCGGGAACTTCTTGGAGATGGTCGAATTCCCAGTGGAAAGAACCGACACCGAGAGTTTGCGATCGCAATTCAACGATAAAATTATGCATCTCGGCTTGTGGCAAGTAGGCTGTAACACTATCCCAACCTTGCCAATCATGGATGGCTTCGTAACCTAAAATTTGCCCGCGTCTACCAGTCACCAACTGCATAACTTTAGAAGTGAATTCGCTGGGGGCTGTCACTTGCACCCGTAAAATTGGTTCTAGCAGAGTGGGTTGACACTGAGTCATTGCGGTTTGCATTGCTGCACGAGCAGCTTGCTTAAATGCTTGTTCGGAACTATCAACGGTGTGGTAAGAACCGTTAGTTAAAGTTACCGCCACATCTACAACCGGGAAACCTAAAGGCCCATGTGCTAAAACTTCCCGCACACCCATTTCCACACCGGGAATATACTGTTTGGGAACTACGCCACCAACAATGGTTTCCTTAAAGTTAAAGCCTTCGCCCCGTGATAAAGGTTGGATGTCGAGATAAACATCACCAAACTGACCATGACCACCACTTTGGTGTTTGTAGCGTCCGTGAACGGATGAAGCTGGTTTGCGGATGGTTTCTTTATAAGGTATTTGTGGTAAGTGGGTTGTCATCGGCAGATTATACTTGCGGCGCAGGCGGTCTAGTGCCACTTGTAAATGAATCTCGCCTTGACCCCAAAGGATAACTTCGTGGGTATCACCGTGTTGTTCCCAAGCTAGCGATGGATCTTCTTCTAATAATTTGGTGACAGCACCACTCAGTTTAACTTCATCGTTGCGTTTTTCAGGAATAATGGCTAGCGCATAAACTGGTTCGAGTTGTCCAGTTTTAGGTAATTCCTTCGCACCATTGTTAGATATTGTATCTCCTGTCTTGATACCCTCCATGCGGCTCAAAGCCACAATTTCCCCAGCCCCAATTTGATTAATTTGGTGTAGCTGTTGTCCCATCAAATGATAAATACCACCAGCACGAACACCGTTGAGGACTATACCATCGGTGAGTTTACCTTGCCAAACCCGCACCAAGGAAAGTTTCCCGCCTTGGGGAGTGTAATAAGTTTTTAAGACTTGGGCAATAGTAGCATCGTTTTTTTTGCTGCTACCTAAGCGACGTTCGGCTGTGGTTTCTGGTTCTGGTGCTTCCCGCACTAAAGCTTCTAGTAGGGGTCTAACTCCATAATCTTGTTCGGCGACACCAAAAAATACTGGTACCACCAAATCAGCCCCTAATTCCATTTTTAAATCTTTAAGAATTTCCTCTTGGGGCGGTTCAATGTCTTCTAAAAGTTCTTCTAGTAAGTGGTCGTCAAAATTTGCTAAAGCTTCAAGCATTTCTGCTCGTGCAATGTGTTCTTCTTCTTTTAATTCTTCAGGAAAAGGGACGGGGTCAGCAGGTGCGCCGGAATGATAGTGATATGCTTGTTCGGTAACTAAGTCAATAAAACCAATTAGCTGTTCTTCCCGCATAATTGGGTATTGATGGGCAACTAGGGGACGACTAGAAACAGCTTTGAGGGCGTGCAATGTTTCCAAAACATGGATGTTTGCCCGATCCATTTTGTTAACAAAGACTAGGTGAGGAATTTCCCAATCATCGAGGAATTTAAATAGAGGTGCAAGAGTAAGGACTCGATCATTGATTGGTTCGCAAACTACAATTGCTGCATCGACTCCGATGAGAGCGTTATAAGTTTCTTGAGCAAATTCTACACTGCCGGGACAGTCAATAAAGGTGAAGCGGATATCATTATATTCAGTGTTAGCAGTGCTGACTTCTACGCTCATTTGGCGATCGCGTGCTTCTTGAGAGCTATCGCCGACTGTGTTACTATCCTTAACGCTGCCTTTACGAGAAATCGCACCTGTTACAAATAACAAGCTTTCTAGTAAGGTCGTTTTTCCACTCAAATAAGGGCCAACAATTGCGACGTTTCGCGAACCCGATTTTACTTTTTCGTTCATAAAAACTCCTTTGCGGCCTATTGTTTCTAACCGCCTAATAGTTGAGTTATGAAGAGTTCAAAACCGTTATTTAGAAAATTATCCCGTCTTTAATTTGACATTAACTCGCCTTTAACCCAACGGCAAAGAATCGTATTTTGTTGTAAGATTTCAGTTATTAATAATTACAATCTACAAATTTATTTATATAAAATTGAAGTTTAGTAAATATATTGCCATCCTCACCAAAACTTTGTTAAGAGAACGTAACTAAATGTAGTTGCAAGATAGTAAAGCATATGCAGGCATTAGTCTATAAATATCG
The DNA here is from genome assembly GCF_004323185.1 of Westiellopsis prolifica IICB1. GTDB lineage: Bacteria > Cyanobacteriota > Cyanobacteriia > Cyanobacteriales > Nostocaceae > Pelatocladus > Pelatocladus prolificus_A. The sequence continues at coordinate 238,047 of NZ_NAPS01000002.1, forward strand.
CCTTCGGACATTGGTGAGTTTAATATTTATAAGTGGAATAATTTTCTTCCCTTGTTCTTTACTGGCACAGAATGCCCCTAATAAGGCTACAGACTATTTAAATCAGGGATTGCAAGCTGTGCAGACCGGGAGAATACAAGATGCGATCGCGTCTTTTCAACAAGCTACCCAATTAGATCCCAGCCTTGCTCCAGCACATTACAATTTGGGTTTAGCACTACGACAAGCTGGACAGTTACAACCTGCGGCGGATGCATTTTATCGCGCGACCCAAGCCGATCCCCAGTTTGCTTTAGCTTACGCAAATTTGGGCGGTGCATTGTTAGAAGGCAAAAATTTACAGCAAGCAAATGATTATTTACAAAGAGCAATAGAACTTGACCCCAAACTAGGGGTAGCTCACTATAACTTGGGATTAGTAAGAGAAGAGCAGCAAAATTGGGATAAAGCGATCGCATCTTTTAAAAAAGCAATGGAATATAGCAAAAATGCACCAGAACCAGCCTATCATTTAGGCATATGTTATCTACAACAAAACAAAATCGATAAAGCTAAAGAAGCTTTTCGTAAAGCAATACAAATAAATCCGAAATATCCAGAAGCTTATTATAGTCTTGGTTCAGTTTTATATAACCAAGGTAAGTCAAAAGATGCCCTAGAAGCCTTTAGAAAATCTGCGGAAGCTAATTCCAATTATCCCAATGCTTATTATGGTGCAGGACTAGCTTTTATACAATTACAAAAGTACACAGATGCGGTACAAGTACTGCAATTCGCCAGAGATTTATACAAAATCCAAAATAATCTTGAATGGGCAAATAAAGCAGAACAATTATTACAACAAGCGCAACAAAGAGGGAATTAGGGATCGGGGAAAGGGGATCTAGGATTGGGTATTGGGGAAGGTAGGGGTCCCCTTTGGGGATAAGGGGCGAAGGGGTAACGGGGATTGGAAAAGAGACTTGTTAAATAATTCTCCCCACACTCCCCACACTCCCCACACTCTC
>NZ_NAPS01000002.1:239173-241082 GCF_004323185.1 Westiellopsis prolifica IICB1
CTCCCCACACTCCCTTATCCCCGATCCCTTATCTTCATTCTGGCTCAAGGAGATCTTGCACTTGCATCAATAATTCATCAATATTGATTGGTTTGTGCAGCAATCCATTAACTTGTAATTGTTGCTGCTCGAATGTTGGCAATTCGTCGTAAGCTGTCACTATTACAATCGCAACTGAAGGCTGATTCTGTCGAATCCATTTGGCTACCTCATAACCATCGAGTTCTGGCATCATTAAATCTAATAACACTAAGTCTGGTGGATTCGCTTCTATTTTGGCAATTGCTGTATAACCACCAGAAGCAATGTCAACTTGATAACCTTCGGATTCTAGAATTGTTGCTAGTAGTAAAGAATTATCGATGACATCGTCAACAACAAGAATTTGTGTTTTCTTCAAATTTTCTTCAGGAAATAAACAATTCATACAACAAAATATTTATTAAATGTGTGATTTTATGAGAAGAGACTCAATAAATGAGATTCTGCCAAAACAAAACCTTTTTCTTTTATATTTCCTCTTACTTTGGTGTTATTTACCTCTGACTGTAGTAGGAATATAAACATATCTAAAGAAATATAAATAAAGATCAATAATAATAATATTTTGATTAATTTAATGTTTAACGATATCAATAAAAAAACAAATAATGTAGTTTAAATTACTTTTTATTTGTAGTACGCAATCACTGTAATTTGAGAAAGCTAAAAACTCAAACAATGCGATCGCCTGGGTATCCAAGTGTAGTTAATAGCAATTTTATTCTAAGTTTAAGTACATAATTACTATAAAAACACAATGTTGCTATATGCTCTGACTGGGTAGTTTATTATACTTGGAAAATGGTGTAAAGATATTGGCGATCGCAATGGATTATCATCTGATCGCTTACAAATGGTAGGTGAGTTTATTGCATATTTATCTGAGAAGTAAAGTGAAGAAGTAACCCCGGAATTACTTGATATACCTGGCTGAATCTTTTGAGCGTGGAAAAAAAGATGTTGCAGCAGGTAATGTAACTAACTGGAGAAATATCCGCTCAGATGTATGAAGTTGTTTTATCACTGTACGTTCGCTCATTTTTAAAGGGTGAGAGGAATTAATGCCTTACTGTTAAAGGAAACAATACGATTTTGGATATCCTAAAAGCATCACCGTGTAATACATGGAAAAAGGAAAAAAGCCCTTTCCATGTATTACATGGAAGCTATGGCTCATTAACATCTCATCTGTAATACTGAATATTACACTTTAAACTTCACTAATTTGGGGTTAAACTTACGATGTAATACACGGAAGAGGCGAATGTTAAAGCGGGATATTCAAGGGAAGTTCGCCCTGAAAGACGATGATTATCGTCAAGTGCGCTCTTTAAGATTAACGGATGAAACCTGGAAGGCTTTGGGGATCGCTGCCGAATGCTTGGGTATGACTAGAGCTGATTACGTCGAACAGGTGATTAGAAGGAATGCTCATCCAAGTATTACACGGGAAAAAAAGTTGGCACATAAAGCCAAAACTAGTGTTGTTGAAGTTGCGACCATGCCTCTAAAGGTGGCAACACTCGAAAGTTTACGTAACCAAGTAATATTGGAGTTGAAGTTAGGTAAGCAATCACCGGGCTACAAAGCAGCACTCAAAGCCCTCAATCATTTTATTGTGGTACTAAATAGCGAGTATACACAACAGTAGGAATTCGCTGTTTTGTATCAGTAAGCGGGGAAAACAGTGGACATAAGTTCTGAGCGGATTGACGATATTCCCGTCATCGTGGAATGGCTTGTTCAGATGGGGATAGCTAAATGTATTGACCAAAAACTCAAAAAACCACACGGAAACCACAAAGGCATGAGTTATGGTCAATTGAGTGTATTGTTACTGACATATATAATTACTCAATCAGACCAT
>NZ_NAPS01000002.1:241927-255024 GCF_004323185.1 Westiellopsis prolifica IICB1
GATACGTGGACAACAGCAACGCATCTTGACTGCTGAAACCGCTCTCCAAAGTTTAGCTAACAAGCCAGGCTCAGATCGGGAGCTACTCACCCATAAAGTAGAAAACATTCTCCAGCGCTATCGTGTCAAAAATTTTTTCTCAACCATGATTACAGAACAGATCACTAAAAAAACTCGTCATCTCGGACGGGGACGACCATCAAAAAACTCGACCACTGAGGAATTGACAGATATTTGTCTTCAACTTCATATCCAGAAGATAGATACTGCAATTCAGGAGGCAGAAACTTTGGCAGGGTGGCGATTGTATGTTACTAATGCCGATAGTAGCCAGATGAGTTTACCACTTGCTGTGATGTATTATCGGGATGAATGGCTTTTAGAGCGAGGTTTTCACCGTTTTAAAAGGGGTTCTTTGCCAGCCCTACCCATTTACTTTCAAAATACTGACCGAATCACTGGCTTAATGTTCTTGTTGAACATAGCTTTGCGTGTATTTACTTTAATGGAGTTTGTAGTACGGCTGGCTCTTGAGCAAACCCAACAATCTTTGGCAGGTCTTTATGACGGTAATCCAAAGCGAAAAACTGCTCGCCCCTCTGCTGAACAGATGCTCAAGGCTTTTTGTAATTTAACTCTTTATTTTTTACCCGATTCTACCATCTTCATTACACCAATTAACGCGCTTCAAAAACAAATTCTTTATTTAATGAAAATGTCTGAATCCCTTTATCACATAGATTCGGTGGTGCGCTCGACATAATTCCTCTTACTCAATTACTTGCATCACTCCTGAAGGAGGATACACAGAATTGAAGTCCCATTTCAATATTAGCACTTTTCGTGTAATACACCAGAAATTGAATTTTGAATATTGCTGCTTTTCCATGTATTACATGGAAAAGCCTGACTTCAGATAACAGTCTCACAATGCATTTCTTTCATCGGTGTAATACACGCAAAGCCGCGATTTCTTTCCCCTGTATTACACGGTGATGCTGATTCAACTTTTTCCATGTATTACATGGTGATGCTTTTAGGATATCCAAAATCGTATTGTTTCCTTTAACAGTAAGGCATTAATTCCTCTCACCCTTTAAAAATGAGCGAACGTACAGTTATCAACTGAAGCACAGGAAGTTTATGCTTCAGCGAACAATTAAGATCCCCGACTTTTTAGAAAAGTCGGGGATCTGTGTGCAAATCAAATAGGATTGCTGTGTTTTTTCTTTGAAAAGGTGCGTTAGGCTTTGCCATAACGCACCCTACTAGAGCTAACTAAAGTGTTTGATAATCGCTTCCGCAAATTCAGAACACTTCAAAGGTTCAACAGGTGGTTCCATTAACCGTGCTAAGTCGTAGGTAACTTGACGGTTTGCGATCGCATCTCCAAGACCTTTTTTGATCAAGTCTGCTGCTTCTTGCCATCCTAGATACTCCAGCATCATCACACCAGACAAAATCACCGAACCAGGATTGATGCGATCCAAGCCGGCGTGTTTGGGTGCAGTACCGTGGGTAGCTTCAAAAACCGCGCATTCGTCGCCAATATTTGCTCCTGGTCCCATTCCCAGTCCTCCGACAATAGCAGCTGCTGCATCAGACAAATAATCGCCATTCAAGTTCATTGTCGCCAGAATCGAATACTCGTCTGGTCGAGTTTGGATTTGTTGGAAGATACTGTCAGCGATGCGGTCATTGACCATCACCTTGTCTTTCCATTTACCATTACCGTGAGTTGACCAAATTGAGTTAAGAACTGTTTCTACTTCCTTGACAATTTGCTCTTTTTTCTCTGCGGTCAAAGCATCAAAACCAGGATCAACCATCCGGGCGTTTTCTTCTGGGGTGATGTTGGGGTTTTTCTCTTTGTTGCTTAAAATCCAAGATTCCCGTTCAGTGATACAACTGGCGCGAAATTCACTAGTTGCGAGTTCGTAACCCCAATCACGGAAAGCGCCTTCGGTGTACTTCATAATGTTGCCCTTGTGTACCAAAGTCACCATTTGTTTGTGCTTGGGTAGTTGCAGAGCGTGTTTGATGGCGCGTCTTACCAAGCGCTGGGAACCAGTTTTACTGATTGGTTTAATACCAATACCAGAGTCGAGGGGAATTTGTTTTTTGCCGTGTTCTGGTGTCGCGGGGATAAGTTCTTTGTTGAGGTATGAAATGAGGCGCGTGCCAATTTCACTACCTTGTTTCCATTCGATTCCCAAATAGATATCTTCAGTATTTTCCCGATAAACAATCACATCAAGTTTTTCGGGACTTTTGTGGGGAGAAGGCGTACCTGCGTAGTACCGACAAGGACGTACGCAAGCATAAAGGTCAAAAATTTGCCGTAAAGCAACATTCAGCGAACGGATACCACCACCCACAGGAGTAGTCAAAGGCCCTTTGATGGCAACACCATATTCCTGAATTGCTGTCAAAGTATCCTGGGGTAAATACTGGTATATACCGTATAATTCGCAAGCTTCATCACCAGCATATACCTTGAACCAGCTAATTTTTCGTTTGCCTTTGTATGCTACCTCTACCGCAGCATCAAAAACTTTTTGGGCTGCTGGCCAGATATCAATCCCAGTACCATCACCTCGAATAAAGGGAATGATTGGATTGTCAGGAACAGTTGGTTCACCATTTTTGAAAGTAATTTTTGCTCCGGTTGAGGGGGGAGTAATTTTTTCGTACATTCACACACTCCTGATTGTGGTGCAGCGACATCAGCTGACATATTTGTTGATAATTGGTAGTTGATCGTTGTTTGTTGCTAGATCATGATTCAAAATTCAAAACAATCAACAACAAACAGCAATCACACATTTTGCTGTACCTTGTTATTGAGCAAGCCAGCAGACAGAGTTTTCCCCTCTGGAGAAAAGTATAAGCGACTGAAGACAAGGAACCAAATTATTTCCCAATCCCATTACCCTTTCGCCCCCAATCCCCAATCCCTGATCCCCAATCCCTCTCCTTTCGATGCTATCTTACCGCTCAGAGGCGTAATTGGTGTACTCTGGGAATATACAGCAAAAAACCAGCAATGAAGAATAAAAGAGAAATCACTATCAGGGTGACTGAGCAAGAATTCGCAATGTTAGAATCTCACTGTCAAGCTGTAGGCAGAACCAAAACGGATATTTTGCGAGAGTTTATCAGATCACTAGGTTCTAAAATCACTGACACATGTAAGGATGATGCAGGTATATAATGAGTAGGCTTTGGGGGCAATTTCCTGTAAACTACTCTACGCTACTAATGTTTGCCCATCTACAAAATTTTATAGTTCATCGCTTGTTCACCGATCGCATTTTCTGAGTAATGGCATGACAGACCCAATGATTGTATCAGGCTCATCTTCTGACATTGAATCCCTACGCGGCCAATTAGTTGCTGGGTCTCTGCAAGTCCAACAACAAACAATCCCGCAGCTAGCTAACCTTGGTAATGGTGGATTCGATGTCCTGATGGAATTTTTAATGGAACGTCGCGACACTCCCACTACTTGGGTTGATGGTAAAGCTTACCAAGTGTTGTATAACTCTGATTCGCCTCAAATTAAAGATTTTCTCCAAACCCATTTCCCACAAGGTATTGTGCCTCTAAAATCAGAGTGTGGAATTGATTACAGTCCTTTGCAACATTTGCTAGCAACTCAAGATTTCGAGGCTAGCGATCGCATGACACTGCAAAAAATGTGTGAAATTGCGGGTACACAAGCAGTTAAACGCAAGTGGCTTTATTTTACCGAAGTCGATAATTTCCCAGTTACAGACTTACAAACGATTAACAAACTTTGGTTAGTCCACTCCGAAGGTAAATTTGGTTTTTCTGTACAGCGAGAAATCTGGTTGGGTTTAGGGAAAAATTGGGATAATCTTTGGGTAAAAATCGGTTGGAAAAAAGGTAATAATTGGACACGTTATCCTCAAGAATTTACCTGGGATTTAACTGCACCCAAAGGTCATTTACCTCTTTCTAATCAACTGCGAGGAGTGAGAGTAATTGCGTCTTTGTTTTCTCATCCGGCTTGGGAGAAATAAGGCTATGTTAGATACAAACAAGCGAGAATTCTACGTCATCATTGAACGAGATGAAGATGGATCTTATGTAGGCGAAGTTCCACAATTAAAAGCTTGTTATAGTCAAGGAGAAACAATTGATAAGTTAATGAGCAATATTAAAGAAGTGATTGAACTTTGCTTGGAAGAAGAAGAGGAGTTGATCGCATTACTGTAAATAAAATTTTTACGTTAAAATGCGATCGCATCTCGCCAGATCATCAGCCCATAATCACAACAATGGCTAGCGTTAGTCTCGAAAGTATTAAGCGTAAATTCAACAATGTCACCGCGATCGAGGATATTACCTTTAATATTCCCGATGGCGAATTTTGGGTTTTGGTAGGGCCTTCCGGTTGTGGTAAGTCTACAATTTTACGCACAATTGCGGGTTTGGAAACTGCGAGTTCTGGCAAACTTTACATTGGGGATAAGTTAATGAACAATGTCCCCGCTAGACAAAGAGATGTCGCAATGGTGTTCCAGAATTATGCCTTGTATCCGCACATGACGGTGGCAGAAAATATTGCTTTTGGGTTACGGATGCGAAAAATAGATGCGAAAGTTGTGCAAGAAAGGGTGATGACGGTGGCGCAATCGCTAGGTTTGGAACACTTGTTAGAACGTAAACCCAAACAACTTTCTGGGGGACAGCAACAACGGGTAGCATTAGGAAGAGCGATCGCCCGTCAACCACAGGTATTTTTATTAGATGAACCTTTATCTAATTTAGATGCTCAATTGCGAGATGATACGCGGGCGGAGTTAAAAGAGTTACATCAAGAACTGGGCATTACTACGGTATATGTCACTCATGATCAGGTTGAAGCGATGACGTTAGCTGATCAGATTGTGGTGTTGAATCGGGGTAGAATTCAGCAAATTGGCGAACCACAAGAAATTTATGCCAAACCTACTAATCGCATGGTAGCTACTTTTTTGGGTAGTCCACCGATGAATATTTTACCAGCTAAGTATGGGGCTGGGGGTTTTGCTGTGGATGGGCAGGTGTTACCTGTGACTGCGGATATGCAAGATAAGTTGCATCTGCGGGAGGGACAGGGGTTTGATTTGGGTGTGAGGCCGGAGAGTATTAATATTAATGAACCGCAGAGGCGCAGAGAACACAGAGAGGAAGAATTAGGAGAGTTGGTGGTGGAGGTGAAGGTGGTGGAACCTTTGGGAAGGGAGACTTTGATTCGTGCGGGTTTACCTGGTTCGGGGGTGCTGGTGAATGTGCAGGTGGGTGCGGATGTGCGTCCTCGTCCGGGCGATCGCTTGACGTTGGAGATTGATTTGAGTAAGTTATTTGTGTTTGATACTGCTACAGGCGATCGTTTATATCCACCTTCTGCATCCTAAAGTGGTGGTATTACTTGGTATCCGCAATCATCCATTTATTATTTTCAGCGTCCCATAACAGGGAGAAGTTAATGGAACTGGATGATTCATTGCCAGTTTTTAGTATATATTTTAGTTGAGCTGATACGATCGCTGTTTCTGTATTACTTTCTATTAAGCTAACTTGTTCAACTTCTACCTGTTGAACTTTACCTCCCCACCAATCGATGTAGGAAAGATAACCGTTGGGGTGAAGACGTTTGTTGTTTTGGTAGTTGGGGGATAACTGATACCAGGCTGTTTGGTATTGTCCTTGATTGATAGTTGCATAATAATTTTGTATAAATTCTTCTGGAGATGGGCGAGTATTTTCTGGGTTGGTTGCTGTAGTTTCTTCAGGAGTGGGTGTTTGGGTAGGAACGGGTTCAGTAGTATTGCTATCTGGTGATGGTTCTGGTGATACAGTTTCTTGTGGTTCTACAGTTTCTGAGGAAGATTCGGAGGTGATGGGAAAGTTTGATTCTGGTGTTGGAGTTGGTGTTGGTTTTAAGAATTTGGGTGATTGTTCTGGTTCTACTGATGCTGTGGTTGGTTCGCTTGTTGAAGTAGTAGGTTCTTGGGTTATAGGTTGGGGTTGTTGTCTATTACCAAGGGCAAAACCAATAATTACAGATGCACCTATTAAACCACCAACAATGCTGCCAATTAATATTACTCTGTTTCCATTTCCATTACCAGTATTTTGATTGATGGGAGGTTGATAGGAATTAGCTGGGCTGACGGCGACTGTATTTTGTGGTGTTTGGGGATATGGTGCTGTTGCTGCTGGTGGTGCTTGGTAAGGAACAGTAGGGGGAAATGGTGCAGTACCTGTGTGTAGGGCTTGTAACATTTCTTTAGCACTGACAAAGCGATCGCTGGCGTAGAATTGAATTGCTTTGTCTAAGATGGCTGCAAAAGTGGGAGTTACATTTAAAGCATGTTCTCGCCACAACACCCCACCTGTGGCTGGATCGGTTGCCAATTCTTGTGGTACTTTCCCTGTAATTAAATAAATTGCTGTTAAACCTAAACTATATATGTCGCTAGCAAACATCGGGCGTCCAACAGTTTGTTCGCTGGGCATAAACCCCGGTGTACCAATTACAATTGACCTAGTAGAATTGCCGGAAGGAGTCATTACTGTTCCGACTGTTTCTTTAACTGCACCAAAGTCAATTAATATTGGTTTGCCATCTGCATAACGAATCAGGATATTATCTGGCTTGATGTCTCGATGAACAATTCCTTTGCTGTGGACATAATCAAGAACTGGCAAAATACTGGTAAGAATTTCTTTTACTGTACTCTCACTCATTAAACCTTGCTGTTGCATTTTGGCGGTGAGAGTTTGTCCTTGAATATACTCTTGAACTAAGTAAAATTGCCCATTTTCCGAAAAGTAGGCATACAACCGGGGAATCTGATCACTACCGTCACCCAACTCTTCTAAAATTGCTGCTTCTCGTTGAAATCGTTGCTGTACTAACTGGTAAACCTGGGGATTGTCTTGAATCGGTTTTAGTTGTTTAATGACACAGCGACGGCGGGAGGGCATTTGTGTATCTTCTGCTAAGAATGTTTCCCCAAATCCACCACCTCCAAGAGTTTGGATGACTTGATAGCGGTTATTGAGCAGCGTTTGCATAGGAGTGCGCTAGAATAATTAAGGCAGTTATTTATTTTACAAACTTTCTAATTATTTTTGGAAAAGCACGATCATAACAGATGGCAGAAATACACACTATATAGTATATCTATTCCATCTGTGTTTGTCGGTGTGTATCGTATTCAATAGACATAGGCGTGAAAAAGAATGTAGAGACGTAGCACTGCTACGTCTCTACCAGGGTTCTGGATAACGCATATTTAATTTATGGAGATGTTTAACTTTTGAAAAATCTGCCATGCTGAAATTACCTTTCCTTGCATGAGCGCAGCAACTCCATTCAAAGCTTGAATCTCTTTTACATTGGGGTTTTTAGCCAAACTTGGTTGCAGAGATTTTTCCGCTGCACTAGGCTGCCAATTATATAGTTGAACAAATGCTAAATATGCCCAAGCATAAGGATTTTCTGAGTCTAGCTGAGTGACTTTTTCTAAAGCTTCTGTTGCACCATTCACTCTTTTTTGCAACACATTTGCTAAAGCCAAAGCATAAGCCCAATCGCGGTTTTGCGAAATATGCTGCAATCGATATTGCCAACTTAATCGCGCCTGTTCCAGATAATCTTGGATGGGATCGTATTGATTTATACGTCCAATTTCTGCAAATAATTGCTCTAATGCCTTTGTACCTTGAGGTAAAGTTGCTGCTAATCTTTGTAATTGTGTGATTAAATCCAGTTCTGGTGCAGTTGAAGGAGCAGCTTGTTGATCGATTTTTAAAGTCACTTTTGGCACAGTAATTGTGTAAGTTTCTCCCGAAATTCGGTTGAGGTAAGTAGCTTCTAAAATATAATCTCCCGGTGCAATCTCAGCAGGTGGTAACATTGCTGTCCTTTCTGTAACTTGAAATGTACCTTGGGGTTTGTTTGCACCCGCGTATAAATTTCCCATACCAATACCGTGATCATGTGTCCATAATCTCTCTCTTCCGATAGAAGTTTGGGAAGTGAGGTTTCTCCAAGTAAGTAATACTATCCCATTTTGTAATTCTTCCCAAGCTCCATTCCACTGATAACTTACAGGTACTGGTATTCCTGGCGGTGCTTTTTCTGGTACTGTGACTTGTAACAAAGCAATCTTGGTTTGGGGTTGGTTTGGGGAAATTGCTTTGACTTCTATCGGTGGTGTTTTTTGATGATAAAGATTTATAGTACTACTACCGTCAACCCAAGATTTGTGAAGTTGGAAGTTGCCATCTTGCTCTACAGTTTTAACCATGAGAGCTTGGGCTTTGGGAACTGAACCTTGTTTACCAGTTGTGGTAAGGAACCATGCAAGCGATCGCGCATCCTGTTTGACAAATTTCTTTTTGGTTCCTACCTGTCGTCCATAAACTTGTGAATTTGCCAGTCTCCCATAGTAATTCAAATTATACTGGTTGATTTTTTTGGTTGATGGCAATACTCCCAAGGTGGAACGCAAATATGGTTCTGTGGTGATGATCTGGTCAATGATCTGACGATGAGGTAACTCCTCTTTCATATTAGGGTAATGCTGGGCATTAGGACTCAAAGCTAATTTCATCCAATCACCAGCCAAACCGCCAATTGGGAACAAATTCAACACCATTAAAAGCACAGCCAAACCAAAAGTACCCCAACGAATACGCTGTCCCCACAGACTACGAAAGCGAGTTAATCCATATGCTAAAAATACTGAAATAGCAGGTAAATAAGGTAATGCATACCGCGGATCTTTGTTTGGGTTCAAAGATGAAAGTAAGTAAGCACCGATTAAAAATATTGCTAGCCATTTAAGTGAAGGTAAAGGGGATGTGTTGTTACGAAAAAGCTTTGATGCATTAGCTTTTCTACTCTTGCTGTCTTCCACTGAGCGTCCCCAATATAGTAGCAATGCAAATATTGGTATAAGTAATAACGGTAAGGAAACCTGTTCTGGCAATTGTTGCCAATAATAAGTCCAAGCTTGTAGTGTATTCAGAGGTGCATCACCTTCAGCAATAGCAGAATCTATCGTTGCTCGTTTACCAGATGTAAGAATCAGTAACCAATTGGTGCGATACCAGGGACTCAACACTAATACTGACAAACATAAAGCACCAACTAATTGCGCCAATTGTTTCCAACGCCGTTGACGAAAAGCGCCGAATCCTATCCATACTATTGGTGTCAGCAGAAAAAATAACGCTGTCTGCTTCACCATTAATGCCAAACCCAAGGATAAACCAAAAACTGCTGCCAATAGATTGACTCTCATACAGACGCGATGAATCGCGTCTGTACAAGAAGAGACGCGATTTATCGCGTCTCTACTTTTGACTTTCCAAACAGTGAGACAAAAAAAACTGAGAGTGACGACAGCGGCTAGGGGATAATCAAGGAGAAAATCTAAGCGTAAGACATAAAGAGCAGGTATGACTTGACAAATTGCAGCAGCCCACAAACCCACAACTTCGCTAAATAAGATTGCACCTAATCCATAGACTGAGCCTAACAAAATAGCACTGAAAAACAGCATCATCAATGCAGCTTGGTCTGGTCCAGTGCCAAAAATATTTTGGACAATAGCCCCAATAATGTAACTTAAGGGGGGGATCTTAGATGATAGCATCCAAAAATTTTGCCACCATTGGCTATCCCACCATTGGGGATGCTGCAATACTTGCCAATAAATCAAAGTACCAGTTAAATAATCTGCCTGATCCCAAGCTGGAACAGAATTGTCTAAACTAAACCAGATGCGATCGCACACTGCACCGAATAGCCAGATAATGCCGAGTATCAGTAAGTATTTAAACTGTTTGCGCTGATATTTTGGATGACTCATGAATCAGAAACATCTCAATGGTTATTTCACCTTGGTGTCTTAGTGTCTACCCTCCGGGAAGCCGCTAGCGCGTCTATAGTGGTTAAAAAATCGACTTTTGAAACACCAAGACACCAAGACACCAAGACACCAAGATACAACACGATGGTTATCGATCAATTTAACTAATCGGCTTTTCCATGACTACTCTATGCAGTGCTGCTTCTTGTTGTTGAAAGAATAACCAGGAAATCGGAAAAAAAGTCATGTAGCGATTATAAGTTTCCAGATTGACTAACTCTAATGCTCTGTGTTGGTTTTGTGTCAACCTCTCATACCATGCTTTTAAAGTTGGTTTGTAATCGTGAACTGAGTCATGGGTAATTTTAAAGCCGACTTTCTTAGCAGCTTCAATATGAATAGAATGCATTACCAAAAGAGAACCTGGGAAAAATAGCTGTACCATTACCATCGAAGCGGGATATGGTTCACGCTCTAGGGAAAAGAACTGATGTACTGCGAGTCCTCCGGGAACTAGAGCGTCGTATATTTTTTTGTAAACTTTCTCTATTTCTTGAGGTCTGACATGCTCTAGAGATCCGATTGAGAGAATACGATCATAAGATGTCTGTTGAAAAGGAGCAGTAATAAAGTTAGTTAAAGAGACATTCAGACTTAATTGTGTTTGAGCATAGGCTAATTGTTCTCTGGATAAAGTGAAGCCAGTTAACTCACCAGAGTGTCCTGTATCCTGAAGATATCTCAGCATGGCGCCCCAGCCGCATCCGAGATCCAAAATCCTCTCGTTTCCATGCAAGTTCAATAGTTTCATGAGATACGCAGCTTTGTTTGCTTGCGCTTCTTCCAAGGTTTGGCGATCGCTTAAAAAGTCAGCGCAGCTGTAAAATTTGTATTTAGTATCGAGAAATAAAGCGTAGAAGTCATTTGATATATCGTAGTGAGCTTCAATCCCGCTTGAATGATCAGATTGAAGCATAAAATCCAGATATGCTTTTCTTGTTGATTCTGGAGGATAATTTCTTGCCAACCACTCAATTAAAGATGATCTTGGCTGAGTCCAAAATTTCCAGTTTTCTATGGCTTCTAAAGGAACTGGCGAATTAATTCTATAGTTCGCGATCGCATAAAGTAAACCACGAGCAACGAGATCTGAGGTGAACTGAGTTAATCTCTCTGGCTCAATCATTATTATTGTGTGTTCAAAAACTCCAAATAACCATGACTCAGTTCTTTTACTGCTAACTCATAAAATTGCTGCCCGTGTTCTGGTGTTGCTAAGGCTGGGTTTGATCCCATCCTACCATCTGGGTAATGCTGACGAAAATCTTTTGCACCATAAATTCTGTGTCCTTTCCCAACTTCTGGAGAAAGGGGTGCTTGCTTAATCGCTTCTGGATAAATAAATTGAGTTACAGCCACTTCACTTGGCGTTGCATGGGAACCTTCTTGATCCCCATATAATTCTTTGGCTAGCTTAAATACCGAACTGCACATAAACCAGTTAGCGACTTGACATTGCACGTTTTGAGCATTGGGAATGTGCAAATCTTCTAAATGTGCATAAGTTTCTGAAAAGGCTGCTTTGAGGGTAGCGATATTACCGCCGTGTCCGTTGATAAAGTAGAACTTGGTAAAACCTGCTTTTGCTAAACAGGTGATGTAATCTCGCACAACTAGAATCATTGTGCTGGGGCGCAAACTGATTGTACCGGGAAAAGCTGTATGATGCAATGCCATGCCTACATTAATTGTAGGTGCTACTATGGCTTGGGTTGCATCGCCGACACCACGAGCGATCGCTTCTGCACTAATCGCATCTGTACCAATTAATCCTGTCGGCCCATGTTGTTCTGTAGAACCAATCGGGAGAATAATACCTTGAGATTGTTGTAAGTATGCTTCGACTTCTGGCCAAGTACTCAGATGCAATAACATTTTGATTGTTGGTCGTTGGTTGTTGGTTGTTTGTTATTCTAACCACTAACCACTAACTACTAACCCCTAACCCCTAACCATTTGTTGAATGCTTTGTATGCTTGAATGCTTTCAACAGTAGGATTGAATATCTTCTCCACATTTATCTACTAAATAACACAAAGCTCGAAAACGCAACCCTACAAATTGGTCATAGAGTGGGTTTAACTTACACATGGGCGGAATGTGAGCTATCTTACGACCAAATAAAAAAATATCTCTTTCAAACGGACACTGGGCGGGGATCAATTTAGCAATAAATTTTGCCAATTTCTGATTTTGAATATCAAATGAATCGAGCCATTGACGTAATGGTTGTAGGAAATCAGATTGAGGTTTCATCAATTGACGTTTAATTTCTGATTGATTATTTTCAACATCGTGATTAACAAAAGCCGAGAAAATAATGTTTTTATTACTAGTTCTAAGCATAATAATTACCCCTCCATTTCATGGATTATTTATTGCTTTCTCTATTTATATTGACGCTTAATCAGCCGTTAAGAACTGTTCAGCTAAATACAAAATAACAAAAAAAACCTTAAGAGTTTTATTTTGCAGTTATCGATTTTTAATCACTGATATATCGATCACCTATATCGAATGTAATTTAATTACCAACGATCCAACATTATCTAGAGATGTAACTTTACGGGATAAGTCTGAGTTTTACTCCTTCTTTGGCTAGATTACATTAGGCATATTTTTTAACTGATACTGAATTTTAGAGTATTTATTCTCAGGCAAAATGTTACTAGGGTTACAAAAGTTTGTGAATAACATTCTATCATGATAGTAATTATATTAATTAATAAGATTAAGTAATTATTAAAAATAAACTAAGTTATATAAAAATCTGAACAAATCTTGATCAGAATGTGTGTACACCAAATAACTCATCTATTGTGATACCAAATTGGTATCGGTAATATTATTTGAGATTTCTGGGACTGTCTGATGGTAAAGATTGTTAATCCAAAATCCAAAATTGGTATGAATGGATAGTTGCGATCGCTCACAAACTCTTTATAGAGACGTGACGATAGTGCTGTAGCATATGATCTGCTGGTGCATGATAGCGAAGCCATAATGTACTCTACTTAAGGCTTAATGTTGTAACTGTAAGGCTTAATGTTGTAACTGTAAGGCTTAATGTTGTAACTGTAAGGCTTAATGTTGTAACTGTAAGGCTTAATGTTGTAACCTTAAGCCTTAACTTTGTAA
>NZ_NAPS01000002.1:255357-264079 GCF_004323185.1 Westiellopsis prolifica IICB1
ACTGTAAGGCTTAATGCTGTGACTGTAAGGCTTAATGCTGTAAGATTGATGACAAAAGTTTGTTGGTGAGTGTCATCATTGCTACATAGTGTATTTTGTTGGTTTACTGCGATCGCAGAGTTTAAAAAGGCTTGTATATGGAAGTTTCACCGAAGGATATTAAAAGTTATTGATGATGTCTAGAAGTACAAGCTATCATGAAAAACTGATTCAAGACTTAAAAAATCCACTAGAAGCAGCAGCTTATATCGAAGTTGTTTTAGAAGAAGGTGATCCGCAAATGTTAAGTAAGGCGCTGAAAAATGTCATAGAAGCGCATGGTGGAACTAATCAGCTTTCTACACAAGTCAAGGAACTCTACAATAAACTTGACCAGATACTATCAGATAAAGGCGAGATTGAGTTTTACTGTCTAAATTCTTTGTTGGATGCTTTAGGGTTACATTTGGCAGTAACAGTAAAGCCATAATTCAAGTTTTTAGCTTTTTGAGGAGTTGTTTTCTCGTGTTGCTGATTGAAATGCGATCGCATTCAATTAGACATCTCCAGAAATTAACTGTGCGTTGCCCAAAATACTTGTAGAGACGTGAAATTTCACGTCTCTACATTCTTTGTCGGAGATGTCTATTTAGTTTGTGATACATTAACACCAGATACTGCCAAAATTTTTATCAGTATGACAACTACAACTATTATATATTTAGCGCAGTAAAGCCCTAGATGTTACACTTTACAAGTCTCGATGCGAGAGAAGAGAAACTTAACCACAACCCACCTCACCCCCCAAAAACGAAAAAACGGGAGGTGTCCTCTAGGGGAAGAGGTGTCAAAAGTTACATCAGAGTAAGATATCCAACTACTATTCACTCTCCATCCTACGCGATCGCCAAACTTCTTCCAGGCTTCTTCGTAATACTCGCCGTCAGCTTTACCGCCAACGCTCAAGTAAATTTCCTTCTGGACACTAAAGCCAAAGTGTCCATTGCTGTATTTTACCCATAGTTGGTCAATTGTGCTTAAGTCTTTGCAGGGGAAGTTTAATAAATTTTCACTGGTCCAATCATTGTTTAGAACCTTGCTTATCAACTCTTCAGTTTCTCGATCTGCTTCTTTCCAGTTTCTTCCTTCTAGTAAGTCGCGTAGTCTGGTATAGTCAATGCCTTTTTCAGATTCAAGTGAGATGCTTTCAGTATTCTCTAGTGACGGTGTGTTTGTAGTATATTTTCTTTCTGGTGTTGCAAATGGTCTTGCAGTCGGTGCTGCTTCAATAGAAGGTGTTGCAGTAGGCTGATTTAGTTTGATAAAAATCTCTCGACCTACCACTGTTGTTATTAAGCCTACACTTCCCCAACCCGCCCATTTCAAAAATTCTCTCCTGTCTATTATTGGTGAGTCTTTTTGAGATGATCCAGTTCCAGTTTGTGTGTTTGGTCTGTGTCCAGTAATTCCCCAAATCAACTGTTCCATTGGATCAGGATGTTGCTGTCGAAAATCTACCCAAGTTAAACCTTGAAGAAATAGAGGTAGTTGTGGCTTTGTAGGAGCATCTGGTAAAAGTACCGGAATTACCGGACATTGCCTATTTACAAATGCTCTTAGAAACGCATCAACTTCTTGACTTTGCCAAGGGCCAAATCCTGATTTTCCTACAAAAACTGCTGCGGATGCAATCTGGTTGATCTGCTGCTCTAATGCACGTTGCCAAGAAAAACCAGGGCGTAAATGCCAAATGTCCAGCCAAGGTTTAATTCTCTTGTCTTGTAACTGCTGGGCAACTTGAATAACCGCAGGCTTATCCTTACTATTGTGGCAAAGAAACACATCAAACTGTTCCACTTCTTACTCTCCCACGCCTGCGACAATTGCCAAAGTCTTGAGAATGACAAAAGGCAGACTTACAAATAAGGTTTTTATTTAATACAACGCGATCGCGCATATATAAATAAGCAAATTTAATTAATTCTCTATGATGATTATAAAACTCTCGTAAAATGCCCCAACACAAGCAAAATCAAAGCACCGATGTTCTATAAAATTCTTGATTATATTAAGCGATCGCGCCCTGGTTACTTACTGGGCTTCTCTTAGTGTTGAGCTTCTACTCCAGTTTTAGATACAAAATTATGAATAACGCAATAACCCCGCTCAGTTACGAGCGGGGTTTTGTAAAGTTATTTTGCTATTTTTTTAATATTTAATTTTATTAGTCTTAAAACAAACTCATCAAAGTAATCACACTGGCACTGGTCAGCATCACTAATGCTCCCATAACCAAAGACTGATTTAGTTGATTTGGAGTTTTTGAATCGTTCATTTTGTATAATCCCTGATTTTTAAGGATTCTATTAACAATATCAAAACCAGTATATTTATCCATCAAACCATGGTAAAACTTAAAATAGCGTTACTTATCTTAGTAAAGTCAAAGGTAAATACTAACTCCTAAGTCATCTCCAATAGAATTTTGGATGCATGGATTTGCTCCACAGAAAAATCTGCTTCCTCTGTACCCTGCTCAGAACTGTTGTCATAAGCCATTATTTTTATTATTTGTAATCCTCATCTCCCAAACCCAGGTAGAATCATTACCTGATATCCGACCAACATACGTGTATTTTTTATTGTAAAATCATTATTAAGAAAGCTACGGAACTGTTTGACTAAAAAATAACCATGACCATTTCCACAGTATCTAGGAACCAAATCGCCGATTTAGACTTGGAACAATTGAATCAAAAGTATGAGAACGCTCATCCAAGCGAAATCTTGGCATGGTCTGTTGAGAATGTTCCCACAGGACTGGTACAAACGAGTGCTTTTAATGTTGATGACATGCTAATCACGGATATTCTCTACCGTGAACTCAAGCATCCAGTACCTGTGATATTTCTCGACACCCTGTTTCATTTCCGCGAATCTTTGGAATTGGTCGAAAAATCTAAACAAGTTTACGACCTGGATTTGAAAGTTTACAAAATCCCTGATGTAGATACCCGCGAAGCTTTTACAGCCAAATATGGTGATGAACTCTGGGATAAAGATATTGCTCAATTCCACCACCTCACCAAAATAGAACCTCTGCAACGGGGTCTAGCAGAACTAAATACTGTTGCTTGGATTACCGGACGCCGTCGTGACCAGGCTGTAACCCGTGCTAACATGCCCATATTTGAGATTGACGGCAATGGCCGCATAAAAATTAATCCTCTAGCAAATTGGACACGCGAAAAAACTTGGGGTTACGTCGCTGAACATGGGGTAATTTATAATCCTCTCCATGACAAAGGTTATCCGAGTATTGGCGATGAACCAATCACAACCCCAGTCGCAGACGGTGAAGATGAACGCGCTGGACGCTGGCGCGGTTTTGGTAAGACTGAGTGTGGAATTCATATTTAATTATTTGTCATTTGTTAGAGACGCGATGAATCGCGTCTCTACAATTGGTGGGTAGATGCGATGAATCGCGTCTGTACAATAGTCATTTGTAATTAGACTATAAAACAAAGGACAAATGACTAATGACCAAGGACAAATATGATTAAAATCCTCCATCTTTCAGATATCCACATGGGAAGTGGTTTCTCCCACGGACGTATTAATCCTGAGACAGGTTTAAATACGCGGTTGGAAGATTTTGTCAAGACTCTATCCCATTGTATTGACCAGGCTCTCACGGAACCTGTAGATTTGGTCATTTTCGGTGGTGATGCTTTCCCTGATGCGACACCACCACCTTATGTACAGGAAGCTTTTGCTGGTCAGTTTCGTCGTCTTGTAGATGCTCAAATTCCCACAGTGTTGTTAGTGGGGAACCATGACCAACATTCTCAAGGTCAGGGGGGAGCAAGTCTATGTATTTACCGCACTTTGGGAGTGCCGGGAATTGTGGTAGGTGATACATTGCGTACTCACCACATCCAAACCCGTAATGGTCTTGTACAAGTTATTACCCTACCTTGGTTGACCCGTTCTACGTTGATGACTCGCCAAGAAACTGAAGGTTTATCTTTAAGCGAAGTACATCAACTACTCGTTGAACGTTTGCAAGTTGTTTTAGAAGCAGAAATTCGTCGTCTTGACCCCAATGTACCAACAATTCTTTTGGGTCACTTGATGACTGATAATGCTAGCTTAGGAGCTGAACGTTTTTTAGCAGTTGGTAAAGGTTTTACAATTCCCTTATCAATGTTGGTACGACCCTGTTTTGATTATGTAGCTTTAGGACATGTCCATCGCCATCAAAGCTTGAATAAATCCAATAACCCACCAGTGATTTATCCAGGAAGTATTGAACGGGTGGACTTTAGTGAAGAGAAGGAAGAAAAAGGCTATGTAATGGTTGAGTTAGAACGGGGTAGCGCTAAATGGGAATTTTACCCTTTACCTGCACGGGTTTTCCACACAATTGAGGTGGATGTCTCAAAGGCAGAAGATCCACAAGCGGCAATTATGAAGGCGATCGCCAAGTATAATATTGACGATGCAGTGATCAGACTAATTTACAAACTTCGTTCTGAACAGTTAGATTTAATTGATAACGCCGCACTCCACAAACTACTAACTCCAGCTCATACTTACACCATCCAACCAGAATTAGTTAGTCAGTTAGCTAGACCTCGCGTCCCGGAATTAAGCGCTAGTAATAGCATTGATCCGATAGAAGCACTCAGGACATACCTGAACAATCGCGAAGATTTAAAAGACATAGCAACATCGATGCTGGAAGCAGCTCATAAATTGCTAGCTGTAGACGAAGAAAACTGGGTAGAACCCATTTCTGTAGAGGAAAACAGCAATCAAACTAATCAGGTGACATCAGATAATACAGACAATACAGAGCATCAATTACGATTAATTTAAATAAATGGCTAAAAATAAATAATGTGAGTTACTAAATCTCCTTTTCATTACATATTTACCACTATCCATAGCTTTTCTACTCGAAGTGCAGTGTTTAAACTTGGTCAATAAGCGTATCGTAATTTAAAACAACGAGACCGAACTGTATCAGACATCCTTTGATAAAAAACTTGCAACTGAGGTGAAAAAATGGCAGCTGTGTATGATAGTATAGCTCTCCAGTTTCAAAAACTTAACAAATTGCCTTATCGCTTGTATGGTGAGGCATATACATACTTAAATATCATCGGAGATGTTGCTGGGAAATCAATCCTCGATCTAGCTTGTGGAGAAGGATTTTTCACACGATTGCTCTTTTCTTATGGCGCTGAACGTTTGGTTGGTGTGGATATTTCCTCAAAAATGATAGAACTGGCAAGACTTGAAGAAGCCTCTAGTCCTAAGAAAATTGAATATATCATCGGTGATGTCACCGAAGTTGGTTCTCTTGGCAGCTTCGATCTTGTGTTATCCTCCTACTTGCTGAATTACGCTTCAACTAAAGAGCAACTACTCAAAATGTGTCAGGCCATAGCAATTCATCTCAAACCTGGTGGTCGATTTGTCGGTTTAAACAATAATTTAGAACTGCCAAGAGAGTTTTATCATAAACATGAGAAATATGGCATTTCTAGAAAATGTACCCAGTCGCTGAAGGAAGGTACTCCCATCACTTTAACATTAACAATTCCTGATGACGGTGAGTCTATTAGTATCAGTTTTGACAACTACTACCTCAGCAAAGCGACTTATGAATGGGCCTTGATGAGTGCTGGTTTTAAAGAGATCTGCTGGCATCAACCAACAATCAGTCCTGAAGGCATACAGAAATTTGGCTTTGAGTTCTGGCAGGACTACATTGACTATCCCGATATGGTAGGCATTACCTGTATAAAATAGCTTTCGATGCGGTTGGTTAGGTAAGTAAGTCTTGAGTCCCTAGGAGCGATCGCACATCCCATAAACATTTCTCTACACAAAGACCAAAATGTGGTGTTAGTCTGAGGTATTAAAATCTACACACCCTTTGTCTTTTGTGTAACCTCGATTCTATGTCTAAGTTTATCTGTGCAACTTTAATCGCAACCGCTCTACTTTTACCATCAGCCAATAATTATAGTCCTGCTTTTGCTGGTACTTGTGCTTCCAAGTGCGGTCCTCGTCCAATTCAATTTTCACCAGGACAACGTATCCAAGTTAAAGTAGTAAATCGTACGCCCAGAGTGTTGATTATACAGAAGCCATCTAGTACTAATCCCATTCCTTTACAACCAGGACAAGAACTACAGATTAACCAGGGAGATGGTACAGAGCCAAATGTATCTCTATTATTTTGGGATGACACAGGTTTACCGTTAAAGGCAAATATTTCCAAATTAAATTTTGGCACATTAGGAGTAGAACTACGTCCAAATTGGTATGCTCCTGGCGATCGCGCAATTTATATTCTTGATGATGGTCGAATCGAGGTGTTGTGAAGCTGGAGTGTATGAGATATAAGTGATTATGCACACTCCTAACTGCAATTGTGCTAGACCAACTCCCAACTACAGCAACAAAAAACCGTCGGCGTTTACCTAATCAACGTTGGCAAATTTACCCCCAACAAATAGAATTAGCACAGAACTTGGCAAAGGTGACTAATTTACCATCTTTGCTCAATCAGCTTCTAATCAATCGCGGTATTGAAACCCCGGAAGAAGCACAAGCTTTTTTAAATTCTGAATCCATAAATCTACCTTCACCTTTAGAGGAATTTCCAGACCTCGCAGTTAGTTTAGAGTTGTTGCAAACTTGTATTACCTGTAAAGAAAAAATTGCCATCTGTGGAGATTACGATGCAGATGGAATGACTAGTACCGCTTTACTATTACGTAGTTTACGCTGGTTAGGTGCCGAGGTCAATTACGCCATTCCGAGTCGGATGCATGAAGGCTACGGTATTAATAAACGAATTGTAGAAGAATTTCACAATGAAGGTGTTAAACTAATTCTAACAGTTGATAATGGGATCTCTGCGTTTGAACCCATCGCCAGAGCCAAAGAACTTAATCTACAGGTAATTGTCACCGATCACCACGACATTCCGCAACAATTACCCCCAGCTAATGCCATTCTCAACCCGAAATTACTACCAGAATCTTCTATTTATCGTGGTGTCGCTGGTGTCGGTGTTGCTTACATTTTGGCAATTTCCTTAGCTCAACAGCTAGGACAAGCTAATAGTGGCATTATCAGACCAATGCTGGAACTGTTTACACTGGGAACCATTGCTGATCTCGCTCCCTTAACTGGAGTAAATCGCCGTTGGGTAAAACGTGGTTTGCTACAATTACCTAAATCGCAACTAGCAGGAATACAGGCGTTGATTCAGGTGTCGGGAGTTGGGGATCGGGGACAAGGAGGAGATGGGGGACAAGGGGGACAAGGGGGATATGGGGGACAAAACAATCCAAAATCCAAAATCCAAAATCCAAAATCGTTAAAGCCTGAAGATATTGGGTTTCGGCTTGGACCACGTATTAATGCTATTGGTAGAATCGGTGATCCCCAAATTATGATTGAGCTACTCACTACAGATGATATGGGGATTGCTTTGGAAAAAGCGATGCGATGTGAGCAAATTAACCAGCATCGTCAACAGATGTGTGAACAAATTGAACAAGAAGCGATCGCAATTGTAGAGACGTTACATGTAACGTCTCTACAGGAAGATCGGGTTTTGGTTGTTGTGCAACCTAACTGGCATCATGGTGTAATTGGTATTGTCGCCTCTCGCTTAGTAGAACGCTACGGTGTCCCCGTGTTCATCGGTACTTTTGAGGATGACAACCAAATTCGCGGTTCTGCACGTGGAATACCAGAGTTCCATGTTTTTGAAGCTTTAGAATATTGCCAAGACTTGCTAGGTAAATTTGGAGGACACAAAGCAGCAGGTGGATTTTCTTTACCTGCTGAAAATTTAGTAGCACTGCGATCGCGTTTGGTGGAATTCGCTAACCAATGTCTAGAAATTCAGCACCTAAAACCACTCCTCAAAATTGATGCTGAAGCTAACCTCAATCAGATCAATCAAGAACTCTATCAACAACTACACGCTTTAGAACCCTGCGGTATCGATAACCCTGACCCGGTATTTTGGACTGCTAACGTCCAAGTCATTGAACAGCAAACCGTTGGTAAAGGTCATATTAAGCTAACAGTTGCCCAGACCATTGACCAACAACAATTTAAAATTAAAGCGATCGCTTGGCGTTGGCGCGACTACTTTCCCCTACCGCAACGAATAGATATTGCTTATAAACTACGAGAAAATAATTTTAATGGCAACACCACTATTGAATTAGAACTAGTTGGTGCAAGAGTTGCTAGTCAGTCTTATGCACCGTTTACTTCTTACACCACTTTATCAAAAGCTGCTTTTGAGTACAATCACCGTCAGTATACCTGTGGGATTTATCAAAATGGTTCTTTACCAGAATTAAGGATTAAAAATCCCGATGGTAAGGTTTTAGCGATTGAACAGGGAAAAATAGTCGGTTTGCTAGGTAATAATCGTCAAGACGCGAAAGAAATTGACATCTCGCAACCACACTATGATGCCATTATTCAAGCAGCACTAAGAGCTTTAGGGACTTCCAAATAAAATTGCAGGGATCGGGGATCGGGGATCGGGGATCGGGGATCGGGGAGTGTGGGAAGTGTAGGGGATGTGGGGAGACAAGGAGGACAAGGAGGGCAAGGAAGAATTTATTCCAATGCCCAATGCCCCATGCCCAATGCCCCATGCCCAATGCCCAATGCCCAATGCCCAATAAAA
>NZ_NAPS01000002.1:264153-318328 GCF_004323185.1 Westiellopsis prolifica IICB1
TACCAATGCCCAATGCCCCATGCCCCATGCCCAATGCCCAATGCCCAATGCCCAATGCCCAATAAAAAGCAAAGCCCGCACTTAGCGCGGGCCAGAGCAAAGAAAATTAAAATTAGTTGAGTTTTATATTAGAGGTCGCCACCGCGAAAAGCTAGTACAAAAATTACCGCTGGGCCAGCTAGCATGATCAATGCTACGAACAATAGCTGAAAAATTACTTCCCAATTGATATTGGCTACAGCCTCAAACATTATTCCCTCCCAAAAAACTTAAAAGAATGTATTACTCTATTGTCAAACTCGGAATTAATCATATCTGGCGATCGCCAGTTAAATTTAATTTACTTAACAAAATTATAAGAAACCACATAAAAAACTAAGATGAACAAGATGTGTATGGCTGAATGCTTAAATAAGTAAAATAACTGTCATCAGCACCTTCTAGCAAGCTTCAGAACTTGATAACTGATAACTGATAAATAAAATAAAGGTATAAAAAATGTCAAATTGGCAATGTGTAAAACAATGTGGAGCCTGCTGTCATCTCGATCCTGAATACCGTCCAGACTTAGACGAGTATTTAAATCCAGACGAACTAGAACTTTATTTAAGTATGGTAGGTGAAGATGGATGGTGTATGAATTATGATCATAATACTCGCGAATGCCGTATTTACCCTGAGCGACCACGTTTTTGTCGAGTAGAACCAGACGTATTTGAAGATATGTATAGCATTAACTCAGAAGATTTAAACGATTTTGCCATTGAGTGTTGCCAACAACAAATAGAAGGCGTTTATGGCGATCGCAGTCTCGAAATGCTGCGCTTCAATCAAACTGTCGGGTATCTAGCAAAGTGAGTTGCAATCAGCCGTCAAATAAATTTTCGGCTCAAAGCTTAAACCCATTTTAATGGGTTAAAACCTGAGCCAGTGGGTTTTGAACCGACTTTAGCTTTCAGCCCAAATTTTAATTTAGGGCTAGGCACAAGATAGTACGATCAGTGGTTTTGTCTAAAAATAAAGATAAGTAAGTTGGCGCTAATATTTACAGCTAATTTATATTTCTTCATATACATTGAATTTTTCCCGCCGACTTACTTATTCTCAATCTAAAATCTAAAATCCAAAATCTAAAATTGCTAGAACTGGAGTGTAGGAACAAGTGAATGAGCAATTACAAGGGATCAACTTGTACTTAATAGGTATGATGGGTGCTGGTAAAACCACACTGGGGCGAATGCTAGCTCGTGAACTAAGATACGGCTTTGTAGATACTGATGATTTACTAGAAAAAGCAGCAGGAAAAACCATCAATCAACTTTTTGCTGAGGAAGGAGAAGCAGCATTTCGTCAGTTAGAAAGCCAGGTACTGGCGCAAGTGTGTGCTTTTACCAAGCTAGTCATTGCTACAGGTGGAGGAATAATACTGCGACGAGACAACTGGAGTTACCTGCATCACGGCATAATTATCTGGCTAGATGTAACAGTGGAAATACTATACAAACGTTTAGCAGAAGATACTACTAGACCATTATTACAAGATAGTGATCCTCAGGGAAAACTGCGATCGCTCCTTGAACAAAGACAAGCACTCTATAACCAAGCTGATCTGCGAATTACCATTACAGCAGAAGAAACCTCAGAAGAAATCATCAAAAGAATCATACAGGCTATTCCTAGCGTTCTGAAACAACCACAGGTTTCACCAAATGGTCATTAGTGGTTCGTGGTTGTACCAGATATGACCAGCACATTTGCCAATTTTGGTGATGGGTTCGGTAATTTTCGCTCAATGTCGAATTTTTGAGTTTGTTTACCAATGACATAGACGCGCAAGCGGCTTCTCGTAGAGTAGGACTTTTGACAAATGACGACCGTTGAAACATAAATTAGTTTACAACTTTCCATTGTCGGGGTTGGTAAAACAAAGATTGATTGGTAATCGTATTTGCTTTGACTGTAAATCTAAAAGATTCGACTGCATCAAAAGAGTAGGCGCCTTCTTTGATAAAAACTTTGGCATTGTATACACCAGGATTCAAGCAGCAAAAAGGCATATACATTTGTAATTCATTTTTTCCCGGTAGAACTTTTAAATAATTATTGTCGCTGGCTGCGGTGAGATATAAAATACGACCGTTTTCTCCTCCAATATCCGTAATTGTGACACAGAGATTAGCATTAGTTACTCTCCGATGTGCTTTGCATTCTACACACAGAGAAGCAGATGTGCCACTTATAGGTGTTTCTACAAAATTTCCTTGCTCATCTTTAAAATATACAGAAGTAATGTCTATACCTGTACTTTCACTTTCAGGTTTTTCTGGTAAAACCAAGTAACCTGTAGATTTTTCTGTACCAGCTAGACATAAATCTTCTTCATATTTACGGACAACAGTATCTATATCCCCAGCAGAAATCAAGCTACCTTTTGATATATAAACTGCCGAATTACAGACATTTAAAATTGCCGGAGGATTATGAGAAACTAAGATAAAGGCAGTACCATTTTCTCGAAGTTTAGCGAGTTTGCGATGACATTTCATTCTAAATTTGATATCACCAACTGCTAAGACTTCATCAATTAATAAAATATCCGGTTCAATATGCACAGCACAAGCAAATCCTAGTCGTGCAGCCATTCCAGAACTATAAGTTTGTACAGGTGCATCAATGGCATCGGCAATTTCAGCAAAGTCTATGACATCCTGAAATCTTTCTTCAATTTCTTTTGTAGATAGACCCAAGATCGACATATTAGCATAAATATTTTCTCGCCCTGTCAAAATAGGATTAAAACCTGCTCCCAAAGCAATTAACGGTGCAATTCTACCTCTAACTTTGACTCTGCCAGTATCAGGTTTAATCAAGCCACTAATAATACGTAGAATTGTACTTTTACCAGCTCCATTTGACCCGATTAATGCTAGGGCTTCTCCCCGATGGAGTTGAAAGCTAATATCTTTGAGCGCCCAAAATTCTTTTGGTCTTAAGGAATCACTTTTTCGATTCACACCAAACAATTCTGTGGTAATATCTTGAACACCGTATAACAAAGATTTTTTTAAGTTTCTACAAAATTTTTTCGAGACATTCTCTACTGAAATCACAACTTCAGCATCCTCTTGAGGCTGGGTAGAAAAATTTTGTTCGATTAAATTTGTCATAATTATGAACTAACTCTTTCGACTACGAAAGGCATAGCTAGACGAAATGTAATCCAAGTGAGTAGTAAACCGATAAAAGTAATGGCGCTGACTACCCAAAATCCTAAAGGTTCTGATACTATGCCTGTGGTTGCTAACTCTCTAGTTGTAACTAATAAAGGAGTAACAGGATTGAGCTTTACTAAAAATCTAAATATCCCATCACTCGGAATTTCATAAACTACTGGTGTTAAAAATAGCCAAAAACCTGTGACTAAAGTTAGTCCTTTAGACACATCTTGATATAGGATTCCGAAAGGAGCTAATAAAATACCGATAAATGTTCCGAGTAAAACTAAGTGAATTAATGCGACTGGCGTTAAAATCACTGTCCAACTTACAGAAACACGAAAGAATATAAATAAAGCAACGATCAAAATTACTTTAATGGCAAAGTTAAAAAATACTTCGCCTAGCTTTGCCAAAATTAATGCTTCGCGGGGAAAATTAACTCTGGCTAGCATCGGTTTAGCGACTGTCACTGCTTGTACTGGGCCGTTTAATGCTTCCACAAATGTTTGCCACAAAGCAGTGCTAAACATGACGTAAGCTGGATAGGGTATATCTGTTTTCCCAACATTGATGACTTGGGCATTATTGGCAAGGGTAAAACTTATTGCCATGACAATTGGGGGTAAAAAGGCCCAGACTATTCCTAAAAATGATTGACGGTATTGGGCGCTGATATCGCGAATCATGAGTCGCCAAGCGAGTTCACGAGAGGCGAGTAAGTCTCGCCACATTTGTTGGAATAATCGGAGGGGATGTTTCAGGCTACTTTCTGGTGTATGAATAACCTCATGTAGCTGAGATTTTGAACGCCTGTTATGCTTCAAAGTTTTCACCCTACTACACTGCATATATATATTTCCCTTCACAGGTAAGTGTTTTCCACTACCTTATGACTGAGGTATTCTCAGTCATGAGAATGTGATCCGGGAAAATTGTATTTTTATCTAGTGAACAATAAAAAAAGATTATCGCGATCGCAGTTTTCTGGCAATAATCTGCGGCACATACAGAGGATCATATGAAGATTTGATGAGGATTGATCGTAGAGTGCCAAAATATTTATTACTTGGGTTACAAGGATAGATAGCTAATTGAGGAGCTGCTTGAGAAATCAAATCAAGTTGATATTTGGCATTGAGGCGGCGATTTTCGGGGATACTGAGCATTAACGCATAGGTGCGAGCAGCGTTAACAATGGGAATTCTCTGGATATTACTAAGATCATACAACTGTTCTTTGGAACTTTGCCAACCAGCGAGGCGTTGTTCAATGTAAAATCTATCTCGCCAGTCCATGTGTTCTTGGGGAGTTTGTTTTACCCATTCTAACCATTCACAAATACCTGCGATCGCACTAGAATTTAATGGTTCGCCATAGGTGCGGGCAATGTATTGAGTGCAGATTTCGATATCATCTATGTTATCGGGAAAGCATTTGCGCCACATGGCTTTACCCACTTCAAAGCACCAACCACCCACAGAAATTCCGTCTAAAGAATCTCGTACACTTTGGAGAAAAGGTAAAGCGTCACCTTCTGAAACATGTCCTGCGGTGTGTTCGGTGACGAGTTCTTTACGGTTGGCTTTGCTGTTGCGTCCTTTTAAAAAGATGTGCTGATATCCAAGTTTATCTGCTAATGTGGCTGGTAGAATGCGATCGGCTACTGACATCCTGGCAGCAATCCGAGTGAAGGGTGTGATCTTGACATTACCACAAGATGCCATTGCTAATACCAGCCGTGAATCAACACCAGCGGAAAGTCCTAGCCAAACTCTATTCTCTAGTTGATAAAGTCGTCGTAGTGCTGTAATCATACTTTGGCTTAAAAGCTCCAAAGCTTGTTCATAGTCAAGTTCTGGATTGATTGGGGGTAGCAAAGGTCGGGAATGAATGCTACCATCTTTGAGGTGAATAACTTGACTGGGTAAAAGACGACTTATTTCCCCAAACCCAGAAAATGGCGGTGTAAACCAGGAAACTCCCCGTTGATAACATAACTGTCGGCAATCAGCCTTTGGTAAAAGTATATCGTTAAGTAAAGCTGGACTACTCGATACCCAAGGTTGACCATCGCGGGTAGTTCCATAAAAGCAACCGAGAAGTCCAGAAGCATCCATGTGTACCTGGCCCTTACCAATCAAGACCCAACGACCAGCCCAACTGGTGTAGAGTTTGGGTATGTCTTCACTAGCTGTCCGGGAAATCTCTGTTATTGGTTCTGATTGGGACTCTAGCGTTTCTACAGCCACTCCCAGAATTACCCAAGAAACTCCGTCAGCGTCCTTTGTCCAAGTGGCACGAAGTTCGGGACAATAGGAAATCCAAATAGAGTCGTCTAATCGGCAATAATGCCAGTCTTCATAGACAGCGAAAACTTCTGGTCCAATTATAAACTGGCGACGATGCGGCCGCATTAATAGGGATTGATTAGAAGGCACAGATTCTTTACTCATGGAGGTTGTGTCCTTGTTTTTTCAGGTCACACCCTGATTAACTTTGTGATGACAGTGTTGTAGATGTGGGTGGGGGTGGGGGCGGAACTTGATTTTTTTGTCCTTGCAAGTATCTCCTTGCATAGCGAGAGGTCAGATAATGGTTTAACGCTTTGTCCATTTCTCGGAGAATTTTCCCTAGTACGCGAGAACCAAATTTACCCAAAGGAATTTTACGGGCGAGGGGATTAACAATTGTCATATCTCGCCGCCATCCTAAGCGTTTGTATTTGTTTTGGAAATACTCATCTTCAGTGAGGTTCCACTTATCACGTAAACGCTTCAAGCTAGCTAGTTCCCAAGCATCGCTCCACCGCAGCATATAGAAGTGTAAGTCTGTCCATTGTAAGGGCGGCCCTGGTACGTAGGTGACTAAAGATTCGGGTTCTAGGTAGATTGTACCGCCAGCTTCATTAACCAAAATACACAAATCTACGTGTTCTTTCGTGTTCAGCAGTCCTTCATCCAGAAGACCAATCCTATCAAAGATTTCTCTACGTACGAGCATACAGTGAAACTCTGCCAATCCAGTTGGTTGGCGTTGCAGTTGGGGACGCACATCAGCTACTTTTCGTCCCTGCTTATAAATCTTCTCAATCATCCGCCGTCTGGTAGTCTCACCTTTAGTTTCGACTTTGACTCCAGATTCCCCACCTGCACAATGCACTTCTGTATGTAGGGGTAGGTATTGACAGACGAGGGGACTAACGATAGTTGCGTCGGTAGCTTCTGCACAGTCTACCAATGCTTGCAACCAGCCAGGTGTCACCGCGACATCGTTATCCATAAACACAACATATTTACTGTTGACTTGGCGTAAACCGATGTTTCTGGCGTGGTTAGGAGAAAGGTAGTGATTCGTGCGGATTAATTGAAACTGTTTTTCGGCTGCTTTTGCTTGCAAATAATTTTTGATGTCAGCAGGGGAACCGCCATCTACATAAATTAATTTAAAAGGATAATCTGTATTGTCGTAAATACTTTCCAAGGATTCACGGCTATAGCTAAAACGTTCACGGGGAACAACAACAATCGTTACCTCTGGTTCTGAAAATAAAGATTTATTCATAAATTATGCTCTTTTTTAAGTGGGGAATAAAACAAGCCAGTGTAACTGTTCTAAATTTTTTTGACTAGTAGTCCATATCACCTTTTTCCAATTGATTGAGGAGTAACCGGAGATCGTTGCAGATCATTCATGATAACTTGTTGATATATTTTGACTAGTTCATCATTGAGGTGATTGGTATCGTAGTGTTTTTCTACATAAGCACGACCAGCTTTACCCATTTTTTCCCATAATTCTGGATGCTCGATTAAATAAGTTAATTTATCTGCGATCGCATTTGCATCTTTTTCTGGAACTAAGAAACCAGAAATTCCATCCTCAACTAATTCCGGAATCCCTCCATGTCGAGTCGCAATCACTGGTAAACCCATAGCCATTGCTTCTTTGAGGGTATTAACCGGTGCATCCTGATTTCCATCTTTGGCTGTGACACTCGGAGCGATAAAAATATGTGTATTATCGATAATTTGAATAATTTCTTTTTGATTTTTCCAGCCTAATAGCTTAACTTGTTCTGCAACACCCAGTTCGATAATTACTTGCTCTAAATGTTCTTTTAAAGCTCCATCACCTACTATATTATATTCCAAGTTGGGATAGATTTTTAAAACTTTCGCAACCCCACGAATGCCATACTCTATTCCTTTCTTTTCCACCAACCGACCAGTTGTGGCAATAGAGATTTTGCCATCTTCTAGAGGCTGGCGTGTGCGAAAACTAAACCGACTACAATCTATTCCCGAACCGTGAACAATTATCTTTTTCTCGTCACACCCTAATTTAATCGCTCGCTGGCGGAAAAACTCACAATTCGCCAGGAAAAAATCTCCTTTGACAAACAATTGATTGTATACATTTTCTCCATATTCTTTTACATACCAGCTGATATCATAGCCCCGAAAAGTGGTAATTAACTTGCCTTCAATTGCACCGATTTCACGATAAATCATTCCCTCGTTGCCTTGGATACCAAATTGAGAGTGAATGATATCATATGATTCGCTATTTAATAAAGGGATAATAGAGTATAAAATCCTCAAAGACGCTGCCAGTTCATGATATCTAAAAAAATTCAGCGATCGCAGTATGACTAGTGGAGCTTTATAAAAATTTGTAATGATTAACCACAGTGCTTTTAATAGCCGCCAGAGTTTATTTTGAGGAAGATTCGGAGCATAAAAAGTAGATTTTAGCAAGTCATATTTTTCTACATCTGGATGATATTTAGCAGTATCATCAGGTCTATAACCGTAAATGTGAACTTCATGTCCTCGGCAAATTAGACCTGTAATCTGATTCAAAATAAATGTTTCCGATAGGACTGGAAATTTGTTGACGATGAAAGCTATTCTCATATGCTCATGCCACCACCTACTAGCTATTTATCAACAGCTATACTATCTGCTTGCGCTGTCAAGATGCACTTTGAAAACCGAATTATTTCTATTGGCAATAAATATAACAAAAGACACCGTAATTATTGTTTCATAAAAAAGCCGAATAGTTAAACTTTATTTGAAATGGAAAATACACAAGCCATCCTCTAACAGGATTTTGGATTGAACCCCATTGTAGAGACGCGAAATTTCGCGTCTCTACAAAGAAATTTCGCGTCTCTACATTTGGTGGAATGACGAAAAATCGTTCAATAAGGGATGATACCCCTGATTTGTCAGCGATATCCTTTAAGAAGTCGGAGATTTGAACACCCGCAACTGATCAAAATTAATGTGGTGAAGTCGCTAGGATCAAGAACAGTGAGTTTGCTGGGATGAAGTTCTATGTCTTTAACTGAGGAAATTCTTTCGCAATTACCGGGTGATGTTTTGGGGGGATTGCGTCGTAGCGATCGCATCTTAACATCGATCAGAGAAGGTAAAGCCCCAGTACCGACAGCAGTTCAAGAAAATCAGCAACAATTGGGTGCTGTCGATTGGGATGTTTTGATTTGCGGTGGTACTTTAGGGATTTTAATTGGTTGCGCCTTAGCTGTGCAAGGGTTCCGGGTGGCGTTACTCGAACGGGGGATATTGCGGGGAAGAGATCAAGAATGGAATATTTCTCGCCAAGAACTGGAAGTTTTTTTACAATTATCTTTATTAACAAACGCAGAATTAGAACAAGCGATCGCCACAGAGTACAATCCAGCTAGAGTCGGGTTTGACAATGGTGTAGAGATTTGGGTAGAAAATGTCTTAAATATTGGTGTAGATCCAGTGTATTTACTGGAAACCTTAAAACAGCGATTTTTGGCTGTGGGCGGAAAGTTATTTGAAAACACGCCTTTTAAAGAAGCAGTGATTCATCCAGATGGAGTCATAGTTAACAATCAATACAAAGCGAGATTGTTAATTGACGCCATGGGACATTTTTCTCCGATGATCCAACAAGCGCGACAAGGACAAAAACCAGATGCGGTATGTTTGGTAGTTGGGAGTTGCGCCCAAGGTTTTCCAGAAAATCACACTGGCGATTTAATCTTATCTTTGACACCAATTCAAAAACAGTGCCAATATTTTTGGGAAGCTTTCCCCGCCAGAGATGGTAGAACTACTTACATGTTTACCTATATGGATGCAGACCCACGACATATAGGATTAGAAGCTTTGTTTGAAGACTATCTGCGCTTAATGCCAAAATATCAAAATGTGGAATTGTCACAGTTAAAATTTCAAAGGGCGCTATTTGGCTTCTTTCCCTCCTATCGTCAAAGTCCAGTACACACACCCTGGAGTCGCATTCTCCCAGTTGGAGACAGCAGTGGGAATCAATCACCTTTAAGTTTTGGTGGTTTTGGGGCGATGGTGCGTCATTTACAGAGATTAACCCAAGGAATTGATGAAGCACTGCAAACTGATCAATTATCTGCCGATGCATTAGGATTATTGCAACCATATCAACCCAGTTTGAGTGTAACTTGGCTATTTCAAAAAGCGATGAGTGTGGGTGTCAATCAAAAAATTGCTCCAGAACAAATTAACGAATTGTTATCAGCAGTATTTCGACAAATGCAAGAATCAGGTGAGATGGTTTTAAAACCATTTTTACAAGATATAATCAGGTTTCCAGCCTTAACGCAAACCTTGTTAAAAACAAATTTTGCCCATCCTGGGATTGTGGTTAAAATCATTCCTCATGTAGGTTTACCAGCTTTGTTAAATTGGTTGATACATTACGGAAATTTAGGTTTATATTCTGCGTTGTTTTGGCTAAGTAAAAGTTTTGAACCCTGGGAGAAATATTTACCCAACACTTCTAAATATTATTTGCATCGTTGGGTTGATGCTTGGAAGTATGGTTCTGGTGGTGATTATGAGAACGGGGAATAGGGAACGCTGACAGGTGTGAGGGTATAAGGGTGTAGGGGTGTAAGTTTTGTAGTAGCGTGTCAAGGCTAAAATAGTGCAATAAATCTCTGATTCTTTCTCTGCGTTCTCTCTCTTGAAAAGCTTTGAAGTTCCCTCCGGGACGCTGCGCGAACGGAGGAAACCTCCGCTCAAACTTTTCGCTGCTTCCTCTGCGGTTTATTAATGCAACATTTTAGTCTAGACACGCCAGTAGGGTGCGTTATAGCTTCAGCCTAACGCACCGCCCATAACATGGTGCATTAAGCACTCATATTATGTTTCTCGCGAAAAATGATACTAAGATACGCGCCTAACAGGTTCAAATTTGGCGATCGCACCCTCGCAAATAAAATCTATACTGTTACCGGGTCAACTACTACAATCCCTTCTAGTGCATAGCGGGTGAAATCACTAGTATTAAATGTCAAAATATGAGTTACACCGTTGGCTTTCATGCTAGCAACAAGGCGAGCATCATGCACTTGCACACCTGATACACTGTATGTAACCACAAGCCTACGCCACTCAGGATAAACAGCAGGTGTCTCAGGCAATAATGAAAACAGACGTTCAATCCGTTGCAGCATTCGTTTTGCATCTGTGGGAGTCAAGCCAAAACCATTTCTTGCTATAGGTCTTGTGGCAACGTTCCAAAATTCGATACAGTTTTGCGATGAGATATATAGTGTGTGCTTATCAGTTCGTAGTTTTCGTATAGCAGTTTTTACGACTGGGTATCGTGGATCGCTGCGAAAAATAAAACGCAACAGAACGTTAGTATCTATAAGGTACACCACGTTTAAGGATGCTCCTGGTAAATACCCTCACGACTCACTGCATAATCTGATAATGGAAGTGCATCTGACCCAACACAAGCTGCAAAATCGTCAGCTAATTGGTCAGCAATTATCTCAAATTCATCATCATGAATTTCAGTATCTGTTTTTTGTCCTAGTAATGCTTCTACCGTTGGTGCAAATGCATCAGCTAATAGCTGTCGAATGGTTTGGGTGTCTTGACGTGCAATACTTTCTCGTAGTTTTTGCTCTAATTCTGGCGATAATTGCAGGGTTATTGTGGTCATACCTTAATAGTACGGCTAAGAGAACGGCTCAACTTTTTTCATCTTATCAAGGTAATCAACGACCATCGTTGGGAATAAGTTTCTGCGTTCGCATTCACTTCTATCAAAAAGCGATCGCGTTCTGATACCAATCTGCGTTCTAATTTAATTAAAAAAACTTGTTGAATTTCAAAGCGCTGGTTTGAGACATTGCAAAAAAGCAAGAGCTTCTGGGTGGGGCGATCGCACAAATTCGGCTGGGGTTCCCAACACTACCAATTCTCCCCCATACATTAAACCAATTCTTGACGCTAAAACAAAAGCTTCTTGAATATCATGAGTCACAAAAACAACTGTTTTACCTAATTCTTGTTGTAACCGTTTAAATTCTCGCTGCAATTCCAACCGCGTAATCGGATCAAGGGCGCCAAAAGGCTCATCCATCAATAATACAGGTGGATCGGCTGCTAATGCTCTGGCGACACCAACTCGTTGTCTTTGTCCTCCTGATAATTCATGAGGATACCTTTGAGCAAACTTTTCTGGTTCTAAACCCACCAAATGTAACATTTCATAAACACGGCTTTTGATTTGGTTGGGTTTCCAATTTTCTAGAGAGGGAACCAGACCCACATTCCGCTCAACAGTAAAATGGGGAAATAAACCTGTTTCTTGAATTACATAACCAATCTTGCGCCGCAATTTAATTTCATTCCATCGAGTTGTGGGAATATTGTTAAATAACACTTCGCCTTGGGTTGGTATGAACAAGCGGTTGATTAATTTCATCGTCGTAGTTTTACCGCTTCCACTACGTCCAAGTAATACCAGCGCTTCTCCTTGAGGAATACTAAAATTGAGATTTGCTACCAGTGGGCGATGGTTACGGCTAAAGGTGACATGGCGAAATTCAACAGCAATCTCCTGGGACATGGATAAATTTTTGTGGAGTTTGGTTTTCTGTTATTATCTAATATTTTGCTTTTGATTGCAGAAGATACGGGAAATATTCTTTGTGGGCGTCTTGGTGTTCACGAATGATTTTGACATACTGTAGTGCGATCGCATTCTCATACCATTTCACGTTAATCGTGATACACATAAATAATGCAGAGACGCGATATATCGCGTCTCTACAAAAAAATATGTTTCACTTTTAAAGGAAATTGGTATCAGATGACAAAAGAGGGGAATAGGGAACAGAGGTTTAAGAATTTCCTCTAACTAACATTTCACCGATCAAAAGCTAGTATCATTCCTTGAGTATAAAGTGACAAAATCTTCTGATATTCTGGCTTGACACGATGAATAATTTCATCCATTAAAATTTGATTCCATTGTTGTAATATTTCCCATTTCACTTCTAATTTTTCCATGACCATTACACATAAATCTACTAGTTCCTGTTCTACTGGTATGAGACTTTCTTCTAATACACATAGCCAAAGATAGGCTTGGAACATATTCAAGTCACGAATACTTGATTGTGCGACTATGGGAGTGTTTAATGAACCGCTACGACTACAATGATTAGGAAATAATTTTACTAGTTTATGATAAACAGCATGAGCAATATCTTCAGAAATAGGTAGCATTTGCTCTACAATCTTAAAGACAGGTGAGCCTAAATCATGTTTCGCACTTGCAACACATACTCTCTGCCAAGGAATTGCAACTTGCTCTTCAATAAAATTGATATATGGGCTGAGTAAAACTTTTTCAATAGGTGTAATTTGATTTAAGATGAATTTATTCGTAAATTTTAACTGCGTAGTCATAAAGCCTAGTGTACACCAGTCTTTACATGCCATGTGTTGCTCTTGAAATGCTATTAATGTCGGTTCCAATGTGGATGTTAATTCTTTGATTGCTGATATTCCGATTTCAGCAATCAAAACCTCCTCTAAATTAAGAGATGTTTGTGATACTTTTGTGATTAATGCAGTCGTATGAGATGCTTGTTTTTGGTAAAAATCTAGTAGAGCTTTATAAACAATCAGTGCAGAATCAGTAATTTTTTTGGCTTCGTTAAAATCTAAAACATTAGGAATATAATTATGTAGAGATTTTGTTTGTAGCCATGCCATTTGACTGTTGATATCTAATAAATTATTTTTTAATCTTGCAACAGTTTGCGCTCTACCTTC
Source organism: Westiellopsis prolifica IICB1 (assembly GCF_004323185.1). Lineage (GTDB taxonomy): Bacteria > Cyanobacteriota > Cyanobacteriia > Cyanobacteriales > Nostocaceae > Pelatocladus > Pelatocladus prolificus_A. The sequence goes on from NZ_NAPS01000002.1 coordinate 277,490, forward strand.
TGGTGAAACAGCTTCTGTCAAAGAAGCGATCAATATTTCTTGAGATAGGGATAGAGAAGATAAGTCAGGTATGTAACGTCTTACCCAAAGCTTAAGCAAGCATTCTACAGAAGGTGTCGTTACAATCTGAGTCGTTTTGAACATATATTTTGACTTTATTATCCCTATTTTTATTACTTTGGTGACAGGAAGTAAATTTACTATTTTTTATTTTTCAAGAGTAAAATAAATCAGACAATTTATTTGCTTTTGTTGATTCTCCTAGTTTCCAGGGAGCATCCCAAATGTTTAAAAAACCCGCCTGCGATTGAAATCACAGTCTCATAGTTCAAGTCTGCTGAAGCAGACTGTTTGATTTATTTAAGTCCTCTGAAGACGACTTGTGCTATTAGCTAAGGGTTTAAACCCTTAGCAGTTAAAAAAAATTGCGATGCTCCCAGCTTCCATTTGTTAATCTTGGCTTAACTTTGCGTCTATAATTTTCAAATGATTTATGTCACTTCTCAAAAAAATTTATATTTGTTTACATTTCATACTTGAATATTTGTATTCAAGGAATTCAATGGGTTGGGAATCAGAATCCACATAGCAACCCAGTTTCAGCAATTGATTACCTTGTAAAAAATTTTTTGGAAAGTTTCCGGAATAGGCTGGGGTGATTGAGTAGATAGCTATAGAGCAGTAAAACAATATTGCTCAGTTATATCTCAAGAGTTATACCGAATTCTTTAACTTTATCAATTATCTCAAAAACCCCTCAGCTATAGTCTTTCTCTAATATAGGAGAGAGCAAAGCCAAGATCCCCGACTTCTGTTGAGAAGTCGGGGATCTTGTCTCTCACGAGATGCTGTATGATCAGGATAACTGATAGTTTAGTAAATAATTTGACTTGAAATTAAGTAATATGACTGGCATATTGCACCAGTTGCAATCCGCCATAAAATGAATATAAATCAAGTAATATTTGATTTTTAATCTACAAGATATGTATAAAAGATTATTTATTGCTTTTATTTTGAGTGCGATCGCATTTTTATCTGTTCTGGTTATTCCTAGTCTAGCAACACCAAGCACAGCGATCGCGCAAAAGCCAACAATTAACTGCTCTCAAGCAACAACAACACCAGAATTGAAGTATTGTTCTCAACAATCATACGCAGCCGCAGACAAAAAACTCAATCAAACTTACCAAAAAGTCCTTGTAAATATAAAAAAAGAGCCAAAGCAACTATTAACCAAAGGACAACAAGCGTGGATAGTCTTTCGAGATAACATCTGTGATTTTGAAGTCTATGGTTCTCGCGGTGGGACAGGTTACGAAATTTTTCGCAACGCATGTTTAGAACGACTAACTAAACAACGCACCCAAGATTTAGAAAATTATCTACAACTCAGAGCTAGATAAATTTCCTAAGTCAAAATCGCTCCACCCATCAACCGCTCGTATCGATACTTTAATTCTTCCTTCATCAAATACCAACGCTCTAAAGTTACATCTATTTCTATAACTTTTTCCGCAGCTTGTCGCGCTAGTATTAGTACTTCTTCATCTTCCACTAAACTTGCTAAGGTAAAATCCGGCACACCCGATTGACGAGTCCCCAGTACTTCACCGGGACCACGAAACCGCATATCCATTTCAGAGATAAAAAAGCCGTCTTGGGACTGTTCCAATACTTTTAGCCGTTGTTGAGCATCAGCACTTCTAGAACTACTCATGAGCAAACAGTAGGATTGTGCTGCACCTCGACCAACACGTCCGCGTAGCTGGTGCAGTTGCGACAAGCCAAAACGCTCCGCATTTTCTATGAGCATAACTGTAGCATTGGGTACGTCTACGCCAACTTCGATCACAGTAGTGGAAACCAAGATTTGAGTTTCGTTGTCGCGAAATTTACCGATTGCTTCGTCTTTTTCCGCAGAACTCATGCGACCATGCAACAACCCAACCTGAAACTCAGGAAACACACTTTCTTGTAACTTTTGATGCTCCTCAACAGCCGATCGCAAATCCAATTTTTCTGATTCTTCCACCAAGGGTAAAACTACATAAACTTGTCGTCCCTGTACTATTTCCCGACGCATCAAATCGTAAGCTTGGGGACGCTCCTGACTTGTTAAAGCTGTAGTTTGAATTTTTTGCCGTCCTGGTGGTAATTCATCAATTTGACTCACATCCAAATCGCCGTGAATTGTCAGCGCCAGCGTCCGGGGAATAGGTGTAGCTGTCATCGTTAATACATGAGGTTGTTCACCTTTTTGCTGTAACTTCGCTCGTTGTTCCACGCCAAAACGGTGTTGTTCATCAATTACCACTAAACCCAAACGATGGAAATTTACAGGGTCTTGAATTAAAGCATGAGTTCCCACTAACAGAGGTAATTCTCCTGTTTCTAACTGAGCGTGAATTTGTCGCCGTTTTGCAGTTTTTGTCGAACCTGTCAGTAGTTCTACTGGTAAATATAGTAAGTTAAACCAGCTCACTAACTTACGATAATGTTGTTCTGCTAATACTTCCGTCGGAGCCATCAGTGCTGCTTGATACCCAGATTGAATTGCAGCCAGAATCGCAATTACACCGACTATTGTTTTCCCAGAACCAACATCACCCTGTACCAGACGATTCATCGGAACTGGCTTTTGCAAATCGTTGAGAATTTCATTGATCACACGTTGCTGGGCGTTAGTTAATTTAAAAGGCAATATTTGATAAAATTGTTCTAATAATTCACCTCTAGATGCAAGCACAGCGCTAGTTTGAATTTGCTTTGCTTGTTGCTGACGTTGCAGTAAACCTAATTGCAGGTAAAAAAATTCATCAAAGACAAGGCGACGACGGGCATGTTGTAAACTATCGCTATCTGAAGGGTAATGGATATTGGCGATCGCATCTTTCAATTCCATCAACCCATATTTCCCTCTTAAACCACTGGGTAGAGGATCTTTCAGATGCGCCGCAGTTGGTAAAGCAGCAATCATCGCTTGTCGCACCAAATCCGCACCTACCCCTTCAGTCAGAGCATAAACAGGCACAACTCGCCCGATAGTTAATGACTCAATCGTATCACCCGGATTAGCCAAAACTTCTAGCTCTGGGTCTTCTAGAGTTAGACCATATTTAGTTCCTTTTACCAACCCACACGCCGCCACAATACTACCAACCGGATAGCGACGTTTTAAACTTTCTTGCCAAGCCCGACTACTAAAACGCGTACCCGCAAAAAAACGGCTAATTTTAATCTTGCCAGTATTATCCCGCAGTACCAGTTCTAAAATTGTTAATTTTTGATTCTTTTGGCTAGTACGACAATTGCAACTTTTCACCGCCGCCACGAGCGTCACCGTCTCACCAGCATCTAATTCACTAATACTCACCTGACGCGCATAATCAATATGATCGCGGGGATAGTAAAACAGCAAGTCACGCACAGTATACAAACCAAGACGTGCTAGCTTTTCCGCCTTGCGTAATCCAATTTCTGGTAAATCCTTTAATTTCTGTTCCAGCTTTGGCGCCAGAGTGCGACTTACCTCAGCGACAACTGGAGATTTAGGATTGGGTTTTTTAGACTTAGCACCAGAAGACAAAGAATAAACATTACTTCCCTGTCCCCCCTGTCCTCCTTGTCCTCCTTGTCCCCCATCTCCCCCCGTAACCGTCTCCTGTTCCTGCTGTTCGAGTTGATAAAGATAATTACTAGTCTCCAATATTAAGTTTTTTCTATCTTCAAGTCCCAGATTTGGATAATTAGAAAATTGAGCCGCCAGTTCTTGCCATCGGCGACGTTCATTATTTGGTAAGTTAGCAGGAAATTTGCCAAAAGTTAAGGTAAGAAACTCGCTGAAGCGGTATTGTCTACCCACCAAATCAATAAACCCCTGTTCTTCTTCTATTGCTAGGGCTTTTTGCAATCTTATCCAGTCTGGTTTGTCGATAGTCATTGGTTATTGGTCATTGGTTATTGGTTATTGGTAGAGACGCGATAAATCGCGTCTGTACAATGGTCATTGGTTATTGGTCATTGGTTATTGGTTTTAAACAAATGACAAATGACTTTTGACAAATGACAAAAAACTAATCTTCATACCAACTAGCACGCCATGCTGCTTCAGCTTCGGCTACTGAAAGTTCCCGCAGTCTTTTTTGATACTCTAACCCTAGTTTATTCAATTGGGCTAAAATATTGCGAATCTGTTTGCGCTCAGATGAAAGTTTGGTGTCCGCAAATTCAATTTCGACAAGACGCAGGTTAATAGCCATGAACTGAGTCAAACCAGACTCTTCTGATTGTTGATTATTTTCAATTTCGATCACCAAGCTCATTAGATTGGGTGGACTTGGTACAAGTTCAGCAGATGCTTCCGAACCCATTGCTTCTAAAATCGGTTCTGGCAATTTTTGAGGTAAGATTTTGGCTTTTTGTAGGAGGACATTAGCCTCATGAGAAATCCTTTTGAGAGTATATTGTGTAGCTCTCTCTAGGAACTGTTGCCATTTTGCTAGTTCTATGGGGTTTGCAGAAGTGGGGAAAGTTGGATAAGTAGCTAAAGAGGAGAAATTTGTATCTTCTTCTTCTTGTTCCTCTTGTTCTTGTTGTTCTTCTTCTTCTTGTTCCTCTTCTTCTTCTTGTTCTTGTTCTTCTTCCTCTAGCTCACTTTCATCGTCAGTTGTCTGTTGTAAAGAAATAATTTCAGGATGATCCTGATTCCATTCTAGGAGTTTGTCGTTTTCCTCGTCCTGCGGCTGTTGTTGCTTTTGTTCCTCACCATTTACTAGAGCTAGTAACTGTTCAGTTGACAGTTTACCTAGCTTACGGATCGACTGCTGCAAATTTTGTCGCTGATTCAAGCTTAATTTGAGAAAGCTTTCCGAATATCCTTGAGTACACAAGTGATAAGCTGCTAGAATCAACTGCTGCTGTACAGCTTTCCCCAAAGTGTTTAAATAACTAGTATAAGTGGATTGGAGTTCTTTAGCGATCGCGGCGATCGCCTCTTCTAAAGCTGCAAGATCCCGTTCAATTCGCTCGATTGGTCTCGCCATAGTCTCTACTGATTGCCCATTGCAAACCAAACATAATAGTACAAAAGTACGCTTATATTTTAGGATAATTGTCTTAAAGACTTTAAATTTTAGCTTGATTTTGCTGGTTGTTGGTCAATGGTCAGAAGCCCTCTCTAAAGGAAGTTGTTTGACTGAACAATAATTAACTAGACTGAATGCAGTGAATTTATAATTCGCATACCGGGAGTAAAGAGGATGAAAGCAGCTGTCATTCATCGGTATGGTTCTGCTGATGTGTTGCAATACGAAGATGTCGCACCACCAACAATTAAAGCTGACGAATTACTTGTGAAAGTTCACGCCAGTTGTATTAACCCTGCTGATTGGAAAATCCGTAAGGGAATGTTAAAAATTGTCACAGGCAATAAATTCCCAATAATTTTGGGATTTGATTTGGCAGGTGAAGTTGTGGAAGTTGGTTCTAATGTGACACGCTTCACAATCGGAGATTCAATTTACGGTACTCTCAAACTACCAAGTGCAGGTGCTTACGCCGAATTTGTAGCAATTTCCGAAAATTGTGCAGCTCTCAAACCCACAAACATCAGCTACACAGAAGCAGCTTCTATACCCCTCGCTGGACTGACTGCTTTACAAGGACTGCGAGACCAAGGCAACATTAAACCAGGACAAGCTGTTTTAATTAATGGTGCTTCTGGTGGAGTGGGTACTTTCGCGGTACAAATTGCCAAGATACTGGGTGCAGAAGTGACTGGTGTTTGCAGTACGAAAAACCTAGACTTGGTGAAATCTTTAGGAGCAGATCACGTCATCGATTACACGCAGCAAGATTTCACTCAAGAACCAGTGCAATACGATATTATTTTTGACGCAGTTGGAAAGCGGTCTTTTTCTGATTGCAAAAAAGTATTAAAGCCTAACGGAATTTACGTGACTACCCTACCCACCCCGGAAAATATTCTGCCGGGAATTGTAACAATATTTATCCCTGGGAAAAAAGCTAAATTGGTGCTGGAATCACCCAAAGCTCAAGATTTAGTTTATCTCAAAGAATTGATTGAAGCCGGTAAACTCCGTACAGTGATTGATCGCACCTATTCCCTCCAAGAAATAGCCACAGCTCATGCTTATAGCGAAAGTGAACGCGCTGTAGGCAAAATTGTGATCGCCATAACATAAAATTCACAAGTAGTGGACTGTCAAGGCTAAAATGATGCAATAAATCTCTGATTCTATCTCTGTGTTCTCTGCGCCTCTGCGGTTTATTAATGCACTATTTTAGCCTTGACACGACAGTAGGGTGCGTTATGCCGCAAGCTAACGCACCTCTGAAAATAGCTCTTCACGATATTAATTCTAAAATCCTTGCTGGGGTGAGTTCCTGGACATTATTCAAAATAATAGCTGCTCCTGCTTGGCGCAGAGTCTCAGCATAAGCATCACGTCGTGCAGTTGTTTCCTGGACATGTGGCGGTAGTACACCCACGCCAATCCAAGTTTTTTCGGGTTGGAGCGATGTCTGACGCGCTCTTTCTACTGTATACATGTCAGCTACCGTATCTCCGATGTATACTATTAATGACGATTTGTCAATACTATCTTCCAATAGGCGAACAGTAGCGAAAAGTCCCGTTGGATCTGGTTTTCCTGGTGCATCTTCCATAGCAATTAATACCGGAGATTGTAAACCCAGGCGACCTTGCAAAACGTAGTTAGCAGAACCACGAGTCGCACCACTGAAAAATCCCCAAGCAATACCAGCTAAAGTCAGTTGTTCGAGATAGCTAGGACTCAACAATAAAGGTTCATCACAAATATAGCCAGTAAAATTTTCCGGATCAGTACCTCGATAACGAGCTTGAAAAAAAGCAACAATATTTTTGTAGTCCAATCCCAATTGTTCGCGGGACTGTCCTTGAGCTTCAAAATACCGACAGATTAACTCTTGGGATGCTTCCCAATCATTATTCCAAATTCCTTCAGACTTTAACTTGTCAATATCAAGCGGTGTAGGACGATACTCACCTTGAGTAAAATTTTCCACCGTATCCGCGATCGCGCGACGATAAGAACCACTCACATCGCGCACAACACCATCAATATCAAAAATTACAATTGTGTTCATAGTCATTTGTCATTTGTCATTTGTCATTGGGCATTGGGCATTGGGCATTGGGCATGAATCAGTTAACAGTTTAATTTGATAACTGATAACTGATAACTGATAACTGACAAGTCTCCCCACACTCCCTGCTCCCTTGTCCCCCTTGTCCCCCTTGTCCCTATTCCCCTTTCCCCGATCCCCTTTCCCCGATCCCCGATCCCCAATCCCCAATCTCCTCATTCAATTTGTCCACCTGGCAAGGATTGCGATAGAATAAGCGATCGCTGTTGTTAGTAAGTATTGCCCGGAAATTTCGCGGAGGTGCGATTGTCAAAGTTCATTTTGAAAATTTTGTGGTTAGATGAAAACGTCGCCTTGGCTGTTGATCAGGTGGTAGGTAAAGGTACTAGTCCTTTGACAAAGTACTTTTTCTGGCCCAGAAATGACGCCTGGGAAGAACTCAAAAAAGAGCTAGAGTCAAAACATTGGATTACTGAGGTAGATCGGGTAGAGTTACTCAATAAAGCTACCGAAGTTATCAACTACTGGCAAGAGGAAGGTAGAAACCGCCCGATGTCAGAAGCGCAAGGGAAATTTCCCGATGTTGCTTTCACAGGTAGCGCCTAGTACTGCGAGATTAACCACTTTGCTGTTGTTAAAGCTGCCATAGCTTGATCGTTTTATCCCTGCTGCCACTTACAATTATTTGTGCAACAGGGTTGACAACAACAGTAGTTACTGAATCCACATGTCCAGTGAGAGTAGCAATTTGTTCTCCTGTACAGACTCTCCAAAACTTGAGTGTATTGTCTCTACTCCCACTAATTAGCGTTTCGCCATCAGCGCTAAAAGCTACTGCTAGAACAGACCAAGAATGGCCTAGTAGTGTGTGAATTACCTGACCAGTATTTACATCCCACAATTTGATAGTGTTATCATCGCTACCAGTTGCCAAGATTTTACCGTCGGGACTGAAGGCGACTGTCAAAACTGCCCATGCATGACCCGAAAGGCTGTAGCATGGGCAGTTTTCAATTTTTTTATGGGTTTGCGTGTGAAGCGAAGACAAATCCCACAGACGAATTGTTCTGTCAAAACTAGCACTAGCAAGTAGTTGATTTTGAGGCAAATAAATACCCAATGCTTGCATGACTTCATCAGCTGATTGAAAGCGATGAGATAGATCAATCTCTATCAACTTGTCAAGAATTTTAACTAAGCGATCGCTCACTTTCACGGTTAAATATTGTTGCCAAATCCAGCAATTATTGGCAATATCAAATAAATCAAAAGGGGAAATATGGGTGAGTAAGTAAATACAGGTTACACCCAAACTATAAAGATCACTGGCAAAAACAGCATGACCTTGTATTTGTTCTGGTGCAGCATATTCTGGACTAACCAAGCTTTTTGCTGCTGAAATTTGCTGTTCTGAGAGTAATTTCGCGGTACTAAAATCAACTAAAAATAGATTCTCTTTTGTGAACCTACCAGAAGACCCCAAAATAATATTTTCTGGTTTAATATCACAGTGAATCACATAGCGATCGCTAATAAATTTGATCACAGGCAACAAACTTTCTAAAAGTTGCCAAATTTGAGTCTCATTAAAAGCTCCTTGTTCTTCTACCAACGCAGCTAAATTTTTACCCTCAATCAACTCTTGTACTAAATAAAAATGATCATTTTCAGCAAAATATGATATGACTTTGGGAATTTGTGGATGTTTGCCCAATTCCTCTAATCGCTGTGCTGTTTGTCCAAAAGTTTCAGGTGTATAGTCTTGTTTAGCAAATTGTTGGACAACACAAAAAAATGGGAGAGATTGACCTTCATCTACAGCAATAAAAGTTTGACAATCTCCCCCTTGACCAATTTGTTTAATTAAGCGATGGCGTTCGTGTAGTAATACCATTTCACAAAAATCTTGATACAAATACAGGTGTGTAGAGACGTAGCAATGCTACGTCTGGTACAAGATTCATATGTATCGCTATTAACGTGAAATGGTATAACACTATTTTTAAATCACAGGACAACTATTTTTGGTTTAGTTCGTAGTAAACACTTCAGTGCTTAAAACTGAGCGTTAAAACGCTCACTACGAACTAACCAATATTCCCATCCAAGGGAAAATCCACAACCACGGGTGAATTCCCATTTGGTTGAACTGGTTCTGCTTCGGTAACTGGTGGTTTCGGTTGCAACGGTGATATGATTTCACCTGGTTTAGTTGTTTGATTCCAGAGAATCATTGAAAGTAACCCATCTACCAAACCGTTGCTAGTACTATTATTACCGCCAACTAAGACATCAGGGATGAGGCGGACGTGGCGATCGCCAATAATTTGCATCAGTTGCATAGCTGTGTAACCCCGTGAACCTAAAGCTTCCACCCCAGCACGGTAAGCTTCGGCTTTGGCGTTACCAGTAGCACGGATAGCTTCGGCTTCAGCAAGGCTTTTGAGTCGTAGAGATTGAGCTTCGGCGTCGGCTCTTAAACGAATCGCTTGGGCTTCCCCTGTGGTTTCCTTAACTTTAGCATTCGCTTTGAGTTCGGCAATTTTCACGCCTTGCTCAGATTTTACCGCTTCTTGCTGAATATCAGCTTGGGCTTTGAGTTCAGCAATTTTTACACCCTGCTCAGACTTCACCATGTCTTGTTGGATATCAGCCAAAGCTGTTTCCCTTACCAGTTGCTGTCTTTGAGTTTGCGCCTGCTGCTGAACTTCAAAAGTTTTACGTTGTTCTTCGGCAATTTTTCGGTCTGTTTGCGTTTGCATTAACGTTGCAGGCGGCTGAATATCACCAATCAAGGTATCGATCGCCTGTACATCATAAGCCCGCAGCGCTACTCTAATATAATCGGCGGCTTCTGCTTGGCGTTCACTACGGGCGCTCAAGAAATCTAATACGGTGTAATCTTGGGCTGAGTTGCGGAAATAGTTCCCAATCGTTGGTTCCAATACATGGTCTACTAAATTCTGCATCGAACCCACACGAGAAATCACCTTGGGAGCGTCCAAAGCACCAACGTGAATAATTTGGGCAATTTCCAAGTCAAAAGCAAACCCGTCTTTGGAACGTACTGTTAAAGAGTCAAGTTTGGCATCATAATTATGGCGTTCGGTGCGAACCGACCAATTTAAAACAATATTGGTTGTTGGCACTAATTCAATCTTCATAACGCGACTATTTACTGGGTGCTTACCTGGATACAGGGGTTCTACCCAAACACCTTTGTGTCCTTGATTGACTAAATTCCCGTGGGTAAAAGCTGCACCACTCACATCTTCGTGCGCTTTACCAACGAACGAAATCACTACACCCACATAACCAATGGGAATTTCTGTCATCGGTACTTGCTCAACTTGGACAAACCAAGGATTCAAGTTCCAAGAACCAGAAAGCAAAATCTGTTCTTGCAAACCCCGGCGTCCACCACCATCAATAAATCTTTGTCCATTTTGGAAGTTATCGTGAGCAGCGATTACCGGGCCAGCAATTTCACCGCCAGGAATCGGAAGACCATCTAGGGTTGTAACGATACCAACTTTGTCTCCAGCTACACTATACACCCGCAACTGTTCTGGACTCATGCCATGTTTGCTGGCGTTAGCTGCTGTGATGATCTTAAATAGGGCGGTGTTGATTCGGTAAGTACCAGCTGTGAGAAAACCCATTTGTCGCCCTTTTTCCCCGCCATGAGTCAGGAATTTTCGAGCGTCTTGGAAATTATCACATTCTACAACCTTGCCCAAAATACGTTCCGGTGGTGTATGTGTGCCATCCTCGGCTACAATCAGAGCAATTTCACCTTGGGGAATGGCGACTACTGACTCTTTTTTCACCGAGTATTGCCAAGGCCAATAGCCCCAGTGCCAACCAGGAGCCAGAGTATCAGCTTGAAAACCAGCTTCACCATTCATCGCGATTAAGCGTCCGGCGGGAAGTCCACGTCCAGAAATCGTAAATTTTTTAATCACAACCCCAACTTCTCGTTCACCGATCACAACCAGTCCGCCAAAAAACAGGGGGACAAAAATCACAACACCACCTACAACAATAATGGGAATAACTCCCCAAGGTGATATTTCTGAAAGTTGAACGGTTTTTGGTTGTGTTTGCTGAATTTGGGTTGGGACTGAGGCGAATTCTTGGGTAGTTGTTTTGTTAATCGGATTAGCGATCGCAGTATGAATGCTACCGGCTAAAGTCAAAGTTGTAATTACAGATGCTGCGAAACGAAGTATCTTATTGTGCTTTTGTTGACTTTGATTAGAGGAATCTTGTGAGCCTTCCATATATTTGCCCCTCTGGGCAACTAATTATCTAAGTTATCACTCCATTTAGGTTTCCCCGAATTTCTTAAACTTGTCCTAATTTTGACAAAAGTTTACTAATAACCAAAAGTACACGCAAAATTTCTCGGTGTGCATCATTTTGCACGATGGTCGATATCTAAAAACCCAGTTTATAGAAAGAAGATTAAAGGTTTTGCTACACCGTACCCTTGCGAATCATTCCCAAACCATATACATAAATGTCTGCAAATTTATAGCGTTGCTCCTTTTCACGCCATTCAGCAAGACCAATTTCGCTCAGAAAATCCGCAAAATCGTCAAATTGTAATATATCCTGTGCTGATCTATGCCATATATTTTGCAATTCTTCTCTTGACAAAAGAGCTGAGACATCCTTCAGAGAGTCAAAGAATTGACTCAAATGAGGATATTCCTCTTTAATCGCATCACAGCGTTCTTCTGATGCTTTCTTCAATCCAATTTCCAAAGATGTTGCTCGAAGTAAACGGTCTGTAGGCGATTTAATTGAGGATTGTCCTTTGTAGCTTAACTCTTGTTCTTTTGCTCCTTTAAGCAATATGCTCAAACTTCGAGGAAACGTAGTACCACTTGAGTCAGTTAAGCGTTCATAGACCCATCGAGATACATACTTAGCTTTATTACCACTTCTTCGACGACTTCCCCAAAGTAATTCTAAGGCTCGATCAATAGCTTCTTCATTGGCTTGATCAATACTTTCAATAGGAGAAAATCGATCAACCAAGTTTTTAAATTTTTCTGATTGAATTGCTTGTCGTAGTGCTAATCGCAGAAAGTCAATTCTAGTCCATTGTAAGAGAATATCACGTCCATTAAAATGACTTTTATTATCAAAACTGAGGCGATTCCAAATATCTTCTCTTAAAAATATTTTAAATTTAATTGCTGTCAATCGACGCGCATCACAAGACTGCAAAAATTGGAATAAACCTGTTAAGGCTTTTTGTCTAACCTCTCCTTGTTCAGGGAAATCTTCATCTAAATCATCATAAAGGAACCAAAGCATTTGAGATTGATTTCTCGCTTTTTCATTAACAATATCTATTGCATCCTTAACTATAAGTTGTAAACGAGAATCAGTAGATAATTGTAGTAATGCTTGAGTGTGTTCATACTGCCATTTTTCAAGCAACAGATTATTTATTATTGGTTTTAAATCACTAAATTTTTGACCTTGTTTACCTTTAGGAAAACTAAAATATTTTCTTTGAAATGCTCTCAGAAGCAAATAAGCTCTCCAAAAAGCTTCCCATGAGCCTCCATTCTCTTGTAATTCGTGATTAATGACTCGAAATTCATCACGAGATGGCCGACTATCGTTAAATCTACCATGAGATGACAAACAAACTGTATTATCTAATCGGCTACGAGCCAAATGTTGAGCAACGTCATAGTGTTTTAGTAGAAGCCAATAAAGAGCCGTTTTGCCTGTTCCTTTACGACCTCTAATTAGACAAGTAGTATCATCTAAAAACCTGTCAAAATCAGTAGTGCGTTGAAATAGTAGACTGAGAGGTTGCTTTTGATCAGCAGCATTTACTTCAGGAAATTGAAGGCTTTCAATAATATCCCAGCGACTATCTGTGCTATTTAAAACAGTTTTTCGTTTTAGTTCATCCGTTTCTTCATCGATTAAATTAGCAATTCGAGTGTAATAATCTACTAATGCTGGTACAGGATAGTTATCCGCCAAAGCAATGGGCGAAAGATAAGGAACTACTAATGGCTCTGAGAGTTCAGATTGAGACTCTTCTAAATCTGGTTCACTACCATTAGTTTCATCTTCATTACTTTCATCGTTTTCATCGGTTGTATGATTAATCTTTTCATACAAGCCCTTCCAAATCTTTCTGACTTTAGCCATCCCAGTTTCAGTAACATCTGGGACTGGAGTAAAAACAAAATTTATTGATATATTTTTTAAGAATTGAAGTGATTGTAGAAGTAAATCAATTCCTTGTCGATTTTGCTCATTAGGAAATAAAAATACAATAACTTCATCAGCAGCTTGTAGTAATGAAAAAGCTCCCCATTGATTAATTCCTGTTCGTGAATCAACCAAAAGAATATCAGGTTTCAACTGTTCTTGAATTTCACGACTAAAAATAGACCAAAGATTTTCACCACTATCAATAACAGTAGTAGCTCGTAGATCATCAACTTTAGAAATATAATCCAAGTTTAGAGAACCAGCAGGAACAACAAATAATCTGCCTGTGGCGTTAGGTATTCTCACTTCGCCAAATATTTGAGCAATTGAAATACTAGGATTACTACCTTCCGGTAAGTACGAACGTTCATAGAAATAGTCAACAATTCCATAGCTTGGTTGTGGATTTAAGTTGAATGCTGTACTCAAACCAGGTGCTTCTAAATCTAAATCAACAGCCACAACTTTACGACCGCGCATCGCTAGAATCCAAGCAACATGAGTTAATGCAGTTGTTCGACCGACTCCTCCTTTAAAGGAATAAAATGTTACCGTTCTAGGTACATGCGGTTCACGCTGGTTAACTTGAGATTGATTTTGAGGATTTGCTGCGTGTAGAGCTAAATCTTGCCAAGTGTATACTGAAGCTCCATTAACAACTTGTGGACGCGAAATATTTAGTGATTCTGCTTCTTGAATCGTATATAGAGAGAGAAAACCTGGCGATAAATGAGGAACTTGTGGTTGCAGTAAACTTAGCACTTGCTCTTTGCGCTGAGGTATGGATAAACCAACAAAGCGATCGCTCACAATGCTCAAATTCAGCAAGCCGGACGTCGAAATATTCATTTCAAGCCACTCATGCGGATTTTTTATATATACTTCTGTAATTCGCTGCTTGAGTGATCCTTGCCAAGTTTGCTGCATTTTCATCCTCCTTACAGTGAAGAGGCTTGCTTGTGTAACCAGTCTTTGAGGCGCTGATATTTATCTAACCACCTTTTGTAGCTTGCATCATCAGGCTCACTGCAACAATAGCGCATATCGATGAAATTTTGGTTAGGATTCTCAACCTCGTTTATCCATGTCATCACTTCCGGAAACTTCTCAACTCTAGATTTGAGGCGATTGTGTCGTTTCAGAGCCTCAATGTAGCTATGCCCTGGATTGGTGGTAGTATGTCCGGGATTATTAGAGTCTGTCTTCCATTCCCGATTTGCTTTCTTCGGTAAAGTGGCAAAAATCATTGACTTTAGGAGGCACTCAATAGTCACGCCACCAAAGTGCATAGCAGCTATTTTTCTTCCAGATTTATGTAATGCTTCAGTATCAATATGACGATCTAGAAAAGCTGCTTGGTAATCTTCCATACTCAAATAAAAATGGGTTTGATTCTTATAGGTAAGTAATTAGGCAAAATTATTTATATATCTCGTTTGTCTCTTTGGTTTGGCAAATCAAGGATACAGAATAAAAAATGTCTAATTAATTTTGCATAAGTACTTATTATGAAATAAGAACCACAGCCATTTAGAATAAGAGTAAAAATTTTACATTGACCCTAGATTATATTAATTTTATATAAAATCTAATACTTAACTAAAAACCCGGTTCCTGCTCGAAACCGGGTTTTTAATTATACCATGCCACCAGCAGCTTGAAAACGAGCGCGGGCGCGTTTAAAGGCTTGATTGGCTTGGATTTGACCTTGGCGATCGCCTTCTTTCACTTGACCTAAACGGGCTTGTGCTTCGTTAAAAGCAGTACGAGCTTCTTCAAGGTCAATTTTGTCGCCACGTTCTGCACCATTGACCAAAATGGTCACTTCATCTTCTTCAACTTCAGCAAATCCACCTAGAAGAGCAATCGGTGTCCAGCCTTGATTTTTACTAGAACGTACTCGCATCACACCAGTATCCAAAGCTGTTAATAATGGTGCGTGTCCAGAGAGGATACCTAGCTGACCAGTAGTACTGGGCAAAATTACTTCTTCAGCAGGAGCATCCCAGATTGTTTTGTCTGGGGAAATTACACGAACGGTTAATGGCATATGTCAATGGTCAATAGTCAATAGTCAATGGTCAATAGTCAATGGTCAATGATCCATAGTCAATAGTTAATAGTATTGGACTATGGACTATTGACTCTGGACTATTGACTAGTTTTTAGCCTTTGAGTTTTTCAGCTTTAGCAACGGCTTCGTCAATGCTGCCGACCATGTAGAATGCTTGTTCTGGCAGTTCGTCCAACTCACCAGACAAAATCATGTTGAAGCCTTTGATCGTGTCTTCCAACTTTACGTATTTACCAGGAGAACCGGTGAATACTTCAGCGACGAAGAACGGCTGAGACAAAAAGCGTTCTACTTTGCGGGCCCGTGCCACAACCAGACGGTCATCTTCAGACAATTCATCCAAACCAAGGATAGCAATAATGTCTTGCAGTTCCTTATAACGTTGTAGAGTTGATTGTACAGCACGAGCGGTGTTGTAGTGTTCATCACCAACAATGTTAGGCTGCAACATGGTGGAAGTGGAACCCAGAGGATCTACCGCCGGATAAATTCCTTTAGCAGCCAAACCACGAGACAATACAGTGGTTCCATCCAAGTGAGCAAAGGTAGTAGCGGGTGCGGGGTCAGTCAAGTCGTCCGCAGGTACGTACACAGCTTGAATAGAGGTGATAGAACCTTCGTTGGTAGAAGTGATGCGCTCTTGCAGTTCACCCACATCTGTACCCAATGTCGGCTGATATCCTACCGCAGAAGGCATCCGTCCTAACAGTGCTGATACTTCGGAACCAGCTTGGACGAAACGGAAGATGTTATCGATAAACAAAAGTACGTCTTGCTTGTTTACATCCCGGAAGTATTCTGCCATGGTCAAACCAGACAGACCGACACGCATTCTTGCTCCGGGTGGTTCGTTCATCTGACCGTAAACGAGAGCAATTTTAGATTCGTTGAGGTTATCTTTGTTGATCACCCCAGATTCGATCATTTCATTGTAGAGGTCATTGCCCTCACGAGTGCGTTCACCCACACCCGCGAATACAGACACACCACCGTGTTGAGTCGCGATGTTGTTAATCAACTCCATCATGATCACGGTTTTGCCAACGCCTGCACCACCGAACAGACCAATCTTACCGCCACGACGGTAGGGAGTCAGCAGATCAACAACTTTAATCCCAGTCTCAAACACCGAAGGTTTGGTTTCCAGTTCGGTGAGTTTGGGAGCAGCGCGGTGGATGGGTAATTTATCTTCGCTGTTGACAGGCCCTTGATTATCTACAGGTTCGCCCAGGACGTTGAAAATCCGACCCAGGGTGGCTTTACCAACAGGTACGCTAATGGGAGCGCCAGTATCGACAGCTTCCATACCACGTACTAAGCCATCAGTAGAAGTCATCGCCACAGCCCGCACCTGGTTGTCACCAAGCAGTTGCTGTACTTCGCAGGTAATTGCGATTTTCTGTCCAGCTTCGTTAGTGCCAGAGACTTGCAAAGCGTTGTAGATTGGTGGCATTTTTCCGCTAGGGAATTTTACGTCTACAACCGGCCCAATGATTTGGGTAATGTAACCAATGTTTGTTTTTTCTGCTGTGGTGACCATGCTGAGTCTATGTGATTGAAGCTATATTTCAGATCGGGTCGTAAGAGACTTAAATTTAAGCTATGTCATTTTCCAGAGTAGCACTGAACGACGCCATAATTTGGCATAAATTCATTATTAAGGTTGGGGTGATCAGTGAGTTAGCCAGGTTAGGATCACAGCAGGGGCATTTAGATTTGGTCAAGAGACTAAAAAGGGTGTAGGGATGTAGGAGGAATCCTATTTTCATGCAAGGCTAGTGAAATTTTTTGATTGGGACTGCGTCTCTAAATAATTTATTGGCTGGGAACGTTGGGAACGTCGGTATTTGTCGCTTGAAAAAATTCCTTTTTCTCAAACCCAAAAGTATTAGCAACGAGTGAGTTAGGAAAACTCTGAACTTTTTGATTATATGCTTGCACTGCTTGGTTATAGCGCATCCGCTCGATCGCGAGGCGATTTTCAGTACCTGTTAACTCGTACTGAAGGTTGGTAAATAATTGGCTTGATTGCAATTGGGGATGAGCAACTGCATAATCACGAAAACTGTCGATCGCTTGATTGATTTGTACTGTTGCAGCAGCTTTTTGATTAGGGGTAATTGCTTGTAAATAAGCCTGACGCGATCGCACCAACAAAGAGACTAACTCTTTTTCCTGTTTAGCATAGGCTTTTGTCACGTTCACAAGGTTGGGAATCAGATCAGCACGTCGTTGCAGTTGATTTTCCACTTGCGCCCAAGCTGCATCAACTTTAGTGTTACTGCTTTGAAGAGAGTTGTAAGTCCAGCCACACCAAATAGTTAATGCTGCTACTATCCCAACACCAGCTAGCAATAGTCTTTGGCGTAGATACACTAGTCGCTTTTGTTGTTCTTGCTGCTGTTTATGCTTTGCTTGCACATCTTGGATAGCTTGCTGAATAAACTCGGCGGGAATATCAGCTTCCTTTCCTGCTGCTACCAATTCCGAAACCGAATAACTTTGGGTGTGATTGGCTCCGTAGCGCGAGGCTAACTCTAGCACCTCCGGGGCAATTTCTTCAGGAATTTTCTTCTGTGGATTATTCATAGTATTCACCAGTTACTACCAGCACCACCACCACCGCTACTTCCACCACCAAAGTCACCACCACCCCCACCACTGGAATTACCACTACCAAAACTTACGACAGAAGACGGAGGTAAACAAGGAATGATTTCCTCTTTTTCGTTGCGATAAGCACAATTGTGGCACTCATCGATAATTAGTCGTTCGCCATAATCATATTCTGTAGCTGCTCTGACAGTAGTTTGAGTACGGGTGACGGTTAACTCTTGACAATTAGGACATTTCTGAAATCGAGATGAATCAGATTCTTGAGCGACAATGTGTAAGCCATTACCAGTTAGCTTGTCGCTGCAATTGGCACATCTCCAACCTTCAAATTTGACACTACCAATTTCTTGTGCTGTTTTTTCTGGTTTACTGAGATAAGAATCAATAGTAGTGTCGTCTACTTTTGCCATCGGTTGTTGGCAATCAGCACACAAAAACATGTAATGTCCCTTACTTCTGCGTGTACGTCCTTCTGGTGCAATCAAAACTTTACGAGGACGTGCCAAATAAGCAACTGTTCCTGTCAGCACTACAATCATTCCACCAGTAAAAAGTACTCCCCAAAGCAAACCATCATCGGAATTTGCTTGTATATTCGGGGAAGTTTTCTGGTTGGGAATTACCTGATTTCCAGAGGATGGACGATCAGAGTTTAAAACGAGTACTAGGGCTTTTGTTCCCGCCAGTGTCCCCGCTTGAAAATCTCCTTTTTTAAATTGTGGGATGATTTGGGTATCGATGATATTGCCGACTTTCGCATCAGGCAAAATTGCTTCTACACCATAACCAGTCTCAATTTCTACGCGGCGATCGCCTACTGAAATCAAAAACAAAACACCATTATCCTGTCCTTTCTTGCCAATTCCCCAATTATTAAACAATTCAGTGGCAAATTTTTTCGGAGTACTTGCAGGTGCAGTTTCTGGCACTGTCACCACTGCCATTTCCGTGCCATTTTTTGCCTCTAATTCCGAAATCATCTGATTGATTTGGCTTTCTGTGCGATCGCTAAGAATTCCTGCCAGATCACTTACCCAACCACCATTTGTTTGACGAGGGTTAGGTACTTCTTGGACAGTCACAGCCAAGCTGGAAAGTGGAGAAACAAGTATACCCAAGGAAAATAAACTCACCCAGAAAATACGTTTTGGTTTCAGAAAATTTAATTTCATTGCTTTAGCCTCCAGTAGAACATTTTCTGGAGTTAAATTTGAGTAAAATCAGCTTCTGTTATGGTTTTGTTCTATGATTAATTCTTGATTAACAGAACAATTATTAATATTTTACTAACTAATCAAATCATTTGTTTCACATACTTCTAGTTCTATTTTATGTCTCATCTGACTTTATAGATCATGCAAATCTTCAGCTATTAGTTGCAAAATATTAACAAGTGTGGGTAATTATTTCTTTTTTGGTATTTTTGTACTATAATGAGTTTTCAAAAGTTGAAATTTTAAATTCTAATACTAATACTAATACTAATAATAGATATGCTGAATCACAGCAAAAACTCTCCAGTTAATTCAGCTAATGTTCTTTACAGACATGGTGATGTTTTGATTAGACGTGTTGCGACTATACCTAATCTTGCCCAAAAGCATGTAGGTTCTATTCTTGCTCATGGTGAAGTCACAGGACACACTCATCGTATCCAGCCATCTAATGCTGTGCAGTTATGGGTAAATGGTAGTGAGCTTTTTCTGGAGGTGAAACAAACAGGTGCAACTTTGGTTCATGAAGAGCATCGAGCAATTGAAATACCACAGGGTTTTTACCGTGTTTGGAGACAACGTGAATACCACCCTGATGCTTACGTGGAAGTGGAGGATTAATGCTGAGTTTGATGTCGAAAGGGCGTGTGCCGAAGAAACCAGTAAAGCAGCGCCCATTTGAAACCCAGTCCATAACCGGACAAGATATCCTCAATACAGAAAATGTTGAGTTGCGTCGCCTGCTGCTTGAGCGTCTGGGATACGAAAAATTTTTACAGCAAGTGGGAGGGTTAATACGCGATCGCGATCAAGATGCAGGAGGAGAACGTCAACTCATCTACATTCCTTTCGATGATGATGAAGCCCTGATGGTGTTGAAGGTGATTTGTCCCTCCACAAAGCACATTCACATCCTACGTGTTCCCCCCTATATGCAGACTTGTCATCAAGCAGCAGCCTGGATTGCTGGGTTTGATAACCCAGATGACTATCACCCTCTGATTGAAGCCTGACTATTAGAATGTAGAGACGCCAGATCTCGCGTCTCTACTCAATTGCTAGTGTTGGGTTGCACAAAACGCTTAATGTCACCACAGGCTATATAAGACTTGCCGTCAGGAGCTATTTTGATTTCATCAACGACGTACAGCATTCCTTCCTCACGAATTGAGCGAGGAAAACGCATATTCCAATCAGGTTCATATCCGTCAGAAACTACCCTGGCGCGCAGCTTGCTGCCATCTTTCACACACTGAACAAGAATGCCATGATTTACACTGTCAGTGGTAAGTAAGTCGGCAGCGCTGGCGGGGCCTTTAGCAGCTTTGCCAGTGCTAGTAGGCTTTGATTGTCTGGAAACAACGAAAATATCTGCTTCACCGGGTTTCGCAAAACGGTTAATTTTGCCAGATACACGATAGAAAGAGCCATCAGTTGAAAGTTCCACACCTTCAACAACATAGCGCGCTCCCTCAGCACGAATTGCTCTGGGAAACTGCACGTTTTTAGTTGCATCGTAACCATCGGATATGACTTTGACCCGTAACTTGCCCCCTTCGCGAACACAGTATAATTCCACACCTGAACCAACTTCATTTACTGTTGGCATCGCGTATATTTCATCGCCCGCAGTTACACCACGACCCACCAGATCACTGCGAGTACGGGTCATTGCCTGATAAGTTTGATCGCGTAGTTCTTTACGTCCAGCATTTCCCAAAGCTTTTTGGGCAATCCGTCCGGCAAAATATTCTAGCTGATCTATCTCCTCAGCAATTTCAAAATTCTCATTCAAACCTTTATTTCGCAGGTCTTGCACCAACGCCCGTAGAATTTGCTCGGCTTCTTCATGTTTACCATGCTCTGCTAAATTGAGGGCAGTTTCTTTAGCCTTTGCAATAGTCAGACGGCTCAAATCAAGGATGATATGGCTGGAAGCAGCAAAAGCTGATTCTTCAACTGTGCCAACTTTGGCGACGACATCTGTTGTACCAGACACGCTTTGAATGATGTCATTCTGCACGACATCAGCATTGTAATGCAGTTTCATCACGGGGAATTGACCTATTTGAGCAACAGGAATCTCCAGACTTAACCCCAAAAGCTTGTCTTCGCCCTCGTAAAGTTCCCCTAAAGTAATCACAGATTGACCAAGGTGATTTTGCTCAAATTTAGCAAGACTTAAAACATCAACGAGATTAACACCATCAGCCAACTCAAGCGTGACTTTCAGATTTTGACCAACAACTGCTCTGAGGGTATCTAGCTCAATACTGAATACTTCGGTTGCTTCATCAATGCTTTGAATAAAGTAGAAGTTGCCACTAGCGGCTCTGGCCATACCAATCAGCAGATCCTCATTGAAACCCTGATCAAAACCTAATGTAGTTGTGATCATACCTTCCTCAGCTTTTTTACCTGCTGTTGCTGTGAGTACTTTAGGATCTTGAATACCCATATTGGCGTGACCATCGGTGAGCAGCAGCACACGGTTGATTTTTTGCGGATCAAGTTGCTGTTTTACATATTCGCAACCTTTGAGCCATCCCCCAGATAAATTGGTAATACCTCCTGCATAGACCTTGCTGATAGAATTTTTCAATGCAGATTTGTTGTTTACAGGCTGGGGTGGCACAACGGTATCCACTGCATCATCGTAAACAACCACTGAAAGAATGTCATTTGCCTCAAGTTGATCGACTACAGATTCAGCAGCTTTGAGTGCATGAAACAAGGGAGCGCCAGCCATAGAGCCAGAACGATCAATTACAAGAGACAAGTTAAGATCACGTCGCCCAGACTCAGGTATGTCAGCACGAAAACGGAGCAACAAATTAGTCTTTAATGAAGAGCCGACAGGTAATATAGCTTGGTCAAATGCGTAACTTGTTTTGATCATTTGTAGACTCTCAAAATTATTTTTAATTACTGGTGAGCTTTTTTAATCCGGTCACGATCAGTGTTGCTTTTAGTTTGCCCAGTGGGTGTCAAAATCTAATTCTTTATCCTTTGTCTGTGACGAGATTTTCAAAGATTTTGATATTTCTTAACGTATTACAAAAAATCTTCGTGCTGTACTAGGTATCTACACACTCTTCAAATTCACGTTGATCACAAAAATCATTCCATCCATAGAGAACATTAAAGCGTTTGTTCAATTTGCTTCAACGTTGCTTATTAAGCTTCCTTGATCCATAGAGAACATTAAAGCGTTTGTTCACTACGCTTCAATGTTGCTTATTAAGCTTCCTTGATCCATAGAGAACATTAAAGCGTTTGTTCACTACGCTTCAATGTTGCTTATTAACATTGAATTCATTCACAACAAACGTGAAAGCGATCAAATAACAATTAAATTTATTACGGTTCTTGGTTGGGTGGACTATTAAAAAGTCGCGTAAATGAAGAGTTTTCGTCCCCGTTAGGGGTGAAGGTAGTCTACGACAAAATTGCGTCTACAAAAATCAGCCAGGATGTAAAGACATGTTTCCGTCCCCGTTAGGGGTGAAGGTAGTCTACGACTGTTCACGAGAGTGTCTTCGAGCAATTTGTTGAAGCTCTCAAAGTTCCCGTCCCCGTTAGGGGTGAAGGTAGTCTACGACTGGATTATATATCAGACTTCTTAAAAGAAGACTGATATGGTTTCCGTCCCCGTTAGGGGTGAAGGTAGTCTACGACGTGGCAGTCCAGGAAACCAGAAAAACGTCACCATCATTCAGTTTCCGTCCCCGTTAGGGGTGAAGGTAGTCTACGACTCGTCGTTCCCACTTCCAACCGTTCTCAATGTGTCCTTCGTTTCCGTCCCCGTTAGGGGTGAAGGTAGTCTACGACTAGGGATCTAAACGATCCCAATCGTACGCCTCACCCAAGTTTGGAGTTTCCGTCCCCGTTAGGGGTGAAGGTAGTCTACGACTCAAGATCGCGCCAATGCCTTTTTAGCTTTTCCAACAACGTGTTTCCGTCCCCGTTAGGGGTGAAGGTAGTCTACGACGACATCGAAGAAATAATTGGCGGCGGGGTATTTCTTAAGAGTTTCCGTCCCCGTTAGGGGTGAAGGTAGTCTACGACCCTACCCTGTGGAAACTCTTACTATATTTACTTTTCAAGGTGCAGTTGCGCCAATGCACGGAAGTGGTGATGTAACCTAATAGTACCGTACACATGTCAAAAAACATTTAGCGTCAAAAATTACTTTCAGCTTTCATATTACAGCAAAACAGCCACGAGTAAACCTAAAAAATCTAACTTTTCTTTTATTTACAAACTTTGACTCATTCATAGTTTTGAATCCTCACTGCGTCATTTTCACGCTTCATTTTACAATTGGTTACATTCGTCGAAAAGTAGATATTCAGTCAGTTTCAGCCTTTATACCCCCGTTGATTTCCAATCTCTAGTCTTTACAAGACTTAAAACACAAGAGCCGCATGAGGGACAGTCGCACAGTGAACAAAAGAATGGCGAACCAGTAAATATAGGCAACTGTGGGCGATTTGCGTTATACAAATAATAATGAGGACTCTTCGTAAAAAACGTAACGCCCTGCGCCAATCCTTGGCAGTTTTTCGCTACAGTGGACGAGCGATCGCTTTAGTATGGAACACTAATCGCTCTCTGACGATTATTCTGGCAACTTTAACTCTGGTGGCTGGTTTATTACCAGCAGCTATAGCTTACATCGGTAAGTTAATTGTCGATGCAGTGGTTTTTGCATCTCAAAATAATCCACAAGCTAGCAATATTGTCAATCACTCTCATCCTCTGATTTATGTAGGAATAGAAGCGATCGCTGTAGCTTTACTTGCTTTTAGTCAGAGGGGATTGACAATTTGTCAATCGTTGTTGCGGGTATTACTCGGTCAACGGGTGAATGAATTAATCTTGGAAAAAGCCCTGACTCTAGAACTAACACAGTTTGAAGACTCGGAATTTTACGATAAACTGACAAACGCTCGCCGAGAAGCTTCCATTCGTCCCCTTTCCCTAGTCAATCGTACCTTTGGCTTGGTACAAAGCGCCCTTTCACTATTAACCTATGGCGCTTTGTTGATCAAATTCTCAATTTGGGCAGTGGCTGTACTGATCTTAGCAGCCATGCCTGCATTTGTTGCCGAAACTAGATTTGCGGGGGAAGCGTTTCGCTTGTTTCGTTGGCGCGCACCGGAAACTCGCCAGCAGCATTATTTAGAAACCTTGGCTGCGAGAGAAGATTTTGCCAAGGAAGTCAAACTTTATCAATTGGGAGATATGTTGCTGGAACGTTACCGCAATATCTTCTATCAACTTTACGATGAAGACCGCAACTTAACGATCCGGCGGGGAATGTGGGGATATTTGCTGAGTTTGCTCAGTACGGTTGCTTTTTATATCGCCTACGCTTGGATTGTACTAGAAACCGTCGCGGGAAGAATTTCTCTCGGCGATATGACGATGTATCTCACCGTGTTTCGCCAAGGACAGATGACTTTTTCTGGTGCTTTGACTTCGATTGGCGGAATGTACGAAGACAATTTATATCTTTCTAATCTCTACGAATTTCTCGAAGAAGAAGTAGCACAACCAATAGGAAAAGCAACCAGAGGTGTGAAACCGGGAGATGGTATTCGGTTTGAGAATGTCACTTTTACCTATCCAGAAAGTATCCAACCTGCATTAACAAATATTTCTTTTCACCTCAAACCAGGAGAGAAATTAGCGATTGTGGGTGAAAACGGTTCTGGTAAGACTACTTTAATTAAACTACTAACTCGACTCTACAACCCAAGCTCTGGCAGGATTTTACTAGATGGCTTGGATTTACAAGAGTGGGATGTGGAGGTATTGCGACGACGCATCGGCGTAATTTTCCAGAACTTTGTCCGCTACCAATTTACGGTAGGAGAAAACATTGGTGTGGGTGATGTGGAACGGATGGAAGATAGGGAATTGTGGGAAATTGCTGCTGAAAAAGGTATGGCGCTACCTTTTATTGAAAAATTACCTACAGGTTTCACTACGCAATTGGGTAAGTGGTTCAAAGGCGGACAGGAACTTTCTGGAGGACAATGGCAGAAAATTGCCCTCGCCCGTGCTTTTATGCGAACTAACGCAGATATAGTAGTCTTGGATGAGCCGACATCAGCAATGGATGCTCAAGCTGAGTATGAGATTTTCAATCATTTTCGCACTTTAACTAAAAATCAGATGGTGTTTTTAATCTCTCACCGTTTTTCCACAGTGCGGATGGCTGACAAAATTTTGGTAATAGAAGCTGGGGAAGTGGTAGAAGAGGGAAACCACGAGGAGTTATTGCAGAATGGGGGGAGGTACGCGAGGCTGTTTTATTTGCAAGCGGCGGGGTATCAGTAGGGAGCGGGGAAAGGGAAGACGCGGGGAGGGGGTGATGCAAAGACGCGGAGAGAGAAGAAAACGCGGAGAAGGGAAGACGTATTGCTTTTTAGCTGGAACCTACGATTTTATTCTTGAAGCTCTTTTCTATGCAGCTTCAATGTAAATTGATATCACATCAATCTAGTAAGAATAAGGTACTCATTACTCTCATTTTGTTTCTGAAATTTTTGGATGGGTACAAATCCTAAGTTTTGCCAAACTTTCAAGGCTCTTTTATTAAATGCTGCAATTGTAACGCGAAGGCATTGAGGAGAAAATAATTGTCTAGCATGGTCAACTGTGGCGATCGCAACCCAAACTTCCTACTACTGAAGCATGATTTAAATATGTTTCAGCTTGTCAAAACCCTAATAACATACTACGCAAGCATTTTTATCAGTCGATTAATTTGCTATTATTGAGCGCGACTAACATAAATGTAACACAGGTTACTACTACATGTTAATAAAATTTGATAATATAAAAATTAATTACTACTTCAGAAGTAGAAGGTTAAGATTTTTGTTTGCTATGTTTTTTGTGTTAATTCAAACTCATTATATCTAATGAAACAGTTAAAGGTAATTACAATTGTTACTTCTGGAAGAGGTCTTTAAGAGTATAAAATGAGCAAGCTTAAGTCATAACAGTAAATGAAATAATTACAGGAATTTTACTACTGTCTCACAAAGTAAAACTTTTACTTATTTGAACTGCTATGACCAATAATATTGTACCTAACCGTGTTTGTGAATCTGGCAACAATCATCAAACTGTAGAAATTCCTCTTTTGTTGGTGAACCTGAAAAATAGTATTTGGTTCTGGGGTATTTTTTCTTGGATGTTCGCCATCACTGATAGAGGTATGGCTGCATTTGCTGATGATTATTTATCTGCAACAGAGATTCTACAAATATGTGCGATCTCTTTCTTATTCTTAAGTTGGTTATTTTTGAAGCCAGAAGAAAACTTAAATCATGATGATGAAGTATCGATAAGTGATCAAAATAATTTAGCTCACTATCGCCAGCAAGCAATATCTACAGTCAAAGATAGAATATTTGCTCTGCAAGATCAACATATGATCAGCCAAGTTTATACGCTACCCTTCCCCTATATCTGCCAAATCTATCATTTGTTAAATTTAAAACATCTGGAAACAGTTCACAGCTTTAGCCTGAACAATTTAAAAGTTGTTGATGTTAATCATGTTCAATCTACAACTCATGGCGGAATGCTAAAATTCCAAACAATTTTGGCTGTATCAAACCTCAATATTTTAAGAATGTGGAGACGACCAATAGTTGAGGTAGAGTTAATACTGCATACTCCTTTTACTGTGGAATTGAGTATTCCAGTTTATAACAACAAAAAAATCATTGTTATTTTCAATGCTCTGCCTTTAAACAATAACGCGCATAAGTTTTTTGTAGATATTTACAGTGATTTAGAATGGCCTAAGCCCATAATGCAAATCCTATTACATTTTGCCTCTTGTTTAACACTGTATGAAGATTTACCCTATTTACGCGCACTTGCGAAAAGAAATATAGATCGTTTAATTAACTTAAATAGGATTTCAACTCACAAAACAATGTGGCTATTTAGAAGATTCGTTGAACTCTATGGTTCGAGTATAGAACCTGCTGACCAATTAAGACTACTAAGCAGCTACGAAGCATAAATTATCAGTTATCAGTGAACAGTTAACAGTTAACAGTTTAATTTGATAACTGATAACTGATAACTGATAATTGCGGATACAATCGGAATGCAAGCAGAAATAGAGACAGTTCTGCATTCTGGGAGCGATCGCTAATGAAATTCATTTCTGAACCGTCGATACCTGTAAAAATTCAAAAGATGAAAGAACGGGTGCGTTGGGGTAATGCAAGTCTTATCCAGCGTGGGATTGATCAAACTAGCATGGTAATCGACGATCGCAACTCGGATAATCCAGAATTTTCGTTTATGGTCATCGGTGATAGTGGGACGAAATCATATTATAAACACCATCCCCAGCGCCAAGTTGCAGAATTGATGCTTCCGCACCAACAGGAATCTAGTTTTATTTTGCATACGGGAGATGTAATTTATGTTGTCGGTTCCCGCGAGTATTATCCGCGAAATTTTATTGAACCCTATCGCGAGTTCATCGAAGGGGGAGAAAACTACAAACGCATTCCCTATGATCGCATGGTGTTTAAAACCCCGATTTTGCCAGTACTTGGTAATCACGATTACTATGATGTACCGTTGATGTATCGGCTGTTGACAGGAACTACACTACCACTGCGTCGCTTGTTCCGCTATAAAGATATTGAAATTGGTTGGTATGGTTCTAATCAAGGTGATGCGTATGCACGAGCGTTTATTGATTATCTGAAAGTATTCCATTCTCAAGAACAGTTAGAATTTCATCTCGACGAACACTACACCGCCAAAACAGACACAGGAAGGTGTTTACGCTACGAACCTGGACGTTTTACCCGTTTACCCAATCGTTATTATACTTTTCGTTACGGCGGGATTGACTTTTTCGCCCTAGACTCGAATACTTTTAATGAACCATCTCCCCTACCCGCAACCAAAGAAGGAGAAAGTAGTCGCCGTCAACTAGAAAAACGTCGCCACGAAATCGAAGACGAAGAGATGGAAATTTTGGAAGTGTGCGATCGCCTCAATCCAGATAATCCTGAAGATGCAGAAAAACTCGACGCACTCAAAGCCAAGTTATACCAAATCGACGAAGTTAAAATTGACATCGAAAAACAACTTGCATCCCACGACGAACCAGCGATCGACTTTGAACAATTAGAATGGTTCAAGCAAAGATTGATTGCATCTTGGCATACTCAAGAAGTACGGGGAAGGGTAGTTTATTTCCATCATCCCCCCTATGTTACCGAAGCGAGTAAATGGCATCAAGCCCAAACTTTAGCAGTGCGTCGGCGTTTGCGTTGGGTATTTGACAGTGCTGCACAAACTCTTGGTGCTTTAACTCAAGGACGTCCGATTGTGGATTTGATTTTAAACGGTCATGCTCACTGCTTGGAATATCTCCGCACTACCGACACCGGATATGCCGATTCTCACCTCAATTGTATAATTTCCGGTGGTAGCGGTCGTCGTCCCCGTCGTCAACGAGATGAAGGGACTGAATTAATGGAGACTTTTGAATATATAGAAGAAAAACCCACTCGCAAAATTGCGGATTCGCTTTTATTTATTGGTCGCAATGGTTACGACAATTTCAAGCGCTTGCCATACTCATGTGTGCGAATTGATGTCAGAGGGGGTACTCCACCGAAGTTTGTTGTCAAACCACTGGTTGCAGAACGGTTTCAAGGAGAGTGGTTTAATAAAGAATTGGAAAAGTTTGAGATTTGAAGCTTTAATAGTTTCTTGAACAAAAAACCTGATGTTTACTGATATATTTGTGCATAGTTCCGAAAAACTGCGGCTTAACGTTGTAGCTTTTTCTATTACTGCCAGATTTGAATTAACTTAATATATGCAGTTGAGGTTATTTGCTCAAGTATTATCAGGGGTAGCTTTTGCTTTGGCGCTTGTCACCACTACCACAAGCAACCAACCAAGTTACGCTGATAGTGAAAAGTTCTTTTGTACTCAGGAAAAAGGTGTACCAGTCACCAAAGTCCGTACTACAAGGGGAAATGAAACATTTATCCGTTGGGTAGTGAAAGACTTTAAAAAATTCCCACCCCAACAACGCTGCAAAATTGTCACGAAAAGGTTTCAACGCTATTACGACAATGGTGCGCTATTTATCACCAGTCGAGACAACGTGAACGGCTATCCAGTGTTATGTATTTCTGATCGTAAAAATGCACCTTGTACAACAGATAATATCTTAGTTACCCTCAAGCCAGGAGCAGATGCGGGAGTTATTCTCAAGCAAATGCTTGATTTCCGTAGTGGTGCTAATGCAACAGGGGGTATTCCACTGAGTGGTAGTCAATATCTTACCTACGAGCAGGGTGATTTATATCTTGATGTTAAGCAATTAGTTAACTCTGCGGATAGTGGGAATAGCAATCAATCTGTCACCACAACTCCTCAATCACAACCCATCGAACCCCGTTTTTAGTTTTGCTTGTAGTGAGGGCTAAAGCCCTCAACTCAGCACTAAAGTGCTGACTACGAACTTGCAGAATTTAATCACTCGCTTTAGTATGGCTGTACCGATTCAGAAAGGGCATTAAATCATGTGGAGAGTAAATAATGAGGCTTAGTGGTAGACTTCCGGCTGTATTATTTGGGACTGCAATTGTTATTATTACGCCGTTAGTCGCCACCGCCTTGACATCCGCAGAAATTTACCCCATTGCCCAACAAATTACAGTCCGCATTGATGGAGTAGTTCCAGGTTCTGGAGTAATTATTGAACGCGCAGGTAATATTTATACTGTTGTCACCAACTGGCATGTAGTGCAAGAAAAAGGAAATTACACAGTTAGGACAGCAGATGGTAAGCAATATAACATCAACCACAGCCAAGTGAACCAATTACCAGGTGTTGATTTGGCAGTGTTTCAATTTACCAGTAATCAAAATTACCGTGTTGCGGAAAAGGGAGATTCTGATCAAGTTACAGGGGGTAAAAATGTATATGTGGGAGGTTATCCCGCAGGAATAACTGGTGTCCCAGGACGCAACTTTAAATTTTTGAGTGGAGAAATTTCTAGTCTTTTATCAACTCCGAAAGATGGCTATGCTTTTGATTATACAGTGCAGGCTTTTCAAGGCATGAGTGGAGGGCCAATACTGGATGAGCAAGGGAAATTAGTTGGAATTCACGGACGCGCAGGAACTGATATAGGTGGGGGTGGTACTGCTGTGTTGGGGATTCCGTTGAAGACTTATTTGAGTCTTGCACCATCTGTGCAGCCGATGGCAACTGCGCCAGCACCAAATCCACCAGTTTCAACTGCACTATCAGTTACCACTTCACCACCAGTAAATATTAACAACACATCCAACAAATATGCTTTAGCAAAAACCTTCAAAGGCCATTCTGATTTAGTTCGGTCAGTTGCATTTAGCCCAGATGGCAAAACTTTGGCTAGCGGCAGTTATGACAGTACTATTAAAATATGGAACGTCACCACTGGGCAAGAAATTACTACCCTCAAAGGTCATTCTAATTCGGTGAATTCAGTCGCGTTTAGCCCAGATGGCAAAACTTTAGCTAGTCGTAGTGATGACGGGGCTATCAAAATTTGGAATGTCACCACTGGGCAAGAAATTCGTACTCTTAATGGTTATTCTGGGGTTAGCTCAGTCGCGTTTAGTCCAGATGGCAAAACTTTAGCTAGTGGTAGTTATGGCAATACTATGAAAATCTGGAATGTCGCCACAGGACAAGAAATTGCTAGCCTCGAAAATCATTATCGTAGGGTTAATTCAGTCGCGTTTAGTCCAGATGGCAAAACTTTAGCTAGTGGTAGTAGAGACAGTACTATCATAATTTGGAATGTCGCCACAGGGCAAGAAATTCGTTACCTCAAGGTTCATTCAGGTTCGGTTGGAGAACTCACGTTTAGCCCAGATGGCAAAACTTTAGTTAGTGGTAGTCAGAACAGGACTATCATAATTTGGAATGTCACCACAGGGCAAGAAATTCGTACTCTCAATAGTCATCCTTATGGGGTTAATTCAGTCGCGTTTAGCCCAGATGGCAGAACTTTAGCTAGTGGTAGTAGAGACAGTACTATCATAATTTGGAATGTCGGCACAGCACAAGAAATTCGTACCCTCAGAGGTCATTCTGGTTCGGTTAATTCAGTCGCGTTTAGTCCAGATGGCAAAACTTTAGCTAGTGGTAGTGCTGACGCAACTATCAAAATTTGGCGGTTGTCTGAGTAAAAAGCTTTCAAATCAACTAATCTTAAGGTAGCGGACGTTGACGTAATTGTGTACGCTCAAAAACTGTAAAATATCCTTCCAAAACTAATCCTTCAACACTCAACAAATGCAATAAATCCTGTGCAGGTTCTTCAGGCGTTGTAGGAACAAAGCATCATGCTGACTCAGATAAAAACGGTAGCATATACAAAGATTCATCTTGCATACACTCAGCAACAAACACAAACACAGCTTGCACAGCTTGCGGTGTCAAAGTCGGATAATTTTCTAAAACTTGCTGTACTGTCCAACCATTAGCAAATAAACCAAGTATAAATTCAACAGATAATCTTGTACCTTTTACTGTTGGTTTACCTAATAATATTTAGGGGTCAGAATGGATGTACTGTCGCCAGTCCATAATTAATAGTTTTTTATAGTCAAAGTCATAATTAGGATTTTAACTAAATATAGCGATATTTGGTGATTGTCTGAGTAGCCATTCAGTTTTAGATTTTTAGATACAGAGATTCAAGAATTGGAAAAAAACTTGGGCGAACTCATGGATAAGATGTTCCTCAAGTCTTTGCTCACCGTTGTGCTTATCTTAATGGATTAATATTTGGTTGCTAAATAAAAAGTGGGATGCTCCCACTTGGCGTGCTTCCCGTTAATCTAACAGTATTCGCTGTTCACCAATTTCTAGTGCTAAAGCGATCGCTTCCCGTTCACCATGATCTAATTCTGATGGTATGCTAGGTGCTAAAGAATCAGGTAAGATTTGCAAGTTTAATGGCTGAATCAATTAACTCATGGCTAATTCTTGTAAAAGATTCGTCTCGCATACGCTTAATCAAATTTGACCTTATTATATAAATCCTGCAATGTAATTTCAAACGGAATAAAAACCAAAGTAATTAACTCATCTTCTTGATCATATTCTTGCAACGACCATCGCTTATTGGCGGTTTTAGAATAATGCTCTACATAAATTCTATTTTGTTCTATTAATAAATATTCTTCAAAAGAGGGTATTGTGCGATATGCTTGAAATTTTCCCTCTCTGTCATAATTTCCGGTAGATTTTGATAAGACCTCAACAATTACTTTTGGATTGAGAATGGTATCTGTACGATTATCGAAAAACTCTGGTTCACCCGCTACAACAGTCACATCTGGATATGTATAAATACGTCGTTTAGGTATCCATAAACGCATATCACTGTTAAATACTTCATAATCTTGTTGCCTAAAGGCAAAATTCAAAATAGCATAAAAATTGCCAACGATTCTATTATGATTTGCAGTTCCACCAGCCATTGGAATAATTTTACCGTCGATATACTCGCTTTTGGAGTCAGCTTTTTCCTCTAGCGCTAAGTATTCCTGTGGGGTAAAATATTGTTTCTCTCTTATTTGCATGATTTTGTTAGATCAATCAATAGGTTGAGCTTACGAACCCACAACTTGGTAAATTGTCGCATAAATGGGTATTAATGGGCATAAATGCAGACTGAAATCCCACCCAAATATCTAACTTGCACATCTGTGGTTATGTTTTATTCTTTACTCTGTCAAATAAACAGCTAAATATTAAGATAGACTCTAACTTTTGCCATTTTAACGCAACTCTATACTATGTTATTGAATCAATTTAAGATGCTGGTTGTTACAGCAGCCCTCTATTTAGCCTGTGATTGAAATCGCAGTCTTATAGCTCAAGCTTGAAGCCTACGATTGAAATCGCAGTCTTATAGCTCAAGTCTGCTTGAAGCAGACTACTTGATTTATTTGAATAAATACCTAATTCTTATATTTTGTTTATTTATTATTTATATTTATACGTACAAGAAGTAATAGCTTGGCATATAAATTTAGCCAAGCATATGACATCAATAATTATCAGCTGGGAGATGTAATTATTTATTAAGATATAGCCATAAAAGCAGATCATTCTGTTCATCAAGAACAAAATAAATTAGTCCTTTGTCATGAATCACTTATCTTTGTAAACAACCAATGACAAATGACAATTGTACAGACGCGATTAATCGCATTGTACAGACGCAATTAATCGCGTCTCTACTAATGACCAATGACAAATGACCTGATATTATGAGTCAATCTTCAAAAACAAGCTTTTGGCAAAACTTAAATAACTCTACTCTACTACGCTTATTGTTGCTGTTTGCCTGTGGTTGGGCGCTGGTAATACTAATTACTTACTTCTATAACGTTATTGCCATTTTTACCACAGCTGCTATTTTTGCTGCATTGTTAAATTATCCTGTTCAGTGGTTGTCTCGTTATCTTCCTCGCGGATTAGCAATTACTATCACCTTCTTGGGCGCTGTTGTTATTTTAATTGCCTTAGTAACTGCTTTGGGATTAGAAGTGTTAAATCAAGGACAGAGTTTAGTCGATCGCATCACTGAAGCAGTGAAGACACAAGATTTACTACCACTAAAAGAATTTATCGGCAATCTTAATCTCGAAAGGCTTTTGCAAACCCTGCAAACTGGTTTAATATCGGGATTGGGAATTGCTCAAAATATTTTTTCTAGCGTCTTTACATTAATTTTTCTCGCCGTTATCAGTCTTTATATGCTCATAGATGGCGAAAAACTCTGGTTTTCTAGTTTACAGCTGATTCCTGCCGAGTCACGCGATCGCTTT
Organism: Westiellopsis prolifica IICB1; assembly: GCF_004323185.1. GTDB lineage: Bacteria > Cyanobacteriota > Cyanobacteriia > Cyanobacteriales > Nostocaceae > Pelatocladus > Pelatocladus prolificus_A. The sequence goes on from NZ_NAPS01000002.1 coordinate 311,711, forward strand.
GCTACAACTTTTCAACGCAGTTTCTTGGGGTTTCTGCGGGGACAGTTATTGTTAATATTATTCTTATCAAGTGCGAGTTTTCTGATCTTTTTAGTCTTGGGAATCAACTATGCGTTATTTTTAGCACTTATAATTGGCATTTTAGATGCTATTCCTGGTATTGGTGCAACACTAGGAGTACTGACTATTACTCTATTAGTTCTGGGATCTCAAGGCTGGATAGTTGCACTTGAAGTTGTCATTGCTTGCATAATTCTTCAGCAAATTCAAGATAACTTTATTAGTCCCAAAGTCATGGGTAATACCTTGGAAATTAGTCCAGTAGTACTGTTTCTAGCTCTATTTATTGGTGAGCGAGTAGCTGGTTTACTGGGTATATTTCTCTCTATTCCTATTGCTGGGATGATTGCTGCTTGGTTAAGATTAGAAAATACAAAAGCAGAGCAATCTTCAGAAGAGCGATCGCCATAATTGATACACAAATATCTTGAAAATCTATAATGCTCCCTTTTAAATTAACTTCTTACTTAATTTCCACATTTATTTTTGTGACTTGTAGCACTTTCATCCCAGGATTTCAAATCAAACCTGCTATTAGTGCAGAGAATATTTATTTACCTGTTGGCTCTACAAATTTACGTCTATCAGTTAAATCTTTAGAAGTTTTTGCAAAAGAAGGTCGAATTACTAAAGAATTTGAGTTTTTTGCTCAACGACTCAAACCAGAAAAATTACAAACTCTTCGCAATTTATTACAGTATAAATTTAATACTAATCCTCTAGCAGTTTCCAAACTCACCTACTCTCCAATCGGCGAAGAATACATACGCCAATATGGTGCTATTATCAAGACACGAACAGGTCAAAATGGTTTTTATGCTATCCGTTCAGCCTTATTAGTAGCAGCAGCAGACCCAGAAGGATTAACTGGATTAACTTTTATACGTCACTTTCCTACAGATATTCAAATCAGTGTCAAAGATTTTTTAGAACTGTTGGATGAATTGAGTTATATTACAGGTTCTAAACAATCAGAGCCACGCAGCAATTACTACGGAATTGAAAATTCAGAATCCAGATCCTCGGTAGCATCCCAAATGTTAAAAAACCTGCCTACGATTGAAATCGCAGTCTCATAATGAAAGTCTGCTTAAGCAGACTGTTTGATTTTATGAAGTCGTTTTCAGACGATTTGCTCTAGAAGAAAAAATACTCTGAATACAAAAAATAAACTAACTTATCTTTGGCTAGCTTATTTGCTCTTAAAACAATACTATAAAGGTGAAAAAATAATTTCTGTGCTAATGGGCGATCGCTCATGATAACAGTTGGCAAATTAAGAAGAAGCGTAACCCTTCGCTTTTCACTTTTCCCCTAACTAACCCTAAGAAGTCTACAGTTGATAATCCCAATTTTATACTGAGGTGTATCAATGGCTGGTTTTATCATTTCTGTTGTAGTAATTGCAATTAGCTTGTTAATTATCTCAAAGCTACCTACGGGTGTGGAGATAGACAGTCCCTGGATTGCTCTAATTTCAGGAGCAATTATCGGTGCTTTCAATGGCTTTTGGAGTCTTTTCCCTACTTGGTTTAGAACAACTAGCGCCCTTATCAGTCTAGGCTTAATTCCCTTGATCGGCAGCATAATTGTATTTGGTTTAGCAGCTTGGCTAGTAGAAGGATTTCGACTACGATGGGGAATTGCTAGCGCCATCATTGGAGCGATCGCTCTGAGCATTATCAACTCCATTCTATTCTTCATTTTGCGTCAAGTTGGTTTAGTGGCAGTGTAGTTAACCACCACTCACAGGAGGAATTAATACCACTTCATCACCCTCTTGCAAGATGGTATCCGGTTCGACAAATACCAAATTAATTCCAAACCGGGTGACATCTCGCCATTGACTCAGTTCTGGATGTTCAGTAACTAAGCGATCGCATACTGCAACAACTGGTGTATTCTTCGGAAATTCTAGTACTAGTTCTGGTACTCCATAAGCTTCTTGGTAAGCAGCGAATAACTTGACTGTAATTTTAATTGCAGGTTCAGACATAAAAGCCCAATCAAAGCAGCCTTTTAAACATGTCTTCACATTATCGCTAATTTTGAAGAAAGTAGTCTGCCATGGCACAGATCTACATTAGTCATTAGAGACGCGACTTACCTTGAAGCCGCTCTTACGAGCGTCTACGCGTCTGTACAATGGTCATTTGTCATTGGTAAGGCTTTTAGGCTTGTTTACTTTTCGTAACCCAAATGTTGTGTTGAGGAACCCAAATGTTATGTTGAGGAACCTCAATGTTATGTTGAGGAACCCAAATGTTATGTTGAGGAACCTAATTGTGATTTTCGTGTCAGCGTTTGTTGATTCTGTTAAAGCTTTGGTTCCCAATAACCAATGACAAATGACCAATGACCATTGTACAGACGCGATTCATCGCGTCTCTAATGACAATTAAATTTTTTGTGCGCCTGGTTTACCATTTTCAACTACAAACGAAGCCAGAGTACTCACAGAGGCATTTTCTTCAGTAATTGTTGATACAATGCGGTAATCACTTTGCCAGCGATCGCGTGTGATGTTACAACGGACATAACCCCGGTAAGCACCATCAAAAAATTTAGTGTGGGGATTATCACTTAAAGCAGCTTTGATTGGAGGGATGAAATCGGTGGAAAAATCTGATGTGATTGAGGTTCCCACGAACTCAGTCCCGACTGTGGCTGAATCCGGGTTTTTGAAGTCCACTTTGAGATCATTTACCCAGCTAGAATGGATATCTCCAGTAATCACCACTGGGTTAGAAGGTTGGCGTTGAGCCAAAAAATTTACAATTCGATTACGTGCAGCTACGTAACCATCCCACTGATCCATATTGAATACTCCTGAGTCTGGACGGGGATCAAAATCGTATTCAGCAAAGATAAGTTGTTGAGCAATCACATTCCAGCGTGCTGAGGATTTATCTAAACCTTTTAATAACCATTGCTCTTGTTCTTTGCCCGTCATTGTAGCTTCTGGATCAAAAGCTTGAGCGCAACGGGGTTTGAGTCCGTCATTACAAGGTTGATCAGTGCGATACTGACGGGTATCTAAGACATTGAATTCAGCTAAATCACCAAAGGTAAACCGCCGATAAAGTTGCATGTCAGGCCCTTTAGGCAAAGAAAAGCGGCGTAGCGGCATATGTTCGTAGTAAGCTTGATAGGCATAAGCCCGCCGAGTTACAAACGCTTCCTGACTTTGATTTTCTTCTGGTATCAAACCAGCGTAGTTATTTTCTACTTCATGATCATCCCAGGTAACAATCCAAGGAAACTTACCATGAACTGCTTGCAGATTTCGGTCGGTTTTGTATTGGGCGTGGCGGTTGCGATAGTCTTCTAAGGTGAGGATTTCCGAACCAATATGCTGACGTGGCTTGTCAGGTTGAGCTGCATACTCGTAAATGTAATCGCCCAAATGCACCACTAGATCTAGTTCTTCATCCGCCATGTGCTTGTAAGCTGTGTAATAACCATTCTGCCAATCTTGGCAAGAAGCAAAAGCAAACTTGAGTTGTGAGATAGAAGTATTCAATGCTGGTGCTGTGCGTGTCCGTCCAATCGGGCTAACTTCATTCCCTACTCGAAATTGATACCAATACCAACGATCAGGTTGTAATCCACGGACATCAACGTGTACTGAGTGTGCTAGTTCCGGAGTTGCTAAAGTTTGCCCTTTTCGCACAATCTTGGTCATATTTTCATCAAGGGCAACTGACCACCGCACTACAATGTTTTCTGGTGGCATTCCACCGCCATTTAATGGATCGATCGCCAGACGTGTCCATAATACTACACTATTTGGTAGTGGATCACCAGAGGCAACACCAAGACTGAAGGGATAGCTAGAAAACTTTGGTTGTGCCATGACCGGACGCCATTGGCTAGTCACCGCCAATCCAGTTAAGAATCCTGCACCTAACAGAAAATTCCGTCGTCTGCACCGGATTGGTAATAAACGATCGCCATCCATCATTTCCATATTGCCCCCCATTGTTAGTATTGATCAACTCGTTTCTAGGTGATTCAACCATGCAAAACGAACATACCAACTTACAACCAAATGGGGTTTAAGGTAATGTTAAATAAGTGAACAGTAACTAAATAAAGTTTGATAGCCGATTACTGATAACTGTTAATAAAAAAGAACTCACGTAGATTGACCAGATTTCTGAATCAACTCAATGATGGCATCAATGATGCGATCGCCTTTCATTGGTATAATGCTTTCCCCATGCAGCACTTCCTGTGTAATGTGGAAATATACTAAAGATCCAACTAAAATTCTAGCTATTGACTCTGGATCACTGATTTTCAGTTCTGGATGAGACATCAAAAATTGATTGAGAGTATCCAGAGATGGCTTGATCATAGAACTAACACAAATTTGAGCTAACTCCGGAAAACGACCAGATTCCCCAATTAACACGCGCATAAATGCACAATGTTCTTGGTCAGTACTCATCTGTTCTAAAGCTCTAGTTGCTATTTGGTGCAAAACTTCTAATGGCTCTCCTTCCAAAGGTTCGCTACCAAATATCAACTGAAACTTTTTGTGAGCTAGTCGCTCGATCATAGCTTTAAACAGTGCTTCTTTATCTGCAAAATGGCTGTAAACAGTAGCTTTAGAAACGCCTGCTGCTGCTGCTACTCTATCCATGCTTGTACCAGCGAAGCCATGGGTGAGAAACTCTTGCATTGCTCCTTGAAAAATTTGTTCTACTTTCTCAACTGAAGTCTCACGCTCCATTTCATTTACTTTTGCACGTACCATTTTTTTACTAATTCCTGCTATATACCAATTTGAGAATCTGGGCTTTGAAATTCCCCCTGTTATGATTCCTGGGTTAAATATCAAGTTATTAACCCTTATGCCTTTACCTTTCTCCTTTTTATCTTTACACCCTCAACAGCTCATACCCTATTTTTTCCATAAATATTATCTATATATCTTTAGATAGTGACATTTAAAAAGAGAAACACGGACACAACAATAGATTCATGGAGAAGTCAGGATTATCAGCAATGAAAATTTTTTCCTTTTAACCCTAAATTTTTTCCCTAATCTATGCTGTGCCGTGTTTGTTAAGAAACTGCAAGGAATTTGACTAAACTATACAGTTTAGTTTTTTCTATTATAGTACTTGCAAAACTAAACCAAACAGTTTAGTTTAGTAATATTATAAAACTAAACAGTTTAGTTTTGCGGGAATCAATGCTATGCTACAAAACTTCAAAGAGGGTTCTTTCCTCCCAGCATCAATTTTTCGTCCCTCAATTGCGATCGCAGCAGTTGCAACATTAGCTGTAGGTGGCATCAGTATTTATGCGATGCAACAATCCCGTAGTGCTGAACAACAGAAAGCCCAACAACAGCTAGTGCAAGTACCAGAAGTAAAAACAGTCACAGCTTTGGGTAGGTTAGAACCAAAAGGAGAAGTGATTAAATTATCTGCGCCTGCTTCCTCAGAAGGGAGTCGAGTAGAGCAATTGTTGGTGAAAGAGGGAGATACAGTTAAAACAGGGCAAGTAGTCGCAATTTTAGACAGTCGCGATCGCCTTGCAGCGGCCTTAGAAGAAGCTAAAGAAGCAGTGCAAGTAGCCGAAGCTAATCTGTTGCAAGTCAAAGCAGGCGCAAAGCAAGGTGAAATCGCAGCACAGTCAGCAGAGATTGATCGCTTGCAAGTAGAAAGAGAAACACAAATCACAGCCCAAAAAGCTACCATTGCTCGTCTGGAAGCAGAAAAAAACACACAAACAGAAGCACAGAAAGCAACTATCGCCCAGTTGCAAGCCCAACTAGATAATGCTCAAGCCGAAGACCAACGTTATCAAAGTTTGTATCAACAAGGAGCAATTTCGGCATCTTCCCAAGATAGCAAGCGTTTAACTTTGCGAACAGCCCAACAACAACTAGCAGAAGCACAAGCAAATCTCAAGCGCATTGAAGAATCTTTACAAGAACAAATAGCAGAAGCAAAAGCCAACCTAGCACGTATCCAAGCATCTGGACAAAAACAAATCGAATCAGGTAAAGCAACCCTCAATCGGATCGCCGAAATTCGTCCCACAGATATCGCAGCAGCTCAAGCTGAAGTAAATAAAGCCGTAGCATCAGTCAAAAGAGCAGAAGCCAACTTAAAACAAGCTTATGTGCGATCGCCCCAAGATGGTCAAGTTTTCAAAATATACACCCGTCCCGGTGAATTAGTATCTAATGACGGGATCGCCGAAATTGGGCAAACTGGTCAGATGTATGCAGTAGTGGAAGTTTATCAAAGTGATGTTAGTAAAGTATATCCTGGACAAAAAGTCCGCTTAGACAGTGATTCTATTCCTGGTGAATTATACGCAACCGTAGAAAGAATTGGCTGGCAAATCCAGCGACAAAACGTCATCAACAGCGATCCCTCCAGCAACATCGACGCCAGAGTCGTAGAAGTTCACGTGCAATTAGACAAACCCTCCAGCCAAAAAGCAGCCAAATTCACCAACTTGCAAGTGAAAGCGGTGATTGGGGATCAGGGAAAGGGGATCGGGTATCGGGGATCGGGGATCGGGGATCGGGGA
>NZ_NAPS01000002.1:318560-347734 GCF_004323185.1 Westiellopsis prolifica IICB1
CCAATCCCCAATCCCCAATCCCCAACTCCCTTTCCCCGATCCCTAATCCCCGATCCCCAATCCCCGATTCCCGATCCCTAAAAACCATCATGATTGGATTTATTCAACAATTACAACGACGTACACCTTTGGGATGGCTGCAACTAAACCGCCATAAAAGCCGTTTTTTAGTCGCATTATCTGGTATAGCCTTTGCTGATTTGTTGATGTTCATGCAAACAGGCTTCCAAACTGCCTTATATAACAGTAATACCAGAATGCATCGCAGCTTAGAGGCAGACATTGTTTTAATTAATCCCCAAGCGCGTAATATTGCCAACTTATCGACATTTACCCGACGACGACTATTCCAAACAATGGATGTACCAGGAGTGAAGTCAGCAGAACCGATGTACACTAACACCATCTCTTGGAAAAATCCCCAAACTCGCAAAGAAACAATGGTTTTGGTGCTTGGCTTTAATCCAGATGTGCCAGCATTTAATTTGCCAGAAGTCAATAGCCAACTGGATAAAATTAAACTACCCGATACCGTGTTATTTGATCGGGGTTCAAGGGGAGATTACCAAGAAGCGATCGCCCAAATTGACCAAGGTAAAACAGTCACTACTGAAATCGAGCGCCGGACAATTACCGTTAGCGGGTTATTTCAAATCGGGGCTTCCTTTATTGCCGATGGTAGTTTAATTACTAGTGATCAGAACTTTTTACGCATGTTTCCCAGACGAGAAGCCGGGAGCGTCAACTTAGGATTAATTGAAGTTCAACCAGGCTATGATCCGCAACAAGTAGCAATAGCTTTGCAAAAACATTTGGCAAATGAGCCAGATGTCAAAGTTTTAACCAAAGAAGAATTTGTGAAATTTGAGGAATATTATTGGCAAACTAATACTGCGATCGGCTTTATCTTCAGCTTGGGTGTGTCAATGGGATTTATAGTCGGTGTCATTATCGTCTATCAAGTTCTTTCCACCGACGTTAACGCCCATATGAAAGAATACGCTACCTTCAGAGCTATGGGTTATCAAAACCGCTACTTGCTGAGTGTGGTATTTGAAGAAGCGATTATTATGGCAATATTAGGTTTTATACCAGGAATTGCTATATCTACAGGACTCTACGCTCTGACACGGAGTGCAACAAACTTGCCACTATACATGACTCTAGCACGAGCATTACAAATACTAATTATGACAATAGTTATGTGTATGATTTCGGGTGCGATCGCCACTCGCAAAGTCTTAGCTGCTGATCCCGCAGATATGTTTTAATTTGTCATTGGTCATTTGTTATTTGTCATTTGTGCTGACTGATTTAATTATGGTTATTTCTGTTAAAAATCTCAATCACTATTTTGGTAAAGGACAACTTCGCAAGCAAGCGTTATTTGATATCAATCTAGAAATTAACGCTGGTGAAATTATTATTATGACAGGCCCTTCTGGTTCAGGGAAAACTACTCTACTAACCTTGGTTGGTGGGTTGCGTTCTGCTCAAGAAGGGAGTTTGCAAGTTTTGGGAAGGGAACTGTGTGGTGCAAATGACAAACAACTAACACTAGCACGACGTAGTCATGGTTATATTTTCCAAGCGCATAACCTGCATGGTAGTTTAACAGCTGTGCAGAACGTCAAGATGGGGTTAGAACTGCACCATGAACTTTCGTCAAAAGAAATGTATAACCGCGCCGCCGAAATGTTAGAGATGGTAGGGTTAGGAGAACGTTTGAATTATTATCCTGATGATTTATCTGGGGGACAAAAACAAAGAGTGGCGATCGCTCGTGCTTTGGTAAGTCATCCGAAAATAGTCCTTGCGGATGAACCAACAGCGGCCTTAGATAGTAAATCTGGTCGAGATGTAGTTAATTTGATGCAAAAGTTAGCAAAAGAGCAGGGTTGTACTATTCTTTTGGTGACTCACGACAACCGGATTTTAGACATAGCCGATCGCATTGTTTATATGGAAGATGGTAAGCTCGCAAATGCTCCTGTGGCTGCGTAATTTGTGGAATTCAAGAAGGATTGTAATTAAATTAATTCAGTTAAGAATTATGAATACATGAAATTTCTACTTGAGAGCTATCTATATTTTTAACTACTAATTAAAAATAGCTAATTATACAGCTAATCCTGCAATTTAAATGTCATACCATAATGGTAAGGGGGTAAATCAACTTGCTGCACTGCTACAAGTTTTTGAGTTGCTGCTTTTACAATTGACAGTAGTTTTTGTGGGGAAATGCGTAGTTCGGTTTTAGGTCCTCGTGGTTTGTCTAACCAAATAGTTTCTTCACGTGGAATCGGTTGCCAGTTCACTACTGAAAAATACCCATTTGGTTTGATTAAATTGACAATTTGACGAACAAACTCTACAGGATTTAATAACCCGTGAAAAGTGCTATGAATCGTGATGTAGTCAAACTGATTAGTAATCACCTGTGGGATAGCAAGGATATCTTGGTTAAGAAACAGACAGTTGGGAAATTCTTGTGCTGCTTGTTGAGCTTGAGCAAGGATGGGAAAATCAATATCAACACCAACAACAAGCGCTGGTTTGACTATTCGTGCTGCGGGAATAGTAAAGTGTCCGTATCCACAAGCCAGATCAAGCACAGACATACCTGATTGCAAGCCCATAATTTTTAGAGTTTCCTCTGGCTGAGACCACAACTGTACCCACCAGTAGGGATCTGGCATTGATGTCGCAGGTAAGCATCCTCCTTGCTGTCTATTTATCCAAATTGAGTCATTTTCAGGTGCAAAAATGGGTGAGAGACAATGTTTTTCTGTAGATATCATGTTCTGAAATCTCCAATAATTAGTGAATTGGTTTTGTATTAGTTACTTCTCTTGGTTATCTGAAGACTTTACGCAACTACACTGGAGAATTCATTTTCAGAAGAACATAAAATATCTTGGATATGCTATAAACCAAAGGAGTGTCCAGTCAATCGATTTTTGATTTTAGATTACTCTGTCGAGTAGACACGGAGTGGCTACTAGCACCAATTCGCTAACGTGCCTACCAAAGGTAATTATTTAATTTAAAAAACTATTTTTACACCTAAATCTTCCAACATCTGCTCCAGCATATCTTCCATCACTTCCTGGCTCATCTGTTTCATCAGTGGTGGACCACACAGAAACTCTTTAATTGTAATTTTCTGTTCTCGAAAATCCTTGACAAAATCGCGAATATTTGCGATTACCTCAATCTCAGATTCAACTTGTTCTAACATCTGATCTATCGGATCAATTCCTTCTTTAGCGACTTTGCGACAATCAGCAACTATCATTCCTTCTGGGGTATTTTTGACTAAACGCAATTCCCTTTTAATATTCTCATATTGCGTTTTGAGGAATTCTGTTTCCTGCTCTAAGCGATTGCATTTGCGGGTTAAATCATCTTCATTGTTGCTATCTACAGATTCTCCCGCCTCATGTTGTCGTTCGATTTCTAAAAGTCTCGCTAAATCACCCTCTTGATAAGCCTTATTAATTTCCTTCATGATTTCTGTATGACGCATTTGCGTCTCATCATCAGTTACCTTATCAGGGTGAAATATTTCGGCTAATCTCAAAAATGTGTTTCTAATTTTTCTCGACTCATCAGATTTACTTGTCGGGGTAAATTCTGAGTCTTGTTGATGCTGTTCGCTGTTATTTTGAGCAGAACCAAAAGATTCATTCTCTTGCTCATCTGTTTCAAATAGTTCATCTAATTCTGTGTCTGAATCATCGCGATCGCGCTTGGGGCTGATGATTCCCATCATCTGAAGATTTCGGTAAATTCCTTCAACATTTTTCTTTGTTTGTTTACCGAACTTTCTCGTGGCAAATATTTCATCAAATAATCTATGGATTTCTTCGTCTAGTGCTGCAAGTTTTTTAAAGCTGGGAGTTCCTCTATGAAAGATATCCGTGGCAAATGAGCGCATTTGCTCAACAAAATTATTCAGTTCTTTTTGTTTCCTCTTGATCTGTTTCAGCAGCCATTGATGTTCTTTCTCTAGCGCTTCTATACGAATATGCAGCGATGAAAGAGCTAGTGTAGTTGTGCCAGTCACAGGAGATGGGGAAGAGGTACGTCTAGCCATAGAATAAATAGGTTAAATTCAAGTTAAAGACTACAATCATAAGTTACATTTCATAGTTATAAATTCATAATTGATAAATTATAATTCCTAATTACTAAATTTGTTTTTCTACCTTACTACTTTATGGCACTCTGTAATTCCTGAGAAGTCTAATCTTTGATTTTTTTATTTTTATTTCAAAATCAAGCCAATAGCACAACGGATATAGGGTGAGACTGTTTGAGTATCTGCGCGATCGCCAACATCTAGCAGTAGAGGTGATGCATAACGACTTGATCGAGCGTCAGGGTTTACTATGGTTGTATAATTCGATCTTGGCAGTATTGCCACGATTATTACCAGAGATAGTTTTAATCTGGATCAAGAATCGTAGTCGGAAACAATATTGGCCGTATTTTGATTACGAAGCGTTATTTGAGCCTTCTTTATTAGAAATTCGCCAAGAATTTGATATATTGCAGGACTAAACAAACTCATGAAAGGCAAACACATTTTACTGACAGGTGGTACTGGTGGATTGGGTTTAGGCGTGACACCAGCAGTTTTAGCGCAAAGTCCAGCAGCAATCACAATTCCTTATCACAACCCAAAAGAAGTGGAACGCCTAAAAGGAATTCTCTCACCTGCTGATTTTGTCAGAATCAATTTTGTCTCGGCAAATTTAGTCGAAGAAGCTTCAGTAGAGAAAATTATCAACCAGATGCAAAGGGTAGACGTGTTAATTCATCTGGTGGGTGGTTTTGCGATGGGGAAAACCCATGAATACAGCTTAGAAAATTGGAAGCAAGATTTTGATTTAAACCTGACTACAACTTTTTTGGTTTGCAAACATAGTCTGAGGAGAATGTTAGAACATGGCTATGGACGGATTGTGACTGTTGGTTCAAGAGGTGCAGTAGAACCATCAGGACAACTTGCAGCTTATAGTGCATCCAAAGCTGGTGTAGTTGCATTCACAAAAGCGATCGCAGACGAAACCAAAGGTACCAATATTACTGCAAATGTCGTCCTTCCCAGCATCATTGATACCCCCACAAACCGCGAAGCAATGGGTGCAGAAAATGCTGATCAATGGGTAAAAGCAGAATCCTTAGCACAAGTTATTTGTTTTTTAGCCTCCGAAGCAGCCAAAGATATTCGAGGTGCGGCGATTCCTGTTTACGGTAGCATTTAGAACCTTTGTATCTTAGAGTCTTGGTGTTTCAATATTGTTAACCACTAAAGCACAAAGACAAAAAGTAAACAATAATAAAGAATTGATAGCCAAGGAAACGATATGGCTAAACAACATGAAAAAAGTAGTGTAGATTCATTCGATAACACCAAACTACCACACATTTACACTGGTCTGCGATCAAATCAAAGTACCTCTATTGGTCGGAAACATGTAGAGACTGAAGAATCCCTAAATTCGGTTCTCAACTTTCCAAAACAGCCTTTTGAGGTGAAAAACTTCGGTACAGATAAACACGGGATCTCACAGTTTTTATCTGCTAACGAAACCACGGGAGAATCCACACAGCGAGTTTTTTTGCACAAAGGGTGGAACGCGCCCATCGGACATTTCACTACCGATGTGGAAATCTTTGTGTTAACTGGTAAACTCCATCAAGGTGGATTTGTATTACGTAACCTCAGTTACTCTTTCATTCCAGCAGGTATACCCACAGGCCCTTGGCAAACTGAGGAAGACACCGTACTTTTGTGGATGCCAGATGCTACACCTACCTATGTTACTGAGGATTATGCAAACCTGGAACAAATTCCTGAAAACTCTGTATATCACGTAAATATGCAGAGTCACGAGCGAATGGCTGAGTATGTTCCTTTACAAGAACTCCACGCAATGAAATGGGAAAGTACAACTTTCTTACCTCCTGGTTCAGCCCGTAAAAGCCTATACACCAATAAAAAAACTGGACGCGCTACCTGGGTTCTCGGCTTAGTACCGATGTGGATTGAAGGTAACTTTTATGCTGGTCATCCTACTACTGAAGAAGCATACGTCATCTCTGGAGATGTGCTTGGCCATTGGTCGATGAGCGATGATCCATTCAATCGACGCTATGCAGCAATGAACAAAGATGGCTACTATTGGCGACCAGCACACGTTCCACACGGCCCATTCTGGACAGAAAGTGGAGCATTGCTTCTGTTCCGCACTAATGATCGTTTAGACTGCTATTGGATACTGCACAATCCGGATATCACGCAGCAGGATGAAGCACGTTTCCAGAAATTAATCAATAAGGACGATTGATTAGTACTCTAAGCTGTTATGCATTTAAATTGTATATTTTGCGATCAGGTTGTCAAAAGTCAAGAGTCCAGAGTCAAAGACTAGCTTGGACTTTGGACTGTTGACCCTAGACAGTCCTAACGCAAGAATATTTAATCTAAGCGCACATCAGCTTATCAAGTTTGAATTGAGGGATAGTTGTTGATGCACAGAAAAATAATCTTTCAAAGCTAAATTGTTTGATCTATGCCAGCGACTGTTATTTCTTAAAAGAACAGTCGCTGCAAGTATAAAATTACTTTTTTTAACAAAAAAACTCAACAGTATAATTTTTATAACTCTTTAGCTATTAACTTGAATTTAATTGTCTATGACGGACGCATTAGGATGGCGAAAGAAATTTGGGGTACTCGCACCAAGCACGAACACAATTGTCGAACCCGATTTTCACGCAATGGCTGTACAGGGTGTTACATCCCACATGTCCCGGATTCATGTTCGAGATCAGGACTTAAGTAGTGACGAAAAGATGGTGCGTCTTTTGGAGCAGATGGGCGAAGAAATTCTCTTTGCGATTGATCGGGTGATGACGGCGGGCGTTGACTACCTGATTATGGCGATGAGTGCCGAGACTTTTTGGGAAGGGATGAAGGGGAACAAAGCCTTCACAAGACGGCTTGAGGATTATGCTGGGATCAAGGTGGCTTCAGCTGCCTCGGCATGTCAGGCAGCTCTTGAAGCATTTAAAGTAAACAAGATTGGGGTCATCACCCCTTATCAGCCCGTGGCCGATGAGAGAATATGCCGCTTCTTCAATGATATTGGTGTGGAGGTCGTCCGGCTGAAGGGACTGCGTTGTCCCACAGCAATTGCGATCGCTGAGGTCTCTGAGGATGTTCTTCGCAACCATCTTCAGGAACTTGATGGTGATGATATAGACGGTATCGTGCAGATGGGTACTAATTTGAGTATGATACGACTTGCCGATCAAGCAGAGCGGTGGCTCAAAAAGCCAGTGATTGCAGTTAATGCAGCAACCTGGTGGTATGCCTTACGAAATAACGACATCCAAGATCGAGTGTATGGGTGTGGGAGACTCTTGAGAGAATTTTAATAATTAAGCCTATAACGCTTTATCCCACTCTAATTGATGAGCTAAACCATACTTGATAAAATCTTCTTCTTTGGCGCGATCGCTTTTCCCAAAAACGCCTAAACTGTAAGGATTATCTTGCATCCGTTGTGTGACTTGCTCTTTTTCAAACTGACTCGCTTCTTGTGTTGACCAATCCGGTTTAAAAAAGTCTACAACCAAGACAGTCCTATCATAATTAGTGTAATTATGGGGACAGTGTGGATAGCTGTGATCTAAAACCATGAATTCCCCTTCACGCCAATAAAGCTGATCGTGACATATTTTCATGGCAATATCTCCTTCTGGGACGATCAATCCTAGATAACCACGATTCATATGAGGGTTATAGTTGACATGCAGCTTGATATCCAAACCTGGATGGAATGTACCAAAATAAACATTTCTGATGATATTATCTTCGCTAAAGTTTACTTTTTCGATCACCTTAGCCAAATTTGGGAAATATTTTTCTCTTAGCTCAAGTGCTTTTTCTGAGGCTTCATCTGATTTATAATCAGGATATTTGATTTGATGCGTTTGAATATATTCTTCAATAAAAAGACCTTGAAATAAAATCCCAAAAGCACTGTATTTGGAATTTCCTTTGGTTTTAATCGTTTTACTTTTAGGCCCTAGTACATCATAAGTGAATTTTAACTCTTCATCAGATGCACTGTTAATAAAGCTTGTAAACTCATCTCTAATTATTTGCCAGTGTTCTTGAAAGGTGTTGAGAAAAGGCAATTGTTTTGGGTTGAGATGATATTCATTAAAACTTTCCATTTTCTTTTCTCCTGAAGATGTTTGAATAAGAGAGGATTTATATAATAAGTATAAGAAATATTTTTAACTGTGAAGTTGTGGGACGGCAAGTAGCTTTGGAGGCTTACCAATAACCTGTGTTAGGTCTGTAAGAATGCAGTGTTAGCCATTGCTATCTCGCTCCAATTCTCGTTCAATAATTCCCTTGACAAATTCAGGGATTGCTTTCTCTAGACTGATGGCTTTTTGTTTCAATCTTTCATAGGTTTCCACATCATTTCCTTCCCATAAAATGTCTATTCTCCTAATCTGCCGCATTGCAATATGAGCGTAATTTTCTGGATATGCCCAGTAACATGACAAGCAAATCGACTTATCTTTAATCCTATGCCAATTTTCGCAATGTTCACATGACCAAGATTTAGCCCGATTAGCAGAACCACACAGCAGCATAAAGTTTTCGGGTTCTATATCTGGCTCACCATCAACTTCAAAAGGAACACGATGATCAATTTGTAACTCGCGCTCATCAACTTCTTCTAGATAAATAAAGCACTTACAACCGTATCTTTTGATTAACTCATCTTTTATCTGTTTTGATAAACCAGTTCTGCCAGATAATCTTGAAAACCTTGCCTTACTAATATCGCCAAATCTGTAAGCAGCTATCCTTCTTCCGTCACTTCCTGTTACACGGAAGGTTTCCAAAGGAATTCCATGTTCTCGAACATCTCTAGCTGCTCTTGGAGGATGATTGTAGCCATATCTTTCCTTCAAATCTTCCGTGGTAATAAAACCATATTGCAAGATATGATCAATAACTGCTTTTGGTCTTTTAGCAGTTACAGATTGACAAAATTGTATAAAATCATCAGGTAGCTGTTGAGAAGTGTCCATGCTTTTCCAAGAGAGTCAGTTGTCTTGATGTTTCGCTAATATAGCCTGTTAACTCTGCAAACTGACCATTTAGTAAATTTGGCGACAAGTATAGAGACTCTACTGTGATTTCCTCTCTACCCAGTAGTGTTGCTTGTGATGATCGTCCTACTTCTATTTCAATCCTCTTGAGTCCTAATTCTTTAGGTAGTATATGGCCAAAGGTTTTACTGCCTCGCTTACCGTCATAGCTAATTACAAACGCTACTCCCCTTCGATTTAGTTGTTCAACAGCTATAACAAAATCATCAAAATTAATTCCAGAGAAATATCTTGAATCTCTATCTCCACATACACCTTGATAAGGAGGGTCCATATAAACAAAATCAGTATTTTTTACGTTGGATAAAACTTCTCTGTAATCTAAGCATGTGAATTTACATTTACTCTTTAAGAGTGCAGAAACACCTTCTATATTTTTCCGCATTTTTTCAGGTTGAGTTCCTTTGCGCCTCTTATCAGGGCTTTGATTGAAGAATCCTTCAGAGTTATATCGAACTGCCCCTTTTACACATCGAGCTAACAAATATAGAAAAAGTTTTGGATCATTAGTTTTATTAAATATTTCTCTAACTTCAAAATAGTGATTTACAGAATCATAATGTTGCTTATTCCATATATCTGCATATGCATCCGCTATTTCATGTGGTTCTTCTATAATTAGCTTTAATACTTCAATAAGTGGTTTGTTTAAGTCATTAAGCCAGAAGTTTTGAGAAATGTGTTTGGCAGCAGCAGCAATACTAATAGCTGCGGTTCCTGTAAAAGGCTCTACCAACCTTTCTACTCTATTAGGTAGGAACTTAATAATATCTGATGCAAGGTTTCTTTTGCTACCTTGATACTGAATCGGATGTGGTAGACTAGCCATCTTAAGAGAAGAACATATGACTTTATCTCAGATTATCACAACGGATAATGTAGTTTTCTCGCCAGGAGGATATTTTTTGTAAACCACCACCAAGGATTAAGACGGTTAACAACTAAAGATCAGTTGACAGATAAAATATACATGAAGCTAGCGATCGCTCGTCTATCCTGTGGTTTGCTAAATACTCGGAGAGTAGCAATGAAAAAAGTAGCGGTGTTTGGCAATGCTGGAGGTGGTAAATCAACTCTAAGCAAAAGATTATCACAAATCACTGGTTTGCCACTTCACATTTTAGACAAAATTCAGTATCAATCAGGAGGTATTGAGGTGACCCAGGAAGACTATAAGCGCATCCATGAGAAAATTTTGGTTACTGACCGTTGGATTATTGACGGGTTTGGTTGCATGGAAACCCTCTGGCTACGACTGAACGAGGCGGATACTCTGATTTTTGTCGATTTACCGCTATATGTGCATTTCTGGTGGGTGACTAAACGACTAATCACAGGCCGCTTTCAACCGCCAGAAGGCTGGCCGGAAAACAGTCCTATATTGAAGAGTTCGCTTACTAGCTACCGCGTGCTTTGGTTATGTCACAAACATTTGACCCCAAAATATCGTGAGTATATCAAGCAGGCTCAAAGCACCAAAAGTGTTTATCACATTCAATCAACTCAACAGATTTCGCAATTTTTTGAATTAATTGAAAATCAGACCAGCTTTGAAGATGAAGATGGCGTATCAGCCTAACTGACTTGAAAAAGGGTTTAAGGGTATGGGGGTGTAAGGGTGTAGGAAAAAACCTTTTTCATACTTACTGGTGAACGTCAGTTCATGACGGCTATTTAAATGTTTTTCTAATTTTAGACCTCACAGGCTCTCAATGAATTCTTCAACTGTGACTTGCGCTTGCTTCAGAATGCCACTCAATGTACCAACCTTCAATTCTCGATGCACAGGGACAACGCAACCAATTTCCCCTTCCTCGGTTGCTTTCTTCATCACCACATGACTACCAGTTTGACGAACTTGCTCGAAACCTAAACGCTCCAGTGTCCGAATCGCCTCTTTACTTGAGATTCGTGGCAATTTAGGCATAGCTAACTTCAATGCTTGTTATATATTTGGGAGACGTTTCAGGTAAAGGAAATTCCTCAAGATAGAGTCGTGTCGCCTCTTTTACTCCCGCAACCGCCTGTTCAATAGTTTCTCCTTGATCCACAGTACCGACTTCTGGACACTCCGCTATGTACATATCCTCTTCTTTGTAGATAATCACTGTAAAGCTGCGAGTTTTCATAAATTAACGTCAGCAGTAATTGAGCTGTAGTTAAAACAATGCACTTACTCCATCATGATAAAGTAGGTAGTGCATCAGGAACACCGAAGGTATCAAACCCTTCTGTAAAGCTAAATCGCTGGGCGTTACGCATCCTGGGTCGTTTGGTCTGATTTCAAGAGTTGACTCAGTTTATGAGCTGATTCGTGTGAATTGAGAGGCGACCAAAGTGAGTAAGTTGCTCCAGCTTGTAGGGTTGGCTCTTCCTCTTTCGCTAACTCCGCAATCAGGAACTGCATTACTTTCAATTTCTCTGCGCGAGGCAAACTTTTTAGCATTGGAAACAGGTCTACTGTGGCCATAAGAGCGAGAAAAACGTGTGACTTTTTTATTCTCTCATAGCCATCCAGGATCATGTTTGCTCAATGTGTGGGTTCAGCGACTCTCAACCGCCCACTCCATTTGAATTGTTATGCTGCTTCAACTACCACTACCTGACTCACCTGAATTACTAGACCCATTACCTCCAGATGTTGCTGAAGGATTTGATGCATTAGGGGTAGTGTTAGGGCTTGTTTGAGGGGCTTTCGGGGGTTGAGGACGTAGTTTAGCAACACCGTTCCAACTATCCTTATTTTGTGAGGGTTGACAATGGGTATCGGATGATTTTTCTTGGCTCATGCTTTTTGCTTTTTCATTTAAGTTAATTACCGCCGAATCTATACCAATTATAAATATCAGTACCATGCCTACGACAAAACTAATTCCAGCAACTTTGTCTAGACGCGTCAAACTATTGCTTTCAGTTTCAGAGCCATTTAACATTTTTTCGATGTGTGCAGCATTTTCACCCAGAATAGAAATCACTGAAATTACAGTAACTAGAAAAGCAATGAGTGCAAAGACAAAAAGTGTTCCTTGTGTAAGGTTTGAAACACCAACTGTTCTTAGCAAAGTAACCAGTAATCCAATGGCTGTGACTGATAAACCTAATAACTGCTTATCACGTTCAAGCCTTGTGTTCAGCCACGCGCTGATCATAGCACCATAAAATGCTTTGTCTTTTGCTTCGTAATCTTCTTTATTCAAACTCTCCATAGCTTTGACATTCAGGCACAGCTGCTTAAGCAATTAGTGCCTTGATACTAGCACTTGAATTTACAGGTCAGTAATCTAAATAATTAAGTATAAATACTTGCATTTTTCTTTTTAGGCTGGATAAGCCTTTCAGTTTGAATGCGTGTGTAATTAATTTTGATTAACTACTTACGCGATCGCTATCCTACCTTTTCTCACGCTCATCAAAAATCGTTATATTATTGATGAGATTGACCTACATTTCGATACGATGTTGAAAGTCCTAGCAAAAATAGGATATTTATAAAAGTTGAGAAATCTACTGTGTCTGAAGCTCCCGTATTCGATCTAATTATCAAACATGTGCGGGTAGTGCGTCCCCATCAGGATGCAGTCGAACTGCTGGATTTGGGAATTAAGGATGGAAAATTTGCCCAGATTGCTCCTGATATTAACCCAGACCAAGGTAAAGAAATATTTGATGGTCAAAACTTGCTAGGTTTTCCTGGGGTTGTGGATGCACACATGCACATCGGTATCTATCAACCCCTTGACCAAGATGCGGTGACTGAAACCAAAGCCGCTGCAATGGGGGGTGTAACAACTAGCCTTAATTACATCCGTACAGGTCAGTATTATCTCAACAAAGGTGGTTCTTACCAAGATTTTTTCCCACAAGTTTTGGCGTTATCACAAGGGAATTTTTTTGTTGATTATGGCTATCATATAGCCCCAATTAGCACGCAACATATCGATGAGATGCAAATGCTATTTGAGGAATATGGAATTGGGTCATTTAAAATTTTTATGTTCTACGGTGGCTATGGTTTGCATGGTCTTTCCGATCAACAAAACCTGTTTTTGATGATTAATAAAGAGGAAAGATATGACTTGGCTCACTTTGAATTTATCATGCGTGGTCTGACCAAGCTGAGAGAATTATATCCCGAAGCAAGCGATCGCCTGAGTCTCAGTCTCCATTGCGAAGTTGCCGAAATCCTCAACGCCTACACCAAAATTGTCCAGCAAGACACCACCCTCACAGGTTTAAAAGCTTATAGTGCAGCGCGTCCACCCCATTCTGAAGGGTTAGCTATCTGCATTGCTTCCTACTTGGCACACGAAACTAATTGTTTCAATATTAATTTATTACACCTCAGTTCTCGCAAAGCAGTGGAAGCTGCTTTAATGATGCAAACAGTTTTTCCTCACATTAATTTTCGTCGGGAAGTAACTGTAGGACATTTGTTATTAGATATAGATACACCTACGGGTAAATGGGCAAAGGTGAACCCGCCAATTCGTCCCCGATCAGATGTAGAATACTTATGGCAAGCTGTACTCAATCGCCAAGTTGATTGGATTGTTAGTGATCACGCCTGTTGTGCAGCCGAACAAAAAGCTTCTCAGAAAGATCCCAATAACATTTGGCTGGCAAAATCTGGGTTTGGTGGTACAGAATACCTGCTTTCTGGCGTCTTTAGTGAAGGAAGCAAGCGGGGTATGTCTTATAATCACATGGCTGAGTTATTAAGCTGGAATCCTGCACAAAGGTTTGGCTTAAGTTCAAAAGGTGATATTGCAGTTGGTTACGATGCAGATTTGGTATTACTAGATCCTAATGAAACCTTTGTTGTTCGTGCTAGTGAGTCGGAATCGCAGCAAGGGTATACGCCATTTGAAGGATTGGAGTTGACTGGAAGAGTTAAAACAACTTTTTTACGAGGGAAGAAGATTTTTGATCAAGGACAGGTAATTGGTACGCCTAGAGGACGTTATTTATCAAGAAATGGGGGAGCATCCCAAATCTTCAAAAAACCCGTCTGCGATTGAAATTGCAGTCTCATATCAGGTTTGCTTGATATCATTTACATTGGGGAGCATCCCAAATCTTCAAAAAAACGCCTGCGATTGAAATTGCAGTCTTATAGTGAAAGTCTGCTTAAAGCAGACTGTTTGATTTATTTAAGTCGTCTGAAGACGACCTGTGCTATTAACAAAGGGTTTAAACCCTTTGCTTTGTTTCAGTTAATCATCGTCATCATCATCATCATCATTATCGCGCCGTTGGTTATTTTTTCTGTCGTCATCATCGTCATCTGAGTCTGATTGATTTGTGTTATTCTCTTGTTGTTCTTGGCGTTCATTTCCTGTGCCAAAGTTGCAACCAACTAATCCCCCTGGCAAGATCACTAAGCTAGCAGCAGCAAGAATACCCCAAATATCTTTTTTTCTCCAACGCTCATTTTTGTGCAACATAAATTCTATGTTTTGAAACTCTACCTATTTTTAAGGGTACTGCGAGTTGGTATTCTCAAGTTAGACGAGCCAGAGAATGGATACAAAAGAAGTAATCGCGACCATAATAGCAGTCCGATTTGAAGTACTTAAATTTAATTGTTATTGGCGATCGCGTAGCGGCTGTTTTGCAGCATCGCTTTGACGTTTGTGGTGAAAATCGTTTCATTCATAAAGAACGTCGTGACGTTAGCCACAAATGTCGCGATGTTCTTTATGAATGTCGCGACGTTAGCCACAAATGTCGCGACGTTAGCCACAAATGTCGCGACGTTAGCCACAAATGTCGCGACGTTAGCCACAAATGTCACGACGTTAGCCACAAATGTCGCGACGTTAGCCACAAATGTCGCGATGTTAGCCACAAATGTCGCGACGTTAGCCACAAATGTCGCGATGTTAGCCACAAATGTCACGACGTTAGCCACAAATGTCGCGATGTTCTCTATGTACAGTCATTGTACCCCACCCCTTAATCCCCTAAGCGCAGGCGCTTAGGGGCGGTTTTGGCGTTAGACAAAACCGGGGTGGGGTTATTTGGGAATTATTTAAGTAATCAAGCGAACCTGATGTTACACTCTACAAGTCTTGATGCGAGAGAAGAAACCCGACCGCTTCCCCCAGCGACCCAACCATTAAATAAACCCATATTTAAAACCCAAACTTTCCCACTAAACCAACCCCCCCACCAAATTACTGGGAGATGTCCCTTTGGAGCAAAGGTATCGAAAGTTAGGTTTATATAGTATACCCAACTACTATTCACTCTCCATCCTACGCGATCGCCAAACTTATTCCATGCTTCCTCATCAGACTTGCCGTCAATTTTACCGCCCACGCTCAAGTAAATTTCTTTCTGAACACTAAAACCAAAGTGTCCATTGCTGTACTTTTCCCAAAGTTGATCAATTGTGCGTAAATCAGTGCAAGGAAAATTTAACAATTCGTTTGAAGTGAACCAATCGCCATCTTTTTTACCTACAATCTGAATCATCACCCGATAGGTTTCTCTGTCAGCCTTTTTCCATTCCCTTGCTCTTAATAAATCGCGCAGTCTGGTGTAGTCTATACCTTTTTCTGAGGCTAGGTCATCTGTTTGAGGTGGTTGTTTTGGCTGAATTATCAAAGGTGTATCTGAGATTTGAATCACTTGTTGTTTATCTACTTCTGCACTTCGACCTTTAATCCCACGTATTAAACTTTTTAATGCTGCTTCATCATTTGAATTAGTGAATTGAATCCAGGCCCATTGACTCAAATAAAATAAACTGTCTGGAATATCGTTTATACCAAGTAGGATGGGAATCACGCGAAAACTTTGGTTTTGGTGTTTTTTCAGAAAAAATTGGATGATTGCACCCAATTCAAGATTCTCCTGAAAAGTCCCCAATCCATTTTGACTAATAAAGAAAGCACCGACCTTAGACTGGGAAATTCCTTGGAACACAACTTGCTGAATATTGTCTCCCGGAAAAATTTGCTCCTCATCGAACCATGGTTTAAGATTATAGCGATTGAGTTGTTCAGCGATCCCTCTAACTTGAGGCTTGTCTTTGCTATTGTGAGCCAGGAAAACATCAAACTCTTGCACTGCTTACTCCTCGACACCAGCAATAGTCACCAGGTATTTTTCCTCCCCAGACATCGAACCAATGCCAAAAGGCAGACTTACAGATATAGTTTTTAATACAACGCGATCGCGCATAAGTATAACCTTAATGACTACTGACTACCTTTACTATTACCCAACTTTATATCCTGGTGTCTTGCTCAGACGCTATAAACGCTTTTTTGCTGATGTTGAACTTGCTTCGGGGGAGGTAGTTACAGCACATTGTCCCAATACAGGGCCAATGACAGGAGTTTGCATCCCTGGTAATCCAGTGCAGCTTTCTAAAAGTGATAATCCTAAGCGCAAATTAGCTTACACTTGGGAATTAATTCAAGTGCATGATAATGAACCAACTTGGGTAGGCGTCAATACAGGTTTGCCAAATCGCATCATTAAATTAGCATTAGAAAAAAATCTTTTTCCCGAATTAGGTAAATATCATCAAATTCGTGGTGAAGTTGTCTACGGACAAGATAAAAAAAGTCGAGTCGATTTTTTTATCTCAGCAACTGCAACATTAGAACAACAATCAAATTTACTATCAAAGCAAATAGATAATAACCCAATATTATCTCAAACAGCACCACAAGAAAACAATACATTACTATTAGCTGATCATGGTCGTCCGATTTATTTAGAAGTCAAAAACACTACTTGGACGCAAGGCAGATTAGCCCTATTTCCCGACACAGAAACAACACGAGGACAAAAACACCTGCGAGAATTAATGGCACTCCTTCCCCAAAGTCGAGCAGTTATGCTTTATTTTATTAATCGGGGAGATTGCGAAGAATTTGCCCCTGGTGATAGCGCCGATCCTGTATATGGAAAATTGTTACGGCAAGCAATATCTTTAGGTTTAGAAGTTCTTCCCTGTTGTTTTGAAATCTCACCAATAGGAATCCGTTATTTAGGTTTAGCAAAACTTAAAATTTGAAACTTTAACAGATAAAAAGATTCCCGACTTATTCTCTGAAGTCGTGAATCTGGATTTTTCAATTTTCACACATCAGATTAAACATCAATATTAATGGTTATAAAACAAACTTTATTCTGGGGTTGCTGGTTTGCTTCACTTGCTACTACCGCCCTGCTATTTTTCTGGTCATTACCGCTATCTCCATTTAAACATCCTGGGATTAATGCCAATGAAGCAGTGATTATCTTTTTTCCCGTCATGGCTCTACGTTGGCTGACTCTCGCCACTACCCTTGTTTTAGTCGTGATTGCTTGGGGACGACGCCTGAATTTAGCAACGCACTGGATTGTGATTCTGACTATCGTCGTATTAGCCCTTCACTTCCTACTTGGGGTAATTAATATTGGTGTAATGAATACTTGGCTTTCTGTCGAACCTATCAAGACACGGGCTACTAACGCAATTTACGCAGCAATTTATTTTGGACTACCTATATTTTGGCTGTTACTTACAGCACCAATAATGCTTTTTGCTAGCCGTTTTCGCAGTTAACCATTGATATCAGGTTCGGATAATTAGTTATACTTACCACAGTAATTGCACCCCACTCCTTAATTCCCTAAGCGCACGCGCTTAGGGGCAGTTTTGGTGTTAGACAAAACCGGCGTGGGGTTCAAAGGGAATTATAAGTAATCAAGCGAACCTGATATGATTATCAATATAAATCTGGGGACTCCGCCTTCCCAATTTTCCAAATTGGCTTTACAGAATTCCTACTGAAGCATTAATATCACGGACGTACTTATGGACGATCAGTTTCTATAATTAATAAGACGAACGGGAGAAATCCACAGAGGCAATAAATGAAATTCAAAAATTTGTCACTCATAGCCGCAGCCGTTGCCCTCAGTTTTACAGCTATGCCACAGCGCTCTGTGCAAGCAGAAAGCGCTCCAAAGGTTTCCTTACAGCTTGCACAAGCTAACCAACAACTACAACCACCCCGTATTGAGCTATCACAGCAACAACAACAAAAGATTTCCCAAATTCGTGCTAATGCCCGTACTAGCATTGAGAAAGTTTTGACACAGAAGCAGCGCGATCAAATTAAGGTTGCTATGCAATCAGGTCAGCCTCCTCAACAAGCTTTTGCTGCACTAGATTTTACCCCACAACAAAAAACCCAATTGCAGCAAATTTTGGCATCTTCACAACAGCAGATGGAAGCTGTTCTGACTCCCCAACAAAAGAAACAACTAGACGAATATCGGCAAAATGTAAGACGCCAGCAACAACAGCAACCAAGATAGTAATCTACAAAATAATCTAGTTGTTAACTGTTTTGTCCCATAGCCCGCACAAGCGGGCTATATTTTTGATTGTACAACGATTCAGATGAAATTTTAAGTTCGTAGTAAGGACTTTAGTCCTCAAAATCAGGGCTGGAGCCGCTTACTACAAAGAAAAAATTTTGATTTTTTTGATACTTACATAAGTTTTATGAATTTAATATTACCTAACCAGTTATTATTTCTCTAATGATTATATAAGCTTCATATTAGCCCCTAAATAGGCTGTTAGTATTTAGGTGTAATCAATCCATTTGAACATTGCTGAACAAAAGACTTATGGCAAACATCAAAATCGGTGAATTGCAAATCAACACATTTGAAGAATTGAGTGATGCAGATTTAGTGACTGTAGTAGGCGGTCAAGCAGCTGATTTAGTTGTAGGGCTAGGACGGGAAGTTGGGGATATCAGCCAACTAGCCGGAGAGGAGCTATTTGGCGAATCAGGAGTATTAGATTTGTATGATTTCTTATTCAGACCAGGCTCCTAACTTCTAATCACAGCCGTAGCTATATCTCAAATCACACAAGTTGAAGGCAGAGAGAGGACAAAGCCCTCATACCATTTCACGTTAATCACGATACACATAAATTTTGTACCAGACGCGATATATCGCGTCTGGTACAGGGTCTGTATTTGTATCAGATTTTTTGTGAAATGGTATCACCCCTCTCTCCCAAGTTTGGGAGAGGGGCCGAGGGTGAGGGCTTTTATCACTGTCGAACTCACGTTAAGTTAATCGGCGACCCCCAATTTCCAATCGCACCACAGCATTATAGTCTGGTACACCTTCGCGCGATCGCTTGCTTTTATCTAACAACACATTTCCCTCTGGCCAGTGAATCTGCAAATTACCAGGCTGAATCGGTGCAATATACACTCTTCCCTGAAACTCTCCCAACTGATTTTTCAGCATAACTGCATCCCCATCTTTCAACCCCAACCTATCTGCATCAGCAGCATTCATTAAAACCGCTTCTCGGAATGCACCAGTAATAGCATCTTTGCGTTCCTGTACCATACTATTAAATTGTTTACCCCGGCGAGTTGCAACTAAAAAACAATCTGGTGGTAAAGGTACATTGCTATGCCCTCCTACACTAGGAGACAATGGTGCAAAATGCGCCTTACCATCAACTGTAGGAAAATTCCAGCCAAAGCACAGATGTGAACCACCATACTGAAATTGATCACCTGCTTGCTGTAAATGTTGAATCCCTGCATACTGGGGAATAACTTGAGCAATTTCTTGCCGCATCATCGCTGTATTTTCAAAATGTAGAGACGCGAAATTTTGCACCTCTACAACCCGCCTTGCTAATTCCATAAACACTTCCCACTCCGGACGCGCCTCTTTGATTCTGGGGCCGGGAATTTCTGGGCTGAAAATGACTCGGCGTTCGGTACTAGTCTCTGTCACCCCGAAAGGTATTTCGTAGCGAGTTGTTGCGGGTAGGAGTACTACAGTATCACTCGGTTCTACTAACATTTGACTGGAGAGAACAATATCCATGTGAACTCGCAACGGTACACGCTGAAGCGCCTCTTCCACATAATCAGGTTCTGGTAGCACTTCCAAGAAATTTCCACCGACACAGAACAATACATCTAATTGCCCATTGTATGCAGCATCAATCATTTCTGGGGCAATTAAACCCTTAGTTGTAGGTACTTCAAACCCCCAAAACTGACTTAACTGGGCTGCATTTTCGGGAGTAATCGGTTTACCACCAGGAAACACCGTGGCGTAACATCCCATCTCTGCGCCACCCTGCACCCCAGAATGACCGCGAATTGGCATTAAACCGCAGCCTTCACGACCAACAAAACCTTTAGTCAGGGCAAGATTAATAATTGCTCTGACATTATCTTCGCCGCATTCATGCTGAGTAACACCCATACTCCAAACAAACACAGCTTTTTGGGCTTCTCCCACCATTTTGGCAAAGGCGTACATCTGTTCGCGAGTACTACCTGAGAGTCTTTCTAATTCTTCCCAAGTTTGATTTTCTAGGCTTGTCTTTAAATCTGCAAAACCACTTGTGTAACGGTCAATAAACGATTCATCTACCCAACCATTGGCAATCATATGCTTGATGGTGCCATTTAAAAATGCCATGTCACCACCCATATTGACCAAAAAGAAATCTTCAGCAAATTTAGTACCAAATAAAGCACTTTCAGGAATAGAGGGAACCCAGTAGCGTTCCATCCCTGGTTCGCGGTAGGTATTAATGATAACAATCTTTGTACCAGCTTTTTTGGCGTAATGCAGATATTTAACCGTGACCGGCTGATTGTTGGCGACATTTGAGCCAATAAAGACTAATAAATCAGTACCTACCCAGTCTTTATAAGAACAAGTCGTTGCCCCCACACCTAAACCTGCTTTCAGTCCGGCGGTACTGGGAGAATGGCAAATACGGGCAGCATTATCAATATTATTTGTTCCCATCGCCCGCACAGCTTTTTGGGTTGCATAATAAGTTTCGTTAACAGTGCCGCGACTGGTAATGTAGAAACTAAGGCGATCTGGTGTTGTGGCACGGATACGAGTAGCAATGACATCTAAAGCTTCCTCCCAGCTAACTCGGCGGAATCCTTTTTCCCCACATCGGCGGAGCATCGGGTATGGGAGGCGTCCTAATTCACGCAATTCAGCACTTTTGTAAGTTTGTAATTGCTCCACATTTGCCAGTATTTGGGGGTCGAAAGCTGGCATGGTATTCATCCGTAATAACCGTAATCTAACGTTACATAAGTGTATTCCTTGTAACGTCCAATCTTTCATGCCGGTTGTCCCTAAAGCGCAACCGTCACAAACTCCCTGATTCAGAATATCCCAAGCATAGGGTAAGCGATCGCGCGACAACCAAATCGCTCGAAATACCTCCCAATAGTTATTCGGATATTGTTCTCCAATACCAAATGGCTTCCAACTAGCCCAGTTTGACGGTGTCCAACGCTTTTTCGGTTTCCGCAACATAACCCTGGATACAGCAATAGTTCACTGCATCGATTGTAGATATTTAAGTGAGTCGGCACAAATGTACCAGACGAGCCATAGCGCGTCTGGTTCTTTCCCTGTTCCCTTTTTTTCGTAACTCCCACTGTGTTTATTAAGACCGACTTACTGTACAGATTGAGTTAAAATATCCCAGTTGACTTTCATGTAACCTGGTTCAATATGAGTAAAATGTGAAGCTAACTGCTGATGGGCTGTAGGTAAAGCGTGAAAGGGGATTGATGGATACAAATGATGCTCTGCATGAAACGGCATATTCCACATTAAAAATCTTACAGGCCAAAGTGTTAGCGTTGTGCGCGTATTGGTAAGTAAATTAGCATCAAGAGAGCATCCTGTATGTTCCGCCAGCAGGATAAAACGTAAAATTGGTTGACCGACTAGAAGCGGCAATAGCCAATATAAAATAAACCAAGGCTGACCTACAATTATACACAGAGCGATCGCACCTGCATAAACAGCTAATTGCCAACGAGTCGAGCGAATCACTTCCCCTTGTGCTGTTTCTGGTATAAATGGACAATCATCAAGTTGACCAATTGCAGCCCGAAAATGCCCGCGTATCTTTCCTAACCACCAAGGTAAACCGCTAATAATTAACAAGTATTTACCTAAATTATTGGGCTTAAGATCACTCAGTTCCGGATCTTTTTCAGGAACACGAGTATAAAGGTGATGCCATTTGTGGTAATGACGATAAAAGGTGCTATTGTAAAATGACAGCACGCCTGTACACCAAGCTACAGTATCATTCAATCTATTGTTAGCAAAGGGTGTTCTGTGGATGCTTTCGTGCATGGGTGCAAACATTGCAGCAATACTAAAGCCATAGATTACCAATGCTGGAATTGCTAGTGACCAATTACCAAAGTTTGTCACCCACACATAGCCACTTAATCCCATTACAGCCAGATGTCCAGCCAGTTGCAGTAGTCCTTGAGCATTAGAGCGATCGCTCAAAGCATTCAATTCTTGTACACTGAGAATTTGACGGGGTTTGTGTTGCGGACTGGTTTTGCTATCTAGTAATTCAGATTGAGTAGTATCGCTAGACATATTTCAAACTCCACATTCCAAATGTGGGTATAACAGCTATACCGTTTCTCTTTAATTTTGCTATACATCTGATATCATGTCCGCTAGAACACTTGTATTATTCGTCAAGGTCGGTATTGAGTAATGGGAAAAACCAATGATATTAAGTTCGGATAATTAGTTATGCTTCCCACAGTCATTGCACCCCACCCCTTAATCCCCTAAGCGCGTGCGGGGAGGCAATACGGTTCGGTTAAGGATTTTTCGTCATAATTTTGGTATGTAGAGACGCGATATATCGCGTCTCTACAGGGTTTAAATGTCAATTGATTTGTCTTATCCGAACCGTATTGCGCGCTTAGGGGAGGTTTTGGCGTTAGACAAAACCGGGGTGGGGTTTAAAGGGAATTATTAAGTAATCAAGCGAACCTAATATCAGCCCAAAATTGATTTTAGGGCGGGATTTTGGTCAAATTAGTTAACTTTAAATTTCGTCACCGCTGCTTGTAGTTCTTGAGAAGTTTGTACAGTTTGTTGCAACGATTGAGAGATTTGGCGTGAGGAGTTACTAGTCATTTCTGACACTTGGGAAATTTCTGTGATTAATCTAGTTACCGCTTGCGATGTTTCGACTTGAGAAACTGTCGCCTGAGAAATTGATTGCACCAGTTCGTCTATTTGGTGAGAAACACTGAGAATTTTGTTGAGCGAA
Organism: Westiellopsis prolifica IICB1; assembly: GCF_004323185.1. Lineage (GTDB taxonomy): Bacteria > Cyanobacteriota > Cyanobacteriia > Cyanobacteriales > Nostocaceae > Pelatocladus > Pelatocladus prolificus_A. Next base: position 341,911 of record NZ_NAPS01000002.1, read on the forward strand.
GTTTTAGCATTTTCCACAATGCGAGAGCTTTCCACTACCTGGGTAGTTCCTTGTTCCATCGCTTTGGCAACTTCATTTGTTTCTCGTTGAATGTTCTCTACAATTTGCTTGATTTCTTGAGTAGCGTCAGAGCAACGCGCTGCTAATTCACCAACTTCAGTTGCAACCACGATAAAACCTCGGCTTCCTTCAGTGGCTTTTGAAGCTTCTAGTCCTGCATTCACTGCTAGCAAGTTGGTTTGCACTGCAATATCGTTAATCAAGGAAACTATGCGGGATATTTGTTGTGAAGATTCTCCTAGACGCTTGACTTTTTTGCCTGTATCATCAATTGTAGAGCGTAGGCTAGAGATTTTTTCTACCGTTGCATCCATTGCTGTTTCACCTTCAGTCGCAGTATCGGAGGCTGTATGAGCAACTTCGGCAGCTTTTTGAGCGCTTCGAGCCACATCTACAATTGACAGTGTCATACGCTCCATATTATTGAGGATAAAATTAATTTCAACAGCTTGTTTGATAGCTTCATCGCTAAGTCGGTTAATTGCACGTTCGTTTTTGGCGATCGCTACATTTACTTCAGTTGCATAGGTTTTGACTTTGGCGACAATTTCTCTGAGATTATCAACTACTAAGTTAAAAAACTCAGCCACACTACCAAGTTCCCCTTGTCTAATTTTCGCACGTACTGTCAAATCACCTTTTGATGCACCTTGGATATCTCGCAATAGTTTGAAGATTTGTTCTTGTAATGCTTCTTTTTGTTGATTTTGCTCGATCGCGATCGTTTCTGCATGAGAACGAGATTTTTCTATCTGTGCAATAGTATATGCTTGGTCTAGAGCATAACCAATGGGAATTGCCACCTGCTGAAATAGATTAATTTCTGATTGTAGCCATTTACGGGGAGCAGAACATTGATGAGCAATTAATAAACCGTATAGCTTGTTGTTCAGCAATATTGGCGTGACTAAATTCGCCTTGACTTCAAAAGCTTCTAGTTGAGCAATATGACATTCGGTCAAACCTGCTGCGTATATATCTTCCAGCGCTTGGATACGGCCTTTTTGATATTTGTCAACATATTCTTGAGCAAAACAGGGATCAGCAATTTCTGCACCCAAAGCCCTTGGCCATTCATCACCAACACATTCAGCTACAATTGTTCCTACCCAGTTTTCATCAAAGCGATAAACAATAACTCGATCTGCTTTGATTGCTTCTCGTAAATTTATTACTGCTGCATTCAAAATTTGTGCTGTATTGAGCGAACCACGAAGCCGAAAAGTAATGTTGTTGATTAGCTCCATGAGTCTAGCATAATCTTCTTTTTGAAGAATTTGCTCTGTAAACTTGTCTGCCATAGTGTTAAAACTAATAGCCAATTTACCGATTTCATCATTAGCAAAAATCTCAGCACGCGCAGAGTGATCCCCTGAAGTTAATTTTTTAGCCGTTTGCTCTAGCTTTTTGATTGGTTTAACAATTACTCGTCTAATAATTAGTGTCCAAATCAAAGAGATTGCTAAGGCGACAACAAGAACAATAATTTCTATCCCAAGACTTTGTTCTAACAATTTATTAACAACAGTATCTGGAGTTCCCCGTACTAATATGGCGATCGGCTTTTTGTCGTATACAGATTTTGCACCATTATTTGTTTCTATTATTTTATTTGGTACGGCTTTTGCTACCATTAAGTAAGTTTGTTTACCTAATTTCAAGCGTGTAGTAACTGTTTTTCCTGGAGCTAGGGTTGCTGCATCGAGTAAAGATTTACCTGCTTCGGGTAATGTTACATTCGGTATGCCTTGATTATTCTTCTGAGATTTATCTTGCTCTAAGGCTGTTGCTATAGTAAATTCTCCTGTTGGTTTGCGTATATAAACTGCACTGTAGCCTCCCCCAGTAGCTTCTAATGTTCCCCTCACAATCGCGTCTTTACCATTGACAATATCACCGGAAACTAATGCACCGATCACTGCTTTTGTAATTGGATCTTTAACAGGTGTGACTGTGTAACGAATCAGAGGATCTTGATTAAAAATCTTTGGTAAAGGAGGAGATTCTTTACTCAATTCTGACCAATTGATAATGCTATTAGCTTTGATTTGTTGAGATTTATTAAAAACCTCACTCACTAAGTTATCGGGATTAAATATTTCTCCTTGACGGTCAGCATTTGCATTAGCAATAATCTGCAAATTTTTTCCAACTAATGTGGCGTACTCAATTTTTCTTGCCTTAACTTCATTTGCCAGAATTTGCTTCAATTTTGCCTTTAAATAAGGACTTAAACTTTGATTTGCATTATGAGCGATCGCAGCTTGAATAATTGCCGCATTATCAGATTGTCCACGAAAGCCAAAGCCCATTTGATTGACTTTGGTATTATAAGCCATGTCTGTAATAGCTATTTCTGACTTTGCTTGTTCTAGTGATAGAGCCTGTAAATTAGTAGTAATCAAATATCTTGCAACAAGGCTGATTCCTAGAATAGATACCACTTCCGAAGCTATTAACGCAATTAGCTGTTTGCGGCTAATAGAAAGGTTAGAAAACCATCGCCATATAGAAATTATGACTTTTTTATTTCCAGTGAAATTTGTTTTATTTGTTCTGATATTTTTTTGATAGCTATCATCGTGACCATTAGTTAATGATGGTTTTTTGAAAGCGTATCCCTGAAGCTGATTTTGTTTGTTATTTGATTCATTGATCATAAATTTCGATGCAAATACTCGTCTGGATAAATGAAAAATCAAATTTTTAACCAGTTTTAGTAGCCAAGCTAATAACTGATACAACTGGACGAGCGCACCCAGATAAATTTACTTTCATCTTGCACCAATTGGAATCAGCCGTAAAATCAATTTCAAAGCTCAAACACATTTTTATGGGTTTAAACCTTAGCCCGTCAGATTAAAACCAACTTTAGCTTTCAGCCCAAATTTTAATTTCGGGCTAGGTGCAAGATATTAAGTAAATAAATACAGTGTAATTATTTTTGATAATTAAGAAAAAAAGCCCAAAAACTAAGTTATGAATTAGTCTTTCATAACTTCAAAAAAATCTCAAATTTTTACATGAAATTAACCTGATTTAGACAGATTTCATTAGCTCAAAATACTGCCCTCAAATAAATTTGGGGCTTATAGCTAAAACCCACTTTAAGTGGGTTAAAAGGCTTATTGATTTAGTCTACTGAAAGTAGACTTTGATTATTAGCCACGCAGTTTACTTGCGGGCGACTCAATTATTGAGTCTGATAAATATTCTCAGACTCACGTTAATTTATGACAAGTAACAGTTACTTAGTATTACACCCCTATGAAATACTCTTAGCATTTATTCACATCTTTAATCTTGCTTCTTTCACAGAAAGATTAAAGATGGTTTTTCTTATATTAGGCTGTTTTGTTCTTTGAAGCAAGCTTTTATTCTATTTTTTTTAATTCTATTTAATATCAGCAAATATATTTTTATTTTAAGTTAAAATCTATCCAAAAAAATAAGTTGATATCAGGTTATAAAACAGTTATTTTATCTTTGTAACCTATAAAATATGGCTATTTGATTGATTTTGTTTACCTGAATAACCCCCGAAATCGCAACAGGATATTTGATTCAGAGCATTTATAAATACCTGACTTTGAATCATTGCCAATCCCAGAAACATTAATCAAAAAAGTTGAGGTTTCACTTACTTGTAAATTGTAAAATTATCCTGTGTTTATAAATACAAATTAAATTAAAAATTAAACTATATTTAACCAAATGATAAACATTTTTTTTATCTTTTACTTAGCTGTGATGCCAATACTGCTCGGATAAGACAAATTAATTGACATTTAAATCATGTAGAGACGCGATATATCGCGTCTGGTACAACCCCAAAAATATGACGAAAAATGTGATGCGATCGCCATCTGTCACTTTCCACTACTTCACCATTTCATCAGAACCAGCAGAGGCTAAAATTTTTCTTACTGAACTAGTAGTCTGTCACAGCAACTTTTAAGGGTAAAAAAACGAACCACAGAGACGCAGAGAACGCAGAGGAGGAGAAAAAGAGAGATTCTAAAACTTGGTTTACCAAGCAAAGTTGATGTGACAGAGTACTAAATAGAAAACGGTTTGCATTGCGTTGTCACTTAATTGCGGATTGATTCCCAGGATTTATCTGCTTTCTTGTACCTTGCTCGGAATTATCGGTCAATATAACAAAGCTTTGCTAGCATCATCGTAGTATTAGTGTTGCTAGTATTTAGCAACAATGTCTAAATTATTGCAGGAAAGGCTATGACTACAACGCTAGCAACGCCCAATTCCATTGAATCTGTTCTCGGTGATGAAGCCCAAGACTTACTGAATTATCAAGCTAAAGTTTCCAAAGATTTATTGCATTTACCAGGTCCTGACTTCGTAGATAGAGTCTGGCTGAATAGCGATCGCAATCCCCAAGTTTTGCGTAATCTACAAACGCTATACTCCACTGGTAGACTTGCTTATACTGGCTATCTTTCCATCTTGCCAGTAGACCAAGGGATTGAACATTCAGCAGGTGCATCATTTGCACCCAACCCGATTTACTTCGATCCAGAAAATATTATCAGGTTGGCGATCGCTGCTGGTTGTAATGCTGTAGCTACAACATTAGGAGTGTTGGGTATAGTTTCACGTAAATATGCCCACAAAATCCCCTTCATTGTCAAACTCAATCACAACGAACTCCTGACTTATCCCAATCAATTTGACCAAATTATGTTCGCTTCTGTCGAACAAGCATGGAATTTGGGTGCTGTCGCAGTGGGAGCGACAATTTATTTTGGTTCGGAAAACTCTACCAGACAAATTCAAGAAGTCAGCCAAGCTTTTAAACGCGCTCATGAATTGGGAATGGTGACAATTCTCTGGTGCTATTTGCGTAATAATGCATTTAAAGAAGATCAAGATTATCACCTTGCTGCTGACTTGACAGGACAAGCCAACCACATAGGCGTAACCATAGAAGCTGACATCATTAAACAAAAGCTACCAGAAAATAATAATGGTTACACAGCAGTCGCCCAAGCAACAGGTAAGAGTTACGGTAAAACCGACAAACGGGTTTACACAGACTTAACAACAGATCATCCCATTGATTTAACTCGTTACCAAGTCTTGAATTGTTACTGCGGACGCGCTGGTTTAATCAATTCTGGTGGCGCATCGGGGAAAAATGACTTTGCAGAAGCAATCCGCACCGCAGTTATTAACAAACGTGCTGGCGGTACAGGCTTAATTTCTGGACGCAAAACATTCCAACGTCCCTTCGAGGAAGGTGTGCAATTATTCCACGCCATTCAAGACGTTTATTTATCCAAAGAAGTGACAATTGCTTGAATTGGGGATTGGGGAGACGCGCAGAGTAGGGACACGGAGAACAAGAGACACGGGGTAGATTTTTGATAGATTTACCACGTCATGGCGTTTCCCCCTCTCCCTTGTCTTCTTTTAATCCCCAATCCCGACAATACATTTCGGTGTCATTTGTCATTTGTCGTTTGTTATTGGTAAGGGTGTAATATAGTTCTGTTTATTCCCACCGACTTACTTAAATCAGGTTTGAAACTCCTGAATCAGGTTTGAAACTCCTAAATCAGGTTTGAAACTCCTAAATCAGGTTTGAAACTCCTAAATCAGGTTTGAAACTTCTAAATCAGGTTTGAAACTTCTAAATCAGGTTTTAAAGTTTTAAATCAGGTTTACAAGTCATAAATCAGATTTTTAAGTCATAAATCTGATTTTAAAGTTATAAATCTCTTATTTTCATACAATAAGGGAA
>NZ_NAPS01000002.1:347806-412931 GCF_004323185.1 Westiellopsis prolifica IICB1
AATCAGGTTTGAAACTCCTAAATCAGGTTTGAAACTCCTGAATCAGGTTTGAAACTCCTAAATCAGGTTTGAAACTCCTGAATCAGGTTTGAAACTCCTGAATCAGGTTTTTGAGTTTTAAATTAGCTTCACAAGTCATAAAACAGATTTTTAAGTCAAAAATCTGCCTTAAATGTTATAAATCTCTTATTTTCATACAATAAGGGAACAGGGAATAGTTTTCCTATTTCCTGTTCCCCGCTCTACATGACAAAATTATGCCGAAAAATCCTTAACCGAAACGTATTGTAATCCCTGCTCCTCTTCCCCTTAGTTCTGGGATATTCTGGAAGAGGTGAGAATTCGCTGAGTGAAGTCTTGCATTTCAATCCCAATTAGGGATTTTTCTCCACTCTTTGACCTTATTTTACACGAATATACGGATAATTTTAGTAACGATGAAGCTGGCAGGAAGAGTAAGTCAAGTTACGCCCTCTATAACTTTAGCGATCGCAGCGAAAGCAAAAGCAATGAAGGGCGAAGGTATAGATGTTTGTAGTTTTAGCACTGGTGAACCGGATTTTGATACCCCAGCACATATTAAAGCTGCTGCTCAAAAAGCATTAGATGAAGGTAAGACTAAATATGGGCCTGCTGCTGGGGAACCAAAGTTAAGAGAAGCGATCGCCCGCAAGCTGAAAAATGATAATGGTCTTGATTATAAAGCAGAAAATGTCATCGTCACCAATGGTGGTAAGCATTCTTTGTTTAATTTAATGCTAGCAACCATTGAACTCGGTGATGAAGTTATTATCCCTGCTCCCTACTGGTTAAGCTATCCCGAAATGGTGACTTTGGCGGGTGGTGTTTCTGTAATTGTTCCTACAGATGGGAGTACAGGATATAAAATTACTCCTGAGCAATTACGCAAATCTATCACTCCCAAGACTAAGTTATTTATCCTCAACTCGCCATCTAATCCTACAGGTATGGTGTACACGCCAGAGGAAATCAAAGCCTTGGCGGAAGTTATAGTTGAAACAGATATCTTTGTTGTCTCTGACGAGATTTACGAAAAAATTCTCTATGACGGTGCAATACATTTGTCTATTGGTTCACTGGGAGAAGAAATATTTGCTCGTACAATTATTAGTAATGGTTTTGCCAAAGGTTACTCAATGACGGGATGGCGGGTTGGTTATTTGGCAGGGCCAATAGATATTATTAAAGCCACAAGTACAGTCCAGAGTCATAGTACTTCAAATGTATGTACCTTTGCTCAGTATGGTGCGATCGCAGCTTTGGAAGGTTCCCAAGACTGTGTCGAAGAAATGCGCCAAGCTTTTGCAAAACGCCGCCAAGTCATGCTAGAACGAGTTAACGCCATACCGGGATTAACTTGTTCCCAACCAGACGGTGCGTTTTATCTATTTCCTGAGATCAGCAAAACCGGATTAAAATCTCTGCAATTTTCTGACGCTTTATTAGAGGAACAACAAGTAGCAGTCATTCCGGGAATTGCTTTTGGTGCAGATGACAACATTCGTCTCTCCTACGCTACAGATATGACCACTATTGAGAAGGGGATGGATCGGTTAGAGAAGTTTGTCAAATCGCGGATTTAATTGGGTCACTCGTGAATTTGCGATGAATCGCGACTCTACTATTGTACAGACGCGATTCATCGCGTCTCTACTAAAATCCTGGGAATAAATCGAAAATCCACGCATCCAAAATCCAAAATTGGATGACCTCCACAAATGAACTTAATTTTGTGCAACTACATTAACTGGTAACTGATCTTGAGCGCGCTATGATCCTAAGACAGGGTAAACATTCGTGATTGTTTGGGGTAAGAACGTGCGTATTGGTGTAATCGGTGGCGGACAACTCGCCTGGATGATGGGCGGTGCAGCAAAAAAGTTAGGCGTGGAATTGGTAGTACAAACCCCTAGTCCTAATGATCCAGCTGTGGCGATCGCTCATGACACTATTTTCGCCCCAATAGATGATGCCGCAGCTACAGAAGTTTTAGCAACTAAATGCGATATAATTACTTTTGAAAATGAGTTTGTTAATCTGAAAGCTTTATCAGTCTTAGCAGAACAAGGGGTTTGTTTTCGTCCGCCGCTACAAGCATTAGTTCCCCTTTTAGATAAATATCACCAACGTTGTTATTTACGCGATTTAGGTTTACCAGTTCCTCAATTCTTTGATATCAAAGGAAACTGGAAACAAGACGCACAAACAGGAAATAAACAGTTAACTGTTGAAAGTCAAGAGTTAGGAATAGAAAGTGAAAATCTTCATAATTTTTCACTTATAAGTAAATTAAAATTTCCAATAGTTTTAAAAGCTCGCCGTCACGGTTATGATGGTCAGGGTACTTTTATCATTAAAGATATCCACACTCTTCAGCAAAAATTAGAATCTGCAAATAATGTAGCTTTTATATTAGAAGAATTTATCCCGTTTGAACGAGAGCTAGCAGTTATTGCAGCCCGTTCTGTAAGCGGTGAAGTCGTGATTTTCCCAATTGTAGAAACCCAACAAGAAGAACAGGTATGTCGGCGGGTAATTGCACCAGCAGATATTCCATCCTATGTACAAAAAGACATTGAGAATATGTCCCATACACTCCTCAATAGCCTAGAAGCAGTGGGAGTTTTCGGGATTGAACTATTCCTGAATGCAGATGACAAAGTGCTAGTCAATGAAATAGCACCCCGCACTCACAATTCGGGACATTTTTCTCTCGACGCCTGCGAAACTTCCCAGTTTGAGCAACACTTAAGAGCCGTTTCTGGCTTACCTTTGGGCAATCCTAAACTAACTTGTCCATGTGCTATTATGGTAAACTTGTTGGGCTACGAAATATCAAAAAATGATTATATTACCAAACGTCAAAAAATAAAACAAATTCCTCAAAGTAATATCCACTGGTACGGGAAAACAGAATCTCGTCCAGGGCGAAAGTTAGGACACGTCACCGTTTTGTTAGATCATCAAAATCAAGATCAAGCGATGGCGATCGCCCAGACTATAGAAAATATTTGGTACGCCAATTAAACCAGCAAAAAAATCTAATTTGGCATACACAAAATCAACTTTAAAAGCTATAATCGATTCATAGCACTGCGACGTTGGTGACTGCCAACAAGTTTTGTGATCTATGACTTGTAAAAGTATGGGAACCAAGCATTTTTCGTGGCAGTAAACCGGGCTTGTACCCGGAAACTTTAAACGGAAGACACGGTACCCACCTGGTTTACTCCAGGTCAAAAACTTAGGTAAAACGGCGTCGCGGTGAATAAAAATCAAAGCTCCTAAAGTCTATTTGACTAAGGAGCTTTAATTATATTTATAGATAAAGTGGGTGTAGATGTAGGGGTCATTATTAGCCGTCTCGAAAATAAAGCATCGCGCATCATTAGTGTTTATTGTCCCCCTTGTCTTCCTTGTCCTCCCTCTCCCCCTTGTCTCCCCTCTCCCCACATAATGAAATACTTTTTGATCTACAAGTCTACAAGTCCCTCATTTGCTCATTTGGAATACAGTGTTACCAAAACCCCAAGGCGTCGGGTAACTGATCGTACAGTAACATCGAGCAACTATAGAGGATATTTATCCACAGATTAGGACAAACTTTTTCAGCATAGACACCCATGACTAGTTATAATTTCCTATAGGGTCACAATAATTTCTTAAGATTGGCGTAATATATATTTACGCAATATTCCAAACCGACTAGCTGACAACACAATTAGGAGGACTATCTATGGCGCTCGTGCCAATGCGGCTGCTGTTGGAGCACGCGGCTGAAAACAATTACGGTATTCCAGCTTTTAACGTGAACAACATGGAGCAGATTCAAGCAATTATGCAAGCTGCTCATGAAACAGATAGCCCCGTGATTTTGCAAGCTTCTCGTGGCGCTCGTAAATACGCAGGTGAAAACTTCCTGCGTCATTTGATTTTGGCAGCAGTGGAAACTTACCCCCATCTTCCCATTGCCATGCACCAAGATCATGGTAACGAACCAGCTACTTGCTACTCAGCAATTAAAAACGGCTTTACCAGCGTGATGATGGATGGTTCTCTGGAAGCTGATGCTAAAACCCCAGCTAGCTATGAGTACAACGTCAAAGTCACCCGTCAAGTGGTGGAAGTAGCTCATGCATTGGGTGTCAGCGTTGAAGGCGAACTCGGTTGCTTGGGTTCTCTAGAAACAGGTATGGGCGAAGCTGAAGATGGTCATGGTTTCGAGGGTAAACTCGATCATTCCCAACTGTTAACCGACCCCGACCAAGCTGTTGATTTTGTTGAGCAAACCCAAGTAGACGCTTTGGCTGTTGCTATTGGTACTAGCCACGGTGCTTACAAATTCACCCGCAAACCAACAGGCGAAATTTTGGCAATCAGCCGCATTGAAGAAATTCACCGCCGTTTGCCCAATACCCACTTGGTAATGCACGGTTCTTCCTCCGTACCCGAAGATTTGATTGCTTTGATTAACCAGTACGGTGGTACAATCCCCGAAACCTACGGTGTACCTGTAGAAGAAATTCAAAAAGGCATCAAGAGCGGTGTACGTAAGGTAAATATCGATACCGACAACCGTTTGGCTATTACTGCTGCGGTTCGGGAAGCATTGGCAGGTAATACCAAAGAATTTGACCCCCGTCACTTCCTCAAGCCTTCTATTAAGTACATGCAAAAAGTATGTGCAGAACGTTACCAACAATTTGAAACTGCTGGTAATGCTAGCAAGATCAAGCAGGTATCTTTGGAAGAGTTTGCTGCTAAGTATGCAAAAGGCGAACTCGCTGCTGCAATCAAGAAAACAGTTGCTCTGTAATTTTGCCACATAAGTAAATAGGGACACATTAATGCTGTGTCCCTAAGCTGAGGATTCTCATACCCCATAGACTGAACCGGGTAGCAATTATGTTCCCCGGTTTTTTGCTTAGTTCGTAGTAAGGACTTTAGTCCTTGAAAATGAAAATTTAAAGACTAAAGTCGTTACTACAAACTTTACTACCGTGGTGTGGGACTAGAGGTAGGACTTACTTTAAAACCAGGAGGCAGAATTACTTTGTCAACTACATGAACAACACCATTGCTTGCTAAGATATCAGCTTGAGTAACTTTAGCACCGTTGACGGATACTGTTTTAGCAGTACTATTAACATCAATTGTCACAGGAGTACCCTCAACTGTTTTTACATCTCCAGATGTTAACTGAGTAGAGGTAACTTGTCCGGGTATGACGTGGTAACTAAGAAGTTTCACTAACTGTTGCTTGTTTTCTGGCTTGAGGAGGTTTTCTAAAGTACCAGCTGGTAAAGCCTTGAAAGCAGCATCAGTGGGTGCAAAAACTGTATAGGGGCCTTGTGCAGTCAGTTGATCTTCTAAACCTGCTGCTTTATATGCTTGGGTTATGGTTTTAAAAGACCCTTGGCTGGCTGCTGCTTGAGAAAGTTCTGCAAAATTTTTGTCTGCGGTTGTATTACCAGGGGTTTCTGTTGCAGTTGCAGTAGTTGTTGGAGTCACTTCCGCAACAGGTGAGGTATTTGTTGTAGGTGCTTCTCCAACGGTTGGAGTAGTATTTTCTGCATTCGGTTGACCACAGGCAGACAAAGCAAAGAGGCTACCCACACCAACTATACTAAACAAAGCTTTTTGTAAAATGCCTTTGCTTGCTTTCATGGCTTTTCCCCAAAATCGAGCAAAATAAACTTCATATTTACAAAATTTAATATCTGCTGAGAAGTAATCCCTCATCCGTGAGAGGTAGTTTGTACAATTTCATCATTAATCGTCTATGGGACTAGCCCTTTCAAGGTGGAGCAAAATTCTCGACAATCAACTCCTCTGTAAGCTCTTATCTCTGTGTTCTCTGTGCCTCTTAGGTTAAATAAATAACTTTGAAACCGCAGAGAACGCAGAGAGCGCAGAGAGGAAAAAAGAGATTTTATGAGTCACTTTGAAAGGGCTAGTCCTAGTCTATATCTTTCGCATATTTCTACTTTGTGGATCAAAGCCATAGGAAAATCGAGTACTATCGTCGTAGCAAGCTCCGGTTAAATTTGCTCCAAACAGCTTGGTATAGTGTAGTTTTGCTCCACGCAGATTCGCTTCTATTAACTTTGCACAACTGAGGTTAGCTCTGGTTAAATTGGCTTTGGCTAGGTTTGTGCCACCTAAATTAGAACCCCATAGTTTAGCTTTAGCCAGGTTAGCACCACTCAAGTCTGCTGCATACAAATTGATACCAACCAAATATGCTCCGATCAACTTAGCTCCTGCTAAATTAACAGCAGTAAAATCCCTTTCTCCGGCAGCGTAACGCCTTATTAATTCATCGGCATCCATGATTCTTGCACCTTTATTAGCAAATCAGAAACTATTTGCTCCCATTCTTGATCGAGTCCTGCGTGAAATTCTGGTTTCCCACTACGTTTGTACCAGTAACGCGCATTACTCATGTCACCTTTTTTTCTGTGTAAATACGCATGAACCCACGCACTATCGAGATCATTGGCATTTTGAACTATTTCATGCGCTCTATCCCAATTACCTTTATACTCAAACCACAATGCTTGGAGAGCTTTTGGTTGTGAATCAGGACATTGTTGTTGTTTTTCGATTAATTGCTTGAATTCTTGTAGTGTCATCATCTTTACTTATCCATGCTCAAGCCTCTGTTTATTACTCTATCAATGACTTGTGGCGATCGCATGTCATTGTATTTAACTTTTTTGATCATACAAATACATGGTTAGGGGCAACCCGGCTGTACACCCCTACTTCTGCTACGCTACACTACTTTATAAATCAATCAAAATTTTACTTTTGGCTATCACTTATTATCTGAAATTATCCGCATTTACACATGAAAAATAAGCAAATTATACATAAAACCTTTTGTGTATCTGTGTCATATGAAACATAAACAAACACCATGACTGAAACAATTGAAACTCAGATTATCAACGTCGAAGAACGGCTCAGACAGGCCATGCTTGCTTCTGATGTCAGCGTTTTGAATGAACTACTAGCCCCGGAAATTATCATCACTAGTCATCTTGGAGAATTATTAGGAAAACAAGATGATCTCGCTGCTCACGAATCTGGTTTGTTTAAAATACACGAGTTGATACCTTCACAGCAGCATATTCAAATTCATGGAGAAGTAGCGATTGTTTCAGTCAGAATGCAAGTATCTGGTAGTTATAATGGTAGCCCTGCAAATGGTGACTTTCGTTATACGCGGGTTTGGGCTGTCTCTGTGAGCGGGAGTTGGCATATCATTGCTGCTCATATAGGTATGGTAGCGTGAACATAGGGAAATTCTGAAGCGATATGAATGATTTGCTGAATCAAAATCGTTCTATTTTTCAACTAGCACAAATTATTGGTTGGGCAGCTAATCACCCAATTATTAGTTTTGTCATTTTGTTGTTTATTCTAGCTATAATTGTCAGTATTATTCAAGCAATTGGTCGCTTGATTGAATCAGCTAGTAGATCAATATTAAAAGTACCTTTGAAGTTGATTTTGGCTATTCTACAATTTAGTTTTTCATCATTTACTCAAATTAGTAATTTAGCAATAAAAAAACTAGGCAATTCTCATATATATAATAATAATATACCTATTTTACCACCAAAAAATAATCCAATTATTAACCTAGAAAAACAACAAAGATTACAAGAAATTTCTCAACGGCTAGCTGAAATTCAAAAAGAACAAAATGAGCTTTTCAAAGAAGCGGCAGAACTTTTAGCTACATCGGAGATTGAAAGCGAGCAGGAGATAATTGAGAAATAATTTCGTCTTCTTTGCCAGTTAAATAATTAGCAAAGCGTTGGGCTAAAGGCGGTACGATCGCTAGAGGGTTGCTAAATCCAGCGAATACATACACTCCATGACATCCGGGAATAGAACCGATTACAGGAAGGCGATCTCTACTAAATGCTACTAAACAATGATGCCAAGTTCCTGGTAAATTAGATAATGCTGGTAATATTTCTCCTATACTCCGCCTCAGCCAGCTTTCACTTGTTTTTCTATCTATCTCAACATAGGGATCACTAAGGACACGGCTAATTTGACCCAAGCGTATACTTCCATTTTGAAACTGAATTGCACCCGTATCCAAAATTGGTGCTAATAGTTCATGTCCCGGTTCATTCCATAATTCATCAACTTTGGTAGACTCTGCTTCTAATTGAAAGCGTTGGAGATTAGCCGGCATTATTAAGGTACTTAATTGCACTTCTACGGGTGGAGTTTGGATCATCTCCGCATGGGTAAAATACAACTTTATCGGAATACCGGATGCTTTGAGCAACTGTCGAGAAAGTCCACCAGCACAGACGACAATGTTAGCGCTGTGGTAAGTTTTGGTAGATGTTTTGATCGTTTGCGAAGCATGATTTGAGGTGAAGTTCTGTACTTGGCAAATTTCCATTTCACCACCAGTCCGCAGAAATGCTTCAATGTAAGCTTGTGTTGTTTTTTCGGGGTTAATATGACCGTGTTTGACAGTTAAAGCAGCTGCGATCGCCTCTTTATTTAATAAAGGTTCCATCTCCAAAGCTTCATCAACACTAAGTAACTTGGGAGGAATGGCAAAATCAGCATAGAAGGCCGCAGCAACTTCTGGATCAGTGTTGGTTGCGATCGTCAACAATAAATCTAACTCCCGAAATTCAGTATCACCATCTAACTCTGTGCTAAGAATGCGATGACGCGCGATTCCCTGATCACACAATTGACGCATCAGGGGAGTTGTCCCAGACCAAAAAGCTAAACCACCATAACTATAACGAGTTGCATTATGTAACGTTGCATCCTGTTCTAACAAAAGCACCGAAAAGCCAACTTTCACTAGTTCATAAGCTAATGAAGCACCCGTAAAACCTGCACCAATGACGATCCAATCGTAGGTTTTCATATATTTTTATATACTTTGATTTAAATAAAGATGCACCAAACTCCTACTAATGACCAATTGTACAGACGCGTAGACGCTCGTAAGAGCGGCTTCAAGGTAAGAGTATCATGGCGTCTCTAATGACAAATAACAACCCAACTATTTAGCTTGATTTTTGCCGTCTGAAGTTACGTTTCGCTTTCAGAGCAATTGCACCTAAGCCAAAAAATAGTAATGAACCTAGATAAGTTGAAGGTTCAGGTGCTGCAACTTTGACTTGGCTTTTTCTTACTGCTACTAAAGTCAGATTAGTTTTGTGATCAAAAGACCGTTGATAAGAGCCACTAATAATAGCGCTAGCTGTTTCTTGATTTCCACCAAAGTTAGATGCATCTAACTCATTTAATAAGCTAATATTTTGGCTATTTTCGTATGTAAGAAAGTCATTATCCCCAGCAGTGTTAATATTACCAGTGAGTGAAAAATAATCTAAAGGATTTGTGTTAATAGTTTGATTTCCAGATAAGACATCAGCGACAAAAGTTGAAATATTTGTTGGTTCAATATGACTCGTATCAAATAACAAGAATGAAATATCTCCAATCGCTTTAGCATTTTCTTGTGAGGAATCATCTATTGATGTTCCCAAATTTAAATAAGCTGTGAAATCGAAAGAAAACAATTTACCACCATCTATGTCAAAATTACCGACTATTCCCCCAAGAGTATCTGCTGTTCCGAAGTAACTTGTACCTTGTCCACTAGCGAGACTCAAACCCACTTGAGTATAAGCTTGTGGTGGAGTAAATGTGAAATCTGTTTGTACTTGTTGATTGATAGTTAATACTGTTGCATCATCAGTAAAGGTAGAGGCATTGGTATTAGCTTGATTTTGTCTGTCAATGATGCCAAAACTTTGACTAAAGTTGGTAAAATTTAACTCTTCTTGAGCAAAAGCTAGACTAGCGGCCTGACTGGGTGAGCTTGCTAAAACAGAACTAGCTACTATCGGAGTCACCATCAGTACAAATTGTTTAGCCAATCCCAAATACAGATATCGTTTCATATTTTCCTCTTTTTTGTACTGAACTCTCAGTCAAACAACTCCTACATAGTTAAGCGATAGTACGTAATTTAATATGAAAATTCAAGCAAAAAAAATACAATGTTTGTAAATAATAGGTAATTTATAACAATTAGCATGGCAATTTGAGAAATTAAGCCAATAGTTAGATCCATCTGGCTTTCGGCAACCTATAATCTACGAAAAGTAAAACCGAGAGATGAAACTGTGGATGCACTTTTAGAGCGATCGCACCAACTCAAACAAGCGTTAATTGATTTTATCTTGGATGCAGACGATGAACTGGCAGCAGCGTTGGAAACTTATGCAGCAGAACAGTTGCGTCGTGGTTCTGGTGACACAATCCAACAAGAGTTAACAATAGACAGCTTTGCTATCGAAGGTAAAGTAGGGGAAAAATCACCAGTAGATCTGTTTATACAAACTCATCCAGAATTGTCACAAAGCGATCGCCAATTGCTCAATAGTTGGCATCATAGTTTTATGGGGTTGTTTGCGATCGCAAAAATATTGGATGATGGCTTTGAATTAATGAACTGGTTAACAGCCAAAAATTACATTGTTAAATTCAACAACCCTAAAACCCAACAGGAAATGTCACGGTTAAAAGTAGGAGAAATTCTCCTCACTCGGATTTCTCCTGTCACAGAATCCTACTGGACATTTTCTGGCCCGTACACACAAATGGGTAAATTAGGAAAACCAAAACTAGCAGTAGCAATTGGTAATTTTAAAGAAAATTACAAAAGCCATCTTTACAGTGATGCACCTGACTTGTTAGAAGAAGCTTGGCAATCAGTATCAAGATATCATCAACAATTTATTGAGTTTTTCGGTAGTGATGAAGTTACAATGCCAGGATACCAACTCAACAAAAAAATAGCCGAACTCCAAGAAATCACTACCGAAAAAAGTTTAGCCGCAGCAGGAATAGATTCTTCAAAATCACTGGCAGAAATTGCCCAAGAAGCAGGAGTTGACGAAGAAGAAATCAAAGCAGCAGCCGAAGACATGGGTGCTGATTCTAAAGTAGTATCACAATTGTTGAACAACAAAACTACTACAGCCAAAATGGTAACATCAAAAGTGGAATTGCCTGCTGATCTCAAAAAAGCAGAAGCAGTAACAGCACTTTCTCATCCTCGCTGGGGACAGATGTTTTTACCAACATATAGCAAAATTAAAACAATTTTAGCAGCAGAAGATTGGCAGAGTATAGAAGGTTCTGAAAAACTAATTCGTCACTACTTAGAAAGTAAAAATATCAATGCTTTTATCTGGTATCGCCTAGCAGCAGAGTATTCAAATTCATTAGAAAAAATATTGCAAACAGTCCTACAACGCCCAGAATTTAACTTAAAAAATGACTTAGATACACTGTTACAAGAATATCATAAACCTCTAGAACCAGAATTACCAGAAATAGCCAGTGTACCACTACATCTACATAATTTGTTCCAAGAAGCTTTAGGAGAAGTCCACAAATCTAAATCGAAAACCAAGGGACAAAAAAAACCATCAAAAGGCTTTCAAACATTGTAACTTCAGAGAGATCCAGATCCCCGATTTTTTTAAAAATTCGGGGATCTTGTTATTCATGAATGATTTACTAATCCTGTTACTTGTAGCAAATCTAATTCCCTGGCAAATATTTCATCAATTGGTAACATTTGCCCCTCACTAGTCATAAATTTATGATCTTTCGTAGCTCGAATTACTGAACCATCTTCTAAACCATATTCAAACACTTCTTGATAACCACGATTATGCCACTGAGCAATCGGTTGTGTATACACATAACCATTATGATCAACAGTGTAAACAGTACACTCAATTCTTTTTTCGACTATTTCTCCGATTGGCAAAAACCCATATTCTACAGTTAAAACTTCAGTGTCATAACTCAAGCAATATTCGGCAAATTTTAACATTTGCTCAAATAATGCATCTGCAATTTGTTGCTTGACACCATTTTTAGCTGCACCATCCATGAATTTTTCTCGCTGCTTCTGCATCTCAGAAACTTTCTTTTTACCCATTGCTCGGCGCAGCAAATCAGCTTGACCTAAAGAATATCCAGCCATATCCTGAGCAATTTTCATAATTTGCTCTTGATAAACCATAATTCCATAGGTTTCATCTAAAATTGGTTCTAAAATAGTGTGTTCATAATCAATATTTTCCCGCCCGTGTTTGCGGTTAATAAATTTCGGAATTAGCCCCGCATCTAATGGACCTGGTCGATACAGCGCCAAAATCGAAGAAATATCTTCTATATTAGAAGGCTTTAAATCACGTACTATCTGACGCATCCCAGAAGATTCTAGCTGAAATACTCCTTCTAATTCACCTGCTTCTAATAATTCATAAGTCTTTTTCACATCTGGGGGAAGTTTCGCGCCTTCTCCACCTTTCGCTAGTATTTTCTGCGCTTTTCTTTCTTGAGCAGTAATTACATAGGGGTCAATCTTAAATCCATGATTACTTTCAATTAATTCGATGGTTTTCTGAATCATACTCAGATTTTTCAAGCCCAGAAAATCCATTTTTAACAAACCCAGTGATTCTAAATCTTCCATGAAATACTGGGTAATCACAGAACCATCATTATTTTTCTGAAGTGGCACAATTTCATCTAATGGATCAGCAGAAATGACTACACCTGCTGCATGAACACCGAAGGTTTTGTTAGTTCCTTCGATGCGAATTGCCATATCTACCCAATGGCGGACTCTCGGATCATTATCATATCTAGCTTTAAATTCTGGTTCAGGAGTGTCATCAGAAATCATCACTTTCAATTTGGCAGGTTTTCCCCGCGAAACGGGAATTAATTTCGCCATTTTGTCTGATTCTGCATAAGGAATATTTAATACTCTGGCGACATCTTTTAAAACTGCTTTGGAAGTCAGACGGTTGAAAGTAATAATTTGGGCTACTCTTTCTGTACCGTATTTTTCTGTGACATATTCTATCACTTTATCTCTTTGAGAAATACAAAAATCTGTATCAATATCCGGCATAGATTTCCGTTCTGGGTTGAGAAATCTTTCAAAAAGTAAGCCATGATGTACAGGATCGATATTAGTAATTCCCATGGTATAAGCTACCAAAGAACCTGCGGCAGAACCACGACCTGGTCCAACTGGAATATCATTATCTCTGGCAAATTTGATGTAGTCCCACACAACTAAAAAATAGGTGGAAAAACCCATTCGCTGAATCATTTTTAATTCATATTCCAGCCTTTCTTTGTAAGCTAAATCGATTTCATTGCGAGATTTGCGATTGAGTTTTTGTAAGAGTCCTTGCCAAGCAATTTCTTCTACATAAGTATCAGCAGTATGACCAGATGGAATTGGATAATTGGGAATCCGAGGATCGCCCAAAATATTGTACGGTTCGATTTTTTCTGCTACTTCTACAGTATTAGCGATCGCTTCTTCAATGACATCATCTGGCAAATGATCACGAAATAGCTGTCTCATCTCTTCAGCGGATTTTAAATACTCTGTACCGCTATAACGCATCCGGTTATCTTCAACTATTAATTTTCCTGTTTGGATACACAACAAGGCGTCGTGTGCTTCGACGTCATAACAGGAAATATAATGAGAGTCATTGGTAGCGACAATTTTTATGCCTAATTCCCGCGCGATTTTGACAATTTCGACATTGACAATTCGGTCTTCGGGAGAACCATGATCTTGAATTTCTAGATAATAATCTTCACCAAATACATCTTTATACCATTGAGCAACTCGGCGAGCTGCATCTAGTTTCCCAGCCAAAATTGCTTGGGGTACTTCTCCGCCCAAACAGGCACTAGTAACGATTAAATCTTCATGGTATGTTTTGAGTAATTCTTTGCTAATACAAGGACGAGAAAAAATACCTTTGCCTTGTACACCTTGGAGATGGGAAATAGTTGTTAATTTAACTAAATTTTTATAACCTTGAGTATTTTTTGCTAAAACAATTTGATGATAACGAGGACGGCGTTCTTGTTTAGTAATATCGCCGTTGATAATGTACATTTCATTGCCGATAATTGGCTTAATATTTTTGTTACGACAAATTTTGATGAGTTCGATCGCACCATACATGACACCATGATCCGTCAGTGCGATCGCTTTAATATCCAGTTCGATGGCACGATCCACTAAATTTGGTATTTGACTAGCACCATCCAACAGACTATAGTCACTATGAATATGCAACGGCACAAAAGACATATAAGTTTATTATTGAGGGAACAGGGATAAAAACAGTTATCAAGCTGATAACTGACAGCTAATAAGTTTTCAAAGCTACGGTATATTAGGATAGCTCAGTTTGCAAATATTAAGAGTTGTATTTTTTGGAAAAATTATCTTGGCAAAGTGTTGTTTTAATGGTGACATCACCCGCTTATGCTTTAAGCAATGAAAGAAATAGACAGCATTGATCAACCAGAAAAAAAAGGCCGTTCTTGGTGGCAAAAAATCCCGCTGACATTACAAATTATTATTGCTTTAATATTGGCGATCGCAGTCGGATTTGTACTAGGTGCAGGTAACCCCAGCCCAGCAAATGAAGCCCTAATCAAGAACCTAGCCATTCCCGCCGAGTTAATACTTAAGGCTCTGCGCGCCCTAGCTCCGCCGTTGATTTTGGTAGCAGTGCTGCATACTTTCATGACAGCAAATATTCCTGGTACTGCTGGACGACGCCTAGCGGTGTTACTGCTTACCAATACTACAGTAGCAATATTTATCGGACTTTTGGTAGCAAACATCCTGCGCCCTGGTACATGGGGACGTTTGTCAGCTCCAGGTGGTACAGGCTTGCCACAGGAAAAATTCGATCCCTGGGGACTGATTCAAGACGCAATACCAAAAGCAATTTTAGAGCCTTTAGTCAACAACAATGTCATCCAGTTAATTGTAATTGCCTTATGTTTTGGTATTGTTCTACGTGCCATTAAGTCGGAGATGGTGGCACAAGACAAAAATGAATACAAGCCCATTGAAAACGTAATTTCAATTTTGTTTGAGGCTGTGATCCGTATCTTAAACTGGGTGATAAGTTTAGTACCCCTAGCTGTTTTTGGTATCGTCGCCTCTACAGTTGCCAAAGAAGGTTTCGAGCCGTTTATCTCTTTGGGGGCGTTTATTTTGGCAGTGTTAATAGCACTGATGCTACAAGCTTGTTACTACCTAAGTAGAGTTAAATTTGGTTCTTGGGTAAAACCAGTAAATTTCTTGCGTGGTGGTTCCGACGCCTTTATGATGGCTTTTTCCACATCTTCTTCCGGGGCAACAATGCCGGTCACCTTTGAAGTTTTACAAACAAAAATAGGCTTACGGGAATCTTCCGCAGCCTTAGGGGCATTAGTAGGAGCGAATTTCAATAATGATGGTACGGCTCTTTACGAGGCGATGTCTGCTTTGTTTATTTCCCAAGTATTAGGACAACATTTAAATATTGGGCAACAGCTTCTTGTCGTTCTCACTTCTATCTTTGCTTCAGTCGGTGCGGCGAACATTCCCAATGCTGGACTAGTGACTATGACTCTCGTATTCACTTCCGTCGGTTTGCCTACACAATATATTGCCGTACTTGTAACCGTAGACTGGTTTTTGGATCGCTGTCGTACTGCTATTAATGTAATGGGAGATATGACTGTCAGTGCTTTACTCGATGGTAAGAGGGAGCGGGGAGCGGGGAGCGGGGATAGGGGGGATATGGGAGACGAGAAAGACAAGGGAGCTAGTTATTGACACGCTTCAGATCAGACAAATTGATTGATATTTAAACTATATAGAGACGTTGCAGTGCAACGTCTCTACATGCCCAAACTTATAAATAAAAATACTTAAGCGAAGCGTATTGTCCGATTCCCAAACGCGAGTGCGTCTTTATACGAGAATCCCTTATCGCCCATTCCTAATTAGAAAAAGGCCCCTTAGCATCACATTCCCTCCTCCAGCATTTTTTGAGAAGTTCTATTCTGTAGAGATGAGCGAAGCGTCGAGGATTCAATTCTAATTTGGTAGTAGAACTAAACAAAGGCTGATTCAGATATTGCAACAGAGGGAATTTGAGCTTAGTGTGTTTTGGAGTCATAGGAGCAAGACAATACTATAAAGATTAAACTTCGTCGCCGTAGAGAGCATCCGTTTTCAAAGATGCCGATTACTTATTGCCTAGTTAAACCGTACACAATGTATATTCAGTTGTCTTTAGGGCAATTGCGGAAAAAAAGGGAAGCTAATTGCTCAATTTTGTATGTTATTTTTTTATAGGTATCTTAAGTAACCATTTAATTTCGTGAATTAACATAAATATATAAGAATAAGTGGTTAACTGACTGTCTCTTCTAGCTTTTATAGAATCTATCCGGAATTCTTCCGAACCTCCTGACAGTGGCTAGTTTGTAAACCTATCTCTACAATTCTATATACCTACTCTTTTCCTACGGTAATTTGGAACTTGCGTCAATTAAAGATTTCGTAAAGGCGATCGCCTCTTAAGGTGATTTCCCAAGTGACGCTAGTTATATTTTTTACAAAAATATACAGAGAGTAGAGGGCAGTAGACGCTGCATCGGCTACTTCTGTGAAGTCGCTACGCGCCTACCGTAGGTAGTCAGTCCCAATAAAAACATTTCATGAGCCTTGCATGAAATCTGTTTTTCTAAAAGGTTGTGATAGTAAATAATTTTCTATTAATGCGAATATATTAGTATAAATTTAAGCAATATTTTTATTTTTAAACATATGAGTTTTAGCGTCTGGATTAATAGATTGCTACTAATTTCTTTGATGCTTATATCTTTAACTGTTGTGCTTGTAGTCGGGAAAGTAAATTTACAGCAAAATAGCAGCAACTCAGCAAATACAGATGTAGATCCTGCTGCTTGGAGTCCAGCCAAAGTCCAACTACAAGCGGCGAGAGAGCAAGAAGAGGAATTTCAAGACTTTTCCAAATCATTAACAAAGACTAGTCCAACTCCCAAGCTTGAATCAAAGAATAAACAAGCAGACAAACTGCAAAATTCTCCTACACCATCAGTTGCTCAGGGTTCTGCGGATAAATCTATATCAACAAATAAGCAAGCAGAACAATTACAAAATATTCCTCTATCTTCGTTTAAAACAACTAAAGCTTTTAAACAATATACACCCAGTTATGAAGTTGCTTTAGCTAACCCAAGTAATTATGGAGAACGTTTTATTACAGATATCAATGGTGTACCGATTAACAACCAAGCCATTATAGTACTTCACGAAACAAGTGATTCTGCATCTAGTGCGATTAATACCTTTCAAACACCCCATACTGATGAAAAAAAGCAAGTAAGTTACCATAGCTTGATTACACTAGATGGGACAATTATCTATATAGTCCCACCGGACAAACGTGCTTTTGGTGCTGGTAACTCAGTTTTTGATGGATCAAACGGGCCAGAAACTGTACAAACTAATCCTGGTTTAGAACCATCGGTGAATAATTTTGCTTATCACGTTTCTCTAGAAACACCACCAGAAGGTCGTAACAATGAACCGTATCACATCGGTTATACCGATGCACAGTATTATTCTCTAGCTTGGTTAATTGCTCAGAGTAGCGTTCCAGACGAGCGCATTACTACCCATCGAGATGTAGATCGTTCAGGTACAAGAATTGATCCCCGCAGTTTTGATTTTGATAAGTTTTTCAACTTACTTCATTCTTTTCGTCAGCCGATATCGTGAAAAGGGATCGGGGATCAGGGATCGGGGATTGGGGATTGGGGATTGGGGATCGGGCATTGGGCATTGGTTATTGCTAAGAGCTCCCTTCACAGATGAAAACTATATATTTTCTGCGTTTCCAACTGTTCACAACAAATTGATGAAGGTAAGGTATCTGCTGAGAAAGTTTGGCGGTCTAGTTGCACTTGCAGATTACTTAGGGGATCTATACCAGGAGAAATCAAAAACTCTAGCTTTTGTACATAAGGTAGACTGACAACGTAATCAAGAATTTGCCCGATCGCTTGCACATAAGGATGATTTTTTTGTTTGTACCAGTCATGAGTTGCTAGTCGTGGTTGATCAAACCCCAGATGTACTGTTAGAGATGGTTTGTCAAACAAGGCGATCGCTAAGGGACGCGCTTCTTCTTGTAATAATAAATCATGAGTTTTCGCTAAATGGCGTAGTTTCTCCAAGCGTTCGTAGCGTTCTGTCACTCCTTGTGGGTCATCTTCCCAGTGGATCGCCATTGTCAGCAAATATGTTTGCAACAGCATGTGACCCAATTTTGTCGCTTTTGTACTCAGGTAATAGGAGTTGTAGTCATTAGCTTCAATTAATAATGGCAGGCGATCGACTACTTCTAGACTATAACCTTTTAACCCCGCAATTTTACGGGGGTTGTTGGTAATTAAACGTATTTGATGTACACCTAAATCCATGAGCATTTGCGCTCCCATGCCATAGTTACGCAAATCCGCTGGAAATCCTAAACGTTCATTAGCCTCAACTGTATCCAGCCCCATATCTTGTAATGAGTAGGCTTTTAATTTATTAATCAGTCCAATTCCTCGTCCTTCTTGGCGTAGGTATACTACAACACCTTTACCCGCACTTTCAATCATTTTCAAGGCTGCTTGTAGTTGCATCCGACAATCACAACGCAGAGAACCTAAAGCGTCACCTGTTAAGCATTCTGAGTGCATTCGCACCATCACCGGCTCATCTTGAAACGTCGCTGGATCACCTTTAACAATCGCTACATGCTCAGTGTTGTCTAATGTATGACGATATGCATAGATATTAAACTGTCCGAATTGACTGGGCAATTTGGTGACAGTTTCGCGAATAATCAAGCGATCGTGCTGAAGACGGTAGCTGATTAAGTCCGCAATACTGATAATCTTCAAGTTATGCAGTTGAGCATACTGAATTAATTGTGGTAGTCGCGCCATCGAGCCATCAGGATTTTGGATCTCACAAATAACTCCAGCTGGGTATAGCCCTGCTAATCGAGCTAAATCAACACCTGCTTCTGTATGTCCGGCTCTTTTTAAGACACCTCCCTCCTTGGCACGTATAGGGAAGATGTGACCAGGGCGGCGTAAATCGCTGGGTTTTGTGGTGGGATTAATGGCAACTTGGATAGTCTTAGCACGATCTTCCGCGGAAATACCCGTAGTTACACCCAGATGAAAGCCAGCATCTATACTTATAGTAAAGGCCGTTTGATTATCGTATGTAGTATTGTGGCTCTCGGCAACAACATTACTCACCATCAAAGGCAAGTCTAATTCATCTAGGCGATCGCCCGTCATTGCTAGACAAATCAACCCCCGCGCTTCTACCGCCATGAAATTGATTGTGTCTGGAGTCGCAAATTGAGCAGCACAAATCAAATCGCCTTCATTTTCTCGGTTTTCGTCATCCACTACCACAATGACACGGCCAGCTTTCAAATCTGCCAAAGCGGCGTCAATCGAATCAAATTTAAAGGCTTGGGTTGAAGTTGTCTTGATCTGAGACACGGATTTTAACTACCAAAGGTAAATTTTTTTTACAAATCCTATATATCAGATTGTACCGTAGTCGTTGATCATTGGTCATATTTTCACGCGCCCTAAGATGAGTTATTTTTCATATAACATAGCGAAAAAGTCTACCGCTAAAATTAGGTTTTAGTACTCAAATTCTGTCATAGTTCAACAATCATCAGGGGTTAGCTATTCAATCTTGCGCCGTCATATGCTAGGAGCTAATAGCTTTGAGCTAAAGCGTCAATTGTTGATAGCTAACAATAGGTTAACCAAAAACGGATAAGGATCTTATTATCATGGGCAATTTGAGACGCGTACCCGTTGGGATTGTAGGCGCGTCAGGCTATGGTGGTGTTCAGTTGGTGCGTCTACTGATTGATCATCCAGAAGTAGAACTTGTTTACTTAGGTGGTGATAGCACTGCTGGTAAGCCGTTTGGGGATATATACCCACATTTGGCTCATACAGTCAATCTATCGATAGAAGCAGTTGATCCAGAAATTATTGCTCACCGTTGTGAAGTAGTTTTTCTCTCTGTACCGAATGGTCTGGCTTGCCAGCTTGCTCCAAAATTACTGGAGAAAGGATGTAAAGTACTCGATTTGAGTGCTGACTATCGATTTACCAACTTAGCAACTTACACAGCTTGGTACGGTAAACAACGTCAAGATACTGCTACTGCGGCAACAGCAGTGTATGGACTACCAGAATTGTATCGCGATCGCATTGCCGAAGCCCAATTAGTCGGGTGTCCCGGTTGCTATCCTACCGCCAGTTTGCTTGCACTCTCTCCACTCCTCAAACAAGGGTTAATCGTCCCCGAAACAGCCATCATTGATGCTAAATCTGGCACATCGGGCGGCGGACGGGAAGCTAAAATCAACATGTTGTTAGCCGAAGCAGATAACTCTCTAGCAGCCTATGGTGTCGCCCGTCACCGCCATACACCGGAAATTGAGCAGATTTGCAGCGAATTAGCAGGTCATGAACTCACCATTCAATTTACTCCGCATCTCATCCCGATGGTGCGCGGTATTTTATCCACAGTGTATGCTTCCTTACGCGATCCTGGCTTAGTCAGAGATGACTTAATTACCATTTACCGAGCTTTTTATCGCAACTCTCCTTGGGTGAGAATTTGTGATCCCGGTATTTATCCCCAAACCAAATGGGCTTGTGGTAGTAATCTTTGTTATATCGGTATAGAAGTTGACCCACGCACAGGCAGAGCGATCGTCATGTCAGCGATCGACAACCTCATCAAAGGACAGGCAGGTCAAGCAATTCAGTGTATGAACATCATGATGGGCTGGGATGAAACTTTGGGATTACCGAAGTTAGGATTTTATCCATAACGGGGAAAGGGGACAGGGGATCGGGGAAAGGGGATCGGGGAAAGGGGACAGGGGATCGGGGAAAGGGCATGAATCAGTTAACATTTAACAGTTAACAGTGAGCAGTTTAATTTTGATAACTGATAAGTCTTCCTTGTCCTCCTTGTCCCCCTTGTCCCCTTTCCCCTTTCCCCGATCCCCGTTCCCTATTTTGGCCCCATACCTACAACACCAGCATATACGGCGCGATCGCCTAATTCATCTTCAATTCGCAGCAAGCGGTTGTATTTTGCCACCCGTTCGCTACGACACAGAGAACCTGTTTTGATTTGACCTGCACGAGTGGCGACAGCAAGATCAGCGATTGTTGTGTCTTCTGTTTCGCCAGAACGATGGCTGATCACTGATCGCAAACCGTTGCGATTTGCCAAATCAATGGTTTCCAAGGTTTCGGTGAGTGAACCAATTTGATTGAGTTTAATTAGAATTGCGTTACTAGCTTTGAGATCAATACCCTTTTGTAGGCGAGTAGCGTTCGTAACGAATAAATCATCTCCTACCAACTGGACGCGATCGCCTAATTTCTGAGTAAGTAACTGCCAATTTTGCCAGTCTTCCTCGTGCAACCCATCTTCAATTGAGACAATCGGATATTGATCAACTAGTTGTCCGAGATAGTCAACAAACTCAGCTGGTGAGTGGGGCTTACCATCATAAACATACTGCCCATCTTTGTAAAACTCATTAGCAGCCACATCCAACGCCAAAGCTACTTGTTCCCCTGGCTTGTAACCAGCTTTTTCAATCGCAGCAACCAGCAATTCTAAAGCCACCTGATTTGACTCTAAATTAGGTGCAAAACCGCCTTCATCTCCCACACCAGTAAGTAAACCCTTCTCATCTAAAACCTGGCTAAGGGTAGCGAATACCTCCGCACCCCATCGTAACGCTTCTCGGAAAGACAACGCCCCGATGGGAACAATCATAAATTCTTGAAAATCCACATTATTTGCTGCATGGGCGCCACCATTAATGACATTCATTAATGGCACAGGTAACAAATTTGCTAAAGGGCCACCCAAATAACGATATAAGGGAATATCTAAGGATTCTGCACCTGCTTTGGCTGCTGCTAAAGAAACTGCCAATATCGCATTCGCCCCCAGATTAGACTTGTTAGGAGAACCATCGAGAGTGATCATCGTGCGGTCAAGGAATTCCTGATTCAGGGCATCCATATGTAATAATTTTGGGAAAATTATATCCTTGACATTTTGTACAGCCTTAAGTATTCCCTTACCCCCATAACGGCTTTTATCTCCATCGCGTAATTCGTGGGCTTCAAAAGTACCGGTTGACGCACCACTCGGAACCTGCGCCAGTCCCACAACACCATTAATTAAATGTACTTCTGCTTCTATTGTTGGTCTACCCCGCGAGTCAAGAATTTCGCGAGCCACAATTGCTTCAATGGCAGTATCAATCATCTATTTGTTTGTCCTTTTTGTGAATTAGTTCTTACCGCTGAACACAAACACTCACAGTGGCTGGCTCGACTATCTAGCATAGGATGTTGGGAGATGCTTGAGGGAGAGATTAATGAAGATTTTAGGGGTTAGGGATTGAGGATTGAGGATTGGGTATAACGTAACTCAAGCAGAATCTATCGTAGTTCCCAGTCCTTCAGTTTCTGTGTCTCAAACCACAGTTCAACATAGATGCACATCGATAAATTTAAAAATAGTTCATAGTTGCTTATTGCTTATTGGTTGTTAGTTGTTAGTAATTGTTAACCATAACCAATGCCCAATTCTCTATGCCCCATGCCCATCCCTCACGAGTTCCTCATCTTTTACCTGTAGCTTGCAAGTAGTACTCTGTCAACCGCAGTTGCATGTCGAAAAAGACTCGGTGCAGTTTCCGAAATATTAATACTTAACTGACGTATATACATTCTTTACAGATAAAAAACTATGACTCAAAATAAAACCGACTCATACATGTCACTTATGGAGATTCCTGCCGGATATCTTAACATTATGGGCTATGTAGATGAATCTGAAGTGAATGGCCCTGGATGTCGTGCTGTAGTTTGGGTACAAGGATGCTTGCGAGAATGTCCAGGTTGCTTTAATACAGAATCTTGGTCATTTGAGATTAATCAACTTGTAACTATAGATTATCTGGCAGAAAAAATTCTCAGTAATTCCCGCAATCAAGGTGTGACTTTTTCTGGTGGCGAACCCTTTTGGCAAGCAGCGACCTTGGCAAGTGTAGCCCGCAAAGTTAAAGCAGCTGGACTCAACGTCATGTCATTTACTGGTTTTACTTTAGAGCAATTACAATCTGAATACGCTCCTGCTGGCTCTCAAGAATTATTAGACCAGTTAGATATACTTATTGATGGTCCCTACATTCAATCACTAGCGCTAAACTCACCCGATTCTCCTGTTTCATCTAGTAATCAACGGGTTCACGTTTTCAATCCAGCTTTGCAAGATAACATTTCTTGGGCAAGCGATCAAATCGAAATTCATATTTTTAAAGATGGTAGCCGACTTGTAACTGGCTACCGGGGAAAATTGGAATTGGGAGATTAGGAGATTAGGAGATAGGTTTGGCACAGCAACAAGTTGTGTCGTTACGACAACAAGTTGTGATCTAACGACAACAAGTTGTGTCATAACGACAATAAGTTGTGTCATAACGACAACAAGTTGTGTCGTAACGACAATAAGTTGTGTCATAACGACAACAAGTTGTGTCGTAACGACAATAAGTTGTGTCATAACGACAACTTGTTTTGACAACACGTAAACGCTTGGCAGTTTAGAATATTTAGAGAACAATCACGACCAATCACCACAACCGGAGATAGTTATGCGACTTCTACACACAATGCTGCGTGTTGGCAATTTGGAAGAATCGCTGAAGTTCTATTGTGAAATTTTAGGAATGAAATTGCTGCGCCAAAAAGATTATCCAGGGGGAGAATTTACTCTGGCTTTTATTGGTTATGGTGAGGAAAGCGACCACACAGTTATTGAATTAACTTATAACTGGGGCGTGGATAAGTATGATTTGGGTAATGGCTACGGTCACATAGCCATCGGAGTCGATGATATTTATGCTAGGTGTGAAGAAATTAAAAAACGTGGTGGGAAGGTAGTACGAGAACCAGGGCCAATGAAACATGGTTCTACGGTCATTGCTTTTGTAGAAGACCCAGATGGGTATAAAGTAGAACTGATTCAACTGGGTACTCAAGGTTCTACTGCCAAACAGGAAGAACAAAAACTTGTAACTCAGTAATTCTGAGACAGAATTGCGGGAGTATAGAATTGAGCGTCAAGCAATACCGACCATGGAGGATTGATTCGCCAAAAATCTTAGCAGGGGGTTTAGTCGGTTGGGGTATTTTTACCCACACTTACTTACCCTCAAGGGCGAATTCTCTGGAACTTCAACAGCCACTAGAAACTCAAAACCCTGACTCAAGTCTACAAGCGGCGATGCCAGAGGTTAATATACCCACAAATCAAAAAGTGGAAGTATTACCTCCAGATACTGATAATAGTACTTGGCAAACAGAGTTTTCCGCGATCGCCAACTCTAATTCGTCAGTAAAAAATAAATCGCTTGGTAGTCTGGGCGTCAATTCTGATTTACTAACACAGCAAACCTCTGTCTCAGAATTGTC
Organism: Westiellopsis prolifica IICB1; assembly: GCF_004323185.1. Classification (GTDB taxonomy): domain Bacteria; phylum Cyanobacteriota; class Cyanobacteriia; order Cyanobacteriales; family Nostocaceae; genus Pelatocladus; species Pelatocladus prolificus_A. Next base: position 372,383 of record NZ_NAPS01000002.1, read on the forward strand.
TGATGTTAAACCCACAGACTGGGCTTATCAAGCACTAAAATCACTGATAGAAAAATATGGTGTCATCTCTGGTTACACAGATGGCACTTTTCGTGGTAATCGACCCATCAGCCGTTATGAGTTTGCTGTAGCTCTAGCAGCTACCTTAGATAAGGTATATGATACTATTGCCCAGACGATGAGCGATCGCTTAATCCGCGAAGACATGGTTGTCTTACGGCGATTGCAAAAAGAATTTCGTTCGGCTTTGGATGATTTAAACCAACGTGTGGATAAATTAGAAGCACGCAACAGCGAATTACAAGCACATCAATTTTCTACGACTACCAAACTACATGGTGAAGCGATTATTGCTTTGAGTGATGGTAGTGATGCTAATAAAACTGTAATTTCTCGTACGCGCTTAACCCTATCTACTAGCTTTAATCAACAAGACGTACTTGTGACTCAACTAGAAGCTGGTAACAATGGCGGTGATGCGATAGATTTGGCACAACAAGACGATGATAACTTGCTAGGAACCACTGGTTTAATCGCCAATGGTGGTGGACTTGATTATGTAGAAGTAGACTCTGATCTCAAGTTGAGACGCTTACACTATACTTTTCGCCCTTCCCAAGATGTAGCGGTGACAGTAGGTGCAAAAATGTCACCACGAGATTTTATTGATCGTAATAAATATGCTAATAACGAAGCAGTTGATTTTAGTTCTAGCTTCTTTCTAAATAATCCTCTGATTGTCCAAAATCAAGTTGATCGCAATGGGGGTGCAGGTGCTGCTGTGCAGTGGAACCCTGGTGATGGTGAATTTACACTGCGATCGCTTTACATTGCTGCCGATGCTGACCAACCAAATTCTACCAGCACAGAAGGGGGTTTGTTTGGCGATCGCTATCAAGCCAGCGTAGAAGTTGAATACTCGCCCAGCGACAAACTAGCCTTGAGACTGCAATATACAAATGCTCTGATTAATAACACAGATATTAATGCCTTTGGCGTGAATGCCGAGTATAACCTCAACCGGAATGCAGGCATTTTTGGACGCTTCGGATTTGGTAACTACAATGGATATAATACCGCCATTGATGAGGATTTAGATTTACATCCAGTGACATGGGCTATAGGTGTGGGTTTCCGTAACCTCTTGCTTCCTGGTACAGTTGCGGGTGTGGCGATCGGTCAACCTTTTGTCAGCGAAGATTTAGGAAACGCAACTCAGACAAATTATGAAGCTTTCTATAATCTCCAACTTAGTGACAATCTCAGTATCACCCCAACTTTTTCACTAGTAACAAACGCCGATAACGACAGTTCTAACGGTACTATTTGGCAAACTACCCTTAGAAGTGTATTCTCATTTTAAATTGGGGATCGGGGAGCAGGGAGCAGGGAGCAGGGAGCAGGGAGCAGGGAGCAGACTTGTTAAATAATTCTTCCTTGTCCTCCCCTCTCTCCCCTCATTTCCTTGTCCCCGATCCGCGATCCCCAATCCCCGTACTCTATGAGAAGCCGCTGACGCGTCTACGCGAAGCGTCTCCTCTGGAGAATCCCCGATCCCCAATCCCTAAAATCTGCAACCGTAGATACAAGCGGATGGCAGCAAATCATGCTGGGATAATCATTTAAGAATAAATAGATGAAAATAAACTTAACTATATTACGAAAAGTAAATGCATTGGAAACCCTTACAAATGACCAATGACAAATGACCAATGACGACCCTAAATAGTATCAGACGTGCCATGGCACGTCTCTACATTTGTGCCGACATACTTATTATGTCCGTAGTAGTTTAAAATCCAAAATCTAAAATCTAAAATCTAAAATTGTAAAGATGCAGCCTACAGATCCAGATAAATTTACAGATAAAGCTTGGGAAGGAATTGTCAAATCTCAGGATATAGTACGTGCTTATCAACAACAGCAATTAGATGTAGAACATTTAATAATTGCTCTATTACAACAAGAAAATGGGTTAGCAGCACGAATTCTGAATCGTGCTGGTGTAGATGCTAACCGTTTGCTACAGCAACTAGAAGATTATATCCGGCGTCAGCCCAAAGTTGGCAGAAGCGATCAGCTTTACTTAGGGCGCTCTTTAGATACTCTGTTAGATTTAGCCGAAGAAGCAAGAGTCCGGATGAAGGATTCTTACATCTCTGTAGAACATATGTTGCTGGCTTTTGTGGAAGATGAACGTATTGGGCGACGGATTGTCAAAAACTTTAATCTAGATTCTGCCAAGTTGGAATCTACTATTAAAGTAGTTCGTGGTAGCCAAAAAGTGACAGACCAAAATCCCGAATCTCGCTATGAAGCTTTGCAAAAATTCGGTAGAGACTTGACAGAACAGGCAAAAGCTGGAAAACTTGACCCGGTCATTGGACGAGATGACGAAATTCGGCGAGTGATTCAGGTATTATCTCGGCGTAGTAAAAATAACCCGGTCTTGATTGGTGAACCAGGAGTTGGTAAAACTGCGATCGCAGAAGCTTTAGCACAACGTATTATCAATGGTGATGTCCCGGAATCTCTGAAAAATCGCCAACTTATTGCCCTGGATATGGGTAGTTTGATTGCTGGAGCCAAATACAGAGGTGAGTTTGAAGACCGTCTCAAATCAGTTCTCCGGGAAGTTACTGAATCCAATGGTCAAATTGTCTTATTCATTGATGAGCTACACACCGTTGTGGGCGCGGGTTCCGGACAACAAGGCTCAATGGACGCCGGCAATTTGCTCAAACCAATGTTGGCACGAGGAGAACTACGGTGTATTGGTGCTACTACTTTGGATGAGTATCGTAAATACATTGAAAAAGATGCAGCCTTAGAACGGCGTTTTCAACAAGTATTTGTTGATCAGCCCAGTGTGGAAAATACTATTTCTATCCTGCGCGGACTCAAAGAACGTTACGAAGTCCACCACAATGTTAAAATATCAGACTCAGCGTTGGTGGCAGCTGCTACACTTTCAGCTAGGTATATTAATGACCGCTTTCTGCCAGATAAAGCCATTGATTTAGTAGACGAAGCCGCCGCCCAGCTGAAAATGGAGATTACCTCTAAACCAGCAGAATTGGAAAATATTGATCGTCGCCTGATGCAGCTAGAAATGGAAAAGCTATCCTTGGCGGGAGAAGAGAAAGCTGTACCGCAAACCAAAGAGCGTTTAGAGCGAATTGAGCTAGAAATCAGCAATTTAACCGCCAGACAGCAAGATTTGAACGGACAATGGCAAGGTGAAAAGCAATTATTAGAGGCGATTAGCGCCTTGAAGCAAGAAGAAGAAAAATTACGGGTACAAATAGAACAAGCAGAACGGGCTTACGATTTAAATAAAGCTGCCCAATTAAAGTATGGCAAATTGGAAGGAGTACAACGCGAGCGCGAGGCGAAAGAAACTGAACTCCTGAAAATTCAGAGTCAAGGTAAAACCCTGTTGCGGGAACAAGTGACTGAAGCTGATATTGCTGAAATCGTCGCCAAATGGACAGGAATTCCCGTCAATAGTTTGTTGGAGTCAGAACGCCAGAAATTACTTAAACTCGAACACCATCTGCACGAAAGAGTCATCGGACAACAGGAAGCTGTCTCAACTGTTGCTGCTGCTATTCGTCGCGCCCGTGCTGGGATGAAAGATCCTGGTCGCCCCATCGGATCATTTTTATTCATGGGACCCACAGGAGTTGGGAAAACCGAACTCGCCCGTGCTTTAGCCCAGTTTCTGTTTGATTCCGATGATGCGCTAGTGCGGTTGGATATGTCTGAGTATATGGAGAAACACTCGGTTTCTCGGTTAGTCGGTGCGCCTCCAGGATACGTGGGTTACGAAGAAGGCGGTCAACTGTCGGAAGTGATTCGCCGTCGTCCCTATTCGGTGGTACTGCTGGATGAAGTGGAAAAAGCCCACCCCGATGTATTTAATATTTTACTACAAGTACTTGATGACGGTAGAATCACGGATAGCCAAGGGCGAACCGTTGATTTTCGCAATACTGTGATTGTCATGACAAGTAATATTGGTAGCGAACACATCTTGGATGTTTCTAGTGATGACTCCCAGTATGAGAAAATGCGAAATCGGGTAATGGATGCTTTGCGATCGCACTTCCGCCCCGAATTTCTCAACCGCATTGATGATTTAATTATCTTCCATGCCCTCAATCGCAGCGAAATGCGCCAAATCGTACTTATTCAACTCAAACGGGTAGAAAACCTCTTAAGAGAGCAAAAAATCTCTTTAGAAATATCTCCTGCGGCGTGTGATTACTTAGTAGAAGTCGGATACGACCCAGTTTACGGCGCCCGTCCGATTAAACGGGCAATTCAAAGAGAAGTAGAGAATGCGATCGCTACCAAAATTTTAGAGAATACCTTTATTAGTGGGGACACAATTGTCATTGATAAGGCAGATCACGACTTAACCTTTAGTAAAAAAAAGGTAGTGCAAATACCAGTACCAGAAAATACCAACTCCTACATCCTGGAAGCATCCCGCGAAGCATAGTTAAAAGGGATCGGGGAACAGGGGGGGAGTAATGTAGAGACGCGATGAATCGCGTCTGGGAGTGTGGGGAGCAGGGAGCAGGGAGACAAAGGAGAATACCAATGCCCAATGCCCAATGCCCAATGCCCAATGCCCCATCCCCAATGCCCCATCCCCAATGCCCAAAAAGGTGTCATACCCTCCTTGACAAAGACTGAATCATGGAATATCCTTCAGTCGCAAAGAAAAATTTTTTGTCAACTTATGCTTTGGTCAAAACAAATACACTACCCTCGTTACCCCTGCCAATTCGTAGTTCGCTATCTAAGTAAGTGATATCCAACCAGCCTTGTTGTTCGTTGCTGTTGAGAGAAAAATCAATAGCAGTAAATTTTTGACCACCTTCTATTTGTTGGATATATTTGTCTGGAGACTTGTAGTCTATTAAACGTTGGAAGCCAAGTATTGATCGCTCAAATTTCACTTGGACACGACGACCTGAAACTGGTTCAAATTTGGCAGCGACGCTAACTATACCTTCAAGAAAAGGTAAACCATAAATTTCAGCAATGTTGTAAACGCTGTTAGTTTTAACACGAATACATTGATAAATTTGTCCCAGTTTATACAAAGGGAAGCGATCAAGATTCAAAAGTGCCTTACTGGTGGTATAAAGAAGTCGCCAATTACCATCAAGTAAATCGCCAGCTTCCACCGGGCGTGGTGTGGGATTAAGGTCTTCGAGATTGGCGATCGCCATCAAAATAGCTTGTCTATCTTGTTCGCTTGCCAAAAGACCACGATTTTTACCAGCAATAGCTTCTAATAAAGTCGCTTTTGTGAACATCGCCTGTCACCTAAAACAGTATTAGTCTCAATCCAGAACAACAAGAAGTTGCTGTCTTTGTGTATTGCGTCGTACAAATAAGGTTTTCGCATAAGCCAGGAAAAGAGAAATATAAAAGATTAAAGGAATAGATTTTTCCTTTCCCTTACTCCTGATGCTTTAGCCAAAAATACTTAAGTAAGTAGGCAAAAATAAACATAACTATGTTAAGAAATATAAAATTGCCCAAACGCTTACTAATAACATAGACGCGCCTTCTTCGGCTACTTGCAGAAGTCGCTTACGCGCCTACCCGTAAGGGTAGGACAAATGACAAATGACGCTCCTAACGAGTTAGCAATTATTACTTTTGCAAGATGCTCAACCATAAAGTAACTATCAGTATTTACTTTATTGATAGTAAAAACAAAAAAGTTGTCGGATTTTGAAAGTAACTGGTTGAATGATCAACTAAAATCTTTCGTATCAAGTGATAGACTCTTAATGTCAAGCTATAATAGCTCTCCTTGTATCTAAAGTCTGATATGCTAAATTCCCCATTACGTGAAGAACCTCGTACTCAACGTGCTACTGTAATACCATTAAAGCAAGAATCCTCTCTTTTGGATTGGTTGCAGAATAATGGCCGCCTGATCGCACGTGATACCCAAGAGCAAGAGCTTGGAGAAGATAACGAAGAAGAAATTTCGGAATTTTTGGGTGCTGATGATGGTATTGCCGATTATGACTTTGATGACGATGATGATATAGTTCCAGACGAAGAGTAATCAACTTGAAGATTACAAAAGATTAAACAGTCAAGAGCTTAACGAGTCCCTATTGTTCATCTGTCGTACAAGTGTGGAGTGAGGGGAAATATCCGTGGACGCTAAATTATCTCCTGACCAGAGGTTGAACATTTCTGGCATAGGTTTAGTTTCGGTTTTAGGTATAGGGTTAAGTGTGGCAACACTAATTTTGGATGACATGGCAAATAGATTGCCATGGACTAGCACTTCCCTTACCTTGCCATTTCTATTATGCGCTGTAATTTCAGCAGCCGTGGGCTTTTTTGTCGTGCCAATGCTGCAAGCACTCAAAACAGGGCAAATCATTCGCGAAGACGGCCCTCAAGCTCACTTAAAAAAGGCAGGTACACCAACAATGGGTGGTATCTTTTTTGTTCCTGTCGGAGTGATAGGTGCTTGTATATTATCAAACTTTGATACAAAAGTACTAGCAGTTTCGGCATTAACGCTAGGTTATGGATTAATTGGCTGGATCGACGACTGGCAAATTTTGCGCCGCAAGTCCAACAAGGGTATTTCTCCTCGCATGAAGCTTGCTCTACAGATTGGCTTTGCAGTTCTGTTCTGTGTTTGGATGTTTTTTAATCAACCTTCTAACATCACAAATTTAGCTTTACCCTTTGGCTTGTCTTTACCTTTAGGCTTGCTATTCTGGCCTCTGGCGGGTTTTGTATTAGTAGCAGAAAGTAACGCTACCAACTTAACAGATGGAATTGATGGATTAGCCGCAGGAACAGTTGCGATCGCATTACTAGCTTTGGGAGCGCTGGTTGGTTCCACTTCACCGGAACTGATGATTTTTTGCGCTGCTTTAAGCGGTGGTTGCTTAGGCTTTTTGGGACACAACCGCAACCCAGCTCGTGTTTTTATGGGAGATACAGGTTCTCTGGCCTTGGGAGGAGCCTTAGCTGCTGTGGGACTGCTAACTAACAGTCTAGTAGCATTGTTTATTCTCAGTGGCATCTTTTTTGTAGAAACCCTGTCTGTAATGGCGCAAGTTAGCTACTACAAAGCAACTAAAGGCCCTGATGGTAAAGGTAAACGTTTGTTTAAAATGGCTCCGCTACACCATCACCTTGAACTTTCAGGTTGGTCAGAACTACAAGTAGTCGCCGTGTTTTACATGATCAGTGCAATTTTAGCTGTCATCTGTTTGGCGATCGCCAAGTTCTGAGATTTGAAACGCATATAATCACAATAAATAACCTCCTCATACAGAGGAGGTTATTTGTTTGAAAGCAAAATATAAATAATTAATTGGAATTGGAAAGAGCGATCGGTTTCAATTCGGGTTTAGCATCGCGATCACTCATGCGTTTGTAAACAAGACGAGAAATTTGGGGAAAGATATCCACACTATTTGAGTATGCAGGACTGTGACCAAACACAGTTAAAATATAAGTTGTTTTCTCATTTCCTGTGGAAACCATTGCCATTTCTGCACGAGAGCGAGAAGTCCAACCAGCCTTAGAATGAAAACTAACATTAGTCTTAGATAAAGACTGACCTAAAAAACCTCGTACAGGATTGAAAGCATATAAATTTGGATTTTGCCAAGCTTTGGGATTTAAATCTCTTTCTAGCCACCCACACATTTTTTGGCTCGCTTCTTGAGAAACAGCCGTTTTCAGGTAACAAATTTCGTACATTAATCTGGCTGCTTGTTTGCTTGTAATTTGATTCGGATTCCAAGTAGATTTTCCTAATATTTGTGATTCACTACCTCTGGGTTCTGGAAGATTGAGGTAATAAAGTGGAAAAGTTTTTTGACTTATATTAATCCGCTTATAGCCAGCATCGCGGAAAAATCTGGTTACTTGTTCACGTTTATCTTTCCAATTCTTAAATTTTTCACTCTTTAGTCTTGGTTGAGAACGTGTAGCTGTAATTTGATCAACAATATAGCTAGCAGCTTCATTATCAGACTCCTTAATCATCTTGGCAATATAAGGAGTAAAGTCTTCCTCTTTTTTCCAAACTCCACTCTCGATCTGGGAATATAAAACTGCCATCCAAAACGTCTTCACGACACTAGCAGGATATCTGGGTGTATTTTGCTGGTATCCTGCTGTTTCACCGGTTTTGGCATCGATTAATGTAATTGATAAAGGCTTTTTAGGCAGACCTTTAGCAGCGGCAAGGTTAACAACTTGATTAACAATTTTTTGCAATTCTTGGCTATGTTTGAAATCTGGGGGTGTGTCGAGATTATAGGCAACTTGTGTATTTTCTTTGCCGGGAAGACGATAAGGAATTGGCATTCCTTTGGCGATCGCCCAATTAGGACGTGGTGGGGGAAGAGTACGTAATTTTAATGTTTTTTGAGTAGATGATGTTGCAGGAAACAAAACTGAGTTTGGTAATTTTGTACTATTTTGAAATAATTGTTGAGTCGATGACTTTGCAGCAATCAAAATAGAGCCTGAAGCATCACTATTAAGTGAATTTAATGGTTGTGCAGCAGATGTTCTTGCAGACTGTGTAGTTACGTACTTAATCATCAAAGCACCTGCTAGCACAAACGGGATAGTCATTCTCACGGTTGGAGTATTAAATCTGGCAATGAAGCTAACAGCCGAGATTTGCTGAGATGAAACCTTGTATTGGGGCGATTTGTGCATACTTATTTTTGGCTTGTGTATAGATATAGTTTGCAACTTATAGTTACAACAACAAGCGTAATTATATTACCAAAAACAAGCAGTATAAAACAATTCATAATTCCTTGCTAGTGACACTAAATCACATAAAATTAAAATAGTTTATTCATATTGATTACAAATTTTAATAACCTGCTATCCTCATCTCAGATAAGGTTAGGAGACGAAAAGATATACAGGCTAAGGAAAATAAGTTTTTTTCTCGAATTTTCCAAATCGAATTTTATGAAAAAACACCTTACAATAATGATTTTATTAATTGCTGTTAGTAACTACATTTATGATATTCTTGTATCAAAAAGATAAATTATTCAATTCTCATATCTAGTTATGAAATGCGGCACTATGAGAATAAAGATACTATCTGAAATCAACTAAAAAAACCTGATTTCGGGCTTTTGGGATTTTCAATTTTTAATTTCGCGTAGCGCTCTTAACACCTAGTTTTTGCTCTCAAAAGCCATATGCAGCAAATAGCTTGATCTTGATAAATCCGCATATATCTTTAGGCAGATATTTAGTTAATTGATATAAAAAATTGCTAAAAAAGCATTTTTTCTTAAAAAACAGTAGCTGAGGTGAAATTAAGCGTTGTAACTGCTATTTTTTGGGGATAACATGGGAAATAATCTAATTAGGCTTCTCACACCACAGTTGGTGTAAGTTTTTTTTATGGACATTCAGTTAATCAACATCGGTTTCGGTAATATTGTGTCCGCCAACCGAGTAGTTGCCATTGTCAGTCCAGAGTCTGCCCCTATTAAACGGATCATTACGGATGCACGTGATAGAGGTCAACTTATCGATGCAACCTACGGTCGGCGTACCAGGGCTGTAATTATTACTGATTCCAGCCATGTTATCCTTTCGGCGATTCAACCGGAAACAGTAGCGAATCGTTTCGTAGTTTCCCGCGAGCATCAGGCGGTGGATAACTAACATCAGGAGTTGGTGGAAATTCCTACTCCTATTTGCGCCATAGCAGCAGTAACATGTGAAATAGACAAATTTTATGTCATTCAGACTACAAAATCTGTTAGTCAGATTGATTTTGGATTTTAGGTAGATTCCTCGCAAGGAAAGATTTGAGGATTAGAAAAAGTCAATTGAGGATTTGTTTCGCCCCACTTGCGGGCGAGCCATGACTCAAAAACTGTATAATCCAAAATCACGCCACGTGCTACAGCAAAATGCCAAGTGCGACAATGGGAGAAAACCCATAGTCTAACAAGAGCAGCAGACCGCCTAACACAGTGGCTTCGCCATCTAAAATTCAAATTAAATAGTTGGCCTAGCAACTCACAACGGCTGACGACTCATGAATAATGTCTATTAATTGATTCACAGGTTGAGCGGATGATGCAAGTTTTATCCATCCATCGTGGTGCTAATACCAAGGATTGTCAATCTTCTGGCAAGCTAATTGTCTTAACCGGGCCAAGTGGTGTTGGTAAAGGCACTTTAATGCGATCGCTTCTGGCGCGTCATCCAGAGCTTTACTATTCTGTTTCTGCAACTACTCGCTCTCCTCGTCCAGGAGAAATTGACGGCAAAGATTATTACTTTATTAGCCGTAGTAAATTTGAACAATTGGTGGCAGAGGGTGAATTCTTAGAGTGGGCAGAATTTGCTGGCAACTACTATGGTACTCCCCGTGAACCAGTCTTTAACCAAATTTGTTCTGGCAAATTGGTTTTACTGGAAATAGAGTTAAAAGGAGCTAGACAAATTCGCCGTTCTTTTCCCCAAGCGCTCAGTATTTTTATTTTGCCACCTTCATTCAGTGAGTTAGAGAAACGGATACGTACTCGCGGACAAGATTCAGAAGAAGCGATCGCCCGTCGTCTAAACCGCGCCCAAGATGAAATCAATGCTGCTGATGAATTTGATATTCAAATCGTAAATGACGATTTTGAAACAACTCTCAATTCTATTGAAGCAACTTTGTTTAAATAAAGTCCAATTCCTTTTCCTTACACAAAAACCATAAAGGACACAAACCAAAAGCCAATAAGCTTTTTGTTCGTGTCCTTTATACTTTGTTAGTAGTTAGCAGTTAGTAAATAGGTTGGTGATTGCTAATTGCTAACTGTTTATTGGTTTAACCAAACAAACCTTGAATCAATCCAATATTGACAGTTAAGAAGTAGGCTGTAACAGCACCACCAATACCACCAATTAAGAAAGCGCTACCAAAATTACTCCAGCCTTCTTTAGTGTGGAAAGCTTCAGAAGGGTGAGGTGCAGTCACGCTTGCAACTGGCTCAGGAGGGTTGCTATTAGCATACAAAGATAAGCCAACAGATAAAAGCGCAATCAAGCCTATAGTTGATAACAAACCAACTAAATCAGCATTTGGAGCGTCCCGCAGGGGACCCAATTTGGCAAAGGGGCCAAAAATCCAGTAACCATGGGCCATACCAACTTCTAGCCCTCTTCTAAAGGGAGTAATACCTGGACGATATGCAGGTAAGTTGTTAATGAACCACTTGGTTAAGGCAGAAGAATTAATTGGTGTTTCCAGATTACCAATTTGTGGATCACGCATTGCTGGAAAAACTACTTCCCGATTTCTAGGATCGCTAGGAAGATTTTTGGATGCATCTACTGCTTGCGCCATATTTATGATTTCGCCTCTCAACAGTAAGGTGGCAAGATTTTATATTAATAATAATTGTCTTTGGGTGTGATTTTTGAAAACTAAAGTTTAGAAAAATTAATTTACTCTCTTGCTATCCAAGCATACAGAAATTTTCAGCTTATAGCTTGCTTTTAAATATTTATTTTAATGAACCATGAATGACGCATTTAGATGCGTAAGCAGCTTCTAGTAGAGTAAAATCTAAAGAATTTAACAGATATTTTGAAATTAAGATATGAAATAGGGTGATTTATTTCTGAAAATAATAAAACTCACATTGTTTTCAATATTAAAAAGTTTTATATCATCATTTTTAGTCTTTATATTAGTCGTTAATAAGTACAAATCGATAGTTATTTATCTCAGTTATTTAAATTATTCCCTATATGGGCGAAGCATTTGTACAATAAAATTTTCGCTTTGACGATAAATATACATATACAAATGCTCCGCTCATCTAACCAAACCCTTCAAAAATTAAAACCCGTTAGTTCTTTATGGCAACGGGTGGAAAAGTAGGTCAGGGAAAAAGCGGTTAAATTCAATCAAAATACCTGCTGTAATGAACAGCCAGATCGTAGTGATTACGGGTGCTGTGCTAAGAAACTTAAAGAAAGGGCTTTGATTATCCATGAATTAATCTCCAAAACGGTGAATGAATCAAGCAATGCTAGCGTGGTGAAATGGGGATTTCTTCATCCTTGGCTGTTAATTCACCAGAAAGCAATTCTTTAATTGCTGCTGCTGGCCAAGCAAAGCCGGATAGCATGATAGGCAGTGCCAAAGGAACGTCGATTTGAATTTCCTTCTGTTCGACGTCGCCTCCTTGCTTTTTGATTGTTTGCAAGTAAGCACGACCAACCCAGCCAATCCAACCAGCAATATACAAAAAGAGAATGCTGGGAATCAAGAAGTCACCAGCGCGATCTAAACGACCATCAACAATCAAGTGAGGTAAACCTTCAGGTCCACACAGCGCTTGAGAATAGCGCTCGAATCGCTTTTGACCAGATTCGGGGTCAGCAGTAGTATTGCGAGCAACTTGGGCGCGCTGGGCAAAGGCAGAAGATTCACTACAAGGTACGAGGTCGGCTCCCAACGCATTCGCGGCGGGAGCAAAGTTAAACCAAAGACAAATGGCTAAAATCAAAGTAAACAAGCGTCGCATGGAATTGTTTCCTTTCATGACGAAACAAAATCTTAATATTGTACAAAACGAAGCGGCTTGTACAATTTTGATTTGCACAATTATTACATCATTTTGAATTCTCCTGGTCTGAAAAAACCAGGATTTTGTTGGCGTTAGCCTTCCCTAAGGGTACTCATATTGTGGCGTGCGGCTGAAGCTACACTACACAATATATGTTCTACCCCAAAGGGCTTTGACTGACTCAATCAGTCTTTTCCACCTTAACCCTAAAGGATTGTGTGGCTTAACCTTAGTATGTAGAAGCATGTTCACTTTTAATGACCAGGAGAAATTTAATATTTCTTATCTGGTCTTTTGTGAAATTGTGGAGTTTAAATCCACAATCAAAAAAGGATAAACAGGGATTTTGACAGGTATTAATCTGACAAAATTTCCAATTTTTCCTATTATTTTGATGGGTTTTGAGTCTATGGCAATCATACTCTTGCCTGTGAACCGAGTAAAGTTGAAGTCAATAAAAGTTAAAGTTTCTCAAACTAGTCTTTATTAGGCATAACCCAGTGATGGCAAGCGTTTTAGCGATAGAAACCAGCTGTGATGAAACTGCTGTAGCAATTGTTAACAATCGTCAAGTAATAAGTAATATTGTTACGTCTCAAATTCCTGTCCACAGTCAATATGGTGGTGTAGTGCCGGAAGTGGCTTCCAGACAGCATTTAGAAATCATTAATGTGGCGATCGCTCAAGCTTTAGAACAAGCCCAGCTCGATTGGCAAGGGATAGATGGGATCGCTGCCACTTGTGCGCCTGGGCTAGTAGGAGCGCTGCTGGTGGGGTTAACTGCTGCCAAAACCCTAGCGATGGTACATGACAAACCATTTTTGGGCGTCCATCATTTGGAAGGTCATATTTACGCCACTTACCTCAGCGAACCAAGCCTAGAGCCTCCTTTTTTAAGCTTGCTAGTTTCCGGTGGACACACAAGCTTGATCTACGTCAAAGATTGTGGCGTGTACGAAACTCTGGGCGAAACCCGTGATGATGCTGCTGGTGAAGCCTTTGATAAAGTCGCCCGCCTTTTAAAACTGGGATATCCTGGTGGTCCAGTCATAGATAAGTTAGCACAACAAGGAAATTCCCAAGCCTTTAGCCTGCCAGAAGGGAGAGTTTCTTTACCAAATGGTGGGTATCATCCCTATGATGCAAGTTTTAGTGGTTTAAAAACAGCAGTGCTGCGGCTAGTACAGCAGTTTGAGAAACAAGAGCAACCAGTACCAGTGGCAGATGTTGCAGCCAGTTTTCAAGATACCGTCGCGCGATCGCTTACGAAAAGAGCAATAGCTTGTGCGATCGACTACGGCCTCAATACAATTGCCGTTGGTGGTGGTGTCGCAGCTAACAGTGGTTTAAGACAACGCTTACAAGCCGCAGCCACAGAACATAATATTAGAGTTTTGTTTCCTCCCCTCAAATATTGCACCGACAACGCCGCGATGATTGGTTGTGCCGCCTCTAATCATTTAAACCGGGGTCATACCTCACCTTTAACTCTTGGTGTTCAGTCTCGCCTCGGATTAACACAGGTAATGGAGTTGTATCGAGGGTAAGGGATCGGGGATCGGGGATCGGGGATCGGGGATCGGGAACAAGGAGGACGTAATCAATTCAAAATTGGGAAGACGGACAAGGGGGAAAATAAACACCAATCCCCTTTCCCCGATCCTTAGTCCCTCACTCCTATTTCCGAGTGTTGAAAAACAATTGAGCGGATATGGTCAGCGACCGAGTCTGGTTGCTCTAACATAGCTAGATGACCACAATTGGGAATTTCGATCACATTGTTACCACTGTATTGAAACAACGGATGAAAACTTGCCAAATGATGGACATACTTGGGTTCCATTACCTTATCTTGAGCACCAGCAAGAAAATAAATTGGCTGTTTTAATTGGGATACTAGCTGAGGTAAACGGTTAATTTCATCCTCTGTTGTAGAATCTAACAATGCTCCTAAAGCTGCTTCTGGATCGGCGCTAATGAAATCAATGATCCGTTGACGGGCCCAGTAGCGTTCTAAAGGACGCACCACACTAGCTCTAGTAAACAGCAAATCAATCAAAGGTACTTGACTAAGCCATCGAGGACGAATTTGTAAAAACCGTTGACCCGCTAAACGAAACTGCTCAAAGGCTTCTTTGAGATAAATCCCACCGCCAGAGTTGATACAAATCACTCCTCGAATGCGATCATGCTTTTGAGCAGTTCCCCAGAGAGCGATAGTACCTCCCAAGGAATGACCAACAAGCCAAGCACTGGTAATATTTAGCTGTTCCAACAGAACTGTTAAATCCTTTGCATAGGCGGCTGGCGTATAAAGGGACTCAAATGGATTCACAAAGTCACTGCGGTGAATAGAACCCACCTCAAAAGACACTCCCTGATGAATAAAATCGGCGTATTTCTGAGACTGAGATTCGCCAAAACCCCTCAAATCGTAAGATAAACACTGAAAATCATCTGACAAGCGAGAAATCACAGGTTGCCAATAGCCACGACTATTGAGCCAACCGTGAACAAATACCAAAGTGTGGGGATAGGACGTGGGAACTGTAAGTTCGTATGCGTGTGGAACGCCCAAAATTTCTATGGTAGCCATACTTCTATCGTACTCCGAAGAGTGAGTACGACTTACTCATTCGATTTTAGATTTTCGATTTTAGATTTTGGATTGATGCCATAGATAAATCCGGAGGTTTGTACTATCAAAGAAGTATCGATCAAAACCATTGTACAGACACGATGAATCGCGTCTCTAATGACAAATGACCAATAACCAATGACATTTTTCACTTGCTCAACAATTTCTGTCGCACGCCTTCAGCAATTTTGTGACCTAAGTATTCTGGGATGAGACTTTCATTAGGCCCTAACAAGTAGAGAATCAAGCGTGTACGTCCACGCCATACTAGCAAGTTGGCATTAACTACCAAAAGGTCTTCCTGCCAAATAGCATACATCGCTTTGTAAAATAATCCCGGTTGGTTATCAGCCTCTATTACTAAAGCTGGAAGATGAAAGACTGGATCAACATAAAATTCAGTTTGTACCTGTTCTAAACCAACATCGAGATTAAATTCTACTGCTAGCATTTCTTCTACTTCAAATCGCCCTGCTAAAGCCTCTCGAATAGCACGACAAACATTTTCTGATGTTTTCTCGCTCAGAGCTTTACTACCACGGGAAACCAGTAGTTTGATAAATACTAGCATGGGCGATTTAATCTGACCGTATAAGCTTAAACCGTGAATCGTTAGCCCATAAGCCGCTAGTACACCAAATATATCGCTCAACAAAAACGATTGGTTACGGTAAGCGAAATGCAAGGCACTTTTGCTACCTTCTGGCTTCAACTCAATAACCGCGCGTGTGCTTTTGTAGAGACGGTAAGCCAACCGCAAATTTTGCAGTTGAATCTCACTGCTGACAAATTGTTCATAAAATTGAGGAAATGCGCGATTAAAGCGCTTTAGGAGTTCCAGTGTCGAAGATTTTAAACCAGAAGCCATTGTTGAAAATAAGCCTTGCTTACTGTGATCAAATCTAAAGCGTTCATTATATATTCGTGTGTAATTTAGTTTTAAATAGCTATGACTGAGGTGCGTACACCAGGGTGAATAAAAATATTACTCGTCCTATACTCCTACACCCTTACACCCCCACGCCTATTTTCAAGACAGTTGTCTTTTGGCTTAATTTCTCCTAGCCCTACCACAAAATGCTAAAGTTGAAAATGATTGATGTGAAGTAAACGATTACTGAGAACTGTTATTGGAAATCTCGACAACGCCAAAAATCCTGGATGTGAGAGATACTTAGACATAAATCTCAGTTAAGCGTTAAGAAACACTCTCTCATTAGAAACCAATTCAGTAATACTACCCGAACCACGCTGGCATGGGTTTTTGGAAAACTTGGTTTAGTGCTTCTGAACCGATCGCAACAAGTAAAACTACTTCCTTTGAAGAGTATACAGTGGACACTGTTGGTAATTCCAATGGTGTCAAAGAATCTTCTACCCAGGAGGCTCGCATTGTTTTTAGTACAGAACGAGATATTGATTTATATGAACTTGAAGAACTATGTGATGCGGTTGGTTGGTCGCGTCGTCCTTTAAGAAAAGTCAAAAAAGCTATTGAGCATAGTTTTCTCGTTGCTTCCATGTGGCAAGTGCGAGGTAATAAAAGGCGGCTCATTGGTTTTGCCCGTGCTACCTCCGATCATGCTTTTAATGCCACGATTTGGGATGTGGTAGTTCACCCAGAATTTCAAAGTAGAGGACTGGGTAAGGCGCTGATGAAATACGTACTCAAAAAACTGAGGAGTGAAGAAATTAGCAATGTGACTCTGTTTGCTGACCCCCATGTTGTTGACTTCTACCGAAGTTTGGGTTTTATGTCCGATCCAGAAGGTATTAAAGGTATGTTTTGGTATCCTCAGTAATCAGTCAGTGAGAAGCCTGCGCTGTCTACTTGTGGCAGCGTCAAGAATATGTCCCTTGACATATAAGCAAGTTTATTATATATTCTTTTATTGTTTGCACAAAAGTAAATTTACATAGTACGAAGCTGTAGAGTAAATATCTACGATTTAGTCTATGTTTTACTTCAATGCGCTCAAATGTGATAAACTGTTAGAGTCAGTCAACGGGATGTAGCGCAGCTTGGTAGCGCGCCTGCTTTGGGAGCAGGATGCCGCAGGTTCAAATCCTGTCATCCCGACTTAAAAATCTTAGCCCTAGAGCATTTTATTGGTCTACTGTTTTGTGTAAAACAGTTTTGCGTCAAATTGTATAATTTTTAACGCTGAGGGGGCTATGTCTTTCTTGTGCATTATTGCTTGTAGTTTTGCCTAAAATCACGTGAGTTCGATGGATTTCATGAGCAACAACATCTTGCCCTCAAATAAATTTGAGGCTCATAGCTAAAACCCACTTAAAGTGGGTTGAAAGGCTTATTGATTCAGTCTACTTAAACTAGACTTTGACTATGTATGAGCCGCGCAGTTTACTTGCGGGTTCGCGGGCGAGTTAATAGCTTTTATCTAACTCACGTTAAAATCCTGCCCGAAAATAAATTTATAACTCATAGCAAAGAGGCTTAACGCTTAACATCAACTTTACTGATTTTTTCAAAAATCAAATAAAAATCCTATATTAAGGATAAAGAAAATAAATCGAAACAGATCTTATAGTAATTATTGAGCTATGTTGATAGTTATACTAAGTAGAAATTGCGATCGCAATTTCTAACCTAATCTATCATCTATCACTTCCAACTTTGGTCGGTTAAATATTATTCCTCCAGTCCTAGAGCAAGAAATATAGAGCTTTTGGTTTTTCTCATAAATAAACAAAATTTGACTATATTTTAATCTGAAAGAATTGAAAAAAATTTAGTAATTATATTTGCACTTTATTTACTTATCTTTGCGGAAAAGTAAAACTTTGTAATTTTGTTGCTAGCCTGGTTTTGAGGTAGAAACAACAAACTGAATTTCTTTGAAGATATGTGTAAATTAAGGCAGTCATTTTTTCTGGTAGATGGAACGAATTACTAGCATATGACGTCAAATGTGGCATAGTAAAAGCAATAAAATGGCATTTGTCGCCTTCACGAGCGGAAAAGTTTTCGTCTTTTGAAAGCAACATATAGCAGGCATCTATCTACGTTACTTTGCTGTTTGTCAATGTTTAGGCAAAAATGACAAACAAACAACTGCACAATCCACTAGCAAAACAGATACCATAACAAAAACTAGTCGGTGATGTGCGAATATAACTATTCGTTTGATTGAATTCAAAATATTGATGCTAGGAGAAGTCATGAAATCATTGGTTCGCTGGGGTACAACATTAGGTTTAGTGGGGAGTACTCTGCTTGCAACAGTTTTTAGCGGAAATGCCCCAGTACTAGCATTACCAGAACAACAAATAACAGAAAAACTGAATGAAGTACCTGTTTTTCTTCTTACTAACCCTCAAGGTGTACCCCTAACTCGCACTCTACCTGCTGCCCAAAATGGACAAAAAAGTACTACGGTAGCAGATGTTTTTATGAACGGACAGGAAGCACAGGCTTTTTTAGAAGAACTGCGGAAACAAAAAGATCCGAAGATTGTGAACATGGTAAAAACCTTGCAAGTAAAACCAGTACCAATGGGAGTTATTTATAAAAAGCTGCAAGAAGATAAAAATAAACCAGACCGTGTCTTATTTGCCCTGCAACCTGGACAACAAGATCTTCAGGGAGCAGTCACACTGCTACGTCAGAAAGGTCAAGAAGTCAAGCAGTTAATTGTACCTGTGTTTATTGTCCAATCAGCAGATAAAGGATACGTATCAGTCAAAAAGCGTTCTAACAATCAGGAAATTGTCCCTTTGTTTCTCAGTCAAAAAGACGCCCAAGGTCTATTGAACCAGATTAAGAAAGATATTCCCAAAGCTGAAATTCAGGTAGTTGATATTGAAGGCGTCATCCAAACGTTACAGCAAAAAAATGATGAGTGGTTGAAGCAAGTTACTCTAGTACCCTCTTCTGAGAGCTTAGAATATATCAGCAAGCAGCCAAGGACTAACGCACCTAACACAGCTTCTACACCAGCTATCAAACCCAATCCTACTGCTACAACACCCACTCAACCGAAAAAATAAGTAAAAGGGAACGGGGAACTTTTAATGTGGAGGAACAATCTTTCCCTGTTGCCTATTCCCTTTTCCCTGTTCCCTTTTTTGTTCAAAATGACAGAAGAACAAACAAAAAAAATTTCTGGTTTGCAACTTTGGGAATGGCGTCAAGCAGCGATCGCAGCCTCGATTAGTGCTGATGTATCACCTGCTGAGGTAGACTGGCTATTACAAGAAATAGCTGGCTTAGATCGTTTGGCGCTACGTTTGGAGTCGTTTAAAGAGCGATCGCATATCCAGTTACAGCTATCCTTAGAAGAACTAGAGATTTTATGGCAAAAACGTTTAAAAGAACGCCTGCCAGTACAATACATTGCAGGAGTTACACCTTGGCGACAATTTCAAATTACAGTTTCTCCTGCGGTTTTAATCCCTAGACCAGAAACTGAATGCTTAATTGATATTGCTGTCGCAGCAGTAGCCAAGAGTCAGGAAAATCTCAGCCTCCAACAAGGACACTGGGTAGATTTAGGAACCGGTAGTGGAGCAATCTCCATTGGACTAGCAGATGCTTTCCAGGAAGCGACAATTCACGCGGTTGACTACTCAAGGGCAGCAATTGCGATCGCTCAAATTAATGCCCAGAATGCTAAACTGAGCGATCGGATCAACTTTTATCAGGGCTATTGGTGGGAACCACTGGAGTTTTTGAAAGGACAATTCAGTGGAATGGTGTCAAACCCGCCTTATATACCCACCAGTACTGTATCAACCCTGCAACCAGAAGTTGTTAACCATGAGCCACATTTAGCACTTGATGGTGGTGAAGATGGTCTAGATTGTATCCGCTATTTAATCGAAACTTCCCCTAGTTATTTAAAATCAGGTGGGGTGTGGCTTATAGAGATGATGGCCGGACAAGCGGATGCAGTACGAGAGATCCTACAAAATCAAGGTAGCTACTGCAATATTGAAATTTCTGCTGATTTAGCTGGTATTGAACGTTTTGCCCTAGCGTATAAATTATGAGTAATGAAAAAAATTAATTTTTATAATTCATAATTTATCATCCTTAAAAGGGAACAGAGAACGGGCAACAGGGAACAGGGTCTTTGGTATGGGAATTTAACCTCAACCCAAACAAGCAACTTATAGAAGATGAGGTTTTAGACCCCATGGGGAACTGTTAACAGAAAACTGTTCCCTGTTCCCTGTTCCCTTCTTTGATAATTTTGAGATGGCACAAGTTTCTTTCGATACGCTCGTAGCTGGTGTAAAAGCAGGTAAATTAATCAGTTTTCCTACAGATACAGTTCCCGCTTTAGCAAGTTTACCAGAGCAAGCAGCTTTGATTTTTCAAGCCAAACAACGCACTCAAGATAAACCATTAATTTTAATGGCGGCTCATCCAGAAGCACTTTGGGCTTTTGTTAAAGGTAGTGAACAAGAGTATCAAATTTGGCAAGAAGTTGCTCAAAAGTATTGGCCTGGAGCGCTGACTTTAGTTTTACCAGCTTCTACACGAGTTCCAATAGTTATGAATCCTATAGATCCAACAACTATTGGTATTCGCGTTCCTGATTGTGCGATCGCTCAAAAGATTCTAGCGCAAACAGGCCCCCTCGCTACTACTAGCGCTAACTTGTCAGGTCAGCCACCTTTGCAAACAATGACCGAAATCACAGCCCAATTCCCTGAAGTTTTGGCTTTGGCTAGCACAGAAGATGAAAATAAAATACCAAAAAATGGAGTACCTTCTACTGTTGCCAAATGGACTGGACTGAATTGGCAGATTTTGCGCCAAGGAGGAGTTAAGCTGGATTAAATCAATGATCAGTTATCAGTTATCAGTTATTAAGCTTGTTAACTGATAACTGAATAACTGATAACTGTTAAAAAGTTGATATTTGCCAAATGTATGAATTGGAGTAACTGGGTAGACCTCGGAGCCGGAGTTTTATTAGGATTGGGTATTAGTGGGTTATTGGCAGGTAGAAACAGGCCATCTAATTCATCTCCAGTACTAGCAACAGAAAAACAAGATGTTGTGAAACTCCAACAACAGATTAAACAAACTCAACTGGCCTATGAAATGGCGCGAGAAATGAGTCAGTTTAAAGCGGGATATTTGGCGCGAACTACCCATGTATTGCGATCGCCAATCAATGGTTTAATTGGTTTACAGCAATTAATTTTGGCAGACCTGTGTGAAGATCCACAAGAAGAACGAGAATTTATCAAGCAAGCTCATGAGCGAACGCTCAAGCTACTGAATTTAATTGATGAAATTCTCACTGTTGCCAGATTAGAACATGGTACAAATAAGCTAGACTTGCAACCGCGATCGCTCACTCAACTGTTGCAGGAAGTGTATGATTTAACTTACATGCTGGCGGAAAATCGCAATTTTCCTTTCAAAGTCTTATTACCAGAATCAGATTTGAAAGTCGTTGTAGATTCTCGTTGGTTCAAACAAGTATTAATCAATTTGATCGAAACTGCGATCGCTCAAATAGAGGAAGGTAGTATTTATATTTCTACCGAAGCTTCATCTTCAGATAATCTTGTTTATATCTGGCTAGATGTACCTAAACAGGGTATTTTACACAGTGAACCAATAGATTTAATTTCATCTAAAAATCAGGTTGCTAAAACTGACGAAAATAATATTACTTTCGACCCAGGAATGAAGCTCTTACTCAGTCAAACTATTTTAGAAGTGATGGGGGGAAATTTAGAAATTGTCCCATTTCCTCTAACAACTGAACAAGGTGAAGATATGGCTAGATTGCAAATAACAATCCCCCAATTTATCAGTTAACAGTTAATAGTTAACAGTTATCAAACAAATCTGATCACTGATAACTGTTAACTAATCACTGATTATTGTAAAACACCATTGTAGTAGTGGAATTTTGTTGAAAGCCAATTTTTTCGTAAAATTCTTGTTGGTGAGTAGTCGTTAAGTAGATGCGTTCTACTCGTTGGAGACGAGGATGACTCAGAACAGCTTCTACCAATTTATAGCCCAGTCCGTTACCACGATAATCTGGATGAATCACAACGTCCCAAATTGTAGCGCGATAGATACAATCGGAAGTTGCTCTAGCAAAGCCAATTAGTTGTTGTCCATCCCAAACACTGATCACAGGGTCACTATTAGCAATGGCTACCCCTAAATCTTCAATACTACGTCCTTTTGCCCAAAAAGCTGAAACATCTAACAGCTGTTGGAGTTGGTAAAGGTCGATTTTTGATTTGCGATCGCTTAATTGAATTTGAGAATAAGTAATCATCACACCAATTTAGGCAGTACCTTTACTGAGTCTCGCTTTGAAGATACAGCCTTTACGCTGATATCGCAACTATTTTTTCATGAAAAATTCAAGATTTACTGACATATCCATTTCCACAGGGGATGACTTGGTCCCTGTTGACGTATGCGAAAAACTTGGTTTTCTAGACGTTTCTGCTCTTGGGACGGTAATCCAAATAGAATATTACGGCTTTGCCAAACCAAAACTGCAACAGTCATCCCTATACAGAAAGCTAAACCAAGGGTAGCAAATGGATGGAAAAAAAGTCCATATCTGAGCGCCACCCAAGTAAAATATTGTTGCCACAAAGCAATCTCTTCACGTAAACTCCACAAGCACCAAGGCACAATAGTCAACCATAAAAAGCCAACAAACAACCATCTGCCATATACCGTAAGCAGATGTAGCTTTTGTACTTGTTTGACAAAATTAGCATCTGTGTTTGCACTGATTAATAATTTTTCTGGTTCATCCATAGGCGAGGGAAGGGGAGAGTGATGTAGAGACGCGATGAATCGCGTCTGGGAGTGTGGGGAGACAAGGAGGACAAGGAGGACAAGGGAGAAAACTAACTACTAACTATTTATTGATTCAGAAGTTGGAGAAACGACGGGTTGGCCTTTGCGTTCTCGCCACAAAGCTAAAAGAGTACTAGCGATAAAAATACTGGAATATGCACCCATCGTGAAACCAATAATTAAAGCTAGGGAAAAGTATTTCAAGGTTGGTCCACCAAACAGAAAGATAGCAGACAACGTCAGCAAGGTTGTTAAGGTTGTGTTGATTGACCGTGCGAGAGTTTGGTTAACTGCATCATCTACAATGTCAGCAATGGGACGATTGGGGTTAGTTTGCAGTGTCTCCCGAATCCGGTCATAAATCACCACGGTGTCATTGACAGAGAAACCTGTAATCGTTAGCAAAGCAACAATAAATAGGCTATCTACTTCTACACCTGCGACCAAACCCAAAATTGAGAAAACCCCTACTGTAATTAAGACATCGTGAAATAGAGCAATGATCGCAAAGATCGCATAGTCTAATTGAAAGCGGAAAGTTAAGTAAATAACTATACCCAGAAACGAGACAATCAGCGCAATTACACCACTCCTAAATAGTTCTTGCCCAATTGTGGGACCAACAGTGTCAATTTGGGTTTTTTGTGAGTCAAAGTTACCTATTTTCTCGCTTAAAGCATTTTGTAGGTTGGTACGTTTTTCTACATCCAATGCTTTAGTACGAATCAGTACACCGTTATCTTTGCCTGTATCTTTGTCAGCAATAATCTGGATACTGCTGTCACCAAGTTCTTGAGCGTTAGCTACTTCTCGAACTTCGTTGATATCAATGGCTTTATTACAGTTATCTGGGTTTGTACAATCCCGTTCAAACTGCAAACGTGTACCACCGACAAAATCTAAACTAGGGCGTAGGGGTAGGCCGATTTGCTGGGAGGAAATCACCATGGAGATGATACCAGCAAGAATAATGATGCCAGAAATGATCCACCACAGCGATCGCGATTTGTTGATACTCAGTTTCATCGAGCCACCTCCGTCTTATTTGAAGTTGGCACATTAGGAGAGTATAGTCCAGGTTTACGTAAGGAAGGAATAGAAATTGCCAAAAACATTAATGTCCGACTACAGGTAATTGCTGAGAACATACTGACTGCTACACCTAAAGCAAGAGTTAAAGCAAATCCTTTGACTAAACCAGAACCCAGCCAAAACAGCGCAGCACAAGCAATCCAAGTCGTGACGTTACTGTCTAAAATACTAGAAAACGCGCGGTAAAAGCCAGATTCTACAGAACGGTATAAAGTTTTGCCTGCTTGTAATTCTTCCCGTGTGCGTTCAAATATCAGCACATTCGCATCAACAGCCATACCAATACTCAGGATAAAACCTGCGATTCCGGGTAGGGTGAGAGTAACGCCCAAAAGAGCAAAACAAGCCCAAGTCAAGAGGGCATAAATTACTAGGGCGATATCCGCAATTACTCCTGGTAATCTGTAGTAAATTACCATAAATACCAGGACTAAGAGTAGACCCCCGACACCTGCCCAGATACTGCTTTGGATACTATCTTTACCTAATGTTGCTCCAACTGTACGGATTTCACCAATTTCTACTGGTACTGGTAAAGAACCACCTTTTAGCTGTATACCTAATTCACTGGCTTCTTGAGATGTAAAGTTACCCGTAATGACAGCCCCACCACCAGTAATACCTGTAGCAGCAAATTCCGGCCCAACTACAGGAGAACTAATGAGTTCGTTGTCAAGAAAAATCCCTATACTGCGACCAGTACCAGCAAGGTTTTTAGTGAGTAAGGCGAAAAGTTCACCACCTTTTTGATCAAAGCGAATGGCTACTTCCCAATTATTGCCTGCTGTTGGTTCTCCACGGGCATCCTTGAGGTATTGACCAGTCAGGGGCGGATTGGTACTCTCAAAGAGTTCAGCGATCGCTTTGCTGTTATTTTGCAGCGCTTCTTTATTTTGGGCGATCGCTGCGGTGTCTTGAGAGTTTTTTAATTCCTGCTGCTTTTGTTTGAATTCCAGTTGCGAACTTCGTAAAGCAAGCAACTGAGTTTCTGTATTTGGTTTTTGTTGGCGAAATTCTAACTGTGCTGTACTACCGAGTACTCGTTCTGCATCCTTTGGATCATTAACTCCGGGTAGCTGCACTAAAATCTTGTCTTCTCCAACTGTTTGAATTACAGGTTCAGAGACACCAAGACCGTTGACACGACCTTCCACAACACTTTTGACAGCTTCTAGTTCTCGTTCAGTGATCCGTGGAATTTCTGGTGTTGGCTTCACCTGAATTGTCAGTTGCGAACCTCCCCGCAAGTCTAATCCAAGCGGTATAGGAATTGTGGCAATTACCACTATAGCGGCAATTACCAAAACAAAAATTAAAGCTAATAGCGATCGCTGTCTTTGCATACCATAACTCGCGGCGACAAACGATATGATAACGCTCTTTGATGATTTTATGATTATTTTGGGGATCGGGGATCGGGGATCCCCGATCCCCGTTCCTAAACTCGCAAAGCGATCATTTTTTCTACAGCTTCGACAATTTGCTCTGGTTGAACAATTGTCAATCTTTCCAGCATACCATTGTAAGGTGTGGGGATATCTTGGGAAGAAAGTCGTAGTACAGGTGCATCCAATTCATCAAAAAAGCGCTCGTTAATTGAGGCAATTAATTCTGCTGCAATGCCTCCTGTTCGCATACACTCTTCGACTATAATCACTCGATGGGTTTTGCGTATAGATGTCCCAATCGTTTCCATATCTAAAGGTTTGAGAGATATTAAATCAATGACCTCTGGGTCATAACCTTGTTTTTCCAAAGTTTTCAATGCTTGTGTGACATGATGACGCATCCGTGAATACGTGAGGATTGTGACATCTTTCCCACGTCGTACAATTTCGGCTTTATCCAGAGGTAGGAGGTATTCTTCTTCTGGTAGGTTTTCTTTTAAGTTGTAAAGTAGGACGTGTTCAAAAAATAGAACTGGGTTCTCATCGCGGATAGCAGATTTGAGCAATCCTTTGGCGTTGTAAGGTGTGGAACAAGCTACTATCTTCAATCCAGGTACAGCTTGGAAGTAAGCTTCTAATCGTTGGGAATGTTCCGCACCAAGTTGACGACCTACACCTCCAGGTCCACGAATTACCATCGGAATTTTGTAGTTACCGCCGGAAGTATAGCGTAGCATCCCGGCGTTGTTGGCAATTTGGTTAAAGGCAAGGAGCAAAAAACCCATGTTCATGCCTTCTATTATCGGTCGCAACCCAGTCATTGCTGCACCGACAGCTAGACCAGTAAAGCTGTTTTCCGCAATCGGAGTATCTAAAACTCGGAGTTCACCATATTTTTGATACAAATCCTTTGTCACTTTGTAGGAACCACCATAATGTCCCACATCTTCACCAAGTACAAATACTGTGGAGTCACGGGCCATTTCTTCATCAATGGCTTCTTTTAAGGCGTTGAAGAGTAATGTTTCTGCCATTCGACCTCTGATAAATTTATTGTTTTAGAATCTTATCGCGCTTCAGCTGTAAATACCGTCAGCGATGCTGCTGTTCTCAATGTGTGTAAAACACATGAATTTATTTGATAACTTTGGGTATATCTCAAAACTTATGCTCTTGGAGTGACACACAAATGGCTATGCAAGTCGTTCAATTGTTGCCACAGAAATATTTTACGTCTATTGCGGATAATTGGCTCAACGCAAACTTTTGTGTACTAGCATTAATTTTGAGATAAGTGTGGCAAAAGACGTCTACAAAGCCTTTTACCTTGTCCTATGCCTAAATGGTATAAATTTTATCAATTAATTTCATGAATATTTCATAAACATTAAAATAGCAGTATCTGTGATTTGGATTTGATTGATCTATAGCCGCATCTCAGCAGGTGGTGCTTCAGGCATAGGTGTGACTTGATTTAATTGATTGTTGGGAAATCTCCTTGGTCTTCCTGGTTTACGTTTATGTCGCTGGTTGATAGATTTTTCGCTGGCTGCTGCCAATTCTTCTGGTGTGCATTTAAATAGTCGCAACGCGTCTAAGTATTTTTTCGGCGTCATTGTCGGTTCTGTACGCCCTGCTTCCCAGTTGCGAACGCTGGTTTCACTGATTGCAAGCCTGAAGGCGACTTCTGCACGGCTAAGTCCCGCGCGTTCTCTCAGGACTTGCATATCCATACCAAAATGCTCCCTTTGATAACTATATGAATACATTTATTAAATCAATTGACGTCAAAAAGCCTACTGATGTCTATGTTATTAACTATATTATTTTATAGTGTTCGTTGTACCTTCTGGCAAACATACAAACCAACGTCAGGGAAGAAAATTAATGGCTGGTGAATTAACACTGATTGTCGAAATGGTAACAGTGTTGGGGGTTGCAGTAAGCGGAGGGTATCTGGTCAATCGTTTGCATCAGCCCGTGTTACTTGGATACTTGTTGGGGGGTATGGTTGTCGGTCCAGCAGGGTTAAAACTTGTCACGCTTGAGGGGGATATCCAAGTATTATCCGAAGTTGGGGTAGCCCTATTGTTGTTTGCTTTGGGTGTTGAGTTTTCCCTCAAAGACTTATTACGGTTACGGGTGATCGCCCTTGGTGGTGGATCGCTGCAAATCATACTCACGATTCTACTTGGAGGAGGACTCGCCTATTTTACAGGTTGGGTCGAGACAGCTCCCCAGGCAATTTTTTTGGGTGCTGTGCTTTCTTTGTCCTCAACAGCAGTCGTACTCAAAAGTTTAATTGAGCGGAATGAAGTCCAGACCATTCATGGACAAATTATGCTGGCAATTCTGATTATACAAGACCTTGGGTTGGGACTGATGCTGGCAGTCCTTCCTGTGTTGACCCAACCAACCGAGATGATCGGTATTGCTTTATTTGCTGCGCTGGTTAAAGTACTACTTTTTCTTACTGGGGCAATTTTAGCTGGAAAGTGGGTTATTCCGTTTCTGATTCGATTAATCGCTCAAACGGGATCTCAGGAGTTATTTCTACTAGGAATTTTGGTACTTTGCTTGGGAATTGCGCTATTTACCTACGCCATCGGTTTAGGTATCGCTATGGGTGCATTTGTAGCAGGATTAATGATTTCCAATGTGGAATATGCTGATCATGCTCTTGATCGGATTCTACCGATGCGAGATGTTTTTGCTACTCTGTTTTTTGTTTCGATTGGACTGTTAATTGATCCTGGTTTCCTGTTTGCCAATGCTGGCGTATTAATCGGGTTAATAGCCATTACTCTGATTGGGAAAGCAGGGATTGTTGCATTAATTGTTAGGGGGTTTGGCTATTCTCTGAAAATGGCCCTGACAGTCGGTATTGGTATCAACCAAATTGGAGAATTCTCCTTTGTCTTAGCTGGTGTTGCTCAAAGTGAGGGAGTTTTTTCGTCTAGACTTTATGGATTGACCGTAGGAACCACAGCCACAACCTTATTGCTAGCGCCCTTTATGCTGAAGGTAACACCGTATCTACTTCAGTGGTTGGAACGGTTTCCCCAAATCAATTCGTTTTTGCAGTTGAATAATTCCCCTCGCCTAGTTGGGTTAGAAGAAGAACTTATCAACCATGTGCTAGTGGTGGGATATGGTAGGGTAGGGCAAACTCTTGTGAGGATGCTGTATTTTCAGGGACATAAAATCCTAGTGATTGACAATAATGAAGCCGCTCTGCAAACTTTAAGAGAGCGAAAGATTCCCTATCTTTTTGGAGATGCTTCTAGCTCGTTAGTTTTGGAAAAAGCCAATATCACTCAAGCCAAAGCAATGGCGATCGCTCTACCTGATCCAATGGCGACTCGACTAACTTTGAAGCGTGCTTTAAGTCTAGCACCAGATTTAGATATTACTGTCCGCGCTCATGTGAATGACGAAATTGATTCGCTCTACCAACTGGGCGCTCAAGAGGTGGTTCAACCAGAATTTGAAGCTTCTCTAGAAATGGGCGCGCATATGCTGTTGAAATTGGGGGATTCTACCTATGCAGTACAGCAAGTCGTGAACCGTTATCGCCGTGGACGGTATCGAGACATTTTACCAGAACGATCGCAGTACTGGGGCGCAGCTGATCTGGAGGTGGCGATCGCAGGGCTAGAACATCATTGGTATGTCCTACATTTCGATTCGCCTTTTTTAGGGCTAAGTCTAGCTCAAACCAACGCTCGCCGTTTAACCAGAGCTACTATCATGGCAATTGAACGTAACAAACAACTCTACCGCTATCCAACTGGTGAATTTATCCTTGAGTCAGGCGATCGCCTACTGGTTGTTGCCAACCCCCAAGAGCATATCGCATTTACAAAACTTTTTACAGGGGATTAACAAGATTTCACACTTAAGGTGAGCGATCGCACAAATCGATGAAATTTTTGAATACTTTAGTCTGTAGAACTTTAATATTCAAAATTCTACGCTTTTTCTCATGCAATCCAGTAAGTTAGACCAAATTTTAGGACTAGAACTACAGCGTTATCGCATACAGAAAGGTTGGTCACAAGAGTATCTTGCAGAAGTGACAGGTCTGCATAGGACTTACATCAGCCAGCTTGAACGAGGACTAAAAAGTCCATCCGTCAGAGTTCTCAGTCATATTACCAATGCTTTGGGAATAAAAATGAGTGAATTTTTACAAGCTGTAGAGGAATCCCTGAGTGTTGACAAACAACGAGATTGAAAGATTAAAGCAAGCCATTATCGCGACTATTGCATCTCCTGTGATTGGCTCGATAGAAGATTATACATGGGAAGCAATTTTTCATTATGTTAAGGATATTCCTTTGTTAGATCCAGCTCTCGGACGTAGCAAGCTTCTCTATGATGCTGTTGACGTAGTTACTAAAACTGGTTGGTCACTCAAATCCCTCCAACTGAAGAGCCTAAACTTTAAAAGCCCATTTTTGTTTGTTATCCAGAGAGCAGATATCATCAAGAAGTCTACCCAACTGGGTTTTCCTGGTTTGACTGAGCAATCCTCGCCGGATGAGCTTGGAGCAGCCATTATCCAACATTGGAATGAGAAGATTATTTTGAGTCAGGCAGCACAAAGTGTTGTAAATAGTTATGAAGGCATATTACTGAAAACTATCAAAGGTTACGAGTATATTTACTGTGAGTTTCCACTCGATCCTCTTGATTCAAGCACGTTTTCTTGGGCTTGGACAGTAGACAAAACTACTGGCGGTTCAGGGGTAGGGCTACAGGGCAACGTTGCAGGCAAAATAGAATTGGTGTGGTACAAAAATCAGAAACAACTTTTCAGAGCTAGAACTATTCCCACACAAGCGGTTCGTATTAAAGTTGAAAGAACTCGTCTTACTCTTGATCGATATGTAAAGACAGTTATCTTTGCTTTGCAAGATCAAATCAACATGCAGTTTTCTGAGAATGACCCTGAATAATAGATAAAGCTATGACTTTACTTAGAAAGGGAGGTACAGATTCACCAATTTGAGAAGCCATATCAGTATAGGTTCCCAAAAAGTGAAAATTATCTGGGTAAGAGTGTAATCTTGCAGCTTCGCGTATTGTAATTGTTCGATCCTGAGTAGGATGGAAAAATCTACCTGAGCCAGGATGGAAGACCCATCTGGTTATAGTTCTTGCTGGCTTATCCCAGTAAAGTCTGCCGTATGCACCGCTATAGTATTTTTTGGGAGCTAATTCACTAGGTAAGTCTCTAGCATCTTGTCCTTCACTGAGTAAACGTGCTCTCGACAATTGAATTGGAGTTAAAGCACGAGCAACATGATTGACAACTTTGATGCTTTGATTACGTATCATAGCTTGATATGTAGTTTGTGGAGCCGAAGGATAAACTTCAGCCTCATATTCTTGTCCTGCTTCTAGTGGTGGTAAGTCTCCAATTGCATCTCTGACTGTGACAAGTGGAGAAACATTTGTTTCTAACAAACTAAGCTGATTACAAGACTTCTTAGTTCTATAGTCACTCCTAATATCACCAAAATGTGTTGGTTCAGGAAAATGAAGGTAGTGATCGAGACTAGCTAGAAAAAAAGCTCTGGATCTTGTTTGTGGTATTCCATAGTGTGCAGCATTTAATGATGAAGAGACTACTTTGTAACTCAATGATTCTAGTTGTTGTGTGATTTCTTCCCTTATTACGCCATTGTAAGCCTTCAAGATTTCAGGCACGTTCTCCATTACGACGTAAATGGGTCTAAACTCCTCTACGAATTCCAAAAACGTTCGATATAGCTGATTGCGGGAATCATTGAGGTAGCGATATCCAGCTGGAATATTTCGTGAAAACCCCTGACATGGGGGACCACCAATCAACGCTGTTAATTCTTCTCGCTGCAATCCCAAAGCTAACCGTAAATCAGAAGGATTAATTTTACGTATATCCTGATGAATAATTTTAGTGTTTGAGTAATTGTACTTGTATGTCGTCAAAGGTTTGGCATCTACATCGATCGCACATAAAGATTCAAAGCCTGCCATGTGAAATCCTGTAGTCAGACCACCTGCTCCAGCAAATAAATCAATAATTTTCTGTCTCATTATTGAATACTATAGTATTCATATAAATATTGTCAAGTGATACCAATTTCAAAAAAGAATGCGACAGATAGATTCATATAACTCTTATGCACAAAGAGTTTCCCAATCCAAAATCCAAAATCCAAAATGGTATAAAGCCATCATTACCCGGTAAAAATCGATAATACTCCCAGACAACCAAATATCCTTATTCACATAATAGACAATTTGTACAGTGCGTAAGTTCTAATCTACTATCGCCCTATTTTGCTGCTCATAACCCCAACAAACAATAATCTCACGCCCAGACACCAAGATACATAAGATTCACTCTGCACCTTTGCGCCTCTGCGTGAGATTAATTAAGCTAATTAACCAGATGAAATTTCGTCGCCTGATAGGCCAAACCACCGCTTACCTCAGCCAACGCGCTGCGTCTTTAGCGTGGTAGGTCAAAATTAAATCTGCACCAGACCGTTTAAAGCCAGTTAAAGTTTCCATGACCACGCGCTGTTCATCAATCCAGCCGTTGAGGGCTGCGGCTTTGACCATAGAATATTCACCAGAAACGTTGTAAGCAGCAACAGGTAAGTTGCTAGCTTGTTTCACACGCCAGATGATATCCATGTAAGCCAAAGCTGGCTTCACCATCAGCATATCAGCGCCTTCGGCGATATCCAATTCTATTTCTTTGATGGCTTCGCGGGAGTTACCGGGGTCCATTTGATAGGTGCGGCGATCGCCAAATTGGGGTGCTGAGTCTGCTGCATCCCGGAATGGACCGTAGTAAGCCGAAGCGTACTTGGCAGCATAAGACAAAATTGGTGTGTCTTGGAAACCAGCTTCATCCAAACCAGCGCGAATTGCTTGCACAAATCCATCCATCATCCCGGAAGGTGCAATAATGTCAGCGCCTGCTTTTGCTTGGGAAACGGCGGTTTTCTTGAGTAATTCCAGGGTGGGGTCATTTAAAACTCGTCCTGACAAATCACCAACTTGCAAATAACCGCAGTGACCATGACTGGTATATTCACACAAACAAGTGTCAGCAATGATAATCAAATCTGGTACTGCTTCTTTCACCGCGGTTGCAGCTTTCTGAACGATACCGCAATCATGCCATGCGCCTGTAGCATCGACATCTTTATCGGCTGGAATACCAAATAAAATAATGGCGGGAATTCCCAAGTCGTAAACTTCTTTTGCCTCTTCGACAATTTTATCTATCGACAGCTGATAGACACCAGGCATAGATTTGACTTCGTTGGCGATCGCTTCACCTGGGACAGCAAACAAAGGGTAAATCAAGTCGCTGGTGGTAAGAACAGTTTCACGTACCATCCGGCGGAGTTGGGGATGGGTACGCAGACGGCGGGGGCGATGGGTTGGAAACATAAATTTTTATGAAGAAAAAACACAAATGGACAAATAACAAAGCGTCACAGACTTGCGGTAAAAACCCGCTTTGGAAGGACACACTACAAACAGCGCTTAACTGTCCTCTGCCCTACACCTGATGAGGTTGTGGGGCAATTTTGTATTTTACAACTTGCTTGTCATTTATCTTCTAAAAAAGACAAGAAAGTATATAAAACTTTCCATCAATATATATAGATGGGCTTGATTAAAAATTTGTGATGAGATATGTGTGAGGCGCAATGATCATCGATAATCAAAACACAGGTTATTACCTATTACCAATAGGCGATGACCCTGAATCTACAAGCCACCTGTTTATTTTATCTATTCATAAGTGACTTGATCTAACCGGATAAAAATTGATTTTTTCCTAAACAAGTCGGAGAATGAAGGGATAACGAAAAGGTTTTTCCGTATTAGTTAAAACATTAAAAAGCGCCCAAATTGTTAATCCCCAGTGAACTAAAAACCATAAACCCGCTAAAGGTATCAACAAACCAAAACTCACCCAAATCAAAACACCGATAATAGTCCCATAAAACCAGACATTAAAATGAAAATTAATGGCTTCTTTGGCGTTTTCTTTTACAACAGGATCTTCTGTTGCAAAGAGGATGAAAATTGGTATTCCAATCGATACTAATGTGGTACTCAAAAAGATCGCTGCATGAGAAAGTGCTGATAAAAGCTTGCGCTTGTCCGTGTCGTACATTTCTCTGTTCCTTATACATTAGGTGCTATTTTGGGTAAAGTCTGTGGAGGATGAAGTTTGAAGTCAGTAAACACTAAACAGTGATCAGTGATTCATTGGTAGCTGTGAACTGGTAACTGATAACTGATAACTGAATTTGCCTCCTGTCTTCAAGTCCATTAAGAACCTACCATGAGCATCGTTGTCTTAAGATAAAAAGACTCGCTAAAGTTGGAAAAAGTAAAGTTAGATTTAATTTACAAGTAGATACAGTTATGTCAACTGACCTTGAGTTAGAACTTCACAAAGCAGTTGAACTTCGTCGCAATTTTGCGATTATTTCTCACCCGGATGCTGGTAAAACTACACTCACAGAAAAACTCCTGTTGTACGGAGGTGCTATTCACGAAGCCGGTGCAGTCAAAGCCCGACGCGCCCAGCGCAAAGCGACTTCTGACTGGATGGCAATGGAACAACAACGGGGTATTTCCATTACTTCCACAGTGTTACAATTTACCTACCAAAACTGTCAGATCAATTTACTAGATACTCCTGGACACCAGGATTTTAGTGAAGATACTTATCGGACTCTGGCGGCGGCAGATAATGCAGTGATGTTAATTGATGCTGCTAAAGGTTTGGAACCCCAAACACGCAAACTGTTTGAAGTTTGTAAAATGCGGGGTATTCCCATTTTCACATTTGTGAACAAACTTGACCGCCCCGGACGAGAACCCCTAGAACTGCTAGATGAAATTGAGCAAGAATTAGGATTGCAGACCTATGCAGTCAACTGGCCCATTGGTATGGGCGATCGCTTTAAAGGTGTCTTCGATCGCCACAAACAACAAATTCACCTGTTTGAACGTAGCGCCCACGGTAGTAAAGAAGCGGTTAATACAGTTGTTGATTTGGGAAATCCCCAAATTGAAGAACTGTTAGAACAAGACCTTTACTATCAGCTCAAAAACGACTTAGAACTATTAGAAGGGGCGGGAGCAGACCTAGATTTAGATTTAGTACACCAAGGCAAAATGACACCTGTTTTCTTTGGTAGTGCGATGACTAACTTTGGGGTTGAGTTATTCCTCAAGTATTTTCTAGACTACGCCCTTAAACCAGGTCCACACAGCAGTAGTGTAGGTGAAGTTGAACCCGAATATCCCGAATTTTCTGGGTTTGTGTTCAAGCTGCAAGCCAATATGGACCCCAAACACCGCGATCGCGTGGCGTTTGTGCGTGTCTGTACAGGGAAATTTGAAAAAGATATGACGGTCAATCACGCCCGCACAGGTAAAGTTGTTCGTTTGTCTCGTCCGCAAAAACTTTTTGCTCAAGAACGAGAATCTATTGATGTCGCCTACCCTGGTGATGTGATTGGTTTAAATAATCCCGGTGTTTTTGCAATCGGGGATACAATTTACACTGGGCAAAAGTTGGAATATGAGGGAATTCCTTATTTCTCTCCAGAGTTGTTTGCGACTCTCCGCAACCCTAACCCATCTAAATTCAAGCAATTTCAAAAAGGCGTTTCGGAATTGCGTGAAGAAGGGGCTGTGCAGATTATGTACTCAACAGATGAAGCCAAACGCGATCCAATTTTGGCTGCGGTAGGTCAATTGCAATTCGAGGTGGTGCAATTCCGTCTCATGAATGAATATGGAGTTGAAACCATACTGGATTTATTACCCTACAGCGTTGCGCGTTGGGTAGAAGGTGGTTGGGAAGCATTGACCAAAATCGGACGCTTGTTCAATACAACCACAGTCAAAGACAGCATGGGGCGCCCAGTTTTATTATTTCGTAATGAGTGGAATTGCCATCAATTACAAGAAGATCAACCTGATCTGAAATTAAGTGCGATCGCCCCGGTTTATTCTAGTCAACAACCAGTGGTTAATGGGTAATTGGTAATTGGTAATTGGTAATTGGTAAAAATTTACCCGTTACCCATTACCACTAACAATATAGTTATTGGAGTGCAAACTACTATGCCTTCACATTCTGAACCATCTTTGAAGGCTGGTTTAACCGCCCTGAAGCAAGGAGATTATCAAACAGCAAAAACCATATTAGAAGATATTGTCAGTAGTCATGGCGATCGCACGGCAGTTATCCAAGCGGAAATCGGCTTAGTTGTCGTTTATACACGTATTGGGGAAGTTGCAGCAGCGATCGCATTATGCGAAACTCTGGTTGAAAACGAACGCCCACAAGTTAAAGAATGGGCTGAACGTTCTCTAGAACAAATCAAAAAACGCTATCAAAATGATGATGGGTCTACTGCTGACGTCACTGGATTTATCCCCTGGGATAATTCTTCACCAGTGGTGGAATCTCAGCAGTCGCAAACAGAGAACGCCCAGATGCACGAACGCCAAGAGGCGGACAACACAAGCATCGAGCAAACACCAGCCCGCAGTTTGCGAGTACCTACATTTGGCGGAAATCAAACGCGAGGTTGGCTAGCTTCAGCAGCTTCCACACCCGGCGCGTCTGTACCAAAAACCTCATCTTTACCAATTCCTCAACCCCCCAACTCTGGGATTACTGTTAATCAGGAAAAAGTCAAACCACCTACGATTTACTGGCGACAAGCAGGACGCGCTAAAGTATGGCAACCCCTACCAAAGCGAGGTTTAAAATTATTGTGCTTACTCCAAGCAGGAACATGCATAGCGCTGTTTTGGGTAATCAAAACGCTGCTGGTGTCGGTAATGAGATTTATTAATGATGCCTTTGTTAAATTACCTTTTTTAGAGCCATTACAGCTTTTATATAGAGACCCTACAAGTATTTTGGTGGTTTTGATTTTCGTTTTGTTCTGTTTATCTCCTTGGTTGTTGGATCGATTACTGACAAAGTTTTACGGTCAACGAGAATTAGAAAAAGACGTTTTGCATCGCCATAGCAAAGAGACAGCACGAGTTTTACAACGCTATTGTCAACAACGAGGCTGGCGGACACCAAAATTATTTGTCCTACCAATGACAGCACCAGTTGCTTTGTGTTATGGTCATTTACCTCGGACAGGCAGAATTGTAGTTAGTCAAGGGTTATTAGAGCAACTCACAAATGATGAAATTGCCACAATCTATGCCAGTCAATTAGGACAGATTGCTCACTGGGATTGTGCTGTGATGTCTTTGTTACTAGTAGTAACAATTCCGATTTACCAGCTATATCAGTTATTGGGACAGTGGGGAGATACAAAAACCCAACCGATCTGGCGTGGGATTTTTAGTGTACTGACAAGTCTGGTTTATGGTTTGTGGTGGTTGCTGACAGCAACTGGTTTATGGTTGTCCCAGCGACGGCTTTATTGGTGCGATCGCGTAGCGGCGGAAGTTACTGGTAATCCTAATGCTTTAGTCCGTGCTTTACTGAAAATGGCTATTGGTATTGCTGGTGATGTCCAAAAACAAGAACACACCAGTTGGCAGCTAGAAAGCTTAAATCTAGTTATACCCGTAGGCTATAAACAAAGTTTGTGGTTGGGTAGTATGGCTGGTTATACTACCTTTGAATCTCTGTTGATCTGGGATTGTGTTAATCCTTATCGATGGTGGTTTGTGATTAATAATACTCATCCTTTAATCGGCGATCGCGCCCTGCGTCTGTGTAAAATCGCTCGTCTTTGGCACGTAGACCCAGAATTATATCTCGAAAGCCAACAGCCTTTAAGAATTAAACCTCAGTCTTTTTTATTACAAATTGCTCCTTGGTTAGGAATTCCCTTAGGCGTTGCGTTTGGGGGTCTGATCTGGTTAATTTGGCAAACTCTGTTCGCACTCAAACTTTTAAACTTGAAATGGATTTATGAGGACTGGAATTTTATCAATGGCTGTATGCTCATTGGTTTTAGTATCGGCGTTTTGCTGCGGATAAATTATTTCTTTTCAAACATTAAACCTGCAACTGTCCAAACTGATGACCAATTACCCAACCTGTTAACTAATCCAGCTAGCATTCCTATTGATAGTATCGGTGTGCGTCTTGTCGGAAAGTTATTAGGTCGTCGAGGTACTAGCAACTGTTTGGCACAAGATTTAGTTTTGCAATCTCACACAGGTTTAGTCAAACTACATCACATTTCTTGGCTAGGACAGCATGTCAATCCTCAAGAATTAATCGGACGTCAGATCACAGTCACTGGCTGGTTACGACGCGGAGCAACACCTTGGATTGATGTGCAAACCCTACAAACTCAAGGCGGAAAAATCGTTAACAGTCCTCACCCGATTTGGTCTATCGTCTTAGCAGTCACAGCAGAGGTTTGGGGAGCATATATTCTTCTGAGGGGATAGGGGATAGGGGATAGGGGAACAAGGGAGCTCTTAGCAGGGAGCAGAGGGAATAACCAATGCCCAATGCCCAATGCCCAATGCCCCTTGACCCTTGACCAGCAACTTGAGAATGTAAATAAATATTGCAAAATATTTCTGATTCTGTTACATTTATTTACATAAACGGAAGCAACCAGTATAACTCAATCACCAAGCTCGGTAATGGGACTCGGCTGTTTGTCCAAATCAATCCCCTTTTCTCCTTTCAACACAGCAGCAAATCAACCAGCCACAGGCTGGTTTTTGTTTCCTAAAAGTCAACTTCAAAAAGAAAAGTATTTTATGCTACGATGCTTTCATGCAAGAGTCGGAAATGTCCGTCCTAAGCTAGCTACGTAGAAAATACCGTGATAATGTAAGAAATGGTGTTTAAATATTTGGAACAAGGGCGTTGAAGTCATTTCCTGTCGTGAGCAGTAAGTTGTAAGATTCATAAATTCTTAGAATAAAGGTATTGTGAGCGCAGTGTACGCTTTTGTATTCAACAGGCTTAATTTTGGTAAAAAACAGTATTGTAATAGGTTAATAGTTTGGAGTAAAAAACTAGGTTTGTGGCATTGTTATTCAATAGCATCTATCAAAAGCCAAAACCCGATTACTGTTTTTTGCCTGGTAGTTTTTCAATACAACTCTGGAGGTTAGTCCATGTCCGTTCGCCTATATATAGGTAATTTGCCTAAAGAAGAAATAGATCGTCAAGAACTGCAAGCAGTTTTTGCAGAAGAAGGTGATGCTGTCACCACTAAATTGATTAAAGACCGGAAAACTGGTAAATGTCGTGGCTTCGGTTTTCTCACGGTAAATAATGACGAACAAGCAGACCAGATTATTGAAAAATACAATGGTCAAATGTTCAAAGACTCTCCCATCAAATTGGAAAAGGCATTACCTCGTACAAAGGGAGAGGATAATGAAGAACAAGCACCTACTAAAGCTGCTAGTCAAGGTGGTGGTCATAGCAGTGCTAGCACACCGAGAGAAAACAAAAAATCTAAGAAGCCTCGCCGTGGTGGTAGTCCCAAAGAAAGTTCTCCAGCAGGCGGCGATACAGATGCTATTCGCCCAGATCCACGCTGGGCTTCTGAGTTGGAAAAACTCAAACAAATGCTGGCTGCACAAACTACCAGTTAATCCGCCAGTAGAGGTAATTAAAAATTAAAAATTCAAAATCACTTTGAACTTTTAATTTTTAATTATCTACCTTCAAGCTCTTTTCAAGCTAGCATCCCATGTGAGAAATCGCACAATCAGGGAATGAAAATATGACTCCTCCTACACCCCTACACCCCCACACACCCATTTTCAAACTAGGTGCTAGAGGTTAGAAATCAAAGGCAAGAAAAAAGCGATTTTTATGCCTTAGAAAGGATTGCAGTTTGACATAGTTAATTAGTCAAAAGGGATATGCAACCATTTTTGTAAGTGCGATCGCAAGTTTTGGTTGAAGTGCGAACGTTGCTCGTGTTTTTCGGTGCGAATT
The DNA here is from genome assembly GCF_004323185.1 of Westiellopsis prolifica IICB1. Taxonomy (GTDB): domain Bacteria; phylum Cyanobacteriota; class Cyanobacteriia; order Cyanobacteriales; family Nostocaceae; genus Pelatocladus; species Pelatocladus prolificus_A. The sequence continues at coordinate 411,951 of NZ_NAPS01000002.1, forward strand.
GGTTTGCGTTGTTGATCTAACACCCAACCATAATCGCTACTCAAGCGCAATTTATCTTGCCAATCTGAAATAGAAACAATCAGACTAGGCGCAGGAGTGTTATCTGTATCTTCGACTTTGAATACGTAATTAAATGTATTCTGTTTGCCAGGTGCAACAGTTGAGGGTTGTCCACATTCTGCCAAAAGTCGCGATCGCACTTGTTCTACCAAACCAGGTTTATCTATTTCTTCGAGTGTACGAACAGCTAAAGTTAGAGCAAAGTAAAACTCTTCAACAGGAATGAATTCTAATTGCATAAGGGTATTTTACTAGACACAGAGTCTATATCTTCTTACAATTGCTTTCTAATTTTGCTACAGCGTCTATTCATTTTATTTTTTTGCCGAGAAGATTTGATACTCCGCTTCGCTGCACGCTGAGTAGAAAATAGGAATCGGGGAAGGTCTGACAGGTGTAGGTTTTTTACGCTTTGCCCAAAAAATACTGATTTTAGGGTGTAAGGGTATAAGGGTTGAAGGGTGTAGGAATTTATGAAACGATGATTATTGCCTTAGTTTTACACTCCCCACTCATTGCTTTATTAAAAACCTACACTTGTCAGCACTCCCTTGGGGCAGGGCTGTTTCATTCTAAAAAGGAAAATAGTAATAGGATATTATGGGCACAATGTCGTATTGCTCTGGTTAGGGAATCAAAACCATTGTGACGAAACAAGTTAATTACAAAACTGCGAAGAATGGAGAAATTTGCAGATGCATAACCATCAACCATTTGTGCCTTGTCTTCATCAAACACAACATCTTTGACCCAATGTCATCGATTTTCTACACCCCAATGACCACGAATGCCTTGGGCAAAATCTGAAGCTTCAAGGGTCATTGAACTTATGTAATATACGGTTTCCTCATAAGGCTTACCAGCACGAGTACCAAGACGTTCAACTTGAACTATTCGTTTTAGCCCAACCCAATCATTGGA
>NZ_NAPS01000002.1:414051-492849 GCF_004323185.1 Westiellopsis prolifica IICB1
AAAATCAAAAATATTTCCATTTATTATCAAATAAGTTCATAAATTACATTTAGTTAACTCATTTTTAGGGATTTTCTGCAAAAAAATTCTTTCCTGAGCGAAACTATCAAATAAAAATATCACCAATTATATATAAATAAAACAAATAGAAATATGTAATTTAGCAGATGACTTCTAGTCATTGGTGTATAAAAATATTTGACATATTAAATTAAAATAAAGATTACTTAAACTTTCGACATAAATAATGAGGTGAAAAAATAAACAGGACTAAAGCTTGCTTAACACCTCGTTCAAATCAAAAACCAACAAACTATGAACTCTAGAACTGAACAACGCATAGCCTTGATTTCAGTCCATGGCGACCCAGCAATTGAAATAGGTAAAGAAGAAGCTGGAGGACAAAATGTTTATGTGCGCCATGTGGGCGAAGCTCTAGCCCAGCTAGGATGGCAAGTAGATATGTTTACCCGTAAAATCAGTCCAGAGCAAGATACTATTGTTCAACATCATCCAAATTGTCGAACAATACGTTTGGAAGCGGGTGCTGTTGAATTTGTCCCTAGAGACAATTTATTTCCCTATTTACCAGAATTTGTAGATAATTTTCTTGATTTCCAAAGAGAAAATAATCTTAATTATCCATTAATTCACACAAACTACTGGCTTTCTAGCTGGGTAGGAATGCAGTTAAAGAAAATAAAAGGTAGCAAGCAGGTTCATACATACCACTCATTAGGGGCGGTCAAATATAACACTATAAAGACTATTCCTCTAATCGCCAGTACACGGTTAGCAGTGGAAAAAGAAGTATTGGAAACAGCAGAACGGATTGTGGCGACAAGTCCACAGGAAAAAGAACATATGCGATCGCTCGTTTCCACAAAAGGTAACATCGATATTATCCCCTGCGGTACTGATATTGAGCGGTTTGGTTGTTTTGATCACAAAACAGCAAGAGTTCAGTTAGGTCTTAATCCCGAAGACAAAGTAGTTATGTATGTGGGGCGTTTTGACTACCGTAAAGGTATAGAAACCTTGGTACGTGCTGTAGGACAGTCTCGATTCCGTGGTGAGAATAATGTTAAGCTAATCATTGGCGGTGGTAGTCGTCCGGGACAAAGCGATGGTATGGAACGCCAACGAATTGAAGGTATTGTTGCTGAATTAGGAATGAGCGACTTTACCATCTTTACAGGTCGTCTGAGTCAGGACATCCTACCTACTTATTATGCTGCGGCTGATGTTTGCGTTGTTCCCAGTCACTATGAACCATTTGGATTGGTAGCCATAGAAGCGATGGCGTGCTATACACCAGTTGTAGCAAGTGATGTTGGTGGACTTCAGTTTACTGTCGTGTCTGAAGAAACTGGTTTGCTAGCACCACCACAGGATGAAGAAGCTTTTGCTGTGGCGATTGATCGAATTCTTGCCAATCCCCTATGGCGAGATAAACTAGGTCAAGCTGCGAGAAAGAGAGTTGAAACCAAATTTAGTTGGAATGGTGTAGCAACTCAACTGAGTGAACTCTACACCCAGTTATTACAACCAAAAGTTCAAGAGCAAGAACCAGTATTACTGAGTTCGTAGTTTTTCAGTAATTCATCATATACAGGACTTACGCAAAAATTGCCAAAAAGGTTAATTTATCTAACGGCCAAGACGCCAACAAGCCAAGAATTCGTAGAGTGTGCGTAAGTCCTAATATAGCCTTTCTGAACTACAAGATCTCCGACTTCTTCTGTGAAGTAGGGGATCTGATTCTCTTAAAAGTCAATTGCCGTTACCATAAAAGATGCACGTCGATACGATATCTCTATCTATGTGCATCTCTTGTTTTCAAGAGCTATGTCAACCATTTAAAGTTAATTGAGCGAAAAATTGTTGTGCAAACATTTGATTTTACCACTCTCAGCGCTGTTTGTAGCGACATCCGCGCTCACTGGTTACCATCGCGCTTGGAACAAGTTTATCAGCGCGATCGCCATACTATTTGTGTTGCGCTACGTACCCTCAAACAGCGCGGTTGGCTAGAAATTTCTTGGCACCCCCAAGCTGCGCGTCTGCATATCGGTGATCCACCACCGCGATCGCCAGACACATTTACTTTTAGTCAACAGCTAGTTCATCAGTTGGGTAATTTAGCCTTAATCGCAGTTGATGCGATCGCACCTTGGGAACGGGTTGTTGATTTACAATTTGCTCGTCGTCCGGGAGAGGAACCTCTGTATCACCTGTATGTAGAAGTCATGGGTAAATACAGTAATGTGATTCTCACTGATGCGAATAATATTATTATTACTGCTGCTCATCAGGTCAACCAACAAAAATCGAGTGTTCGTCCCATCCTCACCGGACAACCTTATGAAACCCCACCTAGTCTGACTAATGCTATACCTAGTTTGAGCGAATCCCAACAACGTTGGCAAGAACGAGTGAGTTTAATTCCAACAGCGATTAAGCGACAGTTGTTGAAAAACTATCGTGGTGTTTCTCCAGCTTTAGTACAGTCAATGCTGTTGGCTGCGAATATAGATCCAGAAACAAATACTGACACTCTGACACCCCAAGATTGGCAAAAATTGTTTACACTTTGGCAAGAATGGTTGCAAAATCTAACAGACGAGAAATTTCAACCAGCTTGGACAACAGAAGGATACACTGTGATTGGTTGGGGTGGAATTGAGCCAGCAACGGATATTCAAGAATTACTCAACCGCTACTACACAGATCAACTTAATCAACAAACCTTCTCACAACTGCGTCATCAACTGAGTCAGAAAGTCAGTAATCTTTTAGAAAAACTGCGGCTAAAAGCACAAACTTTTCAACAACGCTTACAGCAATCGGATCGAGCCGATGAGTATCGTACCAAAGCTGATTTGTTAATGGCGTACCTGCAAAACTGGGAACCAGGAATGAAAGAAATTACCCTTCCTGATTTTGAAACTAGTGAGCCAGTACAAATTGGACTCGAACCAGATAAAAATGCTGTACAAAACGCCCAAAATCTGTATAAACAACACCAAAAACTCAAACGCGCTCGTGCTGCTGTCGAACCATTACTAGCAGAAGTCAACGCCGAAATCGAGTATTTAGAACAAGTCGAAGCTGCGATCGCTCAAATAGACAATTACACAACAGCGGCAGATTTGCAAGCCCTAGAAGAAATCCGCGAAGAATTAATTCAACAGCAATATTTAGAAGAGCAAGAATACCGTAGTCGTAGTAGTAACGAAACCCCTGATAACTTTTATCATTACCGCACCCCTAACGGTTTTGAAGTCTTAATCGGTCGTAATAATCGACAAAATGACCAATTAACCTTCCGTATCGCTGGCGATTATGATCTGTGGTTCCACACTCAAGAAATTCCAGGTAGTCATGTACTATTACGACTAGAACCCGGTGCTGTTCCAGACGAAGCAGATTTACAATTCACTGCTAATCTGAGCGCTTACTACAGTCGCGCTCGTCAAAGCGACCAAGTACCAGTAGTTTACACTCAACCAAAACACGTCTATAAACCCAAGGGAGCTAAACCGGGAATTGCTATTTACAAGCAAGAACGTATTATTTGGGGACAACCGCAGTTACTGTAGAGACGCGATATATCGCGTCTGGTACAAAATTTATGTGTATCGTGATTAACGTGAAATGGTATTAGCTATTAGCCAATCTATTGAACCTATATTTTCCAGATCCACAAAATAATCAATCAGAAATCAACTTAACAAATCTTATTCTGGCATGATGCGACAGAATCCTTTTCTCAAATCCCGTTTTCTGTTGAAAGTGTTTCTTCAGAGTTAAATTATTCTTAAAGATAGAAGCTAAATTTTTTGGTCTATTTCTTTTTTTGATAAAAATTAACTAAAAATCTGTGTTGGCTGCTACAATCTTGTTAAGAAAGATTGCTCGTTGCGTTTTAGAAACGCAATGTTTGGATTTCACTCTACATGAGAAGAGAACATAAAGGATAGCCTTGTTTATAGACCAGTCTGTTACGGCTGGTCTTTTTTTATATCAACAAGTAAAAATTTTTCAGTAATTCCTACATTATATTTATAGGACTTACGCACACACCTGGAGTTTAGACTAAATTAGGTAACCTCAAAAAAAAAATAGAGGGTGTGATTGAACACAGTCCCCCTATTAGCAGAAGCTGAGAGAAGAACCACCTACTCTCACCTGCCAATATGAAACGTGCCAAATTAGAAGAATTTCGTCAAGCGGCGTACAAGCATTTAGGTAGAGCGCATGATGTGACTTTTGAACTGATGGATGCAATATTACTGACTCGGAACGCCTACAGTTTGGCAGATTTATCGCTATCACCAGTATTTAGACGTAAGTGGCCAAGCATCTATGAAGCATTACAAGATAGCAGACCACAGCGACAGAAATTGATGCAGTTATACATCAAACAAATACCAACCCAGGGTAGTCCGTTGTTAGCAGGCGACCACACTGCTTGGTCACGCCCAGATGCGGTAACTCTACAGGAGAGGACAATTGAACACAGCAGTGTGACAATAGCAGGCAACAAACCAATTACCATAGGTCAGGGATATAGGCACTTACTCGTAATAAAAGCAAGCGCCGTATTAAATATATTTTGGCATCCGCCCAAAGTAGAGCGCGCTTTCGCCTAAGAGGCGAAAGCGACGGCTGGGCATTTTATTATTTGGAGATCCCATAGCACCATTGCTTGGATACCAGAAACTGAAGGCAGTTGGGCATTACCCTTGAGACATGAGCGAATTACCAGTTGGGAAAACCCGATACAGAAGGCAACATGGCAATTACAACAAGTGTGTGAGAATTTACCAACTAGACCAATTTCTGTTTGGGATAGTGAGTACGGGTGCGCCCCTTTCGTTTTGAAAACAGCCAACATCAAAGCAGATATTCTTGTCCGTTTGCGTTCAAACCTGTGTTTATGGGGCGCACCACCACCATATTCTGGCAAGGGACGACCAAGGAAACATGGTGACAAATTCAAACTAAATGAACCGGATTCATGGGGCGAAGTTACTCAAAGTATAGAAGTTGGCGATGCAAAACTAGGTCGAGTCAAAGTGAGCTTATGGTCAAATTTACACTTTCGCAAAGCTGCTAGACGTCCCATGTCCCTCATCAGGGTTGAACGCTTAGATGAGCAAGGAAATTCACGGGTATCAAAACCTTTATGGTTGGCTTGGGTAGGAGAACAAATGCCTCCACTATCTGAAGTTTGGCAACTCTATTTGCGTCGCTTTAGTGTTGACCATTGGTATCGTTTTTTGAAGCAACGTTTACACTGGACACTGCCGAAATTCAGTACTCCTCAGCAATGTGAGCGTTGGAGTGACCTGATGCCTAGGCGTGACTTGGGAATTGTGGCTGGCGCGTGATATCGTTGCCGATAACCCTTTACCTTGGCAAAAGTCATTAGACAAAATGACCCCTGGAAGAGTTGCCCAAGCGATGGGGAGCATTTTTGCAGTGATTGGTACTCCTGCCCGCTCACCTAAACCTCGTGGAAAGTCTCCAGGCTGGAAACCAGGAAAACCACGACAACGTAGAATTCGCTATCCGATAGTCAAAAAAACTACAAATAAGCCCCGCAAAGAGCAACCAAAATCTGCTTAGGATTGTAGATTTTCATGTCTGAAGTCTGTTTGTTTTCAACTCAGCTTTGCTGGGTCGTTTCTTGTTGCTTAGTCTAAACTCCAGACACACACAATTATCATTTTTCGTTTGTAGTGAGGACTTTAGTCCTCAGAATAAGGACTAAAGTCCTCACTACAAACTTAGAAACTAAAGGTAGTTCTCAGTGCGCCAATGATAACGTTATCATTGTCACTGTTATGATCTGGTGCAGTTAGCCAAATCACACCGGGGGTAATGGTGATGTTCTCGCTTAACTGATACTGGTAAAAAGCTTCGACGTGATATGAGGTATCTTCGTCCTCATCGATTTCATTGATGCTGGAATTAGTAACTTTCGGCTCCATACCAACAATGATACCCGCTACGCTACCTTTACTACCGAGGTCGGGAAATCCTAGAGTTACTGCCCAGTTCCAGATATCCAGTTTACCACGGTCAATTGTTCCTCCTTCTGTAGATAGGTTCTGAGCATTGGTGTAACCAACCCAACCACCCAAAATAAAATTATCGTTGAGTTGATAAGTTGCTTCTAGACCATAGGAATTGCTGGAGAAAGGTACATCTACATTAAAATTGGAGTTAAAGAAGGATATTGGATTTGCTCGATTGCTACCAGCACCCAATTCTTGATTGTAAGCATTGATGTAGGTTAAGCCAACGGTTAAGCGATCGCTCGGTTGAAAGGTTAGCTGTGCTAGTGCGCCGTAAGGACCATTAAACAAACCGTTACTACCGGATGGATCATTGGGTGAACTCGCCAAATACCCTAAACTGAGCGCTAATGTATCGCCAAAGTTTTGCGTGACACCCAAACCCGCACCATCCATTTGGTAATAAATTGGGTTGCGTGTACCAAAGGTTGATAACGCACCAAACGCACCGTCTCCATCAAACTGGTTGATTGTATTTGTAATGTCGTCTGCTGCACCTGCGTTAGCGATCGCAATTACTTCAGTACTATCACCAAGAGAGAATCTATACCATAATGCATCTATGAAAGCATCAGTCGTGCCATCTTCACCAGCAAAGAACAGACTACCTTCTGGTGTGCCAATATCTGGATTGAGGATATTATTAGCTTGAATCCTGGTAAACAGAGTATCTTTCCCTGTGAAGCTGGTGTTTAATTCTATACGCGCTCTTACCCCAAGGGTTGTATTGTTTCCTTTAGCATCCACACCATTGACATCATCTCCTCCCAGAACATCGGTAATCGCCATTACCACTTGTCCAGTTAATTTGGTTGTGGTAGAAAATTGATTGGCTACCAATTCTGCGGTATGTGCTTCTAATGTATCCACACGACCCCGCAGAGTTGCCAACTCTGCTGAAAATTCTTCTTGCAGTCTTTGGAGTGCGGCTAAATCTTCTTTTGTCACCAACTCTGATGTAGCGGTAGCGATGATTTCGTTGACCCTATCCAAACATGCATTCAAACCTGCGGCGAACTCATAGCGCGTCATCGGCCGATTACCGCGATAAGTACCATTTGGATATCCAGCGATACAACCATAGCGTTCTACCAGTGATTGTAAAGCTTGAAAAGCCCAATCTGTGGGTTGCACATCTGACAATTGAGAAACCGAAGTTACTTGACCAGCGCTTTGGTTTGGAGTGACTACCAATTGCGGTTGAGTATTTTCTGAAGTTTTTATTGTTTCTTCTGCGAATGCAGTAGCATCAACCAGTAAGATAGCGCCGAGAATTGCTGGACTTACCAACAGAGATTTCCAAAATTTTTGCATTTTTCCTCACACTAATTAAAAAAAGCCATAGTGACAACCACTAGCTCCCTAGCCTGAATCGTCACCAGCCTAAAGTGCTAACCACAAATTGAAGTATATTTTTGATAGATTACCACTATGCTTGTTGAAAGCAGCTTTATTAAAAATAATTCTCAAATAATCTACCAGTTATTAGGAATTTTTTTAATACAACATTTGTCAACCGCCCCACCCACAAGGGGATGGGTTTTACGCGCGATCAATAAAATACAGTTCACACAAACATAATTTTGGGGTTGTACCAGACGTGCGATGGCACGTTTCTACAGAATTTAAATGTCAATTGATTTATTTTATCCGAACCATATTCTTATAGTGTGTCGTTTTGCGTTAGTTCTCAAATATTTAATGAGAATGATACTTATTTTAGTCTAGAAGAGGTAGAATAAGTCTCATTGTCAAGTTCAAATCCCTGGGGAGTTAGCAGGACTGTGACTCAGATTCCTAGAGAAAGTAAAAAAAATAAACCCAAGAATAGTATTATCTCTTTAATTACTTTGGTAATATTGATTGCTGGAACTGGTTGTACTCAAACAAATACAACAGGCTCAGTCAATACGGAACAATCACCTCAAGCGCAGGAAGCAGCATCCACACCTGCACAAAAATCAGGAAAAATTAAAGTAGTGGCAACGTTTTTACCGATATATTGGTTTACGAAAGCGGTAGCAGGGGATACAGCAGATGTGACAATTTTAGTACCTCCAGGAACAGAAGTACATGAGTATCAAGCAACACCAGAAAATGTGAAAGCGATCGCCACAGCGAATATATTAGTTAAAAATGGCTTAGGTTTAGAAGAATTTTTAGAAGCAACAGTTAAAAATGCTCAAAATCCGAAGTTAACACAAATAGATGCCAGTAAAAGCATTCAACCTATAGAAAAAATATCACCCGTTGTAGAAACAGGAAATCATGAAGAAGAACACGACCATGAACATGCTGGAGGGAATCCACACATCTGGTTAGATCCTGTTTTAGCAAAACAGCAAGTTATTAATATTCGAGATGGTTTGATAGCAGCTGATCCTGCTAATAAAAATACATACCAAACAAATGCAGCAGCTTATATAAAACAATTAGATTCTTTAAATAATCAATATCAGCAGACTTTACAAAAAAATCCTAACTGCACATTTGTCACGTTCCACGATGCTTATCCATATTTAGCTAAACGGTACAATCTCAAGCAAGTTGCAGTCGTAGAAATTCCCGAAGACCAACTGACACCAACAGATGTACAAAAAGCAGTCAACGCGGTGAAAAAGTACAAAGTCAAGGCTTTATTTGGTGAACCAGGAATAGATAACAAATTATTGACAAGTCTTTCTAAAGACCTGAATTTAACTTTACGTGAACTAGATTCATTGGAAACAGGCCCAACAGATCCACAACATTATTTTCAGGCAATGCAAAATAATTTGCAAACTTTAGAAACAGCTTGTAAATAAATGTCATTGGTCATTAGAGACGCGATGAATCGCGTCTGTACAATGGTCATTTGTATTTGTTATTTGATCAAAAAACTATTTTTTATCACCTTTTCCCGAATTTAAAATCACCAATAATTAATTTTTTATGAGACCAATGGCTATTGTACAGACGCGATTCATCGCGTCTCTACCAATGACCAATGACTAATGACCAATGACCAATGAATATTGAAATTCCGATTCTGAAAGTAGAAGAATTAAGTGTCAAGAAGGGTAATTATCTAGCTATTCTTGACGTTTCTTTTGAATTATCACCAGGGACAAACACTGCTATAGTTGGTCCCAATGGTGCGGGTAAAAGTACTTTAGTACAAGCAGTTTTAGATTTGATTCCACGGACTACCGGCAATATAGAAATATTTGGTCGTCCAGTAAATAGGCTAGGAAATTTGTGTCATCAGTTAGGATATGTGCCACAACATTTTATTTTTGACCGTAGTTTTCCAATTTCTGTGAATGAGTTGGTCGGTTTGGGATGGGTGAAGCAAAGCAAAAGAGAAAGGGTATTTTCTCAAATCTTATGGCAGCAAAATCAGGAAAAAGCAATAGCTGTAACCTCTGCTTTACGACGAACTGATACTTATCATTTGCGAAATCAAGCAATTGGTACTTTGAGTGGTGGTCAGTTAAAACGAGTATTGCTTGCTTATTGCTTGGTTATGCCGAGAAGATTATTAATATTAGATGAAGCTTTTGCTGGGGTAGATGTGCAAGGTGCAGCAGATTTTTACACGCTGCTAAATGAACTAAAGCAAGAAGAGGGCTGGACAGTCTTACAAGTTTCCCACGATATTGATATGGTTAATCGTTATTGCGATCGCGTGATTTGTCTCAACCAAACCATCGTTTGCACCGGAGTCCCAGAAGTTGCGCTTTCACCACAAAACCTATTAGCAACCTATGGTCCAGGGTTTAGCCGTTACCAACATAATCATTAAATTGGGGATCGGGGATTGGGGATTGGGGATTGGGGATTGGGGATTGGGGATCGGGGATCGGGGATCGGGGATTGGGAACAGTTATAAAAGAATAGCAACTGATAACTGATAACTGATAACTGATAACTGATAACTGATTTTACTCATCTAAGTGTTCAGCAACGGCTTGATAAAGATGCAAAACATGGTGATCGTGGAGGCTATAAAATACACGACGACCTTGCTTACGATAATTGACTAAGCGCATGACTCGTAAATTTCGCAACTGATGAGATACAGCAGATTCGGTCATCTCCAGTGTTGCTGCTAAGTCACTCACACAAAGTTCTTTTTCTGCTAAAAGAGATAGAATTCGCAGACGATTTGCATCCCCTAAAAAGCTAAAAAATTCTGCCATTCGTTGAGCTTTTTGGCTGCTGAGAACCTGAATTGAAGGGGGTTGCAAATCTTTTGTAAACATCTCGTTTTTCTGGCAATTGAATTAGTGAATAGAAACTAAACTTATATACTTCACAGATTGATGATTCTATGTAAATAATATTGCATGAGTTGCTTTAATGATTATCATTTTTATTTGTTAACCGTCACTACAGTTAGTGACCTGTTAACTTTGCTACAGTTTCCCTTTATGCAGCGAGCGATCGCAGGTGCTGTATTAATGGGAATACTTGGCGGTTTGCTTGGCTGTTTTGTCACCCTGCGCCAGTTGTCTTTTTTTAGTCACGCTGTTGGTCATGCGGCATTAGTCGGCGTAGCATTAGGTGTATTGCTACAGTTAAATCCCACTTGGATGCTGCTACCTTTCACATTGGTGTTTGGGGTACTCGTGATTTACTTTATCGACAAAACTGATTTAGCTAGCGATAGCGTACTCAGTATAGTATTATCAGGGGCCTTAGCGATCGGCATAATTTTAAGTAGCCTGATCCAAGGATATCGCGGTAACTTGATGGGAGTTTTGTTTGGCGATATTCTGGCGATCGATCTCACAGACCTGATTTTAACCATGCTGGTGCTTGTAGGAGGGAGCATATTTCTATTATCAACCCTGCGCCAGCAAATTTTGTTAACTCTTAATCTTGGTGTGGCAAAAGTCCAAGGAATTCCAGTACAAATTTATCGATATGGGTTTGTAGTTTTGCTCTCATTAGCTGTTGCTGTAGCGATTAAGGCTGTTGGCGTATTACTGGTGAATGCATTTTTGGTAATTCCCGCTTCCACAGCTAAATTGATGAGTCATCACTTTAGCCGCTTTCTGCTGCTGTCGGTGATTGTTGGTTCTACAACGAGCATCGCTGGCATAATTGCATCAGGTCTTTTTAACCTGGCTTCTGGTCCAAGTATCGTACTGCTACAATTCATCGTGTTTATAGCTGTTTTCAGCTGGATCAAGTTGATCAGCAAAGGTACATAATTTTTTTTTTAATTTACCTATTGCAATTTGAGAAAAAGTTTGCTAAATTTATTAATCGTTAAAAACAAATGTTTTCGCCGGGATAGCTCAGTTGGTAGAGCAGAGGACTGAAAATCCTCGTGTCACCGGTTCAAGTCCGGTTCCTGGCATCATAAGCAAAACCCCTGGTAAGCAAGACTTCCAGGGGTTTGCTGTTTCCATAAAAAACCCATTTCAGCCGTTTTGGGTGGTGTAAATTTGGTGTAACTTTATGCCACGTTGGACATTTTTGGACGGGGTTAGTCAAATTATTGGGGTAAAGTTGGGGTAAATCAGGGCGCGCTGATTTACCTATCTCAAGAGTTACCTGATGAAAACCCAAATGTCTCAACGCAAGGCTTCTAAGGGAACTGTCCAAATTAAAAACTCGAACGAACGCCTGCAACTCGTTTTTAGCTATACCGGAAAACGTCATTATCTTTCGACAGGTTTTACAGATACGCCAGCTAATCGCAAGTTGGCGGAAATGAAGGCTAGGCAAATAGAGCTAGATATTCTCTCTGGCAATTTTGATCCAACTAGGACTAGCCCTTTCAAGGTGTGTTATTTTGCAGCTTTTTCTGGTTTAGAATCTTAAAAGTTGAGACATGGGGCTTGCTCTTGAGGTAAGTTCGTTTTGGTCGAGCTTTCTTCGGATCTCGGGGATGACGGCGAAAAGTTCTCAGTTTAACAAGGCCTGCCAGATGTTTGAGAGTTTGTGATAATTCTGTGAAGGTCATGTTCTGAAAAACACACCACTCATCAGGGGAAATCGCAATCATCATCCCTCTGTAAGTACCCTTGATTTCATCGGCTAAATAGTAGCTAGAAACTTCGGCTTCTATCTTCTCGCTTCCATAAACACTTCTAAGAGCTGCCTGAACGGTAGACAGCACGTTATAGGCGACTAAAGCGATACAGAAGGTAAACAAAGCCGCTTTTGGATAACCTAGTGTATTAATCTCGCACTTCTAGATTTTCTGTCAGAACTTGGAATAAGGTTTCGAGTTTCCAACGTTTGCGGTACATTTGGGCTATCAAAATTGCATTTGCTACCTCAAACGGCAGATTTGTCAGAATAAAAATTTCTCTGTCCCCTTCACGATTAGGCTGCTTCAAGCAGACCTTAATTCGTCGTGCCTTTAACAGTTGACCATCATCGGCGCTCAAGATGATGTTTTGCTCAAATACAGTACCACTATCGCTTTGACCTACTAATCGGAAATCATCGGTTGCTTGCCAGGGAAGACTTTGATGTTGCCGGATAATAAAGTAGCCTTGGCCTGCGGCAACACCAAATAAGAACTTGAGTGTACAAAAATTCCGGTCTGCGATCCAAACATCATCTTCTTCAGCCGTTAATAGTACCTCATCAAACAAAGAACGCTCTTGAGCATGACCGTCTTCACAAGGAAATACATCTATTGCCAGCATTAAACTTGGGTCAAGTACAACCAAAGATTGTCCTGGTAAAGGGGCGCTACTAATTTCACGTAATGCTTTTAAGCGATGTTCGGTTGCTGCGATCGCATTCCCATCAATAATTTTTACTCGATAACCTGGTAGCAAATCAGGTATTGTAGCATTGAGGTGGCGAATCGTCGCTTCCATTTGACCTGCAACCTCTCTAACTAGCTCCCCACTGGTAGTCGGTTCGATGCCATTGATTTTGTTATAGACCGAGGTAACTGAAACACCTATTTTTTCTACTGATGCTTGGTGTGCTGCGTGTACTGATGGATGGACTCCGCAGACGACAAGGCTCATCAAATTAACTACCGTGGAGAATAATAGCTCACGAGTGTATTGGGTTTTGGCACTACGTTCAAATAGTTCATCAAGAATTTGGGCAGATAATGCTTTCTCTAATAGCCCACGAACCATCACCGATACTGGACTCTCTTTTACAAATCGCTCAAACACCTGCCCTAACAACATTGTTTTCTCCACTCAACAAATTTGCACCTCTTTTTACCAAACTACAAATTAGTCCATCACACAACACCTTGAAAGGGCTAGTCCTATCTAAATGTGAATGATAGGTTATTATCAAAAACAGATGGTAAATGCCAATCTATTGTTGACCCAACACTATACTTTGTAGGCTTTGAGAAAATTGTGGGTGCATCCGCAACTTATGGATATTATGGCTGGTGTACAGGTAAAAGAATTGCTTTTCAATTGCTGGAAAAACAATTTTCATCGCGTCAAGAATTCAATGTTTTACTCTAGAGGTCTGTTTAATTAATTGTAATAGTCAAGTTAAACTTGTTTGTAGTAAGGACTTTAGTCCTTATTTTCTAAGCATAAAATACTGACTACAAACTTATCAATATTTTTTGATGCCATAAAAGTTAAGTTTCGAGTTAAGTTACCTTCCAGTTTTAATTCCTTAACTTTTCTGTATCGACTTTTATATTTGCAGATTCTATAAAGATAACATCACACCTGAAATCAAGGAGTTGAACTGATGAATAGTATAATTAATTCTCTGAACAATATGCGCTGGAACAAATTTTTGACCATTGCTTTACCAATCAGCATATTGTTATTTACACAAGCTTGTGCACCACGAAGAATTTTGAGCGATAAAGACAATCCTTCTAATCCTACATCATCTATTGCTCAGAATTCTGTTAAATCTCTACTCAATCATGGTGGTAATTAAATTCTTCTAAACTTCTGGTATTAGTAAGATTAATCTATCATCAAAAATTGCTGCAAGATTCAATTTACCGATTAATTTTTCAAAAATCCTAGAACTTACACATAGAAAGTTTACTTGTGTAAGTTCTTTCCTTCATTCTGTTTTATTAAGCGACAACACAAAAAGTTTTGCGCTATTACGCGCTGCTATGAGAGACTACTTCGCTGCTGCCAGCAAAGAAGAGAATGTAATTTACGAAATTGATCAAGCTCTCTATAAAGAAAATTCCATTTTTAGACCAATCCGATTAGTCTGTCTGGAAACTCCTAGATATAAACTAGTGGTTCTTGGTTTGCATATATTGATTGATACATTAATACTGATTGCACTGTGGAGCGATAGCATTTGGGTGTCAGTACGTCAATGACTCTATTTCAGGTGATGTTGGAACAGTAAAAATGCTCACTTCATTAAGGACATGAAGCTTCACAACATCAACAGAGAGACAAGGGCGATCGCACATGACATGGCTTGTGAATTAGTGGCCGATCAATACCTAGCTAATACCATTTCACGTTAATCACGATACACATAAATTTTGTTCCAGACGCGATATATCTATCGCGTCTGGAACACCATTTGTATTTGTATCAGGGTTTTAGTGAAATGGTATAACTCAAGATTTTAGCGATCACTCCAAATTCTGGCGTTGCTGAATTTAGTTATGAATTATGTTTACATACATTTTTGTAGTTTGATGCCAAATCCTTGTACAGACGTAGCATTGCTACGTCTCTACATACCCGTAAATTGTAAATTCATATCTTGATTCCAAGGTCTTTTTCGTTCTATTCTCCCAGTCTGTAGACGTAAGCGGGTCGAGGAGAACATAGATTGAGCATCGCATCATCTGCTGTCCAAAAGTCGGCGGATTCTGTTTTGGCACAGGCTAAGAAAACGGCATCATACAACGTAGGCATCCCGTATTGTTCAGCAAGTTGCCAAGCTTCGAGTCGCAGAATTTCGCTGTCAATGTAGTCAATCGGTAGGCTGATGTAGGCTGTGTAAAGTTGTTGGGCTTCAGTCGAAGTCAATAGCTTAAGTCTCACTTTTTTACGCAGCACAGAACCCACCTCCGCCCAGGCAAAGTACGGTGCAACCAGTCTGGTTTGTTGAGTTAAGGCATTTGTGATCAAAGCGATCGCTTCTGATGTTTGTTCATCTGGGCAGAGGTACTTCATCATCACACTGGTATCGATACACAGTGCCTCAGTCACGTCTACCTTCTCCTTCACGCAGTTGACGAATCAACGGTACTGGATCGGGATGCACCCCAGTGCGCTGTTTGACTTGCTCTCGAACGGTTTGAATTTGTTTGTGGGCTGTCCAAGAACTACGCCACTTCATTTCTTTTTCCAGGGCTTGAACGACTAGATCATTGAGAGATTCATCTTCTCGCTTCAATGCCCGGATTTTCTGAAGTAATTCCGCCGGGAAGCGAATTGTTAAGGCTTCACGTTCCATGATTACACCTTTTGCAACCAATTTATGATACCATGCTATATAACCATTTTAACTTGGGTAAACAATTCGCAAAAGTAATACACGCTCAGGTTGAAATGAGCGGCGATCGCTTCCGTAGTTGAGGTTGAGTTATAAACACAACTCTCTATCGCTCTTCCACCACCGCACCCAACGCTTGTAAAGTCAAAATCGTCGCTTCTGTTAACCCTTTCACACCAGTAATATTCATCCCCTCGTAAAGTCTTTTTGCCCTCAACATGCTTATATATTCCCCCGTTTTCACATCCCAAACCCTCACCGTCTGGTCTTGGGAACCACTAGCAACAAATTGCCCATCTGGACTAAAAGCCACAGCAGACACCAAATGAGTATGTCCAACACAGATATGACGACATTCCCCAGTTTTCACATCCCAAATTCTCACTGTTTGGTCATGGGAAGCACTGGCGAGAGTCTGTCCATCTGGACTGTAAGCTATAGAAAAAACCCAGTTTGTATGTCCTGTGAGAGTTCTCAGACATTTTCCTGTCTGCCAATCCCAAAGTTTTATTGTTTGGTCTGTGCTGCAAGTCGCTAAAATCTGATGATCTGGGCTAAATATCGCAGCGTAAATCCTGGCATCATGGGCTGGTAAAGTTTGCAGAAGACCAGTTTCACAATTCCACAATCTCACAGTTTGGTCAGCACCGCTACTAGCGAAAATTTTTCCGTCTAGACTAAAGGCGATCGCAAAAATTTTATCTCGATGACCAGTAAAAGTTTGCAGGCATTGCCCGGTGCGCCAGTTCCACAGTTTAATTGTACAATCAGCACTGCCACTAGCAACGATCTCACCTTGGGGGTGAAAAGCCACAGTATAAGCCCAGTCTCTGTGTCCTTGTAAAATTTGCAAACATCGCTCTGTGTTCACATTCCACAATCGCAGTGTGGCATCAGTACTAGCACTAGCTAATATATCTCCATTGGGATGAAAAGCCAGCCCGTAAATAAAATCTGTATGCCCTTCTAGGCTGACAAGACATTTGCTCGTTTGCCAGTCCCATAGTTTCACAGTTTTGTCATTACTACCACTAGCAATAATTTGCCCATTGCGACTGAATATTATAGGAGTCCGATTTGATTTATGAAAAAATCTAAGTATCTGTAGTGGCGTGTCTAGACTAAAATAGTGCATTAATAAACCGCAGAGGCGCAGAGAACACAGAGATAGAATCAGAGATTTATTGCATCATTTTAGCCTTGACAGTCCAGTAGGGTGTGTTATAGCGTAGCTATCACGCACCTAAACCCTTAATTGGTGCGTTAGCCTTTGGCGTAACACAACGGCAACAAAGGGGGAAGAAAATCTACACCCCTTTTTGCCTCCCCTACGTGTATTTCAGAAATCAAATATCAGTCCTATACTAAATTATTTGAATGATTTTACGAAGTAATAAATAGCATTACCCGGATAAGTTTATGGATAAGCGATCGCAAATTAAATCCCCGTAAATCAAATTTTTGTTAGACCTTCAGGTATTGTCTATAATAATTGATTACCTGTTCAATAAATTTTTGCCAATGATCATCGGGAATCCAAATTTTATGTAAATCTTTCTTTGCTTCTGTATCATTGACTCCTTTACATAGGTGACGGTAAAGATACATAAAAGCAGAAACTCTTTTATTGGCAGCACAATGTACAAACACCTTTTTATTTGTGTTAGCTTCCATGACTTGGAAAAAATCTTTGACATTATCAAAAGTTGGTTTTTCCCAAACCACAGGAATATAAATATATTCCATCTCTTGAGATTCCACTATTTCTTTTTCATGAGTTAAAGCATTGGGAGAATCTGGTAATGCTAGATTTACCACTAGTTGATATCCTGCTTCTTTGATTAGCGTAAATTCTTCTTCACTCAGTTGTCCTGATGTCGCAATCAAATCTGATATTTGCAGGAAATTGTAAATATTCTCAATACAATTGTGGGACATTTTTAAATGTGTGAGGCAAGTTGTTAATTTTCAATAACTGAGTCTCAGTTATTTACTTAATTCAGGCTGACAGCTATGATGTCCGTTGAAATACTCTTAATAATAATTAATTAACACGTCTAGCGTGGTGAAGTGAAAACGCAGAGAAATTGTGATGATGAGTAATTAGACGGACAACATGTGAGATAACGAGTTCTCACAAGAGCTTTGCTAAGAATATATTATCGATGAATTCTGAGTTTTGAATGGGGTACAAAACCCCACAATTATCAAATGACCAATAACGATAAATCGCGTCTCTAGCAATGACCAATGACCTTACTTAAGTTGAGTCAGCTAAACTTTGAAAATCAAATTTTTTTAACAATTCTAAAAATTTAAAAACCGCAGGGATATGTAAAGTGTTAGATAAAACTGCAACAGCCATAACTCTTTTTACTGGTACTGGTAGTTTGTATACCTGCACTTCTGGAGGAATTGGTACTGCTGCTAAACGTGGCAGAATAGCAGCTGTGAGTCCTTGATTAACCATGCTGACAATGGTGGAGTCTTCTTGAATATGGCTAGCAGTATGCAAAAAAGGTGCTAAATTTTTGATGTGTTCGTGTAGAGGTCTTCCACAGGGTAAGCAAGCCAGCATGACTGGTGAATAAACTGCTAAATCTTGCCAAGTAATTTGGGAATTCTTGATTTTGGCATGGGGTGGTAATAAAGCAACATACTCATCTCGGACAATTTCCCAAGTTTCAAATTCTTCACCTGTAGGTAGATAAGTAATACCTATATCGGCGCGTCCCTCACGTAAACATTGTTCGACATCTAAGTAAGCGAGGCGTTCTATGATGGTGACAGCGATTTCTGGGAATTGATGGTGAAACTTGGCGATCGCTTGTGGTAATAAATGAGTGGCGACACTGCGAAAAGAAGCTATGCGTACATGACCACCATGTAAACCTTTATGCAGATTTGCTTGTTCTTGCATCATTTCTAAATGTTGCAGAACTGTTTGAGCATGATACAAAATGCGCTCCCCTGCTGGTGTCAAAACTGCACCGTAGCGACCTCTAGCAAATAAAGGTACACCTAATTCTTCTTCTAAAGTAGCAATGGCATGACTAATTGCTGGTTGAGAAAGCTGTAACTCACTCGCCGCTTCACTAAAGTTACCACACTCCGCCACTGCAACTAAGGCTCGGATCTGGGAGAGTTTCATCGGTAATTCCAATCGAGAATCTGATTTGTTTTTCCCAAATAGATTGTATCAATAGATTTTTACTATCTATAAATCACATTTATATAATCTATACAAGCCATGATTTGATTGCTCAGTGAGACGTTGCTACAGTTTTGATTGTGGATGATCATTCAGGAGCAATTTTATGACAAATAATAGGATGCGTCTACAAAGTCATGACACAAAATTAGAACTAAAAATTGGCTCTCAGCATCTGTCATTTTTCCAAAAAAACTTGCAGAAGATTTGGCAAGAAATCATTAATTATTTCGTAGCTAGTCAAGAATTACAAGTTAAACAGAAAATAGATCGTCACGGTAATCATTATTGGCAAGCCTACGATCCCATAACGGGCAAATCTTTTATGTCAGGTTCAGAATCTGATATGCTTGCATGGATTGAACAACTTTATCGGTAATGTAAAATGCCAGATTTAACTCTTGTCATCGGTAATAAAAATTATTCATCGTGGTCACTTCGTCCTTGGTTGGCGATGAAGCAATTCGGTTTAGAATTTCAGGAAATTCGTATTCCTTTATATACCCCAGAAGCTGCATCACAACTTAGTCAATATTCTCCATCCAGGAAAGTACCTGTTTTATTACACGGTAATCAACAAATATGGGATTCTCTGGCAATTTGTGAATATTTAGCTGAAGAATTTCCCGATTTTAATTGGTGGCCAGAAGATAAAAATGCTAGAACAATTGCTCGTTGTATAAGTGCCGAAATGCATTCTAGCTTTCAAAATTTACGTCAAAATATGCCGATGAACTGTCGTGCTAAACTTCCTGGTAAAGGGATGGCACTCGGAGTACAAAAAGACATTGATCGCATTACCACTATCTGGCGAGATTGTCGAGATCAATTTGGGAGTGGTGGCGATATGTTATTCGGTCAATTTACCATTGCTGATGCCATGTTTGCCCCAGTTGTTTTAAGGTTTGTGACCTATGATGTGCAATTAGATCATATTTCTAAAAATTATGTAGAAGCCATCTTAGCAATCCCAGCATTACAAGAATGGATCACAGCAGGAAAAGCAGAGCAAGAAGTTATTCCTGCTTATGCATTTTAGAAATTAGTTTATTTGAAATAAGGGAACAGGGAACAAGGAACAGGGAACAGGAAAAACTAAATAGTTATTATTGTGAGCGATCGCTTGACTCTCTAATCTACACAATCTTGTTTCGACAATTTTTTCACCCATTCTTTTTTGCATAAAATTTTAGCATTTTTAAACGCAGAGTTTTTCTGTATAGAATTTGTTACGAATTAATTAGACATATGCGTGAAAATAATGTAGAGACTAGCAGGTGCAACGTCTCTACAGGGATTTTGGGTAACGCATAGTTAATTATCACCAGATGTCTATTCTAGTGTGTACTCATTTTTCATCACTCATCTAAATATTTTCAATTTGAATTTTATTTCCATAGAACATTAGGTGAAACTCACCGACATCAGCCGTAAAACCCCTACGCTCATAAAAAGTTATCATCTCTGGTAAACAATAAAGAGAAATCAGTTCAACAGAGCTTAATTTAGGATGATTAGTTACTAATTCCATCAATTTAGCCCCAAGTCCCATATTTCTATGACTCGGTTTGACGATCACATCATAAATAATAGCTCTATATATATAATCTGTGAGAACACGAGTAAAAGCAACCAAGCAATCGCATTCATCAACTAATCCAATTACAATATCTGATGCTGCTAGCATCTTCTCGACTTGCTCACGAGTACGCTTGTGACTCCAGAATTCATTTTTGTATAAATCTAATAAATCTAAAATCTGAATTTCAGTTAGTTGTTCTACAACTTGATAATTCATGAGAGAATCGCTTCAGCTGCTTTGACACTATTATCCAAAAAATTATATTTTTTCATAACTTCGTAGAGATTCATATCTGTTTCCAATAAACAAGCGTGTCCACTTTCAGGCAATACTACAATTTTAGAATCAGGTAAAATCTTTGCTAACCTTTGCGCTTCCGCCAAAGAAGGTAAAAGTCGATCTTGACTACTCGCGAGTAGTAAAATAGGTTGAGTTAGTTGACGTAATTGTTTTTCATCAACACCAAATTCTCGAATTAAAGATAATCGCCACAGAACAGTTTCTGAAGGTATAGAACGCATGGTTTTCAGCAACTCTTGGCGGTCGCTTCTGGAAATACGTGATAATGTTGCTAAAAATGGTAACAAGCCCAAAGCACCAATATCGAAAAAGTATGATGGTACGAAATAAGAAAATTGTGACGCCCAATCGTAAAAAGGGCGAAGATGAAAACTAGAAGCAGGATTGATCAGAATAATTCTTTCAAATAAATGTGGTGCTGCTACAGCTACTTTTTGAGCCAAACAACCCCCAAAAGATTCACCACATAGATAAACTGATCGTTGGGAACTTTTTTCTAATTCTGTGTGGATCAAGTCCAAGACATTATTAGTTAATACTTCCCAGCTAGTTAAATCTTCCCGTGGAATTGCCAAACAACGAACATCAAAACCAGCTTCTAAACCTGCTGTTTGCGATCGCAATAATTGACCAGTGCCATCCATCCCAGGTAAATATACAAACAAGGGATATTCTGGTTGCAGACGTTTGGGAGTCAAAAAACACGGCTGTAGTGATACTTTTGGGATAGTCATTGGTTAAGAGTTAATGGTCAAGGGTCAATGGTCAAGTGTCAAGGGTCAATGGTCAAGTGTCAATTGTCGATTTGAAATTCTCTGTACTCTTGACTATGGACTCTTGACACTGGACTCTTGACTCTTGACTATTCAATAACATCCTTCATGTAATAGATTAGCAATTTCCCCATGACAATGTTCTGTTAGTTCAGCGACAACAGTTTTAGCTTGTTTGCCTTGATATAGTTGTTGGTGTTGGGGTTTAATCCAATAAGGATGGCCAACCAACACTGCAACACGATTGTATATCACCAAAGGATGCCAACCAGGTTGATTAAACAACGGTTCCGAAGGATCAAACAAGTTCAATAGTTTGAGAGGAACAGCTGAGGTGTTAATTTCTTCTATGGAGGCGATCGCAACTGGTAAAATTGCTAAATCTTGTACATTTGCTCGCAATGCTAAATGAGCAAATCCCCTTTGAAATTCACCCACCCAGTTCGGTTGGGTAAACTTCACCATCGGTTCTGTCCCTTCAGGAAAAACTCCAACCAATTGTTTTGATTGCAACAAAAGTTGTGCTTGCTTAAAAAAACTTTGTTGACGTTGTTGATTTGCCTCTAGTGGAAAACATCCCAACCCTGCTACTATCTCTCGCATGATTGGTACTTGTCCCATGTAATGATGGCAAGCAAATCTGATTGAACTCGAAAGTGCTGCCATCAAAATTGGTGCATCCATGAAGCTACGATGATTGCTCACTACCAACACGCTAGCATCTTGAGGGATGCGATCCTCATAGTAGCGAAACATCTTGGTTGAGAGTGTCGCCAACAACCAGTGAGAAATATCTAGGGGGCTGTTTACACTCATAACTCTTCAATATAAATATTTCACAAATATATGTGTTTATCTACATGCTATCTTTACATTTGTTTACTATCTCTGGGACTGCCTTAAGGTAGAGATGTTTGATCTATAAACTTCGGAAAATCTTTGCTCCAACAACGGCTGATTTATGATGTCACCAGATAAAAAATGTGAAAACTCTTTTGATTAGAGTTTACACCTCTTGTTTAAGATAGGCGCGATAAACAAACTTCATCACAAATTATGAAAATATTTCTGTGCGTCACCAGATCTCAACGTTTATTTTTTGTAGAAGTCAGCTATGAGAAAATCTCATGAACATTATTTGCAAATCTTTCTCCCCCAATTCCCCTTGCACCTTCTTTGAGGATCACAGACCCGACCTTCCCCTATTTGTAATCCCTATTTCTAGGAAAATATATATATTTCTATTGTCACAAGCAATTAAACCAAGAAGTTTCGGGGAAATCAATAGCTGCGAATTTCTGTCTTTTTGGCAAAAATTAACTGAATTTATACCTACAAAAAACAAATTATAAACTAAATAAATTTGTTAATATTCTAGTAGAAGTTGAAAATTAGGTGCTTATGTTATATAATTGCGTGGTTTTACCTGAATAAGTAAGATAGAAAATAGTTTTAACAACTTATAGTATTATTGTGCATGAATCTAGTGGATAAAACAGAAAAAACATTTGCACTTACAACACCGCTATATTATGTAAACGACTTGCCTCATATTGGTAGTGCATATACAACTATCGCCGCCGATGTGGTGGCACGTTTCCAAAGACTTTTAGGGCGTCCAGTACTACTAGTAACTGGTACAGACGAGCATGGGCTGAAAATTCAGCGAACAGCCGAAAATAAAGGTATATCGCCACAAAAGTTCTGCGATGAAATGTCTAGTGGCTTTGTTTCTTTGTGGCAAGTGCTAAATATTAAATATGATCGCTTTATCCGGACTAGCGATTCTCGTCACGAAGCAATAGTTAAAGAATTCTTCCAACGAGTATGGAAAAAGGGTGATATCTACCAAGGACAGCAAAAAGGTTGGTACTGCGTCTCCTGTGAAGAATTCAAAGAAGAACGAGAATTACTAGAGGGACATCGCTGTCCAATCCACACTAACAAAGAAGCAGAGTGGCGAGACGAGAAGAACTACTTTTTCAAGTTATCTAAGTATCAAACCCAGCTGGAAGCGCTCTACCAATCTCAACCAGATTTTATTCAACCAGAAACTCGTCGTAATGAAGTTCTCAACTTCGTCAAACAAGGGTTGCAGGATTTTTCAATTTCACGGGTCAATTTAGATTTGGGTTTTCGAGTCCCAACTGATCCGGAACATACCCTTTATGTTTGGTTTGATGCGCTCTTGGGTTATGTAACAGCATTGTTGGAATCAGACGCAGAACCAACACTAGAAAACGCTTTAACAAAATGGTGGCCGATTAACTTGCATTTAATTGGTAAGGATATCTTGCGCTTTCATGCAGTTTACTGGCCTGCCATGCTAATGTCAGCTGATTTACCTCTACCAAAACAGGTTTTCGGACACGGCTTTTTAACCAAAGACGGTCTGAAAATGGGCAAATCTCTTGGTAATACTGTTGATCCCGTCGCTTTAACCACAATCTACGGTGCAGATGCTGTTCGTTATTACTTTCTTAAGGAAATCGAATTTGGCAGAGATGGCGACTTTAATGAAGGTAGATTCATTGATGTTCTAAATGCAGATTTGGCAAATGACTTAGGAAATTTGCTCAATCGTACTTTAGGCATGGTGAAAAAATATTGTGCTGGTAATGTGCCACCAATTACAAATGAAGATATACCTAATGATAGTGCTTTGAAATCAATCGGTTTATGTCTAGGGGAACAGGTAAAAAATGCTTACGAAGCGTTAGCGTTCGATAAAGCTTGTGACACAATCTTGAAACTGGTACGAGCCAGCAACAAATTTATTGATGAACAAGCTCCTTGGTCTTTATACAAACAAGGACAGCAACAAGCTACAGAAAAAGTATTGTACTCTGTCTTGGAATCAGTGAGATTGGCTGCTTACCTCCTATCTCCAGTGATCCCAAACATCAGTAACAATATTTATCAGCAACTAGGTTTTGAAATCGACTTTAATAACCAAGCACAAACTTCCATTACCGCTCCTTTTGCCATTCATGGCACATGGGGAGTGCTAACTGACAAACAAAAACTGGGTGAACCCTCTCCAGTGTTTAAACGCATAGAACCATCTAAATAATATTAGCTAGTTCTTTCAATCTCTGATTTTGTTTACTTGGTCAGGGCTGATGCAATTAGCCCTGAAAGCTTATCATAAGTTCTTCAAACTCTATGTAAATCTCAAAAATTCAGTATCAATTATTTTTTTGATAAAAATGAGGTATGACAATAATGTTGAATAATCTGGAAAACGACTCGATCTTCACGCCAGAGCAAGTTTTAGAGAATCGAGGTCGTGTTGCCATTTTTATTGATGGCTCAAATTTATTTTATGCAGCACTTCAATTAGGTATTGAAATCGATTATACCAAGTTGCTATGTAGATTAACAGGCGGCTCTAGATTGTTACGTGCTTTTTTTTATACTGGTGTAGATAGAACCAACGAAAAGCAACAGGGCTTTTTACTGTGGATGCGTCGTAACGGGTATCGGGTCATAGCCAAGGATTTAGTCCAACTACCAGATGGTTCTAAAAAGGCCAATTTAGATGTAGAAATTGCGGTAGATATGATGGCTTTAGTAGATTCCTATGATACAGCAGTGTTAGTCAGTGGAGATGGGGATCTGGCCTACGCAGTCAACTCCGTGAGTTATCGTGGTGTGCGGGTAGAAGTAGTCAGCTTGCGTTCAATGACTAGTGATAGTTTAATTAATGTGAGCGATCGCTACATAGATTTAGAAGCCATCAAAGAAGATATCCAAAAAACTCCACGCCAAAGCTATCCCTATCGACCCCTAACAGGTATAGATTTTTTAGACCAACCCAGAGAAATTGAGGGACAGTTGGAAGTTCAAGAATGAAGCAGCAACATCAAGGACAAAGAGGACACGGGGGACACGGGGGAGATGGGAGCAATCTTTCCTCCTTGTCTTCCCCCTCTCCCTTGTCCTCCTTGTCTCCCTCCTCTCTCCCCTCTCCCTCGTCTCTACTCTCCCTTCTACGCACCCGTCCCAGGATTGTATTTTTGACTCTCTCGCTTGTAATTGGACTGGTTTCCTGTAGCGCTCAACCTCGCACATCAAATAAATCACCTGCGGAGAATGTATCTCCTCAAGATGCAGATAGCAAATTAACTTTTTTTGATGTCACTTTAGAACAAGCAGATGAAGTTGGGCGACCAATTTGGAAAGTCGTAGCAAAACAAGCAAAATACACCAAAGAAAAACAAATTGGTCAGGTTGAAACTCCCTATGGTGAGTTATACCAAGATGGAAAAATAGTTTACCAAGTACAAGCAGAAAAAGCAGATATTGAACAGAATGGTAAGCAATTATTTTTGAAAGGTAAGATAGTTGCTACAGATCCCAGCAATGGTGTTGTCTTACACGGTAATGAATTAGAGTGGCGTCCTCAAGAAGATTTATTAATCGTCCGCAACCAAATTAATGGAACTCATAAACAACTAAAAGCAGTAGCAAGGGAAGCACGAGTTAAAACCCGAACTCAACGCATAGATTTTTCTGGGGGAGTAGTTGCGAACTCTCAAGATCCACCATTACAAATGCGGACAGAACACTTAATTTGGCAAATTAAAGATGAAAAACTCATCGCTGATCGTCCAGTACAAATAGACCGTTATAAAAATAATCAAATTACCGACCGTGGTAGCGGAGATACAGCCGAAGTTAATTTAAAAACTAAAATTGCCAGCATTACAAAAAATGCCCAGATAGCATTACTAGAACCGCCAATGCAAATTGTCAGCAACTCTATGAACTGGAATATGAACACAGAAATTGTCACGACAAATGCTCCTGTGCGTGTATTTCATAGGGCTGAAAATGTCACAGTTACTGCTAATCAAGGTGAATTGAGAATTCCCCAGAAAACAGTTTATTTAACAGGTAATGTCAACGGTATAGGACAAAAACGCCAGTCCCTCAAATCTAATACAGCAACTTGGTATCTTGATCAGAAATTAATTGATGCTCAAGGTGATGTAGTTTATAAACAAGTTGATCCGCCGATGACATTTATGGGTGAAAAAGCTGTCGGTAATATTCAAACAGAAAATATAGTTGTTAGTGGTGGTAATTCTCAAGGTAGAGTTGTGACGGAGATTATTCCCAAAGAAAAATTTAAGAGTCAATAGTTAATAGTCAAGCAATGAGTTTAGTGCGTTAGTTATTTGGTGATGTAATCCTAAAAAATAAGTTTTCTTCGTGCCTTGGTGTCTACCCTGCGGGTAGGCGCGTAGCGACTTCTGCAAGTAGCCGCTAGCGCGTCTATGTGGTGAAAAAATAAATTTTATTTAACCACCAAGACACTAAGACACCAAGTCGAATCAGGAAAAACCAGCTAGTATTTAGTTGTGCCGCTTAAACATCGGTAGGGCGAATGCTTCAAGTTGTTCGATTGGACTTTGACAGAATTTCGTGAGCCGCACGGATTCCACTCTCCAAAGCACCGTGAACGAGCGATGCGCGGGTCGGGTGAGTCGCTTCTCCTGCAAAGAAAAGAACCTGATCAAGCGGCTGGGCAAGCTGCGATCGCAATCCTGCACCATTGACGGGCACGTAGGAGTAAGCCATGCGTGAATAGGGATCAGCTTGCCAATTCACAAACATTGCATCGCGTAATCGATCTCCAAGTTCAACTCCAAACATCTTTTCTAGATCATTTAATGCTGACTGGATTGCTCCTTTTTTCCCAAGTGAACCGAGTTTTTCTGCACCCTTCGCTCCCGTGTACGCTGTTAAAATTGCTTGCTCATTCTGCTGTCCCCAGCCCGGTCGCCACCACATCTGAGTATCGAGAGTCGTCAGAAAAATTTCCTGTTTTCGCTCCCAGAATGGGCAATCAAATTTCAAAATGAGCTTGGTGATCGAACCTGAACCGAGTCCGTGAATCGCGCTCAGTTTGGAATCAGGTAATTCTGGTTCAAATGCCACTGCATTTTGCTGAAGCAAGGCAAGCGGAAGTGTGATCACAACTTGTTTTGCCGTGTAAGTTGTGCCAGCTTCCGTTTGAACCTCAACTCTTGCTGCATTCCAGCGAATTTGGGTGACAGGTGTTTGATATCGAATATTCAAGCCTGCGGCAAATTTTTCAAACAAGCGAGTGTAGCCATCTTTAAGCCGGAAAAAGCGATCGCCATCTCCATAGGTTAATTCCATCATTCCGTAAACGCCGAGTTGATCAAGGTTGATCGCAGCGCTTGCACTGACGTAATGATCGGCAATGCTATAAATCTCAGGTGGTAAAGCGATCTGATGTGTAGAGAGAAACTGCGCTAAAGAAAGGTCAGGCTTTCCAGACTGAATCCAATCGGTCAATAACTGGTAGAGGGTATTGTTCTTCAACGACCGGAAATCGAGAAATTTTATTCCAGGCAGCGAAGACCATTGGTTGAAGGAGAGTAGTTTTTGATTGACATACATGAACAGGCGATCATCTCTAGCAAACGTCGGAATGGTTTGCATCCAGTATCGTCGCACCCATTTCCAAGTCAACACCTTTTCGCCTTGGATGTACTCCGCACCGTACTCAATCGGATGGGGTGCAAAGTCATAGTTTGTATGAACTCTTCCACCCAAGCGTTCACGAGCCTCAAGAATCAGAACCGACCGTTTGGCAGTCTGCAACGTTCGAGCGGCGGCTAATCCTGCTGCACCCGCACCGATCACAAGGGTATCGAAATGGGTTTGGTGGGGAGAAACTTGGACAGTCGCTGATTGACTGGTTCTCCTCAGAAACGGAATTTCAAACGGTAAAGACAGCAGCCTATCTAGCGTTCTCATGGGACAAAAATTTGCTTGGATGGAGGTAAAATATGAACACCGTTCATATATTGATAATATGAACAATTTTCACGTTTTGTCAAGCTCAGAAACCAAAGCCAATGTCTCAACCTCATTCCTCACGCTCCCCAAAATCCAATAAAATGCGGCGGCAGCCTCAGCAAGCCCGCAGCCAGGAGCGAGTGAAGCAAATCTTGGATGTTGCAGAACAAATGTTTTTGGAAATTGGATACGAGGCAACCACGACTAGAGCGATCGCGGCTCGTGCAGAAGTGTCAGTGGGGTCGCTTTACCAGTTTTTTCCTGACAAAGAAGCAATTCTCAAGGCGTTAGCAGTTCGCTATCTACAGACTCAGTATCAAAGGTTTCTCGATCTGCACATAGAACAGTCACTCACGCTGCCGCTGCCGAGTTATGTCGATCAGATGATTGATGTCTTCGATCAGTTTTATACCGACTATCCTGGCTCTCGTGCAATCTTTGAGCAATTGCTGGATACGATTACTTGGTCTGCGATCGAGAAAATTGATGAAGTGGAGTATCAAGTCGTAGGTGAACTAGCAAGGTTCTTCCATGTTCGTCAACCCAGTTTGCCGCTGACTAAATGTGAACGCATTGCGCTGGTGATCACCAAAACGATTACTGAGCTTTTATGGTTGTCTCTCAGCCGGGATCAGGAATTTCGTCAAGAGCTTGTGTTAGAAACCAAGCTTCTGACTCTGAGCTATCTTCAACAGTACTTAAGCTAGGAAAACCATGTTGAAGAATGAACAGGAACAATCGATGCTAAAGGGAATCTTTGCTTATATGTTTCTGGCAACCCTAGTTCACTTGTCTTACTGCAATGGGACGGAGCAGGGGATCAACGTCACGCAAGACCTTTTGCGATCAATTCTTAGCACTACCGAGGAACTCTTGCTCGGTAGTCTATAGTTGACTAACCTCTAAACAAAATCTCATTACGATTAGCTGCACCTAGTTTTGGTACATAATTAATACCTAAATGAGGCGTAAGAACACTAGGAACGCTTTCAGTTATTTGCAGTTGCTTGATCAGATGTTGGAGAAACTTATCTTGTTCAGAACGGAATGTGGGTACATAGGGGCCACGGTTAATGATCGCGAACCAAACCAAACCGCGATCGCGTGTAGGCATGACTCCCGCTAAAGCACTCACTTCGTTAAGAGTACCAGTTTTAATCACAGTAGCAACAGGAATGTGTCGGGCGTGCAGCGTTCCTCGGTGATCGAACCCAGAGGTAGGAAATAAGTCTGCTAAATTTAAGCCGTGTGTGAGTGCTTCTTGTTGAAGTGCCATGAACATTGCACAAGCGGCTCTAGGGGAAATGCGATTTTCAACACCTAAGCCGGAACCATTGATTAACTGAATTTCTGATGCTGGAACCCTGGCTAATTGGGCTGCTGTTGACTGGACAACAAAATGACCCCCCACCAAATCTGCTAGCATTTGTGCGATGTCATTGTTGCTGAAAACATTCATCTCCTTAATAATTTGCTTTAAAGGCAAAGAG
Source organism: Westiellopsis prolifica IICB1 (assembly GCF_004323185.1). Classification (GTDB taxonomy): domain Bacteria; phylum Cyanobacteriota; class Cyanobacteriia; order Cyanobacteriales; family Nostocaceae; genus Pelatocladus; species Pelatocladus prolificus_A. The sequence goes on from NZ_NAPS01000002.1 coordinate 443,757, forward strand.
TAATGACGCACGAGTAAAGTTTGTTGTGGGTTTGGTTGGGCTTGCACTTTCACAGTACCTGCGATCGCAACTTGTGGTTTAGGTGTGCCTTTAGCCATTCGCGAGTATTGAAAAGTAATCCCACGAGTCCAACTGGTGTGATTAAATGCTTGCTTAAGTAACTGTCCTGCTAACAGTGGATCTCGTTGGAAATTCATGGCGAAATAACCAGTAATCACTAAATTACCTGTCACTCGCTTGATTCCCATTTTGTTGAGAGTGTTACCAACAGCGATCGCTTCTTCCCAAACAAACAAAGGATCGCCACCACCAATAATGACTAAATCACCTTTTAACACTCCGTTTTGTATGGGCCCAGTAGCGCTGACTAAAGTCTCAAATTTATGGTTTGGTCCCCAAGTTTTAAAAGCAACTAAAGAGGTTGCTATCTTAGTTAATGAGGCAGCAGGTAAAGGAATTGTACCTTGGTGATTTGCCATCAACATTGGCCCTGACTGTATCCAAATCCCTTGACTCTGGACTGTATTCGCCGCTACTAGTCTTGATGTTGCTAGACCTTGAAGATACTGTTGAACTGTAGTGATTCCAGCTGGATTTGGGTCAGGGGCAACAATTAAGCTAGGGCTACTTTGCAAAGTCAAAACATCTATCGGTTCCAAAGGCTTGATGTGTACTCCAGCCATCTCCAACCACATTGAAACTAAACCTGAACCAATTAACTCCAGCATGATTCACTCCTCATAATTTCTGCAAAGATACTACTGTAAGCAAAAGGCTGTAAAGCATTTATTTTAGGCTTTTTAGTTCTTTTTGACAGATTACCTAGTCCTCTGGCAAGTCAACGCCTGCTTAGTGAAGCAACTTGGACTATTAGCCATCAGTTTACGAAGACATAAAATGTCAAACAAAAGTAGATTACTTTGTTTTCTAGTTTTTCCGAAAATCAATTTCAAATCAGGTAATTTTTCTATTAGGAAACACAAGGGTAGCACATTGGGCATGAGGCATAGCTACAAACTACTAACAACCAACCATGAATCAACAAAGTCTTAAAAAATAAGTCTAGTACGTAATTTATTCAGTATGTATAGGGAGTAATTCATGTTATGTTGGGCTTGTTAGTTGCTTAGTTGAAAGTAGGAAAGATAAAAAATGAAGGATAAAGTAAATACAAACACTAGGGTTTATCCTGATGTTGGTTTGATATTTTATACTTTTTTCTTCTGTATTAAATTGACGGATGCAATTTAGTAGCCACGAATCTACTACTTTCAGCAGAGGCATCTGGTAAAATTTGTAAGGTTTCTAGAAGCTCTGAGCAATGGGATCGACTTGCGTACGAATCGCAATTGACGCAATGGGAGGGGATCACGCACCCGGTGAAATCGTCGCTGGCGCACTACGAGCTAGGGATGAGTTGGGTGTGGAAGTTTTGTTGGTGGGTGATCCCCAACAAATTGAAGCAGTACTGCCACCAAAAACCAACTTGGGGCAGGTGCAGATCGTTCCGGCTGAGGACGCGATCGCGATGGATGAGGAGCCTTTAAGCGGCGTAAGACGCAAACCCAAGGCTTCGATTAACGTGGCGATGGATTTAGTCAAGCAGGGACAGGCAGATGCTGTGATTTCTGCCGGTCACTCAGGCGCAGCAATGGCCGCAGCATTGCTCCGCTTGGGACGACTGCCGGGAATTGATCGCCCAGCAATTGGCGCGGTTTTTCCCACAATGATAGCTAGCAAGCAAGTACTGATACTTGATGTCGGCGCTAATGTAGACTGCCGTCCAAAATTTTTAGAGCAGTTTGCTGTTATGGGGTCGGTTTATAGTCAGTATGTCTTGGGTGTTCCGGAACCGAAAATAGGTTTATTGAACATCGGTGAAGAAGACTGCAAAGGCAATGATGCAGCGGTTCGCGCCCATCAAATGCTGCGGGAAAACTCTCAGATTGCCTTTGTTGGCAATGCTGAAGGACGCGATGTACTCTCTGGTCAATTTGATGTGATCGTCTGTGACGGCTTTGTAGGCAATGTCTTGCTGAAATTTGCCGAAGCAATTGGAGAAGTAATGCTGCAAATTGTCAGGGAAGAGTTACCCCAAGGATTGCATGGTCAACTCGGTACAGCAATTTTAAAACCCAACCTGAAGCGAATTAAACAGCGGATGGATCACGCTGAACATGGAGGTGCTTTGCTTTTAGGTGTAGACGGCATTTGCATTATTGGTCATGGCAGTTCTCAAGCACCTTCAATTTATAATGCCATTCGATTAGCAAAAGAAGCCGTGGATCACCAGGTGCTGCAAAGAATTCAATCTAAATATCAAAGTAAATCCTCCGGGCAACTGTTGCCCGAAAACAGTCAATAGTCAATGGTCATTAGTCATTAGTCATTGGTCAGAAAACAAGACAGGTGACAAGTGACTATTGACAAGTGACTATTGACTATTGACAAAATGCTAATAGCTTGGGAGAACCCGGAGTGCAACACGTAGGAATCGCAATTACAGGAAGTGGTTCAGCAGTACCAGCTACTTTTCTGGATAATCAAAGACTCACAGAACTGGTTGAAACCTCAGATGAATGGATAACTACAAGAACAGGAATTCGTGAACGCCGTTTGGCAAAAGCAGGTGAATCTTTAACAGAACTTGCCACTACTGCCGGCACTCAGGCGATCGCCATGGCTGGAATTACACCACAACAGTTAGATCTGATTCTACTGGCAACCTCTACGCCTGATGACTTGTTTGGCAGTGCTTGTCAAATCCAAGCCAAATTAGGAGCAACAAGAGCAGTAGCATTTGATATGACAGCTGCCTGCTCAGGCTTTATATTTGGATTGGTAACAGCGGCCCAATTTATCAAAACTGGTGTATACCAAAATGTTTTGCTCATCGGAGCAGATGTTCTCTCTCGTTGGGTAGACTGGGAAGACCGACGTACCTGTGTATTATTTGGTGATGGTGCCGGAGCAGTAGTATTGCAGGCAAATGAAAGCGATCGCTTACTGGGATTTGAACTCAGAAGCGATGGCACTCAAAACGATTGTCTCAACCTTCCCTATACACCTGACACTACAGAACTACTCCCAGGTGTTGTTGTTGGTAGAGGTAACTTCCAACCCATAACCATGAACGGCAAAGAAGTTTACCGCTTTGCTGTCCAACAAGTGCCAGAAGTCATCGATAAAGCCTTGTTTCGTGCAAACCTCACCATTGAGGAAATAGACTGGCTACTATTACATCAAGCTAATCAGCGTATTCTTGACTCTGTTGCCCAGCGCTTAAATATTCCGGAACAAAAAGTTATTAGCAATCTGGCTTACTATGGCAACACCTCTGCCGCTTCTATTCCCCTTGCCTTGGATGAAGCAGTGCGGCAGGGTAAAATCAAACCCAATGATATCATCGCCACATCAGGTTTTGGTGCTGGACTGACTTGGGGAGCTGCAATTTTTAAATGGGGACGGTAACATTTGTCAAAAGTTCAGTGTCAAGAGTCCATAGTCAATAGTACAGAGAATTTAAAATTGACATTTGACCCTTGACCCTTGACACTTGACCCTTGACACTTGACCCTTGACACTTGACACTTGACACTTGACTGTTGACTAATGACAAAAACCGCATGGGTATTTCCTGGACAAGGTTCCCAATCATTGGGAATGGGAACAGATTTGATACATCTACCTTTAGCAAAGGAAAAGTTTGCTCAAGCCGAAGAAATTCTAGGCTGGTCTGTAATTGAGATTTGCCAAAATGATGCCGACAAGCTATCACATACTCTCTACACTCAGCCTTGTTTATATGTGGTAGAAAGCATTCTGGCTGATCTCCTACGAGAAAAAGAACAACCAGATTTAGTTGCTGGTCACAGTTTAGGAGAATATATTGCTCTTTACGTTGCTGGTGTGTTTGAATGGTCTGCGGGGTTACGCTTGGTAAAACGCCGTGCCGAACTGATGGATAGTGCTGTTGGTGGAATGATGGCGGCTTTAATGAATTTTGACCGAGAAAAACTAGAAAAAGTCATTGCCGAAAATCCTGATGTTGTTGTCGCAAATGATAACAGCCCTGCCCAAGTTGTAATTTCTGGCACACCGACAGCGGTACAGGAAGTTATATCTCAAGTGAAGGCAAAACGTGCAATGCCTCTGAAAGTGTCTGGTGCATTTCATTCACCTTTGATGACAGAAGCTGCAAACGAGTTTCAAGAAATCTTAGCCTCAGTAGAATTCCATAAAGCAAGAGTGTCAGTTTTATCTAATGTAAAACCAACTCCAGCGACAGAAGCAGAAGTTTTAAAAGAACGCCTGATCCAGCAAATGACTGGGGGAGTACGCTGGCGAGAAATTGCACTAGCACTACCAGAAAATGGAATTGAGAAAGTAGTGGAAATTGGCCCTGGTAACGTCTTAACTGGCTTGATTAAACGCACTTGTTCAAATTTAGTTTTAGAAAATATCCGTAATTTAGCTGAGTTACCTGTTTAGCTTTTGCAATTTGGAGAATTAGGAGAAGCGATCGCTTCTCTTCAAATTCTGTCTGAATTATTTTACTATCAGGTAGGGTTGATGTTCGCTTCAATAGACCTGTAACGCTGTCTGACTCTGAACCCGAACCTGATGTAGCGATTGTGCATCTTCCAGAGTCTGCTTACACGGCTCGTCATCCCGTCCCTAAAGATATCTTCTGGATTATAGAAGTAGCGAAAACAAGTTTGAACAAAGATTTAGCTTATCCCTGTTGTGTCACTTTAGGCAGAGGAAAAATAGAATTCAGGGTGAGCCAGGAAGGTGAAAATTGGAGAAGTTAGCCTATAAGCAATAGATTGAAGTTTAGAAAAACCTAAAGAAAGCTGAGGAATGGGAAAAATTGTTAACCAGGGATATATGAGGTTAAATAAAACGAAAGGTTGAATAACTAAACGCAGATTGTTGAGAATATTCTTCCAACCTTTACCATTATCCCACCAGGGGTGAGAAGCGAATGCTGATTGAGGATCTGGAGGAGAAGGACGCAGAGATTCTGAATGAAGGCTAACCATGAGGTAGGCACTACAAACAATCTCCCACCAGCGTTCAATATCTTCATAGCGAGTAAAACGATAATCAGCCCAACCTAATTCATTCTTACTTTGTTTTAAACCATATTCTACCCATGTTCTTAACCCATAAAAATTCCCAACCTCTCTAGGTGTAATGTCGGGATATTTGCTCATCACATACCAGGTAGAGTTTCCAGGTAAGTTATCCGTATCTGTAGTAATTTGCCAATACCTATGTTCTCCACGTTTGCCGTGAATTATTTCTCGAATAAACCGATTCTCACTGCTTAAGTCAGAGAAAACTCTTTTAAATCTTTGCCACTTTAAGTATTGAGTGTAATGCCCTTTAAGTAAGTCTACAGAATGATTTGAGCGAATTGCCACTAAATAATTTAACTCAAGTTCATCTAACACTGATATGAAATTCGTCCCGCTCTCTCCATATAAACTATCTGCCAGCACTAAGTTGAATTTGAAACCCATTAACTGTAGTTTTCTGATTAGCATCGCCCCGATTTGAGGCTTGGTAAGATACTTATCTCCTGGCTTTAATTTTTCTCTTGGTTTGTATACTTCAAACAGTAGTGGGAATGTCATTCCACAGAACACACCATAAGCTGTGACTGCCACAACTCCATTTTCTACTTTTCCTAGATTGCCTATATACTGGCGTTTCACATAATCTGTCTTATTACCTTTCTTTTTATCTCCGGTTTCATCAATAATTAAAATGATTGGTCTTCCTTTTAGTACCTCTAAAATTAGTGACAATCGCAAAGCTCTTAACTGTTCTACTTCCCAAGATGATGTAGTTAAGAAATGGTGCAGTCCTTGATAGTTATCTAGCCCGACAATTTTCGCTATTTCAGGTAGACTTTTCCGTTTTAATTCAGAAATACATCCTATATGCAGATACTTAAAAGCTTCAAAATTTCTGACATCTGAAAACAGCCTTTTATACCAAAGACAATATTCATCCACAAATTTAACGGTTTCTTTGGGTGGACGAGGCTCTACCATGCTCTGTGTCTTCGTTCTGGGCTTTGTACATCCTTATACTACCGCGATAGTGACACAACAGGGTTATTCAATAAGGTCGAAAACAAAAAGATAAAAATGAAAACTTCATACCAATACAAAATTAAACCCACTAGAGAGCAAGCAGAAAAAATCGATAAAACACTGGAAATGTTGCGTTGTCAGTATAATTATTTGCTTGCTCAGAGGTTTGATTGGTATGAAATGAATCGTTGTTCTATTGATAGATGCCCGTTAATTTGCCATATATCAGAATTAAAAGAGCAACCTAATTACTACAACCAAAAAGCGTCTTTAGTTCAACTTAAAATTGACAGACCTTGGTACAAAGAGATTCACTCCCAAGTGCTGCAAGAAGTCCCTAAAAAGGTTGAGTTAGCTTTTGATAGTCAGTTTGTAACTATACTTTCAAACAAAGCCGTAAATGCTGGTTTAAAGGTAATAACTGTAAATCCAAACGGTACTAGTCAAGAATGTTCCAACTGTGGTCACAAAGTTAAAAAGCCGCTATCTCAAAGAATGCATAATTGCCCAGTTTGTCATACAAGTTTGTGCAGGGATTTGAACGCGGCTATAAACATAAAGGCGCGTGGGACGCACGCCCTTAAAGCTCAGATTATGTCTTCAAAGAAGAGTCTCTGAGAAGCCCGCGCTGTACACGAAGTGTCAGCGTCGGGTACGTCACAAGTATAGCCTCATGTTCTGAGTTAAGCACTTTGGCGATCGCTCATAATAAAATTAAAGGCGTTACTGAATTTGGTCATGAATGATGTTTGTGTACATATTTGTCGTTCGATACGAAATCCTTGTAGAGACGTAGCAATGCGACATCTCTACATAAGCGTGAATTATAAATTTATATCTTGATTCAGCAACGCCGGATTAAAAGTCTCTGTCACCCTCTAGCATTTCTTTACCAAATACTTTTATACAGCAACGAAGAGCTAATTTCACCAATCTTAATATTTTAGGAAATAAAAATGCAAACAAATACAAATTGGCGAATAGGATCTTTATTTGGCATTCCTCTATTTTTAGATCCCTTGTGGTTTGTGATTTTAGGGTTAGCAACCCTCAACTTTGGTGTAGCTTACCAGGAATTAGGGACTGTTTGGGCTTGGAGTGCAGGAGTAGTTATGGCACTACTGCTGTTTGCTTCGGTGTTGTTACACGAGTTGGGTCACAGCTTGGTGGCGCGATCGCAAGGTATTAAAGTAAATTCTATTACTTTGTTTTTGTTTGGTGGGATTGCTGCGATTGAAGAAGAATCGAAAACTCCCGGTAAAGCCTTCCAAGTGGCGATCGCTGGGCCAGCAGTGAGTATTGCTCTATTTTTACTATTGCGCTTGGCTGCTGATGTATTACCTAATACTAGCTCGCTACGAATCATGATTGGAGATTTAGCGAGAATAAATTTAGTCTTAGCCTTATTCAATTTGATTCCTGGCTTACCTTTAGATGGGGGACAGGTGTTAAAAGCAGCAGTATGGAAAGCTACAGGTAATCGTTTTCAAGCTGTACACTGGGCAGCAAAAACAGGACAAATTTTAGGTTATGCTGCGATCGCTCTGGGCTTGGCAGTAGACTATTTTACAGGTGAACTAGTTACGGGTTTGTGGATTGCTTTGTTGGGTTGGTTTGGTATCCGCAACGCCACGACTTATGATCGCATCACGATTTTACAAGAAACATTGTTAAAAGTAAAAGCTAGTGACGCCATGACTCGCGATTTTCGCATAGTCGATGCTAACCAGACTTTACGTTCATTCGCCGATTTATATTTATTAGAAACAACTCCTGTACAGGTTTATTTTGCTGAATCCGATGGACGTTATCGGGGTATGGTTGCTATTGATGACTTGCGAACAGTAGAAAGAAGTGAATGGGAAACCAAAACTGTGAATGCGATCGTGCATCCCTTGACAGAAATTCCCACAGTTGAAGAGTCAACTAGTATTGCGGAAATTATTAACAAGCTGGAAAACGAACATTTACCCCGCGTTACCGTGCTTTCCCCTGCGGGTGCTGTTGCGGGTATCGTTGACCGAGGGGATATTGTCCGAATACTGGCGCAAAATCTAGGTTTGCGGATCACTGATGCTGAGATTAAGCGAATTAAAGAAGAAGGAAGTTATCCACAGGGTTTACAATTACAGGCGATCGCAAAATCAACCACGAATTCACAGTGATCAGTTAGCTAGAGACGCGAGGAACATCGCGTCTGTACAGTTATCAGTTAGATAAGTATTCTCTGTTAAGAGTTAAGAGTTCCCTATTTTGAGTTAGCCATTTATACCAATTTTCTAGCCCAATTCCGGTGAATGCTGAAACTTGAAAAATCTGAATCTGGGGATTGACCTGCTGGGCATATTCTATACATTTTTGCACATCAAATTGCACGTAAGGCAGCAAATCAATTTTAGTGAGAAGCATAACTTCACTAGCGCGGAACATGTGAGGATATTTAATTGGTTTATCTTCTCCTTCTGTCACAGAGAGAATTACGACTTTGAGGTTTTCTCCTAAATCAAATAAAGCTGGACAAACCAAATTACCAACGTTCTCAATCATCACAACTGAATCTAGTGATGGATTAAGTTGTTGCAGTCCTTTTTCGATCATGGCTGCATCAAGATGACAGCCTGTACCTGTGTTGATTTGAACGACTTTACAGCCTGTTTCTTGAATTTTTTTAGCATCATTTATAGTTTCTTGATCACCTTCTATCACACTAATATTTAACTGTGTTTTTAAATCATTGATAGTACGAGTTAAGAGGGTAGTTTTACCAGCACCGGGAGAACTCATAAGATTTAATGCGAGGATATTTCTGCCTTTAAACCATCCCCGATTTTGGGCTGCAATTAAGTTATTTTTAGCTAAAATATCTTGTTCTAATGATATTGTTGTGCTATGGATTTTGGCATGAATATGTGATGCTGTTTGGTGAGAATGATCGTGACTGTGAGAATGAGTAATGACAGTGCCATCGGGTAAAGTGTGGGTGTGATGATCATGATGATGGTTATGTCCGTTGATATCAATTGACGTGACTGTACCTGTTTCCAAATTAGAGATTTTGGCGTCATCATCATCTGAACAACCGCAAGTTACACACATACTTCCTCAATTTCAATTTCTTTAATTTTCAGTTCTTGACCAGCGATTAAATCTATATGTTTACTACCACATTTACATTCACCAAAGAGTTGTTCTAGAGCAATTTCGGCATCACATTGGCGACATTTACCTAAGCCTGCTATTTCTAAAATTTCTAATTTTGCTCCTTCTAAAACTGTTCCTTGGGAACAAATATCAAAACAAAATCGGATTGCATCTGGCATGATAGCTGAAAGTTTGCCTATTTCTAATAGTACTCGTTTTACTTTTGAGCCGTGGGCATGTTCGGATACAATTGCTACGATATTTTGGGTAATTCCTAATTCGTGCATTTTGAGTTTGCTTAAAGTTTTTAATTGTGAGTTGTGAATTTTTTTGATTAACAAACCGCGTTCGACAAAGTCCTTCCCGGAGGGTAGACGCGTAGACGCACCTCCTTCGGCTTCTCGTAGAATAGTACGCAAAGAAAGATATAAGAAAGTAAAAAGAAAACCACTGTAGGGTGTGTTAGGCGCCTAATTTAATATCGTTTTTCATGAAAAACATGATTTGAGCGCCTAACGCACCCTACATAACATAAATATTATTAACAAATACGTGGGAGTTGCTCGCCGACAAGCATATCAACAATTCGTTCAGTACCAAAGAGAGTTTTTAATAAAACAATTCCTGCGGGTGAGGAAATTACTTCCGCGATTATACAAGCATCTTTTCCGGCTGGGTGGGATTTCATGGCTGATAAAACTGTGTCAGCATGTTCGTTTTTGACTACTACAACTAATTTTCCTTCATTCGCTAAATACAACGGATCTAAACCTAAGATTTCGCAAACTCCTTTGACTTCTTCTCGAATTGGAATTGATTGTTCATCAAGGCGAATTGCGACATTTGAACTGAGAGCAAATTCATTTAATACAGTAGCTAAACCACCGCGTGTAGCATCCCGCATTGCATGAATTTCGGGACAAACATCAAGGATAGTTTTGACTAAATCATGTAATGGCTGACAGTCACTTTCTATATTCGTTTCTAATGCTAATTCTCCACGGGCGATGAGAATGGCTGTACCATGATTACCTATTTCACCATTAATTATGACTACATCTCCAGGTTGAATATTATGGGCAGAAATAGAAACATCTGCACGAATTACACCAATACCTGTTGTATTAATAAATAATTTATCAGCGGCGCCACGATGCACAACTTTGGTGTCACCAGTGACAATTTGTACGCCAGTTTTATTGGCTGCAATTTTCATACTAGTAACAACACGGCGTAATGTTTCTATTGATAAGCCTTCTTCTAAAATGACGCTACAGCTAAGATATAAAGGTTTAGCACCACTTACCGCTAAATCATTGATAGTACCATTAACGGCTAATTCTCCGATGTTACTTCCAGGAAAAAACAAAGGATCGACTACATAAGAATCAGTTGTAAAAGCGAGTTTATTTCCTTGTTGAATGAGACTTGCTAAATCAAAAGTTGCTTGGTCTTCTAATTGTGAAAGAATCGGATTATCAAACTTACTGACAAAAACATCATCGATTAAATCGCGCATTGCTTTCCCACCACTACCATGTGCGAGAGTGATGTGAGTATCCTGGACTTTGGTGCGACGACGAACTGATTCAATTTTTTGAAATAAGGAATTAGCGTTTGTCATTGGTCATTTGAGACGCGATGAATTGCGTCTGTACAATGGTCATTGGTTAATATAGCAATCCTAATTGAGTTGTGAGAAAATACGGAATCCCAGATCCCCGACTTCGCATGAGTTGTCGGGGATCTTGCCTCTCACGAATGATTTAGGATTGCTATAGTCAGGTAAGAGTTAAATCTTGAAGTTCTCGTTTGAAACCTCAAAGTTCAAGCTTTAAGGCGATTTCTTTTCCCTTATCTCCCCCCTCTCCCGTGTCTCCCTTGTCCTCTTTCTTCAAGCTGCTGTGTATCCACCATCTACAAATAAAACAGCACCAGTAATATAAGAAGATGCATCGGAAGCTAGAAAAACTAATGGCCCAATTAATTCTTCTGGTTTTCCACGACGCGCCATTGGTGTAAAGGTGATAATTTGTTTTTGCTTTTCGAGCTTTTCATGCTCTGCATTTGCACCGAGCATGATATTTTCAAAATAACCAGGCGCGATCGCATTCACTCGAATATTTTTCGAGGCCCATTCTACGGCCATTACACGTGTCAGTTGGTTAATTCCACCCTTCGCAGCACTATAAGCAACTAACCCAGGAATACCCACAACAGAAGCAATTGAGGAAATATTAATAATTGAACCACCTGTTTTTTGCTTCATCATCTGGACAGCAGCAAATTGTGAACAGTGAAAATGTCCCTTCAAATTCACATTCAAAATTTCATCCCATTCCGATTCAGAAACTGCTTCTGCGGGTTTAATAATATCAATTCCAGCATTATTCACCAAAATATTAACTTGTCCAAACTCATTAACCGCAAACTGAATTAAATCATTACAACTATCACTCTCAGAAATATCAACAAAAGTTGCGCTTGCAACTCCTCCAAAAGCTGTGATAGTTTGGGCGGTTTGTTTCGCTTCCTCAAAATTGCGATCGCCAACAATCACTTTCACACCCAATTCAGCCAAACCCACAGCCATCACTTTTCCTAAACCCCGTCCAGAACCAGTGACAATTGCTACTTTTTCAGACAAATCAAATAGATTTTTTTGCATATTTTATTACTAAATCCCTACTCCTTCTTTCCCAAACACAGAAATACGACCATATTTGTAATAAGCTGCACACGCACCTTCTGAAGAAACCATACAAGTTCCTATTGGTGTTTCTGGAGTACAAGCAGTACCAAATACCTTACATTCCCAAGGCTTCATTACACCTTTGAGAATTTCTCCACACTGACAAGCCTTGTGATCTGCTACTTTGAAATTAGGAATAGTAAACTTCAATTCTGCATCAAACTGAGCATATTCTGAACGAATTTTTAACCCAGAATAGGGTATCTCACCCAAACCACGCCACTCAAAATTTTCTCGTGTTTCAAACACCGTATTCATAGCAATAAGCGCTAATTGATTACCCTTATTTTCTACTAATCGGCGATATTGATTTTCCACTTCACAGCGATTTTCGATTAACTGTTGTACCAGCATCAAAACTGATTGGAGAATATCTAAAGGTTCAAATCCAGAAATGACAATTGGCTTGTGATAATGTTGAGAAATAAACTCATAAGGTTCAGTACCAATTACCATACTGACATGACCAGGCCCGACAAATCCATCGAGTTGTAAATCGGGATTATCTAACAAGGATTGTAAAGCAGGAATCACGAGGACATGATTACAAAACATGCTGAAGTTATTAATATTTTCTGCTGCTGCTTGGAGGATAGTAAAAGCAGTACTAGGGGCTGTAGTTTCAAAACCTAACGCAAAAAATACAACTTCTTTGTTGGGGTTTTCTTTAGCAATTTTGAGGCTATCTAAGGGTGAGTAAACCATGCGGATATCTGCACCTGTAGCTTTCGCTTGTAGCAGACTTGTTTGCGAACCAGGAACCCGCATTGCATCGCCAAAGGTAGTAAAGATGACATGAGGATTTTGGGCGATCGCGATCGCATCATCTAACCTACCTTTTGGCATAACACACACCGGACAACCAGGCCCATGAATTAATTCTATTGCCTTGGGTAGGACTGCTTCAATGCCATATTTAAAAATCGAGTGGGTATGACCTCCACATACTTCCATAATTTTAATATGTTTATCTAGCAGGCAAGATAATTTTTCTATTTGCCATACTAGTGCTTTTGCTTTCTGAGAATCACGAAATTCATCTACATATTTCATATAAATGTTAGTCTTTGGTAGATAATATTAGTAATAATTCATTAAACCTAACTTTTAACCATAATTTCGGAAATTTCTTGTAGTATTTGCAAAGTTTCTGTTGCTTCTTTTTCGTTAATACGGTTCATAGCAAAACCGACATGAACTAATACCCAGTCACCAATACATGATTCAGGAGGATGTTGATCATCCACGATACAAGCAATGTTAATTTGGCGTTTTACGCCAGCGACATTGACAATGGCTAGTTTGTTATTTTGATCTGTAATTTCAATAATTTGACCTGGGATACCTAAACACATTTTTTGTTTTCCTGTTTAGTGAATTGGAAAGATAGTAAGCTTTAGGCAATATATAATATAGTTATTAAGTAGAACGGTTAAAAAAAACGAACTATGTGAATTAATAGTTTGTAGTAAGGACTTTAGTCCTCAAATAAGGACTAAAGTCCTTACTACAAACTGTTCTACTTATTTGATGAAATTAGCTGCTGCAATCACTGCTTGACCTAGTGATAATCCACCGTCGTTACAGGGAGTTAAGCTATGAGTCAGTGTGTTAATGTCTGAGTTTTTTAGATATTTAGTGATTTGTTCTAATAAGATACAATTTTGAAATACTCCTCCGCTTAAAACAATAGTCTTGATATGATGTTGTTGAGATAGATAATTAATCATTGTGACTATCGCTTGAGCTAAACTTATGTGAAACTTTGTAGCTATGACTTCTAGAGCAGTTTGCTGTTGTAGGTCATTTAATAACGCTTGCCACATTGGGCTTGGGTCTATACAGTAAATATTATCTAAAAATTTTATTTTAAAAGGATAATTTTGGTTATATTCATGATTATTTAAGATATTTAGATCAACTAAAGCTTCGATTTCCATTGCTGCTTGTCCTTCATAGTTACATTCTTCTCGGCATATTCCGATGGCAGCAGCTACGGCATCAAATAAGCGTCCAACTGAGGAAGTTAAGGGAGAATTGATGCTTTTTGATACCATTTGTTTGAGAAGTGGTAGGGGTTTATTTTCTAGGAATTTGATGATTTCTAAGTTATCATATTTACTTGTGATTTCTTCCCAGGTAAAGGCTGATATCAATTGGGCATAAGTGTTACGCCAAGGTTGGTAAATTGCCTGTTCTCCACCAATCATGGCTACTGGTTTAAATGTTGCTAATCGTTGGAATTGGTAGTAATTTGCCAACAGAAATTCACCACCCCAAAGTGTGCCATCTTCACCGTAACCTAAACCGTCTAAGGCGATACCTAATACAGGTGATGAATTTAAAGGAAGATTATTTTCAGCCATGCAAGCAGCAATATGGGCGTGATGATGTTGGGTAGAATAAATAGGAATTTGATTGGCTGATGCTAGTTCTTGACCGAGTTTTGTGGATAGATATTCGGGGTGTTTATCAATTGCGATCGCTTCTGGTTGATGCTCGAATAAATTTAAGTATAAGTTGAGCGTATTTTGATAGGCTGTAAAGGTGGCTGCATTTTCTAAATCTCCCAAGTGTTGAGATAAAATTGCTTGTCCATTCTTTAATAAACAAAAGGTATTTTTTAACTCGCCACCCATCGCTAAAATTGCTGGTGCTTGCTCAAATCCAGGTGGTAATTTAATCGGTGCTGGTGCATATCCTCTAGCGCGACGAATAGTTTGTATTTGATTACCAATTACCCGCACTACCGAATCATCAACGCGGTTAACAATTTCTCGGTTATGTAAGAGGAAATAATCAGCAATTTGACTTAATTTTTCTCGCGCTTCATCATTATCTATACATTGTGGTTCATCAGAAAGATTACCGCTAGTTAGGACTATTGGGCGGTTCATGCGCTTGAGAATTAAGTGATGCAAAGGTGTGTAAGGTAGCATGAAGCCAAGGGTTTTTTGTCCCGGAGCGACAGAAGGAGACAAGGAGGAAAGGGAAGTGTGGGGAGACAAGGAGGAAAGATTGCTTTTTTGTCCCCCATGTCCTTCTAGTTTCTTCGCCTGCAACAATACAATGGGTGCTGCGGGACTTTGCAATAATTCTCTTTCTTTGTCGCTGATAGTACAGTATTTCTCAATGACTTCTAAATCCCGCGCCATTAAAGCAAAGGGTTTGTGATACCGTTGTTTGCGCTGGCGAAGTTTTTGCACAGCAGTTTCATTCGTCGCGTCGCAAGCAAGATGAATTCCGCCTATACCTTTGATGGCGACAATTTCGCCTCTCTGCAATAAAGTACACACAGCATCAACATCATCTAACATGGAAAACATGGAAGCTGTAATTGGTTTACCATCAGCACGTTCTAATGTTGCTTTTGGTCCGCAGACATGACAAGCTACAGGTTGAGCATGAAAGCGACGATTTTCAACATCGTTATATTCTTTGGCACACTCTGCACACATAGCGAAAGCTGCCATACTGGTGTTGCAACGATCATAAGGAATAGCACGAATAATACTTAGGCGGGGACCACAATGGGTACAATTTGTGAAAGGATAGCGATACCAGCGACTATAAAAATCAAAAATTTCAGCTTGACATTGAGGACAAGTCGCAGCATCGGGGACAATTTCTGTTTTTACAGTACTACTAATACTGTGAGAAATGACAAAATCATGGAATACAATTTCTGTTTGATAACGCTTACGTGTGAGTTGATTAATTCTTGCCAAAGGTGGACATTCTTGTTTTAATCTTTTGATAAATTCTTCTATCGATACATCAGTTCCAGAAGCACGAATTAAAACGCCTTCACCATCATTACAAACATCACCACGTAATCCACAAGCTTTTGCTAATCGATATACAGTCGGGCGAAATCCTACCCCTTGAACAGTACCACGTACTCGAATTTCTTCAGTAGTCATTTGTTATTGGAGACGCGATTCATCGCGTCTGTACAATGGTTATTTGTGTATTTTCCACAGCAAAACTCGGTTATTCCCAGAGTCAGCGATTATTGCTGTGTTACCAAAAACTTTGATTCCATAACACCAGTTGAGACTATCTCGCTTTGGTTGTCCAAAATCGCGGTTTTCTCCTTTGCTTGTAAAATTATTTTGTCCTGCGATCGCATCAGCCGCAGCTCCTTGTAAAGATAAAATAGACTCAGGCTTTCTCCAACCTAATAACCGAGAATTAGCAGTATCGGCTACTAACAACCAATCATCAACAACATCAACACCATAAGGCATACTTAAACTACTCGCATTAGGAAAATAAACTCCTTGATTAATCTCAACAACATCAAAAGTTTTTTGTCCTAATACTACCGCACAAGGAGTATTATTTTCTCTAGGCATTCCCTCCCAAATCATCACACGATTATTTCCTGCATCTGTGATAACTAGATTCTCTCCCCAAAAGGTAATATCGTGACACCAACGCATACTAGAAGCAGAAGGACTACCACCGCCATTTTCATTACGTAATGTCATATCCGGTTGTCCCAAAACTAAATCCGCTGGTTGATTATTCTCTACAGGAATTTGATTCCAAACTAACACCCGGCGATTACCTGTATCAGCTACAAATAATCTTCCTTGGTGATAGAAAACCCCATAACACCAATTGAGAAAATTTGCTGCTGCTTCTTGCTTACCTTGATTTGCTTCGTAATCACTAAAATTTACTTGTCCTAAAACTAAATCTGCTGGAACATTGCTATCTTCTGGTACTTTTTTCCAAATCAAAACGCGGTGATTCCATGCATCTGCTACCGCTATTCCTTCACCACAGCGACAAATTCCAGTTGGTACACTCAAAGTTGTATTTCCTGGCGTACCTTTAGCATTTTGTCCTTCACTATTAAAATCTGGTTGTCCAATTACCCAATCAGCAGGTTGACTATCTTGGGTTGGTAAATTTTGCCATCCTAATAAACGATGATGTCCCGTATCTGCAACCCACAAAGGACCATTTTCTGATATTAAACAAGCTGCACGAGGACCAAACATTTCAATCGCGCTAGGTACAAGAGGAGTTGCTAATTCCTCCGGTTTCATGATTTTACCTAAAATGACTTCTGCACCGTTAGGTGATAATGGCAAATTGTGAGTATCTAATGCTGATGAAAAATTCATTTAAAAACCAATAAATAACAACTAACTATTAATACTAATTCAATTAATTATTGCAACATATCCTTGGGAAAGACGCGATAAATCGTGTCTATACAAATTATCTACTAACCACTAACATAATTAACTTACCGCAATCACATGATTGATTTCTGGACAATATATTTTAATTGTTTGTTCAATTCCTTGAGATAAAGTTAATGTCGAAGCTGGACAATTACTACAAGTACCGATTAATCTCACTTCTACTGTATCTGGTGCTTTAATTGCCACTAATTCTACATCTCCATTATGGCTTTTTAAACCAGGACGAACTTCTTCTAAAGCTTGTTGGAGACGTTGTTTTAAAGGTGGTGTTGGTGATTTGACTAGTTCATGATAAAGCAGTACGCCATAGACTACTTCGTCTTGAACTGCATTACGTAAAGCTGATATTGATTCTTGTTTGACACTTTTAATTAAACGGGTTAGTGCTTCTTTATGTAAGTCTTCGATAGCGCGTTTTAATCCTATCGCTACACATCTCTGGCTTTCTTCCCAATCGGAAATTATCGCTTCAAAACGGCTAATTTCTTGTACTAATTCTTCCAGGTTTGTCATTAGTTGGTGATTGTGTAAATCATAATTGTGTAGAGATGCTCCCAAAATCGTGTCTCTACTTCAGAGGTCATTGATAAAGTAAAAATAAAATCACGGTAGGGTGTGTTAGGCGCAGACTTCAATATAATTTGTAATGAAAAATACTTGAAAAGCGCCTAACGCACCATTTAGATGGCGGTGCGTGATAGCAAAGCCGTAACACAACGGCAATAAAGCGGGAGGAACATCCACGCCGCTTTTTGCCTCCCCTACTTAAGATTTACTTTATAAATGATCTCTCATGACAATAAATGAAATGATAATATTAGAGACGCGAAATTTTGCGTCTCTACTTCATGCGGAAATCTTGAAGCAAGAAAGGCATAATAGTACCCGTGGTTACACTCGACATTATTACTGTTAACCACAAGGGAAAATGTAAAAATAATGGTACTATTAGTAAGAGTAAACCAATGCTAGCACCAATAGCGGTTTGCTGCCAAAAATACTTATGGTCACGTATTAATTTACCCTTCAAAAATAACTTAGCAGAAAACCAGCCGATTTCTAACATATAACCTCCTAAAATTTGGGACAAAAATTCAGCAATAATAATCCTAATAGCATGGCTGGAATGACTCCAGCAGGGGCGAATAATCCACCTATTGTGGCAGCAAATTCATAACCTAATTCTTCTCCGGCTAAAAGTATGCCGCCAATTGCACCCCCGATTACAGAGAATACAGTTGCTATTAATAGCCATAGCAATCCTGTGAATATATTCACATCACCAGATGCTAAGATTGTAAGTATATCTGTCATAATTTTTTATCCTTTTTGTTCATAATTCTTCTAAAACTTGGGCTACTACTTCTGCTTGTTCTCGATATCCATGGTGAGTAAATATTTCCCAAGCTTGTTGATAATAATTACGCGCTTGTATGAGATTTTGATGATTACCTATTTCTGGTTGTTTTAAGTCATCAGGTAAGTTTAATAAGGCATTTGCTTTGTTAGCAATGGTGTTAGCGTATTCTATTGGTGTATCTTTGGAATTACGCACTTTCAACGCTTCATCATAAGCTGCGATCGCTCGCATCAAGTTATCCAAAGGATGGGATGATGGTAAATATTGCAGCGCATTACCCAAATTATTCTGCAACATCGCATATTCTCTGGGATGATCAATCAGATAAATGTGCTTCAGTGCAGCTTCAAAAGTTTGTACCGCTAACCCTTCAAACAAATATTGCTGTTGGGAACCTCCTGACATAGAAAGATATGCGATCGCAATATTGTTATGTAAAATTGCATATTCCTGCGGGTATTTTTCCCAGGTAAATACTCGCAAAGCATCTTGATATACCTGAATGCTATCTCCAATCCTTACCAAGTTGAATGGTACTAAAGACTGTAGCACCAAGCCATAGTTCATTTGAGCTTCCGCAAGTTCTTCTGGTGAGGCGAATTCTTGTAAAACAGGTAATGCTTCTGTGTACAAAACTTGCGCTTGCAATAAAAATTCTTCTGTATCACTCGGTATTGATCTTAGCGCTCCAGCCTTTGCTATTTTCGCTCGTGCTTTGAGCAAAAAGTCGTCATCATTACATAAATTTTCTGCTTCTTGATATAATGCGATCGCATTCCACAAATCTTGAGTAGTTTTGGGTTTTTTGACAAATCCATGTGCCATCTCAATCAGCATCTCAATTTTATCTTTTGTGGATGCGGATTCAGAATTAATAGCAGCAATTGCTGCTTTGACTGCGGTATCGCTAATACTTGGAGTCATCCGATTTGGGATTTTAGTTTGGATTTTAGATTAATTCCATAGATGAATCCGAGGGTTTATAACATCATGGAATTATCAACCATAGGTAATAATGCAGGAGACTGAAGTTAGTAATGGTCAATGGTAAATCTTATCTTGCTCCAACCAACAACCAACTAATAAACAACTACTCTCAGCTTTCACTAATATAAATTAGCTGCTCCTAAAAATCTAGTAGATGGAGATCACGATTTATCTCAATCTTAATCTATTAATTTTTTATTAACGATTTGTTGTTTAGCAATAACTACGTTATTGATATATAATTGCAGCCTATACATAAACCAAATGTTAATTATGTTGCAAAATAAATTATTAGAAATGTTTTTTATTAACTTTTCATGACTTTTATGAGTATAATTTCACTGTTTATTTGTTGAAATAATCAATAATATATCTATCTAACATAAAAAACAAACTAACATATCTATTTTTAATCTAGAGAAAATGCGGATATTATATGTTGTTAATCAATATCATATTCAAGTATTTATTTTTACTAAAAAGCTATATTTTGATTATTGATTTAGATTGATTAAATACATTAATTTTTATTTAAATATATAGAATGGAAACTGAATGTATTTGATATTGAAAATTAAATTGTTCCTTAAACTTGAAACTCTACAAATCTTTTAAGTGAGCATCATGAGCTGCGTACACCAAAAAGAATGAAAAACTGACCACAGATGCACACCGAGAAACACAGAGAAACATAGATGGGTTATAAGTTTGCTACTAACTTAATCCCCGTTACCCCTTATCCCCGATCCCCAATCCCCGATCCCCGATCCCCGTACTCTATGAGAAGCCGCTGACGCGTCTACGCGAAGCGTCTCCTCTGGAGAATCCCCAATCCCTACAAACACACAGCTAATGACTAACGTATTATGGTTACAAGGTGGTGCCTGTTCGGGCAACACCATGTCATTTTTAAATGCAGAAGAACCAACTGTCTGTGACTTAATTTCCGACTTTGGTATCAACGTATTATGGCATCCTTCCTTGGGACAAGAACTAGGAGACCATCTGCAAGGAATGCTATGGAATTGCGTTTTAGGTAAAATCCCTGTAGATATCTTGGTATTTGAAGGTAGTGTAGTTAATGCCCCCAATGGTACGGGAGAATGGAATCGCTTTGCCCATCGTCCGATGAAAAATTGGGTTAGCGATTTAGCAAAAGTCGCTAAATATGTTGTAGCGGTAGGCGATTGCGCGACTTGGGGAGGAATTCCGGCTATGGAACCTAACCCTAGTGAATCTAAAGGTTTACAATTTCTCAAACGCCAAAAAGGTGGTTTTTTAGGGGCAGATTACCGTTCCAAAGCCGGAGTACCTGTAATTAATATTCCTGGATGTCCCGCCCATCCTGATTGGATAACGCAGATATTAGTGGCGATCGCCACTGGTAGAATTGGCGATATTACCCTTGACGAATTCCATCGTCCTCAAACCTTCTTCAAAACCTTCACTCAAACCGGTTGTACCCGCAACATTCACTTTGCGTATAAAGCCAGTACTGCGGAATTTGGTCAACGTAAAGGTTGTCTGTTCTACGACTTGGGTTGTCGTGGTCCCATGACGCATTCTTCCTGTAACCGCATCTTGTGGAACCGCGTTTCTTCCAAAACCCGTGCGGGAATGCCTTGTTTAGGTTGTACCGAACCAGAATTTCCCTTCTTTGACCTCAAACCAGGAACCGTATTTAAAACTCAAACCGTCATGGGAGTTCCCAAAGAACTACCGCCAGGAGTCAAACAAAAAGACTATGCTCTACTGACCGTAGTCGCCAAAGACACAGCCCCACCTTGGGCAGATGAAGACTTTTTCTTAGTTTAGTTCGTAGTAAGCACTTAAGTGCTTACTACAAACCAATCATCAAAAGGACAAATCATGGGAACTCAAATATTAGACATCTCACCCGTGGGGAGGGTCGAAGGCGATTTAGATGTGCGGGTGGAAATCGAAGATGGACAAGTAGTTAACGCCTGGACTCACGCCGAACTCTTCCGAGGATTTGAAGTTATCCTGCGTGGCAAAGACCCCCAAGCCGGATTAATTGTCACACCCCGCATATGTGGAATTTGCGGTGGTTCTCACCTCACCTGTGCATCTTGGGCATTGGATACCGCCTGGGAAACAGAAGTTCCACCCAATGCAATTTTAGCCAGAAACCTCGGTCAAATAGTCGAAACAATTCAAAGTATACCCCGCTATTTTTACGGTTTATTTGCGATCGACCTCACCAATAAAAAATATCAAAATAGCCGTTACTATAGTGAAGCAGTCCGCCGCTTTGCTGCCTTTACTGGCAAACATTACGAAATCGGCGTCACAATTTCTGCAAAACCAGTAGAAATCTACGCCCTCTTAGGTGGTCAATGGCCCCATTCTAGTTACATGGTTCCTGGTGGCGTGATGTGCGCCCCCACCCTCACCGATATTACCCGCGCCTGGTCAATCCTAGAATATTTCCGCACCAATTGGCTAGAACCTGTATGGTTAGGTTGTTCCTTGGAACGCTACGAAGAAATCCAAACCTATGATGATTTTATGGCTTGGTTGCATGAAAATCGTAACCATCGCCAGTCCGATCTGGGTTTCTATTGGCGTATGGGTTTAGATATTGGTTTAGATAAATTTGGTGGTGGTGTAGGTAAATACGTCACTTGGGGATATTTACCCCATGAAGATAAATACCAAAAACCAACTATCACCAGCCGCAACGCTGCCATGATCATGAAAAGTGGAGTGTACGACAGTTACAGCGATACTCACACCTTGATGGATCATACCTTTGCCCGTGAGAATACAACTCACTCTTGGTACGAAGAAGGTACAGGAGATATTCACCCGTTCGATCGCACCACCAACCCCATCGCTAAAAATCATAAAGACTTCAATGGCGCTTATTCTTGGTCAAGTGCAGTCCGCCACACCGAATATGGACGGTTAGAAGCTGGTCCCTTAGCAAGACAATTGGTCGCAGGTGGTACACATGGCGAATCTTGGCAACATTATGATGGATTTATCCTTGATGTTTTCAAGCGGATGGGCGGCCCCAGCGTTCATCTTCGTCAACTCGCACGGGTTCACGAAATTGTCAAGTTGTATCGCCAAGCCGAACGCTGTTTGCGCGAATTCAAATTAAATGAACCTTGGTACATCAAACCCAAACAAAAAGATGGCCGTGGTTGGGGTGCAACAGAAGCAGCGCGGGGTTCCCTGTGTCACTGGGTTGAACTAGAAGATGGCAAAATCAAGAACTATCAAGTCATCGCCCCTAGTACTTGGAACATTGGCCCCCGTGACGCCGAACAAAAGCTTGGCCCCATTGAGGAAGCTTTAATGGGTACACCCATTGCTGATCCAGCTGACCCTATAGAAGTAGGTCATGTCGCCCGATCATTTGATTCTTGTTTAGTGTGTACAGTTCACGCCCATGACGCGAAAACAGGCGAAGAACTGGCGCGTTTTCGGACAGCATAATCTCGTTTTAACTTGGAGTCTTTGTGTCTTGGTGGTTAATAAAATTAATTGTTGAACCACCCTTCGGGTTCGCCAGTCCCCCATCGTGACGGAAACCGCCAAGACGGGGGCTGGTCTCACTAAGGCACGAAGACACGAAGAAAACTGAAAATTTATAAGGTAAGCTAGTGTCTAATTCTGAATTACACAATCATCTCGCCGGTCTTCCTGAAGTTGTACTGCAAGAGTTCACACAATGGTGTGTGCTGGAACAAGCAACAGCAGCAGGATACGAATTTACTCCGGATTTGGTGAAGTTAAAGAATCTGGAGACTGTAGATTATATTCATGAACTGGTTGGTCAATTTGCTGATGCTACCAGAAAATCGATTGAGGGAAGTATGGCGATTATGGTAGCAGGTAAGCAAGCTGACAATCATGCTTTACCTGGGATTGCTGCGATCGTTGATTTTATTTCTCTCTACGTCAGATATTTAGTCCCTAAAGGCCCAAAAAATGAATTACCAACAGATGAGAAGCTAAATTTAGCATCACAAGAACAGTTTGAGCAACTTTGTCAAATTGCCAAAAAACACAGTGTAGAAATTTAGTTGGTGGTTGGTGGTTGTGGGAACATCCTAATTTTTCCAATATACCTCTTTGAAAATAATGTAGACACGTGGCAACGCAACGTCTCTACAAGGATTTTCGGTAAGTAGTAGTTCACCACATTGATTTTGACAAGTTGGCCAGATCCCCGACTTTTTTAAAAAGTCGGGGATCTAACCCCTCGCAACCTGTCAAAATTTGCGTGGCGAAGTAGTAGTTAGTCTCAAAACCGCACTTTGTACAAGTCGAAGAATTCTCCTGATTGCCGTGCAATTACTTTACCATCAGCAGCTTTGATGATTTTTTCCCATTCTGCGATCGCCTCTAAAAATACTTCAGCGTCCAAATAAGTTTCTAAAACCGCCCAATCTTCAGCTAACGGTTGTTCTGGATTGAGGATGTCAAACACAAAATATCCGCCTGGTTTCAAGACTCGTTTGACTTCTGCTAATACAGCACTCCAATATTCCAGTGGAAAATAGCAGCTAAATCCTGTGGCGATCGCTAAATCAAACTGATCATCAGAGTAGTTTAACTGATGTGCAGGGCCTAATTCGACACCTTTGAACAGCTTCGAGTTCAACTGCGAACCACGGGAATTGAGAGCCTCTCGTGCTACAGTACTGATTTCTTGTCCATAAAAATACGCTTGCCAATCTCGCCAAGGATAGATCAAAAAGCTGACACCGCAGCCTATATCCAAACAGTGCTGGTTTTTTTGTGGTTGAGCTATTTCCCAAAAACTAGAAACTATTTTTGCTGCTAATATCCCACTCACCCACTCCCGATATATTGGCATTGTCTGCACTTCTGTTGGCACGTCAAAAGATTGATTTTCATACTGTCGGTTAAAGCGATATGCTACTTGCGCTAACCTCACCTGCCATTTATCTGAGTAATACATATTTTTTGTGTTGGGCTTTTGAGATGCTTTATATCATGTCAGCTTGAACACTTGTATTATCCGCCCGTGTCGGTAATGGGTAAATCTAATTTCTGAGTCCTAAATCTAATTTCTGAGTCCTAAATCTAATTTCTGAGTCCTAAATCTAATTTCTGAGTCCTAAATCTAATTTCTGAGTCCTAAATTTAATTTCTGAGTCCTAAATTTGATTTCTGAGTCCTAAACTGATATCTTGCACCAACCTTGTATCCCGCCTCAGCCTCAGAATTAATTCTGAGGCTAGTAGCATAAGTCCGTTAAAACGGACTCAAACATCGTCCTAGTCAGATTTATCTGACTTTAGCTATTAGCCAATAAATTTATTTCTTGGCGGGATGAAAAGCTGATGCAAGATATGAGCCGACCACTAGCGCGGCGACGCACTAGCAAAATATGAAACAAGCACATTTTTATCATCTTTCTAAAAGTCTTACTGTATAAGGGTTATAAAATGTGCAAGTTAAGAGTAAACCAATACGGTTCAGATTTGTGTAGAGACGTGCCATGGCACGTCTGGTACATTTTTATTGGTTGCTCAATTTTTCAACAACCGTAAACCACTCAGGGTAACTAACACAGTAGATCCTTCGTGTCCGACTACACCAATGGGTAAGTTAATATCACCCAAAAAGTTGCCAATTAACAGTAAGAGAATAAATCCTAAAGCAATGGTAACATTCTGTTTGACTATTACTTGCGCTCTTTTACCCAAGCGCATCGCTACTGCAATTTTCTCTAATTTATCTGCCATCAAGACAATATCCGCCGTTTCTAATGCTACATCACTTCCTGCTTTCCCCATGGCAATCCCTACAGATGCTTGAGCTAGGGCTGGTGCATCATTGATCCCATCACCTACCATGGCGACTGTTTGATACTCTTGTTGTAAACGACGAATTACATGCAGCTTGTCTTCTGGTAGTAATTCTGCATACACTCGATCTACTCCCAACTCCCGCGCTACACTTTCAGCAGTTTGTTGATTATCTCCTGTCAACATGACTATTTGCTCAACTCCCAATTTTTTCAGATGAGAAATAGTTGCTGCTGCTTGCGATCGCACTGTGTCAGCAATAGCTATAATACCTAACACTTGATATTGCTGTGATTTTTTTTCTGCTATCCAAACAACTGTTTTCCCTTGTAACTCAAAGTTGGTAGCTATCTCAATTAAGTTTTTAGGTAAATCAACAACATATTTTTGGACAAAATTATCTTTCCCGGCGATAACTTCTTGGTGATTTACAATACCTATAATTCCCTGTCCAGGGAAAGCTTGTACTTCTGTTGCAGCTGTCCAATCTAGGTTTTTTGCTGCTTTGACAATTGCTTCACCAAGGGGATGTTCGGAACGAGATTCTACAGAAGCGGCAGTTTTTAATACATATTCTTGTGTATATTCACTAGCAGTAATTATTTCACATACTTCTAAGACTCCTGTTGTGAGAGTACCAGTTTTATCAAAAGCGATCGCTCGTACTTTCCCCATCATTTCTAGTTGAGAGCCATTTTTAAACAAAATTCCCTGTTTCGCACCATTCGCAATTCCCGAAAGTAAGGTTGGCATAATTGCAGCCATTAATGCACAGGGAGAAGCCACCACCAAAAAAGTCAAAGCCCGATAAATTGCTGTTTCCCAGTCCCAATTCCACAGGAATGGTGGCAAAATCAACAGCAGTACGCCAGCAATTATAATTACCAGTGCGTACCCTCGTTCAAATCGTTCAATAAACTGTTGGGAAGGAGGTGTTTCTGTTTGTGCTTGTTGTACTAAACGAATCACCCGTTGAATTAAGCTACTTTCTGGTGCTTGATGCAGCTTTAACTTGAGCGCCCCATAGCCATTTAACGTACCTGCAAATACTTCATCACCGACTGTTTTCTCGACGGGTAAAGACTCGCCTGTAATTGCAGCTTGGTTGAGAGTACTGTAACCTTCCACAATTACCGCGTCTGTGGGAATTAATTCTCCTGGCTTGACGATGATTTCATCTCCTAAGTGTAACTGCGCGATCGCAATTACTTCTTCTTTGCCTTGACGCACAACTGTTGCCGTATCTTGTGTTAAGCTCATCAAACTCTGGATACTGCGTTCAGTTCGCCGCATTGCATAACCTTCTAGGGCGCCACTAATAGCAAAGATGAGAATCAAAATAGCCCCATCGATAATTAAGTAATATTCTCTTCGCCATAAACCCAACCCCGCTGCACCAAGGGCCGCTACTATCATCAGCAAATCTACATCCAGTTCTTTTTCTTTGATTAAAGTCGTGAGTCCTTCACGGGCGCTTTCGTAGCCACCAACAACATAAGCGATGGGTAACAGCAACAACGCCCATCCCAAAAAGCCAAGATGTAAGGCGAACCATCCGCAAAATAAAAACAACCCACACACGAGGGCTGCTAAAGTATCTGCATGTTCTTTGGTTAGTTGATGCAACCGTTGTGGATAAAGCATGAGAGTCGATTAGTATTGACTCTCTTACGCTAAACTTTGACATCAATGTTAATGTCAAGTTTGTTTAGTTGATCAGGATGGCTGAAAATCCATGAGGTATATCGCCGTAGACTGAAGTTGAGATTGCTTGAGTTGGTACAAGATCAGAGAAAACACATATGAGTGAAAACCGCAGACTGGACGCCTTTTCCCTAGCGGCTTTGCTGGTATCTGCCCATTACGGCTTGGGGTTTATTTTGGGAACTGCTGAACAATCATTGACTTTGGGTGTAGCTGGTAGCCTTTACGCCGTCTGCATTGCTGTGGGTACGATTGCGATGATGGGGTTGGCAAAGTTTTATTGGACAAAAGTTGAGCAAATCTGGACTTTGCTCGGTTCCTACTATGGGAATAAAGTAAAAATCTTTGTCGGATTGATGTCGTGGGCCTCTCTGATTGGAATAGCAGCCGTCCAGTTGATTTCTGGGGCGTTCATTCTCAAGGTCTTGGGACTATCAACGCTACCCACAATGTTGGGAATGGCTATTTTAATTACAATTATTTCTTTGCTACCTATCGAAAAAGCTAGCTGGATATTTCGAGGGCTACTGGTTCTGAATTTTTTGTCTCTACTCTATGGACTTTGGGCATTGCACGCAATACCCGATTATATGCGATCGCCTTTAGAATTCACTACCTCACTTGAACTTGTAAGCCCAACAAAAAAAATCGGCATTTCGCTATCTACAATCCTGCTACTTCTAGTAGACATGAGGTATCAGCAATTTATTGTCCGCACAAAGGATATGGCAAATGTATATCGAGGTTGTC
This sequence comes from Westiellopsis prolifica IICB1, assembly GCF_004323185.1. Lineage (GTDB taxonomy): Bacteria > Cyanobacteriota > Cyanobacteriia > Cyanobacteriales > Nostocaceae > Pelatocladus > Pelatocladus prolificus_A. The sequence continues at coordinate 471,590 of NZ_NAPS01000002.1, forward strand.
TGTTAGCAGCAATTTCATTGTTTTTACTTGCCTTATTACCTTCCTCGGTTGTGGTAGCAGCCCTAAAGATGGGAATTTTGCCTGCTGGTATTGATGGTAAACAAACCCTTCCCTTTATCTTGTCGTGGATTGGTGGTGGAATTGATCAGCCTTTGGGTTTTATTCTAATGGCATCTCTGTTAGTTCCAGCCTTAGGTGTTGGCAGCAGCACATTACGAGTGCAAACCAAGACTATCTTGGATTTCCAAATTCTGCCTGCGTCCAAATATAGTCGGTTGCTGATTACAATCACAAACGCTTTGTTAAGTTTAATTGTTGCCCTCAAAGGTGGTGAGATTGTCTTTCTGATAGTAGCTTTTTATGCAGCCTATGTAGGGGCAGTGATTGTTCCTTTTATTGCCTACCTGCTTTCTCAAACAGGATATTATACCTTCTCTAAAGTTAGCGTCAGGCTTTCTTTGATTGCAAGTAGTATCTCAAGTTTTCTAATGCTGACTGTAACTTTTATTTACCCCAGTGCTGCACTTTTTGGTAGCGTTGAATTGAGTATTATGGGAATAGGAATTTTACTGGGAATGTTAAGTTTGTTTCTCGGTGAGGTGATAGACAAATATTTTCCTACAACCAATATAGAGGAAAAACTGTGAATCAATTAATCCTATTCGCAGAGCAATCACCCAGGTACAAGCCAATACGCAATCGATTAAACCGCCCTTGGCCAAAAAAATTAGTGGAGAAGTATTAATAGCACTCAGTTCAGCCACGATTGAACTCACGTTCTAAATCATCAAAATCAACGGCAAAGACATCAACTTGTTCGCGGGCGAGAGCCGCAAGAAAGTCCCGGCGGTTTAACCCAGCAACGGAGGCTGCTTTTTCCATTGAAATTTCCTGCTTTTGATACCAGTAGATAGCAGCAGCGAGGCGCATGTCACGCACAAATTCTTCTGGAGCGAGGCGACGGGCGCTAAATACTTCTTCGGGTAAGTTAATCATGACTGACGACATAAATTATGTCCTAAAATGCTGATAGCAATACGTGTATCATTAATGATATCAATAATGCCCAAAACTAAGCCCTGTCAGAATAAAAAACTTGCTAGTTTGCGGATAAAATCCGCAAACACATCTTCTTTGTTCAAAGTCCAAATCAATTACTAAATTGTGAAAATTAAGTTACATACCTTTAAAAATTGACTTTAGGAATCTCTTCGCGCGATTCAATCATGATTTGCATGGTTTCAACTGCTAAATCGCGTAAATCATTATTCAGAAAAACCACGCCTTTAGAACCAAACCAGCGGTCAAAGATAGTAACATTTCGTTTCTCACCATCCACGAATCCTTGCATGAACTTGTAGAGAGTATAGTTAACTGAGTCTAGAAATCTAGAGTTATTCTCAGGAACCATACATGCAATACCTTCTCTAGAGTATGGGCGATCTGGTACTACTTGAAAAGCATCCGGGTTTTTCGTTGTTCCTAACCATCCTTCTAACAAAATGCTATCTGATGCAAAAGCATCAATTTTTCCCTGTTGCAAAGCAGCATATCCTTCGGCGCGGTCTTTTAATAGGACTAGTTTTGCTTGGGGTTGGACTCGCTTGAGGGCTAATTCATTGGTAGTTTGGCTCAGTACACCAACACGTTTACCGATTAAAGACTCAGGAGAACCTAAATTACTTCCCTTTTTGACTAACAATTGAGTACCAGTAGCACCATAACTCAGTGAAAAATCTACTTTTTTATCCCGTTCCCAAGTAAAACTGCTAGCATCGCAAACAATATCCACTTGTCCATTGAGAATTTTTGGAAGCCGTTCTTCTGGTTTCACTGTTACCAATTGCAATTGAATTTTTTTTCCCAGTTCCTTTTCTAATTGTTCTTTAACCAGATTCAACATATCTACGGAATAACCAACCAATTGTCCCTGATTACTGGTATAGGCAAAGGGAATTGCATCTTTGCTAGTACCTGCTGTTAGTACTCCTGTCCGTGCTATTTTTTCAATCACTGTTTCGGCTTTAGCAACCGCAGGTGTGAATATTGTGAACAAAAGACTCAAGGTAGTTATCGCCGCCAGATTTTTATACATCTTCAATCTTGCAAATATTGCTTTTTGTCGGCATATTGTACAAGGATGTTCAATACTAGTAAAGTCGGTTTTTATATAACCTGGGCTTTGTCAAGCTAAATTTTACTAATTAAGTTTTTGGTTAACAACTTTGATTTATAAATTACGTTTTGTAACATTAAACTTAATAATCAATAATTATATTTACCTTGAGATAGATATACAATATAAAGAAATATATGTTACTTTATCTATTTAAGTAGAGTAAGTCAGCCTAATCTAGCGAATGACAACGCTAACGCTGGAGCGGAGGAACCATATTTTGGGGCGTATCTCAGATGAGAAGGACATCTCTCAGTCCTAGCCCGTCAGCTAACTTCGTAGGCATTGAGAGGAGACTGAAGAGGCAGCATTTTTTGAATGTTTAACCTCATCAGGTTCCTTGGCTGGTACTGCTCAGGTTTCTTGTACCTGCACTTGACTCTGTTGAGGTTGCATCAAATGATATTTCAATTGAATCTGGCTGCAATATTTGCAGTTGCTGGTCAAACTGTTTGGAAAAAGGCAAAACCTTTTGTTCTCAAAGATGTAATCTTGTACCCTGCTCTGGGATTATTGGGGATTATCCTCTTGTGGTGGGTGATTGCGCTAGCGAATCACGAATTAATGCCTACTCCCCCAGAAGCATTGGTTGCTAATTTGGACTACATACTCAATCCTTTTTATCAACGCGGGCCGGGGAACTTGGGAATAGGTTGGTTGTTATTGGCAAGTATTAGACGGGTGTTGCTGGGTTTTTTATTGGGTGCCGTGGTGGCAATTCCTGTAGGCTTTCTGATTGGCATGTCTAGGTCGGCAATGCTAGCAATAAATCCGATCATTCAGATTTTTAAACCCGTATCCCCCTTAGCTTGGCTACCTATTGCCTTAGCCATATTTAATTTGGCAGACCCTTCAGCGATTTTTGTGATTTTTATCACTTCTTTGTGGCCGACTATTATTAATACTGCTTTGGGAGTTTCTAGCGTTTCTAAAGATTATTTAGATGTGGCGCAAGTGTTAGAAATGCCCCGTTGGCGACAGATTACTAAGATTATTTTGCCTGCAAGTTTGCCGTACATTTTTACAGGTTTGCGGATTAGTTTAGGAATTGCTTGGTTAGTAATTGTTGCGGTGGAGATGTTAACAGGTGGTATTGGTATCGGCTTTTTTGTTTGGGATGAATGGAGCCGTTTAAATTTGAGTTCTGTGTTTCTTGCTGTGTTAGTAATTGGCTTAACTGGGTTAATTCTTGATTATGCTGTGGGCAAAATTCAAGAATTCGTAACTCATCGTCCGAAAACTGCAAATTAAGAGAATAAAAATTGGGTCATAGAGCCGCAAAATGAACAGAAACGCCTAATTTTTGACGTCAGTTGTTGTGCTGAGAATATCTTCTAAAACTGATATTTAGGCTTGAGGTTGGCTAAGAATAATTAATAACCAGTGGAGCTTAGGACATGAGTAACGCCGACCAAAATTATTGGCATCGACGAGACTTTATAAAAGGAATAGGAGCAACAGCAGCGGGAATGGTGCTGTCTTCCTGTGCAATCTCAGGCGATCGCTCTGCGAAAGGACTGACGGAAGAAGCTGCGGCGATTAAACCTGTAGTCAATCCCGGAACTTTAGAAAAACCAAATATAACTGTTGGTTACGTTCCTGTTAACGACTGTGCGCCTTTTGCGATCGCTTGGAAAAAAGGTTTTTTCCGCAAATATGGGTTGAATGTCACACTCAATCGGGAAGCAAGTTGGGCGACATCGCGTGACGGATTGATTTTTGGTCGCCTTGATGCTTCGCCTGTGGTGTCTGGTGCTGTTACTAATGCCAGAATTGGCGCAGAAGGGGCGCGTCACGCTCCCCTGTGTGCAGCGATGACTATTCACCGCCATGGTAACGCCATGACGATGAACAAAGCCATGTGGGATTTTGGGTTGCGTCCTTGGTACGAATACAAACAACAACATGGCGATCGCGCTTTGGAAGCTTTTGGTCGTGATTTTAGAAACTATTTTGAAAAGCAGCCACCAGAACGCAAAGTCTGGGCGGTAGTATTAAGTTCTGCGATTTACGAATACTTTATCCGCTACGTATCTGCTGCTGCTGGTGTCGATCCTTTCAAAGAGTTTCGTGTAATCATTGTTCCTCCACCGCAGATGGTGACTAACGTACGGATTGGTGCAATGCAAGCCTACATGGTTGCAGAACCCTGGAATACACGAGCAATTACTGGTAATGAAGGTGTGGGATTTACCTTTGCTCAAGGTAAAGAAGTCTGGTTGGGACACCCAGATCGATTGTTGGGGGTGATGCAATCTTTTATTGACAACTACCCAAAAACTTATCGTTCTCTAGTGAAAGCGATGATTGAAGCTTGTCAATATTGCAGCAAACCTGAAAACCGCAAAGAAGTTGCAGAACTGCTCACGGATCGTTCATTTACGGGTGCTAAACCTAAAAAACCGGGTGCGCCAATCACCAAGTTTACAGGCCCCGCAATTCTCGGTAACTACAACTATGGTGGTTTTGATGGCAAAGATCGCACAATTAAAGCTACAGATAACACTATTTTCTTTGATATTCCTGACAATCTTCCCAAAGAATCTGGTGAAAATTCTACATTTTTGTGGAGATCCAGAAGTATTTGGTTAATGACACAAGCTGCTCGTTGGGGACAAATTAAGGAATTTCCTAAAAATGCGGATAAATTAGCCGCACAAGGCTGGAGAGCAGACCTTTATCGAGATATCGCGGCAGAAATGGGTATTGAGTCCCCAAAGGATGATTACAAAGTCGAATCACCAGAAGTATTTATCGACAATAAAGGTTTTGATCCCAGTGATCCTGTAGGGTATCTCAACAGTTTTGAAATCAGAGCCAATGCTCCCACTCGTTTTTATATGTCCTGATTGACTGCTAAAAAATTGTCAAACATTCTCCTAAATTTTGGAGCTTACTATGACTAAATCTACTTCATTTTCTATGATTGATAAAGAAATATTCCACAATACACCATTTTTAGAAATAGAAAATCTAGTCAAATCTTATCCAACAAATGGTAATGGTAAGTTTGTCGTCTTAGATCATGTGAATCTCACAGTCAGCGAAGATGAATATATTTCTGTAATTGGTCATTCTGGCTGTGGTAAATCAACACTGCTAAAAATTGTTGCTGGTTTAGAAAAAGCAACAGCTGGCTCTGTACGACTTGATGGCAAAGAAATTCGTAAACCTGGTGCAGAACGCATGATGGTGTTCCAACAGTATTCATTGTTACCTTGGTTAACAGTGAGAGAAAATATCCGCTTGGCTGTGGATGAAGTACTCAAAAATGCTAATCGTGCAGAAAAAATAAGCATTGTTAACGAACATTTAGCAATGGTAAATTTGACTGCGGCAGCAGATAAATATCCTGATGAAATTTCTGGAGGAATGAAACAAAGAGTTGGGATTGCTAGGGCTTTAGCAACTCGACCAAAAATGTTATTAATGGATGAACCTTTTGGTGCTTTAGATGCTTTAACTCGTGGAAAATTACAGCGCCAAGTTTTAGATATTTGGGAAAATCATCGTCAAGCAGTCATGATGATTACTCATGATGTTGATGAAGCTATTTATATGTCCGATCGCATCGTTTTAATGACGAATGGTCCATCTGCTAAAATTGGAGAGATTCTAAAAGTACCTTTTCCACATCCACGCGATCGCGCCGAGATGCGAAATTCAAAAGAATACTACGAACTCCGCAATTATGCACTAAATTTCCTTGAGCGGAATTTTACTACTGATGAGTAATTATTTGTTAGTAAATAGTAAATAGTAGCTCGTAGATAGTAGTTAGTTGTCTGTTGTTTGGAATGAGTCATTTTTACCCACTAACAAGCAACCATCAACTAGCAAACATCAACTACCAACATCCAATTTTGATTGCAAAGAAGTGAATGCTGTGAATATCAAACCCATGTTAGTGCGTTTGCAAGACGCGATCAATAGAGATGACTTAATTGAGCAAATGTTATTGCACTGTCACCCAATAACATCTTTTTTAGAACAGGCTGAATCTACAAAATCAATCAATTTTATAGTTGGCTATAACAGTTCTCCTAATAGCCACACTGCGTTAGATATAAGCTTGTTAATGGCTCATCAAACACGTTTAGCTACAAATTCACATGTTCTAGTTCAAGCTGTTTATGTGTTAGAAGAATACTATACAAATGATTTCTTTGATATTTCGCCAACACAGGAATTTCAAACAAGTGAATCATTTGAGCATTTTTCAACATATTGCCCAATCAGTTTACCATCAAAAAATGTTCAAACTCCTGTCTTAACTCAAACAAATAAGTTTGCACAAGCAGAAAGAATATTATGGCAAGCACGTTGTCTTGCTGAAGAATGGCAGAGTTATTTTAAAGCTCATTTGCGGTTTGGTTGCGTAGCCGATGAACTAAAGAAAGTAGTTGCATCAGAAGCAGCAACTATATTATTTTTAGGCTGTAAATCAGCTAAACATCCAATTGTGCAGAAACTTGGTTCTAATTTCCCTTGTTCGGTAGTGGGTATACCCACTTGCATTGATGAAGAATGAAAATTCAAAGCTTGTAATAAGTGTTCATTAATAAGCAAATACTACACTTCTGCTGCACTGACTACAAGCTTATATCATTGTTGATTTTGGATTGGGATAATTTGTGTGTATATAGGTTCTGGAAATCTATTTGTTGTAACCATTTTTAAAATTGGGATTAAATATGATTATTCATTAATTGGTTTCGCTCTCTAAATAAGAATTACTAAAAACTCATACATTTAGATTTAAAATTGCAACAAAAATTAAGTTTTTCACTTTGATATTCTATATAAAACACTAAATAATTTATTTATTAAACTGGAGCCACCTATACTAGGTAGCTTTTTTCGTTTAATATGCAAAATATTAGAGGAGTGAGCAGGAAATACTGCTCAGTGTTTAACATTAGCTAACAAGTTTAAACACTAAGTAAAATAAATAACTAATACATGACGAGGTTCACGAGTTAACTTTCATTGTGCCAAGTTACTGAAGTGTTAATTGAATCCAGGAGCAATTTGTGGAAAACTGGCAAGCTATTCTGAGCGTTTTGACTTTTATCACTGTCATTGTTTTTATTATGACAGAGTGGATACATCTGACAATTGCAGCATTGTTAGGTGCTTTGTTACTAATATTTACCAATGTCATGACTTTACAAGAAGCTATTGGCTATATAGGTAAAAGTCACGGCACACTCGGTTTATTTTTTGGCGTGATGGTACTGGTACGCGCATTTGAACCGACAAAAATATTTGATTATTTAGCAACTCAAATAGTGCTACTAGCTAAAGGAGAAGGTAAACGTTTGTTACTTGGTATTGTGGCGATTACCACTCCTATTTGTGCAGTTTTACCTAATGCAACAACAGTGATGCTATTAGCACCATTAATTCCGCCAATGGCTCAAGAAGTTGGGGTAAATTTTGTACCATTATTAATTCTAATGGTGTTCATTGCTAATAGTTCTGGATTGCTCACGATAGTGGGTGATCCAGCAACATTTATTGTGGGTGATGCAATCAATCTTAGCTTTACAGATTATCTATGGCGCTTGAGTATGGGAGGAGCGATCGCTGTTATTACTGTGATTGTTGTCTTGCCATTTTTATTTAGCAAAATTTGGCATAAAAAATTAGACAATCTAGAAGAGTTGCCACATCCTCAAATTAATCACCCACGTGTTTTATCACTAGGAGCATTAATCGTAGCTCTCGTATTAGTGTTTTTTGTGATTGGAGAATCTCTTCCTATACCGATTTCACCAGCTGCTGTAGCTTTACTGGGAGCAGCTTTAGCAATGCTGTTGTCACATCACAGCAAAATAGATTCAGTTAATCATATCTTGCGGGATGTTGATTGGAGTACATTGATATTTTTTATGAGCATATTTGTGCTAATTGGAGGGCTAGAAAAAACTGGCGTGATTAACGGTTTATCAGGAGTATTAGCAATTATTTTGGGAAAAAATATTCTCTTAGGTTCACTGATTTTAATATTTTTGATTGGGTTTTTGTCTAGCGTAGTTCCTAATATCCCTTTAGTAGTAGCAATGGTACCGTTACTCAAACAATACGTTGTTAACGTTGGGTTAGCGCCAGCAGAAGTTCTCTCACCAGACTTTCAAGGACAGTTTCCCCCAGAAGTCTTACCACTTTTTTATGCAATGATGTTTGGTGCTACTTTGGGAGGCAATGGAACTTTAGTCGGTGCATCGTCTAACATCGTAGCAGCCGGGATTGCTGAACAACATGGACGCCGCATTTCCTTCAAAACTTTTCTGCACTACGGTATTCCCGTCATGCTATTGCAACTATTAACCGCATCAGTGTATGTGCTGGTTCGCTTTTTAATCTAGTGATCTCTGTGTCATTAGTTCTGAGTTGACATCTTGCACCAATTGCAATCAGCCGTCAAATAAATTTTCGGCTAAAAGCTAAAACTCATTAAAATCAGTTAATTTGCAATACTCGCGCTGCGGTGCGATCAGCAAGCTACGCAACCCCAGAAACTTAGATGCAGCCTGGTTTTAGGGGTTTGGATCTGTTGCTTGATTTTGGAGAATTGGTATAAGGCTGTTAAAACACCCCGTGTCGCGTTTTTGCCCCGATTTGAAAATCTGGGGCTACCACGCTCCCGCTAGTTTTTTAGTGTGTGATTATATTCTTTTTTCCGTTTCTTTATTTAGAAACCATATTACGTTAATATATATTTCCAGCTTTTAACAATATAATATGTTGCTCAATACAAGGGTGCTACTCTAGAAAGTAATACTTTAACAAGGTTTAAGACAAGAATAATAGATTGTCTTAACATATAACGAACTAGAGCTAAACTAACTTACAACCTAGCAAGGATTAAAAATATGAGTTCGGTGGAAGGAGAAAAATTTAATCATAATTTTGCAGACTCAACCCCAGGTGGTTTAGTTCCAAGCATAAATCAGGCTGCAATAAGTAATAACTTTGGCGAAATTAGCAGTTTAGATAAAGTCAGAGATATTCTTTTTGGCGGTCAGATGCGAGAACTAGAAAAAAAGTTTACGCGCTTAGAAGATCGTCTAATTAAAGAATGTGCTAGCTTACGAGATGAAACAAAAAAACGTTTAGATTATTTAGAAAATTATATCAAAAATGAAATTGAAGCCGTAAATGGTCAGATAAAAAGCGAACAATCAAAACGAGAGGAAGCTATCACAATACTCAGCGAAGAACAAAAAGGAATCAATCTTTCTATAGAAAGAAAACTCTCTCAATTTGATGAACAAGCAGCGACAAAAACACGTGAGTTACGTGAACAACTTCTTAGTCAATCTCAAAGCCTACAAGATGATATTCGTCAAAAATACGAAGAAATTCTAGCACTACTGCAACAAGAGTCTCAAGAAATACGTGCAGAAAAAACAGACCGTTCCACTCTTGCAGCTATGTTTACAGAATTAGCAATACGGCTGAATTCTCGATAGTAGAAATGGAATGAGGACAAGGAGGACAAGGAAGATAAGGAGGACAAGGAGGACAAGGAGGACAAGGGAGATAAAGCAGAGAAGACAAAACTAAAAAACTACTAATTAATAACAACTAATACTAACTACTAATACCAATCCTCTATAAACTTGCACTTAATGAATAACTCTGTCTTCCTTGGTGTTCTTGGCGCTCTACCGTTCCGGTAGGCGCGTAGCGACTTCTGCAAGTAGCCGCTTGCGCGTCTATGGCAGTTTGTTTATAAATATTAAGTGCATCTTCACAGAGAAATGGTATAACTAGTTTCTGATTTCTAGTTGCGAATATTTATTTCCAATATATTTTTCACAAAAATGCAACTCAACATAGATTGTGAGTTGAATAGTTTCGACAATGAATGAATATTATCCTGATGAATTAACGTACAAATCATCCGAAGTTTCTAATGATGGGAATTCCCATGAAACTTTACCTCTAAATAACAATCACAAGGAAGTTACTGATGAATTAAATGAACTCCGCAGTCTGCTTTTGGGGGTAGAAACTGCACAACTTGATAAACTATACGAGCGATTAGAAAATCCTCAAATTCAAGCAGAAGATATTAGTCGTTTGCTTCCAGAAGCTGTAATTTTGGGAACAATACAAGGTCAAAAATTAGCCGAAGCAATGGTTCCCACAGTTGAAAAAGCAATTCAATCTTCGGTTAAGCAAGATTTAAATGTTCTTTCTGAAGCATTTTTCCCGATAATTGCTCCTGCTACTCGTAAAGCTATTGGTACAGTTCTAGATCAAATGATGCAATCTTTGAATCAAACACTAGAACATAGTATGTCACCACAAAGTTTTAAGTGGAGACTAGAAGCACGACAGACGGGAAAAACTTTTGCTGAAGTTGTTCTACTACGCACCCTCATTTACCGAGTGGAACAAGTACTTTTAATTCACAAAGAAACTGGATTATTGCTGCAACATATTTTAGCGCCACAGGTAGCTGCTCAAGATCCTGATTTAGTTTCTGCTATGTTGACAGCTATTCAAGATTTTGTCAAAGACTCTTTCAATGTGAAAAAAGATGAGGTGTTGCAAAGTTTGCAATTTGGGGAACTAACTATATGGATTGAGGAAGGGCCACAAGCAGTATTAGCAGGTATAATTCGAGGAAATGCTCCTCAAGAACTACGATCAGTTTTTCAAAACACAATAGAAAAGATTCATCTGAAATTGCATAGAGAACTTCATGATTTTACAGGTGAAACAAAATTATTTAGTATTAGTAAACCTTATCTAGAGGAATGTTTAGAAGCAAGGTATAAAGTTCCATCCAAGAAAAAATATATCTATGCATGGAGTTTATTCGGTGCGATCGCACTTGCACTTGGGATATGGAGTTTTTTTAGCTTTAGGGAACAATTACGTTGGAATGCGTATCTAGAAAAACTTAACTCTCAGCCTGGGATTGTTGTGATTCAAGCTAAGAAAGGATATGGAAAAAACTTTATTTCTGGAATGCGCGATCCGTTATCTACAGATCCGTATTTACTAATGCAACAAGCTAACATTAATCCTAAAACAGTGATCAGTCAATGGCAACCTTATGTATCCCTTGAGCCACAAATAATAGCAAAAAGAGCCGCCGAGTTACTGCAAGCTCCCAAAACTGTATCACTCAGAGTTGACCAAAATGGTGTTCTTTATGCTACAGGAAATGCACCACGCCAATGGATTTTGGCAGCCAAAACATCTTGGCATTTTATTCCTGGTATCACCCAATACATTGATAAAGATTTACTTGAATTAGATCTACAAGAATTGCAATTATATAAACAAAGAATTGAGCAGAATCAACTCTTATTCATTGAGGGAACTACTGAATTTTTACCAGGTGAAGGTGATAAATTACCAGATATAGTATTCGCAATTAAAAAATTATCCAGTGTAGCCAAATCTTTAGACAAAGATGTGCGTTTTGAAATCACAGGACACACAAATATAACTGGAACAGAGCAAAGAAATATGATACTCAGTCAAGCCCGTGCTAGTAAAATTATCGCTTATCTAAATTCTCAAGGCATCAATACAACTAATTTTACTACCGTCGGTGTAGGGTCAAGTCAACCTTTAAACAGAGAACTTACAGAGCAAAATCAACAAGTTAATCGTAGGGTATCTTTTAAGGTATTCTTAATTGATGCCCATAACTGAAGGAACAATACTCATGCTGCAAAAAAAGATTTGCATGGTAGGTGCATTTGCAACTGGTAAAACTAGTTTAGTAGGAAGATTTGTTCACAGTATTTTCTCTGAGAAGTATCAAACAACAGTCGGTGTAAAAATTGATAAAAAAACAGTAAATATTCAAGGTCAAGATATAAACTTTATTCTTTGGGATTTATATGGAGAAGATGAGTTTCAAAAAGTACGTATGTCGTATTTACGTGGTGCATCAGGGTATCTCTTGGTAGTAGATGGAACTCGAAAAAATACTCTCGAAAAAGCTTTCAACTTACAAATTAAAGTAGAAAATACTATTGGAACCGTTCCATTTATACTTATACTCAATAAGTGGGATTTAATAGAAGAATGGGAAATTAATGATGCCGAAATTAATGAAGTTGTGCAAAGGGGTTGGACTGTTATTAAAACGAGCGCGAAGACAGGTTTGGGTGTCGAAGAATCTTTCCAAATTCTTGCTAATCAAATTTTATAAATATAGGGAATTATTGAAATTAATATATATTTAGTTAACAAAAAATCAATAATTTATACAATAAAATCTATGTTAATTGACGCCCATTTTTAAGTAATTATAAAATTAATAATATTTCATCACAAATACATTTAACAAATTGTGTCTATCATGAGCGACTCTATTACAGCAGATGTGTTTGCTGCTTTAGATACTTTAGTCTTAGAGAGATTAAACTTTGGACGCTTTAGAATTACTGGAACTCCACCAGATTGGTTACAACGATTTTGTCGTCATCAAGTTAAATCTGGAATGCAAATACTCATACCGCAACAAGAGTTTCCCTTTTTAGAAAATTTTCTGATAGATGCTGAAGAGTTATGGAACAAAAATGACAAAAATCAATTGAAATCAGGTATTTGGTATCAATTAGATTTATCTGGCAAAGAATATCATTTTGAAGCTACAGCAATGTGCGTTAAAAAGAATAAAATATTATTAATTCAACTATTAGAGGAAGAATATGAAGAAAAAAGAAATTTGATTCAAAAAGCTAGAGAGCATCAACTCAATTATCAATACATGATGAAAGAGAACCAAAAAAAAGATATTTTGGTTCACTGTATTATACATGATATTGCTGGGCATATCAGTGGAATTAATTGCTGTTTGGCGCTGTTAGAAACTGAAAATTTAACACCAAAAGCTAGAGAATATTTAGAAATTGGGAAAAAACAAACACTCCAGGAAGAAAACTTGATTAGAGATATATTATATGCATTTTCTGCCGAAGTTAATTCTCTAGAATCTTTTACTATAGATGCTGAATTAGCTCCAAATATTTTAACTTCTGCCCAAGAAGTTATTCAACTTTTATCACCCACTTTTTTACTGAATAAAGTCAAATTGCAACTTGCAAATAATATTGACACAACAGCAGATTGGAGGGTTATAGGTGATAAATCACGTTTGAATAGGATTATTGCAAATTTGGTAGAGAATGCTTTTCGCCATAGTCCAGCGAACTCCACAGTTATAATTACTTTACAGCAACAAGAAGATAGTATTCTTGTGACTATAGATGATCAAGGTATTGGTATTTCAGTAGAAAAAGCTAAAAATATTTTTGATAAGTTTTCCCAAGTTGGGAAGTCAGGTAAAGTTGGACTAGGACTATACTTTTGCCGAATCACAGTAGAACGTTGGGGTGGGAAAATAGGCTATATTCCTCTTGATAGAGGAGGTTCCCGGTTTTGGTTTAGGCTGTTAAAACCGAAATTAAATAATCAAGAGTAAAGTGCATTAGTAATACCACAATGCACTAAATTATAGAAAATATGGCACTTTATAAAAAGTATTAATATACCCTAGTACTCGACTACATTAATTTTCTATATAGATCCCCGACTTCTTATAGAAGTCGGGGATCTACCTCTCCACTATTGAGTTGGGCTAAAGTATTGATAACAAACTAGTTGGTCTTTGAATAATCGGTTAACAGACTTAACCAATGAAGTGTAGAACATCACGTAATACGCTGTAACCAGCTAAATCCCAAAGTAAGTAAGCAAGAAAACCTATCATTGCCAAGCGACCGTTCCATAGTTCTGCTTGGGGATTTAGACCAAAGATAAAAGCATTGCGGTCAATACCGTTGTAAGCATTAGCTACTGGTGGTAAATCTGTAGAAGGACGTTTTTCACGAGTTTCCATTTTTTTGTCTCCTTTAAAACCAATACTGTTCAGTGAAAGTGCATCATCGCATCGTTGCAGAGAGTTGGTATTAATAACCAACAATATGTAAAACATCACGTAACACGCTATAACCAGCTAAATCCCAAAGCAAATAAGCAAGAAAACCGATCATTGCCAAGCGACCGTTCCATAGCTCTGCTTGGGGATTCCAACCAAATAGAAAAGCATTACGATCTTTGCCGTTATATTCCGTAGCAATTGGTGGTAAATCTGTAGAAGGACGAGTTTCCATTGTGCCTCCGAACTTATTCTATGGATTGCTTAATTTCTTTGCTATTAGCTATTACTTATTGATCATTTTTTAAGCTGAATAACTAATAACTAATTTCCTGTTTTCCGAACTACTTGTTACATATGTTTACTTTAGCTAGGAATTATTTGCTTGCCGTATTCCTATGGTTACAAAGTCTAGGCACTCCTAATGGACGATAATTCAATCTGTTTTTAAATGCAGGAATATACCCTAAGAGGGTGAAAAAATTTTATTTCTAAATAAATATTAAATTTAACAATAACCTAAGGGATATCACGCAAATAATCTCAATAACTGCAAACTGAGGTATTAGTGACAAAAACTTATATCTAATGCAGTAGATAGTATCAGACCTGGGGCGGATGCTGTAATAGCCTAAATTCCACGATTCTGAGCTAAGGAATTGTGTATGGCGAATGATATAGATGTAAAACCTAATTAGCATTTTTTTATACCAGATTAGTTAAAACATAGAGGAAAAAAATAGAATGTTTCAGAGTACGGTAACAACGCTGGAACTCTACCAGTCTTTATTTTGGATAGCGCAGGTGACAGTAGAACCACAAGGTATTTCACCAGCGCAAGCATCAGTTGCGATTTCAGGGCCGCGTTTTTTTACTGCTTTAATTTCCGGTGTGATCCTGGCTTTTGCGTTTCAGTTGGTATTAACTAACCTGTCAGTTGCAGCAGGTATTTCCTACTTAGGACGTCCATCTGATGCAAATTCAGATCATGGGGAAGTTGGCAGTTTCGGGGGAACTATCCGCAAAATTGGTACAGCAGTTGGAATATGGACTTTAATCACAGTTACTATTGCCCTAGCGATCGCTTGCTTTTTGGCAGTTAAAATGAGTCTGGTGATTTTTAGTCCAGGACTGGGTGCAATTCTCGGTTTAGTAATTTGGGGTGCATACTTCTTATTGCTAGTGTGGGTGAGTTCCACCACAGTCGGCTCTTTAATTGGTAATGTCGTAAATACTGCAACTTCCGGCTTTCAGGCAATTATGGGAACAGCTACCGCCGCCTTGGGTGCAAAGGCTGTTAACCAGCAGGTAGTAGCCACCGCTGAAGCCGCCGCAGTCGCCGTTCGCCGAGAATTAGGTAGTGCGATCGACCCTACTAGTGTCCGCGAAAAAGTCGAAGATTATCTAGAAATGCTACGTCCACCGGAACTAGATATGTCTAAGATTCGCGGTGATTTTGAAAGATTGTTGAGTGATCCCCAAGTCAGAGATATCGCCACTTCTGGCGATATTCGCAATATTGATCGCCAAAAATTTATTGATTTAGTCAGCAGTCGCACCGACCTATCAAAACGTGATGCTAACCGGATCGCTGATACTTTATATAGTGTTTGGCAACAAGTAGTAAGTCAAACTCCCTCCCAAGATAAAATGGCTGAGTTGGTTGATTATCTCAAATCACTCCAGCCAGGACAAGCAAACACAGACGAACTCAACCGCAAACTCGATCAGTTAATGGCGCAAATGCGTTATGCGAAAGAAGCAGACCAAAGAGCAGCCCAAGAAGCGACCCCTGGTCCGATTCAGCGAACATTACAACAGGGATTAACAGCTTTGACTGGGATTGTGTTAGGAAGGACTGATCTCTCAGATTTAGATGTTGAAAAAATCTTGGGTGCTTTAACTACAGCCAAAGATAAAGTCGGCGAAAAAGCAGATCAATTAGGACTACCAACACCAAAAAAACCTTACAGTCCGATTCGTGCAGATGTAGAAAACTACCTGTTAAGTACCTATGCTTGGCAGTTAAGCCAAGAGAGAATCGCTCAGGATTTCCGCAATGTGATCTATGATCCTGCTGCTGACCCTGGAACAGTGCGCCGGGAATTAGAACAACTGTCTCGCAGTGATTTTGCTCATATCCTGCAACAGCGTGGACTTTTGACCCAAGCAGAAATTCAACGTATTGTTGACCAGTTAGAAGCTGTTCGCCAAAATGTTTTAGTGACAGTCACAGCTGAAGAAGAAAGAGAAATTGTACAGGACTTGCAACGCCGAGTAGAAAGTTATTTACTCGTCACTCCCAAATCAGAATTAATTCCAGAGGGAATTGAACAGAACTTTAAACCACTGTTGCAAGACTCCGACGCAGATTATCAAACCCTGTCTCGCCGTTTAGCATTGTTGGAGTGTCAAGAACTGCGGGAAATACTGCTAGAACGGAATGATATTTATCCAGAAGAAGCAGACATAATTCTCAACGAACTGGAAAGACAACGCGATCGCGTCCTGATTGAATCCAAAGGACTCGCAGATCAAGCCAAATATCAAGCCGAAACCCTGTGGCTAAATTTAGAGTCATATCTGCGTAATACTGGCAAAGAAGAACTCAATCCCAACGCTATTAGAGCCGAATTAACAAGATTACTGCAAGATCCCCAAGCTGGAGTTGCAGCACTGCGGGCGCGTCTGTCTCGTTTTGACCGAGATACCTTAGTCAAATTGCTGAGTCAGCGCCAAGATTTAAGCGAAGACCAAGCCAATCAAATTATTAGCACAGTTGAAGATTCTTGGCATGGTGTTCGTCACGCACCGCAAGCTGTAGCTGATAAAGCCAAACAACAATACGACTCAGTCACAACTACCATCGCTGATTATTTGCGAAACACAGGTAAAGATGAACTCAACCCCGAAGGAATTCAACGGGATTTGAATCGACTGTTGCAAAATCCGAGAGAAGGAGCGATCGCTCTCCGTCGCCGTTTGTCTCAGGTAGATAGAGATACATTAGTAAAATTACTCAGCCAACGTCAAGATCTATCTGAAGCACAAGTTAATCAAGTCATTGATTCTGTTCAAGACACAATTCGCAATATCGTCCGTTCACCTCGTCGTTTGGCGACTCGGACACAACAAAGGGTCGAAACATTCCAAACTTATTTAGAAGAATATTTACGCCGCAGTGGCAAAGACGAACTCAACCCAGAAGGTATTAAACGCGACTTGTATTTGTTATTGCATGATCCGCGTGTAGGTATGGACAGTTTGAGCGATCGCCTAGCTCAATTTGACCGTTCTACAATTATCACCTTGCTGAAACTGCGCGAAGACCTAAGTGACGAAGAAGCAGCGCGGATAGCTGATACAATCTTCTCTGTCCGCGATTCCTTTGTAGAGCAAATACGAGCAATTCAACGACGCATTCAAGACACCATCGACTCAATTTTTGCCCGTATTCGTAGTTATCTTAACTCCCTAGAACGTCCCGAATTGAACTATGATGGTATTAAGCGGGATGTTCGCACATTGTTTGATGATCCCCAAGCTGGATTGGATGCTTTACGCGATCGCCTGTCTTCTTTTAACCGCGAAACCTTGGTAGCAGTCATGAGTTCTCGTGAGGATATCTCAGAAGAAGATGCAAATCGGATCATCGACCAAGTTGAACGAGCGCGTCATACTGTTCTACAACGAGCAGAACGACTGCAACAAGAAGCCCAGCGACGCCTAGAAGACGTGAAGCACCAAGCCCAAAAACAAGCCGAAGAAACCCGCAAAGCAGCCGCCTCAGCAGCCTGGTGGTTATTCGCTACAGCCTTAATATCGGCAATATTCTCAGCAATTTCTGGAGCAGTAGCAGCGATCACTGCATAGGAAATTCACAAAAGTAATCAAAAGTTGTCTCCGCTAAACCTACTGTAGCCTCTCAAATTTGAGAGGCTTTTTTAATAAAATTCTTACTTGGTGTCTTGGTGTCTTTGTGCCTTGGTGGTTAAAAAAAATGAACCACTAAGACACTAAGACACAAAGAATTTCGGGCGTTGCTGAATTTGGTCATGAATTATGTTTGTGTACATATTTGTCGTTCGATACAAAATCCTTGTAGAGACGTAGCATTGCTACGTCTACATAAGCGTGAATTATAAATTCATATCTTGATTCAGCAACGCCGCATTTCCTAATATCCGCGATCGCTTGCTTTAGAACTCTCATCGTCTTCTATTGCACGTTGTTCATACTCAGCAATGATGCTCTTAATATCATCAGCTGCGATATCGGCTTGTTCTGATTTAGTGTAAATAGTCAGCAGAATAATACCTGTTGCTGTTTTGACGTAATAAATGAGACGATAACCACCACTTTTACCTTTTTGAATATCGCTATTTCGGACTCGCAGCTTAAAAACTTCATAACCAATCCCAGATATCTGATCTCCAGGTAATTCCCCCCGTTCAAGTTGTGCGATTACGGGTTCTATATCATTACGAATACTCCGATATTTCTTAGCGAGGGTGCGTAGATTTCGGTTAAACGTTGGTGCGGCCTCAACTCGAATAAATGGTTGCTCAGACATCCTCAAGTCCTTCCCAAAGTTGAGCCACAGGAATTGTTTGTCCGGTCATGGCTTCCTGCCAAGCTTGGCGAAAATCTTCTAGAATATCTTTTTTAGACTTACCATCTTCATCGATTTCTGCTGCTTCTGGGATGAGTACAATTACTTCAACGCGGCTGTTCTTATCCGTAATTAAGGGCTGATCTAAAGTAAGTTGCCCATGCTCATCAATGGTTGCCATAACTTTAATGGCTTTCATAGGTACTCAATAGTTTGAAATTACCAATATTAATGTAATTGAATTCGCCCTCTCGTAACCGAAAGAGCGATAGTCCACTAATTGTCCAACTTTTCCCGAAATACCTAACGTGATTTAATATCCGCGATCGCTCCTTTGGTCATTGCGGCGATCGCTTTATCAGTAGCTTTAGGCAAATGATAATATTTTCCTCCAGCTGTTTTGGCTATTTCTTTGGCAAAACCAGTGGAAACAAACTTACTTTCGGTATCAATCACCAATAATTGCATTCCTAAAGCTCGAATTCTCGCAGCAATATCTAACAGTTCGGCTTTAATATCTGGCTTTTCTCCTGGTTCTTGGGGTTCGCCCAAAGAACGCGACAAGGGAATATTACCCCGACCATCGGTGATCGCTACCAGTACAACTTGACCAATATCTCCACTCATTTGAGCATTTAATCCCACCCGCACAGCTTGTGTTAAACCGTGTGCTAGTGGTGAACCGCCGCCACAAGGTAATCTCTCTAAACGGTTTTTTGCTAAAGCGATCGAACGTGTCGGTGGTAACAAAACTTCAGCCTGTTCTCCCCGGAAGGGAATCAAAGCTACTTGGTCACGATTTTGGTATGCTTCTGTCAACAGTTGCATCACTGCACCTTTAGCAGATTGCATCCGATTCAACGCCATTGAGCCAGAAGCATCGACAATAAATACTACCAACGCTCCAGCTTTACGTGCTAGCCGCTTCGAGCGAACATCGCCTTGTTCAATAAATACGCGCTTTTGTGAATCTCCTTGATGGCGAGCGCGTCGTGCTTTTTGATACGGGGCTGCGGCTCGCATTGTAGCATCTACGGCAATGCGGCGAACTTTACCTTTGGGTAGCATTGGCTTGATGTAACGTCCCCGATCTTCGGAGAAGATTAAACTCCGACTCCCTGATTTACCGTGTCGCTGTGCCATCTGAGCAAAATAAAGCACACTCTGATCTAGGACGACTCCTTCGGGGTCAAAGATAAATTCTTCGGGAATATTCGGTGGTTCTTGTTGTTCTTCGTTATCTTCCTCTTCCTCCTGTTCTTGTTCTTCGTCGTCAGATTCTTGTTGATCTTGGGGAGGAGGTGGTGGTGGTGGGGGTTGTTGTTGGTCAGGTGGGGGTGTCTGGATTTGAGTTGCCCGTGGTACAATGACTAATTCCACCGCTCGACGCAAATCATCGGCGTTGACTTGGGTGCGTCCATCCAAGGCCGCTGAAGCTTTCGCCACCCGCACAGCAAATAATTCCGCCCGATGTCCTTGGACACCACCGCGAATTGCTTCTTCTACCAAGTAGGTAATTTGGTCGTGGGTGATGCAGACATCTTTTAACCATTCCCGCGCGAAGATAATTTGAGTTTTGAGGGCGTCGATATCTTCGCTGTATTGCTGGAGAAATTCTTGGGGAGATTGCGAGTAGGCGATTGCTTGTTCGACTGCTTGCACTCTTTGGTCTAAACCCAAAACCCCATCCGCAGAAAGCACAATCGCAATTCTATCGAGTAAATGCTCTCGCAAAGCTCCTTCTTCTGGGTTATATGTAGCGATAAATAGCGGTTTACAAGGATGCTGGAAACTTATACCTTCCCGCTCAATTTGGTTGCGTCCCTCAGATAAGACTGATAAAAGTTGGTTGCTAATTTGGTCATCTAATAAGTTTATTTCATCGACGTAGAGAACGCCCCGGTTTGCAGCGGCGAGTAGTCCTGGTTGAAAAATAGTTTGTCCTTGTTTTACCGACTGTTCTACATCTACAGAACCGATGAGTCGGTCTTCTGTTACTCCCAAAGGAATTTGGATGAAGGGTGCAGGAATAACTTCGGTTAACACATTTTCTGTAGAGACGCGCCATGGCGCGTCTCTACACAATTCATCATCCCATTCTTCTGGGTGGTTGGGGTCACAGTTGCTGAGTGAACCTTTGACAACTTCAATCGGTGGTAGTAGAGCGTGAATTGCACGCGCCATTACAGATTTTGCCGTACCACGACGACCTGCGATCGCTACTCCCCCCAATCCCGGATCAACTGCTGCTAAAAGTAAAGCGAGTTTGATTGCTTCTTGACCGACGACAGCAGCCAAGGGAAAAGTGGTAGTTGTAGCAGTTATAGTAGGCGCAGGCATGGTTTTTATAGTAGTTTATCTAGGTTTTTAGCTTACCAAATCTGGGAGATTACTGGTCATCCGATTTTGGATTTTGGATTGATTCCACGGATCAATCCGGGAGTACCATTGATACATTCGCAATGTAGGGCGATGCATTAACAATGTAGGGCGATGCATTAACAATGTAGGGCGATACATTAACAATGTATGGCGATACATTAACAATGTAG
>NZ_NAPS01000002.1:492878-517883 GCF_004323185.1 Westiellopsis prolifica IICB1
AATCCGGGAGTACCATTGATACATTCGCAATGTAGGGCGATGCATTAACAATGTAGGGCGATGCATTAACAATGTAGGGCGATGCATTAACAATGTAGGTCGATACATTAACAATGCAGAGGATTTTCTGTTCTCCGTTGCTCTTTAATCTTAATAATCCTGCCACAGAATTTTTACGTAGACCATATAATACCGAGGTTTCTTGAAGCTTACAGATTTTGATTAAGATTTATAAACGGTCATTTTTCATGAAGTTTTGAGGGTTCTGGCTTTGGAGTGTAATTGAACTATTATTATAGATAATGATTTTGCACAGGGTTGCAGGTCGATTTTTTACTAGATTTTACTATGCCTGCAAAAGATATCTTTCACAACGCAGTCAGACATGCTCTTGAAAAAGATAGATGGTTGATTACAGATGACCCAATATATCTAGATTTCGGTGGAGTTGAAATTTATATCGATTTAGGTGCAGAAAAACTCATTGCAGCAGAGAGAGAAGGAGAAAAAATTGCCGTTGAAGTCAAAAGTTTTATTGGAAGTTCAACCATTTCTCTGTTTCACACAGCGCTGGGACAATTTATTAACTATCGAACTGCTTTGAGTCAAGAGCAACCAGAACGAGAATTATATTTAGCTGTTCCCAGCACAACATATGAAACTTTTTTTAAACTAGAGCTAGTTCAAATTGTGATTCAATCTCAAAATCTCAAGCTGCTGATTTACGAACCAGAAAAGGAAGTGATTGAACGATGGATAAAATAGTTCAATATCGGGAAATGATCAAAAGCTTGATTGTAAATTACGTCAATGAAGCTGCAACTAGAGATGACGTAGAAAGACAGATGATATTTGATACGGAACATGACCATTATCAATTAGTAAATGTTGGTTGGCGAAATCGTCACCGAGTTTATGGTTGTGTGCTACATTTCGATATTAAAAATGATAAGATTTGGCTTCAATATAATGGTACAGAAATTGATTTCGCAGAGGAATTAATTAAACAGGGTGTACCAAAGCAAGATATTGTGATTGGGTTTCATTCACCATTTATGCGACAGTTTACAGAATACGCTGTTGGTTAAATCCAACAAAATTAACCATAGGAGCCACTTGCAATATCTTCTATAATTGACAAACAAAAGACTCGCAAAAAAATGACTACAGTAGCTATTCTACCGACACTAGATGCTAGTGGTGAAAAGTCTTATCGCGCCATAGCAGGTGACAAACAATCTGCTGGTAAAACCGCAGGTCAAGCTTTAGATGCTTTGACTGCTCAGTTGGGCGAAACTGAATGCAGTATTTTATTAGTCATTCAAAGCTTCAATCCTGATAAATTTTTCGATGTTGAGCAACAAAAACGCTTATCTGAGTTGATGAACCTATGGCGCACAGCACGCGACCAAGGACAAGAACTTACTTCCGAGCAACAAACAGAATTAGAAAGTCTTGTAGAAGCTGAACTAAAAGCGACTACAGCCCGCACAGCGACTTGGATGCAACAATTGAATCAATGAATCCTTTTTATAATCTAGTAGCGGATCGTGCTACTCATCGCTGTGAATATTGTCATGCTCCGGAGTTAGTTTTTCATTTCCCTTTTGAAGTTGAACATATTATTCCTACTAATCGAGGAGGTGCTGATAGTGAATTTAATCTAGCTCTGGCTTGTCGTTCTTGTAATCTCCGTAAAGGAACTCGTATCAGTAGCATTGATCTTCAAAGCAATACGGAAGTTCGTTTTTTTAATCCTAGACAAGATAATTGGGATGAGCATTTTCAGGTGAATACTGAGTCTGGCACGATTAACGGTATCACATCTGTTGGCAGAGTAACTATCAATAGCTTGAATTTCAATAGCCAATCACAAGTAACAGCAAGACAATTATGGATTCGCTTAGGTTTATTTCCCTAACAATGTAACGTGAAAGCGGAAGTATTTAAAAACACAACAGACGCGCCAACAACCCCAGGAACGTAAAACTTGGAAATTTAGCTTGATTCGCTGACTGTATGACTTAGGCTTGCAAGAGCAGGATATCCGCATAGACTAAAGACGTTGCAAACAAATTTGAAATTAGAAGTTGTTTTGTAGATTTTGCTAATATTTACAGGTTAATAAACCTTTCTTAGCAAGCAGCTTTAGTACTTAAGATATTGAGTTCAAACCTAAGCTGACCTATTTTTCTAGTTTTATAATGTTGCTACAGTTCCTGTTTGAACCTATACTATGCTGGCACACCGCGTTGAAACAACAATCGGACAAGATCGAAAGCTGACGTTAGAAAACTTGCCATTTCACTCTGGGGAACGGGTTGAGGTAATTATCCTGTCTCAACCCCAAAAAGCATCTGAGCAAAACAGGTATCCTCTTCGCGGAACTGCTATTCAATATGTTGCGCCGACTGAACCTGTAGCTCAAGACGATTGGGAAGTTACACAATGATTTTGCTTGATACCCATATTTGGGTTTGGTGGGTTCATGGAGATACTCAGCTCACTCAGGAATATCAAGACTATATCCAAGCGCAGGAATTACAAGGCTTAGGCGTTAGTGCTATCTCTTGCTGGGAAGTTGCAAAGTTAGTAGAGCGTGGTCGATTAATTCTGCCTTTTTCTGTAGATAAATGGCTAGATCAAGCCCTTGGTTATCCTGGTATTTGTCTTGTGGAGCTAACACCCCGGATTTGTGTAGAGTCTACCCAACTACCTGGTGATTTTCATCGTGACCCTGCCGATCAAATTATTGTTGCAACAGCACGAGTTTATGATTGTCCATTGGTGACAATGGATAGCAAGATCCGCAGTTACCCTCACGTTCAGACACAGCCGTAGAGATAGTAACCTTTTTGGTGTAGGTATCACAACCACTAAGGAGCGCCAATGAACTCAGAAAAGACAATACCAACAATAGCGATCGCAACTGGTGCAAATCGAGGTATCGGACTCGAAGTTGCACGTCAACTTGCTCGTCAAAATATCACTGTCATTTTAGGATCGCGTGACCTAGAAAGGGGAAAAGCCGCAGCTGAAACTTTGGCAAAAGAAGGACTTGAGGTTTTACCGCATTGGCTGGATGTAACTAATCAAGAAAGTATTGATCGCCTAGTAACTCAAGTCAAAGAACAATTTGGGCGATTAGATATCCTGATTAATAATGCTGGTATTCTTTACGACAGTTGGCAGCAAGCAATCAATGCTAAGTTTGACACAGTACACGAAGCACTAGAAACCAATACCTTTGGGCCTTGGCGCATGTGTCAAGCGTTTATTCCCTTGTTACGTCAAAGCAAACATGGACGAATCGTTAATGTTTCCAGTGGAGCCGGATCGTTGACTAGCATGAGCGGTGGTACACCAGCCTACAGTGTATCGAAAGTAGCACTTAATGCACTGACTCGAATGCTAGCTGAAGAATTAAAAGGAACTGGTATTCTTGTCAACTCAGTGTGTCCAGGCTGGGTTGCAACTGATATGGGTGGCGCAGGAGGACGACCAGTTGAAGATGGTGCAGCAGGGGTTGTGTGGGCAGCAACGTTACCCGATGATGGGCCTACAGGTGGATTCTTCCGTGATGGTAAGCCTCTGGCGTGGTAAAAAAGGAAACAGTGAACAGGGAACTCTTAACAGGGAACAGGGACACGGGGACACGGGAAATACAAATGAAACCGTCTCTGCGTCACCGCGTCTTCCACTCTCCGCGTCTCCTCATACCCGCGTCTTCATTCAAGCTTCAGATGTTTCTGTTTGTAATTTTTGTCCTAACTTTGGTTCAGTACCTGCGATGATGCGCTCAATATTACTACGATGGCGCAAAATCACATATAAACCAGCAGCAACGCCAAACAAAATGTAAGGTAGGGGTTGATGCAGAAGTGTCATGAAAATGGAAACTGCGATCGCACCCGCAATTGAACTTAAAGACACAATCCTTGATATTACCACAACAACGGCAAATACTCCTGCTGTTGCTAAAGCAACTTGCCAATTCATCGCCAGCAAAACTCCTAAACTAGTAGCAACAGATTTACCACCAGTAAATCCCAAAAAAATAGATTTACTATGTCCAAGTACTACTGAAAATCCAGCTAAAGTCACCATCCATGCTTCCCAAATTTCAGGATTGACTGTTGAGGGAATAATATTTTGAATTTGGGCAAAATTGAATAACCAGTAAACAAGAAAGATGGCTAAAACTCCCTTCAAGCAATCAATTAACAACACAAATGCTCCAGGGCCTTTACCCAATGTTCTTAACACATTCGTTGCGCCAGTAGAACCAGAACCAACTTCGCGAATATCAATACCTTTTAATAACTTCACCACAGTGTAGCCAGTGGGGAGAGAACCCAACACATAAGCTACAAATAAAATTGCTCCACACAAACTTAACCAAATAGACATAATTTTGAATTATTGGTTGTTGGTTGATAATTGATTGTTAGTTGTTGGTAATGAAAAATCGAAGTTACCAATAACAAATGACAAATGACTATTGTACAGACGCGATGAATCGCGTCTCTAATCACCATTGACTAAAAATCATCTTCGTAATTTCTCATCATTTTGGGATCAGGGGCGAAGGCTAACCACAAAGGAAATTGCAATAGTGCCAAGCTAATTACTTCTTCAGAATCATCAATAATAATTAAAGGCAATTGTTTGGATTTTTCTAAGCGTTCGGCTTTTTGTGCGACTGCTTCTGGAGACTCAAATAATACAACACCCCGATCAGGGCCAAAATCTGGACGACCAATTCCTAAACAATCTTGTAAACCGCGTCGCCACTCACCCAAACGTTCCGGTGTATTAGCTAAAACTAAAGTACGGATGCGATCGCCATAAATTTTATGCAATATCGAAATCGTTGCGGAGGCTACCAGTATATTTTGCAACCTACTGCCCATTGTCCGTAAAGCACCCCGTCCACCTTGGTTGAAAAACCAGTTAGAAACTCTTTCAGCGTGGACTGGTTCAAAGGTACGACGCAACTGCCAAGCTGGGCCATAATAATCTGGTTTAGTGCGGTATTGGTCGATGAGGCGGCGAATCTGCTTGCTAGTGTCTTGAAATTGCTGTTGGGTAAATTGTGGTGTTCCTAATTCGGTTTCAGCTGGTCTGACTTCTTTGATTAAAACTTTTTCTGGTTCTGGTTTTAATGCTGGAACTAATTGTAATTGTTCTGCGGCTATTGCTAAATCCTGTAAACTACCAGCTAGATAGTCTTTAAAACCCTGTACCCGGATTGCTAATTCTTGAGAAGCACCTGCAAATGTGGTTCGCATCTCGTTGCGAATGCGTTCTTGACGCCGTTCTAGTTGTTCTACAGAAATTTGCAGCGCATTTTTACGTTGTTCTAACCCAGAAAGCGTCTCTTGCACAAAATTTCCCATAGCAATTTGCGTTTGATTCATTTGCGCTTGCAGGGTTTTATAGGAAGCTTGTAAGTTAGCAATTTCTGCTTTTAAGGCTTGTTCTTGTTCTTGTAACTCAGCGAGTTGTTGTTGTTTGGCTTGAATTTCTGGTTGATTTTCTGATCCGAAAGTGGTGATTGCTTCTTGTTGCTGCACTGCAAACTCATCATTAGGGTTAGTTGCTTGTGAGTTTGCTGTTAAATGATTTTGGTTTTGTTCTGTATCCACTGTCGAGTTTTGCGTCGTTGCTTCTAATACTGGTTCAACAGCTGAGTTTTCTCTTTGTCCATTTGTAGGTATAGAGTTTTTTTCTTCTGTGGATTGCAAAGATTCATCCGTGGGTTGTTGATTTTGATATTCCTCTGGATACATAAAAATTAGTGTAATTCCTATGACGCAATTTAAAGAACTTTTAGCAAATATACAATCTAAGATTAAATCAGTTACCAGTTCTCAGTGATCAATTTCTAGCTGATAACTGTTAACTGATAACTGATAACTGATTTCCTAAATACGTGGACAGCGTTGTTCCAAACAAATTTTTAGAGTCTTGGGATCAAATAAAATTGGTAGAAAATGGATGCTTTTAACTTCTTTAAAGTAAAACAGGATGGGAACACGATCCCAGAATATCCGCCAATTTTGCCATTCTTGATAAGGAAAGCGCCGAATTAATTTTTCTCCTCTGTATACATCTAAATCAGTGACAGTAAATTGTAAGCGCAATGTTACTGTCTGAAACATGAGAAATAATCCAAATAGTGCGATCGCACCTCCTATCCAAGGTTGCACCAACAGCAGTGGAATAGCCGTAATTACTAACACTACAGGGATGTTGTAACTAGGCTTAAGTTCCACAGTTGAAGTTGATAATGGTGTGCTTGTTGTAGTCACAGTCTCAAATCCTGTTATGTTAGTAGACATTATTCCTATTTTAGGAGTTAGTGGTTAGTCAACCTCTAGCAGGATTTTGGATTACTCTGTCGAGAAGCCGCATATGGATTTTAGATTTTAGATTAAGCTAAAACCCCTGCGTTAACGCACTCCCAGTTCCTTGAAACATTAACCAAGAAAGAAAGAAATTACTAGCAAATATGACCAATAAGGCAGTAACGACAGCAGTTGTCGTTGATTGTCCCACACCTTTGGCTCCTCCCGTTGTTGTCAAACCCCAGTTGCAACCAATAATAGCGATCAAAACTCCAAAGCAACACGCCTTGATCATGGCGCTGACAATATCCCAAGTGTCCAGAAAATTACGGGCTGAGTCCAGAAACTGTGTATCAGAGAGGTTGTAAACATTTGTAGCAATGATCAACCCTCCCAGCATTCCCGTCACCAACGACAGCAGGGTTAAAATTGGCATCATCAAAAAACAAGCAAGTAAACGGGGAATAACTAGATAATCTATTGGATCTGTTTTCAGCATTAATAAAGCATCTATTTGTTCAGTTACCCGCATTGTCCCAATTTCAGCTGCAAACGCCGAACCAACACGTCCTGCTATAACTACAGCTGTGAGGACGGGTGAAAGTTCCCGTGTTAACGCCACTGATAATACTCCACCAACCAGGTTTCCTGCACCAAAGTTGATAAACTCCCGCGCTACCTGAATAGTAAATACTGCACCTACAAAAACAGCTGTTAATAGCGCAATAAATAGCGAATCTGGCCCTACTACAGCCAACTGTTCTACAGTATTACGACGATGGATTTTGCCTCTAAGGAGATGGACTATAACTTGTCCACCTAAAAAAATCGCCGTCAGCAATCGCTGACTCCATTTTCCCAAACTAGATCTGGATGTAGTTTCGCTCAATTTTCACCAGCTAACTCAGTAACTGCAATAAGAATAGCAATTTAGTCAATGGTCGATAGGGGATCGGGGATCGGGGATTCTCCAGAGGAGACGCTTCGCGAACGGGGATCGGTGTTTATTCTCTCCCTTGTCTCCCTTCCCTTGTCTCCTTTGTCTTCCTTGTCCCCCTTCCCTTGTCTCCCTTTCAATTTTGGTTAACTAACTTTAAATGTCATCTCAGAAATTAACATTCAAATCAGTAAGAATTTTTATCTGGCTATGCTTAGAAAGAGTCCTGCTAGGCTAGATTTTTAGAGATTATCTAGATTGGATGCCTTGTTTGGGTTGAAGGCACATCTGAAAATTTGTGTGTAGGTATTTTAATGAAAACTTAAGATTTTTGAACTCTCGTCCATTGCATGGCGATCGCACTTATTGTAGAAAGTGACTACTCAGGTAAACGGCTATTGCTTTTTTAATTCAGGGAGCCAGAGGTTCATGACGATTTGGATTAACTTTCTCCGCTCACTACTGTTGAC
The DNA here is from genome assembly GCF_004323185.1 of Westiellopsis prolifica IICB1. Taxonomy (GTDB): domain Bacteria; phylum Cyanobacteriota; class Cyanobacteriia; order Cyanobacteriales; family Nostocaceae; genus Pelatocladus; species Pelatocladus prolificus_A. The sequence continues at coordinate 500,636 of NZ_NAPS01000002.1, forward strand.
GATCATCTTTAGTTTTGTCGCACCCCTATTCCTTGTCGGCAGCATACTATTAACTGTGTCGCTAATGGGTCATATCCCGAACTTACAAACTGTGACCGAAGCGATCGCTACCCCAATTATGCAGTTTCTCGCTATTTTTGGTAGTGGCAATGCTATCGAAGGGTTATTTACCATCAGTTTGACCTGTAGCTTTGTTGGGGGATTATTTGACACTTATGCTTATTACAGATGTCAAATCTTACGCTAGCCTTGGTGGCACAATAGCATTTTTCCAGCCGATTTTATATTAGATATCAAGATGCAGTCAGTAACAGAAGATAGCTATGCTTTATGTGGGCGTAGACTCCTAGCATTTTTCTCTATGCCAAAGGCATTCCCGTAGATGCCTTCTCCTACCCTTCCCGTTTCAATGTCAAGTAGGTTAAGCAAAGATAAGCAAAAATCACAACAAGTTTTGATCGTTAAGTTTTATATTTAAACATAAATTTTATAAATAAAAATTATCTTATAATAATATTTTTTGTGGCTGAGACTGAATCATTACAAATTAAAGCGAAACTATTACAGAGCAAAGCAAAATAAACAGCTTATTTCAAGAATAAACACCCAAAGCATAAAAATTCCATTAAAATTCGGATTAGCACTTTTGCATCTTTGACTTTTAGAAGTATTTCTCACTGCACATGGTTTGGCCTTTTAAGCCTAGATTTCGGAAACAAATAGCTCGAATTGAAATTACTGGTGCGATCGCTAGCAATACTCGCAAACGCGTACTAGAAGCTCTAGAAACCGTAGAAGAGAAGAAATTCCCGGCTTTACTGCTACGTATTGATAGCCCTGGGGGTACGGTTGGTGATTCACAAGAAATTTACAGCGCCCTCAAACGCTTACGTGAAAAAGTAAAAATCGTAGCTAGTTTTGGTAATATTTCTGCGTCTGGTGGCGTCTATATTGGGATGGGCGCTGAACACATCATGGCTAACCCAGGGACAATTACGGGTAGCATTGGTGTAATTTTACGCGGTAATAACCTAGAACGCCTGCTCGAAAAAGTCGGTGTATCCTTCAAAGTCATTAAGTCTGGGCCTTACAAAGACATTTTGGCATTTGACCGAGAACTGACTGAACCAGAACAGAATATTTTGCAGGAATTGATTGATACAAGTTATCAACAGTTTGTGCAAACAGTCGCCGAAGGAAGAAATTTAGCCGTAGAAACTGTGAGAAGTTTTGCTGACGGTCGGATTTTTACTGGTCAGCAAGCCGTAGAATTAGGGATTGTAGACAAGTTAGGCACTGAAGAAGATGCTCGTCGCTGGGCAGCAGAACTAGTTGGTCTTGATCCGGAAAAAACACCCGTCTTTACCCTAGAAGAACGTAAACCTTTGTTGAGTCGCTTACTACCAGGGAATCGTCAGGCTGCATCTGGAATTAGCTGGCTAGAATTTGAAGTGTCTACAAGTGGTCTACCTTTGTGGTTATATAGACCATAAAAACGTCAATCGTCAAGAGTCAAATGTCCATTGTCCAGTGTTCATCGTCAAATTGCCGATAGCATAAAGTTTTGACGATTGAGCCTTGACAATTGACCCTTGACTCTTGACAATTGACCCTTGACTCTTGACTAATTTTAAGGAGGATAAATGGTGGAGTGGCGAATGCGTGCAATTCGCGGCGCAACAACCGTTTCAGAAAATACGGTTGAGGCAATGCGAGAATCAGTAATGGAACTATTAGATGAGTTGGAAAAGCGTAATCAACTGCATCCATCGGATATTATTAGCATTACTTTTACAGTTACACAAGATTTGGATGCTACTTTTCCAGCTGCGATCGCACGCCAACGCCCCCATTGGGATACAGTCGCTATGCTAGATGTGCAACAAATGTATGTTGAAAGCAGTTTAGAACAGTGCATTCGCTTTTTAGTTCATGTCTATTTACCTGCATCTGCTCCAGTGTCTCATATCTATTTACGTCAGGCTCAAAAGTTGCGCCCTGATTGGAGTTTACCTCTAGCGCATCGGGACTAAACCAGCCTCCTGTATTAACTGTTGTCCTTGGTCAGTCAACAAAAGATTTGTATAAGCTTCTCCTGCTTGCTGCTGTTGAGTGTTGTTTTGCTTTGTAATCACATATAACTTGGTAATTATTGGGTAACTACCATCATTAATAGCCTCTGTATTCACTTGATTGCGTTGTTGGGGACACTGATTTTGCAATACTGGAGGTTGAATGTAGGGTGAAACTAAGTTTGTCGAATTCAAACCCACAGTTAAAAGTTTAACTCTACATTGAGGTACTATTGTCCGAGCAGCAGCGTAATAAATACTGCCAGGAGTCTGATTAACTCGGCGTACTGCTTCTGTCGGAGAATAAACATACTGGATATTAGAACCAAAAGTCTGTTGGTTTAAAATTTGTTTGTCACCAAAAATGACTGTATCTGAACTTTCTGGACGTTGAGAGAAGGGTGTAATTGCTAGATCCGGCCCGCCTAGTTGTTTCCAGTTAGTGATTTTTCCTGAATAAATTTGCTGTAACTGTTCGACAGTTAAACCTGAGACTTGCAACGATGGATTAACTGCGATCGCAATCCCATCAATAGCAACCTGACGTGATGCAAGTTTGAAACCTCGTTGACGAGCAATTTCCTGTTCTGCGGTGCTGGGGGGACGAGAAGATTCCACAAAATCCAATTTCCCGTCAAGTAACATCTCAATTCCCGCTCCAGAACCTGGACTACTACTAGTGGGATCTACATAACTTAACTGTAGTTCTGGGCGAAGATTTTGGATTTGAGCATTTACTAATGGTCTAATTGACGCCCAAGCAGTACTTCCACCGTGTTTGAATGAGCCAATGGGAACGTTAGTAATTGTCTGGAAAGTTGAACCACTAGGACTAGAGGTAGTACTTGTACCTTGACTCATAGGTCTGGAAAAAGTACCGTTATCAATTTGCAAGCGCGGTCTGAGCCATAACCACAGTCCACCAATAATTATGATTGTGATCAGTTCGCCGACAACTAGACCTCTGACTATTTGTACAGCGTCTCTGCTCAGTGGTACGCCTCTTCTGCGTTCATTAGTCATTTTTTGCTATAAAAACTAGGGGTGTAGGGGTGTAAGGGTGTGGGTATGGGGAAAAAAGATCCTTCACTGTTGGGTTGAGAGCTTACCAAAAGAAATCTAATGAAAAATTTTAAATTCCGAATTTTTCACGATTTTTGAATGCAGCCCTGGTAACTCTTGATAAGATTTATATATTACTTCTGGTGGTTATAGGTAAATCTATATTAGTAGAAACTATATATTAAATTTATAAGTAAATTTGTCTTAAGTAAAGTTACTGAATGTAATCGTCAGATACACCATAATAATGTTAAGTCAGTTACTGGGAGAGCGATACCGAGTTGTTCAAGTTTTAAATCAAGGTATATTTTGTCAAACGTATATCGCCCAGGACATCTACTCTTGCGACCGTGATATCTGTGTAGTCAAGCATTTTTTACCAAGTAATAAATGTCCTATACCAATAGAAATACGTAGGCGTTTATTTATTCGAGAAACAGAAGCCTTGAAAAAGCTTGATAATTATAATCTAGTTCCCAATCTTCTCACTCATTTTGAAGATAATCTAGAGTTTTACTTGGTACAGGAATTTATTGATGGACATCCTCTGAGTGCAGAACTTCCTGTTGGTAAGCGTTGGTCAGAAACGGAAGTCTTTCAATTACTGGTAGAAGTTTTAGAAATCCTGAATTTTATTCATAATCAGGGGTTGATTCATCGGGATGTTAAACCAAGCAACATTCTTAGACGTAAGCAAGATAATCGCTTAATTTTGATTGATTTTGGTGCGGTTAAACCCATCTGGAATCAATTGGTCAAAGATTTTATTACCCATGATCAAAATACTACCATTGCGATCGGTACACCCGGATACATGCCTCATGAACAAGAGCGAGGTAAACCCCGTCCTAATAGTGATATTTATGCTCTAGGTATGATTGGTATTCAAGCACTAACAGGAGTTCATCCGACACATCTACCAGAAGATCATCATACAGGTGAAATTATTTGGCAAAATCGAGCCTCAGTCAGTGTTGAGTTAGCCTCAGTACTCAATAAAATGGTGCATTATCACTTTAAAGACCGATATCAGTCAGCACAAGAAGCACTATCAGCATTGTTACCTTTGGCTAGTATTTACACATCCACACAAGCAGCAAATTCTACATTACGATTCAACTTTCAACCTCAAACCTTACCACCAGAAGAGGATACTTATCTGATTTCTGGAGATCACAAAACATTAGCACCACTGTTGAGCGATCAAACAAGCAAATTCACAATTCCAGAGACATTAATCTTACCGACCAATATCTACAAATCAACCCAAGAGCATGAAAAGTTGGAACTGCAAAATGTCTCATCAGCAGAGAATAATAACCAAGCTTTTGATCACAACAGTCACGCAAGAAATTCCACCATGACAATTTTTATCAAAAGACCAGCTTTGTTAATTGGGCTGGTGCTAGGTACGATCTCTGGTTTAATTTTAATGGTTGTCAGTTATTGGTCTGTACAAATAGTTACTCCTGCTCCTAAAATGCAAGACTTGCAATTGCACAAAAATGTCTCGCCTTAAGTTTCGCTGATTAGTAAACTATGTTCGCCGAGTGATCGATTTTGGTTAGGTTGGACACTATCTCTATAAATCAAAAACGCTACAATTCCAACCACAACAAAGTTAGTAATTAGTAGTCCAATAGTACTCCAGATCCAAATTTTCATCTTGATCACCAGTGCTGTTTTTAGCTAATGTTTTGCGTAGTATCAATCACGAATAGCTATTGCATACAATTTGCAATCAATAGATATTTTATATTGTGTCTGTTTGAACATTAATACTATCGGTTGAGGTTGGTAATGGGTAATTGATAATTGGCCCATTACCCGTTACCTATTACCACGAAATCCTACTTCGAGCTTGGTGTAGGATGGGCTTAATCCGCTGCTTTTTTGCGATGAAAACGAATTCCTAAAACAATGTCGTAAAGGAAATCAAAAAAATCTTTTTTCTGGAGTAATCCTAAAGATAGATGACAACCTTTTTGATCTAACAGAGGTTTCATGATATGGTATGTGGGCTGATAATTGTACCAAGGGATAGAAGGCCATAAATGATGAATTAAGTGGTAATTCTGTCCAAGAATCAAAATGTTGAGAATTGGGTTAGCGTAAACACGAGCATTTTTCCAGCGATCGCGTTCCGCAAAAGGACGATGGGGCAAATAATCAAAAAATAATCCCAAAGCTAACCCGACAATGCCAGAAGGTACAAACCAAAAATTGAGAATGTAACCCAAAAAATGATAATGAACTGCGGTAAAAATAATTGTCACCACAAATAAGCGGCTGAGAAACCATTCTAGAAGTTCATACTTCCGCCAGAGACGTCTTTTAAAGAAAAACACCTCGTGATAGAAAAAACGCACTGCGATTAACCACAGTGGACCACCTGTAGAGACAAAATGGTCTGGGTCGTTTTTCGGATCGTTGACATGAGCATGATGCTGTAAATGAACCCGTGTAAATACCGGAAAAGCAAAAACTAGCATCAAAGCGCTACCATGCCCTAACATCGCATTAATGATCTTATTGCGATGGGCAGACTGGTGACAGGCATCGTGAATTACCGTACCGGAAATATGTAAGGCAAGGATATTCATCACAAATGATATCCAGTGCGGCCAGTGCCAAACCCAGTAACCAAGGGAAGATAACACAACGATCGCTACAGCTGCCAAAAACATTAGCAGCGTCGGATTGAAGCCACCAGGAGGCGCTAACAATTCTTTGGGGGGGACTGTCAGTGGCTTCTGTACCTCCGACGTCAGCATCGTGAACTCCTTCATTAATCAAATTTTGCCAGTTAACTAAGGGTCAAGTCAGGGTAAAGCTCAAAGGGTAAAGTAAAAAACATTTCCCTTCAGTTTCTCCTAGAGGAAAAGTGATAGCACTCAATCCGCTCTGAAAAATAATAAAGTTTTAAAGTTTTGTGTAGCAAGATTTATCGATAATCTTCGCATATCATGGGCAAAATAACGGTATGATTCGAGTCGAAGCTTTTAGCTTTGATCTTTAACCCGCTATAAGTTACCGCCATTAAATCAGCCAACAGTAAACAGTAAACAGTGATCAGTGACTATTTATCAACCTGACAACTGAACAACTGACAACTGATAACTGAATTTAGGGTGTAAGGGTGTAAGGATGTGATGGTAAGGATTTTGATTTTCCTACACCCATACACCTCATAAACCCCTGGTGAAGCTAATTCCCTGAGTAGCTCCCTAGATTCATCCCCGTATGCAATTGAAAGACTCTTTACGCCGTACCAAAATTGTTGCCACCATTGGCCCTGCTACCAGCAGTCCAGAAATGCTCAAAGCTATTATTGAAGCTGGTGCAACAACACTTCGATTGAACTTTTCTCATGGTTCCCATGCTGACCATCAGCGTAATATTCGCTTAATTAGGCAAACAGCCTTTGAACTTAATCAACCGGTGGGAATTCTCCAAGACTTGCAAGGGCCGAAAATTCGCTTGGGTAAATTTGAGAATGGGTCGATAGTGCTAGCAAAAGGCGATCGCTTCACCTTGACCAATCGTCCAATAGTTGGTACACAAGAAATCAGCTGCGTGACCTACGATTATTTAGCAGACGAAGTACCTGTAAGGGCGAGAATTCTCCTTGATGATGGACGAGTCGAAATGGTCGTTGAGGAGATCGACAAAGAAAAAGGTGATCTCCACTGTCGTGTTACCGTCCCTGGTACTCTTTCCAATAACAAAGGCGTAAACTTTCCTGGAGTTTACCTTTCCATTAAAGCCATGACCGACAAAGACCGTGAGGATTTGATGTTCGGTCTAGATCAAGGTGTTGACTGGATAGCACTTTCCTTTGTTCGCAACCCCCAAGATGTGATGGAAATTAAGGAACTAATTTCCAGCGCTGGGAAAAATGTACCAGTGATTGCCAAAATTGAAAAGCACGAAGCGATCGAACAAATGGAAGCAATTTTGGCTTTGTGTGATGGCGTGATGGTTGCTAGAGGCGATTTAGGTGTAGAACTACCAGCAGAAGACGTTCCCATGTTGCAAAAGCGATTAATTGCGACTGCGAATCGCTTGGGAATTCCCATCATCACCGCCACCCAGATGTTAGACAGCATGGTCAGCAATCCCCGTCCAACCCGTGCCGAAGTGTCGGATGTGGCAAATGCGATTCTGGATGGTACGGATGCGGTGATGCTCTCCAATGAAACTGCTGTCGGTAAGTTCCCAGTTGAAGCTGTGGCGACGATGGCGCGAATTGCCGAAAAAATCGAGCAAGAAAACATCCAAAACAATAACGCTAGCCAAGTTAGAGATCGCAAGCGTTCTATTCCGAACGCAATTAGCCAAGCAGTAGGACAAATCGCTCAACAACTAGGAGCCGCAGCCATTATGAGTTTGACTCAAACAGGCTCCACAGCTCGCAACGTTTCCAAATTCCGTCCTTGGACACCAATTTTAGCAATTACACCCCATGTGAATGTCGCCAGACAACTGCAACTGGTATGGGGAGTCAAACCTTTGTTAGTATTAGAGTTGCCCTCAGCTGGTCAGACGTTCCAAGCAGCCTTAAACGTAGCTTTAGAAAATAATCTCGTTTTTGAAGGAGATTTGGTAGTCATGACCGCCGGTACACTGCAAGGCGTTTCTGGCTCCACGGATTTGATCAAAGTAGAAGTTGTGACAGCGATACTAGGACGGGGAATTGGACTCGGACAAGGCTCGGTCAGTGGTCGTGCGCGAGTCGCACACACCAGTATGGATGTAAGTAACTTTAATCCTGGTGATATTTTGGTTGCACCCCGCACCAGTGCCGATTTTGTGGAAGTAATTCGTAAATCCGCAGGTATTATTACTGAGGAAGATAGTCTTACTTGTCACGCAGCAGTCATTGGTTTACGTCTCGGCGTTCCTGTGATAGTTGGCGTCAAGAAAGCCACACAAGTAATTCGAGATGGCTCGATTCTCACAATGGATATGCAACGAGGTTTAGTTTACTCTGGAGCAGTGGGAACTCCTTAAGAGTTAAAGGGTTTGTAGTGAGCGCTTTAGCGCTCAAAAAGGACTAAAGTCCTCACTAGAAACACATAAAGTTTTTCAGGATTTCTGTTGTTGCTAGTCCTGTTTTTTCCCAACTAAATTGATTTGCTCTGTTGATACTAGCAAGAGATAGGCGATCGCGCAGTTGTATTTCAGTAGCAATTTTATCCATTGCTGCTGTAATTTCTCTGATATCGTAGGGATTGATGAGAATCGCAGCATCGCCAGCAACTTCTGGGAGAGAGGAAATATTGGAGGTTATTACGGGAGTACCGCAGGCCATTGCTTCTAGAACCGGGAAACCAAAACCCTCCCAGAGACTAGGAAAAACGAGTGCGATCGCCCCAGTTATAATTTTTGGTAATTCGCTGTAGGGAACATAATCCAAAAATTTGACTTGCTTACCGATACCCAATTCCTCAACTTGTGCTTGCAACACAGGAGTATAACGCTTATCCTGTGGTCCTGCTAACCACAATTGGTAATCATGATAATTTGGTAAGCTGGCAAAAGCAGCAATGAGTCTATTTAGGTTTTTATAAGGATCGTGTCTACCAATGTAGAGAAAATAGGGATAGGAAGCAGACGCGGAGATTGAATTAGACGCGGGGACACGCAGAGGAGAAGACGCGGAGAGTATTTCATCTAAATTCCCCTTCCGTCCCTTGTCCCCCTTGTCCCCCTTGTCCCCCTTGTCTCCGTGTCCCCCCGTCCCCCCATCCTCCATAATGGGTCGAAAATGATTAACATCATGCGCTAAGGGAATTGGCGTAATTTTCCTCACAGGAATCTGGTAAAAATCAGTAATATCTTTAGCGGTAGCTTGGGAATTACAAATAATGTGTTGCGCTTGCTGAAGAACTTGGGGAATATAGTAGCGAAAGTAAGGTGTCAGAGGCGAAAAACGTTTAGGAAAACGCAACGGAATTAAGTCGTGAACCATCACGACAAAACGACAATTAGAATAGAGTGGCGCTTCTGGAATAGGTGAGAAAATTAGTTGAGGTTTTAGCTTTTTAGAGATTTTTGGTAATTGAAATTGTGTCCATATTAAGCGATATAAATGCCCTTTTGTACCATCCGCAGGTGTCAGATGACCGGGAATTGAGTAACATTTAAATTCTGGATAATTTAGAGCAGTTAATAAAGTAGGGTGAAGAGATTTTAAATAAGGAAAAAGATTTTTGGCATAATTACTTATCCCTGTAGGCTGAGAAAATACCACAGATAAATTAATTAATAAATCGCTCATTTATTCAAACTTAACCCGCTCATAAATTTGATGATATGGTATTTTACAGTTAACTGAAAATAGAGTCAAAATTCCATCTGGATGATCAGATTCTCTAAATAACCAATTTCCATCTGATGTTTTACTAAATTGCTCAATGTGAATTGAATACTGATCAATTAAAATATATTCTTGGAATTCAGATATAGAACGGTAATAAGAAAATTTATCGCCGCGATCGCGACTGCTTGTAGATTTCGAGAGAATCTCGAAAATTATACAAGGGTTGAGGACTGTATCAGTACGTCCTTCTTCAAAAATAGGTTCATCTTTAATAATTAAGATATCTGGATAGGTGTATTGACGATAGCGAGGAATCCACAAGCGTAGATCATTAGCATAAATGCTGTAACCTTGTTCTTTAAGGGCAAGAGTTAGAGCAATAATCAAATTAACAATGATTTGATTATGATTAATCGAACCTCCTGTCATTGGAACAATTTCTCCATCACAATATTCGCTGCGGTACTCAGCAGTTTCTTCATGTGCCAAGTACTCTGCTGTTGAGTAGTAACGGGGTAGACTTTGCACAACCATAACACTTGTTTGTAGTTCAAAACTCAGTCAGATAACCTTAGCCTAACATTGGGAATCTTGTTATTCACTCATTACGTTCTTTCCACCAATAAAGAAAAACTCCATAAATCTTACCCAACCCTATCTGAGGTTTGATAAACATCAAGACTAACGCATAAAAAATCAGCCTGGTTAATCTCAAGCTGAAAATTAGCTTATTTGTATATCTATCTAAACTTAATAAATAACCATAAGTACTATTTGTAATTTTTCGGAATACATATTTGTTCGTAATCGAAGAAGGTTGATGTATGACTCCAAATTTATGAGTTACTGCTATGAGATGTCCTTGCTGGGCGTAACGTTGACAAAAATCGAAGTCTTCATAATAAAGAAAATAAGCAGGATCAAATAAAGGACATTCACCAAAATTGCAGAGATTAATTATGAAACTACAACCCGTTATCCAATCACATTTAATATAATCTGTGTTTGGAGCAGTAAATAGATTTAGACTTGAAAATTCGCCTGTTTTGCTATTAAAATAACCACCTGCAAACCAAACTTCATCAGCAGGAGTATGAATAACTGTGCCAAGAATAGAAATTTCAGGATGAGATTGAAAAAATAACTGGAGTTTCTCTAAATTATTTTCTTGGAAATATGCATCTGGATTTATTATCCAAACAATAGCTTGTGAGTCTTCAGTATATATATTTTTCAACCCAAGATTACAGGCATTGCCAAAACCCAAATTATTTGCAGCATTTAAAATAATTACATAATCATTTTTAAGATTGTTAATTGAATCATCATCAGGAGAGTTGTTGATGATCATTACCTTAAAATTTAAATTTTTCTGATTGGGTAAAGAAGCAATTAATTTGGCAATCAGATGCGTTGAATAATAGTTGACTGTTAAAAAGTAGATCACGTTAATTCGATTTGACAGTCATCACCAATCATAAATCGCAAGGCTTTCGGACGCCGTAAAGCAGTGGTTAATTGCGCTCTTTGTCCAATCACGCTGTCAATAATACGTTGATGAATTCCTGTTATTTTAGCACCTTCTAAAACTACACTATGCTCTATGTCACTTTCAATCAGTTTGGTATGATCGGCAATGCTTGTGTAAGGGCCGATAAAACAGTTTTCTAAATAACAATTGTCACCTATGATTACAGGCCCACGAATAGTGGTGTTAACTATTTGAGAATTAGCACCAATCTGAACTCGCCCAATTATATGACTTTCGGTATCTATTTCCCCTAAGATTTTTGTGTTTAAATAGGTATCAAGAATCAGGCGGTTTGCTTCTAGTAAGTCATCTTTTTTACCAGTATCTAACCACCAGCCTTCCAATTGACAAGCCAAAACTTGCTTTTGCTGATCTATTAAGTATTGAATTGCATCAGTAATTTCGAGTTCACCTCGTGCAGAAGGTTGGATACAGGCGATCGCATCATGAATAATGTGAGAAAAAAAGTAAACCCCCACTAATGCCAAATTAGAAGGGGGTACTTTCGGTTTTTCGACTAACTGCAAAACTCGTCCGGTTTCATCAACCCTAGCTACACCAAAAGCGCTAGGATTATTTACTTGACGCAAGAGAATAATCGCATCTTGCTGTTGAGTAGTAAATTTTTGCAGAAAGTAGCTTAAATCGCCTTGTTGAATTAAGTTATCGCCTAAGTACATCACAAAAGGCGAATCTCCCAAAAAGGGATAAGCAACTTTCACCGCGTGGGCGAGTCCTGCTGGTTGATCTTGTAATATATAGGTAATTTTTGCTCCAAAGCGATCGCCATTTCCGGTTTTAGCTTGTACTTCTGTTCCAGTTTCTGGGCTGATGATGATACCAATATCAGTTATACCAGCGGCAACCATCTCTTCAATGCCATACCATAGAATTGGCTTATTTGCAACGGGAACAAGTTGTTTTGTCCCGGTATAAGTTAGAGGACGTAAACGAGTACCTTTACCGCCAGCAAGAATTAATGCTTTCATAAGTATTGGTTAAGAAGATAGTGAAGATTAGATAAGTAAGCACAAATGTAGAGACGCGAAATTTCGCGTCTCTAGTTAGGGTCACCATTTGTTATTTGTCATTCTAATAACTCTTGCAACATTTTCCTTAATCTTTGTCGCCAATGGGGCGGATGATTTCCCAAAATATTTGCTATTTTTGCACATGCTAGAACTGAGTAGCTTGGGCGGTGGGCTGGTGTAGGATATTCGGGAGTAGTAATCGGGATAACTCGTTGCATTTTCAGTGGAAAACCTAATTGTTGGGCTTCTTCAAAAATTGCCACAGCAAAGTCATACCAGCTAGCAACGCCACTGTTGGTATAGTGGTAAGTTCCAGCAATTTCTGAATTCAATTTGGGTATTAATTTAGCTATGGTTTCTGCTATGTCTTTCGCCCAAGTAGGACTACCAATTTGATCTGCGACAATCCGAATTTCTTCTCTTTCTCCTCCTAGTCGTAGCATCGTTTTGACAAAATTGCTTTTACCAAAAGTTCCATAAACCCAAGCAGTACGTAGAATGAGATGATGATTATAAGTCTCGCGAATACCTTCTTCTCCTGCTAATTTAGTTTGACCATAGATACTTAAGGGATTAGTTTGATCTTCTTCTTGATAAGGACGACAATTGTTACCATCAAAAACGTAATCAGTAGATATATGAATCAGAAAAGCTTGTTGTTTTTTGGCTTCCTGTGCCAGAATTTGCGGGGCTGTTGCATTAATAGATTTTGCTAATTCTGGTTCACTTTCAGCTTTATCGACCGCAGTATAAGCAGCAGCATTGATGATAATTTGTGGTTGCTTTTCTCTAATTACACTGGATATGGTATCTAGTTGGGCAAAATCTACAGTGGGACGCGCAACTGAAATTACATTGGCGTAGGTTGATAAAATTTGTTTCAATTCTTGACCTACTTGACCGTTACCACCAATTAATAGAATTAATTTACTCATAAATTAATACTTGAAAATACTGATTTTAAAGCATTAGTTTGTATTTTTAAGATTTTTTTAATGTCAAGTTAGCGGATATCATTATGTGAATAATGAACAAAGATATAAGCATGTAGCGATCGCCTTTTTTATGATTTAGTACAAAAAAGTAGCACTACAGGAGGTAAAAGGCAAAAGGCAAAAGCTCAAAGTAGGTCGGTACACTTAAATTACTGGCTAGGATCGTCATTTGTCAAAAGTCACTAGCATTTGTAAGGGTTTCAATAATGTTTACGTTTCGTTACTTCCATTCTGTTTATTGCCACCGACTTACTAAACTAGTTTTTCTTTCTTCATGGGCTTTTTAACCTTTTGAACTAAATAGTCATTGCCTGTAAGCTGCATTAGTACTACTGCAAGCTTGTGTTTGATTTCGTTTATTTATTTACACTATGTTACACATTGTTTTGTGTTTTTTTGATATACTCAGTTCCGTGTGTTCCCATTTTATAGTTTCTTAAACCTCAATCATAAAAATTGCTGTATTTTATGGTTTGGTTTGTTGATATAGAGTTCCAACACTGTAGAACTGGTTTGCCATCATTGCAGTGAAATAGCCAGCTAATTTAGTGTTGTCTAGCCTCATACTCAAGATGTATCACAGCGCTATTTTTTGCTACGCCAGTTTCAGTAATTTATTTATAAGCGATCGCCCTCAAAATCCAGTTTTAGTTTCGTTTTGCAAAAATGCTGCTACAGTTGACGCCACAACCACAATCATCAGCTTCTACTTCATCGCTAAAATAGGGCATTGGCTGAAAACTTCGGACTCTTTAAAAAGTTTACCTGCCTTGTCTTTAGCAGATAGAATTGGTGATTGAGTTAAACGCCAGTCTATTCCCAAGTCGGGATCATTCCAAAGGATGCATCGTTCATATTGAGGTGCATAGTAATCTGTGGTTTTATAAAGGACTTCGGCAAATTCTGAAAGTACAACAAAACCGTGAGCAAAGCCCGGTGGTATCCAGAGTTGGTGTTTGTTTTCGGCGTTGATTTCACAACCCACCCACATACCAAAGGTCGAGGAGCTTTTTCTGATATCTACAGCAACATCAAATATACTACCACTAACTACTCTGACCAACTTTCCCTGCGGTTGTTGAATTTGGTAGTGTAAACCACGCAAGACATTTTGTTTGGAGTAAGAATGGTTGTCTTGGACAAAGTTAAATAAATGACTAGTAGCTTCAGCAAATTTTTTGTAATTATAGCTTTCAAAGAAAAAGCCACGATCATCTTGGAAGACTTCAGGTTCAATTATGAAAATATCAGGAATTTCAGTGCAAAAAATCTTCATTTTATTAGGGATTTTACTGAGCCTAAGTGTATATTCAATTACTATAAATTGAAATAGACCAAATATAGCAAAAACAAACTCAAAATAAACTTTCAATTATCTCCTAGATTACTGCTGATTGAGCTAGTCAAATTTATGACACAACCTTGGTATTGGCGATCGCTTCCTTTAAGAAATCGCACTGGTTCCGATATTTTCGCTGCTTTATTTGCTTATAAACAGACATTAGGAATAGCAACTTTATTAGAAAGTCCATACCCAACACCAACAGATAACCCTCAACTATCCCGTTATTCTATTTGTGCAGGTACTCCTCGATATGTGGATGGATACCCCCAAATGTGGACTCCAGCCTTGGGAGAAGTTTTACCATTTCTCGAACAGTTACTGCAACAAAAAGTAGGGGGACAAGGAGGACAAGGGGGAGAAAATATTCTTCACGCTCCTCCTCACACCTCCCTATCTCCTCATCTACCCTTTACCGGCGGCTGGCTAGGTTGGTTAGGATATGATATGGCCAGGGAAATTGAGCAGCTACCATATACTAAATCTGATTCATTACCATTTCCGGTTGCTTTTTGGTACGAACCAGATAGTTTTGCTGTTTTAGATCATTGGGAACAAATCTTATGGTTAGCCGCTAGCAGTCCTAGTGGATTGGATGAGTTAGAGAAGAAGTTGGAACAGGACACGGAAATTAAAAGACGTACGGACGCGGAGAATTTTTTCATAAAATCCCCATCTCCCCCTGTCTTTGTGTCCCCTTTCTCTCCCTCTAATACTCTGCGGTTCCATAGTTCTCAAGAAGAATACGAAGCAGCAGTTAACCATGCAAAAAAATACATTCAGGCTGGAGACATATTTCAGACAAATCTCTCGTTACGGTTTGAAACACAAACAACTGTTTCTGGTTGGGAGATATATCGTGCTTTGCAACAAATCAATCCTTCTCCTTTTGCTTGCTATTTTCAAACACCGTGGGGAGAAATCATCAGTTGTTCACCAGAGAGGTTAGTAAAATCACAAAAACATACAGACAGCAAATTTCATGTCTCCACCAGACCAATCGCTGGAACGCGATCGCGCGGAATCATACCAGAACAAGACCAAAAGTTAGCAGAAGATTTACTCAATAACACCAAAGAACGTGCTGAACATATCATGTTAGTGGATTTAGAACGTAATGATTTAGGACGGGTGTGTGAATGGGGAAGTGTGAACGTTGATGAATTATTGACTATTGAACGCTATAGCCACGTCATGCATCTAGTTAGCAACATCACAGGTACTCTCAAAGATGATGTTAATCCTGTTGATTTGATTCGTGCCATATTCCCTGGTGGTACAATCACAGGCTGTCCCAAAGTTCGTTGTATGGAAATTATCGAAGAACTAGAGCCTGTACGACGTAGCTTATTCTATGGTTCCTGTGGCTATTTAGATTGGCAAGGGAACTTGGATTTAAACATCCTAATTCGCACTCTGCTTTTGGCTCCCTATTCCAAAGGACAAGGAGGACAAGGAGGACAAGGAGGAAGAAATTCTTATTACACACCAACCACCCCAAGCACATACATTGTCTGGGGACAAGTGGGAGCAGGAATTGTTGCAGACAGCGATCCCGAACGAGAATGGCATGAATCTTTACACAAAGCTCAAGCACAACTACAAGCGCTAGCAAACAATAAATGCTGATATTAATGGAAGTTTGAATATAGCTCGTACAGAGTAATCCAAAATCCTGTTAGAGGATGGGTTTCTATAAGCGGTAAAGGCATTACTATTAATTTGGAAAAAGATTAGAGTCAAAAGGTTTTTAAGTTCCTTTTCCTCTTATCCCGTCCAGGAGGTTCCACCTTTTGTCTTACCCCTGACTTTTACAAATGAAATCGTCAGCCTCACCAATCTTGGCATTCAACTGCGAAAACATACTATCTATAACTATTCTTACCTTCAAGTATTTAAATGAACCCAGAAAGCTCAGAAACTTACATCAATCATCCAACTTGGGGTTTGCTCTATAGGATCTGTATGGTGGATGAAAACCAAGAGTTATTCACTACACTGTATGCTCAACGCCTATTTTTTTTAGTAATAACTGATCCTAAAGGTGTCAAATTTCAGCCCATAGGACGTACTGAAGCCAGAATGTTGCTAGAAAATCGCTTGCGTAATTTACGTCGTAGTGGGCAAGCTCAGGAGTACGATCAGTTGCAGAGTATCTTCCAACGCACCTTCCAATGAGCAGTCCGATTAGCGAACGTATTAATACTGTGCGTGCAGAACTACCACCTTCAGTTCGGTTGATTGCAGTTAGCAAGCAAGTACCAACTGATTTGATCCGTACTGCCTATAATGTAGGAATTCGAGATTTTGCCGAAAATCGCATTCAAGAAGCGATCGCAAAACAAGCAGAGTTACAAGACTTATCTGATATAAATTGGCATTTTATTGGACACTTGCAAAGCAATAAAGCCAAAAAAGCCTTAGAAAATTTCCAGTGGATTCATTCAGTAGATAATTTGAAGCTAGCACAGCGCTTGAACGAGTTAGCGCAGCAAATAGGCGTCAGTCCCTATGTGTGTTTGCAAGTCAAAATTCTTCCTGATCCTAATAAGTCGGGTTGGGGTGTAACTCAACTGTTAGCGGACTTACCAACACTAAATCAATGCAAAAATTTACAAATTCAAGGTTTGATGACAATTCCGCCTCTGGGGTTAACTGAGCCGGAAATTATGGCAGTGTTTAATCGCACACGTGAACTAGCTCAAGAAATCCGCGAACAAAACTGGTCTCATATTCAAATGCTGCATCTTTCAATGGGAATGTCAGGTGATTACAAACTAGCCATAGAAGCAGGTGCAACGATGGTGCGTTTGGGAACAATCTTGTTTGGAGAGCGTGGTGCTTAAATTGGGGATCGGGTATGGGGCATCGGGCATCGGGCATTGGGCAT
>NZ_NAPS01000002.1:517991-520248 GCF_004323185.1 Westiellopsis prolifica IICB1
TGGGGCATCGGGCATCGGGCATTGGGCATTGGTTATTCTCCTTTGTCTCCCTGCTCCCTGCTCCCTGCTCCCTGCTCCCTGCTAAGAGCTTCCTTGTCTCCCCACACTCCCCACACTTCCTTGTCCCCGATCCCCGATCCCCGATCCCCAATCCCCGATCCCCGATCCTTAATTTTGAAAGAGTAGATGCAAAGCCTCACTTTATTAAGAATTATTGCAAAGAAATTATCAAAGATGTTGGTGTAGCAAATAACTGAGTATAAAGTATAAACAAAAGCAAACACATAAAATTTTTGGGGTTAAAGCAACTTTGCATTCAAAAATAGTTAGGCTATAATCTTGACTCATTATTGCGTGTAAGCTAGATACAAACGTTCTAGGGGGACGTTCGTTCAAAAGTTTGCGCCGTAGTACATGTTACAAACAACTTATAGAATTGCAAAAACGTCCGCTCTGTATAGCGGCATAGGTAGGCAGCATCAATTGTTGTCAGATCCCAGAAGGTGATTTGCACCAGGAGCGTAACAATATGAACAATATCTTCTCTAAGCTGAGAGACTTTGTTGGTTTAAATGAGCCAGTAGAATACGAGTATTATGAAGAAGAACCTGAAGCAGAAACCTATCAGAATCTGTATCAGGAGCAAAATCAACAGCCTGTACCCCAAGAAGCTACTTCAGCAAATCGACGCTGGCGTGAACCCATGCCTACAATGAATGCAAATCCAGATGTAGCAACTGCTTCTGCAAAAACAATGAGTAATGTTATTGGTATGCCCGGTGCTATTAATGGTATTTCAGAAGTTTTAGTACTAGAACCACGTACTTTTGAAGAAATGCCACAGGCGATTCAAGCCTTGCGAGAGCGAAAGTCAGTGGTATTAAACTTGACAATTATGGACCCTGATCAAGCACAACGAGCTGTTGATTTTGTTGCAGGTGGTACTTACGCATTGGATGGACATCAAGAACGTATTGGCGAAAGCATCTTTTTGTTTACACCTAGTTGCGTTCAAGTTAGTACCCAAGGCGGAGTTCTTCACGAAGTACCTCAACCACCAGTGCGTACGCCACGTCCTGTACCTAGCAATCAAACTTGGGGAAATGAACCCAATCGCATGGTACAGTAATCTAAAATTAGTCAAAAGTCAATAGTCTAAATCTAATGACCAATGACGAATGACAAATGACGAATGACAAATGACTCATAAATTTGGATTAATTGGCGGCGGGGTAATGGGAGAAGCTTTATTATCCCGCCTTATTAGTGGCTCGATTTATCATCCGTCAGAAGTGATTGTTAGTGAACCACAGCCCACACGCCAAAGTTTTTTAGCGCATCAGTACAATGTGGCTGTGACCAGTGATAACCGCTTGGTTTTTAGCGAAACAACGGATGTAGTATGTTTAGCTGTTAAACCGCAAATTTTCAGTGCGATCGCTCAAGAATTAGCGGATGTCCTTGATCAAAGACATTCACCACTAGTGGTTTCGATATTGGCGGGTGTAACTTTATCCAATTTAGAAGCTGCTTTTGGGCAATTACCAGTAATTCGAGCAATGCCAAATACGCCAGCAACCGTAGGTGCAGGGATGACTGCGATTACTCCTGGTGCTTACACCCACATGAAACATCTGGAAATAGCACGGAAGTTATTTTCAGCAGTGGGGGAAGTAGTAGAAGTCCCAGAATCACAAATGGATGCAGTTACTGGTTTATCAGGTAGTGGACCAGCTTACGTGGCATTAATGGTAGAAGCACTGGCAGATGGAGGAGTCGCCGCAGGTTTACCCAGAGCGATCGCCAATCAACTAGCTTTACAAACAGTTTTGGGAACTGCTCATTTATTACATGAAACCAAAATCCACCCCGCAGAACTCAAAGATCGTGTTACCAGTCCCGGCGGAACCACAATTACTGGTATTGCCCAGCTAGAACGTTCAGCATTTCGCTCTGCTCTGATTGAAGCAGTCAAAGCTGCTACCATCCGTTCTCAGGAGTTAGGGAAATGAAAGAGATCGGGGATCGGGAATCGGAGATCGGGGACAAGGAAGTGTAGGGAGACAAGGGGGACAAGGGAGACAAGGGACAAGGAAGTGTGGGGAGACAAGGGGGACAAGGGGGATAAGGGGGACGAGAGCGGTTAGCAGGGCGCAGGGCGAAAACGCAAATCACCGAACTCTTGACCCCAGACGCCCAACGCTCAATCCCCGACGCTGTATTCTCAGTTCTCTCTTATCAGTTATCAGTTATCAAA
>NZ_NAPS01000002.1:520335-631416 GCF_004323185.1 Westiellopsis prolifica IICB1
AGTTGTTGGTGGTTGATAGTTGGTTATTTCCAATCCCCAATGCCCAATCCCCAATGCCCAATCCCCAATGCCCAATCCCCAATGCCCGATCCCCGATCCCTAATGCCCTACTTGCTAAGGCCTCATATAATATAGTAAAAGTCTGGTTGCAATTGTGATTTGGTGAATTATTCTGCACTGTCTTCAGAAGTAGACCCCAGTTCTGTATTTCCTTTTGAACTGGATGCGTTCCAGCTAGATGCGATCGCTTCTCTCAATGCTGGACGTTCTGTGGTGGTTTGTGCGCCAACAGGTTCGGGTAAAACCTTAGTTGGAGAGTATGGAATTTATCGTGCCTTGGCGCGAGGAAAACGGGTATTTTATACTACCCCCCTGAAGGCACTTTCTAACCAAAAATTACGTGATTTTCGTGACCAATTCGGCTTTGATGCCGTTGGGTTGTTAACAGGAGATGCTTCGATCAATCGGGATGCACCAATTGTAGTCATGACTACAGAAATTTTCCGCAACATGCTTTACGGCACACCGATTGGGCAAGTTGGTATCTCCTTAACAGACGTCGAAGCAGTGGTGTTAGATGAATGCCACTACATGAACGATCGCCAACGGGGAACAGTTTGGGAAGAATCGATAATTTATTGTCCCCACGAAATTCAACTGATTGCTCTATCAGCAACAGTCGCCAATAGTGAACAACTCACCGATTGGCTAAATCAAGTCCACGGTCCGACTGATCTGATCTACTCAGATTATCGTCCCGTTCCTTTGGAATTTCACTTTGGAAATCTCAAAGGGGTATTTCCACTGTTGAATGACAATAAAACCCAAATTAACCCGCGTCTGCTCAAACGAAACAGAAAAAAAGAATTAGAAAAAGGCAAGGGCAATCGCAGACCGGAAGCACCTAGTATAAATTTTATTCTTAGTCATCTCCAGCAACGAGATATGCTGCCAGCAATCTACTTTATCTTCAGTCGTCGCGGCTGTGATAAAGCAGTGACAGAAGTAGGTGATATGTGGCTGGTGAATGAGCAAGAAGCACAGCAACTACGGCGACAAATTGACGACTTTTTCAGCCGTAACCCAGACGCGGGGCGAGCCGGACATATTGCTCCCCTCTACCGTGGTATCGCTGCACACCACGCCGGGATTTTACCTGCGTGGAAAGTACTAGTAGAAGAACTATTTCAGCAAGGACTAATTAAAGTCGTATTTGCCACAGAAACCCTAGCAGCAGGAATTAATATGCCTGCTCGCACAACAGTTATTTCTACCATATCTAAGCGTACTGATACTGGACACCGGATGTTGACAGCTTCTGAATTTCTGCAAATGGCAGGAAGAGCAGGACGTCGGGGTATGGATGAAGTTGGTCATGTGGTGACATTACAAACTCCCTTTGAGGGAGCAGAACACGCAGCAGCTTTGGCAATCAAAAAACCAGACCCGTTGGTCAGCCATTTTACGCCCAGTTATGGCATGGTGTTGAACTTGCTGCAAATTCATACTCTTGATGAAGCTAGAGAACTCATCGAGCGCAGTTTTGGTCAGTATCTAGCAAATGTACATCTCCAACCAAGGCAGCAATATATTGCCCAGTTGCAAGCAGAATTAGAAGAAATTAATACACAAATTGCTGCGGTAGAAGAAAGCGAAATCGCTAGCTATGAAAAACTGCGACAACGCCTGAAAGTAGAACAAAAATTATTAAACACACTGCAAGAGCAAGCAAACGAAGGGCGGCAAGAAGAATTAAATATGATGCTCAACTTTGCCGTCTCAGGAACATTACTTAGTCTTAAAGGTAAATACCTAACAACGTCTCTACCAGTAACCGCAGTACTAGTCGGCAAAACCCAAGGTGCTAGCCAAACACATTATTTAGTGTGTTTAGGGAGAGATAACCGTTGGTATGTAGCAACTACAGCAGATGTAGTCAATTTATATGCAGAATTACCGAAAATTGATGTACCTCCTGACTTGCTACCACCTGCACAGATGAATTTAAAGCCAGGACAGTCCTGTCGTGGTGAAGAAGAAAGTAGAGTGATCGCTAACCAAATTCCCGAACCAGAGGAATTTCTACACACACCGCCCGAAGTCGTAGAACAACTCCATGTAGTTGCCTGTTTACGAGAGCAAATAGAAGCTCACCCACTGCATAAAACTGGCAATGTCGGTACTATTTTCAAACGAAAAGTACGGGCTGCCGAACTAGAAGAAGAAATTCAAGAATTGCAAATCCAGATAGAGCAACAATCCCAACGACATTGGGAAGAGTTTCTTAACCTGATTGAAATTTTGCAGTATTTTGAAGCCTTAGATAACTTATTACCTACACAATTAGGACAAATTGCCGCCGCAATTCGGGGTGAAAATGAACTGTGGCTTGGTTTAGTCCTTGCTAGTGGAGAACTAGATAACCTCGATCCCCATTGTTTAGCAGCAGCAGCAGCAGCATTAGTCACAGAAACTCCACGTCCTGATAGTAAAGTGCGCTTTGAACTTAGTGATGAAGTTGCAGAAGCTTTAGCGAAATTACGGGGAATTCGCCGCAAGATGTTCCAACTACAACGCCGCTATAACGTCGCTTTACCCATCTGGTTGGAGTTTGAATTAATCGCTTTAGTTGAAAAGTGGGCATTAGGGATGGATTGGGTTGAACTGTGCGACAATACTAGTCTTGATGAAGGTGATGTCGTACGGATTTTGAGGCGGACACTGGATTTATTATCCCAAATTCCCCACGTACCTTATATGTCAGAGTCCTTAAGACGTAATGCTTTACGTGCTATCCAGTTAATTGATCGATTCCCAGTCAATGAAGTTATGGAATAGTCATAAATCAGTTATCAGTTATCAGTTATCAGTTATCAGTTATCAAATTAAACTACTCACTGTTAACTGTTAACTGATTCATGCCCGATCCCCGTACCTATGAGAAGCCGCTGACGCGTCTACGCGAAGCGTCTCCTCTGGAGAATCCCCAATCCCTCTTTTCACTCTGGGTATTCGTGAGAAACAAACGGAACTTCTACTATTTCACCTGCAACTTCTCCAACTTGAACTTGCAAACCGACACCACCAGCTTTAGTACGGATATAGCCTAAACCACGATAACCATCGACAGTTTCAACGCAACTGGTCAATTTACCGACTTTTTCATCTCCTACTGTAATTCCTGTTCCTGGTTCGACAGCAGCACTCAGTTTGAGACCCCAAAGATATTGTTTTATACCTTTATAAGTATTTAAACGGGCAATAGTTTCTTGACCAATATAACAACCTTTATTAAAGGAAATTGTCTGCCATAAACCCACTTCCAAGGGATTGTAATCATCAGTTAATTCTTGCTCAGGAACCGGGCGACCTTGTGTAATTCGTAACGCTTCCCAAGCGCGATCGCTCATCGGTACTGCGCCTAACTCAACAATTTTATTCCAGACGATTTCTTTGATAGAGGCTGGCAAAATTAGAGTGTAGCCAGGAGAAGCTAAACCACTACCCACAGCAATATCTATACCATCAAATACTTGGTGATTTCCGTAGGATTGACCAATAATGGCGTTACCACCTAGCTTTTCAATAATCGTGTCACTGGCTGGCCCGATCAAACTTAAAGTTGCAGTTTCATCAGTGACATCAGTCAGTTGTACTTTATCAGCAAAAAAGATATAACGATCTAGCCACTGTAACAGATACTCACGACGGTTAGGTGAAACCAAAAGTAGGACTGCATCTTCCATCACATAGCCGGTTGCTAAGTCAATGGTACGAGCAGTGGATGTCACAAAAACTGTATCACAGCCTTGTCCTGGTTGCAGCTTTTGAAAATCGTTGGTGCTTTGGTTGTGCAGAAAACGCAGACGATCGCCATCCGAAACTTTAATACGTCCCCAGTGTGAGCGATCGCATATTGCAACTGTGGTTTGTGCTGCTGCGATCGCTGCTGTGTCTTGAGTGTCAATGGCAAATGTAGGCATAGTAATATATGAATTGAAACCACGACAAAATTTATCTTTGGAAAATCAACCACCAATGCACACCGAGTAGATTATGCGTTGTTGTTAATTATTAATTATTGTTAGCTATCTTTGCACTTTAGTTTATGCAATCAACTGGCGAAAACGTTTTTCTTTGGCAATTAATTCAAAATCTATGTCGGTTTCTGCTTGTTGTTTATATCTGGGATTGAAATTAATTGCTTGTTGGAGATTTTCTAAAGCTAATTCTAGCTGAGACTGTAAAGCATAACAGGCGGCTTTATTGTAATAGGCGTTGGCGTAATCTGGTTTAATATTCAAGGCGCGATCAAAGCTTTGAATTGCTTCATCGTCATCACCAAGCATAACTAAGGCGTAACCTCTGTTATTCCAAGCTTTGTAAGAGTCGGGATTTAATTGTAGTGCTGTGTCAAAAGATGCGATCGCTTCTTCGTATTCTTCCAATTCTTCTAGGGCTAATCCTCGGTTTAACCAAGCCACAGCATCATCTGGTTTAATTTTTACGGCTCTATCAAAACATTGAAAAGCTTCTTTTTGGCGCTTTAATAATCCTAGTGCTACACCTTTATCACACCAAGCTTGATGATATTCAGAGTTGATTTGTAAGGCTTGATCATAACAAGCGATCGCATCTTGGTATTGTTTTAATCTTCCCAAAGCAATACCCTGCTTCAACCAAATTAGCGGTTCGCCTGGGTTAAGTTTAATTGCTTTTTTGTAGAGAGCGATCGCATCTTCATAACGTTTTTCTGCAAACACCACATCTGCTTGTTTGAGGTAATCATCAACAGTCAATATATCCTGTGCTTCAGTAGTTTCTGAATCTACTGGTTGTGACGGTGCTGGCTCTAATATTTCTTGCACTTCCACAGTTACCACTTCTAAATTAGCTGGAGGTGTAATTTCAGCTAATTGTTTAAGAGTTTCTGCTTTTTGTTGTTGGGCTTCTGTTTGTAATTGGGCAAGTTGTGAGAGAAAATCTGACTTAATCTTTTCTAGCTTTTCTATAATTTCCAATTTTTGTGATTGTGCATTTGATTGTAATTCGGAATACTGAGCAGCAAATTCCGATCCTGATTTTTCGAGATTTTCAATTACTAATTCTTTACTACGTTTAACGTCTATCAACAACTTAGAAATTTGTGAGCCAATTTCAGTTTGTAATTTCTCTAACCTTTTAATGATACGCTGCTTTTGCTGGATAGCTTCTGTTTGTACATCACTAAGTTGAAACTTAATCTCAGATAATGTTTTATCTATTTCTGTTAAAACTTGGTCTTTTTGTTGTTGAGTTCCTACCTGCCATTGCGTCAGCTGGGCTGTAAAATCTGCTTGCGATTTTTCCAATCTTTTTATAACTTTTTGCTTTTGTTCTTGAGTCTCTGATTGCACATTATTCAATTGACATGTTAACTCAGATATTGATTGTTCTACTTCAGCCCAAGCTTGTTGTTTTTGTTGTCGAGTCTCTGTTTGTAAGTTTGACAATTGAGAGGAAAATTCTGATTGTAAATTTTGCAAACCTGCAATAATTTGTTGCTTGTGTTCCTCTAATGCCAAATTTGAGCCAGCTAATTGAGATGCAAATTGTGATATTAACTCTTGCTTAGAAGTTTGTAAATCTGCAAAAGCTTGCTCTTTTTGTTGTTGAGTCATGATATTTAAATTAGCAAGCTGTGTCGCAAATTCCGATTGCCAATTAGTCACATTTGCTAAAACTTGCTGTTGCTGTTGCTCAAGTTCCGATTGCCATTTTGCTAATAGAGTTCTAAATTCTTGTCGTGATTTTTCTAAGTCAGCAACTGTTTGTGCTTGATTTTGTTGATTAGCTGATTGATACTCTGCTAATTTTCCAACAAACTCTGCTTGTAAATTTTCTATATTTGCTATGATTCGCTGTTTTTCTTTTTGAGTATCAGACTGAATTTCAGTAATTTTTGATGTTAATTCTGTGATTGATTGTTCTAATTTTGTAAAAGCTTGTTCTTTCTGTTGTTGAGTGCTTGTTTTAATATCAGATAGTTGTGCCGAAAATTCTAACTGAGTTTTATTTAATTTTTCTCTAATTTGTTCATTTTTTTGTTTAACTTCTGACTGCCAAGCAGTTAATTGAGAAGTAAATTCGTGTCGAGATGCGTCTAATTCAGTGAAAGTTTCTTCTCTTTGTTTTTGATGTTCGTATTTAAAATCAGAGATTTCTGATATTAGTTCTGATCTTAATTTTCCTAAAGTATCAAGCGTTATATTTTTTTGATGTTGAGCATCTATTTCTAATTCTGACAATCGAGCGCCAAATTCTGCTTCTAGATTTTTTAATTGTTGTTTCGATGCATTTATTTGTGTTTCTAGTTGTGTTAATAAATGTACTTTTGACTCAGATATTTCCGATGGAATAACAGAGGTAATCTGTTCTCGTACCGCTTTGGCTTCTTGTTCTAAATCAGTGGTCAGATTTTTGGCTTGTTGGATACTCTGTTGTGCAGTTTGTCTCACACTAAGCAGTTGCTTTTGTAATTCTTCTAATTCCTTGAACTGCTGTGTCGCTTTATCTACGATTTCACGCACTACAGCCCGTCGCAATAGCCAAAAAGAAGCAATTACAGCGACTGGAAATACAGTCAGTATAATTACCCAAATATTTAGTAAACTGCGCGTACGACCAAAAGCCCGATCTACTTCTGTCTGGACTAGTTCTCGGACTTGTTGCTGTTGCGGTTGTTGAGTGACTGTAGGAGATGGCGAAACTTGAGCGATAACATCACCAACGGATAGTATAATGGTAGAAAATACTACAGCGCCTTGCAACAGGAATGCGTAGACAAATTGATGCTTGCTCTTCATGTACCTATCCTTATCCGTTTGGTCAGTTTTAAACTAAGCGTGCCTGTCTCCAATTTACCAGCCGTTGTCAGCCGTAATTCGAGGACGCAGCAACACCAAACAAAACCTATTCCTCCATAATAGAACTGTTATTGATTGGTTGTTGGTCACAGGGTCAATGGTCAAGCGTCATTGGGTATTGGCGGAAAGCGAGCCAAGCTTTGATATCTTCTGAGGTGAGTTCAGAAAAATTTTCCAGAATTTCTGCTTCGGTCATCCCACCTGCCAGATAAGCTAATCGTCATTCATTTTTCCAGACTGATTCGCTTGTAAGTACTTATGCAAAATTAATTAGACATTTTTTATTCTGTATCCTTGATTTGCCAAACCAAAGAGACAAACGAGATATATAAATAATTTTGCCTAATTACTTAGTAAGGGCTTTAGCCCTGATTTTATGCAACTTAAATGCTCATTAGTTTATTCCATGATATCGTACATGGTGATTCGCATTCCCCGAATACATGGCTTGCCACTGCGCTTTACAGGCTCGATCGTAATAATGTCTTGGTAGTTCATAAAACGCCATGAGGGAAAAATATCTATCTAAACATTATACCGAAACCTCTTTCTGCCCGCAGGCAGAGAATACTTCTAGAGCTTATCCGCAATATGTTGAGCAGCCTCTGCCGAAGTCCTCACTGGAATGATTTCAAAATGACCGAGATCGCTCCAAGCTTCGATCCAAACCTCAAACAAGGCTCGGTTATCTGTTCGCATGAGTTGGAAGCACCGAAAATAGTCTAAATCTACCCAACTGTCTACGTACTCAAGACCTGGTGGCAACTGACGACCATAATCGCGGGCGCGACGGTAAATATCAACAGCCGCTCCTGCATTGAAATATTCGATGACCATATAAAGCATTGATTTCAACCTCGATCTGATTCTCAATCGTCTCACAGATTACCTCTAAACATCGCCATAACCGACAGCGCAAGCTGCATCCTGATTTAAGTAAGTCACGGAGTTTGACGTAGTAGTTTACCCCAAAGCACTCCGACCTGAGATGGTCTTGATCTGGGAGAGATGTTTGAGTCTTTGCTTGTTTGCGATACTCTAACTCTGGATCGACTTTTGGCTACGCATCTTGCGGTTGATGAAAATATGGCTACATCAACGCAAAATCAGGCATTTCACACTGTTCTATTTCTCTATAAAGAAGTATTAAAACAAGATTTAGATTTAAAAGTAGATGCGGTACGGGCCAAGAAATATGCCTATCAATTGGGGAAGTTCAGTATAAAAGCTAAAGTAACCTAAAAAAGCCCAATTCCCAATCCCCAATCCCACCTCTACTGCGGACTAACCGTAGGGCTTGTTTTTTCTTTAGCCTGATTGTCGGCTGCTTGTTTAAATAATGGTTCAATTTTATTGCGCCAATATTCAATATTGGGTAATTTTTCGGGATGATCTTTGTAAGCCAAAACTTTATCCCATTGACCATTATCTAGTGCCTTATTAATTTCATTGAATAAAGCTTCTGATTTTGTCCAATCTTGCTGCCATTGGGTGATAATATCTGCTGTTTCTTTAAAATCAGACGCATTCCAAGGTATAGACTTCAGAAGTTCGATCGCTCTGTCTAAATCCCCAGATTCATATTTCTCTTTTGCTTGTTCTAAAATTTCACTAGCACTTTTATTGACAGCTTTATTTTGTGGTTTATCTGAGTCTGATTGTGATGAAGGTAATGGTGATGGTAAAGGTTGTGATGTTTTTGAGGGTGGTGTTTCTACATCAACCACAGGTTTTGTAGAAAGGGGACGATTAGCAATCACAGTACTATCATCTACTGTTTTAAGTGCAATCCCTCTATCTCGTAGACAAGAAACCCATTCTTCTTGATTTTTGATTGCATCCGAATATATCCAAGCTGAGTTCTTGGGGTCGATTTTAACTTCTACCCAACCAGCTTTTGTCCGCTTACCGGTGACTTCTAATTGCTTGCCTTTACTAAGTGTTTCTACAATGTTGTCATTGGCGATCGCCACTGGTTCGGAACGGAGATTAACTTTATTTGCACCAACCACAACAAAACAGTTACTGGCTGTGTCATTACCCCCCGAAAAACTAGTAGTGAAATTTTCGACATTTTTGACTAAAGCTGGAGCGACAACAGCAGCACTACCAGCCAAAATCACCAGAATACATAGCTGTAGTAAATCAAGACCACCGGAACTTCTACGAATGGTAGTATGCTGAGGCTGAGGGGTTGCTGATTTTGAAATTTCACGATTTACAGGTGCAACAGCGACAGTTCTTTGCTGAGACTGAAGCGATGGAGATTTGATAGATTGGTAGCTAGACTTTCTGGGGTTTGCTATGGACTCGGAATGCATACCCAGAGAATACAACGCCTGTAGTGCTTCTGTAGCAGTTTGGTAGCGGTCTTTAAAGTGATAGCGTACCATCTTGTCTAAAACTGCAACCAAATTTTGGTTGATAGGTACTAAATGTTGCCAAAGAATCTCACCAGTTTGAGTATCTTCTTGCAAATCGATTGGTGCTATTCCTGTCAATGCTTGAATCGCAATAATACCCAAAGCATAAATATCACTGTTGGGGCGGGGTTTACCTTGTCCTTGTTCTGTAGGCATATAACCGGGAGTACCAATTGCCACTGTTGCGGAAAAATGTCCACCACCGAATGCTTGAGGATATCCAGAAGGAGAACGTAAGTGTTTGACAGCGCCAAAGTCTACTAAAACTAATTTATGGTCAGAGGCACGACGAATTATATTATCTGGCTTGATATCCCGATGAATTACCCCGTGGCTATGAACAAATTCCAGAATATTGAGAACTTCTATCAATAAATCAATAACTTCGCCCTCAGTCCAAGCTTCATCAGGAATTAATTCATCATTGAGAGGATGTCCTTCAATAAATTCTTGTACCAGATAGAATTCTTGATTTTCGTCAAAATAAGCCAAAAGCCTGGGTATTTGGTCATGATTACCCAATTTTTCTAAGGTTTCGGCTTCATTGTGAAACAATCGCTTGGCAGTGTCAAAGATTGTAGGGTCGGTGCTAACTGGCTTGAGATGCTTCACCACACAAATAGGATTACCCGGTCGCTTCGTATCCTTGGCAATGTAGGTTTCTCCAAATCCTCCTGTTGCCAAAACTTGGATAACTTGGTATCGGTGGTCTAGTAACTTGCCAATCATATTCCCTCCCCAGTGTTTACACCCAGTGTTGCCAAATGGTAATAAATATCTCCAAGCTTTGATCGATAAAATCCGTTATCTTGAAAAAAGATTTGCACGTAAAACGCACTTTTTAATAGATACAAATTGTTAATTTATTTTTCAATAACATTTTTTAGTACCCATGCCTCCTAAAATCACCAACTCACTCGCTTGGCAGCAGGCTGAACTCCTCATGCAACCTGCTTTCATTCGCGTTGTTGATAACATTCGCAAGCTACTGGATCTCTCTGATTGGAAAGGAACTTACCAGGATGTACTGATTTGGCCCCTAGAAACCACAGAAGATACAAAAGCTATTGTTACGAAGCTTTTGCAAGAACTAGAAGCTGCAACACCAGAAAAAGCCATAGAAATTAGGGAGACACTAGCTCGTCTGCCAATTCCCCATCCAGGATATCACTTGTTTTTGCAGCGTCAAGAGCAAGAAGTCAGCGTAGATTTATGGGAATTATGTTATCAAGTGTGTTTTCTTGATTACACTTCCCCCAACAATGATGCAGTTGAGATTGATACTAGTTTAATAGATGAAGTGGGTGATGTGGATTGGCAACGTTTAGACAACAAGGCCAAGCAGTTAGTTGAACAGGTCTTTGCTTCTTTACCGTCGGAATAGGGGATCGCGGATCGGGGATTGGGGATTGGGGATTGGGGATTGGGGATTGGGGAACTCCTCCCCCAAGGGAGTGGGGATTAGGGGCGAAGGGGTAACGGGGATTGGGGATTGGGGATCGGGGATTGGGATTCTCGTTTTATCCCATATGGAACTTTTTGTTGCTTATACTCGTAGAAAATTGTCGGTGAGCAACTCACCACAAAATCTTCTATTGAGTATAAAACCATGCCACGCATCTTTGACAACATAGATTTGCAACTGCTACCGATTTTGCGAGAGACATTGAAAGTCTCTTATCGGTCAGATTTTTGCGTTGGCTATTTTAATCTCAGAGGTTGGCGAAAAATAGATGATTTAATTGAACAGTATGTTGGCAACGAAAAAGCTTGTTGTCGTTTGCTGATTGGGATGCAAAGTCGTGAGAGTGATGAAGTCCATGCAGCTTTCACCCTTGGTAGTGGTGATGGGCGGATCGATAATAGTGCGATCGCGCGTTATAAAAAACAGATGGCTAGTGAATTTCGCCAGCAGTTAACTATCGGTGCGCCTACGAATCAAGATGAAGCGGGTTTGCGACGGTTAAGTTATCAGCTAAAAACAAAGAAACTAATTATTAAACTGTTTCTGCGTCACCCTCTCCACGCCAAGTTGTACCTTGTACACCGACAAGATCCAAATGCACCAATAGTCGGATTTTTGGGTAGTAGTAACCTAACTTTGCCGGGATTGGCTAAACAAGGGGAATTGAATGTTGATATTTTAGACCACGATGCTTGCAACAAACTGCAAAAATGGTTTGATGATCGTTGGCAAGAATACGGTTGTATAGATATTTCCAAAGAACTAGCGGAAATTATTGATGAGAGTTGGGCGAGGGAAAAATTAATCCCACCTTACCACATTTACCTCAAGATTGCTTATCACTTATCTCATGAGGCGATCGCTGGACTTTCAGAGTTTCGCATTCCCCGTGAATTTAACAATTTATTTGATTTCCAAAAAGCAGCAGTGCAGCTAGCAGCGCGTCATGTTACTAGACGTGGTGGGGTGTTGGTGGGGGATGTGGTTGGTTTAGGGAAAACTTTAGTGGGAACCGCCCTTGCAAAAATATTACAGGAAGATTGTCTTTTAGAAACGCTGATTATTTGCCCGAAAAATTTGGTGCAAATGTGGCAGGAATATGTTGATAACTATAAGTTATATGCTAGAGTTTTGCCGATTAGTAAAGTACTTGTCGAATTACCAAAGTTACGTCGCTACCGAGTTGTGTTAATAGATGAAAGTCACAATTTACGTAACCGGGAAGGAAAAAGATATGGAGCGATCGCAGAATATATTAATGCTAACGAAAGTAAATGTATTCTACTTTCTGCTACACCTTATAACAAAACCTATCTTGACCTTTCTTCCCAATTAAGATTATTTGTACCAGAAGACCAGGATTTAGGTTTTCGACCAGAAGCTTTAATCAATGAACTTGGAGAATTAGAGTTTACTAGAAGACATCAATTTTCTGTACGTTCTTTAGCGGCGTTTGAAAAAAGCGAATATTCCGACGACTGGCGAGAGTTGATGAAACGCTACATGGTACGGCGGACGCGATCTTTTATTAAAGATAATTATGCCCATATAGATGCAACTGAACGTAAATATTTAGAATTTGTTGATGGGAGTCGTTCTTATTTCCCATATCGTATTCCTCGGACTGTCAAGTTTACTTTAGAATGTTCTGATAATGACGTTTATTCTCGGCTTTATTCTGAGTCAATGGTAGAGATAATTAATCAACTTAATCTACCTCGTTATGGGTTAGGAAATTACCTTGTCACCAAACACAAACAACCACCAACAGAAACTGAACAACGATTTTTAAATTCATTATTTCGTGGTGGACGTAGATTAATGGGATTTTCTCGTACCAATTTATTTAAACGCTTGGAAAGCAGTGGAATTGCTTTTCTCCAATCAATTGAACGTCATATTTTACGAAATTTTATTTATTTATATGCCCTACAACACGAACTTGATCTTCCTATTGGTACTCAAGATCCTGAGTTATTAAATACAAGTAATAACGATGAAGATGCTGAGTCGATTACAGCAACTTTGTTTGATACAGAAACCGAAGATGATATCGAAGAATCTTCCGTGCAAAAAGAAACAGACGCAGCAAACTTAACAGAACAAAGTTTTCGTCAAAAAGCAGAGTTAATTTATACTGAATATGCAACTCGCTATCAACGGCGATTTAGGTGGTTGCGTTCTACACTATTTGATATCAAAAAATTAAAACGGGATTTGTTGGCGGATGCTAAAGCACTGATCAATGTGTTGCAACATTGTGGCGAGTGGAATTCCCAAGAAGATAAAAAATTTGCTGCTTTGGTCGAATTACTAACAAAAACTCACCCAAAAGATAAGATACTAATTTTTACCCAATTTGCCGATACAGTACGTTATCTGACTGAGAATCTACAGGCGATCAAGATTACTCATGTAGCAGGAGTGACAGGTCAATCAAAAAACCCTACGGAATTGACGGGAAGATTTAGTCCTGTGAGTAATGGAAAAGGCGATCGCATCACCCCTTCTCAAGAATTACGTATCTTAATTGCTACCGATATTCTCAGTGAAGGTCACAATCTGCAAGACTGTGCAATTATCATCAATTGGGATTTACCTTGGGCTATTATTAGGCTAATCCAAAGGGCGGGACGAGTAGACCGGATTGGACAAAATGCTGAAAACATTCTCTGTTATTCTTTCTTACCAGCAGAGGGAGTAGAACGCATTATTAATTTACGGGGGCGATTGCGTCAACGACTACAAGAAAATGCGGAAGTAGTAGGAACCGATGAAGCATTTTTTGAAGATGATGATACACAGGTAATTCTCGACCTCTATAATGAAAAATCTGGAATTTTGGATGGCGAAGAAGACACAGAAGTAGACTTAACATCGGAAGCATTTCAAATTTGGAAAAAAGCTACGGATAATAATCCAACTTTGAAAAAGATGATTGAAGAAATGCCAAATGTGGTTTATTCTACTCGCGCCCATACTCCCCAACCTGTGCAACCAGAGGGAGTATTACTTTATATGAAAACCACTGAGGGGAATGATTCTTTAATTTATGTTGATCGCGAAGGAAAAAGTGTTACTCAATCGCAATTAGCTGTTTTAAAAATGGCAACTTGTGAAGAATCCACTCCCGCCATTCCCAGAGATAAACAGCATCACGAATTAGTTAAAAAAGGTACGGAACTGATTGCTGAGGAAGAAAAAAATATGGGTGGTCAATTGGGAAGACCATCAGGTGCAAGATTCCGCACTTATGAACGCTTAAAAAGTTATGTTCAGGAAATGAAAGGGACTTTATTTATTACTGATGAATTGCTAAAAGCAATAGATGATATTTATCGTTACCCGTTAAGACAGTCAGCCATTGATAAGTAGGTGGGCATGAAAAAACCAAACTATGTTAAGGTATGTAAATACGGAAAATGCATCTACCGAGGTGACTAAGTTATGGGCGCTCGTTTAAGAGTATTTTTAACTCGTGAGCAAGATAACACCTTGTTAAAACTGAGAACTGCGGATGTACCGCAGAAAGTTAAAGACCGAGCAGAGGTAATCAGACTAAACGCTCACGGCTGGTATGTAGAAAAAATAGCTGCTCACTTTAACTGGACTTCACAGACCGTGAGAGAAGTTTTGCATAAATGGCAAAAACTAGGTCTGGAAGGGCTTTGGGAATTAGCAGGTCGAGGGGGAAAACTGAAGTGGTCCGAAGAAGACATAATCTTTTTGGAAGAGTGCCTTAAAAAAGAACCACGTACATATAACAGTCGTCAACTTGCTGAAAAATTGTCAAGCGATCGCAAAATCAAACTGAGTCCTGACAGATTAAGACGGGTACTCAAAAAAAGGGGGTCAACTGGAAACGAACTAGGAAAAGTCACAAAGGAAAACAAGACCCAATAGCGCGAGTTTGTAAACAAGCAGACTTAGAGATGTTAGAACTGGCTGCTGCTACGGGAGAAATAGACCTGAAATACCTTGATGAATCTGGATTTTGTACGTGGAGCGAACCTAGTTATACATATTACTTTCGAGGTAAGCAAAAACGCTTAGAGCAAAGTAAGCGTCGTGGTCGAAGGTTAAGCATTATCGGGTTCTTTCAACCCTTAATCAGTTTTGTTTACGGTCTGATTATTGGAGGCGTTGATAGCAAAGTTTACATCCAAATGATGGAGCAAGAAGCCCAAGAAGCATCAAAAAGTGGGCGTATCCGAGTCATAGTGCAAGATAACAGTCCTATACATAGATCCCAGAAAGTCCAGCAGTTATGGTCAAAGTGGGAAAACCTTGGTTTGTATATCTTCTTTTTACCCAAGTATTGTTCCGAGATGAATCCAATTGAATTAGAGTGGCAACACCTCAAAAAAGACGAAATATCAGGACAAATGTTTGATGATGAATTAGACCTTGCCTATGCTGTCATCAATGGAGTCGAAGCAAGGGGGGAAAAGGGCAACTACAGTACCACACGTATTAAATTTTCCAATAGGAATGGTTAATTTTTCGTTACATACTTATAAATTTTCACGCCCACCTACTTACAAAAACCGGAAATTGCAGCAGCTTGGTTAGAATATCAGAGTCAATATCCTTATGTGAGTGCTTATTATCGTTCGTCTGAAGATTATAAAAATCAGATTTCTATTGTTAATGGTAAAAAAGCTGGTACAGATATTAATCTTTATAAATTATTTGTCGAACGCTGCTTTCATTTGCTGCGAGATGGTGGGGAATGTGGAATTGTCATTCCTAGTGGAATCTACACTGATTTAGGAACTAAGCAACTGCGAGAAATGCTGTTTAGCCAAACAAAGGTAACTGGATTATTTTGTTTGGAGAATCGTAAAGAAGTTTTTGAAGGTGTTCATCGTAGTTTCAAAATAGTCGTTCTTACCTTTGCTAAAGGTGGTAAAACAACTGAGTTTCCATCGGCTTTTATGCGACTTGATGTACAGGAGTTGGAAAGATTTCCGAGTCAAGAAAGTTTGCGGATAAGTTTTGATATGGTGCGGAAACTCTCGCCTGATTCACTTTCGGTGATGGAGTTTAAGAATGAAATAGATGTCCGCATTGCTGAGAAAATGCTGAGGTTTCCTTTGTTAGGGGAAAAGATTGATGGTAAATGGAATCTGCGGTTAACTCGTGAATTTGACATGACTAATGATAGTCATTTATTTAAGCAACAGCCTGGGAAAGGAAGGATACCGCTTTATGAAGGTAAGATGATTCATCAGTTTACGCATCAATTTGCGGAACCAAGATATTGGGTAGATGAACAGGAAGGTAGGAAAGCAATATTGGGAAGGAATGGAAATGATAATGGTCAGAAGTTAGATTATCAAAATTATCGTTTAGGGTTTAGGGACGTAGCATCAAGCACTAATGAAAGGACAATGATTTCGGGAATTATCCCGCCTAATCTTTTTGCAGGTAACACACTAATTGTCTCAGAACCATTCAGCAATCAGCAGGAATTATTGTCTGTCTGCGCTGTACTAAATAGCTTTGCTTGTGATTTTGTAATTCGCCAGAAAGTTACGGCGCATTGCAATATGTTCTATGTTTACCAACTACCAATACCACGTCTAACACAAACCGATCGCCACTTCACGGACATCGTAGAACGCGCCGCTAAACTCATCTGCACCACCCCAGAATTTGACGAACTGGCGCAAGAGACGTTAAATTTAACGTCTCTACAATGTGGCGTTACCGATGAAACAGATCGCGCCAAACTCCGCGCCGAACTTGATGGAATCGTAGCGCACCTCTACGGCTTAACCGAAGAAGAATTTACTTACATTCTCAGCACATTTCCCATTGTTTCAGAACAAGTCAAACAGGATGCATTAGAAGCTTATCGCACCTTTGCACCCATGACTGGCGATGCAGAAATTGTGGTGATTTATCCGGTTGTATGAAATCACCCTGCGATCCCCGAACCCCAATCCCCGAACCCCAATCCCTGATCCCCGATCCCCTATCCCCAATCAAAACTGACGTGACCATTCACTAGGCCAGCGTTCCACGACTACTTTCGTTTGCGTAAAAAACTCAACTGCGTGATTACCTTGACCGTGTAAATCACCAAAAAAGCTGTCTTTCCAGCCGCTAAAGGGGAAAAATGCCATAGGTGCGGCGACTCCGATGTTGATACCGATATTACCTGCTTCTGCTTCATAGCGAAACTTCCGTGCTGCTGCGCCACTGGTGGTAAACAAACAAGCCATATTGCCATACTGACCACTGTTGACGAAAGCGATCGCTTCATCAATATTGTTTACATGGATTAAACTCAGTACTGGCCCGAAAATTTCGGTTTTGGCAATTTCACTCGCCGGATCGACATTTTGCAAAATTGTGGGACGCACAAAGTAACCTTGTTCATGTCCAAAAATGTCTGGTTGGCGTCCATCTACTAACAACGTCGCGCCACTGTCTGCACCTTTTTGAATTAAGCTCTCAATTCTGTCTTTACTTTGGGCAGAAATCACTGGCCCCATCTCTACCCCTGGTTCTAAACCATTACCTACCACTCGCTTTTTGGCAGTTTCTGCGATCGCTTCTGTAAAAGTTTGCCGTGCTTCCCCCACAGTAACAGCGATTGAAGCTGCTAAACAACGTTGTCCTGCACAACCAAAGGCGCTATCCGCAGTAATCCGCCTGGTCATTTCCATATCTGCATCCGGTAGGACAATAATCGGATTCTTCGCACCACCTTGGCACTGGACACGCTTACCGTTTGCTGCGGCTCGACTATAAATATATTTTGCTACAGGTGTGGAACCAACAAAACTTATTGCCCGAATTTGCGGATGATCTAGAATAGCATCTACAGCTTGTTTCGTCCCATTCACGAGATTGATCACGCCTTTGGGAAAGCCTGTTTTGTCCAGTAACTGGAAGATTTTTTGCATTGTCAGTGGCACTTTTTCCGAAGGCTTGACAATATAGGTATTACCGCAGGCGATCGCATAGGGCATAAACCAAAATGGTATCATTCCTGGAAAGTTGAACGGCCCAATCACCGCACATACTCCCAGTGGTTGGCGAATCATCATCTCATCAATTCCCCGCGCGATGTCTTCCAGATTTGTCCCCTGCATCATCATCGGAATACCGCAAGCGATTTCGACATTTTCAATGGCGCGGCGCATCTCACCCTTCGACTCAGCTAAAGTTTTACCGCATTCTTGAGTAATTGTACGGGCTAAATCTTCAAAGTTTTCTTCTAATAAATTTTTCAGTTTAAATAAATACTGTACCCGTTCTGTCGGTGGAGTCCGTCGCCATGTAACAAAAGCTGTGGCAGCTGCTTCCGTAGCTTGATTGACCTCAGATGCAGTTGACAGAGGCACTTTCGCCAATATTTCCGTCGTCGCTGGGTTAATTACATCTAAAAATTCTGTAGCATTAGATGCACACCATTGACCATTGATATAGTTAGGTAATGTAATAATTGTTGCCATTACGTAGATATTTATTTCCTAAGATCAAAATATAAGAATATAAATATCTTAGTCTTTAACTGTTTTTGCTAAAGATGAAGCATACAGCTGCTCTTGGTAGGATTTACGGATTTTTTGTAAAGCATTAGTAGAATTTGTTCAGATCCCCGACTTCTTGAAGAAGTCGGGGATCTATAACACCTCAGTCGTTGTGCGGCAAATACTGAAATCTTTTTTGATTCTTCTAATTTTTAATCAGTGCAATTTCTGAGGTTATAGGTATTATAAATTTAATATTATCGATTTGTTACGCAACTAGGTGCAATTCATATAAGTTTTATGAAATAAGCATTTGCATGAGTTTGTTATTATTTTTTAGTAACATTCTCATCAGCAAATGCCCTTATATGAAAATCGCTGCAAATGTATAAAAAGTACTATATTCTCACTTAAAAAATGAGTATGATAAATGAAAGGTTTGCTTAAAATTTAAGAAAAACAGGATAAAGCACCCACAGCCAGGAATAAAATTCTAAAATTTAAGAAATATTAAATAAAATTGAGGATATTATGGCTGCGAAAGTAGAAATTTACACTTGGAGGACTTGCCCATTTTGCATCCGCGCTAAAAGCTTGCTGAAGAAAAAGGGGGTGAACTTCACCGAGTACAGCATTGATGGAGATGAAGCAGCACGGGAGAAAATGGCTCAAAGAGCAAATGGAAGACGCTCGTTACCACAAATTTTCATCAATAATGTTCATGTTGGTGGTTGTGATGACATATACGCTTTAGACGCTAGAGATCAGCTAGATAATTTATTAGCTTCTGCCAATACCGTCTAGATGAAGGAGTTTGATGGTATTTTGATTGGCGAGCGGTCGTCGCAAAACTTGTTTAACCATCAGGGGATAATTTAAATTAAATCACCGATACTTCTTTGATGGTACAGAGCAAGCACAAAGATCTCTAGAGCCACTCCAAAATCTAAAATCGAATGACCGTGAAATTTGCTGGCAATTGAGGCAGAAAGCGTGAAATTGGCTTTTATTATTGATCCCATCCAGACCCTTGACCCTTGTCATGACACAAGCGTCGCCCTAATGGAAGCAGCACATGTCATGGGACATGAAGTCTGGATTACCCAAGCGAATTTATTGAGTGTAGTAGCAGGTAAAGCTTGGGCTATTTTGGAACGGGTAGAACTTGTACCTATTGAACTGGTGGAGGAACGCTGGGTAGCAGCGAATCCTTGGTACACTTTAGGCGATCGCATCTGCATGTCTTTGGAAACAATGGATGCTGTATTCATGCGAACCGATCCACCAGTGACAGTTTCATACCTCTATGCCACCTACATTTTGGACTACATTGACCAAAACAAAACCATGGTAATCAATAGTCCTAGTGGTATCCGAGCGGCAAATGAAAAAATGTACGCTCTTCAGTTTACCAAAGTAATACCAGAGACTATTGTTACCGCTGATAAGCAGATTATCCGAGATTTTGTAGAAGCAAAAGGTACAGCAGTTCTCAAACCATTAGGTAATAAAGCTGGTGAGGGAATTTTAATTTTACAACCAGGCGATCGCAACCTCAACTCGATTATCGAACTCAGTACTTTTCGGGGTGGAGTACCTGTCATGGTACAAAATTTTATCTCAGAGGCGAAACAGGGAGATAAACGGATCATCCTTCTCGATGGGAAACCGATTGGAGCAGTTAATCGCCTTTCTGCTAGTGGAGAATTTCGCAATAACATGGCCGCTGGTGGTACAGTTGCCAAAACCGAAATTACCCCAAAAGAACACGAAATTTGCTCCGAAGTT
Organism: Westiellopsis prolifica IICB1; assembly: GCF_004323185.1. Lineage (GTDB taxonomy): Bacteria > Cyanobacteriota > Cyanobacteriia > Cyanobacteriales > Nostocaceae > Pelatocladus > Pelatocladus prolificus_A. The sequence goes on from NZ_NAPS01000002.1 coordinate 540,404, forward strand.
GCCGAAACCCTACGTCAAGACGGCTTAGTATTTGTTGGGATCGATGTCATTGGTGGCTACTTGACAGAAGTTAATGTCACCAGTCCTACAGGAATACGTGAAATTGATCGACTAGAGGGTATTCGCCTTGGTCATCTGGTGATGAAATGGGTTGAGCAGACAAAAAATTTATAAATTATTGATGATGAATTATGAAATTTTTCAACCTTCATAATTCATGATTCATCTGTAATTTTTCTTGCACCCTGGAAACCAAAACAATAAATTACAAATAACATAAACAGTTACAGTGGCATCCGGTAGTGAAATTTAGACCGAACAGTTAAAAAATAGCTTTGTGCTGAAAGACGACAAAAGCAAAATCAGTCCACTATTAACAATACTTATCTCGACCCAAGACATTATTAAGACAACTAAATCAATAACCATAACAAAGGCGATCGCTTCGCTTTTTACCAAACACACTGATGATTTCAAACAATCTGACTCTAGCCTAAGCTAATTTCAGTCTATGGGATAGGTAGATGAGTTTAGATACTGATTGGCTAGACCAAAAATGGTAACTAAATTGCTGATCTTAACTCCTGTTATTAACTCGCAAAATTAGAAATGAGCAGCCGGCAAGCCAACAGTTAATCTTTTAATTGCGTGGTGGTGTCCGCTTCCGCAGAAAATCAGGAATATCCAATATGGTTCCTTTTTCTTTTGGTTCTGGAGTTGGGGTTGGTGGATTAGGCGCAGGAGGTTGTTGCATTGGTCTTCTTTGTGGTTGGGGTTGTACTACTCGCCCTTGGGTAACGGTTGGCTGTTGTGCAGTTGGGGCCTCACCTGTAAATCCAGTTGCAATCACGGTAAGTCTGACTTCACCTTGGAGTCTGTCATCAATCACCGCTCCAAAAATAATATTGGCATTGGGATCAACCACTTCATAAATTGTTTCAGCAGCAGCATTCACCTCGTGTAATGTGAGATCGCTACCACCAGTGATGTTAAAGACAACACCCCTAGCTCCCTCAATCGAACATTCGAGTAATGGGGAAGAAATCGCTGCGATCGCAGCTTCTCTGGCTCTAGATTTTCCAGAACCAATACCGATCCCCATTAATGCTGATCCTGCATCTGCCATTACTGCTCGCACATCTGCAAAGTCAACATTGATCAAACCAGGAATCGTAATAATATCGGAAATGCCTTGTACCCCTTGGCGCAACACATCATCTGCATAGCGAAAAGCTTCTTGCATCGGTGTTTGTTCGGGGATCACTTCCAGGAGCTTGTTATTAGGGATGATAATCAATGTATCTACCCTACTTTTTAGCCCTTCGATCCCTTGCTCTGATTGGCTGATTCGGCGACGCCCCTCAAAGATAAAGGGACGTGTAACTACACCAACGGTAAGAGCGCCCATTTCTTTGGCGACTTCTGCCACAATTGGTGCTGCACCTGTACCAGTTCCACCACCCATACCAGCGGTAATAAATACTAAATCCGCACCGTCTAAAGCCGTAGCAATCTCATCTCGTGATTCCTCAGCAGCTTTTTGACCAATAGCAGGATTACCACCTGCTCCCAACCCCCGTGTCAGCTTCTGTCCTATTTGTAGTCTGCTCGGAGCTGCTGCCAAAGTCAGAGCTTGAGCATCCGTGTTGATAGACCAAAACTCTACGCCACTGACATCTGATGCAATCATGCGGTTAACAGCATTGCTTCCACCGCCACCTACACCGATCACTTTAATGTTGGCAACTCGACCGGGAACAATGTCGCCGATTCGAGTATCTTCACGCTCAATTTTTTTAGTGTCATTATTTTGCCCAAAGCTCAACCCTGAATGATTAAACGGATTTGTGGAATTCACAGCCAGTGAAAAAGCAGACTGTCCTGGAGATTGGGAGTTTTTATAGGTAAGTCCTTGGTTATTATCAAGTGTCATTGGATTCACAAAGGTAGATAAACGGCTTTTTAAGGTGTTATTCACCTAAGAGTCAACTATAGTTTGACGCTGCCATCAACAATATGACATTGTTTTTTCTTGTTCTCCCCACTTCCAACCCTTTCAGGATTAGAGGTAGAAACATTTGTTATGGGGTAAGTCATCAAGGCGCCTGTTTGCACAGTTAATTCTAGAGAAGTATACCTACTATTTACCTGAAAATGACCTGTATCACTTCCACCAGACATTAATATATTCACTGCTTTTTTACCGATTTGGTTCGGTATACCTTTGGTAGCCCCAATCACCTTTTTCTTTTGCTGCCATTGCTTTATATTGGTCATTAATTTTACAGTCAGAAGTGTATTTTTTTTCTTTTCTCATTAAAATAACCCAGATTTTTGGTATAAAATATTAGGCATAAAACTATTAAAACATTGCTGAAAGGCAAAAATAGATAGTTCAAAGTTCAAAAATCGCATAGTTTTGTGGTCTTTAATTATACAATTGTATTGAAGAATCGAATTTCTGCACGTAAAATACTGTGCTAATTGTATTACTTGCAAAGACTAGTCATGATACGTCAGTTCTCGGTTGATGATATGTTGAATTGGATTCACCATTAGGGATAATTGCAACTTTAGACAAATTTAATGTCTTAATATTTTATTTACCTATGCTCCAAATAGAGGTGACAGAAAAATTATGTTTGTAGTGTTTTACTGAGGTTTTGAAACATCTTATTGATTTACTGTTTTACTTACCTCAATTAAAACATCTATCAGACAGGCAACTCTCGACAAGTATTTAAAAGCAACTGTTTACCTACATGAGTTGGCAGGTAGTAAAGAGAACTTCAATATAGCAAGTATTATGCTAAACTGAAGATTGGGTAGTGAAAAATTGCTTTTAGGTAAGATGCTATAAGTAAAGAACCTAACATCTTCTACCCGTCATTAGATGTTAATTAAATAACAATAAGAGCTTTTACTGTCTAAAGAGAGGTTTTGCAACTAATCCTCCAGTTGTAATTACGAAGTTAACGCCGATTTTGACATAGGTGACTCGGTAAACCCAACTCAACAATAAACATATTATTCAACATAAAACTTCTTTATAGCCTAAGAATCTTCTAACATCAAACACGTAGATTTTTTTTGGTCGATTTGGAAATTGGTTTACTGTTTTTGTGGTTCATTTGTACTAATAAATGTTCTGGATTTTTCAGATCGATGTACTCTATTTCATTGGGATTCAGTTGCGAAGGGAGATGGCGAATTTGGGCAAGTACCTTTATTTGTTCTGGTAACTGGGGACTTGGTGTACCGAGATGTACCAAACCTAATTCTGTTTTTATAATTAAGTTTGTTGGGTCTTGCCAATCTATTTCCGTCACTTTTAAGGAAGTTTGGCTGATCGCTTCATAAAGAGAACTCCAATAAGGACGATATTGTTCTGGTGATCCGATAACTTTTAAAGTTGGCAGCTTAACTCTAGAGTTGAGGGAAGTGAAATTTTTTAAAGGTATCCATACGCCATAAGCATCTAGTAATCCCATGGTTGCTTTTGTATTAGCATTTTTACTATTGGCTTGTTCTCGACGCCTTTGAGCGAGAGCGATTGGTGTTCTTTCCTGAATTTGGACTACCAAACCAGGAGGAAACAGGCGACGACTCACAGTTGCTTGAGCAATACTTGGTTGTTGCTGTAGAGAACGAGCAATCCGAGATGGTTCAATCTTCCACAAAGATTGAGGATAAGACAATACCAGTAAAGACTGAACTTCTTGATCCGAAAGTAATTGATTTCCTGTAATCACAACATCTTTAGGAGTTTTGAGAACCCAATTTGGTTGAATTGCTATCCAAAGCAAACCACCCGCCAAACTAGTTACGGCCAGAGTTCGCCAAATCGCTTGAATAAATTTGATCAGCCGCTTTCTACGTAACTTTTTACGGCGTCCTGCTAGGATTGTGCGGGAAATTGATACTATGCTAGCCATTCAAACCTCTTCCACACTCTTAATCCAAGTCGTTAGTTGCACATCTGTAACATTCAATAATTGTAGTCAAAGCTGCCTTTTCAACACTGTACAGCAACAAAATTAAGATTTGACAAAATCCATAGACGCACAAAATGCGCCTTCAATGGAAAGTAATCTAAAATCCAAAATCCTGTTAGCGGATGACCCCCAGCCCCTATTCCCCCCATTTGGGGGTTAGGGGCTTGTACTCTGCTCGGAATGATTAGTCATCATGTTAATTAAAGAATATACAAAAAATATTGACAAATAGATACTTTAGTGAATGCATCATACCTCCAGAACAGAGTCATCAGCAAAAACGAAATTATACTCTGATTTTGCATTCTTCAGAGATAATTCTCTGCTCAAAACTCCTACTAAAATAGTCGATAGTATAATCTATGACAATAAAAATGGCATGTTTTCTAAATTGTTGCGAAAAATAAAAATACCGTGATTTTGCAAAAAAATAGTCATAATAATTACTGTTTTGATACTAAAATTGCTTGATACATTTTTTAACTACTTGGATTCAATGTTATATAAAATACAAATCATGCAATTGTAAATCTAGTAAATTTCACCCTTAAAGTCTTATGATGATTGACATTATCTTATCTACGATTAAAATTAGAGGTTGTCAAAATCTCAACAACAGGTGTAAAAAAGACAAGATACAACCCACTAATCAGGGATGATAAAATTCTTACCATGCTACTGACTTACTGTTGACAAAAAATGCAGAAGTAAGTCTCATGCATACTTTGATAGTAAGGTAATTAATTTATACTTTTTATACTCAAAATAAATCTGCATCTACATGAAAACATCACTAAATTTGCAACGCTTTTATCAAGCCTGTAATCCTAGTAAAACCCTGGTAATGGGTGATGCATCAGATCGACAATACTACATAGACTTTTCTGATGTGCGTGGTTGCAAAATTGTGGAAGAACTGCAACGCACAATAGTCCGTATTTCTCCAGATGACCCAACTTGTCAATTATTTACAGGTCATATTGGTTGCGGTAAATCAACAGAATTACAGCGCTTAAAGACAGAACTAGAACAGACAGGGTTCCATGTGGTCTATTTTGAATCCAGTCAAGACTTAGACATGGCCGATATTGATGTCAGCGATATTTTGCTGAGTATAGCTCGTCAAGTCAGCACTAGTTTAGAAGCAATTAACATCAAAGAGAAATCAGGTTATTTTGCCAATCTGTTTCGAGAAATTGGGGATTTTTTACAGACCCCGATAGAATTATCAGCAGAAGCAGAATTGTCTTTAGGGATTGCAAAAATTAGCGCTAAAACCAAAGACAGTCCGCAACTACGCAATCAACTGCGACAGTACTTGGAACCACGCACCAATAGTATTTTGCAAGCAATCAACGAAGAATTGCTAGACAAAGCTGTTCAACACCTAAAGCAGCGTGGTCAAAAAGGATTGGTAGTGATTGTCGATAACTTAGATCGAGTCGATATGCGCTCCTTAGCTTCAGGGCGATCGCTACCAGAATATCTTTTCATTGACCGAGGTGAACAGTTACGCCGACTCAAGTGCCATATGGTCTATACTATCCCCCTGGCATTAATTTTTTCTAATGAGTACGAAACACTCAAAAACCGTCTTGGGGGTGGTATCGCTCCGAAGGTGTTACCAATGGTACTAGTACGCCAAAGAGATGGTAGTGACTACGAACCAGGAATTTCTCTGTTACGCCAACTAGTACTAACAAGGGCTTTTCCTGAAATTTCCTGGAATGCAAGGTTAAGCTTAATCACAGAGTTATTTGATCATCCTCAAACTTTAGATCGACTATGTCGGATCAGTGGTGGTCATATTCGTAATCTGCTAGGTCTGTTATACAGTTGTTTGCAACGGCAAGATCCACCTTTTTCTCAGGATTGTTTAGAAGCAGTAATCAAAGATTATCGTGATGACTTGCTATTAGCAATTGATGAACAAGTCTGGGAATTGCTATTAGAAGTAGTTAATCAACAAAGTGTCAAAGGCGAATCTGATTACCAGACATTGCTACGCAGTATGTTTATCTTTGAATACCGTGATACTACAGGACGCTGGTTTGGTATCAGTCCAGCATTAGCAGAAACAGAAAAAATCCGCACTTGGCAACAAAATAGGCTTATTCACAACTCATAACTATAATTCTGAAGTTTTCTAAAATCTAAAATCGGATGACAGAGTGGAAATTCACAGCTACTGATAACGCGAGCGAAAATCAGCGTTCTGTGCAAAGGTTGATCCGGGCGATCGCACTTTCCAAAGGTCAATTTGCTCTAATTTTAGTGCGATGTAATTACAGTCAACTATGCGAACAAATGTTAGAGAACCTCCGTTCTTTAACTCAAAATATTTACTTACGAGAAGTTTTTCTTTCGACCTCATCTACTGCTCTACATACCATTATCATTTCAGAATTATTTTTGGATAATCCTGCTGTGGTTACAGATTGTTTACCATCTGCTGTGATGGTTTTCGGTCTAGAAAAAGTCAGTGCTTTGGAAAACTTATTAATTGGTATCAACCAAGCACGAGATATCTATGGTGATAGTTTTCCTTTTCCCGTAATCTTGTGGCTTACAGACGAAGTCGCAACATTGCTATCGAGATTAGCACCTGATTTTAAGAGTTGGGCAGCAACTACAATCAAATTTGAAATGGCAAAAGAAGATCTGATTGCTTTAATTAAGCAACAGACAGAATCTTTATTTGCCAACATTTTAGCAGCAGGCGCAGAACAGTTTTTATCTAATGCTGCTCTTGATTTAGATCCTAAATCTCAGCAACGTTATGAAATAGAGTCAGCACGTCATGATTTGGAAACACGTTATGGCGTCAAATTAGAACCAGAATTAACAGCAAGTCTCGAATTTGTCTTGGGACGCGATCGCTATGCTAATGATGAAATTGAAGAAGCTTTAAATTATTTTCAGCACAGTTTAGAGCTTTGGGAACAGGAAGAGAACACGGATAAGTTCTCCATGTCTTCTACACGCTCACTACTCAGACAAGCCGTTGTCCTCTTTCACCAAGGACTGTGCTATCGTCGGATGGCTGAATTACGTCCTGCGCTCAACAGAAGATATTGGCAAGATGCACTGTTGTGGTTTAGAAAATGTCTAGGAGTTCTAGAAAAAGCACACAGACAAGATTTAGTAGCTAAATTCATTTTGCCAGCTTGCGAAATGTTGCAACGTTTACAAGCTTGGCAAGATTTACAAGCATTAGCTCTCAAGTCTCTAGAATTGCATCGAGTCTATGGTGATGAAGTGCAAGTCGCACAAGACTATGGTTTTTTAGCTGCTGTAGCTGCTTCTGAGTCAAATTGGACAGCAGCCCATGAATTAGCTAATTCTGCACTTTCTATTGCTGAGGAAGCACCAGAAGTTTCTCGTCAACAAGAAAGTTCTCATCTGCTGTTACTAGGTCGGACACAGCGACAGATGGGAGAGTGGGAAGAAGCAGTCAATAATCTAGAGTGGGCGAAAATTGTTTGTGAACCACAGTATGAGCCATCGCTGTACTTAGAAATAGTGGATGAATTGCGATCGCTATATTTTGTTGAAGGCCATGACTACTTAGAGGCATTTAATCTCAAGCAAGAAAAAATTCAAATTGAGCATCAGTACGGCTTTCGTGCTTTCATTGGCGCTAGTCAACTACAGCCACAACGTTACAGAATTAATTCAGCCTTACACTCACAAACAAACACAAACTTTCCCGAAGAAATTGCCCAAGAAATAGCCGCTTCTGGAAGACAGCAAGATATTAATCGCTTAATTGAAAGAATTACCCGTGCAGACTGTAAACTCACAGTTATTCATGGTCCTAGTGGTGTTGGTAAAAGTTCAATTCTCAAAGCTGGTTTAATACCAGCTTTAAAACAAACAATTATCGGAGAACGTAATCCTTTACAGATTATTTTATCTGTTTATACAGATTGGCAAACAAGTTTAGGACATAGTTTAAACCAGGCGCTTGCTCAAACAGAAATCACTACTCATAGTGACTTTTCTCACAATCTTTTGATCGAGAAGTTAAAGTTTTTAACTGATCGTAAGTATACGATTATCTTGGTGTTTGACCAGTTTGAAGAGTTTTTCTTTGTTAATAAAAATGTTTTGATTAGAACCGAATTTTACCAGTTTTTTAGTGAATGTTTAAATATTGCTTTTGTAAAAATTATTTTATCCTTGCGAGAAGATTATTTACACTATTTATTGGAATTAGAACGTTTATGTAATCAAAATAATGCTCATGGTTATGATTTAGATGTAATTAATAAAAATATTCTGGATAAAGATATTCGTTACTACTTAGGAAAATTTTCTAAGAAAGATGCAATTGCTGTTATTCAAAGTCTCAATCAACGTTCTTATTATGAATTAAGCCATGAGTTAATCAACCAAATAGTAAATGATTTAGCAGGAGATATTGAAGAAGTAAATCCAATTGAATTACAAATAGTTTGCGCCCAACTACAAACAGAAAATATAATTACTATTGAAGAGTATAAGCGTTGTGGTGGCTCTAAAAAATTAGTACAGCGTTGGTTAGAAGAAGTAATCAAAGATTGTGGTCAGGAAAATGAACAGTTAAGTTGGAAATTATTGTTTGAATTAAGTGATGAAAAAGGTACACGACCGATTAAAACCAAAGCTGATTTAGTAGCGGCGCTGATCAAAGAAAGAGATGGAGAAATAAGGAAATGGGGAGAGCAAGGGGCGAGTAAAACCATCACCCCATCCCGAAATCTTAACCACCCCATCACTAATATAGAAATGATTTTAGACATATTGGTGGGTAATGGTTTAGTATTGCGAGTTCGGGAAGAATCAGGCGATCGCTATCAATTAGTTCATGATTACTTAGTAGAACCAATTCGTCAAAAAAATAACTATGGCATAGTTGCAGAACTTGCCAAAGTCAGATTTGAAAAAACCAAAGCTGAAGTAGCTCAAAAAGTTAGTCAAGAAAAACTGAATTTAGTTTTACAAAGACGATTGCGAGAGGCACGTATCGCAGGTGTATTATTGGCAATCATGTCAACAACAATCGCAGGGTTATGGTGGCAAGCTGACTTACAAAAAAGAGCAGCTATTCGTGAAACAATGCGGGCAGAACGTAGTGAGACTAACTTGAAAATTAGTGCAATCACTGCTTCCTCAGAAGCTTTATTTGTCTCTAATAAAGAATTTGATGCTCTTCTAGAAAGTTTACGGGCATGGCAGCAATTCAAGCAAGCAAATGGAGTACAACCAGATACCAGGATGCGGGTAGTAACAGCATTACAGCAGGCAGTATACGGAGTCACCGAAGTCAATCGGCTAGAAGCACACAATGATATTGTTTGGGGTATTGCATTCAGCCCTGATGGCAAATTATTGGCATCAGGTAGCCGCGATCGCACAATCAAATTATGGCATCCTAACGGTGCGTTAATCCAAACTCTGAATGATCATAGCGATGCAATCACTGGTCTGAGCTTTAGTCCTGATGGTCAAACTCTCGCCTCTGCTAGTCGCGACAAAACAGTTAAACTTTGGCGTCGTCATCCAATCACAGGAGAATTTTTTACCCAACCCGAAAAAACTCTCCAAGGACATAGAGATTGGATTTTCAGCGTTAATTTCAGCCCAGATGGCAAACTATTAGCTACAGGTGGTAAAGACACAAATGTTAAATTATGGCGTCAGGATGGAAAATTAATCAAAACACTCCGGGGACATCAAGGTTGGGTGAATTCGGTCAGCTTTAGTCCTGATGCTCAATTTCTCGCCTCAGCTAGTGACGACAAAACAGTCAAAATCTGGAGACGCGACGGTAAACTACTGAAAACTTTGTTAACGCATCAAGAGGGAGTGACAACCCTGGCTTTTAGCCCTAACGGTCAAATACTAGCAACATCAGGTCGAGATAAAACTATCAAGCTTTGGCGACGTTCGGATAAAAGTGATAAAGATATTTATGATTTTCATCTTTATAAAACTTTACAACAACACAACACTACTGTTTGGAATCTCAACTTTAGTTCTGACGGTCAACAGCTAGCTTGTGCTGGTGATGACAACACTGTATACCTATGGAAAATCAATGAAAAAGGCGAGTTGGAAAATCAACCTGACAGAACTTTCAAAGGACACAGTGATGGTGTTGTTAGTGTAGCTTTCAGTCCTGATCATAGGCTATTGGCATCGGCTAGTTATGACAAAACAGTAAGACTATGGAGTCTAAACGCCTTGAGACTACCTGTCCTTCAAGGTCATACAGACCGAGTTTTGAGTGTGACTTGGAGTCGTGATGGCAAAATGTTAGCTTCTGGTAGTAAGGATCACACTGTTAAACTCTGGCAACGTGAACTCAAGAGCGGTAAAGCTCACTTATCTAAAACTCTGGTGGAACACACTGATAGGGTTCCTAGTGTCAATTTTGACCCACAAGGTCAGATGTTAGCTTCAGGAAGTTATGACAGAACGGTGAAACTTTGGGGGTTAGATGGTCATCTCATCAAGACCCTAACAGGACATAGCGATAGTGTCATGAGTGTTAGTTTCAGCCCAGACGGAGAGTTATTAGCATCAGCGAGTAAAGATCAAAGCGTGAAGCTTTGGAATCGTAAAGGTCAGTTAGTTAAAACTTTATTAGGACATCAGGGTTGGGTAAACAGCGTCAGTTTTAGCCCGAATGGTCAAATTCTTGCTTCCGCCAGTGATGACCAAACGGTAAAACTTTGGCGACGAAACGGTACTTTGTTGAAAACTTTTTCACCTCATGATAGTTGGGTTTTGGGTGTAAGTTTTAGTCCTACTGATCATTTACTAGCTTCTGCTAGCTGGGATAATACCGTAAGGTTATGGCGTTCTGACGGCACATTATTGAAAACTTTGTTAAAGGGCTACAGTGATAGTGTTAACTCTGTAACTTTTAGCCCCAACGGCGAGATTCTTGCTGCTGCTGGCTGGGATAGCACAGTGAAAATTTGGAGTCATGATGGCAAATTGATTAAAACTCTCAATGGGCATCATGCTCCGGTATTGAGTGTTAGTTTTAGTCCCGATAGTCAAACATTAGCATCTGCTGGTGATGACAACACCATCATCTTATGGAATTTAGATATGAATGACTTACTGGTGCATGGTTGTCATTGGGTAAGTAATTATCTTCGCTACAATCGCAACGTTGATCAACGCGATCGCTCCCTCTGTTATGGTGTCAAAAGTCAGTAATTAGTCGCCCTTCATGTTCCCACAGGGTATTTCTAATTGTTTTGTCCCCCGTGTCCCCCACACTCCCCTCACATCTTCATTTCCTCTCCAGAAGTAGCCTCTGATGGCAAATTTGCTAAAAATTGTTGCAGTCTCATCCGTTCAATATAAGGCCAACCACCCTCTGACTCGATATCTTTCAGTAATGAATACAGTGCTTGACGATTATTAGGCAAATTATTCTGAAAAGCTCCATCTCGAATCTCTCGGTGTAATTTTTCCAACAGTCTTAATAAAGCCAAAAGAGCGATACTATCTCCTTGACAAAATGCTACTGCATCATGTACATCGCTAACTATGTCTTGTAACTTACAAGATAATTTCTCTGACTCAAAAATTCTGCTTTGATTCATGCCAGCTTCTATAAACTAGATCAACTCAAATTTACAGCAATAAAAGCAGAAAGCCCACTCCTAGAAGGAGTCGGATGAATGCGTAGAGGCTTTAGCCTCAGTCAATCAAAACGAAGATATTTTACTTTCATTGTTTGCTAAAAGACGTGTTGACGGAAAACTAAAGAAAATCTGCTTTTAACTCTTGATCAGCTTATGCAAAGTGTGTTGATCTGAACTATAAGTTACCGTAGAGATACTCAGTACAGCCATTAGGTAGCTAAATACGATCTCAGCATTTTTGATAAATACATGGTAAATGTGAGATCGCTTTGATTTTGAGTTAAAAAAAATCGTATGATCTGGCTGATGATCCCCCATAAAAATATGGGCTGTATGTAGTGGCGGCACATATATCACAAAACGACAAAGGCGATACCGCGAAAGTAAAAATACTGGCAGACTCACGGACAGTGGGTGATCACCCAAACAAGTTGTAGCAACCGTGTTACAGTCGTTTACAACTTGACAAAGACGTCTAAAAGTCAAAACAGTATCTTCTTTCGACGAATCTGCTCAAGTTACTGTGTATCGGGGTGTACTCATCCATAAACACACCCTAACTTTAACCAAATGCCGCCAAAAATGGAACTGCTTGTTTTTACTCGTCCTTAAGATGCTTGTCCTTATGGATACTGTGTCTTGGTTAGTCTGATGTTTTAAGCTTCAGGCTCAACAAGTAAAAATTCGGGTCAGTTGCAGTTTTACAACTTAAGATATCAATTTTTGACATTGAGGTTGACCATGAGGTTTCGCGCTGTAATTGTTGCACTCTTAGCTTTGTGCTTGGGGTTACTAACTGCTTGTAGTGAGGGTCCGACTGCTGGTAGTACAGATTTACTTACCTACGATCAAATTAAAGGAACTGGTCTGGCTAACAAGTGTCCCCAACTCACAGAAACAAGTCGTGGTTCTATTCCCATTGATGCTAGCCAATCCTACGTCATAAAAGAACTTTGCTTAGAACCAACCAATTTCTTTGTCAGAGAAGAACCTGCGAATAAGCGTCAAAAAGCCGAATTTGTTCCAGGGAAATTAGTAACTCGCAAGACCTATTCGTTGGATCAAATCGAAGGCGACCTAAAGATTAATTCTGATGGTAGCCTGACCTTTGTGGAAAAAGATGGCTTTGACTTCCAAGCTACCACCGTGCAATTAGCTGGAGGTGAGAGAGTACCTTTCTTGTTTACCATCAAAGGTTTAGTCGCTCAGTCACAACCTGGTATGACCAGCATTAATACCTCAACAGATTTTGAAGGTGCTTTTAGAGTTCCTTCTTATCGTGGTGCTACCTTCTTAGATCCTAAAGGTCGTGGTGTCGCCAGTGGTTATGATAATGCTGTGGCTCTCCCAGCTCAGTCTGATGATGAAGAGCTTCTTCGCGCTAATGTTAAGCGTGCTGATGTTCTTAACGGTAAAATCTCCCTCTCTGTAGCCAAAGTAGATAGTTCTACTGGTGAAATTGCGGGTACTTTTGAGAGTGACCAACCCTCTGACACTGATTTAGGTGCTGGTGAACCTAAGGATGTGAAAGTTCGTGGTATCTTCTATGCTCGCTTGGAACAAGCTCGTAGCTAAATGATTTTCGGTAGAAAACCTGAGTAAAACTCAAGATAGCTATTGTTATGCTCTTTGTAGCGATCGCAATAGCTAATCCCTAATCACCCTTATGACACTAAATCATAAGGGTGATTCTGTTTAAGTATTTTTTGGGAAAAATTTTTCTTGCTCTAATTGGTATTTCTTGAATATTAGTTTTTATATATACGTCATATCTGTCTTTAATTACTTAAGTTAAGTACAATCTCGGTTTCAATTAAAGTAAAAATTTTTATATCCTTTGTATGTATTTTCAAAAACTATTGGTCATACCAAAGTTGACTAAATAATTACTCTTTTCTACTGATTTAAATCCAGTCTCCATTGTCATACTCCTAATAGCAGACACTTCTATCAGAATTCTTTGTGTCCGCTATGGGGGTTAGTTGACCTGTTTGTATTTTGATTGAAATCTTTAAATGCATGACATGCACAATTGGAGCTTGGTTTAGCAGTGAATATTTAACTGTTTGTTTGTCAAGAGAAACAAAACGGTGCTATCTATGCCAACCACACTCACCAATGAACTGAAACATGAAATCTTACAGCTGCTACGAGAATATCAGCAATCTCGTTCGGCAAATGTTCGCAATCAACTGGTAAAACTCAATTTTGGACTAGTGAGAAAAGAAGCTCACTATTGGATAAACCAGTGCCATGAAAGTTATGAAGATTTACTCCAGGTAGGCTGTCTAGGTTTAATTCGAGCAATTGAAAGATTTGAAATTTCTAAAGGTCATGCTTTCAGTTCTTTTGCCATTCCCTACATTCGGGGGGAAATTCAACATTATCTGCGAGATAAAGGTGTGACCGTACGAATTCCCCGACGCTACCTAGCACTGCAACAGCAGGCTATAGGAGTTTCGCGTTCTTTGCAAGAGAAATACAATCGCCAACCAACCGATGCAGAATTAGCCACAGCACTGGAAATTTCTACCCAGGAATGGCAGGAAATTAAATTAGCATGGATAAATCGCGCTCCTTTAAGCTTAGATGTACCAGTCCAGGATGGAGAAGAAGGAGCTACTTGCTTGGGAGAGTTGGTTGTTGATCATCGCTATCGTAGTTTTCAGCTAGCACAAGAAGATCAAATTCGCTTGCAACAAGCGCTGTTTCAGCTCGAAAAACGTACCCGTGAAGTCTTGGAATTTGTGTTTTTACACGATTTAACACAAAAACAAGTAGCAGAGCAGCTAGGTATTAGTGTTGTCACTGTTTCTCGCAGAGTTAAAAAAGGGCTGGATTTGTTGAAACAATCAATGAGTGTTGCAGAAGATTAAATGCCAAAAGTTGAGTTATAACGGTATCAGATTTCACATGAGCTTTTATATATAAGCATGTTGAATTTGATACACACAAATTTTCTGGTGAGAGAGAGGGGCTGATGGGTATAAATTTCAAAATATTAGTTGCAGCCATTTTTGTTTTAGCGATCGCCTCCTGTGCTTCTGAAGGTGAACAACAATCTAGTAATCCAATACCACCGCCTAATACACCAGCAAAAACGCAAAAACCACCAGCACAATCATTCAATAACCCTGTAGTTCCTCCGCAAGCAACTTCACTGACTTCTGCTTCTGCTAGCTTGATTCAACCCACAAATGCAAAAGCACGGATAAATATTGTCTCAAAAGGACGTAATGACCCGTTTGCTCAAATTGTTGGACAATCTCCTCTAGGAGTGGCGGATTCTACTATGGGAATGCGGCCTGTTCCCAGATTACTGCCTTTACCAATTACCAACACTAGAGGTAAATTAATAGCGACAAGAACACCGCAAAAAAGCAGTGTAGTGTTAAATGCCAAATTAAATAAATCAAAAAACAATATCAATAAAGCAGTTTCCAGCAAAAATCTGCCAAAATTAACTCCTGTCTTACCTAAAGTCATACCCCCGGTTGTTCCCGACCAACGTTTAGCATCTGTATTACCACCACCACCACAACCAGATTTAGCCAAGGCTGTTTTTGTGAGTGGTGTGGTCATGCTTGGTAATCAACTTCAAGCTATTATCAAAGTACCAAATGAACCAACTAGCCGCTACGTACAGGCAGGACAGCGATTAGCAAACGGAGTTTTAATCAAACGTATTGAAATGAACGAAGGTTCGGAACCGATCATCATTTTGGAACAATATGGTATTGAAGTTAGCAAAATGGTTGGTGAAGCACCTGCTACCAGCCCAACAACAGCGACAACAGCCACCACTGGTGGACTACCTACCTGACACGGTAAAGTAGAGTGTGGGGCTTGTGTCGGAACTAGTTAAAAAAGATGAAGACAAAAGAAAAAGTAGAATTTACTGGTTTACCTCTGGCAGTTTATCGCGAGGTAGCGGCTCATCTACGGCAAGTAGAAGGAGTGGAAGTAGAATTTATTCCCCAATCTTCCCCACAGTTTGATTACAACCAAAGCCAAATTGCTGGTTTGTGGATTTCAGTTTCTCCCGACTTTGATTGTGTTAGTCAGCAAAGAGTCGAACAAATTTTGGCTTATTATCGCGATCGCTATATGTGAATTGAATCAAATTCAAACCATCGCAATTTTGGGTAAAGTTTATCTACCCAATTTTTTTGTGTTGGAAAACTTGATTAGTTTTGAGGTTGCAACAATACTTCAATTGCACACAAAATTCACAATATTTTACAAATAAGTATGATTTTAACAAAACTTGACTTGATCGTAGCTATAATTTTAGTAGTGTCATGTTATACGTTGAATTAATTAATATACTATTTTATTTATAATAAGGCTCTTGTAGTTCGTGACAAGCGAAATAGTTATTCCAGGGAAGCAATCACTTAGTTATTTTCAAAAAATATTACTAGAAATAATTCCTCGCATACCTGGATATGGAGGAAGGGATGTAGTATTTGCAATAGATCTGACAGAAAGTGTCGGATTCAATGATGAAGGGCGCACACGCTTACGTCAGATAGTAGAAGATAGCTTACAACCTGGTGACTCAGTTTATATTGTTCCTTTTGCCAGAGATATTATTTTATCAGATAGACGAACAGGTGTAAATCCATTAGGAACATCTATACATATTTTTAACAAAAATCAAGAAAATATTGATCGAATTTTAGAGAAAATTCCTTTTGCATCTGATCCAAATCATTACGGAACAGATATTCAACAAGCTGAATTAAATATTTATCAGGGTGTAGCACAACTCAATCAAAATCGTTTACATAAAAATCAACCAATCAAACCGCAATCTGTGGTTTGGCTTACCGATGCACCTTTACTTACAAAACCAGGTATTAGTTCAGATATTTGGAATGAAACTCCTGCTGAGAGTCCTTTTCGGATAGAAAATTCTCCAGAGAGTCAACAACGACAAGCTTGGATTCAGACATTACCTTTAAAGGAGCGATCGCTCTCGATTAAGACTCAAAATAACAAAGAATACACACTTACTATAATAGATATTCCCCCGACAGTACAAGAACTTTGTACACCAGTACCAGGAGGTCGAGAAACTTGTCTCGTAAATTCTTATTTATTTAACCAACTTTGGCTACCTGGCTTAATTTCATTATTAATATTTACCGGATTTATTTTGGGAATAATGAAATTGTACAAGCTTCAAAAAAAATGGGAATTAATCGTAGATTTTGAAATCACAGAACAACCGGAAGATCAAAAATGTCGATTACCAAATCATAAACGCATTGCTATTGGTGAATATGATCCTAGCTGTGTGGATTCCATTGATTGTCCAGGAGCAGAAGTAAGAGGATATTTAGAACGTAAAGGTGAAAAACTTTATCTCATACCTACAAATTATGCACCCATTTATTTAAATGGTCACGAAATCAAATCACGCACTCTGATATCTAATTCTCGATTCCGAATGAATTGTCCTGATGCTCGTAACCGTGAATACGAAATAGTAATTAAAATCAACAAATAGCCTGAAATATTAGGTAAAAATTATATGATTAATATCACTGGTAATGAACTTCAGTATCGGGGAATTAACCGAACAGTATGTATCGGTTTAGGTGGGACTGGACGTGATGTATTGATGCGAATTAGACGGTTAATCGTAGATAGATATGGAGATTTAAATAACTTACCAATTGTCAGTTTTGTTCACATCGATACTGATAAAGCAGCAACTCAAGTAACTGGTATTCGTACAGGAAGTATTTATCATGGTGTTGATCTCAGCTTTACAGAAGCAGAAAAGGTCAGCGCCACTATGTCTACTAGCGAAGTTACTATGTTTGTACAAGGACTAGAACGGCGCTCTGAGTACACCCGTCATGGTCCCTATGACCACATTGGAATGTGGTTTCCCCAACAGTTAATTAGAAATATTAAAGCTGTAGAAGAAGGTGCTAAAGGTATTAGACCAGTAGGAAGATTAGCATTTTTTCATAATTATCAAAAAATTACTACAGCAATTGAAACAGCAGAAAGACGTACTAGAGGACATGATCCAATATTACTAAGAACAGGTTTAAGAATTGAACCGGGACTAAATATTTTTGTTGTGGGTTCTCTGTGTGGTGGTACAGGGAGCGGTATGTTTTTAGATGTTGCTTATAGTCTTAGACATCTTTATGTAAATCAAAATGTACAGATTGTCGGCTATTTAATAATTAGTCCACAATTATACGGCAATACTCCTAGCATGAGTGCTAATACTTATGCTGCTCTTAAAGAGCTAAATTATTATAGTATTCCCAGCACAACATTTGAAGCTTGTTATGATATTCAAAATCTAGTTTTTATTCGAGAACGTCGTCCAGCCTTTGACTATGCTTATTTAGTTTCTCATCAAACTGGAGGTGAATATCAAATTCTCACCCAAGGTAAGTTGTGCAATGTCATTGCTCACAAAATAGCTTTAGATTTTTCTGGAGAATTAGCACCGATAGTTAAAGGAAATCGAGATAATTTTTTGCAGCATTTAATTCAGTGGGACAAGCACCCTCGCCCAAATAGTCAGCGTTATTTAACTTTTGGATTATCAGCAATTTATTTTCCTCGCGATACTATTGTGCAAATTGCTCTAACTCATGTGAGTTTACAACTAGTAAAATTCTGGTTAACTGGTGAAGGTCAAAGTCCAGATCCTGTGACTTTACTAGAAAGATTTATTTTTCAATATCGCTGGCACAGTGATCTAGCAAAAAAAGATGGTATAGTTACTAGACTGACAGAGTCAGTGCAAGAATCAAACAAGAGTTTTATTAACGCAATCTCCGCATGGAGAACTAAATTAGAAAAGTTAATTAGTAATTGTCAAAATCGAGATGATCGCGATAGTGTTCGTCAGCAATTAGCAAGGGAATTTCGTGAACAATTTCGCAAAATTCAACCAGGTGAAACTGAGAGTAGCAGAGGAATTTGGTTGACAAGATTATTACATATTACTCCAAATATTACTAAAGAATTACAGTCAAATATTGACGATTTTATTATTCAGTTACTCACACCCAGCGATCCTAACTTTTCAATTAAAAATAGTCGTGACTGGCTAGATATTTTGCAATATGAACTGAGTAATTATCTCCAGAATATCCAAGAAGAAATGATGGGGTTTAATGGATGGAAAACTCTTGAAGATATAGAGAGAAAGTGGCGCAATGCAGAACAGGTAATAGAAGATATTGAACAAAAACCTAGTATTCCTTTTATTAGTAATAAAAATCACCAAGTCCATTTAGAAGCAAAAAAAGTCATCAAAGAAATTTGCGATTTAATCAAACAAAACTTTGATTTTGCAGTCCTTCAGGAAGCTTTGCAAATTGTCACTAATTTGGAAAAACACGTTCAAGAAAGAATTACCTTACTTGCTGCGTTTCATAGCTTGGTAGAAAGTTTGCAAAATATTTATGAAAAACAAGAAAGAGATTTAAAACAACTAAATTTTGATGAGATGAGCGGTGAAGCTATCTTTGATAGTGAAGATGTTGAACTTTGTTATCAAACAATGTTACCAAAAGACGATTTTCGTCGTCAGCTGGTGTTAGCAAGCGCAGAAATTACTGAAGTAACCGGAAAAGGACAGAGTTTAGCAAGTTTTATTGATCGCGATCGCGCAGTAGCACTGCAACTTCAAAAAGAAATCGATGTCAATGTTGATAAATTATTTGCTCCTCGTTGTAACAATATTGTTAACTCCGTAATCAAGCGGTTCATGCAAAATTATTCGATTTCTGCACGTTCAACTCGTTTAGCACAAATTATGCAGGAAGCTGAACCACTGCTGAGTCTAAATTTAAGTGATCCTTACTTTCGTGATGATCCTGCTAAAAGTAGTCAACTTATAGGGTTTAAAGATGTAGATGAACTAGAAGTACAACAATTTAAAATTTTATTGGGGAAAGATTTGGGAATTACTGGTGACAAATTTAAACCCACCCAATCTGATGATGAAATTTTAATTGTGAATGAGTACGCCGGTTTTCCTCTAAGGTTGATTAGCAGTCTGGAAAACATGAGAAATCCATACTTGCGCGAACTTAATTCTCCTACTTCTTTTCTCCATAATGATTCTCGAATTTCTTTCCCTGATATTGTCCCCCCTGATGTCAGAATTATTGAACAACTAGAGGATGTTTTTTATCCTGCTCTTGCTTTTGAATTATTACAAGAAAACCAGGAAAATCATGAATTAGAGTTTCAATATTACGATAGTTTGCGCGATATTTATAATACTGCATCTTTGAGTCCAGAATGGAGCCAAGCACTAGAAGAACTTGCTAACCGCAAGGACATAAGTACAGAGTTGCATAAACGTTTGGATAATGAAATTTCTCAGATAGCAAAAGAACCTCAACTTTGGGAAAGTGAATACTTACCGAAGTTGCGAGAGTTTGTCAAAAAAATTGATGAATTACCAGAAGACAGTCCAAATTATCCTTATAAAGCAACAGTTGTAGGAACACTCAATAGCAGCGATCCCAATGCAAAAGAGGGAATTATTATTCGCTTTCGGAAAAAAATGGATGAGCGATTTAACTCTACTGTACAGCGAAATTTTCCACCTACAAATACCATAAATCAGAAAGCTATACCTGGTGAAATAGTTATTGATCCACCTGGAGATTTCAACGATAATAGAGCAAAAAGACGTTCCGAACTAGAGAAATTAAAGCAGGATTTAGAAGAAGGATTTTTAACCACAGAGGAGTACGAAAGAGAACGGCAAAGAATATTTACCAAATATCCACTGTAATATCATAGATATCAAAATATCTAAATTTCCTGTCTTTTTTATGTTGATGGAGTTTATTGATCTGTCAATGCTATCTATATAGTTGCAACCTAACAAAGTTTTTTCATGCCACCAATACCCATTCCCCTAATCATTCTATCTTTCATCTTAGTTATTTTACCCTGTGTATTTGCTGTAGTTTTACGAATTACTCTTTATAAGCATCTAATTTTTTTAGAACAGCGACTTAGAAGATTAATTAATAGACAGGAACGTGGACAACAACCGAAAATTATTGAAGATTTAGAAAGAAGATTTTTACATGCAAGTAAAAATCTAGACCATGTCAATACTACCGCATTAATTGAAGATGCTTATAGTCGAGAAAAAATAGGTTCCATTACTTGCGAACAAATCGATTATTTATGTCGAACTTTGCCAAACTTACTACTAGCTTTTGGTTTATTTGGCACTTTTGTGGGTATTACATTTAATTTATATACCCTTGGTGAAACAATTAATCAAAGTAATGCTAGTAATATCAGTACCTTGGTTGCAGAATTAGAGAAACCACTCCAAGGTATGAGTATAGCTTTTGTTAGTAGTTTGATAGCTTTATGTTTTAGCGCTTTACTAACAGTCATAAATTTATCTCTAAATACAAGTTTATTAAAATACCGCTTAATTAGCTGCTTAGAAGATTATCTAGATAATATTTATCAACCTCAAGTCCAGGGTGACACTCGTCTTGATAAAATTGTGAATAAAATGGTGTCCCAACAGGAAAGATTCTTAGCTAATTTTGGTAATACTGTTCGCACAGCAGTAGAAACATCTTTAGGAAAAGTAACACAGCAAATAGCAGATAGTAATAAAGAGGTTGCTGATTTAGCTAGACAAGTATATGAAAGTTTTACACAATCTGCTGGAACCATATCTGCTGCTGCGAATGAGTTTAAGTTCACCATTGAAGAATTAAATCAAAAAGCAGAGATATTTAAACAAGCTGCTGATACTTTTGATCAAAGTCAGTTTCCTGCAAAATTATCAGAAGCTACAGCAGATTTAGCTACTATACAGGAAAAATTTTATGATTCTACCGCTAGTTTAGCCGAAGCAACAACAGTTATAGCTACGGTAGTAAAAGAGGTTCAGCGTTGTAGTCAAGAGTTAATTAATCTAGGTGCAGAAATTAAAGAGATTAATACAACTTCTGTACAAATGTTAAAGTTGCATCAAAATAATCAGCAATCTCTGAGTGAGATTATTCCACAACTGAAACAAGGAGCAACTAGTTTTTCAAAAGCTGTTAACAAACTGGATAAATTAGAACAAAGAATTACTAATGATGCAGAGAGTTTAGAAAAACTCATAGAAAATGTGAAAACCTATACTCAGCAAGTCAATTCAGCAATAGAAATTACAGGCGATCGCTTGATTTCTAATTTATCCCAACAACTAGGTACAAACCAAAAACAAATCCAAACTGTAATTGCTAATTTAGAAGGATACGCCAATCAATTAAGTGTAAAGTTTGACACGCTCACTTTAGACATGGTGCAGTTAATTAAAGACAATAACGCAGGTTATCAAACAGTAGGAACCAGGCTCATAGAAGGTGTAAACAAGCAAACTATACAGGTTACAAGAAGTATAGAAGAATGTATTAAAAATCTTAACGATACTAAATTTGAAATTTACAGACTGAGACAAAATTTGGAAAATTTTCCAGAAAAAGCACCAGATACATTAGATGGCTTGAATAAATTTTAAAATAAAATTTTTAGTTTATGTCTAAGCGATCGCGACCTTTTAATGAACATGAAGACCTCAATATTTGGCAAGCATTTACAGACCTCATGTCTAATGCTTTCATGATACTTTTATTGTTACTATTAATAATTAGTGTTAAATATACAATATCACAAATATCAAATAAGAAAGATACGGCAACAGGTAGACCACCAATTTTTTTAATCAAAGACGAAAATTACAGATTTGAGCCTGGTAGCGCGGCAATTCCTCCAGATATGCTCAATTATATTATTAATAAAATTGTGCCTGGTATTGAAAAAACAACAAGAGATTACAATATCGATACTGTAGAAATTATTGGTCATACTGATGAGCAATCTATTGGAAACGGTATAGCCAGTAATCTAGACAATAATTTAGAAGCATTTGCTAGTGATAAAGGTGCTGTCGTCGCCCTGAAACCAGGATCTAATGCTGATTTAGGGTTAATGCGTTCTTTAGCAGTAGTCAAAGAACTCTTGAAAATTCAAAAACAAAAAGGTCGCATGTCAGGAATTAAATTTCGTGCCTACTCAGCAGCACAATTAATATTACCAAACGGAGAATTTGCCCCTGTTCCCAAGGGAGTGCGTCAACCAGAAGCAACACGACGACGCATTGAATTTCGCTTTACTCGCTTAGGTGAAGTGCAAGAACTTAATTGAACATAGGGATTGGGAATTATCCGTCATGAGCCGCACTCGTGTACCGGAATTAACTTCGCAGTAAATCCGTAGCCCTCTGTATCCATACGCTAGATACATAGCCGCTACGCACCTACTGGTGTTTACTTATGACCATTGATACCTGAGAAATGATCACCGGGGATTCTTTAAAAACAGTTTCAATTTCCGAAACGAAGGTGACAAAAGCTGTAGGAAGAGAGTAGCTTATTTGATAATAACAAGCGGCACTCAGCAGCTATGGTAAAAGAATTAGCAATCCGCACCAATGGACTGACGAAGCAATTTGACAGGCACGTTGCCGTTAATAATGTTGATTTAGAAATTTATACAGGTGAGGTATATGGCTTAATCGGCCCCAATGGTGCAGGTAAAACAACTCTCATTCGGATGTTAGCAGCAGCAGAAGAACCGACTACGGGTGAGATTTATATTAATGGCGATCGCTTCTTACGTGACCAAAGTAACCCTACTCTTAAGCGTCGTCTTGGTTACTTACCTGATGACTATCCTCTATATGAGGAACTGACAGTCTGGGACTACCTAGATTATTTTGCCCGTTTGTATCGTTTGCGAGAACCACGCCGGACAAAACGTCTGCATGAGGTTTTAGAACTAATACAACTGGGGAATAAACGCAATAGCTTGATTTCCACTTTGTCACGGGGGATGAAACAGCGCCTCAGTTTGGCGCGCACAATCATTCATGAACCAATTTTGCTGCTGTTAGATGAACCTGTTTCAGGACTCGATCCAATTGCGAGGATGCAGTTTCGAGAAATCATCAAAGTCTTGCAAGAAGCGGGAATGACAATCTTAATTTCTTCCCATGTTCTCAGCGATTTGGCAGAATTATGTACTTCGGTGGGAATCATGGAACTTGGTTATTTAGTAGAAAGTGCATCACTACAACAACTCTATCAACGTCTTGCCCGTCAACAAATTGTCATCTCAACTTTAGGAAAGCAAGAGGAACTGTTAGCAGAACTTAAGAATAATGCTTTTGTGGAAGAGTGGGAAGTCATTAGTGCTAAAAATAGCGTGCGGGTGAATTTTTCTGGTAAGCAGGAAGACTGTGCTAACTTGTTGCGATCGCTCATCCAAGCTGACATTCCGATTAGCGAATTTCATTGCACCCAAGAAGACCTAGAAACTATTTTCCTCAAGCTTGGTCATAAACAAGCATCTTAGTCAAGGGTCAATTGTCAATAGTCAATTGTTACTCTCCACATATCCCCCGTCCCCCTTGTCCCCCTTCCAATCCCTGATCCCCAACCCCCAACCTTGGAGTTTTTCACCTATGTTGCTCAATTTTATGGATAGAATAGGCGACTGGAACCCGCAATTATTGCGGGAAATTAAAGGTCGTCTCAAAGTTTTCCCTGTGGCGATCGCCTGTATTACATCTTTAATTGGTCAGTTGATATTGTTCCTGTATCAATTGCGGGAGATACCAGGCGAAAAATATCAAATGTCAGGTACTTATTGCCGCTTAGGAGAAGTTTACAAACAACAAGTAAACGATATTTACCCACAGATTAGCAAACTGCAACAACAATTATCTTGGCTAAACAAATCTAAAAATTATGATGCGTCAGCAGTTCAATCTTTAACACAACAAATAGACCAACTTAAGGCTCAAGAAAAAAATATTAATAATATTTTGTACAATAAGTACTGCCCTCTTGAGCAAATTAATATGCAGCAGTGGTGGCGAGATCACTGGGAATATATATTCCTATCACTGACTGTCATTTTTATTTTCACACTATTAGTTGCGGGTACTTATTTACTGATTAATAACTTAGCTCAAGAAGAAAATCGCGGTACATTAAATTTTTTGCGTCTTAGCCCCCAGTCAGAAACAAGTATTTTGACTGGTAAAATGTTGGGAGTTCCAATATTAATTTATCTGGCAGTTGTAGTCGCAATACCTTTTCATTTATTAGCAGGTCGTGCTGCTAATATTGCCTTTAGTCACATTTTGAGTTTTTATGTCATTTTAGGTGCTAGTTGCTTTTTCTTCTATAGTACCGCACTATTATTTGGCTTTGTTAGTCGTTTATTCAGTGGATTTCAGCCTTGGTTGGGTAGTGGCGCAGTTCTCATTTTCTTGTTTGTGACAATGCAACTTGCATCTTCTGGACCATATTTAGATAATGCAGCTGCTTGGTTAAGACTTTTCAGTCCCTTTGATATGACGGCTTATTTATTCCCCAATTTGTTCCGTAGATATAATTGGGAATTACTGGAACAAATACAATTTTTCTACCTACCTGTTGGAAAAAGCCTTCTTTGTTTAGTGGGTTTAAATATAGTCAATTATGGTTTGTGGAGTTATTGGGTTTGGTATGGTTTAAAGCGCCGCTTTCGTAACCCAAACTCTCCAATGCTAAGTAAGGGACAAAGTTATTTGCTTGTTGCTTATTTGCAACTTATTCTTTGGGGGTTCACTCTCCAGTATTTCAAAAATTATCGTCATTACTACTCCAATGGAAATCCTGCTCCTGCTTATTACGATTTCAACTATCAAGTAACGCAAAACTTTGGCTTGATAATGTTTTTTAACTTGCTGTTACTGTTTGGTTTAATGACAATTCTCTCACCACATCGGCAAGCAATTCAAGATTGGGCTAGATATCGACATCAAAAAATTTCCCAACGTAAAGGATTTTGGCAAAATTCTTTATTACAAGATTTAATCTGGGGTGAAAAAAGTCCAGCAATAGTCACAATCGCAATCAATCTTGTGATTGTGAGTCTTCCATTAGTAACTTGGATTTTAGTTGCACTTTCTTTGCAGACGAATCATAACAATAGCTTAAATTGGCTAGTTAACGAAGTTGGTCGCTTCAAAGCAATTTTAGGTGTAGTTTTGTTTATCTGTATGATGATGATCTACGCCACAATCGCGCAAATCATCCTATTGATGAAAACTTCCAAACGTGCGGTTTGGGCAATTGGAACTGTCGCTACAGTGATGTTTTTACCGCCCATGTTTTTAGGAATGTTGAGTCTGAATCCAGATAAAAATTCTACGTTATGGTTGCTTTCAAGTTTTCCTTGGGCAGGGTTAGAATATACGACGAGTACAACTGTTTTTATCGCTCTTTTGAGTGAGTTGAGTATTTTAGGATTGTTAAACTTACAGTTGAAACGTCAAATAAAAATAGCAGGAGAATCTGCTACTAAAGCTTTGCTAACAAAAAGCTAAGGCGAAGTTTGTAGTAAGGACTTTAGTTCTAAAGATTTAAGCGCTAAAGCGCTTACTACGAACTGGAAAAATTGACTTAACAAAATACACTTTAATTCGAGAGTGTCGCCATGCTAAACAATTTTCTAGATCGATTGGGAGACTGGAATCCGCAATGGTTGCGCGAACTCAAAGGACGTCTGCAACTACGCAATATCATACTGACAACGATCATTTCCTTAGGTAGTCAATTTTTGCTCTTTATAGCTTTTCAAGCTCGATTACCAATTTCTCAGGATAGATTTCTTAATAATTCTAATAAGTATTGTACAGGTAAACTTTTATATGGATTACCGAAATGTTTATCAGATGAATTTGGCGATCCTATCATCAATTGGCAGTTGTGGTGGCTCGATTTATTTACATGGCTGAGTATTTGTGCCTGTTTTAGTCTTTTGGTGATCGGGATTTATCTGCTTATTAGTGATTTAGCTAGTGAAGAACGACGTGGAACGCTGAATTTTATTCGTCTTAGTCCCCAAGAATCCCAAAATATTTTAGTGGGAAAAATGTTAGGAGTGCCAATTTTGCCTTATCTGGCGATCGCTTTGGTAATTCCTTTGCATGTATTATCAGGATTAACAGCAAATATTTCCTTCGGATCGATTTTAGGCTTTGATGCTGTTGTCTTAGCTGCTTGTCTATTTTATTACAGTGCAGCGTTGCTATTTAGCTTAGTTGGTTCTTGGTTAGGTGGTTTTCAAGCTTGGTTGGGTAGTGGAGTTGTTCTTGGTTTTCTACTCATAACTAAGCAGTCACTTGTTTATATCTCAACTAATTCTGCATTTCTTTTTTTGAGATTTTTTAACCCATATTACTTTATTCCTCGGTTATCAGACAGTTATGAATTTAGTTCTACATATCTATGGAACGATTTTAATTGGTTCGTTTTACCTCTAGAAAATAGCGAGTTCATAATTACTGGTTTAGCAATTGGAAATTTCTTTTCGCTAATGTATTTTACTTGGCAAGCTTTACAGCGTTGTTTTCGTAATCCTAATGCTACTATGCTGAGTAAGCGCCAGAGTTATTTACTGACTTTTTACTTTACTATTTCATCTTTAGGGTGTGCGAATTGGCAATCAATTATTTCGGAGAATTTTTCTTATTCATCGGTAATGAAAGATGAGCTAGCTTGCTTATTATTTTTACAGTTTTGGCTATTTTTGTACTTAATTGCAGCTATAACTCCTCATCGTCAAACTTTACAAGACTGGGCGCGCTACCGTCACATTGCTGATCATAAGAGTTTAGGAAATCGCTATATTAAAGATTTGATTTGGGGAGAAAAAAGCCCTTCTTTGGTGGCGATCGCATTAAATGCAAGTATTGCCATAACTTTTCTTAGTTCATTAATTATTCTGGCTAATAATAACACTCAAACCAAAATGAGTGCTGTTTATGCTCTGATTTTGGCTGGTAGTTTAGCTATGCTTTATGCTGCGTTAGCCCAGCTCATGTTACTTAAAAAAACTCGACATCGGATATTTTGGACTGTTGGTAGTCTTGGCGCTGTAATTGTTTTGCCAGTATTAATTATGCTGATGTTTTGGTCTAATTATCCTGGTAATAGCAATTTTATTGGGTTATTTTCAGTAGCAGCACCGCTTCTTGCTTTGTATACACCCGACCAAGAGTCATTATATTCTCTCGGAGTGTTATTTGTAATTTTTATGCAAGTCATGATCACAGGATTACTGATATTACAGTTGCGGAGACAATTGCGAAAAGTAGGAGAATCTACAACGAAGGTGTTATTTGCTACCCAAAGCAACCACAGATAATTGAACACTTACTGTTGATGAGGCTGTGATAGACTCGATGTGTCGCGATCGCGTTTCTGGCATTCTGCACATTGATACCAACAAATAAAGAACAAACCGTTGTACCAGACGCGATATATCGCGTCTAAATTCATACCGAGATTTAGCAACGCCAAAATTTTACTAGTTATATCTGCTATCTGTACACGTAAATTTTCAAAAATTTACGCACCAATATAAAATTTTATACATCAGCAGCTGCAACCTTAAAATTAGCTGAGAAAGTCATAAAAGTTTTCTAAATTAAATATAAGTTTCTTAGATGGAAATCTTTAGCTAGTCATAATCTGTAGACAAATTCTTCAAGCAACAATCAATTTAAAGTTCAAATCACAGCTTTCAGAATCGATAGATCTTGTCTTGAGGAAATTTAATCATGAATTGGAAATATTTATTGCTACCAAGTATAGCATCTCTAGCAATAGCCAGTTGGGTCAGAGAAGTTCAATCAGCTGAAACTTATATTGCTGTGAATACTCAAACAGAGGCTGTAGTTCAGTTAACAAAATCTCAAGTTTCAACAGTTACAAAATCTGGAAATTTTGTCTCTGGAGAACACACAACTCAAGGCACAGCTAGGATTACTACAAAAAACGGAAAATCCTTCCTAGAGCTTGATCAGTCATTCAAAACTTCCAATATGGGACCAGACTTAGTAGTAATTTTACATCGTTCAGATAATGTAATTGGTTCAACCAAGCCACCATCATATTCCTTAAAAAAAGGAGATTACGTCATTCTTGGTCGCTTACAAAAATTTAGCGGCGGTCAAAGCTATGTCATTCCTGACAATATCAATTTAGCAGAATACAAATCTGCTGTTATCTGGTGCCGTAAGTTCAATGCTACCTTCGGCGCTGCCAAACTAAGCAATAGCTAATAATCAACACTCAAGAACTAATAGCTTCCTCTAATACAGTCAACCTGGTGCAAATATAGGTGAGGGAGCGCAACAAGCAGAGATTGTCTTTGCTAAATCGAGTCAAACTCTGACCTGGAAGCAAGGAGATGGTAGTATTTTAGAATTTGCCGAAGCGAATGATATTCATCCTCTCTTCAGTTGTTGTGCGGGTATTTGCGGAATTTGTATGTGTAAAATAAATGCAGGTGAGGTTGCTTATCAGGAAGAACCAACTGCTGCAATTGATGAGGGTTCGGTGTTGATTTGTATTTCTCAACCGGGAAGTTCTAGGGTAGTGTTGGATATTTAGCTTCTGTTCAAAGAACAATAGTTGCAAGGTTTTTAGTTGTTTGTCCTGGTACCAAGTCTACCTTTTGTTTGGAAAATCAAAAATATAGCAGTGATCGCAGTTGGAATCAGCAAATTGATTTCAGTAAATAGCTGAGGAACAAAGCTTTCAGACTCGACTGTACCTCCTAACCCAATCGAATCGTTGATTAAACCATACATGGCGATCGCAATAATTGTCGTTTGTCCTAACAGATTCCAGAAATGGGTCATGAGGATTGAAACAAAGGTAAGCCGCAGTGTAAAAACACACAGATAAACTAATCCTCCAGTCAAGCCGAAGACATTAAAAAGATCAAATTTGACAGGAAAATGCCAGAGTCCCCACAGAAGTCCCAAAATGAGGGTGGCTTTGAGCGGGCTAAAGCGCTACTGGAATTATGGCTATTTCAATAAGAACTGAAATTACATAAAACCATATCAACGGATGTTTCTTAATGCTGCCTACAAACTGTTTGGTCATTGAGATTGTTCTCTTTTCTAATAAGTCGGTTTACCTGAGAAAACTGCCAAGTGCGTCTGAACAGCGAAGGTTGAAATCAGCCGATTTCATCACTTTCTACCAAATCTAGCCCATATTAAAAATTACTATAGGAATCAATTTAATTTTTAATTTTTGTTGGCGTAGACTGCACTCTGCGCCAACAAAAATTTACTACAGATTTATTTTCTCTTTCCTGCTCAGAGTTTCCTCTCTCTACGATTCATAAATCAAACCCGATTACTATAGAGATCACAAATCAGTTAATTAGGACTTACGCACACTCTACGAATTCTTGGCTTCTACCTTACGGTAGACACGTAGTGGCTTCCGCAGGTAGCCGCTAGCGCGTCTAAGGCGTCTTGGCGGTTAGATCAATTAACCTTTTTGGCAATTTTTGCGTAAGTCCTGTTAATATAACTGCGCTAAAAATTCTCATCCGTAAAAAATTTATCTGAATAATTTTTATTTCGTTAATTTTAAGTATTTTTAGATTAAAATTAATAAAATTTTCTTATATTTTATATTTTTTCCTGACTTATATGTTATCAATAATCTATTTATCAACATTTTACAGATCATAGAGTCAAATACAAATGTCATTAAAACTTGTCTCAGTAATCATTCCTTGTTTTAACGCAGAAAGGTGGTTGAAGGAAGCAATTGATAGCTGCTTACAACAAACTTACCCCAATATCGAAATTCTGGTGATTGATGATGGTTCAACTGATAATTCCTTAGAAATTATCAAAACTTATGGCAATAAAGTTATCTGGAAAAGCTTACCCCATCAAGGGGGAAACCATGTCAGAAATTATGGCTTTCATTTATCAAAAGGAGAGTATATCCAGTATCTAGATGCAGACGACTACATCTTACCTGAAAAAATTTCCAGACAAGTAAATTTTTTAGAGAAAACAGGAGCCGATGTTGTTTATGGTGATTGGAGATATAAACATCATTATGCAGATGGAACAAGTTTTTTAGGGCCTATACAAATAGCCAAAACACAAACTGACATCCTTGAATCTTTACTAGCAAATTGGTGGACTGCTGTCGCCTCATTACTTTACAGAAGAAGTGCAGTCAAAAATAGCGGTGGATGGGATGAAAAGTTGTTAGCAGCACAAGATAGAGATTTCTTCTTATCAGTAGTCATGAATGGTGCAAAAGTAGTATATCAGCCAGGTTGCTATGCAGTTTATAGAAGATACGGCAATGTGACAGTTTCCACTTTGAGTAAATCTCGTTGGATAGAATGCCAAAATTTAGTACTACAAAAAGCACAAAATACGCTAGTACAGTCAAATAAATTGACACTGAAATATCGTTATGCCTTAGCTGTATCTTATTTTGAATTGGCACGAGAATCATTGAAAGTTGACTATTCAATGTACCCGCGATTTTTGGAAAAAACTTTAATCTTGTCTCCCGATTTTAAGCATAAAAGTAAGCGCATAGCATATAACTTAATTCAAAAAATTTTGGGATTTCGACACACAGAAAGAATATTCTTTTTATTGTCGTCTCTCAAAAAATTGCTCAAATCACTTAATCAATTTTTGATTAACACAAAAGAAAAATTCAGTATAATATCATAATTAAGTAGATCTGCACGAATAAAGTTAACTCGTAAGGATCGTCATTCGTAATTTGTCATTAGTTCATGATGGCTAAGTGTTGTTCTAATCTTGCATTTAGGAATACAGATGAATAGTTCAAAAGTTGTCGCAATTATTACAGGTGTTTTTTCCATTATTTTAGCGATCGCCTACCTACTCCTCGTACAAATCATCGACTTTCGCGGCGAAATGAAACCGGCCCCCATCAGTGAAGCAGAACAGCCAGTATCGATAGTTACTCCCTTATATACAAACAGTTGATTGAAAACAAGCCAGTGCGATCGCTAACTATTTATCATCCAAAGTTTCAATCAACAAATCTACTTGTTGTTGTCGCTGTTGTAAAAAACTTTCGCACTCACCTAAATACTCAACAGCCTTAGCAAACTGCTCAAACACATCAGCCAAATCCAACTCACCCGCCTCAATTTGAGCGATAATACCCTCAATTTCAGCAACCTTCGCCTCATAATTCCAAACTTCTATTTCTACAGACTTAGAATTAGAAGAATTACTGCGCTTAACCATGCAAATCTCCGCGTCCTCTGCGCCTCTGCGGTTTAAATTTTACTCTTTTTTACCCGTCACCCTGACTTTAACCTCACCCCGTCCCAACTGTATCACCAACTCTTGCCCCCTAGCTAATTCAGTCGCATTGCGAACAATCATCCCATTTTCTTGTCTAACCACCGCATAACCACGTTGTAATACAGCTTGCGGATCAAGAGTTGTCAGCTTCTGTCGTAACATCTCCAAATGCTGAGTTGCTTGTTGGAGTTTACCAGATGTAATTTGCACTAATTTCTGACGTTGCCAAACCAGCATTTGCATCTGTTGCTGTACTTGCTTATCCAAGCGCAAACGCCGCAAACGTTCCCCCAATCCTTGCAGTTGATTTTCAGCTGTTACTAACTTTCTTTGCACAACCTGCTGTAAATTTACAACTCGCTGCTCATGCTGATTATATAGGTCTGTCAGAGCCGGAACAACTCGTTCAGCTGCCGCAGTCGGAGTATGCACATTCTCATCTGCAACTAAATCCACCAAAGACTCATCCCTTTGATGTCCAATTCCGGTAATCACAGGAATCGTACAATTAGCGACTGCTCGTACCACCCGCTCATCATTAAAACAAGCCAATTCCTCAACAGCACCCCCTCCCCGCGATAAAATTAATACCTCAGCCCGTCCATCACGTTCAACCCGTTCAATTGCCTTTACAATAGAGTCTGGTGCTTGCTCACCCTGGACTGTAGCCGGAGAAAATAAAACACGTAAACCTGGATATCTGTGTCTCAAAGTCTTTTGGATATCACCCCAAGCAGCAGCAGTCGGTGAAGTGACAACAGCAATAGTTTGAGGATGAAGTGGAAGAGATTTTTTCCTTTGTGGATCAAACAATCCTTCTGCTTCTAAGCGGTTTCGCAGTTGTTGATAACGCAACGCCTGCAAGCCCACACCAGCCGGTAAAGCTTGCCAAACAGAAAGCTGATATTCTCCGCGTGCTGGGTATAGTCGGATACTGCCCAAAATAATTAACTGCTCACCCACAGTCGGTCTTTGCATCAGTTTAGGCAATTGCCCATTCCACACCACACATTTAATTCCTGCTCCATGATCGGGATCTTGCAGTGTAAAAAATAAACCACTACGATGATTGTTAGCACTAGAAACTTCTCCAATCACCCAAACCTGTCGCAATTGCTCATCTTGTTCTAGTAACAAGCGAATGTAATCAGTCAAACCAGCAACGGTAACAGCTGTATCAGGAATTACAAACTCAGTAAAATCAGCACTCATTCGATTTTGGATTTTGGATAATTTATTTTTTGGTGTTCCCTAAATAGCTAAACGAGAATTAACAAATGTCTTGTAAATAAACGTAAAAATATGCCTATAGTAGCGCTTGACGAGGCGCATAGCTAATACATACTGCATAATAACCAAGATAGAGTAGTTCGCACTATGTAGCGATTAGCCACAAAAAAATGTCAAAATAGTATATCTGTTCTATAAATCTTCCCAAGCAACACTCCCTAAATCCATATATATAGAGGTAGGAATGGCTGTTAATACTGATAATGCAGGCAAGCAAAAAGCGCTCAACATGGTACTCAACCAGATTGAGCGTACTTTTGGCAAAGGAACAATCATGCGCTTGGGCGACGCCACCCGGATGCGGGTAGAAACCATCTCTAGTGGGGCGCTGACTTTAGATTTGGCTTTAGGCGGCGGTTTACCCAAAGGTCGAGTGATTGAAATATATGGTCCAGAAAGTTCTGGGAAAACGACATTAGCACTACACGCCGTTGCAGAAGTGCAAAGAAATGGTGGGATTGCTGCTTATGTTGATGCTGAACACGCCTTAGATCCTACCTACGCCGCAGCTTTAGGTGTAGATACAGAAAACTTATTGGTTTCCCAACCAGATACGGGAGAATCAGCATTAGAAATTGTTGATCAACTCGTTCGTTCAGCAGCAGTAGATATAGTCGTCATTGACTCGGTAGCAGCCCTAGTTCCCCGTGCAGAAATCGAAGGCGATATGGGCGATGCTCACGTTGGTCTTCAGGCAAGATTGATGAGCCAAGCTCTCCGTAAAATTACTGGCAATATTGGTAAATCTGGCTGCACAGTCATTTTCCTCAACCAGTTACGACAAAAAATTGGTATCAGCTACGGAAACCCAGAAACTACAACTGGTGGTAATGCACTTAAATATTATGCTTCGGTACGCTTAGATATCCGCCGGATTCAAACCTTGAAAAAAGGAACCGAGGAATTTGGTAATCGCGTTAAAGTCAAAGTTGCGAAAAATAAAGTCGCGCCACCTTTTAGAATTGCAGAATTTGACATCATTTTTGGTAGGGGTATTTCTACCTTGGGTTGTCTTGTGGATTTGGCAGAAGAAACTGGTGTTATCAACCGTAAGGGAGCATGGTATAGCTACAATGGCGACAATATTTCCCAAGGTCGAGATAACGCCATTAAGTACTTAGAAGAAAAAACAGAATTTGCTGAACAAATTAAGCAGCTAGTCCGGGAAAAACTAGAAAAAGGAGCTGTTGTTTCTGCTAACTCTGTCAGCAAAACAAGCGAGGACGAAGAAGAAGATATGGATGATGCTTCTGAGGAGGAATAGTATTTGTTGTTTATTGAGACCCGCCTGCGATTGAAATCGCAGTCTCATAGTAAAAGTCTGCTTAAAGCAGACTACTTGATAAAATCAAGTCGTATTTATACGACTTGTGCTATTAGCTAAGGGTTTAAACCCTTAGTATATTGAAAAAATAGGGATGTTCTCCTTATTTTGTAGAGATGTGCCATGGCACGTCTCTATAAATTTGTATGAATGACGGAGGCTTCACGCCTGTTAAAATAAATCAAGTTATTTGCTTTCTCTACTGAATTGGAACATCTTGACCCCAAACGATACGGATTAGCGTTGCACACTACAACCCCTGAATTGGGTTTGGCAATTAGTAACTTTGCTGGAGATGGGCGTTCTGCTGTCTGGAATTTGGAACGTGAGTTATCCAGTCTTATGCATCAATACTTAATAGAATTTATTAAACCCCAAACTTGGGTAGACTTGGGCTTTATTGCTGTAGCTAAGGGACCAGGTGGTTTTACTGGAACTCGAATTGGGGTAGTTGCTGCTAGGACTTTGGGACAACAGCTAGAAATTCCTGTATTTGCTATCTCCACATTAGCAGCAGTAGCTTTGTCACAAGCAAACAAGAGTGTGATTGCTGTACAAATGGCGGCACAAAGGGGTCAAATTTTTGCTGCTATCTATCAATCTGCACCTGATGGTTTGGGACTCCAAGTGTTATTACCAGATACTGTATTCACCCCAGAAGCATGGCAGAAAAAGTTAGCAACCTGGAATAGTGATTATCAGCTCGTTGAAGCAAAATCAGAATTAGCTGCAACAGTGACAAGCATTTTGCAGCTAGCGTATCTGGAATGGCAAGCAGGAAAGCGTCTTCATTGGTCAGAAGCACTTCCATTCTACGGACAGCATCCAGTCGAGATTTAGGTTAATATAATTATTCTGAGCGATCGCACAGAAGTTTACAGCTAAAGTCGGTTAAAAGGCGACTGCTCAGGTTTTAACCCATTAAAATGAGTTTAGGCTTTGAGGCGAAAATTGATTTACGGCTGGAAACTATCCCTTATTTTTGATCAACATCACTTGCACAATTTGTGTGGCGATATCACTGGAAATACCTAAAGCTTGGTATAAATCATTCAAAAAATCTCGCTCTTCCTGAGAAACGATTCCATCAGATAATACTAAATCGGTGGCTACTGCAAAAGCTGCTTCCCGCAAATCATTTGGTAGAGAATCCTTAGCAGCATTAAATAAAACATCAATACCGTCGCCCTTTAAAATTCCCAGAAGTTTGTCAAACATTCTAATGATGACATCATGAGAATAACTTCTAAAAAGTCTCATCCGAGACAGGGTCGATGAGATAGCACGCGCCTCCTCTTCAGAAAGATAACCGTCTGAGGCTGTTGCTGCCAGAGTAATGGCGGCAAATGCTTCTGCTGGAGTGAATGCGTCTTGAACTTGGCTTTGTGCGCTGGACATTTTGTCGAATAAACCCATTGTAGTTTGCTCCTTGGCTCTGGTCTTAGTCTATGTATAATTGCTGAGTTTTTGTCACCATTTAGGTAACTAATGAAACTCTGTAAGACTCTTGACCTTAGTGTTCCCAAGATTTTTATCTAGTGAACACAGCACTCAATGGTTTTCGACAACAAGTTACATTTTTAGCTTGCAATTAGCGAAACAGCCTGGGAGAGGTTTGGCGATCGCCTGTTTTTTCTATTGTTTCAATTACTGCCAAACCAATACCAGAACCTGCAATCAGCAGACCTACCGATATCAAAAAGGCATTTACAAGCATGTGGAGGGCTTCATCAAAGAAAATGTAGGTGGTCATAGCTTTGCTCTCTTTAACTCTGTTGTGCTAGTACTATTTGTTTCTTCACAGCTTGATGGCTGATTTTCGCTTTTTTATTTACCAGCATCTGCATCTTAACAAAACTTTAGGTCTTTAGCGAGATGCCTAGCTATTTTTCTTTTGAAAGATTTGAATAAATTTAGCTAATCTTTTTATTAAGCTACATGCTGTTCAGTAAGTAAATTTTAAAAATATACCTTTTATTTTTACGTAACATTTTTATAGTCACTTAGTGTTTTAAATTACAAAGAAAGGCAGAGGGCAGGAGGCACTTATGCTGAAGGCATTCTGTCTCCTGCCCTCTGAAAAAACTTTAGTTATGGGTTTAAAGCCCATTTAAAAAAAGATGTTTTTCGAGACGCATAGCGCGAGGAAAAACGGCGTCCTTGCTTCAATCCCACGTTTTTAAACGTGGGTTCCTTCTGCCCTCTGCCCTCTGCCTTCTGCCTTCTGAATCTATAAATCTGTTAAAATGATGAGCTTGTTTGCTAAGATTAAGAATCGCAAAGTTCAGATATCCGACTTCTTTAAGAAGTCGGATATCTTGTCACTACAGCTAGTAAATAAGTGATATTAACAACTGTAATTGTGATTTTGAGTCTTTTATAAGACATGGTAAAGATGAAAATTTTGATATTTGATGATTATTTCAGTTAGAATTGGCATATATTTTTTTACTTTTTAAATAAAAAAAGACTACAAATATATTTGTTGGTACTGAAATTCTCTACAAAAACTCATGTGGCTACTTACATAAAGAATTGGTATCAGGCAAATGCGTTACAAGGTTCTGGTATAGTTTACTACAGTGATGCCACACTGCTTTGTTGTGAATCTCTTTACTATAAGTAAGGAGAGCGTCAAAATAGTAAGCTACCTTTGTCTGCTGAACTAGACTTAAATTTGTATATCGTTTGTGTAGTGCCAGGTTTATGAATTCTCAGATTATTGAAAATACAAGCAAAAAAGCATTTTTATTAGAAGTTGGTACAGAAGAACTACCTGCAAGCTTTTTGAGTAGTGCGATCGCACAGTGGAAATCGCTGATTCCTCAAAGTCTCCGAGAAAATAGTCTCAACAGTGAATCTGTAGAAATTTACGGTACTCCCCGACGTCTAGCAGTATTGATTAAAGGTTTACCATCCCAGCAAGCCGACAGGGAAGAAGAAATTAAAGGTCCACCCGCCCAAACAGCTTTTAAAGACGGAAAACCCACCCCAGCAGCACAAGGTTTTGCTAAAAAGCAAGGTGTGGAACTTGATGCTTTTGAAATTCGCAGCACCGATAAAGGCGATTTTGTCTTTGTACGCAAGCTGATTCCCGGCCGTCGGCTAGCGGAAATCTTAACAGAACTTGTCCCTCAATGGATTTTGGCTTTAGAAGGTAAACGGTTGATGCGTTGGGGTGATGGGGATTTGCGGTTTTCTCGTCCCATCCGTTGGTTGGTGAGTTTGTTAGATGATGCTGTACTGCCGATAAAATTGGTGAATGGTTCTGAGACAATTAAAAGCGATCGCATCTCTCAAGGTCATCGAGTTTTACATCCCCAACCAGTTACAATACCCCAAGCTACCGATTATGTAGCTGTGATGCGTCTAGCTTCGGTGGTTGTGAATGTTGAGGAACGGAAAAATATTATTGTTGAAGAAGTCCAAAAATCTGCTAGTAAATTCAATGGTTCTGTCGAAATTTACCCAGATTTGTTGGAGGAAGTTACAAACTTAGTCGAATTCCCTTCAGCAGTGATTGGTGAATTTGAAAGCGAATTTTTGAATTTGCCTACAGAAGTAATTACTACTGTCATGGTGCATCATCAGCGTTATTTCCCTGTATTTAAAGATAGCAACCAGCAAAAATTACTGCCGTATTTTATCACTATTTCCAATGGTGAGCCAGTAAAATCAAATATTATTGCTGTTGGGAATGCGAGAGTAATTCGCGCTCGTTTAGCTGATGGTAAATTCTTCTATGAAGCTGATTTAAAAAATCCGTTAGATAGTTTTTTACCCCAATTAGCAAAAGTTACTTTTCAAGAAGACTTGGGTTCGCTGCTAGATAAAGTCGGACGAGTTTCTCAAATTGCAGCACAAATCGCTGAACAATTGCAATTAAATCCAGAGCAAAGTCATAATGTCCACCGTGCCGCTTTATTATGCAAAGCTGATTTAGTCAGCCAAATGGTCTATGAATTCCCAGAGTTGCAGGGAATCATGGGACAAAAATATGCTTTAGCAAGTGAAGAAGGAGAAGCGGTTGCAACAGCAATTTTTGAACATTATTTGCCTCGTGGTGCAGATGATATTTTGCCACAAACAATAACAGGTCAAGTTGTAGGTTTGGCAGATAGATTAGATACTTTAGTCGGTATATTTGGTTTAGGGATGATTCCCACAGGTTCTTCTGATCCTTTTGCTTTAAGACGGGCTGCCAATGCAGTTCTAAACATCACATGGGCAGCAGATTTAGCAATTAATTTACAACAGTTATTGGAGCAAATCACTACAGATTTTGTTGCCAAACATAATAAGAATAAACAAGAATTAGTTGCGACTTTACAAGAATTTTTCTTACAACGTATTCGCACTCTGTTGCAAGAAGAAAAACAAATAGATTATGACTTGGTGAATGCTGTGTTGGGCGAAAATGACCCAGAATATACTCAAAGAGCATTACAGGATTTATTAGATGTACGCGATCGCGCCTTATTTTTGCAACAAATCCGCAAAGATGGCACCTTAGACAAAATCTACGAAACCGTCAACCGTTCTACCCGTTTAGCAGCGCAAGGTGATTTAGATACCAAGCAGCTTGATCCCACAACTATAATTCAGCCAGAACTATTCCAAAAGTCCTGTGAAACTGCACTTTACCATGCCTTAGTAGAATTAGTTCCCCAAACTCAAGCCGCACAAAATTCGCGTAATTACCAACTGTTGGTAGCAGGATTAGAAAAAATTGCCCCCACCGTGAGTAACTTTTTTGATGGGCCGGAAAGTGTTTTGGTTATAGATCCAGATGCAAATATTAAGCGCAATCGGTTAAATTTGCTGGGTTTGCTGCGTAATCACGCGCGCGTGTTAGCAGATTTTGGCGCAGTTATAAAAAATTTGTAGCTAAAGTCTATAAAATTATTGTGTAAATTGTGCCAAGAAACGTTAGGATAAGGTGTGCTTAACCAGGGAATTCTGCTACAGTCTATGCCCAAAGCCCATGTAATTGGATTAGGAAAGTCCGGTGTTGCGGCGGCGAGATTGTTGAAGCGGGATGGTTGGGAGGTGGTGTTAAGCGATCGCAACACCTCCTCTAACCTCCGTACGCAACAACAAGAACTCCTTGCCGAACAAATCACTGTTGAACTAGGGTATTCTCTGGATTTAACTCAACCAGATTTACCCCAGCTAATAGTTGTAAGTCCCGGTGTTCCTTGGGATATCCCCGTACTAGTCCAAGCACGGGATTTGGGTATAGAAACTATCGGCGAGATGGAACTAGCATGGCGGTACTTAAAATCCGTACCTTGGGTAGCGATTACTGGTACTAACGGTAAGACTACTACTACTTCTCTAATTGCGAGCATTTTCCAAACAGCAGGGTTAAATGCTCCGGCTTGCGGTAACATTGGCTATGCTGCTTGTGAAGTTGCCTTGTCTTTTGAGAAAAAACATTTAGAAGGGGAGACACGGGAACATGATGAGCAAGAAAGTACTGCAATCCAAAATCCAAAATCTAAAATCCAAAATTATCTGGATTGGGTGATTGCAGAGATTAGCAGTTACCAAATAGAATCTTCTTCCACCTTGAAACCACATATCGGCGTCTGGACTACTTTTACTCCCGATCACCTCAGTCGCCATAAAACATTAGAGAATTATTACAACATTAAAGCTAGTCTGTTGCGTCAGAGTGAGATTCAAATTTTTAATGGTGATGACGCATACTTGCATAAGGTTGGTTTGAGTGATTGGCCTGATGCCTATTGGACAAGTGTGCAAGGTAAAGATTTCTTGATTGGTGAAAAAGGTTTTTACATTCAAGATGGCTGGGTTTTCCAGACGCATCATGATAGTTCGGGAGAAGATGCAGCAATTGTGGAAGTATCTGCGTTGCGGATGGTAGGAGAACATAATCAGCAAAATCTCCTCATGGCTGTGGCTGCGGCGCGATTAGCTGGAATTGATAACGATGCTATATCTCGTGCCATTAGCGAGTTTCCTGGTGTTCCCCATCGCCTAGAACACATTTGTACTTGGGAAGGTATTGATTTTATCAACGATAGCAAAGCTACTAATTACGATGCTGCCGAAGTTGGGTTAGGATCGGTGTCAAGTCCTGTGATCTTAATAGCTGGTGGTGAAGCTAAAGCAGGTGATGATACTGCCTGGATAGCAAAAATTAAAACCAAAGCTGCTGTAGTTTTACTAATTGGCGATGCTGCTAATACTTTTGCTCAACGTTTGCAAGAAATGGGATACACCAATTACGAAATTGTGGAAACGATGAATAAAGCTGTTAGCAGATCAGCAGAATTAGCTAAACAACATCAAGCATCTGTAGTTTTACTGTCACCAGCGTGTGCGAGTTTTGATCAGTATCCTAATTTTGAAGTGCGAGGTGAGCATTTCCGACAGTTGTGTTTGGAGTGGGTAGCAAATAAATAAGTTAAATAATTAAAATCTACTTGCCGAATGTGCGTGGCGTCGATACACAAGGTATTATTGTTTAACTTACCTGCCTGTGGTGCGATCGCCTAATTTTTGCCTATTTTCTGTCCTAGCCAACCATAGGACTTATTGTGTGTGAGTTAACAAAAGCTACTATCAACACCAATACTCTACAAATTTCTTAAACTGGATTTGCAAGACACTCACAAATGCTCAAAACAAAGACATTCAACTACCCCGCCCTGCCTAACGGCTGAGGAAGGGGATTGCTAAGAACAAACTTGGCGACGCAAGTGTTGAATAGCCCACTGAGACTAACTGCGGTTAAAACTTCCAGATGCTTCCCCAGTCTGGAAATACTTTAAGACCTTTTGTTGGGTCGTCGGGAAAGGGAGCCGAATGCCAGAAAAAGGGCAGGCTTGTTGGTTTAGTCGATTTGCTAAATTGACTAGTCGCTCTTTGTTTAAAAGCCTGCCCTTTTTCTTTAGGCAATCTTCCAGAGCCGAGACATCTGTAGTTACTTGGGCGAGGGGACTTAATACTTTACTCGGAGGTTTATCACCATGTTGCGAGTACCCGTTTTATCGCCGTCAGGCAAACCATTAATGTCTACAAAAGCGAGTAGAGCGCGTCGTTGGTTAAAAGAAGGGAAAGCGCGGATTGTGTACAACGACCTCGGCATTTTCCAGGTTCAGCTAATTAGATGCCCTAGAACTCAGAACACACAACCTATTGCGGTTGGCATCGACCCCGGTAAACTATATACGGGCGTTGGCGTGCAGTCTGCCAAATTTACCTTGTGGATGGCACACCTCCAATTACCATTTAAAACCGTTAAAGACCGCATGGAGCAACGTGCCATGATGCGGAGAGGACGTAGAGGTAGAAGAATTAACCGCAAGGTTGTATTTTCAAAACGCGCTCATCGCCAGAAACGGTTTGATAATCGCAGAGCGTGCAAGTTACCTCCAAGTATTCGGGCTAACCGCCAATTAGAGTTGCGAGTAGTGGACGAATTATCTTTGATTTATCCCATCACTACAATTGCTTACGAAATAGTTAAAGCGCGTGGCAATAAAGGATTCAGTCCAGTAATGGTTGGCCAGAGATGGCAATTAGAGAATCTAGAAACTTACGCCAAAGTTAAACAGGTTGAGGGTTGGCAGAGTGCAAATATCAGACAGCAGTTAGGATTGCATAAACAAAAACATTCTAAGGGCGATGCAATTCCTGCAACTCACGCCGTAGATGGTGTTGCTTTATCATGTAGTGCTTTTATTCAGTACGGTATAATTGACCCCCAAACAATGGCGTGGAAAGGCGATGTGGCTATCACACCTGCACCCTTTACCGTAATTCGCCGCCCCCCGGTATCACGTCGTCAACTACATCTTATGGTTCCCGCAAAAGGTGGAATCACAAGAAAGTACGGTGGCACTGTAACCCGTCATGGACTCAGAAAAGGCGATTGCGTTCAAGCTACTCAAGGCAACAAAACCTATTTTGGTTGGGTGAGTGGCGACACTGAAAAACAAGTTTCTGTAAGTGATGCGTCTTGGAAGCGTCTTGGACAATTCACTGTCAAGAAAGTCCAGTTGGTACAGCGAAGCACGGGGTTAATCGTGCTGCCAACTCGGAAATTGTCAAACTTGACCCCATCGAGGGGTTAAGTTTGACCCAAAGTACCCTCCCCACCTTGCTTCGCGCCTATGTGGGGGTCTCCCATGGAGTTTTGATGAAAACATCTGGAAAATTCGACTTTGACGACGATAAGTTTAATGCACCGCCTTCTCAAGTCATCCCTTGGTGTCAGATGATTAATCCCCGGTATGGGCAAGATCATATTCAGCCTTATGGTTTAGCAATCAAGCTGGATAATGCCCATGCTGTAGGGTTTAAGCCGGATGACAATTGGCAACAAATGGAACACGAATTTAGCTCCAGTTCTGAAACAGTATATATCACAACTACCCCACGCTTAGTAGTAGTGCGACGCGGACCATTGTCTGTCAAAGACCGAGAAACTGGTGTCAAACTAGGGACATTAAGAGATAATTATGACGCTTTTTTAGCTGATAAACTTAAATTTAAAACTTTTACACGCTATCTAATTTTTTTAGTTGGAGAAAATAAAGAATTTTTGCATGAATTACCATTACAACTTACTCTGAATGGCGCAGCCGGAGCAAGTTTTAGTAAAGCTTATTGCGAATACCAACAAGGTAGAATTACCGGTGGATTTCTCGCAGAATTAGAAAGAACTTATGCTGCTTACCGCAAGCTACCTTTAACACCAAAAGGGCCATTATTTCACGCTCATGGTATTTTTTGCCCAATTATTGATTCAGAAGAAAGAGGTATTGAACCAAATACTGTTTTGGTTGCTTCTACTGTTGACTATAAACATCCGACAGTTTCAACTTTGACGCAATACCTCATAGCTTCTGATTCTCCAGAATCGGAGATAATTATCAGAAATTACGAAGAATATAAGGAGTTTGGCAAGGAACCTATAAAAACAGAATCACCGAAGATGGTAGCGGCTGGGGTTTCTAATTCCTATATTTATCCTGATGACGATGATTTTGGTTATCCACCCTATTAAATTGGGAAAAGTCTGAAAGTAAAAAGTTCAAGGGATGTAGATGTGCATGAAAATATGAATATTTTTACATCCTACATCCTTTTTTCAGTGAGATAGGCGTAAAATCAATCTATTCTTTGTGATGAGAGTTAGTGATTATTCATTGCTTGATAAAAAACAGTAATTAGGAATTTTTGCCATTTTTGGCTTAATTCATATCAATTTGTACATAATAAATACAAAAAATATTTTGAGATTTTAATTATTTTTTAAGATCAGATTTTAGTGGACAAGAAATAAAATTAACAATTGAGTAGCTA
Organism: Westiellopsis prolifica IICB1; assembly: GCF_004323185.1. GTDB lineage: Bacteria > Cyanobacteriota > Cyanobacteriia > Cyanobacteriales > Nostocaceae > Pelatocladus > Pelatocladus prolificus_A. The sequence goes on from NZ_NAPS01000002.1 coordinate 584,267, forward strand.
AGAACAATTTTATCAAAATTTAGATATCATTAATACTAATAAAATCAAATATAAATTAACTATTACTGAAATTTATAGATGTCAATGATTACACAAGGTTCTTACTCAGATAAAATACTAGTAGTCGATGATTCTCCAGATAACGTGTTTTTAATTAAAACCATATTGGAAGAAGAAGGCTATACAGTTAGCACAGCAGAAAATGGTATTTCTGCATTGACAAAAATTTCTGAGGCTACTTTTGACTTAATATTACTAGATCTGATGATGCCAGGGATGGATGGTTATGAAGTAACTAAGCGGATCAGAGAAAATAAAAGTTTACCGTTTATCCCGATTTTACTGATTACAGCTCACGATTCACCCAATGTCGCCCAAGGTTTAGATTTGGGTGCTGATGACTTTATTCGTAAACCGGTGACAGTGGATGAGTTGCTAGCAAGAGTGCGATCGCTTCTGCGGTTGAAGCATAGTATTGATGAACGAGATGAAATCGCCCGTCAAAGAGAAGATTTTGTCTCTCGTCTCACCCACGACTTACGCACACCTCTGGTTGCAGCAGAACGGATGCTAACCCTACTTTCGGAAGGTGCTTTAGGAAGTTTATCAGCACCGATGCAAGAAGTGATCACAATCATGGGACGTAGCAACACCAACCTGCTAGCGATGGTGAATACTTTACTAGAAGTCTACCGTTTTGAGGCGGGTCGTAAAACTCTAGCCTTTCAACCGATTGATTTGGGACAATTACTCACAGAAGTTGCAAGTGAACTCACTCCTTTAGCCGAAGCAAAGCAACTAGCAGTGTTATTAGATTTTGATGAAGAGTCTAGCAAAAGTAAAGTTATTGGCGATCGCTTAGAATTACATCGCCTTTTCACCAACTTGATCGGTAATGCGATCAAATTCACTGATCAAGGTTCTGTTACCATCACTGTTGTACCATTTACCACCGATGGTGACAATATAACTATCAAAATAGTAGATACAGGTTCTGGTATTCCTGTTGAAGAACAAGCAACTTTATTTCAACGATTTCGCCAAGGAAGTCATAAGCGTTCTGGTAGTGGTTTGGGACTGTATCTTTCTCGGCGAATTGTGGAAGCACACAAAGGTAGTATCGAAGTCAGTTCAGAGGTTGGAAAAGGTAGTATATTTACTGTGAAGTTGCCTTTAACAGTGTAGACGCGCTAGCGGCTTGCCGTAGGCTACAGTTAACAGTTAACAGTTATCAGTTAACAGTTATCAGTTAATCCCCAGAAATATATTTATTTGAGAAATAAAAGGATTTTTGAAGTATCAATGATTGATATTATTAATCAGCAGCGAGATTTTTTTCAAACAGGCGAAACTCAAAAATTATCTTTTCGGATTTCTCAACTGAAACTTTTACAGCAATTAATCAAAGAAAACGAAACAGTAATTTGTCAAGCTTTAAAAGCAGATTTAAATAAACCGGAGTTTGAAGCTTTTTCTTCGGAAATATTATTAGTATTCAAAGAAATAGAATTTTGTCTCAAAAATTTGAAGAATTGGATTAAACCTCAAAAAACAAAAGTTCCCTGGCAATTACTTCCTGCTTCCGCAAAAATTTATCCAGAACCATTAGGAGTTGTTTTAATTCTTGGTACTTGGAACTATCCTTTTCAGTTAGTAATCACACCATTAATTGGAGCGATCGCATCTGGAAATTGTACTATTATCAAACCATCAGAAATTGCTCCCAATACATCTAGTTTGATTGCCAAGCTGATAAGTAAATATTTTCAACCAGAATACATCAAAGTTATAGAAGGAGGTGTGGAAACAAGCCAAAAATTATTGGCGGAAAAGTTTGATCACATATTTTTCACTGGTGGTACTGCTGTGGCAAAAATTGTTATGGCAGCCGCAGCCCAACACCTGACACCTGTTACCTTAGAATTGGGTGGTAAAAATCCCTGTATTGTGGATACAGATATTCATATTCAACATACTGCTAGACGTATTACTTGGGGAAAATTTATTAATAATGGACAAACTTGTTTAGCACCTGATTATTTATTAGTAAATACCAAGATTAAAGAAAAATTATTAGTTGAAATTAAAAAATGTATTCAAGAATTTTATAGTGATAACCCTGCTTTTAGTTCTGACTATGGCAGAATTGTTAATCAAAAACAATTTGATAAAATTACAAATCTTTTAAATGGCAGTAAAATTCTTTTTGGTGGAGAAACAAACCGAGAACAACTTTATATTTCTCCAACATTAGTCGAGAATAGTTCCTTTGCAGAACCGATAATGCAAGAGGAGATTTTTGGTCCAATTTTATCAATCATCGAATACACAGATATATCAGAAGCGATCGCTCTCATCAATTCTCAGCCCAAACCTTTAGCTTTATACCTATTTTCTCACAATAAAAATCTCCAACAAAGAGTTCTGCACACAACTTCATCTGGTACAGCGTGTTTAAATGAAACAGTCATGCATATCGGTGTCTCATCTTTACCGTTTGGTGGTGTAGGTGATAGCGGTATCGGTAGTTATCACGGTAAATTTAGTTTTGATACCTTTTCTCACCATAAAAGCGTATTATCCAATCCCTTCTGGCTAGATTTAAAATGGCGATACGCTCCCTATACAAAGGGAAAATTATCTTTTTTAAAACGAATCCTTGGATATTACTAAATAAATTATGAATTATGAAATCTTTTATCATTCATAATTCATAACTCATAATTCTTAATAGCTACTATAACGCTCCTCTGCCCAAGGTTCGCCCCGATGATGATAACCATTGCGTTCCCAAAAACCCATTTCTTCACGTCGGAGAAATTCTAAACCATTGATCCACTTTGCACTTTTCCAAGCATAAAGGTGAGGAACTACCAATCGTATCGGTCCTCCGTGTTCTGCGGGTAACGGTTCACCAAATAATTTAAAAGCGAAGAAATTTTCTTCTTTGAGAAAATCTTCCAGAGAAATATTGGTAGTGTAACCACCGTAACAATGTTCCATCACATGGACTGCTTTCGGATCAACTTCAATGTGCTTCATGAAGTCTGTTACCTTGATTCCAGTCCACTTAACATCGAGTTTAGACCAACGGGTTACACAGTGGAAATCAGCAGTAAATTCATGCTGGGGTAAAGTCATGAAGTCTGACCAGGTAAAAGTCTTGGGTGTTACCAAACCCCATACCCGAAATTCCCATTCATCTGTGCTGACTTCGGGAGTAGCACCATAAGTTAAGACAGGAAAACCCTTAGCCAAATATTGACCAGGTGGAACGCGATCGCCTTCTTCCTGCGTTGGTTTTTGAAAAAATTTTTTCACCATAGTCACCAGCCACCACAATTGTAGAGACGCGATGTTCCTCGCGTTTCTACAATTGTCAATTAATAATGGACTTTTGACTATTGACTGTGGAATTATGATTCCTCTTCTTCCTCTTCTTCAGCAGATGGATAGACAAAAGTAGAACGTCCAGTCAAAATCGACTTACCAAGGGAGAGAGCTTTTTGTGCTTCCAGGCCAGCTTTACGTCTCCAGGTAGCTCGACGCTTGTCACGTTTGGATTTAGATGTTTTCTTCTTTGGAACAGCCATATTAGCGGATAACGCAATTTTTGACAACCTTATTATTTTAAGCCATCAACGCATTTTTGGTGGTTGGTCATTGGGCATTGGGCATTGGGCATCGGGCATTGGGCATTGGGCATCGGGTATCGGGAAAAGATTTGTTAAATAATTCCTCCTACACTTCCCACACTTCCCACACTTCCCACACTTCCCCCACTCCCTAACCTACTTCGCAGTTTCCTTAGTCGTTGCATTTGTGGAATTCTCGCCAAAATATAGAAGCGATCGCGCGGCTTTAAAATATTTTGCCCAGCGTCGGGGATCGGGACGATTGCGCCACTGGGGACGAGTCACTGCTAATTCTAAAACTGGTGCGATCGCTCCGTTGTTTTGTACGGAGATAAATATGGATACATCTGTTACTAAAATATCTTGATCAAAGCTACGTTGAGTCGCTGCTCTTGCTGCTGCTTCTGCTCTTTGCAGTAGAGTTTCGTAGTTTTCTTCTGGTAGGCGATCAATAGATAAGTCTACTCTCGCGGTGTAAGCTCGCACCATCTGGGGTGCGAGCGCGCTTGTTGCAACCCAAATAGGAGTTGCAGTACCCAGCAAAACTACTGCCTGGGCTATCCGGATTCTCTTGGCAATTAATGGCATAAGTTGAATAAGTCTTTGAAATAAAATCTTATTTTCAAAGAAATTTCTGCATGATGACTGATGACTGTAACTCCTCATGACCTGTATACTCCTCACTATGAAAATTTCTTGTGATTTTAAATTCAGTATTATCTCGTATAACAAAGTAACAAAATCGATGTTTAATTTTCTCTCTCAATGGAGATTCATCCAAACTTGGAATTAGAAATTTGGAATTTAATCTCCTAACTCCCCGGAGCTAAAACTCTTATGGAAGAGGGTGCTAAACTCCAAATTCCTAGTTCACAATTCCGAAACCTTTCGGTAACTAAGACGATAAAACAATAGGTTAGCTTTGTTTTTTTCGCAAAGCCAACCGCAATTTTAAGTAAGCAAAAAATAACCGACAGAAAGTGCGATGGCAAATAACTGGGCGATCGCTATTGGCGTAAATCAATATCAATTCTTTCAACCGTTAGAATGCGCTCAAGCAGATGCTGAATCATTAAAAGATTTTTTGGTAATAGAAGCAGGTTTTTTACAACAACAGTGTCTACTAATGACAGACACTTCACCGCCTCTAGGTGATAGATCTACTTATCCTACAAAGGAAAATATCCTGCTTTTATTAGAAGATTTAGCAGCAGCATGTTGGCAACCCCAAGACAGACTATGGTTTTTCTTTAGTGGTTATGGCATCAATCATCATGGACAAGATTACCTGATGCCTATTGAAGGAAACTCTGCTCAGATTGAAGAAACTGGTATAGAGTTGCGAACATTGATGCAAAGTCTGCAAAATGCTGGGCTTGATACAATAGTACTGCTTGATATTAACCGTGCGTATGCAACTCAGGCAAATACTCTCATTGGTCAAGAGGTAATTGAACTAGCGCAAGATTTACAAATTCCCACTATTATTTCTTGCCAACCAGAACAATTTTCTCACGAAAGTAGCGAACTTGGTCATGGATTCTTTACAGCAGCAGTGTTAGAAGCTTTGCGCTCTGGCAATGGTAACACCTTGGAGGATCTCGAAAGATACTTAAGCCTCCGCACTCCAGAACTATGTCAACACTATTGGCGTCCAACGCAAAATCCGATTACTATTATTCCCTCCAGAAAGCAAGGAATCTTACCAGGATCACAAACAAACCATCGCGTCACAAATAAAAGCGCGATCAACTCTGAAGGAATCTTAGCTGCGTCCCTACCATCACCTTCGCTGCATTCTCATTCCCATCAATTAGTAACAAATGCGATCGCTTGGAATGGAGTCGGACATAATTCTCAAACCAGCCTTTACAGTAGCGCAGAAGAAAATTCCAATTCACCAGCGATAAACTACTCACAAACAAAACAGACAACAACAGCCAGCACCTCTATTTGGAAACTACTGCTGTGGTGGGGGGTAAGTGCAATCATGGTTGTTGGCTTGCTTGTAGTGGTTTTTCTTCGCAATCAATCAGGTTTTAGAACTGTAGAGATTTCTCCAACTACAACCAAAACTACCAATGATGACAGTGAAACAGAAATTCTACCTGTAATACCAGATACCAGCAGGAGTACCAAGATTATCAAGACTTTACCAACTGTTCCAGTTCCTGTACAAAACAATCAAGTACAAAGCAATCAAGTCAAAAACAATCAAGTCAAAAACAATCAACCAGAAGCATTAACTGTCCCTATCTCTGAGTTAGCCAAGCGGAAGCAAGCGCTGTCAGACTTGGAAAAAATGTCACTCGCATCAAATCAAGCCAGCGATCTCAGCTTGGCGATCGCTAAAGCCAAAAAAATCAAACCCAGCGATTCACGTTACCAACAAGCACAAACAAATATTCAAATTTGGAATGGCATGATCTTAGATTTAGCCAAAAATCGCGCTAAACAGAGAAAGTATGCCAAAGCTGTAGCTGCTGCTGAATTAATTAGTCAAGATCAGCCAAATTATCCGCTAGCACAAGCAGCAATTACACAGTGGCGCCAACAAGCCAAGCAATATGTTGCCAATCAAACCCTTTTGGATGCTGCTAACCGTTTAATTCAGCCAGGACAAGCTTCTACTTATAACCGTGCGATCGAAGTTGCTAAAAAAGTTTCACCAGGTGAACCAGGTTTTGATCAAGCTCGAAAATCTATAAACAAGTGGAGCGAAACTATTTTGGAACTGGCTAAACGCCGCGCCTCTAGAGGAGAAACTAAATCAGCAATTGGAACTGCTGTCTTAATTCCTGAAGGAACATCAGCCTATAACAAGGCTCAACAAGCCATCCAAAAATGGCAAAATGGCAAATTGCAGAAGTAAGGGATCGGGGATAAGGGATCGGGGATAAGGGAGTGTGGGGTGTGTGGGGAGTGGGGGNAGTGGGGGAAGTGGGGGGTGTGTGGGGGGAATTATTTAACAAGTCTTTTCCCAATGGCCAATGCTCAATGCCCCATGCCCCATGCCCAATGCCCAATGCCCGATCCCCATTCTCTCAACAATACTGGGAAACATCTTCGCCGCATTCATCGGCTAGGTAACACAGCGCTCGGAAACGCAAGCTCACGACTTCTTCGTATAGGGGATTGAGCTTACACATGGGTGGTATGTGAAATAAGGTTCTACCAAATAACTTGACATCACGCTCAAATGGACATTGAGCAGGAATGAGATGACACAAGCGGTGTGCTAATTGGCGATCGCTAACTTGAAAGCACTCTAGCCACCGACGTAGAGGCTTGAGAACATCAAAATGAAGCTTGGAAACTGGTCGGTTTAGCTGGATAGGACTGGTGTTACTGTCTTCGGTTGAATTTAGCGATACCCAGCTAGCCAAAAAAATCTTTTTTGTGGTATTGTCGAATACCTTCATGATCTATTCCTCTTTTTCCTTGAGGGTCTTCACCACTTCGATGAAGTTATACAATGTAATAATCGCGTTTCCCGGAAAATTCTTGTTTCAACAGAGATACTGTCTATTATTTGAGTGGCCACTTTGATCAGAACTTTCTTTTTAACTACGTCAAGTTAATCGCAATTTCCCCAGAAGCGGAAGTGTGATCGTATTATTTTCTTAATAACTTGACTTAGTTAAAATTTTCATAAAGTCATCTGTCTTTAGACAGATATTACTGTAACATCTAAGAACTTTTTTTGCAGAAAATTCATAAAATATTTTTCCAAGGTTTTTGGTAAATTAAAATACTCAGTACCAAGGAATCGCTTGATTTTTTAGCAGCTAAAAATTGTTTGCACCCGGAGTTAATTGAGGTACAAGTCTTTTAGTCGCTGCTTTTCGCTTCTTTGCCCCTGACTTTAATAATTTCGCATTCCTAATTCAGAGTTAGGAATTAGGATTACCAGTCAAAGATGTTACCACATATCCATCAATTTGCCACTTATATTTTTTTAGCGTTGACCTATCTGGGTTTAGCATTGGGCTACCTACCTGGTTTACGCATGAATCGGGCTGTGATCGCTTTGGTGGGTTCAGCCTTTTTAATTGCTTTGGGTGTACTAAGTTTGGAGGAGGCTTGGCAAGCAATTGATCCCACCACGATAGTGTTCTTATTGAGCATGATGGTGGTGAACGCTAACTTATCCTACGCAGGATTTTTCCCTCAAGCATTGTCACTGCTTCTACGTTTTACCCGCAGTCCTTTGGGGATCTTGATCGTCTTAACTTTTGGTAGTGGTATTCTTTCGGCTTTTTTTTTGAATGATACATTGGCGCTAATTTTTACACCACTGACCTTGAGCCTAACTCAAGCTTTGAGATTAAATCCCATACCCTATTTATTGGCGATCGCAGGCGCAACTAATATTGGTTCTGTCGCCACTTTGAGCGGTAATCCTCAAAACATCTTGATTGGCTCCTTTTCAGGCATCCATTATCTAGATTTTATGCGGGCGATGACTCCAATTGCTGTAGCAGGGTTAGCAATTCAAGTAATTCTACTGTGTTTACTTTACCCAAATGTACGCTCGATTGTGCCTTGCGAACACTTATCTACAAAGAAAAAGCGCCTCTTTAAACCTTTATTTTACAAAACCTTAATAATAACCACCGGATTGTTAATTGCTTTTGCTGCTGGTTTACCTTTAGCAGAGTCGGCTTTAGTTGCTGCTAGCTTATTACTGATTACCAGGCGAGTCAAACCCCAGCGGGTTCTTAACAAAGTCGATTGGAACTTACTGGTGATGTTCTCTGGACTATTTATTTTGAGCCAAGCGACTCAAAAACTGAATTTACTCCAACCTTTTACCTATGCAGTCAACTCTACTGCTGGTCTGTTGGGAGTCACAGCTATTTTGTCAAACTTAATTTCTAATGTGCCGGCTGTACTGCTGTTGCATCCTCTGATTCAGAGAGATGATACCCAGTCTTGGCTATTGCTCGCAGCAGCGTCAACTTTAGCAGGTAATTTGACTTTATTTGGTTCAGTCGCAAACTTGATTGTCGTAGAAGCGGCGATGGAGTTGGGTTACAAGCTAACTTTTTGGGAGCATTTACGCTTTGGTGTACCAGTGACGGTGTTAACTTTGCTTTTGGTTTATGTGTGGATTCGATGAATTTCTAGTAAATAGTAAATGGAACATATCTAAAAATCAAAGTCAATGCTGTATCAGATAACAGTCAAGGTTGAAGCGGAAGCAACTTGCCAACGACCATATAAAATTGAAGTCGATAACTTTATCATTGAAGTAATAGTTGACTCCGGTAAAATTGTAGAAGCACTGAGCATTGCTTTAAAAGTAAATAATTACCAGGATTTTTTACCTCAACTTAGTTCACATATAGAAAGCCGGATTACTCAAATAAGCCTGCGAGACTCAGAATTATGTTTTTTCCTGGTTGACGTCGCACAGCATATAGAAGCTCTTGGTAGTTTCTGGTTTGGAGTTAAGAAGATCTATTGGGAAAGTCCAAAAAGAGCTTGGATAGCTGAGACACCAGAGGAGCAGAAAGTTCTTGAATTTTTACCACATCATTTTCAGGAAGAAGCTCGCGAAAACAAATTTTATAGAGAAATCTCTCCAAAGATGTTAGCGTCTATGGTGCATAATCGTCGCCTGCATCACCATTTAATTTTGCCAATGTCTTTTTATCGAGAAGCGTGTAACGACTTCGGTTCTGGAAGATACACGAGTTCCTTCATCAACTTCTACTTCTATCTAGATGACTTGTATGGACAGGGGAAAACAAAAAACAAAGAAGTAGAAAGACTGTTTAAATCCTCAGAGCATGTTAGATACGCTGTGCAACAAACCATACAGTTATACCAGGACGAAGAGAGTTCAGAAAATTTAGATGAGTTAAACAAATTTTTACAATTAGAAAAAAAGGAATTGAGTATTGATGGAATCATCGAATTAATTGTACAAATACGTGGTAATTTATCGCATTTCTCTCAAAAAAGCTCAAAGAAGAAGGGACATCCTTTAAACCAAAAAGAGTTTAGAAGCGTGGCATATTTGATGCAGTCAATTTGTACCCATACGTTTATGAAACTTACCACTGGTGAAATGCCAAAATAGTCTAAATCTTATTTAGACTTAGCATTAATTAGTTATAGTAATCGCTGCATTGTCAAGTTTACCTTTTTCTGTGCAAAACATTAAATAAATATATTTATTTACTTCTCAACTTTGTTAACTTCACTTGTTTTATCACCTTCTAAGTTAGCTTTGTTAAATTGATAATTTTTAGGTAAATCAACTCTCACATCTGATATCTGATCAATTTCTACTTGCAGGTTATGAAATTCTCCATCTAAAAGATGTCCGCCAGTTTTGCGATTTTCGGTGATAAAATGCAGATGATATCCAGTAACATTCACTCCTTGCATATAACTAGGTGTACGAAAGCCTATTAAAGTACCCTTAATATTTTTGAACTCAAAAATAGATTGATTTTTCACCACCTCTACTAAAGGGCGATAAGGTGGGGTTTGCTTCGGCACACTTCTAACTTTGAGGTACGGGAAAGTACCTTGAATGCGAATCGCGTAAGGATAATTTTTTGAGGGTAATTGGCGATCTAAAAATAATTGCATCTATTCATAATTAACTTTTCCTACCAAATTAATTAATTTATCTGTTTGAAAAAAAGTGACCGTAGCAAAAGGAGTTTTCATAACATCAGAAATAGGATATGCAATTCCATCAGATTTGATTTGATAGAACTTGCCATCTAATCCAATCATTTCTCCATCAAGATTATTTAATGTTCCTAAACCAAAATTACCGTGTGCTTTTAATTCTTTAAAGTTAGTATTTCCATCATATACACCTGCCATTAGTGCATTAATTGTCGATGTTTGAAAAAGAATATTTGATGAATTATTTTGCTGTGTTCTACCAGGAATAACAACACTTAATGCACTGGTAAATACAACAATTAACCAGATATAAGGTTTATATTTCATGCTAAAAACAGATCAATAACTAGTAATATGTATTAGCTCATAATATTACTATTTATGACCAAGCCGCTTAGGTGCGGAAATAGAGAATAGGGAACAGATTTTCTTATTCCCTGTTCCCTAATTAACGCGATTCTCAATTCCCTACGATGCTACCTGAGCAGCTGTACGAGTCCGCCGTCTTCTACCATCAGCAACTTTGACGGGTGGTTCATCAGGAATTTGCATCAATAATGTCAGTGATGGTTGACATTGTAATTCGCGACGAATGGAACGTGCTAGTTCTCGTTCTAATACTTCTTGCAATCCACCCCAGTCTACTTCTGGTTTGTCAGTTTCAAATCCTTGGGCAAATTCTGACCAACGCACGCTGAGGATTTCTTCAATTCGCTCTTGTACCCATTTTTGCAGAAGCGATCGCTCGATACTTGTCACCACACCCCGCAGGTGAATTTCTGGTTTCGCCATCAGTTTACCAGTCCAATCAATTGCTGCGGCAATAGTAACAATACCTTCTTCTGCCATTTTCTGCCGTTCTTGCAAAACTTTGGCGCTGACCATACCAGAACTGGAAGTATCCACTAGTTCCAAGCCGGATGGAACTTTTCCTGCTACACGAATTGATTCTTCTGTCAACTCTACGATATCGCCATTCTGGATAATCACCATGTGCTCGGCTGGAACACCTGTATTCCGAGCTGTTTCCGAGTGTTTCACCAACATCCGATGTTCACCGTGAACAGGTAAGAAGAACTTGGGACGAGTTAAGGCCAGCATGAGTTTCTGGTCTTCTTGACAGCCATGACCGGAAACGTGAATTCCTTTATCCCGACCATAGACTACATTTGCGCCTTGCATCATCAATTTATCGATGACATTAACAACGGCGATCGTATTACCCGGAATCGGGTTAGCAGAAAAGACAACTGTGTCTCCTTGGCGAATTTTAATATGGGGATGTTCTTTTCTAGCAATACGTGTCATAGCTGACATCGGCTCACCTTGGGAACCAGTTGTCAAAATCAGCACGCTTTCATCTGGAAGATTGCGGATGGAATTTAAGGGCTGGAATAAGTCATCATTACACTTGATATACCCAAGATTGCGAGCATGGGCAATCAAATTTAGCATCGAACGTCCCACAACTGTTACCACACGGTTATGTTTCTGGGCTAACTGCAAAATCATGTTGATGCGGTGGACGCTAGAAGCAAAAGTCGTCACAAACAGTCGCCCTGCGGCTTGGGAAAAAACTCGATCCAGATTAGGATAAACTGAGCGTTCTGAAGGCGTAAATCCGGGGACTTCAGAGTTAGTCGAATCACTCATCAAACACAGAACGCCTTTTTCCCCATGTTCGGCTAAACGCTGGATATCAAAACGTTCACCATCTACAGGTGTGTGGTCAAATTTAAAGTCTCCTGTGTGGATCAGGACACCGAGGGGTGTATGAATGGCGACGGTGAAACTGTCAGCAATGGAGTGGGTGTTGCGAATATATTCGACAAAGAAATGTTTCCCAATTCGTACGACATCGCGGGGAAGGACGCTTCTTAATTCTGTGCGATCGCGCACTCCTGCTTCTTCTAATTTACCCTCTAGCATTGCCATCGCTAGGCGAGGGCCATAGATCACAGGAATTTCAAATTGTTTCAAATGAAAGGCAATACCCCCGATATGGTCTTCATGACCATGGGTAACAATCATGCCTTTAATTTTATGGCGATTTTCCCGCACATAAGTCATGTCTGGCAAAACAATATTGACTCCATGCATTCCATCTGTGGGAAATGCCAATCCTGCATCTAAGAGGATAATTTCATCTTCGTATTCAAAAACACAAGTGTTTTTGCCAATTTCATGCAAGCCACCCAAGGGAATTATTTTGAGGGCGGAATTAGTTTCGTTTTTAGTCATTATTCTCCTGAGATTGTTCTTTTATCGTTAAAATAAGAGGATTTAGTGGTCTTTTAAGACAGTTAAAAATAAGTAGCTTGGCACAAATCTAGAGACGTGCCATGGCAAGTCTGGTACTAGTTAGGGTCGTCATTTGTCCTTTGTCATTGGTCATTAGTCATTATTAAGGGTTTGGTGCGTGTTTACTTTTTGTAACTCGCGTAGTTAATTTATTGACACTAACCTACTTATTTGCCTATTAAAATTCAGCTACTTAAGGTAGTTTTGTGTAACAGAAATAGTTTTAAGTATCCAGTGAAAAAACTTAAAAATGTTATCAAATATAAAATTTTTACTGTAACTTACCTGCCTTTTAGTTTCTTGTCATCCTGTTTTTATAAGCTTCTTTATTGCTTCTATAATATTTGATAAAAGTAACTCTACACCAAAGAGCTTATTAGCAATTTTTACTTTTTAGCATAGGCTTTGCACCTGCCACATGATCAAAATTACTGAGAATTTTTATTGAATTTTTTTGATGTATCTTTGAGTGTGAAAGTAGCTGAGATTGCAATTTGATTTAGATCAGACTAAGTTCCTTCATCACAAATTCTAAGGTTTGAGTAACTTTCGCGTCAGCTTCACACAAAGGCGGACGCGTTGAACCAACTTCCCAGCCTTGAAGTTGTAATGCTTTTTTGACTGGAATAGGACTTGTGGTTAAAAACAAAGCTTTAAATATAGGAAAAAGCCGCAGATGAATGTCGATAGCGACCTGATTTTGACCTGAGTTAAAGGCTTGAATCATCTGTTGTAGCTCATTGCCTACAAGATGAGAAGCAACACTAACTACACCCTTAGCCCCGACTGCTAACAATGGCAAGGTTAAAGAATCATCTCCAGAGTAGATCTGGAATTCTTTTGGTGTCAAGCGACTAATTTCACTCACTTGATCTAAGTTTCCGCTTGCTTCTTTGATACCAATAATGTTATCGATTTGAGCTAATCGAGCAACTGTTTCAGCATTGAGGTTTTGACCAGTACGACCCGGTACGTTATATAACAAGATAGGCAAGTCACCAGAAGCTTGCGCTATGGCTTGAAAATGTTGGTAAAGTCCCTCTTGCGGTGGTTTGTTGTAATAAGGAACAACTTGTAAAGCACCGTGTACTCCTATTCTAGCTGCTTTTTGAGTAGCGGCGATCGCTTCTTTGGTGGAATTGGAACCACATCCCGCCATCACCAGTGCTTTTCCTGCGACTGCTTCCAATACAACGGAAAATAGCTGATATTCCTCTTCCCAACTTAAAGCAGGAGATTCTCCAGTCGTGCCACACACCACCACTGTATCAGTACCGTTATTTGCTAGATGATCTGCTAGTTTTGCTGCTACATCATAGCTGACACTACCGTCTTCCTTAAACGGCGTAATCATTGCGGTTAAAACTCTACCGAAATCTACCACCCTTTTTTACTCCTGATTTTTTTTGTTTTTTGTGTTTTGGTGGTTCTTTATTGTAATAACCTATTTGCAAATTACTTTCAAGGGTCAACTCTTGGTTGTTGGTTGTTGGTTTTTGATTGTTGTCTGGAAGGCAATTACCAATTACCCATTACCAATTAACCAATGAAGGAGTTGGTTTGAGTAAACTTTTTTCTACTAGCAGTTCCGCAATTTGTACAGCATTCAATGCTGCACCTTTGCGGATTTGATCACCACATAACCACAGTTCTAAACCGCAAGGATGGGAAATATCCTGACGAATTCTGCCCACTAAAACTTCATCACGACCCGTAGCTTCAAATGGCATGGGAAAGTAATTTTTCTGCCAATTTTCTACCAATTTCACACCAGGAGATTTACTTAAAATTTCTCTGGCTTCATCTGGGTTAAACGGAGTTTCAAATTCTAAATTAAGCGCTTCTGAGTGAGCGCGCAGTACGGGAACCCGTACACAAGTAGCAGTAATTCTGATATTTTTATCTGCAAAAATTTTCCGTGTTTCGTTGACCATTTTCATTTCTTCTTCGCAGTATCCCTGATCGTTTAATGGGGAATTATGCGGGAATAAATTAAAAGCCAAGGGATAAGGAAATACTTCCGCAGTTGGTTGTTTCCCTTCTAAAATAGCGCCAGTCTGAGTTTGGACTTCTGCCATAGCTTTTGCACCCGCGCCACTCGCAGATTGATAAGTGGCTGCAACAATGCGTTTGATGGGTTTGATTTTATGCAGAGGCCAGACTGCTACTGCCATTAAAATTGTGGTGCAGTTGGGGTTAGCAATAATACCTTTGTGATTTGCTGCGGCTTGGGGATTTACCTCTGGAACAACTAAAGGTACTTCCTCATTCATGCGAAAGGCGCTGGAATTATCTATGACAACTGCACCTTTTTGTGTGGCTATCGGCGCCCAAGTTTTTGAAGTTGAACCTCCCGCACTTGCTAGGACTATATCGACATTTTCAAAGGCGCGATCGCTGACTGGTTCTACTAATAAACTTTCTCCTTTGAACGGTAGCTTTTGCCCTGCACTACGTTCTGATGCCAACAATTTTAATTTTGAAACTGGAAAATTGCGACTTTCTAATAATTCCAATAACTCCCTGCCGACAGCACCTGTCGCGCCCAAAATAGCTACACAATAGGAATTGGACAAACTAGCTTCCTCCTTAAGGTTTCTCCTGGCAATTTTTTCAATTTACGCATATATTAAATTACACAACGTACTCTGAATAATTTTACCGATTTTAATGCCTTACCTTTTTTTATCTTTATTTGTTAATTTAATACATTTATTTTTTACTGTTACAAAAGTTGTATTGGGTTTTACAACAGTTAATAACTATTAATTTTTCAAAACTTTTGTATATAGATTGAATATTATACATCAAACTGTCATATTTGGGGTAGTCATTTGATTATGACTCATTTTTCATAAAAAAAATGAATTTGAAGTAATTCTAACTGCTTGGTGTTTTATGCTGTCAACGATATCCACCTAACTAAATTAAAAATAAAGCTATTCTCAGTGGCAAATGTAGTATGAATCAAATACAAAAAGACCAACTGCGTAGCTGATAGAGTCAAGCAACCATACTGTTTTGCAATAGACGCTTGCACGGGAGCATGGGGATGGAAAATGAGGTCAGGAGTAATTTATTCTCATCAAATCACTAATTTCCAATATTCAACCCCCTTTTTTCTTTCATATTTTCTAGTGTACGCAGTTCATAAACAATCACTTATTGAAAACCAGGATACCATGCTGCTAGTTATCTTGGTTAAAACTCTTTGTTAATTGACACTCCTCAGCCGTTATGCTGAGGATTCTGTACATATTAGACCTCTTGCAAAAATATTTTTACCCCACCCTTTCCCTCCCCGTTTACAGGGAGGGAACTAAATCTTCCCCTCGTTCACGGGGGGATTGAGGGGGGGTTAATTCGACTTTTGCAAGAGGTCTATTTACTTTTCGTAACATAACTATATTTGTTCTGCTGACTTACTTACCAGTCAGGCTTCTGTCGGATTAAACTAATTTGCGCTAAAGTGTCAAGAGCTTTCGCATTAGCAGTAAACTGGATCTCTGTTAATTAACACAGGTTCAATTTCAAGCTGACAAAGCCTTGTGGGTCAATTTCCTCCCAATAAGGAACAACCCATCATACGAGAAGTGTGACGTCTGTGTGTAGAAGCAAGAAGTAAAAAAATATTAGCAGAAAGCAAATAGAGATAAAGCATGAAAGTTACCCAGGAAAAACTCCCCTCCAGTCAAATTGGTCTGGAAATAGAGATCACACCAGAAAAAACCAAGCAAACCTACGAACAAGTTATTCAAAACTTAAGCCGTTCTGCCAACATTCCTGGGTTTCGTAAAGGCAAAGTGCCACGACAGATACTGCTACAGCGCCTGGGTATAACTCGAATCAAGGCAGCAGCGCTAGAAGAACTTATTCAAGATGGCATTACAGAAGCTGTTAAACAAGAAGATATCAAGGCGATCGGGCAACCACAATTACGTTCATCATTTGATGACTTGATTAATAATTATGAACCTGGTAAACCCTTGATTTTTTCGGCTACTGTTGATGTGCCACCAGAAGTCAACTTGGCTCAGTACACTGATTTGCAAATCAAAGCAGAAGAAATCAAGTACGACCCCGAAAAAGTAGATCAAGTTCTGGAAAATGAACGGCAACAAATGGCAACATTGATTCCTGTAGAAGGACGCCCAGCGCAACTGGGTGATATTGCCGTAGTTGACTTTAAAGGCGTGATCGCCAAAGCTGAAGGTGATGACGAAGCAGCTGAACCAGAAGCGATACCTGGCGGCGAAGCAACTGATTTTCAAGTAGAGTTACAGGAAGATAAATTTATTCCTGGTTTTGTCACAGGCATCTTGGGAATGAATTCTACAGAAACTAAAGAAATTTCTGCAACATTTCCCGACCCTTATGCGAATGAAGATTTAGCTGGAAAACCAGCTATTTTTACCGTTACTCTCAAAGAAATTAAAGAAAAAGAACTGCCACAATTGAATGATGACTTCGCCAAAGACGTCAGCGAACACGAGACTTTGGCTGAATTACGCGCTTCCCTGGAAGAGAAATTCCAAAAAGAAGCGGAACAAAAAACCAAAGGAAATAAGCAGGAAGCCTTGTTAAAGGAACTGCTTCAGCATGTAGAAATTGACTTGCCAGAAACAATGATTGAGCGGGAAGTCGATAACATGATCACACAAACAGCTATGCGACTAGCGCAGCAAGGGTTAGATATCAAGAAATTTTTTACCGCCGATATCATCCCGCAATTACGTCAGCGTTCTCGTGATGAAGCGATAGAACGCCTCCAACGGACTCTAACCCTCGAAGAAATCGGTAAACGCGAGTCTATCGAAGTTACCGATGAAGAAGTCGCTAGCAGAATCAAAGAACTCTCTGAACAGTTATCTGGGCAAGATTATGACCCAGAGCGACTACAAGAATATGTCAAAGACGAGCTGCTAACCGAAAAAACTATCGACTGGCTGCTGGAACATGCAAAAGTTGAACTCGTACCTGAAGGTTCTTTGAGCGCAGAAGAATCTCCAGCAGAAGAAACAGACGAAAGCGAAGAACAAATCACTATAGATGCTGAAGCCACAGCAGTTACAGAGGAAGCCTCAACAGAAGCAGAATAAATTTAGGGATTAGGGATCGGGGATCGGGGATCGGGGATCGGGGATCAACAATTAGGATTCAGACATAGTTAATAAAATTCAACAATCAACCCAATCCCTAATCCCCAATCCCTAATCCCCAATCCCTAATCCCCAATCCCTAATCCCCAATCCCTTGTTCCCTATCCCCTAGATTCATGCTGTATTCACACGAGAAGAAATTATATGAGGCATAATGGTTAACACATACCTAAAATAAAAAACATTCGCTCATCACAGGCAGCATATGCTGCCTCACCCACTGTTACTGTTACATTTAAAGTCAACATTTGTCTGTATGCTTGTATCGCAGTCGGGAAATTACCCAATCAGCAGTTTGAGTCCATTTGAAATTCGCGCCCAAAACGGTCCGAGTAACATCGTGCCGATGGTGGTAGAGCAATCTGGCATGGGAGAACGAGCCTTTGATATCTACTCCCGCCTACTACGAGAACGAATTATTTTTTTGGGAACGCCAATAGACGATACTATCGCTAACTCGATAGTTGCTCAGTTGCTGTTCCTAGACGCTGAAGATTCAGAAAAAGATATTCAGCTATACATTAATTCTCCTGGCGGCTCGGTATATGCGGGCATGGCAATATATGATACAATTCAACAAATTCGTCCAGATGTTGTGACCATTTGTTTTGGATTAGCCGCAAGCATGGGAGCATTTTTACTGGCAGCCGGAACAGCAGGTAAACGTATGTCTTTACCTGATTCGCGGATTATGATTCACCAACCTCTTGGTGGCGCTCAAGGTCAAGCAATTGACATAGAAATTCAAGCCAGGGAAATTCTTTACATTAAAGCAAAGTTGAATCAGTTACTCTCACACCATACTGGTCAACCATTAGAAAGAATAGAAGCCGATACTGAACGGGACTTTTTCATGTCGGCTGAAGAGGCCAAAAATTATGGATTGATCGATCAGGTCATCACCAGGCAAAATCTTCCCGCAGCAGGGGAAAACGTCACCATTCTGAAATAAGAGGCTGGTATGTCTAAGTACGACTCCCATTTAAAATGTTCGTTTTGTGGCAAGTCTCAGGAGCAGGTGCGTAAATTAATCGCTGGACCGGGAGTCTATATCTGCGATGAGTGCGTTGACTTGTGTAATGAAATCCTAGACGAGGAGTTGCTCGACACAAATAGCGCGGCGTCTCAACCAACACAAAAGTCAGAAGATCCTCAAAAGCGCCGTGTCCGCTCCTCCAATCTCTCGTTAAATCAAATCCCCAAACCGCGAGAGATTAAAAATTATCTAGACGAACATGTGATCGGGCAAGACGAAGCCAAAAAAGTACTATCAGTAGCTGTTTACAATCACTATAAGCGACTAGCAATCATTCAGTCCAAAAACAATGGCAAAGGTGCAAATGATGATGCCGTTGAGCTACAAAAGTCCAACATTCTGTTGATTGGACCTACTGGTTGTGGTAAAACTCTACTTGCTCAGACTCTAGCCAAAATTCTAGATGTGCCGTTTGCTGTTGCTGATGCGACTACCCTGACAGAAGCAGGATATGTGGGCGAAGATGTAGAAAATATTTTGTTGCGACTGCTGCAAGTAGCAGATTTGGATGTCGAAGAAGCGCAGCGGGGAATTATCTACATCGACGAAATCGATAAAATTGCTCGTAAGAGTGAAAACCCATCGATAACACGGGATGTTTCTGGTGAAGGTGTACAGCAAGCTTTGCTGAAAATGCTCGAAGGAACTGTTGCTAACGTACCTCCCCAAGGCGGACGCAAGCACCCTTATCAAGACTGCATCCAGATTGACACGAGTAATATTTTGTTTATCTGCGGCGGTGCTTTTGTGGGCTTAGAGAAGGTTGTAGAGCAGAGAACTGGCAAAAAGTCAATAGGCTTTGTGCAACCAGGAGAAGGCCAAACGAAAGAAAAGCGTGCAGCAGATACTCTGCGCCATTTAGAACCGGATGACCTAGTCAAATTTGGCATGATTCCAGAATTTATTGGGCGTGTGCCAATGGTAGCAGTTGTAGATCCACTAGACGAAGAAGCGTTGATGGCAATCTTGACTCAACCACGTAGTGCTTTAGTTAAGCAGTACCAGAAACTATTGAAAATGGACAACGTGCAGCTGGACTTTAAAGCAGAAGCTTTGCGAGCGATCGCTCAAGAAGCCTACCGCCGCAAAACTGGTGCAAGGGCGCTGCGGGGTATTGTTGAAGAACTAATGCTTGATGTCATGTATGAGTTACCGTCTCGTAAGGACGTGACTCGCTGCACTGTCACACGGGAAATGGTAGAGAAGCGTTCCACTGCTGAACTATTAGTACATCCTTCTTCCCTACCCAAGCCAGAATCAGCATAAACTATAAAGTCAGGGGACACGGCGACAAGGTGACACAGGGACAGAATCTTCTAACCCTTTCCATCTCCCCCTTCCCCACTTCCCCGTACTCCTCACCACCTCCTCGTGGAGATGACTTACATTAATATCCGTGGCGTAGAGCATTATTACGAGTGGATACGAGAATCATCGATGGTTTCTCAACCCAAACCAGTGATGGTTTTTGTGCATGGTTGGGCTGGTTCTAGTAGATACTGGCAGAGTACTGCCGCAGCTTTGCTTGAACAATTCGATTGTCTGCTTTATGATTTACGGGGGTTCGGGCGTTCCCGTGGTAAGCCGACTGCTGTCACGAAAGCTAGTGAAGCTGTTGTCGAGTCCGATTCACCGCCAGAAAAATCACAAGCAGTTACAGATTTAACTTACGAATTAGAAGAATACGCGCATGATTTAGCAGCGTTGTTAGATTCGTTACAGATTCAACGCGCTTATATCCATGCTCATTCAATGGGCGCTTCTATCGGTACTCTATTTCTCAACCGCTATCCAGAACGAGTGGAAAAAGCAATTCTTACTTGTAGTGGTATTTTTGAGTACGACGAAAAAGCGTTCACAGCTTTTCATAAATTTGGTGGCTACGTTGTCAAATTCCGTCCTCAATGGTTAGGAAAAATACCGTTGGTAGACAGGATGTTCATAGCGCGATTTTTACATCGTCCCATCCCAGCACCAGAAAGGCGGGCTTTTTTACAAGATTTTCTGATCGCTGATTATGATGCAGCTTTAGGCACAATTTTTACTTCTGTAAGTAAAGCTGCTGCTGAATTAATGCCGCAGGAATTTAGTAAGATTACTGTACCGACACTGCTAGTTTCAGGAGAGTATGATAAAATTATCCCTGCCGAGATGGGACGTCAAGCAGCAAAACTGAATCAAGCAGTTGAACATGTGATGATTCGCAAGACAGCCCATTTCCCAATGTTGGAAGATGCACCAACTTACTTAAAAAGGGTGCAAGAATTTTTGTCAATGGTCAATGCTTAATACTTTCCCCCAGTCCGGGGGTAGGTTTTGAAATCTTGTACTGATTGAATAATTTTAACATGACTAAGGCGTAAACACCGAGGGATAGCTTACCCTACGGGAAGGCTTCGCCTACATCCCCGGTAATACTATAGGAGTCCGATTTGATTTATGAAAAAATCTAAGTATCTGTAGGGTGTGTTATAGCGTAGCTATCACGCACCTAAATCCTTAACTGGTGCGTTAGCCTTTGGCGTAACACAACGGCAACAAAGGGGGAAGAAAATCTACACCCCTTTTTGCCTCCCCTACGTGTATTTCAGAAATCAAATATGAGTCCTATATTTCACGTTAATAGCGATACATATGAATCTTGTACCAGACGTAGCATTGCTACGTCTCTACACACCTGTATTTGTATCAAGATTTTTGTGAAATGGTATAACACAGCACGAAAAGCCCAACGGTGTTGCTGTTTCTCTGGGGTTTTCAGCATTTTCCTTATAAAAATATACCAGACTTAACATACGAAAATAAAGAATATAAATTAAATCTTAAGACTCGATCAGTCTAAAAACTGGCTGAATAACCCGTAGAAGCAATACTTTACCGCAAATTTGCTTAGATCCTCTGGGTGGTAAGTAGTTATTTAGCACTGATTTCACCATTTGCACAAAAAGCAATTTCTATCGCAAGAAGTTGCAATTCATTTAGCAGGAAAGGATGAGATTTTTTCTTGTTAGGTCTTTTATTGTCTTAATTCAAAAAAATATAAAGGATTTTATTTATGTTTTGTTGGAAAAATATTAGTGCGATCATTACTTTGTTTAGTTTTATTTTTGGTTTTGATTCGGTTATACCAGTGTTGAATGAGCAAGCAGCATTAGCTCAAACGAGGAGAGAAAAAAATGTTGGAGTTATTGAATGTAGCGGTATCCAAGAGGGTGGACCTATCAGAAAATACACAATTCAAAGTGCAACTCTGGAAAACGCTAAGGACGGTTTTAGATTAACTTTGACAGTTAAAGGATGGAAGTCTCAAGGATGGGTAAGTGGCGATCGCGTTGTTTATCGAGTAGCTCGTGATCTCAAAGTTTACGACGTAGATTATCACAATGACGGTCAAACCGATACAACATTGGGAATTAAAACAAATGGTGAGTTTGAATATACTGCAATGCCAACTTCTAGATCGATTTGCTTAACAAAAGGAACTCTAACTTTTGGCACAGGAGTAAAACAAACGCTTTTTAGATAAAGCTTTATTGTTCTTAGTGTTCCCTATAAAGAAGAAATAACTGTGGTTTGTTTATAGAAATCCGTGTATGGGAGACGAAGAATGCGTCACGTCAAGTTATTGGCGATCGCGATCGCATCTTTTGTGGGGGCGATTCTGGGTGAGGGATTGGTGAGACGAGCGATCGTACTTCTGTTGTGTGGTGTTTTGAGTTTTAACTAAGTTGATTTAGGTCAGCTAGAAGGTAAACCCCAACTAAAAATAAGTGGGCTTCAAGTGCCAAATCAACCATTTGTGGAAGAAATTAAATTTCAGTTGTTTAGTAAAGATTCTCAGAAAAAGGATGAACTAGTTGCTCTTTTTGTTGCTGAACGCCCTGAAATATCTAACACAAATCAAGTATATCCAGTGCAAAGCGATCCAACTGGAAAAACCGGAAAGATTATAAATCTTAAGGGGGTTGAAGAGCTAGTAAATTACTTTGCACCTGTTCTTTATTTTGAATCAGAAGATGAAATTAAATTTCCTTATGACGCTAAAGAGATAGTATTATCTCCTTCCTATCAGAAGCGATCAAGGACAAAAGACGGAAAAGAAAGAAAATCAAGAAAGGGGGATAGCGAAACTTATTTTGACCTGGCTCCTCCTTTTCCCTCTTCTGCTACTGGGAAAGTTTACGCATCAGTACTAAATAACTCAAAAATAAATGAGTTAGCAATTAACTATTACTTCTTCTATCCTCTTAGTAATTGGGCTGCTCATGGAGGTTACAATACACATCAAGGTGATTGGGAGGGTATTACACTCTTCTTGAAATCGGATGGAAAGCAGTGGATACTTAATCGAGCAGCCTATGCCCAACACCTCGATCCTCCTAAAACAATTGGATTAGATCGATTAAGATTTTTCAAAAATTCCAACCATCCCGAAGTTTATGTTGGCTTAGGTGGACATGCAAGCTACCCTAACCCTGACGAAACCAATTGGACAACCTTACCAGATCGAAAACTAGAAATTCCTAATACTAGACGCTCAGAAAGTCACAGGGGAACAAATTTGTGGCAGTCACAGGGACATGTAGAGTATCTGCCTCGCGTTAGCAATAGTCTCAATACCAAGCATTCTTGGTTACTCTACTCAGGATGTTGGGGACTTCCAGACCTAGATGGTGATGGTTCGGGCATAGATGGAGATGCTGCTCCTCGTGGTCCAGCATTCCTTGAAGTTACGCTGACTGGTAGAGGGGACGGAAATGTTGGACTTCGCTGGTTAGATCCTTGGAAGTGGGCATCATAACCAATACCTTTATATCCTCCCACACCATATTAATTGTTCAATCTAGACAGTAGGCTGCAAAAATGAAAAAACTACAGTATTTAATCATTGCATTACTAGGTACGGTTCTCTTTCTCAGCCTCAACCTGCTACTTCCAATAATTTCCCCAGCCCAAACAGCTAACATCAACCAAACCCTCGTTGAAGCAGACAAGCTTTACCTTGCAGGTAACACCGCAGGCGCAGAAAAACTCTACCGTCAAGTCAAACCGCCATTTCCCAAAGAGAAAAACGGAACAAACATCATCCCCAAACCCATTACCGATCCTCAACAACTCTCCGGCGCAGGTCAGGTTTACTGGCGCAATGCAACACAAGGAATGCAAGAGGGACTTACCAGTAAAATTTTTACGCCATTACAAACGTTGCTGGAGAAAGAACCACAATTTATTCCTGCTTATCAACTCTATGGGGAAGCAGCTGAGAAATATGGCTCCCAAAAAGATGTAATTCCCATTTTAGAAAAAGGAGTTACAGCTTTTCCTGATTCGGTAGAGTTAAATAAAGCTCTCATTAAAGCTCTAGAAGAAGATGACAAGTGGCTGGAATCTTCAATTATTGCTCGTCAATTTGCGATTGTTTATCCTCAAAATCCAGAAGCACCCGAATTTCTCAAGATAGCCGAAAAGAATTTTAAGCGTTTCCGTAGCAAACTCAACGAAAAAGTCGTTACCCAAGGAATTTTGGGTGGTATAGTCGGTGCATTTACTGGTAGCGGAACTGGCCAAGTTGTGGAACTCGGTAAGTTGCTGCTACAAGGCGAATCAGGGATGGGAGAATCTTTTGCTAAAGTCTACAAAGAGGAATTAACCCTAATAGATGACCCCCAAGTTCTGGAATACGTTAGTCGCATTGGTAATGATCTTGCCAATTTGATGGGACGCAATGATTTCAAATACGAATTTTATGTTGTCAAACAAGATTCTTTCAACGCTTTTGCTTTACCCGGTGGTAAAGTTTTTGTCAATACAGGTGCGATTATGGCTATTTGTCATTGGTTATCAACCACTAACGACTAACCACTAACTAACTTAAACCTAACTCTCTTTTGAGCAAATTAATCGATGTAATACCGATATAATTTTCACAACGTACTAGCTTGGGTGGACGAATGATGTCTTCTTGCACTGCTTGTACTGCTGCTTGGACAGCAACAAAACTTGCTTGGTCACTAATGATGATCTGCGCCCGCTTGACTATGGCGTGCATTTTGTAAGTATCCTTGGGTTGGGCTGTCATCACCAGTAGTTCATCTCCTCGAAAACCGTGGAGGATAACTTCTGCGGCGCGGGCTATACCAGGGCTGAGGCTGACAATACCAACACAACTATCTTTTGGTAGATTTTTCAAAAGATTGATTTCTTTAGCATAGTCGTAAATATCCAAAGGAATGACTCGCACTGCTTTTGGAGCAGCAATTACTTCTACTTCTCCGATAAAATACCGACTGGTGACAACTGTAGCAGAGGAGGTTTTCTCAAGTACAACAGGCAATTCTTCCATTGTGACAAGCTGTACTGGTATTTTGAGACTTTGTTCTAATTCATACACCATCAATTCCCCAGCACCAATGTCACCAGCAGGAACCGCTACCAATACCCGCGCACTACAACGCAAGCGCCAGTCTATTTCCGCGAGAAATATTTCTCGTGCTTGGTTGAGTGAACAGCCATGAGACAACAACTCATCAAGTGCTTGTTGAACAACCTTGTATGCTTGGGGATTTTCTTTGAGAATTGGTGATTGCAGCTTGCTACCACCTTCATGACCTTGGGCGCGGACGTAAATACCGGAACCAGCAAGACTTTCTACTAGTCCGTCATCTTCGAGTTGGCGGTAAACCTTGCTAATGGTATTACGGTGTAGCCCGGTTTGCATAGCCAGCGCCCGTGTACTTGGTAACTTGTACCCAGGGGGATATTGCCGAGATGCGATCGCAAATCTGATTTGATTAAACAACTGATTTGATGCAGGAATTTCACTGTCTGGCTGAATACGGAACTGAATCATTACCAAGCCTCCAAAGGTGCTGGTACAAAAAAGTAGAAGGCTACAAGGTTTATATAGTTTATTTTTACCCTGTTTTAATGCATAGTACTTTTTCCCATACTACGTTAGTAGCATTCTTTAACCAGCTACAAATTTTACTTGTTAAATATTCTATTTATAGATTCAAATTATTTCAGGGAAATTTATAGTACATTCATTGCCAGTAGTTAATAATTTGATTTGGCATAGTATAAGAAACACTTGCATCAGTATATCTATAGATATATCTAAATAATACATATTACTGGTAAAAATTGTTATGGTACAAGCAATTGACACCGCAAAAGTTAATCTTTCGCAAGCTGATTTCGAGATAGCTGCTTACCTAGCCCAGCCTCAAGAACCAGGCTGCTATCCAGGAGTTATAGTCTTGCAAGAAATTTTTGGAGTGAACTCGCATATCCGCGATGTTACAGAACGTATTGCTCGTGAAGGCTATGTGGCGATCGCTCCCGCACTGTTTGAACGTGTCGCCCCTGGTTTTGAAACAGGTTACACACCAGCAGATATAGAAGTGGGTAGAGTCTACGCTTGGGAACAAAGCCAAGCATCAGAATTACTCAGCGATATTCAAAGCGCGATCGACTACCTCAAAACTCTACCACAAGTAAAACAAGATGGTTTTGGTTGTATAGGTTTCTGCTTTGGCGGTCATGTTGCCTATCTTGCTGCTACTCTTCCAGATATCAAAGCAACTGCTTCCTTCTACGGCGCACGCATTACTAACGCCACACCAGGAGGTGGCGATGCTACTATCACTCGTACAAAAGATATTCCAGGCACTCTCTACGCTTTCTTTGGGATGAAAGATACCACTATTCCTGCTGAACAGGTAAACCAAATTGAAGCAGAGTTAGAAAAATATAAGATTCCCCATCGCGTGTTTCGCTACGATGGAGCTGATCACGGATTTTTCTGTGAGCAACGTGCCAGCTATAATCCTATAGCTGCAGCTGATGCTTGGGAACAGGTAAAACAACTGTTTGCACAGCAGCTACAACAATAGTCAATGGTCAATGGTCGAGGGTCAATGGTCAATGGTCAATGGTCATTAAAAACTCTGGACTATTGACTATTGACTATTGACTAATTAACAATTTGTCTGCACAAGTCATGAATTCTGAAACTAAATTTTCTCAAAAAGCCAATTCATCTTTTTCAATGGACGATTTTGCTAAAGCGTTGGAAAAACATGATTACCAGTTTCAAAGAGGACAGGTAGTACATGGGAAGGTATTCCAGTTAGACCCAGATGGCGCTTATGTAGATATTGGTGGTAAATCGTCTGCCTTTATTCCCCGTGAAGAGGCTGCTTTGAGAAATGTAACAGATTTGTCAGAGGTGCTACCACTCAATGAGGAATTAGAATTTTTAATCATTCGCGAACAAGACGCAGAAGGGCAAGTTACACTTTCGCGGCGACAATTAGAAATTAAACATATTTGGGAACGACTAGCCCAAATGCAGGATAATTCCCAGACAGTAGAAGTCCGGGTATTCAATGTCAATAAAGGCGGTGTTACTGTTGATATTCTGGGACTACGGGGATTTATTCCGCGATCGCACCTGCTCGAACGTGATAACTTAGAATCCCTCAAAGGACAAACTCTGACTGTTAGTTTTTTAGAGATCGATCGCAATAATAAAAAACTTATACTTTCCCAGCGTTTGGCAACTCGTTCTGCGAGCTTCAGTACCTTTGAACTAGGTCAGTTAGTAGAAGGGAAAATTAGTGGTATCAGACCCTTTGGTGTATTTGTAGATTTAGATGGCGTCAGCGCTTTACTTCACATCAAGCAAATTACTCAGAAATTTATTGACAATCTGGAAAAAGTATTCCAAGTTGGTCAGTCAATCAAAGCCGTAATAATTGACTTAGATGAGGGCAAAAATCGGGTTGCTCTTTCCACCAGAGTCTTAGAAAATTTCCCTGGGGAAATGCTAGAAAACATGGATGAAGTCATGACAAGTGCTGAAGCACGTGCAGAAAGAGCCAGGAAAAAAATTACTGAATAATTTTCACTAGTGGTTAGCATTAGGCCTTTCAAAGTGGATAGAAAAAGAACGATGATCTAACTTAAGAAGATATATTTCCTCTTTGTGTCTCTGTGGCTTTGTGGTGAAAAAGTATTTTTTAACACCAAGACACTAAGACACCAAGAAATTTTCATTCTCTAGATTGACATCTTGAAAGGTTTGGTGGTTAGGGGTTAGCTGTTATACTATTTCACGTTAATAGCGATACATATGAATTTGTACCAGACGCATTCGCTTTTAGCGTTCCCGCAGGGTAATTTCGCGTCTGGTACAGGGTCTGTATTTGTATCAGATTTTTTGTGAAATGGTATTAGTGATTGTTTTTTTTACTAACAAATTTTTCCGTAGTATTTCCCAGCTTTCTTCATTAAATGCAAATTTAATTGACTCTACTAAATTGCTCCAACTTTCCAACGTTGGCTTGCAAGGGGCTTGGGAAGCTTCACCTGCAAAAAACTTTGCCCACCATTTAGGTGCTTGCTTTCTGTATTCAGGGTTTAAATTTTTTCGCCAACGCCTACGCCATTTAGCTGTTTCTGATTGGGTTGGTGGCTTGACTCCCAGAATTGGCGGAAAATCTGCATAACTGACAAACTTACTCACACCTTTACCATGGACGTAAACCATGTAGCGCCAGCATTCTACAACATAAATATTCTCTGGTTGAATATTTAACATCAAGCAAACAGCTTCTTCGGTGACAAATCTGGCTAATGGATTGATGATTGACGACTTATGGACAATTTTTGACTCACGGATGACAATCGCTTTTGGTGTAGGTGATGATAACATATAGACAAATCCTTTTGAGATGGATACATCCAAATTCCTTGGCGGATAACTTGTTACGGATGGTGTATCCGTTTGAAGAAGAGATTTAATTTAATGCAAAAGCGATCGCCCTTCAGTTTCCTACGCCGGGGGTGATCGTTTTTTAATTTAAAGTGTAATAATTAAACGATATAATTTCATCGTTTGTCAAGATAAAAAATGGGGCTAATTAGGCTACGGATTAAGGAATTTGCAGGTGAAAAGGGTTGGACGCTCAAGGATGTCTCTGACTATTCGGGAGTAGCCTATAGTTCAGTCAGAGCCTACGCGCGATCGCCAGGGTTAGCAATGGTAGATTTTACCTCTATTTTGAAAATGGCGCGAGCATTGGATGTGATGATTGAAGACTTAGTTGAGGTAGTAGAAGAATAGGGAATATTACTATACAACAAAACTGGTATTAGATGCGATCGCGGATTTTTTCCTTAATATTCAGCATTCGGTTAATGGGGCTGTTACTTTCAGCCCTAGCTTTGTGGGTATTTGCTCAAATCGCCGATGAAGTTCTAGAACAAGAAACTCAAAGGTTCGACAAAAGCATTTTACTAGCAATTCGGCAGATGCATACACCCATTGGCAATCACATGATGTTGGGTATCACTTTTTTGGGTGAACCGATCTTTTTGCTGCTGATTTGTTTAGGAATAGCAATCAGATTACTGTATTATCGCCATCGTTCGCAAGCAACTACTTTGGGTATTGCCGCAGTTGGTGCGATCAGCTTAAATTATTTACTCAAAGTGCTATTTGGTAGGGCGCGCCCGCAACTATGGAATCGTATTGTTGACGTCGGTCAATACAGTTTTCCTAGCGGTCATGCGATGATTTCATTAGTAATTTATGGTTTCATTGGCTATCTAATCGCAAAGCGGTATCATCGTTGGCGAGCATGGATTTTTACATTCACCATTATTTTGATTATAGCAATTGGTTTTAGTCGGCTTTATCTTGGCGTACACTGGCCGACTGATGTGATAGCTGGTTATGCTGCGGGTGTCGTCTGGTTAATGACTTGTATATTGAGTTTGGAAATGTGGCGAATATATAGGACGTCGGGTAGACGTTCAACATCAAATGAGCGAAATTAGCAAGAACTTATAGATACACTATAATTACACATTCTTAATGTGGAGTTGATGGTGTATGTATCGCCGCATTAATGTGACCTTACCCGATAAAACTTTAGAATTGCTAGATCAGTTTGCACCAAAAGGAGATATAAGTCGCTTCATAGACGAAGCTATTCACAATTACATTGCTCAAATTCACAAACACAGACTACGAGAGCAATTAAAACAAGGTGCTATCCGTCGTGCAGAACGCGATCGCCATCTTACGGAAGACTGGTTTGCTCTAGAGGAAGAAGCATGGCAGCAAAACGCACAATAATATATCCTAAACGCGGAGAAATCTATCTTGTAAGTTTTGACCTTGTCATAGTTTGACTAGGAAAGAGGGGACAAGCAATCAAGGTTTTCCGAAAAACGACTTTGCCGACTTGTTATGATTGTTATCATTTATATCCTTGGCTGAATTGATACTTGCGAAGTATCACTTTGGTAGTGATTTTTCGGTTTGATCATTTTACTTCATGACAAAGGTGTGAAGATAGCATGACTATACGGCAGTTCCAGGGAAAAAAATACTTTGCGGTGCAGATTAGTTTACTGCGCGATCGCCAAGCTTTCCTAGAAGAAATTCGTCAAAGAACAAGATTAGAAACCAAAGCAAGTTCTCTACTGGTTACTAGTTCAATTTTCTTTGCTATTTATGGTGCGATTATTGGTGCATCTCATAGTTGGATGCAAGCATTATCTGCTGCGATTAAATTGCCGATTTTATACTTATTAACGCTAATAATTTGTTTGCCAACTTTGTACTTTTTTAATGTTTTATTTGGTTCCCGTAGTACCATTCAACAGCATTTAGTAGTATTGCTCACAGCTATGTCTGTGATTAGTGTTCTGCTTTTTAGTTTGGCGCCAGTAACGCTATTTTTTCTGATCACTGCTCCTGATTCCTACCAATTTTTTAAACTGTTAAATGTGTTCATTTTTGCGGTTACAGGTTCTTTTGGTGTTAAATTTCTTTATGAAGGAATGCAGTTGCTTTCCCAACAAGATGAGGTTGGTAAAGGAACTCGCACTACTATTTTAAGATCCTGGCTGTTGCTTTATGCCTTTGTTGGTATGCAGCTAGGATGGACTCTCCGACCTTTTTTTGGTGATCCTAAAACTTCCTTTGAATTGTTTCGCTCGGTACGAGGTGGTAGCATCTATCTTGATATCGTAGCGGCGATTTCAGAAATATTGGGTTTCCGTTAAACACAGTAATAATGCATCTACCATACTGTATTTGGTTTTCATTAACTTTCATTTGTGAAAAAAGATATTTGCGATCGCACTTTTACTCGTTGCATCTGGAATAGTACCTCAAGAAAGGATTAGCCAACTCCAAACAGAAGCCGAAGAACTCACACGTATTCTTGGTGCAATCATAGTCTCCACCAAAGACTGCAAATAGGGACATTCTCCCAATTTTTAATTTTTAATTTTTAATTTTTAATTTTTAATTGTTAAGCGGAGAGGGTGGGATTCGAACCCACGGATGCTTTCACATCACTCGATTTCAAGTCGAGCGCATTCGACCACTCTGCCACCTCTCCAAAAAAAGCTGCCGAAGTGTGTTCGTCAGCCGTCAGCTAAAAAAGCTGACCAGTAAATAATCATAACTCAAATTCATGCAGTTTGCACTACTGAACGGGATTTTTCATACAAAATTTCTTCAGCCACTTTGTAGTCATTACTAACCCAGACACTAGAAGCTTGGGAAACTACTCCATCTTCCAGCAGAACAATCGAGAAATTCCGCAATTTTTGACCATCACTATCCACGATTCTCGGTACACTCGCCGCATTTAAGTAAACTGTTCCCTCTGGACTAGTAAACACGCGCTTTCGCAACACTTTTTTGGTGTGTCGTAATGTCTGGTGCATATGACCAAATGTTACCAAAGGAACAGTTTTACCAGCAGTGAGAGTAAGAGATATCGCCTCAGCTAAATCAGGATCGCCAAAATCACCGCCGATAGGGTGCCAATCTTTACCACAAGGGTCTTCGGGGCGATCGCCTAACCCAGAAGGGCCATTATGACCCACAAAAATAATTGTCTCATAAGCAGCCTTTTTGACTGCGGCAAAAATCCGGACGGCGGACTCATCCAGATCCTTTACACCATACCGTTCTTTGCAGATGTCAGCAAATCGCCACTCCGGTCCACCCCAAGTAAAGGGACGTCCCCCGACCACTGTCAAGTTAAAAGCAGGAATATCGAGCTTCCCATAACCAACATGGGCTGCACCTAATAAATCTAGCTGTTCCTGCACCCAATCTTCTTGAGAACGGTCGTAGGGACACTTTTTTCGTCCCCATTCTGTGGCAGTGTACCATGCATCGTGGTTTCCCATCACTGCTGCCTTGGGAATTTCAAGGGATGCGATCGCTCTTACCACTTCTACCGACTCGTTACCAAAGTCTCCGACAAACAGCACTAAGTCAACACCAAGATGCTTGAGTGCATTAGCATCCTCCACTTCCCATTGATCGTGAACATCTCCAACTACAGCGATTTTCAATGTTTTTAAACTAATTGTCTGACTGGTCATGCCACTTTCCTTGCCATATGCTTCCAGGATAGGCAATCCATAACGATTTTGTCATAACTCCCAAAATTGTCTTATGATTTCACTTGATAATTGTTCACTAATAACTGATAACTATCACTTTACACCATCATTATCAATTGCACTGTAAACGTCATCGGGTGCGAGTCCTAACCAAGGATCGGAACTGGGAGTTAAAAACAGTTCGGCGTAAACTTTTTCATTCAATGCGTCTAAATTACTAGTTTGATTATTATCCTGTACAAACCATTGATGAATTTGTCTGTGTAGCATATATTCATTTCTGACTGTATCGAGAGCGATCGCAGTTTCAAAGTTATTTACCACTCTCGCTAAACCGTCTTTTTGACTATTAGCAGACTGAAACTTTTTCGCTCGAATCACAGCAATACTGTTTTGATCTAGTTTGGCATCACTTATATAAAGTCTGGCGATGCGATTCCAAGCTGCTTGATCGGTAATTTCCGAAGGATTATTTTGTCCTGGTTGGAGTGTGTTCAGCATGGGGCTTTCCACTCTCATTTTAGTTACTGCCAGTGACCCTGCAACAGTAGCGTTGGGAATTTGACTAGAATTACTCGGAGATTCTACTAATCTTGGTGCTGACTGGATACCCAACTTTGATAAATCTGCTGTCCATTGGGTTTGGATGCTATTGAGGCGATCGCGATGGTATTTTTGTAAAAAAGCTTCCTGTTGTGATTTGCCAAGCTTGCTATATTGTTTTGTCGCTAATTCCGCCTGCTGGAGTTGACGTAGAAAAGCTTTCGGCCCGTACAATCCTGGAATAGCATCTATTGGACGACCGGAACTATCTAAAATGTAATGAATACTGTTACCTGTAATTGTGCGTTCTAACTTCCGTCCATCACCAAAATCAATCGTTACTTTTGGTACAGGACGGACTGATTGCCAGTGTAAGATAAAATCCTTTCTTAATTTTTGAGATATTTCTGCATTCGGATATAGTGCGACTCGAAAAAATCGACTGTTAGCACAACTGAGATCCGTATCTAAATTACCCAGCAACCGCAGAGATAGAATTGGTTTACCACTAGCTTTCGCAGCTGCTTTTGCTTGCTCTAAGTCAGTATACCAATATAACTTCGAGGCGTAACAATCTCGTTGTTGGCAGAGTTTATCTAAAGCTTGGCGAATTTGTGAAGAAGAGTTTAATTCATTGGCGTGGGATTTGAGAAATACTTCCAAACCCTTTGGACCTTGTTGTCGTAGTACAGCAACTTCTTGAGATAATTTAGAGGTTTTTGATATGGGAGTTTGAGAATAAGTTGGTTGTGAAAGACTAACGCTAACCAGGATTAACGCAAATGGAATTTTTAAAGTAGTCAATTTCATATAAAAACCCACTTAAGGTAGATTTTTGGGGTTAAATAGTCAGAATAGCTTGCCTCTAATTTAGTTTCTATTGCTTAACATTAATTTATTAAGTGATAACCCTACCTCTGTTAAGGTATCAGACTTGAAATGAATTTTTCTTGGTGTCTTAGTGTCTTGGTGGTGAAAAAGATAATCTTTGAAACACCAAGACACTAAGACACAAAGAATTTAAATTCTAAAAGCAATTTGTCAGCTATAAGACTTCAACAATTCCTGCATTTGCTTGACACTCACCAACGTATTCGCGCACAAAATACCAGACGCAGCTACCGCAGGGACACCAATTCCTGGCATAGTGCTATCACCTACACGATACAAACCTTGTATGGGTGTATGGGTTCCCGGAAACATACCCTTACCTGCTGCGATCGCAGGACCGTAGGTTCCCTGATATCTTCGTAAATAATCAGCATGAGTTAGGGGTGTACCGATGAGTTCTAATACTACACGCTCTCTAATATCCGGGATAATTTTCTCTAAGGCGCGATACAAAGTTTGTGCTTTTTCCCGTTTCTTGTGTTCATATCCATCATCGCGTTCCCAATCAATATAAGATTCTAGGGTGTAAGCATGGACTACGTGGTGTCCTTCAGGGGCAAGTTTTGCATCCCAAACGCTGGGGATTGACACCATACAAGTGTTCCCTGGTGTGGTGATATCTTTGTTAGCATCGTGAACTACTACGTGATGTCCCGTTAAATTTTCTAAACCATCAGCACGAATGCCTAAGTGTAAATGCATAAAACTTGCGACTGCGGGTGTAGCTAAAGCTGCTTGGCGAGCAGATGCAGGTAAGTGATCAGAATCTAATAGTTGAGTGTAAGTATCCCAAATACTGGCATTAGAAATTACTATAGGCGCTTGCAAGATAGATCGCGATCGCAACCGCACACCGACAACTTTTCCCGATTCCACTAAAATTTGCTCAACATGACACCCCAGCAGCAACTTACCACCCCAGCGTTCTAACCCCCGTACCAAAGCGTTAACAATCGCTCCACTACCACCCACAGGATACTCAACACCAGCACGAGTACGTTCACCTAACATAAAAGCTACTTCGGGGGCAATTGTACCGTGTGCTTTTAAACCTGATAAGAGAAAACATTCTAGGTCAATCAACCGTCTGACCCAAGGGTCTTTTACTGTAGCATCAATTACACTACCCACAGAAGCTTGCAAAAGCGGCAGGTTAGGTAGCATTTTTAACAAACATGGGGAGTAATGTCCCAGAAGCAGAGGGAGTAATTGCCAATCTGCTCTCAGCGCTAGAGTCGGAATGCCTTTCATCGCATCATACAAAGGCAAGAGGCGACGTTCAAACTGTTCTAATTCCTTTGCACCAACAGAAGTAATTTTAGCTACTTCTTCACGATAGCGATCGCCATCACTATAAACTGCCAAAGTACCTTCGGGAAAATGGTAATGTCCTAATGGGTCATAGCGTATGGCTGTCACAGATTCACCGATCGCATCTAAAACTTGTTTCAGAGGATTCAAACTCTGGATATCGGTTAAACCACAGTAAAATGAAGGGCCAGAATCAAACTCAAATCCCCGACGTTTAAAATTATGAGCAGCACCACCAGCAATTGTGTGACTTTCACAGACAACTACCCGTTTACCATAACGTGCAAGTAAGGCCGCAGCACACAACCCACCAATCCCGCTACCTATGACGATGACATCATATTTGTCCTTTGTCATTTGTCATTTGTCCTTTGTCTTTTGTTTAATACTAATAACAAATGACTAATGCCCAATGACCAATGACTATTGTACAGACGCGATTTATCGCGTCTCTACCAATGACCAATGACCAATGACCAATGACCAATGACCAATGACCAATGACCAACCATTAATCGAACTAAAAGGTGTTTCTAAATCCTTTGGTGACAATAAGGTATTAGATAACATGGATTTGACTATTTACCGGGGAGAAGCATTAGGAATAATTGGACCTAGTGGTACTGGTAAATCAACAATTCTACGTATAATTGCGGGTTTGATTGCTCCTGATGCTGGAGAAATTATTGTGCAAGGTGTGCGCCGAGAAGGATTAATTGAAGATGCAGCCGATTCAGTTGGTATTGGTATGGTGTTTCAGCAGGCGGCCTTATTTGATTCACTGACAGTCGATGAAAATGTCGGGTTTTTTCTCTATCAAAACTCAAAACTACCGCGATCGCGAGTTCGTGAACTAGTTGAGGAAAAATTAGAGATGGTGGGTTTACCAGGAATAGGCGATCGCTATCCTGCGGAACTATCTGGAGGGATGCGAAAACGGGTAAGTTTTGCTCGCGCAATTATGTCTAACCCGGAAAATCCCAAAGAAGGAGCAGAGGTTTTACTATACGATGAACCCACGGCCGGACTCGACCCCATCGCCTCAACAGTCATCGAAGATTTAATTCGACAATTGCGATCAACACAAGGAGTTTGTAGCACCTACGCAATTGTCACTCACCAAGAAAGCACCATCCGCAGAACAGCAGATAGGCTAATATTTCTCTATCACGGTACAGTACAGTGGCAAGGGGCAGTCAGTGAATTAGACCACACAGATAATCCTTTAATTAGACAATTTATGAGTGGAAGTATATTTGGACCAATTCAAGTAGCAGGATGACGGATCGGAAGGAGACAAGGGAGACAGGGAGGACAAGGGAGACAGGGAGGACAAGGGAGAGAATAAACACCTATCAATCCCCGATCCCCGATCCCCGATCCCTGATCCCTGATCCCCAATGACAACCAACAAACCACAACCTAATCTAAAATCTAAAAATCTGAGTGGGAGGATAAAAAAATGCGATCGCGCACTTTTCGAGAAGGTTCTGTGGGTTTACTGCTCCTCGTTGGAGTAGGTGTGTTTGGAGTAATTATCCTCTGGTTAACAAGATTTAGTGCTGCTGCGAGTTCATACAAAGCTTTTGTTGAATTTGCAAATGCTGGTGGGATGCAAAAAGGAACAGTTGTTCGCTTTCGCGGCGTCAAAGTCGGTAATATTTCTGCAATTCGACCAAGACCTAACAATGTAGAAGTAGAAATAGAAATTGCCAATCCTAACCTAATTATCCCTCGTGATGTCAAAGTAGAAGCGAATCAATCGGGTCTGATTAACGAAAGCATAGTTGACATCACACCGAAATCACCATTACCAAGTGGTACGATTGCTAAACCATTAGATAGAAATTGCGACCCGAATCTCATCGTTTGTAATGGTTCACGATTAAAAGGTCAAATTGGCATCAGTTTGGATGAATTAATTCGTAGCAGTACTGTTTTTGCTAATCTTTATACTCAACCCCAAATCTACGATAATCTCAACAATACATTAGTCAATGCTTCAAAAGCGGCTGCTCAAGTTGTTGTTCTTAGTCGCGATCTTTCCAACTTAACAAAAAGTACGCAAAAACAAATAAGTGGCTTGTCAACTGCTACAAATTCAGTGGCAAATGCAGCCGATAAAATCACCGCATCTGCTACTCAAACAACTAGTCAATTTAGTACCACAGCAAAGGATCTCAGCCTCACAGCAAATCAAGCAAGTCAACTGCTCAAAAATCTGGATACCTTGCTCACAAGTAATCGTTCTTCACTGGTTGGCACTTTAAATAATATTAGGTCAACTACAACTGAACTCAGAACTACAGTTAGCAGCTTATCACCAACCATCAATCGCTTGACACAAGGAGAGTTAATTCAAAATTTAGAAACACTCTCTGCAAATGCAGCACAAGCTTCAGCTAATTTGCGGGATGCGAGCCAAGCGCTTAACAATCCTAATAATATTTTGGTGTTGCAACAAACTCTAGATTCTGCCAGAGTAACATTTGAAAACGTCGAGAAAATCACTTCTGATTTAGACGAATTGACTGGTGATCCAAATTTTCGAGAAAATGTCAGAAACCTGGTAAATGGTTTAGGTAAATTACTGTCTTCTACTGAGCAAATAGAGCAACAAATTGAAGTTGCATCTACACTTGATGCAGTCAAAACAGCCGTAAAAAATCCCAAAGCCACAACATTAACGACAAACAAAAATCAACCAAAAAACAAAGACCAACCAGAAATTCAATTTAATCTTCCACCCACAACACTGACGAGTGCAAGCAAAGAAATTCAACCAACAGCAATTGAGTTTACTACCTCACAATCTCAAGAAAAGCTATTGCAGAAATTACGTGAATATAGTAAGGATCGGGGACAAGCGGGAAAATAAACGATAATGACCATTGACCATTGACTAATTCCAATCTTGTTCATCTTTTTTAGAGCGGCTTTTATAAATTCCACCAACGGCGTGAATGGCGCGAGTCTTGTCAAATAGCTCCGCTTCCGTTAGACCCCACTGTTGTAGTATTTTATCCAAGTCGCTTTGAATATCCCTTGCACCGGGAAAGCCGTGATAACGGATTCGCAATCTCGCTAATTCTGCCAAATTATACTCTGTCGCCTCACCAACTAGTAAACTTTCCACAATCGAGCGATCGCGATTATATAAAGGATGTTGTTGATCTTTATTCATAAACATTTAGTTTAGTTGTTAGTCAATAGTCAATAGTCAAGGGTCACTGCCCAATGCCCAATCCCCCATGCCCAATCCCCCATGCCCAATGCCCTAACAGACGGCTACCCTACCTAAAATCTTACGGCTCTCCTCACTGCCGTTAAACTTAAAATAAAGATACATTGTCTTTAAGAAAAGTAGACAAAAGTTCAGGTGAGGGTGAAATTGACTTTACCCGAAGCCCAAGCAGCAAGGGAGCAAAACCCGCTATGTTTGAACATTTCACTTCCGAAGCTATTAAAGTAGTTATGCTCGCTCAGGAGGAAGCCCGAAGACTGGGTCACAACTTCGTAGGAACTGAACAAATTCTCCTGGGTTTGCTGGGAGAAGGAAATGGGGTTGCTGCCAAAGTGCTGACTGAATTGGGCGTTACTCTCAAAGAAGCACGTCGCGAAGTCGAAAGAATTATTGGTCGGGGTTCTGGCTACTTACCACCAGAAATTCCTTTTACCCCGAAAGTTAAAACCTTATTCGAGCAATCATTTAAAGAAGCTCGTAGTTTAGGACATAACTATATTGGTACTGAACACTTACTATTAGGATTAACTGAAGCAGGGGAAGGAGTTGCTGCCAAAGTACTGCAAAATTTGGGTGTTGACCTCAACAATATCCGCAGCACAGTTATTCGTATATTAGGTGAAGTTACACCCACAACTGTAGGTGCTAATACCAGTCCTAGACGCAGCCAAAATTTGAGTTTAGAAGAATTTGGCAGAAATCTCACCAAATTAGCACAAGAAGGTAAGCTCGATCCTGTAGTTGGTCGTGAAAAAGAAATTGAACGCGCTATCCAGATTCTTGGTCGTCGCACGAAAAACAACCCCGTATTGATTGGTGAACCGGGAGTTGGTAAAACTGCGATCGCGGAAGGTTTAGCACAACGCATTCACAACCAAGATGTCCCCGATATTTTGCAAGACAAACAAGTCATCAGTCTTGATATGGGGTCAGTGGTAGCAGGTACTCGCTTCCGTGGCGATTTTGAAGAACGTCTGAAGAAAATCATGGACGAAATCCGCACTGCGGGTAATATCGTTCTGGTAATCGATGAGATTCACACCCTCGTTGGTGCTGGTGGTGTAGAAGGTGGTATGGATGCTGCTAACATACTCAAACCCGCATTGGCTAGAGGTGAACTCCAGTGCATTGGTGCAACTACCCTTGATGAGTATCGTCAGCATATCGAACGCGATGCTGCACTAGAGCGTCGTTTCCAACCGATTATGGTTGGTGAACCTTCGGTAGAAGAAACAATTCAGATTCTCCAAGGTTTGCGTTCAGTATACGAACAACACCATAGAGTAGAAATTACTGACCAAGCATTGGTTGCAGCTGCTAATTTATCTGATCGTTATATTAGCGATCGCTTCTTGCCAGATAAAGCCATCGATTTGATTGATGAAGCTGGTAGCCGTGTGCGTCTGCGGAGTTCGATGGTTTCTGCGAATCGCGAAATCAAGCGCCAATTAACTGCTGTCGGTAAAATTAAAGACGAAGCTGTTAGAGCGCAAGATTTTGACAAAGCTGGAGAATTACGCGATCGCGAGTTGGAACTCGAAGCTCAATTATTAGATGCACAAACTGATAAATCTGTCAAGCCTCTCGTAGTTGACGAAGAGGACATCGCCCAAATCGTCGCCTCTTGGACTGGCGTACCAGTCAACAAATTGACCGAATCTGAGTCTGAGATGTTGCTGCACTTAGAAGATACCCTGCATCAGCGCCTCATTGGTCAAGAGCAAGCAGTTACGGCTGTATCCCGTGCGATTCGTCGCGCTCGTGTCGGCTTGAAGAATCCCAATCGACCCATTGCTAGCTTTATCTTCTCTGGGCCTACGGGAGTTGGTAAGACTGAATTGGCTAAGTCCTTAGCCGCTTACTTCTTCGGTTCTGAAGAAGCCATGATTCGTCTGGATATGTCAGAATTCATGGAACGTCATACCGTCTCCAAGCTAATTGGTTCGCCTCCTGGTTTTGTCGGCTATGACGAAGGTGGACAATTGACCGAAGCTGTCCGCCGCAGACCATACACAGTGTTGCTATTCGACGAAATCGAAAAAGCGCACCCCGATGTATTCAATATGCTGCTGCAAATGTTGGATGACGGTCATCTCACTGATGCTAAAGGTCGAAAAGTAGACTTCAAGAACACCTTGATTATCTTGACTTCTAATATTGGTTCACGAGTCATCGAAAAAGGTGGTGGCGGTTTAGGCTTCCAATTCAACGAAAACGAAGCCGAAGCAAGTTACAACCGGATTCGTAACTTGGTGAACGAAGAAATGAAGAATTACTTCCGTCCAGAGTTCCTCAACCGTCTTGATGAGATTATTGTCTTTACTCAACTCAAGAAAGAGGAAGTCAAGCAAATCGCTGAGATCATGCTCAAAGAAGTTGCTGGCCGCTTAACTGAAAAAGATATCACTTTAGAGGTGAGCGATCGCTTCAAAGAGCGTGTACTTCAAGAAGGTTACAACCCCAGCTATGGTGCTAGACCCTTACGTCGGGCGATAATGCGCCTCTTAGAAGATTCTCTAGCAGAAGCATTGTTATCTGGTCAAATTGGTGAAGGTGATACAGCCATTGTCGATGTTGACGATGATGGACAAGTCACAATCAACAAATCAGAAACCAGAGAGTTCATATTGGCAAATGTAGGCTAAGATTTATACATTCACGTTGTTGCGCTAACATTGTTGAAAAAGACTGTCGCTCCTATGTAGCCTAAAGGAGCGATTTTGATAAGCCTCTGGCAATATTGGGTGAAATGGTGATTTTAAAAACCCCTGATGCAATTATCAGGGGTTTTTTATATTATTCTCTTTTATGTAGGTATTCCCCACTTACCCACAAAAGACTATAATTTGGTGAACCATACAGTTGTACTGTCAATTACTCAAGTCTAAAGCAATACGCTCGTTTCCCGCTTACCGAGAGTTTTTATGATTGAAAATCAAAATTTCCATTTAATTAAAGAAACTGCTAGTGCAGATGATAGAGGAAGGTTAACCCTGGGTGCTGTTGCCAAAACAAAGAGTTACCGAGTCTTAATTAATGAAGTTGGACAAATTTTGCTAGATCCTGTTGTTAACATTCCAGAAAGAGAACTGTGGATATGGCAAAATTCTGTTGTTCGTAATTCCTTAGAACTGGGTATCAAACAAGCAACCTCTGGCGAACTTCATGATTTGGGTTCATTTACTCACTATGCAAATTTAGAGATTGAAGAATAGGTGTTGGGTGAATTTCCGCTTAGTATTTACGACTGAAGCAAAAGAAGCTTTAGCTAAATTGCAAGAAACAGACTCTAAAAAGTACCAAAAAGTGTTAAAAACGCTGGGTTTGATGGAAACAAACCTCAGACATCCTGGTTTAAATACTCACAAATATGAATCACTGTCAGGCCCCAATGGCGAAGAAATTTTTGAAGCTTATGTAGAGA
The DNA here is from genome assembly GCF_004323185.1 of Westiellopsis prolifica IICB1. Taxonomy (GTDB): domain Bacteria; phylum Cyanobacteriota; class Cyanobacteriia; order Cyanobacteriales; family Nostocaceae; genus Pelatocladus; species Pelatocladus prolificus_A. Next base: position 625,905 of record NZ_NAPS01000002.1, read on the forward strand.
ATAAAACACCCGGAGCTTTCCGAGTGTTTTGGTTTTATGGGCCAGAACAAGGAGTTATAAGTATTCTTGCAATTACACCACATCCTTAGTCAAAATAAATAAATGCGATCGCCACTTTTTACAATTTAGCTTCATTGACTAACATCTCTGGTAACTTCTTATCTTCTACAGAATCAATGCTTTCAGGGAAATCAGCAAAACCGTCGATCGCATCTTTGATAAAACCAGCTAGAGGAACAGCAAGCAGTAACCCTAATAATCCGCCAATATAAGTTCCTACCAGCAAAGAGATAATTACCCAAATTGGTCTTAGACCAGTAAAACTGCCTAAAATTCGGGGTGCGATCGCTTGATCAATCAACTGGTCAAGAATTAGAGATAGAACTAAAACTTTAGCAGCTAACCAAATGTTATGTGGTGCAAGTATTAAAGCAATAATAAAATAACTCACGATATCACCAAAAGGAACTAGGCTCAAAATTGCCACGCCCAAACCAAACACTAAACCAAATTTTAGTTTCAGAATTAAATATAAGATCGTTTGTGACACTCCCAACATTAAAGCTAAAATCACCTGACCAATCAGAAAATTTTGAAAATTCTTCTGAAGAGATTGTTGTATTTTTTGGGCTAAGTCAAAAGGTATCTTTTTAAATATTCCTTGCCAAATTCTTTCACCATCTATTAAAAAATATATTGTTAATACAACTGTAATTAAAGCTTCCGAAATGCTATCAATAGTATCTACAATAATACCAAATAGCTTATCTCCTGTTTTTTCCAACTCATCTGGTAAATGATTTATAGACTGATTAAATATTTCACTAAAATTAATATTTAGTCTGTGACTGGCTGCCCAATTATTGAGAAATTGAAGTTTTTGTTCAGTAGCATCAATCCATTGAGGAACTGATACAATCATTTCATTGAATTGTTGTAGAGCAATAGGTAACAAAGTAATACCCAAGCTGACCACAATTACTAAACCTGAAATTAAAACTAATAACACTGCATATTTACGTTGCATTTTTCTTTGCTCAAGAAGTGCAACAGGGTAGTCCAAAATAAAAGCTAACAAAGTAGCTAAAACTAAAATAGTGACTATGGGTTGAAAATATTGAAAAACTTTAAAAGCTAACCAACCATTAAGAAAAATTAATGGAAAGAGGAGCGTCAAAATTAACCATTGCAGAAGTTTATTGAGAGAAATCATGATTTGAAATGAGCAATCATAAATGAACTTATACATTTATATATAAGAATATAGGACTAGTTTTACCTCATACTGTTGGCGAATTCTGAAATCTCAAAAATATTTACCAAAAGTAGAGACGTTGCACTGCAACGTCTCTACAATCCCAAAATTATGACAAAAAATCCTATCCCTTAGAGTATTGGATCACGAATTTGTTACTAATTTAATCCCCGTTCCCCGTTCCCTGATCCCTGATCCCCGATCCTTAATAACTGTTAAATCTGCTGTGACTGGAATTATCTGCACCGCGCAGGCTTTTAATTCTGGTTGTAGAGAATCGGGACAAGATTCAGGATGAGTAAGGGCGTTGGCTTCGGCGTTATCCGCCCACATAGCACCCCAATGCATGGGGACGAACACTGTACCAGGGGCGATCGCTTTGGTAATTTTGGCTGGGAAGAAAGTTTTGCAACGGCGCGATCGCACTTCGACTAATTGATTATCAGTAATTCCTAATCCAGCAGCATCACGGGGATGAATTTCGATAAACGGTTCAGGGTGCATTTGCCGAGTTTTTTCAATCCGACCAGTGCGTGTCAGGGTGTGCCAATGTCCGTAAAGTCTACCATTCGTCAGCACAAAAGGATAATCAGGATCTGGCGGTTCTGCTAGTCCCCGCGAGTGATAAGCTCCAAACCTGGCGCGTCCATCGGGGGTGTGAAAGCGTAAGTCAGTATATAATCTTTTGGATTCCCCATTTCCCCGTTTCTCTATCTCTTTGTCGGGATGTGGCCATTGAGTCGGGCCTTGGGATCGCAATTGTTCATGGCTTAATCCTGTCATCTCGCAGGGGCGATCGCGAGTGAGTTGGACAAACTCTGCAAATATCTCAGCGGAGTTAGCAAAAGCAAATTCTCCAACAAAACCTAACCTGCGTCCAACTTCGGCAAAAATTTCCCAATCTGGTTTAGCTTCTCCTGGTGGTCGGCGAAATGCTGGACATAGGGTAACTCGGCGTTCCGAATTGGTCATGACGCCCGTTTTCTCACTCCATTGAGCAGCAGGTAGAAGAACATGAGCGTAGGTAGCAGTTTCTGTAGGATAATAGGCGTCTTGGTAAATAGTAAAAGGCGATCGCATCAACGCTGCTTTTGTCCTTTCCAAATCTGGCATACTCACCGCCGGATTAGTCGCAGCAATCCACAACAAGCCGACATTCCCATCTTCTAAGCCAGTAATCATGTCCCAAGCTGTCAAACCAGGATTAGGTGAAATTTGTCCACGCTTTAATCCCCAAATTTCTTCAACTTCGGCGCGGTGTTGAGGATTTTTCACCAAGCGATAACCAGGTAACAAATGCGCCAATCCTCCAGCTTCTCTACCTCCCATGGCGTTGGGCTGACCTGTGAGGGAGAATGGCCCAGCTCCTGGTTTACCAATCTGTCCGGTCATCAAGTGCAAATTAATGATAGTTCTGACCTTGGCTGTCCCTTCTGAAGACTGATTTACACCCATGGACCACATAGACAACACCCGTTGTGATTGACCCCAGTACCTAGCTGCTGTCTCCAAATCTTTAATGTCTATTCCGCAGCGATCAGCTACTATTTCTGGAGAATAATGGCGGATTACCTCAGCATAAGCAGGGAAGTTGCTGGTACAGTCGTCAATAAAACCGACATCAATATGGTTCCAACGCATCAACAAGTGAGCAATTCCATTCAACAAGTCAATATCTGTACCAGGACGAATTGCTAAATGTAAGTCAGCTACTTCTGCGGTTGCTGTACGACGAGGATCAACCACAATCATTTTGACCTTGCGGTTTTTTTTGTGGTATTTCTCCAATCGGTTAAAAATGATGGGGTGACACTCTGCTGTGTTAGTACCAATTAAGAATGCACAATCAGTTAACTCCAAATCGTCATAGCAGCAGGGAGGCCCATCCGCACCAAAGCTTTGGATATAACCAGCTACAGCACTAGACATACACAAGCGAGAGTTCGCATCAAAATTATTGCTACCCAAGCATCCTTTCAGCAACTTCTGGGCTATGTAATAATCTTCGGTTTGAAACTGACCAGAACCGTACATGCATATGGCTTGTGGTCCTTGAGTGAAACGCACAGTTTGAATGCGTTTGGTGATCAAATCAAAAGCTTCATCCCAACTCACACGCTGGAATTTTTGATCTAAAGAATCGCGCACCATCGGATAATGCAGTCTGTTTTTATCCAAAGATTCAGCAATGGTTGCACCTTTGACACAAACCATTCCTTGACTTGATGGATGGGTTTTATCACCCCGTACTCGCCAAATTGGGTTCCCTTGACTATCGCGATAAGTTGCTTTACCTGGTTGGGCTGGGGGTGAAACTTCTAAACCACAGCCAACACCACAGTAAGGACAGAGTGTTTTATTAACTTCAGTCATAGTTTTATCAGGCGAACGCCGATGCACACTGATGCACATCGATAAATTATTTGTGTGAATTTAGTTTTATCTAGATGTGGTTTTTTCTAAGAAGAGATATTATCAGGTGTAATTGCTTGAAAGCATGAGATTAAGTTAGATTTAATTACATTTAATGAGCGCTAAAGCGCTCACTACTAACTGGAGAAAATTTGAGTTTTAAATTTTATTCTTCTGAGATTATGGCAGAGCTTTGAGTTGTCTTTTCTGGTAATTCGCCTTCATAAGCACTAGCAAAAGAGTCCTTGGGTTCTTTGAGGAAGAAGGCACACATAAAAGCACAAATCATGGCGGCTATTCCCATTGTGGAAAATAATGTGGAGGCGTCGGTTAAGCTAAAAATTGTTAGATAAACAACTCCACCAAAATTACCGTAAGCTCCGACGTTACCTGCTATCTGTCCTGTGGCTTCTTTTTTAATTAGGGGTACGATACCGTAAGTTGCACCACAGCCAGCTTGAGCAAAATAAGCTGCAAACATAGTGACAGCGATCGCTAAGGGTAAAGGCCAGCTACTGTTAATAAAATGTGCCATCAAATAGCCAATACTAATACCAACACTAATAATCGTCATTGTCCATTTACGAGAGCCAAATTTATCAGAAATTAAGCCACCACTAGGACGAGAAATTAAGTTCAAAAATGGATAGGTAGCGGCTATCATTCCAGCAACTACATGCTCTAATCCAAAGGTTTTTTCAAAGAAGGCAGGTAGCATAGAAACGGCAGCAAGTTCAGAGCCAAAATTAGTAATGTAAGTGAACTCTAATAATGCTACTTGTCTAAACTGATAACGTTCCGAAGCAGCATATGTTTTCTTGCCAATTAAAAGTTCTTTATTAACCTGCCAAGCTTTATAGGTTTGGTAAATAAACAATCCTGCTAACACCAACCAAACTAAATACATTTGGCTCAGAGTTAAAAAATGAATATTCTTTTGTTCCAAGCGCCAAGCTAATAAACCCAAGGCAAAAATTAAACCAAAATTGGAAATAATCATTGCCCAAAAGCTTTTGACACTGGTTACTTCTAAAGCACCATTTTTCTTAGGACGTTTATAAACTTTACCAACAGGCGTATCTTTTACGCTATTGAAATAAATTAGACCGTAAATTGCAGCAATGATTCCTGTCAGAGCGATCGCAAATCGCCAATTGGAAGCGCCACCAGTCACCAAGCTAGCAGCCACTGCAATTGTTGGTAAGGTAAATTCTGCCCCAAAAGCCCCAAAGTTACCCCATCCACCATAAATACCTTGAGCAATACCAATTTCTTTCGGGGGAAACCATTCAGCCACCATGCGGATACCCACCACAAACCCAGCTCCAACAATCCCCATCAACAAACGACTAATGACTAGATGGTGAAAATTTTGTGAGAGTGCAGTCGCTAAACAGGGAACAGAAGCAAAGATCAATAGTAATGAATAGGTAATTCTCGGACCAAAGCGATCCAGCAGCATACCAATGATGATCCGCGCCGGAATTGTCAAAGCGAGGTTACAAATACCTAAAGTTTTGATTTGTTCTGGTGTCAGATTTAACTGTTTGCCAATAGTTGTCGCAAAGGGAGCAAAGTTAAACCAGCATACAAAAGTCAGAAAGAAAGCAAACCAAGTCAAATGTAAGATGCGGTAGCGACCATTAAATGAAAATAATCCTTTCAGCATAAGATGTTAGTGATTGCTGGTTAGTGATTAGTGATTAGTGATTAGTGGTTAGTTGTTGGTTGTTGGGCATCGGGCATTGGGCATTGGGCTTTAAGAGTCGTCTTTTGTAAACAAGTATTTGTATTTCGCTGACGAGTCTTTTATACTCAACGACGGGTCTTTTATACTCAACGACG
>NZ_NAPS01000002.1:631492-638919 GCF_004323185.1 Westiellopsis prolifica IICB1
ACGAGTCTTTGATACTCGACGACGAGTCTTTGATACTCGACGACGAGTCTTTGATACTCGACGACGAGTCTTTTATACTCAACGACGGGTCTTTTATACTCAACGACGGGTCTTTTATACTCAACGACGGGTCTTTTATACTCAACGGCGAGTCTCAAACACTCGTCAGCGAAATACAAACACTTGTTTAAAGCCCAATTCCCAATCCCCGATCCCCGATCCCCGATCCCCGATCCCCGATCCCCGATCCCCGATCCCTATTCCTCAGAATGAGCGCAGCGACGATACAGAAAATCTAGAGCGTAGTTCCGCAAGTTATAATATTCCGGGTCTTCCATGATGCGGCGACGATTGCGGGGACGGGCAAAAGGAATATTGAGGACTTCACCAATTTTGGCAGCAGGACCGTTAGTCATCATTACTAGCCTGTCTGCTAAAAACAACGCTTCGTCAATGTCATGAGTAATCATCAGAACTGTGACTTGATGTTCACGCCAGATTTGCAGCAGTTCTTCTTGCAATTCTTCTCTGGTGATCGCATCTAAAGCACCAAAGGGTTCGTCCAAAATCAAAACTTGGGGACGGATAGAAAGGGCGCGAGCGATCGCAACTCGCTGTTTCATCCCACCAGAGATTTGACTGGGTTTCTTGTCAGCAGCCTCTGTCAATCCCACCATCGCCAAATGTTCTTTGACTATCGCTCGTTTTTCTGCCTGAGTTTTACGAGGAAATACTGTATCTACAGCTAAATATATGTTTTCAAAAACACTCAACCAAGGTAGTAGACAGTAATTCTGAAATACCATCATTCTGTCTGGGCCTGGTTCAGTGATTGCTTGGTTTTGTAGTAGAACTACACCATCAGTGGGTGTATTAAAACCAGAAACCATATTCAGCAGTGTTGACTTACCACAGCCAGAGTGACCGATAATACAAACAAATTCACCTTCACGAACTTTGAGGTTAACCCCATCTAATACGGTGTAAGGCCCATCAGCAGTTGGATAAATTTTGTTTACATCTTCAATGACAAGAAAGTTTTCTGCTTTTTGAGTTTGCAGTTGATTGATTTGAACTTCGCTGCTACTTCCGTTTAGTGTTCGCATGATCAAATTTGTTAGTAGTTAATGATTGGTTGTTGGTGGTTGATGGTTGGTTAGTTCAATCAACCAATGACGAATGACAAATGACAAACGACTAAATAAATACTTCGTCGATACGGATATCACGTTTGATTTCCAGGCTTTGCAGGTACTCAATCGGCTTTGAAGGGTTAAAAACTTTACCATCAAATAGGTGAATGGGGTCGTCTTCTCCGATATCGAGTAAACCTAAGTCGCGGGCTGCTGCACCGAATATATCTGTACGACAAACTCGTTCAATCACTTCTACCCAGTTTTTGGGAAAGGGTACTAAACCCCAACGTGCCATTTGAGTAACCATCCATAGCAATTCAGTACGATTGGGATAGTTGGTTTGATTCAGATAAAACTGGTTGTATCCTGTTAATTCTTGGGGTTGTGTACCGTCGCCGCGATCGTAAGGATCGATAAAACCAGGACGGACGTGAACAGGATCAATATCAAGGTACTGAGGACGACAAATTAATGCCAAAATCTCTTCACGGTTGCGGAAATCGTCGCAGTATTTGCAGGCTTCTAACAGTGCTTTGACCAAAGCAAGGTAAGTTTCTGGGTACTTCTGCGCCCAATCTTCCCGTACTCCCAGCACTTTTTTCGGCTGTCCTGACCAAATTTCGAGAGCTGTAGCAGCAACAAAACCCACATCTGCATGTACAGCCAGATGATTCCAAGGTTCTCCAGCACAGTAACCGTCAATTTTCCCGGCTTTGAGTTGGGAAACCATTTGTGTTGGTGGTATGACTGTGAGGCTGACGTCTCTGTCAGGATCTATACCACCAGCCGCTAGCCAGTAACGCAGAACCAAGTTCTGCATTGAGGTTGGATGGACTATTCCCAAAGTGAGAATATGGTCGGGAGAGGCGTTAATTGCATTTTTTAAGTCAGCTAGAGTTCTGACACCTTCGCTGTACAATCTTTTGCTTAAGGTGATGGCGTTAGCGTTACGGGAAAGATTTAGGGCGTTGACTACGGGAATTGGTGTTTTCCCACCAGCGCCCAAAGTGAGAGCCAAAGGCATTCCCGCAACCATCTGAGCGGCGTCAAATCTGCCAGTTGCAACACCTGCGGCTATTTCTTGCCAATCTGCTCCACGGTTGAGGGTAATTTCTTCTAACCCGTAATCAGCAAAAAAGCCTTTTTCTTTTGCCACGATTAAAGGTGCAGCATCAGTTAAAGGCAGAAATCCAATCTCTAAATTGACTTTTTCCAAACCATTGCGGGAAATGATTACTGGTGCTTCAACCTTAGCCTTGCGTTTCTTGGCTTGTTTTTGTTGGTTGAGGAAGTAAATCATCTCGTTTCGCAGATTGTAGTAGCTAGGATGATTGACTACTTCCAAGCGCTGACGGGGACGGGGGATAGGTACTTCTAGGATTTGTCCAATGTGTGCTTCTGGGCCATTGGTGAGCATGACAACGCGATCGCTCAATAATAATGCTTCATCGACGTCGTGTGTCACCATCACACAGGTAACGTTATGCTCATTACAAATTTTCATTAATTGTTCTTGCAAACCACCCCGTGTAAGTGCATCCAAGGCCCCAAAGGGTTCATCTAGCAGTAACAACTTCGGACGGATAGCCAAAGCACGAGCAATTGCAACTCGCTGTTTCATCCCTCCCGATAATTCACTCGGACGTTTTTTCGCCGCCAGACGCAACCCTACCATGTCGATGTGCTGATCAACTATTGCCAAGCGATCGCCTCTAGACTTATTTTGATAGACTTCATCGACTGCCAAGGCGATATTTTCCCGGACTGTTAACCAAGGTAGGAGTGAATAATTTTGGAATACCACCATCCGGTCTGGACCTGGATCTTTCACCTCCCGTCCTTCCAAAGTCACACCACCGACACTAGCTCTATCTAAACCTGCAATGATATTCAGTAAGGTGGACTTACCACAACCAGAATGTCCAATTAGAGAAATAAACTCTCCTTGTCGGATTTTGAGGTCAATATTTTTTAAAGCGATATACTGACCACCATTTGGTAGGCTAAATACACGATCAACATGGTCAATTTCTACAAAAGTAGTCATTGGTCATTTGTCCTTTGTCGTTGGTCATTTGTTTTTATTAATGACTAATGGCTATTGTACAGACGCGATTAATCGCGTCTCTACAGATCTCTAATCGCGTCTCTAATAACTAATAACTATTTCTGTTCTTCTGGTACGACTTTGCTGGCGATAAATCCTACTAATCTATCGAGCATTAAACCAACTAAACCAACATAAACTAAAGCCAAGATAATTTCACTTAAATTGGTTTCTGTTGTTGTGTTGTAGGCATCCCAAATAAATGAACCAATTCCGACACCACCGACTAACATTTCTGCTGCCACAATCGCTAGCCAAGATAAACCAATGCCTATTCTCAAGCCTGTAAATATATAAGGAACAGTGGCGGGAAAAACTATTTTCACGAAATATTTTGGTCCTTTGAGCTTTAAAACTCTAGCAACATTAATATAGTCTTGGGGAATTTGTTGTACACCCACTGTAGTGTTAATCAAAATTGGCCAAATAGACGTGATGAAAATCACAAAAATTGCTGAAGGATTAGCCTGTTGAAATGCTGCCAGTGAAATTGGTAGCCATGCCAATGGAGGTACTGTACGTAATACTTGAAAAATTGGATCTACAGCTGTATGGAGTAATTTATTAGCTCCAATTAAGATTCCTAAGACAATTCCTACGATTGCTGCTAAAGAAAAACCTAAACCAACTCTTCCCAAACTATTTAGTATCTGCCAACCTAAACCTTTATCACTTTCACCATTATCAAAAAAAGGATGAATAATAAAAGGGTCCCAAGTTTCCGCAAAAGTTTCTATTGGCCCAGGTAATTTAAAATTAGGGTTTAAACAAAGTATTTGCCAAACAACTAGAAAAATAGCTAAAGCTACGATTGGTGGCACAACTTTTTTAACAATAATTTTAGAAATGTTCTTACGGGGATTTTTCCTAATAGTACGACTACTGCCAAGGGTAGCTGCCATTTTTGGTTTCTCCAAGTTGTGTCCAGTTGACTAAAGAAAGGGTGTAAGGGTATGAGGGTGCATTCAACTTGGTGTCTTAGTGTCTTGGTGTTTCAAAGATTGTCTTTTCACCACCAAGACACTAAGACACTAAGAAAATTTAATGAGCCAACGATTAGACTTTCTTGATTTTTAAAGCCTGTAAATATGCTTCTGGTTTATCTGGATCGAACTTGACACCATCAAAGAAAGTCTCAACTCCACGAGAAACGTTAGTCGGAATTTCGGAATCAGCTACACCAATTGCTTTAGCGGCTTTCTTCCATAAATCTTCTTTGTTGACTTGGTCTACAATTTCTTTAACTTTGGTATCTTTTGGCAAATAGCCCCAGCGAATTTCTTCTGTTAAGAACCAAATATCATGACTCTTGTAAGGATAGGAAGCATTATCAGCCCAGAATTTCATCGGGTGTGAGAAATTTTGTTGGGTGCGTCCATCACCGTAGTCAATATTACCTTTAGATCGTTCGAGAATATCTGCCACAGCGACGTTAAAATATTTGCGATCAGAGCAGATTTTGCACATTTCTTCTTTATTTTCGGCGCGATCGCACCACTGCTGGGCTTCCATAATCGCCATCAACAATGCTTGTGTAGCATTAGGATTTTTATCAACCCAATCTTTTCGCATTGCAAAAGCTTTTTCTGGATGATCTTTCCACAATTCGCCGGTAACAAGGGCTGTGTAACCCAACTTTTGACTCACCAATTGGGCGTTCCAGGGTTCTCCTACACAGAAAGCATCGACAGTACCTACTTTCATATTTGCCACCATTTGTGGTGGTGGTACGGGTTCCAAAGCTACATCTTGATCTGGATTGATTCCATTTGCTGCTAGCCAGTAGCGCATCCACAAATCATGAGTACCACCAGGAAAAGTCATCGCAACTTTCATGGCTTGTTTGTTGGCTTTGGCTTGATTAGCTGTTTCTTTAAGTGCTTTACTTTGTAAACCGATTTTCAAATCTTTGAATTTATTAGCAACGGATATAGCCTGACCGTTAGTATTTAATCGTGCCAAGGTATACATCGGCACTTTATCGTTGATGGTCATCAGATAAGGCATGGGGCTGAGAATGTGGGCGCCATCAATACCACCACCAGCCGAACCTATTTTCAAGTTGTCACGGGTGACAGGCCAAGATTTTTGCTTCACCACCTCGACATCGGTCATACCGTACTTGGCAAAAAAACCTTTTTCCTTGGCGATAATCAGAGGAGCAGAGTCTGTTAACGGTATAAATCCTAACTTTGCTTTAGTTGTTTCTACTTGAATAGCATTAGCTGCTGTAGAGACATTCGCTGCTGGGGTTGCGCTTGGTTTATCGCCGCCTGTTGTTGCTGACTGAGAACCACCAGAGGAGCAACCATGAGCCAGGATAGAAGCCGCCGCCGCAGTACCTGCGGTGAGAATAAATTTTCTTCTAGAGAGATTGGTCATTTGTTATTTGTCCTTTGTCCTCTATCCTTTTAATGAATTACTAATGCTTCTTGCTTGGGTTTAGCTCCGAAATGCTGAATCAATAAATCTTGTAATACTGGCTGCAAGTCTTCACAGGGAATCCCTTTTTGGATGCAGGTTCCCAACTGTGCGTGTTTACCAACTTTACCGCCCATGTAGATATCAACACCTTCCACAGCTTTGCCGTTTTTACGGGCTTTGGTTCCCATCAAGCCGATATCTGCAACTTGGGGCTGTCCACAGGAGTTAGGACAACCAGTCCAATGAATTCGCACTGGACGAGTCAGTTCTAAATCTGCTTCTAAAGCTTTAATTACTGCTTGGGCGCGATTTTTGGTTTCAATCAGGGCAAAGTTGCAAAATTGAGCGCCGGTACAAGAAACGAGCGATCGCGTTAATGGTTTGGGATCAATGCTAAATTTTTCTAGCAGTGGTTCTGCTAAAAATAATACCAAACTTGAATCAGGAATATTGGGGATAATCACGTTTTGCTCTAATGTTAATCGGATTTCCCCACTTCCGTACACATCAGCCAGACGCGCAATTTCAAACATGTCTTGGGCTGTCATCCGACCCACAGGGATATGTAATCCTACGTAGTTTAATTCTGGTTGCTTTTGTTTGTATACACCAATCTGGTCACGTTTTTCCCAATCAATTTCGTCTTTAGGTGCTGCTGGTAAAAACGGCTTACCCAAACGCTGTTCAACTTCTGAACGGAACTTCTCTAAACCCCATTCATCAATTAACCACATCAGCCGAGATTTCAGACGATTGGCACGTGAGCCATGATCACGGAATACTTCTAATACTGCTCTACATACAGCAACTACATCTGTTGGTGACACCCAAGCATCCAGGGGAATAGCTGCTTCACAACGTTTAGCAGAGAAAAATCCACCAACGAGAATATTAAAGCCGAGGATTGGGGATTGGGGATTGGGGATCGGTGATCGGGGATCGGTGATCGGGGATTTTCCAGAGGGGACCCCACCTTCCCCGATCCCTTCCCTAAACGCAGGTACAAAAGCTAAATCATTAATCTCAGCATGAACAGAATTATCCCGTCCGCCGGTAATGGCAATATTAAACTTCCGTGGCAGATTAGTAAACTCCGGGTTTCCTTCTCCTTTGTTGGTAAGCATGTCTTGAATTTGCTGTACCAACTCGCGTGTGTCAAATAACTCATCCGCATCTAATCCAGCTACGGGATCACCGGTGATGTTACGAACGTTGTCCATTCCTGATTGCACACTGGTTAAGCCGACTGTATGAAATTTATTAAAAATTTCTGGTAAATCCTCAATCCGAATCCCCCGTAGTTGTATGTTTTGTCTAGTAGTGATGTCAGCACTGCCGTCATCACCATAACGCTGTACAACTTCTGCTAACACTCGCATTTGAGCAGCCGTGAGAATGCCATTTGGCATCCGCATCCGCATCATAAATTTACCTGGAGTGACTGGGCGAAAAAACACACCCACCCACTTGAGGCGATGATCACGATCAGTTTCGTCCATCGCCTCCCACCCGATAGAGGCAAATTTGTCGATCTCTGACTTGACAGCGAGTCCATCTTTTTCTGCCTTAAATTTCTCGAATCGATTGAGGGTGGTTGTGGTGGTAGTTGCTGCTTCTGTCATGATTAGTTGTTAATCACTATTCTGTGGGCATTGGGCATGGGGCATTGGGCATGGGGCATTGGGCATTGGGCATTGGGCATCAGTTATTCTCCCCACACTCCCAGCACTCCCCACACTCTCTTATCCCCGATCCCTACC
>NZ_NAPS01000002.1:638945-752714 GCF_004323185.1 Westiellopsis prolifica IICB1
TGGGCATTGGGCATTGGGCATCAGTTATTCTCCCCACACTCCCAGACGCGATGAATCGCGTCTCTACATTACTCCCCATACTCCCCACACTCCCTATTTCCTGTTTCCTATCCCTGACAAATGACAAATAACAAATGACAAATAACTAAGATATGTGGTTAGTTGGTCAATTCTTTTTGAGTACTGAATCGCAATTTTGATTCACATGTACTTAGGTTAAAGTTGCAAAAACATAAAAATCGTATACTTTGTTACGAATTATCTGCAAATATGTACAAAATGTATTAAAAACATGCATTAAATGCATGAAATGTCACGAAAATATAGTCGTAAAGCGTTTAGATACAAGCGATCGCCAGTATTTTTTTGTTAGTTGTTAATTGGTGTTGATTGTTTTCACGGAAGACGCCCTATGGCGTACTCAGGCTAAATAAAGATTTAAAAAATGATAGAAAATCAACAAGAACAGTTGGAATTAGCACTCTCTGCTTTGCTAATGGGAGATTTTCAGCAACGATGGGAGATCACCAAGGTATTTAAACATTTGGGAGCGATCGCGATTCCTCAATTGATAGAGATATTGACAGATGAAGAACTCGAAGAAGAATTGCGCTGGTATGCAGCACGAATTTTGGGAGAATTTCACCACCCAGATGCAATTTCTGCTCTGATAGAATTACTGAAAACCGAAGCAGATGAAGAACTGACAACAATGGCAGTATCGGTACTCGGGCAAATGGGTACCCTTGCGATTGCTGCTTTAAGTGAACTTTTAACAGATGATGAAACGCGCTTGTTAGCAGTGCGATCGCTTTCCCTAATTCGCCACCCAGAAGTTATTACACCATTGTTAACTGTGGTAGACGATCCACTTGTAGCCGTTCGCGCTACTGCGATTGAAGCCCTGAGCAGCTTTCATGATGAACGTATACCACCAGTACTTCTACAGGCGTTAAATGATATTGCTGCCCCGGTTCGGCGGGAAGCTATATTAGGTTTGAGCTTCCGCCCAGAATTACGCGACACATTAGATTTAGTCACAAAATTGCAACCTAGACTCTATGACTTTAATCTGGAAGTCTGTTGTACGGCCGCAGTTGCTTTGTCGCGTATGGGTGGTGACAATGCAGGTCAATTTTTATTTCAAGTACTGGTGTCGCCCCACACACCAATAAAATTGCAAATCGAAACGATCCATGCTTTAAGCTGGATAGAAATACCCTCCAGCTTGGAATATCTTGGCACAGCGCTTAATCAATTAGAATCAGTGGCATTGTGTCAAGAAATCGTAACAGTTCTGGGAAGAATCAAACAACCACAGTTAATCCCAATCGCAACAGAGATATTATTGGCTGTGCTGCAAAAACAGCACCCAGCACTGGAAAATGTAGCATTTAGAGGAGTAACAGCCTTATCTCTGGGACAATTAGGCAGAATAGAAGCTAAAAAAGCTGTAATTGCTCTTGCGGAAGATACAGATGAACGAGTCAGACTACATGCGATCGCAGCACTGAAGAATCTGGATCTCAACAGGGAGTGAGGAGTGGACATTGGAGATTGGGCATTGGGCATTGGGTATGGCTAACAACAACCAATAACTATAATTGTTGTTTTGATTACTAATACAAAATATAGATGTAACAAAGTCTACTAAAATATTGCTAAAAATACGTTAAGTTAGTTTCACTCATAAATGTAATTCAGGCTACATCCACATGCGACTAGAGCAGTTGCAAGCCTTTCTAGCGATCACGGACACTGGTAGCTTCCAAGGGGCAGCAAGAAAATGTAGTGTTACTCAATCGACTATCAGTCGCCAAATCCAGGCACTGGAAGCAGATTTGGGTTTGGAATTATTTCATAGAACTGGTCAAGCAAAGCTGACTTTGGCTGGTGAACGGTTGCTACCTCGTGCGCGTAAAATTTGCCAAGAGTGGCAAACAGCAACTAATGAGATAGCAGATTTAGTAGCAGGAAAACAGCCTGAGTTATGTATAGCAGTAATTCACTCGCTGTGTGCTTATTACTTGCCACCAGTATTGCAACAATTTTGTCACGATTATCCAAACGTGCAACTGCGGGTGACATCCTTGGGTAGCGATCGCGCTTTAAAAGTCCTCAAAGATGGGCTAGTAGATATGGCGATTGTGATGAATAATCGCTTTTTAACTGCGGGTAAAGAAATGGTGGTAGAAGTTTTATATGATGAACCAATAGAAGTCCTGATCGCGGCCAATCATCCACTAGCCCAGTATGAACGCATTCCTTGGTCTGAGTTAGTTCGTTATCCACAAGTAGTTTTTAAAGATGGTTATGGAATGCAACGTCTTGTTCAAGATCGATTTGAGCGCCTGCAAGCTACACTCCGAGCGGTTTTAGAAGTCAACACTTTAGACGCTTTCCGGGGAGTAGTGCGTCAAGGAGAATTAATCGCTTTGCTGCCTAATTCAGCATTGGTAGAAGCACGTAAAGACCCCACCTTAGCTGTTCGTCCTTTGGCTAGTAATGGTTCTGCTGACAACTCCAATCTGACTCGTCGAGTGGTGATGGTGACAACTCAAGATCGTTTGCAAATTCCTCCTATCTTACATTTTTGGCAGTTAGTGAGGGACAATGTACCACCACAAGTTCCTTTAGAGAAATCCGCTTGTTAGATAAAATTAGTCCAAAGTCCAAAGTCAAGAGTCAAAAGTCAAAATCTTGACCCTTGACACTTGACACTTGACAACTATGAGCAATACATTTCGGGATTTACTGAAAAAGGTTGGTAGTGGTAATCACACGGGAGAAAATTTGACTCGTGAGGAAGCTGCTACTGCTACTAGGATGATGCTGTTGGGTGAAGCGACACCAGCCCAAATAGGTGCTTTTCTGATTGCTCACCGCATTAAACGTCCGACCGGAGAAGAATTAGCAGGGATGTTAGATGCCTATGATCAACTAGGACCAAAACTAACACCCATATCTTCTGTAAAACCAGTTATAGTTTTGGGTATACCCTATGATGGCAGAAGCCGCACAGCACCGATTAGCCCGATCACGGCGTTGATCTTAGCTACTGCTGGACAACCAGTAGTAATGCATGGGGGCGATCGCTTACCAACTAAATATGGTTTACCTTTGGTAGAAATTTGGCAGGGTTTGGGGGTTGATTGGACTGGGTTAACCTTGGAAAAAACTCAACAGGTGCTTGAGGAGACGGGTATTGGTTTTGTTTATCAGCCTCAGCATTTTCCATTAACGCAAAGTATTTGGGAGTACCGTGATCAAATAGGTAAGCGCCCGCCCTTTGCCACCATGGAATTAATTTGGTGTCCTTATGCTGGCAATGCTCACATTGTGTCGGGGTTTGTTCATCCTCCCACAGAAGCGATGTTTCAAGATGCTTTGACTCGGCGAGGAGTAACTAATTTTACAACTGTTAAAGGATTAGAAGGTAGTTGTGATTTACCACGCGATCGTACCGCGATTATTGGTTTGTTAACACCTGCAACTAGCAATCAAATAGATAGATTGCATTTGGCGCCCCGCGACTATGGCTTTACTACCAAAAATGTACCCTTGGATACTACTGAACAACTAGTAGCAGATATGCAGGGTGTATTGCAAGGTATATCTTGTGAACTCATGGAAACAGCTTTATGGAACGGTGGGTTTTACCTGTGGCGTTCTGGTATTTGCTCAGATATGCAATCAGGTATCGCCAAAGCAAAAGAATTACTGACAACTGGTGCAGTAGCAGTCAAACTTCAAGAAGTAACCAAAGTATTGATAAACAGAAGTCCACAGTTCATAATTCCAAGCTGCTAACAATTGACTATTGACCTATACTTCCGAACATGGTATAATTAAACACGTTTATCAGTGGGGACGGCACTCAATGTGGCGACGCAGGTAACTCCCTCCGGGACGCTACGCGTAGACCCGCTATACGTGGCTTCTCTTAGAGTACGCCACCGTACCTCGTGAATCCAAAATCTAAAATCAAAAATCCAAAATCGGTTGACCAACATCCAAAATTAACCCTTCACGGGCTATTAGGGCTTTTGGAAAAGCAGATGCAATTTCTATTTGCACCTGATCAAGCCAATCGTCAGAATCGTCTGGGTGATGGTGAGAAAAAACAATTTGCCTAATGTTATATACATTAGCTAAATCCACAACTGTTTGCCAATGTGAATTACCAGAGTCAGTTTTGTGGAAGCTCAAAGGAGTGCTGATATTAGTAATCAGCAAATCAACATCTTGAACTAGCTGAATGATGTTTTCTTGCTCAGTAGGATCAACTTCCTTGGGTAAATCAGTTACATAGGCAACATTATAATTTTGCCAACTGATTTTATAACCTATAGACTTTTGGATTTTATTTACTAGGGCGGTGGTAATCGTGACATCATCTAGCTTTACTATCTTACCCGGATGAAAATTGTGAAACTGCAACTCAGATTGCATTACTTGTAACGGGTAAGGAAAGTGTGGTAGCAGCATTTGGTCATATAAACATTGCTTGATTGAAGCTCCATTTGAAGCTGCTGTTCCATAGATGTGAAAACTATTTTCAGAAATAAATGCTGGCGCAAAAAATGGAAATCCTTGAATCCGATTTGATTGGGAGTTAGTAAAAAATAAATGAGCTTCTAGTGGTTGTTGCTGTTTTAGCCAACTTTTACCAAGTATACGTAAACCAGTTCCTCCATCAAAAACAAGGTGTTTGTTGGCTAACTGCATTTCTACACAAGCGGTATTACCACCATAGCGGCTTGTACTGCTATCTGGAGTGGGAATTAAACCCCGTACACCCCAAAATTGCACTAGGAATTTTCCCTGGTGATTAGAGACTTGAGTACGAGTAACTTGCTTTTGAGTTATGTATATCTGGGATGATGACTGCTCAAGATGTGACATTTTTTTTGCTATTAGGTCTTACTGAGCAGGTCATCGTAGTAGCGAATTTCCGAAATACAATTTTTTGCGTCCACAATGACAACAGTTGGAGAGTAACTTTTTAACTCTTCTGTAGTAAACTGCCCGTAAGTCATTATAATCAAGCGATCGCCTATCATGCCTAGACGTGCTGCTGCACCATTTAGTTCAATCGCCCCAGAATTTTCTGAAGCGGGGATCGCATAAGTAATAAAGCGCTCACCATTAGTACTGTTTACTACTTGTACCTGCTCATAAGGCAAAATACCAGCTTTCTCCATCAACATGCGATCTATACTGATACTACCTACGTAGTTGAGATTTGCTGCTGTAATTGTACAGTTGTGAATTTTTGCTAAAAGAAGTGTGCGCTGCATTGATTGTAGGGGATCGGGGATTGGGGATTGGGGATTGGGGATTGGGGATCGGGGAAGGTGGGGCCCCACCTTCCCCGATCCCCGATCCCTTCTAACCTTTACCAGCTTGAATGCATTTTTCCACTAAAGGCATCACTTTATCAACATCATGCCAACCAAGAATTTCTGTAACTTTTTTTTCCAGATTTTTATATGTGCGGAAAAACTCTGCTATTTCTTCTAACCGATGTGGGGCTATGTCTTTGATTGATTTGACGTTGGTATAGCGAGGATCTTTGTCAGGTACACAAAGGATTTTTTCGTCGCGATCGCCACCGTCTATCATTTCTAACATACCAATAGGTCGGGCGGCAATTACACATCCTGGGAAGGTAGGTTCGTCCATGATCACCATACCATCAAGTGGGTCGCCATCGTCAGCTAATGTGTTGGGAACAAAGCCATAGTCATATGGATACTGCACTGATGCGTAAAGTACTCTATCTAGAGCAAAAGCCTGTAGCTCTTTGTCATACTCATATTTATTTTTACTTCCACCTGTAATTTCAATCAGAACGTTAATGAGACCTGGTTTGGGTTGAGGGGGAATAAGGGATAAGTCCACAATAAAACTCCTGAGATAATGGTAATACACGGGTCAAGCCTTGATTGGCTCCCCGTGTAGAATTTTAGGGCCAAGAGGGACATATCCCAATAGGGAAAAAGGATCAAACTTTCAAAGGGATGGGGAAAGGGGAAGGTAGGGGTCCCCACTCCTTTGGGGGAGTGGGGATTAGGGGCGAAGGGGAACGGGGAATAGGGAAGGGAGAGCGAGTTATTGACTTGATGAAGCAACAGCACAAAGAGTTAAATCTTTCACTAATAACTTAGAGGATGAAATGTGATTTTCCCAGTTCAGCACAGGCATTTCTTCCCAACAATGACGACAAAACCAGTATATTTCAGATCCACGTATATGTAACAAAAGAGGGCTGGAACAGCAAGGGCAGTAATTCATAGTTTTTTGAAAAAATAGTTTAAATTATGTTGATTACGAAAAAACAAACTACAAAATCATTTGTTTATTTATCCATAATCATTACCTACTATAAGAATTAGGTGAATAATATTTAAATAGTTTAAATATTATGTAATCTGTCTCAAGCTTAGAGCGATTATCTATTTTGTCAAATGTAAAGATGAATAAATATAATTTGGTTATCTACTGTAGGAATCTTATTTAATTTTTGTTGGTTTAGCCTGCTCTCTACGTTGAAAATTCAGTTTTATATTCAGAGTTCCCTATTCTCCGTTCCCGATCTTGATAAGATAAGTTCACCCAACCAAACCTGATATCTATATTTGTTTTCACGGTTCGTTCTTCACAAGATCCTCAAATTAATTTTATATAGTTGTAAATGCGAAAAGTAACAATTGCACTTTGAATCTTAATAAATCTAAATAGCGTTTCTCATGAAAGTTATTTTCGCAGGACTTACGCAAAACATAACGAAAGTAGAGGTAATTCATGAATTACCTCTACGCAAGAATAAGGTTTTCGGTCACATCTTGCGTAAGTTCTGTTTCGTAAAAACTTATACATTGTTTTCAAGTAAGGAACAATTAGTATGTTTAAGAAAATTTTGGTTGGTATAGACAACTCTGAAATTGGACAATACGTTTTTGATGAAGCTCTTGCTTTAGCACAAAAACTCAATGCTCGTTTGATGTTGCTTCATGTCCTTGATCCTTTCGATGAAAGTTACCCAAGTTCTATAGCTTTACAAACAGATAGTCTTTATCCAAGTTTTCACTCGGAAGCTGTAAATTACTACATGAGTCGGTGGGAAACACTTAAGCAAGAAGGTATAGAATTTTTAAAAATTTTTTCTAATCAAGCGATCGCCAAAGGTGTAACAACTGAATATACCCAAAATTTTGGTGAACCAGGTAGAGTGATTTGTGAAGTAGCCCGAAATTGGGAAGCTGAGTTAATCATAGTTGGTCGTCGAGGTCGTCGAGGTCTGAGTGAAATTTTCCTTGGTAGTGTTAGTAATTATGTTCTGCATCATGCTTCTTGCTCTGTTTTGACAGTACAAGGATTAATTCATGCAATTGAACCAAATGAGCTAACTGCAAAAACTTAAGTAAGTACACTTTAACTTCTACCAAAGGTATGATTTATTTGTGTGTTTTTGAAACTTTTTCTTTCTAAAGACACCCTTCTCTAGAAAGAAGAAAAAGACTCTTTTACCTTCATAGCATCTGAATAATTGCAAATGTTTGCTCTTCAAAATTTTATAGATGCTTTGGAGGTAAAACTTTATGAGACTAAACTTGATGCTATTTTGGGTAACGTTAGGGTTCGTAGTTGTAGGAGCGATCGCATTAGTTCTGCAACCTTATATTGATACTCATTGATCTTGATATTGATGTCATTAAACTTTGAGACTATTCCCAAAACTGAATGACAACAGGAAAACTCAATTTCTGCAATTACTACTGTGGACTAACTCATATCTATGCTTACAGAAAGAGGAGAATGAGTCTTTGAGTTTTTACGATGAAGTCAAGACTAATTTGAGATAAGATCATATTCGGAGTGGACTAATGACTGATATCAACGTCGAGCAATCAGAAAATCAAAATAATAATGAAGAGCAAACTTCAGCAGAAAGCAAAAATAATAATGCTGGGGTTTTAACTGAAGAAATTAAAGCAGAATTACCTCAAGAAGCCCAACAAATTTTTGCGGCTGCTTTCAAAGCTGCCCAAAGTGATGGTATAAGCGAAGAGGGCGCTCGCCAAGTTGCTTGGAATAGCGTGAAAAATCAATACGAAAAAGGCGCTGACGGTAAATGGCACTCTAAAGGTGAAGTTACTGCCCAACATTATAAAGCTGTCACTTCTGGTGGTAATTAGTTTGTTGCTCACTAGATATTAGACCGAAGGCGGTTTGTGATTGGCGCAAACCGCCTATTGAATTTCATACTGTTTATTAAGAAAAATTCTAGAATTAATTATTAAACTGATAGAAGTTGCCCTACTGGGATTTATTGCCCATTAGAAAAATGAGCGAACATAAAACAAGAATCTGTATACTGGGTGGAGGCTTTGGTGGTCTCTACACAGCTTTGAGGCTGAGTCAGTTACCTTGGGAATCGTTACCCAAACCCGAAATAATTTTAGTAGATCAAAGCGATCGCTTTGTTTTTTCTCCCCTTCTTTACGAACTGCTAACTGGAGAACTGCAAACCTGGGAAATTGCGCCTCCCTTTGCGGAACTATTAAAAGATACGGGTGTGCGTTTTTATCAAGCTGCTGTATCGGGAATTGACATAGAACAGCAACGAGTCCATTTACAGGATGGGCCGGAAATTGGTTATGATCGCTTGGTGTTGGCGCTGGGTGGCGAAACGCCTTTGGATATCGTACCAGGTGCAACTTCTTATGCTTATCCTTTCCGTACAATTGCTGATGCTTACCATTTAGAAGAACGCTTGCGAGTATTAGAAGACTCTGACACAGATAAAATTCGAGTAGCAATTGTTGGTGCTGGTTACAGTGGTGTCGAGTTAGCGTGTAAACTAGCAGACAGACTTGGCTCAAGAGGACGCTTCCGGTTAATAGAACTTACTGACCAAATTTTGCGAACCTCGCCAGATTTTAACCGGGAAGCCGCTAGAAAAGCCCTAGAAGAACGAGGTATATTTATTGACCTAGAAACCAAAGTAGAAGCGATCGCCCAAGATACGATTTCTCTGGAATACAAAGGTCAAATAGATACTATTCCTGTAGATTTAGTAATTTGGACAGTGGGAACGCGAGTCTCACCTGTAGTCCGAAATCTTGGTTTAAAGCAAAATCAACGTGGGCAAATTACGACTACACCAACTCTGCAAGTCCCTGATCATCCAGAAATCTTCGCCTTGGGAGATTTGGCAGAATCTTACGATGCGGAAGGACAACTAATCCCCGCTACAGCCCAAGCAGCTTTTCAACAAGCCGATTACACAGCTTGGAATATTTGGGCAAGTCTGACTCATCGTCCTCAAATTCCATTCCGCTACCAATATTTAGGTGAGATGATGGCATTGGGAACAGACAACGCGACTTTGAGTGGATTAGGCATCAAATTAGAGGGTTCTTTGGCTTATCTAGCCCGTCGTCTAGCCTATCTGTATCGAATGCCAACTCTAGATCATAAACTCAAAGTTGGTTTTAACTGGCTCGCTCGTCCTATTATAGAAACATTATCAAAATAATAGATGGTGTATTGAACGTAGACGTCCTAGTCTGTGTTTTCAAACTGCTTAATACCTTTTCAAGGTAAACGGTAGTCGCTACAAAGGGTACAACACCCGCAAGCGCGCTACCCCAGCTAGATAAACTTAGTCTGTGTATACAGGCTAAATATTATAATTTGGGCAAAATATTTTTAACTCCAGATTGCAATCTGTGAGATAATCAGCTTGAAAATACGCCTATCGTTTTGTCGTAAGACATTGCGTTTCGCACCGAATACATTATTTCTCTAAAATCTAAAATCCAAAATAGTTATAGGTTGATGGAACGACCGAAAGTTATTTTTTTAGATGCAGTTGGCACTCTCTTCGGCGTCAAAGGCAGTGTGGGCGAAGTTTATAGTCAAATCGCACGAGAATTTGGTGTCGAAGTTTCTACTGAAACTTTGAACAAAACCTTTGCCCAAAGCTTGAAAGCTGCACCACCACCTGTATTTGCAACCGCACAAGCGCAAGATATCCCGCAGTGGGAATTTGAGTGGTGGCTTCGTATTGCTTCCGATACTTTTGAAAAAGCAGGTGTTCTAGAGAAATTTTCTGATTTTTCAGCTTTTTTTAGCGAAGTTTATATTCACTTTGGCACAGGTGAACCGTGGTTTGTCTATGCTGATGTTTTACCATCTTTGACAAATTGGCAAAAGATGGGTATAGAACTAGGAATAATATCAAACTTTGATTCTCGTATCTTTTCTGTATTACAGGCTTTAGAACTCAGAGACTATTTCGATTCCGTTACCATTTCTACTCAAGCAGGTGCAGCCAAACCAGACCCCAAAATTTTTACTATTGCTTTGGAGAAACATAACTGTCCACCAACAGCCGCATGGCACATTGGGGACAGTGTTGCAGAAGACTATCAAGCAGCAAAAGCAGCTGGATTACGAGGTATTTGGATAAATCGCGAAAAGTAGAGATGCAAAGCGCCTCTACCTAACTACCAACCATTATTTGTCTTGCTTCATCTTCTAACAGACGAATCAGAGTTTGATCACCTTTTTGTCTGGCTACTTGCAGGCGATATTCTAAATTACTCCGGATATGGGCAAGATGAGTATTTGCTAATTCTTGCCCTGTTTTTTGTGTTGTGTTTGCAGTGGCGATCGCTTGCGGTTGTCTGCCTAGTTTCATTGCTTCTATATCTAGAGGATCACCAACACAATAAGCTACGCCGCGATACTTCAACTCTGCTACTGGTTGAGGTGTAGGAATGTGTCTTGGATAATGACGTCTCCATTGCTGACCACGATACTTACCACTAATTTCCCCTGGAATCGTTTCTACAGCTAGGGGATGAGATTCATAATCTACGCCGCGATAGGTTAGTTTCATTTGCTTCGCCTCGGTTTTAATTGTTTTGTAGGTTGGAATTAAATAGAGGCGCGTTCCTTCAGGATATCTCCTTACTTCCGTCTCTTAAGGTGATTTCCCCCATTCGCTGTAATGTAATCAAAAGCGTCATTTGGTCATTGGCTTGTAAGTAGCTCGTAGTAGGCACTTTTCGTGCTTAGTTGATCGCTTAAGCGCTCACTACGGGAGCATCCCAAATGTTCAAAAAAACGCCTGCGATTGAAATCGCAGTCTTATAGTCAAAGTCTGCTTAAGCAGACTGTTTGATTTTATGAAGTCGTATAAAGACGACTTGCGCTATTAGCAAAGTTTAAACCCTTTGCTTTGCGGTATTTTGAAAAAATTGGTATGCTCCCCTCACTACAAACATTTTGGTTTTTTCTGTTAACCAGATAAGTTACCTGATCAAGACACAATGTGGTATCACAGTCTTAAAGAGATGAACGATTTTATTTCTGTATTTATTGTAACACTTTTGTGAAAAAGTCAAGAAAATCGCATAAAAAATTAATTATTATTCCTCTACAATTTAGATGCTAAATAGTCCAAAATCAGAAATTTTGTTACACATTCATTTTTGCTCTATGTACTGGGTAATCTGACTTTATGAGGATTTAGCTATCAGTACAGGTCTGCCGAACATGTCTCAAAAATATCAAACTAGTCTGTGGTTTTCCGATACTTACAAGGTAATTTTCTTCTGTTATTCCGCTTTTTTGGTGTTGGTGCTACCAGGAAACAAGCTGCTAGCGCAGAATGTTGTTTCTCAGAATTTGGAAGCAGCGAGTTACTTTCAACAGGGAGTGATGCGCTATCACCACAAAGATTTAGCAGGTGCAGAATATGCGTTTCGTCAAGCCTTGCAGCTAGATTCCAGTATTGGTTCTGCACATAATTATTTAGGTAACATTTTATTGCAGCAAAATCGTTTTGATGCTGCAACACAAGAATATGCAGAGGCGATCAAACTCAATCCCAACTTGGGCGAAGCTTATTATAACTTGGGTTTGGCATTGCATAAACAAGGACAAGCCCAAGCCGCGATTACTGCTTATCGTCAAGCTTTAATTATCAATCCGATGATGGCAAATGCTCAGTATAACTTGGGTTTAGCATTATATGAAAAAGGACAACCAGAAGCAGCGATCGCAGCCTATAACCAAGCAGTAAATTTAGATAGCAACAATGCTAATGCTTACTTTAACTTAGCGATCGCTCTCCAAGAGCAAGGAAAATTAAAACAAGCGATCGCAGCTTATCGTCAAACCCTCAACCTGAATCCTGACAACGCCGTAGCTTATAATAACATGGGCAGCCTATTGACCATTCAAGGTCAAACATCTGAAGCGATCGCTACCTATCAAACAGCTATTAAACGCCTTCCCCATAATGCTGATGTTTACTACAACTTGGGAGTAGCTTTCTATAATCAAGGCGAGTTCAAAAAAGCCAGCAGTGCTTTTAAGCGGGCGCGTAATCAATATCGTCAACAGGATAACACAGAGCGAGCTAACAAGATTGAGCAGTTAATGCAGCAAGTTGCACAGATGCAAGAATCCAAGCAACCGCAAGTTAGCCAAGCTTCCCAAGACGACTTGTTAAACCCAGACACTCCTATGGATACAGAAGCGAACCCAAGTGATATCCCGACTCCAGAGGAAATCAATCCCGAAGAAGTACCTTTTTCTTTAGAACCATCACCTGGGTTGAAGCAGTGATCGTTAGTAGTTAGCTATGTGCCTTGCTTGGTGTTGAAAAAATTATTTTTGAAACACCAAGACACTAAGACACTAAGAGGAAAGATGGCTTTTTAAATTGGTAAACGATTTATGTCTTTGTTGCAACCAATGACTACAATTGCGGAACCGCGTTCTAGACGTTGGGTTGGATAAGGATTTATTTGAAATTTCCCATCGTGACTTACTGCCAATAAATTTAAGCCATAGCGATTACGCAGCTGTAATTCGGAGATCGTTTTTCCATGAAATTCATCTGGAACAATTAACTCTACAATACTGTGATCTGGGTCGAGATCAAATCGTTCTAAGATTGATGGTTTAGTGAGCGATCGCGCTAGTGAACATCCTGCTTCATATTCAGGAAATACAACATGATCTGCTCCCACTCGTAGCAGTAGTTTCTGGTGAACTTCACTAGAAGCTTTTGCTACTACATGAGGTACACCTCCTTCTTTCATATTGAGGGTGGTGATGATACTTTCTTGAATGTAATTTCCAATGGCGACGATTACTGTATCAAACTCAAAAATACCTGCTTCTTTTAGTGCTGCTGGTTCTGTTGAATCTAGTTGTAAAGCATGACCAACTATTTGATCTGTTAAAGCATCAGATACTCGCTTTTCATCAATATCTGTTCCTAACACTTGATATCCCAATTTATGAAGTGTTGCACAGACAGCACGCCCAAATCTACCTAAGCCAACTACAGCAAATTGATGATTGTCTTTATGCAAACTACGAAAAAAACCTAACGATGACAGATTCACAATTGTGTCCTTTGTAAATGTTCCCTATGTTGAGAGAATAAAGTTTATTGATGTGGAAAGATTCAAAAGCGTTATTTTTTAGTTGGTGGTTTATATTTTATCAGTCATTTGTCATTAGAGACGCGATGATATTCTTACCTTGAAGCCGCTCTTACGAGCGTCTACGCGTCTGTACAATGGTCATTGGTCATTTGTTATTGGTGACTCCAATTACCTATTACCAATAACCATCAACTATCAATAACCAATAATCTATTATCAACCAACCAGCAAATTTTCTTCTGGATAATGTATTCTGCTGGGGCGAGGATCTCCTAGCATTGCTGACATTAGTAGTAAAATACCCACTCTACCCACATACATTGTGACAATTAATATCAGTTTAGCTGCTGTGGAAACAGTGCCTGTAATCCCAGTTGAAAGTCCTACTGTAGCGAAGGCTGACACGACTTCAAATAAGATTTGAATAAACTCAAGTTTTGGATCGCTCAGAGCTATTAAGATTGTTGAGATAATCACTGTACCAACTGAGCCAATTAATACGCCAACGGCTTTTAAAACTAAAGATACTGCGATTTTTCTTTCATATAACAAAACTTCTTCTTTTCCTTGGAGAATTGCTTTTGTGCAACTTGTGAGTACTCTTAAAGTTGTAGTTTTAATTCCACCGCCTGTACCACCTGGGCTTGCACCAATAAACATGAATGCAATGGTAATGAATAAGCCTGCTGTTGTCATTTTACCGATATCAATGGTATTGAAACCAGCTGTTCTGGGGGTCACAGATTGAAACCAAGCGACTAAAATTTTATCGGTAAAACTGAGATTGGCAAATGTTTCGGGATTTCGTAGTTCTACAAAGAAAAAAGCAATTGTTCCCATAATTAAAAGTACAATTGTTGTACTTAATGCAACTTTAAAATCGAGGGAAAATAAGAGTTTTTCTTGTCGATTGCGGATGCGATCGCGTACCCAGAAGTAGGTTTCTAAAATTACTTGATAGCCAATACCACCAAAAATAATTAACCCTGTAATTGTCAAGACGACTAAAACTGAAGATTGATAACCAATCAGGTTATCTTTAAACAGGCTAAATCCTGCATTATTCCAAGCATTGACACTATGAAAAATTGCTAGCCACAGTCCTTTTTGCCATCCATAATCGGGGACAAAAGCTGGTAATAGTAAAAATACACCTGTGATTTCAAAGATTAATGTTGTAGCAATTATTGACCGAATAATTTGAGTACTACCGCTCATTCCCGGACGATCTAAAGCTTGTTGAATGGCAATTTTTTGGCGCATGTCAAATCGACGTCCAATTAACAAAATCAAAAAGGTAGTAGTTGTCATGTAACCCAATCCACCAATTTGTGCTAGCAGCACAATCCACAACTCGCCCCAAAAGGAAAAATAAGTACCAGGATCAACAACAGATAAACCTGTGACACACACTGCGGAAGTTGAGGTGAACAGGGCGACAATGGGGTCATTCCATGTACCGCTACTGGTAGAAAAAGGCATCATCAACAGGATAGTTCCGACTGTGATTACTGCCAAAAATCCCAAACAAATTGTCCGAGAAACAGTCATATTTAGCTAAAAAACAAATAAATTGAGGAATTGTGTGCAGTGTTGTAACTGCCTCACAAAAAAAATCCCTACTTTAAATAAAAACACACATGGTAGCCTACGATTATGTGTTTTTTAAACCTGCTTTTCCATGAGTGCAACTCTTTACAAGCAAATTCAGCAATTTTACGATGCTTCTTCTGGTTTGTGGGAAGAAATATGGGGTGAACATATGCACCATGGTTACTATGGTGCAGATGGTACAGAGAAAAAAAACCGTCGTCAGGCACAGATTGATTTAATTGAAGAGATCCTCAATTGGGCAGATGTACAGCAAGCAGAAAACATTTTAGATGTCGGTTGTGGTATTGGTGGTAGTTCTCTATACTTAGCAACCAAGTTTGATGCTCAGGCAACTGGAATTACTTTGAGTCCTGTGCAAGCTGCTAGAGCTAAGGAAAGGGCTGATGAGGCGAATTTAGGTAGCCGGACTAATTTTCAAGTGGCAAATGCTCTAGAAATGCCCTTTGCGGATAATTCTTTTGACTTGGTATGGTCGCTAGAAAGTGGTGAACACATGCCCGATAAAACCAAGTTTATGCAAGAGTGTTATCGGGTATTAAAACCTGGTGGAAAGTTAGTCATGGTGACTTGGTGTCATCGTCCTACGGAGAATTCGCCACTGACGGATGATGAGCGGCAGCATTTAGCAAAAATTTATCAGGTATATTGTTTACCCTATGTGATTTCTTTGCCAGAGTATGAAGCGATCGCTCTGCAATTAGGCTTACAAAATATTCGCACTGCTGATTGGTCACAAGCTGTAGCACCTTTTTGGAATGTGGTGATTGATTCGGCTTTCACTCCGAAAGCAATTTTTGGGTTGTTGCTATCGGGTTGGAGTACGATTGTTGGCGCGTTGTCGTTGGGATTGATGCGTCACGGTTACGAGCGTGGGTTAATTAGATTTGGATTGTTGTGTGGGGATCGGGGATCGGGGATCGGGGATCGGGGACATGGGGATAATAAGTAATGATTATTGACTATTGACTATTGACTATTGACTATTGACCAATTATGAATCAAGTTTCACAATCAGCTTCTCAAAGCAGTTGGCTGTATGCTTTTTGGAAATTTTCTCGCCCCCATACAATTATTGGTACGAGTTTAAGTGTATGGGGATTATATTTAATTGCCTTTGCTTTAGAAAATAGCAGTTTTTCTTTCTCACCTATTTTGTTAGCATGGCTTTCTTGTTTGTGTGGCAATGTTTATATTGTGGGTTTGAATCAACTAGAAGATGTGGCAATTGATAAGATTAATAAACCACATTTGCCGATTGCTGCTGGAGAGTTTTCTCAAAAAACAGGTAAATTAATTGTGGGAATTACTGGTGTTTTGGCGTTGGTAGTTGCTTGGTTAGGTGGACCTTTTTTATTGGGGATGCTGGGAATCAGTTTAGCTATTGGTACAGCTTATTCTTTACCTCCAATCCGTTTGAAAAGGTTTCCTTTTTGGGCAGCTTTATGTATTTTTTCTGTGCGGGGAGCAATTGTTAATTTAGGATTGTTTTTACATTTTAATTGGGTGTTGAGACCAAAGAATTTGATTGGAGTGATTCCAGTAATTCCAGCCGCAGTATGGGTATTAACTATATTTGTGTTGGTATTTACGTTTGCGATCGCTATCTTTAAAGATATCCCTGATTTGGAAGGCGACTTGCAATACAATATCACTACTTTTACAATTAAACTTGGTAAGCAAGCAGTATTTAATCTTGCTCTTTGGGTATTGAGTGTGTGTTATGGAGGAATGATTTTAATTGGGTTGCTGCATCTAGCAGAAGTTAATTCTGTGTTTTTAATTATTACTCATTTAGTCGCGCTGGGTATGATGTGGTGGCAAAGTCGGGGTGTAGATTTAGAAGATAAAAGTGCGATTGCGAGTTTCTATCAATTTATTTGGAAACTGTTTTTTATTGAGTATTTAATTTTTCCGATGGCTTGTCTTTTAGCTTAGTTGAGTTTTGAATGCGATCGCCAGCATTAGACTATCTTTTCTAGTACATTCATAACTTGCGGAAAAATTTCATCCACATGTCAAAATTATGCGATCGCGCCTCTATCGTTTAAAGTTATGGGAATACTAGAGTTATAGGTATTTATTTCAAAATCACATAAACTCTAGTTTTATGCCGGCATTTTTCAATCATCTTTTCCAAACAAGCGGTTTTATCCCCCACGGACATTGTTATCTGTGGAAAAGTGGACTAGTTTGGCTTCACATTATTTCTGATGCAACAATCGGTGTTGCCTATTATTATATTCCCCTCTCACTGCTTTACTTTATTTCCAAGCGCAATGATGTTCCTTTTAACGGAATCTTTTTACTATTTAGTGCTTTTATCG
Organism: Westiellopsis prolifica IICB1; assembly: GCF_004323185.1. Classification (GTDB taxonomy): domain Bacteria; phylum Cyanobacteriota; class Cyanobacteriia; order Cyanobacteriales; family Nostocaceae; genus Pelatocladus; species Pelatocladus prolificus_A. The sequence continues at coordinate 656,362 of NZ_NAPS01000002.1, forward strand.
TTGCTTGTGGTACTGGACACTTCATGGATATTTGGACGCTTTGGCATCCTGATTATTGGATTGCAGGTAGTCTCAAAGCGATCACTGCTATTATTTCGATCTATACAGCATTTACATTAGTTTATCTTATTCCTCAAGCTTTGGCATTACCTAGCCCTGCTCAGTTAGAAGCTATCAATCGGATACTCAGCAGTGAAATTATCCAGCGTAAGCGCATTGAACATGAACTACGTCAGGCAGAGGAAATTGCTCAAAACTCCAGCCAAGCCAAGAGTGAATTTCTTGCCAATATGAGTCATGAGCTACGTACACCCCTCAACGGGATCTTAGGCTATGCCCAAATTCTGCAACGCACGGAACCGTTAACAGAAAAAGGACGCAAAGGAGTTGGAGTTATTTATCAATGTGCTTGCCATCTGTTAACGCTGATTAATGATATCCTGGATCTCTCCAAAATCGAAGCTCGCAAACTGGAATTGAATCCAATTGATTTTTACTTGCCTGCGTTTCTAGACAGTGTGATTGAAATTTCCCGCATCCGAGCAGAACAAAAGGTGATTGGGTTTCACGTCCAACTTGATCCTGATTTACCAACGGGGATTCGTACTGACGAAAAACGCTTGCGTCAGGTGCTGATTAATTTGCTTGGTAATGCGATTAAATTTACTCATCAAGGTAATATTACTTTCAAAGTTGAAGTCATCAGTCAAGAGCCAGAACAAAGCACAAATGATCATAGACAAATGACAAACTACACTATTCGCTTTGAGGTAACAGATACAGGGGTGGGTATCAACTCTGAGCAAATCGAGAAAATCTTTTTGCCCTTTGAGCAAGCAGGAAATCAGAAACGACAAATAGAAGGTACAGGCTTGGGATTAGCTATCAGCCAAAAAATTGTGGCGTTGATGGGTAGTCAGATTCAGGTGCAAAGTGAGTTTGGCAAAGGTAGCACTTTTTGGTTTGAGGTGCAGTTACCAGAAGCAAGAGATTGGGCAAAGATGTCCATAGTAAATGATCAGCGAAGGATAATTAATTATCAAGGGCAAAGGCGTACCATTCTGGTTGTGGATGACAGATGGGAAAACCAATCAGTAATTGTCAATTTACTGGAACCAGTTGGATTTACTGTTGTCGAAGCTAGTCACGGACAGGAAGCATGGAAACGAGCGATCGCTCACCAACCAGACTTGATTATTACCGATTTAGTCATGCCAATGATGGATGGATTTGAGTTCATCAAACGTTTGCGTCAGTCTTCGCCTTTCAAACAGATTCCTGTGATTGCTTCCTCTGCTAGTGTGTTTGTGACAGATCAGTACAAAAGTATTGATGCAGGTGCAGATGCTTTTCTGCCAAAGCCTGTAGAAGCTGACGCGCTGTTGGAAGTGCTGCGACAATATTTGCAATTGGAATGGATTTATGACCGCAAGGCAGAAAACATCAAAAAAACTAATGCAGTTAGTCTGGATGTTCCAGTTGATGTAATTCCTCCTGCCAAAGATGTTTTACAAAAGTTACTTGAATTGTCACAAGACGGTGATATTCAAGGAATTTTAGAAATGGCTGCACAACTTTCTGCAATTGATGAGAATTTGACGGCTTTTACTGGGCAAATCATCCAGCTTGCTAGCAATTTTCAACTCAAACGTTTAGAAAGTTTTATTCAACAACACATTACTTAAGTTCGCCATTTGTCATTGGTAAGGGTTTGGTGCGTGTTGGCTTTTTGTAACTCCGGTGTTTAGTTTATGTTCACTCACTTACTGACATTAAAAGTAAATAATAAGAGGTAAATTTTATTATTCCATCCACCATGGTAACTACTTTAAATACTGGATTTATTTTGATTGTCGATGATAATCCCACAAATTTGTCTGTTTTGTGTGAAGCACTCAATAGTGAGGGGTTTCGTTTCCGTGTTGCAGTCGATGGAGAAAGTGCGATCGCCCAAGTCGAACGTCAGCAACCAGAGTTAATTTTACTCGATGTACAAATGCCTGGTATCGACGGATTTGAAACCTGTCGTCGCCTCAAAGCTAATCCTGTGACTCAAAACATTCCGATTATTTTCACTACTGCTTCAAGTGATATTGAAAGCAAAACAAAGGGATTTGCTTTGGGTGCTGTAGACTATATTCCCAAACCCTTTGCCCAAGAAGAAGTAATTGCTAGGGTGCGTGTACATTTGCAGCTCAAACGACTAACCGAATCTTTAGAACAACAAGTCAGCGATCGCACTACGGCTTTGCAAACAGCTCAAGTGCAATTGGTGCAGCAAGAAAAACTATCAACTTTGGGAGAGTTAATTGCTGGTATTGCTCACGAAATGAATAATCCCATCAGTTTTATTGCTAACAATCTCCCGCCTTTAGAAGAATACATCGCTGGAGTGAGTGAAATTATCCAACTCTATCAACAAGAATATCCCAACCCAACAAGCAAAATCACCACTGCTATTGAAAGATTAGATTTGGAATTCGTTCTTGAAGATATGGTCAAAATCTTAGAATCACTCAAGGTAGGATCTCAACGGATTGAGAAAATTTCTACATCACTCCGCAGTTTCTGTCGTTCGGATAGCGATGTCAAAATACCTACGGATTTGCATGAAGGACTTGATAGTACGTTGATGATTTTGCAACATCGCCTCAAGGGTAATGGCGATCGCCCCAGCATCGAAGTCAGCAAAACTTATGGTAAATTACCAGAGGTAGACTGCTATGTCGGGCAGATTAATCAAGTATTTATGAATATTCTAGCAAATGCAATTGACGCCCTTGATGAAGCGATCGCCCAAGACAAAATTAACGATCCTATTCCTCAAATTCAAATTTTCACAGAGGTAGATTCTGAGAAATGGGTTGTGATTAAGATTAGTGACAATGGCATGGGTATTCCAGAATCTGTCCAACAACGGTTGTTTGAGCCTTTATTTACTACAAAACCTGTTGGCAAAGGAACCGGACTTGGCTTATCGATCGCCCATCAAATAGTTGTAGATAAACACAATGGTGAATTAGTAGTTAATTCTCAACCAGGTAAAGGAACTGAGTTTATCATCAAAATTCCAATCATTCAGTACGACAGTATAGACTAGTTTGCGAGGACTATATGCCAAACTAGGATAGGTAGAGTAAAAAAGATGGAATTCTTTCAAACGAGTAACTTCATAGCTGTATTTATAGTTTTAGTCAGTCTGTCTACTCTCATTTATTTGGCTATCAGAACTATCATTACCGATAAACATTTCCAAACAGGAATCACACTTTACCAGCAAAAAGATTTTCCAGGTGCAGAAGCAGCCTTTCGTCAGGTAATCGCGATTAACTCTACTAACGATGTTGTGCATTTATTGTTAGGTGATGCACTGATGCAGCAAGGCAAGGTTGAAGCCGCAATTACTGAATTTCAAGATGTCATTGAGCGCGCTCCCAAAAAAGTCGATGCTTATTTACGCCTAGCTCAAGCTTTGATGCAACAACAAAAACCCCAGCAAGCAGTTACAGTCTTGCAACAAGCCGAAGCTTTATTTCAAAAACAGCGTCAGGTTGATAAAGCCGAAAAAATTCAACAGTTACTACAAAAAATTTGTTCAGCAGAGAATAATGCCTAATTTTTGAGGTGAAAACTAGCTGGAATCACAAGACTTGAAAAAGTTACAGAAACAGCCAGCTTACTCAGAAATTTTAGCATATCGAAAATGACTGTTTTTAACCAAATCCTGAAACGAAAGAAAATCGTTGAATAATTGATAAATATTAGCGTCAAGATAACATTACTTAACAGATTTAATAATTTTTATAAAGTTGAAAATCTTCCTCTTTCTGATAAGAAATATTGATATGTAGCTTTCTTACGCACAGGTAACGGAAAAACAAACCGCAGAGGACGCAGCGAAAAGTTTGTAGACGCTTTGCGGCTTCCCGTTAGGGTGCGCCGGCTTCCGGCGTACTCTTACGAGAAGTCGCTTACGCGCCTACGCGCAGCGTCCCGGAGGGAACTTCAAAGCTTTTCAAGAGAGAGTACACGGAGAAATAAGAGTTTGAGATGACAAATCAACAGGGTAAAGTCTATCTCGTGGGTGCGGGACTACCAGATGTGGCATACTTAACGCTAAAGGCTTATAAACTTTTAGCGATCGCTCAAGTTTTGGTTTACGATGCCCTTGTCGATGGGGAATTATTAGAGTTAGTATCAGCCGATTGTTTGAAGCTAGATGTGGGTAAGCGTGGTGGTCAACCCAGCACACCGCAAGCAGAAATTAATAATTTACTTGTTAAATACTGTCAGCAGGGTAAACAAGTCGTCCGCCTCAAAAGTGGCGATCCGTTTATTTTTGGTCGCTGTAATTCGGAAATGGCTGCTTTGACAGCCGCAAATTGTGAATTTGAAGTTGTACCAGGAATATCTTCGGCTTTAGCAGCACCTCTATTAGCAGGAATTCCCCTGACCGATCCGCTGATGAGTCGCTGCTTTGCTGTGTTTACTGCTCACGAACCCGATGTTTTAGATTGGGAGGCGCTATCACGACTAGAAACATTAGTGATTTTGATGGGTGGACAGAACCTAAATCAGGTTATCACACGGTTGCAGCAACAGGGGCGATCACCATCTACACCAATCGCGATTATTCTCTGGGCAGGAACTAAAAAACAACAAATTTGGATAGGAACACTCGAAACCATTGTGGAGCAAACCTTAGAAATTTTCCTCTCACCAACAGTAATTGTAATTGGGGAAGTGGTGGGGTTACGCAGAAACTAACAACCTGAGAATATAGACTTAGACATTCCCAGAATGCACTACTCCCAAACACTATGGCAAGTAACCTCTCCTCCTCTGGCTCTATTGCCGTTCCCACAACTTCCCACTTACCTCTCAACGGTAAAACGATTTTAGTAACACGTTCAGTTGGACAGTCGAGTCAATTTGCAGAACTCTTAACAGCAGCAGGCGCTTATGTTGTGGAAATGCCTGCCTTAGAAATTGGCCCCCCTTCTAGTTGGCAAGCTTTAGATCAGGCGATCGCTCGGTTATCTGAGTTTGACTGGTTAATTCTAACTTCCAGCAACGGTGTCGGCTACTTCTGCGAACGACTCCTGGCTCAGGGTAAAGACATTCGCGCCTTGGCAGAAGTCAAAATTGCCGCAGTTGGTGAAAAAACTGCCCAAACCCTGAGACACCATTGTTTACAACCTGATTTTATCCCACCAGACTTTGTTGCTGACTCCCTAGTCGAACACTTTCCCGAAGAACTTACAGGTAAGAAAATTCTATTTCCCAGAGTCGAAAGCGGTGGACGGGAAATTTTGATTCGAGAACTCAGCGCCAAAGGTGCAGAAGTCATCGAAGTTCCCGCTTATCAATCTTGCTGTCCAAAGAGTATTCCTCCCTCAGCAGAACTCGCTTTACAAAGTGGTACTGTTGATGTGATCACTTTTGCCAGTTCCAAAACAGTGCAATTTTTCTATCAACTGGCAGAACAAATCTTCTCTGGTCACTCATCACAAAGTCAATTGTCTGTAGTAGCAGATTCTTTAGAAGGAGTTTGTATTGCTTCTATTGGTCCCCAGACTTCAAACACTTGTCGTTCTCTATTTGGACGTGTAGATGTCGAAGCCCAAGAATATACACTAGAGGGTTTAACACAAGCACTAATTCAATGGGCAATAGTCAATAGTAGACCCGATTAATCGCGTCTGTACAATAGTCAATCGTCAATAGTCCAGAGAATTTAAAATTAACTAACGACTAATGACAAATGACGCTTGACCAATGACCAAAAAAATCATCGGCTTAACAGGTGGTATTGCTACAGGCAAAACAACAGTTGCTAATTACTTGGCACAAGCTTATGATTTGCCAATTTTGGATGCGGATATTTATGCTCGACAAGCTGTCTGTGTTGGTTCACCTATTCTCGATGCGATCGCCATTCATTACGGTAATCAAATTTTACTACCAAATGGTGATCTCAATCGTCAAAAATTAGGTGAAATCATCTTTCATCATCATGATGAACGCGCTTGGGTAGAGAATTTGATTCATCCTTACGTACGCGATCGCTTTTTAGCCGAAATTCAAGCATCTACCGCAAAAATACTAGTATTAGTTGTGCCTTTATTATTTGAAGCCGGAATGACTGATTTAGTCACAGAAATTTGGGTCGTGTGTTGTTCCCAGCAACAGCAATTAGCAAGATTAATGCAAAGAAACAATCTCACATTCGAGCAAGCACAAGCGAGAATTCACACTCAAATGCCAATCGCAGAAAAAGCCGCGCGTGCTGATATAGTCTTAGATAATTCCTCTACTTTAGAAGCATTGTTGAAACAAGTTGACCAAGCTATTTCATGAATGGAACTGCGACACCTACGATACTTTGTGACATTGGCTGAGGAATTGCATTTTGGACGGGCGGCGGAACGCTTACACATCGCTCAACCTCCTCTGAGTCAACAAATTCGTCAATTAGAGGTAGAGTTGGGTTTTCAATTGTTTCACCGCACTAAAAGAACTGTGCAGTTAACCGCAGCTGGAGAGGTGTTTTTAGGTGAAGTTCAACAAATTCTCAAGCAGCTAGAACAAGCGGTGCAATTGGGAAGACAAACCAGTCGTGGTTTAGGGGGACAGGTTGTAGTTGGCTTTGTCAGTTCTGCGGCATATAATATATTGCCAAACATCCTGCGAAAATTTCGTAGTTCTATCCCCGACGTCAATCTGGAATTACATGAATTGACTACAGACCAACAATTACAATGGTTGCGAGATAATAGAATTGATGTTGGATTTCTGCGTCCACCGATAGAAGAAGATATATTTTGCTGGGAAGTTATTTTTTACGAATCCTTAGTGGTGGCGTTACCAGAAACCCATGTGCTAGCTAATAAATCCAGTGTATCGCTGTTTTCACTCCAAGGTGAACCCTTCATTTTATTTCCTCGTCCTTTAGCTCCTGGAGTGTACGACTCAATTATTAGTTTTTGCCAGCAAGCTAATTTTAGCCCTATGGTTGCCCAAGAAGCAATTCAGATGCAAACAATTGTGAGTTTAGTTGCAGCAGAGATGGGTGTGGCGATCGTACCGGAGTCGCTGCAACATTTGCAAAGAACTGGGGTAGTTTATAAACCAACCCAAGAACCCACACCCAAGGTAGCGCTGGCGATGATTTGGCGACGCGACAATTCATCTGCAACGGTGCAGAGGTTTTTGGAAGTAGTCAGACAAGTTGTCTATTTAGATTGAGAGCGCAGCTGACTAAAGAAAGTGTCAATTAGTAGCATGTACCGATTTACTTAAACTTGCATATATTAAAGACGCAAAGAATTATATCTCTGTGCGTCCCTGTGTATTCTACCTCCTACCAAACTACGAGCGATCGCTCATGTACTACTCTCTCATACACCTGTTCTGTTTGCTTACCTAATTTCGGCCAGCTAAAGCGCCGTTCTAAATCTTCATAAGCATTATCAGTCAACCATTGCCGATATCCGGGGTTTTTTAGCACTTCCAAAATTCCCCATGCCAGAGAATCAGGATTATTAGTATACGTGATAATACCTGTTTTTGTATGTTGTACTACTTCTGGAAAACCACCAGTGTCAGATACAACTACGGGTACACGAGAAGCAAAGCTTTCTAATGCCACAATTCCAAAGGGTTCGTAAAGACTGGGGAAAACAGCACAGTCGGCGATAGTTTGAAATTTATCTAAGTATTCATCAGACATAAAGCCTGTGAAATAACATTTATCCCAAATGCCTGTATCCCAAGCCTGTTTTTTGAGATGATCAGTATTGCCACCACCGATAATTACAAACTTAACATAACCACCCATTTCCCACAAAACTTTAGGAGCCGCAGCAAGCAGTGAAGATACACCCTTTTCGTAGGTCATGCGACCGACATAGTAAACTATTTTTTCGCCATCTTCAGCAAATTGGCGACGAAAGTCTAAAGCGTGAAAATCTTCATGATGACGTTTCTTTTCTGGACGGATACCGTTATAAATAACGTCAATTTTACCCCAAGGACTGTGTAACGCTCGTTCTACTTCCCGGCGCATGTAGTCGGTGCAGACGATAACCCGCCAAGCGTTGTAGGCTAATAGTTGTTCTTTACCACTTATATAACGTTGAGTATCTGTATAAATACCATTGTAGCGTCCGTATTCAGTAGCGTGGATTGTAGCAATCAAGGGAACTTTAAAAGTATGCTTGAGAGCGATCGCTGCATCTGCTACTAACCAATCATGAGCATGGATAATATCAAAAGGGCCTTCCTCTGCGATCAATTTTCCGCCATGACTACCCATACTCTGGTTCATGTTTACTACCCAGTGGAAAAAGTCGTTTCCACCGACTACGGGAATCCGATGTATACACATCCCTTCCACTAATTCATACATGGGTGCATGACCAAATTCAGGTGTGATCAGATGAACTTCATGTCCTAACTTGACGAGTTCAGGATACAACTCTGAGACATGACGCGCAATTCCTCCAACAATACGGGGCGGAAATTCCCAACTCAGTACTAGTATTTTCATTGGATGCAATCCCCCAAGCTTTTACATTTCTCTAAAATTTGTCATTTGTCATTGGTCATTGGTCAATAGTCAATAATCAATGGTTGGTTTTTCTCCCGTGTCCCCCGTGTCCTCCTTGTCCCCGATCCCTGATCCCTGATCCCCTATCCCCGATCCCCTTCTGCCAACTCTTGCCGGAATTGTAACCAAGCTGCTGTTGCTTGTGTGTCCGAACTGGCAGCTTTTTTTAAGAGAATGATGCCATGTTGAAAGCTGATGATTCCATATTCGCGATTATTGGTAAGCTGGTCAATTAGTGGTACTAAATCTTTTAATAAACTGCGATCGCTTTTAAATGCAGCTTGATATTTTTGTAATTGCCAAAGATCAGCGATCGCATAATCTACTTTAATCACTTCTTGAGCATCATTACGTAGTTCTAAACCAGGTAAACGCAGGATTTCTCGCCGACTAGAAAGATGGGGAACCAAATAAGTTGTTGCAGATACGCTCGCATCAGAGGGAATTTGTGACAGCAAGGGACGCATCTGATTTACATGCTGCCATTGTTCTGACAATGACACATATACTAGTGGTTTTACGGAATCAGGAATCAGAAAATAAAAAGTGCGATTTGGGTTAGATGTAAAGCTCAAAACCAAAGACAGACAAATACAACCTATCCACAAGCGGCGAAATGCAGGTTTAAATTTTTGCTGACGCTGTGACCACCACAGAATAGAGCCGTAAAATAATCCTGGGACTACAGTTAAAGCATAACGAATTGTAATAGATAAAACAGACTCTCCTTTGCCCAATAATAACTTCAATAGGGGAAAACCAGCTATCATCCAAGAACCAGGAGCAACAGCAGGTACAAATGCTAAGGGCAACCACTGCCCAAGTAAGTACCTAATAGTTCTGTCTACTGGCGTAAATAACTCTACTAATAAACGCAGGGGATTGCTAATCATCCCCCAAATAATTTCCAGGGTGGAAGCTTCGTCACCATCGGCATATTGTCCAAACCGTTCTAACATAAACCGTTGCGAAATATCTTTAGAAAACAACGGCATGATCAGATTAGTCAGCACCAATATGTAACCAAAACTGAAGATACACACAGCAACACCAGCGCGGGGAAAGCGTTGACTCAAAATCATGTAAACTCCTACCCCAAATAATCCTATACCTGCATCTTCCCGTACAGCTACAATCAAAACTGCCATCAACCAAAATAACCACCACCAGCGTTTTTCCATTGCCAGCAGCAGGGTAAATACAAATAAGGGAATCTGGCAAATGTCGTGAAAGTTACTTAAAGTCGGGCCGATTACCGCATTAGCACCGTAAAAACTGGCAGTAATCATCACTGCTAATTGTGGTTGAAGATACAGCCTAGCCAGTACGTACAACACTAAACCCGCCGCCGTGATCAGTGTAACTTGCAAAACAGTCAAAGTGGCAGGAGAGGGAAACAAAGCGTAAATTGGTAGCCACAACAATAACGCTGGTGTGAAGTGTTGCCCAAGCCGATGGTAATATACTGTGGGAAATTCCCCCGCATGAACTACATTAGTAGAAAGACTGGAAGAAAGAGAACTTTGAAAAAAGCGACCATGCAGATTATTCCAAAAAACTTGGTTAAAAATGCCTTGGTCGAAGGAAGCGTAAAAACTATAGTAGCGGTGCAGGGTAAATAACAGACACAGGAAAAAAAAGATTCCTGCCAACAGTAAGACGGTCTTGCTGGCATTACCTGCCTCTAATTTAAAGATTTTTGGCAGCTTTTCTTGCATTTTTAACCACATCAAGGATAAATAATCAAGGCTTTCTGTACGTTTTATGGCGATCGCATTAAAAAAGAATACAGGATAAACGAGCAAAAAATATCTACTTTACTCTGTTTACTCTTCTCCCTTCTCCCTTCTCCCTTCTCCCTTCACACTTTATTGGAGAATAAATTCAAGTCGTCGTTGTTCCTAGCAGTAAAATAAATGCCTAGCTTACTTGTAGATGTGCAGAATTTGCTTTCTGACTTACTTCATCGCTATTCTTCCCAGGTAGATTATTTAATGATTCGTCTAGAAGAAGCTGAAGGTACAGATATATTTTTGCGTGGCGAAAAAGTCGAAACTCTCAGCGAAGCGATCTCCATTGGTGGACATATTCGTGCTGCTTATAAAGGTGGATGGGGATTCAGCAGTTTCAACCGCTTGACAACAATTGCTGAACGCATCGAAGAAGCAATTGGTGCAGCTCGAATAGTTGGTGGTGAAGAAACTGTACTAGCTCCCATTGAACCAGTGCAAGTAGTTTGTCAATTACCCTTAACAGGTACTAATCCCCGGTATATTTCCTTAACTCGCAAAAAAGAATTGTGCGATCGCTATTGTGATCTCCTCAAAAGTGTAGATCATCGCATCACTACCACATCTGTACGCTACAGTGATACCAGTCAACGAGTAATAATTGCTACTAGTGAAGGTACTTTCATTGAACAATCTTGGGTAGATATGGAAATGCGTTTTGCTGCCACAGCCAGAAATGATGATACTGTCCAAACTGGTAGAGAAACCATCGGCTCTCGCCAAGCTTTTGAAGATTTAATTAATCTAGACACTCAAGTCAAAAGCGCCGCCCAAAGAGCAGTAGCAGCCTTAGCACTACCATCAGTCAAAGGTAACACCTACACTGTAGTTATCGATCCCATTCTCACAGGTTTATTTGTCCACGAAGCCTTTGGACATCTTTCAGAAGCAGATATGGCTTACGAAAACCCAGATTTGCTAGAAGTGATGACGATTGGACGCAGGTTTGGCCCCAAAGAATTGCAAATTTTTGATGGTGCAGCTCCAAATGGACATAGAGGTAGTTATTTATACGACGACGAAGGGACGCCCGCGACAACTACGCAGTTAATTCAAGATGGAATATTAGTCGGAAGGTTGCATTCTCGCGAAACCGCAGGTAAATTAGGCGAAGCAGCAACAGGTAACGCTAGATGTCTTAATTATCACTATGTACCCATTGTTCGTATGACCAACACATGGATAGAAAAAGGTAAAACACCTGTAGCTGATTTATTTAGTGGTATCAAAGAAGGAGTTTACGCCCGTAATTGGTTGGGTGGAATGACTAACGGCGAAATGTTCACCTTTAGCGCTGGGGAAGCTTGGATGATTAGAAATGGGAAAATCGCCGAACCAGTCAAAGATGTGACTCTTTCAGGAAACGTATTTCAAACCCTAACAGATATAGAAGCAATTGGTGACGACTTTTACTGGGACGAATCCGGTGGTTGTGGTAAAGGTGGACAAAATGGTTTATCTGTAGGTTGTGGCGGACCAAGTCTGCGAATACGCGATGTGGTTGTTGGGGGAGAGGCGTAATAGGAATCCGGTATGGGGGGTTTTCAACCTACGTTCTTATAAATCATTTCGGCGCACACAAAAATCATTTCGGCGCACACAAAAATCATTTCCGCGCACACAAAAAACATTTCCGCGTGCATCTACAGGAATTTTCAGCACCCAAAAAACATTTCCAGATGGATCTACAAAAGTATAGTCAGGGAAAGACGTTGAAGAAGGTAAAGCATTGGTAAGCTCTCCAATAAACAGGAGTGCTAATGATTTCTTAAGTTATACAGCATTCATGAATCATTAGTGAACCACAAGATCCMCGATTTCGGCGAACCCAAAAATGATTTCGGCGAACCCAAAAATGATTTCGGTGAACCCAAAAATGATTTCGGTGAACCCAAAAACTATTTTGGATTTATAACTTCCTTATATGCATCCGGTAATTTGATTAAGGTGGTCTATGTTGCTTGTTGCTTGATTTAATATTATTTGTTGCAATATTAAATCAAGGCAAACTTAACAATAAGAGTTCAACAGGCATCAAATAATCCCTTCTATCAGTTTGGAAGGGATTTTTTTTTATTAATACTAGTTTTTTTAATAAAGCAAATACCCTTATTTTGACCAAGCCCCTACGCTACGGGAAGGCTGCGCCTACGGGGCGGGAACTCTTAACAGAGAAAGAATTAGCCCCGATTATGGAAGGATACAAGCCCCTAATTTTAATTATGGGGATTTCCCTATTCCCTCTTAAAGAATTTACAAGATTTAAGAGCAAATTTATTATGAATTTCTTACAAGTTCCTTATTTTTACCCAGTAAATTTATTAAGGATGCTCAAAAACTCCTTATTGCTTGATTTAAGTATCCTAATTGTTTGATAAGTCATAGATAAAATTTCATAAAATGCCATGTCTTTGATTAAATTTCTGAATCTGTTTTCAGGATTAAAGCTGACATATTTTTGTCAGAATTTATCTGGTAAAAATCATTTAGATACTCAATAATTTTTCAAAATTTCCGGTACTATTGCTTCCAATACGGTTCGGATAAGACAAATCGATTGGCATTTAAATCCTGTAGAGACGCGATATATCGCGTCTCTACATATCCAAAATTATGACGAAAAATTCTTAACCGAACCGTATTGCTATTGCTTCTCAAAACTGTATGAGTTCTTGAGAGGAATATGACTGCAAAAAAACTATAAGTTAGTCTGAGTAAGACTTGTAGTGCTTTATATCAATTTAATATGAAGTTACAGAGAAAGAACCCCACCCCCCTCCCCGATTTCGGGGAGGGGATTAAGGGGTGGGGTAAAATTCTGTGCAGCTTCACGAAGAATTGGTATTAGACACTTGGTGTTAGCTTTCCTAGCATTGCCTCACCATGGTGTATTTTTCTATCAATAAAACATCTACCTTCGGCGAATTATGAACCACATTGAAATCAAACCGCTGTTCTCACTTCCCAAAGATGTAGCAAAAATCATTTACAGAATAGCTGATCAAGTTGTACAACCTCAATGTTGTTTTGGAAACGCTATGTTGTTATCACAACACTTTCCAGACGTAGATTATGTCGAAGGATACTATCGTTTGTGCATTCATCACGCCTGGAATTGCTACAAAGGTATTCACTTTGATATTACATCTGAAAGATTTGGTGGAGGAAAACCACCTTATAAAGCAGTCATTCAAGGCTGTTTGAGCGATTTGGAGGAAAAATATCCAATCCCGACTGATTACCCAGTTTATGATGGAATAGTAATTCCTTTTCTAAATCGGTGGCAAGAAAAGCGATCGCATTAGCGATTCACAATATATCAAATGATAGTATCCCTTAACACCCTCATTTTTACTACTGAGATAATCAGAAAGTAAAGCGAACTCGATAATTTGCTGTCACTAACAAGCTAAATTCCCATATTTATAGCAAAAAAGAGGTGAGGGTGTTCCAATGTCAAACTTAAAATTTGCTCAAAAAATATCCAAAAGCATAGATAAATTTATATTTAATGTCAAAAATAATACAAAGAAACAATTTTCGCAACCCAATTCCAGAAATGTATTGCTAATCCAAAATCACATTAAGTGGTTCTGTGGTACTTTTATAATCACCGCCTGTTTGATACCAACTCTTATTCCCCGTCCTGTGTTGAGTGCAGAACGCTTAACCTTATCCTACGGTTTATTGGAGCGTTCAATACCAGTTAAATCTCTAGAAATTTACGCTAGAACAGGTAAAATAGATAACGAATTAGCTGCGTATTTCCAGTATGCACCCAAAGAACAACTACAGCAGATTAAAGAAGTATTGTTGACTCCTATTCCCTTGAATGCAGTACAAGTTTCGCAGTTTCTCTACACACCAATAGGCGAAAGATTACTAGAAAATTTAGCAACAGTGATTGAGGGTGATAGTCGAGCTACTGGTTTATACGGAATTCGTGCAGCATTAATTTTAGCTGCGGCACAACCGGAAGGCTTAACATTATTGAATGTACTACGTAAGTTTCCCTCAAGTCAGATTGCGATTAATTTAGCCCGCGCCCTAGAGTTAGCCAACTTAGCCCAGAATTTTTTAAATCAGACTCAAAAAGCGATCACACTGATTGAAAAAGAAGCTAGCCAACAACTAACAACTAATTCCGCAGAGAATACCAATACTGCCAAAAACTTACTGCAACCAGGGCTTTACAAATGGCAAAAGCAAACTATTAGCCTCTATGACACTTCTCGGAGTCGTACATACCAGGCGGATATTTACTTACCGCAAATTTCTAGCCCTAGACCAGTGATTGTCATCTCCCACGGACTTGGTTCTGATCGAACCAGCTTTGTTTACTTAGCCGAACATCTAGTTTCCTATGGATTTGTGGTTGCAGTTCCAGAACATCCTGGTAGCAACGCGGCGCAGTTGCAAGCCCTATTATCAGGTAGATCAGCAGATATTACTAGTCCCAGAGAATTTATTGATCGACCTTTAGATGTGAAATTTCTTTTGGATCAACTCAGTAAGCTTTCCCAATCCAATCCAATTTTTCAAGGACGTTTGAATTTAGAACAAGTAGGCGTGATTGGTCAATCCTTTGGAGGTTACACAGCTTTAGCATTAGCAGGCGCACCGATTAACTTTCCCCAAATCCAAAAAAGTTGTCCACCTTCAAAAGATACGCTAAATGTCTCACTTTTGCTTCAGTGCTTAACTGCGGAATTACCTTTAACTGGTCAGTATGATCTGTCTGATTCACGCATTAAAGCAGCGATCGCCATTAACCCAGTTGACAGTATAGTTCTTGGTAAAGACAGCCTTAGTCAAATTAAAATACCAGTGATGATTGTCAGTAGTACTAAAGATACAGCCGCTCCACCTTTACCTGAACAAATTCAACCTTTTACTTGGTTAACAACTGCCAACAAATATTTAGCATTAATTGGTAATGGTACACACTTTTCGACAATTGCAGAATCACCAAACTCTGCTATTCCAGTACCAGAACAAGTTATTGGTCCAAATCCAGCCTTAGCACAACGCTATGTTAAATTTTTAGGTCTGTCTTTTTTCCAAACCTATGTTGCTAATCAGCTAAATTACTTGCCTTACCTGAATGGAGATTATATTAACAGAATTAGTCAACAACCATTACCACTTTCATTAGTGCGATCGCTAGAATTAAATACCAATAATACTTCCCAAGTCCAGATCACTAGTGATAAATAACATCAATTCTAAAATATAAGCTTGTAGTGAGTGCTTCAGTACTCATAACCACACCACTAAGGGTAAACTAAGAGACACTAATCAAACACAGGTGGCCATAACTCAGAAATTGCAATTTCCCAACCAGGAAACAACTCAGGAATAGCTAACTTATCCTCACCAGCTAATAGTTCCATCTCACCAGTTGGACGATACACACTCACAGTTAATTCATCTGGATTTATCAATATTCCAACCTGCGCTCCTAATTCCAAAAATAGCTTGATTTTTTCTTCAATCGGGCGCACACGGTCTGTTTTCGATTTAATTTCTACTACCAAATCTGGAACCAAATTAGCAAAATCACGCACAGTACGTTTTAATCTTCCTGCTGACACAAAAGAAACATCTGGCGCTCTTAGATCTGTGTTGGGCATAATAAATCCACCACTCGAATCAAATATCCTTCCCAACTTGCGAGGATTCGCCCACAATTTCAATAGGTAAATTAACTGAGCGCCTATTTCACTTGATTCAATATCTGATGGTCCCATTACGACGATGTTTCCTTGCTGTAATTCTAGTTGGTAGTCACGTTGTTCTTCTTGCAGGTTTTCTTGCAGTTTTTCTAAATCCTGAATTGTGAGAGTCATAAAAACCTCCGCAAAGTATCATTGTAATTTTATCTTTATTTATTCATTAATTATGTCTCATCGTCCTATTTATCTCGATAACCACGCCACCACAACTGTTGATGAACGAGTACTAGCGGCAATGCTACCCTATTTCACCGAACACTTTGGGAACCCTTCTAGCATCAATCATATTTACGGTTGGGAAGCCGAAGCAGCTGTCAAAAAATCACGAGAAATATTAGCAGCAGCCATCAACACAACGCCAGAAGAAATTGTTTTTACTAGTGGTGCAACAGAAGCCAATAATTTAGCAATTAAAGGAGTTGCAGAAGCTTATTTTCAAAAAGGTCAGCATATTATTACTGTTGCGACTGAACATAATGCTGTACTTGATCCTTGTAAATATCTGCAAACTCTCGGTTTTGAAATTACAATTCTTCCTGTTCAAAAAGACGGACTGATAGATTTTACTCAATTAGAAAAAGCCTTTCGTCCTGACACAATTTTAGTTTCGGTGATGGCTGCAAATAACGAAATTGGAGTATTACAACCATTGACAGAAATTGGTGAAATGTGTCGGGAACGTGGTGTAATTTTTCATAGTGATGCTGCTCAAGCTATTGGTAAAATTCCTCTAGATGTACAGGCAATGCAAATTGACCTGATGTCATTCACAGCACATAAAGTCTACGGTCCTAAGGGGATCGGTGCATTGTACGTCCGACGCCGTAACCCCAGAGTACAACTAGCTCCCCAGCAGCACGGTGGTGGACATGAACGGGGAATGCGTTCTGGCACTTTGTATACACCGCAAATCGTCGGATTTGGTAAGGCGGTGGAAATAGCTTTGCAAGTACAAGCTACAGAAAATCAATACCTCACCCAACTCCGACAAAGATTATGGGAGCAACTTTCCCAGTTAGAGGGAATTTATCTCAATGGTCATCCTACTCAACGATTAGCAGGAAATTTAAATATTAGTATTGACGGCGTAGATGGAGCAGCATTACTGTTAGGATTGCAACCAGTTATGGCAGTATCTTCGGGTTCAGCTTGCTCTTCAGCAACCACTGCACCTTCTCATGTTCTCACAGCCTTGGGACATACAGAAAAATTAGCTTATGCGTCACTAAGATTTGGTATTGGTAGGTTTAATACAGCAGAGGAGATAGAGCAAGTAGCACAACACACTATTTCTACGGTTGAAAGTTTAAGGAAGCAGAAGACATTAGTGTGAACAGTCCAGGACTTACGCACGGGTCACAGAAAAACAAACCACAGAGACGCAGAGTACACAGAGGAATAAGAGTTTGAGAAGTTTTTTGCGTAAGTCCTACAGTCATTTTGTATTCAGCCTCTTTGCTTAATAGCCCCTAGTACAGCTTCTATAGCTCGTTCTTTTTGTGGGTCTGCACCTTGAGCATATTCTAATGGTAAAGGAACGTTGATATCTGGTGTCACGCCTTTACCTTCTAATCTTTGATTTCCGTTTACAAATACATCTGCAACTGCTACATAAAGTAAGCTACCATCATCCATGAAAAAAGGACGACCAGCAACTACTGCTCCGGCTGTTTTGGTACCAATTACAGGCCCAATTTTATGTTGCTGAAAGCCATAGGCATAAATTTCTTTGCTGCTTCTGCTTCCTTCATTGATCACCATCGCTACTGGTTTTTTCCACTGAGATATATAAGTATACTTTTTCCCATTACGAGAAACACTAGTGACACTTGGTCCAGATTCAGCTGTGAACAGATTAAGAGAATTGACATCTCCCCCACCCCAACCGTCTCTAAAGTCTAAAACTAATCCATCTGCATCTTTGAGGCGACCATAAATCATTTCTGATTGCAGCTGCTGTTGGTCTTCGTTGGCTGCGTGTGACCAAATATGGATGTAGCCAATTTTTTTACCTTCTCGTTGTATGTTTTGGATACTGGCTTGTTGAGCATCGATAAACATGGTTTTGGCATCAAAATTTTTGGGTGCGATCGCAATTTCTGTTTTACTATTTGTTTTGGCTGAACGCTGAATTAATAATTTGACTTCTTCTGTTGCTTTTCCTTTAAAAGATTGTATTGCTTGATAGGGGCGACCATCGACACTGAGGATTTGATCGCCAATTTTTAACCCAGCTGCGGCGGGACTTTTTTCAAGAATGGCACTAACAAATGTTTTGCCGTTAATGTTTTTAGTGAATGCACCAATGCCAGTGTATTCTATTTTGCCCTTAGGTAAAAATTTTGTTAACTGTTTTTGTAATTCACCACTTCTGGGTACAAAAATACCTAAAATTTCATAGTAAGCAGGCTCATCTTGAGTATAGTAGCGGGTGTGAGAAGTTTGCAATTCGCCAAGCATCTGATTAATAACCGCTGCAAATTCTTGGTTAGATTTAGTTTGTGTGGCTTGCGATTTATACTTTTCCCGCATTGCTTTCCAGTCCACACCGTTAAATTTTGAATCGTAAAAATTATCATTGACGGTTTGCCAAACTTGTTCAAAAATTTTAGTTTCTGGTTTAGCAAGTGTTTTTGGTAATGGGGAGGCGAGCCAAAACAGGAGCAACACTGAAAAACTGATGAGCGTTACTGTAGTGAATTTAAGTAAGCTAGATATTTTAGGTCTTTTCATAAAAATACTTATATTTATAATTAACTCAATCTGTGCCGCAACCATAAAGCTAGTAACGGCATCGCCAACTTATAAGCTTGCTCTGCACCGTAAATCAAACCTTTGTGCTGTAAACCAGTCAGCGCACCTTGTAAGCTACCACCTCTAGAAAGACCATGTTTTTGAATATAATCTTTACTTTGTGGTTTTTCTGTGGGGTCTAAGGCTAGACATTCCAAAAGATGCACTTGATTGGCTGGTAGAAGCATCAGTAAGGATTCGTACGTCATCGATAAGTCTTTGAGCAATCCTTCGATGGCCTCTGTGACATCTTGTTCAGTAATGAAACTATCAGGCAGACATGAAGTTTGTAGACGACGAATCAGTGCCATTGCATCACCAATGTGTCCTTGTACAGCATCTAAAAATAGTGGTAGTGCTTTGGAACGAGAATCAAATGTTAGTCTCTGTACGTGTAGCATTTCCCTAGCCCATACCGCTAAGATGTCTCTGGCTAAGGGGGGCAATTGCACAGTTTCTAAAGGATAATTCTCTTCATCTGAGTGGTGGTTTGTCTCAGCGATCGTTGCAATCAAAACATAGTTAACATGAGCGTCCTGATTGATTTTACGCCGGAATGTTGCTTCCCATAAACTATGGCGATCCCAAGAACGGATATGAGGGAAACTATGCAAAATTAGCACTAACCGCTTCTGTAAATCTACAGCCATGATTTGTGGCAACTCTAACAACATCTCAAATGCTTGCCATAGCTGCTTTTGGCTGAGAGAACGCAACAGCTTGAGTTTTTTTTCGACATCTAAGATAAAAAACTCACTAGCATGGTGATTTACCCAATTTTGAATTTTGGCTATTTCCCAGTTTTGGCTAATAGCTTCTGCTAGCAGTTGTAAAAATCTTTCCCCATCTGTGGCGCGAATACAATCTATCTCCAGTACAACTGCTCCAACTTCTTGCGCTCCTCCCTTGACTAAGGTACGCCTGCCACTACCAGGTACGCCGGTGATTAATAAATCACCATCTTCTGACAACACTTCGACAATACGCTGAAACTCTGCTGATCGCCCAATCAATTGCAACGGAGTAGACAAATCCAGACTCACAACTTTTTCGCCTTCGGGTTTAATCCTGACTGTAATGGCAAGCATAACTCAATTTTTGGACAACCATTGATGGGAATTATAGTAATTATTATATTTTTAATTAGTGCTTATTATTTTAAAACACTAATTAATAGTGTTATTGTTAACATAACACTTATTTCATGGAAATTAAATAACTATGGTTCAAGCTGCATCTACCGTTGCTGCACTAGGAGATAGACAGCCGGAAGTTTGGCATTTCTTGGAAATTGGGGGAGCGATTCTCCCAAAGGAGAGACGCTACGCGATGGTGCAAAGCACCCGCCTTACGGCGATCGCGCACAACCTGTAGATAAAAATATCACTCCTCCTACACCCTTTTTCAAAACCCTACCCAACAGGCAATTCCCGTGTTAGAAGCGTGCGTATTCACGACAGTATTATGCGGATTTTTCGGCATTATCTTTAAAAAGAACCTGGTGATGAAGATCGTCTCTATGGATGTCATGAACACGGGGGTGATCGCCTATTACGTGCTGATTGCATCGCGAAATGGCTTGTTCACACCTATTGTTTCAGATGTCAAAAATGGGGCTTACTCCGATCCAGTTCCCCAGGCGGTCATATTGACGGCGATTGTGATCGGCTTGTCAATTCAAGCCTTAATGCTAGTTGGTGTCATGAAGTTGGCACGGGATAATCCGACATTGGAAACCAAAGAGATCGAAAAGAGCAATACGCCATGAATACCCTTACGATTGCATGGATCGGACTACCGTTTTTTGTCGGGTTCACTATTTATCTGCTCCCCAAACTTGATCGCTATCTCGCACTGGGCATGGCCCTTGTTTCAGGCGCATATGCGTTGCAGCTATTTGCCGAGCAAACACCCCTGACACTGCAATTACTAGATAATTTTGGCGTCACATTAGTGGTCGATCAATTGAGCGGCTACTTTATATTAACCAATGCGCTGGTAACAGCAGCGGTCATCCTCTACTGTTGGCACAGCGATAAGACGGCTTTTTTTTATGCACAGACGATCATTTTACATGGCAGTCTGAATGCCGCGTTTGTCTGTTCCGATTTTATTAGCTTATACGTGGCGTTAGAGGTAAGTGGAATTGCCGCGTTTCTCTTGATTGCCTATTCCCGGTCTAATCGGTCAATTTGGGTTGCCTTGCGTTATCTGTTTGTCAGCAACGTGGCAATGCTATTTTACCTAGTTGGCGCGGTACTGGTCTATCAGACCCATCATTCGTTTGCTTTTGCAGGTTTGCGGGGCGCACCGACCGAGGCGCTTGCTCTGATTTTTCTGGGACTCTTGGTCAAGGGAGGGATCTTTGTATCAGGATTGTGGCTACCGTTGACTCACTCCGAATCGGAAACGCCGGTGTCGGCGATGCTGTCGGGAATTGTGGTCAAAGCTGGCGTCTATCCGTTGGTGCGTTGTGCTTTGATTTTGGATGAGGTTGATCCGATAGTCAGGCTCTTCGGAGTTGGGACGGCGCTTCTGGGAGTGTGCTATGCCGTCTTTGAAAAGGATACCAAGCGGATGCTAGCGTTCCACACGGTTTCGCAGTTAGGCTTTATCCTTGCTGCACCTAAAGTAGGGGGTTTTTATGCGCTAACACATGGACTGGTCAAATCAGCCCTGTTTCTGATCGCGGGTGCTTTACCGAGTCGAAACTTCAAGGAACTACAACACAAACCAATCAGTACCCCGGTCTGGATTGCTCTAGTCATGGCCAGCTTTTCGATCTCAGGCTTTCCCATGTTATCCGGCTTCGGGGCGAAGGTGTTGACGACCAAGAATTTGATGCCCTGGCAAATTATTGCCATGAACTTTGCAGCCTTAGGAACTGCAATATCCTTTGCCAAATTCATCTTTCTGCCCCATGAGAAACAAGAGGGAAAAGGGGATGTAAAACCCGGTTTCTGGACAGCGGTGATCCTATTGATCGGTGGCCTGATTGCAGCAAATGTTGTGTATTTCGAGGCTTATACCATCGCTAATATCACGAAACCACTTGCAATCATCGGCGTTGGCTGGGTGGCATATTTTTTGATTTTTCGACGGACAGAACTCAAGCTGCCGCGTTTGCTGGAGCAATTTGAGCATCTGGTTGGTGTGATGAGTCTAATGTTGATCCTGCTGTTCTGGATGGTATTGGCATGATTGGGTATCTGAATCTGATATTGCGACTAGTCATCTGGTTTCTGCTCACTGCTAACCTAAGTGTGGCAAACATCATTATCGGCGTCAGCATCGCAGTCCTATTGCCGGGACGTCCCAAATCTGTGGGAAGATTAAAGGATTGGCTGCGGGCGCTGGGTGAGATCATCGTGGCAATTCCACAGGCATATATTGAAGCATTTGAAATTATCCTCCGTCCGCATAACGAAGAACATGTAACCTTGGAACGAGTCCCACCACGACGGACACCCGCTCTTATATTCTTGGATGTATTTTTAATCACCTTTACCCCCAAGACCATTGTTTTGAAATACCACGAAGAAGGCTGGTACGAAGTGCATCGAGTCCGACGGAGGAAAAAGAAATGAACCTAGTACTGATAGCAATGATTCTGGCGCTGCTCATCCCCATGTACGAAGCATGGCAGGATGATGATATCTGGCAGACGATGTTGGCCTTTGCCAGTATTGCCACCAAGACATCAGTCATGATCCTGGTCGTCTCTGTCTTGCGGGATGATTGGATGATCGGTGTTGTCGGGGTCATCATTCTGAGTGTGGGAAATGCCGCATTAATGCTCCTGGCCCATGTGATCAAACGAATGAACGATGGATTGAAGAGTGATCTATGATAGATGTCTTTAGTTATACCTGCATAGGTATAGGAATCGTCTTTTGGTTTTGGGGTACTTTACCCCTGCTTGGCAAGCGATCGCTCTTATTTAAATTGCATAGTCTTTCGGTTGCCGATACCCTCGGTTCGATGAGTATCGTGGTTGGGCTACTCGTGAAAAGACCCAGTGAATGGCCCCTGCTCATCCTTGCCATCATCTCCTTAGCGATTTGGAATACAGTACTGGGGTATGTGTTGGCATACTGTTCCAGTAGCGGAGAAAAGTATGAATAATATCGATATCTATGTATATGTGATTATCGCCTTGCTGCCCTTGGCAGCCTCTATGGTGGTACTTCAGGTCAATCCATACCATGCCCTGGTCATTCGCGGCATATTGGGAGCTGTGGCAGCATTGGTATACACCCTTTTGGGGGCGGCGGATGTTGCTTTGACCGAAGCATTGGTGGGTACCATGCTTGCGATTACTCTTTATGCGGTTGCGGTGCGTTCATCACTGGTCATGCGTCTTGGTGTGATCCAAGACTCGGCGAGCGAGACAGATGAGGATTCTCAAGCAGACGAGAAAGGCGATCGCCTTTTTGGGCAACTGATGAATAACTTACGAACCATTTTTGGCAAACGCCATATGCGTCTTGAGTTAGTGACCTACACAAATACGCAGGCTTTGCAACGAGCGCTGATGGAAAAAGAAGTCCATGCCATCTGTACCCAATCTCAAGACAGCAAACCAGACGGTGCAGTGTCTGGGGACGGAAAGCAACCCTATCACACCACGACCAGGGTTCAACGCATCTATGACATCATAAAAAACGAACTTTCATTACCAGGGACAACCCTAACCTATGTAAATATACCAGACTTAGGGGAGAAGCATTCATGAAATGGCTTTATATCATAGCAGGGATAGCGCTATTTATCAAAATGCTTGTCATCCCCAACCCGGCACCGGACTCGTCTATCTCTATCGTCGAGGCGATTGTACAAGATACTGGAGTGCCGAATGCGGTTTCGGGTATCATCTTTATGAATCGTCTGTACGACACTATCTTTGAAGTAGTGGTATTTACAATTGCGATTTTGGGCGCTAATTTTCTGCTGGCGAATGAAAGACCGTCCTGCACAATCTATCAATTTACAGATCAACCATCAATTATTTTGGCGCGTCTGGGGGCAACAATTTCCGCGTTGGTGGGTATCGAACTGGCGATTCGAGGACATCTGAGTCCGGGCGGTGGTTTTGCGGCCGGGGTGGCGGGTGGAACGGCGATTGGGCTTGTTGCGATTACCTCATCACCGGAGTGGATGCAGGCGATTTACAAGCGCTGGCACGCCGCCACATGGGAGAAGGTTTCGGTTCTTGTTTTCATTGTACTGGCCGTTGTAACTCTAGCCGGAGTAGAACTACCGCACGGAGAGTTAGCCGCACTTGTCAGTGGAGGAGTTATCCCTCTGCTCAACATTCTGGTTGCAGTCAAAGTTGCGTTGGGATCATGGGCGGTGATTTTGGTCTTTATTCGTTATCGGGGGTTGTTGTAGTACGTAAACAATTCCTCGGATAGATTTCCTTCAGATATTTTGGTGACAGAGCCTGTCATGATAACTGTGAAGTCGTTTTTGATTTGAATATCAATCAAACCACCAGGCATTTGTACTGTAATATCAGCATCACACAAACCCAGTTTATGGGCAACTGCGGCGGCGGCGCTGCTGCTACTACCAGAAGCTAGAGTGTAACCTGCACCACGTTCCCAAATTTCGATTTG
This sequence comes from Westiellopsis prolifica IICB1, assembly GCF_004323185.1. Taxonomy (GTDB): domain Bacteria; phylum Cyanobacteriota; class Cyanobacteriia; order Cyanobacteriales; family Nostocaceae; genus Pelatocladus; species Pelatocladus prolificus_A. Next base: position 680,909 of record NZ_NAPS01000002.1, read on the forward strand.
TATTTGATTTCTATTCAGAATTTTCATGAACTGAACATTAATTCGTTTGGGAAAGGATGGATGGATTTCTAGCTTCGGCCCATATTGTTTAGCAAGAATAGGTGACACTTCTGGTAAAGGAATTACACAGTGTGGATTTCCAATCGTCGCCGCACAGAAAGAAAAAGTTTGGTCATCAACACAGATTGATTCTCTGATGACTTCTCTGCGATCGCCAACAACTGGTATCTCATCACTCCAAAAGCTAACTTTCCCCATTTCCACCTGAACGGTTTTCGCAGCATCCTTGACTAGAGAACGTACAATCCCACCAACGGTTTGAATTGTAAAGGATTTTTCGCTCACTAATCCTAAATCCCAGAGGTAGCGGGAAAAAATACGCAAGCCATTACCACTTTTTTCTGCTTCACTACCGTCAGGATTGAAAATACGAAGTGCAAACTCTGCAATTTCTGAAGGTAATGGCCCGAATAAAATACCGTCTGAACCAATTCCAAAATGGCGATCGCAAATTGCTTTAATTTTCTCAGGTGTAAGCGTAAACGGTAAACCTTGGGGATTAATTACCAAATAATCGTTACCAAGAGCATGATATTTATAAAACTTCATTTTATCTATTCTTTAATAGCAACTACGTAAATTCTAAGATTAAGGATAATTATAGGTGTCACCTCACAACTTTCTCACATTGTTGTTTTATTTTTAAAAGTAAAACTAAATTAGTAAGCTTTTGCTTAATAGTCAAATAATCTTTGTGGAAGAAAAATTGGATTTCAAAGTTTAGTGCAATTTCGGGAAAATTGGGTTAATAATCTGGGAGGATAAATAAAGATGCAATCCAAAGCTAATGAAGTCAAACAAATTGCTACACAGTTGTTAGCTAGTATGCTTTCTAATCCTCATATTTATGCAACCGTAAGTGATGAAGGTGCTAAAGGTCAGCAAGAGCAAGAATTAATTATGGTTGCTATTGAAATGGCAGAATATTTAGTTGCCAAGGTTAATCAGAAAAAATCATAAAACAATTTTGAAAACTTCGTGAGGTGACTTTGATTTATTTTCTCAGAAAGCAAAATTAGTTACACCATTTCATTTTAATTATGTAAAGACATCGGTGTGGGCGTACATATGTACGCCCATTAAATAAATTTAATATCTATCAGGATTCTAGTTATTTTAACTAATTTGGTAAAATCAAAATTTAGTAACTGTAACGTTAATACCAGAGTTGATTTGTTTGGGAGTCTTGAAATACTCTATTGGCTGGAGATACTCAGGAGTTTGGTTTTTTCGTTCTTCGCATTCCTTTATGATCAGACCAGGATTTTGAATAATCTCAAGTGGGTCAATTTTGGTGCATCCTTGCTGTCTGAGGACTGAAATTGAACCCGCAGTTTGTCTTAGCTTATTATTTCGGTTGCTAACATTACCCCAGTTATTCTTAATCGTCACTGGTTTGGTAACTAAAAAACCAGCCCGATTACTACGATTGGTGATTTGACTATTCACTGGGTTAGCATAAGCACTAGGAATAATGCTGAATGTACTAACTAAAACTACCAAATTCAGAAGTAAGCGTTTCATAAATCAAATCTCTCATCAATACCTACTATTAATTTTGGCTACTTTTATCTTTAATTGCACTATCGTTAGACACTTTTTGATTGTGTAACATTTAGATTAAAGATAGATTAAAGATTTTGGCGAGATAGATTCACCTTGTTCTTGAACCCATCATTAGCTGTATAGCCTGTACTGTAAACAACAGCAAAGATCTATTATTATTTTTCCTGTAAAATAAATTAAGATGCAGCACAGTGTGACTAACTAGAGGCGATGTGACAGTTATTTTTACTCTACCTGTTGTCAAATTAATCAGCATGATAAGGAGATTTAATATTCGACAAAAGTAGCGATCGCAAACTTTATTAAGATTACTAGTAATATATTGTGGAAAAACTTAAGTTACACTGAAAATAATCATTTTTTTGGAAAAGTCAAGTATTTTGATCACAATAAGCAAAATTTTTTGGAAATGAAACTTTACTACATTACCCTAAATAACGCAGATGAAGCACGTCAAATCAGTCGTGCTTTATTGGAACAAAAATTAGCTGTTTGCGTCAATTGGTTTCCTATTACTTGCGCTTACATATGGAAAGGAGAAATTACAGAAGAGCCAGAAATGGTGCTAATTGTGAAAACTCAAGCAGGTTATCGGGAACAAATTGAAGCAGTGATTCGTCAATATATCAATTACACTAACTTTATTGCCGAAATTTCACCCACAGAAATCAACCAAAGTTTTCTTGAATGGTTAAATGCTGAAGTTCCCTTCAATTCATTACAAAAAATGTAGTTAAAAATTCTATACTACTCAACATTTTTTCCTAACAGTAGAGAAGAATGGTAATAGCTGTCTAGTTGAGAAACTAGTTATGATTCAGAATGAAAACAGTAATACTCAGTCGCCAGTCTATCAACCTTCTTCATATACTGATAGCCGATATTGGGGTAAAGTAGAAGTTATAGAAAAAGGGAAAAACTACAGAATTAATCGTATTGAAATTAAGCCAAAGCAAGGCATTAAACCACAAATCCATTATCACCGCAGTGAACACTGGGTTATCGTTTCTGGCACAGCAAAGGTTACTTGTGGTCAAGAGGAAAAATTGCTTAATAAAAATCAATCAACTTTTGTTCCTCCAGCAACACTTCACAAAGTAGAAAATCCAGGATTTATCCCACTTATTATTCTGGAAGTTCAAAATGGCGAATATTTGGGTGAAGATGACATAGAACGCCCAATAGATTGCAATTTAGCTACCCTGTAGCGTAAATTCAATTTTAATAAAACTTTATAGGGTAAGCACTACTTGTTGATTAAAGGGAAGAGGGAACTTCAGATTAAGAGTTTTTTGTTCCCTCTCAAAAAACTTTAGTAGTGGGTTTAAACCTCACTAAAAAAGATGTTTTCACCAGACGCGCAGCGTCAGTAAAAACGGAGTTCTTGTTTCCTGTTCACTAGACCTCTTGCAAAAGTCGAATTAACTCTCCTCAATCCCCCCGTGAACGAGGGGAAGATTTAGTTCCCTCCCCGATTTCGCTTAGGGTTAGGGTGGGGTAAAAATATTTTTGCAAGAAGTCTACTGTTAAAAGTTCCCTATGAACTTGATTTTTTTCAGTTGCTATTGCGGAGGAACAAGACTAGCAGTTTTTGTCGTGCTATCCCAAACTATCCAACCAAATTGATGCTCTAAATTATCGTCAGTATTTGCTACTTTAAAATAAATTTTGTCGCCACCCTTCATTTCAATAGCAAAATCAGCATTTTGAGCATACACCACCTTAAAACCTCTGTCTCGCAAACAATACATCGCCCAAGCTTTTAATGACTGTCTTGCTGGTTCGTGTGGAATTGGAGGTTTTGTGATTGCTTGTTCAATAACTTGGAAAATTTGCATTTTTGTCATTGGTCATTGGTCATTGGTCATTGGTCATTGGAATAAATTCTCCCTTCCCTTGTCTCCCTTCCCTTGTCTCCCTTGTCCTCCTTGTCCCCCTTCCCTTGTCTCTCTTGTCCTCCCTCAATTGGGATCGCACCGAATTTCGATCATAAAGCCATCGGGGTCATAAAAATAAACGCCTCGTCCGGTGGGACGAGTGACTGGGCCGTGTGCGATCGCAATTTGGTTTTGTCTGAGTACTTCGACAGCGCGATCAAAACTCAGAGGATCTATATCGAAAGCTAGATGATAAGCTCTGGTAAAAGTGCGTTCTGGATTAGAATCTGGAGGTGATAATTCTGGTTCCCAAAATAAATCTAAGATAGTCGCATCAGGAGTAACAAAATTAGCGACTTTTCCCTGCGCGACTAAATCCTTTAATGTTTCTGGAACCTCATCACCAGTCAACTCGTGTAAACCCAAAATATTCCCGTAGAAGTAGCGCGAAGCTTGCATATCTTGCACATTCAAAGCAATATGATGTACACGACGCAAGTCTCCGGGAGTCAGAACAGTATTGAGAGAGTGCGGACTAGATAGCATGGCGTCATTCTATTTTAGATTTTGGATTTTGGATTTTGGAATTAATTCCATCTGTACTATGAAATAAGTATCGATCACTAGAATTTACTTTTGCGGATAGATGGCAAATATTTTTTGAACGTCTATTTTTAATAATAAAAATCTAACATGCTATTTGATTATTCATTAGACTTTCAAAATATTAATTTTCGACAACACCCTGAATTATATCGTGTTGGCAAAGGTGAGCAGGGTGTACTTTTAGTAGAACCATATAAATCGGAAATTTTGCCGTATTGGCGGTTTAAAACACCAGATATCGCCAAAAAATCTAGCGAAAAAATCTATGAAATGTTTTTGGCTTACCTTGAACAAGATGATTTTGTAGGCGCGGATATGGCGCGGAAATTTTTACAAATGGGTTATACGCGATCGCGTCGTTATGCAAACCACAAAAGTGGCAAAAAATATAAAACAAATCCACAAAAGGAAAATTCCGCAGAAGCACAAAAGCAAGCGCGAACAGAAATTTTACCTTATGAAGAAGATCCTGTGAAGGCTGAATCTGCAAAAATTTTTAAACAAAAGTGGATACAAGCTAAAACTAACGAGAAATATCTCCAGCTTCTAGCAAAACATAAACAAATGTACGAACAAAATTAATTGCCAATGATCAATGACACTTGACCAATGACCAATAAAATTATTCCATACTTCTGGGTGCATTAACTACTTGATGCATTCTCCAAGGAATACCACGATACCTTCCAACCACTTCTCTGTCTTGAATTTCAACATTTACATCTGGTGCTTGGTAGTTACTACCGCGATACTTACGTATTGGTTCACTCTCTATTTTTTGAGCTTGAGAACTAATTAATTCTTGATTCTGATTATTATTTAGTTGTTCTTGATCTTTTTCCTGCGACTTAAGTTTGTATTCGTTTTGTTGTAGGAGTTTTTTTGTACTCACGAAAACGACGATTAGCAACAAAAGTTGTACTTGCCAAGGCGCTAAGATCAAACCTAAAGCTAGACTAATAGCTGCAACTACACCTATAATCTGGCCAATTTCATCAGTGCTTTTCTTGAAGATATAGCCAGCTACTAGACCAGTAAAAATTGGTATCACAAACAACAAAGTCATTTTTCTTTCACCTCTGAACTAAACCAGAAGCGCTAAATTTTCGGTATTCAAATATTGGGGCTATTGTTTAAAGACGTGTAGTAATTATACATTCACGCTTTTTTTTGAGCCACAATGTGCTACTAATAAACAACAGCACCATTAATAATAATTACAAAAAAGCTAATATATTATATTACCATCATACGCTTGCATCATCAAAGCTATCTAAAGTATGACCTTGATTGAGTAGCTTTTCTGACTGACACCCAATGCTGAACATTCCTCAACTACTAGCAACTGAACTCAACCTCAAAGCCTATCAGGTGCAAAATGCGCTGGAACTACTGGCGGAGGGTGCAACAATTCCCTTCATTGCACGTTACCGTAAAGAACGCACAGGGGAAATGAATGAAGTCCAGCTGCGCGATTTAGCAGATAGACATACCTACTTAAGCGAACTAGAAGAACGAAAATCGGCAATTTTGAATGCGATCGCCGAACAAGGTAAACTGAGTGACGAACTCAAAGCGAAAATCGAAGCTTGTTTACAAAAAACGGAACTGGAGGATTTATACTTACCCTTCCGTCCCAAACGCCGCACCCGCGCTACTGTCGCTAGAGAAAAAGGACTAGAACCGCTAGCTGAATTGATCAAATCGCTGAATACCAAAAACGCTGCACCCACATCTTTGGAAGAAGCAGCAGCAAATTATGTTTCTGAAGAAAAGGGAGTGAAAACACCAGAAGAAGCGCTCAGAGGTGCTTCTGATATCCTAGCTGAGGAAGTAGCAGAAAAAGCCGAATTACGCGCATATCTGCGTGAATATTTGCTAGAAGAAGGAATATTTACCTCGCGGATCAAAGATGAACATCCTGAAGGTACAACAAAGTTTGAGATGTACCGCAATTATCAGATCAAAGTTAAGAATATTGCACCTCATAATCTCCTGGCACTGTGCCGCGGGGAAAATGAGGAAGTGTTGAGTTTCGGGATTAGCTTTGATGAGGATATGGTGCTTTCCTATTTAGAATCCCAGGAAATTCGCTCCAAACATCGTCCTATCCGTAGTTTTTATCAGGAAATGCTTAAAGATGCATTCAATCGCCTGATGAAAACTTCTTTAATCAGCGAGGTAATTTCTGAGAAGAAATTATACGCCGATGTTGAGTCGATTAAGACATTTGAAGCAAACTTGCGGGAGTTGCTGTTGTCTGCACCTGCGGGAATGAAACCAACAATGGCGATCGATCCGGGTTTTAGAACTGGTTGTAAAGTTGCTATAATGGATGAAACTGGAAAATTCTTGGAATATCAAGCAGTATTTCCCCACCAAGCAGCCGAACAACGCCTCAAAGCTGCACAAACACTCAAAAATCTGATTGAAAAATACAAGATAGAGTTAATCGCTATTGGTAATGGTACAGCTTCCCGCGAAACAGATGAGTTTGTCGCGCAAGTATTGCAAAGTTTGGAACGCAAACCAATCAAAGTAATAGTCAACGAATCTGGTGCATCCATATATAGTGCTAGCAAAGTTGCAGCCCAAGAATTCCCCGATTTAGATGTTACCGTACGTGGAGCAATTAGTATCGGTCGGCGCTTGCAAGATCCCCTAGCAGAACTAGTGAAGATAGACCCCAAATCTATTGGCGTGGGACAATATCAACACGACGTAGATCAGAAATTGCTGAAAAAGAAATTAGACGAAACAGTCGAAAGTTGCGTTAACTACGTCGGCGTAGATTTGAATACTGCTTCCAAGGAACTTTTGACTTTTGTCTCCGGGATTACACTTACTGTTGCTAATAATATTGTCACATACCGTAACCAAAACGGAGCCTTTAAAAATCGTCGAGAACTGCTGAAAGTTCCCAAGTTAGGACCAAAGGCATTTGAACAAGCAGCAGGATTTCTACGGATTCGTAATGGTAAAAATCCTTTAGATAATACCGCAGTGCATCCAGAAAGTTATGCAGTAGTGGAGGCGATCGCCCACGATTTAGGTGTAAACTTACAAAAAGTTACCGAAATTGCCGAAAAACTCCACAAAGCCAACCTGAAAAAATACGTCACCGAAACCGTAGGTGAACCCACCCTACGCGACATCCTCAAAGAACTAGAAAAACCAGGCAGAGATCCCCGTGCCGAGTTTAAGTATGCCACTTTCCAAGAGGGAATTAAAGAAATTTCTGATTTGAAAGAAGGGATGGAATTAGAAGGTATTGTGACAAATGTGGCTAATTTTGGCGCATTTGTAGATATTGGCGTTCATCAGGATGGTTTGGTGCATATTTCTCAACTTGCTGACAGATTTGTGGATGATCCAAAGAAAATTGTGAAGGTAGGACAAGTTGTGAAAGTGCGAGTCATGGAAGTGAATGAGAAATTGAAGCGGATTGGTTTGTCAATGAAGGGTGTGAAGCAGTAAATTCTCAGTTTTCACATCATGTATAAAACTTGTTCTTAGTAAGGTCTGTAGTCAATACTGCGCCGTTAAGGATCTTTCGTCGTAATTTTGCGGTTGTAGAGATGCACCATGGTTCGTCTCTACAGGATTTCAACTATAATACAAATTAACTACAAAATTCAAATGATACCTGCATGAAATTTATGTATTACGATCTAGGTCAATGCACAAGTGGCGAAATAGTAGAAATCATCCTTTCAGGTAGTGCCGCGAATGTACGTCTAATGGATAGTTCAAATTTGAATAGCTACAAAAATGGTCGTAATCATAAATATATTGGAGGGCTAGCAAAGAAATCGCCAGTTCGCCTGCAAATTCCTAGTTCAGGGCATTGGCATGTTGCTGTAGACATGACTGGTTTGCGTGGCAATGTCAAATCGTCTGCCCGTTTGCTTCCAAGTCCGTTACCGACGATTCAACAGAGTCCACTTTCTTCAGTTCCCAGTTTGGTGCAGCCTGAATTCCTACCTGATGTGGCTGAATATACAAGGGAGTATGATGTATTTATTTCTCATGCTTCGGAGGATAAAGAAGGGATAGTAACACCCTTGGCAAAGGCTCTAAAAAATGAAGGGTTGAGGGTTTGGTATGACGAGTTTGAATTAAAAATCGGGGATAGCCTCCGGCGGAAAATTGATCGTGGATTAGCAAACAGCCGCGTAGGGCTTGTTGTTCTCTCACAATCATTCATTAGTAAAGGCTGGACAAACTATGAGTTAGATGGAATTGTTACACGAACCATAACAGGAGAACAAATCTTACTTCCTATCTGGCATAAGATTTCAAAGCAAGAAGTAATCGAGTTTAGTCCTTCACTTGCCGACAAAGTTGCAAGAAGTACAGCAACACATACAGTTGAGGAAATTGCAAGTGAAATTGCGGAGTTAATTAGAAGTGTCAGCGATGCAACATAAAACTAGCCAACAGATGATGTACCAATCTATCTGGAAAAACAGGTAGCAAAATTACTTACTGCACTCGAACAGCTAAGGGAGAACGAAGATTCATGAGTCGATACAGCATGATTATTCAATGGTCTGACGAAGATCAGCTTTTCCTGGTTACGATTCCAGAGTTTGCTGATCGCGTTGTTATGCCTTGCACTCATGGCAAAACCCGTGAGGAAGCAATACGTAACGGCGAGGAAGTAATTGAAATGTACTTAGAAGCTTGGCAAACAGAAGGTGAATCTATTCCTAATCCAAGTACGCTTCAAATTGCCTAATTATTGTTGTGAGGGGCAGTATCACAAATCTTTAAAGTAGCTTGATTATTGAGATTTATCAAAGCTAGGCTACAGCTTGTTGATCGTAAACAATGCGCGATCGCTCATCATCAAATCCAGATACTAGCAAAATACCTGTAAGCGATCGCCTTTGAAAATGTGAGGTTATTGGTTACGGGATAATTGCGAGGGCGTAGAGGGCTGGACAGGGGAAAATGGATAAGAACCATATAGAACTTAGAAGGAAAAGATACTTCAAGCTCAGTTCACAAATCGCTCAGTTGGATAATGTACAATTGCGTTCTCAGCTTGGCGATAATCAGTCAAGTTTGGGTTGGGGACTAACTCACACCATAGTTCTTGGACAATCCAAAGTCTTTGTGAAACGCATTCCAGTCACAAACATCGAATATGACAACTTGTTCTCTACCAAAAATCTCTATGATCTGCCGACTTACTTTAATTACGGACTCGGTTCCGCTGGTTTAGGGGTCGCTGGTTTAGGGGTTTTCCGTGAACTCGTGACACATATCAAGACCACCAACTGGGTATTAGAGGGGGCGATCGCTACCTTCCCACTGATGTACCATTATCGGATTATTCCGTTCTCTGGGCAACATGTGGACGTCGATAGGGATCGTCTAAAAGGCTTTGTGGAGTACTGGGGCAATAATGCGAACGTCGGCAATTATATGTTAGATAGAGCGAACGCCAACCATGAGTTAGTTCTGTTCCTGGAATATATTCCACATGTTCTGGAAATATGGCTGCGGGAAAACCCCAACAAACTCCAGAAACATCTGGATGACTTGTGTACGACGATTACCTTTTTGAGGACGAAAGAGATCATCCACTTTGACGCACATTTTCGCAACGTCCTCACCGATGGCGAGCAAATCTATTTAACCGATTTTGGTTTGGCACTTGACAAAAGTTTTACGTTGACGAAGGATGAAGAATCTTTCTTTGATGAAAACACATTTTACGACTACGGAGAGATCCTGCGGAATCTTAGCCACCTGATTCGATCATCGTATGATTCATGTTCGGAGGACGATAAACGCAGAATCATGGAAAAATATGGCATAAAAGAAGGCTTACAACATTATCAATTGGTGTCTCTATTACTCGACAACATCGAGCAGATACATGCTGACGGGATCATGAAGCTAGATGAATTCTATGTTGCCAGCATCGTGAAGTACCATAGCATCATTGCACTGATGCGAAACTTCTATTTTGATATATGGGGAAATAACAAAAAAGACACGAAACTTCCTCATGTGAAACTACAGCTACTACTCAAAGAGACGGGGTTTCTTGCTGGTGCTTTCAGTTGACCTTATCAAGCAAAGCTGTAATTTGTTCAAGAGCAGAGAGATAAACATTGATATGTCAACCCTAGAACAAATTGAAGCGGGGTCTGATTGAATCAGCCGCTTCCGCTTCAATAGTTATACGGTTTTTTCAAAAATTAAATAAGATTCCTATGGCTAAAAATGCCTCACTAAGTTGATATTGCTTACTGCAAAATCCGATTACACCCATTAGCATCAGGAGGCGCTGTTTGTGTTGAGGCAGTTGTGAGTAGCAGTGAGTTAGGTGCTTGGCCTAAGGCATTACCTGTAGCAATTACATCAAAAATGACTCCGGCCGGGACTTGTTGATTCGCAACTTCTACTGTGATTGGTGGGTTGAAGGCATTATTTATCAATGGGTCAAATTGGTCAGGTAGAACTGGATTGAAGTTATATGTACCAGCCGTAAGTTCTGGGTAAGGAATAGCAGTTTTGGGTGTTAGGTCTGTGATACGAGTTTCATCCACATTTGGGCTAGAAGATTTGCTAATACGGAAATCTATAACAGCGTTAGTTTCCGAAAAGCGATACCAACGTCCTTTAAATTTACCTGGATTAGGCTGTGTTAAATCCTCTGGAATCACAAAGGGTGATTGATTAAATAATGGTTGACCTGAGGGGCCTTGTATTGTTCCTGTTATCGCTACTGTATAAGCACTATTAGGCGCTCCTTTAAAGGTTCTAGAAGCAATTGTACTGAGAGTACCAGATTGCACAAAAAGTACCTGAAGATTTCCTGGTGTTACATTTACATATTGACTAGCTTGACGAAAACCTACATTCTGCAAAATTTTTTGACCATTGACAATGACATCAACTGGTGATGCAGTACCAACCGCAGCGTTAATAACTCTTAATTTGGTAGGGCATTTATAAGGGTTTAGAAGAGGATCTAGTAGGCTTATGGTTTGAGTGGACGATTGTTGTAAAGACTTTGTAGACAGTGGAGAATTGGCTAAACTTTTGTATGGATAACTAGTCCAACTCATTAAAGATAATGCCAAACCACCTAAGAATAATCGTCTTGTTAGAAACATATCTTCCTCCTATCGTGAGACAAAAATAACCAATGAGTAAGCTTTATTCTGCATAAAAAATGATGCGATAATCATCGCAAAGATTTTTTATGTATAGGGCTATAGATATTGCAATGGTAGATATCTAAGTTGAGAAGACACGTTATTTTTTTTCTGTTGTTTTCCCAACCATTAAATATTAAATAGTGTTGGTTCTTCAGTAACTAGTATGCTAAAAACACAGTAAATTATGTACTAAAGAAGGTGGCCAGCCAAGATACGTGTAAAATGAGACACGTTGTAAAGTTATGTTATTTAGCATAGTGTTTGCTGTTTATTTGATTGCTAATATTTAATAAGTAATATAAAGATTAGGTAAAATACAAGCCTAAATAAGGAATTTTTACAAAAAATTTAATTAATTGGTAAAAAAAAATAACTACGCACAGCCTGACTACTTAAATTTAAAGTTTTAGTAAACTTAATATAAGTTAATATATGCGGTCACGAGTTCATAGGCGATGGCGCTTTTATCATCGACTAAAACCCCGCCCCCGTTGTGAGGAGCGCTCTTGTTGCAGTTGTTGGGGAAGTATTAGGGTAGCTTTCACGAAGTGCCAATTAGCCTCAAACCCTTACCTAGAGTTGCTTTCAGTTCTTTAATAACCGCATCCATAGTATCACGTCTCTAGACAAGTAAAGTTCCGAATTTACTAAGGGAGTTAGCACTTTGCAGTAAAGGAACGCGAAATTTTGGTTTAAAGACCGCAATGCACGGCTGTATTAAGCAATAGAAAGTAAATAAATATACTGAATAAATAATTAAAAAAACTCAAGTATATAGAAACAATAAAGTAATATATAAAACAGTTGATTGAATAGCTAATTCTATTCTTAACCTAAGTTTTACCTTGATTGGCGAGCATTAGACTTAAGTAACTCAAAGAATAATAGTCACTTTCATCACAAGGATATTATTTATGGGCTTGAAAGATTACGGTGTATTAAAGTGTCATGCGATCGCTGGCATAATGGAACTAGACGACGATTCTCCACACTATCAAGTACATGTCAACGACGGTAATTTTGATTATCGTATAGCAATTAATGTTAGATCAGTTCAGAAACCCTACGATTTGTTGTACTTGATTGACAATAATTTTGAACACTACATCACCCAAAAGCTGAAAACATTAAATTTTGGGTTTAACAAAATTGAAGTTTCTCAAAGACAAGCTGGAGGAATTGCCCTAGATTACATTCGAGGCAATTTGTTTAAAGTCAATGAGATGAAAGCTTTGCCCTACAGTGTTCCTGGAGAAAATAACGACCTCAATGAATTTATTGACTTATACATTCAAAGGGCAATAGCAACTAAAGCTGAAATCTACGCCTTTGGCGAACCTTGGGGACCAGAAGAAAAAGCTGATAAAATATTCGACTTTAAACCAGGTAGAGGTATTCATGATATACACATGAACCAAGGCAGCAGTGGAAAGTTTCAAAAAGATAATGGAGTTTATCAGGATGGAGGGTTATTAATTCACTATAAATCTGCACCTCAAGATTATTGGGTTGCTGCCTTTTTTGCATTCCAGTCTCAGTCCTTCCACACAGATGACAACACTGGTAATCCCATCGATAAGAATGTGGGAAACGAACCAAAAATACCTGATACTCCAGCAGTGAAGCCACAGGTAAGAATCATTGCTGCCCTACTTAATCCTAGTGGAGAAGATGTTGGCAAAGAGTCAATCACTTTAATTAATTCTTCACCAAACAAAGTAGATTTAACAGGCTGGGCGATCGTCAACCAACTTAAACAAAAAGCCAGTCTAGACGGATTCAACATTGAGCCTGGTGCAGTTGTCAAAGTGCCTTTGAGTGGAAAAGATGTGCAGTTGTCCAACAAAGGTGGAACTCTATCTCTTCTCAATCAAGAAGGTATCAAAGTTGATGGTGTTTCCTACACTAAAAAAGATACTCAAGAAGAAGGGTGGACGACGTTATTTTAACGTGAGTTCCATAGATTTCATGAGCAAAGACATCCCGCCCTCAAATAAATAGCTGGCTCATAGCTAAAACCCACTTAAAGTGGGTTAAAAGGCTTATTGATTCAGTCTACTTAAAGTAGACTTTGATTATTAGCCGTGCAGTTTACTTGCGGGCGATTCAATTGTTTAGTCTGATAATACTTATCGAACTCACGTTATTTTAATATTAAGGATTGGTAGTTAATAGTTGTTACAAACAAAAAACAACTAACAACTAATTAATTAGTAACTTGCAAAACCACCAACGTCATATCATCGGTGTTCTGTTTTTCAGCGCCGATGAATTGTTCTACTCGCTCAAATAAGTAATCTAGTATTTCCTCTGGACCATTACAATACCTACAAGCGAGGCTGAATTCATTGACGAGATTTTCTTCGTCAAAGCGATCGCCACTAGCTGCTGCTGCATCAGTCAGTCCATCTGTATAGTAAATAATTGTATCTCCTGGCTCTAAGCGTGCTTGGCCATCTTCGTATTGGCTGTTAGCATCTAAACCAATCAACATCCCCAAAGTATCTAAACGCGTCACTGTTTTCGTACTAGCGTGCCACCACATCGGAGGATTATGTGCGGCGTTGCTGTAGGATAATATCTGGTTTTTCGGGTCATATTCTGAATAAAACAAGGTGACGAAGCGGTTAGAATTTTCTAAATCCGCATACATGACTCGATTTAAGTTTTGCAAAATCTGTGCTGGGGTGTTACTGTGCAGCACCTCACCCCGTAACATTCCCCGCATCATAGTCATAATTAGACCTGCGGGGACTCCTTTTCCCATCACATCACCGATTACTAAAGCCCAACGAACAGATTCCACAGTTTCCTTAGGATTGGGCGGTAAAATTAAGTTGTGATTCGTAGGAACAAAGTCGTAGTAATCCCCACCTACACGATTGGCTGGTTTACAGCGCGCAGCTAGAGTTACTCCCTCAATACTGGGACATTGACGTGGTAAAAGTCGCCGTTGAATTTCAGCACCAATTTCTAATTCTTGATCTAGGCGTTCTTTTTTCCTTAGTTCTACAGCCAGTTCATCGTTTTCAATGGCGACTGCTGTTTGATCTGCAACTAGCCTAACTAATTTTTGTCTGGTTTCTGTCCATCCGTACTCAGGATCGCGGCTCAAAACGTACAGCCATCCCCTTTCAACATGCTTGACTAGAATTGCCGTACCAAATATTTGTACATCCGGTCCTAGATGATAATGCATCTGGGCATTTAAAATACTGGTTGTAGTTGCTAGCCCAGATGCATGTTGTTGATGGGTAATTTGACTACTGACTGTCTCTAATGCCTTACGAATATTTTTTCTTTGGTGAGTGTCCTGCCAGTGTAGCTGTTCTAGCCTTACTTGACCATTTGGTTTATAGAGAAACAGGGCGCTACCGTCTGCGTCTGTCACTCTTGTAGCCATGAGCGGTATTAACTCCAAAAACTGGTTTAAGTTGTTGAAGCTTCTCAGAGCAAATCCCAGAGAACTGAGTAAATCTTGGATTTTGTTCTGCTCTCGGTGCAGCCTTGCCACGAGTTCTTTAAGCGCCACAACTGGAGTAACATCTGTTGCAGCACTGGTATTACTGTCGGTAGGTTCAGAGGGCAGTTTAGGCACAGGCACGGGTATTATTTAACTTCAGTAAGCAAATTTGAGATTACTAAATAAATGAGCTAGCCTCAGAATCGCTAAACCATATTTAGATAAGATTCGTCATTTTAGCAAGAGTAGAAAGACGTAAGTGCAAGTTTTATAGGTATTTCATTTTTAGAGTGATTTTTTCATCAAGGCTAGGTGTTTCAAGGTCTGTATTTTAGTTTAAAACCGATCCTTTATTAGCAGTCATTTTTACTAAGTATTAGAAAGTAATGAATTATTTCATAACTTTATGGATAATTCATATACCTTAAGATAGAAAAATGAATTGGGACATCCATATAAATTTTTAGCTGTGACGATGAACACTGAGTGGTGAAATTCATGAAGGTCTTAACTATGTTGAACTTATGCAAGTTAATATCTTGTTGAAGTTTTTCCATACACTTATACAAGTTATTAAAGAAGACTCACGGAAAATCATAACTCAATATTTTTCTTCGTTACATTAAAAATAGTGTTGATATGCAGCTACTAAATTGACAAAGTTAAACTACCTCCAGAGAATATTGAGTGAAAGTCAAACATAAGTCTTAGTAAAACAGGAAAACAGCTTGTACATCAACTTATACTCAGTTAACTATTGTGTAACAAAAATTAACAACCATAAAAAAGGTTGTTAATAGTTAAACTATTAAGTTGCAATTCTAGCAGAGGTTTTCCATCCGTTAGCAAAAACTTGCTGGTTTGAGTTAGATTTCAGATTTTTGAATTAAGGGGACGGATATTTATCCCCTAACCCTTCACCTTAATCTGACTACTAGCCACTCAAAAGTGCTTCTACAAACTCATAGCTAGAAAAAGGACGTAGGTCTTCAATACCTTCACCAGCACCGATAAAGCGAATTGGTAAACCTAGCTGCTGGACTACAGCCAAAGCCACACCGCCTTTAGCAGTGCTATCGAGCTTTGTCAAGACTACACCAGTGAGTTCTGCTGCTTGCGAGAATACTTCAGCTTGACGCAATCCGTTCTGACCTAAAGTTGCATCTAATACTAGTAAAGATTCTATTTTGGCTTGAGGTGCTTTTTTGTTGATAATCCGACGGATTTTGCTGAGTTCCTCCATTAAGTTCTTTTTATTTTGTAGTCTACCTGCGGTGTCTACCAAAAGTAATTCGGTTTGTCGTGCTGTGGCTGCATCGATCGCATCAAACACAACAGCAGCCGGATCAGTATTCTTACCAGGATTGGCAATGACTTCTACACCACTGCGATCGCCCCACACTTTCACCTGTTGCACAGCAGCAGCACGAAAAGTATCAGCGGCCCCAATCAAGCATTGATAACCAGATTTTTGAGCCAAGTGAGCAATTTTACCGATAGTTGTAGTTTTACCAGCGCCATTGACCCCTGTAATCAACCAAATATTAAAAGAATCTTTTTCTGGCGCGAAAAACGGCTTTTGGGATTTTTGAATTGGTCGATCCAGCATATCCCGAAGGATTTGTTTGAGGTAGGCGATCGCCTCTTCTGGTGGTAAAGCTTCTTCGCGCAGTTTGTTCTGCAAGGTCGTGATGATGTAATCTGTGGCTTCTACACCCACATCTGCCTGTAATAATAATGCTTCAATTTCTGTAACCCCAGCTTGGTTAAGGGGTCCTTGACCAACAATAGCTTTGAGTTGGTTAACAATATTACGACGGGTTTTATCTAAACCCTGTCTTAGCCTTTTAAGCCAGGTAATTTCTTCAATTGAAACGTCTTCCGCCCGTCTCCCCTGTGCAGCTAGTACTTCTGTTGACCATAAAAATCCTTCGTCAAACTCTAATCCAGTTATAGGCTCGGTTATTTCTGGACTCGTAGTAGCAGATGTCACTGGTTGTACTTGTTGCGGTTGTGTGACTTCAATAGCAGTTGCGATTAAACGTTCCTGCTTTGCTTGTCGTTCTGCTGCTGCCTTTGCTAGTAAGGATAGACTAGCAGGTTCTTGTTTTGGTATTACTGCTTCAGTTGATGTATTTTCTGAGTTTTCTTCTAACGTAGTAACTGGGGTTGTAAGAGTGGCTTCTTCTAATGTTGGTTCGCTAACTTCAGCGACAGTTTCAAAATTTTCTTGTGGTGCTTCTGTTGTTGGTTCGCTAACTTCAGCGATAGTTTCAACACTTTCTTGTGGTGTTTCTGTTGTGGGTTCGCTAAATTCAGCTACAGTTTCAACACTTTCTTCTGTTGCTGGCGTTTCTGATATTGGTATTTCTGGTGTAGTCTCAGTTGTTTGCGTTGTTTCCTCAGTAAACAGAGTTTCTACTGGCTGAGATTGTTGCTTTTGCTGGATATTTTTATAAGCAGCTTTTGCAAACGCAAGTAAATCTGTCGCCACAGGTTGTTCTGCTTCTGTTGTAGACTCTGTGGCTGATTCTGTAAGAGATGGTGTTGAGACAGCAGAAGTTTCTGCTTCTTTTTCTGGGGATGAAGTATCAGAAGAATCGTTATGTTGACGACGGAACCAGTTAAAAGCCATGTTTATTTAGTAGTTGGTGGTTGGTGGTTAGTGATTATTTTGGTGGTTTGTGGTTAGTAGTAATTGGTTAGTTTTCTCCCTTGTCTTCCTTGTCTCCCTTGTCCCTTCATACTCTTCACACTTTCCATCTCTCCATCTTCCCACCTCCCGATTCCCACTATTTCTAGACAGGCTGTTTTTGCTGTTGTGTAACTCGACGGAGAACTCCGTTAATAAACCGATGACCTTCATCTCCACTGTAGCGTTTCGCTAGTTCCACAGCTTCATCGATCGCGACACTATTGGGAACTCCGAGATACATGATTTCTGCTACAGCAATTCGTAAGATATCACGGTCAATTTGAGCTAGACGAGTCACTTGCCAATCTACTAAGGCTAGGCTGATTTGATGATCTATATTTTTACGTTCTTCATCGATTGTCCTCACTATTTCAATCGCGTATCTACCAACTTCTTTGTCTTGATTTGCTAACTGAATCAATTCTGGAAACTCAACCGCTGCACTCAACTGATTAATAGCTGTTTGAGTAGAGCTGATAGCCTCTTTTAGCATTGTTCTGGCAACATTCAGGTCACTGGTACGAGTTTCGCTACTGAGAATGCGATCGTTACTCCGTTGGAGTTCGCCAACAGCATTATCCAGAGTATCTTGTACTTCTGAACGCAAGGTACGTACTGCTGCTAACACCAATTTGGGTATTTGGTCTTCAGTTAATTTTTTGGGATTGGCTGGAAGCTGAGAAAGGCTCAGAAGTGCCAATTCGCGAGCAATTTGACGGGGTTTTCTGGTTTGCATATTAAGTTAAATAAAAATGTATGAGGAATATTGTGTTCAGATGAATATTAACGGAGTTAACAGTATATCAGTAGCAGTTACTCCTTAATTTACATTCACAACTTTAAGTGTCTTCAACAGGAAAAACCTGCCGTTTTGCTTCTAAAGGTGATACTTCTAATTTGCGGTCTTTGGTAATAATTACAGGTGGTAGGGGAGTGTTTGGGGCGACAATACCGCCAGAAACAATGATTTTAAAGGCGTCTTCTATCGACATCGACAGATTGACTACCTCATCTTCAGGAATTACAGCATACCATCCAGTTGTAGGATTAGGTGTTGTGGGAATAAAAATACTGAGCATAGGACGAGACATATTAGCTTGGATGTCGCTGCTGACTATACCAGTCACGAAAGCGATCGCCCAAATTCCCTGACGCGGATACTCTACCAATATTACACGGCGAAATTTGCCATTAGTATCTTTGAGTATTGTCTCCAAAAGTTGCTTGAGGGTTTTATATACTTGTCCAGCTAGGGGGATCGCTTGTAAAATTCGCTCACCAAAATCTAGTAACCACCGACCCACAATATTCCTAGCCATCAAGCCAATCAGGAGAATACTTAGTAGTGGCACCATTAGTCCCACTAATAAATTTAGTACATTCACTAAGATGGGGTGCATTCCATCAAAGGGATTTAATTGGTTGGGAATACGGGTGAGAAAGTTAATTACCCAACTAGCAATGGTAATTGTCAGCCAAATGGTAGTTGCTAGAGGAATCACTACCAACAAACCAGCAATCAGGTCATTTTTTAAGTCCTGCTTCCAGCGATCAATTACCAAATCGTGATTCTCCTTTTTTAAGCTTGTGGAATTTCTGTTATCAATATTCATAACAACAGTTTGATCAAATAGCTAAGATAGACCTCAGCCAAAAAGGATGAAGGATAAAGAGTGTAAATGCTCTTGAGATTAACAACTTACGAAGTTGATTGGTTTGCAGTTCCTCATAGCCACACAGACCGATGTAGATCTCTACCAACCATATCTCAGTTGGATAGTCTCAACAGAGCATTACTTTATTTTTTAAAGCTTGTAAACGATTGTTGCAAGTTTTAAGGTTATCTCTAATACTACCGCGCCCAATCCCAAGCTGCTCACATTCTGCAAACTAGTCTACAAAGTATTTAATAAACAGTCTTAATAATTGACTTTTTTAGCCAGTTAATCTCATAGTCGCACTGCTGATTGTTATCAAAAATTTATTTATAAAATATTAATTAATATAACTTATATTAAGTTAACACAATTCTTGAGGGATGTGTGGGCATTGGGGATTGGGGATTGGGCATGGTTAACCATCTGGACTCGGTTTAAGCATGTGCTTTATTTCCCAGAGTTTGAGTAAAATTAGATACTCATAGAATGTTTGCAAAAAACACCATGCAAAACCAGCGCGCCCATCCAAGCAACCACCTAAGAGAAAATACATATAGATAAAACGTAGCAATGGTCTTGCGGGTAGACGCAAAGATAAATCTTTGAGGGCGCGACGGCGTTCAACTTCTGACTGAGCAAAAAATAAATCCCACCAGCGAATTTTTCCATGTTCTAGTTGATGTAGCGTTTCTTTAGCTTCATCAGTAGAATAACGGTTGTGCTTTTCAATCCAACGGCTTAAGCCTTTGCTGCAAGTATAGTGGGGATAAGTTTCCTTTAAAAAGCTTGTGGCTCCGTCACAAACTTCTCTTTCCGTATGACCATAATCTATAAACCAAACTTTACCGTGACGGAAAAGCCGCATTTGGTAACGAGGATACTGGGTACTGCGGCGAATCCAAGTATTCATGAACATGACACGTTCAGCAACATAGTAGCCAATGTAACTTGGATTCTGAAGTGCTTGATTGCATTCAGCAAATAGTTCTGGTGTCATGCGCTCGTCAGCCTCTAGAATATATACCCATTCGTATTTGGGAGGTATATTTTCTAGCATCCAAGTCCGTTGACGACCGTGGCTTTCAAAAGCATGTTGCACCACACTAACAGGATAGCGGCTGGCGATTTCCACAGTGCGATCGCTACTGCATGAGTCCACAACAATAATGTCATCTGATACCATTGCTGACTCAATACAAGCCGCAATATCTAGTTCTTCGTTATGAGTCAATATATAGATTGAGAACATTGGGCATTGGGCATTGGGCATTGGGCATTGGGCATTGGGCATTGGGCATCAGCCATTGGGTATTGGGAACAGACTTGTTAAATAATTCCCTCCACACTTCTTCCACACCCCACACTCCCGACTATCTAAACTAACGTGCAGTTGCTTTACGTACACCATTACCTTGGGCTGAACCCATACCTCTTAAACCTGTCCAGCCGATAATAATGTATCCGATAGACAGCAATAAGCTGCTCATACCAATTCGCATTCCAGACTTCCAAGCTCTTTCCTTGGCTTGTTTTTCTGCTTCCTCTTTACCTTGACGAATTCGGTTCAGTTCTTGATCAGCAGCTTTCTGTGGATCGGTTTGCTGGGCGATGAGTTTGTCAATATCTTGAGGATTTGCTTTAGCCTTCTTTAACAATTCTTTTTGTGCTGGGGGAACTTGAGGATTATTGAGAATTAGATTGTATTGTTGCTCATTCTTAATAACTTCTGTTAATTGAGCTTTGATTTGGCTACGTCGGCTTTCTAACGCAGTTTGGACTTGCTGATTGCCATATAGTGAGAGCTGATTTTGTAGTTGTGTTTCTAGCTGATCTGCTTGTTTATTAATTTGATCTACCTGTTGCACGCTAGCTTGACGTACATTGTTTAGGTGCAATGGGAAAATCAGCAAGAATATCAAGCCTAAGAGACTAGCTAATACTAATGCTGGAAATCTCAAGTCTATTCCAGACGGGCGACCATCTTCAGTAATATCAGCCCAATATCCAGCAAACAGCATGGCTAATCCTACTAAAGGTACAATTCCTCGATCAACTAAATTTGTTGCTAAATCAATCTGCCAAAGACGATTTGTAGGCTGGAAGGGAAACAGCAGAATCACAAAGTCAAGCACAAAAGACAAAAGTAATATTATTCCAACCACCTTAAGTGTACGAGCAGCAGTGACGGCAGCAAAATTGTTATTCATAATTCATCTTGAATCAATAAAAGAATGAGTGACTATTTTATGTCAATTTACCTAGATATTGTTCCCTATACCTGAGCAACTATTGAAAAGCTGGAGTATCTTTTCGATTGAAAACTATTTTCTCCCAAATAGGCAAATCCTCTGGGCGATCAACATCAGCTAAAGTTGGTAAGTAATCTATTGATAAATTAAGTTGATGGCAAATAGCTACAGTTTGTTGCAAGACTTGGGAAGTTCCCCAGTTGATATCAAGGAATAATTCTCCAAAAAGACGCTGTAAACCGATTAAATAATAACCACCATCCACCGCTGGGCCAAGTACTATGTCGCGCTGCTGGAGATTTGTAAAAGCTTTGGCAAGAATCTGGGTATTGACGTCGGGGCAATCAGTGCCAATAATGATTACTTGGTGCGCGCCTGCACTAAAAGCATATTCGAGCGATCGCTCCATCCGTTTTCCTAAATCTCCTTCACCTTGAGATTGATAAATCAAATCAGCTCCCAGCCAACTTTGCATTAATTCTAAATTTCCACCAGTAAAGCGTACTTCAATGGAGATGGCGATCGCTTTTTGCAATTCTCGAACTTTCAATAGAGTATATTCAGTCATCTGGCGCTGAAGATGTGCAGCACCTCCAGTTCCCAAAGCAGGTATCAACCGAGTTTTTGTCAAACCTGGTTCTGGATAGCGAGTGAAAATAATTAAGTGCTGCTGGGCAATTTTAGGTGATTTCACCACGCAATATTTTTTGAATTCAACCAAGAATATCTTAATAGCAATATTTATCGTTTTCATTAGCTTTGGTATGGTCTTTTCCCATTCGCATTGCTCCTAAAATAGTAGAGACATAGACACAGCGCTTTGCTTTACCACCGTACTGACTGTAAAAAGTTATCTGTCCTAGTACTCTCAGTGATGTATGGAGACATTCATCTCCAACTTCATAAATTGGACAACCTTGGTAGTTAAATACTACTCTCCAAGTTTTTTGTGAAGATTGTTTTCTTAAAGTGGTCTCAGATTTGCCTTTTTGATTTTTTTCTTGATAAATGCGAATATTATGATCGAGATTATTCCATAAATGATTGTTTGCACTAATAGCATTAGGAATAAATTGTCCTGCCTCAGCTTGGTGGATTGTCCACTGAATAAGACTATTTTGTTCACGAAAGCTAGCTTGCCAACTCAACTTTTTCTTCGTGGCTTCGCTTTGAGCTTGGCGCATGGCGCGATAAACTTCATTTTGAGCAGTATTAAGGCGCTGAATATCTATAAAAGAGATCCAATTGGGGAGTGCGAGCGCACTCAATATACCAATAATTAAAATAATTACCAAATTCTCCAGCAATGTGAAGCCACTGCTTGAGTTTTTGCTTATAAATTGCTTTGGCATTAATCAAAAATCTAAAATCATAATTGTATATTTTTATATACTAAAACTTCTCCACTATCAATACGGTTCGGTTAAGGATTTTTCGTCATAATTTTGGTATGTAGAGACGCGATATATCGCGTCTCTACAGGGTTTAAATGTCAATTGATTTGTCTTAACCGAACCGTATTGTCTCCACTATTCCGGATGTTTCTTTTTCTCAGTTTTGTACTACACTTATAAATTACATTAATGAAAAATGATAAATTCCGATTTTTATACCTTTTTAGATATCCTTGTTTATATAAATAAAAAGGACTAATAAAACTACTCAATAAAAGTTGCATTTCACATGCTGCTACTAATTCAGTTTTAATTTTAAAACGATATTTTAATAAATGAAAAATTATCTTACGTAGATCATTTATCATATAAGCACAAAAAGCTATTGGTTTCATCCAATCTTTTATAGTTACTGTACGAGTTACATAACGACTAAGTCCAATTCCACGAAAAAATGGAACTAAGTACTCTCTTTTTAGACGCGAATGAGGAATTTTATGATAAATTTCCATCTCTGGGTTGTACCAAATTTCCCATCCTGATTTTTGAATATAAGATAAGACTTCTAAATCTTCACTAGTAAGCATATTACCAGTTACTCTGCCAGTCAAAATAGTTTCTTGAGGTAAGCTTTCTAACCAAGCTTTTCGGTAAACAACAAGTCCCGCAGATGGTGGTAGTAATTTCTTATAAGGCAAATATAAAAGAGGCAAATTTCCTCGTTCAGTGATAGCCAAAAAAGGCGCTATTCGTTGAAAATTTGCTGGTGGTTCCACTTCCCAATCTGGATGAATTTGGCTACCATAAGCTCCTGCTTGTGGGTGATTTTGATGGAAAGCGTAAGCTGCTGCAACCCAGTTATAAGTTGGGTAGTTATCATCATCTAAAAACCCGATTAATTCACTCTGGCTTTCTTGAATTGCACGTTTTCTAGCATATGCAGCGCCTTGTTGTGCTTCAAAACAATATTTTAAAGGATAACGGGATGGCCAATTTTCTTGATAGCTTTGAACAACTTTTATTGTATCGTCGCTGCTGTTGTTATCTACAATAATAATTTCCCAAGAAAAATTTTCGGTATCAAGTTGATTTCGCAGTCTTTCTAATAGTTCAGGTAAACGCTTTGCCCCATTATAAGTTGGGATAGCTACAGTGAAGTCAATACACATTATTATCTATAGCAAAAAAATTTAGTTGATATATCCATTGTTAATTCTATTCACACTTGCTGTATTCAGTGAACCCACTGAAATTGATATAGCATTCCTAAATTATTTGTGAGAGACAAGATCCCCGATTTCTTGAAGAAGTCGGGGATCTATTCAATAAATATATATTTAGCTACACTCACTATCTTTTCCACTTTTTATTGAACCTAAGATAGTTTTCATAATTACGCACCTTTTAACATTAGTAGCTTGGGTTGGATTTCCAGATTTAGCCACGGCTACAGAGATAATTAAACCTTTACTGCCAAGCTTGCTATTTTGCACCGACGTTATATTATCACTTTTTGTTTTTACTAATAGATCTAATGCTCCGGTATAATCGAAAGTAATTGTTTGTGGCTTGCTTGTATCTGTAAATGTAGGATTAGTTGCGGAAGTTAGGGTATTGCTACTGGTGTTTTCATTGGTAATATTTGTCTCAATAACAATTTGTCCTGCTTTGATTTCTAAATCTTTACCCAAATTACGCCAGAGATTAGAGTCATCAGTGAGGTTAGAACCTTTGGGATATACAGCAACTTGTGGAACATTATTATAAGTTCTAAAACTAACACTATAAGCACGTTTTTGTTTTGTCGCTTCTTGTTGAGCTTCTCGGATAGCAGATAGAACAACATCGCTAGCTTTATTTGCTTGTTGTCTATTCACAAAGGTTAGCCAATTGGGAGCTATACTAGCTGCTAATATGCCCAACATCACTAGTAGAACTAAAAGCTCGATTAAACTAAATCCATCATCATTTATATCAGGATGAAAATATATTGTTTTTTGTAATTTAAATTGTTGTAAAGTTTTTTTATTAGCTATGATTTCTAAAAATATTTTAAGCATAATTTTTTAAAAAATATTTTAAATTATTTATATAAAATCAATTAAATATTGAATTTTAAACTGATTTTTGAATCAATGATATATAGATATAGGACTCATATTTGATTTCTGAAAAAAACTCAGTACACTTTTATTCCCTGTTCCCTGTTCCCTGTTCCCTGTCTCTACGAGTAGTTCAGGAATCAAATCGGATTCCTATATATTATTTAGTAACCAAGTATCCTAATCCTTGTACTCGTATACTTGACTGAGGAAAATAGACTTTTATGCTATTCTGATTGTCATTAAAATTCAGATTATTTTTCTGAATACGAGCCAAGGCATTACCACGTAAATAAACTTCTGCTACATTTTTACCTGAGTCTACACATACATAAAAACCCCGTGTTTTAACGTTATCTGTAGCAACGTCATCTCCACTACCAGAGAATTTTGGTACTAACTGACCATTTGCACAAGCTGGTTCTGGGTTTTTGGGCTTTGGAGTACCTGTAGTATCTATAAGAGTTTGATCAATATAATCAACTAAAGGTAAAACCTGCTGCTGGTAATTTTCACCAGTCTTCTTTGTCCATTTATTCATCTTGGTTTTAAGACTTCCTTCGTTGTCCAGACTAAACATCTGAAACCCAGCGTCTCTAGTATTGTTTTTTTCTGTATCAGTTAACCCATAGCCATTACTGATTTGAAATCTACCAATCCTAGCTGCATTAGACCATGTAGAATTATTATCTTTAATCAAATAATAGGCAACTAAAGAATAAACGAAAATATCATCTTTTTCATCTGTAGTTGTTGTGGTTCCATCTCCATTATCTGTAGTTGTTGTCTTGGCAGTTAATCCCTCGGAAATATATTGCCGCTTCCAAAAAACTAACACAGGAAAATATTTATCTTTTTGGTCGTAATGAGGTAATTCATCTCTAATTTCTTTGATACCATCAGCATCATAGATATATACCGACTGTTGCAAATCGCGTGAAATATAATCAAGTGCTGCTTTGATATCTTGCTCAGTAGTAGCCTTAGCTTGCTCTTTACGATCATTATCCATAATGTTGAGCATAAATCCCAGCAAAGGTGTGATCACAAGAAAAGCTAAGAGAAGACCTACTAATAATTCAATGAGAGTAAAGCCACTTGTTTTTTGTCTGATTTTAAATAATTTTAATTGATTAATTAAAAGCCATTTGAGCGATTTCATGATGTTATGTTGTTCTTATAAATTGCTAACATTTAGGGTTTACAATCAGAAGCTGTATTGTTAGTATCTTGAAGCCGATCGCACAAATTACTAAATTTTGTCTCGTCATTTGCTACCTCTGTTGTGACTTCTAATAACGGTGCTTTGCGATCGCCTAACCCACCAGTAAAAGTTGCTTGTTTACTAGGTGCTTTCTTCAGGTCTCCACCAGCACTAGCAAAGCCATCTGCTCTATATACTCGTAAGCCTAACTGATAGCCTTTCGTGGGGTCAGTTATATTTGTTGTGCTTCCCCCGCTAGTCTGGGTGGCTTTGTTATAGCGAATTGCTTGAATCACATAGTTACTGGTGCTGGTAGTGGTACAGTTATTGCCATCTACAGAGACACAGTACAAATTATTTGTAGGTGCAGAACAGTAATTATTTAGTGTGCAGGTTAAGCTTCCCACTGTAGGAGCAGGGTAATCTGCTATAGTTGTGCCGTCCGTAATGGGAGAATTAGGAGCAGTAATTGTTCCAGATTGGATACCATCAATGTAGGTTTTAGCCGCGTCAGTAGCTGTCTCAATACGTTTTGCTTGTACTCGCGTAGCTACTGATATAACGAACACAGGTGCGATCGCAGCTAGTAAAATTGCAACAACCAGAATAGCCACTAATGACTCAATAATCGTAAAACCAGACTCATTGGATAGGGATGTGTGCCGCAATTTGTAGTGAATCATATTTGCTTCTAATTAAGATTAGTCCGCCTTTGCGGACTTCGTTTGTGTAGCGGTGACTGGAAGTCGCCAGGAAAAATATGAAATCAAGGACATGTAGGACGTTGATCTTGGCTAATAGCGTATTTCTTGTCACTACCGTAGGTGGTGCTGGGAGCATCACCGTACCCACCAGATATATCCTTCTCTTGAGCAGCACATAGCAAAGTTTTCACCCAAGTATCATCTCGACCGACTTCCCTATAAAACTCATTAGGATCATTTGTAGAAGGCGCAGTGAAGCGTTGAGAGAATAAATCTGGTAACTGGGTTAGTAAAGCTACGTCATAACCCCAACCACGGCTAGGAGGAGCATAAAAAGGTGAACGACCACCATTTGCAGTGCTAGCTTGATAAAGTTGCGGGTATTCAAAAGTGCCACTTGTCCCTGCTGGATCAGCAATCAGAGGTTGCCAAGGCGCTGTTGCATAACTACTGCGTTTAAACTGGATGAAAGAACCAAGAGCTTTGTGTTTAAGGCTAGTACTACCCAAATCCCAAGTTTCTAAGTAACGCACAAAGTTTTCTAAACCACCATTAGATTCACCTATATTCCCAGTTGTAGAGGGACGTTCTGGAGTATTACCTTGAGCAAATACTAGATTGGTTTCCGTTGCTGTCGCACGTTGCATCCAGTGTAATGATGTTGCGTCTCCACTAGTACTAAGAGTATTTGAGCCTGAAGTTATGGTGGGATACTGAAGTTGCAAAACTGGGACTAAAAGCGGCTGTTCTATGGGATTTGTCCCGGTTAAGGTGTTGGCAATCCAAAGAGGATATGTCGCACTATAGTTGATTGCAGAATTATTATTTGTTCTAAACCATAGAGCATTACTCTGGGTGTGAGGACGGTTAGGGTTACTAGCAGTAGCTGTACTGTATCTTTGGTATGGAATATTGTTGATACGAATCGTACTAGAAAAGGGATAATAATTCACTGCTATAGTACTTCCATTAGAGGAAATTGCTAGAGGAATTGGAGTGTTATCGTCTGGATCTAGTACGAGTGTGTTTTCTGCTCCAGTTATGGAAGTACCACCTTCTTTAGCAGTTATAAGACCAGGCCCATGTCTTAAAAATGCCACTCGTCTTGGATAATGCTTAATTGCTGAGTCGTTAGAATCTGTTGCTGGTACTGCTGTTGTACCTGCTCTTATTCTTGTATTTACTATTGAAGTAATACCAGCATCAGCTATGGCTTTTACTAATTGATTAGCTTTAATGTTTCGCTCAGTTGTACTAAAATTTCCATCTCCATTTAAGTCATACCCAACAACCCAATCACCAGGTTTGCAAGCTGTCACTATCAGCTTGGGACAAATTTCCATGACGTACTCAGAAAATGTCACTCTGCGCTGAATCGGGGTGACAAAGTTATTGAAGTAAGAACTACCTGTGGGAATGGTAGTAGTACTGTTGCTCCTATATTCACTATCTGTAAAACTGCGACTGGTGACAAAGTTGTTATCCCAAAAACCATTCAATCTAGTAGCTACAGTTGCAGTGATGTTGCTTTCAGTAATTGGTACAGATGTGTCAGCCTGATCACCATCATTATTGAGGTCAGCCTTAATGATTGTTTCATCTAAGGTATTGAGGCTGTCAGCCACGTCGTTATCTTGATTGAGGTCTAACTTGATAGTTGCTTCATTTAGTGTTATTTGTGTTGTTCCATCAAGAGTTCCATCATTATTCAAATCATAACCGAGAGCATAATTACCATAATTGTCTCTCAAGTTATAATCACCATCTTCGCGGAAGCCTAAGCGAAAATTACTAGATAATACCGTAATTCCATCAGCAATCACTGTAGCCGATCGCCAAGTTTCTCCAGCGGTACAGCTAGTAAACTGTCCCTGACGACAGGCAAAATTAGGATCTAATGTCTTGCGTTTATAAAAGTCATCACCCCAAGTGTTTAATTCTGTAAACTCTTCTTTAGTGTGCTTGTTAAAATCCCCTTGGATGTAAACTGGCAAATTAGATGCTACAATCAGACCCTTTTCTTCTGCCTTATAGGTAGCATTACGGCTTAAGTCACTGCCATTGATCAGCATGATCCCATTAGGGCGACGAGTTGGATCTAGCTTAAAATCAGTAGCACTTACCTCTGGACTGGTAGTATCACTTTCGTCTGCTAGCGCATCATCACGAGTGGCATAAATAATTCCACTATTTGGCAATAAAAATTCTCCGCCCGTCTTAGATTTTTTTCTCAATAAATCTAAATCTAAAACCGTGGCACGAATTTCTAAGGGCTGACGAAATGCTAGTTCTAAATCATAATTTCTTGAACCTGTGACTTTATCAACAGCCTTAATCTCTCTTGCATCCAGAAAAGCAGTTTCCATAATAGTGCCATGAGGAATAGCGCTATCTGTGGGACTACCGATGGTACCATCTAATATTTTTAAGGCACACATAGCAGAATCAACAGCAGATTGTTCTGAAAGGGTGAGATTCTTACTAGCTGCAATTTTATCTAAAGCACTCTTGAGTCGTTCATTTACCAAACGTCCATTGGGGTATTTTAGTGCTGCTTGGTAATCTAAAACTGCTTCATAACCTGTGATTGCCGTTGGTGGAGCGGGATAGACAACACCGTTATTAGAGAGACCTGGATTAGTGCTAACTGTGGGTAATCCTGTTAAAGCTCTGTTAGGAGAAGCTAACTTTGTATTTCTCAAGCTAACGTCTGGTAGACCATTTTGATTTTGGGCTGTAGTGTTGCTTGTGGGATTATAAAAGCTGCTAACACAGGCTATGGGTGTTTGGTAATTTGCAGGAGTCTTGGGATTGTAGGAATCATCTTGGTAGTGATAAACTGCTGTAGCCCGCATTTGCAGATATGGTGTTTCCGCCTTGGGTAATCCCTGAGTAGTATTTGTAACTCCCATTGGCATACTGTCTGCCCAGACTTTATCTGTAACAGCAAGATCAGCATTAAATTCAGTATCAGTGCTACTAGGAGTACGATTATTAGGTAAGTAAATTCCTGCACCCGTGATGACTCGCAAACCTCCAAACACATCTAGAGTTCCATTTGGTTGTTGTGCTGCTGATTTTTCCCAGAAGTCATCCCGGTTTGTAATGCCTAAATCGTCTAATTGATAAGCTTGGGAGAATCGCTTACGAGGCTTTTTATTTGACGTTGTTGAATCATCCCATTCTTTACCAGAAATCAGTTGTCCTTGGTCTGGTGAACTAACAAAAGCATTGTTGGTTGAGTCGTACCACAATTGTGGCATATTGTTACCAACTAGAACGCGATCGCCCAAACGATCCTCTTTACCAGCTTTTGATTGTGTGACTGGTTCTGTGGCAGGTAGATAAATTTTCTTTGTACTGTTTTCTTTGATACCTATTCCGGTATAGCCAGTAGCAGTTGTACCATCAGATGGAGCGAAAGGAAATACCCATGAATCTACAGGTCGTAGAGAGTTCCGATCTCCCTGAAGAGGACTGTTAGTTATATAGTCAACACTTCCATATTTAAGTGGGTCACTATTAAAGCCAATTTCGTTATAGGGAACGCGACGTGTTCGTTTTCTAAAATAAATCTTTAGCTGCTCTTTACGAACACTGGCTGCATCTAAACTTGCATCAGCTGCTAGACTCCTATCAATTGCTTGTTGAACTTCATCTGGTAGAATTAGGGTTGCAGCTGTTAATCCTGCTTCTGTTGCGGCTACTAAGCGATTAATGCGTTTGGCGTATGCTTCATCGTTATAAGCTGCTGTGTTACCGTATGTAGTCTGAGGTACGGTTTTGTTTGTGTCGTTAATATTTGCACTTCTAAGGGAGAGATTATCAACATCATAAGATTTATCAAATAAATCTACTCTGACATCGCTACCTTTTTCGGTTTCATTCACGCGGCTGTTAATCACATTACCAGCCACAACAATTTTGCTATTATCTTCTGTGTAATAACAAGATTTAGGGCTACTTACTAAGTAATACCTAATATTAGAACCGTTTTTCCTAGTCAGAAAATTACCATTAGTGAAAATGCGTCCATTCAAATCCAAACCCGCACCAGGAGTTATTTCTAAGTCATCTTCATAGATAACTGCGTTGTTAGCAAGGGGAATTCGCTCTCGGTCTTGCTGATATTCTAAAGCTACAAAGCCTTTATTACCTCTAAACTTCTCATACTTGTTACTATTAAGTCCTGTGTCCGTTAAGTCTGTAATAGGTAGACTAGTAATAGGTAGACTAACAGTATAAACAAAAATACTCCTTTTTAGTTTACTGCCAACCTTATACCAACCTTGGCTACCGATTAAATTAGCACTAGTAGCAATATCACTTTGACATCGCTGGCTAGCTGCTCCTTCGTCCATTGGTTGGGTTCTAGCCTCTAGCGGACTTCTGGCTCTAGTACTAGTAGGAGTCCGAAAGTAAATTCCATAGATGGTATAACTATCAAACTTGCCATTATTATCTGTATCTACAGGATATTTCCAAGCTGTCTTGAGAGTTTCTTCGTCTTCTTGAATACCGCTAGTATTATTGAACTCTTTGACAAGTTTTAACTGTGTTTCGTCACCAAATGTAAATTCCTTGATGTTGTCTCTAATGACTTGATACAAAGATACATCTGAGGGTGTGGCTCGCGGTAATCTAGGATCTAGAAATAACTGATCTATTTTGGCTTTTGCTCGATCAAGAGCTGGTGATGCTGCTCTAATCACAACTTCATTCACTCTGACATTACTAGCGTTTTTGGCTCGATCAAAAGACCGAAATAAAATTGCTGTAGTTAGTAGCACAACTATTAGTGCTACCATTGCCACTGTCGGTAAAACGAAACCATGATTAACAACACTTCCTGTTCTTCTATTAAAAAAAAGAGTTCGTAGTAGCCGAACTATATGCTTTTTCAATACAGAAGAAGAATTTTTTTTTAATTTTTTAGATATTTTTCTTATTGTCTTGACTAGGTGGCGTTTTATAGACATAACTGCTTTCGTGTCAAGTATTTTGATAAAAATTTATATTTTTGCGATTAACAATTATGCCTATAGATGAAATCTAAAGGCATATTTAGAGATGATATTTATGACTTCATGAAGATGTTTTGAGGAAAGTAGACTTATAGTACCCACCCTTTACAGGAAATATGTCAGTTAGCAAGAAAATAATATGAGTGAATTTAAAATGTCCGCGTTTTGAAGAGAAGAGGGTAGTTTTGCTAAATATTCTCTGGAAAAGTGGAAATCATCATAGTATTCCTAGATTATTCGTGAGATACAATATCCCCGACTTCTCTAAGAAGTCGGGGATATGCGCTTTACGACTCTCACAAATATATAAGAGTGCTATAGAAAATGAGGCGTTGCTGATTTGACCTATTAACCTAAATGTAGAGACGTCGCAATGCTACGTCTCTACAAGGGTTTTGGAATCACACAAAATCCTGAATCATACATGGATTCAGCAATATCGAAATTGAAATCGAAAAAGTTAGTTTTTGCTTGAGAGATTTAGTAATGATTAAGGTTAATCCCTGCTTCTTTAGCCATAGTTGCTAAACCTTTCTTTTCTAAGGTTTTAATCGCTTTGGTAGACAATTTGAGTTTTACCCAACGATTACCTTGGGGCCACCAAACGCGCTTGGTTTGAAGGTTGACGTGCTGAATCCGTTTAGTGCGACGGTGGGAGTGGGAAATTGTAAAGCCGTTGTTGGCTGTTTTGCCGGTTAAATCACAGCGACGGGACATAGGAGAATCTCCGATTTATTTTGAACACAATCTTCTATTGTATAGCTGCTTGTGGGTAGAAGAGAAAACCATTGACGGGAAAAGGGTAAGGGGTAAAGTGAAATATATATTACACTTACCCAATATCCCGCCCTGAATTAAAGTTCGGGCTAATAGCTTAAGTCAGTTTCAACTGACTGAAAGGTTATTGAACCTAAGTGTGAACTGGTTTTAAAGGTTATTTAGCAGCTTGTTCTGTCAACTTGGTTAAGACGTCATTAGAACGTTCAACAAAACCTTTCATTCCTTCAGCATCAAAACCTTTTTGAGACATGAGTGCTAAATCATAGATATGTTGGCAAATCATGTTGACTAATTTACCTGTGGGTGATTCGCCTTCACCCTGAATAATACTACTTTGACTGAGGGTCGCCAAATGTTGAATCAAGGGGTGGCTAGTATTTACCAGCAAAATATGCTCTTCTGGAAATTCTGCCATTTGCTGCTGCATGAGTGCATTCATTTCCCGGAATCGGCGCAAAATTTCTGGTAATAACACCATTGCAGGAGGTGTACTTTGGGGATTATCTGATTTTAATGCTTCGGTGCGGATATTTAATTTCGGTTTGTTGAGCGCTTTCTCAAATAACTCTTTGATTACCTCGCCACGAGTTTTATTTGTTTTGGGATCTACTATTTCTGTCGCTTGATCTTTGTCTAAGAGAGTCTGATCTAAATCAGAGTCTACCCGTGTAAACTTAGCATCTTGGAATTCGCGTTCTAGGAAGTTGATAAAATGGGTATCGATGAAAGAGTCCATAAACAGGACTTCTAACCCTTGTTTTTTGTGAAGTTCGACGTAGGTGGCTTGTGTTGCTTCGTCGGTGCAGTAGAAAACGCGGTTTTCGTGGCGTTCTTTGTTGCGTTCTAAATATTCTTTGATGGTTGTGTAAGAATCACCCTCTGAGGATGCAGCTGGAGTCACATCTTGCCAAGCGTCTTCCCCTTCGGATTGTACTTGTACTGCTGGGGTTTCGGAAGTGGTTTGGTTAGATTGCTTGGCTGTACTGCGGAAAATCAGGATATCTTCGACTTGTTTTTTGAACTTTTCATCGTTCATCACCCCGAATTTCACGAAAGTACCGAGGTCTTTCCAAGCGCTAATATATTGATCGCGACTGTCGCGGTAAAGTTCTTTGAGGCGATCGCCTACTTTTTTGGCGATGTAATCACCGATTTTTTTAACAGTGCGATCGGTCTGTAAAGCACTGCGTGATACATTCAGAGGAATATCGCTGCTATCAATTACACCCCGCATCGGTAAGAGAAATTGGGGAATAATTTCTTCGCAGTGATCACTGACAAAAACTTGATTGCAGAATAACTTAATCTGTCCTTTGGTGACATCAACATCCGGTCTTAACTTTGGAAAATACAGAATTCCATTGATGATAAAAGGATAATCTGTATTCAAATGCACCCATAGCAGGGGTTCTTCTTGGAAAGGATAGAGGTAGCGATAAAACTCTATATAGTCTTCCTGATTTAAATTACTGGGAGACTCGCGCCATGGTGCTTTTTGCCGATTTAACACCTCGCCATCAAGTTTGATTGGCACTGGCATAAAATCGCAGTAAGTCTTGATCAGATTTTTAATGCGTGCTGATTCTAAATAATCTAGTTCTTCCTCCATTAAATGGAGAGTAATTGTCGTTCCAAGAGTTGTACGAGATGATTCCTCTAAGGTAAACTCTGGTGAGCCATCACAACTCCAGTGAACAGCCTGCGCCCCTTCTTTGTAAGATAGGGTATCGATCTCGACTTTTTGTGCCACCATGAAGGAAGAGTAAAAGCCTAGACCAAAGTGACCGATAATAGGCTGGTCAGATGTGCTTTTATACTTGTGAATAAATTCTTCGGCGCTAGAAAAAGCAACCTGATTGATATACTTTTTCACCTCATCTGCTGTCATCCCAATGCCATTATCGGTGATAGAGAGGGTTTTATTGTTTTTGTCTATAGCAATTTGAATTTCCGGTTCATCCATGTCGCCAGAGTATTCTCCAGCGCGGGATACCATGTTTAGCTTTTGGATAGCATCAACGGCGTTGGATACAAGTTCCCGCAAGAATATTTGGTGATCTGAGTAAAGAGACTTCTTGATAATCGGGAAAATATTTTCAGTATGAATACTGATGGTTCCTTGTTCTAGCATAATTGATGATCTTCAGTACAAATATGTGAGTATTGAATGTGGCAAACATACCCTAGTCTTTTGCTTCCAGGGTAAGACCAAAAGCAATAGGAGATTATACCAAGTAAAATTTTAAAGCTATACTTCAGGCGATCGCTCTTATTATCTAGGATTGTTTGCCCCCAAGACGCGATTCGGATTTCCGTACTCGATTAATTTAATATACCCATATTCGATTTCACTATCAATAATATAATTAATTTCTACTTTACTGAGTACAATTTATCACTCATATAACGCCATTACATTAAATCTAAAAATAATTGATTTGCTATTTGACCAGCTATGGACCAATTTAAACGATTTACATATTCGTTAAAAGACGATATCGCCAGATTTTCATATTTTTGATAGTCACTAAGATAACTTTTAATATATGCACAGTATTCATTGAC
Organism: Westiellopsis prolifica IICB1; assembly: GCF_004323185.1. GTDB lineage: Bacteria > Cyanobacteriota > Cyanobacteriia > Cyanobacteriales > Nostocaceae > Pelatocladus > Pelatocladus prolificus_A. Next base: position 716,037 of record NZ_NAPS01000002.1, read on the forward strand.
ATCAGCATCTATAGGAAAAACTTTGCCATTAATATCATCTTTTATAATGCTAGGAATACCAGCTAAATTAGTTGTCAAGCAGGGAACTCCAAAAGCATTGGCTTCTATTAATACATTAGGAGTGACATCGGCTTGTGTGGGTAAAATTAGAAAATGTGAATCTGCTAGCAAACTATAAAATTTATTTTTACCTTCAAGTTTAGACTTGTTAATGTATCCTATTGGTTTGACAAAATCGGGAAGAGATTCTCTAGATTTTGGTAAATCACCAATAAGTCTTAATTCAACATTCCAGCCTGTTATTTTTAACTCTTTTGTGATATCTAGGGCTAATATACCCCCTTTTCTTACCCAATCAATGCCAATAAAAATTAATTTATAAGTTTGTGTACCCCGCGATTTTATCAAATTTTTAATATCTGCAATTTTTCGATTTGATTTAAGTTCGAGATTTGAACCTCTAGAAATAATTTTTACTTTATTTAGGTCTACATTGTAAATTTCTATGGCTTTTTGAGCAGCCCATTCTGACGAAAAAATTACTAATTTGCATTTTTCTAAAGCAAGTTTTTCTAGGATGTAAATATTTTTTATTGTTTCTTGACAAAGATTGCTGAGATATGGATAAAAATCAATTAAAGCTGCTAAGACTGTATCTACCCAAAGAACAATAGGCTGACAACAATCAAGATAGGCGATTGGTGCTGCACCTTCTGTACACAAAACTAGATCTACATTTAATTTTGACAAACGTTTACTAATTTGACTAGCATAGTTTTTACTAACTAAAATTTCTGCCCATCTATAATAATCTTTGTGATATAAATTCCTGTAAAAGCTCCATTTACTTCTAGTCAAAAAAGAGTAGCTTTTCTTAAAATCACCTATAGCTTCAATAGATATACCCTGAGCAGCTAGGGTTTGTATTATATAATAGTTGGAACCATAATTTCCTACATTATGTTTTGTCCATCCTGAAGAATTGAGTACATTATAGGTATTGACACAAGCGACTTTCATAAAAAACTATCTTTTGATTAATTGATAAAAATCTAAAGTTTTTTGGCTGATTATATGCCAATCTAATTGATTTAGAAGTGGATTTTGCTCCTGTTTTTTTTGTATTGACCAAGTTAATCCTTCGCTAAGAATTTCTGTTGTTAATTCTCCAGTATAAAGCTTTATCCAATCTTCTCCTATTTGTGACTGTAGTTCAGGCATCGAACCTAGATTGGGTACTAAAATAGGACAATCAAAGGAAAGCGCTAGTAAAGCACTTCCAGAGTTAAGAATTTCTTTAAATGGTAAAATAACTAGTTCCGCAGCTTTGAAATAGAACTGAACCTGAGCGTCAGGAATATAATTTAAAAATAACTTAATTCTCAAATCATTTTCAGACACAGATAATATTTCTTCTTTTAACAAAGGGCGTTCTATTTTTCCTGCAATTACTAACAACCAATTTTCAGGAGACAATTTTCTAAATATTTTGATTAAATGAGGAATATTTTTATAAAAATCTATATATCCAAAAAATAAAAGTACTTTGAAATGATCAGAAATTCCAAATTTTTCTCTAGCCTGACTGTGGTTAATTTGATTCGGATAAAAGTTCCGATAGTGTCCATGATAAACAATAGAAGACGATTTATTTATTAATGATGTGAAGATTTGTTCAGCAATATTTTTTCCCTTTTTACTTAAACTAATATACCCATCAATACGTTTGACAAATTCTTTTTGAAACCAATCTGCTATCTGTACATGTAAAATAGAGTGAGGATTTTCATCATGAATAGTCCAGATAATACGAGTTCCTCTAGCCTTTGCCCAGTCTATCAAGATAAGCATACTTATAACTCTTATCCACACGATTAAGGGATTGGGATGTCTGACAATAGTTTCTACAACCCAATGCAGATGAAAAATATCGTATTTGTTATTCAGAATTTTATGAAATGAAAATTCTTCAACTATTACTCCTTGTGAGAGCATATTAGTATACAGCAACCAATTGTAAGGATTTTTATATTTTGTTTTAAAAGCTGGGTAGGCTATTATTTTCATGTTTTTTTAGATTAAATGCATACTGTATAAATCACAATCAAGAGATGATGATGTGATTTGTCAGTAGTAGTGTCAATCACGGTTGCGATAAGTAAGGGTAGAAATCAGAATTTATCAGAATTTTGCGTAAGTCCTAATAGCAGCACTTTCTGTATAGATAGAAAAAAAAGAATTATCTTAGTTAATAAGCTATATTTCCTCTTGGTGTCTTAGTGTCTTGGTGGTGAAAAAATAATTATTTAAACACCAAGACACTAAGATAGCAATAAAATTTATACTTTGAAAAAATTCGTCCTGACAGTTGAATGTTATTGATAGTATTTATATAATTTTACACATGTAAATTAGCAAACGACCAGAGCAAAAATTTGTTTGTTATAAAATAAATTTCGGCTCAAAGCTTAAACTCATGAAAATGGGTTGAAACCTGAGCCAGTGCGTTTTTAACCGACTTTAGCTTTAAAGTCAAGGCGATTATTACAGGGAAACAAAGCGTGTTCTCGCCTTTCCAATCCCTATTGAAGTCTCCGTTTTACTTCCTCCGCTAAATTAGCGAGTGAAACTTCTACTTGTTCCCCTGTTTTTAAGTCTTTGAGGGAAGACTTTTGTGCTACTGCTTCATCCGCACCCATAATCACGCAAAATTGTATCCCCTGTTTATCAGCTAACTGGAATTGTTTACCCAAACCCCGTTTATCAAAGCTAGTGATTACGTTAATTCCTGCTTTGCGTAAATCTTGAGATACTTTTAAGTAAAGTGGCATTAATTCCTCTTGTAAATTTACCACCATTACCTGTGCTGGAGTCGCAGCTAAAGTATTTAAGACTCCAGCTTTAATTAAGCGACTCATTAAACGGGTTAAACCAATTGAAATACCGACACCAGGCATTTTTTCGCCTAAAAATACCCCAACCAATTCTTCATATCTACCACCAGAGCAAATACTTCCCAAAGCTTCGTGTCCTAGCAAAGTTGTTTCGTAAACTGTTCCAGTGTAGTAATCTAAACCACGAGCAATTGATAAATCAATACAGAAACGATTTTCAGGAACTCCCAAATTACGAACACCTGTAATTACCGTTTCTAGTTCGGTAACTCCCAGATTAAATTGCTCGGCTTCTGGCATAGTTTGAGCGAGATGCTTCAGCTTATCTAGCATATCGTCTACTGTGCCTTTAATATTAACGAACTCAATAATTTTTTGGGTTTGTTCTGGTGAAATACCTTCTGTTTCTAACTCTTGTTTAACTTTAGTTTCACCAATTTTTTCCAAATTATCAATAATGCCGATACAGAATTTAATTTTGCTTTCCTCAATTCCTACAGATTGAAAAAAGCCTGTGAGAATTTTTCGATTATTGATGCGAATAACAAAATCACCAATATTAATAGCTGTAAATATTTCTGTGATGATAGCAGGCATTTGAGCGTCATAAAGCAAGCTCAATTCTCGACGACTGACGACATCAATATCACACTGACGAAACTGACGAAATCGTCCATCTTTTGCTCGTTCACCACGAAATACCACATCCATTTGGTAGCGAGCAAAAGGAAAATTTAAATCATTAAGATGACGAGCAATATAAGCTGCTAAAGGAACTGTTTGGTCAAATTTTAATGCTCGTGCTTCGGAACCGCTTTCGCCAGATTTATCCTTTTCTGCTTGGCGATTTGGAGGCAAAATTGGATCAATACCATAAATAATATTGTCGCCTTGATTACCTTTAGCTTGTAGAACTTCTAAACGTTCGACTGCGGGAGTTTCAATAGGAGTAAATCCGTAGCTTTCAAATACTTTACGGATAGTATCAATTAAATATACTTCGAGGCGCTTTTCGCCAGGAAGGAACTCTGGAAAACCACTAGGAGTAGAAAAGTTAATTTTTTCGCTTTTTACCATGCTTGGAATTGAGAACAGTTGGGTGTTGATTGTTGGTTGTTGATTGTTAATGACTGGTAATTATAAACAACAAACCACTACCAACCAATAATATCAACACTTACTTTATCGCATCCGCTCCTCTTGAATCAGGGTGCGTTGAAATATTCGATTATCCTTAAACCATTGCCAAGTACGAGCGCGATAATTATTGCAGGGACTAATTTGTATCATTTCATACAAATATGTTCCCGGCATTCCTTTATAGGAAAACCACAAAATAATTGTGTTATCGTCTATTTCCCAAGCTTTACCTTCAATCCGTTCTGTATCAAACCAAATTGCTTGATCTCGATAGGTTGCAGGAAATTTATGCTCTTCTTTTCTACCATCAGACCAGTTATAGCGATTAGTCTGGTAGTAGGAATAAGCACTATCTTCCGGAAATTCACAAGTTAAGTGAGATTGATGCTGGTCGAGAATTTTTCCTTGTGTATCAACTAATATATATGTACCTACCCAATCTCCTTCATGACGGACTAAAACGGGCATTTCTTCTCGAATGGAAGACATGATTACCCTCCTTTTACTGATAGTGATTTGTTAATAACCATACAAGCATGATACCTGTGACTAAGCCACTTCCAGTCCAACCAGTACTATAGGCGATCGCACCCACCATTTGTGCATTTATTTTGATTGCTAGAGTTTGCAGTCCCAAAGTCAACATCGCTGCTAACGCCCCATTTACCAATCCTCCGACGCTACTAGCCAGAATCCACCGCCATGCTTGTTGGAAATGACGACTTAAAACTAACCATTGGGCTACCCCCAAAACAGCGAAGGTGACAGACTGATTAATCACATGTAACCAGAATGGTTCCCAGGATTTGCTTACAGTTAATAGTATTTCTGTAATTATGGGATTGACAATTTCTCTTGTGATTAGAGTCACTAGAATACCCAAGTACCATCCTACACTACTGGCTAATATCCACCAGCCTGCTTGTCTTATGTAACGCTTTAAAACAAACCATTGGGCAATTCCGAGAATAGGGCCAGTTAAAATTAATGTGGCGAAAAACTGGAATCCACCTTCCTCCAAAGTGCCAACCACAGCACCACCAACAGCATTAGCTAGTACCCACCATAATAATAATTTTCTATTTTTAACCATCAAACCACCAAGGATCGCGATCAGAATTTGTTTTAATTAAGAGGGCTTTTTTCCGCATAAACCGCATCAACGCAGCTGTACCCATGCGTGAACCACCTAAACCGGAGTATTTAAAAGAATTTTTTTCACCCTCGTAAATGAGAGCAGTCAAACCTGCATCATTAATACAAATAGCACCTGCATCTATGTATTGAGCAACTGCTAAAGCTTCTGCTTCATCTCCTGCAAAAACTGCTGCACTTAAACCATAAATGCTATCATTTGTCAAGTATATTGCTTCTTCTACCTTTGAAAAAGCCATGACTGGCATTATCGGGCCAAATGTCTCTTCAGTCATGATCTTCATGTTGTGATTCACTTGGGTGAGAACTGTCGGACGACACCACCATCCGCCGCCAGTGTTTTCTACTTTTCCTCCACAGTGTACAACTGCTCCTTCTTCTATAGCCTGTAGTAAATGATCATTAATAATTGCAGCTTGTCTCTCAGCAATAATCGGGCCAATTTCGCCACTTTCAAGTTTAGGGTAGGCTAATTGCAACCGTTCGGCTTTGGTGACTAGTTGTTCAACAAACTGTTTAAAAATTGATTCAGCAACATAGATGCGTTCAATGGAAAGACACGACTGTCCTGTATTGACTACTGAACCCCACAAAACTGCTGAGGTTGCTAATTCTAAATCAGCCGATGCCAAAACGATCGCTGCATCTTTACCTCCCAATTCTAAAAAAGCTGGAATAAAACGTCTAGCTGCGGCTTCTGCAACTTTTCGCCCTGTGGGTACACTTCCTGTAAAGCAAACCAAGTCTACATTTTCGATCAGATGAGCGCCTGTTTGACCTGCTCCTTCTACAAAAGTAAATATTTCCCGCAATTGGGGAACAGTATTAACAGCATTTAACAGTGGTGTCATAAACCGGGGTGCTATTTCACTCGGTTTGACAACCACAGCACAACCCGCTATCAGTGCTGGAATAACATCAATAGTTGAGAGCAACAATGGTAAATTCCACGGACTAATTACTCCTACCAGAGGATAAGGTACTGCTGTTTGTTGTAGCTGGATAAATGGTACTGCTGTTTGTTTTTCTGTTTCTTCTAGTAAACCTGGTGCTAATTTACACCATCTATCAAGATTAGAGAGGAACGAGTCAATTTCTAGTACCGAAATTGACAATCTTCCTGTATCAGCAACTAAAGCTTCAGTAAGTTTATCCCGGCCTGCAATAATGGCTTGCTTCCATTGTTGCAAAGCTGCTATTCTCCCTTCTAAACCGAGTTGTTCCCAGGCTTTTTGCGCCCTCCGCAAGCGATTACATAGCTGTCCTAAAAGCTTTGGTGGCGGCGGTATAATTACGTAATCATATTTCCCCGTACGGGGATTACGAACATCTATAGGTTTGGTCATAGGGGATCGGGGATTGGGGAAGGTGGGGTCCCCTCTGGGGATAAGGGGTAACGGGGATTGNACAAGACGAAGATGAAGTTTATGAACTCCAGTTTGGGCGATACTTTGGCAAAGGAAAAGTGCGCGCAGGTTTACCGTTAGACGAGGAGTAGGGATTGGGGATTGGGGAAGGTAGGGGCCCCCTCTGGGGATAAGGGGTAACGGGGATTGGGGATCGGGGATCGGGGGTTGGGGAAGGTGGGGTCCCCTCTGGGGACCCCACCTTCCCCAATCTCAAATCACTCCCAATCTAGCTAAACGCTCGATTGTTTGTTGCTGGGTTTGGATGAAGTGTTGTCGGTATACTTCTTTATTCAGCATAGTGTTTGGTGGGTAAAATTTTGACTGACTGTAGCTGTCTGCGTATAGTTCAAAGCGCTGGCGAGAAAGTAAATTATTTAACCCTGGACGGTGGCGATCGCTCCGTAAGGCTGTGAGGTTTATCTCTGCAAAAGCTGCCATGCTTTCTCCTGATCCTGTCTCAGCAAGCACTAATCCTCGGTAATCAATGATTTTAGAACCACCATCTGTGGAAGCTTGCGGAATCGAAGTATTGACTATACCCGCGGTATTTGATGAGACTACGTATGCCATGTTTTCTACGGCACGAGAAATTTTTGCAGCTTCTTTGGGGGCGCGCTCTTTACCGTAAACTTCTGATGTGGAGTGCAGAAAAATCTCCGCACCTCGCATCGCTAAACACCGCGCTACTTCTGGATATAAAATTTCTTCTGATGCTAAAGCTGCTAAATTACCTATTTCGGTTTTCGCTACTGGAAAAACACCATCCAAACCGTAACAATCAAGATATTTATCCCAAACGTCATGAGGTGTCGGTGCAAACATTGAATTTAAACGCCGATAACGCAAAACTATTTCACCAGATGGGTTGATAATAAAGCAAGTTTGAAAATATAAGTCTGGAAAATTAGGGTCGAGTTCGTAGGCGTTACCAGCAAGAAAAATTTTTAGTTTCTGAGCAATTTTACTGAGGCTATCATACTCTGCACCTCTGATTTCTAAACAAGCTTTTTCCGCCCACACAGCAAGTGGTTCTCCCATGGGAAAACCTGTGAGAAAGTACTCTGGTAAGACAATTAAACGACAGTCGGAACCAATAAAAGCGATACTGGCAGCAATTTGCTGTCCTAAGCGCTCAATAGTATTTTGTATTAAAGAACGAGCTGCTTGGCGATCGCCTGCTTGGTTAACTGCATGACATGTTACTTGCAGTGCTAAGGCGCGATATGAATCGATGGTTTTAGCTTCCATGCTGCTTGCCACCTAATGTCTAAGTATTTATTATCAACGCGATCGCTTTTTTGTCGCCGAGTTTGCTGCAAAAGTTTATCAACTTTCAATATGCCTAAGTCCTACTTAACTTTTGAGCTAGTTATGAATTTAAAATAAGGAAAGTAAAATTGTAAAGAAATGTAAGGATTTTCATGGCGGATCAATTAATTCGCGCTACAGCAGCCGATGGTGGAATTCGTGCGGTCGGTGCAATTACTACTCGTCTGACAGAAGAAGCACGACGGCGCCATCAGATGTCTTATGTAGCAACAGCTGCTTTGGGTCGGACGATGACAGCTGGCTTGTTGATGGCATCTAGCATGAAGCGAACTGGCTCCAGAGTCAACATCCGAGTTAAAGGTGATGGCCCTTTGGGTGGTATACTCATAGATGCAGGTCTAGATGGCACAGTACGTGGTTATGTAGGCAACCCAGCGGTGGAACTACCCCCCAATATTAAAGGCAAGTTAGATGTTGGTGGTGCAGTTGGTGATGGCTTTCTTTATGTAGTACGGGATATTGGTTACGGCTACCCCTACTCTAGTACGGTTGAACTGATTTCTGGTGAAATCGGAGATGACGTAGCTCATTACCTGGTGACATCAGAACAAACGCCTTCAGCCCTAGTATTAGGTGTATTTGTAGAACCAAGTGGAGTGACACAAGCAGGTGGTCTACTAGTGCAAGTCTTGCCGAAAGCAGCCAGGGATGAAGCTTTAATCGAAACTTTAGAATCACGAGTTGCAGCTTTAAGCGGGTTTACACCTCTGCTGCAAGCTGGTAAATCTTTAATAGAAATTTTTCAAGACTTGCTCGGAGATATGGGAGTGTCGTTATTTCCCGAAACCCAAATGCTACGTTTCCACTGTGGTTGCTCTTTTGATAGAGTTTTAGGAGCGCTGAAAATGTTGGGAGAAGAAGAACTGCAAGACATGATTATAAAAGACAATGGTGCAGAGGCAACTTGTGATTTTTGTGGCACAGTTTACCAAGCAAGTCGTGACCATTTAGCTCAATTAATCGTTGATTTGCAAGCAGAATCATCTGCTACAAGATAAAAGTATATAATCATGCTGGATTTGAAGGGTGGTAATGATATCTATGGAGATAGAACTATGCAAGAGGTAGATTTTTATTGGTGAGAAAGTTACCATGGCAACAGCATAGTTGCGATTCAGAGCAGATCGCTATTAAACTACTTTGGTGTGAGAGATGACAGAACGGGATATTCCAGAAAGTTGGTCACTAGGCAAAGCCAAAGAGCCAGAGATAACAACAATATTATCCCGCTCAGGGCAAGTAAATGAAACTAAAATGTCTGGTGTACCACCTGCCGACTCTAGCTCCAAGTCTGTGAAGCAGTCAAAACCAAACACTTATGAACAACTACCTCCCAGTGGTCGCAGTTCTGGAAAAGTTCCACGCTGGTTACAAAGCTGGGTTTTGTGGGCGCTAGTGTTAACATTAGTACCCGGAAGTATAGCATTTATGGCAACATCAATGCTGTTAAAGTTGCCATCTGCCCCGAATTGTCCATCTATTTTTTGGCCTTTGGCTAGTGCGTCAGTACGCTTACATTGCGCTCAACTAGCTGCTTCTAAGCAAACTGTCAAAGACTTACTGCAAGCGATCGCTCTGGTGAAACAATTACCACAAAGCCATCCTTTACGATCAGAAATAGACCGTCTCCTAGAACAATGGTCACGGGATATTTTAAAATTAGCTGACGAAAGTTTCCAACAAGGCAAATTAGAAGAAGCGATCGCCACTGCTAGAGAAATCCCTGAAGACATGGCTGCTCATACATTGGTGAGAGAGCAAATTACTGAGTGGGAGAAAATTTGGTCAGAAGCAGAAGGTATTTACCAACAAGCAGAAAATGAAATGCGCGAACAACACTGGCACGACGCATTTATGGCAGCTGCTAAATTATTACGAGTAGATAACAAGTATTGGTCGAGTATCAGATATGATCAGTTAAATAGATTGATCACGACCGCACGGGAAGATGGCGAGAAATTGGCAAAAGCTGAAAATCTAGCCCAAAGCCGTAGGATAGATAATCTACTCAAAGCGATCAAAATTGCAGAGTCAATACAAAAGGAAAGTTACGTTTACCAAAAAGCCCAAGAAGCAATCCCCCAATTTGGGCGCACAATGCTAGAGTTGGCACAGAAAAAACTTGACAATCGTGAAGCTGATGAAGCCATTTCTATTGCTCAACAAATTCCTCTAACTACAGGCTTACAATCAGAAACAGAGGACTTTGTTGCCATAGCAGAAGCCCAAAGAAATGCTTGGATTGGTACTGTTGCAGGTTTAGAGACAGCAATTAGCCAAGCTCAACAAATTGATCCATCAAGAGCAGTCTACGACAAAGCACAACAGTTAATTACATTTTGGCAACTGGAAATTGAAGATGTCTCAAAACTGGAAAAAGCAAGGGAGATCGCAAGTCAAGGAACAATCAACGATTTAACAGCAGCTATTGCTGAAGCACAACAAGTTCCCGAAAACAACCCCCGTGGGGAAGAAGCCAGATCAGAAATCAATAGTTGGGTTGCTCAAATACAGACAATCGAAGATAGACCCTATTTAGAACGCGCTGAAGAGATCGCTGTGTTAGAAGATATCAACTCTTTGGGTGCGGCGATCGCAGAAGCTAACCAAATTCGCCGAGGACGGGCATTATATAGAGAAGCACAGAAGAAAATAGCCATTTGGACGGCGAAGATAGAGCGCATAGAAGACCAACCTTACTTGGATCAAGCGCGAGAACTAGCTAGTAATGGCAATCTTACCGCCGCTATTAACGTTGCTCAACAAATACCCTCAGGTAGGGCGCTATCTGGTGAAGCACAAGCTGCAATAGATGATTGGCGATCGCAAATTCGCGCCCGCGAAAACTGGAAAAGAGCGCGAGAAGTGGCTTTAACTGGTACTCCCCAAGCTCTAGCAGAGGCAATTAGATTAGCCAATCGAATACCTCGTAGTAATATTTTAAGTAGTGATGCCAGCATCGCGATCGACCAATGGAGTCAACAATTATTGGATATGGCACGCTCTCAAGGTGAGTCTGATATTCCTAGAGCGATCGAAACAGCCAAGCTCATTCCCCGAAATTCGGCTGCTTACTATGCTGCACAAGAACAAATTCGTAGTTGGCGCGAATTTCTCAATCCCGCACCTGTACCAGAGCAACAATTTGATCCATTATTGCCGAATAGATTTCAACCGCAGCAGTAAAAGTGTATCCAATACGGTTCGCTTAAGGTACAGTTATCTGTTAAGGCAGACAGAAAAAACATAACACAGACAAAAAAACAAACAGGACAAGGAAGCAGTCTTTATTGCTGATCAGAACCGTACTGAAAGTAAAAGAATCCGATGAAAAAAGGCGTCTTTACACCTTTTTTCATTGAAATCAGAAATCTAACATAATTCAGTTGAATTCATACATACATGTTATTAAAATGATTAAAAACTTTCCTGCCAACTTTGAATTCGGCACGGATAATTTAATGATGAGCTATGATTTTTCAGTAGAAAGTAATAATATGACCAAGGGTTTATTCTCGTCTAACCTGGTCGATGAAACTTCTGCGGCAAAAAATAAAATTGCTTGCACAATAACATATTTTACTTTGATTGTGCTAAATATAGCCTGCTACTGGCTCCAATATCAATAAATTTCTTGAATTTTTATATAGAGGCAATAATGACTAACATTACTAACTTTAATAAAAAAAACAATCAAAATCAAGCATTGCGGCATCAATCCCCAAATCATGAACAAAATTTTTCCCAGGGAGACAATCAAGATACCGACATTCAAATACCAAATTTTTCGGAAGAAAGTGCTATTTGTAACATTTCAAATCGCGGTCGCATAGTTGTTTTGATTGATGGTTCCAACCTTTTTTATGCAGCTTTGCAATTAGGGATTGAAATTGATTACTCCAAGCTACTGTCTCATATAGCAAAGGGCGGTAAATTGCTGCGTGCTTTCTTTTATAGTGGAGTTGACCGCACCAACGACAAACAACAAGGTTTTTTGTTATGGATGCGTCGCAATGGATATCGTGTTGTCACCAAAGATGTAGTTCAGTTTCCTGACGGTTCTAAAAAAGCCAATTTGGAAGTAGAAATTGCTGTAGACATGCTGACTTTGGCTTCCTACTGCGACACTGTAGTTTTAGTAAGTGGAGATGGAGACTTAGCCTATGCTGTCAATGCAGTTTCCTACAAAGGAGTGAGAGTAGAAATTGTCAGTCTGCACTCAATGACTAGCGAAAGTCTCATTAATTATGCCGACTGCTTTATTGATCTCGATAGCATCAAAGAAGAAATCCAAAAAGTTTCTAATACTAGTTATATGTAGTCATTAGTGATTGGTGATTGGTCATTTGTGATTGGTCATTTGTGTTTATTCTCCTGCTTGTCCTCCTTCCCTTGTCCCCCGCTCCCCGCTCCCCGATCGCTCTACTTCGTCTGAAAAATATTCTGTACCATTTTTTTATCTGTATTTGCAGCAGCTTTGTCTAGTTCTGCAATCTCATTAGAGTTGAGTTCCCAACCTAAAGCACCAATATTATCTTGCGCTTGTTCTGCACTTTTGGCTCCTGGGATGGGAATTGCTCCTTTACAGATGCACCAGTTGAGAGCTACTTGGGACATGGTTTTATTTCTATAGTTCGCGATCGCTCGCAAACACTCTAAGAGCGGTCGCACTCCTGGTAATAATTGGCGAAACAATAGTCCCCGGATACCTTTGGGGAACGGGCCTTGCTCAGAATATTTACCTGTTAATATTCCCAACGCCAAAGGACTGTAAGCAATTAATTTAATCCCCAGTTCGTCACAAACCTCTTTAATTCCCAGTTGAGTGACAGGATAAGTAGATAGTAATGAGTATTGAACTTGCAGAGTCGCAATTGGTATTCCTCGCTCTGCAAATTTTTTATGTACCTGTTTGAGTCGTTTCGAGCCGAAATTAGATAAACCGACTCCTTTGACCAAACCTTGTTCATAGAGATCCCCTAAACCATTCAACAGCGCTTTTTCTTGCCAAGGAGCATAGTTAGCTGTAGACCAGTGCATTTGTACCAAATCTACATTTTTTCCCAAGCGTTCAGCAGAAGCTTGACAAGCTCGTATCATTGACTGACGCGTCAATCTCCAAGGATAAGCAGCAAGTTTAGTTGCAATACAAATATTTTCTTTATTTATACCTTGATATTCTTGAGTAAATTTTCCCAAAAGTAACTCACTACGACCATTTAATTTCCCCGTTCCGTAAGAGTCACCCGTATCAAACAAAGTCACACCATTACTCACGCAAAGATCAAAGACTGCTTGCAATTGGTGATCCATATTTTCATCGTATCCCCATAGCAGCCGATTGCCCCATGCCCAAGTTCCGCAACCCATTGTTGGTAGAAAAAGTTTTTTGTCATTTGTCATTTGTCATTTGTTATTTGTTATTGGTAGAGACGCGAGGAACATCGCGTCTGTACAATAGCGATGTTGCTCGCGTCTGTACTTTTTAGGCTTGTTTACTGAATCACTGATTAGTTTTTTGTGATTAAGTCTTTCCAACATTCATTATTCAACAATTCAATACATTGAATAAACTTATTCTTTGATTAAGTATTTACTCTTCATGGGAAAGTAATACTAGGCACTAATGTGTTAGTACCTGCGTCAATTATTTCACTGTGCTAAGTCTGCTTCAGTTTCAAAAGACAGACATGAACTCAATTCGCACGGAATGAACAACTACTGATTAACCAGTTCGTAGACACGATGGCTAGTAAACTTCATCAACCAAGCAGACGATCGCACATGTGGCTAGAGCAAAAATCACATAAACCTCAAACTTGGTGGCGCCTTCGGAGGCGATCGCTAAAATTTCTTCTCCCACTACTTTTTTTAATTTCATTCTTGACGGTGTCCCTAAACAACCTTAACTTTGCAACAGCACAGGTTCCTCGTCAGGAAATTCGTGGTGTGTGGATGACCAACAATGACTTTAACACCCTTAAAGATCGTGCCAAAGTCGAAAATGCCGTTAGTCAATTACGGGATTTGAACTTTAACACAATCTATCCTGTGGTGTGGAATTCTGGTTATGTCATGTATCCCAGCGCCGTAGCTAGACGCGAAGGTATTCAACCCTTTGTATTGCGAGGCTCAGACGGACATGATATTTTAGCAGACTTAATTAACCAAGCCCATCGCAAAGGACTACTTGCGATTCCCTGGTTTGAATTTGGTTTCATGGCTCCCCAGATGTCGGAACTAGCCTTAAATCATCCAAATTGGTTTACCCAAAAACGGGATGGTAGCCAAACTTCTATTAGTGCTGCGGGTGAGGTAATGTGGCTCAATCCCTTTCATCCAAAAGTTCAAGAGTTTATCACTAATCTTGTGGTGGAAATTGTCACTCAATACGATGTCGATGGTATTCAGTTTGACGACCACATGAGTTTACCCCGCGAATTTGGCTACGATAAATACACAACTGCCTTATATACCCAGGAAACTAAAAAAACCCCACCCAGTAATCCTGAAGATGCAGCATGGGTGCGCTGGCGGGCAGATAAAATCACAGCCTTTATGGTACAACTCCATCAAGCTGTGAAAACCAGAAAACCTGGTGCAATTTTCTCTGTTTCTCCTAATTACTACGACTTTGCTTATAAATTTCAGTTGCAAGATTGGCTAGCTTGGCTCGATCAAAATATTGTCGATGAGCTAATCATGCAAGTGTATCGTTCCAACTTGCAAAGTTTCGTCGCCAAGATTTCCCGTCCGGAAATTCAACTATCCCAACAAAAGATTCCAACTGGCATTGGTATTATGACAGGGTTGCGAAATAATCCAGTACCAATACAACAAATTAATTCTCAGGTGCGATCTGCTCAAGAACGCGGTTTGGGTGTAGCTTTCTTTTATTACGAAAGCCTGTGGGAATACGCACCCGAACCACCAGACAAGCGACAAGCTGCATTTAGAACTTTGTTTGTAAATCCTGCACTCCGCGCCAGAGTTGAACAACCATTAGAAGCTACAGTCAACACTCAACAGTAAACAGTTATCAGTTATCAGTCAAAATTTTATACCTGTTAACTGATAACTGGTAACTGGTTACTCGCGATCGCCCCACTATTTCCCTCTCCCAGCTAGAAAAACTTGTTGAGCAGTTAGATTTAATTCTGGAAATGTTGGTGATACTATGCGATCGCTGTTCTGAAACTGGGTGACAGTGTACTCACCTTCAACCAAGGAATAGACCGATATAGTTGGTTGTTTAGGATTGCCAATAAATCGCTTACCGCCTAAAGCTAGGTAATCTACAATCCAGTATTCTGAGATTCCAATTTCTTCATATTTACCTAATTTTGTAAAATAATCATCACGCCAGTTAGTACTAACCACTTCAATCACTAAAGGAATTGATGATCCGTAAATTACAGTTGATTCCCTTTCCCAAAGCGGTTCATTTTGTAGTTGCGCTTGGTTAACAATTAGTATATCTGGTGAGTAAGCAGACTCGCTTTGTTGAGATTTAACTAATGCTGTTTTTGGTATGAGATAGGGGAGCTTTGATTGATAGCATTGAACACCCAGCTGTATTGATAAAAATCCTGTAACCTCTTCATGACCTCCTAGCGGCTGTGGCATTTTAATAATCACTCCATCATGCAATTCATAGCGTCCCTCATTAGGCTTCCACTCTACAAATTCTTCAAACGTCAAGAGTTTTGGTAAAGCTTGTGTCATTTTTACCTCCTGATTACGCCTTCATGCAGTGTGCCGTAATTCAACCATATGCATTTTTCAATTTAATCGAGCCTTGGTTGACAATTTTGAAACACACAACCAACCACACTAAACCTGCGG
Source organism: Westiellopsis prolifica IICB1 (assembly GCF_004323185.1). Taxonomy (GTDB): domain Bacteria; phylum Cyanobacteriota; class Cyanobacteriia; order Cyanobacteriales; family Nostocaceae; genus Pelatocladus; species Pelatocladus prolificus_A. The sequence goes on from NZ_NAPS01000002.1 coordinate 731,809, forward strand.
CGTACCCAACCAACACATCAGTCGGCCAGTGTACACCGAGATAAAGTCTAGTCAAACCGATCGCACTAATCAAGCCAGCAGTCGAAGCAAAAATCAGCCGCTGATGTTGTGGAAATTGCTTGGCTAAGGTGTAACCAATAAAACCATAAATCACCATTGATACCATAGCGTGTCCGCTAGGAAAACTGTAGTGACCGACATTTACCAGATGATCCCACAGTGCAGGACGCGCTCTACAAAATAGTTCTTTGAGCAAAATATTCAAGCCGATCGCACCAACTGCGGCTATACCCAAACTGGTTGCTTCCCCATGGCGCTGATTGTACGCCGATCTAGTTCCCAATCCCAGACAAAGCAATAGCAAAAAAAGCGGATCACCCAAAAAAGTGATACTAAGCATGATCCGGTTTAAAAGTGGCGTATGCACTTTTTGAATTGTTAATAAAATTACTTCGTCTAACCCAAATCTATGTAGTAATACAGTGCTAAAACCTAAGGTGGAAATAGCCCCCGACACCAAAGCAAGTTCACTACCTGCTTTGGCTAATTGTTTCTGCACAGGAGGTGTACTCAGGATAGGTAAATTCTTGTTTGGAGCTAGTTTTTGATTCTGTTTGCTGTAATCTACAACAATTTCTTGGATCAGCCAAGCGATCGCATTGGAATTAATCTCTGGATGAAAAAGCACTAGAACATTTCCTGTCACAGGATTAGCACGAACTTGTGTGACAACTTTCTCCTCTGACAATCTAGATTCAAGGTATATTTTGAAACTTGGTGAATCATACAATCCACTTACCTTATATCTAGCTCTACCTTTGACAGCAGTGTGTATTGCTCGGATCAAAGAATTACCAGTGGAAAAATAATTAACAGAATTGCCCATTTTTAGAGATTGGGGAAAGGGGAAAGGGGATCGGGAATCGGGGAAAGGGGAAAGGGGATTCTCCAGAGAAGACGCTATGCGTAGACGCGCAAGCGGCTTCACAACCCTCTCCTTACTAAGGAGAGGGGTAGGGGGTGAGGTTTTTCAGGATTTGAGGTGATTCGCGAATTTGTGTGTACACTGTAGCTGGGCATAAAAGGCAACGGGGATTGCTGTTTATTCTCTCTTTTTTTTTCCAGTCTCTATCTTACTAATATCTATATTTTAAGTAGCTAAACAGAGTTAATTACACACATTGTTTCCTTTCTCCTTTCCCCTTTCCCCAATCCCCGATCCCCTTTCCCCAATCCCCAATCCCCGATCCCCTTTCCCCTTTCCCCAATTCCTAAGTTTTGAGATACTTCACATTCAATTGACATCAGGTAGGGATACACGATACACCAAAGCTTATGGTTGTGTAAGTTTTTTCAATGCAAAGTTTTTTAAACTTCGAGTTTTATCAGCATAAGGAGGGATGGACATGGATGCCAATTTGATCGTATCCAACATCCTGAATCCACCAGTTTTGTTTTTTTTCCTGGGGATGACTGCTGTTTTTGTCAAGTCTGATTTAGAAATTCCCGCACCCATACCCAAACTTTTTTCGCTTTATCTGCTGTTTGCAATTGGGTTTAAGGGAGGAGTTGAACTGATGAAAAGCGGCGTCACCCAGGAAGTAGTGCTGACGCTTTTCGCAGCAATCCTGATGGCTTGTGCTGTGCCGATTTATACGTTTTTTATTCTGAAGCTGAAACTGGATACTTACGATGCAGCAGCTGTTGCAGCCACTTATGGCTCTATCAGTGCTGTCACCTTTATCACAGCCAGCGCCTTTTTGAATGAACTGGGTATTACTTTTGATGGCTACATGGTAGCAGCTTTGGCTCTGATGGAATCGCCAGCCATTATTGTTGGTTTGATTTTGGTGAATTTATTTACTACTGATGGTAAGCGAGACTTTTCTTGGCCGGAAGTTTTAAGAGATGCATTTCTCAACAGTTCAGTTTTTCTTTTAGTTGGTAGTCTGGTGATCGGATTCTTAACAGGAGAACACGGTTGGCAGGTTTTAGAACCCTTTACTCAGGGAATGTTTTATGGCGTTCTCACTTTCTTTTTATTAGATATGGGGTTGGTTGCAGCCAGAAGAATTAAAGACTTGCAAAAAACCGGAGTTTTTCTGATCTCATTTGCCATACTAATTCCCATCGTCAATGCAGTGATTGGGTTAGCGATCGCCAAAGCAATTGCGATGGCTAAAGGGGATGCACTTTTATTTGCTGTGCTGTGTGCGAGTGCTTCTTACATAGCTGTCCCAGCAGCAATGCGATTAACCGTTCCAGAAGCAAATCCCAGTCTGTACGTTTCTACTGCTTTAGCAGTCACATTCCCGTTCAACATTATTGTGGGAATTCCGCTATATCTCTACGGAATTAACCTATTTTGGAGCTAATGTTATGCACTTAGTCAAAAAAATAGAAATTATTGCCAACTCTTTTGAACTGGCTAAAATTTTGGAGAGTTTGGACAAATCAGGTGTCCATGGTCACATTGTGATTCGTAATGTCGCTGGTAAGGGATTACGAGGAATGGCTGAAGATTTGGACATGACAATGCTTGATAATGTTTACATTATTGCTTTCTGTCTGCCAGAACAACTCAAGTCAGCCGTGGAACATATCAAACCAGTACTCAATAAATTTGGGGGAACCTGTTACATCTCAGATGTGATGGAAATCAGCTCATTAAAATGTGTTGCGTCACTGTAAAAAACTGTACATGCAAGGAAGCGTTTCATGGAACGTCGTGACTTTTTAAAGTGGGGAGCGATTGGGGGATTTGGTTTGGTGGTAACTGCTGGTGATTTACTCTGGCAGATTGAACAAGTTCAAGCCGCTGAATTACCCCCAACGGCTCCTGTTTCTCTTGATTCAGATGCTGCACTACAAAAGCTGATGGCGGGAAATCAGCGCTTTGTCAAGCATAAACCCGAATATCCCGATCAAACTCAGGCTCGATTGCAGGAAGTTGCTCAAGCTCAACATCCCTTTGCAACTATTTTAAGTTGTGCAGATTCGCGAGTCCCGGCGGAGATTATTTTTGATCAGGGTATCGGAGATATCTTTGATGTTCGCATTGCGGGGAATATTGCCATACCGGAAGCTATTGGCAGTATTGAGTATGCAGTTGCTTTGTTAAATACTCCTTTACTGATGGTATTGGGTCATGAGCGATGTGGAGCAGTTACCGCCGCCGTCCAAAATGAAGTGTTACCTGGTGATATTAGCACGTTTGTCAAAGCAATTAAGCCAGTTGTGCAAAAGTTCAAAGATCAATCAGGCGATATAGTTGACAAAGTTGTTGTTGCCAATGTGCATTATCAAATTGAACGGTTAAAGCGATCGCCCCTGTTATCTGAACGCTTGCAGTCCGGTAAATTGAAAATTGTGGGTGGTCGTTATGATTTAGATACCGGAAGCGTAAGCATTATCACTTAGAATAAAATTTGGTTAACAGGGAAAGATCCCCGACTTTTTATAAAAGTCGGGGATCTGATGTATTTGGAGTTTTTAACAAAAATCGTCTTATCCATAGAGAATATCGCGACATTTGTGGCAAACGTCGTGACGTTGTTTATGAATGAGACGACGTTTGTGGCAAACGTCGTGATGTTGTTTATGAATGAGACGATATTTACCACATACGTGAAAGCGATGCTGCAAAGCAGCCGCTACGCGAACGCCCCTGTTATTGACATTTAAGTAATTGAATAGTTTTATGCTTTAGATAGATGACAAAATAATCAAATTGACGATTTGAAAGAATACACTCTACTTTCATGCCTTTGATTGTAGGAGAGAAGTGATTATACGAAGAGAGATCTTACTTTTAGTAGAGTGTGATTACTTAAATTACCACAAGATAAAAAATTAAATTCTCCAGAGAAGTAGCCACTATCAACAAAGCATTTTGTCAAACACAAATAACTGTCTGAGATCTGAGAAATTAGTGTTTTTACCTTATTAATTACTCAGTGTCAGTGGTTTCCAAAATCGCAATATTAGAACATTTTTAGCAAGAATAGGAAAGACAATAAGCTCATTTTCTTCGTAAACTAGGTGAAATAATTTACCTTTAGGTGGATTAGTTTTAGAATAAAAAATAGTATATTTTTGATGGGTTGTTGCATAATTAACCCAAAAAAAACAGTAATATCTATATCGCTTACCTAGTTCGTATTTTACGCATCCTTAATTTGTATTTAGTCTCTGCTAATCATGACATCCCCGCAGTCTGATACTAAAGTTGAAAATAATCCTCCACACACAGAAAGCCAGCCACCTCGCAAACAAAGCCGGTGGCTTTGGTTATTGTTGGCTCTGGTAACCTTGACAGGAGGAGGGATAACAGTTTGGCGTGTGTTTGCTTCAGAAAACCAAACACCTGCAAATGCTAATGCAACGGCTCAACCCCCAGCAATACCAGTGAAAGTAGCTGCCGTTGAATCAGGCACAATAGAAGAAAGTTCAGAATATATTGCTAATATCGAATCGCGCCGTTCAGTAGCTCTGCAACCAAGAATTCAAGGTCAAGTCAGTCAAATATTTGTCAGAGCAGGAGATCCAGTCAAAGATGGAGACCCGATAATTCAAGTAGACCCAAGAGAGCAACAAGCAGCAGTTAATAGTGTGAATGCAGCTGCACAAGCAGCGCGATCGCAAGTAGAAAACGCTAAAGCTACCCTGAGATCCTTAGAAGCAGATAGACAATCCTTTATTGCGGATGTGAAATTGAACCAGGAAGATTACAACCGCTACGTCGAGCTTGCCAACCAAGGAGCCGTATCTCAACAAACAAAAGAACAGTATGCAAATAGACTAGCTGTAGCAAGAGCAGCTTTCAGTGCCAATGAATCCAAAATCAAAGCGCAACAAGCCGCAGTCGCCGAAGCCGAAAAATCTTTACAGCAAGCTGTAGCCAATACAAACCAACAAAAAGTCCAACTCCAGTACTACAGAGTCACAGCTCCGTTTGCTGGTACAGTCGGTGATATACCCGTAAAAATAGGTGATTTTGTTAACACATCCACACAGCTAGCTACTATTACTCAAAATCGACCATTAGAAATAAATGTATCTGTACCAGTAGAACGTGCATCTCAACTGCGTAACGGAATGGCGGTAGAGCTGATTAATGCTCAAGGTCAGACTATTGGTACTAGTCGAGTATTTTTTATCTCTCCGAGAGCGAATAATGAAGATCGAATGATACAGATGAAAGCTCTGTATGACAATGAGAATAATCAGCTCAGAGCAGATGAATATGTACGAGCAAGAGTGATCTTTAGTCAAAGCTCAGGAGTAGTTATCCCCACTACAGCAGTGGCTCGCATCGCTGGACAAAACTTTGTCTTTGTTGAGCAAACACAAAAATCACCTCAAGGTAAATCCCAATTAGTAGCCAAACAAAAGCGCGTTGAGTTAGGCAATATCAAGGGTAATAACTATCAAGTATTGAAAGGATTACAACCAGGAGAAAGAATAATTGTTTCGGGACTACTCAACCTTCAAGATGGAGCTCCTATTAATCCAGAAGCTCAATAAGAATTAGTCAATGGTCATTGGTCATTGGTAGAGACGCGATAAATCGCGTCTGTACAATAGTCATTGGTCATGAATCAGTTACCAGTTACCAGTTACCAGTTACCAGTTTAATTTGATAACTGATAAGTAGTCCCCCTTCCCTTTTCCCAATCCCCAATCCCCGATCCCCAATATGTTTGTCGATTTCTTTATCAGGCGACCTGTTTTTACCAGTGTCTGCGCTATTATCATTCTGCTAGTAGGGGCGATAAGCATTCCTACCTTACCTACAGAGCAGTATCCAGAAATTAGTCCGACTCAAATCGAAGTTACTGCTAACTATGTTGGTGCTAGTGCTGAGGTAGTAGAAAACACCGTTACAACAATTTTAGAACGGCAAATTAACGGTGTTGAAGGCATGAAGTACATGACTTCTAGTAGCAGTAACAGTGGTACTAGTATAATTACGGTTACATTTGACGCATCACGAGATGCGGATATTGCTGCCGTCGATGTGCAGAATCGTGTATCTTTAGCTGAACCACAGCTACCAGAGCCAGTTACGCAAACTGGAGTCACCGTTAGCAAACAATCAAATAACATTCTGTTAGCGATGGGCTTATACAGTGAGAAAGGAGAGTACGACACTGTATTTTTAAGCAATTACACCGATCTTTACATATCAGATGCCTTAAAAAGAATCAAGGGTGTAAGTGAGGCACGAATTTTTGGTGAACGTCGCTATGCGATGCGTTTGTGGCTTGATCCAAACCGCCTTGCAAGTCGTGACCTCACTGCTCAGGATGTGATTGATGCCCTGGATGAACAAAACCTGCAAGTGGGTGCTGGACAAATCGGTCAGCAACCATCGGCAGAGGATCAAATGTATCAAATTGACCTGCGCGCTATTAGTAGGCTTACAGATGCATCCGAATTTGAGGATATAGTGATCAAAACGAGTCAAGATGGATCACTAATTAAACTCAAAGACGTAGGACGGGCAGAACTAGGAGCAGAAAATTACAGTTCTTTCTTGCGATTTCGAGGTAACGAGGGCGTGGGAATTGGTATATTTCCCACTCCGGGAAGTAACGTTTTAGATGTTGCCAAAGCAGTCAAAGCCGAAATGGCGGTACTAGCTAAAAAATTTCCACCAGGGATGAAGTATCAAGTTGCTTTTGATACAACTACCTTTGTAGAAGAGTCCCTTGCAGAAGTTGTCAAAACATTGTTTGAGGCCGTCGCCCTCGTGGTCTTGGTCATTTTTGTTTTCTTACAAGACTGGCGTACTACTCTAATACCCGTAATTGTTATTCCCCTGGGACTAATTGGTACCTTTGCCTTTATCAAAGCTTTTGGGTTTTCCATTAACACCCTGACTTTATTCGGTCTGACCTTAGCTACAGGTTTGGTGGTGGATGACGCAATTATCGTAGTTGAGGATATCTCTCGTCTGATTGAAGAAGGAATTCCACCTCGTCAGGCAGCATCTGAAGCAATGCGCGAACTATTGGGAGCAGTCATTGCCACTTCTTTAGTTTTAATGGCTGTATTTGTTCCAGTGGCATTCTTTCCAGGTTCTACAGGACAAATTTACCGTCAATTTGCCCTAACTATTGCTTTTTCGGTGGCAATTTCTACCTTTCTGGCTATCACCCTTACACCTTCGCTATCGGCTTTAGTGCTAAGACGGGGGCAAAAATCGACTGGTTGGCTAGGTTGGGTGTTTGCGCGATTTAATAACGTCATTGATTGGTCACGCCGAAAATATGAGCGATCGCTCATTCGCTTAAGTCGCGTTAAAGCAATTGTAGTACTGCTATTTATCCTGTCCTTGGGGCTAACTGGTTGGCTTTATTTGCGCGTACCTTCAGCTTTTCTTCCTGAGGAAGACCAAGGTTATTTCATCACAATTATTCAAGGGCCAGAAGGAGTTTCACTGAACTACACCAGCAAGGTAATGCGGCAAGTAGAAGAAGAAATTCTCAAATTGCCAGAAGTCACAGGCACTTTTGCTGTAGGTGGATTTAGTTTCAGTGGTAGCACTTCTAACAATGGTGTTATTTTTACAACTCTCAAACCTTGGGATGAGCGTACTAAAGAAGGACAGTCAGCCCAAGGAATTATTGCTAATTTACAAGGCAAACTAGGGGTAATTACAGAAGCCAGAGTGTTCCCAGTTAATCCCCCCACAATTCAAGGTTTAGGTAGTTTCGGTGGCTTCCAATTTCAACTCCAAGACAGAGCAAATAACAGCGATTTAGAAACGATGCTGCAAGTCATGGGTCAATTACTTCAGCAAGGCAATCAAACACCAGGATTACAGGCTGTCTTCAGTACATTTGCCGCCAATACTCCACAAATATTGATTGAAGTAGACCGCAGTCGCGCTAAAGCTCTGCAAGTTGATGTTGATGAAGTATTTAATACTCTCCAGAATTACTTAGGTTCAAGATACGTCAACGACTTTAATTTTGAACGCCGAACTTATCGGGTATACGTCCAAGCTGATACACAGTTTCGCTCTAATCCGGAGGATATCGGGAAATTATACGTCCGCTCTGCCAATGATCAAATGATTCCTCTAAGCGATCTTGTCAAACTAACTCCCACTACTGGAGCGCAAACAATCAACCATTACAACTTGTTCCGATCAATTGAAATCAACGGTTCAGCAGCTCCTGGAACTAGTTCTGGAGGAGCAATCCAAGCAATGGAGAACATAGCACAAAAGGTTTTACCAACGACTTTTGGCTATGAATGGTCGGGGATAGCTGAGGAAGAAAAAACATCTGGTGGTCAAGCACCGCTGATTTTTCTTTTGGGACTAGTCTTTGTTTTCTTGGTACTAGCTGCTCAGTATGAAAACTACATTGATCCGTTGGTTATTATGCTGTCGGTTCCTCTCGCTATTTTAGGAGCGCTAGCAGCACAGTCATTACGAGGTTTACCGAATGATATATATTGTCAGGTTGGTCTGGTGATGTTGATTGGTTTGGCAAGTAAGAACGCAATTTTGATTGTAGAATTTGCCAATCAGCTACGAGAAACTGGTCTTAGCTATACCAAAGCTGTGGTGAGAGCAGCACAAGAGCGTTTGCGACCGATTCTGATGACTTCTTTTGCTTTTATTTTGGGTATTTATCCCTTGCTGTTTCCCGAAGGTGCAGGTGCAGGGAGTAGAAGATCTCTAGGTACAGCTGTCGTTGGTGGAATGCTGGTTTCTACTTTCTTGAGTTTGTTTATAGTGCCAATTTTATATATTGTCATTGGTAGCTTACGCGATCGCTTCTTAAAACGTCCTCGTCCACCTCAACAACCACCACACCATATCGAAGAAGTAGAAGAAGATGGTCGAGTTACTACCAAAACTTATTGATAGGAGATAGGGGGATCGGGGAAAGGGGAGCAGTGAGCAGGGGGTGTGGTAAGAAACTTGTTAAATAATTTCCCCTTTTCCTCTTTGTCTCCTTTGTCCCCCAATTCCTAATCCCCTTTCCCCTTTCCCCTTCACATTCGCAATACTCTTAAATAAACCAGTTGAACTCGTGTGAATTAATTGATGCTTAATTTATATTTAAGACTTAGTTAATCTTTTATTTAAGTTTCATTAATATAAAATTAAGAGACTAATATACAGCATTACTAAATCATCTGTGAACAACAAGATCCCGAACTTCTTAAAGAAATCCGGGATCTAGATCTCTCACTTTTCATAACATAAATAAAGTAGAGACGGGATGTTCCTCGCGTCTGTACAATCCTCATTGGTAAGGGTTTTAGGCATGTTGATTTTTCGTAACTCAGTTATGTTTATTCTCACAAACTTATACCATTTCACAAAAAACCTGATACAAATACACACCCTGTAGAGACGCGATATATCGCGTCTGGGACAAAATTTATATGTATCGTGATTAATGTGAATTGGTATTACTCATAGCTAGGCAAAAAAATAAATAGAAAAATTAACTTAATTATTAATTTATATTAGGTTATTAAATTTCCTAGTTTTATTCAAAAAATGTTAAGCATTCGTAAAAATTAAAAACTAACATGACTAAATCCAAAGAAATAGCCAAAACGATAAATTTCAGCGACTCACAGTATTACCTAAATCGGGAATTAAGTTGGTTAGAATTCAATCGTCGAGTTTTGCATGAGGCGTTAGATAACCGTACACCGTTACTCGAAAAACTTAAATTTGCTGCTATCTTCAGCTCGAATTTAGATGAATTTTTCATGATTCGTGTGGCGATAATTAAAGACCAAGTGCAAGCACTCTTAAGCAAACGAACCCCAGATGGACGTACAGCACAAGAACAATTAGAAGCGATCGCTCAACTTTTGCGTCCAATGATCATAGAACAACATAGCCTGTTTGAGAAGGTGCTACGAAAAGAAATGGCTGCTCATGGTATCCATCTTCTCAATTACACAGACATCAGTAGAGAACAACGTTCTTACTTAGAAGATTTATTTAAACAACGAATTTTTCCAGTTCTCACACCCCTAGCAGTAGATCCGAGTCATCCCTTCCCCTTAATGGCAAATCTCAGTCTTAATTGGGCGGTAGTTGTCAAAGATCCAGTCACAGGAGATGAAAAGTTTGCTAGAGTCAAAGTCCCGGATATTTTACCTCGATTTATTGCCTTACCCAAAGAACTAGAACCACAAAATGGCAAATTAAATCATTGGACTGGTGTACCCATTGAACAGGTAGTAGCTCACAATTTAGATGCCTTATTTCCAGGCATGATCATTAAAGAATATCACCTGTTTCGACTAACTCGCAAAGCCGATTTATCAGTAGTTGAAGAAGAAGCAGATGACTTATTACTAGCAATTCAACAAGAATTACGCGGACGACACTTTCGTGGTTCTGTGGTGCGGTTGGAAATTCAACCATCAATTCCCAAATCTGTGCGAAAGATGCTAGTCCAAGAAATGGAAATATCTGAAAGTGATGTCTATGAAATAGATGGTTTAATCAATTTAAAGGATTTAATGTCCTTCATGGCTTTACCATTGCCAGAACTCAAAGATCAACCTTGGACACCTGTAATTCCTCCACGTCTGCGTCATTTTCATCAACCAAATAATATTGCTCAATTAGACGAAGCAGAGAATATTTTCTCCGTAATTCAGCAAAATGATTTACTGGTACATCATCCCTACGAATCCTTTAACGCTTCTGTAGAACAATTTATCGCCCAAGCAGCTCATGATGCTCAAGTCTTAGCGATCAAAGTGACACTGTATCGCACTTCTGGGGATTCGGAAATTGTTAGCTCCTTAATTACTGCGGCAGAAAGTGGTAAGCAAGTTGCAGCCCTGGTAGAATTAAAAGCCCGTTTTGATGAAGAAAATAATATTACTTGGGCGCAGAAATTAGAAAAATCCGGTGTGCATGTCGTTTATGGATTGGTAGGATTAAAAACCCACACCAAAATTGTGTTAGTAGTACGTCAGGAAGGAGAGAAAATTTGTCGCTACGTCCACATCGGTACTGGTAACTACAATCCCAAAACAGCCAAGTTATACACAGATTTAGGACTGCTGAGTTGTCGAGAAGAATTAGGCGCAGATTTAACAGATTTATTTAATTACCTCACTGGCTACTCTTGTCAAAATTATTACCGTAAATTGCTAGTATCGCCCGTAACTATGCGCGATCGCATGATTGCCCTAATTCAACGAGAAATCGAACACAGCCAAAACGGTAGAAAGGGTCGAATCATCGCCAAAATGAACTCATTAGTAGACCCAAAAATCATTGCCACCTTGTACGAAGCATCACAAGCTGGTGTAGAAATTGACTTGATTATTCGGGGTATATGCTGCTTACGTCCCGGAGTTCCCGACGTCAGCGAAAATATCCGAGTGATTAGTATCATCGGTCGCTTTTTAGAACACTCACGCATTTTTCACTTCCACAACAACAGCAGTGACGAAATATACATTGGTAGTGCTGATTGGATGCCCCGCAACCTAGATCGCCGTGTCGAAGCCGTGACACCAGTGGAAGATCCAAAGATTTTACAAAACTTGCAAAACATTCTCCAAATTATGCTACAGGACAATCGCCAAGCTTGGGAACTAAAATCAGATGGCTCCTATACTCAGCGTCATCCCGGCAAAAATGAACCAGAACGCCATACCCAAAATATACTGATGGAAATGGCAGCCAAATCCTGAAAAATCATTTCTTGGGAATACAAAATGCCTCACAATCCGGCATTATTGCCAGTATCGCATTAGCATAATCATTATTTTCATCTACCAAACACCAACTAATTGCTACAGAACAATCCAAAACAAACTGCATTAAAATCTTCGCCCCTCTTCAATCATGGAGCGGATTGAGGTTTTATCCAACGCAACTTCTCGCTGCAATTGTCGCATTCTAGTAATTGCATGACTTATCGATTTTTTAGTAGTGGGCTTTCCCCAAGCGTTATAACGCTCATAGGTTTCTTCTGATGGTGCAACTTCTACATCGGGTAACGGCTGCACAACCACCACTACCTCAACAGAAGTATCTTTAAAATCAGTGGGTGTCTGGATTTGCAATATACCATCCGTCCCAATATGTACTCGTAACTTCATCGTTTCCATATCCGCATCCAATGACCAATCATTCTTTGATGGTACAAGCCCCCGGATTTATCCGTAGAATAAATCGAAAATCCAAAATCCTCAAGCCCCCGGATTGATCCGTGGGGTCAATCCAAAATCCTGTTATAATTTCACAAAAATCTTGATACAAATACAGGCGGTGTAGAGACGCGAAATTTCGCGTCTCTACAAATTCATATGTATCGCTATTAACGTGAAATGGTATTACGCGTCTACGCGCAGCGTCCCGGAGGGAACTACCCGAAGGGAGGAGCGCAGAGCATTAAGCAGAGCTACTTCATTTTGTGTTTTGAAAAAATTGGGATGCTCCCATTTAAAATGCAGGACAAGCAGCTGTGGGTTGAGAAGTGCGTTGAGGGTTGGTAGTTGTGGGGTCATAGGCTGTCAGCACAACTTCACCTTTGTCGTTAAATATCCAACCTTGGGCGGGGATAATTTGTTTAGCTGCGGATTGGGTTTTTGGTTGGTTGATAGTTGAACTTTGGGAACTGCTGGTACTAGTAGATGGGTTGACTAAACCAACGCGAACATTATCATTACTTAAAGAGTCATTTGGGCTAGATGGTAAACCACCACGTCCGGTGATGATAAACGAGCTACCAAAACCTTTTTGACAAGGGTTTTGGGCGATTTGACTACTTGGGTCTGTAAGATTAGCTTGTAATTCGAGTAATCCCTGACTGGGGTCAACATCTAGAGTATTTATTTCCACAGTTCCACTCAAAGTAGGACTTTGTTGGGAAATAGCTGTGATGTCATTGGTGGGTAGCTTACTTGGATCAAAGCCGTTAGAACTCAGTTCGCTGTCTTCTCGACTACGGGGTACAAACCCAAAAATACCATAGGAATTGATAATTACCTTACCTCCCTGACCTGTAGATGCATTGGCGGTGATATCGCTGTTTTGCATGGGTGTAGCAATCACAAAGCCTCGATAACCTGGGTCATTGTTGATAAATATGTTACCGCCATCATTTCCCCCGGAAGCGGTAATGTTACTATTGCGACGCATGAATAAGTAGTCACGGACGTTTAGGGTAATATTGCCACCGTCACCTGAACTAGTGCTAGCAGTAAGCGTTCCCTGATTGTCCAGCTTGATAGAGCGAGCATTTACTTGCAGATTGCCTGCATTACCTGTTCCTAAACTTCTAACAAATACTCCTGCTCCATCGCGTACGAATAACTGTTGAGTGTTAATAGTCAAATCTCCAGCATTTCCTGTTGAACCTCGGTTAGCTTGAGCAAACAAACCACTAGTCGAACCAATCAGTTCTACAGTATCAGCAGTGACAGTCAAATTCCCGCCATTACCTGCACCAAAAGTACTTGCACTGACTTGTGCTCCATCGCGTACGAATAAATTTTGAGTGTTAATCGTTAAGTCTCCAGCATTTGCTTTTGAGCCTGAGTTAGATCGAGTAAACAAACCACTAGGAAACTGACCATTAGCTCTCGAACCAATCAGTTCTACAGTCTCAGCAGTGACAGTCAAATTCCCGCCCTTACCTGCACCCAAAGTGCCAGCACTAACTTGTGCTCCATCGCGTACGAATAAATTTTGAGTGTTAATCGTTAAATCTCCAGCATCTCCTGTTGAGCCTGGGTTAGCTTGAGCAAACAAACCGCTAGAAAACTGATCAGCACTCGAACCAATCAGTTCTACAGTCTCAGCAGTGACAGTCAAATTCCCGCCATTGCCTGCACCAAAAGTACTTGCACTGACTTGTGCTCCATTGCGTACGAATAACTTTTGAGTCTTAATCGTCAAATTTCCAGCATTTACTTTCGAGTCTGAGTCAGCTTGAGCAAACAAACCACTAGGAAACTGACCATTAGCTCTTGAACCAATCAGTTCTACAGTCTCAGCAGTGACAGTCAAATTCCCACCATTACCTGCACCAAAAGTGCTAGCACTGACTTGTGCTCCATCGCGTACGAATAACTTTTGAGTCTTAATCGTTAAGTCTCCAGCGTTTCCTGTTGAGCCTGAGTTAGATCGAGCAAACAAACCACTAGAAAACTGACCATCAGCACTCGAACCAATCAGTTCTATAGTATCAGCACTAACATTTAAGTTCCCGCCCTTACCTGCACCCAAAGTGCTAGCACTGACCCGCGCCCCATCGCGTACAAACAACTTTTGAGTCTTAATCGTTAAATCTCCAGCGTTTCCTGTTGAACCTCGGTTAGCTTGAGCAAACAAACCACTAAGAAACTGACCATCAGCACTTGAACCAATCAGTTCTATAGTATCAGCACTAACATTTAAGTTCCCGCCCTTACCTGCACCCAAAGTGTTGGAATTAAGTCGTCCCCCACCACTGACAAATAGCAATCCTGTGGTGATGTCAATGTTGCCTGCGTTACCTTGTCCTTGATTACTTGTGTTCAGTAAAGCACCATCAGTTACAAAAACCGATTTAGCTGAAATGTCTATATTACTACCATCCCCTACTGCATTAGGATATACATCGGCGTAGATAAAACTGTTTTGGAAAGAGACTTTATCCTTAGCTCGCACAGTTACACTACCAGGATTTCCTTGGGAGTTGGAATAGAAACCAGCTTGCAGTGAAGATCTATTGTTCAAAGAAACATTTCTGCCTTCAACCAGAATCTTTCCAACATTACCAACAGATCGTGTTCCCCCAGAGTTTCCCACATCGCTAACGATGGAGCTATTATCAAGCCTAACAGCGTCTTGAGCCTTTAGCACTACATTGCCAGCATTACCCTGTCTAATACTATCGGTTTCCAGTCCAGTGCGATTAGTCAAAGAAATTGATCCGTCTGTGGCTGTAATATTGATGTTTCCAGCGTTTCCCTGTCCTTGATTCCTAGCTCGCAGTAGAGATTCATCGCTTAAGGAAATCGAACCTGCTACAATTTCGATATTGCTGCCATTACCTGTTGTTCCAGACAATACATCTGTAAAAATACTACTATTTGCCAAAGAGACAGATTCCTTAGCTCGCAAAGTTACACTGCCAGGATTTCCTTGGGAGTTGGAATAGAAACCAGCTTGCAGTTGAGATCCATTGCTCAAAGAAACATTTCTGCCTTCAATCAGAATCTTTCCAACATTACCATTTGATTGTGTTCCCCCAGAGTTTCCCACATCACTAAAGATGAAGCTATTATCAAGCCTAATAGCGTCTTGAGCCTTCACTGATATATTGCCAGCATTACCTTGTCCGATATGATTAGCAATGAGTTGCGTATTATCACTTAAGGAAACAGATTTGCCTTGAATGTTAATGTCACCACTATTTCCCTCTACAGCAAATACAGAAACTATCCCATTGTTAATTGCAACATCTCCTCTCACCACACCATCAGGGAAACTCAAACTATTATCAGGATTCAAGCCAATTGTTCCTGCTTGTGTCAATCCTCCTAATTCAATTCGTCCTCCTGGTGCAAACAGAATTCCTGAATCTAGGTTTACGTTACCGCCTATCAGTGCCAAGGTGTTTCCTGGCTGTACCTCAAGACCAAAATTATTGGCACTAATATTCCCCGGATTATCCCGAAATCTCAACCCAATCGGAATATTTACAGTCAACACTGGTGGTGTTGCCAAATTCGTAGCACTAAACTCCACCCCATCACCAAACAGCAAACTGTTAGCTGTCGTGGCAAAAAATGAACCACCGATGTTGAGCCTAGCATTCGATCCAAAAGCTATACCCGCTGGATTGAGTAAAAATAAATTCGCTCTACCTTGAGCGCGAATCAAACCATCAATATTAGATATCGACCCACCCGTCACCCGACTGATAATATTCTGCACATCGACAGGATTTTGGAATACAGCCGAACGACCATTAGGAACAGAAAATTGGCTAAAGCTGTGAAAAAGGTTTCCCCCGGCTCTATTACCATTCTCAATAATAAAATTTGAGCCATCAAGCCTAACAGTAGTAGATAAAGTTCCATCGGTTGAAACTTCCTGCGCTCTGACGGTATTGACAGTTGCAAGCCAGCCCAAAGTAACAAGGGGTAAGATAACGAAGAGCGATCGCATATAAATTCTTCTATATATTTACGGTAGTATCCTGGATGATTCTGTTGTTTATTAAACAGCTAATGAGATGGTAAATCTACTAGTCTTAAAAAAACTCCATCCAGTTTGCTCATTTAGTTTGAAGAATTATTTTGTGCGCGCGATCGCTCCCAATACATTTCGGTTAAGATCAAAAACATGATATTTAACTTCGTGTCTTAGTGTCTTGGTGTTTCAAAAGTCGATTTTTTAACCACTAAGACACCAAGACACCAAGAAAAGTGCATTACACCTTAAAAGGGCTAGTCCCAATTATTTAGAAAGAAATATAGTTAATAATTTATAAATCAGACGAAATAAAGCTGTAACAGCGATCGCCACCAAACCCCCAGCAATAGCTATAACGATTACTTGCCGAATCGTTAGCTCATTTCGCAAAAAGGGGAAAAAAAATATCGCTGCGAATGTTCCTGCTGCGAACACTAACATCTCAGTTTTTTCAATCCAGCGTTGCTTTTGCCCAAAAAGCAATACTGCCAAAATTACAGCACAAGCAGCTAAAGTAATATTTATCGAACCCAGCACACTATACAATGCGATCGCGAGCAATCCACCTTCAAAACCACTAAATCCAGCCCCGATCAGTAACTCTAAAGTAGACAACGGTGCAACTTGCACAGCCGGAGATAATGTCGTTTGTTGCGGAGACTGAGTATTTACAGACTGTGGTTGTGACTTTGTTTGTGGTGGTAATTGTATGGGTTGGTGGGGGTGAATGTGTGTTGGTATAATGGGCTGAAAATTTAAATTCAGAGCATCTAATACTTCTTGGGCTGACTGAAAGCGCTGATTAACAGCAGGTAAAAGCATTCGATCAAGAGTATTTACCAGTAAAGGACTGACACAAACATGCTCGTGCCATTTCCACTGGTTACTATAAACATCAAATAGCTTGGCTACATCCTTTTCACCGGTTAACAACATTACAATTGTCACAGCCAAAGCATATAAATCTGTAGATGGAAAAACTTGTCCACCGGACATTTGTTCGGGAGGTGCAAACCCCAGAGAAAAAATACCAGTGGAATAACCAACTCCTCCGGGAGGTGCATTTGCTACCTGCTTCACCGCGCCAAAATCTAACAGAAAAAGCTTACCGTTACGATGGCGCATAATGTTGGATGGTTTGATATCTCTATGAATGATGCCTTTGTGATGGACAAACTGCAAGATTTTGAGTATATCTTGCAGCACATCTAATACTTCTTGTTCAGAGAATTTACCTTTCTGCGCTAATTCTTCTTCTAAATTCTGTCCATCTATATATTCTTGAACCAGATAAAAAAATTGCTCTTGTTGTCCTGGTTGAGAAAAGCTAGAAACTATGACTGGGAAATAAGCGAATAAATCAGGAATTTGCTCATGTTTAGAGCCTATTTCTTCTAAAACAGTGGCTTCTCTCTCAAATAAATCTTGTGCGAGTTGTAGTTGAGTTGAACTGAGATTCCCTGCTGGTTGAAATTGCTTCACTACACACTGACGCATTCCTGGAGTATAGCGATCGCAGGCTAAAAACGCAGCCCCAAAACCGCCTCGTCCCAATAATTTTGATGGTAAATAACGACCAACCAAAATCAACGGCATCCCACAAGTAGTACAGTATTTTTGCTGCACCGTTCTCAAAATAGAATGATCATCTAAATCTGAAAAATAGTTGCGTGGACGGGGACAACCAGGACGTGTACAGTAAATTTCCATTTTTGTCAATAGTCAATAGTCATTTAGTCATAAGTCATTGGTCATAGGTCATTAATCATTAGCTTTTTCACAAAGGACAAAGGACAAATGACAAAGGACAAATGACAACTGACTAATGACAAATGACTAAATATTAACTTTCATTTGAGTGAGAATTGTCTAAGTCCAGTGTGGTATTAATTGCTAAACTCTTGTGATTTTGCGATGATTTTAACACATCTATATTCCATCCAGGTGCAGCAAACTGGGGTAGAATTTCCCGGCTAAAAGCTTCTGCTGCTTTGGATCTATAGCGATTGGGATTAAAAATCAGCCACAATGTCCTCTTGACGACAACACCCTCAATGGGAGCACAATGTAATACATCCATTTGCAATTCTTTAGCAATGGCAGAAGTCGAGACAAAAGCAGCTCCCAAGCCAGATTGCACAGCATTTTTAATTGCTTCAATAGAATTGAGTTCCATTTCCACTTTTAAACGCCGTGTATCAATATCATGACGCGCTAAAACTTGGTCTATGACTTTGCGGATTGTTGATTGAGAATCAAGGGCAATGAATTGTAATTTATATAGGTCTTCTTTGTGGATGGTTTCAAGTTTGCCAAAGGGATGAAATACAGGTAAAATCAGCGCTAATTCATCATCTGAGTAAGGAATAATCTCTAAAGATTCTCCCAATTCTCCAGGAATTTCACCACCGATAATTGCCAAATCAACTTGTCCATTGACTACACTCCAAGCAGTGCGGCGGGTAGAGTGGACATGTAATTGTACCGCCACGTCAGGATATTTTTGTCGGAACAACCCAATCATCCGGGGTAAAAGATAAGTACCGGTGGTTTGAGAAGCGCCGACAATTAATGTACCGCCTTGGAGATTTTGTAAATCTTCAATAGCGCGACAAGTTTCCTGACAAAGACTGAGAATTTTTTCTCCATAGCTCAGGAGTAAATGTCCTGCTTCAGTTAACTGAGCGCGACGTCCTCCGCGGTCAAACAAGGGAACATCTAATTGCCGTTCTAAATTTTGCACTTGCAAACTGACGGCTGGTTGGGAAACGTAAAGACTGTCAGCGGCGCGCTTGAAGCTCCCTTCTTGAGCGATCGCTTTCAGAATCCGTAACTGATCTAGTGTGAATGGAAGGTCAGACATATAGGCTCAACCCACAAACAAGAAAGGAGCAGCATTAGCAAAAAACCAGTGATTCATAGTATTCTGACTGGGCATAATTTGTTGCATATTAAAATCGGAGGATTTATCCGAAAAAGACAGTAACACAACATCTTGACTAAAGTCCCCCTTTGAATACTTTGTGGTATTGATTGTACTGAATTAAGTTTTCTTTAAATTACTTCACCTGTGTATTATGATGCTGCCATCATGGTTAACTCCCAGTCATTTTATAATGTTGGGACTACAATTTAGTTTTGCAATTGCTCATAGCGGTGGAGCCGCATTGCGACCTTGGGCAGAAAAATATATTGGCCCACGAGTTTACCGGATTATCTTTGCGTTAGTTAGTTTACCTTTAGCTGGAATTTTAATTGTTTACTTTTTTAACCACCGTTATGATGGTTTGCAAATGTGGCAAGTCCAATATCTACCCTGGGTAAAACCATTGGTTTGGGTGCTATCGGCAATTTCTTTTGTGTTTTTGTACCCTGCTACTTTCAATCTACTAGAAATTGCTGCTATTCAAAAGCCCCAAGTCCATCTCTACGAAACAGGAATTATTCGTATTACTCGCCATCCCCAAATGGTGGGACAGGTTATTTGGTGTATTGCCCATACTTTGTGGTTGGGTACGACTTTTACCTTTGTCACTTCTTTGGGCTTGATTTTGCATCACCTGTTTGGGGTTTGGCACGGCGATCGCCGACTTGGTTGGCGTTATGGCGAAGCTTTTAAAGCAGTTAAGCAGCGTACGAGCATTATTCCCTTTGCAGCTATTTTAGATGGACGTCAATCTCTACGGTGGCAAGAATTCCTTCGTCCCGCTTATATTGGAGTCGCTGTGTTTGTGCTGCTATTGTGGTGGTCCCATCCCCTTTTATTGGTGGCAACTAGTAAGGTACAATGGTAGCCTAGACTAAAACCCAATTCACAACAGCATAAGACAGACAACAAATGAAGATTTAGGCTCATCTGTGATTACCAAATCAATGTACGATGAATGGAAACAGCTGTTCAGTGGAGGGGGTAGGTCAAATCAATCAGAGATTTTGTCCTAGTAGTTGCTGGTCAATTGTCATCATTGGGAGTAAATGATAGATACCGAGCGTCTAATTTCCCTCCCCAGTAAAGGCATAAATTGGAGTTCAAAATCCCCAAATGCCACTGTGTGTAAACGCCGCGCTGGCTTTTTTTGTCAAAGGCAAAATGACCAAGACAAAGGTTGGAAAATTTGCATACCTTCTGTTATGCCTACCAGAGCATCTATCGGCAGTTACTGGCTTACGTTACCCTTGTGCTGATAGCAAGTTGGATATAAAAACCCTATAGTATTAGAGGCATCATGGTGTTGTCGGTTAGTGAGCGGACATTTACTCAAGAAGTTTTAGAATCCCCTATTCCTGTTTTAGTAAATTTTGAAGCTCCTTGGTGTGGTTTGTGCCGCATCATACACCCATTACTGTTGCAATTTAAAGATAAATGCAACGAGCAAATCAAATTCGTGAATGTGAATGCCGATGACAATTTCAAATTGTCTACCAAATATCGGCTCAAGTCACTACCTACTTTACTTTTGATCGAAAACGGCATTGTTAAAAGACGTTTGGAAGGTTTTCGCGGTCGAGAAGATTTACTGCAAGCATTAGAAGAAATCAAACTCAGCTACGACAAGTCTTCCCGTGCATACAATACCCCCACAACCGCGGATTTAGGATGTCGGTCAGCATAATAGTCAATGGTCAAGGGTCAAGGGTCAAGGGTCAATGGTCAATGGTCAATGGTCAATGGTCAATGGTCAATGGTCAATGGTCAATGGTCAAT
>NZ_NAPS01000002.1:752776-757930 GCF_004323185.1 Westiellopsis prolifica IICB1
TGGTCAATGGTCAATGGTCAATGGTCAATGGTCAATGGTCAATGGTCAATGGTCAATGGTCAATGGTCAATGGTCAATGGTCAATGGTCAAAACTTTGGACTATAGACTATGGATAAATTACAAATAACCAATGACCAATAACCAATGACCAATAACCAATAACCAATGACCAATAACCAATGACCAACGACAAAATCTAAAACTATACTTAATTACCCCACCTAATCAGTATCAGGTGGGGTATTTTATCCTAAAGGGTGTGTGTCACAATTATTAACAGATCGACAAATTACTCAACTCAAGGCTGAAGTATGTAGACGCCCACTAGGGCGGCTGACCGCAGGTAGGTTGAAGTATGAAAAAATGTTTAATTGCTTAGTTATGTCGAGACTTGTACTGTTTCCACAGACTAGACTTCGCCATAACATAAGGTGTGAAAGTTCCTCTTTGTTGACACTCTCAACAGCCATTTGCAACTAGTGCATTCTTTCATCCTTAATCCTTGAGCCTTCATCCTTGCTCATGAAGAATTCTAAAAGTAGGCGTCAGTGATGGAAGTAATCTATCAATATGCCTGGCTAATCCCAGTATTGCCCCTCCTCGGAGCAATGCTGGTAGGGCTGGGATTAATTTCTTTAAATCAGGTGACTAACCGCCTACGACAGCTCAATGCCGCATTGATTATTTCCTTAATGGGAGCGGCTATGGGGCTGTCGTTTGCCATATTGTGGAGCCAACTACAAGGACACGCCCCTTACACCCATACCTTAGAATGGGCTGCGGCTGGCAATTTTCATCTGAGTATGGGCTACACAATTGACCACTTGACAGCGTTAATGCTGGTGATTGTGACGACGGTAGCCTTCCTGGTCATGGTTTACACTGATGGCTACATGGCCCACGACCCAGGCTATGTCAGGTTTTATGCTTATCTCAGCTTGTTTGGCTCGTCAATGTTGGGTCTGGTAGTCAGTCCCAACTTAGTACAAATTTATATCTTCTGGGAACTGGTAGGGATGTGTTCCTACTTGCTGGTCGGCTTCTGGTACGATCGCAAGTCAGCAGCAGACGCAGCCCAAAAAGCCTTCGTCACTAACCGTGTAGGTGACTTTGGTTTGTTGTTGGGCATTCTAGGGCTATTCTGGGCAACAGGAAGCTTTGATTTTCAAATAATGGGCGATCGCCTCACCGAACTCGTTCACACGGGTTCTCTGAGCAATATACTGGCAGCCCTGTTTGCAATTTTGGTCTTCTTAGGCCCAGTAGCCAAATCTGCCCAATTTCCCCTGCATGTCTGGCTACCTGATGCTATGGAAGGCCCAACACCCATTTCTGCCTTAATCCATGCGGCAACAATGGTGGCAGCAGGTGTATTCCTGATTGCTCGGATGTACCCCGTCTTTGAACATGTCCCAGCAGCAATGGACACAATTGCCTACACTGGGGCATTCACCGCCTTTTTAGGGGCAAGCATCGCAATTACTCAAAACGACATCAAAAAAGGCTTGGCTTACTCCACCATTTCCCAACTTGGTTACATGGTGATGGCTATGGGAGTAGGAGCGTACAGCGCTGGACTTTTCCACCTAATGACCCACGCCTACTTTAAGGCGATGCTGTTTTTAGGTTCTGGTTCAGTAATTCACGGCATGGAAGCAGTTGTCGGTCACGACCCCAATTTGGCACAAGATATGCGCTTGATGGGTGGACTGCGGAAATATATGCCAATTACAGCTATTACCTTCTTTATTGGTTGTGTAGCAATTTCCGGGATTCCGCCCTTTGCTGGTTTCTGGTCAAAAGATGAAATCCTTGGTGCAGCATTTGCCTCAAACCCGGTGCTGTGGGGTATTGGCTGGCTAACAGCAGGAATTACCGCCTTTTACATGTTCCGGATGTATTTCACCACCTTTGAAGGTCAATTCCGGGGCAATAAAACCCAGTTATGGGAAAAACTCAAATCTCCTATTGGTATGGGCATAGTTACGGGCTTTGAAAGAACTCCTGCTTTTGGCCCCGGTGCAATGACCAAAGGAGAACTAGAAGCCCACGCCGAACACCACGATGACCATGGTCATGGTCACGGTCACAGTGAATATCCCCACGAGTCACCCTGGACAATGACCCTGCCTTTAGTCGTATTGGCAGTTCCTTCGATACTCATTGGTTTAGTGGGGACGCCCTTTGGTAACTACTTTGAGGAGTTTATTTACTCTCCCAACGAAACCCTTGAAGAAGTGGTAGCCAAAGCTGCTGAAGTTGACCTGCATGAGTTTTACATTATGGCAGGTGCTTCGGTAGCAATTTCCCTGATCGGCATTACCATCGCCTCCTTGATGTATTCGTGGGGTAAAATCAATCCGGTGGCGATCGCTGCTAAAATCAAACCACTTTACAACCTGTCCCTCAACAAGTGGTACTTCGATGACATTTACCACCAAGTCTTTGTCCTGGGCTTGCGTCGGTTAGCTAGACAAGTCATGGAAGTTGATTTCCGTGTTGTTGATGGTGCTGTTAACCTCACAGGCTTTTTCACCCTCGTGAGTGGCGAAGGTTTGAAATACCTCGAAAACGGTCGCGCTCAATTCTACGCGTTGATTGTATTTGCAGCCGTATTGGGCTTAGTGATTGTTTTTGGTGTCACTTAAATCAGTTATCAGTGAACAGTTATCAGTGGACAGTTATCAGTCAATAGCCTAATGGCGGCAGATTAAAGCCATAACCATTGCCTTCGGTGCTAACCGATAATTGTACAGACGCAATTCCTCGCGTCTCTAACTGTACAGACGCAATTCCTCGCATCTCTAGCTAACCGATAACTGTACAGACGCAATTCATCGCGTCTCTAGCTAACCGATAATTGTACAGACGCGATTCCTCGCATCTCTAGCTAACCGATAACTGTACAGACGCAATTCATCGCGTCTCTAGCTAACCGATAATTGTACAGACGCGATTCATCGCGTCTCTGATAACTGATTATTTAAATGAAGGCAGGACAAGCGGATCACCTGCCTTCATATTTTTTGATTTTTGTTAAATCAACCTAACAAATAACAACCAAATCACGAAAAAACTGCTAGTTAATAGCTAGTAGCAGATAGCCGAACCTTAAGAGCGACTTCATGAATACAGCTAATTTTCCCTGGCTGACTACAATCATCCTATTACCTATAGCAGCATCGCTGCTCATCCCTGTCTTGCCAGATAAAGACGGCAAAACAGTACGTTGGTATGCCCTGATTGTTGGGCTGATAGATTTTGCACTAATTGTTACTGCTTTCTACCTTAGGTATGATTTCTCTAACCCCGATTTACAATTGTTTGAGAGTTATCCTTGGGTTCCACAACTGGATTTGAATTGGTCAGTAGGGGCAGATGGTTTGTCTATGCCCTTAATTATTTTGACTGGATTCATTACCACCTTGGCAGCTTTAGCAGCTTGGCCTGTGACACTCAAGCCAAAACTCTTTTACTTTTTACTGCTAGCAATGTACGGCGGACAGATTGCTGTGTTCGCCGTCCAGGATATGCTGTTGTTTTTCCTGGTGTGGGAGTTGGAATTAATTCCGGTTTACCTACTGCTAGCAATTTGGGGAGGTAAAAAGCGTCAATATGCAGCAACTAAATTTATTTTGTACACTGCGGGCGGTTCACTATTTATTTTGGTCGCAGCCTTAGCAATGGCATTTTACGGTGATACAGTCACCTTTGACATGCGATCGCTCGCGGCGAAAAATATCGCCCTAAATTTACAATTATGGCTGTATGCTGCTTTCTTGATTGCCTACGCTGTCAAATTGCCTATTTTCCCACTCCACACCTGGCTACCAGATGCCCACGGTGAAGCTACGGCCCCAGTGCATATGTTGCTGGCTGGGATTTTGTTGAAAATGGGCGGTTATGCCTTGATTCGCATGAATGCCCAGATGCTTCCCGATGCCCATGCTTATTTTGCGCCTGTATTGGTAATTTTGGGGGTAGTTAATATTATCTACGCTGCCTTAACATCCTTCGCCCAGCGCAACCTCAAACGGAAAATTGCCTACTCTTCAATTTCCCATATGGGCTTTGTCACCATTGGTATTGCTTCCTTCACAGATTTAGGTTTGAATGGGGCAATGTTGCAAATGGTTTCCCACGGGTTGATTGGGGCAAGTTTATTCTTCCTAGTAGGGGCAACTTACGACCGCACACACACCCTAATGTTGGATGAAATGGGCGGTGTTGGTAAGAAAATGGGTAAGATTTTCGCTATGTGGACGACTTGTTCTTTGGCCTCTTTGGCATTACCAGGAATGAGTGGTTTCGTAGCAGAATTAATGATTTTTGTTGGCTTTGCCACTAGCGACGCCTATAGCTCTACCTTCAAAATTATTGTGGTGTTCTTAATGGCAGTTGGTGTTATCTTAACGCCAATTTATCTACTGTCCATGCTGCGGGAAATTTTCTACGGCGAAGAGAACAAAGAGTTAGTTTCTCACCAAAAACTCATCGATGCCGAACCCCGCGAAATCTTCATTATCGCCTGCTTGTTAGTACCAATAATTGGCATTGGTTTGTATCCTAAGATTTTGACTCAGGTTTACGATGCCACAACAGTACAGCTAACAGAAAGATTGCGTGATGCAGTACCTTCACTGGCACAACAAATCACACCAGAAGTGTCATTAAGTGCGCCGGAGATTGAGTAAGGTAAAACAAATAAAGTTTTTTACCTTTAGTGATAATTTAAGGGCGGGTTTTATGCCTGCCCTTTTTTGTGTTAACAAAACTTATGGTATTACAGCAATCCTAATTGAGTTGTGAGAAAACACGGAATCTTAGATCCCCGACTTCTAGGAGAAGTCGGGGATCTGGCCTCTCACGAATGATTTAGGATTGCTATATACCAATTCGCAATTCTCATACCATTTCACGTTAATCGCGATACATATAAATTTTGTACCAGACGCGATATATCGCGTCTATACGGATCTGTATTTGTATCAGATTTTTTGTGAAATGGTATCACACAACGGGCGAGAAGCAAGCTACACAATTTTTTGCGCTCGCCGAAATGATTCTTGCGCTCGCCGAAATGATTCTTGCGCTCGCCGAAATGATTCTTGCGCTCGCCGAAATGATTCTTGCGCTCGCCGAAATGATTTTTG
>NZ_NAPS01000002.1:758085-789214 GCF_004323185.1 Westiellopsis prolifica IICB1
CCGAAATGATTTTTGCGTGCGCCGAAGTGATTTTTGTATGCTCCGAAATGATTTTTGCGTGCGCCAAAATGATTCTTGTATGCTCCGAAATGATTTTTGTGTGCGCCGAAATGATTTTTGTATGCGCCGAAGTAATTTTTGTGTTCTTTTTTGTTTGCTAATTCACAACAGTCGAAATGTATTCAAGCTGATTGACAAGGATCGTCCGCAGGTGGATGCCAACCAGCTTGCACCCAAAACCTACGAGCATCTCGAATTGCTCCCTCATCATGCCTTTCATCATTTATGTCCAAGCGATCGCACGTAGCACGACCGACTGGAGTATTTCCAATAATATTCAAACCGTCTACTGTCCAGATAAAATGCTCAGACCACAGCTGCTGACGGGGATTAAATAAAGATACTATTTTCTGGGTTTGAGGGTCTGTTCCCTTTGTAAAGTTGTAGCGACGCTCGTTGCAGCGATGACAAGCTAGAGCTAAATTTTCAACATCATCGGAACCGCCTAAAGATTGAGGCAGAATATGGTCAATAGTGAAACGATTTGGGCTTAGGTATTCTGGGGAGTGGCAATATTCGCAGAGGAATCTGGCTCGTCGTCGTATAAATTTTCGAGTTGAGTGGGACACCATTTAGCTTGGGTTGCAAGTTGGGCGTTAATGAAAGTAAAAATTCGGGATAATTCAGAGATTCCATCTAGTTCAGCCCGTTCTTCTTTGGTGAGTAAGTCTTGCTTGTTCTTTCCCAAAAGTTCTTCAAACCGAGACTGTAACTCATTCGTAAATTTAAAAATATAGACATCTCCAAACAGGCTCATCCGAACTCCAGAGCGCATGAAGAATGAAGGTTGAACCATTTCTTGAGCAATCATAGTGTTCTTTTTATGCCTTTAGTATCACAATGATAGCAAAGCTATTGGGGCAGCATCGGCAGGATATGGAGAACCCTGCTGAATGCCTCCAGCAAATGGTTACAGCTTACACTGATTACCTAAAGATTGCCGAACAAGAACAGACTAAGCGGCGCGAAATTGAAGCTTGGGAGAAAGAAACAATTACCAGAATTAACGCCCAGCGAGAACTGCTGATGGCGTACCTTGATCACTCGTTTGATGAGCGCGCAGAAAACTTTCGTGCTTTATTTGCTGTAGTTGATAGTGCGATCGCATCCGGCAATAATGAGCAATTAGCCCTTGCTTTGAATTCAATTACACAAATAGCTAAATCAAGCCCATTTCAAGACCTTGCCAATTTAACATCTGTTCGCGCTGCATTAAACGATCCAAACCACGAATGGCAATTTTGATTTCATCCGACTGCATTCCCTGATTTGCACAAGTGACTTTTAAAACATTCATTTTTCAATATACGTAGTATAGTCCCACCTTTATCTTAAGTGTGGGTATTTTTTTGGAAGCTCACTTTATTGATAGATAGTGTGCGATCGCCACTCATCTCAAATCATTCGGAATCTTTTCTCTACAATTTATAGTAGAATCTTAATTCTGCAAATGTCCCATGTTAGACTACAACCCCCTAAACTGCTTACCCTCTTCTGAGGAATTACCCGATTCTGACGACACACCTGTGGATAACGAACTACAAGATTTAATTCCTGGTTTATTAAAAGTAATACTAGCTTTGCTGTGGTCAGATCGTTGGGATTGGTTCTTTGGGGTTGATATGGGTATTTATTATGACCCTAATGAATCTGCTATTGTCCCTGATGGGTTTCTGAGCGTGGGAGTTGAGCGCTTCATTGATGAAGATTTGCGCTTGAGTTATGTGCTGTGGGAAGAGAAAAAAGTACCCATTTTAGTTTTGGAAGTTGTTTCCCAAAAGTATCGGGGTGAGTACACTACTAAAAAACAATTCTACGCAGAATTAGAGATTTTGTACTATGTGGTCTACAATCCCCGTCGTCGCAAGAAACCACCTCTAGAAGTTTATCGCTTAGTAAATGGCGAATACATCTTACAGCCAGGAAACCCAGTTTGGCTCAGTGACATTGGTTTAGGAATTGGTAGAGAACGGGGAACTTATCTAGGGATTACACGGGAGTGGTTGTACTGGTATAACGAGCAAGGACAAAGATTGCTGACACCAGAAGAACGTATTCAAGAAGCAGAACAACGTCGCCTAGAAGCAGAACAACGTCGCCTAGAAGCAGAACAACGTCGCCTAGAAGCAGAACAACGAGCGCAAATACTAACAGAACGGCTAAAAGCCTTGGGTATAGATCCAGAAAGTTTAACTTAAGATTTGCTAACTGATACCTAACTTGAAAATGCTTGTGGGGGTGTAAGGGTGTAGGGGTGTAGGGGTGTAGGAGTAGTCAAAAATTTTATTCACCCTAGTGTACTCAGTGCATGATGGCTACTTAAGTTAAGTTCTTCCTTTTTGGTCTTGCAATTTTTATAATTTTATAGTAGAAAATCAAATCACAAGTTGATACAAACACCCTCTTGTCTACTAGCAAACACCTAAGGGCGATCGCCCTATTTAAAACAAACTATGAATACTTGATAAAAAACCATAAGATATAACATCATATCAGGCAAAATTAACGTAATTATAAAAAAATGTGATCAATAATTATGCTGGTAAGTAATGAAATTCTAGAATTGGAACTATTTTTCAAGTTCAGCTATCTAAGAATAGGATTCATTACCTGTAAACCAACTCCAATCGAAATAGTTATCTATCACCAGTAATGGTTTGCAAGCTTTCAAAAACAATCATACAAATAAATTGTAAATAGAATGTTTAATGAACGCTTATATAGTCTTTACCAGTTTTTGATCCCCATTTCGATAAAATGACGTGGCAGAAGCTTATAATTAGAAACCGCTTTTGACAGCGACGCCCATGAATAAACTTAACAATGGTTTTACTCTATTTTTGAGTCTGCTAGTCGAGGCGATGCCTTTTTTGCTGTTGGGAGTATTTTTATCCAGTTTGTTGTTATTTTTTATAGATGAGCGCAAATTGGTAGAAAAAATGCCCAGAAATCCCCTACTAGGTGCTTTAGTCGGTAGTATGGTCGGGTTTTTGTTTCCGGTCTGCGAGTGTGGTAACGTGCCAGTAGCACGGCGGTTGTTGATGCAGGGAGTTCCTACATCAGTAGCAATAGGCTTTTTACTCGCCGCACCAACAATTAATCCGATTGTAATTTGGGCAACTTGGACAGCATTTCGTGATCAGCCAGAAATAGTAGTATTACGAGTAGTTTTTTCCCTATTAATTGCCACTATTATTGGCTTTGTGTTTAGCTTTCAAAAAGATTTGACTCCCATAGTTCAACCTGCGATCGCTCGTTACTTGAAATTTAACCCACCTCCGACTCCAAACACAAAACACCGCCTGAAAGTTTCTCAAGTACAGCAGCAAGCAAATGTACCGACTTTATTACAGTCTGGAACGTTTTTGTTAGGAGCAGGACAAACTACGCGCTTAGAAACTGCTGCGTCAGCTACAACCACAAGTTCTATTCAGAGTAAACCCTTAAAAGCCAAACTGCAATTAGTATTAGAAAATACTGTGCAAGAACTGCGAGAATTGGGAGCAGTATTAGTGATTGGTAGTGCGATCGCAGCTGCTATTCAAGTTCTTGCTCCTCGTGAATTAATTCTCAGCTTGGGTTCAGGCCCAATTAGTTCAATTACTACCATGTTGTTACTCGCAACGGTAGTGTCAATTTGTTCGACAGTTGATTCTTTTTTTGCTCTATCTTTTGCTTCTGTTTTTACCAGTGGTTCTTTATTAGCATTTTTAGTATTTGGACCAATGGTTGACCTTAAAGGTATAGGTTTGATGTTAACAATATTAAAACCCAAAGCAATCTTTTACCTATTTGGTTTAGCTGCATTATTAACTTTTTTGTTCACCCTGATTCTGAATTTGCATTTTCTTTAAAAATTTAGTTCCTAGTCTAAAGCCAATAGTCCAAAGCAATGACTATTGCCTACTAATTCTTGAATTTTGGCTCTTGACTAATCAGCAATGACTAAAAATCCAAACCGTATAAATAGAATTCAAAAGAAATTACTCCCCTGGCTTGATGTCTTAGCAATTACAGCTTGGGGAATTTTGCTGTTGAAATATTGGTTGACTGACAAGCTTAATTTGTTAATTCATCCGAATTATTTTGGATTAGTAGTGGCGGCTGCATTCTGCTTGTTAATTGTCGCTTTTTTCAAAGCCAAAGAACTTTTTCAGCGGCGTCGTCATGAAATGACTGGTAACATGCAACACATCAGTTTATTTCCGCCGGGATGGGGTAGTGTTTTATTGTTAGTAGCAGCCATTTTGGGATTGACCTTTACACCACAAGTATTTGCTAGCGATAAAGCACTACAACGAGATTTCAGTGAATTATTAGGTTCTACGCGCGTCAAACCACAAGCATTCCGCGCCTCTGTTACTCCTGAAGAGCGATCGCTCGTAGACTGGGTACGTATGCTTAACGTCTATCCAGAACCAGATAGATATCAAGGTAATAAAGTCAAAGTACAAGGATTTGTCATCCATCCGCCAGACCTTGCAAAAGAATACATATTTCTAGCGCGTTTTGTTCTAACTTGCTGCGCTGCCGATGCTTATCCTGTAGGATTACCAGTCAAAATCAAAGAAACTCGCGACCAATACCCAGCAGATACCTGGTTAGAAGTAGAGGGAGAAATGACCACCGAAACAATAGCAGACAAACGTCAACTCACCATTGCAGCCAGTTCCTTGAAAAAAATTCCTCAACCAAAAAATCCCTATAGTTATTAGTCAATAGTCCATAGTCCATAGTCAATAGTCAAGCTTCTTTTACAAATAACCATTGTACAGACGCGATAAATCGCGTCTCTAATGACAAATGACGATTAACAAATGACCATTGTACAGACGCGATTTATCACGTCTCTAATAACAAATGACTAGTAAAAAAAATTTTTTCCAACCCTTAGATCGCATTGCGATCGCATTAATGTTACTGCTGATTTTAATCATTGGGCTAATCATATCCCAAGGTGATGTAGTCAGAGTTCGTGTCCGAGAATTTACTTGGAAACACTTACAAAGTGAAGAAAAAGATATATCTTTGACTAATTTCACCAGCCAAAATCAAAAAATTGGAGCAGAATACAAAGCCTTTATTCTCAGCTTTAGTCGTCCTATGGATACGAAAAGCGTAGAGGAAAATTTGAAAATAGAGCCTCCCTTAGCAGGTACATTCAGTTGGGCGGGGCGACGCATGGGTTACAGTTTCATCACACCAGCACCCTATGGAACAACTTACAAAGTGAAGTTGGAGAATGCAAAAGATAAATTCGCTAGCGAAGAAAAAACAAATAAAGTCATACAACCATTTGAAACAACATTTAACACACGCGATCGCGTAATTATTTATATCGGGGCTAGCAATGAAGACCAAGGAAGCTTAGTTCTTTACAACTTAACTCAAGAACAAAAAAAAATACTTACTCCCAAAGACATCATAGTTACCGACTTTAAGCCATTTCCAGATGGGCAGAAAATATTATTTGCAGCTCGCCCCGCAGATAGTCAAGACTTACTATCAGCGCAATTGTATACAGTCACAACCGGTTTTAATGCACCTTATGAAAAAACAGCAGAACCAGCAGCCAAAGTAGACTTGCTTTTAGACAACAAAGAATATCAAAACTTAAAATTTGATGTCTCGCCTGATGGAGAAACTATTGTTGTCCAAAGAGGGAAAAAAGACAATCCTGGAGACTTTGGGCTGTGGTTTATGTCAGTGAACAGTGATAGTTCTGGTCAAAAAACACCTCCTCAACGCTTGCAAAGTCAACCGGGGGGAGATTTTATGATTACACCGGATAGTAAAGCTGTAGCCCTTGCCCAAGGTCAGGGAACAGCTATTTTGCCGTTACAAAAAGATGGTACTAAACCCCTAGATTTTTTCCCCCAATTTGGATTGGTACAAGCATTTTCCGGGGATGGTTCACAAGCAGCAATGGTTAAATTTAATAC
This sequence comes from Westiellopsis prolifica IICB1, assembly GCF_004323185.1. Taxonomy (GTDB): domain Bacteria; phylum Cyanobacteriota; class Cyanobacteriia; order Cyanobacteriales; family Nostocaceae; genus Pelatocladus; species Pelatocladus prolificus_A. Next base: position 764,088 of record NZ_NAPS01000002.1, read on the forward strand.
AGACTATACACGAGACTTGTTTTTAGTCACCAACCAGGGCGTTCAGAAAAAACTCTTATCCACCACAGGTTCGATAGTGAATTGTCAATTTGATACTGCGTCCCCTACGCTCTATTGCTTGCTAACACAGCTATTACCAGGGGAATATTATCAAGAACAACCATATCTAGTTGCCATTGACATCAAAACAGGACAACAAAAACCATTATTGGTGCTACCTCCTGATCAACGAAATGTACAGATGAGTTTATCTCCTGATGGTTTGGGTTTATTATTTGACCAGATCCAGACAAACCCGAATCCACCACTAAATGCACCTTTGTTGACAACTGATGATGGAGAGGCGATCGCTACTAGCAACCTGTGGTTAATGCCATTATTACCAATAGCTGATGCCCAGGACAATGCAGACCTTAAACCAGAACAACTCCCATTAACAGGATTTTATCCTCGTTGGTTGCCTTGATTAAGTGAGGGGTGTGGGGAAATTTTTGTGGGTTGTTAATTTTTGAGCAACTTCGCACTTTCGGGTAGCAAAAAGTTATAACAAAATAATCATAAATCACTCTCCTAAGGAAGGTGACAAACTTGCCGAATAGAGTAGATTTTGATAAGACAGCATTGATACGTAATGCTACCGCAGTCACCAATCGATAAGTTTAAGCTGGTGGGTGAAAAGTGATGAATGAAGCAGACACCCCAAATAACGGGGCTTTTAATGAACCCCAAAATCCTGCTAGTGCGCCACAACCGCAACAAGCAAGTTGTCCTTTTTATTCTGTTTTACCTCCCGAAAACAGAACAATTTCGCAATTGCCATTGTTAGCACCAGCGCCAGAAAATCAGGAATATCAGGAAGATGCGTCTTGTCAAGACTCAATGACAGAAGGGAACCAACAAATAGAGGAAACTAGTAATTTTGAATACAGATTAGAGTTAAATCAGCAGCAACTAGAGGAATTAGAACCTGAGTTAGATTGGGTTGCGGAGCCTGAAAAAGAAAAACAAGTACTGGTTGAGTCTGAATTTAAGCAACTGTTGGCATTAAATGAAGAATTGCGTTCTGCCAATAATGATTTATATGAACAAGTAGAAGGTTTGAAAACTGCTTTGTCTGAGTCCCAAGCAGCTGTGCAATGGCAGCAAAAACGTTCTACTGTTGCAGAGTCTATACTTAACCAACAGACTCAAGAGCTAAATGCTGCTCAAGAACAGATAAAATCCCTATATCAACAGTTGGAAACTGCACTACAAACAGTGCAAACTCAAGAAACTGTCATAGACAATCATAAAGCACAGCTAGAAATTAACCAACAACGTCTTGCCCTACTGGAGCGAGAATGTACCTTACTTCAAACTAAATATAACGAACAATCCCACCAGCTACTGCAATCAGAAAATTCCTGTCGAGAATTACGTACTCGCTTAATGCGGCAACAACGCCAAACATTACAATTTAAGGCAGCTCTCGAAAAATGTCTAGAAACACCACCTCCTAGCTCTGATTCTACAGATGCTTATACTCCTACCAATAATGTAGATAGTACACACCCTAGAAATTATCAGCGAACTCATTCTTTACTTCCCAACCAGCAACCAATTCAACCCTGGTCAGCCGAAGCTGATTCTTCCACAGAAGATATAGATCGTTTCAGGGTAGAATCTTCTTGCTCAAACCCACATCCATGGGATAACTCGATTTTTAGTCAATCATCGACTGCTGATACTCCATCTCCAGAAAGCGCACTGACTCCAGAGCAAACAACTATCGAGCCAGAAGTTGATGATGAAACTGGATCACAAACATTTTCATCTTCAGATTCGTTAAGCTTAGATGAGCAAGTTGATAACTTAATTCAATTGTTTTTTGCTGCCCAAACTACATCTGTATCACCACCACTATTGGTTGAAAAAGATCCAGAAGATATAGAAGAAGCAAAAAATGATGATCAAACTGTGACGCCCATTTGGGAAACAGTAGCCACTCCGGTTAAGGATACAAAAGATATAGAAGATACAAAAGAACCAATAATTGTCATTTCAGCCAGTGCTGACACAGATTCTGAGGAAAATGAGGATTTATGGTTAGATATATCACCATTACCTCCTTCTTTACCAGGATCTGAACAGTCTGAAAAATCACCCTCACCCGTGGTTTATCCTGAACGACCACCTAAAGGGCGAAAGTCTTTAGCATCCGTAGAGTTACCGAATTTTCGCCCTAATAAGTAGTAATTTGTCATTGGTTATTGGTCAATGGTAAAAACTTTGGATTCTGGACTCTTGAGTCTGGACTCTTGAGTCTGGACTCTTGATTCTGGACTTTTGAGTCTGGACTCTTGAGTCTGGACTTTTGGTTTTCCTTTAGCTGTAGTTAATGCATAGCTGATAGCTGATAGCTGTAACCATAATGCTGGAGAGCGATTTTCTAACCATTGACCATTGCGGTTTAGAAGAGTAGGTAGCCATCCACTCAGTAAAGCACTGATGAGACTATGACGAACAAAGTCAAAATAGTTCCCTAACCAACGCCATAAATCTTTAGCACCAGCTAATTCCCAAATCCACAGCAGCAATGCTGGGTTTTTCTTGGCTGCTTTGAGTGCTAACCGATTAAAAGTAAGCAAATTGAATCTATCTTTGATAAAATCATCTGCTACTTCTGGGGGTTCATCAACTAAAAGACCAAAGAAGTTATTCAGCATAGTGTTTATGCGTTCTGGTGGTAAAAATTTACCAGTAGGAACCATCATTCCTTTGGAAAACATCCAAGTCACAGCAATATTATTTTGGAAAGCACGAATTTGGTTCAAGTGTCGAGAAGAAAGTAAATCGTGTTTGAGGGCGATATTTAAAAGAGTGGTGAGGCGTTCTAGGTTCCGAACCAAGGAACCAAATCCTGTGAAAACCAAGGGTGACTGAAGAGATGCAGCATCACCGATCGCTATTAATCGATCAAAGGCTATGGTGCGATCGCTACTCCCCACACTAAAATGCCCTGGTATATATCCAAAGGTCGGCTTTTTCCAAACTAGCTTCTCCATGTCGCAGCGCCGATACTCTGGCAAAATTGTGAAAAAGTCCTCATACATTTCCAGTAAGGAACCGGGATTTTGAGCATTAACTTCGTGGTAATGAAATAAATAAATTGCTAGTTCTTCGTCTGCACCGGGAAATAATTCCCAAATTAACTGTCTTCCCCGCGAAATATCACCGTGACTATTAAGCACATCTCCATACTGACAATCCCATACTCCCGGCTCAAATCCCCGCTCAATCACAGCTCCTACTGTCGGACAAACACTATCAAAAGCACGACCACCATTTAACTGCCAAGCGATCGGTGATGCTGTTCCCATCGCATCTACAAGCACTCGTCCGCTTGCTTGCTTGTCTATTTGATTACTTGAGTCTTTAAATGTAACAACAACTTCTGATGTATAAATATCAGCTTTGATAAACTCTGTTTCATCCCAGATTTCACCACCAGCCGCTAGCAGCTTTTGTCCGCATAGTTGGAGCAATTTTTCAGAATCTAACCCCAAATTTAGAACTGTGGGAGTGTGTAAAATTGGTGCTTTTAATGGTTTGGGAACATAAGCATCAAAAAATTTATTAAATCCGTCTTGGTACTCACGACCAATAATGAATTCTACTTCGCTGGATGTCAGCAAACCTAAATTAATCAAGCTTTGAATTTCATCACGAGAAATATTCCATTCCCGGTTCATGCGTCCAAAACGTAACCGTTCCACCAACAGCACTTTGTAGCCTAATTTTGCCATCACAGCCGCATGAATCACCCCCAGCGCACCGCCGATATAGATCAGGTCATATTGGGCATGGGGCATTGGGCATGGGGCATTGGGCATGGGGTATTGGGCATTGGTGTTTATTGTCCCCCTTGTCTCCCTTGTCCTCCTTGTCCCCTTGTCCTCCTTATCCCCTTGTCCCCAGTTCTGGTGAGCAAACAACACCTGACGTGGTTTCTGGGGGTTGCGTACACCTTGACGCCAGCGTTGCTCCCACCAGTACACTCGTTTCAGGTCATATTCACCATGAGGCATTTTTTGAAAATATTTGACAGTAAGGGGATAATGGGGGGCTAATGCTTCAAAAATCGATTGCTGGGATAAATCTATGGTTGGTGGTTCTGGGTATTGATGGGGAAAGCGGCTTCTGATTGCATTTGTCAGGGTTTTGAGAATTTGTTTTTCTTGAGGAAAGGCTTGATCTGACCACCGGAACACTTTTAGATAAGTAGTTCGTTGTACTGACCAAACAAAAACAGAAAGTTCACTGAAGTTTTCCGGAATACTTCTGCTATCATCTGTATTTCCTATCATTCTCAAGCGGAAACCATCCAGTGTCCGCAGTTTTTCCCCAATTCCTGGTTCAAAATCACTTTGTAACCATTTGCATACTGCTGAGGTGTCCGCCGTGGGTATTTCTATGTAAAGTACCTCTTTCATTCTTTGTCAAATCTCCAGTTAATAATATGTACTAAGCCAGTTTCCAAACAAGGGTGATTTACGGTATGATCCGCCCTATCTTGTTGAATAAAAATTCAATAAAGAAATTTTAAAAGTTTGTCAAAGTTTTTGTTCATTATCTGTTTCATTAAACCTTACGCACATGAATTATCCCATTCCAGACAACCCTCAAGAAATCATTGCCTTAAGGCAAAAGCCAGTTGATGAAGCCTTAGTTGCTGCTGCGATCGCAGGTGTAATCAAAATTGTCCGCGATCAAGGCCAATCTCTAGAAGAACTAACAGCTCAATTGCTAGCTGAAGATACTTTACTAGATAAACAACAGCGACAGTGGCTTAGTCAAGTGGTTAGCCAAGCTTGGGAAAGTTTTTCTTAGATTTGTTAGTGCTTAATAGTTAGTAGTTTAGTGGTCTACTAACAAACAAAAAATTTATTGCCAATCATTTTGTGTGGTGTGTGAGTTTATTATGTGTGGTACGAAATTGGCAATCTGCGGGTGAAAAACAATGACCACTTCTAAAGCAACAGACTTGCGACAAACTAGTCAGCAATTCTCAAGATAATATCTTGATTTAAGTCTTGACGCGGATAAATTTAGGATTACGCTTCAAATTCCTTACAAATTCAATGGTCCGCGATCACAACCAAATAGCTAGAAAATAGATGTGAGGGTATAGGGGTGTAGGAGGAAAAGCGACAATTGAATATTTATCCTTAGACCCTTATACCCTTACACGCTGACTGCTGCTTGTGAATGTAGCAACAAGCCGTATTCTAATCCTTCTACGACTGCTTGATAGGAAGCCTCCAAAATATTGGTAGAAACTCCTACTGTTGTCCAGCGTTGATGACCAGTTCCCGACTCTACCATGACACGGGTTTTGGCTGCTGTGCCTGTATGTCCGTTGAGAATCCGCACTTTGTAGTCTGTCAACTCAAAAGCTGCAATGTGGGGATAAAAATTCACTAAAGCCTTACGTAAAGCTGCATCCAAAGCTGCAACAGGGCCATTTCCTTCTGCTGCTTCCAAAATATTTTTACCATTTACGGTAACTTTAACTGTAGCTAGGGCGTTAGTATTTTGTTCTCCCTGTCCCAACTCACAGTGGACTTGAAAACCCCTAATTTCAAAAAACAACCGCCGACTTCCTAAAGCTTGGCGCATCAATAATTCAAAACTCGCCTCTGCTGCTTCAAATTGGTATCCTTCACTCTCCAAAGCTTTCAGACGTTCAAGAATTCTTCGGGTTGTAGGATCATTTTTATCTAATTCAATCCCAAATGAGCGGGCTTTTGATAAAACATTACTAATTCCTGATTGTTCGGAAATGACAATCCGGCGACAATTACCAATTTGTTGTGGTTGAATATGTTCGTAAGTGAGGGGATTACGTTCTACTGCTGATACATGGATACCACCTTTGTGAGCAAATGCTGATCTACCAACAAATGGTGCATGTTCATCTGGAGCAAGATTAACTACTTCACTAACAAAACGACTGGTTTCTGTCAATTGTGAGATTTGGTTCTCTTCTATACATTGAAACCCTAGCTTAAGTTGTAAATTAGGAATTAGCGAACAGAGATTAGCATTACCACAACGTTCACCATAACCATTGATTGTACCCTGTACCATCCTGACGCCTGTCAAGACTGCGGCTAGGGCATTTGCTACTGCTGTATCCGAATCATTATGAGTATGGATACCTAATTTTGTTTCGCTAGGAATATATTTAACTATATCAGTAATAATTTGCGTAATTTCATGGGGTAACGTACCACCATTAGTGTCACAAAAGACTAACCATTCCGCACCAGATGCGATCGCAGTTTCTAATGTTTGTAAAGCATAATCACGATTGTGCTTATAGCCATCAAACCAGTGTTCGGCATCGTAGATCACACGACGCCCTTGAGCGCGCAAGTACTCTATCGTATCGCGAATCATCGCCAAATTCTCAGCCAAAGTAGTCTTGAGTCCTTCTGTGACATGTAAATCCCAAGACTTACCAAAAATTGTTACCCAACGAGTGCCAGCAGCGAGAATAGCCTGTAGTATTGGCTCAGAAGCCACTGTTGTGTTCGGGCGTCGAGTCGAACAAAAAGCCACGATTTCAGCCTGTTTGAGCGGTTCTTCCTGCAATTGCCAGAAAAACTGCACATCTTTAGGATTTGCACCAGGCCATCCACCTTCAATGAAGGGAATACCAAGTTGATCGAGTCTTCTGGCAATACGTAACTTATCTTCTATGGATACAGATAGCCCTTCGCGTTGAGTACCATCTCGAAGTGTAGTGTCATAGATCCAAAGTTGAGGTAAAGAGTTAGCGCTCATAAGATGAGGAATTGTTCAAACTACAGAATAAAATAAAGATATGTCAGAATATACAATTGTCAGAAAAGTTAGCCTATTTTGGATGCGTGGAAAATAGAATTGGCTCCACAGATAAGTCTGGGGGCTTGTACCTTCAAAGAAGTATCTGTCAGGAGTTTATGGACTTACTGCTCCTCGTAGTTCACAAGAGCGATATTTCAAGGTCAATTGTGACAACACTACGCTGATGAAAATCTGATCGCAGATGATAACATTGATACCATTATTCAAATCTAGAAAAAATCGACATCAAAAAGTCTGTATTCCCAACATTACAACCACTTCAGTGTTTTTCAAGTTCATAATAATATGACAATATCAAATGATTTCTAAACTTATGCTTAAGGATATGATTGTGATTGTTTCATAACTAAAATAAGATTGGGAAATAGTTTTTTCTGTATCAGAAATAAATTGTTACAATACAACCTAAAACTTGTGTAGTGATCTGCAATGCCCAGAGTGCTGGCTCAAGGTAAAACAACTGAGCGTACAGGCGGAACCAATCTGCGGAACATTTTGCTGCAAAATGGTATTGACCTCTACAACAGCGATGCTAAGGTTATTAACTGTCGGTTAATCGATAGTTGTTCATTGCAAATGCAAGTAGAAGGTAAATTTGCAGAAGTTAATTGGCGTCAAGAAAGGCGGTACTCACTACCTCCTCATTCTCCGCCAATCAATCTGGGTTTAGCTTGTCAAACTCAGCTTTTAGGAAATGTCAAACTTACTAAATTTGATGGATTCTGGGCAGAAGGTTCTCAAGTAGTCTGGACACTAAAAGGTTAAAAAGGAGAAAAATATGGGTAGATGGACACCACTCATTTTGATGGCTGGAGGTTTGGCAATTTTACTAGGTACGTTGCTGGGGATTAGCTTTCCGATGGGCGGACAAAATACTGCTCAAGCCCCAGGAGGTAAAACATCAAAAGTTCTCCCCGCCAACATTAATGTCAACAGCACTGCGACTGGTACAAATTCCACCAAAACCAACAAAACTAATGTTGCTCAGAACAACGCAACTGATGACACATTGACCGATACCATGACTGATACAACAACAACTGCTCAAGATAATTCAAATACAACCACCACAGACGATACTCAATCAAATGATAGTAACAATAACGAACCAATTCGTGCTTTGTGGTAGTGGTTGCTAATCATCAATTAACAGTTATGAGTTACTAGTTATGAGTTACTAGTTATGAGTTAGGAGTTATATAGTCAATAGTCAATTGTTGATAGCCATTACTCTTGACTATGGACTCTTGACTATGGACTCTTGACTATGGACTTTTGACTATGGACTCTTGACTAATGACTAACGATGTTTTGATTATTGGTGGCGGTATCATCGGTTTAGCGATCGCCGTTGAATTGAAACTGCGTGGCGCGAAAGTCATCGTGACTAGTCGTGACTTCCACGCAGCTGCCACACATGCAGCTGCTGGGATGTTAGCACCGGATGCCGAAAACATCTCCAATCAAGCAATGCAAGAATTATGTTGGCGATCGCGCTTTATTTATCCAGAGTGGGCGTACAAATTAGAACAACTCACTGGTATAAACCTGTCTCTTATACACATCTAGATGTGTATAAGAGACAGACCCAAGCCAAGTAATGTAGAAGAACTGGCGGAACTACGTACCATCGGTCAAATCGTCCAGTATCTACAATCGTTAGTTTTTACCCCCGCGTTGGTAGAGGACAAGGGAGACATGGGGGACATGGGGGACATGGGGGACAAGGAAGCAGTAGTGAGTTTTCGTCATCTTTTCCACTGTCGGTGTCTTCTCAAACAGCTTACTGGTTAGACAAAGAAACTATTCACCAATATCAGCCGGGTTTAGGAGAAGAAGTAACTGGTGGTTGGTGGTATCCTGAAGATGCCCAAGTAGATAATCGAGCCTTGGCAAAAGCATTGCTTGGTGCAGCGCAATCCTTGGGTGTGGAACTGAAAGAAGGAACAGCAGTAGAAGGCATTTTACAACAGCAAGGGCAAGTTGCAGGAGTCCAAACCAATGGTGGAATTTTGCGTGCCGAACACTATGTTTTAACTACAGGTGCTTGGACTAATCAATTGTTTCCCTTACCCGTACGTCCAACCAAAGGACAAATGTTGAGTGTGCGTATACCAGAAGCGATCGCAGAATTACCCCTAACACGGGTTTTATTTGGTCACGATATTTACATAGTGCCAAGACGCGATCGACGAATCATTATTGGTGCTACCGTTGAGGATGTTGGCTTTACTCCCCACAATACACCAGCAGGCATTCAAACTTTACTACAACAAGCCATCCGTTTATATCTTCCAATCCAGAATTATCCCATAGAAAAATTATGGTGGGGATTTCGTCCTGCTACCCCCGATGAGTTACCAATCCTGGGAAATAGCTCCTGTCAAAACCTCACCTTTGCTACGGGACACTATCGTAATGGGATTCTGCTTGCACCGATAACAGCAGCATTAATTGCTGATTTGATTTGGGAACAAAAATCTGACCCCCTACTGTCGAATTTTCATTACTCGCGCTTCCAGAACCAATCATCTACCTCCCCTGTTATGCTTACTCATTCGCCTTCACCCCTATCCTACAGACAAATTTCCCAACCCACCCCTACCATTGCTGACACACCCCTCGTGATTGCTGGCAAAACTTTTACCTCCCGCTTGATGACGGGAACTGGTAAATATCGCAGCATCGAAGAAATGCAGCAAAGTGTCGTAGAAAGTGGTTGTCAAATTGTGACAGTCGCAGTTAGACGAGTACAAACTCATGCACCTGGACACGAAGGTTTAGCCGAAGCGCTAGACTGGACAAAAATTTGGATGCTACCGAATACTGCTGGCTGCAAAACCGCCGAAGAAGCGATTCGCGTTGCTCGATTGGGGCGAGAAATGGCAAAACTTTTGGGACAGGAAGATAATAATTTTGTCAAATTAGAAGTAATTCCCGATTCTAAATATTTATTACCAGACCCCATTGGCACCCTAGAAGCGGCAGAACAATTAGTCAAAGAAGGCTTTGCGGTTTTACCTTATATTAATGCTGACCCAATGCTAGCCAAGCGTTTAGAAGAAGTCGGTTGTGCAACAGTAATGCCTCTCGCCTCACCGATTGGTTCTGGTCAGGGATTGAAAACAACTGCTAACATTCAAATCATTATCGAAAATGCCAATATTCCTGTAGTGGTGGATGCTGGTATTGGTGCGCCATCGCAAGCAGCCCAAGCAATGGAAATGGGTGCGGATGCTTTGTTGATTAACAGTGCGATCGCCTTGGCAAAAAACCCGCCCCTGATGGCACGCGCCATGAATCTGGCAACAACTGCCGGTCGCATAGCCTATCTAGCTGGCAGGATGCCCATCAAAGACTACGCCAGCCCCTCTTCACCAATGACTGGAACAATTACAAATTAGGGTCGGGGATTGGGGCATGGGGCATGGGGCATGGGGCATTGGTTATTCTTCCCACACTTCCCCCACACTCCCTTGTCCCCCTTGTCCCCGCTCCCTTTTGTAACGAATTATCTCTAATGATAAGAGTGGGATATTGCATTTATGTAACATAAAATGAATAAGTAGCGTAAGGAATTTATTCATGCCCTACACGACTGAAGAAGGCGGTCGCCTCAACAATTTTGCTCGTGAACCTAAAGTTTACCAAGCAGAGCCTCCTACAGACCAGCAAAAGCGTAATTATGTAATTATGGGAGTTGTGGGAATACTTCTGGTCAGTGGTTTGATTTTTGTTGCCTTCTCTGTTTCTAACCTTAGTTAATAAAAATTGCTTTCACAAATCAATTTTATTTTACAATTATTCAGGTTTCTAAATTTTTGGAAACCTGGTTTTTTTGTCTAATCTTTAAGATAGAGATAGAGGGTGATAGATTAAGAAATTTGCCCTTCATTACCAGGTAATTGCTATTTTATGCAAGAAAATCAGTGACAAAATTAAGTATAATAATATACAACTCCTCTATTCTTATTTCAAACCTTGATTTATCCTGAGCAGAGCAATAACTAGTTGAAAACCGTAGTCATAGTTAGATATACAGACTGCTTGCATATGCCCTTAAAAGGGATGTACACTGTGTTTCGGCTCCTTAGCCACCATGAGCGTGAATGATACTGCACATTCGGATAAATTTGCGTGGAATCGCCAAGTATACCACCGTCTAAAAGTTGCCCTCAGTCTTGGTTTGCGGCGACAAATTTTGGTAGCGGTATGTGATGACTTAAACCTGAGAAATCAGGTAGCAGCACGTTTGCATTCAACTTTGGCCTATCCTGTAGGTCAAGTGCTGTATCAACCATCAAATACGCAGGAAGCTAGTACACCAGCTTATCCACGACTGGTGACTCTGAGGTTGAATTTAAGTGACCCTAACCCGATCGCACAAATAAATCAATGGCTGGTGAATTATCCACCGCCAATTGTTGGTGTATCGAAAGATAATCCTGGACGGTCACTGCCAGTACCAGCTTTTCAGATTGTAGGTGTTGAGCAGTTAACTAAGCAACCAGTAGCAATCCAACGTCTATTTTTGCACTATTTACGTTTAACTGAACAACATTTATCAAGCCCAGAATCAAGTAGTTTTTTGGAATCCAGTCTATTACTGTGGGTATCGCGTCCTTGGTTGTACGCCATACAACAATCAGCACCACAGTTTTGGCGTTGTCGTACTGGGGTGTTTGTGTTTGCTGGAGAACCGACACCGACAACTCGTACCAAAAACTCACCAGAACGCTTTTCTGGTTCTAGAAGCTTAGATGTAGGAAATATTGAACAGGTAGCCTGGGAAGAACCTGTCTCTGGTGACGATTTTCCTGTGGAAGAGATTGATTTTGCAATCCAAACACCTGTAAATCGTGGACACAAACCACAAGAACCTTCACCAATCAAATCAGAATTATTTGTACCGGAAACATTTCAGGAGGAAGCCAAAGATAAAGTTAATATCAACAAGACTCCATCGCCACCGCGTTTATCGCACATTAGCAAAGAGTTAACAGAGTTAGTACTAGCAACTCTTAACAGTGCGATCGCCCAGGATCAAAATGAGAGTGTACAAGTACAAGAACTTCTAGAAGAAATAGACTCTTTACATTCCACAAAAGCTTCACAAGAAACACTGGCAGTAGCTTATCATCGTCTGGGCAACTTGTATCGCCTCCGCATTGAACAGGGACAAACTAATTTAGAGAACTTGATGGTGGCTATTTTGGCATATCAAGAGGCTATCACCCATGATGAAACTTCGCCACAAGTGCCAGATATTTTGAATGACTTGGGTACACTCTATTGGATGCTATATCGCACGCCGCCCAATTCTGAAGAAGGACAATCTTACATAGAACAGGGAATAGAATTTTATCAATTAGCTTTGAAGCTAATTTCACCTGAAACCCATCCAGAAACTTATGCACGTGTGCAAAATAATCTGGGGACTGCTTATGGTGACTTAGCACGTTTTGCTCAAGCTGGGGAAAACTGGCAAAAAGCGGTGATTGCTTATCGAGAAGCACTCAACTTCCGTACCGCCGAGATGGAACCATTGAAGTATGCTGCAACTCAGAATAACTTAGGTACTGCTTACTGGCATTTGGCACAATACAATCAACCAATGGAGCATTTAAAGAATGCGATCGTTGCTTACAGTCTTGCCTTAGCCTACTACAATCCAGAACAGGAAGCACTCAAATATGGCATGATTCAAAACAACATTGGTACTGCTCATTGGAATTTAGCACAGTACGAAAATCCAGGAGAGAATCTACAACTTGCTGTGGCTGCCTATGGAGAAGCTTTGAAATATCGTACACCAGCACAGGTTCCTGCCGCTTGTGCTGCCACACAAAATAATCTGGGTACTGCTTACTGGCACTTGGCCAATCAGCCACAAATAACTAAAGAAGAACGACAAAAGTTTTTAGAACTGTGCATTAATGCCTATGAAGAATCCCTATCTCTTGCTCATTCTCTCAATGGTGCTGCTTTAAGTTTTGATATTTTTGCAACTCATAACAACTTAGGATTAGCACATTATAATATGGCAACAGATCAGTTTTTAAATGGTGATAAAACTGCACGTTCTCAACATTTAGAATCAGCACTGGATAATCATTTACAAGCATTAAATGGATTAACTCAAAAACCCGAAGCTTACCAAACAACATTTAATTATGTAGTGAAAACCATTCGCGCTTTTCACAGTGAATTAGGAATACAAGGACAAAACCTGGCTTTATCTAAAGTTCCTGGTCATTTACTACCAGAAATACTGCCGAAGTTGTAATTAGCAGGTATAGGATTTACACCAATGTCACACACAATTGTCATGTTTTGTTTGTATTAAGTGGCTTTAGCTGTTATTTTGAGGACTAAAGTCCTCACTACAAACTTAAGAATGGTGCTTTAGGCGCTTTAATGATTTTTTGGTGACAAACAAGATCAAAAAAATTCGCCTCACACAATGGCAATAAAGCGGGAGAAATATTCACACCGCTTTTTGCCTTTCCCTACTTAAAATTTACTTGATTGACTTTATAAATCAGGTTTTATTTGTGATTCCAGAAGAAAATTGCAATTTAAAAAAATATGATTCACAAAACCCTCAAGTTTTTTATGATCATTCTAACGGAAAATTATGGATTGGTGATGCAATTAAATGGCTACAAAGTCTTGCTTCAGAATCAGTAGATTTAGTATTTGCAGACCCTCCTTATAATATTAAAAAAGCTTCATGGGATAATTTTAAATCGCAAGCAGCTTATATAAATTGGTCTTTAATTTGGATAGAAGAAGTTTCTCGAATATTGAAACCCACAGGTTCATTATATATTTGTGGTTTCTCAGAAATTATTGCTGATATTAAACTACCTGCATTAAAATTTTTTAGTAGTTGTCGATGGCTAATTTGGCATTACAAAAATAAAGCAAATTTCTCAAACGATTGGGGACGTTCTCATGAAAGTATTTTACATTTTAGAAAGACAAAAAATTTTAAGTTGAATCCAGAAAATATACGTATCAGTTATGGACAACACACATTAAAATATCCCCAACATCCCCAAGCAAAAACAAGCCAATACGACAACAATGATAAGAATGATAGTAGAATTTGGCATCCCCATTCTAAGGGTGCAAAACCCAGAGATGTAATCGAAATACCAACTACATGTAATGGGATGCATGAAAAAACCAAACATCCAACTCAAAAGCCAGAGGAGTTAGTGAGAAAGTTTGTACTTTCTTCATCTTCTAGAGGTGATCTTGTTGTTGATCCATTTTTCGGATCAGGAACAACGCTTGTTGTTGCAGAACAACTTGGTAGAAAATGGTTAGGCTGTGAGATTATTCCTGAATATGCAGAATGGGCAGTAGAACGTATAAAATCTGTAAAAAATATGTCAGATGAGGAATGGTTTTGGTTTGACCGTAAGAATGAAGAACGTAGAAAAAAAATAAGATAATTACCCCTCTTATGAACGTAAAGAAAAAAAATTAATTTTCCCCTGATTTAATTACAGAAAAGATAGAGGAATAATCTTCATGTGCAAATGACATTTTCATCGCCATTTCTAATATTTTTCGTACACCTTCAACACCGCTGATATTTAAACCTGCTGCTTTTGCTTCTTCAATAAAGAAATCAGTATCTTTCATCAGGTGTTTGGTGGGAAAATTGGGATTAGCGTAATTTCCTTCCAGCATTCTTTGCAACTTTTTGTCAAAAGTTGGAGCATAAAGGACGCTTTGACGCAAAATGTACATAAACAGGTCTTCGTCAATACCATAACGCTGGACAAAGCCAAGACTAAGAGCAAAACTTGCTGTTAGAGAAGCAATTAATTGATTCAAAGCCAATTTCAGCGCCGCACCAGTCCCCACTGGCCCAACTAGGACAGGTTCTGGGCCAAAGTGTTTTAATAGCTCTAAGTGACGCTGGTATTGTTCTTGATGTGCGCCTACCATCACAATTAAATTCCCAGATTGTGCTTCTGAGATACTGCCAAGTACGGGTGCTTCTAAATACTCACCACCTGCGGCAACTACTGCATCTCTAATTTCTCTACTTTCGGTTGGAGTTATAGTCCCCATTTGAATGACACTTTTTCCGGCTACAGCTTGTGAACATCGGTCTGAAAGTAAGACACTATAGATAGCTGCGGCATTTGTCAGCATCAAAATTACACAGTCAGCTGCATTAATTGCTTGATAAGGTTTTTCTGCTATTTCCGCACCAGCTACTTTTAAAGTTTCTAACTTTTCTGGGGTGCGGTTATAGGCTATTAGCTGGACTCTTGCTTCTAACAGATTATGTGCCATTGGCAGTCCCATTAATCCAGTCCCCAGAAATGCTACCTTCATTTTTATCTTCCTTTGGTAGAGCGATCGCTGTTAGTCAGTTATCAGTTATCAGTTAGTAGTTAATATTTTGTTTACTTCCTTTCTTTTCCTCCTTGTCCCCCCACACTCCCTTGTCCCCCTTCCCTTCCTTATATCTACCACTAAATGCTTTTTCAGCCGCCTGCGGCAAAAGTCACCATAATCATTACTGAAAGTAAAATTCCGGGAATGAGTAGCACGATTAGCATTAATAAGTCATGGGTGGTCATAATTATTACCTTTTGACTAAAGAAGGATAAAATCTAAAAAGTAAAGCATAAAGGTTCAAATCAGCCTTTATACTTTATTCTTCAGCCTTTAATGGTAAATTAGTTTTCACCCAAATGAGATTAATATAGTTTTAACTTTTCAATGTGATATTCGTAGGTCTGGCATCGTAAATCCTTTCAGCATTAAAAATGTTTCTGTTTCCTTGAGTCCTTTACTTTGTGCTAAGACACCAAATCCACCTAATCCATAAGGATCTACAAGCTGACGCAATGCATCACGGCGACGCAGTAAATCCGAAATGGGTTGGTTTGTATGAGAAAGGCTAACCATGCGATCGCCTAAACCCAACGCCATCAAAAATAATTCTTGCTGCATCCAACCCACTTTAGCTAATCCGCAGCGTTCACCCCATCTTTCTAAAGCTGTAAAATCAACATGGGCCGTAATGTCTTGTCGCCCAATATTGATGTAGGGGTTATTATGGCGCTGATGATGCCAGTAACACTGTAGTGTACCTTGCGATCGCCTGGGATTATAGTAACGACTTGCCGGATAGCCATAATCTATAGTTAACACATACCCTCGCTGCAAACGGTCTGCTACTACACCTAACCAATCTAGCGCCGCTAAATTTACCTCACTGCGATATCCTTCTGGATAAACGTTTTCTAGGAACTGAATACCAACTAAATCAAAGTATTCTGCCAATTTTGGCGTAGAAGGTTCAGCGATAACTTCTGTGAAGAGAGTGGGAGGACGTTGACTTTGTACAGACGCGATTAATCGCGTCTCTATTGACTCTGGCTGTAGAGTCACATAAATTTCTCGCAGTTGCCCTTGTTCTAAAATAAATTGATGTACTGGTAGAGCATCCACCAATTCATTTGAAAAAAAGCAGCCGATAATAGAGTTACTCAGTATTTCTTCCAAACTGCTTTTGATTTCAACTGTAAATTCTTGTAACCTTTGCTGTTGTTCTTGCCTGAGAATGGGCGACTTTTCTACAATGATGTAGTTTAGGGCAGCAAAAAAAATTGGATAGCGCAGCTTCAGGTAATTTAAAATATCTAGTGCTAAATATCCTTGCCCTGCACCCATTTCTACCAAAGAAAAAGCCGCAGGTTTACCTAAAATTTTCCACATTTGCACAAATTGTTCAGCTAGCAACTCACCAAAGTCAGGTCCAAGATGTGCAGAGGTGAAAAAGTCGCCCTGCTTACCGATGTTGACGGCTTCGGTAGAATAGTAACCATAATCAGGATGATACAACGCCATATCCATGTAGGTGGCAAAAGTAATTTGCTGATCAGGGCTATTTGTAATGCGATCGCTTATAGCAGCACATAATGTTGGGTGAGAATCCATAAATTTTGAGATTTAAAATTTTCTATATATGAATTAAATCGGATTACGATACATATCCCTGAAAAATTAAAACTTATTTCTTCCTATGTCAGCTATATTTACTACTAATTTTCCTCCTTTAGAAAGTGGCGATCGCTTAACTCGCGACGAATTTGAACGCCGCTATCAGGCAATGCCGCAGAATATGAAAGCAGAATTCATCGAAGGAGTGGTATACTTGGCTTCACCTGTACGTGCTAGAGGTCACGGCAGACCTCATGCTCAAATAATCGGTTGGTTGCTAGTTTACACTGCTGCAACACCTGGAGTTGATTTACAAGATAACGCCACAGTACGTCTTGACGCTGACAATGAACCTCAACCGGATGCTCTATTACGAATTGAACCAGAGGTAGGTGGCAATTCTCGTATTAATGATGATGATTATATTGAAGGCACACCAGAATTAATCGTAGAAATTGCTGCTAGTAGTGCTGCTTATGACCTGAATGATAAGCTTAATGCCTATCGTCGCAATGGCGTCAAAGAGTATATTGTTTGGCAAAGTTACGAAA
The DNA here is from genome assembly GCF_004323185.1 of Westiellopsis prolifica IICB1. Lineage (GTDB taxonomy): Bacteria > Cyanobacteriota > Cyanobacteriia > Cyanobacteriales > Nostocaceae > Pelatocladus > Pelatocladus prolificus_A. The sequence goes on from NZ_NAPS01000002.1 coordinate 781,508, forward strand.
ATCGCTTAGATTGGTTCAACTTACAACAAGGACGATATGTTCTGCGAGAACCAGGTACAGATGGAATAATTCGCAGTCAGATTTTTCCCGGATTATGGTTAATGGTTGATGCTTTGCGAGAAGGTAACATGGCTGAGGTTCTAGCAGTTCTTCAACAGGGTTTGCAAACAGCAGAACATCAAGAATTTGTGGAGAAACTCAGGAGTTAATGTTGTGCAGGACAAGAAGCCAAGCAACGAAAACATCAAGAAAAAAGGTAAGTCGCTGCCTTCTGGTATGATAATCAGACTCGGAAAATTTGTCTGGACAACGATGTGGCATGTGATGATGTCAAATCTCGCCCCTCGTAATCAATCAGGAGAATATATCCGTCCAGCTAGTCAGTTCCGCAAATCTATTAGTACACAAGCAGACAATCCTTATCAACCCCAAGCAGGACGCTATCGCCTTTATGTAGGTTTAGGGTGTCCCTGGGCGCATCGAACTTTAGTTGTGCGATCGCTCAAAGGTTTGGAAAATGCCATACTAGTTTCGATTGTGTCTCCTTCACCAAACGAAGGTATTTGGGTTCTCAACCAAGAAGAAGAAGGTTGTCGTACTCTTGTCGAAATCTATAATTTAGCAGTATCTGGTTATCAAGGGCGTTGTACTGTTCCTGTACTCTGGGATACTCAAACCAAGACGATAGTTAATAACGAAAGTGCAGAGATTATCGTCATGTTGAATTCTCAATTTAACGAGTTTGCGACAAATCCCGGACTTGATCTTTATCCAGAAGAACTGCATGAGCAAATTGATCGTTGGAACGAGAAAATTTATCATGCGGTAAATAATGGTGTTTATCGCTGCGGTTTTGCCCAAAGTCAACAAGCCTATGACAAAGCTTGTAACGAATTGTTTACTACTCTTGACGAAATAGACACTGAATTGAAAAAAAGTCGCTACCTGTGTGGAGATCAGGTAACACTAGCAGATGTGCGTTTATTTACTACCTTGTTCCGTTTCGATGTGGTTTATTACGGATTATTTAAGTGCGATCGCTACAGAATCCAAGACTACGAAAATTTGGGGCCTTATCTACGTGATTTATATCAGCTACCAGGAGTTTCTGACACCTGTGATCTAGATAGCGTCAAGCGAGACTATTATGGAAACCTCTTTCCACTCAATCCCGGCGGTATCATCCCCTGTGGTCCCGATGTCAACAATCTCTTGAAACCACATAATCGGCAATAAATTGGTGTCATTGGGGATCGGGGAAGGTGGGGCCCCCTCTGGGGAACTCGGGGCCCCCACTCCCCCAAGGGAGTGGGGATTAGGGGCGAAGGGGTAACGGAGATTGGGGATTCTCCAGAGGAGACGCTTCGCGTAGACGCGTCAGCGGCTTCTCATAGAGTACGGGGAGCGGGGATCGGGAATCGGGGAGCGGGGATTGGTTATTTTTCCCACACTTCCCACACTTCCCACACTTCCCACATTTCCTTGCAAGCGTCAATTCCTAAATATTTCCTTATTTGTAGATTAGGAAATACTAATCAATTTCGTCTTTTTCTTGCTTGATAATCTAATAAAGCTCCTGCGCTAACTGTAATCCTTCCGTTTGTTCTACGCATTGAAATTTCTCCTCTTTGTAGGGCCATATAAAGGTTGGCTTGGTCTACATTTAAAAACTTTGCTGCTTGAACAAGAGAAATACCTCGCTTCGGAAAACCTAGTCTGTTTCTTTTGCGATGAGATAAGTGGCTAAACATAGCGAAATATAAAAAACTACTTAAGAAAGTTAACTTTTCTTACAAAAACGTTACAAAATCACATAAAGATACAATTCACCTACGCAGCATTTCAGTTGCGTCGGAGGAATTTTGAACAACTTAGTTTGACGAAAACTAATTAGATCTACATCTAATTAGATTATAACAGATTATGAAAACGGAACAATTTCAAATCGTGCTACGTTTTTTCAAAGTTTTAGCGGACGAAAGTCGGTTAAAGATTTTGAGTTTTCTAGCTAACCAAGAATGTAGTGTTGAAGAACTAGCTGTACTATTGCAACTCAAGGAACCAACGGTATCTCATCATTTAGCGAAATTAAAAGAAGTGAACTTAGTGACTATGCGTCCTGAAGGTAATACCCACTTATATCAATTGGAAAGTATGACTTTAGAGAATGTCAGCAAAGAAATTTTTACACCAGGGAATATTGCTTCTTGGGTTGAAGATATAGATACAGAAGCATGGGAGATAAAGATAATTCAAACCTACATAGAGGGAGAACACCTTAAAGAAATTCCCTCTAGTCGTAAAAAACGTTTGGTAATTCTTAAGTGGTTAGCAAATAAATTTGAAGTCGGTGTTCAGTATTCAGAAAGTGCTATTGATGAAATTCTCAAGCGTTACCATCCTGATTTTGCTAATCTCAGACGGGAGTTAATTAACTATAAATTTATCCAACAAAAATATGGGATGTATTGTCGTATTGAGAATAAGGTTTAAAAAATTTATTATTTAGGCGGAGAAAGGGAGAGATTTGATTGACACTCTCAGGTCGCGCATACTCGCTCGTTTCCCGCATTCCGCGAGGTCATATGATCAGTTATTAGTACAATTTTGTCTCATCACCTCAAAGCCATCTATGATGACTATAAAAGTGAATTCCATCGTAATAACTATCAACGGCTTTCATTGCCTCAAACTCGACTGAAACAATTTCTCCCATTGTGTCAGCAGTAGCACCGCAAAAAGATTCTATGGCTGACCAGTCGCAATCATATAAAGGCTCGCAAACGTCTTTGTACATTGGTTTTCCAGTCTTGTACCATTGGTCGTATACGTCAAAAGAATAATCGCATTCAGGGATTCCATCACCAGATGTGGTTTTCACTTCAATCCAGTAGCTGAAGTCCCAAAGTATTTGTCCATCGACATCGTTTGTTTCATCTAAACAAACATACTCAGGTTCAAAGTCAGAGACTTCAAAATTAAGCTCAGGGAAGCGCAACAAACAATCTTTTTCTACAATTTCAAGTGCTTTTGTAATTTTCTTCCATAAAATTGTTAAGCGAGGAATTCCAAGGTTTCTAGCCTCTTCTTAGTTGTCCGCAAATAATCTGTATCCAATATTGATTGTTGCCATTTCTCTTTCACACTGTCAATTACATTCGATATCCCTGCGATTAGTTTTTTGTGTTTACGACTTCTATCATCACACAGACGTACTAAAAATACAGTCACTTATTTCCCTAAATAAGCTTCTAAAACTTTGGTGTCGCGCTGAATTTCTGCGGGAACACCATCAGCCAAATTTCTACCTTCAGCGAGTACCCAGACACGATCGCACAACGACATGATCACATCCATATTGTGTTCAATAATCAAAAAAGTCATACCTTGTTGATTCCATTTGACGATGCGATCGCAAATCTCATCAATTAGTCTCGGATTTACCCCTGCTGCTGGTTCATCTAACAAAATCAACTTGGGATTAGTCATCAACGCTCGTCCCATTTCTAACAACTTGCGTTGTCCACCAGATAACCCACCAGCGTAATCATCGGCTTTATGGACTAAACCTACTGATTCTAAGATGGCTAGCGCCTGTTGTTCGAACTGCTTTTCTTCTTTAGCTACTATATGGGGTTGAAATTGCAACTGCCAAAAATTTTCGCCAGTTTGCTTTTGCGCTGCTAGTAGCATATTTTCCAACACCGACAATTTAGAAAGGGCGCGCGCTACCTGAAATGTCCGTACTAAACCCTGTTGAGCAATTTGATAGGATGGTAAGTGCTGAATCGGTTCACCGTCAAAAATGACTTTTCCTTTATCGGGACGGATGAAGTTAGAAAGCAAGTTAAATAAAGTTGTTTTACCAGCACCATTGGGGCCGATTAAACCTGTGATACTACCTGTTGCAACTTGAATTTCAGCATTATCGACAGCTTTAATACCGCCAAAACTTTTGCAAAGTCCACTAGCAGCTAATAAGGGAACTTGGGAAAAATTATTATTTACCAAGGGTAAGTTCCTCCTTTTTACCTAAAATACCTTGAGGACGCCAAATCATCAGCACCATCAAAATTAGTCCAATGATCATGATGCGAAATGCGCCCAATTGATCAGAAGTAAGGTTAGGAAAAATGTCAGGTAGGTATTCACGAGTCAGAGTATCGTAAGCAAAGTAAATTACTGCTCCCAAAATCGTACCAATGTTATTACCAGAACCTCCTAAGATCACCATAATCCAAGCATCAAAAGTTAACTGTGGTTGAAAATTATCAGTATAAATAGCACTAATTTGCCAAGAAAAGAAAGCCCCAGCAACACCAGCGATCGCACCACCCAACATTAAAGATTGTAACTTGTACCAAAAAACGTTTTTGCCCAAAGCTTTGGGAACTTCTTCATCTTCACGGATAGCTTTGAGGACTCGACCCCAAGGTGATCGCACCAACACTTCCAAACGCCAAAAAACAAAAGCAAGGGTGATCAACGACAACAGCATCAAACCTGCTTTTGGGTTGTAATTGTATAAGCCAATCACCCCCGATATATAAACTGCTGCTGACAATAAGCCCAATAAACTTGCTACCACTAGACGTGATATATATTCTTGTTTATTAGCTATTCGTTTAGTTGCATTTGTCGAACGAGTCCAGCGCCACAACCAATAGAAAGTTACCCCAGCAACCAAAGTCAACACACAAATCATCACCAGTTTGACAAACAAATTTGGTTGTAAATTTACAAGCGGGATTGGGTAACTTTGGACACCAAAGGCGCCAGGAATCCAGGTGTCACCCACAGGTAAATCCTGGTTATTGAGTATTAGACGAACTAGTTCTCCCACACCGATAGTGACGATCGCCAAATAATCTTCCCGCAAACGCAGAGTCGAAAAACCGATTAACAAACCCAACAAAGCTGCAACAGCACTTCCAATGATCGCCGCCAGCAGTATAGGGACACCCTTAAGGCTTAATAATACAGTCGTATAGGCTCCCAGCGTCATAAATGCCACATGACCAAAGTTAATTAAGCCTGTAAAACCCCACTGTAAGTTGAGTCCGAGACCGAACAAAGCAAAAATAGAAGTAGAAATTGCTAAAAAAATCAGATATTCAGCCATATTTTGTTATTTGTCAATAGTCAATGGTCAATGGTCAAGAGTTAAACCTCGACTTTCTAGTTTCAAACCTCAAGGCGATTTCTTCTCCTTCTCCCTTGTCCTCCTTGTCCCCTTCTCTGCAATTGATTTGGAAGTCTCTCATGGGAACACTATATCTGAATTGTTCCGAGTAGAAGATATTATGAACTTGCTGCGAATCAGAATTCATCATTTAATTGAACAGCTAGCCGACGAAGAATTAGAAAAAGTTTGGAACGACGTCTACAACTTACATTGTGATTTTTATATTCACAAAGCCATACAAGATGTCAAGCGATCGCAGCAACCTTGGGACACCTTAACCCATGAAGAAGCTGTACAACTATTAACTTTTTCATAATGGTTACTTGTTAATAATTTCCAATGCCCAATGCCCCACCCATGCCCAATGACCAATCCCCAATCCCCAATCCCCAACATGGAAGTACGCTATGCACGGTCTTTTTTAGTAGATCTGAAAAATTTAGAACCTGCTGCCTACCAGCGGGTATATGATTTTGCTTTGATTGAGTTTGCAGATAAAAAACAACTGCATGACTTACCAGATTTGCGGCAGGTAGATATGGAGGGTATTTTTTACCGCTTTCCTCTGGATAATTACTTAGTTGGCATAGAAATAAGAGGTGAAATTGTGAAATTTCTGCGAGTCATACCAATGCCGGATGTCTAGATTTGGGGTCACGTGAAGACTTAAAACTGTATAAGAGGGACAAAGCTTGGCTATATCCTTAGCTTAAACTTGTTTTTGAAAATCACTTTACTTGAGATTTCCTTATGGACGCTACGGCACTTTGGCAACGATACCAGAAATGGCTATATTTCCATGAAGGACTGGGTTTTTTCCTAGATGTAAGCCGGATGCGGTTTGATGACGCTTTTGTGGAGAAGTTGCAGCCAAAGTTTGAGAAAGCTTTTGCGGATATGGCGGAACTTGAGAAAGGAGCGATCGCCAACCCTGACGAAAACCGCATGGTTGGACATTACTGGCTGCGAAATCCTGATTTGGCTCCTACTCCGGAACTGACACAAGAAATTGTCAGCACCATAGAGCAAATTGACGTATTCGCCGAAAAAGTCCACACAGGTGCAATTCATCCTCCAAAAGCACCCCGTTTCACTGATATTATTTCGATTGGAATTGGTGGTTCTGCCCTTGGGCCGCAGTTTGTTGCTGAAGCTTTAGCCTCAGACTTTCCACCACTAGCGATTCACTTTATTGACAACTCCGACCCCGCAGGAATTGATCGGGTTTTAACTCAGGTGCGAAACCGCCTCACCAGCACTTTGGTTTTGGTGATTTCCAAATCTGGAGGCACACCGGAACCCCGTAATGGTATGACGGAAGTCAAAAAAGCCTACGCTGGACACAATTTGGATTTTGCTAATTATGCGATCGCCATTACCATGCCCGGTAGTAAGCTGGATGAACAAGCAAAATCTGAAGGCTGGTTAGCGAGATTTCCTATGTTTGATTGGGTAGGCGGACGCACTTCGGAATTATCTGCTGTGGGTTTATTACCAGGTGCGTTGCAGGGAATTGATATCCGCGCCATGCTCGAAGGTGCGAAAGAAATGGATGACGCTACCCGCGTTCCGGATCTGAAAAATAACCCAGCCGCACTATTAGCCCTGTCTTGGTATTACGCTGGCAACGGCAAGGGCGAAAAAGACATGGTTGTCCTACCCTATAAAGACAGCCTACTTTTATTTAGCCGCTACTTGCAACAGCTGGTAATGGAATCCTTGGGTAAAGAAAAAGACTTGGATGGCAATATTGTTCATCAGGGTATTGCAGTCTACGGTAACAAAGGTTCTACTGATCAACACGCATACGTCCAGCAGTTGCGCGAAGGTGTACCAAATTTCTTTGCTACCCTCATCGAAGTTTTAGAAGATCGTCAGAGTCCATCTCCAGAAATTGAACCAGGAATCACATCAGGTGATTACCTTTCTGGTTTTTTGCAAGGAACCAGAGAAGCACTGTACGAAAAACACCGTGATTCAGTTACAGTCACCATCCCCCAAGTGAATTCTCGTACCGTTGGGGCCTTGATTGCTTTATATGAGCGTGCTGTTGGTTTATATGCCAGCTTAATCAACATTAACGCCTACCATCAACCAGGGGTAGAAGCTGGTAAAAAAGCTGCTGCTGAAATTCTCGAATTACAAAAAAAAGTAGTTGCTGTTTTGCAAGAGGAAAAAACACCTTTAACTTTGGAGCAAATTAGCCAAAAAATAGGTGCTACAGACAAAATAGAGTCAATTTACATGATTTTGCGACATCTCCACGCCAATAGCCGTGGTGTAGTGTTGGAAGGTAATCTTGGACAACCCGATAGTTTGAAGTTTTCCATCGGGAATTAGCGGATTGGGGATCGGGGATTGGGGAAGGTGGGGCCCCCTCTGGGGATAAGCAGGGCTGTTTCATTTTCGAGAGTAAAATCTCAAACCCTCTTTTTTAGTTCGTTAATAACGAATATCTAATCAAAACAGAACGAGATTTCAAAGTTTCCACTTTTTTCCTTTTAAGAATGAAACAGCCCTGC
>NZ_NAPS01000002.1:789480-808212 GCF_004323185.1 Westiellopsis prolifica IICB1
ATGCCCAATGCCCAATACCCCATGCCCAATGCCCCATGCCCAATCCCCGATCCCCCTTAAATTTGCAAACTCTCGCGAATATTTTGCACAATCACCTCTGGCGATGGTGAAATATCTACGTACAGAGCATCAGTCGGTTCCTCAAGAGTATCAAACTGACTTTTCAGCAATTTTTCAGACATAAAATGATTGTGTCGCTCTTCCAAACGTTTGTTGATCAATGCAAATGAACCATGCAAGTAGACTAACTTAATGCGCTCATCACCAATGAAAAAATACTGGCGGTAGCTAGTTTTGAGTGCGGAACACGCTAGTACTACATTCTGATTTTCTTCCAACCATTTTTTGATTGCTGCTTGTATATTTTGTAACCAAGGTAAGCGATCGCCATCATCTAGAGCTATACCCCGCTGCATTTTGGCAATATTTTGAGGCGAATGGAAATTATCAGCATCGCTAAATTTCCAGTCCAAAGAATCTGCCAATAGTTTACCAATGGTACTTTTACCGGAACCGGAAACACCCATAACCAGAATAATCATTTATAACTTACATTTTTTGTGGTATCTACGGAGGTATGTCAACTAACTAAAGATTACAAACTTGGTGATCTTAAAGCAACTAGGTCGTGTGAAAGTCAGAAATCTCAAGCTACGCTGGAGAATGTAAAAACCCCTGGCTAACTTAGTTTGAGCCAGGGGTAGTTCATTTTATTCATTTAAGGTTAACAGAGCTTTCCTTCTAAGCCTTCTTCATTAATTTTTCCGCATTTCCCTTGAAATAATAAGTTTTTGAACGATGATATCAGGGGGTAGTTGGAGTTACAGTCGGAGTGGCTGGTGGAACTCCGATTGGTGAAGTCTCAGCTGGTGATGGATTAACAGGTGATGGCGTAGTTGTTGGGCTTTGTGCAGCAGGTTCGCAGGCGCTCATAACTATGCTTACTCCAACAGTTGAAACTAGAAAAAATAATTTTCTGTTCATAAACTCCTCCTTGAAATATTGAGAGGATGAGCAAAGAAGCTGTCTAGAGATTTGTTTCATCCTCAATTATTTGCTCATGGTTTACATCCACCAATAGTCGTAGGACAGCGACAAATCAAATAATCTCTCAGATTGCAATACATAAGTAGTCAGACAAAAATATTTACAGTCATTGGGAGCGAAGCGTAGACGCGCCATTCGCAATGAAATTGTGTAATTAATTCTGTTTGGTTACTTAACCTTGTATTCCGTTTTATGGCGTTGCTCAATCAACATATGAATTTATAATTAACGCTTATGTAGAGACGTAGCATTGCTACGTCTCTACAAGGACAAAAATGTACACAAACATCATTCATGATCAAATTCAGCAACGCCCGTTTTATTAGCTAACACCGCAGACATAACACAAAGACAATTATTGAGAAAGTAGGGGGATAACTTTGTAGCTAAAACATCAGCTAGCACATCTGAATCATTCATTATCCCTTGTGTCCCCCTTCCCATGACTCTCAATAATTAATGATGGTGATGATGATGGTGGACTGCTGCTAACTCTGGGTTAACCACCATAGCTTGTTCTGACAACAACTCAGCTATATGAGGATTCGCCCATTGAGCTACAGTTGACAAGAAGTCTGGGTGGTCGTTGACACAAGCCATTTGCACATAGTTAACCTGAGAATACTTTTTCTCTAGAGCATGGATAATGTGGTGTACATCTAAGAGAGTTTCGTGGTTTTCTGTGGCAAAGCCAATGGGCATAAACATAACAGCTTTTGCACCCAGTTGAATCAGATTTTTTGCAGCTTGTTCAACGTTTGGCTGTGTCCATTCAATCATTGGTGTATCGTGATTTAACCAACCGATGGAAATTAAAGGATAACGGTTGATTAATTTATCCCGAATCAAGTCGTAGAGTGCTTGACTTTCAGTAATCCCAGAGGTAAAGCCTTTGGCTTTGTGGGGACAACCATGATTCATCAAGATAATACCAATTTCTGCTGGTAAATAGGCAGTAGCTAATTCGCTAGCGATTTTTTCTTCTACAAGACGCACCATCATGTCGATGTAGGCGGGTTCGTTGTAAAAAGAAGGAATGTAGCGCAGTCCTTTGATCCAGTGTTCGTTACCATCAGCTAATTGGGATAAAGCTTTATTTACTTGCTCGATCGCAATCCCACTGGTAAAAATAGAATCAACTACCAACAGTGGATAAATCAAAAGTTTATCAAAACCTTGATTTTTGATTTCTGCTAGAACTTGACGAGGAAGGAATGGAGCGCAGAAGTTAAAGGCTTTGAAAACTTGGACGCGATCGCCCCACTGCTGCTGTAAGCTTTTCTCAATACCAGCACGCTGCTTTTCAAAAATGGCGTTGTGGGGAGAAATGAAATCATTATGCTGATGACCCCACTCATGGCGATCAAATAAAGCCAAAATTTTAGCTAAAGGAGGATAAATCCAAGCTGGTACTGGTGCGAATTTTGCTGTTAGTAAGTGTAATGCTTGTTCGTTATAATTAGCAAAATCTTCGTAGCTTTCTACTTCGCCGTAGCCCATCAGCAATACAGCTACTCGCTGTTGACCTGATGATTGTTCATGATTATGTCCTAGTTTTTCCGGTGTTGCAACCACAATTTGATTCCTCGATAAATTTTAGGTTGTTGTTTTTCTTACTAGTTAATCTATTATCCCATCCCCCTGGATAGGATATATACAAAACGAAATACATCGATTTAAAATTTCATCCTTAAGAATGATTTGCAAAGTTAAGGATCGGGAATCCGAAATTGGAAGGGGGAGAAAGCGGTTGTGCTTTTTCCCCCTTTGTTAAGCTATGGAATAGTTCTCATGACCAAATTTTAGATTTTAGATTTTAGAAAATGGAATTGAAGATTCAAAATTTAAAATCTAAACGGGTCTGTTCGCGTAGCGTGAGCGCAGGGTAAATAAAGATTTCTTTTTTCACCACCCTACTCTAAGAAAAGCCGCTTTGCGTCTACGGGTACTCTACCTTGAAGCCGATGAGCGCGTCTACGCCACCTTGCCTACCCTTACGGGAAGCCGCTCCGCGTCTACGTGACGGGAAGCGAAGCCACTGCGCTGGACGGGTTCCCCGGCTTGTAGCACGTGGCGTCCAAGACGGCAAGTGGACTCACCAAGACACTAAGACACAAAGAAAATTATGCTTTGAAGGTTAATCTGCTCCTTCAATCGGCGCAAAACCTTGGCGTTGAATGTTCTCTGTGACTGTGCGCGGTTCTAGAAATTGCAGCAAGTAATCGGGACCACCTGCTTTAGAACCAACTCCAGAAAGTTTGAAACCACCAAAAGGCTGTCTTGCAACTATTGCACCAGTAATAGTGCGGTTAATGTACAAATTCCCGACTTCAAAATCTTCCTGCGCTTTTTGAATATGGGATGGTGTACGAGAATAAAGTCCTCCAGTCAAAGCATAGTTAGTACTGTTGGCAATTTCTAAAGCTTCCTGGAAACTGTTCGCCCGAATGACTGCGACAACTGGACCAAATATTTCTTGTTGGGCAATGATTGCATTTGGAGATACATCTGCAAAGATAACTGGGCCAATAAAATAGCCATTATCCGGTGCTGGCATTTCTAAAGCAACCTTTGCTTCGGCTTTACCTTTTGCGATATACTCACGAATGCGATCGCGTGCATTTGCATCAATCACAGGCCCTACTTGAGTACTCGGTAACTCTGTTTCTCCAATGTTTAGCGATTTTGTGGCTTCTACGAAACGCTGTACAAAGCTATCATAAATAGCTGTGTGGACAATCACCCGTGAACAAGCAGAACATTTTTGACCGCTATAACCAAAGGCTGATTGGACAACGCCCTTCACAGCTTGGTCTAAATCAGCACTTTCATCCACAATAATTCCATTTTTGCCGCCCATCTCGGCAATAACTCGCTTCATGTGCTTTTGACCAGGTTTCAGGATTGCAGCTTCTGCGTAAATTCGACAACCGACTTCTTGAGATCCAGTAAAAGCAATTACATGGGTATCTACGTGATTGACTAAGTACGCACCAACTTGGGAACCCTTACCTGGAACGTATTGAAATACACCTTTGGGAATGCCAGCTTCAACTAAGACTTCTGTTAGTTTTGCTGCAATCACTGATGATGTTTCCGCAGGTTTGAGCAGGGTACAGTTACCACCTACCAAGGCTGCGACTGTCATTCCTGTGGCGATCGCCAAGGGGAAATTCCAAGGAGAAATCACGACTGCAATTCCCCGTGGTTGGTAAATATAACGATTTGTCTCGCCTGCAACGTCGTAATTGTAACCTTGATCCAGCCGTTCCATTTCTACAGCATAGTAGCGACAGAAATCAATTGCTTCACTGACTTCCACGTCTGCTTCCCGCACTGGTTTACCAACTTCTAACACGATCCAAGCTGCAAGTTCTGCACGGCGCTGTTCCATTAAGTCAGCAGCTTTGTACAAGATAGCAGCACGTTGTTTGACGGGTGTTCTGCGCCAGCTAGCAAACGCAGCTTTCGCAGCTTGCATTGCTTGTTCTGCTTGTTCAACGCTGAGAAGACCAATTTTACCAACTATTTCACTGTAATTTGAAGGGTTAACGGAATTAATAATTTCTTGGGTGTTAATATATTCACCGTTAATTAACGGCAAATAGGTTTTACCAAGTTGTTGACGGACTGTTTGGAAAGCTTGTTGAGATTCCTGTCTGGATTCTGATTCAGCATAATCTGTATCTGCTGCACCTTGAAAAGAGGACGCACAGAAAGGTTGATGGTTTGCATCTTCGCCTACTACTCCAGATTCTGTACTAATAAACTCTCTTCTTCCGTCTCCCCTTGCTATTTGGTTGTTTGTGTTTGCTACAAGTTCTCTTCTTCCGTCTCCTCTGGCGACTTTTCCTTTGTCTGGTTGTCTTAAGGTTGGGGGTGCTAGTAGTTCTTCAACAGGACGATTTTCCAAATTTTGTCTTAAGAAGGAACTATTTGCAGTATTTTCTAGCAAACGACGAATGAGATAGGCCATTCCGGGAAGAAGTTCGCCGTAGGGACAGTAAACACGAACCCGATAACCTTGATCAACTAAAGCTTTAGCGAGTTTGTCACCCATACCGTAGAGGACTTGCATTTCAAAGCAACGGTTAGGGACTTGCAAACTTTGAGCGATCGCCATGGCAAAACTTTGCGATCGCACGTTATGGCTACCAATGGCAGCATACACATATTGGTGATTTTCTAGCAACAACTGGGTAATATTCTCAAAGTTCGCATCTGTTGCGGCTTTGTCGTTGTAAACTGGCTGTGGCCAATGTTTTTGTTCTGCTTTGATGGTTTCCTGATCCCAGTACGCACCTTTGACTAGACGAATTGTAATTGGATAACCACGCTGTTTTGCCCAATCAATTAATGCTTTGGCATCTTGTTCGCTGTCGCGCAGATATGCTTGGATAGTCATACCAATGTCTGTACGAGTGCGAAACTCTTCTTCAAGCAAAAGTTTTTTGAGAATAGTGAAAATTAAATCTTTGTACTCATACTGTTCCATATCAAAGTGAACAGCAACACCTAATTCTTTCGCACGACGTAATAAAATACGAATGCGATCGCTTACCCTATCTTCACTACCTTGAGGATCTAATGAATCAAACTGGGAGTAAAACGCCGTCAACTTTACAGAAACCTGAACTTTAGGTAGTGGTTCGCCATCTGCTTGATCAATCAATGGCACAGTTGCCCAATTCTTAGCTGCTTCTGCTAATTGTTGCATTAAATCAAGATAGCGTTCCAGATAAGACTGTGCTTCTACTTCTGTAATTACCGCCTCACCCAACAAATCTACGGTGAAAGCCATCTTATCTTTACGTAGTCGCTCAATAGTTTTGAGTACCTGTTTGAGATTTTCTCCCGCAATATATTTATGAGCCAATGTTTCTACAGCAGTAGAAACAGTTGTAGCAGCAACTTGCCCTGGCATAGAATCAGGATTGGCAAAATTTAACATCCCCTTGAGGGCTGCTGGTAATTCTACAGATTCATCGCCTAAATATTCTTGTAAATGTGCGGCAATCTCCGCCTTGCTATGTAAAGCAGGTAGAGTATCTATAAAACGAAATAACTGCACTCGTAATCCGGGATTACTCATAGCCCAAGCCAGCATCTTATCATCCCAGCGCATCTGGTCACGTAACGCCGAAAAGAAATTACGATTTTCCTGTGTCTCTCCTAGCAAGACTTTGGCTATTTCTTGGGTTTTCGCTTCGTAAGCGCTAGTTTTTACTTGTAAAACCACAGATAACAAACTCCTTGTATAACAATTAACACTTAACAGTGATCAGTTAGGCTGTTCACTGATAACTGATCACTGGCCCCTGTATTCTATTTTCGCTCTTTGATTTTGTTGCGACCACATCCAGTTTGGTAGGATATTGCACAATTGTGAACAATTAAGCGAGTTTCTGGTGATATTTCCTATGTTTGTGCAATCTGAGTCCGGTATGAGTGGATATACTACGACAGTTTAGGTAGCTCAAATCGTAAAGTAGTTCCAATTATTTATAAGCACTATGACTAATGACTAATTAACTTTATTTCTAGCAATCTACTTATCAAAACTCTCTTATTTCTAATAATGGTCTTTTTGCTGCATAATATGCGCCTGATTTCGATTTTTCTTTCAACAAGATTAGTAATTAATTAAAACTTTCACAAAATTTGCTCAAAATTTTTATTTTTGAATTGGTATTTTGTTTTTATGCTACTTCGTTGAGAGTATAATTTCTGTTCATACTTAATTTTTGGGCAATCACTACTTCATCAAATAGATAAAAATGTATGATTTAAATCGTTTAACAAAAGAGAACTTGTTAAATTTTGCTGTGAAACTACGTAACATGGATACAGACGCTGCCAGTATGGAGGCAATGGCAGTAAGCATGGTAAGCTATATCTACGAAAATTTTGTCTTGCCAGATGGTAATCCTGCTTGTAGTTTAGTCAGATTTTTTAAAACTCATCCCTATGGCGAGCTACCTGAAGACATTCAGTTAGAAACAAAATCAATATTAAATGGACGTACTATAAATCGGGATACAAAGTGTCTCACATTGTTGGCAACAATGGGAGAAAATCCGCAGTGGAACTCAAGAAAATTGTCTGTAGGACATCAGGTAATCCCATTAATAGACCAAAATACTGTTGCTAAAATTCCGATGATTTCCCAACTGGTTTGGCAATTTGGTCTAGAAATAGAAAATGTTATTAAGCCAGAACCAGAAATAATCATAAATTTGGGCAAGAAAAACTTTAATGTATTTTATATTCCAGAAGCAATTAATAGTCCCTATATTCCAGCCCAAACCCAATTTGTTATTCCCTACCAAATAAAATCTGTTTTAGGATTGGGAGGTATGTTGCCATCAGGTAATATTTTTGTAATTATTTTATTTTCTAAAGTCCAAATTCCTGTTGACTTAGCATATTTATTCAAATGGGTCGCCGTGTATGCTAGGGTTGCAGCAACTTCTGTTGAGAATAAAGGAATTATTTTCGACCATACACCAATAGATATTACAAATATTTCTCAAAATTCTTCAAACAAACAAATACATCAAGCAATTAACTTCCAAGGTGCTAACCTACAAGGAGTAAACTTCCAAGGTGCTAACCTACAAGGAGCTAACTTCCAAGGTGCTAATTTAATCGGAGCAATCATGCCTGATGGCAGTATTTATACAGGAAAATAGGGAACGGGGATTGGGGACAAGGGAGACAAGGGAGAATTATTTAACCAGTCTCTTCTTGATCCCCAATCCCCAATCCCCAATCCCCAATTCTCTAGCTTATGCATAGACATAGCTTTATGGTACTTTAAACTTAAATACACATTTTGCAACAAATCACTTTGATCCTGATGACTGGAGAATAGAACCTTGGGAGTAGAACTACGCAGTTTCGTATTTCTCGATAGCTTGCAACCTCAACATGCAGCATATATAGGAACGGTAGCTCAAGGTTTTTTGCCATTACCTGGGGATACATCGCTGTGGATTGAAATTTCTCCTGGTATCGAGATTAATCGAATTACAGATGTTGCACTGAAATCTGCTTCTGTGCGTCCGGGAGTTCAGGTAGTAGAACGATTGTACGGATTATTAGAAGTTCATTCTGGCTCCCAGGGTGAAACACGAGCTGCTGGTCAAGCAATTTTGGCAACACTCGGAGTCAGAAGAGAGGAATGTCTCAAACCGCGTGTTGTTTCTAGCCAAATAATCCGCAACATTGATGCTTACCAAACACAACTCATTAATCGCACACGCCGAGGACAATTATTACTGGCGGGACAGACATTATATATCTTGGAAGTTGAGCCTGCTGCTTACGCCGCCCTTGCAGCCAATGAAGCAGAAAAAGCAGCAGCAATTAATATCCTAGAAGTTCAAGCTGTAGGTAGTTTTGGACGGCTTTACTTGGGTGGACAAGAACGGGATATTCTTGCAGGTGCAGCTGGAGCATTAGCAGCAATTGAAAATGTCGCAGGTCGGACAAACCCCCTCGCGGTGCGTCAGGAATAAAGGAGCAGTAAAAATGGCAAATCAAGAGCATCTGGCTTTACTGAAAGCTGGTGCAGTTATATGGATGGAGTGGAGAGAGAAAAACCCCAATATTGAACCAGACTTGAGCGGTGTTGATCTCTATCAAGCAAATCTGACTGAAGCTAATCTGAGCTTAGTTAACTTCAGTGTTGCAAACTTAAGTTATGCCAAACTTACACAGGCGAATTTGAGTCAGGCGAATCTGATTGGAGTTAACTTGAGTGAAGCCAATCTCAAAAATGCTGTGCTTGCTGATGCTAACTTGATTGGCGCTGAGTTGAAAGGGGCGAACTTGAGAGGTGCTGATTTGGGTACAGCCAAACTGCACCGGACTAACCTTTGTTTTGCTAACTTAATTGAAGCTAACTTGATTGAAGCAGATTTGAGCAAAGCAAACCTGCACGAGGCAGAACTAATAGAAGCATATCTTTATAAAGCTGATCTTTACCAAGCAAATCTGAGCAAAGCTCACCTGAATGGTGCATACTTATTGCGGGCTAACCTGAGTCAAGCTGACTTGCGAGGTGCTGACTTGCGATGGAGTAACCTCAAAGGAGCAAATTTAGCCGGAGCTGATCTCACAGGTGCTATCCTCACAGGAGCGAAGTTAGCAGGTGCTAACTTTATAGATACTATTTTTGGGAGCATCCCAAATGTTCAAAAAACGCTTACGATTAAAATCGGAGTCTGATAGTGAAAGTCTGCTTAAGCAGACTGTTTGATTTTATGAAGTCGTATAAAGACGACTTGCGCTATTAGCAAAGTTTAAACTTTTTGCTTGGCGGTATTTTGAAAAAATTGGGATACTCTCCTATTTTTGAATACGTTTGAAATTTTTATATGACAGCGATTGTCTTCGGTAGTATCAATATGGATTTGGTGGGAACTGCACCTCGATTACCACTTCCTGGTGAAACACTGCTGGGATACGATTTCTTTAAAGTTCCTGGAGGAAAAGGTGCAAATCAAGCAGTAGCGCTAGCACGATTGGGAGTTTCTACACAAATGGTGGGACGTGTCGGCGCACAAAATTTTAGTACTGAACTTATTGATAGTTTGCAAGCTGCTGGTGTACAAACTGAAAATGTTTTGGTAGACGAAACTGTTAGTTCTGGTGTTGCGATTATCATCATTGACAATGCAACTCAAAATCAAATTGTTGTGATTCCAGGCGCAAATGGATGCATTAACCAAGAAGATGTCACTAGAATGTCGCATTTATTGCAGACAGCTACAGCACTTCTTTTACAACTAGAAATTCCGATTTCTACAGTGATTGCAGCAGCACAAGCAGCAAGAGCAGCAGGAGTAACAGTAATTCTCGACCCTGCACCCGCCCAGTCAAATTTACCAAATGAACTTTATCCTTTGGTCGATATTATTACTCCCAATGAAGTAGAAGCAGGTCAATTAGCGGGTTTTCCCGTGAATGGACAAGAGTCTGCAAAGAAAGCAGCCGAAGCTTTATTGAATCGGGGCGTGAAAAATGCGATCGTGAAATTAGGCGCTCAAGGTGTAGTTTGTGCTACCTCTAGTGAAACTTTTTTTGTACCTGCATTTCCAGTCAAAGCAGTGGATACGGTTGCAGCTGGAGATGCATTTAATGGTGGTTTAGCGGCTGCACTTTTCCAAGGACTGACTTTACGTCAAGCAGTAGTTTGGGGTGCTGCAGCAGGTGCTATAGCAACAACTAAACTGGGCGCACAAACTTCGCTTCCAAATCGGTTAACGTTTGATACTTTTCTCCAAGAAAGAGGAATTTGAATCAGCAAAAATTGCATTGATAGGTTCGTAGTAAGCACTAAAGTGCTTGAATATTTGAGGAATCACATTAAGTTATTTTATATTAATATTTACTAATTCAACTATCTATAATTAGCCGTAAAAGAAATTTTCGGCTCAAAGCTTAAACCCATTAAAATGGGTTAAAATCTTAGCATGTCGGTTGTTAACTTACTTTAGCTTTCAGCCTAAAATTAAAATTTGGGCTAGGTGCAATATATAAGATAAAAAAACTTTTAATAGCACAAGTTTTCTATTTAAATAGGACTTACGCACACTCTACCGATTCTTGGCTTCCTACCTTACGGTAGACACGTAGTGGCTTCCGCAGGTAGCCGCTTGCGCGTCTAAGGCGTCTTGGCGGTTTAATAAGTAAAGCTTTTTGACGATTTTTGTGTAAGTCCTGTTAAAGTAATCAAGTAGCTATTCAAGCGATCGCTATGTAGGTAGAAGAGATAGATCCCCAACTTATTTGAGAAGTCGCTGATATTAATATCTATGTGAGTGAAGATTGCTATAGTTGTTTGACCCTGTTAGCTCATCATAATCATCTTTTCTTATTCCTTTTGATATATATCTATTATCTCCAAGCAAATCTCTTGACAGATTTATTCTTATATAAAGTTTGCTACATCTATAATATCGGTTTTATTAACTAATCAATATTGACGAATCATACTCTGCTTAGAGAGTAGAAAATTTGACATTATAATTTGTCAATTTCAAGAGACTTATTAAACCATGCTGTAAATAAATTTCACCAAGGGTGTTGATATGCATCTTCAGGAACAATTCATAGAATATCTCGCAGACGAAAATTTGTTCAACCAGACTATTCACAGTGAAATAAAAGTAGAAGATAGAAAAGTTGATAATTCAAGTATTCCTAGTGCAAAAATTGTTCTTGCTGGAGGTTCTCTTGCCTTCATCATAATTTGGGCAGTATTTTTGGTATTTTTGTCCAAAATGAGGAGACTTTCACAAGAAAATAAGTTAGTTTTTGCAATTCATAACTCACGTAAAGTTCCCTGTAGAAAATGTCAATATTTCTCACAAAATCATCATCTGAATTGTGCAGTCCAACCTTCAATTGTTTTAACTGAAGAAGCAAGCAATTGCCCTGACTATTCACCCAAACAGGGAAAATCTACCTAACAAAAAATCCCACGGCTGCACGAATAAATGTAGTTTTATTTACGTAGCCGTGAGAGTATTAATAACCCTGTTTTGTCACTCTGAGAAAAGAAAAATAAAAGCCAAATTTTCAACTGTAGGCAGAGCAATAATTTGAGCGTTTATTTTCGTTCCAGAATGGCTGAAATCAAGGTTTTTGGTAAAAGCCTTATGCCGCAAGGATTCTAGATTATTCTCTACCAAAAGTGACAAAACAGGGATAATTTCTAATTACCTTACACCTCAGCTACAACTTGCTCTTGTTCTCTTTCCACAAACGCTTGTACACGGGCGCGGTAATTCCTCAAGTTTTCATCGACCCAATCGCGATCGTTACTGTTAGCATACAAGTGTACTAGTGGCTCACTGGCATCGGGTAATAATAGCACCCAACTGTCATCATGTTGCTGACAAATTTTTACTCCATCAATTAATTCCAGATTTTGGGCTGGATGGGTTTCGACCAAGTAGCGCATTAATGCGCCTTTTGCAGTCCAAGGACACCGGATAATATGGGATTTGTGAATAACTCGTGGTAATTCTGAACGTACTGAGGCTAGCGATCGCTCTTGAATCGTTAACATCTCAATTAATTTGGCAATACAAAACATCGCATCGAAACCCGGATGCAGTTGGGGGAAAATGAAACCAGTGTCTGCACTACCTCCTAAAACTACATTGGCATTTTTGTAACTTGCTTCCATCAAGGCTGTGGGGTTAGCTTTAGTGCGAATCACCCTACCATCGTGGCGACGGGCTATTTGTTCTACCGCACTGGATGTATGTACTGGTACAACTACTGTACCTCTGGGATTAGAAGTTAACATCATGTCTACCATCAGTGCTGTTAACATTTCCCCACGAATCGGTATACCCGATTCATCAACTAAAATCAACTGTTCACCGTTCGCTGAAACTTGGATGCCAAAATTGGCTTTTAAGGCTTCCACCACATGACCAAGCTGTGTTAATAATGTTTCCCGGTCAGTAGCAGACATCGCAGTCTTATTTAAACTAGCATTCAATACTACTGCATCTGCACCAAATGTATCTAACATTTGCGGTAAAACCGCCCCAGATACAGCATAAACGTAGTCTATTACTACTTTTGCTCGACTGTTACGCAGTGTATCTATGTGTAATAGTTTTTCAAAGGCGGTGCAGTATTCATCAACTACTTGACTAGGATAAGCAACATCACCAACTTCATGAATGAGCGATCGCCGCATATCTTCTTTAAAGTAAGCCCCTTCAATTTTCTTTTCTTGAGCTTTGGAAATATTAATACCCTTGGCATCCATAAATTCAATTAGGATGTAATCTGGGCGATCAGGATGTACCCGCACATGGATACCACCAACTACTCCCATTGTTGGTATAACTGTACGGGCGATGGGGATAGCAGTTGCGTCTAGGTTTTGAATATCAATACCAACAGACATCAAACCCGCAATGAGCGATCGTGTTACCATGCGGGAAATATTACGTTGATCACGGGAAACCGTTACCCGGGAACCAGGTTTTAAGGTGGAACCATAAGCTGCACCTAATTTCACCGCGAATTCTGGGGTAATGTCGATATTTGCCAATCCTTGTACACCCCGTTGCCCAAACAAGTTACGTTGAGCAGTATTTCCCCAAATTAAGTTAATATTTAAAATCGCCCCTGAATCAATCTTCTTACTCGGCCAAACTCGTACACCAGGACTAATTTGGGCTTCTTCTCCCACAGTTGACAGCGAACCAACTACAGCAGCTTCCAAAACGTGAGCGCGACGATCTACACGAGTACCGCGAGAAATTACACAAGCCGAAAGTTGTGCTTCTTCGCCGATAATGGCGCCATTCCACACAATGGGGCGCTTGAGATTTGCATCCGCCCCGATAGTTACCTTGTCTCCAATCACCGTTCCTGGTTCTATGTGTACTCTCGCACCTATACGGCAATTGTCGCCGATCACCACAGGGGCTTCAATTTTAGCTGTTGGATCTATGTAAGTATTTTGACCAACCCAAACACCTGAAGATTTTTCTCGGTATGGAAAGTCAAGGCTAACTTTTTGTTCCAATGCATCATACTGAGCTTCCCGATAGGCGTCTAAGTGACCAACATCACACCAATAACCTTGGGCGATATAACCATACATTGGTTCACCTTTTGCCAACAATAGAGGAAA
Source organism: Westiellopsis prolifica IICB1 (assembly GCF_004323185.1). Lineage (GTDB taxonomy): Bacteria > Cyanobacteriota > Cyanobacteriia > Cyanobacteriales > Nostocaceae > Pelatocladus > Pelatocladus prolificus_A. Next base: position 803,201 of record NZ_NAPS01000002.1, read on the forward strand.
CAAATCTTTGGAAAAGTCTGATTCAGTGTTGGCAGGCAAATATTCCAAAACTTCTGGTTCTAAAATGTAAGCACCGGTATTAACAGTATCGGAAAAAATTTCACTTGTAGAAGGTTTTTCTAAAAATCGGCAAATGCGATGATCTTCATCAGTAATTACTACCCCAAACTCAATGGGGTTAGGAACACGAGTCAAAATCAAAGTGGCTTTTGATTTTTTTTGTTTGTGAAATTCAATCGCTGCTGTTAAATCAAAATCTGTGATACTATCACCACTAATTACTAAAAAAGTTTCATCCAGAAGTTCGGCAATATTTTTCACACATCCAGCAGTACCCAAAGGCTGGTCTTCTTCAACAGAGTAAGTAATTTGTACGCCAAAATCGCTGCCATCTTGAAAATAATCTCGCAAAGCATCTGGGAGATAATGCAGTGTGGCAACTATTTCTGTAATGTCATGTCGTCTGAGAAGATTAATAATATGTTCCGCAATAGGTCGATTTAAAATCGGCACCATTGGTTTAGGCAGATCACAAGTGAGTGGACGAAGCCGTGTTCCTGAACCCCCTGCCATTAATACTGCTCTCATACATCCTCCTTAGGCTGTTTGCACCACTTGTTGCATCAAAACAAATCAGATCATTTTTATCTACTTTCTTTAGTGTCCTACGGATATTGAAATTTGAGGAACTTCCAATAGGTGCATCTAGGTAGATATAAGTATATTTACTTACCAAGTTAGCTTGGAAATGGGGATTGGGGAAAGGGGATCGGGGAAAGGGGAAAGGAGAAAGGAGACAAGGAAGTGTGGGAAGTGTGGGAAGAATAACCAATGCCCCATGCCCAATGCCACATTAAGAGTTTCCCAACTGGATACTGAAGGGGAAGCTCATTTACACTGGAGTTATGAAAATTTATTTATCGAAGCGGGTGCTTAACTAGAACGTTTAGTAATGTTTGATTGGTGTAATTGATTAGATTGCGCGATCGCATGAAAATTCTGAACTCAAATTCTATTTTTTGATTGTGGAGAAAATTACAATGAGTGGATTAATTGCTGTTTTATTGGTAGTAGGTTATACAGGTTTTGCTTGGAAGTTCTGGAGTGGATATAGGAAGACAAATTTTACTCGCAGTACAACTAATCGCCTGATGTTATCTTTATTATGGCCAGTTCTATATATTACAAATAAGCCCTATCGGCAAAATTTTAATAAGGCGCTCAAGGGCAAATAGACACTATGTTCATCGCATAATTGAATTGTCACACAAGCAGTTTGTTTGCTTACCTAGTTGCAAAGAAATTACTCGTGTGAGTAAAAAGTTTAAATTTTATATATTTAGATGAACTTTTATAACAAGGTAAATTAAGTTTGAGATTTTTGTAGTGAGCGCTTTAGCACTCACTACAAAAACTTTATTACAACTTGGTGCCGCACTCTGGACAGAAATTGTTAGCGGGAAGGTTTTTCGCACCACAATTACTGCAATAAACTGCTTCAACGTCAGCTTTCGGTGCTTGTTTAGGCAAACCGATCATCTGAGCGTTGCTCTTGCCAGGGGCTACCATTGGGTAACAGTTTTCGTCTTTGGTTACACGAACATCAAGAATTACCGGGCCGTCATGAGCTAACATTTGGGCGATCGCATCTTTCAATTCTTCCTGGCTGTTAACTACTACACCTTTGACGCCATAAGCTTTTGCCAATAATTCAATATCTGGCATTCCTACTTCCATGTTGGAACAGGAGTAACGCTCACCGTAGAAAGCTTGTTGCCACTGGCGCACCATCCCCTGCCAACCGTTATTAAGAATGACAGTCTTGACATTTATTCCATACTGTGAAAGTGTGCCAATTTCCTGTAAACACATCTGGAAACTAGCATCACCACTAATACAGATGACTTCTTGATCAGGGAAAGCAACTTTAGCACCCATGGCTGCTGGTACGCCAAAACCCATTGTTCCTAAACCACCGCTAGAAATCCAGCGTCGAGGTCCTGCTTTGAGAAATTGAGCTGCCCACATTTGATGTTGACCGACATCTGTGGTGTAGATAGCATGAGGTGCTTGGCTAGCGACCTCTACAATTACTTCTTGTGGTGAAATGCTATCAGGATGGTGTGGTACGACCAAAGGATATTCTTCTTTCCAACGATTGATTAATCTCAACCAATCTTGGGTTTGGTTGGGTGTACCTTTGATACCTAATTCTTCACATCGGCGTAAAATGTCTTGCAATACGTTTTTGACATCGCCAACTATAGGCACATCGGGGACGCGATTTTTACCGACTTCTGCGGGATCGATGTCGATATGAATTACCTTAGCGCGGGAAGCGAATTCATCCAACTTGCCCGTGACGCGGTCATCAAATCTTGCACCTACACAAATGAGTAAATCACAATCGGTAACTGCAAAGTTAGCATAAGCAGTACCATGCATCCCCAACATTGCCAGAGATAGAGGGTGATGCTCATCAAAAGCACCCAAACCCATTAAAGTTGTGGTGACAGGGATTTGGAATAACTCAGCCAATTCTTGAAGTTCTGCGTAAGCATCAGCAGCGATCGCACCTCCACCAACATACAATAAAGGGCGACGACTGTCGCGAATCAGTTGAATTGCAGCATGAATCTGGCGTGGATTTCCCTTAACTGTAGGGCGATATCCGGGTAACTTTACCGAACCCGGTTGCACAGGTAAATAATCAAATTCTTCAAATGCTACATCTTTGGGGACATCAATCAAAACCGGTCCTGGTCGCCCTGTAGTGGCAATGTGGAAAGCTTCAGCCACAACCCGTGCCATATCTTTTGGGTCACGCACTACGTAAGAATGCTTCACAATTGGCAGTGTAATACCGTAAATATCGGTTTCCTGAAATGCATCTGTACCAATAAATTTACGTGCCACCTGTCCCGTGACAATAACCATCGGGATCGAGTCCATATAAGCAGTAGCAATACCCGTTACCAAGTTAGTCGCCCCTGGTCCTGATGTACCAAAGCACACCCCTACCTTGCCTGTAGCGCGGGCATAACCATCAGCAGCATGGGCGGCACCTTGTTCATGTCTAACTAGGATGTGCTTGATGCCTTCACCACTAGCTTCTGCTTTATACAAATCATCATAAATTGGTAGAATCGCACCACCAGGATAACCAAAAATATATTCGACGCCATGGCGTTTTAGACTGTCAAGCAGTGCAAAACCACCAGATGCACGTCTGGGCGTCACGACTGGCGATGAAGATACACTAGACTGGGCTTGCTTCTCGGTTTGTGAACCAATGATTGGGGAACGCGATTCTCCTACGGAGACACTTCGTGAACGCACAGTCGAACCTCACCTATTAGCTAAGATAATGCTGAATTTCTGTAGTTAAATTCTCATTTTAATTTAAAACTTTGATCATTTCTTGAGATTATCACTTATCCCTGACATTGGGCATGGGGCATTGGGCATTAGAATAATAAATTCTTCCTTGTCTCCCTTGTCTTCCTTGTCCTCCTTGTCCCTCATGTCCCCTTTCCCCGTTCGCGAAGCGTCTCCTCTGGAGAATCCCCGATCCCCGTACTCTATGAGAAGCCGCTGACGCGTCTACGCGTAGCGTCTCCTCTGGAGAATCCCCGATCCCCTTTCCCCTATATCACGTCTTGCAAAACTCGACGGGTATTGTGCCAAGCCCAAACGCCAATAATAGCGACGATCGCACTCATTCCTACCAGCACGCTTCGCAAGCCTAAAGCATCAGTGATTGGGCCAGTAATAGCCAGTGGTAGAGAAAGAGCTATATTGATGGCGTGATTTTGAAACCCAAAGACTTTGCCAAGCATCGAAGGTGGGGTTTGTTGTTGGATTAAAGTTTGCATTGGTACACCAATCAGGGCTGCACCGATTCCCAAAACAGCACAAAGTCCTAAAGCTAATGACAGTTGATGGACAAAAGTGAAGACCCCTAAAACTACTGCCATCATCAAAAACCCAATCAATGGTAAGGGCTTGTGATGAAATTTCTCACCCCAATGACCCAAAATTCCTGCTCCAATTACCATTCCTACACCTGCTGCTGCCAAGAAAAAGCCAAATTGTTTCTCTTTTAATCCAAATTCTGCTGCTAATTGAATTGCTAGCACTACTAAGGCTGCAAATACACAATACAAAGTCACTAGTTGCAGCATCGCATTTAACACCAAGCGATTTCTCTTGAGATAGCGTAAGCCTTGTTTAAAGTCTGTCCAAGGATTGATACTTGCTTCTTGATCGCTGATAGTTCTGTTGTCTTTAAAGTTAATGGGCTGCATGATCCCAGCAGAAGACATATACAATATTGCCACTACCAGCTCTTGACCATAATTGGGACCAAGGTAATTTTTTGCCCAGCTTAACATCGGTTCTCCGATCGCAAATCCCACAATTAAAGCACCCATCATTGTGCTACTGAACAAAGCATTAGCTGCCATTAAATTCTCTCGCTTCACCAATAACGGAATCACAGCCTGTTCTGCGGGTGCAAAAAACTGCGTCACAGTTGAAATCGCAAAAGTCAGTATTAATAAAATCAAAAATTCCCGTGGCAAAAGCGGTATTAACAGTGTCAACAAACCGCGTATAACATCAGAACCAACCATGATCAGCTTTTTTGGAAAGCGGTCAACAAACACACCTCCAGCAGAACCAAACAAAACTGCTGGAACTGTAAACGCCACCATTAAAGCTGAGTACATCGAGTTTTCGGCTAAACCCGCAGGAGGCGGATAGTTTTCTAATAAGGCAATCATTAAAACAAAGAAAACTTTATCCGCAAGCTGGGAAAATAACTGCCCAATCCACAGCAGCATAAAACCACGGTTTTTGAGCAGGACGCCAAATCCTTTATTTACAGCAGCAGGTTCAGTTGGAAACATCAGCAATTAGGGAATAGAGAATAGGGGATCGGGGATTCTCCAGAGGAGACGCTACGCGAACGGGGAAAGAGGAAAGGGGAAAGGGGAAAGGGGATCAGGGAT
>NZ_NAPS01000002.1:808227-854662 GCF_004323185.1 Westiellopsis prolifica IICB1
CAGGGATTCTCCAGAGGAGACGCTACGCGTAGACGCGTCAGCGGCTTCTCATAGAGTACGGGGATTGGGGATTGGGGATCGCTTAGGGTGGGGTTCTCTCTGGGGATTGGGGATCGCAATTCGGATTGGGGATTGAGGATTATATTAAAAACCTATCCTAGTCTCCGTTCCCCTTTCCCCGATCCCTGATCCCTGATCCCCGATCTCCTTAGTACTTATACTTGCCGGACTAATTTTTTCATAGCGCACCAAAAGTCTATGCAAAAATTCCGCCGCAGTTAAACTTTGCTGGGATGGCGATTCCCCAATAGATGAGTCTACCCACCAACCTTGGACGGTCTGGGGCGATCGCCACATTTCTAAATGATCAACTGCTGGATCTGCATAAAAATTATTTTCACCGCTACCCAGTAGTTTAGAAGTCCAGTGAGTGAAGTAATCATGGCTCATTCTATGGATAGGAAAGTTTCCCCATAATGGTACTCCCCATCCATCTATAGCAATAAAAGCTTTTATTTTACCTCCTAGTAGTTGCCATAAAGATGCGGCTGCGATCGCTCCTACTACACCAGCACTAAAACTAATAAATATAAGCGGCGATTCCAGCCCGTCTCCTAAGTGTTTGTGTAAAAACTCTAAAATATGAAATGCTGATAACGATGAAAAAAAGTTACCTGGATATAGTAGTATATTTACTGACCCAGGGGACTGCAAACTGTGATCTACTGAGTCTCTCCAAGCCATAATAAAATTCTCAGTTAATTCTTGTGTATGTATACCTGGGCAAATAATTATACTCATTAGTATTTTGTGACAGCTTTTCTAATCATAATTATTTTTGAATTGAAATTTTGCAAATATAACGGTGTTTTATCCATCTCTACAACATAGAAGGAGTTGCTAGAAATTATAGAAAAGTCCCAGGGGTAAAACTCAAGTGCGGATAGCCCACCCATCTCTCATGTAAAATCAAATATCGAGCGATCGCACATCGGTTTCAAGTATCAAACTCAAACATTCTCATTTCAGACCCCAAAGCTAAGGGTTGATATCAGTAGGACTTACGCAAAAACTCTCCCAAACTGTTATTCCTACCTTTCAGGAAGCCACTGCGTGTCTACGTGTCCTACCCTACGGGAAGCCGCTTGCGCGTCTAATGCGTCCTACTCTACGAGAAGCCGCTGACGCGTCTACGCGGTTCGTTTTTTCATGATTTTGCGTAAGTCCTAATCAGGTTCGGATAATTAGTTATACTTCCCACAGTCATTGCACCCACCCCCAACAGGGGCTTTCAAGAGTAGGTTTTTGAACCTCAACATTCTCATTTCAAACCGGAACGTTCTGACTTCAAATTATTTTCCTGATCCCCAATCTCCCATCCCCAATTATCGGAACTCTAACCCAAATCACTGAATCTGTGGTTACTATTAGTTACGATTACTTGGATTTCATATATTAAATTTGGTCGGGTGTAAATGTCTGTCGGGTATCGTAAAAATCATATTATTGTTCCCATAACTGTAAGCCTGACTTTATTGCTAGTCGGTTGCAACGACAGCAAAACCTCCCAATGTCAGCGACTAATTAAGACTGTCAACGAAGGAAATTCTTTATTAGAAATTAATAAAGGTACTCAGGTTGCAACAAGCTTGAAACTAGCTAAGGATTTGGAAGCAGCAACCAAAAAAATTGAGCGACTAAACTTAAAAGATCCTAAGCTCAAAGAATACCAGACTCGGTTTGTCAAAGTATTTACAATACTCAGTCAAAATGTCAATAAAGCAGGTAAAGGGCTTAATACTGCAAAGCTAGCAAAAGCTTCAACATTTGGTAGACAACAAATACAAACATCCAGAAGTGAAATTGACAACGCTCTCAAAGCAGCCGAATTTGCTGGAAAACAATCAGATGTGCTTGCGGTACAAGTGAATAAATATTGTAGTCAGGCTGAATAGGGGAGTGTGGGGAGTGTGGGGAGTAAACAACCAACTTCTCTAATACCATTTCACGTTAATCACGATCCATATAAATTTTGTACCAGACGCGATATATCGCGTCTGGTACAGGGTCTGTATTTGTATCAGGTTTTTCGTGAAATGGTATAACATCTACTTGCAGACTGGGGACAGTATTTTGGTGGTGAGTATACATTTATAAGTGTTGGGCTGGATTTAAATTTGGGATGACTGTAATAAATTCTTCAAAGAGTTTCCTACTGCTAGTTTTACTACTAACTACAGTAGTAGGGTGCGAGCAAAATACTCGTGCTTCTGTCGATACTTCCACACCAGTAGCACAGAATTCTCCACAGTCTGAAAATGTTATCCCCACTAAACCACTCTCACCTCAACGCATTCGGATTAATTTGAAAAATTTACCAAAACCTTTTGCGACTAAAAGCGCCTCCAAATCACCTCAAGTTGTCTCAATTCCTGCTAACCCAACACTGCGGGTTCCACCTGGGTTTACAGTCAATGTTTTTGCAGAAGATTTAGATGCACCCCGTTGGTTAGCGTTAACCCCCAATGGTGATGTGTTGGTGACTGAAACCAGACAAAACCGCATTCGCTTGCTGCGTGATACCAACGGTGATGGTGTGGCTGATGTGAAAAAGACTTTTGCTACTACTAAAAATGGGCTGAATCGTCCTTTGGGTATGACTTTTGCAGCCAATTCTTTCTTTTTAGGTAACACCGATGCAGTGCTACGCTTTCCTTATACCCAAGGTCAGCAAGAACTTAATGGTAATGGTCAAAAAATAGCCGATATTCCTGCTAATGGTTACAATCAGCACTGGACACGCAACGTTATAGCCTCGACTGATGGTAATAAAGTATACGTTTCTATTGGTTCCGGTACAAACGTAGATGAGGAACCACTACCACGTGCTTCTGTGCAGGTGATGAACTTGGATGGTTCCAATCAACAGACTTTTGCTTATGGTTTGCGTAACCCAGTTGGTTTAGATTTTCACCCAGTAACTAAGCAACTTTACACAACCGTTAATGAAAGAGATGGTATCGGTGATGACTTAGTACCAGATTACTTGACACGCCTGCAACAAGGTCAATTCTACGGCTGGCCTTATGCATACCTAGCGCCCAACAATATTGATCCACGTCAAGCAAATAACGGTAAAAGTAAACGCGCGGATTTAGTCAAGACTACGACTACACCAGATGTCTTGTTTCAAGCCCATTCTGCGGCTTTGGGTTTGCAATTTTACAACGGACAAACTTTTCCGGAAAAATACCGCAATGGTGCTTTTGTTGCTTTTCGTGGTTCTTGGAATCGCGATCGCGGTACTGGTTATAAAGTTGTTTTTGTTCCTTTTGATGCTCAGGGACGTCCGCAAGGATACTATGAAGACTTTCTCACTGGATTTCTCTTAAACCCCACCGTTCCAACAACTTGGGGGCGTCCCGTCGGTTTACTAACTTTACCCGACGGTAGCCTAATTTTTACAGAAGAAGCCAACAACCGCATTTATCGAATTCAGTACAGTGGTTAGGGATCGGGGATCGGGGATCGGGGATTGGGGAAAAGGAGACAAGGAGACAAGGGAGAATTATTCAACAAGTCCCTTCCCAATCAATACCCAATTTCCTTATCCCCGATCCCTTATCCCCGATCCCTTATCCCCTTTTCCCCGATCAAAACCACCCTTCTTGTTCTAGGGTTTCGATCAACTGTAATCCTCGTGGATCGCCTACTCCTAAAAGTGCGGCTTTGGTGTCTTCCCGGACTCCTAAATCTTTGTCTTCGGCAAAAGCTTGAATTAAGGCATCAATTGCAGTGGCATAAACAATATTAGAAGGTAGTTCGCGACACAATTGTCCGATCGCCCAGGCGCTGTTACTCCGCACGGGTGCTACAGGGTCTTGTACCAAAGCTTCGATTAATGGTGGTATGGCTCCAACCACTGTTTCATAACCAATTTGTGCCATTTGTGCTAGGGAACTTGCAGCCCACAATCGGACTGCGGAAATATCTGTTCTCAGAGCATCGGCTAGAGGTGCTAAACAACGGCGATCGCGGCAATTACCCAAGGCCCAAACTACGCCTTTGCGTACGTACCCATTCCAATCTCGCCCCAATTGATTAATCAATGGTTCTACAGCGTCGGGGCTGGGGTTACGTCCGAGTCCATAAGCTGCACTTACCCGTACCAGAGGGCAAGTATCAGTCAGCAAACTAATCAAATGGGGAATTGCCCGTGCATCTTCGACGTCACAAAAGGCACGTGCCGCCAGCATTCTTTGCTGGGGTTGGGGATGCTCTAATAGTGGTAGCATTTCCTCTGGATCGGGTTTTGGCACTTCTGACTCTGGGGTCAGTGGTTCCATTTTATCTAGAGGACTTTCTAGCTCCACTTCTACATCAAGTAGGCTGAGGTCGTCTTCGTCATACATAAATAAAAAGTACCATTCCCTACTACCACTTACCAATTAATTCAAAATTTAAAATTAAAAGTCCAAAAAAATTAAAGTTATAAAAGTTTCTTCAGCCACAAGGACTGAGTTTCGTAACCCAAGTGACTGTAAAGATTTAATGCAGCTTGGTTAGATTGAAACACCTGCAACCCCATTTGGCGATCGCCTCTTTTTTTTGCCCAGTCTTCTGCATACCGCATCAAAGCTGTTGCAATCCCTCGTCGTCGATGTTCTGGTACGACGTAGAGTAAAAAAATGTGAGCATGGCGATCGCCTGTTACTTGATCAATCGCATTTCCCATCCACAGACAAGCTACGGAGGATGTAGAAGAGTGAGGGAATGATGATGTCCCCGTGTTTTTTTCCATTCCTAAAAAATCCACCCACCATAAAGGTGTTTGGCTAGAAAAGTATTGTTGTACTGTTTGTGCAAGATGAGAAAAATCCCCAGTCGAAAACATTTCTTGATAAGTCAATTGCATGAACTTTACCAACAATGCCCGATCTAAACTGGAGCCATGACGAATACAGTAACCTGGTAGCAGTTCCACAAATCAACCTCTAACAGGATTTTGGATTTTGGATTTTAGATTTTGGATTGACCACAGTCCCCATTCCCCCAAATTGGGGGTTAGGGGGAGGAGCTTTGGAATTTTTGGTTTTAGATTGCGGATTGATAGGATTTATCCGCTTTCTTGTATTCTGCTCGGAATTATCGGTCAAAATGCAAGTTTTTGCTGACTAGAATAATACCGGAGCTGAGGACGACATGGGAAATACAAAGGACACGCTTAATTTCTGTGCGTCTCCCACTTTTCCTATCCCCCCATTCTCTTCAACAGGTGCGGGTGCTGCCATATCCCCAGGTAAGAATATACGAGCACTGACTGCTACTAGCGCAAACAAAAATATCAACACTACGAGTAGAGGAGCTATGTATTGACGAAATATAGCCATTTTTGAGATATGAAGTTTAACTGAAGATTTGTGAAGTTAACATGATTTATTTTAGCGATGTTCAGGAGAAATCACTTATCAGTTATCAGTTATCAACTAGTAACTGTTCACTGTTCACTGATAACTGATTTCATCTACGATCGCGTTCTAAGTCCGCGATCGCTCTTTCCCAGTACCAACTTTCTGGCATTCCTGGGTAGTCCTGTCTTGCTTGTTCAACAAGGCGTTCTGCGGCGGCGGTGTCGCCAGCTACCATTGAAATTAGTTTATTTTTGAGACGATTCTCAGCTTCACGTGGGGTGGAAGGTCTGAGTGTTGGTTCGGTTGGTGAGTGTGTTACTGGCTCAATTAATGGCTGGGTTGCTGGCTGCGAGTTACTAGCTTTGGTTCGGTTAGACTGCTTACGCAATTCCCAAAATAAAACATAATAAAGTGTGCCGAAAATCAAAATCAGACTGAATGTTCCCAAAAAAGTTAGGAGGTTAAGTCCGAGAAATCCTAAAACTAATTGGGAAAGCACGTAGCCAAGTAACAATCCTGTAAATAATAGGATTGTTGTGGCAACAATAATTATTAGTTTTTGCCCCATATATCTTCTTCCTCATCATCTAATCCTGGTCTTGGCATTGCTATAGGTTGAGGGTTCCAAGGAGCGAAAACAGGTAGCAGCAGTAACCCTGGTACAGCAGCAATAATAGTAATTAAGAAAAATGTAGACCAACCTGTGCTTTTGGCGATCGCTCCAGCTGGAGCAGCCAAAATATCCCGGCTGACGGCCATTAAACTAGAAAGCAATGCATACTGGGTGGCAGAAAATCTCTGGTTACAAAGACTCATCAAAAAGGCAACAAAAGCAGCCGTTCCCAATCCACCACAAAAGTTTTCAATGTTAATAGTAATTACCAGTAATTGGTAATTTTGAGTAAATTGCGGTTGGGCAAGTATAAAGTAAGCAAGATTACTGAAAGCTTGCAACCCGCCAAAAACCCACAGTGAACGATTGATACCTATTCTGCTTAAAACTGCACCACCTACAAGAGCGCCAACAATAGTAGCAATTAATCCCATTCCTACTTGTATTGCTCCAATATCGGTTTTAGTGAAACCAATGGTGAGTAAAAAGGGTGTTGCCATATTACTCAATAAAGCATCACCTAGTTTATATAAGGTGATAAACACCAAAATCAATAAAGCTTGGATAACTCCTTGACGTTGGAAAAATTCTCCAAATGGTAGGATAACTGCTTCAGCTAAAGAAGCGGGAGGGCTAATTTGTCTTGGTTCTGGTGCAAGTAAAACACCAAAAATTCCAATTACCATCATTCCTGCCATAAACAAATATACCGACGACCAAGGCATCCGATCAGCTAGTATTAATCCTAAAGAACCAGCAACTAATAGCGCAACTCGATAACCTAAAATAAAAATTGCTGCGCCAGCACCCATTTCTAATTCTGTTAAAACATCGGTGCGGTAAGCATCAGCAGCAATATCTTGAGTTGCACTCAAAAAAGCAATAATTATGGCATTGATACCTAAAAGCTGTAACGCTTGTTTGGGTTGTTGAAAAGCCATAAAAGCGATCGCGACGACTAAAGCGATCTGCGTCACAATCAACCAACCCCGTCTTCGTCCCAAAAATGGCGGTGTAAACCGATCTAGAAACGGAGACCAAAGAAACTTTAACGAATAAGGTAATGCAGCAAGGCTTAACCACCCAATCACCGCCAAATCTACCTGTTCTTGAGTCATCCAGGCTTTAAGGTTATTCCCAATTAATAATAAGGGCAAACCCGATGCAAAACCTAGCAATAATAAAGCCGCCATCTTGCGGCTTTCAAATACCTTAAGCAGAGATTGAATTTGTTGCACAGTATTTTATTTTGTACGTTGATCAAGAATAAAAATTTAATTTACTTTTGAAAATGAGAATTTAAAGATAAAATTTTGTATTTCTTTATTGTGAGCTATAACTTGTGTATCTCTGTGTTTTTCCTGATCAGGGATTAAAATATATTGCCATAACCAGTGTGTAATTTAGTGCCAATTTGGCTCATACAATTTTGGATTTTGGATTTTGGATTGTGCATAGATTCTACATACAAATCCGGGGAATTTTACCATATATTACTCTCCAATCCCCGTTACCCCTTCGCCCCTAATCCCCACTCCCTTGGGGGAGTGGGGGCCGGTGAGTTCCCCAGAGGGGGCCCCACCTTAAGCGCTCCCCGCTCCCCAATTCATAAACCTGATGTCCTCTAATTTCTACCCCATGTTCAGCCAAACATTTTGTCCAACCTTCACGAGTACCGATATCGCTTTTGTTTTTGAGTAATCCTAATTCAATTTCTTGTTTGGTGAGTTGAGAAAATTCTTCGTAAAGATGATAGTCAGGAGTTACAAATGTTTCTTTGCGGTGGAGTATGGGTGGATTTGCTCTGCTAGCATAATCTCGGTGAGTTATGTATAAAGTTTTTAAGTCGATCACAATGCTTGTTTTTAAAGCCGGATGCGGATCAGTATCAAATTCTGGGTAAAGCAGATAAGAAATCTGTGATTTTTCGGTATCAAATTTTATTAATGTCGCATCATCAACACGTCCGATAGTCCTACTGGCACAGCCTTCGTAAATTCGTAACAAGGCATCAAGTTCACATAGAGCAGAAACGTGAACGTATAAAGCACTACGTGTACTTTTACCAATTTTACTTTTTTCGCAAGCAGTCTTTACGACTCCCGCTTTTCCTAAGCTAAACAGCTTCGCGTCAGCAACTTCACACGCTTCCTCATAGGAACCAAAAAAGGCTTTGATATCGTGGCGCATTTCTGGTGATAACTTGTGCCATGAGGGGCGAGTTTCAAAATGAGTCAAAGCGAGATAAACTTGAATATCGAGAGAACGACGGTAGGCGATCGCATCCCATTCTGCTTCATCAGTAGCTTGCAAAACCACAGCAAAAGCTCGACGGAAATTACCAAATTCTTTTAATAATTCCTGTTCATTCTCCAATTCGCCTTTGACTGGTAGTCTCCCGCGTTGAGCATGAAAATCCATTAACGGCTGAAGCATTTCTTGATAATCTTCAAACCGTTTAACTGGAATGCGGACTCTGGGCGTAGAATTTTTAGAGAAGAAGCGTAAAGCTTTGTAAGCTTCTTTTTCAGCTTCATCTCGAAACACAAAATAGATACCCAGCGCTACAGGTACAGCATCGACATTTAGTGTTTCATCAATGTATTTTTTGAGTTCTTCTTGCTGGTAATATTTCTGAAACGTGTTATGGCGGGTGACAACACCATCGCCATAGGGTATGAGATTGCGACTCGGAGCATTAACTAGGACTTGAGCAGCAACAATTAATACCTTTCGCGCCAGTGACCAGGCTTTTACAAGGGCTTGACGGCGTTCTTCTGTATCTTCAATCACATTCAGGATGTAACCCAAATTGACCACATCAGCAGGAATGCGATCGCGATCAGGAAAATAATAAGGGTCCCAGCCAGAACTGGTATAACCTAAATTGGTGATGCGATCGACATCACCACCGTATCCACAACCATAGTCAAAAAACGTAGTCTCTTTGTTTAGAATAGACCACTCGATTGCCAACCTTACAGGGCGAGACAAATCAATGCGGAATATCGCAGCTCTATGGCGTTCAATTTCGATGTAGCTCTCGGACATAAGAGCAATTAAATTTATTAGTAGTTGGTAGTGAGTAGTTAGTAGTGTTTGTATTAATCACTAACCATAATTTCAATTATTGGTCGCTAATTCAATCAAATCTTCAATTTTCTTGATATTTGGATCACCAGCTAAATACCCAATCCCACGATGCAAATGCAGGCGAAATTGGGTAACTAGGGTTTCTTTGTCTGTACCGTAACCGTCGTTATAACAGCGTTGTTTGAGAGCTAATAGCAGAATATCAGACATTTCGCCACCAAAAACGCGCCAAGTCATCTCGACATTACTATCTTGGGGAATTGGGACTGGGGAGGGTGCTGTGGGTTCTGCAAGAGAACGACAAAACGCCCAACGACACAGAATATTCCATTGGTCGATTTTGGTATTGCGTTTAAGTTTTGTCAGTTGTTCTTTGGCTGTTTGAGATAATTTGATGCGCTCGATAAGAGTTTCCATAATATTTTGAATAGTCCACACAGGGTGACTTTGCTTATTTAGTAGCAAATCTATAGTAATGATTTTGGCAAGTTTTTAAGACAAATTAACTTAAACGAGAGAATATACGGAATAATACAATAATTCCCCTGCAAATGTTCTAATCAGTAGGAGAGTCTCAATGAAACAAGTGTCACAACGCCTCGCTGTTATGTCACTTTTTGGAGGAGTACTGAAATAATTTATACCTTAATAACACCGCCAATTCTCTATAGTTCGTGCAACTAGATTGCGATCGCGGTAACGACTCAAATCAGCAGCAGATAACCTCAAACTCAGCATCAGGGGTTTTCAACCGTCCGCTGCATGTGACATTGTTGTGCCGCTTACACTGTTACCATTTCAGCTTTTGCATTGGGCGGTACTGGCTCGAAGTGCAAAACCATGATTTGCTCTGGACGTAACCCTAAAGACTCGTATGTACGCCCATTGCGATCGCTGAATTCAACTTCAAATGCAGTACCCTCCGCTAGTGTCTCAACAACTGTGCCAACCTGCCCACGCCACAAATTGTACTGGGGGAGGTCAACGACAAGAGCGACAACATCTAGCAACTTGACTGTATTGTTTATCATGCTTATCACCTCTGCCAATTATAGAGGATAGCAGGTCGTTAGTTTCGGAATCTCTGAATCATGCTCAATGATCCAGCCACTCCGAAGGGTTGCACTTTTATTTTGCCATTTGATCGTGAAATCTAGGGTGTAGCGTTGCCCAAACTCATCCCGTCTTCCCAACTGGGCTTCTTGAACTTTGACAACATCAAGAAGAATTTGACGCAGTTCCTCAGCATTATCAGCCGTCATTCCAAGAATTGACGAAAAAAGGCGTGCCTTGTGCTTGCCATCGTTGTGTTCCAAATTGAGGCAATAGTCACGCAGCTTACGAATAAAAATAACCTGCTTGTATGGTTGTTTGGCGGGTGGATGAGTCGTATTTGAGGAGATATTCGCGGGCGATCGCTTCGTTTTCGCGCAAAGTTTTCACTTCTTTTTCTCCGATTTCGGTATCAGTGGAAAGTAATATTACTTGATGAGAAGCTGACGGAAAGTAACGTTCGACTAAGTTAGTACGGTGCGATGAATCTAATCTTCCTAGTGGCGTATCAATTGCTACTGGTAAGCGCAGCCCGGAGACTCGTGCTAATCCCCAGAGGAAGGCGATCGCTAAAAGTTGTTTTTCCCCGGCGGAAAGGCGATGTTTGGGTACTGGTTGCGAGTGCAAATCAAATAGAGATAGGCTAAAAGTATTGGTATCAATGACGATGCGATGTACTAAGTCTGATTTGTGCAACAGATAGCGAAAGCATTCGGTGACTTCATTTTCTAATTTATTTAATTTTCTCAAAGTCAAGCGTTCACGAAACAGTTTGAGGGTTTCTTGAACTCTGGCTGAAGCTGTAATAATATGCTCTCTATTCTTCCGATCAATTGTTTGTTCGGTATATTCTTTTAAATCTTTTTTAGACTTTTCAATAGTTGTTTCTAATTCAACTAAGTAACGGCGTGCAGTTTCGCAGCTAGCTTTAATTTCAGCAACTTTTTGTTGTGCTTTTCGCACCACATCACGGAGTTGTTCATACTCTTCTGGAGATGCTGCGGTTTGCATTTGTCTCTCGATATTAATTATTTCTTCTTCTTTGTTTTTCAAATTTGATAATTGCTGTTTTGCAGAGTTTTTCGCATTTTGTAAATAATAAATTACATTACCTAGTTGACTTAAAGCTTCATCATCCGCTAACAACCAAGGTAGTTCTTTTTGTAAATTAGCATTTCGCGTCTTTTCGTCTTCTTTCAAAAAGAATTTGATTTTTTCAAGTTTTTGATTTTCGATTTCTAATTGACTAATTAAATTAATCAAACGTTGATCTCTTTCAAGTATAATATCCTGTGCTATTTGTGCTTGTCGGGTACGAAATTCTGTTTCTCCTTGTGCTTGGACTTGGGTAAGTAATGGTTGAATTAATGCTAACGGTAAAACATCAGCCGCAGATTCACATATTGTCTGACGAATTGCTTCTGCTGCGGTAGTTACTTCTTGTTTTTGTTGTTCTAAATGACTACGTTCTGCGGCTATTTTCCCGCCTTCCGAAAGGAATTTATCAACAGCCTCTTGTTCTTCTTTTTCTGATAATTTTAATTCTGCTTGTAGGGAAGTTAAATTTTGCTGTTGATGCTGAAATTCTTCCTGTAGCTGCTTGAGATTTTGTTCAATTTCTTCTAAGTTATCTAAGTCTTGTTTTTCGGCTATTTCCTTGCGTTTGCGATTGACTAAAATTTCTATATCTACCGCTAATTTTTCCGCCAATTCTAGTCCTAAAAGAGCGCGAATTGCATCCACTACCATTGGTGGCGGTACTTCCTGTTCTGCTAGTTCTTTTACCTGTTCACCATCAAATAGAAATAAGTTAGAAATTCCTAAAGGTAGGAGATTTTCAATATAATCATCCCAAGTATTAACTAAAGCTTCAACAGGCCATGTATCATCATCACCTAAAATTCCTAAATGGTCTTTACCATCTTTAGGATTTTTTTCCCAAGTTCTGACAATTCTATATTTGATGGGTTTGTCATTTTCAATATGTTCAAAGACTAACTCAACACGAGTTTTTTCATTCGGTTCTGCTTTACTATTAACACATTGAGTCAGAAAATGACTATAACTTAAATTTCCACGAGTAGAACATTGAGCGCGATGTCCATAAAGTGCAAGGCGAATTGCATCCATGAGTGTGGTTTTTCCACCACCATTCATCCCACCTAAAAGTAGAATTGGGCGAGTATAATCATGGTTTTTTGGATTCAGATTGATTATTTGACGTCCATTATAGGGACCAAAGTTTTGCAGAATAAGTTCAAGAAAAATCATAGTAATGTTTGATATTTAATTCTCATACAAATACGCAAAGTCGCAAATTTGATCTTAGCTGTTTGCGGCTTTGCGTAAATTAATTATTGATAGAGTTGGTATTGCCCACACTACCATATTTTTCACCAGCTGTTTTTAAAGTTCAGCTTGTGATTATATTTCGGGTCAAAATACTCATGACTTCGCCGGGATTAGAAGTTGGTAATAATGGACTCCACTCATTAATTTGGGCAAAACCAAGCTTATAAAGGCTAATAATTGTACTATTTACTCCTTTTTTTGAACCATATATTACCACTTTCACAGGTTCTCTGCCTGATGTTTTTTCTGTGGAAGTACTGTAGGAAACAGCAGGTGTGGAAGTAGGAAAGGGATCTGTTAAAAAGCTTTTAGTCATTGGGATTCACCTGTTTGTTGTTAAGATTGTTGTTACCAATAGGTAACATAACTATCTTACACCCATTGTTACCTATAGGTAACGTTTACTCAGTCATGAGCCTTTGACACAATCAAAGGCATGGGAAAAGCAGGAAAAGCGTTAAAACAGGTGTTAGAAACTCACGGAATCAGCCAAAATCAGTTAGCTGTGACAATGGGAACTGGACGACCAAACGTTCACCGTTGGGTGTACGAGATTAGAGATCCTGTTGCGGAAACGGTATTAGAAATTCGCGACGCGCTACAGAAAATTAATCCTGTAGCAGCCAAAGACTTTATCAGACTCTACTTAGGAGATGATTTTGAGGATGAGAAACAACTTTAATTATCAGTCAAGTAAGTCAACCTAATTAAATATAAAATCCTCACGAGATAGATCCCCGAATTCTCAAAGGATACAGCTGGCGAATCAGGGGTATTACCCTTCATTGAATGATTTTTCGTGATTCTACCAAATGTAGAGACGTAGCATTGCTACGTCTCTACATTTGGGTTAATGAGCGGTCAGATCCACAATTCGCCAACAGCATCCTCAAATAAGTCGGGGATCTAGGTATTATGAACGCTTCATTTTACGCATAAATTTAACTGATAACTGATAACTATTCACTGTCCTTTTTTTGGAATTTCATATTCGCCCAAGTTTTCGATTTAGCTACTGATTTTGTAGTTGATGGGTTCTCTGTAGGATTTTCAATTAACTCATCCGTTACATTTGTAATTTCATGAGTTGTAGTAACATCTCCTAAAGTCAACTGCTTGACTTTTTCGACATCGCCTTGAGTAATTGCTGTTTTCAAATCTCTTTTCATGTGAGCAATATCAATTGCTTCTTCACGAGAACGGGAACTAGTTTCAAAACATTTTTCTAGTGCATCATATATTCCCACGCGACGCGCTCTCTTACGAAATTGGCGTTCTGTATCTAATAACTTCGCCATTAGTTCAAGGTGCATAGCGTCATCTGCACAGATTTCTTCTAATACAGCCCATTCATCGCTACCTAAAAGACTGTAGTCAGCACCAGGGCGCGGATCTTGGAATTCTTCACCAGTCACTTCTTTATATATGCGGGGTAAACTATCATCGAATTCGTGTCTTTCTTCTAACCAAATGCGGCGAATTTCGCTCATTTCTTCTGAGGTTATTAATGTGATGTCGCGCATATTTTCTGGTGCTGTGCGACGCAATTGTTGTTGAATAGTTAGAAGTTTTCTGAGCCAATATTCTCGCGCTTCTTTAATGTATGGTCCAGGAATAGGCTCTACTGAAATTTCTTCATTGAGGTTACGTTCATAAAGTTGGACATCACCATTTCTACGCCGAAAATCTCGTCTTTCGCGGTTTATTGGTGCATCTAATTCTTGACGAAAATCAAGAAGAGGTTGTAACCATTCTTTTTCTTCGTCATTTTGAATCATTGCAGTTAGTGATTTATCTTCACTTACTAGCGTACAAACCCAGCAACCAAAACGAGAGCTACCACAACTAGGAGTAGATGTATCAACAACTAAAGGACATTCATTATCAGCGGTAGCACCTCTGTACATCGAGAATAAATCCTTGTTGCTATATCCCCAAGGATTTTCCCATTGCATGAGATAAAGCCAAACCTCATCATTTCGCCAATCTTCTACAGGACTGTAAACTAGAGAATTTGGCAAATTCATGTTAGGACTGAGGCGATCGCGTACCCGTTTGCTTTCCCATTGTTTCATTCTATAAGCACGTTTTGTACTTTCGGCTTTGCGAGTACCTAAAACAAGAATAGCTTCTCCACAACTACGAATAACATTACGAATAAAGCGGTTAGATGGATTTATTTTCAGACGTTCTGTACACCACCTAAATTTTGGTTTTGGTGCTGGATAACCTTTACCTATTAAACCGACCCAGAATGTTTCTTTGGGTTCTGGTTGTAGTAAATGGGGTTCAAATGGTAGCTTTTGATCAAGAGCAGCCAATTTCATTTGCTTGAGAGAGTTGCGTACCCAAACAGAGACATAGGGATTTTCTACTAATGTATCTGTTGTAATTACATGAATAGTTTTAGTTCGCTTTTCGGGTGGAAGTTGTGCGATCGCATTCCATACCAGTTGTAATACACACGAACTATCTTTTCCCCCGGAATAACCCACAACCCAAGGTATTTCGTCCAAACAATACAAATCTTGTATTTCTGTAGTCAAAGCTTGGATCTCTTCTACTAACTCTGCTACAGTACGCGATTGCTGACTTTTATTTTCTGGCTGTTGTGCGATGACCATTTCTCCCTTCCTCTGGAATCACAGGTGATAGATCGCTCGATTCCCCCAAGCTTGGGGAAATAGTGCAATATTTTACTCACCCTTCCTATGTGTACTGTAAACTTAACCCTAATATTCTAAATATTTAACGTTTTTAAAAACTTTATCAGTAAAATCAATTTTTGTAGAACAATATTTTGATCACAACTTGAAATTTTCAAAATTAACATGAATCCAAGCGCAAATAACCCAACTGCTGACATTGCAAGTGAGTATTTAGAACGGGACAACAAAGATAAACAGGTACTAGCTATTTTGCTAGAAAAGTTTATGAACCAAAAAAACCAGATTCTAGTTCAGAAAACTGAGATGGGTGGTACTGAAGCTTATATCAGTTCTGTTACCTTGGAATGGTTTGCGGGTCGGGTTCGCTTTGCGTCTGCTTTACCTTTGCTTCAGCAAAAATATAATCCTCAGACAGATAATATTGATATTGATGCAGAAAGTATTGACGAAATTCAGCAACGTCCTTTGGATTGGTCACGTCAATTACCCCTCACACAATATTTAGCAGGTCGAAAAAACCATAAGTTTCCACCTGTGCTAGTAGTGATTAACCAAGCGTGGGTTGATGACCCCAAAGCTGCTGAGTGGGATAGTCAAGGACGAGCTGTACAATCTACCACAGCTTTTACAGCTCTAGATCAAGAAGAAAAAGTTGGTTTACTTAATGTTTCTGAAGAGGATGTAACAATTTACGCATTAGATGGTCAACACCGACTCATGGGGGTACAGGGGTTGATGGAGTTATTAAAAACTGGCAAACTTCAGCGTTATAAGAAGGAAAAAACCCCAGATGACACTTTCATTACAGTTGATGATTTAATTGAACAATATCACCTTCAACCAGCTTATCTGCAAACCTTACCGAAAGAAAAAATAGGGATTGAATTTATTTGTGCAGTTGAAAAAGGCGAAACTCGCGAACAAGCAAGACGACGGGTGCGATCAATATTTGTTCATGTAAATTTAATGGCTGCACCTTTAACAAAAGGTCAGTTAGCACAGTTAAATGAAGATGATGGTTTTTCGATTGTTGCAAGAAAAATTGCTGTGGTACATCCACTTTTGGAACAGCGTGAAGGTAGAAAACCTCGTGTTAATTGGAATAGTGCAACAGTTGCAGCCAAATCAACTGTTTTGACGACGCTACAAGCTCTTACAGATATGTCTGAGCGATATTTAGGGCAAAAATTTCCTCATTGGAAACCTTTGGATAAAGGTCTAATTCCCAACCGTCCAGAGAATCAGGAACTTGAAGAGGGAATACAAGAATTTCACAAGCTTTTTGATGGTTTGGCAAGTCTTTCGAGTTATAAGCTTTTAGAAGATGAGGAGACACCAGCTCTGCGAAAATTCAGCTTTGAAAAGGACGGAGGTGAAGGAAATATGCTTTTCCGTCCTGTTGCTCAAGTAGCTGTTGCACAAGCTTTGGGTATTTTGGTTTTCCGCAAAGGTTTCAAATTGGACGAGCTTGTTAAGAAATTGCGAAAATTTGACCAGCAGGGTGGTTTTAGTGGAATGGAGTTTCCCCAATCTTTATGGTATGGCGTTTTGTATGATCCAAATAAAAAGCGTGTCCAAGTTGCTGGAAGGGATCTCGCAGCGAAGTTACTAATTTATATTTTGGGTGGTATTCAAGATCAAATGGAACGTGCTGAACTTCGCAAAGCTTTGGCTGATGCTAGAACAATTGAGAATAAAACTATGGGTTTTGATGGTAATTTTGTTGAGCCAAAACAGGTAGGACTTCCACCGATTCTTTCTTGAATTTTTGCGGTAATAGCTTGAATATCTTTTAAAAGTCATGTTCTAAAAGTTCCAGGATGTACTTTTACATTGCTTTTTTGCTTCTTATGTCATTTTTGATAGCCGAAAATTTTATATTAGTTATAATAAGCATGAAACAATTTATACTAAGATCCAATTATTTATATGGACGAAACGAACAATATTGTTACGAACAATGTCTCACATGATGTCAAAGCTAAACTCAATGCATTGCTTGAGCCATTCTTTTCAGAACATTATCGGGAACCTTGCTATCCTGGGCTAATTTTTCAGCAAGGGAAACGAAAAATGCTACAAATTAATGTACCAGCCAAGGATTTACCTACTCTTCTCTAAGCTAAACCCTCCACTAACAATGATCCTGAATCAGGAAAAAATCGTCCAGAGGTTAAAGGTCATGCTGATGAAATAAAAGATTATGTTATTGATCGAGCTAAAGCAGATAAACCCTGGGTTCTAGGGACAATTACAGCAAATGTTGATGAGGAGTATATTAAAATACACGATTTGGGTAGGGGAATTTGTATAGTTGTTATCCCTAATGGAGTTAAATTAGATATCACCGATGGTCAGCATCGTAAAAGTGCAATTCACCAATTGATATTCAGTGATGAAAGCCACTTAATTAGTCATGACGATTTTGCAATTACGTTGATTTTAGAGGGAGATAAGCGTCAGTGCCAAACGGACTTTCGAGATATGGCTCAAACGAAACAATTGGATAAATCTTTATTGTTGTCGTTTGGTGAGTTTGAAGGTAGAGTTGGAATCACTAAAAACTTGATAGAACAAGTGCGAATGTTCCAAGGAAAAGTAGAGAAAATCAAAAAATCTCCAGCTACTAAACAAAAGTTGATTTACACAACTAACTACCTAGCTCGTTTCGTAAGTTGTGTTTTTGCTGACAATCCAAATGATGAATTACAGGGTTGTGATGTTGAACAATTATCAGAATCTCTAGTTGATTGCTTAAATAACTTTTTCTCAGAATGCAAAGATACAAAGGATATTTTTGAGACTAATTTTGAAAGACTTACAATCAACCAAATAACTGCTTTTAAAGAATATTCTTTATTAGGAGTAAGTGTTGGTCTCGAAGTTCTGGGAAGATTACTACACTGGACATATAACGTTGATAGAAATTATTTTGATTTACAACAAGTTTCATTACTTGCACAAATAGACTGGTCGCGGAATAACAGTCTTTGGGAAAACAATGTAGTTAGAAAAGCTGTAAATTCCGATGGTATAGCCTATAAAGTTTCTACCAGCCCTACTGCTGTGATGGATGCAGTTAGAATGGTAAAAGCCAAATTGGGATGGACATAAATATTTGTTGTTTAGCAGAAATTAAATTAAGAGAGGAATTTACTTAAATCGAATTCCTCTTCTTGCTTATCTTTATTAGTTCTTATATGAGTCAGAATTAACAAAATTCGTTCTGTATAGTCTACTGCTCCTCGCAATTCACCTTGCAAAATTTCTAATCCGCCATTAGCATACTCTTCAAAAATATGGTTGCGGTTAGTTTCATATTCTTCTTCGCCTAATGAGAGGATTTTGATATCTTGAGTTTCGGTAATTCCCAGTAGTTTGATCACCCAATCATTACCCACAGATGCAAAGTATTCTAGCCTGATTGGTGATGGTTCTCTTTTAGAAATTTCTCCTAAAGGGACTCGCTTTTTATGCTTTGCACCTAAAGCAGCAGCAAACACTATTACATCAGCAAAGGTTTGAAAAGGCCCAGTTCCACCATCAGCTGATGTTAAAGCCTTGACCAACTCAGCTTTGTCTTTTGCAACTCTAATTCTACCTGTTTCCGCCATTGTTCTCAAGTATACATTGTTGCAATTTTAACCGAAGCTTAAAGCTATGTCTAACGACAAACTGTAAAGTATTTGCTGAGTTTGCTCTGTCTGCGTTCTCTGGGCTAATCATCACTACGAACACATACTATATTGATGCGATCGCACATGGTTTCACCAATGACAACTCTCACCAGTAATTTTAGTGTCCCAACCTACTTATCTAATTTTATATTTTCACTTTTTAATTTGCTCTTAATTTGTGGTTAACACCGTCCTCGTAGAATCTTACTCAACAAAGTATCAAACCTTTTTTCAAAATATCGATTTTTAAATTAGGGTGTTAATTTCAGTAAAATTCATCACTAATTGTCTATCTATTTATTACTTCTCTGTTAAACACCTTATTTGTAGCGTTACTCAACTTAATAACGCAATTTTTGACTGACAATATTTTATCAAAAAAGGTCGCACAAAGATGCAAATCAAAAAACTATTTAAACTATTAATTCCATTCTGTTTATTTATTGTATCTGCAACCTTTGTTGCTTCTACTATTGCACAAGCATCATTTGATCCTAGTGAACCAAAACGTTTTGAAATTGCTCTCATTGGTGATTTACCCTATGATGCCGAGCAAGAAGCAAAGTATCAAGATTTAATTCAAGATATTAACAAATCTCGAAGCCGTTTTGTAATTCACGATGGAGATTTTAAAAGTGGCTCAAGTCTTTGTTCTGATGAGCTTTTCCAACAAAGATTCCAACTATTCCAGCAATTTAAACATCCTCTGATTTACATATTTGGTGATAATGAATGGACAGATTGTCATCGTCCTGCTGCTGGTGGATATGATTCAATTGAACGCTTGACAAAATTACGCGAACTTTTTACACAAGGAAATCAAAGTCTGGGACAAAGAACAATTACCCTTACTCGTCAAAGCGATAATCCTAAGTATACCAAGTTTCGTGAAAATGTCCGTTGGACACTAGGCAATGTTTTGTTTGTTGGTATCCACGTTGTTGGTAGTAATAATAACTTGGGGCGCAATGCAGAAAATGATGCAGAATACGCTGAACGTAATAGTGCTAATCTCGCTTGGTTAAAAGAAGCATTTGCACTAGCTAAAACAAGTAATAACCTTGGTTTGGTGCTTGTGATCCATGCTAATCCAAACTTTGATCTACCACCAACAGATGCACAACGAACTGGTTTCAATGATTTTATCAATGTATTGCAAACAGAGTTGCAAGAGTATAGTCAGCCAGTCATACTTGTTCATGGAGATAGCCATTATTTCCGAATTGACAAACCTCTCAATACCTCAAATGGGAAGTCGATTACAAACTTCACTCGCGTTGAAACATTTGGTTCTCCCAACGTACATTGGTTAAGAGTCACTGTTGAACCACGCAATTCAAATTTATTTGAGGTAACTCAAGAAATTCTGCCATAACATTAACATTTTCTTGCCAACAACACCTCGCTTCTCTATCACCTTGGCTTGCTTTACTAAAATTAAAGTAGCCAAGGTGGTTTTTTAGTTATTTTCGTTATTTGGCAATTGCGATCGCACTTCCTTTTCTTTGTGCGTCTATGTGGTTCGTTCCTCTCAATAATTGCGATCGCAGATTTTGTAACTTTATTTTAAGATGAGGTAAAAACCTATTTTGGCAGAATAATAACGATACCAACTAGAATCGAAGAGTAATCAGAACTACGCCTACTCAGAGGCTGTATTATGGAAGACTTAGACCAACGCAAACTTTTGTCAGCACTGAGTCATGGAGCAATATTTTTTAGCTCTTTGATTGTATCTATCGGTATACCCATTGCAATCTTGTATATCAGCAATGATCCTATAGTTAAGGAAAATGCGAAAGAATCCCTAAATTTTCACATCAACCTTTATATTTATGCGGTCATTTTTGGATTGTTGTCGATCATTCTCATTGGTATTCCATTCTTAATTGGTCTATTGATTATTAGTTTTATCATGCCAATTATTGCTGTTGTTCGAGTTCTCAGTGAACCCAATATACCTTACCGCTACCCATTTATCTTTCGTTTAATTTAAAAAAGTAGTGTTTTATACAGATAATAATTAAACACTTATACTATCCGCCTGTGTCGGTAATTGTCCCCCTTGTCTTCCTTGTCCCCCTTGTCCCCGCGTCTGTTCCATCTGTCCATCTCTACAATTTTTTAGCAAGACTTGACTAGTGATGATTTGTATAGTATTTTTGTACTATACAAATTGAGTCCTGCATAAAAATCTACCAGAAATAGAAACTGTTGTGCCAATAGGAGAGGAAATTATAGATGAAGCTATCGAAACTTGATTTAAGCAATGTAGTAGCGATCGCTCACTCTCAAGGACATTTACAGTTATTACTCGATCTCGGTCATGAGCTAGAGTTTATAGAAATTCCTGCACCCGTTGAAGCTTTTGAAGGAC
This sequence comes from Westiellopsis prolifica IICB1, assembly GCF_004323185.1. Lineage (GTDB taxonomy): Bacteria > Cyanobacteriota > Cyanobacteriia > Cyanobacteriales > Nostocaceae > Pelatocladus > Pelatocladus prolificus_A. Next base: position 829,473 of record NZ_NAPS01000002.1, read on the forward strand.
TGCAACATTTAAACGATATTGTTGCAGAAGCTAAAGATTTACCTTCATATGAAGAATCAATCCCAATGTTACCAATTAATTCATCAATGGCGACTGCTGTCGGCTATAACGACGACAAAAATATTTTACAGATTGAGTTTCACAACGGTGCAGTCTATCAATATTCAGATATAGACCAAGATACTTGGCAAGATTTACACCAAGCTGATTCTATTGGTTCATTTTTCAATGAAAATGTCAGAGGTAAATATCAGTATGAGCGTGTAAATGATGATTTTTGCTGCTAATTACCTCGTTTAAACGTTCCTGGTGCTTCTGGCTAATTGCTAATAGCGAATTGCTATTGGTAATTAGCCTTTACTTTTTTTGTCAGACTCATACCATTTTACGTTAATCGCGATACACATAAATTTTGTACCAGACACGATATATCGCGTCTGGTACGGATCTGTATTTGTATCAGGTTTTTTGTGAAATGGTATAAACCCTTTGCTAATACCACAAGTCGTCTTTATACGACTTCATAAAATCAAACAATCTGCTTAAAGCAGATTTTCACTATAAGACTGCGATTTCAATCGCAGGCGTTTTGTAAAGAGAATCATTATTTGCGATCGCGTAGCGGTGCTTTGCAGCATCGCTTTCCCGTTTGTTGTGAATGGGTTCTCGTTAATAAGCAACGTTGAAGCAAATTGAACAAACGCTTTAATGTTCTCTATGGATCAAGGAAGGTTAATAAGCAACGTTGAAGCGGATTGAACAAACGCTTTAATGTTCTCTATGGATGAAGGAAGGTTAATAAGCAACGTTAATCTCAGTGTTCATAAATGATTGAGGAACGCTGTAGTACTAATCCCACCTAAAAAACTACATTCTCTTCACAAGTTCCTCATATTATTTCTCTAAATTTAGAATTGAAGCCTATTTATCTCCGATCTCTGGTATCGCTATATCACCAATAAATTTAATAAACAGGATAATTACAAGCTGAGGGTTAAGAAATCATGTCTAAAACTATTTTTAATTTAACATTGCCAGTCGTAGTAAGCTGCATAGAGGATGTTCTCGAAACTTATCCTCATCATCCTTATCAGCAAGCTTTCTCAATTCCTGATTTCCGTCAAGAACTAATTGCTCATGTCCTTAGTCAAGTATCAAATTGCTATGTGGTTGGGGAAGAAAGTCAACAATCATATGGAAATTTCCAATCTTTGATTTGTGCGATCAAAGACAAGTATTGCATCGAAGATTTAATCCGTCGCGGGATTGATAACATTATGTACAAACGGGAAAAACAGTTAAGTCTGCAAATTCCAGAGGAAGTTGATTCTGGTTTAGCCCCTTCTCATTGGTTTGGTTAAGTTGAAACACCCAGATCAGAGGAATTTTTATCCAAAAATTTTACCCACTTTGACCAAGGTAGTAGTAAACTACTAACCATTTACGACCAAAATTTTGGAAACCGAAAAACCTCTGACTATGGCTTGTTTTGCCAGTTTAAATCAACTAATTGATGTTCTTGCTGCCAAAGGAACTAATTTATCAGATGCAGCTTTAGCAAAATTTAGTCACGGAATACAAACAGATAGCCGTATCCTCAAACCGGGTGAAGTTTTTTTAGCTTTACGCGGTGAAAAGTTTGATGGACACGAGTTTATACCAATGGCGATCGCCAAAGGTGCATTAGCAGCAATTGTTGATTTTGAATACAAAAACTCAGAATTTCCTATATTACAGGTTAAAGATACTCTCCAGGCTTATCAAAAAATTGCCAGATGGTGGCGCGATCGCTTTGATATTCCGGTAATTGGGGTGACAGGTTCTGTAGGTAAAACTACTACCAAAGAATTAATCGCTGCGGTTTTGGCTACTCAAGGAAAGGTTCACAAAACTTATGCTAATTTCAACAACGAAATTGGTGTGCCGAAAACTCTATTAGAGTTAACTACAGAACATGATTTCGCCGTTGTGGAAATGGCAATGCGGGGTAAAGGACAAATTGCGGAACTAACGCAAATCGCACGTCCCACAATTGGTGTGATTACCAACGTTGGGACAGCACATATAGAATTACTCGGTTCGGAAGCGGCGATCGCAACAGCCAAGTGTGAGTTATTGGCAGAAATGCCCAAGGATAGTGTAGCAATTCTCAACTATGACAATCCCTTGTTAATTGAAACAGCAGCAAAAGTTTGGCAAGGCAAAATCATCACTTTTGGCTTTACTGGCGGAGATATTCAAGGTGAGTTGATTGATCACGAAACTTTGAAAGTCGCAAATATGCAATTACCTCTACCAATGCCCGGTCGGCACATCGCCGCTAACTACATGGCAGCTTTGGCAGTGGCGCAAGTGCTGGGTATTGATTGGTCATGCCTGCAATCTGGTGTGACAGTAGATATGCCAAGTGGGCGATCGCAACGGTTTGCATTACCCAATGATGTGGTAATCTTAGATGAGACTTATAATGCTGCACCAGAAGCTATGGTAGCAGCGTTAAATTTATTAGCACAAACACCGGGTAAACGACGCATTGCTGTACTGGGTGCAATGAAAGAATTGGGAGAGCGATCGCGCCAATTGCATCAAAGAGTCGGTGAAACTGTAGAAAAATTGAATTTAGATGCTTTGTTGGTTTTAGTAGATGGACAAGACGCCGAAACTATAGTTAAGAGTGCTGAGGGTGTCCCTTGTGAGTGTTTTACAACTCATGCAGATTTGGCAGCGAGATTAAAGACTTTAATGAAGGAAGGCGATCGTATTCTTTTTAAAGCAGCACATTCCGTAGGATTGGATCGGGTTGTTAGTCAATTGCGCGCGGAATTTTCCAATTCTTATACCGTTTCACAAAAATCCTGATACATTTTGGATTTTTATAGGGGCGTACACCTATACGCCCTTATCGATGTATTTTGAGCATATTTAAAGACTGCTAAGAGACTTTCTTAGTGAGAATAATTTACTATATCTGAAGTTAGATGGTATTTTTTGGAAAAAAATCTATCATTAGTATTTGCATAATAATATTCTAAAACATTTTAAATAATAAATATTGCTTAGATTTGAGCAAGAATGAAGCTTATCAGTCTAAATTCACGAACATAAAATATAAAACTAAATCACAAAAATTAAATATTACAAGTCAATTTAGCATGATAAAAACAGAAACTTTTAATTCTATTTTTGATAAAAATTAAACCTGTAATATGACTGAGAAAAAACGGTATAATCCTCACAAAAGTCCTCTTCCCAATCCATCTAAAGGTTCTCGGCAGAAAAACTCTACTTTACCTAAGGATGCAACGCCAAGGGAAAATATATCCTATAGAGTTGCCCATGTAATTCCTGGACGTATCCGTTTTCATATTCCTCGGCTTGGTAAAGATGCTGAGTATGCTGAAAAACTCAAGTCGGTGATCCAATCGACTCCCAATATTAGTGATGTTCGTATTAACCCAGCTGCTGCATCGATTGTGATCAAATATCAACCAAGCACAATTTCAGATCAAGAAATGCGATCGCATCTGGTGAATCTCATCCAGACTGCCCCAAATCTAGTTGTACCACAGCAAGGAACAGCACAAACATTTGTAGGGGCTATTTTTGACGCTCTTGTCAATTTAATTGACAGTATACGTAATATTAATAAGGCACGTAGCGCCGTTGTACATCAGCCTCCCAAGACGAACGCTGTAGAGCGAATGCTTTCAGGTGCGAAAAAGATGATAAATTGGCTAAAATCAGCGATAATATTTACTCTGCCTAAGCGATCGCCTGTTGCAAATTCTACCTTTTTTCCAGAAAATAGAGCGATTGCTAAGAGGGCAATAGGCTGATAAAAATAAATAATAGCGATCACTTTTTACCCAATAACCACGGTAAAAATCAGCAATAACAGTTAATATTTTATATATTTAACAGCATCTGTGGATAAATTTTTAAGTCAATTTTGTGTAAAATTTAACAACAAAATATAGTTAAGAGTTATGAATAGTAAGTAATATTCTCAACTCTTAACTATTAATTCCTAATTTTATGAGCAGCATCTATCCACTTTTAGAAACCCAACGTTTAATCCTTCGAGATTTTGTAGAATCAGATTGGCAAGCAGTACATGCATATGCTTGTGATCTAGAAGTTGTTAGATATTTGCCCTTCGGCCCCAATAGCGAAGAAGATACTAAAAACTATTTGCATACAGAGATTAAGAGCCGACGGAAGAAAATACGTGAGCATTTTACATTTGCGATCGCACTCAAAGCAGATAAACAAGTAATAGGTTCGTGTCGGATTTCTATCACTGATCGCAATAAGCAAGAAGGTTCGATTGGATACTGCTTGGGTAGGGAGTTTTGGGGACAAGGGTATGCAACAGAAGTGGCACGGAAGTTATTAGAGTTTGGTTTCAAGCAGTTAAGTTTACACCGGGTTTTTGCTTTGTGTCATCCCAAAAATAAAGCTTCGATGCGAGTGTTGATTAAAATTGGGATGCGACAGGAGGGTTATTTGCGAGAGTATGAATGGAGCAGAGGAGAATGGCAAGACAGATTACTATTTGCGATGTTGGATCGGGAAATGATGCAGATGCAATTGCTTGGTATTGAGACTGAAAAAGTGTAGAGCGATCGCACTATTACGGATTTATACAAAAATTTTAAATGATAAAACCGCCTATGTGTCACAAAGAACAACACAATAAGCGGTTTTCTATATACTATTTAGCAGCTTTAATTCATTGCTCCAGAAGCAGCAAGTTCAGCCAAGCGTTCTTGCTGGTCTTGAGAGATACAAGACTGAATCAGTGATTCTATATCACCTTCGAGAACTGGGTTGAGGGAGAAGTTTTGACCAAGACGATGGTCAGTAACTCGGTTATCTTTATAATTGTAAGTGCGGATTTTTTCGGAACGTGACCCTGTACCTACTTGCGATCGCCGCATGGAAGTTACTGCTTCTTGTTGTTCGCGTAACTTCATTTCATACAACTTGGCTCGCAAAATCTGCATAGCCCGTTCTTTGTTTTGTAACTGGCTGCGTTCTTCGGTACAGAAAATCCGAATCCCCGTTGGTTTGTGCATCAAGTCAACAGCAGTTTCTACTTTGTTGACGTTTTGTCCACCAGCACCACCGGATCGCGCTGTAGTCATTTCAATATCTTTGGGATCAATGTGGATTTCCACATCATCGACTTCTGGCATGATCGCCACAGTGGCTGTAGAAGTGTGAACTCTTCCTCCCGCCTCGGTGACTGGTACACGCTGAACGCGATGGACTCCCGCTTCAAATTTTAATTTGCTATAAACGCTATCTCCCTGAATTTCTAGGATTGCTTCTTTAAAGCCACCCATTTCTGCTAGGGATTCACTGACTAGCTTGACTCGCCAACTCTGAGTTCCAGCATAGCGTTCGTACATCCGTACTAAATCAGCAGCCCAGATACTAGCTTCTTCACCTCCAGTCCCGGCACGAATTTCCAACATGATGTTTTTATCATCGTTGGGGTCACGGGGTAGCAATAATATCTTCAGGCGGTTTTCTAAGTATTCTATTTTCTCTTCTAATTCTTGAACTTCCAGGGCTGCCATTTCTTGCAGTTCGGCATCTCCCTGAGATTCTTTCAGTATTTGCCGCGCCCCGATGAGTTCTTCTTGGGCTGTTTTCCAAGTTTCATAAGTATTAACTACCTCTTCTAACCCTGAACGCGCCTTTGCCACTTTCTGATATTCATCAGGGTTTTTGGCGGTATCGGGGTCAGCAAGACGACGGGTTAATTCATTAAAAGTTTGTTCAACAGATCTAAGTTTCTCCAGTAAATATTGTTCAGCCATGATGAGTGCGATCGCTCCTTAAAATAACAAATTGGCCTGAGCATTTATGACAAGCGACCCAGCAGATGCAGGGTCGTCATTACCAGCAACAGAGCCAAATCGCTACTTTTTCTTTTTGCCACCAGAAGCTTGATCGCCGCCTCTCATGCCATACTTCCGCATAAAGCGTTCAACACGACCTTCAGTGTCAATAATCTTTTGAGTGCCGGTGTAAAAGGGGTGGTTCCCAGACCAAACGTCTACGTGCAGTTCCGGCTTGGTGGAGCCGACAGTCATTACAACTTGACCGTTGCAGTAAACTTTAGCCTCTGGATACCACTCAGGATGAATACCAGATTTAGCCATTGTTCCTTATGTGGTGAATATACTAAAATTATAGCTTTGCTGTTCGATTAGAACTAGGGATCAGGGATCGGGGAAAGGGGAAAGGGAGAGGGGGGAGTGTGGGAAGTGTGGGGAGAATAACCAATGCCCAATGCCCCATGCCCAATGACCAATGCCCAATGCCCCATGCCCAATTATCGCTTCGAGTACTGCGGTGCTTTGCGAGCTTTGTGCAAACCGTATTTTTTCCGTTCTTTGGCACGGGGATCGCGGGTGAGATAGCCTTCACCTTTTAGAGGTGAGCGGTTATCGGGGTCGAGTTGGCATAAAGCACGAGCCACTCCCAAACGTATCGAATTGGCTTGTCCAGTCAAGCCACCGCCTTCGGCTTTCACCAAAATATCATATTCGTTTTCCAATCCAAGAGTTTCTAGAGGCGCTTTGATGCCTCCGAGATAATTAGGATTGAATTGGAAATATAAATCTCCAGGTTTACCATTGACGGTCAATTGTCCAGTACCTGGAACTAGGCGTACTCGTGCGACTGCGGACTTACGTCGGCCAGTACCCCAGTACATAGCGCGACCGCTAGTGTTTTCTGTTGCTTGCATTAGTCTTGTGCTCCTGGAATAGTATTAATTTTTAGCTCTTTGGGTTTTTGAGCATCATGGGGATGAGTCGGTCCAGCGTACACTTTTAACTTGGTGAATAACTGTCGTCCCAAGCTATTTTTTGGTAGCATTCCTTTGACAGCCTGTTCAATAATCCGTTCTGGGATACGTCCTTGAAGTTTGGCAAAAGTTTCTGTCTTCATCCCACCAGGACGACCGGAGTGACGACGGTAAAGTTTTTGGGTACGCTTTTTACCAGTTACAGCTATTTTTTCGGCATTGACTACAATCACGAAGTCGCCTGTATCCAGGTGGGGGGTGAATTCAGGTTTGTTTTTGCCTCGCAGAACCATAGCTATTTCGCTAGCTAGGCGACCAAGACGTTTGTTGGTGGCGTCTACGACGTACCAATCACGCGTTATAGAATCAGTAGGAGGAAGATATGTTTTGTTCATTGTTAATTGTTAATTGTTGTTTGTTATTTGTCCTTTGTCATTAGTAATTTGTCCTTTGTTTTTTGTTTAATACTAATAACAAATGACACTTGACCAATGACCATTGTACAGACGCGATGTTCCTCGCGTCTCTACTAATGACTAATGACAAATAGAGGCTGAGTGTCAAACCAGACTTCTTTTAAAAAGGGAAAATCTGGATAACCAACTCGTAATAAACATAAGCCATGGGCAGGTGCAGCATATTTCACTTCTTCCCGACGTTCATTTTTCCAGAGGTCAGTGAATTCAGCAAGCGATCGCTCTCCATTACCTACCTGCACCAACATTCCTACTAATAGTCGCACCATGCCATACAAAAATCCATTTGCTTGGATTTCAATATGAATAAACGCCCCATTTCGATAACATTCTACTGCTTGCACTTCGACCCAAGAATGCTTACGTGCTGAGTTGCTGCGGTGAAACGCTGCTAAGTGATGGTTTCCGAGTAAGGGTTTCAATGCAGCCTGAATTAAAATTTCATCCAGGGGTGCATGGTAGTAATGCCAACAGAAGTACTTTACAAACAGGTTAGGCTGTTTTCCAGTGTATATGGTGTAGCGATAACGCCGATACGCTGCACTAAAGCGAGCGTGCCAAGTTTGGCTGACACCTGCCGAAGCTAAAATTAATATGTCTTTGGGCAGGTAACTATTTAGCACCGTTGCCCATTTGTGAGCTGGAATTTTACCAGTCGCATCAAAATGAGCTACTTGAGCGGCGGCGTGAACCCCACTATCAGTACGTCCCGCACCGTGTAGTGTCACAGAATGACCTAGTAAATTCGCTAAGACTTTCTCTATTTCTTCCTGTACGCTACGGTGTTCTGGTTGCCTTTGCCAGCCATGAAAATGAGTGCCCAGGTATTGAATTACCAGGGCGACTCGCTGTTTTAGTGGAGGCTGGTGGCTTTCTAACATAGGATTTTGTCATTTGTCTTTTGTCATTTGTCACTTGTCCTTTGTCCTTCGTTGGCTGTTCTCATCAATTATCAACGACTAACCGCCAACTACTAACTGCTCACTAATGACTAATGACCAATGACCAATAACTTAAACTAGTTCAATAATTGCCATCTCAGCATTATCACCACGACGAGGTATGGTATGCAGGATGCGGGTATAACCGCCCTGACGATTGCCGTAACGAGTGGGAGCTTGCTCGAACAGAGCATGAACTAGTTGTTTGTCGTAAATGTAGCCAAGGGCTTGACGGCGTGATGATAAGGAACCGTCTTTGGCTAAAGTGATCATTTTATCGACTTCGGATCTCAGCACCTTAGCTCGTTGTAGAGTCGTGGTGATTCGGCCATGACGAATTAGCTCAGTTGTGAGGGAGCGCAACAGGGCGCGGCGTTGATCAGCTGGTTTGTTGAGTTTTTTAACACGACAAAGATGACGCATAACTATGAACCATTTAAAGATAGTACTTACTAAGAAAGTTGTTAGTCCATAGTTTAGTCATTAACTAACTATTGACTGTTGACTATTGACTAACCGTGTTTAGAAGCCCTTTCAGTTGGTAAGGTAATGCCCAAACGTCGCTGTAGTGCTTCAACAACTTCTTCTGCTGACTTCTGACCAAAGTTTTTAATTTCTAATAGGTCTTCTTGGGTGTAATCCAACAAGTCCGCTACAGAGTTAACTTGAGCGCGCTTGAGACAGTTATAAGCTCTGACAGAAAGCTGTAACTCTTCAATTGGAATCTGAGCTGTAGGATCATCTGGGATATCAGAATCTGTATCTGTTTGCCTGATATCAATATCTTTTAAGGGATTGAATAACTCTACCAAGATTCCTGCTGCTGAGGAAAGGGCTTCTTGAGGGCTAAGACTGCCATTTGTCCAAACTTCTATCAGCAATCTATCTCTTGGCATTCCATTATCGCCACGAGTTTCTTCAACGCTGTAGTTAACTTTCCTGACCGGCATGAACACCGAGTCAATTTGGAGAAAGTCTAGAGATGTGGCTTCCTCACGACCTCGTTCTACGGTGCGATAGCCTTTACCTCTTTCGATCCGAAATTCCATTTCTAGCTTTCCTCCTTCTGCGAGGGTCGCTATATATTGAGTCGGATCGATAACTTCTACTTCACTCGGTAAATCAAAGTGTGCTGATGTGACTGTAGCCGGTCCTGTAACGAGCAAACGACCTATCTGAGGTTGAGAAGAATAACTTTTGAGGATTATTTCCTTCATTTTCATGAGGATTTCTAGTACATCCTCTCTCACACCGGGAACGGTGGCAAATTCGTGCGTTACTCCTGCAATACGTACTGCTGTCACAGCCGTACCTTCTAAATTTGACAACAATACCCGTCTGAGGGCGTTGCCAACGGTAGTTCCTTGACCCCGCTCTAGAGGTTCTAGGATAAATTTACTGTAGTGGCTCCGACTTTCCTCTGTACTGGACTCTATACATTCAATTTGAAACTGCGCCACGGAGTAGCCTCCCTTGCTTTCAGGTCTTACGAGTAGACAGACTATCTGCCTACAAATTTGGATTTTTGCCTTATGTTTGAGGTTAATTAAACTCAATACTTTAGTTAATTAAGTAGTAAGTTTAAATATCTACAAACTTTACAGGCGCTACTATTTCTAGGTTTTCCGAAGTTTAGTAGCCTTTCGTCACGACTAAGGCTTTTCAGACTTCGGACGGCCACTATACGTGTGAGGGAAACAGTTATCAGTTATCAGTTATCAGTTATCAGTTATCATTGACTGTTCACTGATTACCTTTACCACTCGTCGTATTTAAACTCGACGGCGTTTGGGAGGGCGGCAGCCATTGTGAGGAATTGGAGTAATATCCCGAATGAGCGTAATTTCGAGTCCTGCTCCTTGCAGTGCGCGGATTGCTGTTTCCCGACCTGCTCCTGGGCCGCTCACCATGACCTCAATTTGGCGCATTCCCTGATCTATAGCTCGACGTGCTGCACTTTCAGCAGCGGTTTGAGCTGCAAAGGGAGTTCCCTTTTTTGCTCCTTTAAAACCGCTAGAACCAGCACTCGCCCAAGAGATCACATCTCCGTTTTGATCAGTGATGGTGACAATGCTATTGTTGAAAGTAGATTGGATGTAAGCAACACCATTTGGTACGTTGCGTTTTTGCTTTTTGCTCCCGGTCTTTTTGCTTGGTTGTCGCGCCATATCGTTGTGATTGGATGAATGTAAAACTTGCCAGCAGCAAGCGTTGTCAAAATTTTATTTCCCTGGTGCTTTCTTCTTACCAGCGACTGTTTGTCGTCTACCCCGACGGGTACGGGCATTGGTTCGAGTTCTCTGTCCTCTTACCGGTAAGCCCATGCGATGACGACGCCCTCTGTATGTACCAATTTCAACTAAGCGCTTGATGTTCAGTGCTTCCCAGCGCCTCAAGTCACCTTCGACTTGATAGTTTTGTTCTACTTCTCCCCGTAGGGCTGCTACGTCAGCATCACTGAGATCTTTTACACGGGTGTCTGGATTTACACCTGTAGTCTTTAGAATCTCCTGCGATCGCGATAGACCAATTCCATAAATATAAGTCAGACCGATTTCAACACGCTTGTCGCGTGGTAGGTCTACTCCGGCAATACGTGCCACAACAATTGTCTCCCTAAATTTGCTTGCTAGTGATGTAAGTTAATGTATTGACGATGATTTTGTCGTTTCACTTCACCAAGTTTTAAGAGTCGTGCCTTAAATTCGCTCTAACCTTGGCGCTGCTTGTGCTTCGGATTGGAACAGATCACCATAACGCGACCCCGACGACGGATCACGCTACACTTGTCACACATTTTTTTGACGGAAGCTCTAACTTTCATGCTCTGCTAATTGACTCCAAATGTTAAATTATAGCATTTTTAGATAAATGTTCAGTTAAATGAGGTTTAGAAAACCAATTAATTTGAACATGTGGTATATTAACTCACATAATATCTATTTCTTCCGCAATCGATAAGTAATTCTACCCTTTGTCAAGTCGTAAGGAGTTAGCTCTACCTTGACGCGATCGCCAGGTAAAATTTTGATATAGTTACGGCGAATCTTGCCAGAGATATGAGCTAAGACATTAAAGCCATTGTCTAAATCGACACGAAACATAGCGTTCGGCAATGATTCTGTAACTGTACCTTCCATTTCAATTAGATCTTGCTTAGACAATTTATTTTTCCCTCAATTCAACACTTATTTATTCATTTACAGATATTTATAGTCTGCAAATGAACATATTTTTAGAAAAATATCAACAGTTTATTAATATATCTTATCTAAGATTTACGTCTATCTGCTTGGGTATCAGGGATCAGGGATTGGGGATCAGGGATTGGGGATCAGGGATTTGGGGCGAAGAGGCAACAGGGAGCGCTTAAGCTGGGGTTCCCTTTGGGGGTAAGGGGTATGAGCATTAGACATTGGTATTTACTCTTGGTGTGTCTTTGGATCCCCGATCCCCGATCCCCCCTAACTTTTTTTTGTTAATTTTAAGATGCTATGGCATTTTTGAGATGGGCAGTGACTTCTTCTAGGGACTGATTGCCGTTAACCGTAATCAGTTGGTGGCGATCGCCATAGTAGTCAATCAAGGGAGCAGTTTCAGATCGGTAGACTTCCAAACGACGGCGAATCACCTCTTCTGTGTCATCAGCACGCCCTCGTTGTAAGAGACGACCAACTACAATATCATCTGGCACATCTAGATTAACTACCTTTTCCCCTTGCTGTTCTAGTTTTTGCAGTAATTCTCCTAAAAAAGCTGCTTGCTTCACAGTCCGAGGAAAGCCGTCCAAAATCCAACCTGACTTGGTATCCGGTTTAAAGAGGCGTTCTTCAACCATTTCCTCTACAAGCTGATCAGGAACCAGTTCACCCCTATCCATATAACCTTGGGCTTTTATACCCAGAGGAGTTTGGTCTTTCAATGCTTGCCGCAAAATGTCACCTGTGGAAATATGGGGTATATCACAGTGATGAGCCAAAGTTTTAGCTTGAGTTCCTTTACCAGCACCCGGCGGTCCCAAGAAGATTAATCGCGTCACTATTGCTTCACCATTCCTTCATAGCGCTGAGAGATTACATAAGTTTGGACTTGTTTAGCTGTATCAATCGCAACACCCACTAGAATCAGCAGAGAGGTAGCACCCAATCCTCTAAAAGTCGGTACTCCTAAAGCTGTTTCTACAGCAGTGGGGATGATAGCAATCAAGCCTAAAAAGATAGCACCCAAAAAAGTCAGTCGATTCAAAACGCGCTCTATATACTCGCTAGTAGCTTTCCCCGGACGAATACCAGGAATACTAGAACCCATTTTTTTCAGGTTCTGTGCCACATCAACTGGGTTTACTATCAAAGAAGAATAGAAATAACTGAAAAAGACAATTGAAACTAGGTAAACAAGAGCGTATACCCAAGACTGAGAACCACCAGGGCTGAGATAGGTGTTGATGATATTTGCCAATTCGGGATTTTTGGTGAAATTGGCAACAAACAGTGGCAAACTCAAGATTGCAGCCGCAAAGATGATGGGCATAACTCCACCTTGATTCAGACGCAAGGGAAGATAGCTACGTTGTTCAGCAAAAATCCGCCGACCGACTTGACGACGAGCAGAAATAATGGGAATGCGGCGAATTGCTTCTTGAACAAACACAATCCCAACAATAGTGAAGAGAAAAACTAGGACTAATACAATTACTGGGCCTACTCTTTCCCGAACAATCTCTTGACCACTACCTTGAATATAAGCGATCGTATCGCTTAGAGATTTAGGCAGTGTTGCGACAATGTTGACAAAAATCAACAAAGATGCACCATTACCAACACCACGCTCTGTAATCACTTCTGATGCCCACATGACGAACATTGAACCAGCTACAAGAGCAACAGCTGTTTCAATTACGAAAATCGGGCTAAAGCTTAAAGCAAAAGGTCTTAACCAAAATGCTGCTAAGAACACACTTTGTAAAATTCCCCAACCCAAAGCTACATAGCGCGTAATTTGGGAAATTCTCCGCCTTCCTGCTTCTCCCTCATTTTTTTGTAAGTTTTCTAAATATGGAATCGCAGCAGTGAGCAATTGGATAATAATCGAAGCATTAATATAAGGCAAAATGCCCAAGGCAAATACTCCCAATGCTGAAAGACCGCCTCCGGAGAAGATATCCAAAAAGCTGAATATTTGATTATTACCATTAATTGCAGCGGCAAACTGCTGTCGATCAATTCCTGGTATAGGTATATGTATACCTAGACGAATCAAAATCAGAATACCGATTGTGACAAGCAGCCGACCTCTTAGCCCTGCTGCTTGTGCCATCTGCATAAAAGTTTCTTGAGCCGTTGGGGGTTTGTCTCGACTGATCATATAGCGCTACCTTTGAAGAATGAAGCATGAAGTCAGAAGTGTGAAGAATATCTAAGTGTGAAGCACGAAATTTGAAGTACTAAGTTTTTTATCCTTCATTCTTCATCCTACCCTGCACCGTCGGTGCGTAGATATGAAGTGGCTATAGAGTAGTGACTTGGTAAAAGTAGTTGCCTTAAAGGACGTCTACAGTCTTCATATCACCTCACAACTTCCGCCAGCTGCCTCAATTTTGCTACGAGCTGTACCTGTAAAAGCCGCCGCTTGTACTTTCAGCGGAACATTTAATTCCCCATTTCCCAAAATTTTCAATGGCCCCTTGGCAGCAGTAAGGATACCTGCTTCTTGTAAAGAGGTCAAAGTAACTTCTGTGTTAGCTGGAAGTGAGGCTAGCTTCTCTACATTAATCGTAGTGTAAACTTTACGGTTAATTAGGGGAAAGCCCTTGAGCTTGGGTATGCGACGGTACAATGGCTGTTGACCACCTTCAAAACCAGGTCTAGTACTGCTACCAGAGCGAGCTTTTTGACCCCGCATACCTTTACCGGCACTTGCACCTTGACCAGCAGAAACGCCTCTACCTAAACGGCGACCGCGTTTTTTAGAGCCTTTTTGGGGCCGAACATCGTTGAGTCTCATAAGCAATAAATTAAGCAAATTTTGTCATTTGTCATTTGTCATTTGTCGTTTGTCATTTTTTCAGAACAAAGGACTAGGGACAAATGACTTTTTAAATGTAAAGATTCTCCAGAGGAATACCCCTGTCTTCGGCTACTTCTGAGAAAGTGCGTAAAGCAGTGAGGGCATTTACGGCAGCTCTGGCATTATTCAGGGGATTGTTAGAACCAAGTTGTTTGGCTAAAACATTACGTACGCCTGCCAACTCTAGTACGGTACGAACCGCACCACCAGCAATTACACCAGTACCAGGAGCTGCTGGTCGCATCATTACTTTTGCACCGCCGCCAGCACCATCAACGGGATGGGGGATGGAATTGGATTTCGTAATAGGAATGTCAATCAGATGTTTTTTTCCATCGGCTACACCTTTTTTCACCGCACCAATTACATCTGAAGCTTTACCTACTCCGACACCAACTTGACCGCGTTCATTACCAACAACGACGATCGCGCGGAAGCTGAGTTTTTTACCACCTTTAACTACTTTACTAACCCGGCGGATCTGAATAACCCGTTCTTGCCAGTTAGTTTCTTCTTTTTTGACGCGGTTAGTTTTACGACGATTTGTTGCCATGCTCGATAGTCCTTAGTCATTTGTCATTTGCCATTTGTCATTTGTCATTTGTCATTTGTTGGTAGTTGTGTGCAGCAAGTAACCACGAATTACTAACTACTAACTACTCACCATTGACTAATGACCATTGACCAATGACAAATTAGAAATCTAACCCAGCTTCACGTGCTGCATCAGCGAGTGCTTTAATCCGGCCATGGTAAAGATTACCACCGCGATCAAAAACTACTTTGGTTATACCTTTTTCTAACGCTCGTGCTGCGAGCAGTTTGCCAACTTCAGTTGAAGCTTTAGCGTTTCCTCCAGAAGTTAATTTAGATTTGAGTTCTGGTTCTACGGTGGACGCTGCTACCAGAGTGTGATGCTGAGTATCATCTATCACCTGAGCGTAGATATGCTGATGTGAGCGAAATATAGCTAAACGTGGACGTTCTGGAGAACCGCTCACTTTTCCACGGATACGCCGATGGCGACGCTGTTTTGATTCTCTACGAGTAAGTTTCATGTTTACTTTTTACTTCTTACCACTCTTACCGGTCTTACCAGCTTTACGTCTAACTACTTCGCCAGCGTAGCGAATACCTTTACCTTTGTAAGGTTCTGGTGGACGAACAGCACGAATTTTTGCTGCTGTGTTACCTACGACTTCTTTGTCGTAACCACTGACAATGACGTTAGTATTATTTTCAACCGCAAATTGAACTCCCTCTGGTGGCACAATTTGTACTTGGTGACTGTAACCCATATTCATCACTAGGTTACGACCTTGTACTTGCGCCCGATAACCAACCCCTTGGATTTCCAAACGGCGTTCAAATCCTTTGGAAACTCCTTCAACCATATTGGAAACCAAGGTGCGGAATAAGCCATGTAACTGGCGAGAGACGCGTGACTCATCCCGGCGATTGACTGTGAGTATTTCCCCTTCTTGGGACAAAATCACATTAGCGGGAAGTTCGCGCGAAAGCTCACCTTTTGGACCTTTGACAACGACCTTGGTGTTATCAAATGTTACTTGTACTTTTGCGGGAACTGTAATTGGGCGTTTACCAATTCGAGACATAATTATTTATCCTTTGTCCTTTGTCCTTTGTCCTTTGTTATTTGTCCTTTGTCTTTAAATCATGACAAATGACAAATGACACTTGACCAATGACTACCAAACGTAGCAAAGTACTTCACCACCCAAGTTTTGACGCCGTGCTTCCCTGTCGGTCATGATGCCACTAGATGTAGAAATAATGGCAATACCAATGCCACCTAATACCCGTGGTAATTCTTTTTTATTGGAGTAAACGCGCAAACCTGGTTTACTAACCCGTTTAAGGGTGGTAATAATAGGTTGACGATTTTTACCTTTATATTTAAGTGAAATTACCAAGTTTCGTTTGATTCCTTCTCCGACATCTTCGTATTCACTGATGTAGCCTTCTTCTTGAAGTACTTTAGCGATACTACGGGTCATTTTTGTGGATGGCACTTGTGTAGTTTGATGCCGCGCTAAAGTGGCATTACGAATGCGCGTCAGCATGTCAGAAATAGTGTCGTTAGTCGCCATCGTCTCCTCGTTTAATTGAACTTATTGTTCCCGGAAGGGCATTCCCATTTCTTTTAATAAGGCACGACCTTCTTCATCAGTCTTAGCTGTGGTGATGATGGAAATATCCATCCCGCGAATTTGGTCAATGCTGTCGTACTCGACTTCTGGAAAAATCAACTGTTCTCTAACCCCAAGGGTATAGTTACCACGGCCATCGAAGCTTTTGGGACTGATACCACGAAAGTCGCGAATTCTAGGCAGAGTCAAGTTGATTAATCGGTCGAGAAAGGCATACATCCGTTCGCCTCTGAGAGTAACCATGATCCCAACGGGCATACCTTGACGGATTTTAAATCCTGCGATCGCTTTTTTTGCTCTTGTCACTACAGGTTTTTGCCCCGTGATCAAAGCAATTTCACTTAAAGACGCTTCCAGGGCTTTTGCATTTTGAGCTGCTTCTCCTAATCCCCGGTTGACAGTTACTTTCACCAATTTTGGTACTTGATGAACGTTGGTGTATCCAAACTGTTTGGTGAGATTGGAGACTATTGTTTCTTGGTATAAACTTTTAAGTCTTGTTGCCATAGTCTTTTGTTCTGGTTGTCCCTGGGCTTGGTCAGGGAATACTTTTGTCATTATGTCTTACCTTTCGGGTAGACACGGAGTGGCTACTTGTACGCCTGTCGCTAACGCGCCTACGAAAGATAGCCGCTAAAGCGTCTATGTCATTTGTCATTTGTTTGAACTCATGACCAATGACTAATGAGCAATAACTATTTATCAATAATTTCGCCTGTTTTCTTGAGCATCCGTACCTTCTTACCGTCATCGGTAAAGCTGTAGCAGATGCGACTGGCGACGTTCTGCTTAGTCGAGTAGAGCATGACGTTGGAACTGTGGATTGGGTATTCCTGGGTAACAATGCGCCCAGATTCACCTTCCGCTTGGGGTTTGACGTGCTTGGTTTTGATATTGACGCCTTTGACAACGACTTTGCTTTCTTGAGGTAAAGCTTTGATAATCTCGCCAACTTTGCCTTTGTCTTTTCCAGTAATTATCTGGACGGTATCCCCAGCTTTGACATGCATTTTATAGAACTTTGGCTTTTCTTTTTTGCTTGCCATTACAGCACCTCCGGAGCCAAAGAAACGATTTTAGTAAAGTTTTTATCACGCAGTTCGCGAGCAACGGGGCCAAAGACGCGAGTTCCTTTTGGGTTGCCGTCTTTGTTAATAATCACTGCGGCGTTGTCGTCAAAACGGATACTCATACCACTATCACGATTAATATTGTGGCGGGTACGAACAATCACTGCTTCTACGACATCTGATTTTTTGATAGCCATGTTTGGCTGGGCATCTTTAACAACAGCAATAATTCTATCGCCCACAAAACCGTAGCGACAGTTACCTGCTCCTAACACACGAATACACATGAGTTTACGAGCGCCGCTGTTGTCTGCAACATTAAGGTAACTTTGGGGTTGGATCACAATAATTCTCCTTGTGGTTGGTAATTGTAAATTGGTAATTGTAAGGTGGTAATTGCTAATCGCTTTTAACCCATTACCCATTACCTATTACCCATTACCCATTAAGTGTTTTTTGTAGTCAGAATTTCTGCGACTTGCCAGCGCTTGGTTTTGCTCAGGGGTCTAGTTTCTTGAATACGGACGCGATCGCCGATTTTACAGCGATTTTCTTCGTCATGAGCCTTATAACGGCGGGTATTGACCACAATTTTGCCGTACTTGGGATGAGGAGCGCGGTTTTCAATAGCGACTACAACTGTTTTTTGCATTTTGTCGCTTACTACCAAGCCAATTCGTTCTTTAACTGCCATAATCTCCTACTCTTGTTTTTCTGTGGCTTGACTGGCGGCCCGT
This sequence comes from Westiellopsis prolifica IICB1, assembly GCF_004323185.1. Lineage (GTDB taxonomy): Bacteria > Cyanobacteriota > Cyanobacteriia > Cyanobacteriales > Nostocaceae > Pelatocladus > Pelatocladus prolificus_A. The sequence continues at coordinate 847,757 of NZ_NAPS01000002.1, forward strand.
TGGCGCTCTGATTCCACCGTTAGCAATTGGGCTAGGCGGTGTCGAGCATGTCGGAACTGGTGTGGTTTTTCTAGCTGTCTAGTTGCTTTTTGCAAGCGCAACTGAAATAACTGTTTTTTGACAGCAAGAATTTCCTCAGCCAGTTTTTCGTCACTTAATTCTCTTGCTTCCGAAATTTTGGGAAGAGGCATAACCTACTCCTGCTCCTGTGGCTCTATTTCAGAGCGTGAAATGAACTTAGTTTTAATTGGTAGCTTGTATGCAGCTAAACGCATTGCTTCGCGGGCGGTAGCTTCAGGTACACCAGCAATTTCAAACAAAATCCGTCCTGGCTTGACTACTGCTACCCAATATTCGGGAGAACCTTTACCGGAACCCATCCGTGTTTCCGCGGCTCGCATTGTTACAGGCTTGTCGGGGAAAATACGAATCCATATTTTCCCACCCCGACGGATGTAACGGGTCATGGCTCGACGAGATGCTTCGATTTGGCGAGCGGTGATCCAAGCGGGTTCTTGAGCTTGGAGAGCAAAATCACCAAAGTTCAGGGAACTGCCAGCAGTAGCTAGACCTTTCATGCGTCCGCGCTGCTGTTTGCGGAATTTCGTTCTTCTTGGACTTAACATGGTTTGTCATTTGTCATTGGTCGTTTGTCATTTGTCATTGGTCAAGACTCATTCACTAATGACTCTTGTACAGACGCGAGGAACATCGCGTCTACTAATGACTAATAACTATCCTTCGTTAGAGCGGTCTTCAAATTGCTGACGACGACGTTGTTGACGGCGACGTGGTTCACGCTCCCGTGTTGATGGTGGGGGAGGTGTTTCTTCTTGTCCAGGAATAATTTCTCCCTTGAAGATCCAGACTTTGATACCGAGAATTCCGTAGATGGTTTTTGCTGTGCAGTAAGAGTAGTCAATGTCAGCTCTTAGGGTATGTAGAGGAACTCGACCTTCGCGAGTCCACTCTGTGCGAGCAATTTCTGCACCGTTGAGACGACCACTAACTTGGACTTTGATACCTTGTACACCTGCACGTTGGGCGCGTTGAATTGCTTGACGTACAACCCGACGGAAGGAAACACGGCGTTCTAGCTGTTGAGCGATGTATTCAGCAATTAGGTAAGCATCAGCATCAACACGTTGTACTTCTACAACGTTGATGCGGATTTGACGATTGCTACCCAACAGTTCTTGAAGTCCGCTACGTAATGAATCAATACCTTGTCCACCGCGACCGACAACTACACCTGGGCGTGCTGTGCGTACTTCAAGATCAATTTGATCGGCTTTACGCTCAATCCGGACTTCGGAAATTCCTGCATTATTCTGAGCGTATCTACCCAGTTTTTCTTCAATGAAGTTACGAAGTTTGTGGTCTTCTTGTAAGAGTTCTGGATAGCGACTAGGGTCTGCAAACCAACGAGATTGATGCTCTTGGGTAATTCCTAGACGAAAACCAATTGGATGTATTTTCTGTCCCACAAATGCTTTCCTCTAAAATTTCTGGCTTTAAGCTGTCGGTGTCAGCACTTATTTTGCTGAGGCTCCAGGAGCAACAGCAACTGTAATATGACATGTTGGTTTGCGAATCTGGTACGCTCGACCTTGCGCCCTTGGTTGAAACCGTTTTAGTACTGGCCCTTGATCTGCATAGGCCTTAGTAATCACTAGATCAGCTCTGTCAAATCCTTCATTATGCTCTGCATTAGCAGCAGCGCTTCTGAGAACCTTTAATATTGGTTCACAAGCACGATAGGGCATAAATTCCAGAATGATCAGTGCTTCTCGATAAGACCGCCCACGAATTTGATCGAGTACGCGACGCACTTTATAAGGAGACATGCGTATGTAACGGGCGATCGCTTTTACTTCATTAGTAGTATCAACATCCATAGTTTTCTCCATTTGTCAATAGTCAATAGTCAATGGTCAATAGTCAATAGTCATGTTCTTTACTATGGACTATTGACTTTGGACTAATGACTACCTACCTGCTTTTTTATCTTTGGAATGACCTCTAAAAGTGCGTGTGGGAGCAAATTCGCCCAGCTTATGTCCCACCATTTGGTCGCTGATGAAAACGGGTACATGCTGCCGTCCGTTATGAACGGCGATGGTATGACCAACCATTTCTGGCAGAATTGTGGAAGCTCGTGACCAGGTTTTGATCACTTCTTTTCGATTGCTATCGTTAAGCTTTTCAATTTTGCTTAACAAATGATCTGCGACGAAAGGACCTTTTTTAAGAGAACGACCCATAATTCGATTTTGGATTTTGGATTTTGGATTTTATGATTCACGACCACCGCGTCCGCGTTTAGAAGATTTACGGCGACGACGTACAATCAATTTGCTACTTGGTTTTTTGGGTTTACGTGTCTTCAGACCCAATGCTGGTTTACCCCAAGGAGTAACAGGTCCAGAGCGACCGATGGGAGCGCGACCTTCACCACCACCATGTGGGTGATCAACTGGGTTCATGACGCTACCTCTAACATGGGGACGGCGGCCTTTCCAGCGATTTCTACCTGCTTTACCTGCACTCAAGTTTCTGGCATCTACGTTACCCACTTGCCCAATGGTGGCATAGCATTCCCGGCGGATCATGCGGACTTCTCCTGAAGGTAACTTCAGGGAGACATAATTACCTTCTTTGGCTACGACTTGGGCGGTTGCTCCAGCAGAGCGAACGATTTGACCACCTTTACCAGGAGTTAACTCAACGTTGTGAACAGTTGTACCCAAGGGAATATTTGACAAAGGTAGGGCGTTGCCATCTTCAATGGGAGCATTGACACCAGCAATGACTGTTGTGCCAACTTTTAAACCGTTGGGTTGGAGAATATAACGCTTTTCGCCGTCTTGATACTGCAAAAGCGCGATGCGGGCGTTACGGTTGGGATCGTATTCAATGGCGATGACTTCTGCGGGAATATCACGTTTATTACGTTTGAAGTCGATGATGCGGTAAAGCCGCTTGTGTCCGCCCCCCCGAAAGCGGCTGGTTATCCGCCCTTGGTTATTGCGACCTTTGGCACGATGTACAAATTTAGTTAAAGACTTTTCTGGCTCAGTTTTAGTAATTTCTGCAAAGTCGGAAATCGTGACCTGGCGAGTACTGGGGGTATAAGGGCGATAAGAACGAGTACCCATAATTTCAATTTTGGATTTTGGATTTTGCGAAAAGTTTGAGCGGAGGTTTCCTCCGATCAAAGCTTTTAAAGACGGATTTTGGATTTAGAATCTTTGATTTTGGATTTTAATTTCGGAATTTAATGAGTACCAGTTCAATTACAACAATCTTTGTCACCCACTAATAACCCTTAATCTAAAATCCAAAATCTAAAATCTAAAATTCTTAGACTTCAGGGAATAGAATTTGTCTGATCTTGTTCTCGTCCCCTGTCGCCACTGTGACAATGGCTCGCTTGTATTGGGGCTTGAAACCAATAAATCTTCCGACGCGACGCTTTTTGCGGGGACGATTACAGGTATTAACTTGTACGACTTTGACATCAAACAGACTTTCGATCGCTGCTTTGATTTCTGGTTTAGTCGCTTTGGGAGAGACTTCAAAAGTATACTTATTTTGCTCCATGAGTATGGTCGCCTTTTCAGTCACAATGGGGCGACGCACTAGATCAGGGAGTTTGCGGGGGTCGAAGTTAGGCACTGTAGACCTCCTGAATTTTTTCTAGGGCTGATGCGGTAAGGACGATTTTGTCTGCGTGGAGTAAATCGTAAACGTTGAGGTTATCAGCAGCGATGAGTTTGAGATTCTCAACGTTACGGGCTGACAAAATTACGTTGTCGCTTTTCTCGGACAATATCAACAGTGTCTTACTTTCTGGCTCGACACCCCAACGGGCGATCGCTGATACTAATTCTTTAGTCTTGGGACGCTGTAGCTGTTCGCTAAATTCTTCTACCACAATTAAGTCATCAACGCGACCAGCAAATGCTGTCCGCAGTGCCAACTTCCGCTCTTTGCGGTTCATCTTAATTTCATAGTCTCTGGGTTTGGGACCAAAGATGACACCGCCACCACGCCACAGTGGAGAACGAATAGATCCTGCACGCGCTCGACCAGTACCTTTTTGCCGCCAAGGTTTGCGACCACCACCTCTGACTTCAGAGCGGGTTTTGGCGCTAGCTGTCCCTTGACGAGCATTAGCCATTTGTCTAATCAAGGCTCTATGCACAACATGAGCCGCCGTTTTTTCTTTGGCAACTTGCAAGTCAAAGCTTTTTTGCCCGACTTGTTCTCCCTGCCAATTTTTGACTACACATTCAAACATTTTTCATGTCCTTTGTTTTCTGTCATTTGTCATTTGCTCAAAGTCAACATTTTCATCACTATTGACAATTGACCATTGACTATTGACTATTGACTAACCAACTACCTTGGCAGGCACAATATTTACCAAAGACCCAGGTTTCCCAGGAACAGCGCCCTTGATGAGCAATAAGTTGCGGTCTGAGTCTACTCGCACTACAGTGAGTTTCTTGATTGTGGTGCGGCTACCTCCTAAACGTCCTGGCGCCCGTTTACCTGGATAAACACGACCGGGGGTTGTACCAGCACCGGTAGAACCAGGCGCTCTATGGTTTTTGGAACCGTGCGACATCGGCCCACGAGCGAAGTTATTGCGTTTTTGGTTACCTGCAAAACCACGACCGATGCTTGTACCTATGACATCTACTTGTTGACCTGCGCTAAAAATATCTGCTTTAATCTCTTGACCCAGGGTATACTCACCAGAATTATCAATGCGATACTCATTTAAATGACGCACTGCTGGGGCTGAGGACTTCGCTAGATGACCTAACAATGGTTTATTCAGCGCTTTTGGCTTAACTTCGCCATAGCCTACTTGGATGGCGGAGTAACCGTCGGTCTGTTTTGTTTTAACTTGAGTCACTGTACATGGTCCCGCCTGAATGACTGTTACAGGAATAGCTACTCCTGCTTCGTCAAAAATTTGGGTCATGCCCAGTTTGGTGCCGAGAATACCTACAGACACAGTTACTGGCTCTCCTTTCTACTTTTTTCTTAGGAAATTGGATTCTTCAGAACACTTGTATGGAAGCTTTGTCAGCTACTTTCCGCTATTTGCGGCGCCTTATGAAGTCAGGAACGGCTTAGGTAATTGCGGTTCCAACTTACCCGGTCTTTCACCAAGTATCCTTACTATGATGTGAATCCGTTTGCTTTCACTTACATGGGATTAGAACTAGCAAAATACTTTCCTGAATAGAAAGTACATTGTTTGGGTTTAATACAAGGCTTTGCAGCTTTGTGCAACAATGCTTTTATCTCAGCAATTGCTCTGGCACTTTACTTGCTTGTAGCTGGACTTAGGCAGCAAGCTACCCAGTATCCTTGTAACTGAGACTTACGCCATGCTACAAACCAACATCACTGCTCAGTTTCTACCCCTCCAATTACCTTAAAATGAACTTTTAAGGTTTTGCCCGTGGTTTCGCTCTGTTGCAAGGGCGAATTTGTTCTACTGACTGGAATGAGTTTGAGTTTTTCACTCTACTCGTTTTTGTTGACCTGAAAGCTTTTATAGTTTACCAGTCTCTTGTCAATTGTAGCTAGCTAATTCTGTTTAGAACTTTGATTTTTAGCTTAAAATGCTAAATCATCGCTAGCAATAACAACGAAGGGGTATCCTAAGTTTGGTCACGATCTAAGATTATAGATAAAATATTGATTTTTGTCTATTGATATTTTCAATAGTAATCAGAAGTCAGAAGATGAAAAACCAAGCGATCGCCTAGCTAAACTCTTTTAAGCTTCAAAAATAGAGGTTGTGCAAAAGTTAGCGTTGGTCATTGGTCATTGGTCATTGGTCATTGGTCATTGGTCATTGGTCATTGGTAAAGGTTTCTGTTTCTTCCCGATGATTAACTTATCCTGTGCATAAGTTAATCGTTTTACTTAATTTGATGACTAAAAGTAAATAATAGAGATATCTAAGTCGGACAAGACGAAAACCTATGGCACTAATTACCACTGGTAACACTTTAATTCGTGATCTAGAAAAAAATGGCGCTCTTGGTGTCTACGCACCTCTAGAAGGAGGTTTTGAAGGTCGCTACAGACGCCGACTACGTGCAGCAGGCTATACAACTCTCAATATCACTGCGAGAGGACTAGGTGATTTAGCTGCTTATCTCACAGGTGTTCATGGAGTTCGACCTGCACATCTTGGTAAAAAAAGTACTGGTAGTGGAGCAGCAGTTGGTTATGTATACTATGTACCACCAATTGTTAACTATCAGCTAGAGCAGTTACCGCCAAAATCTAAAGGATTGGTATTGTGGATTATTGAAGGATATATCCTTTCTGATCAAGAAGTTGAGTACTTAGCGAACTTACCCAAGCTCGAACCACGAGTCAAAGTCGTCGTCGAAAGAGGTGGCGATCGCTCCTTCCGTTGGATACCTTTGGAAAAAACTCTGTTAGCTAGCTAGACGGGGGAGGGGAGCATCCCCATTTTTTCCAAATACCGCCAAGCAAAGGGTTTAAACCCTTTGCTAATAGCGCAAATCGTCTTTATACGACTTCATAAAATCAAACAGTCTGCTGAAGCAGACTTGAGCTATCAGACTGCGATTTCAATCACAGGCGTTTTTTTGAACATTTGGAATGCTCCCGCTAAACGCTCATGTGATAAAAGATATCCTCTGGGTTAGCCGAAATCATTTCTGAGTTAGCCGAAATCATTTCTGGGTTCGCCGAAATCATTTCTGGGTTCGCCGAAATCATTTCTGGGTTCGCCGAAATTATTTCTGGGTTCGCCGAAATCATTTCTGGGTTCGCCGAAATCATTTTTGGGTTCACCGAAATGATATGACTCCAAATACTGCTCGGTTAAGGATTTTTCGTCAT
>NZ_NAPS01000002.1:854752-895123 GCF_004323185.1 Westiellopsis prolifica IICB1
ATTTCTGGGTTCGCCGAAATCATTTCTGGGTTCGCCGAAATCATTTCTGGGTTCGCCGAAATCATTTCTTGATGCACCGAAATCATTTCTTGATGCACCGAAATCATTTTTGGGTTCACTGATAACTGATAAGTTGTCTCCCTTGTCCAGAATGTCTTCCTTGTCCCCAATCAAGCCACTTGACTAGAACTTGATCTCAAATTAACAACGTGTTCTGGGACTCCAGATTTACAAACAGTTGTGTGGCTATCATGATTTAGCCCAGCGATTGTGACATGCTTATTGAGGCGGTGATATTTACTTACTACCTTGGCGATCGCATTGGCTGCGGCCTGATCCCATACATGGGAACGATGAAAATCAATGACTACGTTGTCTGTATCTGTAGTATATTCAAACAATTCTACAAACTGGTTCGCGGAACCAAAGAACAATTGACCGTGAATGTAATACACTTTGTTTTCATCACGATCAATGCTGACTGTAGTCCCAATTTGAGATGCTTGCCAGCCAAATATTAATAAGTTCAGAATTACTCCTGCTAGTACGCCTTTAGCTAAGTCATGTGTAACTAGTGCAACTATGACTGTAAAAGGCATGACTAATGCTTCTGGTAGTGGTGTCTTCCGTAATACCTTCAAAGACTTCCAGTCGAATGTTTCAAAGGACACCATAATCATCACACCAACCAATGCAGCCATGGGAATTTGCTGTACAATATCCCGCAGTACGAAGATAGAAAACAACAAAAACGCACCAGAAACGAAGGTAGATAAACGTCCTTTCGCACCACATCTAGTATTGATAACAGATTGTCCGACCATACCACAGCCTGCCATCCCACCCATTAAGCCAGTAACTGCATTAGCTATTCCTTGACCTTTTGTTTCTCGATTCTTAGAGGTGCGAGTGTCAGTCAGTTCATCGACCAAAGCAGCTGTTAACAATGATTCTAATAGTCCGACGATCGCTAATGTCAGTGAGTAAGGTAGAATAATCATGAATGTTTCTGGGGAGAAACTAACCTGGGGTATATGTAACACAGGTAAGTTGCGTGTAATTTCTCCAATATCTCCGACTCTACGAATATCCAAATCCATTGCGATCGCAACAATGGTCATAGCAATAATTGCTATAAGTGGTGAAGGAATGCTCTTTGTCAGACGTGGAAATAAGTAGACAATCGCCAGTGTGACGGCTACCATCACATACATTTGCCAAGGTTCCCCAGCAAATAACCTTAACTGAGCGGTAAAAATGAGAATTCCTAAAGCATTAACAAATCCAGCAATGGCAGATTGAGGAATAAAACTGAAGCATCTTTCTAACTTCAAAACCCCAATTGAAAATTGAATAATTCCTGTCAAAATGGTAGCAGCAAATAAATATTCAACTCCATGCTTTTCAACCAATGTTGTCATCAGTAACGCCATTGAGCCAGTTGCCGCTGATATCATAGCTGGGCGTCCTCCTACCAAGGAAATGATCACTGCCATACAAAAAGATGTATACAGTGCTACCATGGGGTTAACTTTGGCGATCGCGGCAAATGCCAAAGATTCTGGAATCAGCGCTAATGCTACTGTTGCACCTGCAAGTACCTCAGTTTTAATTTTAGATAGATGCAGATTACTCGTTATTTTTCTCTGCAAGCATTGAATTTTTGTTCCCTGTTTTTTGTTAGGGTTTTCTCGTCGATGGAAAAGCATATCTAACCCTGCTACTGTGGTATGGCTGTGTAGCTCTGAATTGGCAAACTAAAAATTAATTGCTTCAAAAATGTAATTAATGCAGATATCATCAAGTGTTTGATAGACCTGTATGAACCAATGAAAGGCAAGTGCATTAGTATTAGATAAAAATCAAAACTAAGCTATTTTTACACTATTAAAGCCATATATTTCCGATATATTTGTCAAGCAATTATGATTTTGATTTCCTCTTCATACTGTGATGAATATGTATAAAATTTCAATCAAGGCATTGATATTGACCCTATAAACCCTAAATTACGACTCTCTCTAGTTAGCTTTATGAAATTTTCTTTACCAATAGGAAAGGGACTTTTGTATGTCCTGTTGACGCTGTACGCTATAGTCACCATCATCCCGTTTTTGTGGGCGCTTTCGGCATCCTTTAAACCTCTATCTGAAATAGTTAGCGGCGCAGCTAATTTTTTACCTCAAAACTTTACTCTTGAAAATTACAAGCAAATTTTTCTGCAAGAACCACTATTTCTGCGTTGGTTGTTCAATAGTGTAGTTATTGCGATTTGCGTCACTATTTTAAACTTGCTGTTCAATTCAATGGCTGGTTATGCCCTAGCAAGATTGCGGTTTCGGGGTAGACATTTTTGGTTTTTACTGATTTTGGCAGTACTCGCAGTACCAGCACAAGTCACACTCATTCCAACATTTTTGATTTTAAAAGCTTTCGGCTGGCTGAATTCCTATCAAGGTATGATTGTTCCAAGTATGGTGAATGCCACTTTTATTTTCATGATGCGGCAGTTTTTTGTTAATTTTCCTAAAGAATTAGAGGAAGCTGCTGCACTTGACGGTTTAGCTCCTTTGGGAATTTTCTGGCGTATTGTTTTACCTTTGGCAAAACCAGCATTGGCGGCGCAGGTAGTTTTTGTTTTTATGGGTAGTTGGAATAATTTCTTGTTGCCTGTGGTGATACTGTTTGATCCGGAGATGTTTACTCTGCCTTTGGGTTTGAATTCTTTCAAAGGTCAGTATATTAGCTATTGGAACTACATCATGGCAGCTTCAATGGTGTTTACTCTGCCAGCTTTAGCTATTTATGCTTTTTTCAATCGGTACTTTATTCAAAGTGTGACTTTTACAGGAGGAAAAGGGTAGGAATTGGAAGGAAGTGTGGGGAGTAATGTAGAGACGCGCTGTTTGAAGCGTCTGGGAAGTGTGGGAAAAATTATTTGACAAGTCTCTTCCAATACCCAATGCTCAATGCCCCATGCCCAATGCTCAATTGCGATCGCAACTTCTTTGACAGTAAAAATACTCATAATTCTATCCTAGTAGTTAGGGCAACAAATTGGCCTCCTAACGTGATATTTGTATAACAGCGACTTTATCTATAATCTGTCAGTTAACATACTTTATGGGTTGTCAACGACCCAGGTCTGAAGACACTAGGCTTCTAGCCTAAGACTTAAGACGATAGTTGACCAGACTAAGTACTTTGCGTACTACGTTAGAGGCAAGAGTTAAAGACCTACCAAGGAATGCGTAGCTAGTTCCTTGCTCTAGAACCGGGGGATTAAACAGATTTATTGGGTTAAGTCAGTGTCTTTCGGATAGTACCGACCTCTAACATTGTCGAAGCTAACTTTACCCCGCAAGGGAGGCTCTTCGGAGCAAAACCGTTATGTGTACAGGGCGAAAAATCTCAGTTCGTAATTGCCCGAACGAAAGTAGATTGCAAAACTACACGGGCTTGAGTAACCCCAAGGCAGTAATGGGAAATATTCAAGGCGATTAAAATCGCCCGTGTCGTTTCGCTCTCAGGTCGCCCATACTCGCTCGTTTCCCGCATACCGTAAGGTCTTATGACATCCATCCTGTAGGAGGGATTTGATCTGTATGCAACCGATTGCAACCAATATAGTTTAGTTCGTTGTTAGTGGTTGGTGGAACAAACAACAAACAACAAACAACAAACAAAAAACAAAAAAAATTGACAACTGGCAGTTAACAACAAAAGATTGAGTATCGCGAGATTTAGCTGTGTTGAGCGTCAAAATCTTTAAGGGGAAAGATGTTAAAAAGACTCATTGGCATTTTTGTAGCTACTGTGTTGCTGACTTTTCAGTTTGTTGTTGGTAGTGCAACAGCAGTGGAGATAGATCAAGCTTCACGCACAGTACAGTTAAATGAAAAGGGTGATACAGTTGTAATCAGCTTGAAACAGCTTACAGAAGGCAAGCGCTTGTTTAACAATACTTGCTCTCAGTGTCACCCTGGTGGAATCACCAAAACCAACCAGAACGTAGGACTTGATCCTGAAGCTTTGGCATTGGCAACACCACCACGTAATAACATTGAAGGATTAGTGGATTACATGAAAAACCCCACTACCTACGATGGAGAATATGAAATTTCTGAGTTACATCCCAGCATCAAGAGTGCTGATATTTTCACAGAAATGAGAAATCTGACTGATGATGATTTGAAAGCGATCGCTGGCTATATTTTAGTGCAACCGAAAGTAATTGGTATCAAGTGGGGCGGCGGTAAAATTTATTACTAAGTTCCCAGTCACTAACATTAGTAGAGACGCTATTATACTCTTACCTTGAAGCCGCTCTTACGAGTGTCTACGTGTCTGTACAATAGTCATTAGTCTTTTGGTAAGTAGTCCGAGATGATTAGGGCTACTTACGAAAAACTAATGACTATATTTTTGATTATCTTTCCAAAAAAAATTTTACATCTACGACATCTTGTCATATTTGGCGTTAATTTTATCTAAAATGAATAGAGGAAAATAAAACTTGTTGATTGGAGAAGGCTATGAAATTAATTGCGGCCGGCTTGCGTCGCTTTGGTCTAGCGGTATTGACAATCCTTTTAGTTGTTGGTAGCTTTGCTGTTTTCACTCCTAGTGCTGCTGCTGATACATATACAGTAAAACTTGGCAGTGATAAGGGAATGCTGGCGTTTGAGCCTGCAAAGTTAACTGTCAAGCCAGGTGACACAATTAAATGGGTAAACAACAAAGTTCCTCCCCACAATGTTGTATTTGATCCTGCCCAGTCAAAAAGTGCTGATTTAGCAAAAGCTTGGACTCACAAGCAGTTGTTCATGAGTCCTGGGCAAGAGTATGAAACCACAATCCCCGCAGATGCTCCCAAGGGTGACTATACCTTCTACTGCGATCCTCACCGTGGTGCTGGCATGGCTGGTAAACTGACTGTTGAATAATTAGCAGACTCTGTGGAAAACTAGACTTGGTATACTCTTTGAGTGATGTTTTGCCACACTAAAAGAGAATGCACACTTAACTTAAACACGATGACGAGTCTGATTCCTACTGTTGATGGTACTACAAGCCAAATGGCAAACTAGCGAATAGACTCGTCATCTGATTTTAGATTTTAGATTTTAGATTTTAGATTTTAGAAAACGGGGCATTTTGGCCCTCCTGTTGTAAGTGCTTTGCGTCCCCGAAAGGTAGCAAAAACTCCCACCACTAAAAGCGGGTAGAGTGTCAATAAAGTCGTGCCTGTTGACTAGGCCTTGAAAGCTTTGAACAACCATAGAATATTACTGAAAGGATTTTTCAATGGCTGGAAGCTTATTGCGAGGTCAAGACTTTGAGATTAGTATTATTAATTTTGCTATTGTTTATTTTTATATTTATCAGTCCAGCACAGGCGGCCGAAATTTCTCCTGCTGCCAAAATATTTGCTTCTAACTGTGCCTCTTGTCATATTGGTGGTGGGAATGTCCTCATCGCTGAGAAAACCTTGAGAAAAGAAGCCTTGCAAAAGTATTTGGAAAATTACGATGTTAACTCACTAACAGCAATTATTCACCAAGTCAAAAACGGCAAAAATGCTATGCCTGCTTTTAAAAGCAAATTAAGCGAAGATGAAATTATCGAAGTAGCTAGTTACGTTTTTCAAAAAGCAGAACAGGGTTGGTAATCAGTTATCAGTTATCAGTTATCAGTTATCAGTTATCAGTTATCAGCAATTTGTTAACTGATAACTGTTCACTGTTTACTGTTGATTTGAGTTTTCTCTTTCCTGTTTAACTTGACGTAGCTGTTGTATCAGTTTTTGGTTGGAATTTTGACTGTTGTTATTAACTTGTGGTTGGGATAGTTTTGGTATGGGTTGAGTCTGATTTGTTCCTACTTGGGCTGATTGTATGGGTTGCTGCTGTTGGGGTGATGATTGATTTTGTGGAAGCGATCGCAAACGCTGTTTTAAATCCTGTTGTTCACTGGGGGATAACTGTGTTTTGGGTGTTTCCAAAATCGGCAATTTTTGAGGAACAAGTGCAGGTAATTTTGATGGAGTAGCTGTTACGGGATTTATATTATTATTCGGTAAGAAAGAGAGTCGAAATGGATAATACTGGGGTTTGCCATTAGCCTGCACAGGATTTTTCTGGAAATAGTCCCTAAAATATTCCCGCGCTGCGACTTGAAGGCTAGATGAAACTGAATTATCAAGAAATTCTATAGATTCTACTTTGCCGTCAGAGTATACCAAACCGCCCTCTATTTTGCCTTCCTGACCTCTTTGACCGCTAACGGTTTCGGAGATCAGTTTTTTGGTTTCAATGTTGGGGTATTGATCTCTGACTTTTCGCAATTGATCATTTAGAGAATTGATTTTCGCGATTTGCTGTGCCGTCTGGGATGTTGTTGCTGTTGATGGTAAATTGGGTGTCTGAGGTATTGTAGACTGCTGTGATTGCCATTGTGGTAGGTTTGTACCTCCCATTGCTAGGTTACTTCCTGATTGTGGAGTACTTATAGCAACTGGAAATTCCTGATTTGGCAATCCACTGGCAGGATTGGAGTTAGGAGTACTAGAGTTATTGGAATAAACCGAAGTCGGCGTGTTAGGTAAATTAGTGGGGATGTTAGCAGCTTGTATATCCGGCAAGTTTGTGGGGTATTGGGAGTTAGAAGAATTGACAGAAGAAGGTAGTGGTTGTGGTTTTCCTAAGTCAATTTCATCTTGCAAACGAGAAACTTTCCTGTCATTTACACGGGGAACAGTTGCTGTATTGTTCTGGTTGATGTCAAAATTCGTTTGTTCTATTTGCAACTGGCTCTTCCTTGGTAAAGGTTGGACACTAACTCGATTAGGAGATACGGGAATAGAAGTTAGTGGGGGTTCAACCAGAGAAGTTGGTGATTGCTGTGGGGGTAAAGGTGTTGATTTGAGGGCAAAGTTGGGAAATGGCGGAACTTGCGCTTGTAGAGGAACTTGTCCAACTTGGGGAAGTTTTGCTTGTAAAGGAATCCCTGGTTGCTTGGGAAGCGCAGATGTAGTTGTCTGTGGTAAACGACTTTGATCAGCTTGGTTTAATTCAACAAGTCCGACGCCTGTTTTTGGTGTTTTTGTCTGTTTTGGTTGAGTTTCCATCTGCATCCACGGCAGAAATAATGCGATTACACCGTGGATACCAACAGAGGCTAATACTGCTATCCCTGTTGGCTGACTAAATATTTCTGGTATGCTTTTGAATACGGAAACGTATGACATAGTTGTTATCGTTCACTCGGCTTGATTAAAGTAAGCTGACAGACCTAATCTTTGACTCAAGTAATCTCTCTTTTGTAAGTGCGTTCCTCTACAAATAATAACTTCCTGCGTCATCAGTCAAAACAGGAAAACTGCAAAACCTTAAAATTATTTTATTAAAATTGATATTATATTGTACTAAAAATTGACTTTGGTCAATCCTAATCTTCAACAATAGTTAACTTTGTTAGCATTGTACAATTATCACAATAGCCCATATCCCCGACTTCTGGGAGAAGTAAGTGGGGGGTAGTGTTGTTAACGAAATATTTAGGAATACTATGGGGAAAATCTAACTAAATCTGAGTTCTATAGTGAAAATTCCAAAAGCTTGTATTCCAAGGTTTAACTTATACATACTTTACGAACTCTTGGTGTTCTGGGTGTCTATGGTAACTCAATCAATTAATACCAATTTCAAAAATGAATGCGATAGATAGACTTACAAAACTCTTATGCACAAAGAGTTTTTCAATCCCAAATCAATAGACACACTTTGGTGCAGCTTTTCGACAGAGTAATCTAAAATTCAAAATGGTATAAATAAGCTTGATCAGTGACCACAATTCAGTTTCTAGAAAGAATTAGAGCAATGAAGTCCTGATGTATCTAAGGCATCAACATTTGACAGTTCAGAATGATATAAATATAGCTTGATATTTACTGATTAATTCATTGAGTAGCTTGTATTCAAAATACTTACAAAAATTTCATAGGGATTTAGTATAATACGAGAGATTATTAATCATATAGACAAATTTTTCAGGGCATCCCTAGCGTCATTTGTCACGCAGTCGTACTTTTTGTAATCAATGATCTGCTGCTTAAATCCTGATTGCCCACATCCCCTTAATCCTGATGGAAAGGAATTCTGCCAAACTTGTAACAGTCCCCTCGTACAACTGTTACGGAAGCGTTTTCGTGTCATCCGTGTGCTTTCAGATGAGGGTGGATTTGGTAGAACTTACTTGGCAGAAGATATAGATAAACTTAACGAACGCTGCGTTATCAAGCAATTAGCGCCTAAATTCCAAGAAAGCTGGGCCCTCTCTAAAGCGATGGATTTATTTCAGAGAGAGGCACAGCGTTTGCAACAACTTGGAGAACATCCGCAAATACCCACTTTATTAGCTTATTTTGAAGAAAACACATATCTCTATTTAGTGCAGCAGTTTATAGATGGACAGAATTTGTTAAAGGAGTTGCAACAAAAAAGAGGGTATAGTGCTAAAGAAATTCGAGACATTTTGTTAGATTTACTACCTGTTTTAAGATTTATTCATGAACGAGGAGTTATTCATAGAGATATCAAGCCACAGAATATTATTCGCCGTAAAAATGATGGGCGTCTATGCTTGATTGATTTTGGTTCTTCCAAACAATTAACAGCGAAAGTACACATACAAATGGGTACTTCGATTGGTTCACATGGCTATTCTGCGATCGAACAAATTAGAGATGGAAAAGCTTACCCAGCCAGCGATTTATTCAGTTTGGGGGCTACTTGTTTTCATCTGTTGACTGGAGTTTCTCCTTTTAAATTGTGGACAGAATATGGCTATGCTTGGGTGCAAGATTGGCAACACTATTTAAAGAGTCCGATCGCCACTGAACTGGCTGAAGTCATTGATAAACTATTAGCAAAAGATACTCAGCAGCGCTATCAATCAGCGGAACAAGTTCTGAAAGCTTTGATGCCTAAGCAGCTATCAGAACGAAAAACACAAATAGCTCACTCGTCGGTAATACTACCACCAACTCAGCCGCCATTTGTACCTAAAAAATACACATTGCTAAGAAATTTATTCTTGCTGAGTTCTTTTGTGATGTTAATCGTGTTGGGTGAATTTTTCTATCGCCAATCGCATCATTTTGACACCTCTGTCTCCTCTCGTTTTGGTCAATCAGGTAACACACCAACAAATACTGAAGGAATTCTGCCCCAATCGTCTAAACTGCCTATGGGGAATTTTTATTTGGCGCATACTTTCAAATCGCCGTCTAAATCGGTTTTGTCTGTTGCGATTAGCCCAGATGATAAAACAATTGTCAGCAACAGTGGGGACACGATTAAACTTTGGAGTTTAACCACCGGACAGGAAATTATAACTTTGAAAGGGCATAGCGATCGCGTTAATGTTGTTAGCATCACCCCAGATGGACAAACCTTGGTTAGTGGTAGTGAAGATAAAACCATCAAACTCTGGAATTTGGCTAGAGGACAAGAAATCCGAACCTTTGAGGGACGTACAAATTCAGTTCATACTCTGGTCATTAGCCCGGATGGTAATCTTGTAGCCAACGGTAGCGACGATAACACGATTAAATTATGGGATTTGGCAACTGGCCAAGAAATTCGCACTTTTAATGGTCATACCTCTTGGGTGCGGTCTATCGTCTTCAGTCCTGATCAAAAAACATTGATCAGTGGTAGTCGCGATCAAACTATCAAAATTTGGGATGTGACAACCGGAAACGAAATTCGTACTCTTACAGGACATACCCAAGCTGTAACATCCATCGCCATTACGCCAGATGGAAAAACCCTGATCAGTGGAAGTGATGATAAAACCATCAAAATTTGGGATTTGACAACCGGAAAAGAAATTCGTACCCTTGTCGGTCATTCTGGAGGAGTTCGCTCTGTGGCCCTGAGTCCAGATGGCCAAACTCTTGCTAGCGGTAGTGGCGATAAGACTATTAAATTGTGGAATATAAATACAGGCGAACAAATTCGCACTCTAGCAGGACACGGTGACGGAGTTCAGTCTCTAGCTTTTAGTCAAAATGGCAACATCCTAGTCAGTTGCGGTTTTGACAATATAATCAAAATTTGGCGAGTCTCAACTTAATCGTTTTTTTACATATAAAAAGTAATGTTAAATATTGACCAATAAATCTGAAAAGTCTTTCATCCAATGGGTAAATAAATTTATCCCCAGGAAAATATATAAAATCTCTGGTTTGTGAATTTCACAGCATGAGACCTGAGCAACTGCTGAATTTGCAATATCTGTACAAATGAGCTACTCAAAAATCAAAATCTTAACGGGTGCGGCGATCATACTTTTAGGTTCTGGAGGAACTTGGCTGTGGCAATCTGCTCCAGCTGCCACCAGCTTGTCTCCTGAAAGCTTTAGTCAGCCGAATAAAACGGCATGGACAAATGTTGGGGTCGGCGACGCTCTCACCCTCAAAGGACATGCTTACCCCGTTTGGTCTGTGGCGATGAGTCCAGATGGTAAAAAACTTGCTTCCGCAAGCACAGACAAAACTATCAAAATTTGGGATACAGAAACAGGGTCAGAATTGCACACTTTGAGGGGGCATTCTGAATGGATTAACTCTGTTGCTATTAGTCCTGATGGCAAAATTCTCGCATCTGCCAGTGCAGATAATACCATCAAAATTTGGGATTTGCAAACAGGAAAATTAGTTCAGACTTTAAAAGGACATCTAGCCTCAGTTCAGTCTATCGCCTTCAGTTCAGATAACCAAACTTTAGTTAGTGGCAGTTGGGATCAGAGCATTAAAGTATGGGATGTAGCCACAGGCAAACAAATTCGTACCCTTAAAGGAGATTGTGACGTAGTAGATGCGATCGCTATTAGCCCCGACAGGAATACAGTTGCTAGTAGTAGTTACTTTGAAAACAGTGTAAAGCTGTGGAATTTACACACAGGAAAACAAATTCGCGTCTTGAGAGGTAACACACAGGCTGTTCATTCCCTTGCTTTTACCCCTGATAGCAATACTTTGGCAACTGGTAGCTGGGATAACACAATCAAACTATGGAATTTAAAGACAGGTAAAGAAAGTCACACAATGACAGGTCATACCAACAAGGTTTGGTCTGTCAGCTTTAGTCCAGATGGGAAAACTTTGGCTAGTGGTAGTTGGGACAAGACCATTAAACTTTGGAATGTGAACACAGGAGAAGAAATTCGCACCCTCAAAGGACATGACGACAAAGTTTGGTCTGTGGCCTTTAGTGCTGATGGTAATTCTGTTGCAAGTAGCAGTTTGGACAAAACGATCAAGATTTGGCGGGTATCGCAGTAAATATTGTTGATAGTTGGTAGTTGGTAGTTGATTGTTACTAGGAAAACAATCAACTACCAGATATTACTTAACTCTCAACTTGCACCTAGTCCGAAATTAAAATTTGAACTGAAAGCTAAAGTCGGCTTTTAACCGACTGGCTCAAGTTTGAACCCATTAAAATGGGTTTGAGCTTTGATCCGAAAATTTATTTTACCGCTGATTCCAGCTGGTGCAAGATATCACCATAATTAAAAAATAGTCAATCGATATGTACCTGTTCGTTGAGGAACAGAGGAAATGACCACAACATAATAAGCTCCATCTTCAGGTAACTTAGCTCGATCAATCAAAGCAGTATATCTACCATCTTTATCATTATCCGCCGCAATGACTTGACCTTTGGAATTAAGCAGAACGATGTAGGGAGAAAACTGTTCTAGGACGCTATCTACACGTATGCTCACAAGTTGGTCTTTTTTACCCTCAAATCTAGAAACACTGTAAGGACTGCCATTATTTTTGAGTTTAGAGCCGTTTGCAGCCAATTGATCTGATTCATCAAGAGTGTAACTAGCTCTGTCGTTCCTCAAAGCTAAACTATAGCGACCTATTTCTCCAGGATTACGACTAGTGACTGCGATGGTATAAACACCTCTAGCAGGTAGTCTGACAAATAGAAATGCGTCTTTGACTTCCCCATTAATTCCTATTTCCCCACTGCTTCTTTTAGCAAGAACGTTATTGTTGGGGTCAAGCAAAATCATGAATGGATTTAGATTCAGATTGTTAGAACGGCGTTGATCAGCACTACCAATCAGTCTAATTTGAATTAATTGATTTTCTCTGCCTTCAAACTGATAAAAGTGAAAATATCTACCTTGAGATTTAAAATCACCTGGAGCTAAGACACCCAATTGAATGTCTACAAAGTTAATTGGTTTGGCGTTAGGTATTTTGCTACCAGAAACAGGTGATCCGCCAGAATTTCTATTATTATTTGTAGGCTTAATTCTAGAAGGTGAAGAATTAACAGGACGAGGACTCGGTTGTGGCGCTGGTTGAGTATAAGTCGGTTTTGGTGTATTTGGTGTAGAACGACGAGGACTCGGTTGTGGTGCTGGTTGGGTACTGGGAGTACCAGTACCGGAAGGTTGGGGTTTTGGAGATGGTGTTGGAGATGGTGTTGGAGATGGTGTTGGTGTTGTAGTAGAACCAGTACCGGAAGGTTGGGGTTTTGGAGATGGTGTTGGTGTTGGTGTGGGAGGGATGGGAGATTCTATGGGTTGATTAGTTTGAGCAGCTGGGGATGGTTGCGTAACAGGAATTTGCTCAATCGCCTGTTTGACTGCTTCTGGTTGTCTCTCATCTGGTGTTTTAGCAATTATAAATTCTTCCGACTGTTTGGGAATTTCCAACGCAGCCATAGGTAGAGCATAATTTGTGATTAACAAACTACTACTCAAAGAAATAATTAAAGCCAAATCAAATTTATTCCAAAAGTTTTTGTTATTTCTTCTTACGAACATGTCACTCCTCACAATTTTGATGCATAGATAATATATAAAATACAAAAAATTAGTTTTAGAATACTAAAAAACCATAATCATCTTCTTGATCTCAAGGAGATTTTTAAAGAGAAACAATTTTAGTTATTTTAAATTTATAGCATTACTGATAAATAAAATTTTCATTTCAGCTAGTAATAGCTCCTGTTATTCTAACTTTAGATAGTTGTTTTTATTAGATATTGGATATATTCACTCCCTACAAAATATTGTATTTGCTTTGCATAATATTTACTTAACACAAGTATTACTGGTAAATTTTTGATTCATGACTGTACAAGTCTGTAAAAAAATGTTATTTCCGTGCTTGTTTGATAATATATAAAATGTGGACGTAGACATACTAATGCCGGCACCTGTGCTGCTAGCAACCACGATTATAGAAAAAATCCGATACTTTAATTTTAAATTGCCTAGTTACCAATAGATTGATTTTGGAGTCAAAAACTTTGTTTTGGCAAATTAATAGCAAAATGATACGTCATAAATTAACATATACTCAAGCTGCAAATTTCTTGCTAGTATGATTTGCTGCCTAAATCCCGATTGCCAAGATCCCTTAAACCCTGATGATAGCCAATATTGTCAGAATTGCGGAACCCTCCTAGTACCTCTGCTTAGAGGTCACTACCGTGTTATCGATAGATTGTCTGTAGAAGGTGGATTTAGTATCACCTATCTAGCGGAAGATATCGACAAACTAAATGCAAAATGCGTTGTTAAGCAACTCGCCCCAAAAGTCAAAGATACAGGGGCTTTAAAGAAGGCTGTCCAGCTTTTTGAACAGGAAGCCCGACGCCTACAAGAGTTGGGAGAACACCCACAAATTCCCCACCTGCTAGCTTACTTTGAGCAAGATAACTATTTATATTTAGTACAACAATATATAGATGGACAAAATTTACTAAAAGAATTGCAGCAGCAAGGTAGATTTAGCGAGAGAAAAATCCGGGAACTTTTATTAGATTTATTACCAGTTCTGAAATTTATCCATGATCACGGTGTAGTTCACCGAGATATCAAGCCTCAAAATATTATTCGTCGTAAATCCTTGCATCCTTTTGTAGACAGAGATTCAAAAGGAGAGCTAGTATTAATTGATTTTGGAGCCTCAAAGCTACTGACGACAACAGTGCAGCCGAAAATGGGAACAACTATCGGTTCACATGGGTATACTCCCGTTGAACAAATGCAAGATGGAGAGGCCTATCCAGCTAGTGATTTATTTAGCTTGGGCGCCACTTGTTTTTACCTGCTAACTGGAACTTCCCCATCAAAATTGTGGATGCAACAAGGCTATGGCTGGGTGTCATCTTGGTGGCAATATTTTAGTACTCCTAGTAGAGGTGGACTCGCCCTTTCTATGGAGTTGGGTAGGGTTTTGGACAAGCTGCTAAAGATAGAGATTCAAGAGCGCTATCAATCAGCTGATGATGTAATTAAAGATTTATCACGTCAACCATCGCCATTACCAGAACTTGATGAAACTGTATTGTCAGGTTCGCCACAAAATAAAGGCGGATTTTTTCCACTATCAACTAAAAAATTTAAAAATAGATTATTTATTAATGCTGTAATTGTCATATTGGCATTAGCAGGGGTTTGGTATTTTCAGTCTCGTCCACAGGTAACTCAGTCTGCTGATCCTGTTCCACCTCAACAGACTGTGACTGTAACTCAAAAATCTGATGAACCCAGCACTTTAAAAGGACATGCTAGCGATGTTAATTCTGTCGCTTTTGACTTTGATGGGCAAAAACTGGCTAGTGGTAGTGACGACAAAACTATTAAAATTTGGGATTTAGCAACTCAACAAGAAATTCAGACTTTGCGGGGACATTCCCAATGGGTTTGGGGTGTCGTCTTTAGTCCTGATGGAAAAACTCTTGCGAGTGCAAGTGCAGACGAAACAGTTAAATTGTGGGATTTAGCAACCGGAAGCGAAATTTTCACCTTCAAGGGACACAAAGCTGGTGTCACTTCTGTAGCTTTTAGTCCTGATGGGAAAATTCTTGCTAGTGCTAGTTTAGACAAGACGATCAAACTGTGGAATGTCAAAACTGGAAAAGAAATTTGCACTCTTGTGGGACATTCGGGGGCGATCGCTTCTGTAGCTTTTAGTCCCGATGGACAAACTGTTGCTAGCGGTAGCTGGGATAAAACTATTAGACTGTGGAATGTCAATACTGCTAAGAATATCCGTACTTTTAAAGGACACTCTGATTTAATTGTTTCCGTGGCTTTTAGTCCTGATGGTACTAGCCTAGCTAGTGGTAGTAAGGACAAAACTATTAAACTGTGGAACTTGGCAACAGGAAAAGCAACTCTAACTTTAAAAGCCCATACTGATAAAGTCAATTCTGTTGCTTTTGTATCTAATACTGCTAACAATAAATCTTTAGATACAGTGAGTCTCGTCAGTGGTAGTAGTGACAATACGATTAAACTCTGGAATCTAAAAACAGCAAAAGAAATTCGTACTCTCAAAAGAGACTCTGGATATATTTATTCTGTTGCGATTAGTCCAGATGGAAATACTGTTGCTGGTGGGGGTAGTGCAGAGAATATTATTAAGGTTTGGCGAGTGCAAGAATGAGTTTGGGGATTGGGGTTACACCCCTGATACCATTTCACGAAAAACCTGATACAAATACAGACCCTGTACCAGACGCGATATATCACGTCTGGTACAAAATTTATATGGATCGTGATTAACGTGAAATGGTATGAGCAACGTTTTTTCGTCATTCCACCAAATGTAGAGACGCGTTCGCTTTTAGCGTTCCCGCAGGGTAATTTCGCGTCTGTTGAAACTAATTTGTGAACAAATTAATACTCCTTACTAACCACTCACCACTTCCAAGAATTGCGCCGGTTTCATAAACTCATAATGTTCAAATGGTTGATGAATCCAAGGATTGTCAGGGAGATAGTCAACGTAGTAATCAGGTTTGATGACTGAACAAGCTTTATACCAAATAACCGCAGTACGAATTTCTTCTATTGGAGCATCAGAATACATCTTCAACCAAGGTATAGTCTCTTTGAGAGTCACTCCAGAATCTACTAAATCATCTACTAAAAGAATACGCGAACCTAACTTTTCTGTAGTCATTGTCAAATGGCGAGAAAAACTTAAACATGCTCTCTCTTGCTTGCCTGGGCCACTGTAAGATGATGTTGCTAAAATTGCCAATGGCTGTTTATATATACGGGAGAGAATATCTCCCACCCGTAGTCCTCCTCTAGCAATACAGATAATTTGATTGAACTCCCAACCGGATTGATAGATTTGAGCAGCCAGTTGTTCAATTTTGCGGTGATAATCTGACCAAGAAATGTAAAGGTCTGTCATAGTTAGGAAGGTTAATTGCAGCTATTAATAAATGGCAAACCAAACTTCTTATTGTAATATGAGCGTAGTCTAATATGAGCGATTCTGTCCCTGATGCTGATTTCCAGCAAAGTGCTGAGAATGAAAAACTAAACCTTAGTACTAAGCTGGCTTTTGGTGCTGGAGATTTGGGTACAGCAATTACTGCTATGATTGGGATTTCTTATTTGTCACCCTTCCTGACAGATGTAGCTGGCTTGAATCCCCAACTAGCAGGACAGACGCAACTAGTCGGTAAAGTCTGGGATGCAGTCAACGATCCCATGGTGGGAGTATTGAGCGATCGCACTCAAAGCAGTCAGGGAAGACGCTATCCTTGGATGATTTGGGGAGCAATTCCCTTTGGATTTTTCTTTTTTTTGCAGTGGATTGTACCTAACTTTGGTAACAACGAAAATGCAAATCAGTGGGGCTTATTTTGGTATTACACTGCGACTTCAATTTTGTTTAATGCCTTCTATACTGTTGTTAATTTACCATATACAGCTCTGACCGCAGAACTAACCCAAGACTACGATGAACGTACCAGCCTCAACAGTTTTCGTTTTGCTTTTTCAATTGGTGGAAGCATTTTTGCTGTAGTTCTTGGATTAATTATTTCTCTGATCATTCCTAATAACCGCAGCTTACAATTTTTCTTATTGGGGTTAATTTGTGCGATTCTTTCTGTTTTCCCCATATATTGGTGTGTCTGGGGAACGAAAAAACGCGCTCAAGCTATGGCAAATTTACACCCACAGATAGAACAAACTGTTTCAATTCCCTTTTTGCAACAACTCAAAATCGCTTTTACTAATCGCCCTTTTTTATTTGTAGTCGGTATATATCTTTGTTCTTGGTTAGCAGTCCAACTCACCGCTGGAATTGTTCCTTATTTTGTTGTTAATTGGATGCGTCTTCCACAATGGCACTACAATTTAGTGCTGTTAACAATACAAGGAACTGCTATGGCCATGCTATTTGTGTGGAGTGCCATCAGTAGGCGTGTTGGTAAACGAGCTGTTTATTGTATGGGTATGACTATGTGGATTATTGCTCAGGCTGGATTATTTTTTATGAAGCCAGAGCAAGTTGTGTTGATGTACTGTCTAGCTGTTTTAGCTGGTTTTGGAGTATCCACAGCTTACTTAGTTCCCTGGTCAATGCTACCAGATGTCATAGAACTAGATGAATTACAAACTGGACAGCGACGAGAAGGCATTTTTTATAGTTTTGTGGTTTTTGTGCAAAAAATCTGTTTGGGATTTGCAGTTAGCTTGATGCTGCAAAGATTAGGTGCAGCTGGATATATTAAACCCACACCACAAATTCCTGTACCAATCCAACCAGATGCAGTCCTAGAAGTAATTCGCGTAACTATTGGCCCATTACCAGCAGTAGCTTTGATTTGTGGCTTAGTTTTGGCATACTTTTACCCAATTACCCGCGAAATGCACGCTGAAGTCTTACTCCAACTTGAGGAAAGGAGGAGGAGATAGGGGAGCGGGGATTGGGGATCGGGGATCGGGGATCGGGAGACAAGGGAAGGGGGACACAGGGGACATAGGAGACAAGGGGGACACGGGGGACACGGGGGACATAGGACATAAGGGGGACATAGGAGATAAGGGGGACACAGGAGAATTTATTCCAATTCCCCGATCCCCGATTCCCGACCCCCGATCCCCGATCCCTGACCCCCAATCCCCGATCCCAACAATCAACCTAAAGATGGTGAATGTATCTGAAAAAACGTAATAATACTTAATAGATATGAAGTAGAAAAAGCCAATTAATTAAACCAAATGGCAGTTCCAAGCTTAGAGGAAATTTCCACTCAATTAGACAGTCCGAATCTGCGCGATCGCATGGTAGCTCTTGCTTCGTTGAAAGATGTACCAGCAGAGGATGCTGTACCTTTAATTAAAAAAGTGTTGGATGATGAGTCTCTGCAATTGCGCTCAATGGCAATATTTGCCTTGGGGATTAAACCAACTTCAGAATGCTACTCTCTTTTGGTAAAAATTCTGGAAACAGATCCAGACTATAGTATTCGTGCTGGTGCTGCTGGTGCGCTGGGATATTTGGGTGATGGAAGGGCTTTTGAGCCTCTCTCAAGAGCATTTTATGAAGATACTGACTGGCTAGTCCGTTTTAGTGCGGCTGTTTCACTAGGTAATCTTAAAGACTCCCGCGCCCGTGAACTCCTTTACCAAGCTTTAGACGGAGAAGAAATCGTACTACAACAAGCAGCGATCGCCGCACTAGGAGAAATTAAAGATATCGACGCAGTAGATCGGATTTTGCGTTTTGCTCAATCTGATGACTGGTTGGTGCGACAACGTTTAGCCGAAACTCTCGGTCAACTTCCCACTGTTAAAAGTGTCTCCGCATTAAAGTATCTAGAAAAAGACAGTAATAGAAACGTCGCTGAATCTGCAAGAATCTCTCTCAAACGATTAGAGGAAGCAGGTTATCAACCTTGATACACAAAATAGCAAATATGTCAATAGAAGGGAGAAAAATTATGTATATTCTCCCTTGTCCTCCCACACTCCCAGACGCGATGAATCGCGTCTCTACATTACTCCCCACTCTCCCTTGTCCCCTACATCCCCCTTCCTGCTACCTTGTAATAAGTGGGATCATCAAGATTTTGACGCAAGGTAATGTGATTCATGAATATTAAAGAGTTTTTTGAGTTAAGTGCTGGTAAATGGTTTTCCCATCGTACTAGTCATCACTTAGCTTTTAAGCAATCAGAGTCTGGCAAATCAGATATCATTATAGAAATGGTGGCAGTAGATCACCCGGAGGTGATCCAACTGTGCGAACAAAATGAAATTGACCCCAAACATGCTTCCTGTGGTGCGAGAGTCACTTGGAAAGGCACAATGCAATGGGATGAAGAAGATCACAAAGGTTCCACGATATTAGTACCTGTGCCGAATGCAGATAATCCCAATGAAGGCAAGTTATTGCGGGAAATGGGCTATGCTGAAAAAATGCCTGTTGCTGGCAGTTACAAGCTCGGTGATGATGAGGCGTTGACCTTAATTACAGAATACGAAACAATGTGGTCTGAAGAGCGCCTCTGGTTTGCTAGCCCCAACTTACGGATGCGAGTCGGTGTCCTGAAGCGCTTCGGTGGCTTCAGTATGGCTTCGTTCACTTCTGAAATTCGCATGGGTGGTGCTGTACCAGAGAAAGAGTCTGAAGCAGCAAATTCAGCATCAAGTTAGTTGAAGCAATTATCGAACCGCAAAGACGCTTAAAGATACAAGCTTTCTTCAGGCGTCTTTATAAACAGGTTCAAAAATAATCCGGGGATTCGCCCATTTAATCAAATATTTGGGTCTGATTGATATGTAATTTATATCTGTAGCCAACTAGCGATCGCCTGCGGTAATGGCAAGATAATCATCACTAACAAAGCCATTGCGAACAATCCCCAAACATCACGTTGGTTATCCAGGTCAGTAACGTCATTCAAAGCAGGTTCATCCATTAACGGTATGAACAACAAAATCAACGCCCATAAGAAAAATCCTGGCTGCACTAAAGATAACAACAACAACAATAGACGAGCAATTTGACCAATTACAATAGCATTTCTTTGTCCAAACATTGCATGGACAATATGTCCTCCATCTAATTGTCCCACTGGCATTAAATTTAATGCAGTCACTATTAATCCCAAACAAGCAGCGACTGCTACTGGATGTAAATCAATCGCAGATTGTGGTGTTAATTGACTACCCAAGGCCAGTTTTGACAGCAGTGCTAGTAAAATAGAATATTTAGGATTAAGAGCATCCGGATTTAATACTCCTGTTTTTTCGTCTGGTAAACTTACAATCGTAGAGTGAGCTAATCCCCAAAATAATAAGGGTAATGTCACTATAAAACCTGCCAAAGGTCCAGCAATGCTCACATCAAATAAAGCTTTACGGTTAGGTACCGGACTACGCATCTTAATAAATGCACCAAAAGTTCCCAAGAAAAATGGCATGGGAATAAAGTAGGGTGGAGTTGAACGAATTCTATAGCGTTTCGTTGCCATTAAATAGTGACCAAGTTCGTGAATACCCAAAATCAGCATTAAAGCTAGGGCGTAGGGTAATCCTTGGAAAATCAAACTAGGATTAGATTGAAACTGGCGGATTGTTAATTCAACACCAGCGATTCCTACTCCAACTTTGGTAGTTGTTAACAAAGTCGCTAAAAATAACAAAAATGCCCAAGCAAATTGTTTGAGTTTTTCTTCTTTTGTGGGCGTATTACCTTGGGTAAGTTGAGTATTCGGAATCAGTACAAAGAAGGGTTTAGCATTGACACCTTCTTGAAAGAACACCAAAAATCGACCCGCAAATTTTGTTTCTATATTTTCTTTTATCTTTTGGTACGCTTCGTTGGGTTTACTTCTTAACTGACCTCGGCAAATTACAGCTTGAGGTCTATATTCTATATTTTGAATGTAATATACAGACCAAGGAAAGCAATCGCGCAGTATTTGTTCTTCGTTGGGCTGAATCGGACGCACAGAATTTGGTTCTGTAGGAGTTGTCGGGGATTCAGTTTGTGGTGTTTGAGCTTCAGTTGGTTTGTCTGTTTGCGGTTGGCGTCCCGACTGAAATAGCACCCAGTATAAAATAGGACATATTACTAATGGCCAGATAATTAGCGCTTGCGGTAGTGGTTGTTTGTCTCCATACATTACCGTCCATCCCGTCCACAACATTGCTGGAGTCATTAATACTAACCACAATAACCAGACAGGTGTCCGGGTGAGGCGAGCCACACTACGCTGCACCATTAAATAAGTAATTAGTCCCAGTAGAATTAGAAACCAAACTGTCATGTGATTTTAGTTTATTTTGAAACGTCAGTCCTAACTTGTGGTCAACTGCACCACTATTATTGCCACAAGATAGACACTATTCCGCTTTTTGCTTCCGAGAAGTTTTATACTTAAACCGGGTTTGTCAAAACTCCTCAAGGAAATTGTTTTTCTTATGTGTCCCTTGTCTCAAGAATCAAATCATTTAGCCAAGCCAGCACAAGAAGTTCTCGATACTATTTTCGCATTTCCACCAAATCGGGACACACTGGGGGGAACCGCTTATTTTATTGTCAAAAATGAAGGTAACATCCTAATTGATTGTCCAGCTTTTGATCAAACTTACCAGGATTTCATGCGATCGCATGGTGGTGTACGTTGGTTATTTATTACCCACAGAGGGGCTATCGGTAAGACAGTAGAATATCAGCAAATCTTCAATTGTGAAGTTTTGATTCAAGAGCAAGAAGCATATCTCTTACCTGAACTATCTGTAACTACTTTTAGTCAAGAATTTGTCCTTGATTCCATCACAAAAGTGATTTGGACTTGTGGACATTCTCCCGGCTCGTCTTGCCTTTATTATAGTGAGTCTGGAGGCGTGCTGTTTTCTGGACGTCACTTACTTCCCAACCTACAAGGCGACCCAGTCCCACAACGAACAGCTAAGACTTTCCACTGGCGTAGACAAATAAAAAGCATAAAAATGCTTCTAGAACACTTTACTCCAGAAACATTAAAATATATCTGCCCTGGAGCAAATACGGGTTTTCTCAGAGGAAAACGTGTAATAGATAATGCATATCAACGTCTAGAGAGCGGGGATAGGGAATAGGGGATCGGGGATCGGGGATCGGGGATCGGGGATCGGGAAGACAAGGAAGACAAGGAAGACAAGGGGGACAAGGGAGACAATAAACACCAATCCCTGATCCCTGATCCCCGATCCCCGATCCCCAATTAAGCCGCTCCACCTGCAATGACTGAATGTTCTGTTAGCACTTTTATTGCTGCTTGATATTGCTGATCTGCTTCGGTCGCAATTTGTTCGCGGGTAATTGGTGCAGAGGAAATTATCTTGTCTGGTTTTATACCTAACTTATTAATATCTTTATGGTTTGGGGTTTCGTACTTGGCAATTGTCACTGCTAAACCAGAACCATCTGATAATTCAAACAAGGATTGGATTAAGCCTTTACCAAAAGTAGTTTCCCCTACAAGTGTTGCGCGATCGTTATCTTGCAATGCACCAGCGAGAATTTCACTAGCACTAGCTGTTCCTTCATTGACCAGAACAACTAACGGATCGTCTGTGAGTGCTGGGCCAAATGATTCAAAGCTACCTTGAATTCCTTGACGATTGGCTGTGTAAACTATGGTGCCAGAGTTTAACCACAGACGCGCAACTTCAATTCCTGCTTGTAGCAAGCCGCCCGGATTATTTCGCAAATCTAAAATATATGCGGATGCACCTTTTTTTTCTAAACTGTTAATGGCGTGTGCCAACTCCATAGCAGCATTGGCGTTAAATTGAGTGAGGCGAATATATCCAAAGGGCTGTCCAGAGGGAGTATTCTGTAACTCTGCGACTACAGGATTAAGGGAAATGCGATCGCGCATCACTCGAAACTCTTTTTGTCCTTCTCTATCCCGTTCGATAAGCAAGGTGACGAAACTGCCAATTGGACCACGCATTCTAGCAGCTGCTTCATCGAGGGTAAGATTTTGTGTCACCATCCCTTCTATTTTAATGATGCGATCGCGTGACCGGATTCCGGCTTTTTCTGCTGGTGAGCCTGCAAGGGGAGTCACGACTTCTAAACCACCTGTCTGTTGATTCAGAGCGATTTGCAAGCCAACCCCAGTCAATTCTCCAGAAGTATTTACCTGTAAACTACGGTATTGCTCTGGATCTAAAAAACGGGTAAAGGGGTCATCAAGGCTTTTGAGCATTTTCTGAATTGCTGTGTAGGCTGATTTTTGATCTGACACAGATGTAGAAAGAATTTTTTGCCTGACAGCTGCCCAATTTTGATGATTAAACGTGTCGTCTAAATAAGTACGGTTAACAATTCGCCATACTTCTGATATCAGCCTTTGTTCCTGAGTTAAAGCCATTGCTGGTTGACAAAAATTGCAAAATCCTAGCCAAAACGCCACGAACAGTGATAATCCAACCCGAAAAACCTGTTTATGCATTGACCCCATGTTTAATCCCATTTTCTAGCCAAAATTGTCTAGCTTGATGCAGTTACCTTAATTTAGACTTCTGATCACAAGTCAGTCAATCACGGGAAAATTCCTCTAATTTAACATAAAAATAGAACTCCTCGTACATCCCCAAACGTTCAACCTTTACCTTTTACCCCTTACCAACAATTACAAAAATTACTTTTGTAATTGATATATGAAATCTATCTCTCGACTATGTTACTTTTTTTATAGAAGTGGTGGATTTTGAAATCAAGAGGTTTAATCTCCTGATTCGTGCAAAACCCCCTCCACAAACGATAAAATCTACTTTGTGACCAATATTTTTTGATTGGGTGCAAAGAGAACGCAATATATTCTATCTTTGCAGAGTGTTAAGTTTTTTTAAATTATTAACACTCGTGAGGCTCAACAAAAAACGAGCTTATCCTCTGTTTGCGGGGACTAAAGATAGGGGATAAGGGGTCAGGGAGCGGGAATTGGGCATTGGGGAGCCAGTGCGCCCTTGGAGGTTCCACGCCACGTGCTTTATGCCGGGAAACCCGTCCACCGCAGTGGCTCCTCCGTTGTAGCACCTGGCGTCATTGGGCATGAATCAGTTAACAGTTAACAGTTAACAGTGAGCAGTTTAATTTGATAACTGATAACTGATAAGTTGTCTCCCCTTGTCCCTCTTCAGTTGTCTCCACTCCCCGATCACCTATCCCCAATCCTCGCTCCCAATCACCAATCCCCGGTAAGTCGGAGATTTATCAACCGCGATCGATTTCTAGGAATTTGAGATTGTATGGCCAACGTTTATGACTGGTTCGAGGAGCGCTTGGAGATTCAAGCGATCGCAGAAGACGTCACCAGCAAGTACGTCCCTCCCCACGTCAACATCTTCTACTGCCTGGGTGGAATTACCCTCACTTGCTTTTTAATCCAGTTTGCCACTGGATTTGCCATGACCTTCTACTACAAGCCAACTGTCACGGAAGCTTATGCCTCTGTGCAGCACATCATGAATGATGTCAGCTTTGGTTGGTTAATTCGCTCCGTCCACAAGTGGTCTGCCAGCATGATGGTGCTGATGATGGTTCTGCACGTATTCCGGGTTTACCTGACTGGCGGTTTTAAAAAGCCCCGCGAGTTAACCTGGGTAAGTGGAGTCATCCTAGCAGTAATCACCGTTTCTTTCGGAGTAACTGGCTATTCTCTGCCTTGGGACCAAGTAGGCTACTGGGCTGTGAAAATCGTTAGCGGCGTACCAGAAGCCATTCCTGTAGTTGGCACATTAATTTCTGAACTGCTGCGTGGTGGTTCCAGCGTTGGACAAGGAACACTCACTCGTTACTACAGCGCCCACACCTTTGTGTTACCTTGGCTAATTGCCGTCTTCATGCTGTTCCACTTCTTGATGATTCGCAAGCAAGGAATTTCCGGCCCATTGTAATTGAGATGAGGTGAGGCATTTTTTGTGGCATTGAGCCCACCAGCCACAGAGCCTAAAAGCATAAATGCTTCTCCCAAAGAGTGATCAGGCACTGACTTTTAGTTTCCAGATTTAGCTGTTCGTTTTAAACTGAATAAAAAATAACAAAGTTATTGACAAATAGAAGACAAAAAAACAAACAGTCACATCTTAAGCTGAAAGCTAGTGCCTGAAGCTCGAGGCTTAAACAAACGCTTTAACTCGACGTCAGCAGGAGAACACATTAAAAAATGGCAACAGTAAAGAAACCAGATCTAAGCGATCCAGCTTTAAGAGCCAAACTGGCAAAAGGAATGGGTCATAACTATTATGGCGAACCCGCTTGGCCCAATGACCTACTCTACGTCTTTCCAGTTGTAATTATGGGAAGTTTCGCTTGCATTGTGGCCCTAGCTGTACTAGATCCGGCGTTGGTCGGAGAACCAGCAAATCCCTTTGCAACACCACTAGAAATTTTACCAGAGTGGTACTTGTATCCTGTATTCCAAATTTTGCGCTCAGTTCCCAACAAACTCTTGGGAGTATTACTTATGAGCGCTGTACCCGTGGGTCTGATTCTTGTTCCCTTTCTTGAGAACGTCAACAAGTTTCAAAATCCCTTCCGCCGTCCTGTAGCAACAGCAGTTTTTCTTTTCGGTACTCTAGTTACCGTCTACTTGGGTCTTGGTGCTACCTTCCCATTGGATAAATCTTTGACTTTGGGATTGTTCTAAACACACGTCACCAAAAGCCTATTTGACGCCTGTAGAGTTCTCAAAAAGTGCAAGTGTACTTTATTTGAGAACTCTACAGGCGTTAATTTTAATAATTGAGTTTTTGTGACGCCGACTTATTTGTATAAAATAACTGAATATAATTGACACTCTCTTTCTCTGAAGCCACGCTCGATTCTTTAAGAAGGCACTCACAAGAAAACTTGTTGTGATTGATAGGCAAGGGTTTCAACTTATATCTTGTTACTAGGTCTAAATAATATCATGGTAAAACCTGCCCTTATAGTATTTAGTAGTTGGTGAGTACTGCAAACAAGACATAATAACCAATTTTGTTGGTGATTGGCGGTTCTTTCCAACAACAAACAACAAAACATGTTTATGCTGATCTACTTACAAACATTTTTCACCCATACACCAACATGTCAAGGTCAATGTTTAGCATAGTGCAGCAAGACCATCTGACTGTGAAAAGCGAACTCAAGCTTCTAAACCGAGTGCAACAGTGGTTTGAGCAATTCTGTCTACAACATTTATCTAAACTTGATTGGTCAGAAGGTCAACTTTATCGCCTGAACCTGGCGTTAGCAGAAGGTTTTACTAATGCTGTTCGCCATGCTCATCATACTCTTCCCCCGGAAACAGCAATTGATATAGATGTATCTCTATGGATGGATCGACTAGAAATTAGAATTTGGGATTATGGTAAACCTTTTAATCCGGATGCGATCGCCGAACCAGAACCAGGTACTCTACAAGTTGGTGGGTATGGATGGTTTCTGCTGCGACGTCTGGTTGATCATGTCGTCTACGAACGTAGTGCAGATGGGAGAAATTGTTTGCTGATCGTCAAGTATGGTTTACAAACACAGCATTGACCAAATTCTCCTCCTTGTCTTTTTTGTCCTCCTTCTCCCCTTCTATTTCCAATTCCCCAACACTCAATTAATACCAAAGCTGCGCTAGTCTAGAGGGTGGATCAAAAAAAACACTATGACACCTTTAGAAATTGCAGCGACGCTGACAGAACTATTTGGGGAAGCAGATGTTAAGGCGATCGCATCCGATTCTTGGCAAGTAGAAACTTCTACCTTTCGTCTACTGGTACTGCTTTGCGACGATCAAAGCTGGTTGCGAATTATGATACCAATCGTACCAGCACAACAAGCTCAACCTTTTTTTGAACAGTTTTTAGAAGCAAACTTTGATGATACTCAACAAGTACACTATGCCTTACAGCAAGGTGTAATTTGGGGTGTATTTCAACATAACTGCAACAGTCTAGTTGTAGAAGATTTTCGAGATGCGATCGCTAGACTCGTTGCTTTATACACAGCAGGTTTAGATGATGTCTTTAATCGACTAGTAGAAAGCCGCATCCGCCAGGTAATTATAGCAGCAAAACTACAAGGGCAATCCCTCCAATCCACAATGCAAAATCTGGAACGCTTCTACGCCGAAGGATTAATGGGAGATGAAAACCAAACTCCACAAGGAAGAGAAGAAACTTTAGCTGCTTGGCGACGCCAATTAGAACGACTTTGGCCAGAAATAGATGTGAATAGCTGATGCTAGACCACTACAAGCAAAAAACTGCTGATTTATCGCTAAAAGCCACTCTTGTTCCAAGGGTTAAATTACTTGTTTTTAAGCTTGGTGATCACCTTGCTATGTCAGTTCTCAAGTTGGCTTTTTTATTACTTTTTCACTAAACCCTATTTAGTTGGAACTATCCCTAATGATGTCAGTCTGCGAAGCAGAAGCAATTATCTTTAATTTGGTACAACCTCTGAACAATCAGTACGATACAGAAATTGTCGATTTGTTCGCAGCGGATAGTCGTATTCTTGCTTCTGTGGTTACGAGTCAGTTGGACTTTCCCCATTGGGATAATTCTGCGATGGATGGTTACGCAGTACGTTACGCTGATGTCCAGCAAGCTACTCAACAACAGCCAGCTATTTTAGAAATCATTGAAGAAATACCCGCCGGATATCAGCCCCAATCTACCATCCAAAAAGGGCAAGCAGCACGGATTTTCACAGGTGCGGTAATGCCAGCAGGTGCTGATACAGTGATCATGCAGGAATATACACAGCGAGAGGAAAATCGTGTACTCATCCTGACACCACCCACAAAACCACAAGAATTTGTCAGACAGCGTGCAGCTTACTATCAAGCTGGGACACAATTATTACCACCAGGAATTATGCTACATGGGTCAGAAATTGCTGTCTTAGCAACTGCCCAGTCTCCACAAGTCAGTGTTTATCGCCGACCACGAGTAGCAATTTTTTCTACAGGTAATGAACTAGTAGCTCCAGATCAACCCCTGCAACCAGGGCAAATCGTCGATTCTAACCAGTATGCTTTAGCAGCTTTAGTTAGGCAGAGTGGGGGAGAACCACTAATTTTAGGCATAGTCCCAGATGAACCAGCTGCCTTAGAAAAAGCGATCGCCTATGCAGTATCCAACGCTGATATAGTAATTTCTTCTGGCGGTGTTTCTGTGGGAGAGCATGACTATGTTGAGCAAATTGTCAAGTCTTTAGAAGGAAAAATTCATATTCAAGCCGTGGCCATGAAACCCGGTAAACCCCTCACTGTTGCCACATTTAGAAATCAAGTGATTTACTTCGGTTTACCAGGAAATCCAGCTTCAGCACTGGTAACATTCAGGCGATTTGTACAACCAAGTATCAAAAAACTTTCTGGACTAGTAGAAGGTTGGCAACCAAAATTTATCAAAGCCTTCACCCGTCAAGAATTACAATCTAATGGTAAGTGGGAAACTTATGTTTGGGGCAAATTAGATTTACAAAATGGAATTTACGAGTTTCAGCCAGCTCGTGGAAGTCAAAGTTCTGGCAATTTAATTAATCTTGCCCAAACTAATGCTTTAGCTGTGCTATCAGTGGGGCAAACATTAATTTCTCCAGGAGAACAAGTGCAAGTTTTACAGTGATCGAAGCAAAAAGCCCATAAGGGACAATCTAAAGGCGACGTATCCAGTACTTTAGGCGAAGAATCCTATACTAGCAAATCTTCTACGGTGTAAAAAGCTTTCATGCAGCAACTAGACTTTCAATAAGTATTTAATAAATGCTTGTTGTGTTTCTAGTAACCCTCTTGTAAGGAGGTGGTTTGAGCGATCGCATCTGAAATCCAAATCTGTTGTGACAACTCTGTTTTATATAAAAAAGCTACAATGCTTAACAGTACTCCTACTCACAAGGGCAAATAACCTCAGTAGGTGGATTTATCGGTCGGTTATGCGATCGCCATAATCCTTTGCGCTTTCGCCAAAGGAGTGTCAAAATCTGTTATGAATACTCGACAAAAGCAGGAGTTAACCCTTGAAGAACGCTGAGTTTTCTGGAAAACCGCGAAACTCATCACCTCTGTCTGGTGAAGATATTCCAGCAGCTTTACGCGATACTCCTGATATAGTACCCAGGAGGCGCCTGTCCCTCTTGGTTTTGGGAATTGCGGGATTAATTGGTTTTGCTGTGCTGGCTATAATTAGTGGTTTTTTATTCGCCTCGACTGCACCGAAAAAAAATCCAGTTTCTCAGCCTTCGACTACTAATTCAACTCCTGCAACCACACAAAACAATAATACCAATGAAATTCTTGGACATTTAGTATACGAAGAAGCATCAGAATCAGAACTAGTACCAATTTCCGCGGATGGACGGCAAAAAATGCGAAAAGTAGCCGCCCAAAAATATCAGGAAATGGTAGCCGCAGCTAGGAATGCTGGTGTAACTTTGACACCGATTTCTGGTTTTCGTTCAGTTCAAGAGCAAGAACAATTATTTTTTAAAGTCAGTTCTCAGCGCAATCAAACCCCAGCCCAGAGAGCGGCTTTAAGTGCTCCTCCTGGTCATAGTGAGCATCATACAGGTTACGCTGTGGATATTGGGGATGGAGCAGTACCAGCCACTAACTTAAATGAGAACTTTGAAAATACCAAAGCTTTTCAATGGCTACAAACAAATGCTGCTCGTTTTGGCTTTGAGATGTCCTTTCCCAAAAATAATCCTCAAGGCGTCAGTTATGAACCTTGGCATTGGCGTTTTGTAGGCGATAGCGACAGCTTAGAAACTTTCTACAAAGACAAAAATATCAAGCCGAGCCAAACGCCGCAATGAGGGAAGGCGAAACGTCGAGGACACGGGAGACAAGGGAGACAAGGGAGACAAGGGAAGCGAGAAAAACAAATGACAAATGACAAATGACAAATGACAATGTTAAATACATCGTCCCATAATTACTAAATCCCGCTCTACACTATCTAATTCTGCAACCTTGGGTAAGTATCCCCAATTTTCAAAGCCAAATTTTTCAAATAATTTTAAACTGGGATGATTATGGGCAAAAATAAAACAGACTAAGTTTTTGATGCCTAAGCTCGGACTTTGGTTAATTGCTTGAGTTAGTAGCTGTTTTCCTAAACCGTGGCGATGATACGTAGGAGCAATGTAAATACTAACCTCAGCAGTCGCGTGATAGGCTGGTCGCCCGTAAAAACATTGTAAACTGATCCATCCAGCCACAACGCCCTCAACTTCGATTACCCAAAGGGGACTTTTTGAGGGCGTGCGCGCACTAAACCAAGTACGACGACTTTCCACAGACACTGGTTCTAAATCAGCAGTTGCCATGCGGCCGGGAACTGCGGCGTTGTAAATTGCCACTACCTTTGGCAAATCAGCTTCTGTCGCATGGCGAATAATCATTTGCTGTTCCAAGAAAAACCTAAAAAATATTTAAAAAATCATACAGTGTATTGATTGAAAACATGTAATTATAAGATACTTTTCCCATCAGTGTAGTTTATGTATCAACTAATGCTGTAAATCATATCTTTCGCTAAAAAAATCAGGTCTAGCAGACTCCTACTAGACCAACTAAAAATTTTATATTAGAGCGCGATCGCAATTCAAAATATGTGTCGCGACACGAAAAGTTACTGATGGGAGTAATTACAATTAAGGGTGGACAGTAGCACACTGCAAACAAGCTCATGTATACAGGAAGCTCAACACAAAGCACTCACTAGAGTGAAAATTTAAACAGTGCAACTAAAAAAATCTGATAGTCACGTGAACTTTTGCAGTGCTGGACTTTGGCAGGAGACACAAGCCTTTGCCCATGGGTTAGTTGTATTAACGTGTGCCTGTCGCTAATAGAACTGAATTTTATACATTTTAGATTATTTAGTTTTTGATCAAAAGTCAAGTAGATTCTTAAGAAAATATTAAAAAAATTCAAAACAGGAAAAAGCAACTCTTAACAGTGAGTTCCCCAAAGGGGACCCCTACCTTCCCCAATCCCCGATCCTTAACGATTTAAAACCTATTTTCATACTCAAATACTGCCTGAGTATCACCAGATAAATCAGTGGAAGTACGCAGACGTAATTCTGAATTAAAACGGTAATTCAAACCAAATTGCAGTGGTTCGTCATTGGTTAGAACTTTGAGAGCAGAAAAAGAAATATTGCGCGAAACGTCAATTCCTGCTTCCGCAGCTAAATTCATTGAAAAGTTTCTCTTTGTTTCTTGTGGATTATCAGGATCATCGGAAGCGATAGTGGGGAATACACGTAGTTCACTTAAACCAAAAGCGTTTCCGATTTGATTGAAAGTTCGTTGAAGATTCAAAGCCGAACCTGCTAAATTTACAAGTCCTAAAGTACTATCGCCACGTCCCAATGTTTGTACAAAACCACCCCCAAGTAAAGCAACTAATTCTGTTTGATTGCGGGGAGGATTGCTGGTGAGTTCAAGATTTTGGTTGAGTTGGTTAGCTGGCCCATCAATTCTGGCTTCGACACGGACTGTATTTACAGGTTCAAAAGATGTAATGATTTCATCACTGATTTCAGAAGAAAAGGGTGAGGTTGTTACTTGGGAAGGATTGACATCTAAGACCTTAGCAAAGAGGCGAATGTCTAAATCAGGGTTTTGATTCCTTCTAAAAGTCGCTTTATTTTCATAACCACGAGCGAGGTTAAATTGAGTAGTAAATAAATTTACATCTCCACCCCGTAGGCGAATAGTTCCTTCTGGTTCTGGATTATTAAGTGAACCATTGACTTTCAAAGAACCAGTAGCACCGAAACTAAGAATTGGTGGTAAGGCAATTTCTACATTTTTGCCTAATACCAACTCTAAGTCATTAAATCGCGTGACTGTATTGTTATTTTCAGATTTTTCTGGCTTATTTGTTTTGGCATAAGTAATTTCTTGACCATTGTTTCCTGCATTCATGGCGTTGTTAGCTGATTCTGTAATTAGAACCTGACCATCAGCTAATTTCAGATTACCGCCAATGACTGGACTTAAAGCAGAACCAGTAATCTGTAAATTTCCACTAACTCCTCCTTGATAGCGTCCCTTCAAATTCACTGCTAATTTATTCAAAGACACAGTAAAGGGATTATCTATTTGTTTTTGTGAGTTAATGAAAATGGGAATTTCTCCTTTAGCTACCACATTACCCTGACTAAAATTGCCGTAGAGGTTTTCAACTCTAATCCGGTCAAAATCAAACTGGGCCTTTCCTGTGACATCAGTTAATTTTTCTGGTAAAGCCTGCGCGGAAAAAGTCGCATTTTTAACAGCGACAATACCATTGACTATTGGCTCTTTTGCTGTACCGCGTACAGTCAGATTGACTTGTCCTTCTCCGTTTTCAAAAGTCACTTGATCGGTAAACAAGTTTAAAATTGCTAGACCTTGGTTTTTCACCTGTACATCCAGATTGATTTGATTACTATCTGGTGCTGCGGTAGCAAAAGGCAGTTTAGCAGGAATATTCCCCGTAATGGTAACAGGTTCAGAACCAGCAATCATGAGTTTACTACCAAAATTTAAGCGTCCATCGTTATAGCTAAAACTAGCAGCAGCCGATTCTATACCTTTTCGATTCAGGGTTCCTTGTGTAACTTGCAATTCTCCTTTGGCTTGGGGATTTTTGATACTACCTGCTAATGTTGCTGTAGCGTTGATATTACCTGTTGCACCCACAGGTAAATTCACATAATTACTTAAAATCTCCAGAGGGAAATTTTTTACCCGTAGCTGGCCAGATTGTTCTGCACCGCCAATGTTACCTGTAAAAGCAAGCAGTTTATCTTCAGATTCCAAACGTAAAGGTAATAACCTGAGAACACCGTTTTCAAAATTACCGCGAGCTATGATTTGATCTACTGTATATCTCCGATTGGGTTCGCTTTTGCGTCCCCAAACAAAGTTTTGACCGTCTAACTTAAAGTCAGCTACTAGTCCGTTTGCTGTCGCAGTATCAAGATTAATTTCACCGTTAAAAGTTCCTTGTAAGTCTGCTAAATCTGGTACTAAGGAAGCGTCACGCCGTTGTTGTTGCTGTTGGACGATGAGTGCTTTAATTTCGGAAAAGCGTCGGATTTGATCTAATACAGGTTGATCTGCAAATCCTACTGACACGGTGTTGAGGTCACTAGCACTACCGTAGGTTGGCGTAGATGTTAAGCGTTGAAAATCTTGTAGTTCAAAAAACTGGAGTGTTGTTAATATATCTTGAATTTCACCTTGGCTAATATTGAGTTTGCCTTTGATTTGAGGAGTTGTCGTTGTGGGTGTAAACTCACCAGTAAAAGCATAGCGACTGTTACCTTTAATAAAAGCGCTATCGGTTAAGCTTACCTTATCAGCTTCATAACGGAATTGAGCTTGTAGGCGATCGCCTTTAATTCTACCAACTTGTGGTTGTGCGATCGCTGCATTCCCAACTACTGCTAATGTGTTTTGATTAATCTGAAAATCTCCACTCAGTGAACCTGCTACTTCTCCTTTACCCAAGTAACTATTCGCAGGTACTGGCAAATTTAATACTTTCAAGGGAAAATTTTCGACTTTTGTCATTAAATTTTCACCCTGTGCTTGACCCGTTGCCAAAGCTTGTTGCCATTTTACTGTGAAGGAATTAGGACGATCATTGGCATCAAGATTGAGAGCAATTTTGTCACGCTTGCCATTAACATCCAAATTTACACCACGTCCTACCACTGATTGAATGTTACCATTTAACTCTGACTCAAAAGCCAATTTATTAACCTTTAAATCTCGCAGCGCTAGTTTTCCTACCAAATTTGGTACAGGTAAATTACCAGTTATTTGTCCATTAAAATCAGCTTTTCCAGCCAAATCTAAATATTCCGGCAACATTAAAGACAACTTTTGCAGATTGTAATCTTGGGCTTGGACATCAAGATTTAACTCCGTAATTTCCGGTATGCTACCTTGATTTGTATTGGCTAATATGTAACCACTGGCATTTAACCCAGGGGCTGTTGCTCGTTCAACGAGCAACTTTTCTCCATCCCAGCCAACAACCGCAGTTAGTGGTCGATCAATTCCCCCTAGACCTTGAGAAAAGCTTACTTTACCTGTTGCGCGTACATCTGCGAAGTTAGAACTTGCCAAATTCCCGCTCACTTGGGCTTTACCGCCAAATTCACCCTCTAGCTGCTGCTGAAACCGATTTAATGCCACACCCGCCGCATTCACTACAGTCTGATAGCGACCGTTAGCGACTTGGATGTTTGTGGCTGTCAATGTGCCATTAGCAACATTAAGTTTTGCTTGACCTTGAGCTTGAATTGTCTCTGCTTCAAAAGATTCTACAGAACCAGCAACGTTGAACTGACCAGTTGTTAGACCGTGGAATTGCGTAATTATTGGTGTTAATTCTTGTAGCGGAGCGTTTTTTGCTTGCAATTGTGCCTGATAGCGACCGTTAGCGACTTGAATATTTGTAGCAGTTACTGTACCACTGCTAACAGCTAAACTGGCTGAACCATTGCCACGGAGGGTTTTGAGGTCAAAATTATTTGTATTACCCGATATTTGGAACGTACCCCCCATCGCAGTTTCTAATGCTGGTTTTAAGGCGGGGGCTGGTTTTTTCAGCAAACGCGCCAACCTCACACCATCCGCTACTAGTTGGGCAGAAAAACTATTTTCCCCTAGCTGAATATTAGAAACTGCTACCGTGCCATTTGCGACTTTAACTTTGGCATTCTCGGTGCGAATATTAACCAGTTTCCAGGGTGCGGAACCACCAGAGAGAAACAGACGACCGTTAAAGCGGGCATCATCAAGATTAATATTTTCTAGTTGTTTGGGGTTGACAAAAGGTTCTACTTGTACACCAGTAGCATCAGCCACTCCTTGCCAATTCTGATTATTCCAACTACCAACAGCTTGAACTTTACCACCAGCGACACTAAAACTAAGATTACGGAAATTGAGAGTGCGATCGCTATTGACTACAACTTCACCTGTAGCTGGATATTGGGCTTGGGGGGCTTGGAATTGGACTGTTGTTTGCACATTGTCGGTATTACCAGTCATCTGGGCTGTACCAGAGACAGTACCGACTTTAATAGTTGGTTGAGAGTTGTAGAGAAGAGCGATCGCATCACCAGGAACATTCTTCGCAGATAAATTAAAATCCAAACGAGGAACTGTCCCCAACTCAACTTTGCCGATACCGATAACTTCACCACCAACTTTAGCTTTA
The DNA here is from genome assembly GCF_004323185.1 of Westiellopsis prolifica IICB1. Classification (GTDB taxonomy): domain Bacteria; phylum Cyanobacteriota; class Cyanobacteriia; order Cyanobacteriales; family Nostocaceae; genus Pelatocladus; species Pelatocladus prolificus_A. Next base: position 889,834 of record NZ_NAPS01000002.1, read on the forward strand.
CCTTGAATGTCTTTAAAGACAATCACTTCATCTTTTGGTGCAAACTCAAACTTACCACTTGCACTTTCAAAATCAACTTTATCAATCTGAGCTATCTTGTTGGTGCTAACAACACCTCTAATCATCGGTTCGGTCGTTTTTCCTGTAAATTGCAAATCTGCTTGCACTTCTCCTGTTACAGGTACAGGTAATTTGAGTTTAAGAGTTTCTTGCACATTAGCGACATTGACACCATTTACACGACCTGCCAATTTGTAACCAGCTTTAGTGTCAATAATACCGTTAGCTATTAATGGAATTTTGCCGTAGCTGCTGATCACATTGTCAAGTTTAATTTCTGTGCCTTGAAACCGCAGCTTCCCTTGAGAATTGAAAAACGGTTGTGGAACTTTCGGAACTTGAAACTGAACCGTTTGCAAATCAACGCTACCAAATAAAATGGGCGGCTGAGTTTGTCCAATTTGAAACTGCATCTGCAAGTCGCCATTGACGCGACCAGCTTCTAGCAAGAGTGGTAACTTAACCAAGCGCGTCACATCAGAGGCTAGCAACTCTTGTCCACGTATTTGTAAATTTGTAGCCCATGTTTTTGGACGAATATCCCCTTTCAAGCCAAAATTACCACCACTGTTTGGTTTTCCTGCCAAATCCAACCTAATTACTTGGTTGTTTTCTAACAGTTGGGTAGTTCCGCTTATTTGTGAAAATGAGACTGGGGAGGAGAGGGGAGAAGACGGGTTGACACCGGAATTACCAGACGCGGGGAGTATTTGATTTAGATTCCCCTTGTCCCCCTTGTCCCCCTTGTCCCCCTTGTCCCCCTTGTCTTCTATATCTCTCTTGCGTGGTACTAATACCAATTGGGCATTCCGGAACCGTATTTTATCTAAATCTGTTTGAATTAATTCGCCCTGACCTCGTTTTTTGATGGTGGTTGTCAGCCAACGCCCTTGTTGATCCTGTTCCACGTAAACGTCTGCGTTAACTAGGGTGACATCCAACTTCAAGTGATGCTTAAAAACTAACTGTAACGGTTCAAAATCAACTTCTACAGATTCGACCACAACATGATCTGCATCTGTGGGTGTCGCAGGAATCTTAGAAGCCCCAAATTGTACTCCCGTCAACGAAAATCCTTTAACTTCTCCAAGGTTGACTGGACGATTGAGTGTATTAGTAAGATTCTTTTCTACTAACGGTGTTAAATCTTTTTGAATAAAATTCCACAACCGCCAAGTACCACCTACAAATCCTATTAGTAAAATGCCACCTAAAGCGATGCTACTACGACCCAACACCAGCAACCATAAACGTTTGTTGCCAAGGTTAACGCTAAAGCTAAGGATTGAAGATTTACAATTTTGCTGGGGAGATTTACTCATGGGATTTTCGTTTATTAGTTAGCCGAGTTGTACAGGCACACTAGTTGTTCATCATCTTAAACATTGACGGGTGTAAGTCGGGAAAAGTTTAAACCAGAAAGGCTAAGTTCCTTCTGGTATTGTTGAGATTTGCTGACAAGTAAACCTTAATCCCATAAAAAATTAAGCTAAGTTGGCACAAATGTACCAGACGTGTCATGGCACGTCTGGTAAGAGTTGAGGTCGTCATTTCTTATTAGCACAGATGCGAAGAACATCGCGTCTGTACAATATTCATTTGTCATTGGTAAAGGTTTTAGATATGTTTATTTTTCGTAACACAGTTATGTTTATTTCCACCGACTTCCTTCAAATTTAAAATTCGGTATATCTAGTAATACTGGTATGGTTAGCACAATTTCATACATTTTTTGTATCAATTAATATAAATATACAAAATTATATCAATTTACTTTTTAATTCCTGTTGTGGCAATACCTTGAATCAATTGACGCTGACCAAGGAAAAATAACAATAAAATCGGTACAGTGGCTATAGTGACTGCTGCCATTAGCAAAGGCCAGTTATTGGTAAATTGCTCTTGAAACTCAGCCAAAGCTAGCTGTACAGTTCTCAATTCTGGTTTTGTAGTAAATACTAACGGCTTAAATAGATCATTCCATTCACCAATAAAGGTGAACAAAAACAATGTTACTAAGGCTGGACGTGCTAGAGGTAAGATTATTTGCCACAAGATTTGTAAGCGGTTGGCTCCGTCTATCGCTGCTGCTTCTTCCAACTCTACAGGAATTGTTAAGAAATATTGCCGTAACAAGAAGATACCAAAACCATTGGCTGCTGTTGGTAAAATCAAAGCCCAGTAAGTGTTAATTAAATGCCCCCATTTTAATACCAAAAATATGGGAATTACGAGTAATTGAAACGGAATCACCAGTGTTGCTAACACAAACAGTAGCAATGCTTGTCTTCCGCGAAATTTCAGCCTTGCTAAGGCATAACCTGCTAATGCAGAAGTCACAATCTGAAAACCTGTGACAACCAATGCTACCAAACTAGAATTAGCAAATGCCAGTAATAATTTACCTTGTTGCCATGCTTCACGGTAGTTAGCCAAAGACCAACCGTTTTGAGGAAACAGAGTGGGAGTAGTTCCAGACGGTGCAACAGATGTCAATAAAACAACAAAAAGGGGTAATAAGACAATCAAGACCCCTAACAAAAGTACTCCTAAACTCCATACAGAGGAAGATTTAAGATTCCAGAGTAGCTTAGACATGAACGAAATTAAGATCCAACCATTTATTTTTTCTTGCTAGAGCAAACCTGATTGCACAGGAGCTAGGCTAACGCTCCCGGCAACAGCTAATCTAGAACTATAGTGACTTGTTAAGTTAAATTAAACCACAGTGAGTAAAAATAAGGATGTAAGGATGAAATCAGTAAACACTTACTCAGTTATCAACTCGTAACTGGTAACTGATAACTCATTTCATCACTTGACACATACCCTCAGGGAATTCACCCTCTGGGTGTTTTACGCCCTGAGATCACCATTTCCCTACTTTCATAGGGTTAAATACAATTTTGGTATCCAATGTATCATATGTTCAGGAGTGAACGTACAATGCAGCAGCTAGCAAATCAACCTGAAATCGATTTCAAAAGCGAAACCTATAAAGACGCTTATAGTCGGGTGAATGCAATCGTGATTGAAGGGGAACAAGAAGCGTATGAAAATTACCTCAAACTTGCTGAACTGCTGAGTGAACATAAAGATGACCTGATTCGTCTTTCCAAAATGGAAAGTCGTCACAAAAAGGGATTTGAAGCTTGTGGACGCAATCTTCAGGTAACGCCAGATCTGGAGTTTGCTAAACAATTTTTTGCCCAATTGCATCAAAATTTTCAAATAGCAGCACAAGAAGGCAAAATCGTTACTTGCTTGCTAATTCAATCTTTAATTATTGAATGTTTTGCGATCGCAGCATACAACATCTATATACCTGTAGCTGATGACTTTGCCCGTAAAATTACTGAAGGTGTTGTCAAGGATGAATACAGTCACCTAAATTTTGGAGAAGTTTGGTTAAAAGAACACTTTGAAGAATCAAAAGCTGAATTAGAAGAAGCAAATCGCCAAAATCTTCCTATTGTTTGGCAAATGCTCAACCAAGTTGCTGATGATGCCGAAGTACTGGCAATGGAAAAAGAAGCGTTGGTAGAAGATTTTATGATTCAGTACGGTGAAGCTTTAAGTAATATTGGCTTCGATACTCGTGATATCATGCGTCTTTCCGCCTACGGACTTAGAGCTGCCTAACCCCAAGGTAAAAGTTAAAAGGAAAAAGGTTAAGACTTTAACCGTGCCAATTTGAGATTTTGGATTCAATTCAATCTAAAATCACAAATCTAAAATCTAAAGTCTAAATTTTGAGTTAGATTGACCTTTTAACTTTTATCTGCCACCAGTAGAATCACTATCCAGAATTTTTAAGGGTTAGTAATTTCTTTTCCACTAACCCCTGTGATTTTAGATAACTGATTGAAGATTATTTTTTTGGTACGAGACCCATTGCTGTTTCCAATTTAGGTCATAAATTCCAAATCTAAAATCCAAAATCTTTGTTGAAAAGCTTTGATTAGGAGAAAATCTCCGCACCTTAATGGGAAGACGCTTTGCGTGTACAAAGTTTTCGCAAGATCCAAAATCTAAAATCCACTCATCCAAAATCCACTGCCACCACGCTTTTAAAAAAGCATACGCTTAATAGAACAGTTCATGTTTGGTCTAATCGGACATCTTACTAGTTTGGAACACGCACAAGCGGTAGCCAGAGACTTAGGCTATCCGGAGTACGCAGATCAAGGTCTAGATTTTTGGTGCAGCGCCCCGCCCCAGATTGTTGATCACATCACTGTAACCAGCATCACTGGTCAGAAAATAGAGGGAAAGTACGTAGAATCGTGCTTTTTGCCGGAAATGCTGGCAACCCGTCGGATCAAAGCAGCTACACGTAAAATCCTTAATGCTATGGCTCTTGCTCAAAAGCATGATATAGATATTACGGCTTTGGGCGGATTTTCCTCGATAATTTTTGAAAATTTTAATTTAGAGCAGTTCAAACAAGTCCGCAACATCGAACTAGAGTTTGAACGCTTCACCACAGGAAATACACACACCGCTTATATTATTTGTAGACAGGTAGAACAGGCATCAAAACAATTAGGGATTGAACTGTCGAATGCTACTGTTGCTGTATGTGGAGCGACTGGAGATATTGGTAGTGCTGTTTGTCGCTGGTTAGACGCAAAAACAGATGTCAAGGACTTACTGCTAATTGCTCGTAACCAAGAACGTCTTACAAACTTGCAGGCTGAATTAGGACGGGGAAAAATCTTAGCTTTGGAAGAAGCCTTACCCGTTGCTGACATTATAGTTTGGGTTGCTAGTATGCCCAAAGGTATGGAAATCGATCCGACAGAGTTGAAAAAACCCTGTTTGTTGATTGATGGTGGCTATCCAAAAAATTTAGCTACTAAGATCCAGCATCCTGATGTGTATGTTCTCAATGGTGGCATTGTGGAGCATTCTCTTGATATTGACTGGAAAATCATGAAAATTGTCAATATGGATGTTCCAGAACGGCAGTTGTTTGCTTGTTTTGCAGAATCAATGCTATTGGAATTTGAGAAGTTGCATACGAACTTCTCTTGGGGACGTAATCAGATTACCGTAGAAAAGATGGAGCAGATTGGTCAAGTATCGGTGAAACACGGATTTAGACCGCTTTTGGTGTAGGGATCGGGGATCGGGGATCAGGGATCAGGGTCGGGGACAAGGGGGACAAGGAGGAGATGGCAGACAAGGAAGCAGGGAACTCTTAGTGGGGAGTGTTGGGAGTGTGGGG
>NZ_NAPS01000002.1:895268-909133 GCF_004323185.1 Westiellopsis prolifica IICB1
AATCCCCAATCCCCAATCCCCAATCCCCAATCCCTAATCTCTATTCGTAAAATATGGCAACTACTGAACGCAAACCATTACTGTTGGATTTTGAAAAGCCTTTAGCAGAATTAGCAAACCGGATTGATCAGATCCGTCAACTTGCGGAAGAAAATGGCGTCGATGTTTCTAGTCAAATTCGTCAATTGGAAACACGTGCTATGCAATTACGTGAGGAGATTTTTACTAGCTTATCGCCATCGCAGCGCCTGCAAGTTGCTCGTCATCCCCGTCGCCCCAGTAGTCTTGATTACATTCAGGCGATTACTGATGAGTGGATGGAGTTGCATGGCGATCGCTGTGGTTCTGATGATCCAGCTTTAATCGGTGGTGTTGCTCGTTTGGGAGGGCAACCTGTGGTAATGCTGGGTCATCAAAAAGGACGTGATACGAAAGATAATATTGCCCGTAATTTTGGTATGGCAACCCCTGGGGGCTATCGTAAGGCGATGCGATTAATGAAACACGCCGATAAGTTTGGGATGCCTATTCTAACTTTTATTGATACACCAGGAGCTTTACCCACTGTGGTTGCTGAAAGACAGGGGGCAGGAGAAGCGATCGCTTATAATTTGCGCGAGATGTTTAGCCTGGATGTACCAATTATCTGTACAGTTATTGGTGAAGGTGGTTCTGGTGGTGCGCTTGGTATTGGTGTTGGCGATCGCGTACTCATGTTTGAACACTCGGTTTATACTGTGATTACTCCAGAAGCTTGTGCTGCTATTCTTTGGAAAGATGCCAGCAAAGCTTCCCAAGCAGCAGCAGTTCTCAAAATGACTTCTCACGACCTGAAAAACTTGGGCATTATTGACCAAATTTTGTCAGAACCAGTTGGCGGCGCTCATTCTGACCCCCTCAAAACTGCTCAAATTCTCAAAAGTGCTTTATTAAATAATTTAGATGAATTGGGTCGTCTCACTGCTGCTGAACGCCGACAACTACGTTATGATAAATTCCGCAAAATTGGTGTTTTTACTGAAGTTTCTCACTAAGCATACTGAAATTCTTGATTAGAATAGCAGCAATGCTATAATTGCCTATGGTTCTTAAAGATTTTTAACAATCTTTTTAACCGTAGGCATTTACGTTAATTGGCAAATCAACTCAGTTTAAAGAGTTAATTTTATTGTTTGTGCTGTTGCCAATCACCAAAACTAAGGGTGCAACCTTGATTACTAGACAAAAATCCCGATTTTGCCTGGTAAAACAAGGTAATTATATGCCCGTACTGGCATTTGTCAGGCATAATTAATCAAATTTTTAGATTTGCTTAATTTTAGGAGTAAATTTAAAGGTTTGAATAAAGTAATTGGCAATGTAATTTTATCTGCCAAAGAATTTGGAATTGATAGCATGAGTTTTGAGCAGAAACAACGCGCCCTGATTACCGGGGCGAGTAGTGGTATTGGTAAAGCGACTGCTTTGGCCTTTGCAAAAGCAGGAGTTGATGTTGCCTTGGTGAGCCGTTCTGTTGATAAGTTAGCAGTAGTAGCAGAAGCAGTGCAGCACACAGGAGTGAATGCTAAAGCTTATTCTGTGGATTTGGCTTGTGTAGACCAAGTTCAAGAACAAATTCAGGTGATCGCTCATGACTTTGGTGATATAGATATTTTGGTAAATAATGCTGGCATGGGTTATGTTGCTAGTCTGAGCCAAACTTCCCTATCTAATTGGCAAAGGGTGTTAGATTTAAATCTTACCAGTGTGTTTCAGTGTATTATGGGAATCTTGCCGGGAATGCGCGATCGCCAAACAGGCACCATCATTAACGTTGTATCAATTGCCGGCAAACAAGCGTTTCCCAATTGGGGAGCATACTGCGCTAGCAAAGCAGGTCTTCTAGCTCTTTCTCAAACTTTGGCACAAGAAGAGCGTCCCCACGGTATCCGCGTTACTGCTGTATGTCCTGGTGCAGTTAATACTGAACTCTGGGATACTGTCGGCGCTGACTTTGATCGCTCAAAAATGCTATCTCCAGAAATTGTTGCCCAGTCGATTGTACACACTGCATTGTTGCCACAGCAAGCAGTGATTGATGAGTTGACTCTAATGCCTAGCGTTGGCGTCCTTTAACAGTGATCAATTATCAGTGATCAGTGATCAGTTATCGATAAACACTGATGACTATCCGCTGTTAACTGTTTTCATTGCACAGTCATTCATATTTCAAACTTATTCAAGACTCATACCATGACTATTGTTAGCTCCAACGGTTCCAATCGTTTTCAATCTCCTTTGGTTCCCGACTTCACAGAAGCCATTACCACTAGACCCGACCGCAACACTCATGATGGGCGACAACCAGACTTGCACCCACCGCAAGAAGAACAAATGGATGAGATGGTGGAAGCAGTACGGACACTACTGTTGGGTGTAGGAGAAGATCCAGAACGTGAAGGACTACTGAAAACACCAAAGCGGGTGGCAGAAGCCATGCGGTTTTTAACCAGTGGCTACAACCAATCCTTGGAAGAAATCGTAAATGGAGCGATTTTTGACGAGGGACATAGCGAGATGGTGTTAGTCCGAGATATTAATGTTTTTAGCTTGTGTGAACACCATATGCTGCCATTTATGGGCAAAGCTCATGTTGCTTATATCCCAAATCAAAAAGTCGTAGGATTGAGTAAGCTTGCTCGTATTGTCGAGATGTATTCTCGTCGCTTGCAAGTACAAGAAAGATTAACGCGCCAAATAGCCGAAGCGGTTCAGACTATCTTAGAACCCCAAGGTGTTGCGGTTGTCATTGAAGCCACCCATATGTGCATGGTGATGCGGGGTGTACAAAAACCGGGTTCATGGACTGTGACTAGTGCAATGGTTGGTGTATTCGAGGAAGAACACAAAACACGTGAAGAATTCTTCAACTTAATACGTCACCAAGTCGCGATATTTTAGGGATCGGGGATCGGGGATCGGGGATTGGGGAAGGGAGTGTGGGAAGACAAGGGAGACAAGGGAGACAATAAATACTTGTTCCCTGTTCCCGCTCCCCTATCCTCTATCCCCTATCCCCTATCCCTCATTTTCTCAAATAATTCAGCTACTTTCTCTAAATCTTTATCTCCAGGTGCGCGTTCTACTCCACTGGATAGATCAATGCCATTGGGATTTATTTGACTTAGAGCTTCTAAAATATTATTGGGTGTCAGTCCTCCAGCTAAAAACCAAGGGCAACTGGGCTGAAATTGTTGTAATATTTGCCAGTCTAAAGTTTTACCAGTACCACCCAGATGTTGAGGATGATAGGCATCAAGTAACAATGTGTTAACGCAGAGATTGTAGATAGCTGCTTTGTCTAAATCTGTGACTGTGCGTATCCTCAATGCTTTAATAATTTCTACCTGGGGTAGAGAGTCACGCAATTGTTGACAAAATTCTGGTGATTCATCTCCATGTAACTGCACCCCTGTTAAACCACTATCAACAACAGTCTGACTGATTTGTTCAACAGACGTGTTAGCAAATACACCTATGCTGTCAATTTGCTTTGGCAGGTTTTTTACTACAGCTCGAATTTGACCGCTATTAACATAACGGGGTGAAGTGTGAACACAAATAAATCCTAATGCTGTGGCACCCAAATCAGCGATCGCTTTTCCTTGTTGTGGTTGAGTAATACCGCAAATTTTAATCCGCATAAAAATTTCTGAGATTTTTTCTAATACAAAAAGTTAGTTTTTCCCTGGCAATCTTATAATTTGTGTGGTCTACATCAATTTTTTCCTATAGGAGACAAAAGCTTGATGTCATCAATCTTATTAGCAGCAGCAGCCGCAGTTCCTCCAACACCGGAATGGAGTCCTAAAGTGGCACTGATTATTAGCATCAGCTGTTTAGTGGTTGTTTTGCTAAGTTTCAGAATTGAAAAGCCCAAAGTTGGTCCAAAAATGCCTGGACTACCTTTGAGTGTTCCCACCTTCATCGCTGCGATGGCTTTTGGTCATGTGATCGGCGTTGCTATTGTTTTGGGATTAACAAATATCGGTAGTATCTAGATCTAAATTCGGAATTTCCAATTCCAAATTTACAATTGTTTCAATTGTTTCGGTCATCCTAACTTAGGAAAGAGGATCTAACCTCTCTTAGGAATGAGGATACACCACTTGATCGGATAGAGCATGGAATGGCTGTGGAGATGCGAGGTTTCATCAGAAATTTCGTGTTTCTACAGCTAAATTATTTGTTCAAGCAGGAGAAGCAATTGTGATTTCATCCATTTTATTAGCAGTTCAAAGCACTGTCCCCAATACTTATACCACATGGGGTTTTACGGAATTTTTGTATATTACTGGTGCTTGTCTGTTATGTCTTTTGATTATTCCCCGCGTCGTTTGGTATCCTCACGTGGGTCCGAAAATGCCTTTACCTTTCCCTTCAGTTTTCAATGATCCTAGTGTTGCGACATTCTTGGCTGCGATGGCTGCGGGTCATATTCTTGGTGTTGGTGCTGTTTTAGGATTGACAAATTTGGGCATTATTTGAGCAAAAATTTTGGTGTAATACAAAAGCAGCAGATGTTTAAGCCTTGAGATGGGCTATGTCTGCTGTTTTTGCTTTGTGAGTTCTCCTTCAGAAACCTGACCTTCTTCTTATCCCTCAGAATTTCACATCTAAATTAACCCCCAATGCTTCTTCAATTTTGCGGAGGTTCTCAATGGAAAGCGCTCCTTTAAGAGTTTCCTTTTCGATGTCATACCAGTAAGTGCGTGACACACCAACCTCATCACATATCTGTTCGAGAGACTTCCTGGAATCTAGTCGAGCTTGCTTGATGCGATCGCCCAACCCTTCAATTTCAATTTCTTTGACTTGTCTTATTCGCATGATCGCACTTATTACCTCGTTATTTTCCATTAAACCATAAATTCTTAGATTGCTAACTGAAAATTGTTAGTGCGATAAAAAGAATATAGACAAGGCGTTCCGGACTCATAATCTCAAGCGCCTCTGTATGCTAAAACAATCGTTCATCGTTTTGATTATTCAAAATTGTAGCAATGACCGATACTTTCGATCAGGGTACAGAGCAAGCAAATTTATCTGTAGAGCCAATTTCATTTTCCAAAAGACACCCATCCTTCCATTGCGTTTGTAGTGTGTAAAATTATCGCAGGGTAGAATTTAACACCGATCTGAATTTCTTCTACCTTCAAAGAAGTATCGATCATCAATTGTGCATTAACTTTCTTAATAGTCTTGTTTTTCTTAACTGTCTTAACTGTCTTAAGTTTCCTTGTATTTTATCTACAGGTAATGTATCTTTATGAAGAATAATGTTGTAAACAGTTAATTGCTTGTTGAAAAAACTGTTCAACGAAAACGTCTTTTTCTGAAGAAAGTTTTAAAGCATGACTAATAAATTTAGTATTACTCAATATTCGCCTTCTCTGTTTGATATTACACAAGACATCATTGGTTCATTGCCACTAAGATTAATTAAACAGTGGTTAGAAAGTGAACAAACTCAAGAAGTAGCTTTGCAGTTACTAGAGCCATATAAAATTAAAGGTTATAGTGTATCTTCTGACTCTGCTGGACTCACCAAGCTGACTAAGCAAAAAGGGTTGTTAGAAATTTTGGCAATCATTAATCAGCCAAAAGAAATTGTGTACAGTTTTGGTACTGCTATTGGTGGTCAAGGAATTGGGATTTGGGCTGCTGATAATACCCAAATGTTTTATCCAGAATCAGTAAGTGCTGAAACTCTTTTGTCTACACTGTTGACAATCCAACGCAAAATCAGTGAAACTTGCCAAATTAAAATTGGGATCGGCGCACACTATGGCGAATTTTACTACATTAATGGTGGTTTGTATGGATTAGAAGCTGATGTCATTGAAGAGATTGCAGAAAATGAAACCGAAGGTGGCGAGATAGCTATTAGTCAAGACATTTACGATTTATTACCAGCTAATCACAATTTTACTATTGTGAATAAAGGTGAAATCACAACAAAAATTGGTAATCTTTTTCGGGTATTAGATGGTCCGAGTTTGTCTAAAGAAGTAGCGATTAACCCGAAATATCCTATTCCTTATTCTGAAACTTTTTATGCTGATTTAGTCGCTTATGAAAACCGACTAACTGATATTGAATTTAGTAAACAGTTGGCTTCTAAGTACTTGCAGAATAAAGTAGTTGTTTTAATTGAACGGGAAAGTCAAGAGCTAGAAACCTATGAAAATTCAATGTTCACTAACTTGACTTTTTCCACCACCATGAAAGATGTGGGACTGCGCCTCCTTAGCCAAGGTAATGGTTTGGAAATCAAGGTTGTTGGTAATATAGGAATCTATGTTTTTGATGAGGCGATCGCAGCTGTTAACTTTGCCCAAGCATTTCGTCAAGAGCTAGCTGCACAAGGTATTGCTTCTCGTATCGGCCTTGATGCTGGTTCAGTTTTGGTTTTTGATTTGGCTATTGGTGGCAGAGACATAGCCGGCAATCCCGTCAATGTTGCTTCCAAAATGGCTCAAGACAAAGGGCAATTTGGAAAGTTATATCTCAGTGCTGCAATGAAAGAATTAGTAGACGTAAGCCAATTTACAGAAATTACGTATACTGTTTCTGGAGTAGAATTAACTATATATGAAGGCTAAATAAACTACCCGCTCTTACTTAATTGAACAGCTGATTGCTAAATCCAGCCCGTTTGGGGTTGGATTTTTGATTTTTGTATTTAGCTTATTTTGCAATATTTATATTACTACTTGATTCTTTACTTGTAATAACAATTAACATCACATTTGAACAATAATTGCAGTTAGTAAGCTGTAAAGGTTGACATTTTCAAGCGATTTACAGAATCATCTAAGGGACAGCGGATAGTCGCTTGTGAGGAAACTATGCACACAGTTGTTCTCGTTTTAATTGAGGTGTTGATTGTTATTGGACTGTCTCGGCTAGTAGGATTAGGATTCCGGTGGATTAACCAACCATTAGTCATTGGAGAGATTGTAGCCGGAATTATGCTTGGTCCTTCTCTGTTTGGTTTGGTTGCTCCAGAATTATCAGCTACCTTATTTCCCCCTGAAACAGTTCCTTTTTTAAATGTTCTGTCTCAGATCGGGTTAATATTTTTCATGTTTCTCATCGGGCTAGAGTTAAATCCCAAATACCTCAGTGGTAATTTGGAAATTGCAGTTTTGACCTCACATGTCAGTATTTTAGTACCGTTTTCTTTGGGAACTCTGCTAGCGGTACTGCTGTATCCATTAATCTCTAACGCCAGTGTCTCCTTTACCGCCTTTGCTCTATTTTTGGGAGCAGCGATGTCGATTACCGCTTTTCCGGTATTGGCACGAATTATCACAGAAAATAACCTGCAAGGAACACGGTTGGGAACATTAGCGTTAACTTGTGCTGCGGTAGATGATGTCACGGCCTGGTGCGTTTTAGCAGTGGCGATCGCAGTTGCACGCACAGGTAGCATTGTTGCTGCTTTTCCTACCATTGTTGAAAGCTTCCTATACATCGGCGTCATGGTGACTTTGGGAAGAAACTTTCTCTCTCGCCTTGCTAACTATTATCGCCGTAATAAACGTCTCAATCAATTAGTTTTAGCGTTAATTTATGCAGGAGTAGTTACTTCAGCCTTAATCACAGAATTTATTGGTATTCACTTGATTTTTGGGGCATTTTTACTAGGGGCTATAATGCCGAAAAATGCTGGCTTAGTCAGAGAATTAGCACTAAAAACAGAAGATTTCGTCTTGATTTTTCTCTTGCCAGTGTTTTTTGCTTACAGTGGTCTGAGGACGCAAATTGGTTTGCTCAACAGTCCGGAATTATGGTTATTATGCTTATTGGTGTTATTGGTGGCGATCGCAGGCAAATATGTAGGCACTTATGTAGCAGCTAGAGTCAGTGGTATTAATAACCGAGAAGCTTCTGCACTTGGTTGGTTAATGAACACTCGCGGTTTAACTGAGCTAATTGTACTTAATATTGGTTTGGAGTTGGGTGTAATTTCACCGTTACTTTTCACCATGTTGGTGATTATGGCTTTAGTTACGACATTTATGACTTCACCACTGCTAGAGTGGACTTATCCCAAAAAACTCATCAAGTTAAACGTAGTAGAAACAGAACCAGAAACAGATGTTGATGCTGAGATTGTTGATCGTCCCTACAGAGTTCTAGTACCAGTTGCCAACCCAGATACTCAAAAAGGTTTAGTACAATTAGCAGTAGCGATCGCAATAAATCATCAACAACCCACTATTGTTAATCCCCTCAGCCTCATAGAACTACAAGAAGATTATGCTTATGAGAGTACACCAGTTGAGGCAAATCGATTAATTCAGGAACGACGTCAACTTTTGGATGAATTGATTCAACGTTTAGAACCACCAGCAGCACGTTGTTATGTTCACCCCATTGTTCGTGTCTCCAACAACGTTGCACGGGAAACTATAGAAATAGCTGCACTCGAACAAGCAGATTTAGTGGTTGTAGGATGGCACCGTCCCGCTTTTAGTAATAATCGCTTAGGTGGACGAGTTGGTCAAATTCTGACAGCTGCCACGGTTGATGTTGCAGTATTTATTGATCGAGGTGAAGAACGGCTAGAAAGTTTGTTAGTACCCTATTCTGGGAATATTCATGATGATTTGGCACTGATTTTGGCTTTGAGATTATTAGTAAATCGTGATACTTGTCATTTGCAAATATTACAGGTGCTATCCGCTCATCAAATCAAAGACGAATTAAGTTACGAATTGCAAACTTTAATGGAGCAAATGCCTAGTAGTGTGAGCGATCGCATTAGCATCAATACAATCGAAGCGACAGATCCTGTACAAGCCGTAGTCGCAGCTTCTCAAGGTGTTGACCTCACAATTGCAGGTGCTAGCCGTACCTGGGGTATAGAACGTCAAACACTGGGAAGATATACAGATGAGCTAGCGATCGAATGTCGTTCCTCACTACTCATTACCCGTCGTTACAGCAAAGTCATTTCTCATCTTACCTCTGTTCTGAATGAGGCTAAATCAGAAGTTACTAGTTAGAAATTTAGTAGTGGTCATTAGTAGAGACGCGATAAATCGCGTCTGTACAATAGTCATTGGTCATTAGTCATTTGTTATTAGGTTTTGTAACTTGCGGTCTGTCGATTCGTGCCTATTTACTGATAAATTCTGAATGATGAATTATGAAAAAGTTGATCATTCATAGTTTATAAGTCATAATTTATCTTCGATTATTAAGTACCCTTACAAAATTAATTACACTTTCTTCAAATTGTTTTCTGTTCTCTGTTAAGAGTTCCTTGACCTCCACGAATTAATTTAATTTTGTCTAACCATTTATTTTTATGAATCATTTAAATTTCAAATCTCTATCTTTTTATGGTGTCGCAATTTTTTCAGTATTACTATTGTTTAAAACTGTCACTAATTATGGAGAAAATAATTTAAAAGCTCCCCCTTATCTCAAAGAAAGCTATAGTCTGAAATTTGGAGAGAAGTTCTCTGATTGTAATCAACCAGACACGGTCATCTTAGATATTCATCAATCAGGAGTGTACTTAAATGGAGTTTTATTACCAACAAATCTTAATTATCAACAAATGTCTACTCTAAAAGAACACTCTACTCTCAATGGTAGATACAAAAACCAAAATATTAGTTTATCGGGATATATTCCTAATTATATCCTCTGCAAAAATACAGATGTGATAGATAAAAAAGCTCAGAGATTAGTCAATCTACAAATGCAAATCGAAAAACAAGATAATTTAACTGGGCAGATGTCAATCAGTGGTATTAATAAACCTATTAAAGTTAGTGCTGTCCCTCAAAAAAATCAAGATAATCCAGAAAATTCAAATAGTCATTGAAATTTTATAGTTATTTGCAGGTGAATAGAATACCTCTGTGAACTCTAAACTTAGTTCTCAATAAACCTCAGCAAATTTATTCTTAAGAGTATAACAACGAAAGTCAGAGGTAATGTATATATTTCGTTGATAAGGTATTCAAGACCTTTTTCAGATGTTGATTCCTGATGGGAATTCTAATATGAATTTATTTCTAGTGCTTTTATCGAATTAAATAGAGCAGTAAAGACACAATTACATCATCACGCTTAGGAGACAATTATGACATCAGGAATCATGATCTCAGGTAAATGGATTAGTGATAGAAATGAGCAAAATCAAAGCGGTGAGTTCCATGAGATACCAACAACGTTTCGCGATCGCGTGAGTGCAGATGGAACTAGCGGGTTTAAGGCAGAAATAGGACGGTATCACCTCTACGTTTCCTTGGCGTGTCCCTGGGCGCATCGCACCTTAATTATACGAGAACTCAAAGGTTTGAATGATGTCATCTCAGTCTCTATTGTCGATCCGATTATGAGCGACAAGGGTTGGAAGTTTTCTCAAGCACCTGGAGCTATTCCCGATTTGGTAAATCACGCACAATATTTACAAGATATCTACCTAAAAGCCGATCCCAAATATACAGGGCGAGTCACCGTTCCAGTGTTGTGGGATAAGCAAACTCAAACAATCGTCAACAACGAATCTCGCGAAATTATGCGGATGTTTGATGTAGAGTTTGCTTCCTTAACAATGCAAAAAATAGACTTATATCCACACGATCTACAACAGCAGATTGATCAAACAATTGATGCAATTTATTTGCCAATCAATGCTGGTGTATATCGCGCTGGTTTTGCGACTTCACAAACAGCCTATCAAGATGCGGTAACAGAACTCTTCGAGAATTTGGATCGATGGGAAGTCATTCTGAGCAAGCAGCGCTATTTATGTGGGAAGCAACTCACGGAAGCTGATATTTGTATGTTTACAACACTGTATCGCTTCGATTCAGTGTATTATGGTCACTTTAAATGCAATTTGCGGCGAATTCTCGACTATCCAAACCTGTGGAATTATCTAAAAGATCTATATCAGCGTCCTGAGTTTAAAGCAACCTGTAATCTCGACCATATCAAGCGTGGCTATTACATGAGTATGATCGATATAAATCCCAATCGAATTGTACCGAAAGGGCCAATCATCAATTTTGATGAGCCACATGATCGTTTCGCACTTAATCGTAGAAATTAGCACATCTATATAAAAATGGTGCAATAATAGCTCTCAGTATTTACTGAGATAACAGTATAAAATAATGAAAAATCTATTAAAAAACAAGCTTTTCTTTAAAATTAGCTTGTTTAGCTTATACACAGCATTGACTCTCGAAGCTGGTAGTAGTAGCGCCGTACCAGTATCAAAATTAGAAGACTGGCGTTTTGATCCACAGTCATTACAGCTAGAAATTTCCCTCTCTGCACCTTCACAACCGCTCTATTTCTTTCTCTCTCAACCTTCTCGCATAGTTGTAGATTTACCAAGTACTAAATTGGGTGATGTTTCCACTCAACAAAATTTTTCTGGGGCGATAAAAAGTATTCGTATCTCGCAATTAAATGCAGATGTGACTCGCCTTGTTATGGACTTAACACCTGGTACTTTTATAAATCCCAACCAGGTGCAACTACAACCTGTTTCTCCACAAAATCCCACACGTTGGGTTCTACGTCCTGTTACCGTTAGCAATAACGCATATTCAACACCGACAAACATTTTTCCTGCGTATCAGCAGACACCAAATCCAGGTATATACAACCCACCTCCACCTTCGAGCAATCAACCTCTTCCAACCACCAGTTACTATAACCAACCATTAACAAATAGCTATCAACCATCAATCATCAACAACCAACCATTAACAAATAGCTATCAACCATCAATCATCTACCAACCATCAATAACCAACAATCAACAGCAGCCTTTGGTGACTGTACCACCCTTGCTTCCTAATAACCCTTCTCAACCACTAAATTTAACTCTTCCTCCAGCTATTTTTCCCAACCAGTCTGGTAATCTCAATAGTATTCCTTTTTTCCCCACACCAAACTTACCAAATTATCCCCTTCCTGACACTTCTAATAATCAAATCACCAATCCCAATTCACAACCAATTGAGTTTGGTCAACCTCTACCTAAAAACAAATGACCAATGACCAATAACAACTAACTTCATACTAAAATCTATCTGTTTCTATAGGTGGTGCAACCGCTCCTGGGTCAGTAACAAAGAAGTTTTTCGCTGCTTCATTTTGATAAACACAATTAATGTCAGGTTTTTGACCCAAGTCACCTGTATAACCAAAAGTGTTCAGACGATTTTTGCATTCTCTAACCTGTTCGTTTGTTACCAGCTTGCGTTGCTCTAAAATCGCCCAGTTATTAGTACGCAAAACGCATCCTGGACGCATACTCGGTTGAGAAACATAAACATTAAAGGGGTTGAGGGTCACAAATAACCTGGTATCCATTACCATTGCACTCGCTCCATACTGCACACAAATCTCTGGGTTTGGTGCTTTGGTATCAATAAATTCACGGGAAGCGACGTTAGTTGGTGTAAATGTCGCTGTAGAGCTAAAAGCAATACCAATCCCTATACCCAAAACAAACACCCCTCCCAAGATTGCTATGGTGGTGAAATTAAACATTGGGGATTGGAAAAGAGAGGGTTTAGGAGGTGTAGTTGTTCTACCAGCAGGTTTACGTCTCATTGTCGCTTTGTTCTCTTTACATTTTGGACGGTCGGGAGTGGTTTGAGTTCCTCTCCTTATATATATCAGTATGACTTAGCTGTCATTGGTCATTGGTTATTTGTCTAGAGACGCGATTCATCGCGTCTCTAGACAATGGTCATTAGTAGAGATGCGATGAATCACGTCTGTACAATTCCTTGTCTCCCTTCTGTTGTCCTCTTTTGCTACTTCTGCTAGTAGATTATCAAGAAATGTTAAATAATTAATGAGGAATCTTTATACATAATTGTAAGAAAGTGATTTATCAGCGATCGCTATTTTCTAACCAGGGTTTTAAAGTTTCGCAGTTTCAAACTTTTCTAACAGATATCCTCACTGTCTTGTGGGGAGATTGGTTAAAATTACGTGTCAGAATTGTCCAAGTAGCCGCATCAGGGTTAATATCTCCACTAATCTATATTTTGGCTTTTGGTTTGGGTTTGGGTAGTTCCATTCGACCAGGTTCAGGAATTAGTGGTAGCTATAATAACTATTTAGAATTTATTTTGCCAGGCATGGTGGCTCTGTCGTCAATGACAATTAGCTTTAGTGGGACGACATTTTCTATTTGTGGAGAAAGACTTTTTACCAAAAATTTTGAGGAATTGTTACTCGTCCCCGTACATCCCCTAGCTTTGTACATAGGTAAAATGCTAGCGGGAGTTGTACGGGGATTGATGACTTCCGGTTCTGTAATTTTGGTTGCTTTATTGTTCACCGGAAATTGGAGATTTCTCCATCCCCTATTTTTGTTGTTGCTGGTACTCAATTGTGCTGTGTTTGCAGGATTAGGAGTAATTGTAGGGTTGACAGTGCGATCGCTCGAATCGGTGGGACTCTACAATAACTTCATCATCATTCCCATGTCTTTCTTAGGAGCCACATTTTTTGATCCAGGTACATTACCAGGAATTCTCAAAATAGTAGTTTACCTATTACCTCTTACCTACGCCAGCATCGGACTACGTGCAGCTGCTTATTTACCCTTATCCCAGTTTCCCTGGTACAGTGTACCAATTTTACTAGCAATGGCGATCGCTCTTTCTCTGTGGGGTGCGCGTCTATTTTCTCGTCAACAGGATTAACATCCTCCCTACGGAGTTCAAAGACTCGACGACGGAGTTCAAAGACTCGACGACGAGTATCAAAGACTCGACGACGGAGTTCAAAGACTCGACGACGGAGTTCAAAGACTCGACGAC
>NZ_NAPS01000002.1:909315-939179 GCF_004323185.1 Westiellopsis prolifica IICB1
TTTACCCTTATCCCAGTTTCCCTGGTACAGTGTACCAATTTTACTAGCAATGGCGATCGCTCTTTCTCTGTGGGGTGCGCGTCAAAGACTCGACGACGAGTATCAAAGACTCGACGACGAGTATCAAAGACTCGACGACGGAGTTCAAAGACTCGATGACGAGTATCAAAGACTCGACGACGAGTATCAAAGACTCGACGACGGAGTTCAAAGACTCGATGACTTAATCTTTGCATTACTTAAAAGAAAATTTAATTAATTGCTAGAGCGTTACTGGTGAGAAATTTAGTAAAATTTGCCAAATATTTTGAGCAAAAAATGGTGTGATCAAAAAAATACCAGTGGCGATCGCTTTTTCTGTTGTATCTAATTTATTACCTTTCAAAGCTTTAGCAGGAGATTACAATCAATTTTTTATTTTCGGCGACAGTTTATCTGATAATGGCAACCTATATCGAATCACCGGAGGTACAATTCCCCTCAGTCCACCATATTTTAAAGGGCGTTTTTCTAATGGGCCGATTTGGGTGGAAGTATTAGGCTCATACTTAAATATTGATGCTAATGAAACTACTAATTATGCTGTCGGTGGTTCCACATCGGGAAATACTAATGTCCTGAGCGAATCGTTAATTATACCCCTTCCATCTTTGTCATCTCAAATCAACGATTTTACTTCTACACCAGAAAACCCTAGTCCTAACGCTTTATTTATTTTATGGGCTGGTGCTAATGATTACCTCATTCAACCAACAGCAAAAAGAGCAACTAATACACAATTAGTAGTCAATAATTTATCTAATGCAATTACAACACTAATTAATAAAGGCGCTCGTAATATTATTGTGCCTAACTTACCAGATTTAGGCAAAACTCCCCAAGAGCGATCGCAAGGTACTAATGACACCACCACCGCTTTAATTAAAAGTCACAATACTAACTTAAATTCTGCTCTTCAAGAAATAGCTAAAAACCACAATGTTAATATTGTTCCGCTTGATATTAATGCTTTATTTAACGAAGTTATTGATCAGCCGGAGCGATATGGTTTAAGAAATACAAATGACCCTTGTTTTGATCAGCAAGCAGGTACAATTTGTTCTAATCCTGATGAATATTTATTTTGGGATCAGGTTCATCCTACAGATCGCGGACACCAGTTTATTGCAGAATACACTGAAGCTGTGTTGGATGCTCCAGCAGCGATCGTCCCACAAGCGGAAATCGCCTTACATATAGCCCAAACACAAGCGCAGTTAATCGATAATCGTTTGTTAGCACTGCAAAAGACTTCGCAAACAGAATCAACAGATTCCTGGGGTGTATTCGTTAATGATGATGTCAATTTTGGTAGTCAACATTCTGATGAGCATCCAGATTATGACTATACAACAGGTGGTGTCACCGCAGGCGTTGATTATAGTGTCACAGATCAATTTGCTTTAGGGGTAGCATTGGGTGTTGTTAATCATGAAACTGACTTGCAGCAAAATCAAGGTGACATCAAAATTGACGGCTATGCTGTTTCAGTCTATAGCAACTATGTCGAGAAAAACTTTTACACGAATGCTGTAATTAGCTACGGTAATAATGACTTTGATCTCAAACGCCAAATTGATTTCGATCACCGTAGAGCTACAGCTAACACTGATGGAAGACAGTTTTCAGTAAATATCAACAGTGGTTACATTGCTAAATCAGGTAATATTTCTTATGGGCCTACCCTTGGTTTGAAATACGATCGCATCAACATCGATGGTTACACAGAAACAGGTGCGGGTAGTCTCAATCTGAAAGTAGATGATCAACAAGCAGAATCATTAATTGTGAGTGTCGGCGCTCAAGCTGCCGTGACAGTGAACACTAGCATTGGTTTCATCATACCGAATATTCACGCCAGTTATGAATATCAATTTGCACTCACACACCGCACCATCACCACAGAACTTGTGACTCAACCAGGTATACCGATGCGTGTCCAAACAAGTGAACCTGATCGCGATTATTTTAAATTAGGTGCAGGAACACAGATACTTTTTTCTCAAAATTTTGCAGGTGCAATTAATTATGAAGTAATGCTCGGGCGAGAAGATGTTAGCAACAATGTAATTAAGGGAGAAATTCGCTATCAATTTTAGATTTTAGACGTTACGAAAAAGGGAACTTTCCTGTTACGCGTTCCCTATTCCCTTTGAACGCCAAAAATCCGCCTTTGCAACAATGTAATTATAATGATGACTGTTGCGAGTAGAAAAGCGATCGCAGCTGCATACCCCATTTGCAAATTACGAAATACTGCTTGATATATCAGCAAAACCACCGTTAAAGTAGCATTATTGGGACCGCCATTACCATTTGAAAATATATAAGATTGGTCAAAAAGCTGAAAAGTCCCGATGATCCCCATTGCTACCACAAAGAAGGTAACAGGTTTGAGCATGGGAATTGTCACGTAAATAAACTTTTGCCAATCATTAGCACCATCTAATTCTGCTGCTTCGTAAAGTGATTGAGGAATATCCTGCAACGCTGCTAAATAGATGACCATGTAAAAAGGTGCTGTTGACCAAATATTCATGATCATAATCCCTTTGAGTGCTACCGCCGGATCACCTAACCAGTTGTAAGTAGGTAGTCCCACAAAAGCCAGAAAATCATTCAGTAACCCATCAGTGTTGTAAATCCACATAAAGATGAGCGTCAACACCGCAGAAGAAGTAACTGTGGGTAAAAAGTAAAGAATGCGCCACCAGTTTTTCCCACGAATCCCCGAATTGAGAGTCACAGCTAGAACTAATGCCAAAATAGTTTGCATGGGTACAACAATGGCAACGTATTCCACGGTATTCTTGAGAGCAATCCAAACCCGTTCATCTTCCACTAGCCGTGTAAAGTTGCGAAAACCAATAAACTCGTACTTAATACCACCAAGAAGTTGGACTTTTTGCAGAGATAGGAAAATTGCCCAAACAATCGGTAGAACTACAAAAGTTAGTAAAACCAAAATCGCAGGGAACATAAATAGATACCCAGCCAAATCTTCTGCAATATTCCTTCTAGCTTTACGCCACCTTCTGGCTTCAAACACGAGAAAACCTCCACCCAATCTTGCACTTAATTTTCAGCGATAATTTTACAAATATCATCTAAAAGTGAGTCATACTCAATAAACTCTTCTGGATGAAACTCCAAGTAAATTTGATTAAGATTTGGGTTCAGAGATAAAATACATACCTCAATATTAAGCTTACCTTTGCGCCAACCTTCGCTGCTAATTCTTAGTACCTGGCAATTAATAACATAGTTAAATTGAATTTCACTAAGTTTGATATGATGTTCACCCAAAGATATTAAATTAAATAACTCTAACATTGAAACGCCGGGTTCCAGACTATTAGACTCATACACTCGTCGCTGCAATCGATGTCTAATTTGTTTCTCTATTAGCTCTTTTAATCTACTGACTTTAAATGTATCTTTTCCTAAAAGTATAACATCATCACAATCTAGAGGTATAATTTTTTCGTTCATATCAGATAAATAGAGAAAGTTGATTTATGATGGACACTAACCACCATAATTTAAATACAAATTCTAGGATATTCTGCTAATTAACAGACATCAATTTAGTTAAAAATTTGAGAAAATAACCTCATATATAGATCCCCGACTTCTTTAAGAAGTCGGGGATCTGAATACCCATTATTCATCAAAATCAATGTGGTGGAGTATTAGGGAACACAAACATTCGGAGCGCATAAGCCAGTAAATTGTAGTGTTTTTACAATCAAATTATTTAAATCTACATGGCGAATAGCGTGATTATTAGTATCAGCAATATATAAATGAGAACTCATAATACTTAATCCTGAAGGTTCATAAAAGCAGCTATTTTTCCCTTGACCATCTTGTAAACCAGCCGTACCATTTCCTAATACTGTTTGACAATTCCCCGTATGAGGACTGACTAATTTAATTTTATGGTTGTAGCTATCAGCAATCCATAGGAATTTTTGCGTGTATTCTATTCCCAAACAATGCTGTAATCTGACATCATTACCTTGTCCGTCCACATCGCCAAAACCAAATAACGCACTACTACCACAAACCGTTCTCACTAGTTTTGGTTCAACTATTCCCACACCACGAATTGAACTAACTTCACTGTCAGCAATATATAATTCTTTGCCATCAGTAGTGATACCACTAGGTTGAGCAAAAGCAGATTCGCTGAGTGTACCATCAACACAAGCTTCTGCACCCGTACCCGCATAGGTTTTGACAATATTATTTTCTAAATCCATTTGCCAAATCTGATGCGACCCTGCCATAGCGATAAATAAACTATTTCTCACTTTTTGTAAATCCCAAGGAGAATTTAAGGCTGTTTGTGTACTAATACCACTATGTGGTTGGATATTACGACTTTGTTCTCCTGTTCCAGCAATAGTTTCGACAACTTGACGCAGCAAATCTACACGTCGCAGTGCATGATTTTCTGTATCTGCGATATACAGCATTTGATTTTCTACATCAAATGTCATTCCCTGGGGTGCAAAAAATTGCGCTTCATCAAAAGAACCATCTTTTAACCCAGGTTGTCCGCTACCAATTATATTTAGAACTTCCCCATCGAAAGTACTCATGATAATTCGATGATGTCCAGAGTCAGCGATGAATAATCCTGCTGTTGTGGCTAAGACTTTACCAGGAAAGGCTAATGGTGTAATTAATGGTTGTTGCTGTTTCTCTAAAATGAGTTGTAGTTCTTGAAAATTAATAGTACCTTTTTCTTGGTGTTGACTAATTAATTTTTCGATAACTTGATCTAAAATATTTCGATGACCTTCACCAGAGACATAATGAACTACATAACCTTCTGGGTCAATTACCATTAAGGTAGGCCAAGCACGAACGGCGTAATTTTCCCAAACTTTAAAACCACTATCGATTAAAACTGGATGTTCGATGTCGTAGCGCAGAATAGCTTGGCGGATATTGTCGATTTCTTTTTCGTTGTCAAATTTTGCACTGTGTACGCCGATAACTGTCAGGCTATCTTTGTATTTATGTTCTAAATATTTTAAATCTGGCAGAACATGCAAACAGTTGATGCAACAATATGTCCAAAAGTCTAGTATTATGACTCTACCCCGGAGTTTTTGTAAAGATAAGGGTTTTTCGGTATTAAGCCAAGGGAAATTTTGTGGTAGTTCTGGCGCTCTGACACGAGGAGTCATAACAATTAAAAATTAAAGGGTGATCGCTTATCTTTTAAAGTACATCTTTCATTCAAAGACTAGGCAGCTTTGAGAAAATTAGAAACACTCATTACTACCGAGTTACTAACTTATATACAGCAAGCCAAAGTCCAAGCATCTCAAGGACAAGTTGTTGGACGCATTCCCCAGCTAGCTGTAGCTAATTCCAATTGGTTTGCGGTTCACATTTGTTGTGCGTCAGGAGAAAATATTAGTGCTGGCGATACGGCTTGTATTTTTCCCTTCATGAGTGCTATTAAGCCGTTTTCGTTATTGTATCTATTAGAATGTTTTGGAAGTGAAACCGTTTTTAGCTGGGTTGGAGTTGAACCATCCCTTAATACTTTCAATTCTGTAGAACAACTGGTTGCTGATGGTGGACATCCCCGCAATCCAATGATTAACAGTGGAGCAATTACTCTTGCTGATAAATTACCAGGAAACAACGCCAGCGATCGCACTCAAAAATTCTGTCAATGGTTAAATCAAATCGCCGGTTGTCAACTCAAGTTGGATGAAGTCACACTCGCTTCGGTACGTTCCGCAAGTTCTCAAACTAACCTAGATATTACGTGCTATTTAGCCGAGGCTGGTTATGTAAATCATCCAGCAATAGCTATTGACACTTACGAACAAATATGTTGTTTAGCTGGAACAGTTACAGACTTAGCAAATCTAGGAAAAATCTTAGCTTGTGCAAGTGAATTAATATCAGCAAAGCATCGTCAGATTGTTAACACCCTGATGTTAACCTGTGGACTGTACGAAGCTTCTTTTCAATATGCTGTGCGAATTGGTCTGCCAATGAAATCTGGTATTAGCGGTACACTTTTAGCAGTAGTACCTGGTAAGGGTGCGATCGCTTGTTATAGTCCGCCATTAGATAGTACAGGTAATCCTGTGGGTGCGATCGCATTAATTGAGGCTTTATCCCAGCATTTACAGTTAAGTATTTTTACTGCTTAATAAAAAATACTATGTGTTTGTAGTAAGGACTTTAGTCCTTATATTTTATTAAGCGCTAAAGCACTTACTACAAACTATTTTTTAATCATTTTGTACAGAAGTTGAAGTTTCTTGATCTTGCTGTTCTGATGTTTCTGATGCTGGTGACTCAATAATTATCTCTGGTAATGTCGATGGAGTCACTTCCGGAGATGCTTCTACAGTTGGTTGCGCTGTAGGTACTTCACTTGCACGACGTTTAAAAAAGCCACCAAATCTTGGTTTTTTGGATTGGGTTTGCGGAACAGGTTCTGGTGTAGTTTCAACAGTCGGTGTGACGCTGGGGGTGGGTGTTGGTTCTGTTTCCAGAATCGACTTTTCTAGTTCGGGTGTTATTTCTGGCGTCGATTCAACAGTTGGTGTCGGTTGTGTTTTTGGAACAGGTTGTTTCTCTTGTTGAGGTTGTGGTTCCGGTGTAGTTTCAACGGTAGGTGTAGGTGTAGGTGTCGGTTCTAATTCCGGAACAACAAGCTTTTCTTGTTCAGGTAAAATTTCTGGTGTCGGTTCAGCAGTTGGTGTTTTTACTGTGTAGTTTGGATCTACAATTGTGCGGACTTGATCTGCTGAGAGTTGTCCTCTGAAAATTTGAGCAAGGGTGTCTTTTGTTTTAGGTTCGTAGGTGATCAACCTGACTGTGCTGTTGAATTCGTTTTTGACAGTGTTACCTTGGCTATCGAGAAACTCTAGCTTGACCCAGTTTTTACCAGGTTTAAAGCCTTTGAGGTAAACAGCTTGCCAGCGATCAAGAATAAAGCTTTCACCATTAATTGTGCAACGAATACGCCAATCTGCAAATGGATTATCGGGATTGTCTTTAGCCAGCAAATGTAAGGGCGCGTTGGTTAAATAAAAGTCCAGTAAAATCGGTTCTGCCCCATAATTACCATCAGGGCTGTTGTAAGTTAACAAGGGCAATGCTGGATCAGGGTTATTATTGTCACTCTTCGTGAAAATATGAAATGTGGTTTGGGTGTAAGCACCTTCATTTTTATAGCTTTCCTGCCAAGGACGTGAAGCAAAAACACGTAGTGTATGAGTACCTGGAGGTAAGTCAGACAAGACCAGGGGTTGATTTAGATCATAAACTGCTATTTCAGGTTGATTGTCCAGAATTACTTCCAGATGAGGGCCTAAATTGAATTTTGGATCTTTATAAATGGGAAGGTCTTTGACCTGAAAACGGACTGTGACTGTGTTGTCTTGAAGGATTTCATCTGCTTGAGGCGAAATAATAGATACTTGTGGTCTGTATAAATCAGTATAATTTCGTAGTTCTTGGATCACAGTCGGTGGGGCAACTTCTGAGAATTGCTTCGTTGAAATTTCAGTCTTTGGTTGCAAGCTACCAGATGGTTCTTGGGTAACAGCTTTTTCAGCGCAGCTCGTCACACTCAACACTAGTACAAAAGCGATGAGCGATTTTAGGAAAGTTACAGCCGTCGTTCGCCACGAATTCATGTTTTTCATTTATTCATTAACAACTGACAGATTATTTTTGCTCAAACTATCCACTGAAAAAATGAGCCAAAAGATCAAATCTGTGTTGTTCCTTACCAAAAAAATCTAAATTTTAATTTGCTTATGAAAGCATAAATTAATCTTATGTAATAAACATAACTATTTTTCTTAATAGTAATTTAACCATAATTTAGTAACGCATATAACAGAAATAGCCTGATCTGGCAATAATGTTGTAACTAAAATATAGAGTAGACTAATCGAAATTGAACTATAAACTTTGCGAATTGTTTACCTTTGTAAAATATATGGAGAAACTATTGACTTTTGGACAAGTAGTTTGAACTCAGAAAGCAGATTACGCAATTACTCCAAGGATTTTGAATTATTGTTAAAATGTCTCCAACAATGTGCAAGATAAGACTTTATAATTCAACAGAAACCACTCTCCACATTAAAGTCTTCATCGCTGATCCAGAAAATTAATGGAGAATGCGACTAAGGTTTACAAAAGCCGAGAAGGCCCCCTGTGGTAACCATGATTCCTCAGTCCTTTTTAAGAGAGGAGGTCGAATGACAATAAGTCCTCCGGAGCGAGAGGAAAAAAAGGCAAGAGTCATAGTCGATAATGACCCGGTACCCACTTCATTTGATCGTTGGGCTAAACCAGGACACTTCGACAGATCTCTAGCCAAAGGTCCCAAAACCACCACATGGATTTGGAACCTGCACGCACTCGCCCACGATTTTGATACACATACAAGCGATTTAGAAGACATTTCCCGCAAGATCTTCGCAGCACACTTCGGTCACTTAGCCGTAGTGACTTTGTGGTTAAGCGGGATGATTTTCCACGGCGCTCGTTTTTCCAATTACGAAGCTTGGTTAAGCGACCCTCTCAACGTCAAACCTAGTGCTCAAGTCGTTTGGCCAATCGTTGGTCAAGATATTTTGAACGGGGATGTCGGCGGCGGCTTCCACGGTATTCAAATTACCTCTGGCTTGTTCCAAATTTGGCGTGGTTGGGGTATTACCAACTCGTTCCAACTGTACTGCACTGCGATCGGTGGTCTGGTATTAGCAGGCTTACTCTTGTTTGCTGGCTGGTTCCACTACCACAAACGCGCTCCCAAGTTGGAATGGTTCCAGAATGCTGAGTCCATGCTGAATCACCACTTGCAAGTACTGTTAGGTTGTGGTTCCTTGGGCTGGGCTGGACACTTGATCCACGTATCCGCGCCCATCAACAAGCTGTTAGATGCAGGAGTCGCGGTCAAGGATATACCCTTGCCCCACGAGTTCATCCTGAACTCAGCGAACTTGATAGATCTGTATCCCAGTTTTGCTAAGGGTCTGGCACCATTCTTCACCTTGAATTGGGGCGTATATTCAGACTTCCTCACCTTCAAGGGAGGTTTGAACCCAGTGACAGGTGGCTTGTGGATGACAGATATTGCCCATCACCACTTGGCGATCGCAGTACTATTCATCATTGCTGGTCACCAGTATCGTACCAACTGGGGCATCGGTCACAGCCTCAAAGAGATCCTCGAAAACCACAAAGGTCCCTTCACCGGCGAAGGTCACAAGGGTCTCTATGAAAACATGATCACCTCTTGGCACGCTCAATTAGGAACTAACCTTGCCTTCTTGGGTTCGCTGACAATCATCGTGGCACACCACATGTACGCGATGCCTCCGTATCCGTACTTGGCGACAGATTACGCCACCCAGCTGTGCATATTCACTCACCACATGTGGATTGGCGGCTTCTTGATTGTTGGTGGTGCTGCACACGCAGCCATCTTCATGGTGCGCGATTACGACCCAGTAGTGAACCAAAACAACGTTTTGGATCGGGTAATTCGCCACCGAGATGCAATCATCTCTCACTTGAACTGGGTATGTATATTCCTTGGCTTCCATAGCTTTGGACTCTACATTCACAACGACACAATGCGTGCCTTGGGACGTCCCCAAGACATGTTCTCTGATACTGCAATTCAGTTGCAGCCCGTATTTGCTCAGTGGGTGCAAAACCTGCACACCCTAGCTCCTGGTGCAACCGCACCCAACGCGCTTCAACCTGTTAGCTATGCCTTTGGCGGCGGTATCGTGGCTGTAGGCGGAAAAATCGCGATGATGCCCATTGCTTTGGGTACAGCCGATTTCTTGGTTCACCACATTCACGCCTTCACCATCCACGTTACAGTCCTCATTCTGCTCAAGGGCGTATTGTTTGCCCGCAGTTCTCGTCTAATTCCAGACAAAGCAAACTTGGGCTTCCGCTTCCCCTGTGATGGCCCTGGTCGTGGCGGCACCTGCCAAGTATCTGGTTGGGACCACGTATTCCTCGGTTTGTTCTGGATGTACAACTCCATCTCAATTGTGATTTTCCACTTTAGCTGGAAGATGCAGTCTGACGTTTGGGGAACAGTAGACGCAGCTGGTAACGTGTCTCACATCACCGGTGGCAACTTTGCCCAGAGTGCCATTACCATCAATGGCTGGTTGCGTGACTTCTTATGGGCGCAAGCTACACAAGTCATCAACTCCTATGGCAGCGCCCTGTCTGCTTACGGATTGATGTTCTTGGGCGCACACTTCATTTGGGCATTCAGCTTAATGTTCCTGTTCAGTGGTCGTGGCTACTGGCAAGAACTAATTGAGTCCATTGTTTGGGCGCATAATAAACTGAAAGTAGCACCAGCAATTCAACCCCGCGCTCTGAGTATTATTCAAGGTCGGGCTGTTGGTGTCGCTCACTACCTATTAGGAGGAATTGCCACAACCTGGGCATTCTTCCACGCACACATTCTTTCAGTAGGTTAGCAATCAGCCAGAAGAGTTAGTAGTTAGTAGTTAGTAGTTGGGAGTTAGTAGAACTTGGTTATTTGTTGATTGTTGGTAATTCAGTAAGCAACACTAAGTAGCTAACAACTAACAACTAACAACTAACAACTCACAAAGCTGATACGTGATGGCTAAAAGTCAGAGGACTTATCAAAAGCTATGGCAACAAAATTTCCAAAATTTAGCCAGGATCTCGCACAAGACCCGACTACACGTCGGATCTGGTATGCGATGGCTATGGGAAATGATTTTGAAAGCCATGATGGCATGACCGAAGAAAATCTTTACCAAAAGATTTTCGCTACTCACTTCGGTCATTTGGCAATCATTTTCCTGTGGGCTTCCAGCCTGTTATTCCACGTGGCCTGGCAAGGTAACTTTGAACAGTGGATTACAGACCCTCTTCATATCCGTCCTATTGCTCACGCGATTTGGGACCCCCACTTTGGTAAACCAGCGATCGAAGCTTTTACTCAAGGTGGTGCTAGCAACCCAGTAAATATTGCCTACTCAGGTGTTTACCACTGGTGGTACACCATTGGTATGCGGACAAATGGCGACCTGTACATGGGTTCCATCTTCCTGTTGTTGTTGGCCTCTGTATTCTTGTTTGCAGGTTGGTTGCACTTACAACCCAAATTCCGTCCAAGTCTCGCTTGGTTTAAGATGGCTGAGTCTCGTCTTAACCACCACTTGGCAGGTTTATTTGGTGTAAGTTCATTAGCTTGGACTGGTCACTTAGTTCACGTTGCGATCCCCGAATCTCGCGGACAGCACGTAGGCTGGGACAACTTCCTCAGCACCTTACCTCACCCAGCAGGCTTGCAACCCTTCTTCACTGGTAACTGGGGTGTTTACGCGGAAAACCCTGACACCGCCAGCCATGTGTTTGGTACTTCCCAAGGCGCTGGGACTGCGATTCTGACTTTCTTGGGTGGTTTCCATCCCCAGACTGAATCCCTGTGGTTGACCGATATGGCTCACCACCACTTGGCGATCGCAGTTCTGTTCATCGTTGCTGGTCACATGTACCGCACCAACTTTGGCATCGGTCACAGCATCAAAGAAATGATGGATGCCAAAACCTTCTTCGGTAAACCCGTTGAAGGCCCCTTCAACATGCCTCACCAAGGCATTTACGAAACTTACAACAACTCTCTGCACTTCCAATTGGGTTGGCACCTGGCTTGCTTGGGTGTAATCACCTCTTTGGTAGCGCAGCACATGTACTCCCTGCCTCCTTACGCATTTATTGCTAGGGACTACACAACTCAGGCAGCGCTGTACACTCACCACCAGTACATTGCGATTTTCTTGATGCTCGGTGCTTTCGCTCACGGTGCCATCTTCTGGGTACGTGACTACGATCCCGAACAAAACAAGGGCAACGTCCTTGAACGTGTTCTGAAGCACAAAGAAGCGATCATCTCTCACCTAAGCTGGGTATCCCTATTCTTGGGCTTCCACACCTTGGGTCTGTATGTTCACAACGACGTAGTAGTTGCTTTTGGCACACCTGAAAAGCAAATTTTGATTGAGCCTGTGTTTGCTCAATTCATCCAAGCTTCTCACGGTAAAGTGCTTTATGGACTCAACGTTCTGTTGTCCAACCCAGATAGCGTTGCTTACACAGCTTATCCCAACTACGGTAACGTTTGGTTGTCTGGTTGGCTGGATGCAATCAACTCTGGTACTAACTCTTTGTTCCTAACAATTGGCCCTGGTGACTTCCTAGTACACCATGCCTTTGCTCTGGCAATCCACACCACAGTACTGATACTTGTTAAAGGTGCTTTGGATGCTCGTGGATCTAAACTGATGCCCGATAAAAAGGACTTCGGTTATGCCTTCCCTTGTGACGGTCCTGGTCGTGGCGGTACTTGCGACATTTCCGGTTGGGACTCCTTCTATCTAGCTACTTTCTGGGCATTAAATACAGTAGGTTGGGTAACATTCTACTGGCACTGGAAGCATCTAGGTATTTGGCAAGGTAACGTTGCTCAGTTCAACGAATCTTCCACTTACTTAATGGGCTGGTTCCGTGATTATCTGTGGGCGAACTCCGCTCAGTTGATCAACGGTTACAACCCCTACGGCATGAACAACCTGTCTGTTTGGGCTTGGATGTTCCTCTTCGGACACCTAGTTTGGGCAACTGGTTTCATGTTCCTCATCTCCTGGAGAGGTTACTGGCAAGAGTTGATCGAAACTCTTGTTTGGGCCCACGAACGTACTCCAATTGCGAACCTGGTTCGCTGGAAAGACAAGCCCGTTGCTTTGTCCATCGTTCAAGCTCGTTTGGTTGGTTTAACTCACTTCGCTGTGGGCTACGTCCTAACCTACGCTGCATTCCTCATTGCCTCAACGGCTGGTAAGTTCGGTTAATTCGGCTGCTAGTTTTGATAGGTAATAAAAAAATCCCCTGCCGAAAGGTGGGGGATTTTTTGTGTAATTTTTAATTAATAATCGATTACTTACAGTAAAGGTTGCTCTAACTTTTCCAGGACTTACGCAACAATCGCCAAAAAGGTTAATTTATTGTAGACGCACTGCGACTGCGGCTTGCCGTAGGCTACCACCAAGACGCCTTAGACGCGCAAGCGGCTACCTGCGGAAGCCACTACGTGTCTACTGTAAGGTAGAACACCAAGGATTCATAGAGTGTGCGTAAGTCATATTTTCTTTAAAATTTTCCAATCTTCTATCTTAATCGCTAATAAGTTTTCCTCCACCCACTTGCCATCTTTTTGAAAACCATGTTCAATGTGGCGAACAAACTTCATTCCAATCCTTGTTAACACTTTCTCACTACCTATATTCCACAAAGCATGACATGCTTCGATACGGATTGCATTCAAAACAGTAAAACCAAACTCAATGATTGCTTTAGCAGCTTCCGTCATATAACCCTGACGTTGATGTTCTGGGTGTGTCCAGAACCCAATATTCCATACGCCTTCTGTTTCGTCTTTTCTAATAGAAATTCTGCCGAGGAATATACCCTTATTGACGGATTCAATGGTAAATGTATAAGCTGAACCAGAATCCCAGGCTTGAAGACTTCTTTTAAGAGGTTCGTTAAGTTCTTCGATTGATTGTGGTGCTTCCCAAAGCATCCCATTATTGAAACCCTTGAACCGTGTAGCTGAAAATACATATGGAATATCTTGTTCGCAGACACATCTGAGAATACAACGCTCAGTATTAATTCGATAGGTTCGTAATATTTTCATGTGTTTCAATGCTCAGTCACTAAACCAATTACTTAAAATTAACCTTAGTACACCAAGATTCAACAACATTTGTGTCTTTGTGAATGAAGCATTGAAAGCGATCGCAATATATAATTTTAGACCAGCAAGTAACTACAGGAGGCTTTATATGTCTATTCCCGAAATTACTCAAAAGCTGTTAGCAGCAAAAAAAGACAAAGGACTAAGCTTTACAGATTTAGAAAAGATTTTGGGGCGTGATGAAGTATGGATTGCAGCTGTCATCTATCGTCAAGCTAGTGCTTCCGAGTCAGAGGCGAAACAATTAGTTGAAGCATTAGGACTTGACGAAAGTTATGTGGAAGAATTAACAGCATATCCTGTAAAAGGATTAGGACCAGTTGTACCAACAGATCCTCTAGTTTACCGTTTTTACGAAATTATGCAGGTGTATGGAATGCCAATCAAAGAGGTGATTCACGAAAAATTTGGTGATGGGATTATGAGCGCAATCGATTTTACTTTAGATATTGAAAAAGAAGAAGACCCCAAAGGCGATCGCGTCAAAGTGATCATGTCTGGAAAATTTCTTCCCTATAAAAAGTGGTAGATTTTCATTGACGCTATATTTTCTGCCTGAGATCCCCTCTTAATTACAATGAAGGGATCAAATTAAAATTGGCTATAAAAATTAATTATAAATACAAAATCTCTTGACGCAAGAACAAATAACACCAAAACAAGCAATAAAAATTCCACCTTATTACTCTCAAAATTATGGCGCAGTATATCTGGGAGATAGCCAAGAACTGATTAAATCTATTCAAGATAGCAGCATCAATTTAATATTGACTTCACCCCCATTTGCACTGACTCGTCAAAAAGAATACGGTAATCAAAGCGCTGAAAAATATATTGAATGGTTTCTACCTTTCGCTGATCAATTTAAACGAGTACTTACAGATAATGGCTCATTTGTGTTGGATTTAGGTGGTGCTTATCTACCTGGTAATCCAGTGCGAAGTATCTACCAATATGAATTATTAGTGCGGCTGTGTAAAGAAGTCGGCTTTTTCCTTGCCCAAGAATTTTATCACTATAACCCGGCGCGACTGCCTACCCCGGCTGAGTGGGTAACAATTAGACGCATTCGTGTTAAAGATTCAGTCAATGTAGTTTGGTGGTTATCAAAAACGCCTCATCCAAAAGCAGATAATAGAAAAGTTTTAAAGCCATACAGTGAGAGTATGAAGCAATTACTCAAAAATGGCTATAAAGCAAAAATGCGTCCTAGTGGACATGATATTTCTCATCGCTTTCAAAAAGATAATCAGGGTGCAATACCACCTAATTTGTTAGAAATTGCTAATACTGAATCTAACAGTGCATACCTACGTCGCTGTAAAGCAGCGGGAATACAACCCCATCCTGCGCGTTTTCCTCAAGGTTTTGCAGAATTTTTTATCAAATTTTTAACCGATGAAGGTGATTTAGTATTAGACCCGTTCGCAGGTTCTAATACAACAGGTTTTGTGGCTGAAACTTGGCAAAGGCGATGGATTTCGTTTGAAATGAGTGAAGATTATGTTATTGGCAGCCGTTATCGATTTGAGACTTAACACTTTTCTGACTTGAAAGTGGGTATCACAGAGGACTTATACCAAGGCTATTGCTCTGAAATAAGCTGTTATGCATTTAAATTGTATATTTTGCGAGCAGGTTGTCAAAAGTCAACAGTCCAGGGTCAAAGAGTAGCTTGGACTTTGGACTGTTGACCCTGGACAGTCCTAACGCAAGAATATTTAATCTAAGCGCACATCAGCTTAGTGATAGTTGCTAACTTAGTAAAAACTCTATTTTTTTTAGATATAAAGTATTTAATTAGACGTTATTAACACTAGATAAAGTCATTAAAGATATTGTAAAAACTAATCTCACGAGCTAGCTAATTACACTGATTACGTGTAAATACTGTAAAAGGTGATAATTTAGCTGATAAGGAATTTTCCTGATACCAGCCAAAAAACGCTGCTTTTGGGAAAAGAACCAACTATTGGGAGAAACTACGACATGAGGGATATGTATC
This sequence comes from Westiellopsis prolifica IICB1, assembly GCF_004323185.1. GTDB lineage: Bacteria > Cyanobacteriota > Cyanobacteriia > Cyanobacteriales > Nostocaceae > Pelatocladus > Pelatocladus prolificus_A. Next base: position 925,191 of record NZ_NAPS01000002.1, read on the forward strand.
TGTTAGCAGCAGGTTTGGTAACAGGATTAGTTGTACCAGTATCGACTTTACCAGAGCAATCTATTTTTCACACTGATGATCATCAAGGAAATCCGAAAAACCAAGACAACTTACAGCCAGTAGCAAGTGAGACATTAGTCCCTACCTTGGAAACCTCTTCTCCAGAATTTAGCGAGCAGAATTTACCCGTGGCGACAGAGTCATTTTTAACACCGAGCTATCAACCAGCTTGGAAGCCTATGTCTGGAAATCAACTTTACTATCATAGATTAGCTGCTCTCAAAGCTGGTCAAATTTATACACGTGTAGCTAATGAAGAATTGAAAACATTATGGGATTCTGGGAATAAGCATCAATTAACTTATGAAGATTGGAAAAGTTTGCTAGCGATGGAAGCCAAAGCAATGACCAAAGGTCAAGGTAAAAATCGCTTGAGTATTCTAGTTGGTGATTCTTTGAGTATGTGGTTTCCGAAACAAATCCTTTCTAGTGAGAAATTATGGTTGAATCAGGGAATTTCTGGAGATACTTCTAGTGGCGTTTTAAAAAGATTATCGGCTTTTGCTAAAACAAAACCGAGTGCCATTTATGTTATGGTTGGGATTAACGATTTACGCAAAGGTAGAAGTGATGAAGCGATTTTAAGCAATTCTCGTTTAATTATGCGACGCTTACGACAAAATCATCCAGATAGTATGATTATTGTTCAATCTATTTTACCAAGTCGTTGGTCTAATATTTCTAATATTCGTATTCGTGCTATCAATCATCAACTTGCTTTAATTGCCCAAAAAGAAGGAGTAAATTATCTCAATCTCTACAAGTGGTTTGCAGATTTTGAAGGTAACTTGCGAGAAGATTTGACCACAGATGGATTACATTTAAACGAAAATGGATACGATGTCTGGCGAGCAGCTATCGACCCAATAGAGTCTCAACTAGCTTTTGGTGATTAGAGCGATCGCAACCCTACAAAAATAATAATTTTGATACAGATAATAATTTACTAACTTGTATAAAATTCACAAGCTATAAATATTTTTTAATAGTGGTCAATAGTCAAGGGTTAAGTGTCAATTATCATTAGTTATTTTCCCATCTCCCTTGTCTCCCTTGTCTCGCTTGTTTCTCTCACACCTCATTCTACTAGACCATGCTTCATCGCAAAACGTACTAATTCGGCTCTGTTGTTAGTGCCTGTTTTTCTCAACAAACTGCTAACATATTTTTCTATAGTTCGAGGACTCAGGTGTAACTTTTGACCCATGTCAGCATTAGAAAGACCATGAGTCAGAAGTTCTAGAACTTCTTGTTCTCTGGAAGTCAGTTCTGAAAACCACTGGGATTTTTGAATATGATTTAACTGTGAACCGTTAGTCTCTAAAGCATTGGTATTTTCGAGATCAGAAAGACGGTATGCAGATTGAATAATTTGCGATCGCGCCAACAAATTACGAATAGCTGCTCCCAACTCTTCTAATTCAAAAGGCTTGGGCAAGTATAAATCACATCCAGACTGATAACCAAGAATTCTTTCCTGTGTTTTTGTCCGTGCTGTCAACAAAATTACTGGTAGCAAACGAAATGCAGATTGTTGGCGCACTTGGCGTACCAGTTCATAACCATTCATTCGTGGCATGACAATATCAGTAACCATCAAATCAGGATGGTACTCTTCCACCTTGCCTAAAGCCTCTTGACCATCATCAGCAACAATTACCAAGTAGCCAGATAGTTCAAGATAATCGCTGATAGACAGACGAGTGCCCGGATCGTCATCCACTACAAGGATCGTCAAGGGCATGGACTGTACACCCCTAGCATTTTTTACTAATAAGTTTGCTTCTATGATCACTATCAGTGAATACAAATAATAATAGACTCTTATGTTTCATACTATGACAGGAATAATAGCTAATCACTCCCCAAAGGTTGAATTGCAAATTTTATCTACCATCAGTGAGAAATATTGTTAGATAAAGTTACTTTGTAAAAAACATACACTCCAGAATCTGTATCATTAGATATATATTCATTTACAAATTTTAACAAATTATCAGTAGATAGTAATAAACTAAGTAATTTTTAGAGATCACATACAAATATAGTCCAAATAAAAAAATCGAATAAAAAATACTATACAAATCCAGGTAAATAAATTTTTTCTCTAAGTTGAAATGTAATACACAAGTATTTGTTGTTGATCATACATACATAGTTTCTTTCTTGTTCACAAACATCTTTGGAAGATCTTACTAAATCCATCCATAGGTAAATCCTAAACACTTAACAACTCAGGTATTGTGTAGTTGAGTTGTGCAAAAGCAAGAAAAAAGCCTGTGGTTCCAATTAAAGATAATAATCCAACAAAAATCACCCCCTATGTGACTTATGGGCTGATTGTTGCGAACGTTCTCGCATTCCTTTATGAATCAAGCCTTCCTCCCCAATATTTGGATGGGTTTTTTCACTTATTCGCAGTCGTACCACGAGAACTGACAGCTAGTTTTGCAGGTATTTCTGTTAGTCAACCTGTACCAGAGTGGGTAACGTTAATTACTGCCCAATTTTTGCATGGTGGTTTGCTACACCTTGGTGGTAACATGTTATTCTTATGGATTTTTGGTAATAACGTCGAAGATAAATTAGGTCATGTTAAATATTTATTTTTCTATTTAGCTAGTGGCGTTGTAGCAACATTAGCTCAATGGTACTTTTCTCAAAATTCTGCGATTCCCTCATTAGGTGCAAGTGGTGCGATCGCTGGCGTTTTGGGAGCATATATCATCCGTTTTCCCAAAGCAGAAGTCCTTGGCGTCGTTCCCTTGGGATTTTTCTTTCCCACCTTTCGTGTACCAGCATACTTTTTTCTCGGATTTTGGTTTATCGAACAAGCTTTTTACGGCCTTGCTAGCCTCGAAGCACCCACCAACATTGGTATCGAAAGCGGAGGTATTGCCTACTGGGCCCATGCTGGTGGTTTTTTAGTGGGAGCGATTCTCGGCCTTATACTAGGATTATTTAACCAAGATTCTGAACAAGAAAAATATACTTGGTAGTCATTGGTCAAGTGTCATTAGTTATTAGTCATTGGTGATCCGATTTTGGAAAATGGAATTGACCGCACGGATAAATCCGCTTTCTTGTACCCTGAGAATAATCATCGATTAATGGTCATGATTTATTAGCTTTGCACGAAGGACAAATGACACTTGATCAACGACACTTGACCAATGACACTTGACCAATGACTATTTAATAATTCTTCATTGCCCGTTGCATTTCACGTTGGTCTTGACGTTTTTTCATATCCTCTCGTTTATCATGCAGCTTTTTACCCTTCACAAGGGCAATACTAATTTTCACCCAACCACGTTTGAAATACATTTTCAGAGGAACCAAAGTCAAACCTTGCTGTTCTACTTTACCAATTAACTTGCGGATTTCTTGGCGATGCAGCAGTAGTTTACGTGTGCGGCGTGGTTCGTGGTTAAAATACTGTCCACTGGCAGTATAAGGCGAAATATGTACGTTGATCAGCCATGCTTCTCCATTGCGGAGCAAAGCATAACCATCTTGAAGATTTACCCTACCTGCACGGATTGATTTCACCTCAGTCCCCGTCAACTGAATCCCAGCTTCGTAGGTTTCGAGAATATCGTACAAATAACGGGCTTGCCGATTGTCACTAATAACTTTATAACCGTCGCTCTTATCACTCATTGAAAAATTTTACTTAGATCTAAATTATGACTAAAAATTCTTGAGGATGCCTAATAAATATATAAAAGGCTATTAAACCACTATAGTACGCCTAACTAGAGATTAGTTTTATCCTAGCTTTTGTTCATCATTGCAGCATTGATATATCTTAAGCAGGAGTGTCAAATATTTTTAGTTTATAGCCAGAGGTTGATTTTGTTGATGTAGGTACTCGATAAAGTTGTGAATAACTTTGCAACAAATCAGGGAAGATCTCATGATAAAAAGTAATCTCAGCAAGCTCGTCAGTGCTAGTGTTCTTAGTTTGGGTATGTCAATACTACCCTTAACCATACCTGCACAAGCACAAACCACGACAGACCCCACAATTAACAATCCGAATGCACCAAATACAGGAGTTTATGAAGACAGAGGTTTTGACTGGGGTTGGTTAGGATTACTCGGTTTATTAGGTTTAGCTGGTTTGGCTGGTAGAAAGCGTCAAGAACCAACTCGCTATAACGATCCTAACGTTGTTGGTAGTACAACCTATAGAGAATAACTTGATTCATCACCGTTCAAATCACAACGAAAGCAAAAATTGCTTGGCAAACTAGACTTTTAGAAAGATGACAAAAACTAAAAAGCCTTGAGGGATATTCTACTCAAGGCTTTCTTTACAAATTTAATCTGTTCCTAATTCTGGATAGATTGAATTTCCTTGTCTGTTTGATTTGATATCACAGGAGTCCAGTAGCTAGCGACTAAAGCAACTACTAGCCACCAAATACTATTAACTACAGGACGATACCACACAGTATCCACCAACCCATGGCCTAACATACCGACTAAAGTAGCGATCGCTCCAATCAACCATAAACCATCTATGCTATTTAATTGCCGAAATCTTTGCAGTTGTGACAACCCTGTATTAAATATGACTGCAAGTAACCACAGGAAACTAACCAAACCAATAATTCCAGTTTCCACAGTCACTTCCAAAATGATCGAATAAGCACTCAAAGCATTATATCGGGGTAGTTGGTAAAGCGGATAAACCTTATTAAATACATCGTGTCCAGGGCCAATACCAAAAATTGGAAAATCCTGAATCATTCTGAACACAGCAGTCCACACATTTATACGGAAGTTATTACTACTATCTGCACGCCCAGCAAAAATACTGATGATGCGTAGGCGAAAAGTTTCGGAAACCCCAAAGGCGACTGCAAAACAAGCTACAAAACATCCCAACATGATGGGTACTAACCAAATACGCCAAAACCGGGGTAGATAATCAGCGTACCAATAGCGTAATAGCAACACAATAGCAAATAGTGCGATCGCTAGACCAATAAAACCACCACGGCTGTCAGCAAAACGAAAGCAGGCTAAATTCACAACAAACATCGTGAGTGCCAAACCTTTACGCAGCCATCCCCGCCAAGCAAACATTGCTACTAAACTCAAAATCACAGCTGGTAACAAATATCCAGCTAGCAAATTTGGATTACCTAAATAACTATAGACCCTTGTATTTTTAGACAAAGGAGATTCAGGGTCAACCCAAGTTGCTAACTGTGCAGCACCAAAAAACTTCTGGCGCACACCATAAATACTTACAAATAAAGATACATGTAAGTACAAAACTAGCAAAAAAGACCGAATCCGAGGCGATTTCAGAATCCTGGCGCACAAAGCAAATAGTGCTAAGTAAAGTGTAAAATTTATCAATCCTTCTAAAGCAGCTTTTTTCTCTGGAGACAGAGCTGTAGCAACTACACAGACTCCCCAATATAGCAACACCAACAAATGAATCGGGGTTGCAAACAAACTCTTTGAAGAGCTTACCTCATCAGATAAGGTCAAAATTAGCCAAAATGCTGTACAAGCAAGCATCAAAAGCCCAAGCAGGGTTGTATTAACCACTGTCAAAGGCGCTAATATCAAGACCAAGCTAACTAAAGTAGCCGCTATTAGATCTCCCCACTGCATTAAAATACTGCTTTGTCGCCAAGAACGCAGCACCCCTACCAGAGAACCATGGAGGTAGCTGGTGTCAAGATATTCCTTGAGTGGTAAATAAGATAAAGTGAATTTTTGCCAGATTAGATTCATAAGAGGCTTTGAGCAACTAGCACAGAGCGTATAACTTGGATTCAATGATAGTTTGGTATTCTTCAAAAATTGAAAAACTTCCAGTTTATAGTCAATGCTAATTGAAGATAGCCAATGCTTAAAGGTAGTCCCTAAGAAGCAGTTGTTGGGGAAACATCACCCAGAACTTCTGCTTTTTCTTGATTTACTGGCAAACTCAGGATATAGCGGTATCCTGCGTCTGGTGATCCTTGAATCGAAATATATCCGCCGTGCAATTCTGCTAAATGACAACTGAGCAACAAACCCAAGCTTTCCCGTGAAAGAGAACCAGAACGCTTGGTTGTATTGAGCATACTGGATGTAGAAACCTTCACAGTTTGTGATTTGTCTGAAGTTAATGACAAACTAATTGGGTCTTCTTGCTCTTCCAAAGAAGAATTATAAACGGCAGTCTCGTCTGTTAGTTCCGCCAATGGCATTGCACTCAGGCGAAAATAAGAATCAACTTCAGTGATTCCATCTCCTAACCAAGGATGAGAAACCCAGACTGTAATGTTGAGTGTATTTTCTTTAGATGAAACATGAATCCGTACAACACTACCTGTAGCAGAAAGTTGTATCACGCTGAAAACCAGATGATATAATATCTGTCGCACCTTGTCTTTATCCAAAAACCAAATGCGATTGCGTCCAGGTTCAAGAGATAGGCGAATATCTTGCTCACGACGATTTGCAGCCTCCTCAAGAGTATGAACCGCTTGTTGACACAGCATTTCAATATCTACAGAAGATAAATTCAAGGCTGTCTCAGTTTCATCCATTGCTCCAAGTTCAGAAATTTCATTGACTAGGCAAAGTAGATATCTACCACTATGTTGGATAATGTCTAAATATTCTCTCTGCTTAGTGGTCAAAGGTCCATAAATTTCACGTCCCAAAACACTAGTCATACCGAGTACAGATGTTAAGGGTGTACGTAGCTCTTGCGTTAACTGTTCCAACAGTTCTATCTTCAGTTGACTAGTAGGAACTGAACTTGTTGGTAAAGTGATTGGACTAATTCTGATTTCACTTTCACTAGTATTTGGTTCGCTAAGTAACCAGTTAGAAACATGATTGGCACTTTTTGTTTCTGAAGTTGCTTGTTGCAAAAGTCGGTTACGTTCAAATTCACTCATACTCCAACGAGCGATGATCTGTAAAAACTCAATGTCTCGATTGGTAAAGTTGCGCGGTACTAAATCCATCACCGCCAATGCGCCTAAGCAATTTCCACTAGCATCAATCAGTGGCGCTCCCAAATAAGCCCGAATACCATAATCTTTAACCAATTTGTTAGCAACAGCACTGCCTGCATCTGCAATTTTTCTGGCATCATTTATTATTATTGTTTGGTAATTTTCTACTACCTGAGTACAAAAAGATTCCTCACGTAACAATTGACGATTTTGGGCTAACTGATTCATTAACCCCAATCTAGATAAGCCCACTGCTGATTTGAACCAATGACGCTGTTGATCCACAAATCCCAAAATGGAAATAGGTGCTTCTAAAAAGTGAGCAGCAGTTTGAGTAGCTTCTTCAAAAACTGGAATCGTTTCTGTTTGTCGCAACCCTAATTCTGACAAGGCCTTAAGGCGTTGTTGTTCTCTGGTTTCTGGAGATGTCCAACCATCCTGTACAGACAACAATTTATTTTCCGACTCTACCATTACCACTGTCACCTTGATAATTCTAGATAATGTAATTTATATAGCCAGTAGACTTTGTGGGATTAATCGAGAAAAGGTAGAAGAAATAGGGTAAAAGGAATGCAATTTTCCTTTACCCTTTGTCCTTTTAGCTTTTCTCTACAACATTGCAAAAAATAGCTTTTGCAACAGGTCCACTGTTTATGGGTTCTTTGCTATTTTTAAGCATTCCCCAATTTTCGGTCAGATCAACAAAGTAGATGTAAAATTTTTCACTCGTCAAAAGTTTTTTGCGTACTTAAAATACCATTACCACATAATTATTTTTATTTGTTAATAGGGCTTTAGCTCGATTAAATACAAATTTTTTACTTAAATCTAGTTTCAGTAATTTATAAAATTATTGTCATATATACTTCTCAGTATTAACCCCCAATCCAATATCTTGCATCAGCTTTTCATCCCGCCAATAAATAAATTTATTGGCTAATAGCTAAAGTCAGATAAATCTGACTAGGACGATGTTTGAGTCCGTTTTAACGGACTTATGCTATTAGCCTCACAATTAATTCTGAGGCGGGATACGGAGTTGGTGCAAGATATCAGCGATCCTAAATCTCTGGATCAACCAAGCGCGTAGTAGGACGACTCTGATATAAATCCTGGGCGACTTGCACGACGCAGACTAAAGACACAAGTCCAATCACTGCAATAGGTAACAAACCCTTTCCAAAAAAAGCGATCGCAATGACAATAATCGCCGCTACAGCTCGAAACTGAAAACGAATTTTGCAATAACGAATCACACCAACACGATGCAGGATACCCAAAGCTAAATAGCACAAAGCCACAGAACCACAAAGTAACCATCGGTACGGATCGCTGAGTGCGATCGCTTGTTTACTAATTAATACTTTTTCTACACCAACTCCAGCCCCAGCAATACCAATGACTAGGGGTAGATGAGTATAAAGCCAAGTCGCAACAGTTCCTATTTTTCCTTGGGTGCGTGCCGTTTGAATCGGTGTACCGCCAAGGTTATCAAAATAAACCCACCACAAACTAAAAGCGATCGCTAGACCAAATATAGCAGCAATTACACTCAGAACATTCCATTTTTGTTCCGAAACACCCTCAACAACTGCGATAATTGCCTCACCCAAGACAATAATCGTAAATAATCCGAAACGTTCTGGTAAATGAGAAGCGTGGGGAAGTAATTTTAGCTGGAACTTTGTAGCTGTAAAGGGTGTAATCAAGTCAATCATAATTCCCGCTCCCCACAGCACAAACCGCCCAGGTGTAGGTATGAATGCTGATATTAACCAAAACACGGCAGCGATCGCAAAACCTGTAGCATAGCGTGTAGTCAATGGACGTGCTGTGGGAATATGTATACCAGCACGAACATATTCTACAATCAGCACCGCGCGAGCCAGAGCATAAGAAAGAGCAAAACCAGGCGCATTTTCAGCCAAACCATGATGAATATTTACAGCCAAAGCCGCCGCAGCCAGCATTTGCAATGCTACCAAAAACCGCCGTCCGATATCATCACTATCAAAGCGGTTTGCATACATGGTAGTGCCAATCCATGACCACCACACAGGTATAAATAAAAATACAAACCCTAAATATCCCAGTATCGAAACATCTTCCTTGAGATTGTGAGCAAGTTGTGCAACCGCAACCACAAACACCAAATCATAAAATAGTTCCAACCAAGTAGCACGTCTTTCTTCTTCACTGTCTTCACTTATGCGTAAGCGTGGGGGCTGTAAAAAATTATTCATATTAGTTAACTCTGTATACTACTGTGGTAAATAGTGGGGAGATAGGGAGAGCTTAATTCTCATCCCTTAACTTTTCCCTGTTCCCTGTATCCACGAATGAATTTAATTTTGTTTAACTACTTAAGACACAATAATTTGCCACATACTAATTCCCAAAGCGATCGCAGCTAAATGTTGCGATAACATGACACGCAAAGGTTGCCGAGCAATTTTTTGTGTTAACAACATTGATGAAAGTACTGAAATAATTAAAGTTGTTCCCTGTAAAAAAGCTATTACGGCAGGGTGTGCAACTACAACAGGTAATTGCCCACCGTCTAAACCAAAGGTTGCAAAAAATACTGGTAAAATTTGTCCTCCTTCGCCTAAACCCAAGTGTAGATAATGCGCTAAGTTACCTCCTAAGACCAATGGTAAATAACCATAGGCTAGTTCTGTAAATGAGCGTAATTTGATTTTATTGGGAATTTTCACCGCAGAGGACGCAGAGGACGCAGAGAAAATTGAGGAGATGTTGTTATTCAACCAGCAATAAGTTTTGAGCAGCGCGTATGCGAGGAAAATAAAGGTTGCGGGAATGAGCAAAACTACTAGGGATAAGCCTAAGTGGGAGAAAAACTGATTTAAATCTATTTGCAATCCCAGCCAAGATTGCAATTCCGGTAAGCGATGCAAATATACTCCACCCAAAAGTAATAACAATAGGGCGATTTCATAGTTATGGGATATATGCGTTGTCCACAATTCGATACCAGGGGGACGCAAGTTAAATTCAACTGAACGGTGGGGACAGGCTTTTAAGCAAGTCATGCACAATACGCAATCTCTGTTATCTTCTAGCTGGGCAGGATGGGAGTATAAAGGACAACCATTAGTTTCCATACCTTCGCCTTTTTGTGGTCCGCCTTTGTAGCACTGATAGGTGGTGCAAGTCGCGGAACAAATCCCTTGTTGGGCGCGGAGTTCTGTCATTGAGAGTTTGGCAAATAAACCATTCATCCCACCTATGGGACAAAGATAGCGACACCAAAAACGTCTCTCAAAAATGGCAGAGCAAATCATCGCGCCAGCAGTAATCAATAGCAGCAAACAGGCGGAAAGATAAGCAGTATTTTGTAAGTCCCAAAGTTCTTCCCACAGAAAAATTAGGGTAAATAAGCCGAATAAAAACCAGCCACCCCATTTTTCGGCTTCTTCCCGTGGCCAGCGTTTGAGTTTTTTTCCAAACAAAGATGTTGAGATTTTCTGCGTAATTTCACCGTAAATCATGAACGGACAAACTGAACACCAAATCCGTCCTAAAAAGGGGAATAAGAAGAGAAAAACAGGCCACCACCAAGCCCAGAATAGATTTAACCCAAAATTGCGATCGCGTGTTTGCGGTCCAACAAATAATACTGCGACAAGAAACGCAAAAGCAGCAACGGTAAAGCCATAGTTAATCCGATCCGGCCACCACGGACTGCGAAGAAACTTCCGCAAACCAGGATAAGCATTCAAAAGATTCAGCCGAAATCGCTTTTTCTTGGTTTCTGCTGACCAGAAGATTTCTTCTGTTAACTCTGTCGCTTCTCCTGCTTGAACAATCGCCCGTTCTACCAAGTTTTGTAATTCTTTTAAATTCCCAGGGAAGTCATAGGACTGCAAACGACGTAAAGCTTCTGGTGTCACATGGGGTTTGGGGATGCCTCTAGCGCGAGTGTAAAGACTGATGTAGTATTCGACTTGGGCATTAATATCAGTTTTCCGTACCCGTAGCGGTGGGACTTTAATAATCCGACCAACGCAACGTTCAATTTGCGCCTGATTTTTTTCTGCAACGATCATAATCCGCGCGCGGCTAGTACGGGGTTCAGCGTCTGGTTCTCCCGGACGAATTACGGGAATATACGTCTGGTCTTGTAATAATTGTTTGAGTTTTGGGAGTAACTCTGGTGGAGTTTCTTGGATATTGTTGAGGATGAGAGTACCTTCACCCAGCCATTCTAAAAGTCCGCTTTTACCACCAGCGCGCCCAAATAATTCTGTACCACTGGTTTGCAAAATACCACAGTTAATTTTGATGATTGGTTCCCGGCGATATTTGGAACCAAAATGAATCAAAGTTGCAACATTATCTTTTTCTAACCCTGGTTCGCCAAAAATCAATACAGATTTGCGATCGCCCGCAGCTTCTCGAATTTGTTCCCGCAAACGCATCGCATAACGACTCGTCCCCACAATCCCACGTCGCGCTTTGGTAACTAAATATGGGCGTAATGCTAAAGAACGTTCTTGTTCATAGTTAAAAGCAGATGCTAACTGTGCTAATTCTTGAGCCAGCATCCGCGAGACAACCTGAGCAATTTCGGGATATTTCCCAATGATTTCTTTAAAGATTTTTGCAGTCACAACCCAAAAATGACATTCTGTGATAGTCGTGATTGTGCGCTGCGCTAATTCATCTAAAAGTATTTCTTGTAAATGAATAATAGATCCAGGCAGAAAACCAACAGCTAAACTAGGGTTATTTTTATTAATGCTCTCACTTTCGAGCTTTCCTTGCAAAAGAATATAAAGCGCCTCTGGAGAATTAGCCTCAGTAGCTATATTGTAATTTGCCGGAAAAACCTTTTCTTCGAGGACTTGCGCGATCGCACCCAACAGTTCAGGCGATAAACTTCCTAAAGCTGTGCGTTCCTGTAGCCAGATCACTGATTCTGGTGATGTCATAGTTGGCCGTTCCCCTCTCAGCACTGCTATATAAAAGCATTATCGCTTTAGAGTTGACCAAAAGGGATCGGGCATGAATCAGTTAACAGTTAACAGTTAACAGTTAACAGTTAAGAGTGATAACTGATAACTGATAACTGATAACTGTTAAAACTAGCGAGTCAAAGATGTAATCGACTCCAACGAGTTTCTTAACATACTATTAAACCAATTTCTAAAGTTGCGTTCTCCGATGATTTTTTCGTAAACTGCTTCATAGCCATCGACCATTTGAGCGACGCTGAATTTTTTCTCTACGTGTTCTCGGCATTTACGACGGTCTAGTTTCAAAGCTTCAGGAATCATCTTGGCCATTTCTTCGTAGCTTTGGCAAACATAACCACTCTCGCCATTAGCAATCACCTCAGACACAGAACCCATATTCATGGCTATGACTGGTGTTCCAGTCGCCATTGATTCGGCCATCACCAAACCAAAAGGTTCGCACCAAGTGATCGGGAAAAGAGTAATTGCTGCATTTCCTAATAATTCGGCTTTTTGAGCGTGATTGACTTCACCCAAAAATTCGATTTGCTTACCATCAATTTGGGGAGCGATTTCTTTTTCAAAGAACTCTTGATCGACAACATCTACTTTACCAGCCATTTTTAAGTGCCAACCTGTTTGTTTGGCGATCGCAATGGCGTGTTGTGGTCCTTTTTCTGGTGAGAAACGTCCTAAAAATGCCAGATAGGGAGGATCTTGGGGTTGAGCAAAAAACGGAAACTTTTCGACGCTGATTCCGTTGTAAACTGTGGCAACGTAGTTAATATTTAACAAACGTTGTGCGTCACTAATGCTGACATATGGTTGCGTATAGTGCTGCCTAAATACTTTACTGTTGTCTTGAGTAAAGATTCCATGCAAGGTATGCACCGTTGGTGTTGAAACTATATTAGCTAGGGGTAACGACCAGGTTCCAAGATGGGAATGGATAATATCAAACTCCCCAGCACGTCGATAAACTTCGCTAACATGCATGAGTTCGTACATTACGGGTTCTTTAATGCTTTTATCCAAGCGTAATGCACGAGGACTACCCGCTTCTAAACGAGCTAAAGTTTGGGAATCACCGGAAGCGAATAACGTAACATCGTGACCTCTACGTACTAATTCATCAGTCAAACGACTTACGACTAATTCGGTTCCACCGTAGGTTACAGGTGGAACTTGTTCCCATAAAGGAGCGATTTGTGCGATTTTCATAGATATTTAGAGTTCAGTAGTCAAAAGCCTTGTCACTGAGGCTTCATTTTGAGATATCCAACGTAGATAAGTTCCCCTGATATCTGCAATTGACTTCACGTCATTGGCTGCAAACTGTGCAAATTATGCAACTTTGGCGAACTGAACTGAAAACTCATCTCCAGTGAGTGTGTAGATGGATTTACATTTTTTACGGTAAAAGTAAATTCATATTGTGAACATCTATCTAAAGATAGGTATTTTTCTCTATAGATAGGCATATTCTTATATTGGAGTAAAATAATTTAAGCGATCGCACCCACAAATTAGCTTGTAAATAGAGTTGTTGAAGCGTTTAAATAGCAAGACTTTGTTTGAAATCAGAAGTTCCTCGTTTCAGGTGAGAATTTTCTTGTTTTAAGTTCTTGTGTTAAGTAAAAAATTTCAATTGTAGGGTGTGTGACGCCGAAGGCTAACGCATCCACCCGATGATTTGCGGTGCGTTAGGCTGAAGCCATAACACACCCTACCAGGTATAGGTTGGCAAGCCAGTGTGGTGACGGGTTTCCCGGTTAAGCACCTGGCTGCATTTTGAAGTATTGGCTTACATTGCGAATGTATCGGCTTACATTACGAATGTATCGGCTTACATTACGAATGTATCGGCTTACATTGCGAATGTATCGGCTTACATTTTGAATGTATCGGCTTACATTTTGAATATTCCGGATTATTGACCCACCTGAAACAAGCCACTTTCATAGAAG
>NZ_NAPS01000002.1:939208-1016923 GCF_004323185.1 Westiellopsis prolifica IICB1
AAGTATCGGCTTACATTGCGAATGTATCGGCTTACATTACGAATGTATCGGCTTACATTGCGAATGTATCGGCTTACATTGCGAATGTATCGGCTTACATTTTGAATGTATCGGCTTACATTTTGAATGTATCGGCTTACATTGCGAATCCAGCCGTCTGTACAGTTTATTTAAGAACATCTTTCCAGCAGATTACAGGTAAATGAAGTACAGATTTTAAGAATAAAACCATATACCATAAAATCCAAAATCTAAAATCGGATGACCCATTTATGCGGCTAGATTACTCCGGTCAAAATCTCCGAGGTCGCTCTTTTAAAGGTCAAAACCTAACGGGAGCAAACTTTAGCGGTGCAGATATCAAAGGAACAGATTTTACAGATACTAACTTGAGAGATGCCAACTTTTGCTTTGCTAAAGCCGGACTGCAAAATTGTTGGAGATTGACCCTATTAATCACTCTATTGTTAATAGGAATATTGGCATTATTTACAGCAGGAGTAGTTGCTGTTTTTGCAGGTCGTAAACTCTTGCCAGCTTCTGAACTTGTTGGTCATTACCTAATAATTTTTCTCAATCCAATAATATTGACTATTTTCTTTATTTTGACAATTTATCAAGGGTTAAATAAAGCTTTAATAGCTATGGTATCTTTGACTGTGGTTAGTTCTATTACTCTAATTTCATTTAAATATTTTGAAGCAGCAGCAGTTCTTGCTGGAAATGTTCTTTGGTTATTTGCTGTAGGTGTAACTGGAACTACAATTTTTACTACAGTCATAACTCTAACCAAAGATTCTCATTGGATTTTGGCAGGAGCGGGGGGCATAGCTTGGGTTATGTCTACACTGATACCTTTTATTTTAGGTATGCCATATCAAGTTGGGCTTAGAGTAGCAATATCCTCAGCGATTGGAGTTTTAACAAGCATCTATGTTAGTCAGAAAGCTGTAGCTGGAGTACAAGAATTAACTTGGGTTCGCTCATTTGCTGTCGCCTTTGCATCTACAGGAGGCACAAGTTTTCGTGGTGCTGATTTAACCGATGCTGGTTTTACTGGCGCAACCCTCAAGAATACAGATTTTAGAAAAGCAAACCTCACACGCACTCGTTTTTACGAAACCAAAAAACTTGACTTTGCCAGAGTCGGCGACACCATATTAGCTAAACGAAATATCCTTAATTTACTCGTCACTGGCAATGGTCGGGGAAAAAATTATTTTGGTGCTAACCTTAAAGGCGCTAGCCTCATCGATGCTGATTTAAAAGAAGCAAATCTCAAAAACGCTGATATCAATGAAGCCACCTTCCAAGAAGCAAATTTAGAATGGGCAAACTTAACTCTCACTCAAGCTGTGGGTACTGATTTTACCAGCGCTCACATGACTGGCGCTTGCGTGGAAGCGTGGAATATTGAAAGCACAACCAAATTAGATAACGTCGATTGTCGGTTTATTTATCTCCTCGAACATCCCAAACCTAGAACTGATGACAGAGAACGTCGTCCCAGCAGTGGCGAATTTCAACCAGGAGAATTTACCAAACTATTTGAAGAGGTTTTGAATACCGTTGATTTAATTTTCCGCAACGGTATTGATTGGAAAGCTTTTGTGGCAGCTTTCAAACAAGTGCAAGTCGCAAATGGAGACACAGAATTAGCTCTCCAAAGTATTGAAAATAAAGGTGATGGCGTAGTCGTGGTTAAAGTCGCTGTACCTGATGGTGCTGATAAAGAAAAGATTCACAGCGATTTTACCCACAATTATCAACTAGCACTGCAAGCCGTAGAAGAAAAATATAAAGCTCAATTACAAGCAAAAGATAATGAGATAGTCGTCTATCGCCAACAAAGCGCCGAGATGAAAGAAATTGTTAAATTATTAGCTAATAAACCTATTAACGTTCAAGTTGATAACAAATTAGAGAATAAAAATATGACTAATAGTAATGATGCCAGCCGCAAAATCGAAATTGGTAGTGTCGGCAGAGATTTTAATGCTAGTGGGCAAGCTTTGAATTTAGGAGAAATTGATATTAGTGGTGAAGTCACTAATACTATTAATCAGTTACCAGAATCTCCCGAACCAGAAAATCCAGGAATCAAGGAATTATTAATACAACTGCAAGAGGTGATTGAAGCTGATAATAATTTAAGTGAAGAAGACAAAGCTGAAGCGTTAGAACAAGTCAAAACTTTAGCTGAAGCTAGTCAAAATCCCCAAGAAGCAGGAAAGCAAAAAACAGGCAAAAAGGCAATCACGATGTTAAAAGGTTTAGTGTCTGGCTTACCTGCCACAGCCACATTAGTTGAAGCATGTAGTAAACTTTTACCATTGATTTCTAAATTACTAGGTTTAGGCTAGTACCTTTTATATAAAAATTGAAGAGTTCGTAGTAAGCACTTTAATGCTTAGATTGAGCGCTTAAGCGCTGACTACGAACTGTAAAAAATATAAAAGAAAAGGGTACGTTGTGAGATTAGTTCGACAAAAAAAACGGTCTCAAAAGCCACAACGGCGTCCACTCCCGAAAGTCCATATCAAAATTCAGGATGGACGGTTTGAAATCTTAGGTATGAATGTTTGGTATTCCCATTGGCGCGATCCTTACCATTTGCTTTTGACAATTCCCTGGCCTGGTTTCTTGGCGCTAATTGCTCTATCTTATGTAACGATTAATGCCTTGTTTGCCTTAGCATACTTAGCAGGGGGAGATTGCATCGCTAACGCCAGACCTGGATATTTTCTTGATGCTTTTTTCTTTAGTGTACAAACTCTGGCTTCTATAGGCTATGGGGCAATGTTTCCTAAAACAGCCTACGCTAATTTTATTGTCACAATTGAAGCCATGATTGGTTTAATGGGAATTGCGGTGATGACTGGTTTAGCATTTGCCCGTTTTTCTCGACCTACAGCCCGTGTGATCTTTAGCCGGGTAGCAGTTATTGCACCTCAAAATGGCGTACCCACTCTGATGTTTCGTGCCGGAAACAGGCGCCGCAACCAGATTTTAGAGGCACAGTTACGAGTTTATTTGATGCGCGATGAGGTAACTACAGAAGGTTATTTTATACGTCGGTTGCACGAACTCAATTTGCTGAGGAGTCAGACACCAAGTTTTACGCTGAGTTGGACAGCGATGCATCCAATTGATGAGTCTAGTCCTTTATATGGGATGACGCCAGAGTCTTTAGCTGCAACAAAAAGTGTGATTGTGGTTTCTCTGAGTGGAATTGATGAAACAGTTATCCAGGTTCTCCATGCTCGTCAAACCTACGCTGCTCATGAAATTTTATGGAATCATCAATTTGTCGATATTTTTTACCACACCTCTGATGGACACCGTTACATCGACTACAACTATTTTCACGATGTCGCACCAATAGAGTGAGAAATCAGTTATCAGTTATCAGTTATTTTTTCTGTTAACTGTTCACTGTTAACTGTTAACTGTTCACTGTTTTAACTACAACCCGACCATTTTCAACAACGGTGCATTTTTTAGAAATTGTGTTGCGATCATCGCACTTGACAGGGACTTCAGCACACTGCTGGTGATGATGAATATTTTCTTCCTGTTGCTGTCTAAGAATCGCGGCACAACAGGCTGAGGTAGGGACAGACATATTTTTGATACTTTTAGCTTTATATCTATTATCTCTCGATTCACAGATAATGACGCAGCAAATACCGTAATTAAATAAATGTAAATATTGGTCTTGATCGCGTAAATCTTTAAAGCGTCTCCGATAAGTATATAAAGCTTTGATTGGCTGGTTTTACCTCTAGGTATTTTGCATGTGTTTGATCATGCATAGCATTTTTGTCTGGAGATTTCCCTCATAACTGCATTTAGCAATACCCAGCTTCATCAGTACTGAAGTGAGCGATCGCCAATTGTACAACCCATACTATGTGTGTCTGCAAATCTACCAAAAGATAGAAGTTGAAACTACTCCAAAAGACAGATGAGGAAGAAAACCAAACAATTCAAAACAGAATCAGCGATGTCAATTCATAGCCAGTACTAAGCCACATCAAATTTGAAGAGTTTGTAGTGAGGACTTTAGTCCTTTATGAACGCTTAAGCGCTCACTACGAACGCAGCAAACTTGACTTAAAACACTACTAGTAGCAATTTTGTTAACAAATATCTTATTGGCTAAGAGCAAATATCAAAACACAAAACCGACCTCTACAAAGAATCAGTTCAAATAAATAAAAACATCAGTCAATTCCCGAATTTAACAAATTTTAGCAGGCAATTTCTAGATGATGAATACAAAAACATATTTACCTGGCTTGAAAACAGCTTTAGAATTCCCGTTAGTAGAGGCGTTATTTGGCAGACGCGCTCGTCGCTTCTCTCTTGGTGCTTCAATTCCTGATGGGCCATTGGCGTTTACATCTCGCCATCAGCCTTTAGCGCTTTCGGAACTAGAGCAGATGATGGTTCTGACCGCAGCTGCGGGTAATACTGGCTGGCACCATATGATTACGCGCCATGCTAGATATACCCCCCATCTGTCGAATTACTCTGCTGCTTCTGGAGGACGTACTTTTCCTTCAGCCGCAGGTTTCCATACCAGTGAAATATTTTTTACCAATGACGATGGAGTCTATTTCTTTGAAACCCGTGATGCAGGTGCTTTGGTAGAGCGACAACCAGACGAAGACATCAATCTGGATGCACTGTTGGCAGCTCATCGCCAACGGATTCGGAAGCTGAGTGACACTCGCTTACACATCCCGCCTGCTGAACCCTACATGGAAGGACACAATACTTGGTGTGTCAATCGTCCAGGAAGTTTACTGATTATTCCCGTGGGCGATATTGCCCAGCATATGATTGCTAATCTTTGCTTTTTGGTGCAAAACGGCTATTGCATTTATGACGATATTAATCGAGAGCAGATTCCGGGACTGGAAAAATTCAAACATTTGGTAGACTTAGATGCACCCTTCCCCATGACCTTCATCGATCAGTATACTTTGACAGAATGTACTGCTGAACTTTCGACCAGTTGTTATGCAGGTATGCTGATGCTCCAAGCCATGGGGCTGGGTGGTTGGATGTTTGATGGTATGGATCGTCACGTGATCTTGGGTGCAAGTGGCGATCCGGATGTACCCGGTTTAGGTTTCCGCTACGACACCAACGAACGTTGGGCGCTTCCCAATCCAACTGGTTTAGCAGGAGTATTTGAGGCTTTTTGTCCACCCCACTATCCCGATATGCAAAGTGCTGTGGCAGCTTTTGCCAAGCGGAAGTTCGGATCAGGTGGTCCATTTCACCCCGATACTCCCGGTCCTTGGAAAGAAAGTGCTAAGGTGCGCGGAAGTGCCGAAGTTCATAGTGAAGAGTTTAAGGACTGTGTTGCGCTGATGGCACAGTACATATACGACCGTTTTGGCAAATTTCCCGGCACTGTACCCAGCGTGTTTATTCTCACTTATCTTCAGGCTCATCACTTAGATTTAGAGTTTTACGACCATCACTTCCAGCCAGGAGCTTATCTCAAAACTCACGCTCAACATATGGCGAATTGGCACTCAAGTAACGAAGTATAGAGTAGTTAAATATACTTTATTACCAAAAGAGTGGGAAATAAAAATTGCGATCGCACTAGATGTTGCTGATTCCAAAAGTGAATTTCGTATCTCATTGATCTCATTGATGCTCATGTGTACTAAGGAGGAAAATTATGGTTAATTTATACATTGCCACTATCACAGGTGAAGAAACTGTTCTTGAGCAAGCAGCAGTGGAAACATTCAAATCAAGCCTGCACGGTGAGTTGCTGTGTACCGAAGATGCAGGCTATGAGAAGGCTCGCAAGGTCTACAATGGCATGATTGATCGATACCCTTGCCTGATTGCACGTTGTACAGATGTGGCCGATATCATCGTCGCTGTCAATTTTGCCCGTGAAAACAACTTACTTGTTGCAGTTCGAGGCAGTGGTCATAATGGTGCAGGTTTAGGGATTTGTAATGATGGCTTGGTTATCGACCTCTCCCCCATGAAGGGAATTCGCGTTGATCCTGTGGCGCGTACAGTGCGAGTCGAGGGCGGCTGCACTTGGGGAGATGTAGATCATGCAACCCATGCATTCGGTCTGGCTGTACCGAGTGGGATTATCTCTACTACCGGTGTTGCTGGGTTAACTTTGGGTGGCGGACATGGCTATCTGACTCGCAAATATGGTTTGACGATTGACAATTTGCTGGAAGCTGATGTAGTGTTGGCAGACGGTCGTTTTGTTACTGCCAATACACACGAGAACCAGGATCTATTTTGGGCGATTCGTGGCGGTGGGGGTAACTTCGGCATCGTCACCTCTTTTCTGTTCCAGGCACACCCCATTAGCACAGTTTATGCTGGGCCGACACTCTGGCCTTTGGAACAAGCTGCCGAAGTCATGCGGTGGTATCGGGAATTTATTCTCAAAGCGCCGGAAGATATGTATGGCTTCTTTGCCTTCCTCAACGTACCACCAGGGCCACCATTCCCGGAACACCTGCATACTAAAACAATGTGTGGCATTATTTGGTGCTATACCGGGTCATCGGAGAAAGCAGACGAAGCGTTCCAACCCATCCGCAACTTTGCTCCAACTTTTGAACATATTGGTTCAATGCCCTATCCTGCTTTGCAGAGTATGTTCGATCCATTGTTGCCATCAGGATTGCAGTGGTACTGGAAGGGCGATTTTGTCAATCAATTGAGCGATGAAGCGATCGCCTTGCATATAAAATATGGTTCGCAACTCCCAACCTTGCTATCAACCATGCATCTGTATCCGATTGACGGCGCAGCCAACCGAGTTGCTAGTCAAGATACAGCTTTCAACTTCCGTCAGGCGAAGTGGTCAATGGTTATAGCTGGCATCGATCCAGACCCGGCAAACGCTGAAAAGATTACTACCTGGTCAAAGGAATATTGGAAGGCCCTACATCCCTACTCCTGTGGCGGTGCCTACGTGAATTTCATGATGGAGGAAGGTCAAGAACGAGTCCAGGCAACCTATGGCGACAATTACGAACGTCTGGTTGCAATTAAGAACAAGTATGATCCAAGCAACCTGTTCCGCGTCAATCAAAACATCAAGCCCACTACAACTTAGACTGTTTCACTTTAATTTTGATACAAATAGGGGGCATTGGGCATTGGGCATTGGGCATTGGGCATTGTGGGCATTGGTTATTCTTCTTTGTCTCCCTGCTAAGAGCTGCCCACACTCCCCCTTTCCCCTTTCCCCTTTCCCCTTCCCCCACTTCCCCCACTCCCCAACTTCCTCCTGATGACTATTTCCGTCTCCACCAATGGACAGGGGTGAAGGTGAAATCTTTTCATTATCGTCAATTAGGTAAATATGATGACTAATCAGCGTTAATTTGAATGAAAACACAAACTCAAAACCAGGTGCTATTACCAGCATTAAGATCGAGAAATTACCGTCTTTTTTTTATTGGGCAAGGTATCTCTTTGATTGGAACATGGATGACACAAACTGCCACAATTTGGTTGGTTTATAGCTTAACTCAATCGCCATTAATGCTAGGACTTGTAGGATTTAGCAGTCAAATTCCTAGCTTTATTCTTGCTCCCTTTGGTGGCGTATTTGTGGATCGTGTTTCTCGTCATCGTACCTTGATTGGTACCCAAATATTGGCAATGATCCAGTCATTGGCATTAGCTATATTGGCACTAACTGGTGTGATTCATATTTGGCACATCATTGTTTTGAGTTTGTTCCAAGGAATTATTAGTGCTTTTGATGCACCTGCACGGCAAGCATTTGTGGTGGATTTAGTAGAACGAAAAGAAGATTTAGCGAATGCGATCGCTATTAACTCCACAATGTTTAATGGGGCGCGCTTAATTGGTCCTGCGATTGGTGGTTTGTTAGTTGCTGGTGTTGGTACAGCTTATTGTTTTTTAATTGATGGTCTTAGTTATATTGCCGTCATTATTGCTTTGTTAGCAATGAGAATTAAGCCTCAAAAAACTGTAGCAAGTATGATGAATCCCTTACAACAAATTAAAGAGGGATTTTTATATGCCTTTGGCTTCCCACCCATTCGGGCGCTCTTGTTGCTATCTGCTTTAGTTAGCTTTTTTGGATTGCAATATACTGTTCTTGTTCCAGTTTTTGCAGAAAAAATATTACGAGGAAATGCAGAAACACTGGGATTTTTGATGGCAGCTTCTGGTGTAGGAGCATTATCAGGTGGAATTTATTTGGCATCACGTAAAACTATCTTGGGACTTGGGAGATTGATTGCTGTAGGACCAGCAATTTTAGGAGTTGGATTAATAGCTTTTTCTTTATCACGTTTCTTACCACTTTCTTTATTCACAATGTTATTTGTTGGCTTGGGAACTATTTTCCAAGTTGCTGCTGGTAATACAGTTTTACAAACAATTGTTGAAGATGAAAAACGTGGGCGAGTCATGAGTTTATTGACAATGTCATTTTTGGGAACTATTCCCTTTGGTAATTTATTGGGAGGCGCTTTAGCGAATCACATTGGTGCTACCAATACTTTAATTATTGATGGAGTGGTTTGTGTTTTAGGTTCTATATATTTTTCCAGACTGTTACCTAGTCTAAGACAATTTGTCCGCCCCATTTATATCGAAAGAGGAATTATACCCGCTAAAGTACATTAAATTTTTAATCATAACTGATAAATCAAACTAACTATTAGATGAAACAGCATTCTCTCTTACTGTTGTTGTCTCATTCTCTGATTTTGAAATAAATTTCTTCGTTACCCAATAAGTCAAAATGTGAGAAAGCAATCCCATTGGCCCAGCAAAAAAACATAGAGCGAGAGAATGAATTGTCCAAGCTCCTGTTTTTTGTCCTTGTAAATAAATATAGCGACCGACAAACAAATCCATTGCTAAAAAATGAATCCAACCTGTTGCAGCTGCTTTTTCATCAGCAAAAAATTTTGCAATATCTACTAATTGAGGATTCGATAATGCTTGGGCATTTTCTGGTGTAATGCTGTTGATAAATAAATATATATAAGCTAATGCTAACGGCACAAAAGGAATATATGATTCCATTACCCGTTTGGTAATTTTCCAGTTAGGCAAGAAAATCATTACTAGCCAAAATGGCAAAACGTAAAGATTGGCAATATTAAAGATTTGATTGCTGATCATATTTATTACAAAAAGTAGGCGTTATGAACTGCGTATACTAGGATGAATAAAAATATGACTCTTCTTACTCCCCTACACACCTTTTTGAAGTTAGGTAAACATTAAATTCGTTAGTGAAAAACTATTGTCCACCTCTGGAACGAATTATCTGTCCTGTAATCCACTGGGCTTGTGATGAAGCAAGAAATAATACTACACGTGCAGCATCCTCTGGTGTACCAACACGACCAAAGGGTGCTTTGGCCTCAAGTTCTAAAAAAAGTTCATCACTCATCCAACCTGTGTTTGTCGGCCCTGGGTCTACTGCATTGACAGTAATTCCTTTATTAGCAAGGTTAGCGCTGAGGCTTATGGTCAGTGCTTCTATTCCGCCTTTGGTAATCGCATATGGTAAATTTTCGGGCATGGGTCCGAGACTTTGACCAGAAGTCAGATTAATGATTCTTCCCCCTGGTCTGCCATCATGACGCTTGGCAAATTCAGCACACAACAACGTAGTGCCTCTCACATTTACGGCATAATGAGCATCAAGTAAATCGGCTGATAGTGAGTATATATCTGCTTGTTGATCATGGGCGGCGTTATTAACCAGAATATCCACAAAACCAAAAGATTTTTCGACTCGATCAAATATTTGCTCAGGTATGTGAGGTTCAGCCAAGTTCGCCTCTAAGCCTTCTGCTTTCACACTTAGCAATTTCAGTGATTCAATAATTTCTTCTGCTTCAGTGGATTTACTACCCCAAGGCATCAACTCATCAAATGGTCTGTAGTAAATTGTAAAGACATTTACCCCAGCTTCTGCTAAGGAATGAGCGATCGCAGCACCAATTCCAATGTGTCTACTGACTCCTGTTACCAGAGCAACTTTACCTGTTAAACCATAATCTACCATACCACTAACACAAGCTCGCTTCTAATTGCGCTGCAATTTCAGTTCGATTGAGTTTACGACCGATAAAAACTAGTCGTGTTTGCTTTGGTTCATCTAATTGCCAAGGGCGATCGTAAAATTGTTCAAAACGGTTTCCCACACCTTGTATAACTAAACGCATGGGTTTGTTGGGTACTGCAACAAAGCCTTTGATACGATAAATTTCTTGTTGCTGGGTAAGGTTTTGCAATTGTTTTTGCAGTCTTTGCGGGTCAAAATCACGGTCTAAAATTAAGTGAGTTGATGTGATTTCATCGTCATGATCATGATCTTCTTCAATGTCGTGGTGACTGGGACGAGTATCTAAGTTTTCTTCAACTGCGGCTTTAAATCCTAATAATATAGATGGGTCAAGTTTACCTTGATCACTTTCTACTATCTTGACGACTCTGGGTAATTCTTGTTTCACTAAATCTTCAACTTGTGTTTTTGTTTCTATGTCGATTAAATCAGTTTTATTGAGAATCACTAAATCTGCACAAGCAAGTTGATCTTCAAATAATTCTTGCAAGGGTGTTTCGTGTTCTAAGCTATCATCTGCTTGTCTTTGTGCTTCTACTGCTTCTGGATTACTCGCAAACGTTCCATCTGCAACTGCTGCACAATCTACGACAGTAATCACAGCATCAACTGTCGCGCCAGAACGAATTTCTGGCCAGCGAAATGCTTTTACTAATGGTTTTGGTAATGCTAAACCAGAGGTTTCGATCAAAATGCAATCTATACTTTCTCTTCGTTTGAGTAATTGTTGCATTGTCGGCAAAAATTCCTCTTGCACTGTGCAGCACAAGCAACCGTTAGTTAATTCAAAAATATTATCTTCATTTTCACTATCTTCTGGACAAATTTGACATGATTTCAAGAGTTCACCATCAATACCAAGTTCACCAAATTCATTGACTAGAACCGCAATCCGTCGTCCTTGATTATTTTGTAACAAGTGGCGAATCAAAGTAGTTTTACCACTTCCTAAAAAGCCAGTAATGACGGTGACAGGAATTTTTGTAGCCATGCTGAAAATAATTTATTGTAGTCTTAAAAATAAGTAATTTACAGTACTTAACTTGTAACTATAATTATATTGCTAAGTACTGAGCTTAGTTTAGTGTGGAAATTAACCTTTGTTATTTTAAGCCGAAATTTTTCTATTCTCCTACCCATTTTTAATTTTTAATTGTTTTAGGGGTAGTTTCCTTGGGCTTACCGATAACTGCTACAGGTAATCTCAAGGCTACTACCCCTAAGATGTTTTATTCAAGATTTAGTATCATTTGGTTTTAGACTGGCAACTAAATTATTGTTTTTATCATCCAAAATCCAAAATCCAAAATTGTTACAGCTTTTACTCGGCTGTGGCGAGTCCGGTTTCAGTACTACCGCGAGTCCGACGACGGGTGAGGGTATTGTAAAGCATTTGCCCGATCGCTTTAATTAAATTACCTTCTAATTCGTTGAACATCTTCATGTTCATCCCAAAAGCATCGTTTGCTTCTTCAACAATGCGATCGGCTGTGGCCTCATCAATCGGGAGTTCATCTAAGGCTTGGCGATATTTGGTTTTGAATGCTTTTTCGTCGTCAATATCTGCAAATTCATAGAAGGCGACACCATCAACATTTAGGTTCATTGCTGTTTGGGCAATTCCTTTGAGAATTTGTCCCCCAGATAAGTCACCCAGGTAGCGAGTGTAAGAATGGGCTACTAACAATTCTGGCTCTTTTTCAGAGATTTCCCGGATGCGCTGTACATATGCTTCTCCTGCGGCCGATAGTTGGATTTGCTCTCGCCAGTTAGTACCGTAGTAATAACTCAGGTCTGTTTCTAAGCTGCGTTGTCTGTATAGCTCTAGAAAATTAATCTTAGAAACAATGGGGTGATCTTTGTGCTTTTCCATTTCCTCTTCCATCGCCGAATACACGAAGTAAAGGTTGGCAACCAGCTTACGGTAAGAGTTTTTCTCAACTACTCCTTTTAAAAAACACTTGACAAAACCAACATTTTCTGCCATTGTGTGGGCTTTTTTTGTGCCTACACGCAATTTAGTTGCTAAATTACTGCTCATAAAAATGCTCGGTATGTGGGAAACTCAGCGTCTTTAGACCTGAGAGGGAAACGACACGTAGGATTTTAATCCCCGTTAACAAAGTCGGATGGGGACTTCTGCGACCCGTTAAGAACGGCTACAAAAGCCACTAAAACGTTACAATAAAGCTATTTGATGAGAATTTCTATTAATATTTTTTAAGTGTCAAGTCTTTAGTATTGTGCAATACAGCACGATGGGGAAAGCAATAGAGCTATATTTACAGATTGTAAAAATACATTAAAATCTGTAACGATGATTGGGGATTGGAAAAGAGTGTGGGAAGTGTGGGAGGACAAGGAAGACAAGGAAGACAAGGAAGAATTTATTCCGATGCCCAATCCCCAACGCCCAATCCCCAACGCCCAATCCCCAATCCCCAATCCCCAATCCCCGATACCCGATGACTAATGACTAATGACTAATGACAATTGACTAAATTAAAATTTTGAGATTAATTTTACAGAAGCTTAATATAAGTTTTAAGTGTTTCTGCTTAAACTAGAGCTGAACAAAAAATAAATTTGTGAAAAAAATAAATTTAAATATCGTGATACAACCTAATTCATAGGAGATTAATAACAGTCTTCTGTGTGTCTGTGTGGAGTGTTTCTACAATTATGGTTTCATCAATAACTCGGACTCAAGGCTTTGGTGGTAGTTCTGCTTCCGAACCTGATAAATTGCAGAAAATTATTGAGGGTAGCCTTGCGCCCAATAATATTTTATTACCGACTACTCCTTTGTTTGGCACAGATGGTATTCGCGGGCGAGTGGGGGAACTATTAAGTGCGCCCTTAGCATTGCAAATAGGTTATTGGGCGGGTACTGTATTACAGTCATATGCTGCTGACTCAGGATCAGTAATTGTCGGGCAGGATTCCAGAAACTCCAGTGATATGCTGGCTATGGCTTTGAGTGCAGGGTTAACAGCAGCAGGGCTAGAAGTTTGGTATTTGGGTTTATGTCCTACTCCCTGCGTCGCCTATCTTACCAGTATGAGTGATGCTGTTGGTGGGATAATGATTTCTGCTAGCCACAACCCACCAGAAGATAACGGGATTAAAATTTTTGGTGCTGATGGTTTAAAGTTACCTCAAGTTTTGCAGGCAGAAATTGAAGCTGGACTGCGTGGTATGACAGCAGCAGCTGGTATTAGCAATTGTGGTAAACATTACTCACGCCAAGAATTGGTGGGGAATTATACAAATGCTTTAACACAGCCTTTGGAAACAGTTAATCTCCAAGGCATGAAAATAGTTTTAGACTTGGCTTGGGGTGCAGCAGTTGGGTTAGCGCCATCGGTATTTGAGTCAATGGGTGCAGAAGTTATTTGTTTGCATCATCAACCGGATGGCGATCGCATCAATGTCAACTGCGGTTCCACTCACCTCGATATTCTACAAGCAGCAGTTAGAGAACACAACGCTGATCTAGGTTTTGCCTTTGACGGTGATGCCGATCGCGTGTTAGCAGTAGATAATCATGGACGGCAAGTCAACGGTGATTACATTCTTTACTTGTGGGGACATCACCTCCAACAAAAGCAAGAATTACCAGATAACTTAATTGTGTCCACCGTCATGGCAAACTTGGGTTTTGAAAGAGCATGGCAACAAAACGGTGGTAAACTGATTCGCACACCAGTTGGCGATCAATACGTGCAAGCAGAAATGCAAAAAACTGGCGGTATGCTGGGGGGAGAACAATCCGGGCATATTTTATGCCGTCACTACGGTATCACAGGAGACGGATTACTCACAGCCTTACATGTAGCAGCGTTGGTAAAACAGGCGGGTGCTTCCCTGGCGGAAATGGTAGATCAAAGCTTTCATACCTATCCCCAGCTATTGCGGAATGTGCGAGTAGAAGATCGTAATAAACGCATGACGTGGCAAGAATGTCAACCTCTGCAAGCAGCAATAGTTAAAGCCGAAACCGCAATGGGTGATGCTGGAAGAATTTTAGTTCGAGCTTCTGGCACAGAACCAGTCATCCGAGTCATGGTAGAAGCAGAAGCAGCCGATCTTGCTAACTACTGGACGAATGAACTAGTACTGCAAGTGCAGAAATATCTCGGCTAAATCAGTTATCAGTTATCAGTTATCAGTTATTGATCACTGTTCAGTGATCAATAACTGATAACTGTTCATGGTAAATGATTAGAATTTGCCGATCTAAGCGAGTGTTGTGTAAAGTAGTTGAGGAATCTTTGCAACTTATTTAATTTCTAACAACTATCTATGGATAGAAAAACCAAGCGCCTTTTACTGCTCGTTGTTTCCTGTAGTATAGCTGGTGTAATTTTAGGAGGTACGACCAGCTGGGCTGAAAGCAATTCCTGTTTACAAGCAAATACAATTACCAGTGAATGTTTGACCAAAGACCCGATTACTAAAACTATAGAAGGAATGGGTACTGGATTAGTTGCTGGAGCAACGGCAGCTTTTGGTGTAGCATGGCAGCATCGTCATGAAGATTAGTTGTTTATAAATTTTAAAATTACAGCTATTTTCAACCAAATAATTACCAATTAGGGGTGCAAAGTTTTGCATCCCTAAAAAATATTGTGGTTTAGAGAGTCACTTACAGTCCATAAAATTATTATGTTCAGAGAAGAAGCTAAATGGTTATCAAATAATATTTATTCTCTAGAGCCAAACAGTGTATTCCCTATGCTAAATATTGGTAGTTCAAACAAGAAGTTTAGAGAACAAGAACAACCTTGGATTGATGAACTATTGTTCAAACTAGCCAGAGAAAAGCAGTATTCTGTAATTCATACCGACATGAAAAATGATGTCGGCGTTGATTTGGTAGGGGATTTATGTGATCCTATGTTTTTACAAAAACTTTCAGAAATGAATATTAAATCTGTGTTGTGTTCTAACTTACTAGAACATCTCACAAATCGAGAGGAAATTTGTAAAATTATTAGCTCTATTATTCCTGAAGGTGGCTATCTTTTCGTTACAGTTCCTTATGAATATCCCTACCATCGTGACCCTATAGATACAATGTTTCGACCAAATATTGAGGAATTGAGCAACCTTTTTCCCGATTTCAAAATTGTCAAAGCAGAAATTGTGGAAGGAGGTTCTTTGGTTCAATCAACTACTACTCCACCTGCACTATATGCACTTGCAATGTTCATTCGACTGATTGTACCTCTTTACCAACCGTTGAGGTGGTTCGATTCTTTTCGATATGCTTTATGGCTTTTCAGAGATATTTCTGTTAGCTGTGTTTTGTTAGAAAAAGTGAAATTGATTTAAAAGGAAACGGGAAATGGGGAGCAGTTCATCTGGAAAATTGCCATCAATACAATAGACCTCTTGCAAAAATCGAATTAACCCCCTTAATACCCCCATAAACAGGAGGAAAATTTAGTTCTCTCCCCGTTTACGCTTAGGGTTAGGGTGGGGTAAAAATATTTTTGCAAGAGGTTTAATCTCTTGATTGGAATCATAGAATAATTTTATGGAAACACCATCAAATCTCTTACTCAAACTTAGTAGGCGTTTATTTAAAAATTTAGAGACTCAAGAAAAGTTTGTCGAAGCTCTAATTAATCCTAAACCTTTTTTACCCTGCATACTCTGGTGTCATGAAAAACCAGAAAATTTACCTTTTATAGGAGAAACATCTATAAATTGGCAACCATCTTTTATAGAGCGTCTATCTTTAGGAACAAAACCCGGTCAGCATCCACTACATGAACAAGGATACTTCTATTGTTTAAATTTTTCTTCTGTCTTTGCAGCTTCAATTTTATTAGAAATTACTCAACCAATTCAGGTTATTTTCGATATGTGTGCTGCACCAGGAGGTAAAAGTATTTTTGCTTGGAAACTGTTGCAACCAGACTTACTCATTAGTAATGAAGTAATTGGTAAACGACTGGGAATGTTAATTTCCAACTTAAAGCGTTGTCAAATCAGTCCATCTATAGTTGTCAATAGAGATTCTAGTATTTTTGCAGAAAGTATACCTTTATCTAGTGATTTAGTGATAGTCGATGCTCCCTGTACTGGACAATCTTTGCTAGCTAAAGGCGAAAAAGCACCAGGATGCTTTCACCCTAGTGCTATTAATAAAAGTGCAAATCGACAAAAACGCATTATTGCTAACTCTGCTCAAATTGTTGCACCACAAGGCTATCTTGCCTATATGACTTGTACTTATTCCCCAGAAGAAAATGAGGAAGTTTGTGAATGGTTATTAAGAAAGTTTCCTCAATTTCAAGCGGTAGAAGTTAGTCATTTTAAAGACTACCAATCGCATCTGACTACAATACCTTGTTATCGCATGTTTCCTCAAGATGGTTTGGGAGCAGGTGCTTTTACAGTATTGTTTAAAAATACCGATGAAGGTGAGAAACAGAAGATAAACACAGATAATTTATCTGAAGTTTGGATGAATATTAATTGAGTAATTAAGTCCTTACCCCAAATTTCTAATAAACGTAAATTCCTCCACTTTGCTGTAAATTAAGTGTGGTGTCTCCAGCACCAGTAGTTGTCTTGGCTTGCTCAACTGTAACAATTGCTGAATTACCTTGTGCTGTGACGTTATACTTTAACGGAGCTTGGTTTTGGTTATAAATTAAAACATAACTAGGAAGAGAATTAGTAGTCAGCGTTGCAATCCCTCCAACAGGAATTTGTGTATTTAACGCATCGCCAGTTGACAAACTATATTGCAGGGGTGTTTTTGTTTTATTTAATATTTGAACTCTGACAAAACCTTGAGGATTATCAAATCTTGCTACAGGTTGCCAAGGACCGGCTTTATATGTAGTAGCAGTTCCAGTAGTGCTGGCCTGATTATTAGTTTCAGCTTTGATAGTTGTCGCTGTCATTAAACTTAGAGTACATGCAAGTAAACTGATTGTCAGTATTTTGCTTTTCATGTATTTTTTACTTTTTTTGTCAAAAATGAAAATATAAATTGTAATAAAGTGTTTTGCTTTATAAGCAATGCAAAAAAACAAATGAATAACTTAAGATTGTTATATCAATCCTAAATTAGTTGTCAGATACTCGACTTCTAGAATAAGTCGGGTAGCTTATTATTCAGGAATTACAGATAATTGGTATGTCAAGCCGACTTTACTAAACAGCTTAGTTTGTTTTAATAAAATCATAATCAAGAAAAAATAAACTCAGTTTCTACCAAAAGAAATAAATTTTTCATACCAGTAGAGGTAGGAATAGTTATCTGCTTTAATGTTAAATATCTAAGAGATTGAATCAACCTGGATAGTTGTTAATTAAATTACAACTCATAATCAATAACTAATAAATCTCTGCTAAAAATTATGCAATTAACAAATAAAGTAGCGTTGGTAACAGGCGCAGGTTCTGGTATCGCGAAGGCCACAGCAAAGTTATTTGCCAAAGAAGGTGCTAAAGTTGCAGCTTTAGGACGTACAAAGGATGAATTAGAAACAACTGTTGCTGAGATTAATAATAATTATGGTGAAGCAATACCGTTAGTTGCTGATATTTCTAACCCAGAACAAATGCAACAAGCGACCCAAGCAATTATTGATAAATGGGGACGTTTGGATATTGTTTTTGCCAACGCTGGAATTAATGGTGTCTGGGCTTCTATAGAAGAATTGACGCTTGAAGATTGGAATAAAACTATTAATGTCAATCTGACAGGAACATTTTTAACAGTTAAATATGCTGTGCCTTATTTAAAGAAGCAAGGCGGTTCGGTGATCATTACATCTTCAGTTAATGGCACACGTATATTTAGCAACACGGGTGCAACTGCTTATTCTTCTACCAAAGCAGCCCAAGTTGCTTTTGCAAAAATGGTGGCGCTAGAATTAGCAAAACACCGCATCCGTGTAAATGTGATTTGTCCTGGTGCGATCGCCACTAATATAGACGAAAATACAGATAGACAAGATTTAGAAGAAATTCAAGAACCCGTTGAGTTTCCTGAAGGTAAAATTCCCCTGACTGATGGGAAACCAGGAACATCTGAACAAGTCGCACAATTAGTATTTTTCTTAGCCTCAGATGCTTCTAGTCATATTACTGGTACAGAAGTTTGGATTGATGGCGGCGAATCTTTACTCAAAGCATAATCATGCGATCGCTTTAAAATACAATAAAGTTGATGTTCTGATTTGCAAGATGAAGCATGGGTGATGCAGAAGTAGAGTTGCGTAATCATGCGATCCTTCCTCGTAACCAAGTACTCGAACTATATACTGAGTGTGGCTGGTCTTCAGCTGCAAAACCTGATCAACTTTTCACTGCACTCGCCAACTCCCATACAGTGATTTCTGCATGGTATGGCGAAACTCTTGTAGGATTGGGCAATGCTATTTCAGATGGAGCGTTAGTTGTATACTATCCACACTTATTGGTGCGACCAGCTTTTCAGCGCAGGGGTATAGGACGACTTATCATAAAAGCACTCCAGAGTCACTACGTAGGTTACCATCAACAGGTTCTGCTGGCGGTTAAAGATGCTGTGGATTTCTATCACGAATGCGGCTTTCAAAAGTCGTCTGGCGTAGAACCCATGTGGATTTACGATGACTCTGATCTCTAGATGTACTTACTGCATTCTATCTATTGTGCGGTACTGTATAGCTTCTGCAACATGATGGGCTTGTAAATTCTCATCTCCTGCTAAATCAGCAATTGTACGTGCTACTTTGAGAATGCGATCGCTTGCTCTGGCTGATAATCCTAATTTTTTAATTGCGCCTTCTAATAAATTACGGCTAGCGTCATCTAGTTTGCACCATTTTGGTAAATGGCGACTTTGCATTTGGGCGTTACAACGTAGATGAGATTCATCTTTAAATCTTGCGGATGCGCGATCGCGTGCTTGTTGTACTCGTTCTCTAATTATTGTTGAAGATTCTCCCGTCGGTTTTTGGGTAATTTCCTCTGGTTTCAAACGATTCACCACCACTTGTAAATCAATCCGATCCATCAGCGGGCCAGAAAGTTTTGCCCAGTATTGTTCTCTTTGGCGTGGCGAACAGGTACATTGTTGAATAGTATCACCGTAATAACCGCAGGGACAGGGATTGGTACTTGCGACTAAAGTAAACTGAGCCGGAAACATTACAGATTGTTTCGTGCGGGAAATTGTCACAAACCCATCTTCCAAAGGCTGACGCAGGAATTCTAAGACATCACGTTTAAATTCTGTTAATTCATCTAAGAAAAGTACGCCCAGATGTGATAAGGAAATTTCTCCAGGACGGGGAAACGTACCACCACCGACGAGAGACGGCCCAGATGCAGAGTGATGGGGGCTGCGAAAAGGACGATCGCGTACTAGAGAGCCTCTATTTTTTAATAAACCAGCCACCGAGTGAATGCGTGTCACTTCCAAAGCTTCTGCAAAACTCAATGGCGGCAAAATCCCCGGCAAGCGTCTTGCTAGCATAGTCTTACCACTTCCCGGTGGTCCGACAAAAATTAAATTATGACCACCAGCAGCAGCAATTTCCAATGCTCGACGGGCGTGAGCCTGAGCTTTGACATCTTTTAAATCAGCTTGTAGAGATGCAACCTGGCGCGTCTCTATATTTTCATCTAACTTTACAGGCTGGTAACGCCCTGGATTAGTTAAAAAATCAGCCACATCGGCCAGATTTTGAAAAGCATAAACAGCTAATCCTTTGACTAAAGCAGCTTCTTGGGCATTATCCGCAGGTATAACTAAACCTGTAATTCCCATTTTGTTGGCAGCAGCAGCAATAGGTAAGACTCCAGCTACTGGGCGTAAACTACCATCAAGTGAAACCTCGCCCATGAAAATATAATTCTCTAACAACTCAGTCTTCAGTTGTTCCGAAGCTGCCAAAATTCCCACACTAATCGGTAAATCAAAACAAGGGCCTTCTTTACGTAAATCAGCAGGTGTGAGATTAATCACTATTTTTCGTACCGGAAAGGCGAAACCGGAATTTTTGAGAGTAGCTTTTACCCTTTCCTTACTTTCTTGTACTGCTGCATCTGGTAATCCCAACACAACTATTCCTGGTAAACCACCAGAAACATCAACTTCTACACCGACTTTCACGGCGTCTATCCCGACAATGGCTCCACTCCAGACTCTAGCGAGCATAGTCTTTTATTTCCTTTGTTACTAGTGCTTTGTCCTTTGTCTTATCATTGACAATTGGCAAATGACAAATAACAAATTACACATGGCAAACCAAGACACAATTTTTGGCAAAATCATTCGTCGAGAAATCCCAGCCAATATTGTCTATGAGGATGATTTAGCGTTAGCGTTCACAGATGTTAATCCCCAAGCACCTGTTCATATCCTGGTTATTCCGAAAAAACCCATCCCGAAACTAGCTGAAGCAGAACCAGGAGATCAAGCGCTTTTAGGGCATCTTTTGTTAACTGCTCAAAAAGTTGCCGAACAAGCTGGACTAGCAAATGGCTATCGTGTGGTGATCAATACTGGTGACGACGGTGGTCAAACTGTTTACCATCTGCATCTGCATATCTTGGGAGGAAGGTTTATGGCATGGCCTCCTGGTTGATATAGCAATAGGAGCTTTGAAAATTGAGAGGTCAGATCCCCGGCTTCTTCTGTGGATACAGCCGATGAATGGTGTGTCTGACCCCTCATCCTAATGATTTTAGAGGTTTTTTGAGACAAAATTTATCGTGCGATCGCGTCCCCATATTGCTCAAACAAGACAAATATATTGAGAGCATCGCCTTGCTATCTAAACGCAACTTCCTACAATGCCAATGTATCAGCTTACATTGTTAATGTATGGGCTTACATTGTTAATGCATGAGCTTACATTGTTAATGCATCGGCTTACATTGTTAATGTATGGGCTTACATTGTTAATGCATCGGCTTACATTGCGAATGTAAGGGGTTGTAAAAATTAACCTAGACTTGCAAATTTAACAAATCGGGATTTTTGACCCACCTGAAACAAGCCACTTTCATAGAAGTGGGGGTCTGTTACTCCCAAATAGGGAACAGGAAATAGGAAAAACTGTTCCCTGTTATCTTATTCGATTTATTCATATGAGCGATCGCTCACACCCCAAAACCTGCAAATAATATAAAATCAGAACTATTTATATATTTTGTTTACATTGATAAACAAAAGTTAATTAAATATTGTTTACAAATCTAAATCTTTCTTCTAAGCTTATAAATGTAGGTAGTTCGACCTACGCAAATCATTAACGAAAGTTAAGCAATCATAAGAACAATGACAGCAACCTTACAAAACGCTCGTAGCGCTAACGTATGGGATCGCTTCTGTAACTGGGTAACCAGCACCGACAACCGCCTATATGTAGGCTGGTTCGGCGTACTCATGATCCCAACCCTCTTAGCAGCAACCACCTGCTTCATCATCGCCTTCATCGCCGCACCTCCCGTAGACATCGACGGTATCCGTGAACCTGTTGCAGGTTCATTGATGTACGGAAACAACATCATCTCTGGTGCAGTAGTACCTTCTTCCAACGCAATCGGTTTGCACTTCTACCCCATTTGGGAAGCAGCTTCCTTAGATGAGTGGTTGTACAACGGTGGTCCTTACCAGTTGGTAATTTTCCACTTCTTGATCGGTGTATTCTGCTACATGGGTCGTGAGTGGGAATTGTCTTACCGCTTAGGAATGCGTCCTTGGATTGCCGTAGCATACTCAGCACCTGTCGCAGCAGCAAGCGCAGTATTCTTGATTTACCCCTTGGGTCAAGGTTCCTTCTCTGATGGTATGCCCTTGGGTATAAGCGGAACATTCAACTTCATGTTGGTGTTCCAAGCAGAACACAACATCTTAATGCACCCCTTCCACCAATTAGGTGTAGCAGGTGTATTCGGTGGTAGCTTGTTCAGCGCAATGCACGGAAGTTTGGTAACTTCTTCCTTAGTTCGT
Source organism: Westiellopsis prolifica IICB1 (assembly GCF_004323185.1). Classification (GTDB taxonomy): domain Bacteria; phylum Cyanobacteriota; class Cyanobacteriia; order Cyanobacteriales; family Nostocaceae; genus Pelatocladus; species Pelatocladus prolificus_A. The sequence goes on from NZ_NAPS01000002.1 coordinate 961,318, forward strand.
GAAACAACCGAAACCGAATCTCAAAACTACGGTTACAAGTTCGGTCAAGAAGAAGAAACCTACAACATCGTAGCTGCACACGGTTACTTCGGTCGCTTGATTTTCCAATACGCTTCCTTCAACAACTCTCGCAGCTTGCACTTCTTCTTAGCTGCTTGGCCTGTAATTGGAATCTGGTTCACCGCACTGGGTATCAGCACCATGGCGTTCAACCTGAATGGTTTCAACTTCAACCAATCAGTAATTGACTCACAAGGTCGCGTGATCAACACTTGGGCAGACATCATCAACCGCGCTAACTTGGGTATGGAAGTCATGCACGAGCGTAACGCTCACAACTTCCCTCTCGACTTGGCTGCTGCTGAAGCTGCACCAGTTGCAATCTCTGCTCCCGCTATCAACGGTTAATCTTTAGATAGCCTGGATGCAATAAGTCTCTACAATTAAATAGATGAGAAAGCACCCTCCAATATGGAGGGTGCTTTTTTATTGGTCGAGCCTAACTGATTGATTTTGGTTAGTGGTAACGGAATAAGATGAATAATTTCTAGTTTGCTATTCTGAAAATATTTACAATAAAGGTCTGATTATGAAAACCGAACGCGAAAGAGAAGAATTAATCAAAGCTATTAACGTACTGTTAAATCAAGCCTATGACAGTACTTTAGATGAAATTTACACATTGTTAAACAGCATAGAAGATGAAGAAGATGAAGAAGATTTGAAAGCTTATGATATAGCAAAAAACGACCTTGATAGTAATATTTTTATTGCGTGGGAAGATATCAAAAAAGAAATTGCCGATGAAAGAAAAAAGGATGTTGCGTGATTTACGAAGTTAAATTGACTAAACGCGCAAAAAAGATGTTTAGTAAATTACCCCAAGATTTACAAGAACGTTCACTCGCCAATTTATGGATATTAGCGGGATATTGAATAATAGGTGATTTTAATTCTTTTGGAGAATTGGTATTGATTTGCACTTTTTGAGCAAAAGCACTACTTTCTCCTATTAGGGTGAACAAACAAGGTAGTAATAATAGCAAAGTTTTTATCATAATTGGCAATATTGGTCAATTCCTAAAAAATCATTTTGCCAATAGCATAAAAATGACTGGGTCTTATTTCCATCTTAAGCAATGCTTAACTAACAAAAAACTGTAAGTTTGGCACTACATTAACAGGGAAACAAGACCCAGTATCAAATTGATGTGTTTAGTTTAAGCGATCGCAGCGCAGTAGGGATTTTAGCGTCTACTACGATTTGGAACTAAGTTCATGTAATCAAGGTCAGCCGCACGAATGTTTTGAGCGTAGTTACCTGTAGCATTAAGTGAAGCTGCAATGTCAGTGAACTTACGTGGATCACCTTCTGCCAGTCGCCGTTCTTGGAATTTGCGATTGTAGAATTTCTCTACGGTAAAGCGCCAATCGGTAGCAACAGTACCAGCACTTTCTTGGAAGTCTTCGCCGTAGCGAGGAGTTACCAAATTGTGAGGACGATCTACTAAACGCTTACGTTGGTAGGGTATGGTGTTATCGCCAAAAGCTTGCGTGTACTCATCGCTGTCAACAATAGCATCAACGAAACCACTAAAACCTTTGGTACCAATGACAATTGACCAAGTAATTTCTTCTTCTTTGTTATAAGCAGAACGACCCAACAAGCGCTTGAGGGTGATGTCCACCAGTCGGTAGTTGTTGTTAACCGAGACAACCAAGCGGTAAAATGCTTCAGATTTTGCCAAACCACGAATGAAGTCGCGTACCGTCAGTGAGCCATTTTTCAGCTGAGATTCGATATGCTTTTGGCGGTTGAACTTGAGAATCTCATGTTCGCTAAATACTTGACGATAAGCAGCCCAAATGATGCTTTCCATGTCAGTAAAAGAACTAACATCTTCTAGGCGATATACATATGGAGTGTCTTCATTTTGGTCAGCAACTCCAAAGCTTTTAACACGATGATTTTGACTGCTGGGTTTGTATTCAAGTAATGGCAGTGCCATTTGCGATTTTCCCCTTTATTATCAACAAATTAAACAGAGTTAGCTCTTGAAAATTGAAGGAGGCTTGTTTTGCACAATCCTCTTTCATCTAATTTTCCCGCATTTGGTTTATAAGGCAGAAGTATTTACAAACCAATTTAGTACAAGCAACAAAGCGATCGCTCCGGATAATCCAACTATGACAGCTGATATTGCTCTCCAGTCCGCTTTTTGAGGATAGGGCGATGGATTCAAAAATCCGTACCATTCGGTATGATGTACCCAACTGGTCTGAATTATGCCCTTGTTGTCGCGGTAATCAGCACCATAACGCGGGGTGAAACTGAATGGTCTATCTGTAGACATGCGTTTACGTTGATAGGGTACGGTATTGTCACCAAAGGCTAGTTCATACTCTTGACTATCAATCAACGCGTCTACAAATCCTCCCCAACCGCGAGTAGCGATTTGAATAGACCAAGCAATTTCTTCTTCTCGATTGTAGGGACTACGACCCAACAAACGTTTTAAGCACATTTCAACCAGTCGATAGTTGTTGTTAGCTGCAACTATTAACTGATAAAATCGCTCTGATTTTGCCAAACCACGAATAAAATCGCGCACCGTAATTGAACGGTTTTTCAGTTGTGTTTCCAGAGCAATCTGACGATTAAATTGAAGAATTTCCTGTTCGTTAAAGACTTGGCGGTATGCTGCCCAAATTAGTGCTTCAATCTCACTACTAGAGTTCGCATTTTCAAGACGATAGAGATAAGGAGTATCGTCATTTAAATCTGCCGTTCCAAAACTACGAACCCTTTGATTTTGAGTAGTGGGTTTGTATTCATGTAGAGGTAGTGCCATACTTTATCCACCTTTTACATAACTTGGCATTTTAGAAGGTTCTGAAATTTACTTTTGATCAAATTCCAAGTAAGCAAACTTTGAAACCTTCTAAACTGTGTTAACTAATTTTGGATTTAGCAGACCCACTCTTTTATTGTTAGTTTGTTGGTTGTTAACCACTAACCACTAACTACTTTACTTTAGCTTAACGCACAGGAAAACTTGCAGTAGGATTGATAGAAACAGGAATACCTTGCGGTTTTTCGTTCCTTGTGGTATCTGGAATTGTAATGTTGGCAGTGCTGACTGGTGTATAAGAAACTGTTCTGATACTAATAGACTTCGCCATATCCAAGAAGTTATTAATATCACCCCATTTATAGCGTTCAGTTTCTTGTTTATCACGCCAGTAATTGCCGTAACGAGGTGTTACCAAGTTAAATGGTCTGTCTTTATAACGACGGCGTTGGTAGGGAATAGTATTATCACCAAAGTTGGTTTGATACTCTTCAGAATCTACCAAAGCATCAACAAAGCCACTAAAACCTTTTGTGGCAATTACAATTGACCAAGCGATTTCTTCGTCTTTATTGTAAGAGGCGCGACCTAAAATTCGTTTGAGGCTGATTTCTACGATGCGGTAGTTAGAATTTGTGTCTACAACTAAGCGACGAAACGCCTCTGATTTTGCTAAACCACGGATGAAGTCGCGCACATTAATTGCTCGGTTCTTCAACTGCGATTCTAAATGTTTTTGGCGATGAAATTTGAGGTTTTCGTGTTCACTGAATATTTGTCTGTAACCAGCCCAAATTAATTCTTTGATTTCACTTTCAGTGGGAGAATCTTCTAAGCGATAAATTCTCGGAGTATCTTCGTTTGGTACTTCGTAACCAGGAACACGCTGGTTTTGAGAGCTGGGTTTGTATTCGAGTAGAGGTATTGACATTGTTAATATCTGTCCTTTGTTATTTGTCTTTTGTCATTTGTCATTCGTTATTTGTTATTTGTCCTACTCTACGAGAAGCCGCTTGCGCGTCTATGTCATTTGTTATTTGTTTGATGACCAATGACCAATAACTAATGACCAATGACCAATGACTATTAAGTTGTTTTGTTACCGGGAATATAACGATAAGGTAAAGCAACTTGTGTGGGTTTTACGGTTGGAGGCGGGGTGCTAGATTCGCGGGTGGTGTCGGGAATTGCTACACTAGAAGCAATGTTTCTGGCGCGATCGCTCGAACGTTGATATTCTGCTCCGCCTGGTGTAACACTAGCAGCCATAGCCAGGAAGTTTTCTGGAATTGCTTTACGAATTCCTCGTTGTGCTGATTCTCCTGTACGGACAACTTGATAGAAAGAACGACCTCCAAAATATTGCTCAATCAAACGACCGCGCCAGTAATCGTTGTAGCGGGGATTGACTAAGTTGAAGGGTCGGTCTTTGAAACGGCGACGCTGGAAGGGTACGATGTCATCACCAAAGTTCTCACGGTATTCATCAGAATCTACAAGAGCATCGATAAAACCATGTAGTCCTTTGGTCGCAATTACAATTGACCAAGAAATTTGCTCATCTTTACCGTAGGTAGCGCGTCCCAAAAATCGCTTGAAGCTAATATCTACTAAACGGTAGTTAGAGTTAGTTTCTGCAACTTCATCACGGTAAACGCTGGATTTACCCAATCCCCGGATGAAATCTCGGACATTGATTGCTCGATTACGTAACTGTGATTCTAGAAATGGTTGGCGATAGTTTTCTAAAATAAGGTGTTCGCTGAAAATTTGCCGATAAGCTGCCCAAATAATCGCATCAACATCTGTATCAGAAATAGCGTCTGCCAAACGGTAAATTGCTGGTGTGTCTTCGTTAGGTACTTCGTAGCCTTCGACACGTTGATTTTGCGTAGTAGGAGTAACTTCAAGTAATGGTATCGCCATCTTTACTTTTACCTTTTTTAGGGTTTCGCAGAGACTGGATAAGCTGATGTGCGCTTAGATTAAATATTCTTGCGTTAGGACTGTCCAGGGTCAAAAGTCCAAAGTCCAAGCTAGTCTTTGACTCTGGACTGTTGACTTTTGACAACCTGATCGCAAAATATACAATTTAAATGCATAACAGCTTAGTGGTTAATGGTTAGTGGTTTGTGGTAAAAATTAACTACTAACTACTAACTACTAAACCAATCCCCAACATTTGCTTCTGAGCTAACTGTACCCTAGCGCGGATAGCGTTTTCGTCGTCGGTAGCTAGTATTTCCGCAAATGTTTCTTGGATTGGCTGTTGGAGTTCAGGTATTTTTGCCAAGGCTTGTAAACCGACAATTGCGGCGTAGCGAATTGACCAATCTGCATCTCGACAAATGAACAATAGAGTTTCCAATGCTTTAGCTTGTGCTGCTTGACGTTCTGGAATATCCAGTTTGTGAAAGCGCAAGCTTCCCAATCCTTTAGCTGCGGCGCGACGAACGCTAGGAGCAAAGTCAGTAGCAGCAGATGTCAGCAATATATCTAGGGCGCGAGGATCGGCGATCGCTGCTAAGGTACGAATTGAGTAAGCTCTAGCACCATAGTTATAGTCATCAATTTGTGCTAACAACTGTGGAACTGCTAGATCTCCCAATTGTGTTAACCCGGCGACTGCTGTGACTGCTGCGGTTGGATTGTTATAACCAAATACAGCAATTAATGTCTCAATTGCTGCTTCATCTTTGGCTGCTGCTAGTTCTTGTACTGCTGCTACTATTCGCGCTGGCGAGTCTGCTTCTGTAACAGCGCGAATCAATTTTTGGGTGTTAGTCATTGGTCATTAGACGCGATGTTCCTCGCGTCTGTACAATAATCATTAGTCATTGGTCATTAGACGCGATGTTCCTCGCGTCTGTACAATGGTCATTAGTTATTAGTCATAAACAAGCAACAAATGACAAACAACAAATGACTATTGACAATTGACTATAAAAGTGAATCCATTAAGTTCATTAGTCGTATGGCATCCTCAGAAATAGAGGAAACATCTAACTCCTGTTGAAGTTGATGTTCTAGCAGACCTTTAAGGGCAATCAATTTAAAACTATTTTCAACCTTGGCGTTGGCGATCGCATCTGCTGCGGGTAAATACCCGATAGCGCCTAAATCTCCCAAAACAACGCGGCGCATTTGAAGATTGTTAGTGTCCAACTCTTTAATTAGACGCTCTCCATAAAAAGAGTCTTGTGTAAGTTGATACATTGATCTCACTGCTGCACACTGGACTCGCGCTACTGGATATTCCAAGAAGGGTTCAATTAAGGAAATAGCCTCAGTTGCACCAATAGCTCCCAAGGCTTCTAAAACCGCTTCATATGGTTGGGTGAGATGAGGACGCCCCGGTTCTTGAACAGCAGCTGCAATACCACCGCTTAACAATTGCATTAGTCCTGGAGCTGCTGCTATATCTCCTAGCATTGCTAAGGATTGGGCTGCGGCTTCACGCACGTAGAAATCAGAGCATTCTAAGCACCTAATTAAGTGTGGTACAGCTCGAATATCGCCCAATTTTCCCAATGCTCTTGCAGCATTACGGCGCAAAGGATAGCCTCCCATTTCTGTTGTGTCGGCTTCATCCTCTAATGCCACAATCAGAGCATCTACAACTTCAAGATCACGAACACGGAACTTACCTAGCCACCAAGCGGCGTAGTAGCGGAGACTTAAATCTGGAGATTTGAGGTTAGCGATCGCTTGCTCTTTTGTTAAAGGCGAAGCATTTTCGGCAGAATATGTTTCTGCACTTGGTTCCATCATTGCCAAAGCGTTAGTTTGCTTCTGCTGTGCTTAAAGGCTCGATTTTGATGATTCTGCCGCCCATACGAGTGATCCGTTGCATTTCTTCATTCATGCGGTTGTATGGCACAGTCATGAATACGCTACCGCTATTGCGGATGTCGTAGTTATTTCTGTCGTTTTCTTCGTTTTGCCGCAACCCTACGACTTCATAACGAAACATCCGGCTGTTTGCACTAGAAATGCCATTAGCACCAACTGTGGTTTGACCGAACATGCTTGTGACTCTCCTGTAAAACTAGCTTTTGGGCAATTGTTAGGAGTTAGAAAGTCGGAGCTAAAAGTTAAGAATTAGGAGTTAAGAATTAGGAGTTGGAAATTTTATATTTTCTTTAACTCATAACTCATAACTCATGACTCATAATTCTTAACTAATAACCCCTTACTATCTAACTCATCACGATTAATTACGCTGGGGTGATGCTGACAATTTTGCCACCTTGGCGTTTTATTTGCTCCATTCTGTCCAAAAGGCGTTCGTAGGGTACAACGATCGCGTAGCTGCTACGACGCACACTAGGGAAGCCAGGGTTGCGAAGTCCAGTTACTTCGATGCGATAGGAGCGATCGCCTTCTCCGACTGCATTACCCATGTTCTTTCTGGGAGTCACATCCGCAGTTGCACGGAATCCCCAGCTAGAATTGGTACCAGATGGCCCAACAATTGAGGAAGCGCTATTGGTTGCTAACTCACGAGCTAGGCGAGTTTTTGTACCTTCTACCTGGGCGCGATCGCTATTAGCGTAACCCCGATACAAGCGAAACATTCGGGTAAAGCCGACTGTTTTCTGTCCGGTTTGGATTTCAAAACCACGATAGTAGGGGACAATATTGTCACCAAAGTTATTGAGGTATTCAACCGAATCAATGTACGAGTCGATTTCGGTATCGTATCCTTGGTTCTGATACAAGTCTAAGTGGTAAATCACCTCAGACTCATCGTATGGCGCACGACCCAATAAATGCTTGTAGTTGAGTTCGATAAACCGGGTTTGGAAGCTGTTGTAGAAAAATTTCTTTTTGTAGAGTTCTGACTTAGCAACGCTACGCACAAATTCTCGTACTGTCAAGTTTCCATCCCGCAGAAGTGATTCTGCGCTGACAAGCCGTTCTGACGCCATGATGTAGTCATTACCCAAAAGTTGGCGGTATACGGCGCGAATCACCGCTTCTACATCATCTCTGCTTGCATAAGGACGTAACTCAACTTTAGCGGCGTTGGTGCTGCTGAAAGCTTCGGTTCCTAGTCTGGATGCTGCTGCTGTAATCGGCATTTTTTCTCCCCTATTTATGTACACGCGGACTTTTGCGTGTCTGATAAATATTTTTTATCAATCCCCAGATAAAACTATGCCCGGAGCGAGATTCAACTGCTTGGTGATTCCACACAGCTGCATCCCTCTCCGGGCATTACGCTATCTAGCTTAGAGCGTTGATTGCGTAATCAATGTAGGTGTTAGCTTCGTTAGCAGCTTGACCAGATAAGCCGTGATTACCTTTGATGTGCTTCAGAGCTTCTACGTACCAGCTGGGGGACAATTCAAAAGCGCTGTTGATTTCACTCAAACCAGCAATCAAATATTCATCCAATGGGCCAGTACCACCAGCAACCAAGGAGTAGGTGATGATCCGTAGGTAGTGACCAACGTCACGAGCGCACTTGGACTTACCACGAGAATCAGCAGCATAGTTTGGGCCACTGGTTTGGGTGGTGTAGGGGAACTTTTGATATACAGCTTGAGTAGCACCATCAATCAAGCGTTGAGCATTGCTGGTCAATGCACGAGCAGCTTCCATGCTAGCAGCAGCACGTTGAAAACGACCGTTAACAGCTTGAAGCTCGGTGTTGCTCAAAAAACGACCTTGGGTATCAGCAGCTGCAATTGCTTCGGTAATGGGTGTTTTCATGATCTTAAAATCTCCTTAACGTTTCGTAATTTTTTGCCGGGATACCTAGCTTTTTGGTTCTGGGCTTTTTTGTTATGTTTTATTACGCAACAGCAGCAGCAGCGCGATCAAAGTAGCTAGCTACTTCAGAAATCAAAGCACTGCAATCACCTTTGGTGATTCCATTGGGGTCGTTAGCAATGCCGACAGCAGCTTCTTTCATTTTTTGAACACCAACTGCTACGGAAGAACCGGGAGTACCCAGAGCTTGGTAGGTTTCGCGCAAGCCATTCAAGCAACGGTCGTCAAGAACGCTAGCGTCACCAGCGAGGATAGCGTAGGTAACATAGCGCAAGATGATTTCCATATCGCGCAAGCAAGCAGACATGCGACGGTTGGTGTAAGCATTTCCACCAGGAGAAATTAATTGGGGTTGCTCTTCAAACAAAGCACGAGCAGCGTTGGTAACGATGGTGGAAGCATTGCTGGTGATGCGGTTTACTACATCCAGGCGCTTGTTGCCGTCTTTGACCATATTGCCTAGAGCATCGAGTTGTTCGCTGCTCAGGAATTCGCCTCTGGAGTCAGCCTGAGAAACCACCTTGGCAAATGCGTCTAACATGGAAGATTCTCCTAATTCCTTAATTGAGTGCTGTCTTGATTAAAACTGAAATTGTTTTATCAACTTGGATTGGCCTATAACAGACATTAAACAAGAGTGTTTCTCTTTTGCTTTTCATTTCCCCTGTTCTGAAACAGAGCCAGAAAAATGAGAAACTGGGGTGATTTTATGAGAAACTGGCAAACTTTACGAATTGAGTGCCGTCTTTCAGTTTTGCCTGTCGTTTAACCCCTCCAGCTTATGTTTATACAACGCTACAGGGGCATTATTTGTTACAAATTGTGAATAAATGAGATATACCAATAAGAAAAGCCTCAAATCCTTTACATACAAGGGCTTTAACTGAGAATAAGTTGATTTTTTTGTAACATTACTTTACAAAACAGCAAGATCGGGCGCAACTTTTCTTTGCTTATATTTTCTTAAGTTTCTTTCAATTCCAGATATAACAATCTATTCAAGTTCTAGATGAATTTGATAGACATAGCTATATGTTAAGAATTTTTAACAAAAAAATTATAAAAATTGCCTCTAATTGCAGAAAATTGTCACAAAAGTTGGCAGGAAGTTCCCAAGCATAGCTGAATGGGGGATTGGGTATGGGAAAATCATCAGATTACCCATTACCAAAAACCGTTTGTAGTTAATTTGGCAGATTTTTTGCTGTGGCTGTTGTAATACGCGATCGCACTACTTTATCTGCTTCTTGATTTAACGCCGTCTGTAAGGCTGTATAAGCTGCTGGTGTGGCAATTTCTTGGAGAGAGACCGCAGCAGCATAACGCAGTCCCCAATCCTCTGGAGAGAGTAAAGCCCAAGTTAGTTTTTCAATAGCATGGTGAATAATTGCTGGTTCATCAGTACTACTCGCGATCTTTCCGAGTCCCCTTGCAGCAATCCGACGAACATTTCCTTGACAGTGGTTAGCTACTTCTGTACCAACTACTTCGGCTAACAAATCAAATGCTCTAGAGTCGCCAATTAATGCTAAAGCTTGAATAATATATGCCTGGACGCCCTGATCAGAAGAACTACCGAAAGCAAAAATCAGTGGTTCTACGCTTGCAGGTGCTAGCTTTACTAAAGCTTCAACTGCTGCTTTGCCTACAGAAGAGTAATGATGCCCAAAAGCTTGAATTAAAGCAGAAATCGCCCTGGCTTCCGTAGTTTTACTAGCAGAAATAGTAGCAATTGCAGATACCGCATCACTTGGCACTGGAGCATTATTTAATTGCGAAATCAGTTCTTCGATATTCACAAACTTCTGTGTATTCATGATTGTTAAAGATTGCAGATATAATTGTTGATTTTGAATATTGTAAAATTGACCAAAGTTAGATCCCCTACTTCTTCAAGAAGTCGGGGATCTAATTGTTCAACAACTCGTAACTTAAAGTTGAATTAATAAATCATCAATTGCCTGAAAAATTAACTGAGTTATTTCCTGATCTGTTTGTTCTTGATCTAACAAAGCTTCTAAAATGCGTTTTAAATTTAACAGCTTTAAACTGTTAGGAACCCCAGCAGCAAGAATTGCATCTATTGCTTGACGATGGCCAACGGCTCCCAAATCAAATATGGCCGCCCAGCGCAAATACATATTGTCATGATGCAAATTATTAATAATACGTTCAATGTACTGGGGTTTTTGGGTTAAAAGAAACAAATACCGTGCCGCAGCGCACTGTACTCGTTCGGATGCATGATGGAGAAAGGGTTCTATCTGGGAATGAGCAGACCATACCTGTAAAGTCGCTAGGGCTTCTATTAAGGCTTCTAACGGTTGCTCTTGAGGAAATTGCAGCAGTTTCAGCAAAGGATCAACAGCTTGCTGATCACCAATAGCTGCTAGAGCTTGAATCACTGCTTCCCGCAGGTGCAGATCATCACATGTCAATGCAGCAATTAACGCTGGTACTGCTTGCGGGTTCTTTAATTGTCCTAAAGCACGTGCAGCTTGACGGCGTAGAGGATACCCTCCAGATGGAATACGGTACCGTTCATCAAATAGGGCTTCACACAACGCTGTACAACCTGCTTGTACCTGATGCTTTCCCAACCACCAAGCAGCGTAATAACGAATTTGGTTATCTTCGCCATTTAGTGCTGCGATCGCTGCTTCTTGAGAAAGAATTGGTTCAACAGAATATGCAACAGTCATTCGATTTTGGATTTTGGATTTTGGATTTTGGATTGGGGATCGGGGAATAGGGGAATAGGGATTGGGAAAATTCATAGGAAAAGATTCTTCCTTGTCTTCCTTGTCTCCCTTGTCCCCTTTCCCTGATCCCCGATCCCCAATCCCCTTTCTACTAAGAAGCTGGTGAAATCTTGATTATCTTACCGCCACGCTTATGAATTTCTTGGTAGGTAGCTGAGAGCCGATCATAAGGTACGGTGTAAACTTGTCGGCTACGACGGACTGCAACTTTTGTATTTAATCCACCAGCGATCGCTTCGATGATGAACATGCGACTATCTCCCAATGCAGGAGAAGTAATTAAAGTTGGTGCAATTGATGCGAAGCCAAGACCGGCGGATGATGGTGGCACAATTGAATTTGACATATTCATCGCAATTTTTGATCGCAGGCGGGAATTTTTGCCACCAAATTGCGCGTTGTCGCTGTTAGCTTTACCACGATAAAGCTCAAAAATACGGTTATATCCTACGGTCTTCATACCAGGAATTGACTGAAATCCTCGGTAATAAGGAACAACATAATTACCAAAGGCATTGTCATATTCTGAACTGTAAATGTACGATTCTATTTCAGCATCGTAACCGTTAGAAGCGTACATATCTGTGTGATATGCAATTTCTGATTGATCGTAGGGTGCGCGTCCTAGCAAATGCTTGTAGTTCAATTCAATGAACCGTACTTGGGAATTTTTATAAAAGAAACATTCCCTGTAAAATTCAGATTTGGCGAGAGTTTCTACAAATTGTTTAACGCTGATTTTCGCGTTACGTAACATTGCTTCAGCGGTGGTAAATTTTTGGCTGGCGTATACTCCTTGACGACCAAAAATTTGCTCGTAAGCAGCCCGAAATACTAGCTGCAATTCATCTTCACTCCAATTTTGACGCAGCTCGGTTTTTTTGCCTATGTCATCTCTAATTGCTAAGCGTTCTGCGACTGAAGTAGTCATCTTGACAATCGCTCCATGTTTACGAATGTTTGATTGTTTTTGTTCTTAAATACAACGAATGGCTAATTGCTAATTGCACTCTTGCTAGTTGTTAGTTGTTGGTTGTTAGTTGTTGGTTGTTAGTTGTTCCAGACAACAAACAACTATTTAACGATCAACAATTACTAACTACTAACCAGTTTCGACTAGCCATTAGCCATTAAAAAAGGACAAAGGACCTTGCTGTATAAATTTAGCTCAATGCGTTAATTGCATAGTTGATATAGGTGTTAGCTTCACCAGCAACATCACCTGTCAAACCATGATTGTCACGCACAAATTCTAGAGCTGCTACATACCAACTAGGAGACAAGCCAAGAGCGCCGTTGAGTTCTTTTAAGCCTGCAACTACGTATTCATCCAAGGGACCAGTGCCACCAACTACACAGCAGTAGCTAATAGTACGTAAATAATGATCAATGTCACGTACGCACTTAGATTTACCTTCTGGAGTAGAAGCGTACTGAGGCCCTTGCATTTGGGTAGTGTAAGGGAATTTTTGATAAACGTGATTAGCTGCTGCTTCTGCCCATTTTTGACCGTTTTGAGTAAATGCTTGAGCTGCATCTAAACCAGCACGAGCGCGGTTGAAACGACCAAATACTGCTTGCAGTTCGGTGTTGCTTAGGTAAGAGCCGCGTACATCAGCAGCGGAAATTGCTTCAGTTAATGGGGTTTTCATGATTTAATTCTCCAAAAATTGCTAACTAAAAGAACTCAAAAATTTATTGCTAAAATTTTGAACAAAGAGCCGTATATGCACTTATTTTTCTATGCCTTCTGTAATTACAAATGACTCAGGCATAATCACAAAAGACAGTTTCAAATAATTGCAATCTACGACCAGCAAAATTTTTAAGCAACGGCTGAAGCAGCACGATCAAAATAGCTAGCAACTTCAGACATTAACTGACTGCAATCACCTCTGGTGATGCCATTAGAATCGTTAGCAATGCTGATAGCAGCTTCTTTCATTTTTTGAATTCCAGAAGCTACAGCATCACCGGGAGTACCAAGAGCTTGATAAGTTTCACGTAAACCGTTCAAGCAGCGATCATCCATGGCGCTGGAATCACCTGCTAGTACAGAGTAGGTAACATAACGCAAAATGAATCCCAAATCGCGGATACAAGCAGCCTGATTACGGTGGTGGAAGCAAGCGCCGCCAGGATTGAACACCTGGGGACGTTCTGCTACTAGACCACGATAAGCATTAGCAACAATGGAGGAAGCATTGCTGGTGAGTCTGTTAACAACATCTAAGCGCTTGTTGCTATCAGCAACTACTGCTTGCAGAGCGTTGATTTCGTCACCGCTTAAGTAAGCGCCTTTTCTATCAGCCTGTTCAACTACTCTGGAAAAAGCATCAAGCATTTTTTTCTCCTCGTATTCACAGCAGCAAATTCAAATCATTAAATCACTTTATTGTTGTTAGAAGCAATTATCGGAATCACGACAAATAGTCAGCACAAACGTCGGTAAATATTGCACATAAAAACCGAATTATCATAATTGATATGTGCAAAAATTTAACCAAAAAAAGCTTTATTGTCTTGATATTTTTAAATTGCTTTCTAACCTAGTTCGTATTTTATATGTGGCTTGCGGTATTTTTTTATAAACTTTATTTAACAAGTGTAAAAACTCTAGGAGATTCCGTGAAAGCTATGAGAGAACAGGCTTATATACTAAATCGATTAATAATCAGTTTACATTACAATACTTTTATTCATTTAACTTAATATTAACATGCTATTAAACTGCCGTAATAAACTATACATACTATCTAATGTTGTTTTCGCCAAAAAGTGAACTTTCTCTTCTTTTGCGAAAGGCGATCCAATTCAAAAATCTGTATTGTAGGTAACTATTTGATGGATTTTTAATTAGAGTTAAAGTACCTAAAATCTCAATTTGAACTTTGAACAAAAAATTGTAGCTAAAAGTAAATATTTTTCAAACACACCGAAGTTTGGGGAAATGGCTAGTTTGTAAACTAACGTAAAGAAGAGTAAAGAAGATTCGTAAAGATTTCTCATTTATATTTTTATGGTCGAAATCTGGGGCTTCTAAAATCCAAAATCCATAGACGCGATAGCGGCTACCTTTGGAAGCCACTTCGTGTCTACCCGCAGGGTAATCCAAAATCTAAAATCGAATGACCGCTCGTCGTCTCAAAACTTCCAGCAGAGTAGTTAATGTTTGAGGAATCGGTGCAGTAGCTTCAATCCATTCTCCAGAGACTGGATGCTCTAATCTGAGTCGCCAAGCGTGGAGTGCTTGACCTGGTAAATTCACACCCACAGAACGTCCAGAACTATAAACAGGGTCGCCGATAATGGGATGACCGATATGGGCGCTGTGGACACGAATTTGATGGGTACGTCCGGTTTCTAATTGAAAGTGCATTAATGTATAGTTGCTCAAACGTTCAAGTATTCGCCAGTGAGTAACCGCAGGTCTTCCACCTTTTTCTGTTGAGACAACAGCCATTTTTTTTCGGTCTACTGGATGGCGACCGATGGGTAAGTCAACTGTACCGCTTTCTGTTTTTGGAACACCGTGGATGACACCTAGATATTCTCGTTGTGCGGTTTTAGCTTTAAGTTGTGCTTGGAGATGTTGATGAGCAAATTCAGTTTTAGCAATTGCGATCGCTCCTGTTGTATCTTTATCTAGTCGATGCACAATTCCCGGACGCTGCACACCACCAATTCCTGGTAGGTGAGGACAATGGGCTAAGATGGCGTTGACTAAAGTCCCATCTGGATGACCGGGTGCAGGATGAACAACTAATCCTGCTGTTTTGTTGAGAATTAATATGTGGTCATCTTCATAAAGGATATCTAGGGGGATATCTTCTGCGGTCAGTTCGAGGGGTTGAGCTGGGGGAATGGTGACACTGATGCGATCGCCCAGTCTCACAACCATCTTTTTAGATGTACAGACTTTGCTGTTGAGTTGAACTTGACCCTGTTCAATTAACTGTTGGATACGGGAACGAGATAGTTCTGTTAATTGTTCAGTAAGGTAACGGTCTAAGCGTTCTCCGGCTTCTTCTACTTGTAAACTAATTTCGGTCACAGTTGTATTGGTCTAATCTCCAGTTTTTGTAGTTTAGCTTTTCTGGAGAATAGTAGAAAGTTTTGTGTGTTGGTTGACGTTACTATTTTAACCAATTTGTTATCAGACATAGAAGAGTAACTTTATCATGCTTCTTCTCCCCCTAACACTTTACGCTTTGCTCTATTTTCATAGTGAGGGGTGACAGCAATGCTGGCGTTGCACCCATTGCCAGACTCTTCTTTTCAAGTTTATTGTTGTTGGACAAAATCAAATATATGTAGTTGTTTTGAATAGGGGTAAAATACCTTTCCCTTTTACAAGCTAAGAGAACTTAGCTGAGTTTTGGCTCACAAGCAAGCTGCTAATAAAAACGCAGAATTATTTCCTGCCAATTTTGAAGCTTGTTAAGCTGATTATTTGCTGCGTAGTTATTTTAGCTGTGCTGCACTATTAATATTGAGCATTCCAAAATACTTACTGTTAGAAATACATTCTTTTGATGGTGATATCCGGATAAAACTTGATTTCAAAAATCGAATCATATTTCTAAATTTTGTATTGTTTGATTCAAAATAAAATTTTTTTGTATCAAACATATATGTATATCAGTAAGTATACAGCTTTTATTGGTTGAATTGATGCTTTGATAGCTAGCTTGATTTTGTTGTTCTTTATCTTTAGTTACTACTTATGCTGATGAAACATTAACTTTAACAGTTCATTTCTCTTAATTGAGTCAATTTTGTATCCGGAAAATTTTTGAGATTGTGAGAATATGTACATTAACAGTCAAGATAATGCCATTTTGGCTTAAAAAAATCATATCAATCTGCTTATAATGCATTCATGATGACAATTACTATACTATTTATTCGTTTATTAACATGAACTATCAAGAGTATTTAGTTGTAATTATTAAAAAGCACAACACTCTCAAATATATAAATGTATCAACACAAACAAAATGACTAATCATTTCTTGATAGTAAGCTGAACTACATCTAAGTTCAATCTTAATTTGTGCATTTTTGTACACTTAGGTATTGATACTAAGGGAAACTAGTTTTGAAGTGAATTTACTTTTGCTTATGCAAATATTTATTATTTCACATTCTCTTTATTTATCAATAGAAATTTTCATGTTGAATTTATCTTTTTTCTTCAAATTAGAGTAATCTAAAAGTAAGGAAGATAAATTTCTAGGCATGGAGTAAATTAGTTGAATTACAGCAAAATCATCGAAGCTGAGAATTGTAATTCCTCAATGTAACTACTCATCCAGATCATCAGGACAATGTTTTAGAGGGTGTTTTCCGAACAGATGAAGAAACTGCCTTTTTGAAAGCCAATCACAGCTGCATCTTCTACTCCACTATTAAAATTCGTGCATAAATCAACCAAAAAGTGAGCATTTGTACCCTTTGTGTTTTTCTCATTTAGCGCAACTGGGTTAAAAGGACAAAGTAAAAGGGATAAATTGTTACCTTTGTTGTTTTATCCTTGGATTTTCGTAATTTCTTGCCAATACAATCAGACAAGTTAGTGACGATAATAGAACTTACGCAAACTCTACGAATCCTTGGCGTCCGACCTTACCGTAGACACGTAAGTAAGTAGCAGCTACTTCTGTGAAGTCGCTTCGCGCCTACCGTAGATAGTGGCTATGGCGTCTAAGGCGTCTTAGCGGTTTAATAAGTAAAGCTTTTTGGCTATTTTTGCGTAAGTACTGGATAAAATTAAAGTATTGATCTAAATAACCTCAGATGGCGCTATTGATGAGGTTTGCTATTGGTTTTTGAAACTAATTATCTACTTTAGGGATACTTTATTTTTTTATATGGGTATATGCACCCACACCATAAGCTAATGTTAAATAGGTGCAATATGCAGGCGCTGTTTCATGGCAACAAGTGGAGCCATTTTGCATTTGTCAATTTTGATTTTATTTGAGAGCCGTAGCCATGAAGATACTTCCTATTAATAGATACAGGTTTTATCAGTCATTACAGCCGTTATTTTTGCTGAAGAAAATCACTAGTAAATCTACTACCGGTTGTTTGCAAGTTTTTACAGCTTCGGGTTCTTGGTCAATATATGTGGAGGAGGGTAAATTAATTTATGCGTGCTGTACAGAAAAAATGTTTGAGCTGCTTTACAAACACTTGCAGCGTCTAAGTCAAAAAATACCTACTCTCCACAATGGCATCAAAGAGCAATTGCGGGCAATTTTTGAAACTGGGATTGAGAATCAAGCAATACCGAATCCAGATTATCTCGGTATTTGCTGGTTAGTCAATCAGAAGTATCTAACTCCAGCTCAAGCTGGGATATTGGTGGAACAATTGGCGTTAGAAGTTTTAGAGTCTTTTCTGTTGCTAAAAGAGGGGAGTTACGAATTTAGTCCAGAAAGCTTTTTGGATGAGATGCCAAAGTTTTGTCACTTGGATATGCGTTTGTTAGTCGAACGTAGCCAAAAGCGATCGCATCATGCATCTATCCCCAGTGGTAAAATAGAAAAATCCGGCGTTGACACAACAGCACCACGGTCAGACTCCTCTGGAGGACGCCATCTAAATCATCAATCAGCTTCCGAATTTGCTGTTACTCCCCAACAACAAACTTCCCAGAGGACATCTAAAAGCGAAGGTAAATCAAATCCAGGACAACAGCATCTCCATGTTGTTCCCCCAACTCAGGAACCATCGCCTAAACCAAGGCAAAATAATGTGTTGTCTCATCCTGTCAATCAGAACATTAATACCCGTTCACGAATTTCTCAACCAAATGCGGACAAAAAACTTTACACAGTTTTGTGTATTGATGACAGTCCCACTGTGATCAATGCTATTCAGAAATTCTTGGATGATCAGATGTTTTCTGTTATGGGGATTAACGATCCACTCAAGGCTCTAATGCAAATTATTCGCCTCAAACCAGATTTAATTTTACTAGATATCGAAATGCCAAACTTGGATGGTTATGAATTGTGTTCATTGGTACGGAAACATTCTCACTTTAAAGATACACCTATCATTATGATTACAGGTAGGACAGGTTTTATCGATAAAGCTAGAGCAAAACTTGTGAGAGCATCAGGCTATTTGAATAAACCTTTTACACAGGCAGATTTACTTAAAGAAGTATTTCAACACATTAAGTAACTGTACAAAAATTCAGTATAAATTATAGATGCACAGACTATTGTGTCATCTTCTCTTTTCTGCAACGTATAATATCATGTCCGCTTGACCACTTATATTATTCGCCCGTGTCGGTAATTGGTAATCGGTAATCGGTAAAACCAATAACAGAAACTCAATGACTAGGCTTTATATCATATGCAATTAGCTGGACTTGATATTATTAGTTATACCATTTGAAATTTGGGATTGAGGATTGCTTTGTGAGTCTGGCTTGGTATCAATCCACGTATCGCTATATTTTTTAAATTGGTATTACTACAAACATATCGGAAGCAGAATCAAACCAATTATCTCTATGCCATCACTTTTTGCTTCCTCAATGTAGATTTATTTTTGCTAGCTTATACTAATATAAAAAAGCAAGAAGCAGACGTTAATAAGCTTTGTTAAACAAGCATTTTGTTATTCTTATTTGTAGTGAAATTTTTGCCGTTACATGCTAACAAATCTCAACATTGATAGACCTATTAGCTAGTAACAGGCAGAGATTTTTCAAACTCTAATTCTTCATTTCCGAATCTCAAAATTGCCCGATAATTCCGAGCAGGGTATAGAAAGCGGATTTATCCGTGGAATTCTACGAGAAGACGGACGAAGTCCGTCTACGTGTCTACCTGTAGAGTAATCTAAAATCCAAAATTGTTTGACCCTTTGAGCATAGAGATAACTTAATGGTTAACAGAATTAATTCCGAACCGAAAAACAGTGGTTATCATCGGCGCACATTTAGAACTACGTCCGAAACAGAAACTGTACTTCAGCGCCGAAATTATTCTCTCTATTCTCCGATCAATAGTGTTATAGCATGGGCAAAACAAGTCAGCTTCCGCACCAAAGCGATCGCCTTTGCTGTGGCGATTTCCACGCTACCAAGCTTGGGAGTGGGAGCCATGACCTATTACTTAGTCAGTCAATCCCTGATCAAAGAAATAAGTAATATCAAACAAACGAGCGCCCGCAATTTAGCAGATAACGTTGAGCGATTTATGCTGAAACGGTATCAAGAAATTCAGCTATTCGCTAGCCAAAAATTTTTGATTGACTCCAAACTCCGAGATAGTTTAGATGCTGAAAATAAAGTAGCACGGCTCAGTAACTTGCAAGATATTTATCAAGTTTATGAAAGCATTGCTGTTGTGGATCTCAATGGTAATGTGTTTTTGCAAACCCCTGGTGAATCACTTCCTAATCAAAAAAATCAGGAATATTTTCAAACAGTTCTGAAAACCAATCAGCCATATATTAGCCAGCCATTTATCACTACAAATATAGAAAAATCAAAAATTTATTTGGCTGCACCAGTTAAAGATAGTGTCACGCATAAAACTATTTATATTGTCCAAGCAGTTGTACCGATACAATCTTTAGGGCAAACACTCAATAAGCTTTCCAGAATTAACGATGAGTATCAATTAATAAATCCTGCGGGTAAGATTTTTTTGGCAACAGATCAGAATCACTTGGGTAGAGATGCTCAAAAAGTGATTCCCAAATGGGAGAAATTACAAACATCGCCGCAAATAGTCACACGTATATTACGAGATCGCAAAGGTAAAGCCGAAGATTTAACAACTTTTGTTCCTTGGCAAAGGATAGCAGGTTTACCAGATTTAAATTGGCAATTAGTCTTGAGTACAGACAAAGCGATCGCCTTGGGAACCCAAAGACAATTATTATTAGCATTAGTCGTGGGAACCGTTGTAACGGCGTTATTAGTGGGTGCGATCGCTGCTATTTTAGCCAATCGTCTGACTCTACCAATTCAAACTGCCACAATGGTAGTCAAAAAACTGGCTAGAGGTAATTTTGACAGCCGTATTCATGTCCAAGGAGAAGATGAATTTGCTACCTTGGGAGCCAGTATTAACCGCATGGCTGATCAACTACAAGACTTGCTCAACAAACAAAAAATCGAAGCCGAACGCCTAAAAATGTTTACAAATATCCTCACAGCGATTCGGCAATCACTGAATTCCCAAGATTTATTTAATACTACAGTTACAGAAGCCAGACAAGCACTAGGAGCGCATCGAGTTGTTATCTATCACTTTAATCCTCACGGTAGGGGACAAGTGATCGCCGAGTCTGTCGCGCCCGGACTACCATTAACTTTGGGTGACACCATTGAAGACACTTCCATTGCTAGGCAATTAGTGGAAACCTACACAACCAATGGTATTCTGATCGCCAACAATGTCTTTGAAACAGACTTGGTTCCCGAACATCTGAGATTGATGGAAAGACTACAAGTCAAGGCGATATTAGCAACACCAATTCTCAAAGATAATCAAATTTTTGGCTTTTTGATTGCTCATTACTGCTGGGCGCCCCATGTTTGGCAACCTTTTGAAATTAATTTCTTGCGACAGCTAGCAGTGCAAGTGGGATTGGCTTTAGAACGAGTACATTTACTGGAAGTGAGCCAAGTACTTAAAGACTTTGCGATCCATTTATCTGCAACTCTTAATTCTCAGGAAATCTACAACTTGGCAGTTCAAGACATCCGTAAAGCCTTAAAAGTAGATCGTGTCCTCATCTGTAAATTTGATGAAAATTGGCAAAGTAGTATTTTAGCCGAGTCTGTAGTTGCAGGTTTACCTCACGTAGAACCAAGATTTCATGAAGCTGCTGTGCAAGATTACGGAGAAAAGTATCGTCAAGGTGGTGTACTGGCTGCTAACAATATTTATCAAGCAGGTTTTTCGGAAGTTTACGTCAAACAGTTAGAATCTTTTGCAGTCAAAGCTCATTTAGAAGCGCCAATTTCGTTGGGTGGTAATTTATTGGGCTTGTTGATCGCCCACCAATGTACCAGAACTCGTATCTGGCAGCAAGCAGAAATTGAGTTATTCGAGCAATTCGCAAGATTAATTGGACTGGCTCTAGAAAGAGCTAATCTTTTAGAACAAACTGAAAAAGCTTCCGAACAGCAACGTCAGCAAGCAGAACAACTGCAAGAACAACTCAACAGACTTTTAGATGATGTTGTGGGAGCCAAAAGAGGCGATTTAACAGTACACGTAGAAGTTAGCAAAGGCGAAATCGGTGCGATCGCAGACTTTTGTAACTTTATTGTCGAAAGCTTGCGCGAAATTGTCATCCAAGTTAAAGCAGCAGCTACTCAATTAAATAGTGCGATCGCCGAAAATTCAGGAGTAATCAGCCAGCTCGCCATTGACACATTCAAACAAACCCAGGAAATAGATCGTTCTCTTGATGTTGTTGATCAAATTCGGCTTTCGATCAAAGGCGTCGCCAAAAATGCTAGATTAGCCACAGCAGTTGCGCGTACAGCCTCTCCTACCGCCGAAATTGGCGATGCTGCGATGGATCTCACCGTCGAAAATATTTTTAGTTTGCGGGATTCAATGGGAGAAACAGCGGTAAAAATCAAGCGTCTAGGAGATTACTCCCAACATATTACTCGTCTGGCTTCCTTAATTAAACAAATCTCCTTACAAACTAACTTACTAGCAATCAATGCTGGAATTGAAACAAGCCGTGTAGGTGGAGATAGTAACGCTTTGATTTCTTTTTCTGAAGAAGTAGCTGCCCTAGCAACTGAAAGTGCTACAGTCACAGGTGAAATCGAAGGAATCGCTGCTAATATTAACCTAGAAGTTAGGGAAGTTGTCAAGACAATAGAATTAGGAAGCGCCCAGGTAATAGAAGTAACTCATTTGGTTGAAGATAGCAAACACAGCTTAAACCAAATGCTCAATGTTTGTTACCAAATTGACGAATTAGTACAGTCAATATCTCTCGCTACAGTCTCTCAAGTGCAAACTTCTAAAGAAGTCATTCATTTAATGAAAGAAATTGCGAAAGTATCTGAAATGACTGGTGGTTCCTACCGCAAAGTATCCGCTTCTCTGCAAAAAACCTTAGAAATTTACCAGCAGTTACAAGCAAGTGTTCGTAGTTTCAAAGTTTAAGTAAACAAGATCTGTTTAGATTCCCGGCTTCTTAAAGAAGTCGGGAATCTTGTTGTGCAAATAAGTTAAACAGTTCATTAGACCTCTTGCAAAAGTCGAATTAACCCCCCTCAATCCCCCCGTTAACAAGGGGAAGATTTAGTTCCCTCCCCGTAAACGTTTAGGGTTAGGGTGGGGTAAAAATATTTTTGCAAGAGGTCTATTAAGAAAAATAAAAAATTTAAATAATTGACTTTGAATAATATTTGACAGTTTTATTTGAATTACTAACTTATAATTGACTAATTATTGAGTAGTCATTATCTGTCAACTAATTCGGAATTAATAATACATACAGTAGCTGTTATTTGTCTACATAGCTTAGATATGGAGTCTTGTTTTTAATTCTGGATTACACATTCACCATGTATTCCCTTGTATTTGGTATCAAAAATAATTCCAGCTATGTTAAAAAATAGGGAAATAGAAAACCAGACAAATTTTCTCGAAGAAGCTAAGAGTAATTTGAATAACCTAGAATCTATATTCTTGCAACTCAAATCTAAATCTCAAAGCTACTCGTCAACTATTGAATTAGCCCTCAAAAACATTCATCCTATCAAAGCTGGTGCAGATATTTTAGGTTTTCCCTTGCTTAGTAACTTTGCTCACTGTTTAGAAAATGCGCTACAAACTTTAAAAAAACAGACTAACTTTTTAGAAATTGACAGCGAGTCACATAGTTTACTCTTATCCGGTGTGGAATGGTTACGTCAGATAGTGGAATTACTTTCTGTCGGCTATGTTATTGACGATCAATGGTTAGCAAGTTTTTGTTTTCCAGTTTTTGAACAATTAAAAAAACATGTGAGCGAGCAAAATTTGGCACATAACAAGACAGAACATCCACCATATAACGATCTGGAAGACATCACATTATTAATTTTTCAAACTGAGGTTGAAGAATATTTACAACACCTCAAATCTTTATTAACTAAGACAGACAAGTATAATTTAAAGTCAGAAGTCATCATCATAGCTACTCAGTTGAGTGATTTAGGAGAACTACTGAATTTAAAAGCCTTTACTCAACTTTGTCGGTCAATCATACAACACTTAGAAAAAAGTGCATCCTATGCAGATGTAACAGAAATTGGTCATTTAGCATTATTGACATGGCAGCGATCGCAAACATTGATACTGACAAAACAATTTGAGCAATTACCTACTGAGATTGTGACTAACTCAGATAAAAAAGTCAATATTATTGAGAAAATAACAGTATTTCAATCAGTGATAAAAAAGGAAAATATCAGTTTAATTACTTAAAAATCCCTCAACTATTGCTTTGATTTCTGGTAAATTATCCTCAATAATTCCCCAAATTCGATTCAGATTTACTTTCAAGTAATCATGAATTAATACATCTCGTAACCCTGCTATTTGTTGCCATGGAATACCAGGGTTTGCTGCTCTCAACTCAGCTGATGACAACCAGATAAAATCCTGTGCATATTTACAACTGCACCAATCACCACGATCGCAGGTGCTTCAAATCCAGATTGTTCAACTTGCTCTACAATTGTCCCCAATTCACCGATTAATTCTTCCTGATCTGGTCTTGTACCCCAACGTACTAAAGCAATTGGAGTATCCAGACTCAACCCCGCCTTTACCAACTCTTCGGTAATATAAGCCAGATTGTGAATCCCCATATATATTACTATCGTTTCCGAACCGTGAGCGATCGCACTCCAATTCACAGTTGGTCGATACTTACCTGCTGACTCATGACCAGTAACAAATGTCACCGAAGAACTATACAATCGATGCGTCAAAGGAATACCCGCGTAAGCTGGAGCAGCGATTCCCGATGTAATACCCGGCACAACCTCCACAGATACTCCCGCTTGCAATAATTCTTCCATCTCTTCGCCACCGCGACCAAAAACAAACGGATCACCCCCCTTCAACCGCACAACAATCGCATATGCTTGGGCTTTCTCAATCATTAACTGCGTCGTTTCTTCCTGCACCAATGAATGACGTCCCCGACGCTTACCAGCATTAATTCTTTCAGCTTGGGGATTAATCATTTCTAGAATTGCGGGACTAACCAAAGCATCATAAATCACAACATCCGCACACTCCAACAACCCCTTACCCTTGAGAGTCATCAACCCCGGATCTCCCGGTCCCGCACCCACTAAATAAACCTTCCCCTTTTCCTTGGCGTCCTTGGCGTCTTGGCGGTTCATTCTTTAATCAAATCCCAAACTAAATCAGCTAATTCTGCACTTGCTCCTAAAGGTTCTGCCAGTTGCAAATCCACATCAGGAAACTGTAATTGTAACTTTTCTATTACCTGAGCGATCGCATCAGTTATTCCACCCGCGAATAAAAAGTATGGCAAAATTGCAATTTCCCTATGTCCAAAATTCATCAACTCTTGGACTTGGAATTCTAAACTTGGAGATACAGACCAATAAGCAGTAACCGCACCTAAATTTTTCGCTATTGCTTCCACTGGTGTTTGCGAACCCGGACGGCGACTACCATGGGCCATAAGAATTCTCGCCGTCGCTGTTGTTGTGGCCAATTGCTTTGCCAACAACCACTCTAAACCAGGGTGACTACCTAAATATGGTTGTAACTCTATCAAAATATCTTGACCAACAGCCTGTCTAGCCAACGCTACCTCAGTGGGAATATCATCCATCACATGTACCCCCGGTAGCAAAAATAATGGTACAACTTTCAGGTCAATCTTCTCACAACTAGCAGAATTTCTGACAAAATTGATGATTTGCTTATGCAAAGGTTCTGGACTTAGCTCTAAACACCCTGTACCCACTAAAATTTTAGATTCAAGACTTTGGGCTTGCTGCATCACCAGCTTTGCTAATTGCTGCATCGCAATTCCTGGGCGCGGATCTCGGCTACCGTGAGATACTAGTAAACATGCAGGCATCATTAGCAAAATTACAATTTAATACATTTTTTACTGAGATTTTGCACCCAACCCTAAATTAAAACTTTGGCTTTCAGCCAAAGTTAAGTTTTTAACCTACCGGCTAGGGTTTCAACCCATTTTAATGGGTTTAAGCTTTGAGCCGAAAATTTATTTTACGGCTGATTGCAACTGGTACAAGATATCAGGTTAAATAATCTTAGCAAATTGTGAATATTATTTTTAATATTTATTGTTGGTTGCTGATAGAAAGATTATTTTCCAGCCAACAACCAACACATAACTAAGTACCAAACCCTAATTAATTAGGATTGCTTTTCGGCGACAGGATCAGCAACGTAACGGAAAGTTGGTTCAGAATTCCAAGGACCACGTTCATCCTTGCCATTTGTAGACAAGTTGTAGTAAATATCGACAGTATTATCAGGTTGAATGTTGCCAAAGAATGGATCAGTTAATTTACCCAAAGAATCTAGTGCTTTCATAAACATTTGGGTGTGAGAGATTTCTCTAGTCAAAAGATGAACGAGAGTTTTTTTCGTACCTTCATCTGGTGCTAATTTAATTAATTCTTCGTAAGTTTGACGCGCACCAGCTTCAGCAGCAATATCAGCTCTTAAATCACGTACTACATCACCACCTTCATTGACGTAATTAGCATTCCAAGCAACACCTTGGCTATCTAGTAAATGTGGTCCCATACCCCGGACAGCGAATAAAGTACTTTTATAAGCTTCTGTTTGGTCAACATTTTTGGTATGAGCTTCAATGAGTTTTCCCACCATTTCTAAATGACCAAACTCTTCTAGTGCAATATCTTGTAGCATATCCCGAATTCCAGGATTTTCACAGTGGAATGACTGAGTCCAATATTGCAAAGCTGCTGTTAATTCACCTGTTGCACCACCAAACTGCTCTAAAAGTAATTGAGCAAAACGTGGATTAGCTTCTTTGACATCAACTACATGTATTGTCTCTTTTTTATGAAAAAACATTAGTTAGTTTCCTCTCTTGAAATCTTGGAATTGACAGCAAAATAATGAGGAGAAAGCGTTCGTCAAAAAGTTAACTGCTTTATCCACTTACTAGAACTTAGTTGCTATATTTCACAACAAAGTTCTAGTAGTTACAAAAAAATATGTTTTTACGCTGCTCTATTTAAAAATGCTAAACATTACAGCAAATCTTCACCTTCTCCTAAAGAAAGACTTGCAGTTCAATTATTTATAACTAAAGTTTTATTTCTTTCTGACAAAAACTTCATTAAAATTTTATGTGATAGCAGCACAAAAAAGTTAAATAGTAAAGATTGTCATTTGTTCTTTGTCATTGGGGAAGAGACTTGTTAAATAATTCTCTTTGCACTCCCCTCCAATCCCCAATCCCTCATTGCTGTTCAGCCTTGTATGTGTAAAACTGCTCAAAAGCTCCCAGTGTCTCAAATTTATAACCAGGTGTAGAAGGTAAAACAGAGTCAACCCTCAATGCAGGTATTAGCGAATTCACATTTAAATTTGTACGATAAATACTAAAAATAATAAAATCTTGACGTTCCGTACTCTCAGCTATGATTTCCCGAATTTGCGGTTGAGCAGAATTTACTACCTGCCTGCAATTGAACTTTATGACATTTTCTAAAAATTTTGGAGTTTTTTTACAGACATTTGTGTTGAGATATTCTGTCAGTCTTTGTGCTGCGTACTCTTCATATTCCACTTGATTGGGATTAGTCTGAGTCATTACCACACCCAAAGCAGCTAGACCAAAGACTCCCACATATGTTATTGTTTTTAGAACTCTCATTTTTTGAAGGGTGATTTGCTGTAGTCTTTAGACTGAAGATTACCTAAGTCCGTTCCTTGAAAAAATTTTGGATTAATTTCTCAAGGAAGTGCTATAATAGGAAACGCAATGGCGAGCGTAGCCAAGTGGTTAAGGCAGAGGATTGTGGTTCCTCCACTCGTGGGTTCGAGTCCCATCGTTCGCCCTCAGTAGCCAGCTACAGTATATGCTTATTTGTAGCAAACTTGACAACATTCTTCAGGTTTTTCTTGTTGATGTCTGGATTTATGTATTTGTGTGTTCCCAAATCCAAAATCTAAAATGTTAACCTCTCACGAATGGTACGTTAGTAAGTGAGTCGGGATGAATTGACCGAACAATGTAAGGAAAAGTAAAACTTGAAAATTAGCCTGTAGTAAGCGCTACTGGCAAAGTATCACTGACTACAAACATTGAATTTTT
This sequence comes from Westiellopsis prolifica IICB1, assembly GCF_004323185.1. Taxonomy (GTDB): domain Bacteria; phylum Cyanobacteriota; class Cyanobacteriia; order Cyanobacteriales; family Nostocaceae; genus Pelatocladus; species Pelatocladus prolificus_A. The sequence goes on from NZ_NAPS01000002.1 coordinate 989,078, forward strand.
GACGCCGACTTACTTAATAACATTAGAATTAAATTCAAGCAGGAAGAAGAGCTTGAATTATTGGATTTGCTACTTTGAGAAAAATTAATTCTACCCGATCCACGTTCTAGCATTGGCGATCGCTAACCTTAATAAATAAAGATAATTGTTGAATCTGCACACTGAAAAACAGACAATTTCTAGCAATACCCTGTGAAGAGAGAGGTATTTAGAAATTAGAAACTAGAGATTAGAGGATTTAGTAGTTTACACTTTAGAGCTTCACTACTTTACATATTTGCTACTGATTAGTTATGCTAAATATTAACTACTAACAACTAACCAATGTACAGATATGCTATGACATCTCTGTACATTCACTAGCAACTAACCACCAGTAGTAATAATTTTTAATCCTCATCAAGAGCAGGAAAAAATTCCTCAAATTGCCATAAATCATTTCTGTTCTCAAAAAACCAAATTCGAGTTGCTGGGGTTAATTTACTCCAAATGATTTCAGGAGAGACATGAGGAGATGCATATCGATATTCCTGACCGATAGCTTTGAGGTTTTCTGTGACATCGTCAGGAATACCAAATTCTTTCCAATCAACTTTTCTATATATTCCAGACACACCCGTAGCAGGATCAAAAATTAATTGTGCAGCTCTAATTAAGTCCGCAAAGTGTACTGGCTTGAGTTTGTTGATTTCCTGAATTTGAAGTGATTCGTTATTTTCGCGAGACATCGTTTCTGGAGTGGTCAAGAGTAATTATTTATGAGATTTACTTTGATGAGACTCCTACCCCGATGCCTCTAGTTTAGCGCATAGCAGTAAATGAGCGATCGCTTATTTCTAAGAACGCAGCTGTGCAAGCATTTGCGCCGGATTCCAATAAGCACGTGTGGTTTGAATTTTACCAAAATTGTTAATTTCAAACACTGTTATTCCTGCAAATGTCACTGATTTGTCATTTTTAGTTATTCCCTGCATAGTCCATTTGACAGCTGCTTCATTACCTGCAATAAAAATATGCTCAGTTGTCGCTTCTAATTTATTAAATACAGTTTTTAACTGATTGATAAATGCAGCAAAATTTTCATGAATTTTTGTCGGTGGTTCTCCAACCGGGTCATAACTTATAGCATCTTCTGCAAAATTTTCAATCCAGCCTTCAGCATTCATAGCGGAAATATTGGCAAAATAGTTAGCAATTAAAGCTGCGATGGTTTCTTGTGAAATCATATTCATCCTAGATTATCAAGTTAAAAGATTCACTAAAATATGAGGTTATAGCAATTTTCTGTGAAGCCGCATATTATAGCGGTTCTCAGTTGTGTGAAGTGCAGTTGAAAACCCCACCCCGCCAAAGCTGCGCTTTTGCTCCCCTCCCCGCAAGCGCTTAGGGGTTGGGGGTGGGGTCTTTGTATGCGTCTTCATATTAAATTGGTATTAATTATTCATAAATCAAGCTTTATCTATCAGCAACAAATGTTTGTAGTGTAAAATTAATAAAATCACAACTGTCATAATTGCGAATAGCACGTAGTAATAAGCTGGGATTAATTTGCCAATCAACTACGGCAAAAAAGTCTTGTATTAGTGATATTTTAGGTGGACAAGTAATCGAAATACCATCACAAAAATATAACGTTTGAAAACAATTACCTAGCTTTTCTAATTGACTCCAATAAATATCCACAGGAGATGACACTATCCAATCAGGTGTCATAGTTTTAGCTGTTCCTTTCCAATTATCAATAGATTCTATAGACTCTTTTTGAAACGCAGGAGTTGGTGTTTCTGGGAATGAAGTTAAATTTTCGGGAATAACTACGATTTTTTCTAAATCGCCAGCTTCATCATACATAATTACAACACCAGCGCGTCTATCTTCATAGCTCAAACCTGTCTCAAAACCAAAATTTGAACCTGATTCAAGCTTTGAAGAACCCCAAGAAAAAGCATTATCTAAAAATAAGGCTCTGGTAATCGGTTTTTGATAAGGGCCAAAAGTCTTTGTCTCCTTTGTACCGTCGGCGTATGTATAGTGATTTTGGTGAAATATTTGATTACCATCGGCACTATTTTTAAAACTTCTAATACAATGAAAGCTCTCTATTATTTGTCCATCAGCAGAGTATCTTGTCCAAGTGCCATACCAATCTCTATTGACATGATATCGACAAAAATTATCCCAATTTTGTATTTGTGCTGCTGTATTGTCTGTACTCATAAATTTTGTTGTGAATGCTTTAATGACTCATTCTTCATTCTCAATTAGGACTGTAACAGCAGCGACAGCTATCAACATTTCGTCATTTTTATCATCAAGTTCAGGGATAGCTTTACCTTGAACAACCATTCCCCCAGACTCAACACTCAAGGATTTACGACCAAAAGGTAATACAGATAATACCTCTTCTTGGCGGACTTGTTCAGGGTAGGGTACTGCAACTTGCACTTCTACAATCATCTCATTCGGATGACTCAAGCCCGCTACCTCCCAAACACCAGGTAAAGCATTGTTGGCGATCGCATTTCTCACAGCCCTAGCTGCTGCTACTGTTGGATCTTGTCCATGCTGATCTATCCCCATTCCCATTTCGATAATCAACCGTTTACGCGCCATAGTCATAGGATTTTGGATTTTGGATTTTGGATTTCGTCGTGAGCGCTCAGTCGAACGATTTTGGATTGTCAAAGACTGACATCATTTATCTGTTATCCTTTTATACATAAATAAAACTTATCATCTGTTCAGGATTGTTTTGTCAATTTATGTTGACTATTTGTAACAGTATGATTTACATTTATATACATAAGTTAATTTTTATTAATTCTCTTATCTCCTCTGGACATTTGGATTCCTCATGGTTACATTACCTCGGTGTTTCGCATCGGGGTTTTTGCTTTAGTGTCATTGGTCATTTGTCATTGGTTTTTCTCCGCGTTCCCTGCTCCCTTCCCTTGTCCCCGATTCCCGATCCCCGATTCCCAATCCCCGATCCCCAATCCCCGTTAAAATCTATTTCTTCAAAAACCTTTGACGCAGACGAAACACAAAAATATTAACTTCTGGTAATTTCATCCAAGCAGCGATCGCACCAAAAACACCCAAACCAACTAAGCTACATATAGTTAACTGCACTAATTGAATCAACAAACCATCTACACCTAAAAATCGCTGCAAAACTTGAAGAGTAGCAAAACTAGCTATACCAGCGACAATACTACCAGCAGTCAAACCGAAAATCGGTAAACACCATTCTCGTAAAGGTAAGCCATTCAATCTCCGGTTAAGCAAGAAAAATAGCATCAACACAGAACTGCAATTGACTGCCACTGTTGCTAATACTAAACCGGGAGCACCCAAAGATTTAATTAAAAGGAAATCTAACAAAGCATTCAGGAAAATATTTATCATGCTGATCCGAAAGGGTGTTGCACCGTCGCCCAAAGCATAAAACACCCGTACTAGGACATCACGCCCCAAATAGACAAACATCCCGATTCCATTTGCAATCAGCAAAGAAGCTACCAATTCTGAGTCCGCACCTTTAAAAGCACCGCGTTCGTAGACGACTCGCACAATTGGCACAGCTAAAGTTATCATTAATGCGCCCAAAGGCAGCATTGTAAAAGCAGAAAGTAACAGTCCTTGACGAATACGTAATTTTAGCTCATGCCAATGTTCAGGAGCAGCAAGTCGGGCAAACATGGGTAACAGGGGAACCAAAATCACATTGGAAATAATTCCCAAAGGTGTCTGTACAAGTAAGCCGGCGTTAGACAAAGCAGCAGCAACCCCTGTAAAAGGAATCAAAGAAGCAAAAAACAAATCTGTGTACAGGTTAATTTGCAGCATTCCTGATGAAAAGGTAGCTGGTAGCATGATTCTCATTACATCACTGACTCCCGGCTGATGAAAATCAAATCGCAATCGGAATTTACCCATACCCGCTTTGGCTTGGGCGATGACTTGTACTAGCCACTGCAAAAACGCACCTACTAAAACACTCCCTGCTAACACCATTCCACCTAACATGGCGGATTCAGGCGTGCTAATTTTGCTACCAATTTGCCAAGCCAGGACACCGAGACCAACAACAACCGTAACGCTAGAAAATAAAGGACTAATAGAAGGTAGCCAATATTGATTAGCAGCATTGAGAACGCCAAAACCGATCCCAATCAGACCTGCCAAAACCGCCATCGGTGCCATAATTTGGAGTTGATTAATGGCGATCGCTCTGACTAATTCTTTTCCTGGTACTTTTAAACCAGGTGCAAACAAATCTATGACAGTAGGTGCAAAAATCACCAATAAAATTGATGCAATTAACAGCACTCCACCCACTAGCGTTGTAATAGTTTCTACTAGAGGAGCTGCTTCTTCTTTCTTACGTTTAGCTAAAACACTGACAACAGCACTGTAAAAAGGCCCGTTAATTCCCCCTAACAAAATCAGCAGAAAACCAGGAATTGTATAAGCATAATTAAAAGCATCAGCCGCAGGCCCCAAACCAAAAGCAGCTGCAATCACTTGCTGCCGGACTAACCCAAATACTTTACTAATTAAAGTAGCGGCGGCAATAATACCAGCAATTCCAGCCAAGGAACGAGAAACTTTCTGTTCTTCCGTCACACCCAGTACCCGACAATTATATAGATAGCCTTATCCTTGAACATTTAACCGGAAATCTGAGATTTTGTCATTTGTCATTTATCCTTGCTCATTTGTGGGAATATCAGTATATTCTTTGTCTTCTTTGTGTTCTACCCTGCGAGAAGCCTATGAGCGCGTCTATGTGGTAGCCTGCGGCAAGCCGCTAAAGCGTCTACGTTCTCAAAAAAATAGTGGTTATTTGCTAGATCTAATCACAAATAACCACTAATTAACGACTATGAATTTTATTTAACGAGCGATCGCTGGTTTAGCATTTAGCATTACCCATAAAAAGGCAAGAGCCAAAATCAAAATCAACCCTAAAAAGCACAGCAAATAATTTCTCATAAAACAGTCCTTTGTCACTAATCATCTGTTGTTTACAAATGACCAATGACCAATGACCAATGACAAATAACTACTTCCAATCTTTCCCAACTCTAATAGTTAGATCAGATTCTAAGTCACCAGTTGCTGATACTTCAATTGTTCCCAAACCCAAGATTTTTTGCAGTTGTTCTGCGGCTTGGCGATTACCTTTTTGGGCAATAATCTTAGTTTCACTATGCCCGTCAGGCCAATCTGAGATAGCATAAACTTTTTTAAAGCCTTTGCTTTTGAGAGAATTGATCACCTTGCCAGTTAGCTGAGGTTGATTGGAAGCATTTTGAATAGCAATTTTGAGGCTAGGTAGCGATCGCGTATCTGGTTTGAGACCACCTATGCTGACTCCAGTATAATTATCGAGCAAATCAACTTTTCCAGTTAGATTCAACCAATAACTATCAGGATCTGCACTTAAACGACTGAAAATACCTGGTAGCAAGGTCATCTGAAAATTATCCCGCTCCATGTTCAAAGAGAAGTTGACTAGTGCCATCATCTCTTCTACTTTCAAATTGGTGTCAAAGTACTTACCCATAATATGAACTAACTGTGGCAATCTGGGTAAAACCGTCGGACTAAACAAGCGTTCGCGTAAACCCATCAACAATGCTTGCTGTCGCTGTATTCTGTTGAGATCCCCCAGATTATTATCGCGGTAACGCACAAACTGTTCAGCCTGTTCACCGTTGAGAGTTTGCCAGCCACTAACTAAATTAATAGAAAACTTCGCAGCAGAGTCTTTGTATTCCATTGGTTTGGGAACAAACACCTCTACTCCACCCAACTGATCCACCAACTGCCGTAACCCACTAGTAGAAATACGGATATAGCGATCAATCGGTGCATTACTCAGAGTACGACTTACAACCCGTGCCGCCAACACCGGGCCGCCTTGGGCGTTAGCTTGGGATACCTTAGTCAATCCCTTTGATTCTGGGATCGCAATCATAGTATCTCTAGGAATCGACAGCACCCGTATGGTATTATTTTCTGGGTTTAGTCTCACCAGCAACATAGTATCGCTGCTCGCAGCATAACTTTCTGGTGAACCATTAACGCTACCCCGGACTGGTTCGATACCCATGATTAGAATATTCATTGGGCGTGTGAGTTTGTATTGAGAAATGTTGCTCCAAATTTCTCCTGGTAATGGTGTTTTTTCTGCGTCTGGGCCGCCCATCCCTAACTCTTCATCTGTTCGATCTATATCGCTCCAGAGCGGAGTCCAAAGCGCTAAAGTCGATACTAATAACCCTGAAAGTGTGATCCCTACAACTATTGTCAAAAACCAAAATAGCCAGCGAGGCATTGCCAAACCCAACCTCTGATAAAGTTGGCTGGGTATGGAACCCACAGATTCTACAAACTCAGATGAGATTTTCGTTTTTTGCTGTGGATTTGACTCATCAGTTGATTTTTGTCCTTGTTGAGATTTACCCTGATTTTTGATCTGTGCTACTTGTTTAATCACAAACTATCTCCCCACTCATCCACTCCCTAAACCTAATGTTAATCGAAGCAACAAATCTTGCCAGTGACGAACACCACAGTACACTTAGTAGTGTTCTTAAGTAAGTCTCTATGACAACATGACTCAAGCATTGTTCCCAGTAATTCTTGCTGGTGGTAAAGGCGAGCGTTTTTGGCCCCTCAGTCGCCAAAATCGACCCAAACAATTTTTAAACCTAGATGGTAGTTCTAGAAGTCTCCTACAAGCAACGGCTGATCGACTGCTACCACTAGCAGGCGGTTGGGATCGCTTATCGGTCATTACTTCTAGTCAAATAGCTCAAGGAGTTAAAGAACAACTACCTGAACTGCCATCAAATAACTTGCTAGTCGAATCTCAGGGAAGGGACACAGCCGCCGCAGTCGCTTGGACAAGCTTGGAAATCAAAAAGCGTTACGGAGATGACGCTATTATCGGCTTTTTCCCTGCTGATCACTGGATTGCTAACCAAGAATCTTTTGCAAGCACAATAAATGCAGCAATTGAACTAGCAGCAAACACAGCAGCAATTGTCACACTGGGGATCAAGCCGACCTTTCCATCAACTGGCTACGGTTACATAGAACAAGGCGAACAGACTGGTTGCTTTAATGACTTGCCAGCTTATCATGTCAACCGCTTTACTGAAAAGCCTGACCGAGAAACGGCAGAAAATTTTCTAGCGACGGGACGTTTTAGCTGGAATAGCGGGATGTTTATTTTCCGGGCGGGTGTTGTTCTCAAGGAACTACAAATCCATGCTCCAGAAATTATTGAACCGTTGATACAGCACGGCCCTGATATCTATCCCCAGTTACCTAAGAAGAGTATAGACTATGCTCTTATGGAAAAAACGAATTTGACATATGTCTTACCAGTGGATTTTGGCTGGGATGATTTAGGTGATTGGAATGCGATCGAACGTTTATTAAAAAAAGAAGATAACCCAAATGTGGAACTAGGAACTCACCTAGGGTTAGATACACAGGGTGCAATTATTTATGCTAGCAATGCTGATGATGTGATCGTCACGATTGGTCTAGAAGATGTCGTAATTGTACGCGATCGCAATGTGACTCTAGTTGTCAAAAAAGACCGTACTCAAGAAATCAAACAAATCCTCAAAACCTTGCAAAGCGATCCCCGATTTACAGAATTGTTGTAATAGGTTTCCAACTCTCCCCACCCTATAGGGATGGGGAATTCTGCCAAATTAGTTAAATTGTAGTGCGATCGCCTTCACTGTAGATTTACCTCAACACGACTTTGAAGTACCTCAACACAACTTTGAAGTACCTCAACACAACTTTGAAGTACCTCAACACGACTTTGAAGTACCTCAACACGACTTTGAAGTACCTCAACACGACTTTGAAGTACCTCAACATGAGTTTGAAGTACCTCAACATGAGTTTGAAGTACCTCAATACGAAACCATCAATGAATAACAAACAACCGCCAACAAACAACTACTTCGCCTTCGCTTCTAAGTTTTCCAGACGACTTCTGAGTTCTTGATTTTGTTGTTTGAGCTGATCAAGTTCCTCGCGTAGTTGTTTAACTGCGGTGTCTGTACCAATACTTTTTTGCACTTTGGCAATTTCTTCTTCAGCATAGCGGCGTACTCGTCCGTCTGCTGTTTGCTCGCCAAGGGATTGCAAGATAGTAATGGCTTTGGGAGTTTCCATATTTCCCAAGGCTGTCAGCACTGCTACTTGAGTTAAAAAGAATCTTTCTTTTGCCAGTTCTGCCAAATGGTCTAAGATTCGTTCTACGTTAGCAGAAGTTTGACCAACAGAAACTGTACCTAATGCCCGAATTGCGTTCAAACGCAAAGGCTGAGGAACACCAGCTTTAGTGTATTCCAAAATTAAATTTAAGGCTGCTTCGGAAGTTTTGAGCTTGGCTAAACCAGCGATCGCCCCACTACGTACCACTTCATTCCAACCAGCTTTTTCTTCTAAAACTGTTTTCAGCAGTTTCAAAACTTTTTCTTCTTTGGGTTTTTCTTCCAAACTAGCAGCTGCGATTGTTCCAACGGCACGGGAGGCGGCTGCTTCGACATAGTAGCTAGTATCTCCATGCTCAACTACTTCTTTGACAACTTTATAACTGGCGTGGGTTTTAATTGTCGCCAGTGCTTCTACTACAGCTTTACGCACGTTTGAATTTTCATCTTTTAACCCTAGCACTAAAGCATCAAAAGCTTGATCTAATTTGATTTCTGCTAATTGAGCAGCTACTTCTTGCCGCACACCCCAGAAAGGATCTTTTTGCAGTGCTGTTTCTAGTGCTTTGAGGACTTCTAATCCTCCTTTTTTCGCCAAGGCTTCAGCTGCGTAAATGCGTGAAGTCGGATGGGGATCAAATTCTAACTGGGCTTTTAATTCTGGGACTGGATACTCCAAGGAAACTGTTTTCAAGAAATTATTGCCAACATCAAAGCTGACAAACAAGGGTTTCTCTTGCAGTGGAAAATAGAAAGTTTGTTCGCGTTCGTGAACCCGTACTTTGAAAATTTTTAACTCAGCAGGCGCACTATTTTCGGCATACCCAAAACCAATAGGAACTCTCAGGTCAAATAAGTTACTCTTACTGCCATTATTATCTGATGCTGCTTGAGTTTGAGTTATGGTGATTTTAGCTAAATTAGCATCACTATCCCAGGAGTAAGCTACTTTAAAATCAGGATGTCCGCCTCTGTAAACATACTGATCAAATAAGAATAAAAGATTACGTCCACTCGCTTTTTCGATCGCCCGCAACAAATCTATTGTTTCTACAGTTTTATGGGCATTATCCTGGACAAATGTCTGCATGGCTTGCCAAAACATTTCGTCACCCAATTCCGTACGAATCATGTGATAAACACAAGACCCTTTTTCATAAATATGGCGATCATAAAGCTCAATAGCTTCTCGGTAAACGTGTGTTACCATCGGGCGGCGATAGCGACCACTATCTTCTGCTAAATAGCTGCGGGCTTCTCCTAAACGGTAATAGGCTGCTTCATCTGCACCATATTCATGCTCTGTCCACATTACTTCAGAGTAAGAAGCCATACCTTCTTTTACCCAAGCATGAGACCAGTGCTTGATCACAACCAAGTCACCAAACCATTGGTGGGCGAGTTCGTGGACTACTAAACTTTCTGTGTTGCGATTATCTAATGCTGCTTTAGCATCCAGCAAACACCTATCAGTTAAAAGTGTGGTGGAAGTGTTTTCCATACCACCAAAGATAAAATCATCAACGCAGACTTGAGCATATTTGGGGTAGGCGTAAGCATAGCCGTATTTTTCGCTCAAAAACTCCATCATGCGCGGAGTTTTGCCCATACTCCGTTTAGCGTCTGCTTCCCGTCCTTTTTCCACGTAGTAAGTAACAGGTTTACCATTCCACTCATCGCGAATTTCTGCAAAATCACCTACAGCTAATGTCATCAAATAGGTAGGATGAATTTGTTGTTGCGACCAGTGGTATATTTTATCATCGCCATCTTCTTCTGTGGCAATCAGTTCACCGTTGGAAATCGCAATTAGGGGTTTGGGAACACGGACACGAATTTCGGAAGTGGACAATTGTCCTGGATAATCAAAGCAAGGAAACCAGAAGCGTGAGTCTTCATCTTCACCCTGTGTCCATACTTGAGTAGGTTTGTGGGGGTAATGTTTTTCTGGTTGGATGAAGTAGATCCCTCGTTGGGGTTTTTGGACAGAATAGGCGATCGCGATCGCAATTCCTTTATTTGCTATAGTCGGCGAATGCAGTTGAACCGACAATTTTTGACCGTCGTAATCAAACTTCTGGCTAACTTCATCCACTAAAACCGATTCAATGTTCAAGTTAACAGCATCTAATACCAAACGGTCAATACCACTACGAATAGGCAACAAACTAATATTGCACTGACCTTGAACGCTTTGGTTAGGAATATCTAAATCGAGATCTAGAAAAATATGTTCAACCTGTCCGGGGCGATCAGGGTTATAGTGTGGTTTTGCGCCTGGTAACTCAAAAGATTTGTAACGCTGATTTTCTGTATCAAAAAAATAATAAGACATTGATGCCTACTGACCTTTTAATCCTGATAACTTTTAATGGATTTAGTTAACAAAAAAGAAAAATTTGCTACATAGTACACTTTTCCTAAATCGACTCTTACATGCTTCTTGTTGTCATTTAGTTAGGAGTGTCCTATGCTCTGTGTGGGTTTCAGTGAGTAAAAATACCCTAAAGCTATTTGCATAGCTTTAGGATAGCTTGTTACCATATGTTAATATTAATTTTTTTCGGTGAAGAATAGAAAAATTCTCAAAATTTATCTTCATAATGGTGTGTGAGTTTCGCCTTTATTTACAACACGAGTAATATTATTTACCAATACAAACAGTAAAACTAAGTAAACAAGGTAGATAAAAACAAAAAAACTAAGCACCCTAAATCAAATATTGTAAATGTCTTAATGACAAATTCATAAAAATATAATAGTAGAATATAAAGTGTTTAAAATCAAAGTTTAATGTTTAGATTTCGTGATAAATTGGCAGCCACAGTTGTAGTAAAAAATCAAAGGGTAAAGATAAAAGAATTATTTGCCCTGTGTCTATTTTGTACTGAGGGTAGAGGTAGAAATTAATTTAAAGTTATTTAATTTTTTTGGCATCCTAATAATTTTATAACAGATCATCGGAATCACATTGCAACATCAAAAATCCAGAAACCAAAATATTTCACCTCGCCAACTAGCTTTTGTTGGTTTGCGAGAAGTCCACAACGGAGCATATGCTGATGTAGCACTAGACCGAGTATTGCCCAAAGCAGATATAACAGATGGTGAAATTGGTGTAAAAAGACTCAGCGATCGCCGTTTAGTTACAGAATTGGTCTATGGGTGTACCAGGAGACAGCGTACTCTCGATGCCATCATTAATCAACTGGCCACAAAAAAGTCTCATCAGCAACCCAAAGACCTCCGCACAATTTTGCATCTGGGTTTATATCAGTTACTGTATCAACAACGAATTCCTCCTAGTGCTGCTGTTAATACTACCGTGCAATTAGCTAAGGAAAACGGTTTTGTTGGGCTGGCTGGTTTTGTAAATGGTTTATTGCGCCAATTTATTCGCCTGTTAGAGAAAGTGGGGGGACATGGGGGACATGGGGGAGGTTGGGAGACGGGAAATACGGATGAAATATCCTCCGCATCTGCAATTGACCTTTTGATCACGTCTTTTTTAGAGCTACCAGAAAACCCTGTGGAACGTTTGGGTATTTTACACAGTTTTCCTGATTGGATTATTCAAGTGTGGGTAGACCAATTTGGTGTTCCTGAAACAGAGAAACTGTGTATGTGGATGAACCAAACCCCAACAATTGATTTGCGGGTGAACACACTGCGGGCTGATTTAGAAACAGTAGAAACAGGATTGCAAGCAGTTGGTATTTCCTGTCAACGTCTTCCCCACCTACCGCAAGCTTTAAGATTACTTAGTCATCCAGGTCAAATTCAAAATCTCCCCGGTTTCAATCAGGGTTGGTGGAGTATCCAAGATAGTAGCGCTCAATTGGTTGGTCATTTCCTTGATCCCCAGCCAAAAGAAGTAGTGATTGATGCTTGTGCTGCACCAGGTGGTAAAACTACTCATATTGCCGAGTTAATGCAGGATACCGGAAAAATTTGGGCGTGCGATCGCACTCCTTCTCGAATGCGGAAACTTCAACAAAACATTCAACGACTTCATCTCAAGTCTATAGAAATTTGCGTTGGTGATAGCCGTAACTTACCTCAATTTCACAACTCTGCTAATAGTGTCTTATTAGATGCACCTTGTTCTGGTTTGGGGACTCTACATCGTCATGCTGATGCACGTTGGCGACAAACACCAGAGTCTGTACAAGAACTTTCACTACTGCAAAAAGAACTAGTTTCACATACTAGTACTTTTGTCAAGTCAGGAGGAATATTAGTTTATGCTACCTGTACATTGCATCCAGCCGAAAATGAAGCCGTAATAGAATCATTCTTAGCAGAAAACCCAGATTGGAAAATAGAGAATTCGAGCCAGAATATATATTTTTCTAGGTATTCCACGTTACAAGGCTGGCTGAAAGTATTACCTCATCAACATGATATGGATGGATTTTTCATGGTTCGTTTAAGAAAAACCAATGATTCAGGGTGAATACTGTTAGCGGTTGTAAGATTTCAAAGAGGGCAGTGTGAACTATAGGAGGCTGTGATGTCAGTGAACTCCAGTAATGTCAAAAACTTAGTCAAAATCCTAATTGGAGCAGCTTGGATAGATGGCAGAATCCAACCGGAAGAAAGGCAATATCTCCATCAAATAGCCCAAGAAAAGGGAGTAGCTAGCGATCCAGATATTAAGCCTTTATTATACGAGTTAGTTCCTGTGAAGCCAATCGAATGCTACGACTGGGTAAAAGAATATTTGGGTGAGTATCCCAGCATGGAAGATTGCCAAAACCTGATTCAAGCAATTAGTGGTTTAATCTACACTGATGATGAAGTTGCAATAGAAGAAGCAAAACTGCTGACTAAATTACAACAATTATCTAGCCAGGAGCAATCAACCCAAGCCGGATTGAATGTCCTTCTCAAACAAATTCAAAAGCTTTACCGTCGTTGGGTTGAAATTCAAAATTAATCATAGTCAAAAGTCCATTGTCAAGTGTCCATTGTCAAGAGTTGTTTTACTATTAACCATTGACTATTGACCATTGACCATTGACTATTTACTCACACACCAGGAGTTTCATCTTTGTCAACTTTGGGGACAAAGTCAGGACGGCTTTTATCTTCCCAACCTACTGGACGCTTGGAGTTATACCAAGCAATTGAACCAATAGTAACAGCAGCAATAAAGCCTACTACATATACCGCAGTGAAAGCAAAGGGAAAATGAGGTTCGTTAGCTGCTTGTGCTGCTGCTTGCATCAATAAATTCATGAGTATAATCTCCTAAAATAAGTAACACTACTTAAAAACTTATAAAAAGAGCATACCATCCACATCCATCACAAGTCAGAGGGAAAGGAAGAGATTAGTAATGGTTGTTTGTTAATCGTCAATCGTCAATTGTTTTCGAGTCATCTCCCTTCTGTTGTCCTCCTTGTCCTCTTCGTCCCCCGATCCCCGATCCCCGATCCCCGATCCCCATTTCATTCTGACGAACTTGGCTTAAGTCTTTCTCGCCAAGAAGATGTGGGTGTAGAACTAGAAGAATTGCTAGTAGATGAGGTAGATCGTAATCGAGGAGTTACAGACGCAGAAGAATTTGAATATCGTCTATATCGTCGCCGTGGTTGAGATGAGGAAGATTCATTATTTGCAACTGATTCGGAACTGTTATACCGACGCCGATAACTTCTTTGGGAACTAGAGTCGTCAGTAGCTTGCTGTTCTCGGTAACGGCGTCTGCGTCGTCTTGGGGTTGGCTGTTGTTGCTGTTCTTGCTGCTGTTCGTAGTTTCGTCTGTATCTTCTTCGGCGAGATGATCGGCGATCGCTATCATCAGAATTGATCTGTTGATTTCCCCCATCAGAATTTCCATTATTAGAAGGTGCAGGAGGATTAATAATTCGTTTAGCTTTGATCGGTTGGGCTTTGATAGTACCTTTGCGACCTTCTAGTTTAGGTCGTTCGGGAAATTTTTCCACCGGCATTCCTGCTGTTGCTTTTTCCATGAATTCATGCCAAGTATAAGCAGCCGTACTGCTACTACCCCCGGTTGGTTGGTTATTGTCGTTACCCAACCATACACCTGTTACTAACTGGGGTATAAAGCCAATAAACCACAAATCCCTAGCCTCATCGGTAGTACCAGTTTTACCTGCAACAGTTCTATCATTGAGTTGGGCAGCACCACCAGTACCTTCATTGACCACATTACGTAACATCCAGGTCATAATCGCGGCACTTTCTATATCTAAGGCTCGTTTGGGCTGAAAATTATCTCTCCAGATCACCTTACCTTGGCGGTTGAGAATCCGGGTGATGCCGTGGGCTTCTACGTGTAATCCCTGAGTGGCAAAGGAACCGTAAGCACTGGTTAATTCTAATAGGTTAACTTCGTTCGAGCCGAGAGCTAGAGAATACACCGGCTTGAGTTCCGATTGAATTCCCATCTCATGGGCAAGTTTTATTGTCGGCTCAAATCCAACATTCAGCAACACCTTCACCGCAATAATATTTATTGACTTGGTGAGAGCATCTCTCATATTCATCCAACCATGAAAACTCTCACTAAAGTTTTTTGGCTCGTAGCCATCCACAATTAAGGGTGCATCTTCGTAACCATCATATGGATTCTTTCCAGTCGCAATAGCTGTTGCATACACAAATCCCTTAAAAGTTGATCCTGGCTGCCTTTTTGCCTGGGTAACTCGATTAAACTGGTTTTTACCAAAGTCTTTTCCCCCCACCATGGCTTTAATAGTACCAGTCCGGGGATCGATCGCTACTAAAGCAGCTTGTTTAAAGTTTTCCCAGCTACCTTGGTTACGTAAAGTTTTATCAACAGCTTCTTCTGCTGACTTTTGCCAAGAGAGGTTGAGGGATGTTTCCACCGTCAAACCACCTGCATTTAAAACCTCTGGCGAAACATATTTCGGTAATTCTTTTTGGATATAACTAATAAAGTATGGTGCTTCTATTTGCCAGCGTTTGGGTGGACTGGGTCTAACGGCTAATTTTTCAGCAAGCGCGATGTCTCTTTCAATTGTTGTAATATACCCGTCTTCATGCATCCGCTCTAAAACTAAATTTCTTCGCTGTTGGGCAGATCCTAGATTCACTTGGGGCGAAAAACGATTTGGGGCGGGGGGTAAAGCTGCTATTGTTGCCATTTCGCCCAAGGTGAGTTCATGTACTGGTTTACTAAAGTACACCGACGCCGCATCCGCAACACCATAGGCTCCTGAACCCAAATACACTAGATTCAGATAACGCTCTAAAATTTGGTCTTTAGATAATTGGTCTTCGATTTTTTGTGCTAGACGAGCTTCTTTGAGCTTACGCCAGATTGTTCGTTCTTGTTTAAGAAAGAGAATTCGTGCTAGCTGTTGTGTGATGCTGCTACCACCTTCTACGAAGTTTTGCGATCGCAAATTATTTAAAACTGCTCTGACAATTCCTTGAGCATCAATACCGCCGTGCTTATAAAATCTTCTATCTTCTGAGGCCAGAAAAGCTTTTTTAAGTTTGTCTGGTATTTCCTCTAGTTTGAGCTGTTCTCTAGTTGCTTCTCCCTGCTGTTGCAAAATCGTTCCATCAGCAGCTTTGATAGTTAGTGTTTGCTCTCTGACAACAGCACTTAATTCGTCTTTGTTTGGTAATGTTTGATCTATTGACCACACCCCGTAACAAATAGCAGCGACCCCGCCACTTACACCCAAGCCAGCCCAAAACCAATAACGACGGTATAGGGGCTTGGGACTACCAGGAAGCTTGGCAACTACTTGAGTTAATCTCTGCTTGGCTTGCTCTAGTTTTGTTGGTGGTCGGTTCTCGTCATGGTTTTGTTCATTTGTGGATTCCTCATTTTTTTGGGGATCACCAGCAGGTGATCCAGATTTTTCTGTTTGAGGTTCACTCGATTTTGTTGTTTTTTCTTTAAACCAGGAGGTAAACTTCGCCACGTCAGCTCCTCACTTCCAGTAGTTCCAACCTAACCACCATCAAATTTTCAGATTGGTACACAACGTTTGTGTTTGTACAGTATCCTAATAAATTATTAGCTTAATTCACTATATAACAAATAAATTTTTTTGAAATTAATATAAATAAAATAGCAGAATTTTATACTTTATATTCAGTAATATTTGGAGTTGTCAAAGCATTGAAAATATTTGCACACAGCAAACCGCAGACAGAGACAATAAACAATGCTCTATCAAAATGACTGGAAGCATGTTGCAATTGCTCTAGGTAGTAACCTTGGAGATTCCTACACAATTTTAGAAACGGCTATAGAAAATTTGATGCAAATACCAGCTACTATTTTAGAAGGGAGATCCAGTTGGTATCAAACTAAAGCCATAGGACCACCACAGCCAGATTATTTGAATGGTTGTGTGATTCTCCAGGTTAAGATTTCACCATATTTATTATTGACAAGTTTGCTAGAGATAGAAACAAAATTTGGACGTGTCCGCAAAGAGCGTTGGGGTCCTCGCACCTTGGATTTGGATCTATTGTTATATGATGACTTAATTGTGGATACGCCAAAACTCCAAATTCCCCATCCTAGAATGCGGGAACGCGCTTTTGTGTTAGTGCCATTAGCAGAAATTGCCCCCAAGTGGGTAGACCCGGTTTCCGGACGCTCAATTCTGGAATTGAGTAAAGATATAGACTGTTCTGAAGTACATTTACTCACGAACGTATGATATTGACACCAAAAATATAGTGTGTAGAAATTGATATTAATTTAAGTTGATTCATGATTTTCCTTACACCCTAAAAGTCATAAATCCTTTTTCTAGTGATTCTTAAACTCAAACACATTAACTATGCCATTAGGTAGAGAATTACCCCAGCTACTCAAACAATGTCTGTTCTACAGAGGACGTAAGTTTAATTTTGAGGTCAATCGCCTACGTTTGCCTAACAAATCAGAAGGAGAATGGGAGTGTATTCGTCACCCTGGAGGTGCTTTGGCTGTACCCATAACCCCAGAGGGGAAACTCGTTCTCGTACGTCAGTATCGTTTTGCGGTTGGGGGGAGATTGTTAGAATTTCCAGCGGGAACAGTGGAAATGAATGAAAACCCATTGGATACAGTGAAGCGGGAAATAGAAGAAGAAACAGGCTATCGTGCTTATAAGTGGCAGACATTAGGAGAATTTTTTATTGCTCCAGGGTACTCTGATGAAATTATTTACGCTTATTTGGCTCAAGATTTAGAAAAACTCGAAACACCACCAGCACAAGAAGAAGACGAGGATATCGAAACAGTTTTACTAACTCCAGAAGAATTGGAGAAAGCAATTCTACAAGGTGAACTCATGGATGCGAAATCGATTTCCAGCTTTTTTCTAGTACGCGACTTCCTTTTGGGTGACAAAAAAGATGTTTAATCGCGACAATGATTAAAGCTTGTGCTATATTGTATATATAGTTGTAAACAACCCAGAGCTACAAGCTCTGCCTTTTTGAGACTAAGACCGCTCAGGCAACAAGGAGGTGATGCCCATGACAGATAGTAGTAAACGCATGGGTCATCAGGTTGCAGGAAGCCGGCTGTGTGCCGGGGCTGTTCTCTAAAAGTCAGCTTTAGTCTTGATTGAGAGACTAGTTTACCTCAAGCAGCAAAGCTGATTTGGAGTTCCATCCGGCAGTTAGGTTGCAACCTGAAGACCCAACTAGACCGCTCTTACCTAGATCACCCGATCTAAAGTAAGAGCGGATAGTTTTTATATATAATTATGTATATATAGATAGTAAAAATTGTCGCGAAAGACCAACCAATTTGGTGTTAAGTACATTAACATCTAGAACAAAGATTTTTTTATCCCGCCCTAACTGTAAGGTAAATAGGAAGGAATCTGAAAGATCATCCTAGTTTAGGGTAAGTATTTTTAAGTATAAAATTTACCAAAATTGCAATTTAAAATAATTATAAAAATCTATAAACTTGTATCAAATCATGGGAACAGTACCCAATGAATTGAGTCTTAACTTACAGAGTGAAGTAAAGCTAAATACTTGACATCAATAAAGTAAAAAGCATCTAAATTTTAGCAGAGGTAATTAACAAAGTCAAAAGTATAAAAGTTAGAGCAGTAGTTAATACTATCAGTCTCATCAGATGCAAAATATCACTAACTAATGATATTGGAAGGATGATATGGCACAATTACTTACAGAGGCAGAGGTTCAAGATTTAGCAAGCAACCTCTCAGGCTGGACAGTAGAGGGAGCAAAATTACAGACTCAGCGTCAGTTTAAAGATTTTTTACAGGCAATAGAGTTTGTAAATAAACTTGTTGAACCGGCCGAGTCAGCAGGGCATCATCCAGATATAGAGATTTCTTATAACAAAGTTAGAATCACACTGACGACTCATGATGCTGGTGGTTTAACGCAGAAAGATTTTGAATTAGCCAAGGTAATTTCTCAAATAAGTTAAGTGATAACTCTTAGTAAACCAAACGAGAAATTACAACAGATCCTGTGTGAGTTTCAACAACTAGATTCCGAGTATGGTTTTGTAGGAGGCGATCGCTCTAATGATAGAAATGACAAATAATGCTTGAAATTTCAAGAAAAAGCGAGGCAAATGTGACAGTTGTATATGCGAACTCTCACGTATTGTCTTCTGACTCAGATGTTTTATAATGACAAGCTATAAAGATATGTTTTTGCATAGGTTAACCACATAAAGTTATCTATAGAGAATTTAATTTACTGTTTAGCTTGGCAAAAACTAAAATTGTCTTAGGGGCGTATGCCTCATCCACAGGTTTCAACGAGAAGTTGCATATTTGGCAATAGTTGCAGCAAATTAAATGTTTAGAACGAGGTGTGAGGAGAACAGGAAGATGTCTAATATCTTGTGGAAATCATTAGTGGTAAGTCCAGCAGTTTTAGGAGCCGCACTTTTAGTTTCAACAACTGCGATCGCAGCCCCTAACGGCCCTACCCCTGAAGTAGTCAAAGCAGACTTATCTACAAATCAACAACAACAAAATAATTCTGCTTCCGTTGTTGTACCAACCCAAACAACCGAGCAGTCAAATATCTTGGCTCAGGTACAACAACAAACACAAATAACACAACTAGCTCAAGCACAGCAAGTACAGCAAGTACAGTCAACAGAAGTTAACGTCCTAGACCAAGTTAACCAATACGGTAGCGAAGGGAAAGTTGCTAATTCCCAATCGCAGGTAACATCGGTTTCTCAGTTCTCCGACGTACAACCAACTGACTGGGCATTCCAAGCACTTCAGTCCTTGGTTGAGCGCTATGGCTGTATCGCAGGTTACCCGAACGGCACTTATCGCGGCAACCGTCCCATGACCCGCTATGAATTTGCCGCAGGTTTGAATGCTTGTTTGGATCGGGTCAATGAATTAATCGCTACAGCAACAGCTGATTTGGTAACTAAAGAAGATTTGGCGACCTTACAGCGCTTACAAGAAGAATTTTCCGCAGAACTAGCAACCTTACGCGGTCGTGTGGATGCATTAGAAGCACGTACAGCTGAGTTGGAAGCTAACCAATTCTCAACCACAACCAAATTAGTTGGTGAAGCAATCTTTGCTCTGACTGATTCTTTTGGTGACAACGATAATAACAACACCGTCTTCCAAAACAGGGTTCGTTTAGACTTACAAACCAGTTTCACTGGTAGAGACTTGTTACACACCCGTCTTGCTGCTGGTAATGCTCAAAGATTAAATATCGGTGATAACGGTGGTGCAGAAGGTCTGCAAACCTTTAATATCGGTAACACTGGTAACAACGACGTCGATATAGACTGGTTGGCATACTACTTCCCATTGGGTGATAATGCCAGAGTTTATGTTGCTGCGACTGGTGGTATTTGGAGTGACGTTGCTGCTACTGCTAACCCTTACTTTGAAGACTACGACGGTGGTAATGGTGCGTTGTCTACCTTTGCTTCGGAAAACCCTGTTTTCCGTGTTGGTGGTGGCGCTGGTGCAGCAGTGAACTTCGGCTTTGGCGACAAGCGCAGTTTCCTTCTACCAACTTCAGTCACAGTCGGTTATTTAGCATCTGAAGCTAGTAGTCCCACTGATGGTTCAGGTGTATTTGATGGCAACTATGCCGCTCTTGGACAGCTGAACTTTAACTTGGGCGATCGCTTGGCATTAGCCGCAACTTATGTTCATGGCTATCATGGTGCAGGCAGTTCTCTGTTTGATGCGGGTTCTGTAAATAACTCTGTAGTTGGTACTAGTCAAGCCAATACTTTGAGTACTACAGACGGATCTTCCAGTAATTCCTACGGCTTATCAGCAGCCTTTAGACCCAGCGATAGATTCTCGGTAAGTGGCTTCGTTTCTTACCATGATGTCAGTGGTGGCGGCTCCAATGATGACTTTGAAGCTTGGAGTTATGGTCTAGGAGTTGCCTTCCCAGATCTTGGCAAGAAAGGTAACGTATTGGGTATTTTCGCTGGTGCTGAACCCTATGCTCGCAACAGATTTGCAAATGTAGATGATGGTGATGTACCATACCACTTTGAAGGCTTCTACAAATATCAAGTCAGCGACAATATCTCCATCACTCCTGGTGTGGTCTGGGTAACTTCTCCTGGTCAAAATAGCAATAACGATGACGCGATTATCGGTACACTCAGAACAACCTTCACATTCTAATTTAGTTGTTTGTTAATAGTTGTTAGTTGATTAGTGGTTTTTTCCCAATCATCTAACAACAGCAAAAATGTTTTCCCCGCCTTTGAGCGGGGTTTTTTATGTTTTTAATTATAAAAACAACAAACCCTAGTAGGTAACCGGAGTATACTAAAAAAGTAACAGGGATTATTTATTTCATATTATTAGCTGTGGAACTATCGTGTAAATCAGAATACGCAATTCTTGCTTTGTTAGAATTAGCAATTCGTTACCAAAGTGGAGAACCGCTACAAATTCGTCAAATAGCAGCACAACAAAATATACCTGATCGCTATCTAGAACAATTGCTAGCTATCATGAGGCGTGGGGGTCTAATCAAAAGCCAACGAGGATCAAAAGGTGGTTACTTGTTGGCGCGAGAACCTTGGAAAATCACGCTTTTTGAAGTATTAGCATGTGTAGAAGGCTTAGATAAGGTGCAGACCAATGAAGAAGATAAGCCCAAAACTGTAGATGGTGCTGTTGTAGAAGAAATTTGGCAAGAAGCGCGTGAGGCAGCAAACTCAGTTTTACATAAATACACACTTGCCGACCTCTGTGAAAAACGCGATTCACGACGGCAGTTGAATTTTATGTATTACATTTAGTAATTTGTCCAAAGTCAAGTGTCAATTGTCAATTGCCCAAAGCAAATAGTTTTTTGACCCATTGACTATTGACGCTTGACAGTTGACATTTGACTATTGACCATTGACTATTGACAAAGGACAAATAAACCAATGCGAATTGCTCGTAACATTACAGAACTTATCGGACGTACACCTTTAGTGCAGCTCAACCGTATTCCTCAAGCAGAAGGCTGTGTAGCTGAGATTGTCGTGAAGTTGGAAAGTATGAATCCAGCCGCATCGGTGAAAGACCGAATTGGGATCAGTATGATTAATGCTGCTGAAGAGGAAGGATTGATTATTCCTGGTAAGACCGTATTAGTAGAACCCACTTCTGGCAATACCGGGATAGCCTTAGCAATGGTAGCAGCAGCTAAAGGTTATCGATTAATTTTAACAATGCCAGAAACAATGAGTGCTGAACGACGGGCAATGTTGCGGGCTTACGGTGCAGAACTTGAACTCACACCAGGAATTGAAGGTATGAGTGGCGCGATTCGGCAAGCACAAGAGATTGTTGATAAATTGCCCAATGCGTACATGTTGCAGCAATTTCGTAACCCTGCAAATCCGCAAATTCACAGAGCAACAACAGCAGAAGAAATCTGGGAAGATACTGAAGGTAAAGTAGACATAGTTATAGCCGGCATCGGTACTGGTGGTACAATTACGGGTGTAGCAGAGGTGATCAAAGCACGCAAACCCAGTTTAAAAGCGATCGCAGTTGAACCAACCAACAGTCCAGTTTTATCAGGAGGAAAACCTGGAGCGCACAAAATCCAGGGAATTGGTGCAGGATTTGTTCCCCAAGTACTAAAGGTAAATTTAATTGACGAAATTATTACTGTCAGTGATGACGAAGCGATCGCCTATGGACGGCGTTTAGCAAAAGAAGAAGGTTTACTCTCTGGTATTTCTACTGGTGCTGCTTTGTGTGCTGCAATTCGTATCGCCCAACGCCCAGAAAACGAGGGACGCTTAATTGTGATGATTCAGCCTAGTTTTGGAGAAAGGTATTTAAGCACACCATTGTTTCAAGACTTGGTAGAAGCCAGAGTCAGCAACACTTAAATGAGAACTTGGCCAAACTGTTAAAATTTTGAAGGCAGGTAAGCTCAAGTTATCACCTACCTTTCATCCCCGCACTATGTAGTGACGGGGCTTTCAGGATGTTCTCTAAATGGTAAATAATAACCACTACGAAACTCTTCAAGTAAGTCCTCACGCTAGCCAAGCAGAGATTAAGCAAGCCTATCGCCGCTTGGTTAAGCAATATCATCCTGATAGTAATCAAGAAACAGCAGATAGCGAGGAAATTATCCGTATTAATGCAGCATATGAAGTTTTGGGTGATGCTGAAAATCGCCAAAGTTATGATCGACGAAATTATCACAAACTGAAGCAGCAACCCAGCAGCAGACAACAGCGTAGCACTGCTGCCGGGCAACAATATCAAACAAAACGACAAACAGGAAGAGACATTGATGATCAAATTGAAGAATGGCTACGTCAGGTTTATCAACCAAGTAGTCGCCTAGCGTATGTCATTCTTTATTCTTTGAAAACACAAATTGAAAAACTAGCAGCTGATCCTTTTGATGATGAGCTTTTAGAAGATTTTCAGGAGTACTTAGAACATTGCCGAGAAGACCTCAAACAGGCACAAATTTCTTTTCGTTCCCTACCTAATCCCCCTAGTTTAGCAAGAGTAGCGGCTCATCTTTATTACTGCCTCAATCAAATTAGTGATGGACTAGATGAATTAGAATATTTTCCCTTGAATTACGACGAGAGTTATTTGCACACAGGTCAAGAAATGTTCCGTATTGCCAAGGGATTGTACCGCGAGGCCCAAGATTCGGTAGCAGTTTATAAGTAATATCAAGTTCGGATAATTAGTTATACTTCCCAAAGTCATTGTACCCCACCCCTTAATCCCCTCCCCGCGTGCGGGGAGGGGCGGTTTTGGCGTTAGACAAAACTGGGGTGGGGTTGTGTGGGAATTATAAGTAGGGCTTGCTGAAAAAGTAATAAAAAAGCCACACAAGGATTAGTTAACTGCGAGCGATACCATCCTGGCGTGCAGCACGTTGTACCGCAGCTGCAACAGTAGTGGCGACGCGTTCATCAAATACAGAAGGAATGATATGTTCCCTGTCCAAATCTGATGCTTTAACTAAAGAAGCGATCGCACTTGCTGCTTCTAAATACATGGAAGTGGTGATCGTCTCGGCTCGACAATCTAATGCACCGCGAAATACCCCCGGAAAAGCCAAAACATTATTGATTTGGTTGGGGTAATCACTACGCCCAGTAGCCATAACAGCCACTTCATTACTAACTAATTCTGGCTGAATTTCGGGAATGGGATTTGCCATCGCAAACACAATCGGATCTTTCGCCATCGAACGCACCATTTCTGGTGTGACTACTCCCGGTGCGCTCACACCAATAAATACATCTGCTGCTTGCATTGCACCCGCTAGAGTACCCTGTGCTTTGACAGCAAATTCTTGCTTTTCTTCTGTTAAATCAGTACGACTGGTAGAAAGAATTCCTTTAGAGTCACACATCCAAATTTTATCAGCCCCGGCTTTTTGCAATAAACGAGCGATCGCTATTCCAGCTGCACCAGCACCGTTAATTACAATGCGAATTTGATCGATTGACTTATGCACTAACTTGAGAGCATTAAACAGTGCAGCCAAGGTGACGATCGCCGTACCATGTTGATCGTCGTGAAAAACCGGAATATCCAACTCTCGCCGCAGTCTTTGTTCAATTTCAAAGCAACGAGGTGCAGCAATATCTTCTAAATTGACACCACCGAATACAGGCGCAATATTTTTCACAGTACGGACAATTTCATCTGTATCTTGGGTAGCCAAACAGATAGGGAAAGCATCGATGCCAGCAAATTCTTTGAATAGCATTGCTTTACCTTCCATGACTGGTAAAGCAGCCCCTGGGCCCAGATTTCCCAGACCCAAAACAGCGCTACCATCAGTAACAATTGCTACAGTATTTTGTTTAATAGTTAATTTGTAAACATCTTCTGGGTTTTGAGCGATCGCTGTACAAATACGTCCTACTCCCGGCGTGTAGGCCATTGCTAAGTCAGAAACACTTTTGAGACTAATTCTACTGGTAATACTAATTTTGCCGCCCCGATGCAAATTAAAGGTGCGGTCATAAACATTCAGTAATTTAATATCTGGTAAAGCTTTGACTGCTTGCACAATTGCTTCGGCGTGTTCGGTGCTAGCAGCATCAACGGTGAGATCACGAATAGAAAAAGCTCTAGTTTGTTCGATTAAATCAATTTGACCAAGATTACCACCAGTGGTGGCGATCGCCTGAGTAACGCTAGCTAACATTCCAATCCGGTTGGGAATCTCCAGGCGGAGTGTCAAACTAAAACTAGAATTAGGGGTAAGCTCTGTCATTGTCAGTTTGGGTGGGAGAATCTAGATTTTAAGTTGCATCCAGGGCAGTCACCAATTGTACTCTGATGCTGAGTGTGGTTGTTTGTCAAGTTTAAATTGATGTTAGTCTGACTTTTCACTGGATCTGAAAAACTTCTCTCCTACAAAGCTACCTAGATTCAGGTTGATGGAGTACGGGTATATTTATGCACATAGTCAGGTAGAGTAATACCCGACTGCAAACGAGAATCTGGAATCGGTGCTGCTGCTTTCTGTTGCAATGGCAACACACCAGCCCATACAGGTAAATTGTAATCTGCTTCATCATCAAGTGGTGGTCCTGTCCGTACCTTTGCTGATGCTTCATCCAGTGGTAAAGATAATACTAAAGTTCCTTGTAGTTCCTGGCGATTGGGTGGGCGCACCTCTACCCATCGCCCCGATATAACATGTTCAGTAAAAGCATGTAATGCTGCTAGCTTTTCTTCAGGACTTTCTACTATTGCTGCTGTACCAAATACTACTACTGATCTATAATTCATTGAGTGGTGAAAAGCAGACCGCGCCAACACCAGTCCATCAAGTAGGGTGACGGTAACGCAGACTTCGATGGCATTTTGGAGCGATCGCAACATCCTACTTGCAGGAGAACCATGAATGTAAAGTTTGTCTTCTATCCTGCCATAAGCTGTAGGAATTACAAATGGTTGATCATTTACAGCAAACCCGACATGACACACCAAACCTTCATCTAAAATGTCATAGATAACTTGACGTTCATACTGTCCACGTTGAGGAACGCGCCTGATTTTAGTGCGTTGCGTCACAGGCAAAACATTTTCACTACTATTACTCATGATTAAAAACTTGTTTCAATAGGATATATTGTCAGCTTAATAGTGCAAGTGGTCTACTACAAGAGCCACTTTTGTGTTGTAATATCAGTCCACTTAGAACTCGTAAAGCTTCTTGAGTTGCACGAGTAAATGTACTTTTACCCGATCTATTTGGCCCAGCAATTATAGTTAGGGTAGGTTTTGCTTGCCTCATTTACTCTTAACTTCACGAATTATTTCTCGTGTTCCGTCTGAGCGCAATTTATATAGGACTTACGCAAAAATTGCCGAAAAGCTTAATTGATTTAACCGCCAAGGAGCCTTAGACGCGCAAGCGGCTACTTTCACCAAGCCACTACCTACGGAAGCCGCACAAGCGTCTACGTGTCTACCGTAAGGTAGAACGCCAAGGATTTGTAGAGTGTGCGTAAGTCCTATTATATTCAAAGCAACGACCATCTGATAATTCCATAATTGCTACACTTGCACGAGAATAAAATATTGGGCGACCAGCTACTTTATGTTTGCTAATTTCTTTTTTGACCCCTTCTTGTGCATTTTGATAATTTTTTCTTTCAATTCATGCATGAGTTTCAATGTATCTGAAACAGCTTTCACTTCAATCAGTTTCTTGGCTTGCTCTTCATTTAAGTCTTTTTCATTTTTCAGTAAGGCATATTTACTATTTTTTAATCCGGACAGTATTTTTTCGTATTCTGCCTTCTGTGATGAAGAGGTAGTTTTTTTAATTAATTCTTCTGTCTGGCTTTTGTCTCGCTTTCTTTGCTTATCTAATTCTTGATTAATCTGCGTCATTACATGAAATATATCTGCTACCACCTGAGCATTTGGCATTAATTATATTACTAAATCTTTATAACCTTGCCACAAATCTATACTGACTTATTCTATTTGGGATAAGACTTATGCTCCCCATGACATCAAGGTTATCTTGATTATTTCTTGTGTGCGTTCATTCAATATTGCAAGCAGCTTGGATGTATCTAATTTCAATTGTCGTCTATTTATTTCCAAAAATACTTGTTGTTCTCCCCAAGGTAAATCTTTCACTATATGTCTACGATTTTAATGTAATCTATGATTTTTGTCCCACACTTAGGACAAATACTTTCTTTACGAGTTGGCTCTATTTGTAAAATTACTGCAATTTCTTTATGCTGGCGTTGTGAAATAAATTTTACTTCTGATAAACCCAGCAGTTCGGTGAGTACTTTTATTCTCTTGGGAGTTATATCTAGCCCAAAATCATTGGAGTTAAATAATTTAGCTTTATATAAAAATAACTAGTAATTATTATTAATTATGACTCATTTTAACTGTCTTAAATGTCTTAACTTTCCTTGAATTTTATTAGCGATTATAAGATGCTGAAAAAGTAATACTTAAGCAAATTTACAGCGAATTAGTAGCTAAAGAGTAAAAATCATGACAAATCAGCAAACTCCACAGATAGAAATTACCAATATTGTCTACAAGAATCAGGTCAAGAGAACTCAATCTGACGAATACGTTGAAATTACCAATCGGGAAAAGACACCCGTCGATGTATCTGGTTGGCAACTTGCTTCCGGGGTAGGACGCAATAAAGCGTTCACTTTTCCCCAAGGAACAAAATTAGCCCCAGGTCAGAGCGTGCGGGTTTATACCAATGAAGTACATCCAGAGTCAGGCGGCTTTAGTTGCGGTAGCGGTGTATCCCTTTGGAAAGATTCAGGAGATGAGGTCAGACTATTAGATGCTCAAGGAAATCTAGTATCGGGTTTAGCCTATGATAGTAAAGGCAATTTCACGAAAACAACCACTGCTAAAGAGAAGACATCAGCTGCGGACAAAGTTGCCGAAAATCAAAGCACAGATGTAAATATCAATGAGCTACTAAACAAGCCTGTTCTGATTGAAAATCAACAGACAAAACGGTATCTGTTTTCCGATGGAGAGCCAATCAAAGGACAGCGAGGAGATGAAGGTGGCTGGCTAGCATCAAGCGGCTTTGAAAGTCCGAAAGTCGTTGGTGCTGATGCCAA
>NZ_NAPS01000002.1:1017233-1079470 GCF_004323185.1 Westiellopsis prolifica IICB1
GGACAGCGAGGAGATGAAGGTGGCTGGCTAGCATCAAGCGGCTTTGAAAGTCCGAAAGTCGTTGGTGCTGATGCCAATTACTACAATCATGCCCTATGGAAGATTACAACAATATAGTGCAAAACTGCTATACAGTTTCATAATTGATTGAAAGCTCTTACCTAAAGGTGAGAGCTTTTGCCACTTAAAGGATAATGTGGTTCTTGGCAACTTTTGGTGATCTCGCTTGGGGGAAGGCAGAGGGCAGAGGGTATTTACACCTACAACCCCAATTATCAATATCGCGTCTCTACACTAGATTCATACCACGATTCAGCAACGCCCCAATTTAGTATTATATGTTACACAAAACTAGAATATGGATTTAGCGATCGCACTCGACAGTAATATAGATGTGCCATTACATCAACAATTATACGAGGAAATGCGGAAAGCAATTCTCAACGGACGCCTGCTACCCAATCAACGCATTCCATCGACGCGAAAGCTCTCCAAATCCTTGGGTATTTCTCGTACTACCGTTACTACTAGCTATGAGCAACTCTTCAGTGAAGGCTATATCAAAACGATTGTTGGTTCTGGCACATATGTCTGCGCCCAACTCCCGGACGATTTATTGCATTCCATCCCGATTGAGTCAGTTCAAAATTCTGCTTCTGGTCAAAGCTCGCTGTCTAAGTATGCCACCAGTTTGATTGAAAATGATGTGTTGATAAATACAGAACCTCAAGCCCCGATTAACTTCCGCTATGGGCAACCTGCTTTTGAACTATTTCCAATGCAGTTGTGGCGAAAATTACTGTCTCGTCACTGTCGCTATGATTGTCATTGGTTAGATTATGCAACAGACGCCTTGGGATATGAACGGTTAAGGGAAGCGATCGCTCGTTATTTGTCCCAATCCCGTGCAGTCCAATGCGAACCTGAGCAGGTCATGATCACTAATGGCACTCAGCAAGCTTTATATTTGGTGATGCGCTTGTTAATCAATCCTGGGGATGCTGTTGCTTTGGAAGATCCTGGTTATCTGAGCGCACGTCGCATCTTTTTAACACAAGGTGCAAAGCTTATACCAGTACCTGTGGATGAGTCAGGTTTGATAGTTAATAAGTTAAACGATACGGGTGAATACATTAAGCTTGTTTACGTGACTCCTTCTCACCAGTTTCCCACAGGAGCAATATTGTCTCTGTCTCGGCGACTAGAGTTACTAGCTTGGGCGCATTCTCATCGAGCAATGATTATTGAGGATGATTATGACAGTGAATATCGCTATGGTGACAGACCGATTCCAGCTCTGCAAGGTTTGGATAAAAGCGATTGTGTGCTGTACATGGGTACTTTCTCCAAGGTATTGTTCCCTTCACTGCGAATTGGTTACTTAGTCTTACCCAAAAGTTTAGTACCAATATTTCGCCGTGCTAAGTGGTTGAGTGATAAACATTTACCATTGTTAGAGCAGTATGTTTTAACTGATTTTATTGAAGAAGGACATTTAGAAAGACATATTAGAAAAATGCGTCAGCACTATGATCAGTGTCGCCAAGTTTTAGTACAAGCTTTGAGCGATCGCTTTGGGGAACGAGTTACAATTTTAGGCGAGAAGGCTGGGCTGCATTTAATGGTGAAACTACAGACGCAACTTACAGATGAAGAGATTATTGAGGGTGCTGCGTCCTTGGGTGTGGGAATTATATCTGCTCAATCCCAGTATCTCACAGAGAATGTGACGGGCGAATTTATTTTTGGTTACTCGGAACTGACACAGGAACAAATTCGAGAAGGAATCAGCAGATTGGCTAAAGTTCTTGTTGCATAGTTAATTTATTTAATCGTGAGAATGATTGTTAGGAAAAAGGTAGGCGATCGCAGCCCAACCAGAAAAAGTTAGTAAACTCACAAGAAATACAGCTAGAAAAATAATATACATATTTCATCAATTTGACTTGAATTTTCAAATAGAAAATTTGATAAAATCTACATTCTTAAAGCACTTTTAAACCAATTAGTTATAGTGAAAAATAATTACAAATAAGGCTTCGTTGTAGCTCAATCCAATCTACATAGTCTTCCCTTTTATAATGAAATGATCTGTAATTATTTATAAACTATCAATGTTATATGAACTAGTTATGACTGTTTTGTGTCATCTTTATCTCACAAGCTTTTCAGGGTACTTTGTCCCCTCGTCATGATCAAAATCAGATGTTTCGTCTTTGGTACATACGTCACTTGATTCCAAACACCCTAACTCTGCTAAAGTAGCGATCGCGCAAAAGATGGGGCATGGGGCATGGGGCATGGGGAAGAGACTTGTTAAATAATTCTCCCCACACTTCCCACACTTCCCACACTTCCCACACTCCGGTGTCCCCCTTTCCCTTTTTTGCTCATTTTTAAGTATCGTTAAATAAAGTTAAAACTATATATCCTACCTTATGTCCGTTAGGCAACGTGTTCTTTCTGGAGTTCAACCAACTGGTAACTTACACTTGGGTAACTACTTAGGTGCAATTCGCAACTGGGTAGAAGGACAAAGCCAGTACGATAATTTCCTTTTTATAGCTGATTTACACGCTGTGACTCTGCCACATAACCCAGCAGAACTAGCCACAAATACTTATACCTTAGCTGCTCTATATCTGGCTTGTGGTCTTGATTTAACCTATTCCACCATCTTTGTACAATCTCACGTCCCTGCACATACTGAACTGACTTGGTTACTCAACTGCATTACACCGCTCAACTGGCTGACAGATATGATTCAGTTTAAGGAAAAAGCTGTCAAGCAGGGTGAAAATGTGGGTGTTGGTTTGTTAGACTATCCTGTGCTGATGGCATCTGATATTTTGCTCTACGAACCTGAAAAAGTACCAGTCGGGGAAGACCAAAAACAGCATTTAGAATTAACACGAGATATTGTCAATCGGTTTAATCACTTATTTGCCAAACCAGATCAACCAGTATTAAAGTTACCGGAGCCTCTGATTCGTAAAGAAGGGGCTAGGGTAATGAGTTTGACAGATGGAACAAAAAAAATGTCTAAGTCTGATCCTTCAGAATTAAGTCGGATCAATTTGTTAGATTCACCAGATGAAATTGCCAAAAAAATTAAGAAATGTAAAACTGACCCGACTCGCGGTTTAGAATTTAATCATCCAGAACGACCAGAGAGTAATAATTTGTTAACTCTGTATATGCTGCTGTCTGGTAAAACCAAAGAAGAAGTCGCTGCTGAGTGTCAAGATATGGGCTGGGGACAATTTAAGCCTTTACTGACGGAAACAGTCATAAACGCCCTCAAACCCATTCAAGAGAAATATCAGGCGGTAATGAACGACAAAGGCTATTTAGAGTCTGTTTTACGCCATGGAAAACATAAAGCAGAGGCTATTGCTAACCAAACTTTAGCAAAAGTTAAAACTGCGATGGGATACTCCACACCATTATGAGGTTTTCTGTGTAGGGTGAGTTGTGTTATAGCTGTACCCAAAGACAGAAATGCTCATTTTTATGCTGGATACTCAAAATCCAAGTTGTTTAACTTCTTTTCAGACAGCTGCAAAAGCTGGTAAATTCCTGATTACCGCCGAGGTAGCACCACCAAAAGGCGGTAATCCAGAACAAATGCTCAAAATGGCAGCGACTCTTAAGGGAAGGGTTCATGCTGTCAATATTACCGATGGTAGCCGAGCAGTTTTACGGATGTCGCCAGTGATTGCATCGGCAATTTTAATACAACATGGCATTGAACCAATTTGTCAGATTGCTTGTCGCGATCGCAACCGGATTGGTTTACAAGCTGATTTAATGGGCGCTCATGCGATCGGTATCAGAAATATCTTAGCTTTGACGGGTGATCCTGTAAAAGCAGGCGATCATCCTGATTGCAAAGGTGTATTTGACTTAGAATCTGTGCGGTTGCTGCAAGTCATAGAAAAGCTGAATCATGGCTTTGATTGCAACGACAAACCCCTAACTGATGGAGCGCTAGATTTATTTCCTGGTGCAGCAGTCGATCCGCAATGTCCGAGTTGGTCGGGTTTACAAAAACGATTTGAACGCAAATTAGCAGCAGGAGCGCAATTTTTTCAAAGTCAATTAATTACCGACTTTGAAATACTAGAAAAGTTCATGGATAAAATTGCTGCTGATTGTGGTAAACCAATTTTAGCCGGAATTTTCTTGTTGAAATCGGCAAAAAATGCCCAATTTATTAATAGGTGTGTTCCGGGTGTAAATATTCCCGAACACATTATTGATAGATTAGCAAAAGCCAAAGATCCTCTAGAAGAAGGGATGAAAATTGCTGCGGAACAAGTACAAACTGCACAGCAATTGTGTCAGGGTGTACATATGATGGCAGTTAAGCGCGAAGATTTGATTCCGCAAATTTTAGAGATGGCTGGAGTTGCGCCAGTTAATCAAATGGTATTGAGGTAAACACAGTAAACATTTCTTGCTTAGGCAGCTGGTAAACCCAGCTGCTTTATTATTTGTTCAGTATGGGCAGTTCGATTGGTCTAGGTTTATTATCAAAGCCAACGCTGGAAGATATACGATCAAGCTAAGTCATCTCAGCAGACCACTCTTTCATAATAAGCTAGGGTAGCATCACCAAGAATTATGTGAAAGAAAGTAAATAGCCATTAATGCCAAGGAGTAACTATAATGACGAATCTAAGTAACCGCTCTTTAGAGTTACTAGAAGAAGAAAATGAAATAGAGCAAAATGATATTGAACCAGAAGAAGAGTTTATTAATGAACCATTTGACCCTAATCTTATTCGGGTTGATACTCGACCAATGACTATTGATTTAGTGTTGAAAAGAATTAAATTTGATGAAATTGACTTAGCTCCTGAGTTTCAACGTCATGCTGACATTTGGACATCAACTGCTAAAAGCAGACTTATTGAATCAATCTTGATTCGTATTCCACTACCTGCATTTTACATGGATGCTACTAACGAAGATAAATGGTTAGTTATAGATGGGCTACAAAGGCTAAGTGCGTTAAAAAAGTTTGCTATTGACAAAGAACTCAGATTATGCAATTTAGAATTTCTTCGACATCTTGAAGGTAAAATTTATGATGAATTACCTTGGCTTTTTGACTATAACAGAGAAGCAGATGTTCTAACTCTTGCGTCACCACCAACATCTTCTGATATATATCAATTAAGTCTTTTTAACGATAAATTTCACTACTTGCAAGCAGAACGTGTTGGTCCCAGAACATACTTCGAGATATCTGATTTTCAAGTAAGACAGCATCAACAACTGGGGACTCAAGGAGAATACACTGCTCATTTCCTCTCTGTTTATAGAGATAAAAATATTCCCAATACTAAACTTAATCATCCCAACGCTACCTCCTTAAATCTTAAAGATCAAGTAGAAGCATGGATGGGAGAAGTCAGCCCAGGAACCCGACTGGAAATCAAATCCAATCCAGACATGGATTTAGTAAGCTTTCAATATTCCTACGGACTCAGTAACCCTTACCGTGCTACTAATGTGGGTTTTGGTATTACCTATACTTTGCCTATTATTGTGGCAGTACTCGCTTCAGAACCTGATACAGTAATTCTAGTTGAAAACCCGGAGGCTCATCTTCATCCCAGAGGACAGGCTAAAATGGGCGAATTGTTAGCACTTGCGGCTAGTTGCGGTGTTCAAGTGGTGATAGAAACTCATAGCGACCATGTTTTAAACGGAATTCGTCTTGCCGTTCATCGTCGCCATCTTGACCATAAAGAGGTGCAATTACACTATTTTCAGCGTCAAGAAATAGAAGGTCAAGTTTTTACAGAAGTTTTGTCCCCACGTATTAATCGTCATGGAAGAATTGATCAATGGCCTGATGGTTTCTTTGATCAAATGGAAAAAGATTTAATGGAGTTGATGTAAATGCACTTTTTGATTAACGAACAATCTTTTATTGGGCAAGCAAAACATAATGATGATGCTGATAAGCTAATGATAGTATTGTTCGAGATAATCAAAGAATTAGAACTTATAAAATCTTCAAAGCCAATACTTACTCATAGTAGTTTTTTTAATTGCCACATAACAATTCAAATGAAAGTAAGCGATTGGTTGCATCAGAAGTCAAAATCTTCTAGTGGAGAAGAACAAGAAACCAGTCGGATATTATTGATTAAATTAATGAATAAAGGCCCTTTTATAGATGATATTTTAGATGAAGAGTTAGATTTTCATGAATGCCATTTTAATAATCAGGATGTTTGTGGAAGCTCATTAGCAGGAGCAGCCTATCTTCAGGGAACTTTAACTAGTTTACAGGGCGCACCTGATTTTGTCTCGCAGTCTATTCAACTAAGATACAGTCAAGATGGTATAGATTATAAAGAAATAGAAATTATAAACTTAACTCATGTAAGTCACGCGAAAAAACTACGCCCGCGTTACGTACCTAGCCCTAAACACGCTCTAGGTGGTTGGGGAACTTTTATGGATTTGAGTGATGAAGTTGCTCAAGTAGTTTTAGATCAAGGTATTGTGAGTGGTAGACAAATTTATGGATACTATGATGGAAAATTTTATGAATTTCAGTTTGATAATTTTTTTGGTTTTCATGGCTACCCTGTAGATGAAAACAAAGTTCCTTACAAAGTAATTGAACATCTCAAAAACTTGCCAAATGAGTAATACAGTTAATATAAGCTTTGCGATCGCTACTTTATTCTCTCCATTGCTAAACTAAATAAAAATGAAATTTATCGGCATCGATTTAGGCTGGAAATCACAACCAAGCGGACTGTGCTGCTTAGAATGGTCAGAAAATCAACTACAAATACTCGACTTAGATCGCCAAGAAGCAATTGCAGACATCCTCAACTGGGTTGATACTTGTGTTCCACCAGGTGAAAGTGCTGTAATTGGTGTAGACGCCCCGACTCTTATCCCTAACGCCACAGGTAGTCGTCTCCCCGACAAACTTACTCATAAATACTTTGGTAAATATCATGCTGGTTGCTACCCAGCCAATCTTAATCTTCCCTTCGCCGAACGCACCGTTAACTTTGGCTTAGAACTAGAATCTCGTGGTTTCGACCACGCACCCACCATCGAACCACAAAAACCCGGTAGATATCAAATCGAAGTCTTTCCCCACCCCGCAATAGTACATTTGTTCAGCTTAGAACGTATTCTGAAATATAAAAAAGGACGCCTGAGCGATCGCCGCCTAGAACTCATCAAACTCTATAATTACATCACACAAATCTTACCCTCCTTAGAACCTTCTGCGTATACTTTGCGCCTTTTCAATTCATTTGTCCCGGAAATTCCCACCACGGGCACACAACTCAAAGCAGCCGAAGACAAACTCGATAGCCTCATCTGTGCTTACATAGCAGCATACTGGTGGTATTGGGGAGAACAACGTAACCTGGTATTAGGCGATCGCACCACAGGTTACATAGTTGTTCCTCAAAAGATAGGGGATCAGGGATCGGGGAAAGGGTAAAGGGACAAGGAGGACAAGGGGGACAAGGANGTGGGGTTGTAAAGCAGCGTGGGTGGCGACGATTGCGAACTTGGGAGAGGAAGACAGGGGGGACAGGGGGAACAAGGAGGACAAGGGGGACAAGGAGGACAAGGGGGACAAGGGAGATAAGGGGGACAAGGGGGACAAGGGGGACAAGGAGGACAAGGGGGACAAGGAAGAATTTATTCCAATGCCCCATGCCCCATGCCCCATGCCCCATGCCCGAACCCTAAATATTTACTCCGCCCACAAAATCAATCTTGGTTCATAAGGAGTAGAAAGATACTTATGTTTAGGTAATACACGTAAAGATAATCCTTGTAAACCAGAAGTAGTATACAGAATATTAGCCGTGTAAATACTTAAGCCTTGACTATCTTCTCCTTGGTATTCCATTACTAGTGGCACACCATTGACAATCTCGCCATTGGCATCTACTGTACCTTGATACAGTTCTATCTGTACGTCATCATTTGTGAGAGTTGCTAAGTCAATTTTGGCTTTAACAGCAACGGTTTGGTTAACTTCAATATCAGGGCCTACAGAGATATCAATATCTTTAATTGTGATGTTGTACCAGTGTTCACCGAGATTTAATTTCCAAGCTGCTAGTTCTTTGGCTGGGGCATAATTATCACTAGTCAGGATAGTATAGCGATCGCTCGCGGGGAAATATGCTCTTTGGGCATACTCTCCCACCATGCGCGCGGTGTTAAAGAACGGACAGTTTAACCGGATGGCGTCTTTCATTTTGGCAACCCAGTGTCTAGGCAAACCATCGGCATCGCGATTATAAAACAACGGTACAACTTCTTTTTCTAAGATGTCATACAGAGCATTTGCTTCTATTTCATCCTGATAAGTGGGATCGTCATAAATTTCCCCATGTCCAATTGCCCAACCAGTGCGGACATAATCAGCTTCATCCCACCAACCATCTAGTACACTTAAATTTGGCAATCCGTTCATTGCTGCTTTCATGCCACTAGTACCAGAAGCTTCACGGGGACGACGGGGTGTATTTAACCACACATCACAACCCGCCACCATCAATCGGGAAATATGAATATCGTAATTTGGAACAAACACCACCTGTTTTTCCAAATTATTTTCGCGGATGAAATGATTAATTTCGCGGATGAGTTCTTTGCCAGGGATATCTTTAGGATGTGCCTTACCAGCAATCACAAATTGTAACTTGCGGTCTTTATTGCCAAATAAAATCCGCTTGACGCGTTCTAAATCACGCATCCAGAGAGTAGCACGTTTGTAGGTGGCAAAGCGACGGGCAAAGCCTATCGTTAAAATATGAGGATCGAGGACTTCTTGGGCTTGGGCAATTTCAATCGCAGATGCACCGCGATCGCGTAAATGTTTGACTAAATGTTCCCGCACATACAAAATCATATCTAAGCGGCAGCGTTCGTGGTTCCGCCATAGCTCCTCATCGGGAATTGCATTCATCCGATCCCATAGAGGATGATCCACTGGTGCTGATGACCAATTCGGGCCTAAATAGCGATCGTACAACTCCTGAGTTGATTTCGCCACACAACTACGGGCATGAACGCCATTCGTAATCGCAGAAATTGGTACTTCTTCGGTTGGTACATCAGTCCACAAACCGTGAAACATCTGCCGTGAGACTGAACCGTGCAACTGCGCCACACCGTTAGAAAATGTTGCCATCTTCAACGCTAGGACTGCCATACTAAAAGGTGAGGATAAATCACCCGTACTCTCCCGTCCCAAGGCTAAAAATTGGTCTTTCCCTAAACCAAAAATTTCTGCATAGTGTCCCAGATAGTACAAAATTTTATCTGGTGGGAACAAGTCGATGCCGGCTGGCACTGGTGTATGGGTGGTAAATATATTTGTAGAAGCTACCACTTGCCTAGCTTCGATGTAACTCAGCCCTTGCTCTTGAATTAAAATGCGGATACGTTCTAGAGCAGAAAATGCTGCATGTCCCTCATTCATATGGTAGGCAGTGACGTTATACCCCAATGCTTTTAACATCCTCACGCCACCAATACCCAACATGATTTCCTGGTGGATACGCATGTCAATATCACCACCATACAGTTGATCTGTAATGTCGTGATCGTAAGGATTGTTGGGTTCAATATTGGTGTCAAGCATGTACAATGGCACCCTTCCCACTTGCACCCGCCAAACCCTAGCATAAACAGTACGTCCCGGATAATCTACTGTAATTCGCAGTTCTGAGCCATCCGGATTACGTTCTAGGTGCAAAGGCATGTTATAGAAGTCGTTAATTGGATAACGCTCTTGTTGCCAGCCATCAGCATTTAAATACTGGGCAAAATAGCCTTGCTGGTACAACAAACCCACACCGACGAGGGGAAGCCCTAAATCACTAGCAGATTTCAGATGATCCCCAGCTAGTACACCCAAGCCTCCTGAATAGATGGGTAAACAGTCCACAAGCCCAAATTCAGCAGAAAAATAGGCGTAGCATTCTCGTCCTTTGTCCTTTGTCATTTGTCCTTTGTCATCGGACGAATGACTAGAGCGTTGTTTCTCATACCAAGTGCGTTCTTTGAGATAATCTTCTATCTGCAAAGCGGCACGATC
Organism: Westiellopsis prolifica IICB1; assembly: GCF_004323185.1. GTDB lineage: Bacteria > Cyanobacteriota > Cyanobacteriia > Cyanobacteriales > Nostocaceae > Pelatocladus > Pelatocladus prolificus_A. Next base: position 1,027,348 of record NZ_NAPS01000002.1, read on the forward strand.
CATTTGTGCTAAAAAGCCTTCATCTTCTACTACTTCCATCAACCGCGCTTGGCTTATATTTCCTAGCATCAAAACAGGGTTATGATGGCTAGATTCCCATAAATCAGGATCTAAACGGCGAAATACATCTTTGGTTTCTACGTTCCAATCCCAAACCAAGTTGTAAGCCAGCTTGCGTAAGGGTTCGAGTCGCGCAGGCAAAGAAGGTGAGACGTTGAATGTACGAATTGGCTGCATAGGTTTAGCAGAACTCCAGGTCTAGCTATCGCTATTGTTGTCTTTATTTTCTTAATGTTGCCAATTTTTTATACTGTGTTCGCAAATGCCTCAATTTTTGTTAACTTTTGCAAAGATTTTGGTCAACAAAGAACCAAATCTGGGTGGTAGTAAATCCCAATGAATAATCTATTCAGGGTTCTATCAAACTTGATGTGTGGCGATCGCCTCACCGTTGATTAGATGCAGTCAATGCAAATACCCGCCCTAAATTATAGCCATCGTGTTGATCTATGCCGTTATTTCCAGACCAAATTGACAAGACAATAGAAGAAATTGATCGCCTCACCAACCCTTCAAGTCAGCGATATGGACGATTACTCAACTGGCAAAATCCACCCGACCCGTTTTGGCATTATGGAATCGGTTTGTCAGATATGCATATCTTCGATACAGGTCGTGGTTTATTGACCTCCCACGTAAAGACGCGCCGATGGGCTTTCTTCTTCTATCACTGTAAAAAAATGTTTAAATAGCCCTAGTGAAGACTGATGTGGTGATTCGGAAATGGTATGAACTACGAAACTGCTTGCAAATTCCTCATAGATCAAACAATCACTTCTGAAGAAAACCCGGATGCGCTACTCAACCGCTTGCAACAGGGAAAACCACCAGTTCCCGGTCAGATTACCTCTACTTTGCTGGCGTTGAAAGTGGTATTTGAAGGTCTTAAAGAAGCTACTACTATTGAACGAGAACTGGCCTACGCTTTATATGAACTAACTATCAAAACTCAAATACTGTTTGCAGCGGGACGCAAAGCAGGAGTTGACTGGCCTCCTCTGCTGAAAGAAGACTTATTGAGAATTGCGATCGCCACTGAAAGTATCTTTTCCGGTAACTGGCAAAATTTACATTAGTTGGGAATTGGGGATCGGGGATCGGGGCGGGGATCGGGGACAAGGGAATATGGCGAGTGTGGGGAGTGTGGGGAGTGTGGGGAGAATAACCAATGCCCAATGCCCAAAAACTATCTTTTTTGCAATTGCGCTTTTAACTTATTCAAGTCAGATTTGAGCAAAACAGTCATTTGACCAGTGAAAGCTTTTCCGTTCTTGGGTTGGGCAATTTCTATCCAATATGCGTAGCTCTGACCTAGACGTAATTCTCCCCGTAAGGCTTCCCGGATGGGAGTTTTGGCAAAACGAGCCGAATTAACTGTACTTTGAGTTGGATATTCATACACTACCTGAGCGCGTTTAAAATCTTGGTAAATATCTATGCCATATACGACTCGTAAAGATTCTTGCAAGCGCTCAAAACTCATGCCATTAATGGCATCATACATACTTAGCCTTTCGCTACGAATGCGACTACGGTCTTGAATAAACTCTATTTTCCCAGGAGCAAACACTGATGCTTGAAAAGTAAATCGCTGGGCTGCTGTATCACTTTTCTGTATAAAAAATCGCTCGTTAATATTGGGACGCAGAGTCGGATGTGCTTGTATCCAAGCGCCAACTTCTTCTGTCGATTGTCCTGGTAAAGCTTTGGCTTGATCAGCTAAAAATGTTCCCCCGCAGATATAGGGAACTAGAGAAAAAGGCAATATCAAAACTTTCAGCAGGGGGTTTTTTAGCATTTTTTTATACCAACCTACTTGATTAAAAAGGGTAGTTTTAGTTTTCCCCTACTGCCTTTATTTATTTCTAAGTACAACTACGGTATCATAGCAACTTTGATCACTTTGCGCGATCGCATATCACAAAATACCGTTTCTAAATCCTCTAAAGGACGCTGTTCACTAATTAATAACTCGAAGGGAATTCTGCGACTAGCGATCAGTGATAAGGCTGCTCTGACAAACTCAGGGGTATTATGAAATACTCCTTTGAGCGTAAGTTCACTGTAGTGGAGTTGTTCAGTGTTGACGGTAATTGTGGTATCTCGTGGACAACCGCCGAATAAATTCACCGTTGCACCAGGACGGGCGCAGGCGATCGCTGTCTCCCAAACACTAGGTAAACCAGTCGCTTCAATAACTACATCTGCACCCCAGCTATCCGTAAATTCTTTGACCACAGTGGGTATGTCTGGTAATTGCCGATAATTAAACGTCTGGGCTGCACCGAGTTTTTTACCAATTTCTAGCCTATCGTCATTACCACCGAATAGCAGTACTTCCACTTCCAAATCATGAGCCAATTTGGCTACAAACATCAAACCAATCGCTCCATCTCCCAAGACTACTACTCTATCTCCACTCTTAACGTTGGAACGAGCGGTTCCATGCAGTACGCAAGCCAAAGGTTCTGTCATGGCTGCCAATTCATAAGGTAAATCTTCAGGAATTGACAATAAATTATGCTGTACAATCGGGGCAGGAATTTTCAGATATTCAGCAAAAGTACCATTATTCCATGTCAAATTTGGACACAAAGAATATTCTTGACGTTGACAAAAAAAGCAATTCATGCAGGGAGCCGAATTATTAGCAACTACGCGATCGCCTATTTGCCAATCTGTAACACCTTCACCGATAGCCACGATTTGTCCAGCAGCCTCATGACCAAAAAGAGTAGGAGGTTTGAGCATCTTTGCATGACCGCCACGACGCCACACTTTTAAATCTGTACCACAAGTCGTTGCCGCTCCCACTTGGATCACCACCTCTCCTTTTCGAGGAGTAGGATCGGGAACTGTTTCTAAACGCAAATTTTCTTTACCGTACAGTAAGGCTGCTAGCACCGATTTTATCCAATAAGCTCCAGTTAATTTTATCAGTCCTAGAGGTGAACTACCTACACTTCCCTTGCGGGTAAGTGTAGGCTTCCCAATTCATTGGGGATTGCCTCAGACTTCGTAGATTTTTTACGTCCAGAAGACTTTGGTCTTACATCCCCTCGGTGGGCAGAAGCGCTAGTTCCTAACGCCCATAGTCGCAAACCCACCCTTCGGGAACGCTTCGCGAACATTTTTTATATTGATTGCAGCGTTGATGTCTCTATCGTGCGATCGCCTTCTTGTACTAGCGTTTTTGCTCCATATAACTCAATAACCAATTAGCAGCAGTCGCCCTGCGAGTTTGTCGAGGGCCAAATTCGCCAATTTTATAACCCTTAAAACCCAGCTTTTCTTTAACTATTTGTTTGTACTGTGTTGGGATAGAACGAGTTAACTTGACTGTTGCTGGACGACTCTCAATAAAATCGGGAGGTTGTGGATATTCATCTCGCCATTCGGGAGATACTTGTTGATTATCCCACTTTGCAGTCACTGGGTCGTAGCGATAACCCAAGCAGTCCCATACTAATTGATTAACCGCGGCGTCATCTATTTCTTCATTGAGAATTGCCCAAATAGTATCTGTATTGAGTGGTGGCAAATTAGACATAAGCAATTCAAAATCCAAGCAGGATAAAGTTTTGGACTGTTGTAATAAGTCCATTCTGTAGAGCATTATGTCTAACTTGTCAATGCATAAATCCCAATTTAATCTTTGTGTCTTTGCGCCTTGGTGGTGAAAAAAGAATATTTGAAACACCAAGACACTAAGACACTAAGAAATTTCCATTATCCTAATTTCTCAGTGCTTTGATAAACCTTTGCAAACCTCTGAACACGCTTGGTTTTTTTCCTGGTACTGCTGCGACAGTATCTCCTTGTGTTGTTACTGTCGAGGCTTGTCCTTTAGCAAGAATTATATCTAAGTCGTCGCCGGAGGGTTTTTGTGGTAACTCGGCGATTTTTTGGTATTGTCCGTTATTTTCTACTAAAATTTCCCATAATCCTGGATAGCAACGGAACAATGCTACATCTTCGTATACAGGGCGTAAGTAGTAACAAGATTCTATTGTGCTGAGAAAACGAATCCGGGTTTGCCTAGCAGCATAACCAATTCCTATCTTACCGGGATCTTCCAAAAAAGGATTTAACATTACTAAGGGGCGATCGCCTATAACCGCACAAATTTTTTCTAATTGCGGGACTTCTGGAGAACCAGGGGCGATAAACAGGAAAATTTCATCTTCTGGTTGAACTTTTGATTCAATAGAGGCAGCTCTACCAGTGCCAATGTCAGTAATTTGGAATGATACATCTGTCCAATCGCGACGGGCAAGACCAACACTACCCGCATCAGCAAAGAAAACTTTTAGTTTGTCGTTGTATTGGGTAAAAGTGGGTAGAAATTGCTGTGCTACCTCCATCAGTTTCAATTCGGGAAACAATAACTCAACCTGTAGTCGAGTATAGCCATCTGCGATTGCTGCTTGGGTAGCTGTACGCGCTTGAGCGATCGCATCTTCTAAAGAGTTTGGTAGTTCAGCCATTTTAAAAAATTTTAGATTTTAGATTTTAGATTTTGCCATTAATGATTTCATTACAAATGACAAATCAAATGACCATTGTACAGACGCGATTAATCTCTTGTACAGACGCGATTAATCGCGTCTCTAGCAAAAAATCGCTGCAAAACCTGCTTAAATACCATCACCACCCAATCTACATCCGCTGCGGTGGTGTCTCGTCCGAGCGTCATTCGTACACTGGCGAAAGCTGCTTGTTCTGGATAACCCATTGCTAACAAAATTGGGCTAGGGCTGAGTTTACCACTATTACAAGCAGCTCCTGCACTGACTCCAATTCCGGCGCGGTTTAATTCTCGTACTAAACTTCTACCACTAACTTTTTCACCATCGGCGTGTTCTAAACAAAAGCTGACGTGGTGGGGGAGACGATCAACTAAATCACCTGTGGGTATTAAACCGGGGACATCTGTTAATTGGGAAAATAAGCGATCGCGTAACTGCATCAATCTGGGTGTTTCTGTTGCCATTTCTTGAGTTGCTAATTCAGCAGCGACACCAAACCCAGCGATTACGGGTACTGCTTGTGTACCGGAACGCGATCGCTGTTCTTGTCCTCCACCACCCAATATGGGAACCAATTCTACACCCGGACGTACATACAACGCCCCTGCACCTTGGGGACCATAAATTTTATGACTAGAAATACTCAGTAAATCCACAGGCAAATTCTGCACATTCACAGGTAAGCGGCCTGCTAGTTGAACTGCGTCTGTGTGGAATAACACACCAGCACTACGAGCAATATTTCCCAATTCAGCGATTGGTTGGATTGTACCGACTTCACTTTGTCCGTAAATTATTGATACTAAGACAGTGTTGTCTTGCAATGCTGCTTTTAAGTCTAGAGGGTTAACTTTACCTTGATGATTTACGCAGAGGCGAGTTACTTCCCAACCCAATTGTTCTAATAACCGAGCAGGTTCAGAAATCGCGGAATGTTCAACACTAGAGATAATTATATGCTGGGGTTGGCGATACAAACGGGCAACACCCATAATTGCGAGATTATCTGCTTCTGTACCACCAGAAGTAAAAATAATTGATTCCGCAGATGCATTTATAAGTCCAGCTACCTGCATTCTAGCCTGTTCTAATACAGTTGCTGCCCGTTGTCCCCACTCATGTAAGCTAGAGGGATTACCCCACTGTTGAGTGAGGACTGTTTGCATTGTTGCGATCGCTTCTTGGCGAGTAGGTGTAGTAGCACTATAATCCAAATAAATTTGCATAAACTCTCTAGTCAATACACTGGGAAACGGGCTATTTATATTGTCAGCTAATACAGTAGGCTGATTGCAAAAGTCAACCTCTAACAGGATTTTAGATTTTGGGATTGACCCACAGATAAATCTGGGGGTAATTGGTCAACAGTAGAAGATGAAAGTTTGGTTGATAAGCTGATGTGCGCTTAGATTAAATATTCTTGCGTTAGGACTGTCCAGGGTCAACAGTCCAAAGTCCAAGCTAGTCTTTGACTCTGGACTGTTGACTTTTGACGACCGGATCGCAAAATATACAATTTAAATGCATAACAGCTTAACTTCCAAACTCTACGTTTAATAACCCTACAGTTGGGGAATTATAAATTTGTTCAGCTAAGTAAACTTTTATCAAACCACTGTGTCTTTTTTCTCTATCCAATGGCGTTTGTCTTCTATATTTTTAGTAATACTAATTTTATCTGCTTGTCAGCGAGTCCATTCTGACAGTAAAGATTTAGAACCACTACCACAAGATCCATTTGTACAAGTTTACTTCAACCATTCTCAGTCTTCTCAATATTTAGAACCTTACCGTCACCAGACTCACCAAGGAGATGATTTAGAAAAATTAATTATTGAGACAATTTCCCAAGCAAAATCAACAATTGATGTCGCAGTTCAAGAATTACGTTTACCGAAGATAGCGCAAGCAGTTGTAGATAAACAAAAATCGGGGGTGAAAGTCAGAGTCATTTTAGAAAATCGTTATAGTCGTCCTTGGAGTAGTTTTACTGTTAATGAGGTGAATAAATTAGATAAAAGAGAACAGCAACGCTATCAAGATTTTCGGTTATTTGCAGATATTAATAAAGATGGTAAACTGAGTGTAGAAGAAATTCATAAAACAGATGCTTTAGTAATTTTAAATCAAGCCAAAATACCTTTAATTGATGATCATGCTGACGGTTCTCAAGGTAGCAGTTTGATGCATCATAAATTTGTAGTTGTGGACAATCGCTTTGTGATTGTTACTTCTGCAAATTTTACCATGAGTGATATACATGGTGATTTTACTAATCCTAATAGTTTGGGTAATGCTAATAATTTATTAAAAATTGACAGCCGAGAATTAGCAGATTTATTTACCAAAGAATTTAACTTGATGTGGGGTGATGGAGTAGCAGGTAAATTAGACAGTAAGTTTGGTTTACAAAAACCTCTACAAAATTATCACCAAACAATCTTAGGCGATAATCAAATCACAGTCAAATTTTCACCAAACTCCCCCACACAACCTTGGCTACAAAGCAGTAATGGCTTGATTGGAAACACATTAAATTCAGCTAGTCAATCTATAGATATGGCATTATTTGTCTTTTCGGAACAGCGTTTGGCAAATATACTTGAGATGCGCCACAACAACAACGTCAAAATTCGCGCTTTAATTGAGTCAGGATTTGCCTATCGTCCCTACAGCGAAGTATTAGATATGATGGGCGTAGCTCTAAGTCAAAAATGTAAAAATCAACTTGATAATCGTCCTTGGAAAAATCCCATTACTACTGTAGGCGTACCGATTTTAGCAAAAGGTGATTTATTGCATCACAAATTTGCCATTATTGATCATCAAACAGTAATTACAGGTTCTCACAACTGGACAAGAGCAGCAAATAATGGGAATGATGAGACACTTTTAGTAATTAAAAATCCCATTATTGCTGCTCATTACCAGCGAGAATTTGACAGACTTTATGCAAATTCTAAATTAGGTATTCCACCAAAAATTCAGCAGAAAATGAAAGCACAATCAAAACAGTGTCATAAATAATTAGTGATGACATATAGCATTCCTAAATCATTCGCTCCAGACAAGATCCTCGACTTCTTAAAGAAGTCGGGGATCTGGACTTTGCAATTTTCACAAATCATATAGGATTGCTATATATAGGAACACCCATTTTCTGACATATTGCACCAGTCGCAATCAACCCTAAAATAAATTTCAAAGCTCAAACCTCAAATACATTTTAATGGCTTAAAACCTTAGCTCGTCGGTTAAAAACCGACTTTAGCTTTCAGCCAAAATTTTAATTTAGAGCTAGGTGCAAGCTATTTATTTTTGATTGCTCTTAATCAAGGGTTATAAAATTTTAAAATTTTTATCATTAGAATAATTTATCTTGATTTTTATAACAATGTTTACTAAATAACAATATACTATCAAAGAATTTGAGTATGATAGAAATTTCAAAAAAGAATCGCTTTAATATTGATATTTCTGCAATTTTGGAAGTGGAAGCTTACTTAATTGCTGCAATAATTCGATTTTTATAGCAATCCTATCTAGTTTGTGAAAAATGCTTTTAATAAATGAACTAAGCTGTTATGCATTTAAATTGTATATTTTGCGATCAGGTTGTCAAAAGTCAAGAGTCCAGAGTCAAAGACTAGCTTGGACTTTGGACTCTTGACCCTGGACAGTCCTAACGCAAGAATATTTAATCTAAGCGCACATCAGCTTATATAGACACAAAGTATCTACTTACTCTACACCGTAGGCATAGCCCTTCTCGTAGAGTAGCCCATGTAGCGTCTACGTGCCTAACCGTAAGGATAAGACACATAGAGGTGCTCATCGGCTTCAAGGTAGAGTAGTAAGTAGGCGGAAATAAACAAAACGATGTTAAGAAATATAAAATAGCTGAAATGCTTACTAATGATAAAGGACCCTTACGGGTACTCTACCTTGAAGCTGATAAGCGCCTCTACGCCAGTCTACCCTGGGGGAAGCTGCGCGCGTCTACATGGGCGAGATCCCCAAGACCGCGCTGGCTCACAAATGACGATCCTGACGAGTTCCAGACGAGTCATGGCTCGTCTCTACATTTGTGCCAACCTATTTAATTTAAACAATAATTTTAGTAAATGCATATTTTTTGTTGAAAATTTTTATCTCCCAAAAGTGGACTATAAGAGACTTTTAAAATTAGTATTTTCCAGGTAATGTAAGGATATAACAATATATAAACATTTGATTGTTACAGATTTAACTGCAAGCCTTGAAATTAATTTATTGTAATGTCAGCCATTTATTTTCATCAGATAGATAATGCTATGGAGCGAAGTTTCAAAGCCTAGTTAAAATAGGATTATGTGCTGATGGCTAACTTGATTCTCTCCTCAAAGAGTACTCTGCTTTCAACAAGAGCAGATATTGATGCGGAGTCTAAATATGAACAAATATGCTGTGCTGTCACAGTTACAAATGAGTAAAGTTTTTCTGTTGATAAATTCCAAGAAAAACTTTCCAGATTTAAAATCTAGAGGTATCAATGAATATTACTACTTTTAGCAAACAGACAAATCCATATAAATTACTTAAACAAAGACCACAATGGCACGGAGAGAATATGATGGACACCAGTATTGAAACTGAAGATTTAACAATACCAGATTCTTCAGTAGATACAAGCATTTTCAGTCAATCTAATCGTGGTCGTGTGGCAATTTTTATTGATGGTTCCAGCCTATTTTATACGGCTTTACAACTGGGAATTGAAATTGACTATGCCAAATTACTTTATTGTTTAACAGAAGGTGCAAAACTATTGCGCGCATTCTTCTACACAGGTGTTGATCGAAATAATGATAAACAGCAAGGTTTTCTGTTATGGATGCGTCGCAACGGTTATCGTGTAGTCACCAAAGAGTTAGTCCAATTTCCAGATGGTTCTAAAAAAGCCAATCTAGATGTAGAAATGGCGGTAGATATGATCAATTTAGTCCCCTATTACGATACTGCGGTGTTAGTGAGTGGGGATGGAGACTTAGCTTATGCTGTCAATGCGATCGCTTACAAAGGAGTACGAGTAGAAATTGTCAGCGTCCGCTCTATGACTAGTGATAGCTTAATCGATGTTGCTGACTGCTTCATTGATTTGGACACAATCAAACAACATATTCAAAAAGACCCTAATTCTGCTTATAACTACCGTCCCTTATCCAACACCACCGTACAGTAAACAATTTCCTGATCAATTCATCCTCAATATATAAACTGGTATCTTGCCAGAGCAGTAGATATTTTGTAGAGTAAACTGCTCTTAATTTGTTATGTGCTTTTTACTCGTCTTTAACTCAAATGGATATTTTAATCGTTGAGGATGAACCGGAAATTGCTCAGTTGATCCAATACTCTCTAGAAAAAGAAGGATTTGTCTGTCGTACTTGTCGCGATGGAAATACTGCTTTGCGGATGTTTCAAGAGCAAGCACCAGACTTAATCATTCTAGATCTAATGATTCCTGGCTTAGATGGACTGGAAGTTTGTGCCAGAATTCGCCAAAAACCAGGGTTAAAAGACCCGTATATATTAATGCTGACAGCCAAAGGTGAGGAAATAGACCGTGTCATTGGCTTATCTACTGGGGCTGATGATTATATGGTTAAACCCTTTAGCCCTAGAGAGTTAGTTGCTAGAGTCCGCGCTCTTTTGCGACGTAGTCTACGAGGCGGCGGTCAACATCAAATTTATCGTACGCAACATTTTACAGTAGATGTAGAGCAACGTACTATCAGTCGCCAGATAGATTCTCAGCCACCAGAAATTTTGGAGTTAACAACTCTAGAATTTAATTTGTTGAGTACTTTTGTGAGCAGTCCTGGTCGAGTTTGGAACCGCACCCAGCTAATTGACAAACTTTGGGGTGATAACTTTTATGGGGATGAACGAGTGGTAGATACTCATGTAGCGCGGTTGCGGAAAAAAATAGAACCAGATCCTGCTAACCCCACTTTTGTTAAAACTGTTGTAGGCGTAGGCTACAAATTTGAAGACTCTAATCTAATGTGAAGTTTTAACATGATTAACAAGGGTTGGCGATCGACAAAGTCCTTACCTTTGGCAACTCGCTTATTTTTCTCCCACTTGGTAGTGATGATTGTGGGGGTATTCGCCCTTGTAATCATCAGCAAGCTTTCTTCTCCACGTTTTTTTGTCCTCCACTTAGAGCAATTAGAAAAAAGAGGTTACAGATTATTTCATATCCGTACAGAATTAGTTGACGGATTTGAAGGTGCTTGGAGACACAGTACTGTCTGGTCAGTAATTGTCGGTGGTGCAGCAGCAGGAGGCTTGAGTTTCTGGGTTTCTAGGCGCATTATGCAAGGCTTAACCGAGATGGAAAAAGTCACTCAAGAGTTTGCTACAGGTAGACTGAATTCTCGACTACCAATGTCAGACATTCCAGAACTCAATAGATTGGGGACAAGTTTCAACCGTATGGCTGCAAGCTTAGAAGGAGTAGAAACGCGGCGACGGGAATTAATTGGAGATATGACTCACGAATTGCGGACACCTCTGACGGTAGTACGTGGTTACTTAGAGGAACTAGCTGATGGAAGTATAGAGCCTTCCCCAGAAATTTATCTGCGGTTAGTGAAAGAAACTAAGCGTTTAGAGCGATTAGTAAATGATTTACAAGAACTTTCTAAAGCAGAAGCTGGTTATTTACCAATTCACATCAAACCTGTAAATATACGTCCCTTATTAGAGTCATTAGTAACTAGGTTTGCTGACCAATTGCTCGAAGATGGCCCAGTTCTGCAACTGAAGTGTCCAACCGAGCTACCTCTTGTCTTGGCAGATATCGATCGCACAGAACAGGTATTAGTAAATTTAGTTGGTAATGCAGTACGCTACACAAATCAAGGCACAATTACTATCCAGGCTTGGGTTGATGACTCAAAACTCTGGATAGCAGTTATTGACACAGGTATGGGCATATCACCAGAAGATTTACCCCATATATTTGAACGCTTTTGGCGAGCGGACAAATCTCGCGATCGCCACTCTGGTGGTACTGGTATCGGTTTAACCATCTCCCGCCGCTTAGTAGAATTACAAGGCGGCTACATGGAAGTAGAAAGTGAACTCGCAGTCGGAAGCACCTTTCGTTTTTGTCTACTTTTATCTGGGGATCGGGGATAAGGGGATCGGGGATCGGGGATCGGGGATAAGGGGGACACGGGAGATAGGGGGGACACGGGAGATAGGGGAGAGAATAAACAGTAATAAATAGTAATGCTCCATTTCCCGATCCCCAATCCCCGATCCCTAATCCCCGATCCCCAATCCCCGATCCCCAATCCCCGATCCCTTAACCAAAGCTTGTACTCTTTTTAACTCAAGTTTTACTGGAAATGTTTTACTTTATCCACAAAGCTGTGCGATCGCTGTTGTAAAATACGGTAAAACTATAGATTTTTAGATGTATGCGAAACTGCAAGTTATCTACCAATTGCTGTTGAGTAGATTCAGTATTTAATTGGCTACATTTATATATCGCATATTTACGGAATACGAGGAATATAAATGCTTGAGTCTATAGCTATTGCTTGGTTATTACTATTTTTGGGTGATTTTCTTTCTACTTTTTGTTACCATGTACCAGAACATGTTTTTGGTAGCCTACATCTAAAAACCCATCACTCTGCCAAAAAGAACTTTCGCCACTACGCAATATTGACTGTTAATGCTTTAGTTCTTTTAGATGGTGTTTTAGGTGCTTTGCCATATTTATTAGTAGCTATATTTTTATGGAGTTTATCTCCGGTTGGTGTTATCTGTGGGCTGTTGTTTGGTCAGTTTCATGTATGGTGGAGACATACCAGTATCATGAATTGGCAAACTCCTAAATTTTTGACCAGTTTATGCCAAGTTTTATTTATCACAACTCCTGAAGTACACTGGCAGCATCATCAAAAAACTAGCTTAGGCTACGGCGATATTTTCACATTTTTTGACCAACCTGCAAAAACTTGGTTGCGTTGGCTGCGTTTGCTCAGGCTACATTTAAAATATTCACAAAAAAACGGCGGTTCGGAATGTCTCTAGAAAGAGTGTTCCAAACCGCTCTTAACAAAATGTGAATGCTCAAAGAAAAGTGTAGGTTGATTATTGGTTGTTGTTTGGTGCTGGTGTTGCGGGAGCAACTTTTACATTTTGTGCGTCCACAGTTTTCACACCTTTAATTTGTTGTGCTAAGGTGGGAACTTTATTTAGTTGCTCTTGAGTAGGAACTGTCCCAGCTACTTTCACAACGCCATCTTCTGCATCAACTGTTAATTGGCTAGCTGGTAAATTTGCTTCTAGCTTTCCGCGAACTTCGCTTTCTAAATCATCATCATCTCTATCTGCATCACCACCCGTCGCATTATTACGTTGCTCTCTGGCGCGAATATCTGACTCAATTTGATCTTTACGAGTTTGGCTGGTAGCGTCTTGTTGGTTTTGTTGAGCTGTTTCTTGTGCTGGTGCGTTAACGTTTTCAGTGGTATTATCAGGAGCATTTGTGCTGGTTCTAGAGGGTGGTTCGCAACCTGCTGCACCAATCACTAGAACACCGCCAAGCAAGAATGGAATGAGTTTTTTCATTTGTTTTTCTCAAGTGAAAATTTTTTTGCAATTATTTTGTCTGTGTGCAAGGTTGAAGAGCAAACTTAACAGTTATCAGTTATCAGTTATTATTTATTAGTTATTAATGACAAATTGCTCACTGATAACTGTTCACTGATGAATTAGAGAGCATTATCACGACGGTCAACAATAACTACGTTGGGATCATTATCAACAACGTTTGTACGATCATAAGTAGGAGTAGTATCGACCCCAGAAGTTGCAGGATTTACATAATCACCGTGAGTATCAGCAACATCTGGTGCATTGTAGATACCAAACTCCTCAATTCCCCGATTTCTAAGAATACTTTCAGCGCGACGGATTTCTGCTTCTGTACCTTCTACCATGACTAAATAATCACCACGAGAAACGCGCTCATTGTAAACTCTAGCTCGTTCTTCAGGAATTCCCAAACCAACTAAAGCACCTAATAACCCACCAGCTGCTGCACCAATACCAGCACCCGCAGCAGTTGTAGCTAAGGTTGTGGCTAATTCGCCTGCTAGTAGAATTGGCCCAACACCGGGAATAGCTAAAGTACCCAAACCTACGAGTAATCCCGTCAAACCTCCTAAAATACCACCTGTAACTGCTCCCGCAGCAGCTCCTTCATCGGCTTTATTACCAACACCTTTTTGTGTGTCAACACCAGCAATATCACCAGTGCGATCGCTGTCTTTAACAATTACAGAAATTTTATTCATGTTAAAGCCAGCATCTCTTAGTTCAGTGAGTGCATGTTCAGCTGCGTTACGGTTAGAAAAGACTCCAACTGCACGTTGATGTTTCCCCACGACCATTTTTTACTCCTCCATAAATTCAGTGATAAGCTTGTTTGTGCTTACTACATACTGTTTTGCCCTGTTTTGAGAACATTTCCATCGTTCTCAGGTGTAAGCAGCTGCTCTATCAAGAGAGAGGTTGTTTTGGGAAGATGAGAATTGACGCGGACTTGAACGGAGCGAAGATGATTGCATTATTGGGGCTGTCTGTAAACCAGTCTGGAGGCTCGAACGGTTTGTACTGTAATCTCAGCACAGACTCTTCAGGGCTACTGAAAGCCTACACTGTATTCGGTACTCCGAATCAGTGTGGGTAGTTTACGCTGTTTTTCCTCTCTGGAAATAGTCCGAACTAGTGGTTCCGACTCCTGAACCGATTCCTCCTGATAATCCTAAGACAAACAGGCTTTGCCTACCAGACAAACTACCAAATGCTTCAAGTGGAGCCAAGGGAACTGCATAGAAGCGACCTGCCGCTATATGGCCAATAGGGTAGGCAAACATTTCTTCTATGTACCGGAAAGGAGCACCTACCGGAATACCATACGGTTCTGCCATTGAAAGGCTTCTCCAGCGTGGGAAATAGCGTCCTACAAAAGCATGGAAACCTTCGTGAGCAGCAGTATCTCGGGCTGCCCAGCTACCAGGATTGAGATTTTGGTCAAAATTATCGATAGTGATACTATATCTAGGTTGCCACCATCTTGATCCAGGAACGCGGTCGAAATTTGTTCCACCACCTTCATCTCCCAAGAAGTTGAGCCACCTTACAAATCTAGCCCGTGCGTTAGGGCCAGCGCTTGTCGCACCGCTTCGAGCTGCTACTGCGCCAAAAGCACCGCCAATACCTCCTGTAATCGCACCAACAATTGCTCCAGTGAGAGCCGCATCACCAAGCCCTGCCCCTAATGGTTTACCGTTAATAGCATTATCCAAAAGTTGCCCGGATACTGACGCAGCTGCACCACTACCCGCTCCCGATACTACACCAGATGCAACCCCACCCACAATAGATTGACCAGCACTCGCGCCAAAAGCTGCCAATCCCGATGTAGCTGCTGAACCAACTCCAAAGCCGATTGCACCACTCACGGCTCCTGTCAGCGCACCAATGCCAACATTTTTGAAAAAGTCACCGACATTAAAGTTATCAGTATGGGTGACAGCATAGCCAATACCACCAGAAATACCACCTACAACCAAACCAATTAGCGCGCTGATGGCAAGCCCAACTAAAAGGTCATCAATACCAAATATGCGACCCGTCTTATCACTGAAAAGGATAGGATCGTTACCAGCATAAGCGAAAGGAGAAGGTTGTTGCCCAGCCGGATCGGGTCCGTAAAAACGTCCTAGACTGCTGTCATAAAGACGCGCTCGATAGTTATACAATCTCGTTTCTGAATCGTATTCCTGCCCCGTGTAAAGGTAGGCAAGGGTGCTACTCCCATATACCTCTCCCATTAAATCGCCAAAGGGCAGGTAATTGTAAGCGGCAACTACTTGCCGAGTTGCCCCATTGACCACCGCTCGCGTCGAATTTTGTCGATCCTTCAACACATAAAGAAAGTTTGTATTTCCCTGGGTCGCACCAGGGGCAAAAGCGATTAACCCAGCAGGTCCATAAATGTATAAGGTAATTCTTTCTGCATCTGTACCTGTCTTGTCTAGCTCGATGAGAGGATAATCATTCCCTCCATGCAGATATAATTTTTGCTTGTCTGACTGTTTTTTCAGTACGCGCTGACTACCACCACCATAGGTAAAAGTTACGGGGTTATTAGCATTAGCAACAGGAGTAATGCTGGTAGTCATCTGAGTTAAGGGATTGTAAGTTAAATTTTGGAGCTTCCCTGAAACGGCGATGACATTGCCATTAGCATCGGGAGTAAAATTCTCAATGTTTGTCCCTGTCTCTGTTTGAACAGAAATACTTTGAAGCTGATTGCTCCCCCCGCGATAAGCATAGGTTTTGTAAGAATATTCCCCCGCATTCGCATTGCCATGATTTAATTGCTTAATATTTCCATCATCGTCGTAGCTTGTAGATCCTTGAGGACTCAATCCTAGACTGTATGGTAAGAAAGGTTGATTGTTTTGTAAGTTTTGAGCAACTTGCAATCGTCCGGCGCGATCGTATTTATACTGATAAGCAAAGTTAGCAGTGAAATTGCCAGAATTGGACAGACCAAAAGCAGAGGAAATCTGAGCAATTTTGCCGCTGTAATATCCAATACTGTGATTGTCTGGACTGTAACCTCCCGTTGTATAACTAATCGTTTCTCTGAAAATATCGTTATCAATCTGCTGTAGCCAGCCAGGTGAGTTGTAAGCAAAGCTTCGCTCTATCGAGCGAGAGCTACTGTTATTAAGCGATTCCTTTTGCACGCTGCCATTAGCATAATAGCTATAGGAAGCATAATAATAGGGATTATCGGGCGCATTGCCTACTCCAATCACTTGATTTAGTTGATTGTAGGTATAGTAAACAACTGGCCAATTCTCTGGATTGGCTGAACCATAATCAACTGTAAGGATATTGCCTAAATTGTCGTAGGTATAAAGAATTTCATAAGTGCGATCGCTATAATCAGCTACCTGAATTCGTTTAGAGATGACTTTGCCAAAAATGTTGTACTTAAGAGTTTCTGTGACAGCGATGTTTCCTTGACTGTCGCCTTCACTTACTAAAACTTTAGTCAAGCGTCCGATAGCATTAGCATCTGTGCGATCGCCATCATAAAAATATTTTCTCAACCAAGTAGTGTTGGCAGTTGGCTGTGCTGGCTCGTTGTTTGCATAGTTTTGTAAGGCGTTTCGATCCCAAGGTTGATTATAAACACCACCTTCAACTATCCGCCCTAGAATATCGTATTTCGTGTATAAAACATATCCCTTTTCTGCGCCTTCTGCATCCTGCATAAACCGCAGCTTTCCGGCTTTATCGTAGATATATTGGAATGGTTTTGAGGCGTCTGGCGTAGTTCTTTGTGTTAAGCGATCCAGGATATTATAAGTGCTAGTTATTACCCATTTATCTTTTTGCAAGACTTCCGGCGGATTGTAGTAATTCGGCAACCGTTGGGTTGTTACTTTGCCGTTGTTGCTATAAGTATAATCAAAGCCTGTAGTGATATAGGATGAGTTAGCCGGATCTATTTCTAGCCCATCAGCAATGGGATTGCCAATTTGCTCCTTAACGCTAACCGATACTGTGCCATCTTGGTTAGTAACAGTCGTGACAAAATATTGTCCAGCTGGCAAATTCATCTGGGTTGGAAAACTACCCGACTGATTAGCGCCATATTGATACTTAACTGTGTGGCGGTCTTGCGGTTGAGTTGTATCTAAATTAGTAATAGCAAAATCCCTTCCTGGCAGTCCAATTTCAACCTTTCGAGATAAGGGAGAACTTTCAAATCGAGTCCGAGAATAGGGATATCCTTGATCGTCAGAATTACCTGTACCACCAGGCGAATAATACTCAGCGACGTATCCTGTCATTACCCCTGTTGTTGACCAAGCAATTCCCGTAACAAAATCTGGCTGATAGCGGAATAATGTATTGGAATATCGCGCTGGTTTAGTTTCAATTGCCAAACGCCCTATCTCGTCATAGACGCTTTCAGAAACAATGGTGTTATTTCCTTCCAGAGCTTGTCTCTGCCTCGTCTTGCCACTACCATCATCATAGATTATGGAAACTTGCGGTTCGCGAAAAACTACAACATTCTGAAACTTAAGTTCATTGCCTGCAATAATTCCCAGAGAACCAACAATATTTTGGGAGAGAAAATAACTAAAAATCTGCTGTCCACCCACGTAAAATAGAATGCTTTTCTCGACAACGACGAGCAACCACTCTGTTGTATTTAAGGTAGGTTGGGGTACAGAACTAACTGGGTTAGGATTGCCATTAACTAATAACTGCCATTGGGACGTAGTTGGAGACCATTGTACAGTTACTTGCTGACCAATACTTAATCCTACAGTTTGGGTCATAGTTGCTGCGGGAGTAACCTTCAGCATCACCCCATAATTGCTGTAGGAATCGCTGCCCTTAAGCGTTATCTTGCCTGGTTGACTGCCAATATAAACCAGCGCGCTATCTTTGACAGTCCAATTGCCGGGATTATCCGATTGCCAAAGGTCTTGCCACTGACCGTCTTGAAAGTCATCGTAGATTCCTCCCGCTCTAGCACTAATAGCCAAACTGCTATTGGGATCGGCTGGATTAAAAGTATCGTTATTGCCAGATCTTGAAAAATATTCAGCTGCTACAGCATCTACATTTTCAGCAGGGCCAATAGTAGCAATTTGGCGTGAAAAATCGTCATAAACCTGACGCATGGTTTCGCC
Source organism: Westiellopsis prolifica IICB1 (assembly GCF_004323185.1). Classification (GTDB taxonomy): domain Bacteria; phylum Cyanobacteriota; class Cyanobacteriia; order Cyanobacteriales; family Nostocaceae; genus Pelatocladus; species Pelatocladus prolificus_A. Next base: position 1,045,736 of record NZ_NAPS01000002.1, read on the forward strand.
ATTGTTGCCTATAGTAGCAGTAACTAGCCAATCTCTCGCACGATAAACTGTAGCAGCAAAATTGCACAATAATGGCGAAAAGCGAAGATCGTCAACGAGGAAAAACTTAGTTTGTTTTTGATTATAAGCAAACAAATTAACGTCAAGAGCTACCTCTCGATTAAAATTTTGTTGAGTTAGATCGATAACTTGATAGAGGTAAAGCCATTGGCTGCTGGTATCTGCAATTTCTATCGAGATCGGCGTGCCTATAGCTTGACCATTTTGAACAAAACTAATGCTCCAAGCTGCCGCTCCACTGTTGCTGCCAAATCCGCTCTCTGTTTTTATCCAACAGGATAAAATATAACTTTGCTGCGTATAGTTAGGTGGTAAGTGAAAAGTTCTTTGCAACCCTACTCTACTACTCGGATTTGGTGGTAACTTCAAGCAATTCTGACCCGTATGGGCATCTCCTGAGAAAATGCAAGGAATTCCCTGGCTGCCAGTCTGGAGACAAGTTTGTATAGGTTGATTGATGGGATAAATTTGCCATCCTTGATTATCTTCATAGATCTCAAATCCGTAATAACTAGCTTGTTCGGCTGCAATACTAGCATTAGAAAATGTGGCAACTAAATTAATCTGATCTGTATCGTAAATAGCAGACTCATGAAGGCCTAAAACATCGCTTTGTTCCTGTATTTGACCTTGATTTGTAGTGAGAGAGTTGATTTCAGATAACTTTAACCATAAATTCAGATCGGGATTGCTAAAGTTAAAGTTAGGAGAATTAGTACCTTGTTGCAATCGATAGTTTTGGCAAGGAGACCATTTCCAGCTACTGCCTGTCGCCCAATTCTTCCAAGTAGTAACATAACTTAAGGTGACTATATCGTTGGTTCTGCTTGTGGTTTGGACAATAGCACTTAACAGGTTTTTAGCAAGCATTGCTTGCTGATACTCATTGACCTGCCATGCATAGAGGCTAGACTCGGTGATGACTGTTTGCTGTCCCTTACTGTCATAATTATAGGTCTTTGTTTGAGTAATTAAACCCGTTGATAAATCGTAGGAACTTTCTGTTGTCTGAGTAATACCCTCAAGGACAGTCACGGTTTTTTCTAGGCGAGCATAAGCACCGTAAAGATTAATTGTTTGACTAGAACCAAGTTGCGTTCGAGTCACCAATACTTTCCAATAATTTATAACTGAAGATACCTCTGTTCCATCGGCATCATAGTCTTTTTTACATAATAAAATTCCGTTGAGAATTCTGGCGTAGTTGTAAATGGTTCCGATGGGATAAAATGTTCCAGCCTGCCGAGAAACGCCATTAGAGTAGTAATATTCTGTCTTACCGTAGGGAGGAGCAGGCGTGTCTTGCTTGCAACCTGGCAGTACCGTAACTTTAGAATATTGTGCTAAGGCTGTGCTGGAATCATAAATTACAGTCGATTGGTCGTAACGGTAAAATTGCGAGTAAGGGGTATCAGATGTAAATCCATCATCAATTTGGATGTAATTTACTTGAAAATCATAAACAGCACCTGTGAAAGTTCCTTCCGCCAAGCGATACAAGGTAATGTAGCTAGCTTGGTCAAAACTTCGATCAGCTGGATATGTTACTAGGGTGTTGGGGCTTGCTAAACTGGTTCCAGGTTTGACAGTAGTATTCTGCTCAACATAAATCTTTTCGTTGTACAGAGTTGTTAAGTTAGCCACTTGTAACTGGCTATTTTTCAGTGGCACTATTTGAGTATTTTTGCCAGTTGCATCTTCGTAAGCAATATAAACCGGAGCCTGGTTCTGCACGCTTTTAGGATTGAGAGTCCCAGGTAAGGGATTAGGCAATTGCTGCCATTGCCCAGAAGGCGTGCGAAAATAGACTGTGCTATCTATATTGAGATAGTTGCCATTTCCTCTTGGATAATGCCCTTTTGCTTGTAGAGTAACAGGACTTGTCCAACCGCTCTGATTGGGATTGCTAGGATTAAATTGTAAGAGTTGGTTAATGGTATTATTACCTGACTGCTTAGACATGATGGCGACGTCGCTGCCATAGCCAAACTGGTAATCAGCGACGCTATCTGATGCATCAAAATCTTTCCCTATCCAGTTGGCAATATTATTGCTATTACCACTACCGCCGACGTATCGTAACAGGTGTTGGCTATTACCAATCAAGCTATTCTCTACGATTGAAGCCAGAACAGGTAATAGTGGTTTTTGTCCTGAAAAAGGCGAAGTGTATTGCTTCACTAAGGGAGAGCTGGCGTTGAGAATGTTAAAGTTCTCGTTCCATTGAAAAATCCGGATTTCAGAGGTTAAACTGGCTGGATTTGACGAGACACTTTTGGCATAAGTAGCTACTGCATAGGTATCTCCTAAACTCCAGAAAAATAGAAAATTGTTGGAAGGCTGTGGATCTTGATAAACATCAAAGCTATTATTCCACGTAAAGCCCGACTTCCACACGCCTATATCGTCGCGGTAGAGTAATTGGAAAGACCCAGTTTTTGTAATTTGGTTATAGGAGCATACAATATAAAAATTATTTTTACCTATCAGCGCAACTTGAGCTGGTTTGGCAACTGCAATATTGGGAAGAGTAGGATTAGTCCAAGCTTTTTGTTTCCAGTCCCAATTATATCCATAAAATGGGCGATCGCTGAAGTTAGGATTATAGACAATTACAAACTCATCACCTGTTGTTAAGACTGTTTTGGTGGAGTTTGAAGTTAGCGTTATATTTTGCTGAGTATAACTCCATTCTCCAAAATTAATTAAATCTTTACGAAAAAGATAAATTTCTTCTCTGGCTGGGGCTATATTTTGAAAAGCTAAAACAAACCAATCTTGTCTAGGAATAACTGTTAAAGTATCTAAATCAAATTTAGCACTAAAATAAACAGAATTTGATTGCACCCAGCGACCAACCCAGCTATAGATTGATAACTGCAAGCTACCGCTGCTTGGTTCATACCAAGTTATTACTGCATAGTCTGCCCCATACCAAACTCTTGGTACACTACCAGTTAGGGGACTGTTAATTTTCAAATTTTTAGTAGAATTAATTAGCTGCGCTTTTTGATAACTATAGGTTGCTTTGCCTCCTTCAGGATAAGTAATGGTTTTCAGCGCTCCCGGATGAGGATCGGATTTGCTATAGTATTCAAATTTTACTCCCGGTAGCGATTGGGAATTGATATTAAGGAACTTAATCGATACTAAGTATCTTTTCCATAGATATCGATAAATATCAGAACTTGTAGAGGTGTTAGATAGATTATTCAGTTGGTATTCAAACTTAACAGAGAAAAGAAGTTCGCCAGCTTGATTATTGACTTGAATTTTATCTAAATATTTAGTTTCATATCGGTCTTGATAAGCATTAGGCCCCAGTTCACTATGTGGTGGTTGATATTCTATAGCTCCATTTGGACCAAGATTATTTGGTCCGTACTTATTACCATAAAAAAAACTTACCGTTCGGCCAAATTCATCAGTTATAGTTTTGAGGTACGAGGCTCTAGTATATTGGAGGCCATTATTGCCCACACTTTGATTGTCGCTATCGTAGTTAAAAACGACGGTATTACCCCAAGTATCTTGAGTTTCGCAAAGGTTCCAGGCTACAGCAAATTGCTGCTGACCTAGTGTTAAAGCGCTACTGCCAACCCAATTACCCCATTTTATTCCCCATTGAACAGTATTGCGATCGCTATTCTTGTCTCCGTAAATACTGGTTATGCCATTTTCTTGGGTAATTACCCAGCGCTCGTTGCTGGGATAGTACAAAATTCGCCAAAATTGATAGTTTTGGGTTTCGTAAGTATATGCTCCGTCATTAGCAGTTCCAGTTCTAACTAATGGATTTACAGAACCGCCTGCTATTAAATAAAAACGATTGTCATAGGGTGAACCAGTGTTGTTAGTATCTGCTACAATTCGGTCAAATCCCAAAGACCAACCTAATCCTAAAATTCCTGTAGGAGATTCTAAATTCCAAGTATCTATGGAGTTTTGAACGTTACTTTCATACACAGCAGATACATTAACATCTAAACCATTGCGTCCAGTCAATGAAATTAGTTTTAAAGGTAAATTAACATCTCCTCTAAATAAGTTAACGCTATCTTGGATTTTTCCTAAAGCATCAGAGTCAAATTGAAAATTTCTAATGGCAGGAATGTTAGCAGATTGACCATTACTCTTACTAGAAGTGGCTGTTTGCAATGTCATTGTTGTATCTCCATAAATCAGATGATGCACTTGCTTTTAATTTTTCGGTAGCAGAGTATTTTTGAATTTTTATGAGAGTAAACTCATCAATTGCTCTGCCAATCAAATCACTAATGTATTTCCTCTAGGGTAATTTTGAGACGGTTTTCTTACGTCGAATGGCTTCCAAAGCAACTTTGAATTTTAAATTGAGAACTGTATTGTTGGCGTTTGTGTCTCATCTTCTAATTTCCACAATTAGAATTCGGAGAAATTGAAGTGGCTCAAAATCGTTTTCTATACCTCAGAGGGATCGACAAATAGATTCTTCAGAAGTGGACTCAGGAACAGATTATATCGGTCGTATTTCGCTAAAGTATTGACCTCGTATTGCCAATTGTCGTCGCTGTCTCGACCAACAGTGAATGTTTCACGAATCCGCTCGAAAAACTTCGGATCAGTCCAGGGTCCATTATTTGGCGTGTATGCCCAACCTTTTGACCACTCAGGTACAATCCGCGCTTTATTACCTGTGAAATGCCCTATAAACCATGCCTCTAGCTCAGAGAAGAACTGATTGGATAATTTTGTTCCGGGTAGGGTAAGCACATCCAGCCAAAGAGCTACATCCCAACCGTTCTGCTTGGTCAATTTGTCGGTAGCTAGTGAAGAAATTATTGGTCGGTCAGGGGAATCTCCTGCTACAGAAGGCACGTTATCAGGACTGTCCAGATTAGTCACACGAACCTCCAGTGGGGCATTGATCGGGAACTCGTTCTTGTCCTGATAATCACTCAGCATCTTCTGAAACTGTTGTGCAAAGTCAGCAATCGCATCCTGTACGTCTGCTTTTCGCATCAGGACTGCATAACCATTGGCAGTCACCCGTAGCGTTGTGTCCTTAATGTAAAACAAAGTGTTCTTTGATGCTCCCCAAATATCCCGTGATACTGGGTAAATTGTTTGCCCCAACAGATTCTGACCGTCTAAACCAAGTTGGGTAGCCTTCTCCATAGTCTCTCCAAAAGTCGGCGTCAAACCTGGAATACCACTCAGAATACCCTTGATCATCTCGGTGATTTTAGTTTCCAAATTGTCCGAGAACGGGTAGTTATTTGGGTTTTCCACGAGGCGAGAACCTGCTGGCTGATTGTTTGTCACAGTCCACACCTTGAGCCACGGATGTTCACTAAACGGATACCAAATTACTTCGATGCGACCGCTCTGTTCTAGAAAATGGGCGACACTTTTTGGCGGAGGTGAGCCTCCATTAGAACGTGCGAACATGACCGATGCTGGAATATCAGTAAAGCTTTGACAACGCATATTGTAGTTATCGATCACCTGCAATGTCACTTCAACGATCATCGCTCGGCCTAACTGGCTTAGGAACGCTTTGGTATCTTTTTCACCACGTTTAAAGGTACGTAGCTGATAACGATCAGGATTAGTCCCATCTGGGTCAGTGACCACTGCTACAACTTCCAGAATATGGTTACTCATTGAGCCATAGCTGCAAGGGAAGTCATCATTCGGGGGAGTACGGACGGCGGTTCCGTGACCATTGATAGCAAGTACACCTCCTACCGTGAGATGTTCTGGTGCTGGCGTATGTGGGAAACTGAAGCCTGGAGCGCTCCCTTTGCCACCTGGCTGTTTCTCTAGGAAACTGAGGAGATCACCCATCGTAGCACCTGCTCCCACATTAACCCGAGCAGGTAGTCCATCTGATGCTGGGATCATCTTCATCTTGTTGAGAGCCTTCGTCGTATCGACAAGGAGTAATTTTGATTCGGTAGGAAGATCAGACGGTAATGAAAGCGGGGACCAGTTGTGCATGATGCCCCGAGGACGCACCATATATCCATTGTCCTTCGCCCAATTGCAGATTTCGACAACATCGTCTGCTATCTGAGGAGCGCAGGTCCAGACAATAGATAAATCGATAGTTCCAGACCAGTTCTTGAAAGGGACGCGGTTGATCGGAATTTGAGATGGAAAACCCGGCGGCGACACGGTCGATCCGTCTATCACTTCCACAAAATTAACAGAATAGTTCTGTGTGGTACCTGTCACTTTGTAGATTGCCGTCTTTTCATTTAGTTTAAAAGTGACGTGGTCATGAGACATCTCCGTTTTACCAAGAACAGCGGAAACAACTGGCCAAACTTCTACCCCTTCTGGAAAGGTTGTAGCAGCCAGGTCGATAGTCCGTGACTGCAATATCGGGTAGTTGTCTGTAGAGTCGGATATCCCTGAATCCCAGGCAGTCTGAAACGACATGACAAACCAGGCATCGTTGCGACATTCAATTTTTTGAACTTCTAACATAAGACGTTGCTTTCCTTGTTCTTGATTTTTGATTTGCACTCTTTTAGTTCAACTAAAAAGACATTGAAGAAGTTCGTTCTACCCTACTCCAAGCCAGTGCAGCTTTCAAAATAAAAGCGGTAGTGATCGTCTGACTGCCGTAAAACAAGATAGCTCGCACCCTACCCGCAGCGCGACCCAATTCCATCCGAATAAACTTGCAGCTAGCCCAAGATTTATCCTCCTGTTGGCAGTGCTTGAGGTAGCTACACCCTTTAAGAACACGCTCAATGTCGGCTGTAGCGATCGCCTTAGATACACCTTCGGTAGACGCATCTTGTTGAGCGAGTTCTAGACTCAATAAAGCTAATGCGGTACTTAATGGATCGCTGTTATCTTCTATCCCCCAACCACCATCTACTTGTTGACATTCATACAAAAAATTAATGGCACGAGCAATTCCGGGCGAACCAGGGCGTACTAAAGTCAGTAAACGCAGGCAGACATAAGTACCATAGTAAGAGCCGTGATACCAAGAACTTTGCCAACTGCCATCTTCTCTCTGCTGACTTTCTAAGTAAGCAACTCCGTCTTGAATTACCTGCTCAAATAGCTCCGGATCATAAAGTACCAGCGTATAGAGCAAATTTGCCATCACATCCGGATCCCGACCAGTTCCCCAAGCTTGCTGTACCCACCAAAACTGAAGATTTTGCTCTGGGGTACGGTCAGTCGCAGGTACAATCCAAGTTTCAAAAGAGCCATCGGCATGAGTATTATTCTGTAGCAATACAGACAGAGGCACTTTGCAGTATTTCTCTACTTCTGATCGCCGTCCAGAGCGCAATAAAACTTGCATAATTTGAGCTAAGTCGTCAGCATCCGGTGGTAGCTCTGGTAAATTAGGAAAATAGCTCCAGCCACCAACACCGGAATTGCGTCGGCAGTTCAACAAGTAATTAACTTCGTGGTCTATTACTGGCTGAAGTTGTTCGCCAAGTAGTTTCGTAGCATCGCATAAAACATCAGCAATTAAGGCTCGCTGAAAAACATCACCGTACTGCTCCTCAACAGCAGCAATGAAACCTTGTTCGCGAGGAAATGACATAATATGGGCCGCTTCAGCAAACCCCAGTTGCCATTGCTTTATAAGAAAGCGCAACCCATCCTGCACTATTGGCTCCCAAAGGTTCTGATTTGGGGACAGTTGATCAATCATCTTTAAACAGTATAAACAAGAGGATTTTTATAACTCGCTGCTAAATCGCCGTGCTTCAAACCGGGCAAACAACGAGTTAGGTGTTGCTGGCGAATGATGTCTTTAGGGCATCCTTGAAGATAGTTTTTCTCGTTTAATTCTGAACCTTGCTGCATCCAAACGTGCGCGCCATCTTGATAGTAAACAATTACTAAAGCTTCTCTGATGCGATCGCTTGTATTAACTCCAGAACTATGCAAAGTCCAACCAGCATGAAAAGTAGCATCGCCGGCTGCCATCGCCCCATGATTGTCTAGCTCAAACCCTCGTTTTATCAAAGACTGCTCGGAGAATCCTTGCAGGATATTATTATCTTCAGTTACAAAATAACCGTCTTTATGGGAACCGCTAGCAAAAGTTAAAGGAGCCATCTCTACAGAAATATCTGATAGAGCTATCCACATAGAAATTACCTGGGGCGTATCTAGGGGAAAAAAATCGCAATCTTGATGCCAGGGCGTACTAGTTCCTCCTGGTTCTTTAAAATAAGATTCATCCCGCAAAAGTCTAACCGCACTGACTGCCATCAAATCGGCAGCAATTTTAGCAAAGCGACGAGCTAGTACAAACTGACGCACTACTTCATCTCTTTCCCACAAATTATGGACAAATCTCCATCCATTCTTGCGCCCCGCAGCAATCTGCTCTAATATTTCTTCCTCTCGGTCATAATTCATGACTGCGTCTACTATATGAGGGCGATAAGCTATCATTTCTGCGGGAGAAACAACTCCTTTTAGTAAGATGTGTCCGTTTTGCTGGAATTGATTAACCTGCTCAACTGAAACGTCATGTGCTGATGATAAATCGGGCAGACAAGCCAAGGACATCTCTAAATTACCTCATTACTTAGTTGGCTAGCTAAATTCTCTGGGGTTAGAGGTTCAAATTCGCGGTCAATAAAGCCTAGACTTCTTAGTCCTTCTGGCTTAACACCCAAAATAATTCTGGTATAGAATTCGTCGTCTACTTCAAATATTTCCAATTTTGATGAATCGTTTTGAAAATCGCAATGATAATAGCGCAAAATGCTATTTTTGGGAATCATTAATCCAGCTACTACAACTCTTTCGTTAGCAGTTTGATTAGGAGGAGAACAGTGAAATATTCGTGTATCGTAAACTAAAGCTTGACCTGCTTGAATAGGAATTTTAGTTAAATATTTTTCCCAAATTACCGACAAGATGTTTTCATAAGGAAAATCATTGAACAATCCTCTAGGTTTTGTATTTAGTTGATGACTACCCTTGACTAAATGGATACATCCATTTAAATAATTGACATCAACTAAAGGACACCAAATTCCTAATGAATTAAATTTTGTTTCGTCTACAAATGACCAATCCTGATGCATCTGGACTTCACTATCTGTTCTTAATGCTTGTTTGACAATAAAACTCCAAAAACATAAGCGATACTGCTTAAATAGCTTTATTGTTTTGTCATTTAAAATTTGTTTAATCTCGCGATTAATTAATTGACGATAGTTAATATCTTTACTCATAATGCTAGGTGCAAATCCGCCTTCTAATGTATTAGGCAGACTGTAATATAAGCTAGTCAAAGTTTGGATTTCCTGAGCGTCTAAAAATTCGATCACAGTATATCCATCTTTTTCTAAATCTTGTTGGAGCTTTTCTTTGCTCAATAATTGATTCATTTTTAGTAATTCGATTTAATAGTTTTATACAAAATCAAAATTTATCCTTTGCTATTTAATGAGACAGAATCAGCTAGTGTTTTTACCTTAAAGAAACTGATAGCTAGCCAAGTTTTGAAAATTAGCCAGGGAACAGCTAAATATACCCAGTTGCCAATCAAAAATTTGCCTTTGCGAAAAGATTGGTGAAACAGGACTAACTGTCCACGCGCTTCTGGATGCTGTTGACAAAACTCTTCAACTGCTTGAGATTCGATGGGAATACGCTCAATTGTATGAAAAGATGACCAGACAACAAGCTGAGATAGTATCCGACACTTGCCACACCTACTAGCATAAAACAGCACTGGTTTTTCCTTAATTAAGTGGTTGGAAGTATCCATGAAGCTCAATCCCCTAAATGCATAAATTAGATTTTGGCAGTGGCTTTTAGATAAAGGTTGAGACGTAGTGCGTCGTTGCGATCGCATCCCATACCCAAGTAGGAAACGCTGCTACAATTTTGTGCGAGTGCTTCCCTCACAGGTATGTTGGTCAGGTCGTACATTTGCGTGTAACAATTAACCAACTCAACCCATTTAGAAGTGGAATAAGCTAAACAGTGGCCGCAAACATCTATTTTGGCATCGTGGCTTTCGCCTGTAGTGATCGCAAACCCCAAGCTAGGAACAATCCCTGATAGCTGGAGCGTGCTGTCTTTAATAATGAAAGTCAAAAAAGATGCCAAAGCAGGGTTTTGGAAAATCTCTAAACCCATTTGGTCAAGGCGAGTGGGACGTAAGAAACGCCAGTATAGTTTAGCGCGAGCATTATTCAAGTTAGAGCCTTCGATGCCAATACTTTGCAAGTAAGCATAGTTGCGTAGCGCGGCAATAGCAGAACTAGCTTCCCTGGAATTTGGCAAAATATCAGTCAGCCATTGCTGCGCCCAATCCCAGGCTTCTTGAAAATTACCGTTTCGCCTAGCATCTACATACATAGCACAGCCTGGAGTATCAATGCCTGCACCTAGCCAAAGTACGCCGCTCGTAAATCGAGAAAACCCCACTACATCCTTTGGTAAATACCATCTTAAAGTGCGATCGCACAGAATCGCCAGCTGCTGCGACGCAGTTAATTGCAACACTTGTGCTAAAGCTTGCTGGCTGGCTTCAAACCGCTCTTTCGGATCAGCTAGAACAAAACCTGGATCACTTAACAGGCGACTGTATAAGTGTTTGGAAGTGGCAGTCAGACAAACCTGTAGAGGAGAACCATCGCTATTTAGACCCGATTTTCCCCCTCGTACCCCTTGACCGTCTGGGGGAATCGCTAGCAGCGTTTGGCTCAAAGCCTCTACAGCCTCTAGCTTGACTCGGCTGAGGCTGGCTAGTACCTCTAATAGATTCTGCAAATAAGATGAAACCTCAAGCCTAGTCTGTAGCATAGTAGTTTAGTTTCTTATAATGTTGATCTGGCTAAGAGTTCCTGGATTGCCGTTTGACCCAGTAGCACCATTATTCCCTGAAGCACCAGTTTGACCTGAAGGACTTCCGCCAGGACTACCAGTACCACCAGTACCACCAGTACCGCCTTTACCGCCAGGAGAGGAAATAGATGAGGAATAAACATTTCCCCCTGACGTTGAAGCAGTGTAGGTAACATTAATGAAACTGCCATTACCACCATTGCCACCATCGCCGCCTTTGCCGCCATCGCCGCCTTTGCCACCATCACCGCCATTAGAGCCACCACAGGGACTTCCCGCAGGACAAGTAGAAGAGCTACCACCTTTGCCGCCTTGGCCACCATTACCGCCATTACCACCAGCACCGCCTTTGCCACCAGTACCGCCAGCACTAAAAACAGTAATATTGCCTACCAATTCTTGAATAGTAATTGTTGCAGGCTGGGCATCTAAGCCATTACTTCCAGGGCCGCCATTGCTTCCAGACACGCCAGAGCCTCCACTACCACCAGGTGTTGAGGTTTCCGTACAAACAGATCTCCAATCGCAATTCGCATTTCTGCCGTCAGTACCGTCTTTGCCAGCACTTCCAGCCTGTCCGGCTTCTCCGTTAGTACCATCAGCTCCAATAACTAAAATATCGTACTGTGCCATTTCTATCTCCTCAATATTTCCTAATAAACTGTGGGTGAGTCTTGATGATTTTGATTTTCGCGCCCAAATAGCAATTCTTGCTTAATCTAGATAATTTCTCATTGCTCAAGCCTAAATGAAGCAAGGTTAGCTAGGGCGCTATTTTGCTGACTACAAAACAGCTAAACTAGCTGACTTTTACTAATTTTGTAAAAGTTACGTTAACTTGAGTATCCTTAGCGATAATTTGACCGCCTTGAATATCGACTTCATCAGTGAAAGTTTGCTGAGGCTGATTAAGATTCAAAGGTTGGGAGGGTGTTACATTGATTTTGGCCATATATTTTTCCTTTGTGCTTGAATTTGCGAGTTTGTGGGTTTAAATGTCAATTTGAAATCTTGTGCAGTTGCTGAACTGTCATGTTCGTTGGCGCATATATTTTGATAGTGCTGCCTTCCATAATCTCTAACTCGCCAAAAATTAGCACTGCTGGTCGGCTTCCTTGAATAATCAACGAACCTCCTGACTCTATGACTACTTTCTTGATGGCGCAGACCGCTACTTCAAATGGTGCATGGAGCTTTTCAAGAACTTCTTTGTAGCTATCAACTAATTTGGAATTGCCAAAAAGGTAAGCATAGCCTGCTCTTTCGATATCTTCTTGTTCGGCAAGAGAAAGGCTAGATATATCAGAAACAGCTTTTGACATCCAAGGTTTAGATGGCAATTCTTTTGTAAAGGAAAAAACTCCTTGCTCAAATAGTGAATTTGGGATGCCAATCCAGGCTTTGAATTGATCAAGATTTTTAGTGCTGCGAAGGCAAGGTTGGAATAGCGCAGACATGTCTAATGTCGTTGATATAACTACTTGAGAACCAGATTTGATGATTAGGGACTCGCTATGAACCTCAAAATTTCGATTTAAATTGTATTCAGCTAAAAGAGATTCAAATCTTTCCTGGCGATAGAGCCATTGAGGATTAAATAAATGCAAACACTTTTCAAACTGTTCTTTTTGAAAGTCAATATCTGCTATTGCAGTCTTCATAGTTTTTCCTCAGAAATTTGATTAGGCTATACCAATTGCATTTACTTGGGTACAACAATTGAATCCAATTTGCTCTTTTAATTCCTCAATCACAATGGCAGTTTAGGCTTTTAACTAACGAACTTAAGAATTTTCTGCCATTTATTCCCAAAGCAATAACCAGTAGGGGTTTTGGCTAATTTAAACTTAAATGAAGCTCGCCGCTTATCTTCCTTAAATTTTGAGAAAATACTTTCAGTAGACTGGCTCAAATAAGCAGTCAGAAACCCCACCGCTAAAGCGGGGGGCGCAGAAATTGTCCTTATCTGACCAGACTCAGTACCCAAAAAGTACTACGTTAGAGGCAACTGAAGCTAAAAAACAATTAAATTTCAGAAAAAATGTCCTGTATTTGGGAAAATACCGAAAAGTAGCTGTAGTTATTTTTGATTTTGCTTCTCAGCCTCGATAATAAAAGATGTATTTACAGAAAACCCGACGCAGACGGGGTGTACTCCTGACACTCCAAGGATTAAAGAAACTTCAAACAGCTAAGTCTAAAGCAGAGATTGAGGAAAACTCTGGTAATCGTTATACTCTTGAAGCATTGAACGAACGCACAGGGTTGTCAGTGGATACACTGATGAAGATATTTGCTTGTGAATTAGGAGTGGATAAGCAAACCTTGAAGTACTGTTTTCAAGCGTTTAATCTGGTTTTGGAACAGAGTGATTATTGCTTTCCTGAACCACAACAGCAGGATGAAGCATTAGGTACTAACTTGCTCATAGTAGAAACAGCACCAGAGATACCACAAGGTCAAGTACCCCTAGATTCTGCATTTTATTTAGAACGTCCTCCTATTGAAACCGATTGTTACAAAGCAATTTTGCAACCAGGAGCTTTAATCCGAATCAAAGCTCCTAGACGGATGGGGAAAACTTCATTAATGTCAAGGATTCTTCAGTCTGCAACTAATTATGGTTATCGCACTGTATCTTTAAACTTCCAGCTAGGCGATAAAGCGATTTTTCAAGACTTAGATAAATTCCTGCGTTGGTTTTGTGCAAGTATCAGTCTGGGTTTACAGGTGCAAAACCAACTCACAGACTATTGGGATGAGCTATTTGGCAGCAAAATTAGCTCTAAAATTTACTTTGAGCAGTATCTTTTAGCCAAAACAACCAGCCCTATTGTCCTGGGTTTAGACGATGTAGATATGTTGTTCCAATATCCAGACTTGGCTGATGATTTTTTTGGATTGTTACGTGCTTGGCATGAGGAAGCCAAAAATCGAGAGATTTGGAAAAAACTGCGATTAGTTGTGGCACATGCAACAGAAGTGTATATTCCCTTGAATGTGAATAAATCACCTTTTAATGTGGGGTTACCAATTGAGTTACAAAGCCTAAACAAGGAACAAGTACAGGCTTTAGGAGAGCGTTATCGTTTGAACTGTTCAGAGCAAGCATTAGAACAATTGTTTGCTTTGGTTGGCGGACAACCCTATCTTGTCAGACTGGCTTTTTATTATTCATGGCAACTTGGTATCACTTTAGAGCAATTGTTGTCAACTGCCCTTAGCTCAAATGGAATTTACTGTGAACACCTGCAACAACAATTGTGGAACCTCCAACAAAATCCAGAATTAATAGCCGCCTTTGCACGGGTTGTCAAAGCATCTACACCTGTAGAATTATGTCTAGAGCAAGCGTTCAAATTGCAAAGCATGGGATTAGTAAATTTATGCGGTAATCAAGCTACCCCTAGCTGTAAGTTGTATGCCGAATATTTAGGCGATCACCTAAATAACCACCGAGTAATCGTTTCTTAATCACCGCACTGTACACTACTATTTTTCAGAGATCATAAAACTTTTCTGTCTACAGAAAATGCTTAAAGTCCTAAAATTCGATGGTGCAAATTCAGTTGAATTAGTAAACTACATTAATATTAACAAAGAGCATTGAAAATATGATAACGCAAAAAACATTCTTCAATAAACAGGATCTTCAAGACATTCTCTGTGGGGCAGTTTTGCTTGCTAGTGGAGGCGGCGGTGCTATAAAAAATGGTCAACAATTAATCGAGTCCATATTAAAAATTTCCGATCAAGTTGAGTACATCGAACCTGCTAATGTAGATAAATTTAAATATATGCCAGTCCTAGCCGGTCTAGGTTCTCCAGATGCTTTTGAGAAACAAGGTTTTAGCAGATCACCTCAAATGGTTTTTGAAGTGCTGGAGCAAGTTAAACAAAGAAGCTACCCCCAAGAAAATCAGCAATACCGTTTTTCTTATACTGTTCCTGTAGAGACCGGCGCTGTAGCTCACTTTACCGCTATGCTGGTGGCAGTACAGAAAGGTATTGCCGTCGTTGATGGCGATGGTGGTGGCAGGGCTTTTCCTAGTTTAGCAATGGCTAGCTTTGCTGAAGCAATCAATAACAAGACTGTTGTTCCTGTATCACCAGTAATAATTGCGACCGAACAAGAACTTGAAGCTGGTGGTACAGAAGTGGAACTTAATCAAAACGATCCTGCGATTGTAGATGACTTGGGAAGAGCGATTATAGATACAGCAGAGTTTAAAGATGTAGCTGCCATAGCTTGCTTTGCTATGGATGGTGAAACTATGCAAAAGGTGATCGTACCTAATACGCTGACTAGAGCGAGAAAGGTTGGTCGTCTGATCCGAGATGCTGTCCAAAACCAAAAGAACCCCGTCGCAGATGTATTGTCTTACTTGGATGGCTACCAACTTTTTCAGGGAAAAATAACTGACATTAAAAAACATACCCAAGGCGGATTTGACTTTGGGACGGTTGTAATTGAAAGTGCAACAGGCAAAAAAGCTTATATTTTGAATCAAAATGAGAACTTAGTTGCTTGGTCTGACCAAGAGGATCGTCCATTAGCGATCGCTCCAGATCTAATTTGCTACATGGGAACTGATGGACAAACTTTAAGTAATGCTGATATCAGCTTAGGGCAAGACGTGACTTTGATTGGAGTGAAAGCTCCAGAGCAATTAAGAAAACCCTACTTCATCAATGTCTTTGGCAAGGCTTTGAAAAACCTTGGATACTATGGTTCTTACGTGCCAATTGAGTATCTACAAATCAATACCTGCGACTGAATCAGAAGATTAAACCGCGTTCGTATAACGTGTCTCGAAGGAACTTAGAAGTTTGATTTTTGAGTTTACAAAACTTTAAAAACATCCCGCAAATATGCAATACTACGTTCGACAAAGGAAAAAGAAAAAATGTCGATTGCAATCAAAATTATAGTTCCAGCTAATAACACATCATTTAATGACAGAATTAAAGATGCAGTGGTAGCAGTCCAAGCACCCGATGTAACAATAGACGTTGAAAGTATCGCAGGTGGGACAAAAACCATCCAGAGTCGCTACGATCTGTCAATTAATACTCCCTATGTGATTGCTCTGGCAGAAAAGACACAGCAAGACGGGTATAACGGTATATTTGTGACAGATTTTGATATGTGTGGCGTAGAAGCTGTGAGAGAAATTGTGAATATTCCGGTCGTTGGCGGTTTCAGACCAAGTGCTTACACAGCTATGATGCTCGCACAAAGGTTTTCAATTATTACTGTTTTGAACAATGTAGTTGCCATGCAAAGAGAGCATTGTCGAGCATTTGGAATTACAGAAAATCTAGCGTCAATTCGCTCTGTAGATATACCGGTAGCAAACTTAGAGGATAGGGATCTGGCGATCGCTAAAGTATATGAGGAAAGTATAAAAGCTATTGAAGAAGACCAAGCAGAGTGCTGTATTCTAGGATGTACGGGCTTTGTTGGTGTGGCTGAGGCAGTTACACAACTTCTGCAAGAAGTAGGCAAACCCGCACCAGTAATAGATCCAAACCGAGCAGCAGTCAGCTACTTAGAGTTGCTGATCAGAAACAAACTATCTCAGAGTAGGTTGACATATTATGTGCCGCCTGACTACACACCGCCCAAACTCAAGTGATGCTGAGTTGAAAGCTTTCTAGTTAAAAGGGCAGACAGATGTTCTTGGCTATCCCTGGATACCAAATCACAGCAGAAATTTCCCTTAATGGGAAGACAGTTGTTTACCGAGGACAACGACTCAAGGATCGAAAACCTGTGATTTTGAAGAGTCTCACAGCTAAGTACCCAATGTCAAACGTGATGGCTCGACTCAGGCACGAATATGAAATCCTCGTAAATTTGGATTCACCAGGCATAGTCAAGGCTTATGGATTGGAGAGTTACAATCAAATTCCTGTTTTAATCTTGGAAGATTTTGGCGGCATGTCTCTAAGAGAATTCATGCTCACCAATCAAATAGATTTAATCTCATTTCTGCGGATTGCCATTAACCTAGTGCAAACTCTAGAACAATTGCACCAACATCACATCATTCACAAGAACATTCAACCCACTAATATTATTTTCAATCCTGACACCGGAGAAGTCAAAATCGCTGACTTTGCCCTCGCCTCCCTACTAGAGTGGGAAAATCAAACAATCAGCAATCCAAATTTACTCGAAGGTTCTTTTGCCTATATGTCTCCGGAACAAACCGGACGGATGAGTCGTGCAATTGACTATCGCACAGACCTTTATTCTTTAGGAGTTACCTTTTATGAAATACTGACACAACAGTTGCCTTGGCAAAGTTCAGATGTGATGGAATTAGTCCACTGCCATATTGCTCAAACACCTGTAAATCCCCAGCAGATGAATTTAGACATTCCGCTAACGGTGTCTAACATTATCATGAAGCTATTAGCAAAAAATCCTGAAGATAGATACCAAAGTGCTTTTGGACTCAAAGATGACCTAGAAAATTGCCTCACTCAACTGCAAAATACCAGTCAAATAATAGACTTCCCCCTTGGCAAGCAAGATAAACTGAGACAATTTCAAATCCCACCCAAGCTTTATGGCAGGGAAGCCGAATTAGCTACTTTAATAACCACTTTTGAACGGGTTAGCCAAGGCACAACGGAGACGCTTTTAGTCACTGGTTACTCAGGTATCGGCAAATCTTCCCTAGTTCATGAAATTCATAAACTTATCACCTACCATCAAGCATATTTTATTACTGGCAAGTTTGACCAGTTGAAGCAGAATATTCCTTATGCTGCCCTGATTCAAGCTTTTCAGGAATTGATACGGCAATTGCTGGGCGAAAGCGAAGCGCTGTTACAAATCTGGAAAGAAAAACTCTTAGATTCCTTCGGCTCCAATGGTCAAGTGATCATTGATGTTATTCCCGAAGTTGAACTTATTGTTGGCAAACAACCACCAGTAACTTTTCTAGAGCCAACTGAATCTCAAAATCGTTTTAATTTAGTTTTTCAAAAATTTCTTCATGTTTTTACTCAAAAAGAACATCCATTGGTTCTCTTTTTAGATGATTTACAGTGGGCAGATTTGGCTTCGCTAAAGTTGCTTCAACTGCTGATAAGTGAACCGAATAGTCAATATTTATTGCTGATTGGGTCATATCGAGATAACGAAGTAGATGAAACGCATCTATTAATGCAGGCTGTAGATGATATGCAGACCTGCTGTGAAAAGATAAATACTATTACTTTGCAACCTTTGAAGCTCGTTGATATCAAGCAGTTAATTGCTGATACACTCCAATGTTCTCTAGAACAGTCACAGCCTTTAGCACAGCTACTCCTGAATAAAACAAATGGCAATCCTTTCTTCTTGAATCAGCTGCTTAAATCTCTATATCATCAAAACTTATTGACATTTGATTTAAATACTAATATTTGGCAGTGGGACATCAAGCAAATTCAAGGTGTAGGCATCACTGAAAATGTGATTGAATTAATGATTGAAAATATCGAAAAACTGCCAGAAAGTACCCAGAATGTCTTAAAATTAGCAGCTTGTATCGGCAATAGATTCAATTTAGAAATTCTCTCCCTTGTCAATGAAAAATCTCCCTCTGCCACAGCAAATGAACTTTGGACAGCATTTCAGGTTGGTCTGATTTTGCCTCTAAACGATGCCTACAAAATTCCGCTTGTTTTGTCCCAAGATACTATAACTATTAGTGAGCAAATTTCATCTCAATTACCGATTAATAATGCTCCACTAGATATCGCTTACCAATTCCGACATGATCGGATGCAGCAAGCAGCTTATGCCCGCATCCCAGAACCCCAGAAAAAAGAAATTCACCTCAAAATTGGCAGATTACTTTTACAAAATACTCAACCTGAAGTTGTAGAAAAAAATATTTTTGATATTGTCAACCAGTTAAATATTGGTGCTGAATTAATTACTAATCGCCAATCAAGAGATGAATTAGCTAAATTAAATTTGATTGCTGGCAAAAAAGCAAAAGCATCTGCTGCTTACGAATCAGCTATTAAATATTTAAATGTCGGTAGAGAATTACTAGCGAGCAATAGTTGGCAAAATCACTATGAGTTAACACTAGCTATTTACGAAGAAGCCGCAGAATTAGAATATTTAAACACCAACTTTGAGCAAGCACAAATTCTTATCAAGATTGTGCTTAAACAAGCTAAAAATATCCTCGATAAGGTGAAAGTATATCAGCTACAAATTCAGCTTTATACTGCCCAAAATGAGATGATAAAAGCCATAAATACAACACTACCTGTACTAGAAATGCTAGGAGTGTCTCTCTCATTATCTGGTGAAGATGGTGAATTAGCTGAGTTACCTGAGACTACGGAATTAGAAAAAATTCCCGAAATGACTGACCCGTATAAACTAGCAGCATTACATCTGTTAATGAGCATCACTACCCCTGCTTTACAAGTAATGCCCAAGAGTTTGATAGTCATTATTTCTACTCAGATAGAACTGTGTCTGCTCGCAGGTAATTCTACGTTATCTTCTCTAGCATATGCTTGGTATGGTCTACTTCAGTGCGGAGTATTGGGAGATATTAACTCTGGATATCACTCTGGGCAATTAGCTCTAAAGCTCCTAAAGCAATTTAATGCCAAAGAACTCCAATCTAAAATATACAACATATATAATGTTTCTATCAGACATTGGAAAGAGCATATTAAAGAAACAATAAATTCATTACAAGAAGGATTTGAAAGTGCAATTGAAACTGGAGATTTAGTATTTGCTAGCTATTGTGGTACTAGCTATTTATTACATAAACTTTTGAGTGGTGAAAAGTTAGAATCATTAGAAAAAGAACAAGCATCGTATATTAATTTATTATTAAAACTAAAGCAAGATATTTCTATTCAATATGCCCTGATTTGGAGGCAGCTGACATTAAATTTACAAGGATTGACAGCAAATAAACTTCTGTTAATTGGTGAAAGCTTTGATGAGTTGGCAATGCTACCACGTTTACACGCAACTCAAAATAGTCAGTTGCTTTTCGCTGTTTATGTCGCTAAAACAATTCTCCTATATTTATTTAAAAACCAGGCTCAAGCAGTGAAATATGCTTCTCGTGCGACAAAATATGCAAAGGCTGCGGCTGGTATGATAACTATTGGTATACATAACTTCTATTATTCTTTATCGCTTCTGAGTCAGTATCACGATGCTAATTATTCTGAGCGGCAACAAATATTGTACCAGATAGATAAAAATCAAGAAAAAATGAAATATTGGGCGCACCATGCACCAATGAATTATCTGCATAAATACAAACTTGTAGAAGCAGAAAAAGCGCGTGTATTAGGGCAAGCTGTTGCGGCGATGGAGCTTTATGACCAAGCAATTGAACAAGCAAAACAGCAAAGATACCTTCAAGATGAAGCTTTGGGTTATGAACTAGCAGCAGAATTTTATATCTCTTTAGGAAGAGAAAAAATAGCTCAAACTTATATGACTGAGGCATACCATAGTTATATTTTCTGGGGTGCAACTGCTAAAGCTGAAAACTTGGAGTTAAGATATCCCCAATTTATTTCTAAAGTATCTGTATCGCCTCCAGATACAATAAATACTAATAGTAATGATGCAATTTTGCTCGACTTAAAAACGATTATTAAAGCATCACAAGCTTTAGCTGCCGAAATGATTTTGGATAGATTATTAGCTAAACTTATGAAGATTGTGAGCGAAAATGCTGGCGCTCAAACTTGTTTTTTAATTTTAGATAAAGAAGGAGAATTAATAGTTGAAGCCAAGATGATTGTTGGTGAAGGTAATGTAGCTTTACGCCAATCAATGCTGATTGAAATTAGTCAAGAGTTGCCTATATCCTTGATAAATTATGTGAAAAGAACTAGAGAAGATGTAGTTTTAGCTAATGCAGCTTGTGAGGGAAGATTTACAACAGATCCTTATATTATCAAAAACCAGTCTAAATCAATCTTGTGTATTCCAATTATCCATCAAGCTAAATTTGTTGGTTTGCTTTACTTAGAAAATAATTTGACTACTGATACCTTTACTCCTGAGCGATTAGCAGTTTTGAAACTCCTATCCTTCCAAGCAGCTATTTCGATTCAAAACGCTCAACTCTACGAGGATATGACTACTTTAAATATGAATTTAAAACAAGAAATTAGCGATCGCCTCTCGGCAGAAGCGGCGTTGCGTGAGAGTGAAACAAGACTGGCTCAATTTCTAGAAGCTTTACCAGTGGGCGTGTTTGTAGTTGATGCGGAGGGAAAACCCTACTATGCTAATCAGACAGCACAGCAAATCCTTGGCAAAGGAATCGTACCTGAAACTAAGGTTGAGGAATTACCTGAGACTTATCAAGCATATTTAGCGGGGACTGAGCAGACCTATCCTACAGAAAAACAACCTCTTGTGCGGGCTTTGAGAGGTGAAAGAACAACTATTGACGATCAAGAAATTCGCCACATCGATAAGACTATCCCGCTTGAGGTATGGGCAACCCCTATTTTTAATGATAAAAATCAAGTCGCTTATGCGATCGCTGCTTTTCAAGACATCACACAGCGCAAGCAAGCAGAAGCAGAGCGAACTCAGTTCACCCAAGAACTTGCCTTAAAAAATATAGCTTTGCAGCAAGCAACAGACAAATTAGCTGAGTCTAACCGCAACTTAGAAATAAAAGTGCAGGAGCGAACCAAGGAGTTAAGCCAAACTTTAGAAATCCTCAAAGCCACTCAAGCTGAATTAGTGATTGAGAACGCTTTATTAAGAAGTGCAGAACAAACTCTTACTTATGAATATCAAGTTGGAGGAAGTTTACCAATAGATGCACCTACTTATGTGGTACGTCAAGCAGATAGGTATCTATACAAGGCTTTGAAGCAAGGAGAGTTTTGTTATATTTTCAATGCTCGGCAGATGGGCAAGTCTAGCTTGCGAGTGCAAATTATGAAAAAGTTACAAGCTGAGGGCTTCGCTTGTGCTGCGATCGATATTTCAGAAATTGGTAGTCAGCAAATGACTGTAGAACAGTGGTACGCAGGTTTTATTTATATATTAGCCAGCAGTTTAAATCTTTTAAATCAAGTTAATATTCGTACTTGGTGGCGTAAGCATGAATTTTTATCACCAGTCCAACGCCTTAGTCAGTTTATAGACGAAATAGCATTAGAAAATATTTGGCAAAATAATATTGTTGTTTTTATAGATGAGATTGATAGTGTGATCAATCTTAATTTTGACATAGATGACTTCTTTGTATTAATACGGAATTTTTATAACAAACGCGCTGATATCCCAAAATATAAACGTCTCACTTTTGTTTTCCTGGGAGTCGCAAATCCTTCTCAATTAATTCAGGATAAAAAACGAACACCTTTTAACATCGGTCAAGCGATTCAACTCAGTGGCTTTCAACTGCATGAAACCCAACCATTACTACAGGGACTAGCTGAACGAGTAGGTAATGCTCAGAATGTCCTTAAGGAAGTGTTGGCTTGGACGGGTGGACAACCTTTTCTCACCCAAAAACTCTGTAAACTCATTCGTAATTCATCAGTGAGTATTCCTCAAGGAAGTGAAGCCGACTACATAGAGAACTTAGTGCAAACACAGGTGATTGAGAATTGGGAAACTCATGACGAACCTGAGCATTTAAAAACTATACGCGATCGCCTCCTGAATCTGGAATCCTGTATTGTTCAGATATTAAAGCTATATCAGGTAATTTTGCATCAAGGCGAGGTGGTCGCGGTTGATAGTCCAGAAGAAAAGGAATTACTATTATCAGGTTTGATAGTCAAACAGCAGGGTAAATTAAGAACCCATAACCGAATTTACGAATTGGTATTTAATGACGATTGGATTGAGCAACTGCTGTACCAATATGAAACGAAAGCTGACTAATCACCAACTATTAACAATTCGCTTTTGACCATTGACCAATCATCAACGGAAATTGCGCCTGTATTGTTCGGTTATACGACTTTCGTTATGGTGCAAATATAGATAACCTCGTAAGTAACAGTGAAAAAGTAGTGAAAGTCAAAACTCTGCCTGAAACGCTGGATGTCGCTGTTGAACTAAGGGGTGAATACTTGTGTACAAATGGATTTTGCCTAGTCTGAGCGAAGTATTAGCCGATAGTAAATCAACTATGGGTTTTTGTTCATCTGCTAAAGCTCAACAACAGTGGCGCTTTTGCGTGGCGGCTACACAACAGTTACTATTAAATGCCTTAGAAACGATTGATACGGATGTCACACAAGGATTGGTTTTAGCTGCGCCTGCACCTTTGTTTGATCATCCTAAGTTGACTGAAAGCTTGCAGTCAATAACTTTTACAGCAGAACCGTTTAATCGTTTGGCACTAATGCCATTTCAGATGTCTGATCAAGAAGTGGCGATCGCAGCAGATACAACTATTTATAATGAATCTATTTTACCTCTGCTAAGAACAGATCCCTTAGCAAATGAACAATTTTGTCTAATTTTTACAAAAAAATTTAGATTAATTTTAGTCTTAACAGAAGAAAACGGTCAAAAATCATTTTCATTTTCTTTCGATTCGGAAGTCGTGCAGCAGGCATGGCGGGCGTTAAGTGCTAGGGTAATGTTGAGCAATCCTGATTTATTTGCTGAACTAGAAGAAACGGTACAACATTACTACCCTGCTGCCCCAGATTATCGCATCGTCATGCAGTTTAGCCAATTGTTGCTCACAGAATTACCAGAACAAGAAAATAAAAGCTGGGAAACCACAACTAAAGAAGCAGTCGAAGGAAATGGTGAACGATCTCAAAAAACTGAGATTCATTCTCATCAACCTTCATCAGCAAAACCTGATGTAGAAATGCTGCAAGCTTTTGCTCATGAAGTCCGTACTCCTTTGACAACTATTCGTACTATCACTAGACTATTGCTCAAACAGCGGGATTTACCTGCCAACGCCATTAAGCGATTGAAAATAATTGATCGCGAATGTACTGAGCAAATTGACAGGATGGAATTGCTGTTTAGAGCAGCAGAACTAGAAACATCGGCTACAGATAAAGGGACAAGCACTCAATTGACTGCAATGAGTTTAGACCAGGTGTTGCAGGCGAGTATTCCTCGTTGGCAAGAAGCAGCAACTAGGCGTAACTTGAAGCTAGATGTAGTATTACCTCAGCATTTGCCGACGGTCGTAAGTAATCCTACCATGCTTGATCGAGTTCTCACAGGTTTGATGGAAAATTTTACCCGTAACTTACCTGCTGGTAGCCATATTCAAGTACAAGTCATTCCTGCTGGCGACCAACTAAAGTTGCAATTATTGCCTCTACCTCAAATGGGAGACAACGATGCATCAACTGTATCAACCTGTACACCACCCATTCGCAAAGCTCTTGGTCAATTACTGATGTTCCAACCAGAAACAGGTACAATCAGCTTGAACCTTAATGCAACTAAGCATTTGTTTCAAGCTATTGGTGGAAAACTGATTGTGCGTGAACGTCCCCGTTATGGAGAAATTTTAACAGTTTTCTTACCCCTAGAAGGAGCGGAAAATCAAGAGCATTCAAAATTCAAAATTCAACGTTCAAAAGTATAAGAATAAAACTCAATAAGCTGATGTGCGCTTAGATTAAATATTCTTGCGTTAGGAGTGTCCAGGGTCAACAGTCCAAAGTCCAAGCTAGTCTTTGACTGTGGACTGTTGACTTTTGACAACCTGATCGCAAAATATACAATTTAAATGCATAACAACTTACTGCAATTTGTATATGTTGGCGATCGCTTATATTTAACCCAAGTTGCGGGTTATCAAAATCCGGGTGCTTCTGATCCAGAAATTAGTGCGATCGCCAATGACAAATTGGCGGTTGCGCGTAGCGCAACCACGATTTCGAGCAATCATTACAAGCAGTGTAATGAAGCGGTTTCAGGTATTAATAATTGCTTACTATAGAAATGCTTGTTTCAGGGTAAATGCAAAAATAAATGCTTCCAACTTAAGTATAAACCCTTGCCAAGTACATACGTGGATTGATTTTGGAAACACACAAGTGATGCTACTAAACACTGTTTCAATGTAATGCCTAATATGTTGCTTGATATACTGATTCCACGGTTCATCTTGACGCTTGGAATTTTTTTTCCTCATGACTTTCAAGGATATTTTGCTAGTTTCTTCGAGGTCATCTTCGGCAGTATAATCAGTGTATGCAGCATCAGTATATACTTCGCTGCCTGGTGGTAAATTTAACGGTAAGGCGTTCAATGCTCGCACATCAGAAGCACTACCAGGCATAAAAACAAATTCCACTGGAATACCAGTTTTGGTCGTTAATAACTGAACTCTAACTCCATAAAAATAACGTTTTTTCGATGCAATATAGCCTCTGTACTCTTCAGATTTAATTAACTTGACATTAAAGATCCGAATATTATCACAGATGGGTACAGGAAAAGAGTCTAAAAGATATTCAGTACAATCACTCATTTCTTTCAGTATCATTCCCACTTGATGAAACATATCATTCATCAACATTGATATACTGTGTAATCGTCGGTTGAAGCGTGACTTTTCTAACATATATATGTGGTATCAAGTTGTGGTCTTTCATATAACCGCAAGCTTGACTATGATTACCGTTAAAGAACATCGCGGCGATTATTACCGTTGTAATAATTTCTGCATCACTCATCTTTCGACGGCAGTCTTCGTCATGCCCAATCGCCTTTAATAAGTCGTCAATGATAGCATAGACAGCAATTGTTTCATTTAGCATATACCCCTCCCATATTTGTCTCTGGAGGGGATTTTATTGCTTTAAGTGCTTTTAGCGATCGCCTGTTTGAATAACTAGCAACTTGGGTTATTTATTAAAAATATCTCTCTACGTCTGCAACTATAAACTGACGACATGTCTGCGTGGCTTAGGGTGCTAACTGCGATCGCGGAATTTCTGCCAATATTTTTGGTTTTTCCTGTGATGCTCAATTGGTATCAAAAACTACCAATTAGGTTGGTAATGCCTGATAATGTTGGTAATATTATACCAACTGTTAATTCCAACCAGAAAACTTTGCACTAAAACCGTGATTTGTAAATGAAACGAAAACAATTTTTAACATTCGTCGGCATCGCACTAACTAGCTTGATTTTAGCAGTTGGTTTAGCATTGAGTTCTTCTTCTGTAGTAGCACAGTCAAACACTGAGTTACTTGTGTCTGCTGCTGCGAGTTTAAAAGATGTGATGGAAGAAATTAAGACTAACTACCAACAAACCAAACCTAATATCAACATTAAATATAACTTTGGAGCTTCCGGTGCTTTGCTGCAACAGATTCAGCAGGGAGCGCCTGTAGATGTGTTTATCTCTGCTGGCAAAAAGCAGATAGACACCTTAGAACAATCAGGGCAAATAGTTGCAGGTACCCGTGGAATTTTAGCAAAAAACCGTTTGGTTTTGATCGTGCCAAATAATAGCACAGGTGTTAGCAGCTTTAACAACCTCAAAGATGCCAATATCAAGAAAATTGCTATTGGCGAACCAAGAAGTGTTCCTGCTGGACAATATGCAGAAGAAGCCCTAAAAAAATTGGGTATTTACGAATCAATCAAACCCAAGTTTGTTTATGCTAACAATGTGCGTCAAGTTTTAGCAGCAGTAGAAAGTGGTAATGCTGACGCGGGCTTAGTTTACCAGACTGATGCCAAAATCTCCAATAAAGTCAAAGTCGTCGTGGCTGCTGATGAAAAATACCACTCTCCGATTGTCTATCCATTAGCAGTTTTAAAAAGAACTAAAAATCTAGAGCCAGCAAAAGACTTTCTTCAGTTTCTATCCGGTGAACAAGCTAAAACTGTACTACAAAAATACGGTTTTATCTTGCCTTAATTTCTTGTTCCTGCACTCTGCCTTTTAGAACTATGCCACAAGATTTATCTCCCCTTTGGATATCGCTGAAAACATCTTTACTTGCTACTTTTATTACTTTTTTTCTTGGCATTGGTACTGCATACTGGATGTTCGGATATCGGGGCAAAGGTAAATCATTAATTGAAGGTATTTTAATTGCACCTTTGATTTTACCTCCGACAGTAGTCGGTTTCATCCTACTAGTATTTTTTGGTAAAAATGGGCCGGTGGGAAAACTCATGGAGAGTTGGCAATTAGACTTCAGCATAGTTTTTACTTGGTATGGTGCAGCGATCGCAGCTACAGTAGTTTCTCTACCATTAATGTATAAAACTGCCTTGGGAGCCTTTGAACAAATTGATCAGAATCTCTTGCGGGTAGCCAGAACTCTCGGTGCAACTGAATCAACTATCTTTTGGCGCATCAGTTTACCCTTAGCATTTCCTGGTATCTTAGCGGCAACAACCCTAGCTTTTGCCCGTGCTTTAGGTGAATTCGGTGCAACCTTAATGCTAGCTGGGAATATTCCCGGACAAACACAAACGATCCCCATGGCGATTTATTTTGCTGTGGAAGCTGGAGCGATAGAGGAAGCTTGGTTCTGGTCGATCGCCATTATGGTGATTTCTCTGTCTGGAATAGTTGCTGTTAACTATTGGCAAGAAAATAGAACAGGAGAGAGGAGAAGGGAATATGGGGGACAAGGGGGATATGGGGGACAAGGGAGTGAATTATTTGGGTTAGTTACACAATCTTCAAGTAGTGGACTGATTGTAGATATCGAAAAAATACTTCCTGATTTTTATTTAAAAGTTTCCTTTAATGCTGATCGCCAAGCTTTAGGATTGTTGGGAGGTTCCGGTGCTGGTAAAAGTATGATTTTGCGTTGTATCGCTGGCATTGAGACACCTACTAAAGGCAAGATTATTTTGAATGGTAGGGTGTTGTTTGATTCGGAACAAGGTATTAATGTTCCTAGTCGAGAACGCCGTATTGGTTTTGTGGTTCAAAATTATGCTCTGTTTCCTAATATGACGGTGGCACAAAATATTGCTTTTGGTTTACCTCAGAAGATGTCTGCAAATGCCACTAAGCAACAGGTAGAATCACAATTGATAGATGTGCAATTGTCGGGTTTTGGCGATCGCTATCCGAGTCAACTTTCTGGAGGACAACAGCAACGGGTAGCGATCGCACGGGCTTTATCCAGCCAACCAGAAGCATTACTATTAGATGAGCCATTTTCCGCCCTTGATACGTTTCTGCGTAGTCAACTGGAGCAACAGATGATAGAAACCCTGGCTGATTACCAAGGAATTACCTTGTTTGTGACACATAGTATGGAAGAAGCCTATCGGGTTTGCCCAAATTTGTTAGTGATGGAGGATGGTAAAATCATTCAGCATGGAACAAAATATGATGTGTTTGAGCGACCTGCTACAGTTACAGCTGCCCAGTTAACAGGGTGCAAAAATTTCTCTAATGCTGTAGCTGTTGATTCTGGGCAAATAAAAGCTGTGGACTGGGGTTGTAATCTACAGGTAATTGAAACTATCCCCGATAAATTATCTCATATCGGCATCCGCGCCCATCACATCACCTTTACCAATGACTCTAATCAAAATAATACTTTCAGATGTTGGCTAGTAAGGGCAACTGAAACACCGCACCGGATGACGTTGTTCTTAAAGTTACATTCCTCTGGTACTGCTTATCATGATTACCATCTGCAAGCAGAAGTATTTAAAGAAAAATGGGCAACACTCAAAGACAGACCTATGCCGTGGTATGTGCGTTTAGATCCCTTACGATTGATGTTATTGGATTGACTAATAAACAAAGTTGCGGGTTATCAAATACAAACGCGCCTACCTCATAGAGGTGGGAAGGATGTCAATTGAAACTCATCTGGGTTGAGCGACACCATGATATTTTCAGACTCTACCCGAATGAGCCAGCGATCGCTCATCTTGTCGTTGATCACTACTTCTCGAGCGCAAACAATACCCCTTTTTCCGGCGACGTACTCCGGGTATAGAATCAAAACAACGTTTCCTACTTGAATCTTCTTTGGGTTTTGCAATCGCGTTTTTAGCTTGATATTATATAGACTGATAATAACTTGACCAATAGGCATCAAACCTTAAATTCATAGAAAAAACTGTATAACCTGTATCATTTTGCTGATTTTCTTTGATATAAGAGCAAATATACTCGGTAATACCATTTCACGTTAATCGCGATACACATAAATAATGTAGACGCGATATATCGCGTCTCTACAAAAAAATATGTTTCACTTTTAAAGGAAATTGCTATAAGATGACTAACATCAGGATTTATGGCATCTAAATTGCAATCGCTTTTCAACAATCCCAGCTGGATTGGTGTCGTTTTATCTTTCTACGCTTTTATTGCAATTGGTATCGCTGAGGGAGGTTTGGGTGTTCTCATACCCTCGATTCAAGCAACATTCAATCTGACTTCTGCAACCATCACCTTACTTTTTCTCAGCCAAGTTTCTGGTTACATATTTGCTGCACTGACTAGCAGTCTTCTTAGCAGTCGCATTGGCTTGGCACGGATGTTGTTACTAGCATCTTTTTGTCTGACCTGCGCCCTTGTTTGCTATGCTGTTTCTCCCTACTGGTTATTAATGGTTGCAGCAGGTACATTTCTTGGTTTAGGAATTGGCTTGATTGATGCTGGTATTAATACATATATTGCTAACCACCAAGGTAATGCTGATTTGATGGGTTTACTGCACGCTTTTTATGGTATTGGGGCGTTGCTAGGCCCTGCTGTCGCTACAACACTGCTAGCAATGAACGTCAGTTGGCGGAGTGTGTATTTTGTCATTGCTACCGTTGTTAGTTTTACAGTTCTAAGTATGCTATGGGCTGTTGTGTATAACTACAGACCACTTACGAAACGTACTAATTTGACAGATACGAGTGCAACAGCTAATTTAACTGTAGCCTTGAGAACACCTACAGTGTTGCTAGCTGGATTGTTATTGTTAATCTATGTAGGTATAGAAGCCTCGGTTGGTAACTGGGCTTACAGTGTCCAGGCCCTAAGTCGAGGTACGCCGGAAATGCTTGCAGGCTACAGTGTCAGCGCTTATTGGTTGGGGTTAACCTTGGGACGTTTAGCTACGGGACGTGTAGTGAGATATCTCGGTGCAGTCCGGACTTTGGATAGTGCTTTGATGTTACTGGGAGTCGGTTTAACTGCTTGGTGGTTACTACCGCAACAATTATTTAGTTTACCAATTATTGGCTTTGCTTTGGCTCCCATTTTCCCAATGACAATTTGGTTAATGCCGCAACGAATACCTACTGCAATTGTACCGGCGGGAATTGGTTTTATGACAAGTGTTGCTAGTTTGGGTGCTGCGGGAATTCCGGCGAGTGTTGGCGCTGTTGCAGCCCGTGTTGGTTTGGGGATCATTCCAATTTTGATGATTCCTTTAGTAGTAATCATGGTGATTGTACATCGTTGGCTGGTGAAGCACGCGCCTGCTAACTGACATCTTGCACCAGTTGCAATCAGCCGTAAAATAAGATTTTCGGGTTAAAACCTTAGTCAGTCGGTATTTAACCGACTTTAGCTTTCAGCCCAAATTTTAATTTCGGGCTAGGTGCAAGATATAAGCTAATCAAAATTGATGAGATTTATTTTTTCCAAGGTAGCTTTGTTCCCATTTCAGTCATTGCTGAGAAGATAAGATACAAAATTAGTACACCTACACCAATCAAGAAAAGCACAAAGTCGTGGTTCATATCATGTTTCCTTAAACACGTATGGCGATCGCCATTTAATAAAGTAAAGTTTTTCAGCGCACAATCTTATTAAAATCAATAGTTATTTAGTCAGTTTGATGTAAATTTAAGCCTAGTTGTATGAAGCAACCGGGCTTTTTTGTTGATTAATAACTAGTGATTGTATTTGCATACTAAACGTAATATTAATCCTAAATAGTTGAGCGATAATATAAGTAGAGCTATTCCCCTGTCGAGATGACTCTAAGAAGGCTATAACTCAAGGCGGGGTGATTGAAAATGCTGAAAAAAATAATAAATATTGCTCTGGCAACAACAGTTCTGTTGGGCAGTTTAGGAACTATTAGTTACGCAGTGCAAACGCCCATATCACCTAATTTTGAAAATAACATTGCTCAAACTAGGATCAAACCAAGTACTTCCTCTATAGTCACTGAAGGATTTGAAAAACTTTGTTCTGGACATACTAAGGATGCTTACACTTTATGGTTAAGTCATAGCATTCCTATGCTCCGGGACATGAAGACTCAAATAACTGAGTCTTTGGCTAGCACGCAGGAAAAGATATTTGGCAAATGCACAAGATATATAATGATTGGCTCAGTCTCCTTAACAGAGAAGACCCAAATTGTTTATCTTGAATCAGAGCATGAAAAAGCGCCGCTTTTCTGGCAATTTGTAGTTTATCAAACCCCACAGGGTTGGGAAATTTCATCTTTGAGTTTCCATACAAATCCAAGTGAGACTATTCCAGCATCTCTGTTGAATAGAAGATAAACATACTCTACTCAATTATAAAAATGCCCGATCCAAGTAATAGTTCACCATATTGATTTTGACAAGTTCGCCAGATCCCCGACTTTTGAAAAAAGTCGGGGATCTAAACCCTCGCAACCTGTGAAAATTTGCGTGGCGAAGTAGTAGTAGTTCACCATATTGATTTTGACAAGTTCGCCCTTCCATACGACTGATAAATTCTAATGGACTATAATTTTTAGCGATTATATTGAAAAGCTTGGAATGCTGTCGATGCGATCGCTTATCTTCTCAAAACAACAACACCCAAGCTTCTACTAGCTGATTTATTTCCTCTCTTTGATGATCCTAATTAGGGATGAACTGGATAATTACACACTCGCTATGCAATCCAAGCAGTTACATTACCCTCTATTTACTACTATTTTGAGGAAATGTTAGCGTTCGTCTTGGGTGTTGTTGTTAGTTGGCTAGACAGATGATTAAACAGCGTTTTTTACCTCTCAACTAAATTTAACTTTTTAACTCAAGGCTGTTGTTTGTCTGCCAGGGAAGCTCTATAGCTTCAATTATTAATTTATCACTTCTAATGATAGGTGAATCAAGTATGAAACTAAACTTTACTTTAGTTGATAAACTATCTATCATCTCAGGACTTACGCAAAAATCGCCACAAAGCTTAATTTATCGAACCGCCAAGACGCCAAGAACGCCGAGAATTCATAGAGCGTGCGTAAGTCCTACATCTTTTAAATTTGTTCATTTAAAGTAATATTAATTCAGAAGCTTTGCATATGGCAGTAAACTTTGGTAGACGGGAATTACTCTTAGCCTTGTATGGTTCAGCCGCCTTTGGCACAAGTATAGTGCTGAAAGCTTGCAGTAATCAACAAACTACAACATCCACAACAGCTAATAATGACAATTTTAAAATAGCGATCGCACTTCCTGGAGTCATCACCGATCAAGCTTGGAACCAATCGGGGTATGAAGGTGTACAGCTAGCTAAACAAAAACTAGGTGCAGAAACAGCTTATGTAGAAAAAGTTGCTCAAGCAGATCAAGCAGAAGCACTATCAGATTTTGCTCGTAAAGGTTACAATGTAGTCTTTGCCCACGGTGGACAATTTGATGCAGCCATTGAACAAGTTGCACCCCAATTTCCCAACACGTTTTTTGTTGCTGTTAATGGTGCTGTGAAAGGTGAAAATATCGCCGCTTTGCGAATAGATCACATGCAAGCGAGCTATTTGTGTGGGATTATTGGCGCTTTGATGACAAAATCCAATAAATTAGCTTATATTGCAGGACAAGAATTTGAAGCTACCCAACAAGAATTACGCGGTTTAGAATTAGGAGCAAAATCAGTTAAGCCCAATATGCAAATTACTCCTACCTTTACTGGTGATTGGAATGATGTTGCTAAGGCTAAAGAAGCCACACTTGCTTTAATCTCATCTGGTGCTGATGTGATCTATCAATGGTTGGATAATGCTTCAGCAACTGTTTTGCAAACAGCAAATGATCAAGGAGTCTATGCTTTTGGGAATACGAAAGACCAATTAGAAATCGCACCTAAATCAGTTTTAACAAGTGCGGTCAAACGCATGGATTTAGCAATAGTTTATTTAGCAGAACTTGCTAAACAAAAACAATTAAAAGGACAAATTTATACGATTGGTTTAGAAAGAGCCGATATTTTATCTTTAGGAAAATTTGGGACAATGGTTAGCGTAGCAGTGCAACAAAATGCATTAAATACTAAACAGGAAATAGTTGCCAAAAAAATTACTTTTGAAAACTGTAAAGAAGGTGAGAAAGATACGCGATGTGTGAAAAAGCTAAGGGTTTAAACCCTTAGCTAATACGATTTCACGAAAAGCCTGATACAAATACAGACCCTGTAGAGACGCGATATATCGCGTCTCTACATTATTTATATATATCGCGATTAACGTGAAATGGTATAACAGCACAAATCGTCTTCAGACGACTTATTTACGCATTAGAGGTCAATAGACCTCTTTACCCTCACCCTAAATCCCTCTCCCAAGCTTGCGAGAGGGACTTTTAAATTGGCTCCCCTTCTAGCCAGTAGGGTGTGTTGTCGCGCAGCGCAACGCACCATCAAGAATTCAAGGTGCTGTACATCACTACTACAGGTTTTAAATGTCAATCGATTTATAGAAGCAGTATTAAGACACATTCTAGTGAAATTTGATGAAAGTCAGAGATTTGCAAGATTTTAGCCAAATTTTTGCCTTAAAAATCTGTTTTATGACTTGTGAAGCTAATTTAGAACTCCGAAACCTGATTTAGAACTCCGAAACCTGATTTAGGACTCCGAAACCTGATTTAGAACTCCGAAATCTGATTT
>NZ_NAPS01000002.1:1079515-1135805 GCF_004323185.1 Westiellopsis prolifica IICB1
AAACCTGATTTAGAACTCCGAAACCTGATTTAGAACTCCGAAACCTGATTTAGGACTCCGAAACCTGATTTAGAACTCAGAAACTTGATTAGGGATATTGTCTGGAGCGAATGATTTAGAATTGGGTAATGACATATTTACGTCTCGAAAATATTACCAAACGTTTTGGCTCTTTTCTTGCCAACGATAATATCAGTATAAGTATTGAACCAGGAAAAATTCACGCTATCTTAGGTGAAAATGGTGCTGGAAAGACTACTTTAATGAATATTATCAGTGGTCTTTATCAACCTGATGATGGTCAAATTTACCTACAAGAGAAATCAGTCACTATCGCATCTCCAAAAGAAGCTATTAAATTAAGTATAGGCATGATTTACCAACATTTCATGCTTGTACCGCAGTTGACTGTTACAGAAAATATTATCTTAGGAATAGAAAAAAACTGGCGTCTCAATTTACGTAAAAAACAAGCAGAAATTGCTGCTTTATCGCAAGCTTACAAATTAGATGTTGATGTCTGTGCTAAAGTTGGAAATTTACCCGTAGGTACGCAACAGCGAGTTGAAATTCTCAAAGTTCTTTACCGCCAAGCTAAGTTATTAATTCTCGATGAACCAACAGCAGTTCTCACACCAATAGAAGTAGAATCTCTATTTAGGATTTTGCGCCAACTTGCAGCTAATGGTAACACAATTATTTTTATTAGTCATAAATTAGAAGAGGTAATGAATCTGTGTGATACAGTTACCGTATTACGACGAGGTCAAGTAGTAGCAACAACAACAATACAACAAACAACGCGGCAAAGGCTAGCAGAGTTAATGGTAGGACGTGAGGTTTCTTTACAACTAAATAAATCTCCTATCTTGCCAGGAAAATTAGTATTATCTGTGCAGGGATTACACGTTACAGATCACCGTGGTGTGATTGCTGTCCGTAATGTATCATTTAATTTGCGCGCCGGGGAAATTTTAGGTATTGCTGGCGTGGATGGGAATGGACAGCGAGAATTAGCAGATGCGATCGCACAAGTCAGAAGTATTAAGCAAGGAAAAATTGAGTTTGTAGATCCCTCGTTTAACAAAGTAGAAAAGATCATTGGTTATATTCCAGAAGATAGGCAAAAAATGGGTTTGGTGTTGCAGTTTAATATTGCTCAAAATTTAATTTTGAAGGATTTTCAGAAATTACCATTTTGCCGTCGCTTTTTATTGCAACCCACAGCAATTAATCATAATGCCAAATCTGCAATCCAAGAGTTTGATATTCGAGGTGCGGGAATTGATGTTAAGGTAAGTCAACTGTCGGGAGGAAATCAGCAAAAAGTAGTATTAGCGCGAGAATTAGCAGGAAAACCCCAGTTAATTGTGGCGATGCAACCAACACGAGGACTGGATGTAGGAGCGACACAAGCAGTACAACAGCGGTTGTTAACTCAAAGAGAACGAGGTGCAGCGATATTATATATTTCTACCGAATTAGAAGAAGTAATGGCAATAAGCGATCGCATTGCTGTAATGTACAAAGGTGAGTTTGTAGATATTTTGGATGCACCGAGGGCGACGATAGAGGAGATTGGTTTGTTGATGGGGGGAGGAAAAACAAAGGTAAAGGATGAAGAGTGAAAGGTGAAAATTACTGATACAACCTCTATTTTTAAACCTATTATCTCACCCCTGATTGCGATCGCATCTGCGTTAGGAGTCGGCGCAATTCTTATTTTAATTGCTGGTGCTAATCCCATTGTTGCCTATACAACTTTATTTCAGGAATCTCTATCTACATATTTTGGATTTGGCAATACACTTACTAAAATGGCACCACTATTATTAACTAGTTTAGGTGTGTTAGTTGCCTTGCGTGCAGGTCAATTTAATATTGGTGGAGAAGGACAAATTTATCTGGGTGCTTTGGGAAGTGCTTTAGTTGGGTTGTATGTGCAAGGATTACCACAAATAATTCATATACCATTGGCGTTGTTCGCTGGATTTCTATTTGGTGCAGTTTGGGGTTGGATTCCGGGTTATTTGAAAGCTGTACGCGGAGTAAATGAGGTAATCACGACGTTGTTGTTGAATTATATTGCAGTGAATTTGGTTAGCTACTTAGTTCAAAATCCCCTCAAAGCACCAAATGCACCTAGTCCTTATTCACCACTGATTGCAAAATCTGCCCAGTTACCGATTATTTTACCAGGTAGTCTCGCCCATGCAGGTATTTTACTGGGGTTAATTGCAGCGGGAATTTTATGGATATTGTTGGTGCGATCGCCTCTAGGTTATCAAATTACCACTGTGGGATTTAACCCCGTTGCTTCCCGTTACGCAGGTATTTCTGTGGAACATACGATTATCATGGTGATGGCGTTAGCTGGTGGTTTAGGTGGATTAGCTGGTGCTTCTGAAGTTATGGGGTTGAAATATCGCTTATTTGAACAAGTTTCCCCTGGTTACGGTTTTGATGCGATCGCGATCGCTTTCCTCAGTCGCGGTAGTGTTTTCGCTGTAGTCCTCACATCTCTATTCTTTGCTGCATTGCGTAGTGGTGCAAATGTCATGCAGCGCAGCGCAGGAGTTCCCGCAACTATAGTTTACGCAATCCAAGGTTTGACTGTTTTATTTATTGCCATTAGTCTAGCAGTGGAAAGACAAGGAGTGAGGAAATAAGGGACAAGGGAGACAAGGGAGACAAGGAGGACAAGGGAGACAAGGGAGACAAGGAGGACAGACTGGACGCAGAGAAAAACTAATCCCTAATGACCAATGACAAATGACCAATGACAATTGACCAATGACAATTGACCAATGACAATTGACTTCTTTTCAGATTACCTCATTGCCAGTCTGCGTCTTGCTGTACCTTTGGCATTTGCTACTTTAGGGGGGCTGTACTCGGAACGTTCGGGGGTGTTGAATATTGCCCTAGAAGGAATGTTATTGACTGGTGCTTTTACTAGTGCAGCTGCTGCTTTTTACACCGAAAATCCCTGGATTAGTATGCTGGCAGGACTGATTTCTGGGGGAATAGTTGGTCTACTCCATGCATTTTTATGTGTGAGTTTATACGTTGATCAATTGGTGTCTGGTTTGGCGATTAATCTTGTGGCTGCTGGGTTTACATCTTTTTTGGCACGGCTGGTATTTCATGGTAGTAGTACTCAGCGTCTTGTAGGAATTGAACCGATCATTATTCCTGGATTTGCCAATATTCCTTTTTTAGGTGCTTTACTGTTCCAACAAAATATTTTTGTATATTTGATTTTTATTTTAGTGATATTGACTACATATATTTTATTTCATACTAGCTTTGGTTTGACTTTACGCGCCGTAGGAGAATATCCCAAAGCTGCTGCAACAGCTGGGGTGAGAGTACAACTTGTACGGTATTTGGCTGTTGTGTTCGGTGGATGTCTTGCCAGTTTGGGAGGTGCTTATTTAAGCTTAGTGGATGTGAGATATTTTGCTGAAGGTATGAGTGCTGGCAAAGGATTTATTGCGATCGCAGCCTTGATTTTTGGTAGATGGAATCCTATTAGTAGTGCTTTTGCTTGTTTACTATTTGGTGCAACCGAAGCTTTACAGTTGCGGATTCAGGCATTAGGAACAAATGTACCATACCAATTTTTGGTAATGTTACCCTATGCGATCGCACTTCTTGCCCTAATTAGTAAGAAAAATAGAGCAACTCCACCAGCAGCGTTAGGTGTTCCGTATTTTCCAGAAAGTCATATCAGCTAACTTAAATCACTGAATTTGCATCTAAACTGTTGTAGTTGGCTACCAATCCAAGTAGCACCCCTAGCTATACATTCAGGACAAACATCACCGTAGCTGTCACCTTTGTCGCTGCACACAATTAATCTCGCTGCTTCCGTTTGAAACAAGCGATCGCATACTAAACACATTTGGTTGTTTGTTAACAAGCTGTTACATTCTATTTGAAACTTCATTTTTTTACTTCCGAAGAAAGTTTTTATTTAAAAACTTATTTGATCACATAAATATAATATTAGTTTCTACTTTAATCAACTAAAAGTCCCTTTAAATAAAAATGCCCCAGAATTTCTGAGGCATATTCAAGTAGCTGCTTAAAGAGAGGTTTTGCTCTTCTCAACATATAGTTTGATTATAAAATCACCTGTTTTAAATAACAGCTTCCTAAAGAGGTAGCTTATACAATTAGTTTTAAATTTGATAAAATTTGACTAGAAATTATAGATTTAATTTGTAAAAGAAATAACTTCAACAAGGCTATAGCCAATAATTTATCTGAAAAATATTCATTTTTCATTTGTTATAGCTGTTCTCAAGAAAAATATATTTATTGCTACCAATATATTAACTCAATATTTTATTGGTATAGGTCAACACTGAATTATTTAATATTTTTTATAACTTTAGTCGGATTAGAGTTAACTATTTATACGAATATATTGGTTTTGAGGTAAAGTCAAACCAATTATTATATTAATAATTGGTGTCCAAAGTGATGAAAGAGGAGTAAAAGTCTTTGTTAGACTTGACTCCTCTATTTTTAAAATCAATTCCACTGGACACACACAGATAGATAATCTGTACTTCT
This sequence comes from Westiellopsis prolifica IICB1, assembly GCF_004323185.1. Lineage (GTDB taxonomy): Bacteria > Cyanobacteriota > Cyanobacteriia > Cyanobacteriales > Nostocaceae > Pelatocladus > Pelatocladus prolificus_A. The sequence goes on from NZ_NAPS01000002.1 coordinate 1,084,100, forward strand.
CTTTGGTTAAATTCATAAAATTGACTTTTGCAAGAGATTTGTAATTACTATGTACAATTAGCTATCTCTTTCTCAAATACACCAAGCGCCCGAACTACAGCCTGATCCATGTCGTAGTACTTATATTCAGCCAGTCGTCCAACAAAGATTACTGTACTATTTAGTCTTTCTACCTCTTTGAGGTAAAGAGCTAGCCGTTCACGATTCTCTTCACGAGTTATAGGGTAATAAGGATCATTTTTTCCTGGTACATAAGCTTGAGGATATTCCATTACCAAAGTAGTTTTGGGTAAGGTTTGTCCCGACAAATATTTTTGTTCAGTGATACGAGTAATATCATAATCGTTCGGGTAGTTGACCGTCCCTACTTCTTGATAATACTCTTGATCCAAAGTGTCAAACTGAAAACGCAGACTACGATAAGGCAACTCACCATACATATAGTCAAAGAAAGTATCAATCGGTGCGGTACAGATTATCCGGTTAAACTTAATGTCATCGATAATTTCCCGATAATCTGTATTCAGCAGTACTTTGATATTGGGGTGATTCAGCATTCGGCGAAACATCTCAGTATAACCGTGTTTTGGCATAGCCTGATATCTATCTTGAAAATAACGGTTATCTCGACTGATATAAACCGGAACACGTCCTGTTACTCCACGGTCTAATTGCTCAGGTTTTAATTCCCACTGCTTAATTGTGTAGTGGAGAAAAACATTCTCATAAATGTAGTTAGCTAAAAACTCTAAATCTCCACTGGCGCTTTCACGCAACTTGAGAATAGGGACTTTAATTCCAAAACCGAAGTGTTCTAAAAGCAAGTTTTCCAGCTTCTGTGCATACTGTGGAGGAAAAAGAGCATAGAGGGAATTGAGATTAAAAGGAATAGGTACTTTCTTTCCTTCCACTACTCCCAGCACATGATGATAGTAGTGTCTCCACTCAGTAAACCTAGAGAGATAATCCCAGGCTTTTTTAGACTTGGTGTGGAAGATATGGGGACCATACTTATGTACTAAAATGCCATGCTCGTTGTAGAAATCGTAAGCATTACCACCGATATGATCCCGCCGTTCCACAACTAGCACTCGTTGTGCTAATTGAGTTGCAATCCGTTCAGCTAGCACGCAGCTTGAATACCCAGCCCCTATAATCAGCCAATCTACTTTCATGCTGCTTCTCCTTACTTGTCATAGTTTGGATGTTGAAAGTTTGTTTTACTTTTGAGGTTCCAGATACTTCTGCCAAAATTGCATAGAAGTGAAATCATTGAATGCTTTTTTCCACTCTGCACTGACACTTGACCATCTCAAACAACTCCCAATTGCAGAGTTAAACCAGGTAAATAAAATATGAAGACCAGCTTTTTGATCAAATTCGTACTGATAAGAGTTAGGATTTTCGTCTATCACATAAATAATTCTTTTTTTAGCTAGCGCTTTACAGATAGAATCACGTTCTTTTTCTTTAACACCAAATCGAATAATCACACTTTCATCAGTAATTAGAAAATGTGGAAGTAAATGACCATTAAGTGTTAATAAAGTCAGAATTTTTTGAAATATACTGGCTTTAGTAACTTGATAAACCTCACTCCGTAAACCTGAATTAGCCAGTATAGTTTGGTTTTTATAACTTCTACTAAGTTCAAAAATATTAGAGTGCAGAATCTCTGGATAATTGCTGATAATGAAATTAGGACCTTGCATATAATCTTCAAAAGCTTTAATTACCATTTGTGCAGAATTGTAATCAAAGATGCATAAAGAATAGAGTATGGATTGTGTGAAAGCTTTAACTGTTTTCAAATATTCTAATGAACTATGAATTGAATTAGTTATTAAGTGATTGCGAATGTAATAGTATGAATCCCAAATGGGTCTTTTAGCATAAAATGGTTCGTGCCACACAGCGATAGAAGGAAAAGCCACTATTCCATGATCAAAATGTTCGTTGATTCTTAAACCAAATTCCATGTCATCAATTTTGATAAACAAGGGAAGCGGTAATCCAATCTTTTCGACAATTTCTTTAGAGAAGGCAAAAAACCAAAATCCTCCATAATCTATATTGTCTTCTAACAAAAGTGAGGTAAGTGTGGTGGTATTTCGTAAATCAAGATTGTGCTTGAGAGGATAGCCTGTGAATTTATCTTGCTTAATTTTTCCTTCATCGTCGATAGATTTGTTATATATTGCTCCTGCTTCATATAAGATGTGTTTTTTGTATAAATCAAGCATACTACCAGCTACAGCAAAATCCTTATTTGCATACTCATATAAAGAAAAAAGCCTGTAAATAGCTTCACTGTCTAACTCTATATCATCATCCATGAATAAGAAGTGCGTATAAACCTCTTCTTGTAAAGCTTCAATCAGTCCTTTAGTAAAACCGCCACTTCCACCGACATTGCGATTATAAATAAGTTTAACTTTAGAGTCTTGAAAATCACTTGCATTTAGAGTGACGCCATTGTCCACTACAAAGATTTTGAAATTTTTATCCTGTAATAAACTGTCTTGCAAAATAGTATTTACTGTCTTTTTTAGATAAACTTCTTTTTTGAATGTACAAGTGATAATTGCTAATGACACATCCTGAGAATTTTCTTGTTCAGTTACCACTAAACCTTCTGTAAATAAACCTTGTTTGCTAAAGCAAGTTATTTCTAGATAAATACGACTAGCTTCTTGATATTGCTGGAGATATGGTAAGGAAAATTTCACATAATCTGATAAACTACAATTTTGAAAAATTTGACTGGAAATAGTTTCTCTTGTACTTGCTTCAGAAGTTTCTTTATAAGCACAAACCTTAAAATCTCCCTCTAGTTTCAGCAAATAAGAGAGTGAATTAATATATGTATATTTAGTATAGAACTTTTCGTATAATGAGTTGAAATATGTATTCAAAGAAATGGTACTATCTTCATATAAAATGATTTGGTTTTTGTCTTCATGAAAATTGATTGATACATCATGAGAAATTTTGAAATATAAATCAGAAATTTCAGCAGTTTTAGGAAATTGTACTCTGTTCACTATATGCATATGCTTCCTACCTTTTAGGTGGTTTCCTAAAAAAAATTAGTTTCGGTTCTGTTACCGTCGGAATATCTAAGCTTTAATTGATACTTGATCTAAATGTTGGTGAATGTAATCTACAAAAGGTTGATAGGCTGCTTGAGGAGAAAGTTTGGCGATCGCATACCTATGAGCTTGTTCCTGCATCCATTGACGTTTTTCTTTGTTGCTTAGCACTGTGTGTATGGCTGCTGCGAAATCTTCAGGTGTATCTGCGACAAGAACAGCACTATCTACAACTCCACTCAGTCCTTGAACGCCTACACTGGTGGAAACGCAAGCACGACCATAGGACATAGCTTCTACGAGTTTAATTTTCAATCCGCTACCAGCCAGCAAAGGAACCAGACAGACTTCAGCAGCACCATATTCCGGTTTCAAATCGTTCACTCTACCTAAAAAGCGAACATTTGGATAATTTCCTTGAATTAAATCACACACACTACCGCATACGTGGAGACTGGAATTAGGTATTAACTCTATAACCTTTAGCCAGACATCCTCAAGAAACCACTTAAGACCGTAGTAATTGTGATCCACAGCATTACCAACAAAAAAGCAACGGTTAGCTACTTGCTTAACAGTATGATAGTTATTCAGCTCCGCAGCCTTGGGCATACAAATCACCTCAGACTCTGGTGCCATTCGCTTAAGGTCGTAAGCATCTTCTTTCTGAATTGCTAACAGTATCTGCGCCTTGCGTAACTGTATGGCTTCTGATTCCCAATCCCAATTGCCTGCATCTATGAAAATGCCTATTTTCTTGAAATTAGCAAATCTTTTGTGAAAAATATCGTGAGTGAGGATAACTTTTAGAGCAGTTTCATTAGGAGAAAAGGCATCTAAAATATTAGCTAAAAAAACATAGTTAACAATTACAATATCTGGTTTAAACCGATAAAATTGAGCTTTAGCAAAATCAACTTCTTCGGATGTCGCTAGTAGATCCTGCCATTCTCGAACATGGACATTTGTAGTAGTAGCTTGCTGTTTTTGTAGTAGTCTTTTGAAAGCGTCTCGAACAGCACGATAAATCTTTTTTTGCTGCTGGGGAAGGTAAAAATAAACCAATCGTAATGGTACAGTCAGCCAATCTGATAATGAGTTAAATCTAAGTAAAACACGAGCAATTCGTAAGTTATTACGAATCCATATTTTGTCAGTTGTTGCTAATGCATTCGGAATAAAGCTCCACGGAAATTTCAGACCAGGGAAAGGATCAAGTGATACAAACCCAACTTCACAACCCGCTTTTTGCAAGTAGCCTATGAAATCTAGTAGATACATGTTACTACCACTTGCATAATCAGTGGGAAAATTTCTACTAATAATTTGGATCTTGATTGGTCTATTTAATCCATGTTGTGTTTTTAAAGTAATCATAAAAAAATAATATTTGTACTTTCCTGTATTGAGCAGTTAAAACTTAAATCACAGATTATGAGAAGAAGTTTGTATTAATTTGTGCCAAACATCTAAGGTTTCTTGTACCATTCTTTCTTCAGAAAACTCTTGAGCGCGTATTTTGGCATTCTTTGCCATCTGCTTGATAGGAACAGGATTTCTGAGTGACCATCTCAATTTCTCAAGCAAATCCTGGGTATCTCCAGTTCTAAATAACAAACCGTGAACTCCATGTTCAATTACCTCTGGAATTCCACTTGCATCTGAGGCAATAATTGGTAAACCATATACCATTGCTTCAGCGATCGCATGAGATTGACCACCTTCATAGTGAGTTGGAAAAACAAACAGATTAGCAGCTTGCAACCACCTACGAACATCAGATCGATAACCCAGCATAAAAACTTTGCTCTCAATACCGTACTCTTGTATTTGATTAGATAATTTTTCCCTTTGCTCACCTTCACCAATCCAGACAAATTTCACATTTGGGAACTCTTTAACAATATCAGGAATGATTGGAATGATATCCATGTAACCTTTTTGCTCATGTAAGCGTCCGACTGTGAGAAGAATTTGGCTATTTTCAGAAATTTCTATTTCTTTGGTTAACTGAGTGTAGAGTTCTACATAGTTTGTTTGATTTGTGCCAGGAATAGGCTTGATACTAGCACCGTTATAAATGCAGAGTATTTGATGTTCAGGAATTTGAAATAAATTAGCCACAAGTTTACGATTGTTTTGAGAAATAGCTAATAATTTTTGGTTCCTATTCCTTGCCCAGGCATATGCTTTTAATTTCTTGGGACTATAATTTTGACATCTAGGTGGAACTAGTCCAAAGCGAACAATAGTTGGTACTTTTAGAAATCCACAAGCCATAATACTGCCAAAACAATATTCAGGTAACGGAAGAATAATTTGTACAATATCTGGCTTGACTTTGAGCAGTAATAAAATTGTTCGCACAAAGTATGGTAAATATTTTTTAAAAATTACTTGATTATGATACTGTTTTTCATCAATTTCTAAACGATGATATTGTACACCTGCTGTGATAAAATCCTTAACTAAAGCTTTTGTGCCATCAGATTTTGGAAATGCTACATGAACATTCCAACCTAATATTACAGATGCTGATGCAATTTTTAAAGTATACTCTTCTACTCCACCGCGTATAATTGATGGAATGATCAGTAAAGCTTTCATAATTTTATTTTTTATATTTGAATATTTTCATTTAGTTCCCATATTCTTGGCTGATAAAATAAGCATTGACTCATATTGACATACTCATTAACTCTAAATTGGAAAACTTCGACTGCATCAAGATAATTGTGTCCAGGTTGACCGATGAGTACTTTCATAATATATAAACCAGGTCTCAAGCTAAGATATGGCATCTGGAGTTGAATTTCTTGCCTTTTTGGTATTAGATTAAATTTCACCTGATCACTAAAACTACTCAATCGGAGAATAATTCCTCCCTCTCCAAATTTTTCTTGAATTAAAATAATGACACCCACATCTTCGATATAATTATGAGCTTGATATCCTATGCAAAAATTAATGTGTTGACCACATATGGGTGATTCAATTATTTTTCCTTGATTATCTTTAAAACACAGATAAGTAATATCCAATCCTAGACTTTGATTCTGAGGTTTTTCTGGTATGAATAATGCATTTGTAGAGTATTCTGACTGTTCCCTCAAAAAAAGATCTGCTTCGTACTTACTCATGATTAAATGAGGTTCTCCAGATGCAATTACATTGCCAAATGAAAGATAAACTGCCGTATCACATGCGGTTAATATAACATTTGGATCGTGAGAAACTAGTATTAGAGATGTACCATCTTTGCGTAACTCAGCAAGACGGTGAAAGCATTTAACTCTAAACTTCATATCTCCGACAGCTAGCACTTCATCAATTAGTAAAATATCTGGATTTGTATGAATTGCACTAGCAAATCCTAATCTTGCAGCCATCCCAGAACTATAACTTTGTACTGGTGCATCGATCGCATCTCCAATTTCAGCAAACTCTACAACTTGATCAAATCGTTCATTAATTTCCTTATTAGACAAACCCAAAATTGACATATTGGCATAAATATTTTCTCGCCCTGTCAAAATAGGATTGAAGCCAGCACCTAAAGCAATCAATGGTGCTACCCGACCATTAACTTCTACAAAACCAGTATCAGGTTTAATCAACCCTGCAATCATCCGCAATAGGGTAGATTTTCCACTGCCATTTTTACCAACTAAACCAAGTGCTTCTCCTCGGCGTAATTGAAAATTAACGTCCTTCAACGCCCAGAATTCTTTTGGTCGAATAATATCGTTTTTCTCTCGCAAACCAAATACTTCAGAAGCGATATCTTGAATACCATAGAGTAGCGATCGCTTTAAATCTCGACAAAACTTTTTAGAAACATCGTTAACTGAAAGAACAATTTCATGGTCATCTTTGTATAACTTTGGTGAAATTTTTTGCTCATTGATCTCAATCATGATTAAGAACTCATTCTCTCAACTACATAAGGCATCGCTAGACGATAGATAATCCAAGCTAAAAGTAATCCCACAATTGCAATGAGACTGGCGATCCAAAATCCTTGGGGATTGGATATTACACCTGTTGTTGCCAACTCCCGTGTTGTGACTAACAAAGGTGTAACGGGATTTAGATTGACAATAGTGCCGAATACGCCATGATTGGGAACTGGATAAACTACTGGCGTCAGAAATAGCCAAAATCCAGTTATTAAGGTTAGCCCAATAGAAAAATCTTGATAGAGAGCGCTGAGTGGAGCTAACAGCAGACCAAAAAACGTTCCTAGCAATACTAAATGAATTAATGCGACTGGCGCTAAAAATACGCTCCAAGTTATAGGAATTTTAAACCAAATAAACAAGCCCACAATCAGAATTAGTTTGATGCCAAAATTGAAAAAAACTTCACCTAATTTGGCAAGAATTAGCGCTTCTCTAGGGAAATTAATTCTAGAGAGCATCATTTTGGCAGCGATTACTGCTTGAGGTGGGCCATTCAGTGCTTCGACAAAAGTTTGCCACAATGTCATACTGAACATGACGTAAGCAGGATAGGGTAAGTCGGTAGCACCAAGATTGACAACTCCACCTCCTTGGGCAAGGGTAAAGCCAACTGCCATGAGAATCGGAGGTATAATTGCCCAAAAAATACCTAAAAATGACTGACGGTATTTAGCGCTGATATCTCGAATCATCAGCCGCCAAGCCAACTCTCGTGAGCTTAACAAGTCCCGTCCCATTTGTTTGAATAATTGAAGCGGACGCCTCATTTGACTCTCAGGTCGATGCACTACCTTATAAACTTTGGGGGTTAAATTTTGAGTCTGTTTCGAGGATTTATTTTGTCTCAAATAACGCTGACTTTTGTGCATTATTATTAACTATTTACTGCGGTGAATAAAAAGCATAAGATCGCAAAATTAATTGAGTTCAGATCCTAATCATGGATAAAATTGCTATCAGATTGACACACCAAACATGCGTCGGCGAAAGATTTGAGTCAAGGATCGTACTCCATCGTAGCCATTAGCACCAAACCAACGTATCATTGCGATCGCTAGACTCAAACGTAGATATTTCTCGCTGTAACGTACTTGAGGATAGTGTAAAAGAGCTTGCTCACGGAAATGAATTGCTTTTTTCCAATCTCCATCGTCTACAGAAAACCATGCTAAACCAAAAAATATACTTGCATAACACCGATTTCTCAAATACAACTGCTCTAAAGAAACTGATGCAAATGTTTTTTCAATAACTGCGCTAATATCTTTTATCATTCCTTGACGATTTCTAGAGAAACTGTTAGGAAGTTGACGATAACGCAGTAGAGGTTCCTTAACAACTGCAACGGGATAACGAAGAGCAATACGAACCCACATATCTAAATCTGGTGCATAAGCTAAATCTCTATCAAATAGCTCAACAGTATCAAAGCAAATACGTCGAACCATTGCTGAACTTCCACTAGCAATTGGGTCATTTACAAGAAGTTCATTCCATATATTACCTTCTAAATGGGAAGCAAAAATTCTACCCGTAGGATTGTTTTCTTTATCAACTAAAAGTGTCCAAGTATATACTAAACCTACTTCCGGTTTTTCATCTAAACAACGTACCTGTTTTTCAAGTTTTGTTGGCTCCCACAAATCGTCCGCATCCAAAAATGCGATATATTCTCCTTGAGCATGAGCAATACCAGTATTGCGTGCTGCGGAGACACGTTGATTTGCTTGCGAAATTAATTTGACTCGCGAATCTCCAATATCAGAAGCCCATTCCACAATATTATCTGAACTGCCATCATTAACAATAAATACTTCAAAATCGGTGAAAGTTTGCTGCAAAACACTTTCTAAAGTTTCTGGCAAAAAAAGCATAGCATTATATGCAGGAATGACAACAGATACTTTAGGCATATTTCAACTCCTTTTAGTTAATTCACACCCTTTGCCTTCAGATAAAATCATGCAATTATGTAGTTAATAAATTTAGAAGATTGTATTATCTATCTGATAAATTTTTGATATTCTTCAATTGCTCTGTTTGAATATTGCTCCCAACTTAAATCTTTTTCTTGAAAGCTCTGTGCTGCTTGCCGCTTTTGCTCCAGTACGTTTGAATTAGATGCAAGTAATTTTAATAATGAAGCGATCGCATGATAATTTCCTGGAGATACTATATAACCAGCAGGATATTCTTCTATGTTGTTTTCTAATTTAATCGGCTGTCCACCTTGCATTCTCAAAGCATCTTCACCACCAGTATTTGTTGTACAAATCAGAGGTAAACCACAAGCTAAAGCTTGAGTTACTACATACCCAAAACCATCTTCAATACTCGGCATAGCAAAAACACTGCTATTACGGTAGTAGTCTGCTAACTTTGGTTCAGGAATGTGTCCAAGACATTTGACTTTCTCATCTGCTCCAGCTAATAATTGAGGCGTTTCTGGTGTGGCTCCCCCAATTAATAAAAGCTCACTGTTGGGAATATTAGCTTGCATAAAAGCTTTCACTAAATAATGAATTCCCTTACGTACACTCAGGGAACCTACATAAACTACTCGAAAAATATTATCCTGCTTTTTCCCAGGATAAAAAGTTGCCATATTTGTTCCAAAAGGATTGTGAATCAAGCGTTGTTCAGGAAATTCTTGCTCAAGAAAGCTGCGTTTAGCAAAGAAGCTAGGAACCGCTACTCGGTCAGCTAAATTATATTCCCGCAACTCTTGGTTGACAATTTCTGGATGAATTTCTGTGCAAACTAATCCTAGTTTTTGATATTCCACTTGCAATAATTGTAATTGCACTTTGATATGTGAGGAACTACGCTCTAGAACAAAAGGTATGCCATTTTCTTTAGCCCAATATAGTGCAGGTTCAGAAAAACTTGACCATCCATGAATTAGCGTACTACCTTCTAAATAACCAACAGCAGCATGACCAAAAAGGCGATACAAAAAAGGCTGTGACTTCCTAATTAAAGGATCTCCACCTATTTTTTTGATAGCTTTATTTAATAGTAATGTTAAAGGTAAACTTACGACTTTATGATCAGGCACACCCCAAGAACGAGTTTTGAATTTAGGGTAATTCGTGATTAGTCGATGCAAAACACCGGCTTTGTGAAGTTCCCTCGCCAGTTCAATTGCGTGCCATCGACCACCGACAATAATGCTTACTTTCATGTTCATATTAATAGTGCTTTGATGAAATGAAATACTATTGAGTAACAGCTAATTTGCCTAACACACGTCGGCGTAGAGCATAAATTATCTCCATGAATTGGTTGTAGTTATCAGAACCTAAGTAACGCATCAGTGCGATCGCCAAACTCAAACGAAGATATTCTAAGGAGTAGCGTTTCTGAGGGTAATAGATAATAGCTTCCTGCCAAAATTGAACTGCTTGCTTATAATCTCTATCAGTACTTTGCAGACATTTCCAAGCTAGACACAGGTTCGCTTGATAATAGCTGCGATTCTTCAAGTACAGTCGCTCTGAAGGTGCGGAGTAGAATACTTTCTCAATAAATAAAGGAAAGCATTGCGCCATCAATTGCCAGTTTTTAGACAAGCTAGTAGAAAGTTGACGATAGTAAGTCAAAGGTTCTTGAAGCACTGCAAAGGGATAACGAGAAGCAATGCGAACCCACATCTCCCAATCTTCAACCGCCAGTAAATTGCAATCAAATAAACCGACAGTTTCAAAGCAATCGCGACGAATCATAGGTGAGCTACCACACTCAATGATGTTGTGTTCAATGAGCTGATTCCATACATCACCTTCAGCTTTGCTCGCAAATACTCTTCCCGTAGGTTTTCCAGTTGGATCAATTAAAGCTGTCCAAGTATATACCAATCCTGCTGCTGGATAATTATCTAGACAAAGTACCTGTTTTTCTAACTTGCTTGGTTCCCATAAGTCATCAGCATCCAAAAACGCCAAATACTCTCCTTGAGCATGAGCAATACCAGTATTGCGTGCCGCAGATGCTCCTTGATTTTCCTGAGAAATTAGCCTAACTCGCAAATCTTGTACTTGAGAAGCCCATTGTTGGATGGTATCCGAACTACCATCATCAATAATCAACACTTCAAAATCAGTGAAATTCTGTCTAAGAACACTCCCTACTGTTTCCGGGAGATAAGTCATCGCATTATACGCCGGGATAATCACAGAAACTTTGGGCATATCTTTGAAAATGCTACTTAGTTAGAAAGAACTTGATTGTGTACCTTGATATAGAGTTAGCAATTCTCGGTCAGAAAGAATGCGATCGCTCTTTTTACCCAGAAAGAAATATCCCGATGCAGCATCCAATGTACCCGGTTTATCAATTAGGTAGTAGTCGAAGTATTTCAACCAAAATGATGTCAGCCTTGCAATAACCTTGACTAAAGCTCTTGCAGCTGGTGTTTTGACAAAACTCAGAAGAAAGTACTGATATGACCAAGCTAAAGCCATTCCTGGTCCACACACTGCACCGCTACAAATCTCTTGAAATTTTCGGAATAAACGACGATGTCCTAAGTGGGTAAAGCGAGTAAAGTCATATTTACCCAAGTGTACTTGTTGTATAAATGGAGTTTCTGCATAAACCAAACCATCTTCCTTTAGTACTCGATGAATTTCTTCAACACAATGCTGTGGATCTACAACATGTTCAAGTACAGCCTGTACAATTACACCATCAAAGGAGCTATCTTCAAATGGAATATTGTGTAAGTCAGAAATTAATGCTGTACGAGGACCAAAACAAACATCGCTCTCGACCAGTTCAATTTCAGGAACTGATAAGATAACTTCCATTCCTTTACCTAAGACACTAGCACCAATTACTAAAACTTTAGGTTGCTCGTTTTGCTCCAAAAGTAGCTCCACAAATTTTGTATAGTTTTTCTGACTTTTGATATTGAGAATAATTCCAGGTATCAGCCCCACAAGCAATTTTTCCAGTTTGGATTTTGGTTTCAGTTTAGTATCTTCTTGATTCAGAAAGTCATTAATCCTGAACACACTAGCAGATTCATTTATTAAGATGGGTACACCATCAACAATAGGAAAAATAACTTGGCAATGAGGATTTACGCACTCAAGCAGATAATTAGTTGATAAAATTTTAGAGTTGCAGACTGGACAACAAAGCTTTTCTTGGATGGTTTGTGAGATTCTAATTTGAGTATTTTCTAAAGTTTTAATTTTGGTATGCATGAATATATTCCTCGATATTAACTTGGATTGCAAAGCTCTTTTTTACCTGCAATCGTCTCAAAAATAATCACAAAATCAAGGACGAAGAAAAGCAATCTATTTTTGATAATCTTGTACTGGGTAATTCCGGCAGCATGTAGCAGACTGTGTAAATCTCGAACAGATAACAAGTACATGTACTCTTCAGATGCCCAGTCTTTACCAGTAAAGTGTAGATAGCGATCAAAGATTTTTTTGGGCAAAAAATGTAAGAACAGGGTGCGCGTATGGACTTCGATAGGGAAATATCTGTTTGGTGTCGTAATAAATCCGACTTTTGCTACTCTTTTGATCTCTTTTAAAAATAGAATTTGTCTTTCCTGATTACCAACGTGTTCTAGCACAGCATTTGACCAGCAAACATCAAAAGATTGGTCTGGAAATGGAAATATTTTGCCGTCGTAAACAATAGTTTTTATTTGCGGATACCGAGCGTTAAACTCTTGAGATTCATCAATACTAAGAGCAGTAATTTGATCTGGATAAGGATAATTTTTCTCTAAAAAGTTATCTGTCTGACTAAATTCTTTATCTGTAAAACCGCAATCCAAAATCGTAGTTTCAGCAGTGGGTTGAATCGCATTTAAAAATAACTGCCATTTGCGTCTGCGATTCCATCCAGAGATTTTGTAGGCAAGGGACATATCATCTATTCTCCTGTTGAGGATAATCAGATTACTGCCAATACGGTTCGGTTAAGAATTTTTCGTCATAATTTTGGATATGTAGAGACGCGATATATCGCGTCTCTACAGGATTTAAATGCCAATCGATTTGTCTTATCCGAACCGTATTGAGATTACTGCAATTCGTTCCAATTCCAGCCAGCGATCGCATACGTAGTCCACCAGTAGAAGTAAAAAGCAGTACCACTCCAAACATTATCTGTAAGCATTCCTACGGTTGTGGCGATCAAGACAGCTAACAAAATCCAGCACAAATCGCGTTGATTATTATCACCAGATGCGCGCCAGAATAGTTTGAGCAGATGTAGACCCTGAATGACAATAAAAGTAACAAAAGTAACTAGACCCACTATTCCCCCTTCTACTAAAGCTCGCACATAATCATTGTGAGCAGGAACAGGATAAGGACTTAAACTGTAGTAGTTAGGAAATCCGTTGCTTGTTCCGAGACCGTAACCAAACAGCGGTGAATTCTGCCAAGATTGCAATAAATAATGCCATTGAGAAATCCGCCAGTTGAAACTGTTGAAATCCGAATTTGATAACACAATTGCTCGCGATATGTCTATATCTGAGTTCAGCAAAGGTGTTTGCATAATCTGGTTTAGACGTTCGCGTCCGTAGTCTGTACTAAAAAACAGGGCTGCTAATACAACAATGACTATGACTCCAGCGATCGCATTGGACAGTTTTAAGTTAGGTAAAATTGAGGTTAAAAGAAACGTTGCGAGCATCACCAAACCAAATACAGCACCAGTAGCTACATAGAGATTGGTAAGTAGACCTAGTAAAAGTATCCAATACCAGTGCTGTTTTGCTGAACGCAACTTCCAGCAAGTTAGAGCGATAAACAGTAGCAGGTAAAGTACAAAATTATTGGCGTGAGCAAACGTACCATGAATTCGCACTCCATCTGTATGAGATAGCAGTGAAGACAGTTGCTGCATCAGTCCTAAGATCACTGGTGGGATGAGTGAAATGAATAGCAGGGAAATAATCTTCTCAGGATGTATTCGTCCCCGAAGTTGCATGACAAGCAGATATACCATTAACCAAGAAAATAACCGTGTCCATTCACGGATATTATCTAGCAATGTAAAAGCACCTAACCCCAATCCTCCTAAGATGCATAGTATTGGCCAAATACCTTGCAGCATCACCCATCCAGCAAAGAACCACCAGAACCAATCAGTTTGTATAGGTTGACGTGTCAATAACTTTATCGTCACATATACCAAAGTTAGGATATCTAAAGCTATAGCAAAAGCAGCGGGTATTTGTTGAGCAGAGAAAACATCAAGAGAACTACGCAGAATCAATAAACCTAGTACCGCTTGCTCAAACCTGGTAAAGAATAAGATGACTACAGGAATCGCTACTAGAGCTAAACACAGGTAAAGAGGTTTAGCACCTGCGAGATATCCTGCAACTATACCAACTCCTACACCTACGAACCGAATCAACAGTGGTAAAACAGAAGAATGTCTACCTTGATTAGTCAACATAATTAGCTAGATTGCAAAAGGTTTTTAGCAACTTTAGGCGGAACTACCCTCACTCAAATGTCTAGATGGTCTATAACCATTAACGGGATAGCGGTAATATCGTTCAGTCTGCTGTGTAATTCCATTGACAACTACTCCTATGATAGGTATTTGATTATGTGTTAATTCTGATACTGCTTTTTGCAGAACTTCTTTAATTGTGAAATTAGGACGTGTAACTAACAGAATTCCGCCACTTTGCCGTCCTAATGTCTGACCATCAGCACAAGCACCCAGAGGAGGAGTATCTATAATTACAAAATCATACAGGCGAGTTGCTTCTATAATCACAGACCTCATAGCCTCTGACTCTAGTAAATGTGAAGGACGTCCGTACAAATCACCACAAGTCAATACAGATAGATTAGCTATATGAGTTCGTTGCACTGTTTCCTCTAAGGATCTTTGTGAATCAATCACATCTGTAATTCCTGGCTGGGGAGCTAGATTAAATAATGTATGCAGCATCGGACGACGCAAATCTGCATCAATTAGCAGTGTGCGTCGAGATAACATGGCGGAAATCACAGCCAGATGTGAAGCAACTACCGATTTACCTTCCCCAGTGATCGTGCTACTAACAACAATTGATCGCAACGATTCAGGATTACGAAACTCCAGGTTTTTCAATAGGGTGCGGTATGGTTCAACCAAACCAAGATGATCTAAAAATTGTCCAGATGGTTCAAGAGCGATCGCATGAGCTGGTAAAGATGGTAATACTCCCAACAATGGTAGTTTTAGTAAATCCTCAGCTTCGGAAGCATCCTTTAAAGTATGATCCATAAGCTCTAGTAACAGAATAATACCTGTAGCTAAAGCAGTTCCAAATACAATTGCGATCGCCAATACGGCTTTTTTATTGGGTAAGGAAGGTTTTTTTGGTGGTTGTGCTGCTTCAATAATTTGGATATTACCAACCAGTTGGGCTTCAGCAATCCGTGCTTCTTCCAGTTTGCTTTGCAGTAACTTCAAAGATTCCACAGCTTCTTCCCGTTTGCGTGTGAGTGGAGTCAGCTGTTGCTGTTTAATTGGCAATTGTGCTAGACGAGCTTGGAGATTATTACGATTAGCTTGGACAGATCTAAACTTCTTTTCCACAGCCAAGCGCTCTACATCATTAACAATCAGTTCAGAGGTTAAGTCTTGGCTGATTTTATCACCTGCTACAGAGCTAGAGGAAATAGATTTACTTCTAGGCGATACACGAGCTAATCCTTGGAAGTACAAAGCACGTAAACCGTTTCGTTGTCCCAGCAGATTCATAACAGTCGGATGACTATCTGTTAAGGACAAACGAGCTTGAACTAGCTTGGTTTCGATCTCTGCTAATTTAGTGCGTAACGCCTTGAGTTCTTCATCTTGACCACCACGCACTGCTGCATAAGCTTGATTCAGAGCTTTGGCGTCGGTGACTTGTCGCAGTGAACCTTCCTTGGAACGCAATTCTTGAAGTTGAGCTACAAGAGTATTCTCCTGCTCTTCCACAGTCGCTAAACTATTCACCAGACTTTTAGTTTGCTCATCAAAGGAGACAATACCACTACTTTGTCTATATTTATTTTCCTTCTGTTCAGCCTCTTCTACCCGCTTGCGAGCATCAGGAACCTTTTTTTCTAAGAATTTGCGGACATTTGCAGCTTCTTGACGGATAACTTGAGTATTATCCTCAACCATTGCTTGAGAAATTGCATTGACGACTTTGGTTGCAAGCGTAGGGTCTTTGTTGAGATAGCTCACCTCCAAAATATTAGTAGCGGGAACAATTTTGACTTTCAAGTTTCGACTCAGTTGTCCAACTGTCAGTTCATTTTCCACTGAACTAAATCCTGATTCCGCAGCAACCTTCGCTAGCGCTTTTTGAAGAACCCGTTGCGATTTGATTAATTCTGCTTGGTCAGCTAGGGGATTAGAATTTCCTGATGTACCCGGACTGAGTTGAGTCAGATCACGTCCCAATTCCGAAACACTTACCCTTTTTTGATCAAGTATTAGTCGCGTCGATATTTCATACAGCCGTGGGGTAATTATAAGGTAGGCGATCGCTCCACCAATAACAGCAGCAAATGTCACTAGAGCAGGTAAAGCACGCCGCTTCAATATAAATGGTAAAGATGATAAGCCTTTTTCCATAATTTTTGGGGAACAGGGAACGGGGAACGGGGATTGGGGACAAGGAGGACAAGGGAGACAAGGAGGAGAATAAACACCAATGACCATTGACTATTGACTCTTGACCATTGACTCTGGACTATTGACTACTAGTTCAGGGGAGTTCAACACAGTTGTATATAGTTTCAAGGTTTCTGAGGTAATGTGATCCCAACCGTAGTGAAGCTGTACATGTTTTTGTGCATTTTCAGCCATTGCAGCCATTTGTCTTGGGTGATTAATAGCCCAATCTAGAGAACGAATACAAGAGTTGAGGTTTCCAGCTTCAAAAAGCATTCCCCGTCCTGCACAAATCAATTGCTGATGGGGTGGAATATTACTTGCCAGTACTGGTATACCTTCTTGCATTGCTTCTAACATCGCCAGAGGAAGTCCTTCTAAATCAGAAGGTAGGACAAATAACCCCGCACCTCGGACAATTTCCCACAAACGAATACCTCTAAGTTCGCCTGCGAATACGATATTGGAATTATTCGCTATCTTTTCTAACAATTTTGTGGTGAAGGATTTTGTATCGCTGACACCTCCAGCAATAACTAGTTTCCATCCCTGCGGTTTCAAGATGTTGAAGGCTTCGATGAGTAAGTCAGGACGTTTTTCAGGTACTATTCTGCCTAAAAACAAAATGTAGCGTCCTTTAGTAAGTCCTAGCTGAGTTGCATAGGTGAAATTTGGGTCTGACTCACCGTAGCTGGCTGGAGCATTAGGAATGTAGATTGTCTCCCGATTATAGGTTTGTAAAAAGTAGGATTTGAGGGCATCAGATACCACAATAATTCCATCAGCAAAACGTACTGCTGCTTTCTCACCCATCTGGATTAAGCGAGTAGAAAAATTGCCCCACTTGGCACGTTGCCAATCTAATCCTTGACAGGTGACTACTACTTTGGCTGAGGTGGTAATTTTAGCTAAACCAGTAAACAGAGATGGACCCAGAGCATGGAAATGAATAATATCGTATTTTCGACCAGTAGCAGCGATCGCACTTAATGCTGAGGTCAGAAAAGCATCCACACCTTTGATCTGCAAACCAGGTAAGGAGATGACTCGAACTCCTTGAAATTTATGATGAACAAGCCAAGAAGCTTGGGTATAGGAACAACGAGCAAATAAATCCACTGTGTTACCCTGTGCTGTCATGCGCGGATATATTTCTGCACAGTAATGTTCGATTCCACCCTGTCTAGGAGGTAGACCTTTTGCACCAATCACGGCAATCTTCATACCAAAATACCAATCAGTTGTGCTTGTGCTCTAAAGCCTCTTTATATAAGAGTTAATTTGATTCATTCCAGCGTTGCCACATTTGACTATAGATTTCGTTAATCACGGTCTGTGCAGCATAGGGCTTTGCAGCCTTTGTACAAGACTCAGTTGGATAATTTTCTGGATGCAGCAATATTTTGTGTAAGGCATCTGCTATAACCTTGGGAGTGCGTTCTTGACAAACAACTCCAGTATTAGCAGTCAGAATTTTTGGTGTTTCACCGCATCTAGTCGTAACTACGGGTGTTCCGCTAGCAAGTGCTTCCAGAACTGCTAAGGGTAAACCTTCATATGCACTGCTGAGAACAAAGACGTTGCTGATCCGATACAAGTGTGCCATGTGCGTTTGATCTACTGCACCAAGCATAGTTACTTGCTCAGATAAGCCTAATTGCTCAATTTCTTCACGGACAATTTTTGCTAATTCGCCATCACCTGCTAAGAGTAAATGAATATTGGCAATATTCAACGCCGCAAATGCATGTAGTAACAAAATCGGGTCTTTTTGTGGGTGTAATCTACCAGCAAACAGCACAAAACGTGTATCTTCTGCTAACCCCAAATGAGATGCTAGTTTACATCTTGCTGCTTCCCGTTCTTCCTTTGTCAACGGGTAGAATATTTCATTGTCAAATGAATTTTTGATGTAAGTAACGCGTTCTGCTATTTTTGGATAGCTTTGTCGGTACAGTTCTGCGGTATCAGTGTTACATGAAAGAATTTGGTTGAATTGTCCAAGTAATATTTTTTCCAATGCAAAATAAGCTGCGGGAAATCTTCGCCACAGAATCGCTTTTTTGTCACCCCCAGCCTGCATCTGTGTCCGAATATCATTATGAACAAACAGAGTTTTCTCCCCATACCAATTAAGGGCTGCTAAGGTTGGTTCTAAGCGATGAAAATGCATGAAATCTGAAGCAAAACAATGCCCTAAAAGAGCAGTGGTATATTTCAATGTAGTAGGTATTAAACTTCTAACATTGTCATTTTGCAGAGTAAATAAAGGTAGGAAACTAATTACCCTACCAGCTAATTCTGCTTCTTGCCAATTAGCTACAGTTTGCTTGCAGCTGCATCCTGTTCCTACTAAGCGCACCTCAAATTCACTGGGAGCGTACTTAATAAAGCTCTTAATTAGTGTCTGAATTCCACCAATTGTAGTATTCCAAGGATTAAATTGATAAAAAATAGTCAGAACAGGTTTACGCATGAGATGCACCCTGCACGGTTACTGTGCAATTAATTAGGTGTTTTTATTCCTAAAAGTTCTCAAGAAATATTGGCTACTTTTTTCATCCGAGTTTAAATTTTAGATTTTGGATTGATGAAACATAGGTAGCAAACCTATGTCGCCAAATTGATTACTTTTCTAATTCTGGAATCTGAGGGCTTGTACCCTGCTCGGAATTATTCGTTAGTTCTGTATTTTTTTAATCTAAAGACATTGATGATTTTTGAATTCCTCCGATAGTAGGATTGCGTGTTAAAGTTATTTTTTGAAACTGTTTAGAAAATACCTACGCATAGCCATAAAACTAGATTGCTCTTGCATATAGACTGAGCAAGCTTTTTAATTCATAAAACACGCAAACAAAAATTTATTATTTTTTCATCAATGCTTTATTACGCCTTTAATTAAAAATCGTAATCTTTTTGAAGTTGAATTTCATTCAGTTCTACAAACCTTTACACAATCTTTATATAAAATCGAAACTGATATCAATCACCATAAAAAAGTATCGCAAATGACTAGTTATTGGTTAAAATTAATATAAGTATGGAAGGCATTTGCATCCTAGCTATAAAGATTTAATGAATCTTTGTAACTAAGCTCTGTGACTAGGAAGTTATGAGTATTTGAAAATAAAATGATATATCAAGTAACAGCTAAATATCATTTAGTTTATAGTCCCAATGACTTAGCAACACGCCCTAAAAGTTCCTGCCATCGTTTGGAAATTTCACTCTGACTAACCCTCAATTCAGCAGCTACTTGATTTTGTGTTTTTCCATAAATCTTTGCTTGCCATAATTGAAGATACTTTTGGTGTGGATAGCATTGATCAAGTTGATAAATTGCCTCTATCGCTTTGAGTATTAAATCTGTACGCTCTGTTGCTTCTAAGATACTAAATTCATCAGGAATCGTATCTAACAGGCATATATCTGTTCCAGGGATGTTGCAATCTAAACTTTGGCACTTCCGCAGACTTTCTTGACGAACAAAATCAATAATTGCATATCTAGCTACAGTAATAGCCCAGCGATAAAACTGTTCCACTCCTCCTTGGTGAAACTTGTCAGATTGAAAAGCTTGAATAATTTTCAAATGTGCATTCTGAATGGCATCTTCCCAAGATAAACCAGTACCTTTCGTGTATTTGCGAGCAATCTTTTCTAATCTCTGGCGATAACCTGATTGAAGTAGCATTTCGGTATAATCAGACCATGATTCTTGTGTAAGTCCCATACATTAGTTCCTTGATTGCTGGTGACTATTAATTAGATAGTTAAAGGTTTTTCCACATTAGTAATTATCGAATTGAAGTATTATTATGAGCAGAGATAGGAGCGCGAATAATTTTAGCAAATCAATTGATTGGCTCAAAGCTCAACTATTTAATTAGCTCTTATCCGAACCCTATTACAGGTGGGGAAGTAAAAATTCAAAATTCACCAGTTTTCATTAAATTTACTCGTGATGAATGGAAGAAACACTCAAAACTAAAAATCTTGATTGTCTAAAGATTTTGGCTAGTGTTTCTTCAGAGTAAATAAATTTAGAGACTTGCTCAAAGAGCAGATTGCTCTGATGATTTTTTCTCACTCGTTATCAATTCGGGTTTTTGCGCTCAAGCGCATACTTGTTGAAGGTAATTACCCAACTCAAAATGATTTTTCTATTTTTTTCCAAGACTTATCAAAGAGATTTAAATCCAAATTTCTAAAATTTTCGTTGATTCTTATACTTTGTATTCCACAGAAATCTCTAAACGCGGATCGACTCCCCACAACATAGTGGCTTAGTTATCACAAAATCTTCAGTGATGCATCTATATAGCTAGATCATGCATCAAACTAATTTTTCTGGCCTAGTCATTATTTAAAGTTCAATGACTATCTTATCAGCATCCTCCAAAGAGGAGAGATGAGAATTATTTATATTTTGTTCCTTTAGGTAGAGGTATTAATTATTTTTTAATAAATATCACAAATCAATTTGAAGCTTTTAATAAAAATCCCAATTTTAGAAACCTCCTTAATTGAGCTTATATGACTGCCATTCTGCTCAATACGTATTCACTTATTCTGCAAATCCCTAATTTTGGCAATTCATTTTGGAATATTTTGCGTTGAGAATTCGTTAATAAAAGTAAGCACAGATCATAATTGAGTTCATTAAGTTTAGAAATAGTCAACAAAGTTTGATCATGAGCAAACATTTGATTGGCTATATATCTCGATGTGATTTGTGATGTGAAGCGATATAGGTACCTTTTTGCTTTGAAAAAATGCGAGTTAAATCTTCAGCTTGATTCAGTTAATTTAAGGAGAACAGAGTATGCAACTTCTCGATTTAGAAAATAAGGAACTGTTGAGAGAAATCTCCACTGAAGAATTTGCTAACGTCAGTGGTGGTGGTCTTCTAACTGCTGCTGCGTATAATACGGTAACAAACATTATACCAGCACTAGCAAATTCTGCTGCACAAAGAAATACAACATTCCTGTTTGCTATTAACGCACAGACAGCACCTGAAAGTTCCGTCAGCCCATAATCTGCCTGTTGCTTGCCATTAGTTTAATTCTTCAGATGAGGTGAATAACGCGCCTTTGTTCGGTTCTAGTTAATTTTACCGGATACTCACTGCTTAAAATTGAGTGGGATGGGCGCGTTTACTAAACCTCCTATGACATGAAGTGATGTGCGTACCTTTTTGCTCTGAGAAAATGTGAGTTCACTCTTCAGCTTGATTTGATTAATTAAGGAAAACAAAGTATGCAACTTCTCGATTTAGAAAATAAGGAACTGTTTAGGGAAGTCTCTACTGAAGAATTTGCTAATGTCAATGGTGGTGGAATCATTACTGCTGCTGCGTATCTCGTAGTTTTAAGGGCAATTAATCCTAATCTGGCAAGGAGTCCGGTAGCACTAAATACAGCATTTCTTTTGGCAATTAATGCGTTACCAGCTCCTGGCACCTACAATTCTCCATAATCATTCTGTTACTACAGAAGTTAAGTTTGTCGTATACTATTGTTCTTTTTTTGATAGTTTAATTCTGCTGTTGCACCATTGTTTTATATTCATTGTCGTTACTTCATATAGCTGATACCTTGGTTTGTGGAGATAAAAAAGAAGTGGGTAGTCCTCCATCACACCCACCTACTTAACCTTCTGCGCCATACTGGAGCTTTGTGTATCCCTCACTTAGCTCCTTTTCTATACCTTGAAACTCAGCGTAATACTTCTACTAAGTCATTAATTTTGAAATTATTTTTTCCTGCCATAGGTGATAATTGTGTATTGACACTTAACCTATAAAAGTGATTAAAACGGGATGAAGCAACCCAAGCGGGTAATGTTTGCTGGCGCTTTGCTATAAACACTTTCTGAAAGTTTGTATAAACTTTTCCACTTCCAGAGTCACGTGTTGGTACTACACAGCGTTGACAAGGATTGATCCCTAACAGGTGTATATCTCCGACTCGAAAGGGAACAAAATCATCTTGTTCGCCAAATAATCTATCTTCCCAAAATGCTGGTACACCGTCGATCTCGATATTGGCACGTATACGACGGCGCATTTCATCTATACTCACACCAGCAAACCAGGAGGCCACTTCAGTTAAGGTTGCTGTACTAATAATTGTTGGACCTGGTGAGACAGTATCATCAGGAAAACCGATCAAAAGATTTTGTTTTAGTTTAACGACAAACCCAAAAAATTTACTTAACCAATCTTCCAGCATTTGCCGTTCATAATCCAGATGAAAAACTTGTTGTAAGTTATTCTCTGAATTTTGTAACAATACAGTTCTATTTTCTAAATTATATTGCGATCGCAACAAATGGACTTTGGCATGACGCTTACCATTAACAAACTTATCCTGTTCGTCAACAATTGCAAATTCACGATCATACTGTAGCGCACCACTAGATAAGACTCTTGCTGTCTCTACTTCAAGACCATTTAGTGATTTAATCGGGTAGATTAAAATCTTAGCAACGTATGGCATGAGTTTTTAGTTGGCCATTTGTCATTTGTCATTTGTCATTTGTCATTTGTCGTCTGTCGTTTGTTATTGGGTATTGAGAAAAGACTTGTTAAATAATTCTCCCTTATCTTCCCACACACCCCACTCTCCCTTGTCTCCCTTGTCCTCCTTGTCCCCTTTGTCTCCCTTCCGATCCCCAATCCCCAATCCCCGTTACCCCTTCGCCCCTAATCCCCACTCCCTTGGGGGAGTGGGGGCCCCGAGTTTCCCAAAGGGGACCCCTACCTTCCCCAATCCCCATTTACGGATACAATGGTGACTTATCAATACCACCAACGTTATCTAGGGGCCAAAAACGAATTACAGCACGACCAATAATATTTTCTCTGGGAACAACACCCCAGCAGCGACTATCGTAACTGCTGTTACGGTTGTCACCTAATACTAAATAGGAGTTGGCAGGTATGGTTACAGGTTTAGACAAAAATGGTGGTTGTGGCCCGGAAGTGCAAACATTGACTACTGTCTGCTGTGAAGGCGAAAGATATTTGTTTTCTGTAAGAGGCTGATTGTTGATAAATACTTTACCGCTTTTGAGTGCTACTGTTTCTCCTGGTAAACCAACAATACGTTTGATAAAAGCATCTTGATATTGTTCTTCTTGTAGCTCTTTTGTGGGTGAAAATACTACAATATCTCCCCTTTGGGGATTGGAAAATTTATAACTTAACTTATCAACAATAATCTTATCTGCTTCCCACTGATTGGGCGAACCATGTAGGGTTGGTTCCATTGAACCAGATGGAATCCAACGGGCTTCGGCTACGAAGGTACGAATACCCAAAGCCAACACGATGCTTAATACAATTGTTCTACCTAGTTCTCCTATCCAAGAACTATCAGGTTTTTGACTAGAGTTGTTGTTATCAGACACTTGATTTTGCATGAAATTACTTGACTAAAAGCACAAGATACTATCTTTATTTTTTCTGTTTAGAAACGCGAACTAAATAAAAAACACTATCTCATCCTCTGTGGAGAAGTTCAAAGGGATGTCGTAGGTGGTAAGTCAGTCGGGACAAATGTAGAGACCAGAGGTGGCTCGTCTCTACTCGTTGGGATCGTCATTTGTCAAAAGTCATTTGTCATTGGTCATTAGTAAGCTTTTTAGCCTTGTTTACTTTTCGTAACTCGCGTTAGGTTTATTCCCACCGACTTCCTTCTAAGCTAAGTATATAAATTAGTCGCATGTTATGTAATCTACAATCCTTTAGAGATGCTACATTTGTTCATCTTAACCGTATAATGGGGGTTTTTCAGTTACATTTTCAAATTTACAAGCTTGCAATGGAAAGTGATAGACAGAAATTCAGGAGTTTATGCGCTTCATAACTAAATTATTTATTCATGATTAAAAAATAAACTTGTTTTTGATGAGTGACAAAAATTCATCATTAACAATCAAAAACAATCAAATAAAGTCTAACCTAAAAGAATAATTCTTGTTAATTACGGGTTTGGTGGGTATGGGGTATAAGAGTATAAGTGAAAAATATCTCTTGCTTTAACACTTGAATATCCATGTCATCTTCAACTAATTTACTAATTCGGCACGCTCGCATAATTTTACCCAATGGAGAATTAATGCTTGGGGATGTGCTGACGCGCGATCGCCTGATTGTCGAAATTTCTCCAGAAATATCCACAGAACAAACACCTATTAAAGAAATTGACGCAGAAGGGTTAACTTTGTTGCCAGGAGTGATCGATCCACAGGTACACTTCCGTGAACCAGGATTGGAACATAAAGAAGACTTGTTTACTGCAACTTGTGCATGTGCCAAAGGCGGAGTTACTTCGTTTTTGGAAATGCCAAATACACGTCCCCTGACAACTACTCAGCAAGCACTTGATGATAAACTGGAACGCGCTCGGAATAAATGCCTAGTAAACTATGGCTTTTTTATTGGCGCAACAGCAGAAAATCTCCCAGACTTGCTCTTGGCAAATCCAACTCCAGGGATCAAAATCTTTATGGGGTCGATGCATGGGCAGTTGTTGGTGGATCAACAAGAGATTCTAGAAGCAATATTTGCTAAAGGAAAACGTTTAATTGCTGTCCACGCTGAAGATCAAGCCAGAATCAACCAAAGACGCCAAGAATTTGCTGGTATTCATGATGTCGCAGTTCATTCTCAGATTCAAGATAATCAGGCGGCACTCTTGGCAACGCAGCTGGTATTAAAATTGTCACAAAAATATCAGCGACGTCTACATATTTTACATATGTCTACGGCTGAAGAAGCAGAGTTACTGCGTCAACAAAAGCCAAGTTGGGTGACAGCAGAAGTCACACCACAACATTTATTTTTGAATACAAGTGCCTATGAAAAAATTGGTACATTAGCACAGATGAATCCGCCTTTGCGATCGCCCCATGATAACGAAGTTCTGTGGCAAGCTTTGCATGATGGCATTATTGATTTTATTGCCACTGATCATGCACCCCACACCTTAGAAGAAAAAGCGCAATCTTACCCAAATAGTCCTTCAGGAATGCCAGGGGTAGAAACTTCTTTACCTCTAATGTTAACAGCCACAGACCAAGGACGATGCACTCTCGCCCAAGTTGTTAACTGGATGTCTACTGCTGTAGCCAAAGCATTTAACATCCCCAACAAAGGAGCGATCGCACCTGGTTATGATGCTGATTTAGTCCTTGTAGATTTGGAAACTTATCGTCCAGTTTTGCGCGAAGAATTATTGAGTAAATGCGGTTGGAGTCCTTTTGAAGGTTGGAATCTCACCGGATGGCCTGCTTACACGATAGTCGGTGGTGAGATTGTTTATGAAAAAGGTAAATTGCATACACAAGTACGCGGACAAGCCTTAAGATTTGGTGAGTAAAGGGGATCGGGGATCGGGGATCGGGGATCGGGGATCGGGGATCGCTTAAGGTGGGGTTCCCTCTGGGAAACTCACCGGNTTTTTCGTCATAATTTTGGATATGTAGAGACGCGATATATCGCGTCTCTACAGGATTTAAATGCCAATCGATTTGTCTTATCCGAACCGTATTGGCTCCGCAGTTATACGGTAAAATTTTACTCATCAGGGTGGTAAATTGCACAATTTGCCGCCAAATTAGTCTAGTAGATATGTACTGATTAAGCTTTAATCAAAGGTAAAGTTACTGTAAACGTCGTACCCACTCCCACTTCACTGTTAACTGTAATATCGCCTCCATGGGCTTCCAAGCACCTTTTCACAATTGCTAACCCTAAACCAGTACCGGGAATTGAGCCAACATTATTAGCACGATAGAAGGGTTGAAAAAGTTGTTCTTGGTCTTCTAAAGGAATACCAATTCCTTCATCTTTGATTTTGAAAATAACATTTTTATCTTTAAATCTTAGTTCCAAATAAACAATACTATCTGGATGAGAATATTTAATAGCATTGCTAAGTAAATTTCCTAAAATATGCCGTAATAAATTTTCATCGCTTAATGCTTCAGTTAGTTTTCCAGTAGTCGTAAATACAACTGTAATATGTTTATCAGCTGCTATTAATTGAGCTTCTTCAACCAGTTGCCAACATAAATCTTGGAAATCAAGTAAAGTAAATTCCCGCTCAAATCTACCGGAATCAACTTTACCCAAGAGGGAAACTTCATCCAATAGCTGTGACATATTTTTAATAGCAGAACGAATTAATTTGTAATGATTTAATTTCTTTTCTTGAGATAGTTTGTCACCACTATTTTGTAACAACCCCGCCGCCAGCAAGATTGTATTTAAGGGATTACGGATATCGTGAGACAGCATAGAAACAAATTCAGATTTAAACTGATTGATTTCTTGGGCTTTGACTAACTCTGCTGTTCTTTCTTCTACCCGAATTTCTAAGGCGTGATTGACTGCACGTAATGATTCTAAAGTTTGCTTACGCTCGATCGCATATTTTAAAGCACGAATCAATACTTCTACATTCACCTGTCGCTTGACAAGATAATCTTGCGCTCCTTTGCGTACCGCTTCTAAGGCAAGTTTATCGTCATTAGTATTCGTTAATACTACAATTGGTACAGTAGGAGCTTGACTCATCAAAGGCGCAAGAGAAGTCAAGCCTTCGCTATCTGGTAAAGTCAAATCCAAAAGAATGACATCAAAATCACAGGTAATCTCATTACAATTACTGAGTAAGGACAACGCATCACCTAATCTCTTGACATTCAGCAAAGTAAACTTATGAGACTGGGCTTGCTTCAGAAACTCTTGTAACAATCTAGCTTCCGCCAAATTGTCCTCAATCAATAAAATTTTGATTGAGCTTGCAATCATAGTATCAATGGGGGTCGGGGAATGGGGATTGGAAACTCACCGGTCCCCACTCCCCCCAAGGGAGTGGGGATTGGGGATTGGAGATTGGGGATTGGGGATTGGGGATTGGAGATTGGGGATTGGGGATTGGGGATCAGACGCGGTGAATCAATCAAAAATATTCTCCCATGTCCCCCATGTCCTCTTTGTCCTCCCTGTCTCCCCACACTCCCTTGTCCCCGATCCCCGATCCCCGATCCCCGATCCCTACTCATACCGTTGTTCAACAATACCTACTAGAGATTGCAAATCAAATTTTTCATCTTCTCCACTCAAGCAAATTCCCGCACTCATTACGGTTAAATCTGTTTTAGAAATAGCGCTGGTGTGATGTTCGCCGTCAGCAGTTGTCCAGTTTACAACCCAATGATCTTGGCGATCGCGAAATTCATGTAATTCTCCACCACCCATTTGCAATGCTTTTTGCAACAGCTTTTCATCACGTTGTGGTTGCTGCAAAGCTGCGAATTCTTTGGTTTGTTGGGCAACTATTTCATACACTGTCCGCATTTCTGGTGTCATACCCCGAAAGTGGAGTTTGTCTGGTGGTGTGACTTGTTTGAGGTGTTCTCGCAGTTTTTCAGTAATTAATGGGTCTGCACGGCGATCGCATTCGTCAAACCACCAAGCAGCGCCATCAGTGCGGGCAATAATTACCTCAAATTTGGCTCCCTCTGTAACTAAATTTACCGCCACTGGTCGGCAATATCCACACCGTTGTCGCATATCAGCTTCGTTGACTGGGTAAGCTAACCAAGTTTGCGATCGCAATGGATGAGCAAGTTGCAAACGCATTGGTTTAAGATATTGTAGATATTCGGCAATTTGGGGTAAGTTAGGTTCTTCAACTACCGCTGCGATTTTGTCATCTATTGGTTGAAAGATACCCCAACCTTCAAATGTACGAGGTTTAGGATTAAATGTATAAATTATTCCTGCTACTCTAGTTCGTACCTTACCACCACGGACACAAGGCGCGATAAAGTGGGTGGAACGTATGTTATTTTCCTCGGCAGCGAGTTGGTTAATTAGCTTACGGATATCTGTCATATATAAATAGTTCCAAAAAATTAAATTTAATTATTCATTTGTAGAGACTCTTAACAAGGAAACAATGTGTGTAACAAATTGTGTTTAAGTACTGAAATTGTTTGACACTCTAAGAAGACTGTTTAAGAGTTTAAACCCATTTAAATGGGTTTAAGCTATAAGCCGGAAATGTATTTAACGGCAGTCTACACCAATTGCAAAATGTTAGTAACAATTTTTTAGTGGGCTTCTTTAAAACTACGCTAACATAATGCAAATATTCAACAAGCAGTGTTTTGTTTACCCACATAAATTAAAAAGACAGTCGATGAGTAATCAATTTCCAGAGTACAATCCTAGTGGCATCGGACAAATCAATGGCAACCTCTTCGGTTTACCTTTCGATTATGAGTCTGCAAATTTAATTGTCTTTGGTGTTCCGTGGGAAGTTACCGTTTCCTATGGTGCGGGTACGGCGAATGGTGCACAAAGAATTCTGGATGCTTCACCGCAATTAGACTTGTTTGATTTTGATCACCCTGATGGATGGAAACAGGGAATTTTCATGGCAGAAATTCCCCAGGATATTATAGATAAAAACGCATACTATCGTTATTTAGCTGCAACAATCATTGAACGCTTAGAGCAAGGTCAACAATTAACAGAGACACCAGACTTAACTCCTGTTCTCACAGAAATTAACCAAGCCTGTCAACAGCTGAATCAATGGTTATTTGCACAATGTCAAGAAGCTATGAATCATGGTAAAAGAATAGCAGTGATTGGAGGAGATCACAGTTCCCCATTAGGTTATTTTCACGCACTAGCAGGTAAATATTCTAACTTTGGTATTTTACATATTGATGCTCATGCAGATTTACGGGATGCCTATGAAGGATTTGAATTTTCTCATGCTTCTGTCATGTTTAATGCTATGAAAATACCGCAAATTTCCAAATTAGTACAGGTAGGTTTGCGTGATGTTTGTCATGATGAAGTGGAAATCATTAGTCAATCGAATAGTCGCATAGTTGCTTATTACGATTCAATGATGAAACAAAAACTTTACTCTGGAACTACTTGGATTGAAGTATGTCGATCAATTATCGGTCATTTACCCGAAAACGTTCATATTAGCTTTGATGTTGACGGTCTTGATCCAAAACTTTGTCCGAGGACAGGTACTCCTGTTCCTGGTGGATTGGAATTAGAGCAAACTTTTTGTTTATTTCGTGAATTAGTAAAAAGCGGTAGAAAAATAATTGGCTTTGATGTTTGTGAAGTTGGTGATGCTGAATGGGATGGTAATGTCGGGGCGCGGATTATTTACAAGCTAGCAAATTTTATGGATTTATCTCAGAAATGATTAAGTAAGTCAGTACAAATGTAGAGACCCGAAATATGAAAGTCTCTACTCGTTGGATTTGTCATTTGTCATTTCTCATTTGTTATTGGTAAGGTATTAAAATAGTTCCCCGCAGGGGTAGAGTAATCTAAAATCCAAAATTGAATGACTCCAAAAAGAGATTCCAAAGCAAATATCTTGGTAGTAGATGATACACCTGATAACTTGCGGCTTTTGTCAGCAATGCTTACTGCACAAGGCTATGAAGTTCGTAAAGCCTTAAGTGGGAAAATGGCCATTACTGCTTGCCAAATGGTTTTGCCAGATGTAATCTTGTTAGATATTAATATGCCAGAAATGGATGGCTACGAAGTTTGCAGACAATTAAAAGCTAATGAAAGAACTTGTCGAATCCCAGTTATTTTTATTAGCGCCCTTGATGATGTTTTAGACAAAGTAAAAGCTTTTGATATTGGTGGTGTAGACTATATTACTAAACCATTTCATGGAGTAGAAGTCGTATTAAGAATAGAAAATCAGCTAAAACTATGTTTATTACAAAATCAATTACATCAAAAAAATATTTTATTACAAAAAGCTCTTGATGATTTGCAAGCTTCTCAAGTTCAAATGATTCAACGAGAAAAGATGGCAGCATTAGGACAGTTGGTAGCAGGGATTGCTCATGAAGTTAACAATCCAATTAGTTTTATCTACGGCAACCTTGAATATGTTGGTCAATATGTACAAGATTTAATAAATTTAATTGAAGCGTATCAACGAGAATATCCATCACCCACATTAAATATTCAAGAAATAGTTAAACAAATAGACTTAAGTTTTTTGATCAACGATCAACAAAACCTCATGGATGCAATGTATAGGGGAGCAGAACGTATCCGTTCTATTGTTGAAGCACTACAAAATTTCTCCCGGCTCGATGAAGCACAAATGAAGCGTGTAAATGTCCATGAAGGTATAGATAGTACTGTAGTAATGTTGCAACATCGACTTAAGAAAACAACAAATCGTCCTGCAATTACAGTATTTCAAGAGTATAGTGATTTACCCTTAGTTACTTGTTATGCGAGTGAACTCAACCAAGTATTTATGCATCTATTGAATAATGCGATCGATGCTTTAGATGAGTCAAGTGTCAATAGTCAATTGTCAATAGCAAATGACCCAGAACAACGAACAAAGGACATAGGACAAATTCACATTCGCACGATGCTGACAAACTCGGATACCGTAAAGATTTGTATCGCTGATAATGGACCTGGGATATCCGAATCAGTGCGATCGCGAATATTTGATCCGTTTTTCACTACAAAGCCACCAGGGAAAGGTAGTGGACTAGGATTGGCAATTAGTTATCAGATTGTCGTGCAGAAACATCAAGGAAAACTCACCTGTAACTCACTACCAGGGCAAGGGACAGAGTTTATCATCGAAATTCCTCTCCAACAAACCGAATTAAATTAGGCAAATGCCTACAACATTTTTCTGTCACATAGCATAATAGATAATGTGACTGATCACCTCAACCCCTTGCAATCGCTTAAAGAAGGTCACTGGTTCAAGCTCATTTGCGGAGCCAGCTTTCAACACCTGCCTGCGGTCAGAAGTTTAACATTGGCCTACACACTAGCAGGTGCTGATTGTATAGATGTGGCTGCCGATCCGGCTGTAATTGCCGCAGTTCGAGAGGCGCTACAAATTGCCGCTGAGTTTGCCGAAGACGCACAAGCACGAGGCTTTGCCAACAAAGGAAAGTCACCCTTTTTGATGGTTAGCCTCAATGATGGGGAAGATCCACATTTTCGCAAAGCAAAATTTGATTATACAGAGTGTCCTGCAAATTGTCCCAGACCATGTGAAAGAATTTGCCCTGCACAGGCAATAAAATTTAGCAATACACCAGAGCATTTTTCAGGAGTGATATCCAACAAGTGCTACGGTTGTGGTCGTTGCATACCAATCTGCCCTTATGGTATAATTGGTACAAACTCTTACGTAATAACACCAGAAGCGATCGCACCATTGATTTTGTCAACTGGGGTAGATGCCATCGAAATTCATACACAAGTAGGACGTTTAAGCGAATTTCAGCAATTGTGGCAAGCAATAGCACCCTGGGTTGAACAATTGAAGTTAGTAGCAATTAGTTGTCCAGACGGAGAGGGTATGATTGATTACCTACATGCTCTGTATGATGCGATCGCTCCACATAATTATGCCTTAATTTGGCAAACCGACGGACGGCCGATGAGTGGTGATATTGGCGATGGCACCACCACAGCCGCAGTTAAATTAGGGCAAAAAGTCTTGGCAGCAAAACTACCTGGATACGTGCAGTTAGCAGGCGGCACGAACAGTTACACCGTTGCTAAGTTAAAGGCGATGGGACTCCTGAGGAAAGGGGGACAAGGGGGACAAGGAGGACAAGGAGGACAAGGAGGACAAGGGGGAATTTCTCCCATATCTCCCCCCTCCCCCTGGTCTCCCGTGTCTCCCTTGTCTTCCCCCTCCCCCTTGTCTCCCATTTCCGGGGTCGCCTACGGCAGCTACGCCCGTGTATTGCTGTCACCAATTTTAGAGCAGTTAGAAGCAAGGGAGGTGAATGACGCCAGTGTCAAAACAACTGTCCGCCTAGAAGATGAACCAGAATTGCTCTGGCAAGCTGTTGGACTTGCCCATTCTCTTGTTTCCCAGCTCAAGTCCCAACAGTAGGGTACGGGCAAAACCTCGTGTCCATAAAAGCATATCGCTATCTCTAAAAACGTCACCATAATAAGCATGACGATTACAGAAGATCTCCAAAAATTGTTAGATATTTTGCCCCAAGACCTGCGGCAAATATTAGAGAAGCATCCCCAACGAGATAGTTTAGTGGAAGTGGTTTTAGATCTGGGCCGTCGTCCAGAAGCCCGCTTCCCTCATCAAGCTGAGTATCTGAGTGAAATAGCCATCACTCAGAACGTGATCGATGATTGTATTCAGCGAGTGGGAAGCTTTGGCGGAGATAACCGAGCCGGAATAGAGCAAACTTTGCATAGAATCAGTGCCATCCGTAACCGCACCGGTAAGATTATTGGCTTGACTTGCCGTGTTGGTCGAGCGGTGTTTGGAACCATCGGCATGATTCGCGATTTAGTGGAAACTGGTAAATCGATTCTGATGCTGGGACGCCCAGGTGTGGGTAAAACCACTGCCTTACGAGAAATTGCCCGTGTTTTGGCGGATGAGTTGAACAAACGCGTGGTGATTATTGACACCTCTAATGAAATCGCTGGTGATGGCGATGTTCCCCATCCGGCAATTGGAAAAGCTAGGCGGATGCAAGTTGCTCACCCTGAATTACAACATCAAGTGATGATTGAGGCTGTGGAAAACCACATGCCAGAGGTGATCGTCATTGATGAAATTGGCACAGAACTAGAAGCTTTAGCTGCTCGTACTATTGCCGAACGGGGTGTACAGTTAGTAGGTACTGCCCACGGAAACCAAATTGAAAACTTAATCAAAAACCCAACTCTTTCGGATTTGGTTGGTGGTATCCAAGCTGTGACATTAGGAGATGATGAAGCTAGACGCCGGGGCAGTCAAAAAACTGTTTTGGAACGTAAAGCACCTCCAACTTTTGAAATTGCTGTGGAAATGCTAGAACGCCAACGCTGGGTAGTGCATGAGAGTGTTGCTGACACAGTCGATAGTTTGCTCAGAGGACATCAGCCGAGTCCACAGGTGAGAACTGTTGATGAAGAAGGCCAAGTTAAGATTACACGCCAGTTAATACCTTTGAATGGTCGTTCCCAAACTCTCGCCAAAGAAGAGTCATTTGTACCAGCACGACAGTCAAACGGCTGGCGTTCATCTGGTCAAATGCAAGCATTACCGTTACCAGTTACCACCCAACCAACCAAGTTGAGTAGGCACAATGAATTTGACCGCCTACTAGATGAATCTTTCAATTACTTTGGTGGCTTTGATGATGCTGATAGCAAACTAGCAGGGCCAAATGGTGAAGATTTGCCACTGCATATCTATCCCTATGGTGTCAGCCGTAGTCAATTAGAACAAGTAGTTGAAGTTTTGAATTTACCAGTGATCTTGACAAAAGACATCGATAGTGCTGATGCAATTTTGGCATTGCGATCGCACGTCAAAAACCACGCTAAATTACGGCAAATGGCTAAAGCCCGACAAGTGCCAATCCACATGATTAAATCTAGTACCATACCGCAAATCACCCGTGGTTTGCGGCGGTTACTCAACATCGATGATCCGGAGGTGACTGACGATCGCGAACTGCAATTATTCCTCCACAGCGCCACTGATGATGAAATTGACGCCTTAGAGGAAGCCAGATTAGCAGTCGAAAATATTGTCATTCCCAAAGGACAACCTGTGGAATTATTACCCCGTTCTCCTCAAGTGCGGAAAATGCAGCATGAGTTGGTGGAACACTACCGCTTAAAATCCAATAGCTTTGGGGAAGAACCAAATCGGCGTCTGCGGATTTACCCAGCGTAATATTGTTTGACAAAAATCCTCATACATATTGGATTTTTTGTAGGGGCGTAACCCAATATGGTTATGTATAGAGACGCGAAATTTCGCGTCTCTACATGACTACAAACTAAACTCCGCAACATCATCTTCACCCATATCTGTATCTTTACCCACAGCAGTAGGTTTAAAATCAGCACCATGAATTAACTCATCAAAAGACTTGCTGGGATTTTGATAAATTATATTTAAAACACTCAAAAAATCTCGGACAATTTCACCCGGAGTTAATAATGCTGCTGCACCCAAGCGATTGACAATTTCTTGGACAAATTCTTTTAAATCAGAAGTTTTTAATGTCTGTGTATAAGCAAAATTCAGGGCATGAATTTCTGTTAAAGTTTGCAAAAGTAATAGGATTTCTTCTTGACTCAAAGGATTGAGCCGCATCACAGGCCCTAAAAATTCTTGTACACCAGCTTGAGCCACAAAACGGCTTTCTTTTGTTCGCCGACGCCAAGCAGGATCAGCAAATAGTCCGCGGTTTGGGTCTTCTAAAAATTTTGTTGTTCCACCGATAAACACTCCGAGATTTTCGGCTTTACACTGCATGGTGTCGTTAAAAATTGCTAGCAGCCTGTTGTAATTTTTTTCGCGAGTGACAGTAGTGGGAATTTGATATATATTTGCTGCTTCATCAAGCAAGACTACAAGCCCTTTGTAGCCAATTTCCGCAGTAAATTTAGCAATTAATTTAATGTAATCATACCAACTATCATCATCAATAATTACCCGCACTCCTAAAGCAGCTTTGGCTTCTGTTTTCGTGCTATATTCTCCTCGTAACCAACGCAAAGAAGCATTTTTTAGCTCATCATCATCTAGGCGATAACCACGCCAATAAGCAATAATCACATTGCCAAAATCAAAGCCATGAACTAAGTCTTCTATATACTGAATTACTTCCCTAATTTTGGCTTCTACTTGGTCATCAAAACCATCATCGTTGGGACGCATTCCGGTTTCTTTGGCAACTTCTTGTTGAATTTTACTAATCCATCCCTCTAAAATTGCTATTAAAGCAC
This sequence comes from Westiellopsis prolifica IICB1, assembly GCF_004323185.1. Taxonomy (GTDB): domain Bacteria; phylum Cyanobacteriota; class Cyanobacteriia; order Cyanobacteriales; family Nostocaceae; genus Pelatocladus; species Pelatocladus prolificus_A. The sequence goes on from NZ_NAPS01000002.1 coordinate 1,119,643, forward strand.
CGCCATCAGGGCGAGTTTTTGTAGCAAGGCGACTCATTAATTCTCGATAAGTTGCTAAACCTTCGTTGTTGCTTCCTGCTAGTCGGCGTTCTGAACACAAGTCAGCATCAGTAACGACAAAACCTTGTTCCATCGCACGATTGCGAAGTAACTGGAGCATAAAGCTTTTACCCGAACCATAGTTCCCAATTATGAAGCGAAAAGCTGCTACTCCTTCTGCAATGTCATTGAGGTTTTGTAATAGGCTTTGTAGTTCTTTTTCCCGACCTACTGCTATATGTTCTAGTCCTACCCTTGGTACAACACCCGCGCCAAGAGAATTGATGATAGCAGTGGAGACTTTTTTCGAGATTTTGAGCTTTGCCATGTAAATTCACCTCAACTCCATGTATTTTAGCTTGAAGGTGAGCTTTGCTTTCATGTAGGATAAGGTCAATCGATTTTGGATTACTCTACGAGAAGCCGCTTACGCGTCTATGGATTTTAGATTTTGGATTGACCGAATGTAAGAAGCACCTCTATTATGATTGCTATTATTGCCCAAAGTCTTCGTTTCTACTTAATATTTTTGTAGATTGCGATCGCTCTTTCTACGTCACTTTTATACTCTGGATAAATTTCTGGAGTTGCTACATTTGGATCAATGAGCAATTCGCCAATCGTGTTATTAGCATTTTCATTGATAGAATCAATTAATAAATTTGGCATCGTAATATTAGCTTCAGCTATTTTTTTTATAGCTGCATTTGGATTATCATTTTCTATAATTGCTTTTAGTACTTGAATTTCTGATTCAGATAAATGATTTAGTAAGCTAGACCATTCTGACGAAAATTCCTCTAGATTATTTGATATTTCTAGCTCATCTACTGTATCAAGTAAATCAGCAAATGGAAAAAGATCTAAATCTTCTTCCTGATTATTTTCTAATACATTGCTGGAATCTAAGTTTTCTATTTGCTGTAATAATTCCCATACTTGATTTTGTAAATGATCTCGTTCATCTTGCAATAAGGAAATTTGACTTTCCAATTGTTGGATTTGTTTTTGTTGCTCTGTTACTTCTGCTTTTAAGGAATTTAAATTAATTTCTGTTTTTTCTGTTTCTAGCTTTTTGTCTAGCAACAGTTGATTTTTTTGCTGATGTTCTGTTTCTAGTTCTTGGACTTGAAGTCTCATTTCATGTAATTTTTCTTCTAGTTGGGGTTTAAGTCTTTCTAGAAGAGTTAAGTTACTTTCTAAGTCTTGCCTTTGCTGCAACAGTTCACAAAGTTGATTATGTAACTGATTGATCTCAGCTTTAGAAACACTACAATTTAATTCTAATCGACGTTTTTCTGCATTGATAGCGGACAAGGAATTATTATGTTCTAATTTGGTTTTTTCTAGTTCGGCAATTTCATTTTGGATAGTACTAATTTGTGATTCCAACTGTTTTTTTTCGATAGCATAACTGCTTAACTCACGACTAAGACTATCTCGTTGATTTCGACGTTCATTTATTTGATTTTGTAATTTATTCGATTCTTGATATAACAGAGAATGTTGAGTTTCTAATTCATTTACTTCTGCAACTACACGAGATTTTAAATTCTCCAATTCTTTAATACGTTTGTGGAGAGAATCTAGAACTAGCATTTCACTAGCTCGGCGTCGCTTGTCTATAAACAAGGCTGCGAGATAAGTAGAAAATATTGTGATGACGCCTGTGAAAAAGGCACTTTTAACATCCCAACTAAAGACTAAACCAAGTCCAAAACTCGCACCAAAGGCAACTACACCGAGAATAAGTCGATTACTTACTGTTGCTGACTGCATATTGCTGGTTTTGAGCATTTTTCTTTCTTTTGACTTTTAATTTTTAACTTGGATTGCAGCAAGATTCAAATCTGCTTTTAAAAAATCTACAAATTGTCGTGCTGTTCTTCCAGAACGACCATTATGACGAGTGGCCCATTGTAAAGCTTTGTATTCTAAATCTGACTGACTGATATTAATTCCTGCTAAATCCGCAAGATGCCGGATAATTTTTAAATAAGTTTTTTGATCAGCTCCTTCAAAAGTGAGAGTCAGACCAAAGCGATCGCTAAAGGAAAGTTTTTCCTGCATTGTATCCCAGGCATGAACTTCATCCTGATCGCGGGGAGCAGGTCTATCAGCGAAAAACTCTCGCACTAAGTGGCGACGATTAGAAGTAGCGTACACCACAATATTTTGGGGACGTGCAGTTAAATTCCCTTCTAACACGACTTTTAACGCCTTAAAAGCATCGTCATCTTCCTCAAACGAAAGATCATCAACAAAAATAATAAATTTATGCGGTACTCCTCGCAAATGTTCGATAATCACTGGTAAGTCTTGCAGCTGAGATTTCCCCACTTCCAACAGTCGTAAGTTACTCTCTCCATACTCATTCAGTAAAGCTTTCACTAAAGAAGATTTACCAGAACCACGACTACCATAAAGTAATACGTGTAGAGCCACCTGTCCTGACAACAAAAATTCTGTATTCTTCAACAAAGCTTCTTTTTGCGATTCATAACCCACAAGCTCGCTTAATTTAACTGTATCAGGATAAGATATACCCAAAAACTGCCCATCTTGCCAACGTAGGGCTTTGTATTCTGCAAATAAACCAGTACCGTATTGCCGATAGTATGCCGCTAAATCTTCTACAGCGTCTGACCAATTTTCTAACTGTTGTAGAGAACTAATCAACTGCGTTTCTACACTTGCTATCCCATCCTGGTCTAGATACCACACTACTGGTGAAACAGGTAAATGAGCAATATTTTGTACCCATTCACTCAAAACAGCGCTGCTACATTCATACAAATGTTGGAGTGCGAGTAAATCATGTTTGGCTGCTGCTACCAAAGCGTTTGGTAAATTCTCAAACTCTTGCTGTTGAGCTTGTTTTGTAAAAGGATTTTCAGCTTTAAGAATTTGAGTAATCAGATATTCTTCCCAGTTTTGATTTTTTGTCGCTAAGGCTTTAAAGTAACTGCCATAAGCTTGCAGACAACTTCTAGCATCCGCTTCACTGTAACGAATCGCTTGCAACAGATCAAGAAATGCTATACCTACTTCCGTTTGCAGGACAGATTGGTACAGTAAAAGAGAAGCTGCTTGGCGTTGGAGAACTTGAACCTTTGCGTAAGACGAATTACTTGCCGTAGGCATGACTTGATTATCCATCTATCAATTGGGTTTTTTAGCTAAACAGCTATGCTAAATTGTCTGCCGGAGCTTGCAGGAAAATTAAAATCTACATAGGTTGTAACAATGAACTTAGGTACTGTTGCCGCCCTTGCTTACGGCATATTAACAGTAGTGGGTGGTATTGTAGGTTACGTGACAGCTGGTAGTAATGTGTCACTTTTTAGTGGCAGCATCAGTGGTTTAGTACTTATATTTTCGGTTTTCATCCAAATTCAAGGTCAAAACTGGGGTTTGACTTTAGCAGCTATTGTTACAGCGATATTAATAGTTGTTTTTGCATTTAGATTAGCTAAAATACGTAAGTTTATGCCTGCGGGATTGATGACAATTTTAGGTATGTTGACACTAGCGCTGATTGTACATCAATTTCAAATTATGAGATTGGGTAGGGGGGGATAGTCAGTTATCAGTTATCAGTTATCAGTTATCAGTTATCAGTTATCAGTTATCACTATTTAAAATTTCTTTCCTCAGAGACTATTAAGGAATTTGAAATTGCTTACCTTTGCACTTAACGTTTGATTAAATTTTGATTTAGTTAATTAAATTTTTGTTGCGAACCACAATAGCTTTATCGGGGAACCGGTGTTCTATGTCATCATGTCACAATAGAACACGTATCCTTTTTTATCCACAGGGAATCAAGCATGGCTCTCCGTCTAGGTGATACAGTACCGAATTTTACCCAAGCCTCAACACATGGCGATATTGATTTTTATGAGTGGGCGGGTGACAGCTGGGTAGTGCTGTTTTCTCACCCCGCAGACTATACACCAGTTTGCACTACTGAGTTAGGAACTGTTGCCAAACTCAAACCAGAATTTGATCAGCGCAATGTTAAAGCGATCGCCCTGAGTGTTGATGATGTTGAATCCCATACAGGCTGGGTAGGAGACATTGAAGAAACACAGAGTACTAAACTCAACTACCCAATTTTGGCAGATCCAGATCGTAAAGTTTCTGACCTTTACGACATGATCCACCCCAACGCGAATGCTAGCGTGACGGTGCGGACAGTATTTATCATTGACCCGAACAAAAAATTGCGTCTGACTCTGACTTATCCTCCCAGCACTGGACGCAATTTTGATGAAATTTTGCGAGTGATTGATTCGCTGCAACTAACTGATAACTACAGCGTTGCTACTCCAGCTGACTGGAAAGATGGTGATGATTGTGTGATTGTTCCTTCACTCAAAGATCCTGATGTACTGAAGGAAAAATTCCCCAAAGGTTATCAGGAAGTCAAACCCTATTTGCGGATGACTCCCCAGCCAAATAAATAATTTACTTGCTCACAAAACCTCACCTTCTTGATGATTAAGTAAGGTGAGGTTTTTTATCTGACGTTTCTGACCAAAAAATTTGGCTGACCACAGCTTGTTTGCTATCCGCTAAACACTGGTCAACAGTGGACAAGATAGCCAGTCTAAGTCTTTAAGGACTACGTTATTTAGGTTATGACACCTACAGGTGCTTTCCAGCTTGTAGCTCTGTCGTCAAGGATTAAACAGGTGTATTTAGCGCTCGCCAGTGTCTTTGACTTAACAAGCCTAAATAACATTGACGAGGAAAACATAACCTGAGTAATCAGAGGACAAATGTCTAATTTTGTATTTGTAATTGACACTGGACTACAACCACTTGACCCTGTACCACCAGGACAAGCAAGACGACTGCTAAAACAGGGCAAAGCCGCAGTTTATCGGCGTTACCCGTTTAGCATTATTCTGAAATACGCGGTTCCTGACCCAAAGACTCAACCTCACCAACTAAAACTTGACCCAGGTTCTAAAACCACAGGATTAGCAATTGTGCAAAGTGACAAGGTTGTGTGGGGTGCTGAATTAACTCATCGTGGACAACAAATCAAGAATGATTTAGAGTCGCGTCGCGCAATTCGTCGTAATCGGCGTAATCGCAAAACCAGATATCGCAAACCACGGTTTTTAAACCGCACACGTTCTGTGGGGTGGTTGCCACCTAGCTTGCAATCCAGAGTAGAGAATACCTTGACTTGGGTTAATCGCATTTGCCAATACGTACCTATAACTGGGATATCTCAGGAATTGGTGAAGTTTGATACTCAAGCAATGCAAAACCCAGAAGTATCTGGTGTGCAGTATCAACAGGGTGAACTTACTGGGTACGAGGTTAGAGAATATCTACTTGAGAAGTGGGGCAGAAAGTGCGCCTATTGTGGTGGTGAAAACACACCACTAGAAATAGAGCATATTCACCCCAAGTCAAAAGGTGGTTCTAATCGCGTGTCCAATCTCACCTTGGCTTGTAGTCCATGCAATCAAGCCAAGGGAAATAGGGATATCAAGGATTTCTTGGCACAAAAGCCAGATGTGCTGAACCGGATTCTTAAACAAGTAAAACAACCATTAAAAGATGCATCCGCGGTTAATTCAACAAGGTGGTGTCTATTCAATCGGTTAAAACAAATTGGATTACCAATTGAAACAGGAACAGGTGGTAGAACCAAATACAACCGCACTAGGCTGGAACTACCTAAAACTCATTGGTTAGACGCGACGTGTGTTGGTGTGGTGGAATCTTTGCGAGTGTTGACTCAGCAACCATTGCTCATCACTGCTAAGGGTTGGGGTAATCGCCAAATGTGTACACCCAATAAATATGGTTTTCCCACCAAACACAAAACACGGTACAAAACTTTCTTTGGTTTTCAGACTGGCGACATGGTACGCGCAATTCTCCCAACTGGGAAGTTTGCAGGAACTCATGTTGGTAGGTTAACCATTCGAGAAAGTGGAGTTTTTGAAATGAGAACACCAAAAGGCAAAGTCAGCCCTGTGCGCTATAAGTACTGTAAATCAATTCACCGCAATGATGGCTATATGTATTCTTTTTCCACAAATGTCCAATGAAATAACGATTAGAGGAATAGCGATCGCTTCAAAATTTCTGCACTAGAAACACTTGCTCTCCCATTTTTTGGAATATCTCAATGCAACCTCTGGCAATGTTATTGCATCAGCTTGCATTGTTATTACATCGGCTTGCATTGTTAATGTATCGACCTGCATTGTTAATGTATCGACCTGCATTGTTAATGTATCGACCTGCATTGTTAATGTATTGACCTGCATTGTTAATGTATCGGCTTGCAATAATTAGCNCTTGCATTGTTATTACATCGGCTTGCATTGTTATTGTATCGACCTGCATTGTTAATGTATCGACCTGCATTGTTAATGTATCGACCTGCATTGTTAATGTATTGACCTGCATTGTTAATGTATTGACCTGCATTGTTAATGTATCGGCTTGCATTGTTAATGTATCGGCTTGCAATAATTAGCCCATTTTGTCTTTAACCTTTATTTTAAGTCTATTCCAGGACGCGATCGCACCATATAAATAATGTTGTCTCGAAAAACTTGCATCTATTTCTTGTAGTTTTGTCTTATCTGTATTAACACCAGAATAAGTAAGAATTTTTATAAGAACAAACTAGGTAAATTTTAATATGGATATCAAAAACGGCTTTGTAGGTACTGTCGGTAACACACCACTCATTCGGTTAAACAGTTTCTGTGAACAGACTGGTTGTGAAATTCTCGGTAAAGCAGAATTTCTCAACCCTGGTGGTTCCGTAAAAGACCGCGCTGCACTTTATATTATTGAAGATGCAGAAAAAAAAGGCTTACTAAAACCTGGTGGCACAGTTGTAGAAGGAACAGCAGGTAATACTGGTATTGGATTAGCACACATTTGTAATGCTAAAGGCTACAAATGCCTAATTATCATTCCTGATACCCAATCTCAAGAAAAGATGGATGCTTTGAGGGCGTTAGGTGCCGAAGTTCGTCCCGTTCCTGCTGTACCCTATAAAGACCCCAACAATTATGTCAAGTTATCTGGTAGAGTCGCCAGTGAAATGGAAAATGCGATTTGGGCGAATCAGTTTGATAACTTAGCTAATCGTCAGTCTCACTACGAAACCACAGGCCCAGAAATTTGGACACAAACAGAAGGAAAAATAGACGGTTGGGTAGCAGCAACTGGAACTGGTGGTACTTATGCTGGTGTATCTTTGTTTCTCAAAGAAAAAAATCCAGATATACAATGTGTAGTTGCTGACCCAATGGGTAGCGGACTTTACAGCTATATCAAAACTGGCGAAATCAAGATGGAAGGCAATTCTATCACCGAAGGTATTGGTAATAGTCGGATCACCGCGAACATGGAAGGCGCACCAGCTGATGATGCTATTCAAATCCACGACCAAGAAGCCCTACGGGTAGTTTATCAACTACTGCGGAAAGATGGCTTATTTATGGGTGGTTCTACAGGTATTAATGTCGGCGCAGCTGTAGCTTTAGCAAAACAGCTCGGACCAGGACACACCATCGTTACCATTTTGTGTGACAGTGGTTCTCGCTACCAGTCACGGATATTTAACAACGAATGGCTACAATCAAAAGGGCTTTTACCAGAATAGTCAAGTGTCATTGGTCAAGTGTCATTGGGCATTTGTCAAGTGTCATTGGGCATTAGACTTCTTCACAAATGAGTATACACAGCCTTGTACAGCAACGGCCAAAACTTAATTTTTGGATAATACCAATTCTTCGTGAAGCTGCACAGAATTTTACCCCACCCCTTAATCTCCTCCCCGATTTCGGGGAGGGGAAATTCGAGCGTAAGCGAGAATTGGGGTAGAGTTCTTTCTCTGTAACTTCATATTAAATTGGTATAAGTCTATTGGTTAACAGTTAGTAATTATTAGAAAAATAAATAACCAACAACAAATAACAAATAACAAATAACAAATAACAAATGAAATGTATTCGTGTTTGCCAAAATCGTACTTGTCGTAAGCAAGGGGCTGCTAAAGTATTAGCAGCTTTTGACGTTATATCTGTCCCTGATGTCACGGTAATGGGTAGTAGTTGTTTGGGACAATGCGGTAATGGTCCAATGGTATTGGTTGTACCAGATATGGTTTGGTACAGTGGTGTTCATCCCAGTGAAGTATCTTTAATAATTGAACAGCATTTATTAGGTAATCAAATTGTAACCAAGATGCTCTATCATCGATTTCATCCCCAAAGACAAAAACAATAAATGGGTGTGGGACTGTAAGGGTTTAGGGGAGCCAGTGCGTTGCGCGGATTAAGAGCGTTGTAGCACAAGCGCGTGTGTAGGAAGAGTTGTATTTTCATGCTTTGGGATTTTCCCATGAAAGGTTAAGTTGAAAATGGGTTAAAGGGTAAGGGGGAAAGGAAAGATTTTATGAATATTCAGCAGCTACGTGAATCATTAAAATTAAAGTGGGTAAAATACTATTTTCAAAATCGTCCCTGGTTAGTAAAAATGCGAATCTGGGGTACTTATGATGGTGAACGTCGCCCTTCTTCTGGCTTTATTTTGGCAACTTTATCTGTTTTAGAACCAGAACTGGATGAGATATTGCCTTTAATTTTGGAATTAAATAATAACCCTGATTGTATAGTTACAGCTTTGGGTTTGAATTTCAATCCTGAAGAAAAATTGTATTTAGTTGAAGAAGATAATAATGATGATGATGTAGAGGTAGAGGTAGAGTTAGTTCAAGAAAAAATACTTTCTGAAACATTAACTCAAGGCAAAGTTCATTCTCAAGCTCAAGCTACACTTTCATCACAAAAGTTACAAGAAACTAATGGAGTTGTGAAGCAGGAGACTGGTAATAGAGTCAGTACGCAAGTACACAATCAGAAAAAATCTGGATCATCGCTGAGTGTGGTAAGTCAATTGGAAAATAGGGGTATACCAGTACCTGCATTAGCGGTAATTAATAGAACTAACAAGGGTAAAGCTTTACCTGCACTTGCTGTTATTGGTATAGCTGAAAGCAGTGGTAATAATAATAAACCTGTGCGATCGCTCCTCATTAGCAGTAATATCAAAAGGGAAACTCAGCTAGTATCATCTGCGATCGCTATCAGCAAGGTGGACAGTAAAACCAAGTTAGCATTCATACCACCACAAGACTTGGTAGATAATGTCAATTCAGTCCCTAATAAGCAAAACTATAAACTTGCTTGTTGGATAGATGACTTTTGTCAAGGTGCAAGATGGGACAAAGACGAAGCTACTCATATTACCTATTGAGTTTAAAAAACCCGCCTGCGATTGAAATCGCAGTCTCATAGTTCAAGTCTGCTTAAGCAGACTACTTGATTTATTTGAGTAGCACTCATCTACTTCAATTTTTCTCTAGCGATTCATCTGCACCAGTATAACCAGTCGCCACCCAAACCAATGATCTCACGCCATCGCGGATAGATTTACCAATGGGTTCTGCTTGAGAACTACTAGAAGGAACTGATACTGGTTTAAAAGTAATTCCTCGACTACCCAAAACAATCTCACCGATGACTGTGGCGCGTCTCATATGATAGTCAGAAGTAATTAAGTAGACATTTTTGATGTTATTTTTTTCTAAATCATCCACTAGGGTGGTAAAGTTCTCTACTGTATTATTGGCTCGATAATCCAAGTGTAAGCGTTGATGATTAATCCCCGCTTTGGCAAATACTTTTTTTGTTGCTGTTGGGGGACTACCTCCAGAAATCCAAATTGGTAGGTTAGGATGCTTACGAGCAAAATCGGCCGTAAATTTTTCTCGTTCTAATTTTTTTGTGGAACCACCCAAGACTAAAATTGCTTGCGGTTGTGTAAATTGACCTTGGATTTCCTTATAACCCCACAACGTAACTAGTGGTAGGGTGAGAATCATCAATCGAGAAGATAGATTTTTGAATAGTGGCTTTTTCAAGGTTCTATTAAGTTCGTCAGGTTCAACAAATGTTCTTGAAAAAGAATTGAGAACAACCAAAATTTGAGAAATTATCCCAAATTGATTTTTGGGTGATTTCCCTTTTTGGCAGGCGATCGCAAATGCCAAGAAAAAAAGGCATCGATCAACTTGCTGCTAGATTTTAGCTGCTATTGGGGCAGATGCAAAGTGTTTGTGCAACCTCAAATATTAAACTTTTTAGACAACGGGACTGGCCAGACTCGAACCGGCGACCTAGCGCTTAGGAGGCGCTCGCTCTATCCAACTGAGCTACAGCCCCAAAATTATGGATATCACTTCTCATGATACCACTTATAACAGTTATCAGTTATCAGTTATCAGTTATCATTTTTTCGCTTGGGTGGAAATTCTCCAGCATAGGCATAAAATGACTGTTCACTGTTCACTGCTTACTGTTCACTGTTTTAATGAGACTGCCAAGCATCATTCCAAGGCCCGCCGCCTATTTCTAATCCACAAGCTGAACTGTGTGCTTTCAGGATAATTTCTGTGTAATTATGCTTTTTTTTTCGCAGTTCTATGTGTAATTCCCCTTGTAAGGTGTCACGACAGCAAAATAGCAAGCCCTCTTCTGTTGGCGCACGTAAGGGAGTTCCTGGTAAATCAGTGATTCCTGTTAATTCAACTTCGTAGTGAGAATTTCTGGCTTGCATTTGCCATTTACCCCAAGGTTGAATATTCCAGCTAACTTGGGAGTTCCAAGGCACAAACTCGTAAAATTTGCCTTGATAGTGGATACCAATCATGGCTACAGATTCCATCCACCACAGCACCCCTCGTCTACCACCGCCAGCAGTTAGGGCTAAGTCAGGAATCTCTGAAAAACTATTGCAGTTTGCCCAAAACCATTTTTGAGGAAAAGCGCCACCCCAATTTTTTTCACCGTAAGCAGGGGCGTTAGTAAATTCGTAGCGTTTGCCATTCCAGTCAATCCAACCGCTAGCCAAGCCATACGCCATCAAAATTTGCCAACCTGGTTCAAAAATCTGCAAAAATGACAACCAACCTGCGGTTGATTGTTGTATGCTACTGCGATTTCCCCAACCATACATCGGTTGAATTTTATATTGCCAACGGCAGTATTGACCAGTGCTGGGATCGCTGATTATGCCTTGATTTAAGGTAGCTGTGGCTTGATAACCTTGTTGCACATGAAGCTCAAATTCTTCTGGTAGCAGGTAAAGGGGTTGAATGTCTAGATTACTTTGACCCCAATGACCCAAAGCTAGCACATCCGGCTTCGCCCAAAAATTCTTGACTTCTGGGAAGGTACGACACAGATACTCATCATTCGGCCCCAAAACTTGTGCTGCACCACCACTATGGGGTTTACCGCCGATGGGGTCTTCGATAGAGTACATAAAGGCGAAGGATTGATCTTCATCAGGTAAAGTCACGCGGTAGTACCAACCTTCAAAAAAGCGACGGCTACTGTGATCCCAGTGATAACCACTGTGAGGAGTTTGGGTGGTGTCAAAAGGATTGCTGAGAAAATCAAGCATGATTTCTGTTGACAGGGATTTAGGAGTGTAAAAGGAGATGGATGTTAGGAAATCGCATTTAAATTCACCTAACACTCTTTTTTAGTATGGGCGATCGCACTCACTTGTTGGCAGTCTCAATCAAACAAGTTTGATCGCCACACTCTACACCTCTACACTCTTACACCCCTACAACTAATCCATTCTCCTGCCTTAAGCAGTACCTTTTTTTATCTCTGGTGAGTAATGAGGATTTCTAGGCACAGATTGGAGAACTTTCTTAGCAGAAGATGAAGATAAGTCCTAAAACTACGTTGCACGTTCTAGCTGTTTTACCTCCCAGCCGCAAGTACAGCAGTCCACCAAATATGACCAAACTCCACTGGCTAGAAGTTACTGAATACGTTTCTCTATACGCTTCCGCAATTGGAACCTTCGCTGCTACAGTCACTCAACAAGTTGTCTACGCAGCATTTCCTTTAACTGTAGCCCTTGGTTTGAATATCACAAACCGAGAACGGTTGAAGCGTTTAAATGATCAATATCGACAAAATGCGATCGCTCAATACGATCAATTAGTTGATCCATTTAGACAGCGCTTAGAAAACTTTGATGAATTTACACAACGATTAAGTCAAACAACTCAACAACAAATAGAAGAATTACGACAAAATCAAAAAGAGCAAAATACTGATTCTAATCAACAACGCTTGGCACAATTTGATGCATTTAGACAACAGTTGATGAAAGCGACTGAGTTACAAATCGAACCGCTCAAAGAAAATATTGATCAATTCAATGCCTATACTCAACAATTAAATACAACTACTCAGCAACAAATCGAACCAATCAAGCAACATTTGATTGAACTCAACGCCTATATCCAACAATTAAATACAAACACCCAGCAACAAATCGAACCTCTTAAACAAAATTTTAACCAATTGAACACTTATACTCAACAGTTATATACAAGTATTCAACAAATCGAACCTCTTAAACAAAATTTTGCTCAACTTGATAATTTTACTCAACAGCTAAATGCTAGTACTCAAAAGCAATTTGAACTCCTCAGACAACAAGTACTAGAACTTGATGCACAGACAAAAAAAATCAGTACCAATCCTCAGCCACAAGTACCAAATCTCGATGCTTTTAGTCAACGCTTAGAACAACTAGAAAATTTTGCCAAACAGGTAAATACAAATATTGAACAGCAAATTCAACCGTTGAGACAATACGTTACTCAACTCAATGCTTATACACAAGGTGTAAATAAAAATACTGAAACACAAATAGAAGAATTTAAATACGCGATCGCACTACTGCAAACAGAAATGCAAAATTTAGCAGAGTCTTTAACTCAAACTGAACAACGTCTGAGTCAAGAAGTTGCAACAAAAATCAAACAACCTCAAGTAAATATTACAATCCCAACACCCGTAAAGCCTCAATCACAAAATACAGTTCTCCATCCTCAACCACCAGAAGCAGAAAAAACTGAGACACCACCAGCTTTACCACCAGTGGCGATCGCGCCGACAACATCACCAACAACGGAAACACAAAAACCGAATTCTCTCCCTACTTTAGAAGAACATTTAGAACGAGTAGTTTCTGTCGCTTTTAATCCAATTTTTACTGATCCAGCTAGGAGAATATTAGCTAGTGGTAGCCATGATAAAAGTGTTAAACTCTGGCGTTTAGATACTCAGAAAAGCCGCACTTTTACAGTTTCTGGAAAAGTCAATTCTATTGCTTTTAGTCCTGATGGTAAAATCTTAGCTTGTGGTCACGACGACAAAACAGTTAAATTATGGGATGTGAATACAGAAAGAGAAATTTGTAATTTTGTTGGACATAAAGAGAAAGTTTATGCTGTGGCTTTTAGCCCTGATGGCAAAATTATCGCTAGTGGTAGTCAAGACAGAACTATTAAACTTTGGTCTGTTGATCACCAAAAAGAGATATATACGCTGACAGGACATATAGATGAAGTTTTATGCGTAGCTTTTAGCCCCAATGGTAGACTAGTCGCTAGCGGTAGTGGGGATCGGGATCAAACTATTAAAATTTGGCATCTCACCCAAGATAAATTCCTCACTCTTAAGGGTAAATCTAGTTCGATGGGAAGAATTTATTCTATCTGTTTTAGTCCTGATGGTACAACTTTAGCTAGTGGTCATCAGGATAAAACAATCAAATTTTGGGATGTGGAAAGTGGTAGAGAAATTAGTTGTATCACTGGAAATGATGAGGAAGTTTATTCTGTTGCATTCAGTCCAGATGGAAGAACTTTAGCCAGCGGAAGTTACGGCGGAAATCTAAAAATATGGCAAGTAGATACGGGTGAGGAACTTAATCATATTGCCATTAATCAAGGTGCGATTTATTGTGTTGCTTATAGTCCAGATGGGAAGATCATCGCAACAGCCAATGGAGACAAAACAGTCACACTTGTCAATTGTGAATTTAGAGCAACACGGCGAAATCGAGATATAGAAATAGAGAAAGGATTTGATTAATGTAAATGTAGGGTAGCACAGATGTACGCCCCTACAAAATACTTTTTAAGCAGCCAATTTTTCTTGCACTAATACATATGGTTGGACAATTAAAGTCTGAAATCGCTTAGTGCGATCGCTATTCCAATTACCCAATTGATCTAAAGAGGGTTTAGCAATCAATTGCTCATCAATCCAGTTTTGGACTTCTAAAACTTTATCACTAGCGATCGCCACTCCTACATCCAATATATCTAATCCTATTGCTACCACAATCACTGCATCTCTTTGTGCGTGGGGAATTAGCCAGTCCCACTCTGCTACATCTAAGTTTTCTGTTAATTCTGCTCTTAAATTCTGATCAGTCATTAGTCATTAATTAAACTATCTTTTTACTATTTTAAATAAAGCTGACACTAAATTACACGTTTTATATTAGTTTTTTCATTCTCTATATTCAAGTGATTACTAGTAATCAGAACTAGACCTCTGATTTCATTTCATCAATTTCAAATATAGAAACTATAACTCCAGCAATCGGAATTGCAATAAAGATTCCCAATAAACCAGCTACTCTCGCTCCTACTAGTAAAGCAAAAAATACTACTACAGGATTAAGATTCAGCGCACCTTGCATAATTCGAGGTGCAATGAGATTATCTTGTATTTGTTGGAGTATGATACAAGCAACTAATACCTTGAGAGCCAACCAAACACCTTGAGATAATACAATTAAAGTAATTGTAGCAATTCCCAAAGTTGCACCGATACCAGGAATAATGTCAAGTATCCCGACGATAACTGACAATATCAAAGCAAAGGGAACTTTTAATAATAAAAAAAGAATAAAAGTAGAACCCGTCAGAAATAAAGTTAATAACAATTGACCTTGAAAAAAACCTAAAAAATTGCGTTGAATTATACTCGTGAATCTACTACGACGGTGTTTGGGTATCACTTTAATCATCAAATTCCACAACTTGTCTCCATCCAGCAGCATAAAAAAAGCAACAACTGAGATTAATATAAAAGTCACAAAATTAGTTAAAAATGTTTGGAGAATAGTCAAGCTAGCCACAAGTTGATTTATTGCTTGATTCCGTATCTGTTCTTCCAGAAAAGTTAAATCTAGCTGAATATTGCGTGAGCGAAAAATCAATTCAATTCGTTCTAATAGGGGAGCTAATGAATTTAAAAAAGCTGTGAGGCTATCAATTAATTGTTGTCCTTGTGATAGAATAGTTAAACCAACAGTAATTGTCAAACTACCAATAATCACGATACTGAGTAAAAAAACCAAAATTACTGCTATATGATGAGGTAAAAAACGTTTTAGCCATTTGACTGGATAGCTCAATAAAAAAGCCAAGATAGTAGCAAAAGTGAAAATAACAATTACTGGTTCAAAATAACCTAAAAGCTGTACAAATGCCCAACCAGAAGCAACCAAAAGCAGAAACCTGACTAATACAAGATTATTTAATTTAGACCAAAAATTATTAGTTCCCCAGCTACTCATGAGTTATTAAAGATAATGTATATTCAAGTTAATATTTATAATTTTTAATTTCAGATTAGTAAGTATTTATTATTATGGATTATTTGCAACAACTACCAATATCATACTTACCAATGACATTTACCTTATACTCTTTAAGTACTAATAACCACTTTCCCAAAGTATATCTTTCTGTTTTATGAACTAATAACTTCAATTCCAAAAGAGAGAAGTATGCTCACAAGACAACTATCTAAAGGCGTGTCTTTCTTGATTTCATAAGCTATGGGTGGGATTAAGTGCAATATCGGTACAGATGTTAGCATCTACAACAAGAGAATGAAAAATCAACCACTAATGCAATCTGCATAGAATTTTCCGTTGTAATTTTGGGGTTGTAGAGACGCGATATATCGCGTCTCTACAGAATTTAAATGTCAATCGATTTGTCTTATCCGAGCAGTATTGACCACCGATGCACATAGATGGATCATGAGTTTGCTACTAAGTTAATCTTCTTTATCCCCGATCCCCGATCCCCGATCCCCGTTACCCCTTATCCCCAGAGGGGGCCCCACCTTCCCCAATCCCCAATCCCCGATCCCTATTCCCCAAAAGTTTCA
>NZ_NAPS01000002.1:1135818-1140838 GCF_004323185.1 Westiellopsis prolifica IICB1
ATTTTATGAACATTAAAAATATAGAAATATTATATAATTTCATTTTTAAGCATTTTTGCACAAAAAATTAAAACTATCATTAAAAATTACAGAAATAAACTAAATTCACTTTTAAGATTGTTGGGCATTGGTCTAGAGACGCGATGAATCGCGTCTGTACAATGGTCATTTGTCATTGGGAAGAGACTTGTTAAATAATTCTCCCGTGTCTCCCTTGTCTTATCCCCAATCCCCAATCCCCAATCCCCAATCCCCAATCCCCAGAGGGGGCCCCACCTTCCCCAATCCCCAATCCCCGATCACTTCGTTTCCATCCAATTATCACCAGCGCGTACATCTACTACCAAAGGAACACTTAACTGTACAGCATTTTCCATCGTTGACTTAATTTGGATTTGTAATTCTTCCCATTCTTGTGGAGGAATCTCAAATACTAATTCATCGTGAACTTGCAATAATAGTCGTGCTTGGTAATTTTGCAAAATTTCATGCAGCTTCACCATCGCAATTTTGATGATATCAGCGCTAGATCCTTGAATTGGAGCGTTAGCAGCAGAACGTAATAAACCAGTATCGTAATTACCTAAATTTTTTAGTTTACCTAAATCAATCTCTTGGGGGTTGCTGCCTTTTAATTGACGTAGGGTATTGGTGGTAAACTGAAAATAACGACGTCTACCAAGAATTGTTTCTACATAACCTTGAGCGATCGCTTGTTTTTTTAATCCTTCTAAATATTCAAAAACTTTCGGATAACGTTTGCTAAATCGCTTGATAAATTCGTTAGCAAGGTTTCTATCTACACCTGTCGAACGGGAAAACTTCAGCGAACCCATACCATAAATTACGCCAAAATTTATAGTTTTTGCTACCCTTCTTTCATCTGATGTAATATCTTCTTTTTCAAACATCAGTCTCGCGGTAACAGTATGAATATCTTCGTTATTTTGATAAGCTTCTACTAGTACTGGCTCTTGACTCAAATGAGTCAGAATTCTTAACTCTATTTGGGAGTAATCAGCAGCAACCATTAACCAACCAGATTCTGGTAGAAACGCCTTGCGAATTTGGCGACTAAAAGCAGTCCGAATCGGAATATTTTGTAAATTAGGATTAGAAGAAGATAATCTACCTGTTGATGTTGCTGTTTGATTAAAATCGGTATGGACTCGCTTTGTATCTGCACGTACCAATGCTGGTAAAGCATCCACATAAGTAGACTTTAATTTTGCCAGAGTTCGATATTCAATAATGGCATCAATAATACCTGTAGTGTCTACCTCTCGTAATCTTTCTAGGGTAGCTGCGTCTGTGGAATATCCTGTTTGAATTTTGCGAGAATGTTTAGTACTTAACCCTAATTTTTCAAACAATATTTGACTCAATTGTTTGGGAGAACCCAAATTAAATTTTTCTTTGGCTATTTCATAAGCTTGTTGTTCCAGTTTTGCTAAGTCTGTTTCTAATTGTTGTGAAAGTTCGTTTAAATAAGCTGTATTAATGTGAAAACCATTGTATTCCATATCTGCTAAAACAGGTTCCAATGGTTGTTCTACATCTATTAATAGCTGATGCAAAGCTGGAATTTTCTCCAGTTCTGCACGCAATTTTGGTACTAATTGGAATGTCGCCCAAACTTGTAAACCACAGTAATCGGCTATCTTCTTAATATCAATATCAGCAATGGTTTTACCTTTGGGAACCACATCTAAATAATTTTTTATCATTAACCCTAAATGTTTTTGAGCCAAGTCACTCAAATTATGGCTATCATCAGGATTGAGGACATAACTAGCCAGCATAGGGTCAAATACTACCCCAGCTAAATTAATTCCTTGACACTTGAAAACTAAGCGGTCAAATTTAGCATTTTGAAAAGTTTTGGGATAATTGGCACTTTCTAAAATTGGGCGTAAAGCTTGTAGTGCAATTTCTTTATTTAAATTTTCTCCGGTTTGATGATTTAGAGGAATATAAGCTACTTCATCTAAGTTGGTTCCCCAACAACAACCAATTCCTACTAATTCTGCATCTCGTGGTTCTAGATTATTAGTTTCAGTGTCCCAAGCTATGGGTAAATTTGAGTTAGTAAATTTTTGTAATAACTTCACTAACTCAGTTAGCTTTGCTTCTGAATCAATGATGCGCGGTTTAATTATTGAGTTATTTTGTTGTTGTTGAACTTGTTCTGTTTCCGCAGCACTGAAAAACCACAAATCTTCATCATCTGTAGAGACGGGAAATTTCGCGTCTCTATCTTCTATTGGTGCTGTTTCCATATCTGATGTTTCTGTAACAGTACCACCGAACTTTTGCTGGAGTTGGTGAATTTTGCCTAAAAAATATTTAAATTCTAAGTTTTCTAAAATAGGTGTCAGAACATTACTATCAAAACCTTTTAATCTACAATCTTCTAAATTAATTTCCAGGGGAACATCAAGAACGATCGCAGCTAAGAATCGAGATTTTTCGGCGTCTTCTTTACCAGATTCTAATTTTTTCTGAGTTGCGCCTTTAATGTCACTCAAAGAAGCATAAATTTGCTCAAGGGAACCGTAGGTATTTAGCAATTGAACTGCTGTTTTTTCACCTATTCCCTTAACAC
Organism: Westiellopsis prolifica IICB1; assembly: GCF_004323185.1. GTDB lineage: Bacteria > Cyanobacteriota > Cyanobacteriia > Cyanobacteriales > Nostocaceae > Pelatocladus > Pelatocladus prolificus_A. Next base: position 1,138,424 of record NZ_NAPS01000002.1, read on the forward strand.
CAGGAATATTATCTGATTTATCACCACAAAGAGCTTTATAATCAATTACTTGTGATGGCAAAATTCCTAGTTTTTGTTTAACTTCTTCGGATCCAAATTCGCTGATACTGTTTGTAGATGTAGAACGCTTCAATGCATCAGGACTAAAATACAAAACACTAATTTCTTTTTCAGGATCGATGAGTTGAAATAAGTCGCGATCGCCTGTGAGAATCTTGACTTTATACCCAGCAGTAGTTGCTTTTTGTGCTAAGGTTCCCAGTACATCATCTGCTTCGTAACCGGGAGCAGTCAGAATTTTCAGATTGAATCCATCCAGCAATTCATGTAGGTTTTTCAGATCAGGGACAAAATCTTCCGGTGTACCTGGGCGATCTGCTTTATAAGTATCATCCGCTTCGTGGCGGAAAGTTGGCAAGCCTAAATCAAAAGCCACTGCAATTGCTTGTGGCTGTTGCATTGTCATTACTTCTAAGAGACACTTTAAAAAACCAAAACATACACTGGTAGGAATTCCGGTTTTGGTTCGCAGTCCACCGTCTCTTCCTTTAGCGAAAGCAAAGTAGGAACGAAATGCTAAGGAGTGTCCATCTATCAAAATGAAGGTGGGACGTGTTGCGGTTGAATTGGAGGGTGTTGTTTGGGACATAGAATTTATTTTAACCAGCAGCTTTGATTGCTTTATCTGACCAGTAGGAGGATTTTAGATGATTTCTTAACTAGAGACTGATAACCTCTAACTGGGACTTCAAAGTATATTGATCATCAAATTTATGCACAAAGCATCTGCTACTCAAATAGAATCAGCTGCTGTTGAGGGTATGGCTACAAAAGAAATTAAACTGCTGGTTCTAGATATAGATGGAACTATCGCCGGCGAATCTAACAATATCAATGAACCCGTCAAAGAAGCAATCACTGCGGCAAAAGCAAAAGGAATTCAAGTCGCGATCGCTACTGGTAGAATGTTCCGTTCTGCTTTACGCTTCCATCAAGATATTGGTTCTACTATGCCTTTAGTAGCTTACCAAGGAGCCTGGATACAAGATCCAAGCTCTCTACAAATGCACCAACATCTACCTGTTTCTAGGCAAATGGCTCATCGGCTATTAGACTATTTTGAACAACCAGAATTGCGATCGCTTTTATCTGTTCATTTTTACGTCAACGATCAACTTTACGTCCGCGAAATCACAACCGAAACTCAACTTTATTCAGAACGTTCTGCGATTGCGCCCATTGCAGTCGGTGACTTACGCCAAGTTTTAACCGATCATGAACCAACAAAAGTTCTGGCTTTGTGCGATGATAAAGATATTATTGATAATTTACTAGGTTCTTTACGCCTTCAATATACGCCTGCGGAATTATATTTGACAAAATCCGTTGCTACATTTTTTGAAGCGACCCATCCTTTTGCGAATAAAGGTATGGCAGTGCGTTACCTGGCTGAAGAATTGCTAGGATTACAACCTAGTAACGTCATGACTATTGGCGATAACTTTAATGATTTAGAAATGCTAGAGTATGCTGGTATTAGTGTGGCGATGGGCAATGCACCACCCCAAATCCAGGCGATCGCTAGTTGGATAGCCCCCACTATTGACCAAGATGGGGTAGCAGTGGCAATAGAAAAGTTTTTGCTATCGTAGTAGCTGTTGGTTGTTGTTTGGAACAACCTAACTACTATAAAGACGTGCCATGGCACGTCTCTACAAATTATTTTCTATTAACAAAATACTAAAAAATCAGAAAGGGCGCCGACGACTGGCCGTGTTTCGTCTCGGCACCCTTGCTGGTTCGCTCCTCACACACCAGCTAATATATCTTAGGTTATTAAACCAGTCAATACTTGTTACAAAAGTTTTGAATTCTTTCATTTTTATCTGTTGTTTGATGTTTGTGTTAGTTGATTTCTACTTGCAAACAACATCAATTCATAATTCCCAAAGAGCAAAAGTATTAAGCTTTTCTTCCAGCAATCGTCTTAAAACCGATTGAGTGGCTAAAACTAGACCTAGTCTAGCTTGGGCGAGTTCTGGTGAGTGGGCTTTGACTTCACCCCAAATCCGACAGTCGCACCAGAAGTTTTCAAACGCTTGACTTAAAGCAAGTCCAACTTTTTCCCATTTCATCGAAGCACTAGAGTCAGACCACTCCAATTCGTCAACTACTTTTACTAATTCGCTGATCAAGCAAAGTTCAGTTGGGTGATAAAAACGCAGTTCTTGCCGATTGTTAAGCCAAGGTATAGCCTCCTCAGAAGTAATTAATCCCTCTTGCTCACCCAAGCGCAGCAGCGAGCAACAGCGCACATGGGCATATTGAACTGGGAATAGGGCATGGGGCATGGGGCATTGGGCATTGGGCATGGGGCATGGGGCATTGGGCATGGGGTATGGGGCATGGGGCATG
>NZ_NAPS01000002.1:1141028-1151382 GCF_004323185.1 Westiellopsis prolifica IICB1
CTTGTCCCCCTTGTCCTCTTTCCCTTTTCCCCTTTCCCTTTTCCCCTTTCCCTTGTCCCCTTTGAAGGTAATGGGCTTCCCTCTGACTTTCTGTAAGGCTTTGTAACCAGTCAGCCAACACAGGGTGAGCCAATTTTAAATGAATCCAACCAGGTGGAACTATTTGAATGCTGAAAATTCCAACCGAGTTTGCCGATAAATGAGAAGCGATCGCGTTGGCAACCTCCATCGGCGAAATTTTCTCATATTTTGCCAGCTGTAGTGCTAACCCTGTGATGTAAATAACCTGATTATTATCTCTACCTTTAGAGAGAGGAAAATTTTTATTTCTTGAACATCCTCTCTTGACGTTACCCGTATAAATACTTAGCGCTGAAACTAGATAGATATATATTAAGCGTTTTATTGCTGCATATTTACTCACTAGTAGTTTTTTATGCACTTGTTATACTGATTGTAGACATATACTTTAAAACCATTGATTTTATGTCATCTGTCTTTAGACATAACTTTAATTTAATCAAAGAAAAATTAGAGAAATGCAAATTTTTTTTGAAACTGAGTAAATTTTACTACCATCATTGTACAGTAAGAAGTATAACAAAAGAGTAGGAACTAAAATTCCTCTCTTTGCATGGCTGGCACTGTTAGGTGTTAAGCCTGACCCGCCAACGAGAAGACACTCCTTGCACCTTGTTATGACCTCTTTTTGTCTTCAGCCGAACGCTCTTTGTTACCTATGCAATCTCCATCCTCCTTTTCTGAGGCATCACGGCCTTTCTTAACTTGGCAACGCATTCTTGATTGGGCTCAAGAACACTACCGCTGCCGCACCTTTAGCAAAGATGAACGCATTCCAGCCCGTCCTGGATTGTTGTATTTAGTGCAAAGGGGTGCAATCCGCATGGTAGGAACCGCCCAAGTGAGTGCAACAGCAAGTCAGTTAACGTCCCGACGCATCAACAGAACTCCAGAAGAAGCCTTCTTAGGATTTGTGGGTGCAGGACAGCCCTTTGAAATTGTTGCTCAATCACCATTCACGCTCCAGGCTTATGCCCATGTTGACCAAACAGCGGTGCTGTGGATGTACTGGCACGATTTAGACAACTGGCCTCACTTCCGACGTGAAGTTATGGATGCCTTTAGGTATCAGCACCAGCGTAAACTGCTGTGGCTGAGTGCTTTAGGACAACGCCGCACGATTGACCGACTCTTAGGATTCCTCACATTGTTGATTGAGGAATATGGTGAGCCGGCAATGAGTGAAACTGATCCAGAGGTGATTCGTGGCTATTGTCTACCTTTCCCCCTCACCCATGCCCAAATTGGCAGTGCCATTGGTTCGACTCGTGTTACCGTCACCCGTTTGATGGGCAAGTTGCGTCAGCGCGGCTTAATCCTCACCCAGGGAGATAATTTGATTTGCTTGCCAGCAGAATCGATTAACAGAGCCGGCTAAAGCACAGTTGCCAAGTTCTTTGATGAGAAGTCGCCCTACCAAATAGGAATAGCGCCCACCACCGCTATCCTTACGGGAAGGCGTAATCCTCTAAAAGAATAAAACCACCTAAAAAGTTCTTAGGCGCTTAATAGAGGGTTCTAGGGGTGTCTATTGGCAATCTTGCCACTTTGTAGTCTGTGTCTGACAGGTGTCAGCGAATTTTGACAAAGCCAGCTTGGGAAATCAATTCCTGTCCCTGCTCAGTCAGCAGCAAGTTGGCATAAGCGACACCCGCTTGCTGCTCGGTTTGATCATTCTGTTTGACCACCACAAACAGATTGCGGGTAATCGGATACTTTCCAGATTGGAAAGCCTCAATGTTCAATTTGTTTCGTCTACCAGGACACTCAGAAGGGAGGACAATGGGGTCTTGGTAGGGAGCAATATATTGCCCTTGCGTTCGCCCCAAAGGTAAGGGTTTAATTGAACATTGAGGAACAACTTCAGGGGCGGAAGCGTAATATATGCCACCAGGACTACCAGCCACTTTTTTTAGGGCTTGGGTGGTGGTGGAAACAAGCTCCACATTAGAGCTAAAATCTTGACCACCCAAGATGTCTTGGACAAATAATTCAACTGTCCCGCCATCACTGATGCGGCGAGAGTACGCCTTGATAGGGATATTAGACCCACCCACTTGACTCCAATTTGTGATTTTGCCTGTGTAAATAGACCGTAACTGGTCTACTGTTAGTCCTGGGATATTAATGTTAGGATTTACTGCTACTGCCAAACCATCAATTGCTACAGGAATTTGTTGCAAAGTAAACCCACGTTGTTTGGCACGGTTTAGTTCTTCATCTAGAATTGGTCGAGACGACTGAGCAAAGGTTAATTGACCATCAATTAATGCTTGAATACCTGTACCGGAACCAGGATTACCACTGATAGGCTCTACATAACGCAAGCGAAATTCTGGCCGTGCTGCTTGAATTGCTGGATCAACAGCGAGCCGAACGGTTGCCCAAGAGGTACTACCTCCATAGTTAAATAATCCTGTAGGGACATTTTGAATAGAGGTAAAATTATTGCCACTTGATTTTGGCTGAGTGATATTGGGATTAGTCGAGTCAATCGGTTGAGGTTTGGTAACTTGATTAAATTTAAAACTCGTTTTTCTGCTAAACCACCAAAAGCCGCCCCCAATCAAGCCAACAGTTATTAATAAAGACAATATCAAAATAGGCGTTTCATTTTTTTGTGACATAATAATTTACATAATAATTTACCAATTGTTAGTAATTTGTTGTTGATGGTTGTTCGTTCTCAACAACAAATAACAACCAACAAACAAAAGAATTCAATAAATCATCTAATCCTGACAAATCCAGTTTTAGCAATTAATTCTTGACCTTGGTTTGTTAGCAGCAAATTGGCATAGGTTTCTCCTGCTTGCTGATCGCTTTGATTGTTTTGTTTAACAATTACAAATAACCGTCTGGTAATGGGATATTCACCACTCAAAAAAGCAGGTGCATTGAGTTGGTTACGCTGTTGTGGACACTGTTGCAGAGAAATAAATGGTTCTTTGTAGGGTGGGACAAATTTATCTGTTGTTTTTCCTAGTGGTAAAGTTTTAACACTACATTGTCCGACTACTTCTGGCGCTGAAGCGTAATACATTCCACCCGGATTTTTTGCTACTTCTTTTAAAGCCTCTGTAGTAGTCGGAATGAATTGAACGTTCGTACCAAATTTTTCTCCTTCTAAAACGTTCTCATCAAAAAATTCGACCGTACCTCCTTCTTCCAAACGGCGAGAGTAAGGCGTAATCTCTAAATTTGGCCCACCTACTTGTTGCCAATTAGTGATTTTGCCAATGTATATATCTTTGAGTTGGTTAACAGTTAAACCAGGGAGATTGAGATTAGGATTTACTGCGATCGCAATTCCATCAATTGCGACTGGAATCTCTTTTAATTTAAAACCTCGCTGCTGTGCTTTTTGATATTCTTCGTCTTTAACTGGACGTGATGATTGAGAAAAAGCTAACTGGTTATCTAAAAGCATCTTGATCCCAGTTCCAGAACCTGGAGCGCCTATAGTTGGATCAGTATAGCGTAGTTGAAATTGCGGAAACACAGTTTGAATTGCTGTATCAACATCTTTACGAATTGGCGCCCAAGTGGTGCTACCACCATAGTTAAATAATCCAGAAGGAATACTTGGTAATTGTGCAAAAGTTTCAGAAGTAGGCTGTTTAATAGGTTCAGATAAATTATTTTTAGCGTTGAAGAATCTTATTCCAGAATTATTAGCTAACCATAAAAAGACACCACCCACTAGCCCTAGCGTCACTACTAGAGTCAACAGCAAAACAGTGGTTTCATTTTTTTGAGACATAATAAATTTTTAGTTATCGCTCTTAAAGCAAATTTTCACTTTATCTGAATCGATATAGGTTAAGATTTGGTTAATTATTCAGGAGACAGGAGAAAATTCACTTACGAGTGTAGACGCGTAGCGATTTGTTACAGACTACAACGAGTTTAATTATTTAATTTTGAAACTGGTACAAAATCAAACCCTGTACCAGAACGAGAAGGATTTTTGCTAGCTATTTGCACCAATTGTACAGGGGCATTGCGATCGCCTGATGGTAAAAATCGAATTGTACCGGAAGCTCCTGTAGTAGAAAATTCCGGTGATGAAAGGGCTTGTTGGATACCTATACGGGTAGGATTACGTTCTAATGCTGCAATAAAAGCACGCGTAGCATCGTATGCTAAAGTAGTGCGCCAGTTCACATCACCTCCCCACAGTTGTCTTGACTTTTGCGGAAAATCGGTATTGAGATTGCTATCAATGTGCCAAGGAACAGCCACCACCATTCCCAATGTTTGTTGCTGTCCAATTTCTAAAGTTTTGGGCGTGTAGATATCATCTCCACCAAGCAAATTTAACCGTTTTTGGTTTACTTGCACCACTTGCAGTGCTTTATCTAAAGTATCCGTACTAGCCGCTAACATCAAAACCTCTGCACCCTGTTTAATTGCTTGTTCTACACTTTTAGCTGCACTAAAATCGGCTTTGGATAAGTCAAATTCACTTGATACCTGTCCACCTTCTAGGGAAACAGATGAGACAAATTCAGACTTTAAAGACTGGCTATAGTTACTTTGAGAATTGAAGAAAACAGCTGCATTTTTTTTCTGTAAGTTTTCTACCATGTAGTTTGCCAATGCTCTGGCGGCCATAAAATCACTAGGAACCGTCCGAAAAACATAGCGGCTAAAGTTGGATAATTTGACAGAAGTGCTAATTGGGGAAATAGCCACAATTTGTCCAGTATTATAAACCTTACCTGCGGCTAAAGTGACATCACTAGCATAAGGACCAACTACACCCAATACTTCTTGATTTTCAATCAAAGTATGGGCAATTTGTTGGGCAACTTCTGGATTATTATCATCGTTTGCTATCCCAACTTTTAGCGGTACTCCCTTAATTCCTCGCGCCGCATTAATTTCATTTTGAGCTTGAGCAATCCCGCGTAAAATTTCTAAAGAACCATTTGGATCAGTTCCTAATGGTACAGATGCCACAATCGTATAACTTTTAGCAGAACCTATGCGGGCATTGTTCAGAAAGATTAATGTCTCTGGATCATTTTTATGAAATTTCAACGCTGCTTCTAAGTTAGAAACTGCTCTTTTATAGTTACCCGATGCTAGTGCTGTGATCCCTTCTTTTTTTGTTGGAGAAGCTTCTATTGGAGATAATGTTTTTTCACCAAAACTAATTCTGTTAGTAACTAACTTTTTATTAGGTTGTAATGTATTGCCATCACTTTGAGGTTTTTGTGGCCAAATGTTGTCTTTTAGCAACCATGCCCCACCACCTACCAATCCCACAGTAATTAATAAAGCAAGGAATAGAACAGCAGTTTCATTTTTTTGGGACATAGACAATGAAAAATGAAAATTTTATAAATATTAAATAGAATTATATCGGTCATTATCTTAGCTAAAGATATGAATGCAAATAAACTTTGCACTCATCGACCACAGGCGATCGCAAATAGTAAAGACAACGAAACCTTTAGCTTCCAAAAGTAATAGGTCAACAATGGAGACAGCAGGCTGATTCAATTGGGGAAAATCAATCTGTACAAATTCACGAATTTTAAGCAGTTGACCGGGGAGACGAAGAGTTTTTGATGTGCGATTGATTTTTTATAAATCGTTAACCGATAGCTGATCAAGTTTTTCTGTTAGTTGACAAATTTTTATTATTGAACAGCAACCTGGTCAAGTCGGGTTGCTGTATTCTGTATTTTGTACATTTTATCTAGCTAGCTATTCTCTTCAGGCTAAATAGCCTGTTGCCAATATCTATAGGCTGTATATGCCATCGTTACAACTCCAGTAACGATCGCTGATTCATCAATTTCAAATAGGGGATGGTGGAGTGGATAATTGATGAGCCGATCTTGGAAACCCACACCTAAACGAAACATACTACCAGGAGAGCGTTCTAAATATACAGAAAAATCTTCTGCACCAAGGGAAGGTTCAGGTAAAACTTGGACGCGATCGCTTCCCCAGGCTTCTTCTGCGGATGATTGCAATAACTGTGTCAGGAAGTAATCATTCTGCACACTAGGAACTCCCTGACGATAGTTGACTTCATATTTTGCACCGTAGGAATTGCAAACACTAGCAACTAATTTTTCAATCCAGTTGGGTAAATTAGCACGGGTTTCGGGATGAAGCGATCGCACTGTTCCCAATAACTGAACTTTGTCAGCAATCACATTTGGCGCTCTACCACCGTTAATTTTGCCTATGCTTAATACTACTGGGCGCAAAGGATTCTGTGTGCGGCTAATTGCTTGCTGTAGTGTAGTAATAACTTGGGAAGCGATCCAAATAGCATCGATGGCTTCGTGGGGACGAGCGCCATGTCCTGATTCGCCCATAATAATAATCTCTAGATCATCCGCCGCAGCGGTCAAGGCGCCATAACGCACACCAATTGAACCTGCGGGGATCGAAGGGAAAACATGAACACCCAAAACACCACTAACTTGATCCATTGCTCCATCTGATACCATCCAGCTTGCCCCTTGAGCAATTTCTTCAGCTGGCTGAAATAAAAATCGTACTTTCCCAGGAATCTCTTCGCAAATCTGAGACAAAATCATCGCAGTTCCCAAACCGACTGTGGCGTGAACATCATGACCACAAGCGTGCATCACACCTTTTGTACGAGAAGTGAATTCTAAATCAGTACGTTCCTGTATGGGTAAAGCATCCATATCAGTACGAATTGCCAAAATCCGTTTATCCTCACCAGTACCTTGCAATTCTGCGATTACACCTGTTTTACCTACTCCTTCTCGTACATGCAGTCCACTGGAAGATAAAACTCCAGCCACAAAGGCGGCTGTTTGGTACTCATGACCGCTAAGTTCTGGGTGAGAGTGGATATGACGACGAATTTCTATTAGACGTGGAGCGATCGTTGTTGCTAAATCTTTAATAGAACTAAGCATTTTTCTACTACTTTAAAGTCTTTAATTTAATGATAAAGAAGTGTTAATCTACAAATAACTTTTATTCACAACAAGAGGGTTACTGAGTTAAGTTAATGTAAACTAATTGACAAAGTACTCTTACATTTAAAGTACTCCGCAGTCAAGAGTAATTTAGCTTGTTTTTTATTTATAACTCTGGCTAATTTTTTATACAAAAATATAAATAAGTGGATGGAAATAGGTGAACAACTCAACATTCCAACCACAAAAATTTAGTCTGATAAAGTTTTTAGGCTTATTGTTTTTACTTGTCAATCTGTAGAACAGGTTGAACCACTAATCTTATCCTCGTTGAATTTGTTACATTGCACTGGGGAAAAACGCTGTAGAGACCACCAATAAGGTTTATTAGAAGTGATGACACCATTAGATAGAGTGGTGACTCGGAAGTTTGCGCCTCGATAATTAGTAAATTGTTCTCTAGCGCCCTTCAAGTTAGCACCTTCAAGATTGGCACCAATAAAACCAGTAAAACTCAGATTTGTATTGTCTAGGGATGCTGCTTTAAGATATGTACCTGTAAAAGAAGCTGCCGTGAGATTTGCTCCAGTTAATGTAGCACTTTCCAGATTTGCACTTGTCAGATCAGCATTGGTGAGATTAGCACCAGTTAAAATGGCTGCTTTCAAATTAGCTTCGCGTAAATTTGCTCCAGTCAAATTAGCTTTACTTAAATCAGCACCACTTAAATCACACCGAGGACAAGAACCTGATGCTTTTAGCTGGTCTAAATCTAGTTGATTAAAAGCAAAAGCCTGTTCTGTAAGTCCAATACAGGCTAACAAGGCAGCTGTGGCGATTATCTGGAATTTCATATTTTTTACAGTAATTTCAAAGTTGAGAATTCACAAAAGCGACGGGGACACTACACCGCTCGTGGGTATAGAAGAAAGTCATTTGTCATTTGTCATTTGTCATTTGTCATTGGTTATTGGTAAGGATTTTAGGTTTATTTACTTTCTGTAATATAGTTAGGTTTATTCTTGCCGACTTACTCAGTACTGTTATCATAATAGGACTAATGTAAAATTAGTCGGTATAAAGCAGACATCAAGAAACTGTAAAATTACTATAAAACCTGAGGATTTTACTGGTCAAAACCAAACTAAAATTTATAGAATTAAAGCATCAAACATTATACTGAAACTCTATAGCCAACGAAATATTGTATTCCTCCAAGCCAAATTAACCAAAAGGCAAGGGGGAATTCTTTTTTTGAGTATGAAATTTTGCTGATGTTGGGGATTGGGGATTGGGAGTGTGGGGAGTGTGGGGAGTGTGGGGAGTGTGGGGAGTAATGTAGAGACGCGATTCATCGCGTCTGGGAGTGTGGGGAGTGTGGGGAGACAAGGAGGACAAGGGAGAATAATAACCTATGCCCAGTTCCCGATCCCCTTTCCCCGATCCCCTTTCCCCGATCCCTTTCAATCACGCCATCCCAACAAGCGTAATCCAGGCACAAATAAGTAATGACTCACTCCCAACCAAAAGCTAATTAAAATACCTAGCAAACCAAAAAAACCTATTTTCCACAATAATTCATGCCAGTTATTGGTAGGTCTAAAAAAGTCGTTGAATATGGTCGGTGGTAGACCGACATAAAGCAAAAATGCGAACGGTAGTGCTGTACCAAAAGCAGTAACTACAGCATGAACTATATGATGGCTACGCAGACCTAAGCCCAGGGTTAAAAGTGAAACTGCTGCTAAAATCAAGGCGATCAATCCTTCACCATCTTCTTTTGGTGTGATTAATTGCAGAATGAACCAGCCAAATCCATAGCCAAAAATTCCCATCAACGATGCGGCTAAAAATCGTCGTCGCTGTCTATAACCTCCAGCTGTCACTATTCCCCACGCAGTACCTAACCCAGCGCCAGCAAACAGAAGAATCTCTGAGCCTAAAACAGATTGATTGTTCCCTAACAACACAGATAATTGACTAGATAAAGATTCGCCTACTTGTTTTCCCCATTCTGTATGATTAGCTAAAACATAACCAGAAAAAGTACCCCCAGCAGCACCAATGCTGGTGAGAATCATTGTCCAAATGGTATCCAAACAGGCGCGAATAACTTTAGCGATCGCACCAAATACAAAAAGAATTATTTGACCAATGGCTTGGGCAAAATCAACAACAGAGTTTTGAATTTGTTTTCTTAAATCAGAGAAAAATCCGAGAATCGGAGATAGTCGAGTATTTGTGAGAACTAAAGTTAAAGTTACGTTGCGACTGTTTGTCCTGTTTGTCTTGTTTGTTTTGTTTGTCCCTACAGGATTTGGTGGTGCTTGATCAATCTGTGCCAAACGTCTTTGGATGACAACTGTGTTTTCCGGACGCGATCGCGCTTCTTCTTGCATCATTTCATCAAGCAAATCTGCTAACTGCGGGTGAACACGACATTGTGAACGCCAGTGCAACTCTCCGGTCAAGGGATCTTCTAAATCCACCGGATGTTTACCCGTCAGCAACTCCACCATTGTCCGACCCAAAGCATAAAAATCAGCATTGGGTTCAACATGGCCTCCCATCACTTGTTCTGGTGGACTGTAACCAGAAGAAAACAACTTTGTAGATCGTGGTTGAGAAACAACATTTGTAGCAGCAAATTGTTTTGCTCCACCAAAATCAATTAGTACCAGCTGATTTGCTTCTCTGCTTTTTTTGTGATCAAAAGGGGATTTAGACAGAGTACGCAGCATCAAATTAGAAGGTTTGATATCACGATGAATAATATTGTGTTGGTGCAAATGCCGTAAAATTTCCACAGCTTGGCTTAACCAATTCAACACCAAATCTTGTGGACATCCTTGAGGATACTGCTTGTATAATACTTCCTCCAAAGTTTGACCATTAATTTTTTCCATCACCAAACAAGGTAGAGTCTGCTGTCCCTTCCCATGAACCCAAATGCGTTGAAAGTAACCATCTGATTCGACTTTGGGAACACCAGGATGTCGCAAACTACTTAAAACAGATGCTTCTTGAGCAAACAACTCTCGTGCTTTTGGTGAATCTTCTACCAACACCTTTAGCACCCTTTGGGTTTGAGTTTTTTGATCCCAAACTGTGTAAATTTGGGCAAAACCTCCCGCTCCCAAGCGCCTCATAGGGATATAGCGATCCATCAGCTGTAGAGGCGCACCACAGCAATGGCAGAATTTGCTCTCCCAACGCTGAGGATAGGGACGCTGACAGTCTGGATTGATGCAGTGAATTTCAGTAGTGTTGAACACAACCGCTCAAAGACAATGGCTGAGTTGATTATAATCACCTGACCGGGGATTGGGGATAGGGGTAAGGGGGATTGGGCA
>NZ_NAPS01000002.1:1151537-1208119 GCF_004323185.1 Westiellopsis prolifica IICB1
CAATCCCCTTTCCCCTTTCCCTAACAACTAAACCCATCCCAAGCCATGGGAAAAGTGTGTTCTAAGAGGGAGGAATAGTCTTGATTGTTGCTATGGGTTTCTTCATCTAAGACTTTAACGACTTTATTATATATTTCGTCTGCTTGTTGAGGAGAATCGCCGATGCTGGTTAAGCCTAGCTTACCAAACTGGGACAGACAACCCATCAAATGAAAAACTGTACCTGTTTCTGTGCCGGTGTCAAAGTGCAGCCTGTGATGGGCGATGATGTCCATTAAGTCGTTTGGTAAGAGTCCTCGATAACGGTCTTTTTGCAGGTTGTCGGTGGCGATGTAGTATTTGGGACGTCCTTGCTGGGAGTAAAACAAGCCTGTAGAAAAGTCGTAACGTCCGTTGGTTAATAACTTTAAGGTCATAAAGGGATGGGTGGTTCCGCCTTTACGCAAGTTAATTTCTATTGCTTGGAGATCCCATTGTCCATTGTCTTGCTCAACGGCGATAAAATCGACTCCAAATCGTTCGAGTGCGCCTTTTTCTGCCAATTTCATGCCAATTTTTGTTCCTAATAATTGTAGTTGGACACGATAGGCTTCATCCGCAGGAAATCGACAACCAAGATAAACCTGTCCGTCTGGACCACCAAGAATTTGGTCATGGGTAGAAAGGATTTCCACTTCGCCTAGAGGTGTGATCCGTCCTTGGACACTGGGCGATCGCTTTACTTCACCCTCCACAAATGCTTCTACTATTGCGCCTAATTCACTAATCCGTCCGGAAAAGTTTTCCCATGTCTCTTGGCTAGTTTGAAAACCCATTTTTGGCAGGCGATCGCTAATCGCTGCTAAACGTTCAGCATGAGAACCATTAGGAGGTGCGACATCCGCCACTGGTCTTAAGTCTAACAGCGCATTTCCTTCTCCTGAAAAACCTTCATTGAGCTTGACAACCATTCTTTTTAATGTCGGCTGGCGTTCCCATAATTGCACAGCAGCTTCTTCCAAATCAGCAACACTGTGAACTAATTCACTACCATCTGGATATGGCACGGCCGTTTCTGCAAATATTTGACGGCTACCACTTTTTGTTCCCCAAATCTGCAAGTCTGGCGCAGGAGCATACAATGGCACATTTAATTTGACAGATAATTCTGCTTCTAATGGGGTTGAATTATAGCAAATCATAAATGATTTGTCAATCCTTAAAGCTTTACGAATGCGATACAACAACCGGGGACGTTCTAAAATTTTTTGACTGAGGGGTTTTAAGGAAGAATCATAGGTTGAAAGTAATAGCAAACGATTGCGAGCATGGGAAAAGGGTATGCCTGGTAAAAGTTGTAAATAATAGTCGATAATACTAGGATGTAACGGCACAGATGTGACATAAATTAATCGATTGCGGGGATTCCACAAACGAATCAGTGAGAATAATAATCGCTCTTCATAGTGTTCGTAACCTTCTACTTTTTTAAGTTCTCGCTGATCAATACTAAGAGAGGGAATAACCAATATATCTACATCACTACTTTCGGTAGGTCCTTCAATACTTTGCCAGCGATCGCGCAAAGTTAACTGAAGAAATTTGAATGGGTCAGTTTGCTCTATATGAGAAAAGTTTAATGTTTGCATAATTTTACCCCTGCGCTCCTACTTTGTTCCCTCAGCGAGATTTCCTAATTTCACATATATCCTAAGTAATAAACCAATGCCGACTGTATGCAACACTTCTTAGAAATTAGTTCATTTGTTACTGAAATTTTACGAAGTTGCATAAAAATTTCAGTGAAAAATTGGTTTTTTGTCATCGGGATCAATATATAGTGAATCATCCATTAATCACGGCTAAAAAACAAGAGTTAATTTTCTTGCCAAAGTAGTACTTAGTAGAAATAATTTTTCTGAACTCACTTTACTTCTTAAGATTGATATATTTTTATTTTTGTTTATATCTTGAGAATGATAAATTGCCTAGACTTAACAGTTAATTTATTTACTAAGAGGAGCGATTTTTTAATCAAGGCAGATTTGTGTAGCAAAGTTATTTGACAAGGAGCATACTTTTGGTGTGAGGGAAAGCTTTTTTGTTTACATAATTTTGTTATAGCAGCAACTGATAGACAAAAATTTATATTTTTATCAATTAAAAATTTTAAGCTTGCTTATAGTAACAGGGTGCAGTTGTCAAAACTAAACCTTGGATTGAAGATTCGATCCAAGGTTAGTTTTTAAGGAAGAGTTACTAGGAGTAAACAATCGTACATTCAAGGAGAAATATATGCCAAAAGAAAAACCATTACAACCACCACAACAACAAGCACAACAGCCGGGTATTGAGTCAGAAATGACACCTAAACCCCAAGCGGATGATCCTCAGTATCAGGGAAGTGGCAAATTAAAAAATAAGGTAGCGTTGATTACTGGTGGAGATAGTGGTATTGGTCGCGCTGTGGCGATCGCCTTTGCAAAAGAAGGTGCAGATGTGGCGATCGCTTATCTCAACGAACATGATGATGCTAAAGAAACTAAACATTTGGTAGAAGCACAAGGACGAAAAGCATTTACTATCTCTGGTGATGTTGGAGATGAAAACTTTTGTCAGCAGGCTATCCAACAAACGGTAGATGAATTTGGTAAACTCGATATTCTTGTCAATAATGCTGCGGAACAACATCCTCAAAAAAGTATAGAAGATATTAGTAAAGAACAACTAGAGCGAACTTTCCGCACTAATATTTTTTCAATGTTTTTCTTAACTAAAGCTGCACTCAAGTACCTTAAAGAAGGTAGCAATATCATCAATACTACTTCTGTGACAGCTTACAAAGGTAGCCAAGAATTACTTGATTATTCTTCTACAAAAGGTGCAATTGTTGCCTTTACTCGTTCTCTGTCACAAAATTTGGTAGAAAAAGGTATTCGTGTTAATGCTGTAGCTCCTGGTCCAATTTGGACACCTTTGATACCAGCTACCTTCCCAGAAGAGAAAGTAGCAAATTTTGGAAAACAAGTACCAATGCAACGAGCAGGACAACCAGAAGAAATAGCACCTAGTTATGTATTTCTAGCATCAGATGATGCTTCTTATATAACTGGTCAAGTTTTGCATCCTAACGGTGGTACGGTTGTAAATGGTTAAACACTAGTAGTTTGCCAGAAAGCTCGTAGTGAGCGCTTAAGCGCTGATAAAGGACTAAATTCCTTACTACAAACCTACTTTTACCTTTCATTTGAGAGATGAGTTAGCTTTGAGAGATTGATAATATGGCAAACAAATTGAAATCAAAAAAAGCTGCTTATTATGTCATCTAAAACACGTTTACATGGTACTGATTTAGTAGATTGTGCAAGAGCAAATGCCAAACAGGGAATTGAAACCGCCGCTTATCAATGTGGTTATGGTAATGATTTAAATACCTTTGCACAGGAATTAAGAAAAGCTTGTGAAGAAATGAATTTGCAAGCTAAGGAACTCACTGATCTGATTGTCGATCAGGACTTAGTTCTGAATTTAGGTGAAGGTGAAATTGTCGCCCCTGACAGTGATTCACAACTTTAACTGTTAAGTATGATTGGTGGAGATAGGGATCGCTTAAGGTGGGGCCCCCTCTGGGGAACTCGGGGCCCCCACTCCCCCCAAGGGAGTGGGGATCAGGGGCGAAGGGGTAACGGGGATCGGGGATCGGGAACTGAAAAACTATTTGTGTAATTAATTTGTGTAATTAATTTTTTTTAAGTACTTATCAGTTATCAGTCAATGATCAGTAGCCTTTTTCTATAACTGTTCCCTGTTCCCCGTTCCCTGTTCCCTGTTCCCCATTCCCCATTCCCTGCTTTAACATTTGGGCTAAAACGTTGCGCGTGATGATTTGAGCATCAGCGTTTAAAACTGAAGGACGCAATTGAGGAACGTTGTAATCATCAAGTCCCCAACTCCACTGCATAGACCCAGTTGCAAAAACTGTGGCGCCAGAATCTGTGGTATAGACTGTCATATCTGCATATCGAATCCCACCCCCGTAACGATAGGGTGAATGAGCAACACGAATTGTATTATATGGAGCATTACCAAACATCCTATCGACTTCATAACCCAAAAGTCCTTCTAAGCGGATTTGTTTGTTAGATGATTGAAGATTCCTAGTGACAGATGCTTGGTTGTGATTTTGCATTAATTGCGTATCGGTAAGTAACCAACTTGGTGCTGTGTGATTAATAAGTATGTCCGCGTTCACTTGAAATGTTTGGTACATGACTCCAATCAGAGCATCTTCTGGAAGATTTACAGGCTTTTTGCGCCAAACAGTAGTTACTAAATAATCATTATTTGGATATTTATCTCTAGCATAAGGATCTAAAGCAGCATTTTCTTTATAAGTAACAATGGTACGATTACTAGTTCCCGTTGTTTGGCTGGGTTCTAAGCGAATTTGCCAATAACAAGTATTGGAGGAAAAAAAGCCTAAACTCACACCAGCATCTCTAGCTGCTTCTACATTTTGTCGCATTTGCCATGACCAATATTCATCATGACCTACAGATAGAAATGCTTTGTGCAATAGTAGGATTGGCTTGCTGGTGTAGGGATCTAAATGATTTTCATGGGTATCAATATCAGTAGAATAGGTGACATCGTAGCCTTGACGTTCTAACCACCGCACCATGTTATATTCCCAGCCAGCGCTAGAAGTTCTTCTCTTGGGTTGAAAGTTAGTCAAAAACTCTCCTGCTCCCACTCCATAAGCAGCTGCACGGTTAGGACTAGCAGCATAGGGACGATTAAAAGAAACTTTATATGCTTGTTTACCACGACTGTTCCATCGATATAAGGACATTCCACCCCAGTTGTTATAGGCCTGATATGTTGTCACACTCGATTGAAACAGGATATCAGAGGGGCGACTGTCATCACGGACAACAAAAATAATGTAGCTTTGTTTACCACTAATCCCAGCTGTTAGTTTTGCTAAATAAATACCACTTGTCCACAAAGTAGGATTATCTGAGTTATTGGAAATTTTTAATACGTAGGGATCTGTCCAATCACATTCAATTAAACCAGTTGTCTGATCTACTATTGGTGGTGGCTGTTTGACTCCTTTGCGCTTAATGATAGGGATGATTTGTCGTCCTCCCGTGTTTCCATACCAACCCATACGAAAAATTTCAATTGTATAAGTTGGCTCTTTTGTATTAACAAAAAACTTGATTTCTTCACCACGATTTACACTTGTAAGCGAAGCATAACCTTCTATTTCTCGCTTAGTAGCAGGATTTGTTAGCTGCCAATGGGTTGTACCTATTTTTAAATTTTCAACGACAATGGGATTTTTACGATGGTATTTAGGTATATTTATATCAACGGCTTGGTTAGGATCTGGAAAAATCAATAGAGTAACTATCAAAATTAAAAGTGCTACTGCTAGCAATTTTATTGTGTTATTTAGCTTTTTTATCAAAACAATTATATTCGCTGTCATTTTGATTACTCAAGTTTGACCAACTTGATTGTGTCATTTTTTATCAAATTTATACCAGTATTCACAAATTTCACTAAATATTAGGAATCCTATATATAGCTATAGCCAGGTAAGTTAGGACGTAGATTCCAATATTCTCCAGTTGGTTATACCGATTTCAATGTCCTAATCAAAACGGCTACAGCTATAGCAAAGATCCCCGACTTCTTTAAGAAGTCGGGGATCTAAGTACTTAGTATCTTTTACTATTTATATAGTGTAAATAAATACATTTTATTTTAAACGATCGCCGGATTAATTTCACGCCTTATACACAGCAAACAGCAAACTAATGGCACTCATGCATTTAAGATCGTTTTTGCTAAACCAAAGTAAATTAATACACCTAGTACATCCACTGCTGTAGTTATAAACGGTGCAGACATCAATGCTGGGTCTAAACGCAAGAAGCGAAACAAAAACGGGAGTGCGGAACCGGAAACAGAAGCGAGAACGGAAATTGCTACTAGGCTAGTACCAACTGCGATCGCTACTTGTAAATTCTTTTGTAATAAAAAAGCCCAGATCGTGGCGATCGCACCTAGCATGACTCCCAGCAACACACCCGCCAAAGCTTCCCGAACAACCACTTGCAAAGGGCCAAGGGCGCGGATTTCGTCGGTATTCATCCCGCGAATAACTACCGTGGAAGATTGAGCGCCGACATTACCACCAGTACCCGTCAACAAGGGAATAAACGCCGCTAGCACCACAACTTTTTGTAAAATATCTTCTTGAGATTTAATAATTGTGCCTGTAATGGTGTTGGTGATCAGCAAGACAAATAACCATACTACCCGCTTACGAGCAATAGTCAGCAAATTTGACTGAAAATAACTATCGCCGTCAGACTGGACACCACCACCCACAGCGTAAATATCCTCGGTGGTTTCCTGTTGGATAATGTCAATTACATCATCAACGGTAATAATACCCACAAGACGATCTTCCCGGTCTACCACAGGAACAGCCAAAAAGTCGTATCTTTGGATCAATCTAGCTACTTCTTCTTGATCTGTGTCCGTATGGACAGACAGTACATCGCGAGTCATGATTTCGCCAATAGTTTGTTGTGGTTGAGCTGTGACCAACTCGCGCAGCGATAAAATTCCAGTTAAACGCCTAGCTGCATCTGTAACGTAAAGATAGTAAATCATCTCGCTAGCATTAGCTAAGGTGCGAATCCGCTCTAGAGTTTCCGCCGCTGTAAAATTTTCTTTGAGAGAGATCAACTCTTGAGTCATAATTCGCCCAGCAGTACCAGCTTCGTAACCCAAAAGTTGAGCTGTAGATTCTTTTTCTGCGGGACTAAGTTGTTCTAACAAACGCTTGACAATTTTTGCTGGTAACTCATCAAATAACTTGGCTCGATCATCCGGTGACATTTGCTCAACAATCTCGCGGACTTCCTGACTTCGGAGTTCCTCAATCAATCGTTCTTGCACAGTGTAATCAAGATATTCGTATACTTCGATCGCTTCATCTTTAGAAAGTAACCGAAAAGCGATCGCGTGCATTGCTTCTGGTAATCCTTCTATAGCTTCAGCAATATCTACAGGTTGTACAGGTACTAAAATGGCTTTAGCTCCACGCAAGTCCCCAACTTCCAATAAACTTTGTAATTGCGCTCGCACTAAATCCCGCAATTCCCTGCGTGACAAATCTGGGAGAACAGGAGACGTATTGTTTGGGGTTTGCATAATAACAATCAAGGTGATGGGATAATCCAATTTGAATCAGGCTACCCCTAGTCGAGGGGAAAGTGGAGATTGGAAAAAACAAATTTATTATTTTTTTCTGTTTTGGGCTACTGTGGATGTAAAGTTTTTATCTAGATTTTTATAGTTTTTTATCCTCGAACCATTTAACTTGCATATTTTCAGGTTTGACAAAAACCGTCAATACCTCTAGTTGCGTAAAATACAGTGTATTGGCGTGTCAAGACTACTACTCTTAAATCATTTGCTCCAGACAACTCATGGGAAGTCGGGGATCTGGGCTTTGCGAGTCTACCTAATTAAGCAAAAACGACTCACCTACAAGATATTTATACAGGTGCTTCTTAGCAATATGTTGAACATCATCTGCAATCCATTTATGTTCTTTGGGATTATTCAGATGAAAGGAATAATTATATATGATTGCCATGACAAAGAATCCCTCTACTATTTGTAAGTAATTCTCAGGTAACTTACGAATAGTTTGATAACCTTCAAAAAATGAGGATCTCACTTGAGGAAGTAAATATTGAAGTGACTCAGCAATATCATAAAGGTAGTATCCAAAACCACAACGAGCGAAATCAATTGGTCGAATTTGTTCGTTGTAAAATAGATAGTTGCCGTCATGTAAATCTGCATGAATTAATCCCCAAATATCTTGGGCTTGACCTAGTGTTTTCATCATGCTTTCAATCTTTTGGGTTGCTTGTGTCAGCATTCCATAATGCTCTGGTGAAACTAAGCCATAAGACACTGCTGGGTAAAATGCTGATAGTGCTGCACGCAAACGATTTTCATCAAATATTGGACGTACAAAATTGTGTGGGAATTTCCACTGACTGCTGTGATGATGCAGTTGAGCTATTAATAAGCCGATCTGGTGAGCTTGTTGTGGTGTTCGATCAGTATCACAGATGTAGCCATCAATCCAACGTAGCAAGGAGCAATAAAAAACATCTTGGGTATCATTGGCTAAAACTTGTGTTATCCATCTACCCTCTAAATTTTGCACTGGCTGTTGCACTATGATGTTGGTCTGATGACCCAAGGCGTCAAGCCACAAAAGTTCTGATTCGATAATATCTGGTCTTTGCCATATATCATCCTGTAAGCCTGAAAATGATTGGTGGATACGGAGGAGGAATTTTTCTTCTGGTGTTTCCACATAAAAGGTCACGTTTCCACTATGACCCAAAAACCGAAGTTCTCGCTGAACTACAGCATATTGATTAAGGGCAGCTTCCGCAATGCGTTCGTAGGCGTTAATCTCTGCCATTATTTATATTTTTCCTGTTAGGGGCATAAATCTCGTAGTAAAGCAAGGGTCTTTCGTTAACTATGGCTCTTTTTGTCTGAGACATGCCTATTTTATCCAAGACGCGAATTGAGCGATCGTTCGGCTCATCGACATCTGCAACTATATATTTAATACCTAAGTTTACAAATGCATAATCAAGCACAGCTAAAGTAGCTTCGGTTGCATAGCCATGTCCCCATAACTGGGGTCGGACACCAAAAATTAAACTAGGTAATTCTTCGGTAAACTGGAGTAATCCTGTAAACCCAGCTATCTGGTGGCTGTGATTGTCAAAAAATAACCAAATTCCGTAACCGTGATCGCTGAAGCTGGCGATACTGGCTTCGATAAAGGCTTGGGCTTCTTCACGGGAGATTTCGCGGTCATCAAAGAGAAATCGCCGAATCTCTGCATCACACCATAACTCGTGTACAGAGTCAAGATCCTCAAGTTGGCATGGTCGTAAATCCAGACGGTCAGTATGTAGCAAATTCATGAATATATAGAACTTACGCACTGTACAGATTGTCTATTATGTGCATAAAGATATTTGGTTGTCTGGGAGTATTATCGATCTTAACCTTACTCAGGCGATCGCTACGGACTTGTGTTGTGAACGAATCCACTTGTGTTGTGAACGAATCCACTTGTGTTGTGAACGAATTCACTTGTGTTGTGAACGAATCCACTTGTGTTGTGAACGAACGCACTTGTGTTGTGAACGAACGCACTTGTGTTGTGAACGAACGCACTTGTTTTTGAACCAATCATACATAATAGCCAATTTGTATAGTGCGTAAGTCCTAAGATATTAAAGTATAACTAGATTCATCGGGTTGCCAAGCTGCTCGTGTCAGAGCATAATACACAACATCTAAATTATAGAAATGGGCATCTTTTTCATACTTTAATCCGGCTTTTTCCATCACACGGCGGGAAGCAGTATGTTCTGGTGCTGTAATTGCAACAATTTTATCTAACTTGACCTCTTCAAAACCATACCTCAAACTGGCTTTTGTTGCTTCTGTAGCGATACCTTGATACCAGTAAGCTTGATCCAAACGATAAAGAACTTCTACTTCAGGACTGTTTGGTAAAAAATTTAATCCGCAATGACCTATCAATTTATTTGTAGCTTTGTCTACTACAGCCCAAACTCCAAAGCCGTGTTGTTTCCAATGCTGAATAAAAAATTCTAAAATTTGTTGTGTGACATCTTTGACTTTATCTTTGGGAATGGGTCCTCTAGGAGAATATTTCATCACTTCTGGATTGCTCAAAATTACTGCTGCTTCATCGACATCATCAAGGATATACGGTCGGAGTAGCAATCCCCTGGTTTCAATCTTTAGCATGGTGACGTGTAGGAACGCAAACACTATATTAAAAAAATTTGCTTATAGTATTGTAAAAATTAATATAATTTTCCTATTATGAGTATCTCTATACCTCGAAAAAAATCTCACTCACAATACCGTCAACGTGAAAACGACTGGCGGTTATTTTTGCGATTGATACCCTATGGTCGTCGGCATGTGCGATCGCTTGCACTATCATTATTATTACTTGTGCCAGTAACTTTGGCTAATGCTGTCCAACCATTGTTAATCGGACAAATTATTTCTCTGATTCGCAAAGAACCGAGTACCTACGAGTTTCTACGTAATCTTCCCTTCTGGTCAGCTTTACACCTTTTGGAAGGATTGTTAGTTGTTACGGTAATTATTAGATTGGTATTTACAAGCTTTCAAGGTTATTTAGTCCAAAAAGTAGGACAACAAATCACTGCTGATATTCGCCAAGATTTATTTGGGCATGTTACTTCTTTAGCAGTGCGCTTTTTTGACCGCACACCTGTAGGTAAATTAATTACTAGACTCACCAGCGATGTAGAAGTGTTAGGAGATGTCTTTGCAACGGGGGCAATTGGTATTGTATCTGATTTGTTCTCCATGCTGGTGATTCTCGGTTTTATGTTTTCGATCCAGTGGGAACTCGCTTTGATGTTGTTGTTGATGCTAATACCTGTATCAGGTTTAATCATTTATTTTCAACAACAGTACCGCAAAGCTAATTACAAATCTAGAGAAGAGCTTTCAATTTTAAATTCCCAACTACAAGAAAATATTGTTGGTATTAATGTTGTACAACTCTTCCGCCGAGAACAATTTAATGCTGAGTTGTTTCGCAAAAGCAATAAACGTTATGTCAAAGAGGTAGATAAAACTATTTTTCATGATACAGCTGTATCTGCAACATTAGAATGGATTTCCTTGGTGGCGATCGCAGCTGTTTTGTGGGCTGGTGGTTATTTACTTTTGCAAAAAAACTTGACTTT
Organism: Westiellopsis prolifica IICB1; assembly: GCF_004323185.1. Lineage (GTDB taxonomy): Bacteria > Cyanobacteriota > Cyanobacteriia > Cyanobacteriales > Nostocaceae > Pelatocladus > Pelatocladus prolificus_A. The sequence goes on from NZ_NAPS01000002.1 coordinate 1,162,409, forward strand.
TGGAACTTTATCTTCATTTATATTGTATGCTGAAAGGCTATTCCAGCCTCTACAGCAATTTGCCGAAAAGTTTACAGTCATTCAATCAGGCTTCACTGCTATTGAACGTGTTTCTGATATTTTGGATGAACCCATCGAAATCCGCGATCGCGCTAATCCCAGAGTATCAGTTTTGGATGTCCAATTTGGATATATTGACGAAATAGTTGACCATCTTGAATCTGAAACTGAACATCCCAAACCACTACTAGGAGAAATCAAATTTGAACATGTTTGGTTTGGTTATAAAGAAGATGATTATGTGATTAAAGATTTAGATTTCACAATTCATCCCGGCGAGAAAATTGCCTTAGTCGGTCCCACTGGTGCTGGTAAAACTACTATCATCCGTCTTTTATGTCGTCTCTACGAACCCAGCAAAGGACGTATTTTAGTTGATGGTATAGATATTAGAGAATTACCCCAAGCCGAACTACGCCGTTACATGGCAGTAATTTTACAAGAAGGTTTCTTATTTGCTGGCGATGTCAAAAGCAATATTACCTTGGCTGATGGTTATTCTTTTGAGGAAGTACGACAAGCAGCAGAGAAAACCAACATTGCTCAATTTATCGAAGAACTTCCCCAAGGGTATGATACCCAGCTGCGAGAGAGGGGTACAAACATTTCTAGTGGTCAAAAGCAACTATTAGCCTTCGCCCGTGCAGCTATTCGCAATCCCCAAATTTTAGTTTTAGATGAAGCCACTGCTAGCCTGGATGTAGGAACAGAAGCATTAATTCAACAAGCTTTAAACCAGCTATTGATTGGACGAACAGCAATTATTATCGCTCACCGCCTATCCACAATTCGCAACGTAAATCGGATTTTTGTCCTCAAACGCGGAGAATTAATCGAACAGGGAAATCACGAACAGTTACTGCAACTAGGAGGACTTTATGCTACCTTACACAACTTACAAATGTTAGGAACATAATTGTACTGTAGGGGTCCCCGATCCCCAATCCCCAATCCCCAAAAATTCTTATGCTTGACCTGACCAAACTGACAGGACAAATGCAGGGTTTGAGTCAGCATCTTACACAAGAAGCTGCTGCCAGTCGCCTACGTTTAGAATTAGCTCAACAACATTTTCTCAGCGCTTGCGAGCGCCAAGAAGAGTTTGTCCAAAAACAGGAAAAATGGCGCGATCGCATTATGTTTGTTAGTGCTACTCCTGTTGAACCACTCAACACTTGTATTGAAATCCCTGTTCCGCCGAAAGTTCATACTGTGATCGCCACTGATGGTTCCCAAATTAGCCCTAGCCATCATGAAATAGCCTACTGTTATCTGCTCAATATTGGCAGAGTTGTTTTACATTATGGTCAAAATAAACACCCACTTCTAGATAGTTTACCGGAGATATTTTATCGTCCAGAGGACTTATATATTTCCCGTCAATGGGGTATTAAAACTGAAGAATGGATGAGTTTTTGTCGCACCGCTAGCGAAGCGACAGTATTAGCAGAATTAGCCTGTAGTGTTGTTTCAAAAGATCAAGAAGTATTTTCTTCCCACACTTCTAGACGCGATGAATCGCGTCTCTACATTACTCCCCCATCCTCAAAAATCCCTACCCTCGCCATGGTGGATGGTTCGTTAATTTACTGGTTTTTGGAACAATTACCTTTTGATGCACGCGATCGCATCTTACCCCCAATTCTGCAAGCTTGGCGGCAAATGCGAGATGCCCAAATTCCTCTGATGGGTTATCTGAGTGCATCTCGCAGCATTGAAGCAATGAACTTTTTACGGCTTGTGGCTTGTCCCCATCCTGCGCCTGATTGTATGAGTTTTTGCCCAAATCAAACGGAAAAAGTTGCTTGTAAATTGTTTGAATCACTACGGGATACAACTGTTTGGACAACGCAACTCAAACCCGGACAACGTGGGCCGTTGTGGCGCAGTAATGCCCGTATCCTAGACTTATACGAAGATTTACAAATTTACTTTTGTTATGTTCATGTTGGAGCCGAAATTGCTCGGATAGAAATACCTGCATGGGTAGTAAGAAACACATCTTTATTTGATGAAGCACTGGGATTAATGTTGGCGCAAGTGCAAAAAGGATATGGCTATCCTGTAGCAATAGCTGAAGCACACAATCAAGCAGTCGTACGTGGTGCAGATAAAGCGCGTTTCTTTGCTTTATTAGAACGACAAATGATCAAAGCTGGTATAAAAAATGTGGGAATTTCTTATAAAGAAGCAAGAAAAAGAGGAAGTATTGCTTAGAGATGCGAGGAAAATCGCATCTGTACAATGGTCTTTTTGGCTTGCTTAAAATACAACCAGAATAAAATATTACAATCCAAAATCCAAAATCCAAAATGGTATGTCCTATGCAAAATCTAGGTACATCACAAACAACAGGGCTAAACTTAGAACTGTTTCATGTTCAAACTAGTAGATCCTTTGGAATACCAACACCTTCAGCTGTGATTCGTATTGGTAAACCGAATGAAAAAATCAATCCAGATATAGATGTTACTTTTTTTCCAGACGCTGATGTTGTTTCTCGCCTACATGCAGAAATTCATATAGAAGGTAATAGTTACTATATTGAGGATTTAGGAAGCTCTAACGGTACATATCTTAATAATACAAAGCTAGAGCCACGAACCCGCTACCCTCTCAATTTAGGAGATAAAATTAACCTAGCTCAAGGGGAAAAAGTTACTTTTATATTTCAAAATCAACAACTAAATCAAACAAATAATCTTTCTATTTCCAATCCGACAGTATTTCAGCCCCAGAATACTAATCCAAATCAAAAACACAAGGTTGATCGAACTAGCAAGCTGTTAGGTGCATCTCTAATTATTGCTGGAATTGTAATTTTGGCTTCTAGTACTCAAATTGGAATTTTTGTACGCCTTCCGGGTGTATTGCTGTGCGTCGCAGGAGTTGCCATACTAATTTGGGGGCGCTTCAATCCGATTTTTGGATTGCTTTTGATCTTAGGTGGAGTAGGGGTTATTGTTTTTACTGGTGGTGTTTTCGCTTCAGTTAATTTTTTGGCTTTTCTAGTAGCATCTGCTTTATTAGCAGTGGGATATCTACTTTTTAGTACTGGAAAAGTAGGGGAATACGATTTACAAAGCCTCAAAAGCTTGATCAAGCAAAAACGTCAATAATAGTCATTGGTGATTGGTCATTTGTCATTTGTCAAGAATCAGTTAATACCATTTCACAAAAAATCTGATACAAATACAGACCCTGTAGAGACGCGATATATCGCGTCTGGTACAAAATTTATGTGTATCGTGATTAACGTGAAATGGTATAACACCAATTCTTCGTGAAGCTGCACAGAATTTTACCCACCCCTTAATCCCCTCCCCGAAATCGGGGAGGGGAAATTCGAGCGTAAGCGAGAATTGGGGTGGGGTTCTTTCTCTGTAACTTCATATTAAATTGGTATAACAGTTTAATTTGATAACTGATAACTGATAATTGACAAGTCTCCCTTGTCCAATTATCTATTCAGCATTACCAGAAGCTGGAGGTACAACAGGCGCAGATTGTTGTTTGAAACGACGTAGTGATTGTCTTAACTGAGTCTGATTACTAGATGATCCCGATGATTTGTTTACTTCTCTACGCCGACGACGAGTGGATTGTGTTGCGGGGGTGGTATTGTTAGGTGCGACTTGCTGTTGTTGCTGTCTAGGTCTTGGGGTAGTTTGGTTGGTAGTTGCTGAAGGAGTTTCCACACGCTGACGACGTAAGCGACGGATAGGTGTTGTTGGTTGAGAAGTTGTTGTTTGGTTTGAATTTGTTTGGCTTGAAGAAGATGATGTAGATGTATTCTGTTTTCTAGTTCTGACTTCTGGAGGAACATCAACAATAGTTCCTGAAGTAAACCGCCGTCTACGTCGTGATGTTTGTTGTGGTGTGCTGGCAGAATTAGAAGTTGCTTGTTGATTTCTTTGTTGTTCTTGTTGTTGTTCTTCTCTTTGTCTTTGACGTTTTTTGACGTTACGGTAACGACGCGAACCTTGTAGGGCGTATTCAGTGGCGATCGCTACTCCTTGTCTACCAGTCTGTGAGGGTTTTAATTTCCAATTCCGAGCCTGGTTAATATGCTCTTCATCTAGTTTGCGATTTCCACTGGATTTGGTGATCCGCACATTCGTAACATTACCCTGAGAATCAGTATCAACAGCTACTTCCACTCTGCCTTCTACCCCTCTACGTCTGGCATCTTCAGGGTATTTAGAATCACACTGACGGCAAGCTGCACGACCATTTCCTGAACTTGTTTGCAGTTTAGGAGGTGTTGGTGCTGTGGCTACACCAGTACCAGAACCATTACCAGAACCATTACCAGAACCATTACCAGAACCGTTACCAGAACCTGTTCCTGTTCCTGTGCCACTGCCGCTACCACTGCCAAAACCAGAACCTGTTCCTGTTTCTGTGCCACTGCCACTACCACTGCCAAAACCAGAACCTGTTCCTGTTCCTATTCCAGTACCACTACCGCCAGTAACTATTGTACCTGTACCATTGCCTGTAGTGGTAGCAACAGTGGAACCACCGCCACCGCCACCGCCACCGCCACCACCAGCATTTGAACCAGTACTTCCTTGACTGTTTCTAGAATCTCTTACTCCGCTTAAAACCTGCCGCAAATTTTCATTGCTTGGCTGTATCTTATTTTGTACTGATGCTGGGGCGGGATTCGGACGCGAATCTGGTGTATTCTTTGGTTGCTGAACAACAGGTTTTGGTTGTGGTATCGGTTGTTTCTCTACTTTTACCAATGGTTGAGGAGGTTTTGGTACGGGTATAACTTCAGTATTCTTGATAGAGTCAGTAGTTGCTTTCGTGCTTAGAGTCTTACTGACATCTATGGGTTCTTGTTTTGGAGTCTCTTTTTTCGTTTCCTCTAATGGTTCTGGCGTTTCCAGCGTAGCAGGCTCAACAATAGTGAATTCTACTGGTTCTCCTTCAGAAGGCACTCTACTTAAAAGATTGCCAATGCCAGAAGCTAATACCCCAATATGCAGCGCTAGTGAACCAATCAGGCTAAAAGCCATAAAAGACTTTAGAGCTTTGGCTTCTTTTTCTCGCTGCTGCACTGCGATGCTGGAAAAGCTCATAATATTGCAACTCATTATTACCTAATCAGTCAGATTAAAATGCCTAGAAGCAAAAGTCAAGCAATACTCTATAGAAAAATTACTTAACTTTTATAGAGTATTGCAATTCGGAAATGCTTAATTTATTAATGGTTTGGCTTCCCAAGAGCATTTAAATTTATAGTAAATTTTATGTAATAAAAGTTAATCAAGCTTGATACAATGTTTTTACGAATTTACTTTGCTATTGATAAGTTATATCATTTACTGCTAGTCTAACTGTTACATTGTTCATCTTTAAAGAAGCATTACATGCTAACTAATCTCAATGAGTTGTTCAAAGCAGGTGGCGTGGTCATGTGGCCCCTGCTTGCATTTAGTGTGGTGGCGATCGCATTGATCATTGAACGGGTGCTTTTCTGGTATCGCATTAACACTCGTCAAAATAAAGTAGTACGAGAGGTATTAAATCTCTATCGTGTAGAGAACGTTGTTAGTGCAATAGATAAACTGAAAAAAAATGCCGACTTACCCATCGCGCGGATTTTTCTCTCGGCGTTGCAATTAGAAGAACCCACACCAGAAGAATTTCGTCTGGCTTTAGAAAGCGAAGCCCAAGCAGAAATTCCTGTCCTCAAGCGTTTCCAAAACTTGTTTGAGACAATTATCGGTCTTGCACCACTGTTGGGTTTGCTGGGGACTGTATTGGGATTGATTGTCTCGTTTGCAGCACTGGATATTGGTGATGTGGGAGGTGCAAAAACCGCAGGTGTTACCGCAGGTATTAGTGAAGCGCTTGTGTCTACAGCATCAGGATTAATTGTAGCTATCTTTACATTGCTGTTTGCTAATACTTTCCGGGGTCTTTACCAACGTCAAATAGCTTCAATTCAAGAATACGGTGGACAACTAGAATTACTGTACCGTCGTCGTTACGAAAGAGGAGAAAGAAGTTATGCGCCCACTAGATGAACCAGATTTGCCACCGCAGATCAATATCGTACCGATGATAGATGTAATTTTTGCAATTTTGACATTTTTTATTATGTCAACTTTGTATTTAACTCGTTCAGAGGGTTTGCCAGTCAGTTTACCCAAGGCAGCAACAGCCAAGCAACAGCAAATTCCGACTAAAATTACTGTGACGGTTGATAAAGATGGACAAGTGAGCTTGAACCGTAAACCTACTACCGTTGATGCATTGGAAGGACAAGTTCGTACTTTGGTGGGTTCTAATCCCGAAGCTTTGGTAATTATTAATGCTGACGAAAAAGTTGGTCACGGTCAAGTTGTGACGGTGATGGATAAGGTGCGTCAAGTTAAAGGAGCTAAGTTGGCTATTGCGACCCAAAAACCATAGTCATTAGTCATTTGTCATTGGTCATTTGTCATTGGTGTTTAGTTTATGATGAATCTTTAAAAAAAATGAATGACACCTTTGGTAGTCCTCAAGAATGGCTGACTGTATTTGCTTATGTGGGATTTGCAGTCTTTATTCTTTGGCGTGTTTTGGTGACACAGAAAAAATGAGGGATACGATTATGTGGGGCGATCGCCCTCTAATTAACGCTGCCATGATAACCAACTAGAGGCTATTTTCTTAATAAAAGGAGTCAAACGAGTACGATTGTAAGCATCAGCTGCTTTGCGAATGGCTTCTGCTTGGGTAGGATAGGGATGAATTGTTTTGGCGATCGCTCCCATTCCCAAGTTATTGGTCATTGCTAAGGTAATCTCGTTGATTATCTCTCCAGCATGACGAGCCACAATAGTTGCACCTAATATTTTGTCAGTGCCTTTTTTGACGTGGACTTTAACAAATCCTTCTGCTTCGCCGTCGATAATTGCCCGGTCTACTTCGTTTAAGGTAATGTAGTAATTGTCAATTTCTATACCTTGATTTTGGGCTTGTTCAGGATACATACCAACATGAGCAACTTCTGGATCAGTATAAGTACACCAAGGCATGATCAGCGAACTTAGTTTTTTGCGTCCCACTCCCAAGATTGAAAACAGCGCATTTTGAACAACTATTCTGGCTGCTGCATCAGCGGCGTGAGTAAATTTCCATTCCATACAAACATCTCCCACCGCATATATACGGGGATTAGTTGTTTGCAGATAATCGTTGATTATGACTCCCTTGTTTTTGTCGTATTGGACACCTACCAAGTCCAAATTTAAATCTTCCACGTTTGGCGATCGCCCCACCCCTACGAGAATTTCATCTACACGTACCTGGTTGTCTTTTCCGTTGGCTTCGTAGTGAATAACTTTGTCTGCATCTTGGCGTTCAACTTTGTGAATATTCGCCCCTAGAATTAACTGAATACCTTCTCTGACAAAAGTTTTTTGGATAATTGCTGCTGCGTCTGCATCTTCGCGCCCCAACAATTGAGAACCTTTTTGCAGTAAAATCACCTCTGAACCTAAACGACGAAAAGTTTGGGCTAATTCGCAACCAATATAACCTCCGCCGATGACAGCGAGACGGTTTGGTCTGCGTGTCAGAGAAAATACGTTTTCGTTAGTTAAATATTGAACTTCTTCTAACCCTGCAATTGATAATTTTTTCGGACTAGAACCAGTGGCAATAACTGATTTCTTAAAGCGTAAAGTTTTATTTGCGACTTCTACAGTATCACGACCGGAAAAATATGCATTGCCAAAAAATACGTCTACTCCAAATTCCTGCTGAAACCGCTTGGCGGAATCATGAGGACTAATTGCTGTCCGAATTCGCCGCAATCGTTCCATCACAGCTGGAAAATCAACGTCAACGTGGTGAAAAGTATCAATACCAAATTTTCCAGCATGTTTGATGTCTGCAACTACGCGCGCTGAACGAATCATGGTTTTCGACGGTACGCAACCAACGTTGGTACAGTCTCCACCCATCAGGTGCTTTTCTACCAAAGCGACCTTTGCACCTAACAAAGCTGCACCCGCAGCTGTTACTAATCCAGCAGTACCCGCACCAATAACCACCAAGTTGTAACAAGGTGCGGGTTCAGGGTTACTCCAATCTGGCGGATGAAGATTTTCGATCAACTCCTGATTATAGCGATCCATAGGTGGAACGCTTATGGGTTGGTCTGTCGCTGAAAATACTGCTTGGCTCATGACTGGCCACTCAATGAGTACAATTTTTATCCTAAAACTTAGCGCGAGTATTTTTCCTCTTGCTAACGATGGTTTTGTTGTATTTCGTCTAACTTTGTTCTAATTGTCTCTAAGTAAGTCGGCGGGAAAAATTCAATGTATATGAAGAAATATAAATTAGCTGTAGTGGCGTGGCAAGGCTAAAATGTTGCATTAGAAAAGGTTGGTAGTAAGCGCTTTAACGCTAAAAAAACTAAAAATCTAATGCATTATTTTAGTCTAGACACGCTACTACATTTAAATTTCTTAACATAGCTATAAATATTAGCGCCAACTTACTTATGCGGTTGCGATTCACACCCAAATCGCTTTGACCAGCTCCCCGATTCTTAAAAAAAGTCGGGGAGCTTGTTGTTCACGAATGATTTAGGATTGCTATATTTAATAACCAATTGAATCTGTTTACATCGCAATATTCACTATCAACCAGTAAACAACAAGTACGAAAACAAGACTGACCCATAAAATGGCTTTATTTTGAAATAAATTGGTTAGACGGTTCATAAGCAGTTCTTTCGAGAATTGATTGATTGTTATCAATGTCTGAGTAGCAATAGATGAATCAAGACCAAGATTTACAGCATACTTTTATATACTTTGGTGACTAATGAAGCATCGGTCTAAAAAATCAAATTTCATCTATCTTGATTTCAGTATGTTTTCACATACTTAAGTTATTACCCCCGAATTAATTGCAGGGTAAAATTAGGAATTGAAGCTATACACTCCTCACTTCAATAATCCTAAAGACAAATACTTATCCATCCAAGGCTATTTCATTCTAGACATAAACAGCCCTGAACTAAAGTTTAGCGGCTAATAGTTCAAGTCCATTAAAGCGGACTAAATTACCACTCAATAGTCGGTTTTAACCGAGTTTTGCTATTAGCCTCAGAATTAATTCTGAGGCTAACTGAATGATAATGAAACAATGGAATAGCCCTGTCAATCAAAATCAAAATGACTTTGATTTAATCGAGCAAAGGAAATTTAAATTTTGATTCTGATATTAATTTTATTCTAGCTATTTCCAAAAAAATTGGCAGCACTTATAAAATAAAATGTTATGCATTTAAATTGTATATTTTGCGAGCAGGTTGTCAAAAGTCAAGAGTCCAGAGTCAAAGACTAGCTTGGACTTTGGACTGTTGACCCTGGACAGTCCTAACGCAAGAATATTTAATCTAAGCGCACATCAGCTTATGCTTTTTAAATGAGTTTAATAATACTGTCATCTCTCGCAAGAGAGATGACAAATCAATTTATCAATAACTTAGGCTGTAAATAACTTCTTTTTCATACCTGAAAGCTAATATATCCTCACCAAGGGTAGACAACAATTTCCTTTCAATAAATGTAAAGTTTGTATTAATCCCTGGCTCGACTAGTGTTTCAAATAGGCTCTCAAATTAAATGAGTTGCTTTCAAACACATATTAGAAAAAACGTAGCCGCTTTTTAATTCTAATCTTTCTTTTCAGGAGTCTTTTATGCGAATTGCTCAGGTTGCTCCACTGTGGGAAAGAGTACCACCTCCAGGTTACGGTGGAACTGAGTTAGTAGTGGGTTTATTAACCGATGAGTTAGTCCGACGTGGACATGAAGTCACGCTATTTGCATCGGGAGATTCTCTCACTTTAGCAAAGCTAGTATCAGTTCATCCTCGTGCTTTACGGCTTGATAAAAGTATCAAAGAGTACGGCGTTTATGAGATGTTAGAATTGAGTCGAGTGTATGAGTCAGCAGAGGAATTTGATATCATTCACTCTCATCTGGGTTGCAATGCATTACCCTACGTTAATTTAGTCAAGACACCTACTGTACATACGTTGCACGGTATTTTTACACCCGACAATGAAAAATTATTTGTACATGCAAAAAATCAACCCTACGTAAGTATTTCTCATTCACAGCGTGAAGCAAGGTTAGGGTTGAATTATGCAGCAACAGTTTATAACGGAATTGATGTCAGCAGTCATAAATTTCATCCTCAACCAGAAGAACCACCCTATTTGGCATTTTTAGGTAGGATATCACTAGAAAAAGGAACACACATAGCAATACAAATTGCCAAAGAAACTGGTTGGCGCTTAAAAATCGCAGGTAAAATAGATGTAGTTGATCAAGAATATTTTGAAAAAGAAGTTAAACCTCTCATTGATGGTAAGCAAATAGAATACTTAGGCGAAGCAAATCATGTTCAGAAAAATGCTCTGATGGGTGGTGCAGTAGCAACTTTATTTACTATTACTTGGCGAGAACCGTTTGGGTTAGTAATGGTAGAATCAATGGCAGCAGGAACACCGGTGATTGCTATAAATATGGGTTCAGTTCCAGAAGTAATTGACCATGGTAAAACTGGTTTTATCTGTAACAATATTGCAGAATGCGTTGATGCTGTGAGCAAGGTAGAAAAACTTGATCGCTATGCATGTCGTCAGCATGTCGATAATAATTTCAGCGTGCGAAAAATGGTAGATGGCTATGAAGCTGTTTATCAAGAAATCGTCGAACAAAAGCTTGCTCAAAATGGAAAACTTATGCACTTAGATGACTTCAAACATAAGCCACAATTTAGTGCATTAAGTCGTTTTGCTAAGTTGGGTTACAAAATCTAAATAAACAGGAAAGTATTAAAGGGAAAAGTAAAGGGAGAATCAATTTTTAATCCCTTTAACTCGGCCCTTGACTCCGGTTTTTTTAGTGAGAAAAAAGTGAGGGATTTTGTTAGCCAAATATCTACGCTCAAATCAATTTGGGGCTGATAATTAAAACCCACTTAAAGTGGGTTAAGTCCCTTATTTATTAAGTCTACTTAAAGTAGACTTTTGCTATGAGCCGCGCAGCGGGCTTGCAGGTGATTCAATAAAAAAAGATAATTTATGCTCCAGTTGGCTCAATATAGCCTTGTAAATTCTCTGGTTCAAACTGGCGTAAAATGCGAGTTGCTTGACGAGTCAATTCTTCAGTACCCTTAATTATAATTAAATATTTTCCTTCATTTAAACGGTTGCGGTAAGGTAAAGCATCCCCACTACCTACAGTTAAACCAACTCCACCACCAACCAAGTATGCACCCAAAGCACCAGCAACAGTTCCTAAAAGTCCACCGATGATATGATTGCCAAAGCTACCAATCGGAAATATTTCTATCCCTGTCAAAGCATTGAAAGCATAACCTGCTATAAAACCAAAGGGAATTAGCCAAATTCCTAGACGAGTTACTCCCTTTTTAGCTTGCACATTTGGGTTGATTAACCCATATTCATCAGCACTTTTGTAGCCTTGACCTAAAATGTCAATTTGATTTAGAGGTAAACCTTCTTTTTCAAGAGCAGAGTAAGCTTCTTCTAGCTGTATTCTATCTGATAAAACTGCAATAAGATAATTCATGATTTTTTTCCAACGCAAAAGCTACTAATAATTAGTAGAAGTGAATCATTTAAAAGCCTGTTTTCATATCAAATAAGCCCGGATAAATGTAGAGACACGCCATGGCTCGTCTGGTACTAGTTGGGGTCGTCATTTGTCACTTGTCATTGTCTATTAGTAAGGATTTTAGTGCTATTTAGTTTTCGTAACATGGTTAGCTTTATTCCCACCGACTTACTTACTAATTAAATAAAAGTCATGACTATAAATTATTTTAGGTAAACTAGGTTTCGTTAGACATATATATATAAATTAAGCAAGATATTTATCAAATACTTCAACCTTAAGAAGGAAGCTTGAACATAAAATGTCAGTCTGAAGACTAAAAATACTATTAAAATTGAACAAAATATCCAAAGACTATTTAACCTGCATATTTGCCTTTTTATTTTCTCAGTAGCTTTTCGCAGGTGATAATAATGACTACAATAAAATGATATACTTCACCTCTGGAGTTCTAGCTGTGGGTTTATTTGATGATTTGAGTCGGTTTCTGGAAAATCGTTTAGAGGAATTCTTGCGAAGTAATCCGCATTTGGAATTAGAAGCTTTGCTAGAACAGCTGCGGGAGCAAGAGGAAGATACTTTAAAGTTGATTGCAGATCTACAATTACAAGAGAAGCGATCGCAAGATGAAATTTTGTCCACAGCGCAAGAAATTCAAAGATGGCACATTCGTGTCCAAAAGGCAAAAAATGGTGGTAGAGAGGATTTAGCAGCAAAAGCACAAGAGAGAGAAGCTGCACTTTTGCGTCAAGGAAATCAGCAGTGGGGACAAATGCAAGGAGTAAAAGAACGCATCACCCAAGCACAAGATTTACTTAAGAAAGTTCAACAACGACGTCAAGAAGTACAAGCAAAAGCTGTGGAAGCACAAAGCGCACGCGCGAAAGCACAAGCACAACAGCGTGTTGAAAGTGCTGGTTGGTCAAATCAAAGCCGTAGTTATTCTAGCGGAAATGATCCTTTAGAAGAAACATTCCGCCGTTGGGAAACTGAGGCTGAGTTGGAAGAGATGAAACGGAAGATGGGAAAATAGTTATTGGTGATTGGTCATTGGTCATTTGTAAATAAATACTGACACTTGATTTTTGACTATTGACCGATAATTCCGAGCAGGGTAAAAAAAAGCGGATTAATCCTGGGATAAATCGAAAATCCAAAATCCTCAAGAAAGCGGATTAATCCGTGGGGTTAACCCAAAATCCAAAATCCAAAATCCAAAATCCAAAATTGGATGACACTTGACTCTTAATCAATGACATTTCCTGTTTATTTTTATCTGGGTTCATTGCGGATTCACCCACATATTTTATTTGAATCTATAGCTTATACTGTGGCATTACGTTTAGTATTGCGTAATGTCCGCAAGGATATTATTACACCCCCACAGCGCACTTCTATTATTGTGGGTGGAATGCTAGGTGCGCTTGTGGGTGCAAAGGCGTTAGTTTTACTGCAACATATTGATTTGTTTTGGCAAAATTCTCAGCTATTTTTATTATTATTATTGCAAGGAAAAACAGTTGTTGGAGCTTTATTAGGTGCTGTGATTGGGGTAGAAATTACCAAGAAAATTATTGGTGTGAAGCATTCCACTGGTGATGTATTTGTCTATCCATTAATACTAGGAACGGCGATTGGTAGGATTGGTTGCTTTTTAACAGGGTTGAGCGATCGCACTTATGGAATTGGGACGAAATTACCTTGGGGTGTAGATTTTGGTGATGGAATTCTCCGTCATCCCACCCAATTATATGAAATCATATTTTTAATCATCTTAATTATATTTATACGCCTTCGCAGTCGCTATCAATACCAAGAAGGTGATTTATTTAAATTTTATTTAGTTTGTTATTTAAGTTTTAGATTTTTGATAGATTTTATAAAGCCCGACTTTCATATTTTCTTAGGCATGAGTGCGATTCAAATTGCTTGTTTGTGCGCTATAGTTTATTACAATCGCTCTGTTCCTGAGATGTTCCAATTGAAATCGTAAGGCATGGAGCATAGTAAATTGTTAGATTTTTTATCTAGCCTACAATTGTTATTTGTAGGTTTTATCCCTGCTGCAATCTTGGGGATTTTACTGGGAAGTGCAATTGGTATAAATCCCTTACTTTATCAACTATGTAAGCGGTTGCTACAAATTCCCTACAGTATTCCTCCCATAGCACTTGTACCAATCGCTTTCATCTTTTTTAATGAAGTAGAAGTAGCAGCAAGTATGGTTGTTTTTTTTAGTGCTATCTGGTCAGTAATGATTAACACAGCTACAGGTATGCGAAAAAGTCGTCTCCAAGATAATAATTTTCGTGTAGCAATAAACTATATATTCGATGCTTTAAGAACTAGTCTTTGGATAGCTTGGTTTACTGTGATTGCAATTGAAATGTTAACAATCGGAAAAGGATTAGGGTTTTTGATTTGGAATGGTTACAGAGGAGGTAACTATAACAATATTATCGAGGGTGTAATATATATTGGCACTATCGGTTTTCTCTTGGATCAACTATTAGATATTACAGGGAATATTTTGACACAACTTGTCTCGGAAGGACAAAAATCTTAATTTGGGTTTTTCACCTTAGTGTCTTAGTGTCTACCCTCCGGGAAACCGCTAGCGCGTCTATAGTGTTTCAAAAGTTGATTGATTAAGCACTAAGACGCTAAGACACTAAGAAAAGTACATTACACCTCGAAAATGAAATATTAATTAATTACTTTCATTGCTGCTTGAACTCGAATTGTAGAAAACCACTTATCGTCTGTTCTCCATAGTTCCAAGACGTCATGATTTTTATTATCAACTGTACGCCATCGCAGCCAGTGGTTGTGATCTCTAGTTCTTAACATAATTGCTTTTTGAGCAATTATGGAACCATTTTCTATACCAGATTTAACTGAATTAATTTCTGAACGCACAGTGTTAGCTGTATTTTGAGCAGCTTGTGATTCCGAACGAGCTGTGTTGGCTGTATTTTGAGCAGTTTGTGCTTCTGAACGAGCCGTATTTGCTGTGGTTTGAGCGTTTTTCGCCTCAGAGCGAGCAGTTTGTGCTTCTGAGTAAGCAGTCTTTACAGTTTTTGCAGTATCTTGAATCAGATTTGTTGTATTTGTCAGGAGAGTTTTTGTAGTTTCAAGTTCCGTTTTTGTCGCTTGCAGTTCTGATTTTAATTGTTCTATTTCTTTAGTTTTCTTTTGTAATTCTGTCTGAATAGATTGCACTTGCGCTTGGATTTGTGATTTTATGGTTTCAAATCTAGATGTTTCGTTTTCTATTTCCTTGCGTGCATCTTCTATTCTTCTAATTGCTTCTTCATAGGCTTGTAATGGTGTTAGTGCCATGTTTTATCCTTTAATAATGACTAATTGATTTGTTAGTGTTCTATATCAATACTGGTTGATGAAGAGCCGAGAAATAAATTTCCGGCTTTAAGGTTTAACACATTTTAATGGGTTAAAAGGTTGCTTAGTAAGCTTTGATCTGAATTTAGCTATTAGCTGCTAATTTATTTGAGGGTGAGATTTTGGGCAAAACTCCGAACAGTATTGTGTTTTATCTTGAGATAACTGTTAATTGAGCTAAAGCCAATTCTTCCACAATCTATAGAGTTGACCATATTTCAACCAATCCCTGATAAAAATATCTTTAAAGTCAGGCGCGCTTCTAGCAACATAGTTCATTCTGGCTGCATTATATTGCAGTTGCCCGTACACATCTAGTATTTTATTAATAGATGATTTTTCATTAATTCTGATTAATAGTTCACACTCTTTTAATCTATAAATATCAATATTTTCTAAGTCTAGCCCCGACTTCCATTGTAAATCTAGCTGGCGTCTGCATTCATCAAATGGATTAGGCAGTAGGCGTCTAAATTTTTCTAATTCTTTTTTAAATTCTTCTATTTCTCCAACTGCGATCGCTTCAATTTTATCTATTAATTTATCTACGTCTTGAAAGAACTTTGATTCTAAAGCATCTATCCGATCTAAGGTTGGTTCAATTAGTTTTCTTTGAAATTGTTCTGGTGTAAATCTATCACTAATTTCTTTGGCTGTTTTAATAGTATCCATCATGGTGATGGAAATTTGAGTGATTCTGTTTTCTAATGATTTATCAATATCTCCTATTGTTGCTCTTAAACTTAAGATTGCTTCTGCACGAGCCAGATTAATTTCGTCAAAGGTGATTTTCAAATTTTCTTTGTAGCCTGTATCAACATCACTAAGCAAATCATCAATATTGCTTTTAATTTCGTCTTTTAATCCAGAAAAATTATCAACTGTTTGTTTCACTATGTCTTTAGCAGCATCTTCTGTTTGTGCAATCCGCCTTTGGGCGATGTAATCAATTTTTTCTGCAAATGGAGCTAAATTATCATCAAATAAGTTATTCATTGCAGAATCGAACTCTTTTCTAATCGGCTCTGCAAAACTTTTTGAGATCCTTCTTACTACTCCTTTTATACCTATATTCAGAATGCCGGCTGGATTACAATCACCACTTACACATCTGTCTAGTTTTGCGCCTATGTAGCTACCATTTTTTTCTAATTTATCTTTTACCTCAGAAGTCAATGTCATATATATCTCGCAGACGAAATTTTATAGATAGATGTGTTAGTCAAGAAAAATAAATTAACTGAACATGGCAATTTTGTTTAAGTAAGATGTTTAATCAATGAGCTAAAAAGCACATTTTTTTTTACACGAATAACTTAAAATAATGGATTTTTTAGGAATTATTTTAGTTTTTTAATTTTACATCGTTTAAATTATCACACTTACATTAAGCAGTATAAAATTTTAATCTTATTTTTACAAGAATTTATTTTTGTGAGATTTTATACAAATAAAGTCAATACTGTTCGGTGTTTTGTACAAAATCCCGCTCTAAAATCACTAACCGACATCTTGCACCAGATGCAATTAGCCGTAAAATAAATTTTCGGCTCAAAGCTTAAACCCATTAAGATGGCTTAAAACTTTAACTAGTCGGTTTAAAACCGACTTTAGCTTTAAGCCCAAATTTTAATTTAGGGTTAAGTGCAAGATATAAGCTAACAGAGATCGACAGACGTAAAGATTTGTTTCTCTGTGTCCTTTAAACTAAGCAGGCGAGAAAATCTTGTTTGAGTTTGGCTTCATCTAGGTTACGACCGATGAAGACTAGTTCGTTTTTACGGGTTTCGGTGTCTTTCCAAGGGCGATCAGGTTTACCTTCAAAGATCATATGCACTCCTTGAAAGACAAAGCGATCGCTTTCTCCAGCGATATTCAAAATACCCTTCATCCGAAAGATATCTGCGCCTTGGGTTTGCAGTAACTTACCCAGCCAATTGTTGAGTTGATCTCCATCGAGGGCGCCTTCTGCAACTAAAGCCACAGAATAGACGGTTTCATCATGTTGATGAGCATCTTCTCCCAAGAATTCTGGATCAATTTCTAAAGCGCGATCTAAATCAAAGGCTTTCACACCTAAAAGCGCATCCATTTCAACTTGGGAATTGCGGGTACGGTAAATTTTTGCCATTGCATTCATCCCGCGAATTCGTCTTTCTAATTCATCGAGTACATCTGGCGTCACTAAATCGGTTTTATTTAACAAAATAACATCAGCAAAAGCAATCTGTTCTTGGGCTTCGTCAGCTTCCCAATGTTGCCAAATATGCTTGGCATCGACTACTGTGACTACAGCATCCAGTTCTAACTGTTCCCGCATATCTTCATCGACAAAAAATGTCTGAATCACTGGTGCAGGATCAGCTAGTCCAGTGGTTTCAATCACCAAATGGTCAAATTTGTGACGGCGTTTCATCAAATTACCGATGATGCGAATTAAATCACCCCGCACTGTACAGCATATACAGCCGTTGTTCATCTCAAAGATTTCTTCATCTGTATCGATCACCAATTGATTGTCAATACCGACTTCCCCAAATTCATTGACAATCACAGCCACTTTTTTACCATGTTCGTGGGTGAGAATACGATTAAGCAGAGTTGTTTTTCCAGATCCTAAATAACCAGTGAGAACTGTTACTGGAACTACGTCTGTTGTCACAGTACTGATCATATGCTACAGATACCTTATTTTTTAAATGATAATCGTATTCACTATAAG
The DNA here is from genome assembly GCF_004323185.1 of Westiellopsis prolifica IICB1. Lineage (GTDB taxonomy): Bacteria > Cyanobacteriota > Cyanobacteriia > Cyanobacteriales > Nostocaceae > Pelatocladus > Pelatocladus prolificus_A. Next base: position 1,180,261 of record NZ_NAPS01000002.1, read on the forward strand.
CACCTTGGATAATTTTATCAATGTCGGTTGCCCAATAAGAAACAGCATTGAAATACGCGCGATCGCTTTTTTTATTCGATGAGAGTGGAGTTACCACATTGACGTGCATTAACTAATCCTTCCTAGCCAGCAGAAGCGGTTTCTGGTAATTGAATAGATACAGTTTTCATGCGATCGCAATCGTATTGAGTTTCTTGCTCTCAGGTTAACTTGTTTTCATACTTGGAGTGCGATCGCTTTTTGATGGGTGGGAATGCGATCGCACAATTATAGAGAATTTGAACAAGCGATCGCACCCAGATCCCCGACTTTTGATAAAAGTCGGGGATCTTGTTTGGAGTTCTAGGTTCTCAACTTAAAGTTTCTCGTTTCAAATGCGTAGACGCAAAGCAACTTGTCGCCAGACATCGCACTTCATAAAATCAAACAGTCTGCTTCAGCAGAGTTTAGCTATGAGACTGCGATTTCAATCGCAGGCGTTTCAAATGCGATGTCTGACGACAAGCCACTGTGTGTCTACGCACCACCCCTCACACTTACCACCAACCTACTGCTGATATTTTCTAATCAATTCCAACGCTTTTTGGTAATCAGCAGTTCTTCCTTGTTGTCGAAACAATTCAGCAGCTTTTTGCAAATCAGCAATTCCACTCTGCTTATCTCCTATCGCAGCACGAGCTAAACCCCGGTTGTAGTAGGCTTTGTGATAATTGGGATTAATTTTGATGGCAGAGGTGTAATCAGCTATAGCCCCTTGATTGTCTCCCAATTGGCGGCGGGCTAGACCCCGGTTGTTGTAGGCTTGGGCTAAGTTGGGATTAATTTTGAGAGCAGTGTTGTAATCAGCTATAGCCCCTTGCTTGTCTCCCAAATCACTGCGGGCTACACCCCGGTTGTTGTAGGCTAGGGCTAAGTTAGGATTAATTTTGATGGCAGAGTTGTAATCAGCGATCGCCCCTTGCTTGGCTCCCAATTCACTGCGGACTACACCCCGGTTGTAGTAGGCTTTGTCATAGTTGGGATTGAGACGAATTGCTTCTGTGAAATCAGCTATTGCACCCTTATAATCTTTTTGATCATACTTCTCATAAGCTCTGATATAAAAGTCATCTGCTTTCAACCCAGTCGCCAAAACATCCGGTGGACGCACTCCCACATCCACACCCACAGCTAACATTTGCCGCAACGCTGAATAAATAGTAGTACCTAAACCCGTAATAATCTTACTCTGACTTTTCTCGCCGATTTCTTGTTCATCAGCCCTACCGTGAATTGCTACCACTTCCCCTTGTTCATTCAGCACAGCCCCACCACTCATACCACCTAAAGTATCGTTATCGTAGAGAATGTTGTAACCTTCACGCTGTGCTGTGCCGTTTGCCTGAACTTGTCCTTTGTTGAAAAATAAAGGCGGGTCGGTAATTACTCCTCTTTTTGCCGGAAACCCTGCTACATATATTGTTGTGCTAGCCGTAGCCTTGTCAGAATTCCCAATCTTGGCTATTTTATAATCCTTGCTACTACTAAACTCAACCACAGCCAAATCCACATTCGGTAAGCGTTTGACAGACTTCACCTGATGAGTTTGTGTATCTGGCGTAATAATTTCGTACTTACCACCATCTTTTACCACATGATAAGCGGTCAAAACAGTGTAAGTGTTGCCAGAATGTTTAATCAAAACACCCGAACCAGCTAAATTGGGATTTTGACTATCGACAATCCGCACAGTAATTTCTCTACCAATCTGTTCCACCTCTTGCTGAGATAGAGCGACTGCAACTTGTGATTGCACCAATACCATTGATACCCCAATGAATACAGGTGGCAGTGTATAGAAGTACTTCATTTTATATAAAAGAGTGTGTTGCTGAAACTTGTGAAAATATATGGAAATAAAAAAAGCTACAAATCAAACTTGCAGCTTTGCAGAATCGTACTTAGATATATCAAGAAAAATAGAATTTGTAAAAGGGAACAGGGACTGCATTTGGTGTCTGACGACAAGCTGCTGCGGTCTACGCACCCAGATCCCCGACTTTTGATAAAAGTCGGGGATCTTGTTTAGTGTCTTAGTGTCTTGGTGTTTCAAAAATTATTTTTACCACAAAGGCACAAAGACACAAAGACGTTTAATTCGCCAAAGTTACTGGCGGATACTGCTGCAACACATGCTTCAAATACTGTCCAGTATAGGACTTGGGATTCTGTGCAACTTCTTCTGGCGTACCCTGAGCGATGATTTCTCCACCTTGATCACCACCTTCTGGACCCAAATCGATCACCCAATCAGCACAACGAATCACATCCAAGTTGTGTTCAATCACCAAAATCGAATTACCTTTATCTACTAATCTTTGCAACACATCCAATAACTTATGGACATCGTAAAAAGATAAACCTGTGGTTGGTTCATCAATTAAATAAAGTGTCTTACCTGTAGCGCGACGTGATAATTCTGTTGCTAACTTCACTCGCTGTGCTTCTCCACCAGATAAAGTAGTTGCAGGTTGTCCGAGTTGAATGTAACCCAACCCAACATCTACTAAAGTTTGCAAGCGATTCACAGCTTTGGGAATATTCTGGAAAAACTCCAAAGCTTCCTCAACAGTCATTTTCAAAACATCAGCAATAGATTTGTCTTTGTATTTAACTTGCAAGGTTTCGCGGTTGTATCTTGCACCTTTGCAGACTTCACACTGCACATACACATCCGGGAGAAAATTCATTTCAATGACATTCACACCTTGTCCACTACAAGCTTCACAACGTCCACCTTTAACATTGAAAGAAAATTGTCCTGGTTTGTAACCCCTGGCTTTTGCTTCAATAGTAGCTGAAAAGGCGTCGCGAATCACATCAAAAATACCTGTGTAAGTCGCTGGGTTAGAACGGGGTGTTCTACCGATGGGTGATTGATCAATAACGATCGCTTTATCAATCGCACTCAATCCCTTAATTCCATCAATTTCTTTCGGTAAAGGAACTTTACGAAAAAGGTGATGTTGCAATGCTGGATAAAGTAATTCATTAATTAAAGTGGACTTTCCAGAACCAGAAACACCCGTAACAGCGACAAGTTTACCCAGTGGAATCTCCACATCTATATTTCTGAGGTTGTTACGACGAGCATTTTTAATAACTAAACTTATCCCATTCCCTTCTCTTCGAGTTGCAGGAGTTTGAATCACTCGCCTTCCCGACAAATACGCACCCGTCAGAGAACTTTCTGCTGTTAATAAAACTTGTAAATCACCCTCAGCAATAATATTACCGCCGTGAATCCCTGCACCCGGCCCAATATCAACTATATGATCAGCAGCCCGAATCGTGTCTTCGTCATGCTCAACGACAATTAACGTATTCCCCAAATCCCGCAACTTCGTTAAAGTCTGCAATAACCTACCATTATCGCGTTGATGCAAACCAATACTTGGTTCATCCAAAACGTATAATACACCAGTCAACCCAGAACCAATCTGAGTTGCCAAACGAATACGTTGCGCTTCTCCACCCGAAAGCGTCATCGCCGGACGATCTAAAGTTAAATAATCCAACCCCACATCCAACAAAAACTGCAATCTCGCCCGAATTTCTCGCAACACCAAATCAGCAATCTGCATTTGGCGATCGCTCAACTTTAATTGCTCTACCCTGTGTTGACACTCACGAATTGAAACTCCAGTCAAATCCAACACTCTGTACTGTCCCAACCGCACCGCCAAAGCTTCCGGTTTCAAACGCTTTCCGCCACACACCGCACAAGGTTGATCAATCAAATACTGTTCTAATTTTTGCTTAACTAACTCCGTACCCCCCTCATATTGCCTCTGCAAAATGGGAATCACACCTTTAAAACTCTGCTTCCTCTGCGCCTCTGCGGTTCCCTCTCCATATAAAATGATCTGCTGTTGTTCTTCAGTCAACTTTTGCCAGTGTGTTTGCAACTCAAACCCGTAAGCTTGACTCAAACCATACAACAACTCTAAATAATAAGAATTATCCTTTTCCGACCAAGGAGCGATCGCAGCATATACAGGCGCTTCCGGATCAGGTACCACCAACTCCGGCGCAAATGTTTTTAAAGTACCAAGTCCGTGACAATTAGGACAAGCACCGTAGGGCGAGTTAAACGAGAACAAACGCGGCGATAACTCCTCCATCACCGCACCGTGTTCTGGACAAGCAAAATTTTCGGAAAAAACTAATTCTTCGTCATTTGTTTCTTGAGTGCTGTCAGAAACAGGAGTAAAAAGAATTACTGCTATCCCTTCGGATAACTTCAAGCAAGTACTAAGAGAATCGACCAAACGCTCTTGAATACCGTCTTTTTTCACCAAGCGATCAATAACAACTTCAATCGTATGTGTAAAATTTTTATCTAACTCAATCGCGTCTGAAAGTTCCCGCACTTCCCCATCGATACGCACACGCACAAAACCTTGGGAAGCCAGACCAGATAACAGCTTTTTATGAGTGCCTTTTTTACCCCGTACCACAGGCGCGAGAATTTGGAACCGGGTGCGATCGCTCAAATCCATAATCCGATCCACCATCTCATCGATAGTTTGGGGAGCAATACAGCGATCGCAAATTGGACAATGGGGTTCTCCCGCCCGTCCAAATAATAACCGTAAATAGTCGTAAATCTCCGTCACCGTTCCCACTGTCGAACGGGGGTTATGAGAAGTCGATTTTTGATCAATAGAAATCGCCGGACTCAACCCTTCAATTGACTCCACATCCGGCTTATCCATCTGTCCTAAAAATTGTCGCGCGTATGCACTCAAAGATTCTACATAACGGCGCTGTCCTTCAGCAAAAATCGTATCGAATGCCAAAGAAGACTTACCAGAACCAGAGACACCCGTAAAAACAATCAGGCGATCGCGCGGTAATTCTAAATCAATATTTTTCAGGTTATGCTGCCTAGCACCACGAATTCTAATCGTATTCAAGCTGTTGGGGTTGGGATAGGGAAGGTGTCCATTTAGGGACGCAGCAAACTGAGTGTCTGACATATCAACAGGCTAATAAATATGGGGCAGCATGAAACAGTCCTTAATAATACTAGCGTTGACTTGCACAGAATAGAACAATCGTACTGTTTAATTCATCGAGGGATTGGGGATTGGTTATTCTCCCTTGTCCCCCTTGTCCCTTTCCCCTTTCCCTAACTACGCTTGTTCCCAAAGTTCGCGGACGTGACCGGGAAGCCAGCTGGCAATTTCTTGAATTCGCTCTTGGGAAAGTTCTTCTTTGGTCGCAGAAAATACAGCTTTTACGACTTGCTCACGATCAGCTGTGGGTGGTAGTCCTCCCTCGTTAGCTACTCGGAAAAGGAAGCGATCGCTATCAATTTTGAAAATACCAGGGCCTTGCCAAGGTGGACGTACCCGGCTCAAAAAGCCCACGATAGGATTGGTATCTCGCCAGAGTTCGGCGACTTCTAGCTTCTGAAGTTCTTTTTCTTCTGTGGTGTAGGCTGGTTCATGCAATTCCGCTTCGACATGATCAGCTGCTTCTGTGGTCATTAAATCGCGCATGACGCGAAATACAACTTCAGTCAAATCTCTAGCATCATAAGGATCAGCTAGTCCACCTCTGACCATAACTTTGTCTAGAAACGATCTGTGTTCGTCTGCGATCGCAACTCTAGTATCTTCAATCTCAGTAGGATCAACTTCCGGTAAGTCTTTTCTTAAAGTTTCGTCCGGCATATTTTTTCTCGTGTTTTATAGTATTTAGCAATTATGCTCATTTACTAAATTGCACTAGTTAAAAATGCTTAACACCGTTCCAAGGTTGGAGAAGCCGAGTAGCCAAAAGTTAGAGATTACTCTAGTTCTTCCTGATTCCAATTAACATAAATAATCTTTGTCGTCGAGTGTTTGATACTCGCCGTCGAGTGTTTGATACTCGTGGTCGAGTGTTTGATACTCGTGGTCGAGTGTTTGATACTCGCCGTCGAGTGTTTGATACTCGTGGTCGAGTCTTTGATACTCGTGGTCGAGTCTTTGATAGTCGTCGCCGAGTGTTTGATACTCGCCGTCGAGTGTTTGATACTCGTGGTCGAGTCTTTGATACTCGTGGTCGAGTGTTTGATACTCGCCGTCGAGTGTTTGATACTCGCCGTCGAGTGTTTGATACTCGCCGTCGAGTGTTTGATACTCGTGGTCGAGTGTTTGATACTCGCCGTCGAGTCTTTGATACTCGCCGTCGAGTCTTTGATACTCATGGTCGAGTCTTTGATACTCGCCGTCGAGTCTTTGATACTCGCCGCCGAGTGTTTGAAATATTCAAAGGGAACTCTTAAATTGATTTTGAGGCGGGTTGGATGAGAATGAAATAGATCTGTTGCATATAGTCTTGACAAATAACAGATACCAGATAATTTGTATATGTAAGCAATTTGCTGAAAAAGTAAATTTCAAAGTATAACTAATATATTTATTTGATACTAAAATCAAAATTTTAATACAATAATTTTCATGTTTATTATTATAAATTATGATGTAAAAGATAAATTACATTATTTATAAATTAAATTTTAAAAGCATTTTTATTTTATGAAATATGCTCACGTCTTACAACATAACAAAGAAGATTGTGGCGCTGCTTGTCTTGCTTCAATTACAAAATATTACGGACGTCATTTTACTCTCAATCACATTCGTGAAGTAGTAGGTACTGGGCAATTTGGAACAACTTTGTTGGGACTAAAACGAGGTGCTGAAAGTCTCGGTTTTAATGTTCGTTCTGTTAAAACTTCACCGGAAATTTTAAAGCAAATCAATCAAACACCTTTACCAGCAATTATTCATTGGCAAGGTAATCATTGGGTAGTTTTATATGGTAAAAAAGGCAAAAAATATGTAGTTGCTGATCCTGCGGTAGGACTGCGGTATCTGTCTCCACAAGATTTAGCAGAGAATTGGACAGATTGGTTGATGCTTTTATTACAGCCAGATCCAATCAGATTTTATGCTCACGAGAGCGATCGCATTGGTGGTTTTTGGCGTTTCTTCAAGCGCATCTGGAATTTTCGGGCAATTTTAGTTCAAGCTTTACCCCTGAATCTGATTTTGGGATTGCTATCTTTAGCTTCTCCTTTTCTATTGCAAATTCTCACTGATGATGTCCTAGTTCGAGGTGATACAAAACTCCTGACTACGATGGCGATCGCTGTGGTAGTAATGAATGTTATTTCTAGCAGTTTATCTTGGGTACAGTCTAACTTAATTGCTCACTTTGCTCAACGTCTGCAATTGGGGCTAACTTTGGAATTTGGACATCAAATTCTACAATTACCACTCTCGTACTATGAAGTTCGTCGCAGTGGAGAAATTGTCAGTCGGCTACAAGATATTAACCAGATTAATCAACTAATTTCTCAAGTGATTGTTAGTCTACCTAGTAGATTATTTATTGCCATAATTTCTTTGGCAATCATGACTTATTATAGTTGGAAACTGACAATTTTAGCTCTTGTTATTTCTATATTAATGGCGATATCTACAGTTATCTTTCAGCCCACTCTACAGCAAAAAAGTCGTGAAATTTTAGTTACAGAAGCGGAAGCACAAGGTGTTTTAGTAGAAACTTTTAAAAATGCGCTGATTCTGAAAACTACTACAGCATCACCACAATTTTGGGAAGAATTACAAAGTCGATTTGGGCGCATTTATACCCTAACACTAGGGACAATGCAAATTAGTATTAACAATAATATCTTCTCTACCTTAGTTTCTGGTGTTGGTAGTGTTGCTTTGCTTTGGTTTGGCGGGAATTTAGTGATTAATCCAGATGAAAATCTCAGTATTGGGCAACTACTTGCATTTAACTCAATGAATGGTAATTTCGTCAGCTTAATTGCTACTGTCATTACTTTCATAGATGAATTTACTAAAGTAAAAATTGCCACGCAACGCCTTGCAGAAGTTATAGATACGACTCCAGAAAATAAAGATGATGGTAAAAAGCAGTTTGCTACAATTTCTAAAGATGCTGACCTAATTTTTAGTCATGTAAGCTTTTATTACCCTGGTCAAGTTGAACTACTCAACGACTTTAATTTAAAAATTCCTGGTGGTAAAGTGAGCGCCATTATTGGTAAATCTGGTTGTGGTAAAAGCACTATAGCTAAAATAATGGCGGGTCTATATCCACTGAATTCTGGGAATATCCGCATTGGAATTTATAATCTAGAAGATCTCTGTTTAGATTGTCTACGTCAACAGGTAGTTTTAGTGCCTCAAGATGCTCAATTTTGGAGTCGTTCTATTATTGAAAACTTTCGTTTAGGAGCGCCTGATCTGACATTTGAGCAGATAGTGAAAGCTTGCAAAATTACGGAAGCAGATGATTTTATTAGTAAACTTCCTCATAAATATCAAACAGTTTTAGGTGAGTTTGGTGCAAATATTTCTGGTGGACAACGCCAACTTCTAGCAATAGCAAGAGCCATTGTTACAGACCCACCAGTGTTGATTTTGGATGAATCTACTAGCGGACTTGATCCAATCAGTGAAGCGCAAGTTCTAGATCAGTTACTGAAGCATCGTCACGGTAAAACCACGATTTTGATTACCCATCGTCCCCAGGTAATTAATCGTGCGGACTGGATTATAGTCCTAGAGCAAGGGAAGTTAAATACTCAAGGTTCTTTAGCGCAATTACGCTGTCAATCTGGAGAACATGTGAAATTTTTAAATCCTTAATTATTCACACTTATTCGTGTAATTATGCTCTATACTCAGAATCAAAAAGTTCTGTCATCAACTTCAAGTGAAGAGTTTCTTCCCCCTGTTAGTCGTTGGACATCCTTAGCAGGAATTTTTATTATCGGGAGTATTGTCGCTAGCATTAGTCTATGTTCATGGGTTAAATACAATGTGACGGTAAAAGCTAGTGCTGTTGTGCGTCCTACAGGAGAAATTCGTCTAGTACAATCAAAAATTGAAGGGATTGTTAAAAGTATTTTGGTTAAAGAAAATCAATTCGTGAAACAGGGAGAGACGATCGCTTATCTTGAAGATAAACAATTACAAATTAAAAATAGCCAACTGCAAGGTAATATCCAACAGAATAAATTACAAATAATCCAAATTAATGCTCAGATTAAAGCTTTAGATTCCCAAATTCTTGCTGAAGCAATAGTTGCAAACCGGACAGTAGCTTCTGCTAAAACAGATTTGGAACGCAATCAACGGGAATATCGACAGCGACAAATTACCACCAGTAGCGAATTACTTGTAGCTCAAGCAAATTTGCAAAAAGCTCAAGCAAATTTGCAAAAAGCTCAAGCTGATTTAAGTTTTGCAGAGATGGATCGCGATCGCTATCAACATTTAACACAAATTGGTGCAATTGGGAATCGGGAATTTGAGCAGAAAAAGCTAGTTGTGAAGCAAACTCAAGCCATACTTGAAGCTGAAGAAAAAGCTGTTGATATCGCCAAAGCTCAAGTGCTATCAGCTAAAGCTGCTGTTAATCCTACCACTGCTACAGTAGCGATCGCTCAAGAGCGCATTATCCAAGAAACTGCGAGAGGAAAAGCTACTATTGCTTCTTTAAAAAAAGAAAAACAAGCTTTAATTCAGCGTCGAGTTGAAATACAAAACCAACTCGGACAATCTCAAAAAGAACTCCAGCAAGTAGCAAATCAGCTGCAAGATACTATTGTGCGAGCAACAAGTAATGGTATCATCCTCAAATTGAATTTGCGAAACCCTGGTCAAGTGCTACAAGTTAGCGAAGCGATCGCTGAAATCGCTCCTAATCATACTCCTGTTGTCATTAAAGCAATAATTCCGACTCAGGAAATCAAAAATGTTGCAGTTGATCAAAAAGTACAATTGCGAATTGATGCTTGTCCTTATCCTGATTATGGAACTCTCAAAGGGGTTGTTGAATTTGTTTCTCCAGACACAATTACATCCACAAGCAACACAAAATCTACAACTTCTGCTACTAGCTACTTTGCAGCGACTATTCGACCTCAAAGTCTAACATTTGGAAATGGTGAGCGCCAGTGTCATATCCAATCAGGGATGCAGGTAAAAGCTGATATTATTTCTAGAGAAGAGACAGCACTGCAATTTATGCTGAGAAAAGCCAGGTTAGCTACTGATTTATAGATCAAGACACAATACGTACAGGTAGTTAGCCAACAATATTACAAATAGATGGAAACATATACAAGCAAATCTTTTAATTTATAGCATTTGATGCAAATCATCTACTAATACCATTTCACAAAAAATCTGATACAAATACAGACCCTGTACCAGACGCGATATATCGCGTCTCTACATTATTTATGTGTATCGTGATTAACGTGAAATGGTATAAGTCTTAGTATTATATTTTTCCCATTATTTTATATTATCGTTATTATCTGAAAATTTTAATAACTTATGATTGCATGAAAGTGGTATATCAATTTAAAAAAATCCGATTTTATAGAATTATTAGATGAGAATTTAAATTGGAGAAACAAAATATGCGATATACAAAACGAAAACAACATCTTCAGACTACACAAGACATTACCAATGAATCTAAACTTTTTGAAGACTTAACAGATGGAGAGATAGAGCAAGTGTGTGGTGGCGCTACTACATTTGATTTTGAAGATTTTAAACTTGATTTCAAATTTGCCAAGTTTGAAATTACGGGAGAATTTCTAACTTTGAAAGTCTAAGGTAATTACTGGGTATATAGAAGAACCATGCTTAAATAGTTTAAATATTTAAGCATACAAAATATTTATTTTTCCCTTGATTTATCACCAGAGAAGTTTCTTCTACTGGTGTTTTACGTTAATGTGAGTTCGAGAAATATTATCAGATTAAACAACTCGCTCTCAACTAAAGAATAAGCAAAGGATTGAAACCCTTTGCTAATAGCACAAGTCGTCTTTATACGACTTCATAAAATCAAACAGTCTGCTTTAAGCAGACTTTTGCTATAAGACTGCGATTTCAATCGCAGGCGTTTTTTTGAACATTTGGGATGCTCCCGCTTATACACAATCTTTCAACCACTCGACAATCTGTGAATTTACCACATCCGGTACTTCATCATGGGGACAATGACCAGCACCAGGAATGGGGACGATTTTGATATTTTTACCATTCTCCCGCGCTTGATCGTAAATTTTGGCGCCAGTAATTGGTGTCCAAGGATCGTCAGCACCCCAAATTACCAGCAGGGGATGTTGGACTTTCGGTAATAATTCTTCAGGTCTAGGGCCAGGAGGTGCGGTAAGGATAGATGCAAAAACTTTTTGCGCTCCTGGATCACAAGATGGTGTGTATAGCATATCTACCAATTCATCAGTGACGGCTTGGCGATCGCGATAAACTTGGTAAAGAGTACGGCGAATTTGATGTTTTTGCCGAATACGGTTAAATACGAATCTCCCCGTAATTGGATGACCAACCAGTTTATTAAAAGCAGACATCACAACTCGTAGCGGTGGGTTCAATTCGTGGGGACGATGACTCAAACCCCCCGCAGAGTTAATCAACACCCCACCCGCAACAATTTCTGGATGTTCAGCTAGTACCATCAAACTTAAAAGTGCGCCGATAGAATTACCAATAAATACGGCTGGTTCGTTAATATAAGTTGTCCAAAAATCTTTAAGTAGTTCCACCCAGACTTCCACTGTATAATCAATGGCTGCTTTCTCAGAACCACCAAATCCCAATAAATCAAGAGCAAATACTTGATAACCAGCATCGGCTAAAACGGGGATATTTTTTCGCCAATGACCAATACAAGCACCAAAACCGTGAACTAAAACTAAGGGTTTACCTGTTCCCACGACGGTGTATTGAATTTTATAGCCTTTCCAAGTCCAAAAGTGTGTTTCAAAAGTGGCTGTTGTCGGTAGCTGCTGGATATTTACAGTCATTATTAAGATTAGTAAAGCTTTTCCTTATATAATAATTTGTTCTGAGCATCTAGGTGTACCCAAAGTTCGTAGTGACGACTTTAGTCCTGTTTCATCGCTATTTTAAAGGCTCATGCAGAGAAGCACTAGTGGTTTGGCAACCTAACTTTGAGGGGTAGAGTAGTAAACCGCCAAGACGCCTTAGACGCGCAAGCGACTTCCGTAAGGTAGTGCGCCAAGAACAAGAGAAAAAGAGAATTTGAGAAGTTAATTCACCTAGCAAAGTTGACTTGTCAGAGTACTAGGTTGCGATCGCCTTGAGCAAATATAGTTTTGTATGATTCCTCTGGTATTGTAGTGTTGTTTATTTATTTCAACGACATTTGTGCGATCGATAAAGGAGGGCAGTATTTCTTAAGACATTCAACTCTTAATTTGACATTTTTTACTCCTTGTAAATTCAGATTAGAAGTATACTTTTCACCGACAATTACTTCTTTTGCTTCTACCGTTTTATTATCTAAATCTACCCGAAATACGAGCTTATTATCTTTAAAAGCATAACGATTACCACTATTTACTCCATATACCAAATTTAGTTCTGTAAAACTTCCATTGAGATTACAAACAGCTTCCAAAGGCTGACCTGCTTCTATATATCGATTGTAACCACCAATATCAACAAGTATGGGTAGAACTTCTCCACCAACACTTCCTGATTCATCTACTTTTTTGAGAATATTCTCTACTCGCCAACCAGGAGTTGCACTTTGACAATCTGTATTCAGTAGAGATGATTGCAAGATTGGTGTAGCTGAAATTGTAGAAGTTGGGATAGCTGTTGAAACAGGAATTGCTGGTGTGACGCTTTCAGAAGGTGAAACAGAAGGAGTTTCTGTCACTATGGGAGAAACAGAATTAGTCGGTGATGCTGGAAGTTCAGTTGGAGAAGGCGAGGGGCTTAAGTTCCCGGCGATGAAACCTAACCGTTGCAAAACTATTACAGTCACCGCAGATGCACCAACAGCAGTAAAAATCATAATAGCAGTAACTAGATAAATTAATCTTTTCATATTTCTGCCATTTACTCCTGAAGGATTTGACTGCTGATTTTCGGGAATTCTCCTATCTTTTGGACTCATTGTTTACTCCTCAAACTCAGGTTTAAAAGTTAAATATCTGCTCACAAATACATACTCTAAATACTCAATTGCCAAATTTTAATCTTGGCATCTCTACCGCCACTAGCAATCATTTTACCGTTGGGACTAAAAGCAACAGATCGTACTTCACCCGAATGTCCTTCTAAACTGCATATTTCTTGTTTTTTATTGAGATCCCACAACTTAATTTTTGAGTCTTTACTTGCACTCGCAAGAAGTAAATTATCTGGACTAATGGCAATAGAAGTAATACCACCAGAATGTCCAATTAAAGTCGTAGTTATTCGACCTGTATGCGGATTCCAAAGTTTAATTTGACTATCTTCTCCTCCACTCGCCAGAATTTGATGATTACGACTAAATTGGATAGAATTGACTTTTCCTTGATGTCCAGGTAATGTGTAGATTTCTTCTAGAGTTGTTGTATTCCACAACTTAATTGTTGAATCTTTACTTGCACTCGCAAGAATGTGACCATCTCGACTAAACGCTAGAGAATTTACACCAGCAGAATGACCTTTAAGATTACAGATATTTTCTTTCGTATCTAATCTCCAAAGTTTAATTGCATAGTCCCTAAAATTAAATGGACTTTCACCTAAACTACTACTAGCTAGTATACGATGATCAGGACTAATAGCTAGTGCCGCTATATCTCGATGACCAAAGAGACTACCTAATTCACCTATTTTCTGCTGAGTTACTAAGTTCCACAATTCGATTATGGTTCCACCAATCACTAAGATTTGCCCATTAGAACTGATAGCAATAGAAGCAAAGCGACCTAATTTCCAACCACCCATGAGACGGATTTCTTGGCCAGTATTTGGATTCCATAGTTTGATCGGCTCATCCCAATCTTCACTAGCGCTAAAAAGAATTTTACCATCACTACTGAAGGTCACTGTATTAACTGCTGCGGAAAATACCGTGCTGAGAATACTGCCTGAGCGTACTGACATAGTACAGTTACAATGCCAGTTTTGATCATCTAAATATGGTGCTTCAGCAGTAGTATGGTCAGATTTTAAAGTGTCTATAGTTACATTAGGCTGAGATGAAGCTACTGGTAAACCAAGTACATCAATAATTTGGCTAACAACATAATCAAGTCCCTGGGAGGTACTAACTCCAAATCTATCAGCAAGAATAGGAGAGTATTTAAGAATCTCCTCAAAGGAAACTTGATGCCAAATAGGTAGTATAACTTTTTGTCCTGCATTTTCTCTGGCAGCAAGCCCATCTAATTCTCGCTGTGTCCATTCTTTTCTGAGAAAATTAGGACTGAGTACAACAACTCCATACTTTGATTGTGAAAGACCTTGATCTATTGAACGACGTAAACTATCTCCCAATTTTAAAGTAAACTCATCATACCAAACACGATAGCCTTTTTGTTTTAACCTACTAGCAAGTTCTCTGACAAAAATCTCTTTATCTTCACTTGCATGACTGATAAAGACATCATATAAATTACTCATTAAAACTCCTGATTGATTTGAATTTATAGTAATTAATAAACACTTTAATACATACTTAATTATAGAAATAGCTGATAGCTAAAAATGGACTTACCCTTGGTTTATCACTCAGATTACGTTGCACCATTACCTGAAGGACATCGTTTTCCGATGGCTAAATTTCAGCAACTCTACGAACTATTGCTGGCTGATGGTGTGGCGCATTCCTGCCAATTTTATATCCCCGAACGTCCTCCACAAGAATTAATAGAGTTAGTCCACACGCCAGAATACGTCCAAGCTTACTGTGCAGGAACCCTGGACTCAAAAGCCCAACGGCGGATTGGATTACCTTGGAGTCCAGTCCTAGTTAATCGTACCTGTGTGGCAGTAGGTGGTACGATATTAACTGCCAAGTTAGCACTGAGTCACGGTTTAGCTTGCAATACCGCTGGCGGTACTCATCATGCTTTTCCTAGTTATGGTTCTGGTTTTTGTATTTTCAACGATTTAGCGATCGCCTCTCGTGTTATGCAAAAACTAGGACTAGTCCAAAAAATTTTGATTGTAGATTTGGATGTGCATCAAGGAGATGGAACAGCATTTGTTTTCCAAAATGACGACAGTGTTTTTACCTTTTCCATGCACTGTGAAGTCAATTTTCCTGGTACTAAACAAAAAAGCGATTTAGATGTGCCGCTTCCCATTGGAATGGAAGATGATGAATATCTACAAACTTTAGCAGCATACTTACCAGATTTGTTGTCTCAAGTCAAGCCAGACTTGATTTTCTATGATGCAGGTGTAGATCCTCATGTAGGCGATCGCTTAGGAAAATTAGCCTTGACCGACACTGGTATTTATCGTCGGGAAATGCAAGTTTTAAGTACTTGTATGGCTGCGGGCTATCCTGTCGCTTGCGTCATTGGCGGTGGTTACGCCGATGATCTCAAATCTGTTGTCTATCGTCACTCCCTTGTGCATCGTGCTGCAAGCGAAGTCTATCGCCATTTTCATCTTTAGGATCGGGGAAAGGGGATTGGGGAAAGGGGATTGGGGAAAGGGGATCGGGGAAAGGGAATTGGGGAAAGGGAATTGGGGAAAGGGAATTGGGGAAAGGGAATTGGGGACAAGTTATCAGTTATCAAATTAAACTGGTAACTGTTAACTGATTTATGACCAATGACTTTTGACAAATGACCATTGTACAGACGCGATGAATCGCGTCTCTAGACCAATGACCAATCCCCAACTCTCCCCAAAGACCAATGCAGAAAATCGTCTCTTTCGATACAATTTAGAAGTAAGGAGAGCCGAGGAGAAATATTAAGGTGCTATTAAAAGGCTTTGAGATAGAGATGTACACTGGCACGCCTAGTGGTGAAATCGTCGGTCTCTCTGACAAAATCACTGCGTCTTTGGATGGATATGTGCGGGAGCCAGATAGCAGGAATGTAGAGTATATTACTGCACCTAACCATAATTATGACCAGTTATTGTGCGCCATCTTACGTCCTCGGTTGAGACTGCGAGAGTATCTCCAGCAGTTGGGTAATTATACTCTGATTCCAGGTAGTACTTTGTCTTTGGGTAATAGCGATCGCTTCTTTCGTTCTGACCCCACAAATTCCTATCATACTTTCATTGAGCAAACCTACGGCACAAAAGTAGTTACGGCTAGCGTCCATATTAATATTGGCATTGATGACCCCGAAACACTTATGCGTGCTTGTCGGTTGATTCGGCTAGAAGCACCATTATTTCTGGCTTTGAGCGCTGCTTCTCCTTTCTTAGATGGCAAAGCAACTGGCTATCATTCTACTCGTTGGGGCGTCTTCCCACAAACACCCGCCCATGTACCGTTATTTAGTAGTCATAGCGATCATATTCAGTGGGTAGAACAGCAACTAGTAGCCGGAACAATGCAAAATGTTCGTCATTTGTGGGTATCGGTACGACCAAATGGCGATCGCCGTCCTTATGATTTAAATCGTCTAGAATTGCGAATTTGTGATTTAATTACAGATCCGATTTCTTTATTAGCAATTACTGCTTTGCTAGAAGCACGTCTATTACAACTAATCGAAAATCCTCACCTTGATCCTTTAACTCAAAGTACTTTTTCTCCAGAGGAACTTATCTCTTTAACTGCTAACAATGAAATAGCAGCAGCAACTTCTAGTCTTGATGCCCAACTGCTACATTGGCAAGATGGGAGAACTCTCACCGCTAGAAATTGGATTGCTGAACTTTATCAACAAGTGTGGTCAGTTGCTAAACAACATGGCTTCAGTTGTTTCCTTTCACCTTTACAAAAAATTCTCCGCGAAGGAAATGAAGCCCAACAGTGGTTACAACTTCATGCTGTTGGTTTTAGCGCTCAAACTACAATCATTCAAGCCATCCGCGCTACACAGGAACGGGAAGCAGAACTAGAAGGTAAATTATGTGTCTCCTCACTAACCTAACCAGTCATTCGATTTTAGATTTTGGATTACCCTGCGGGTAGACACGGAGTGGCTTCTGAAAGTAGCCGCAGAAGCGTCTATAGATTTTGGATTGACCCTTGTCCCCCTTTTCTCCCTTTTTTCCCTCGTCCCCCTTCCCTTGTCCCTCTTGTCTCCCCCCTCCAAAACTTATGGGAAAAATCCACTGTCATAAGAGGGGGTTGACACCTCACCCCTAATCTCCAGGAAATTGATACACTCTCTGGAGATGTAACCATCTACCTTGGGGTATAGAAAATCATCTTCTAGGGAAATACCATTTTACTGACTCTCAGAGAAAATTCTGATACTAATCCGCGTTCAAAAGCGTAAAATAGATGAAATAGGTGGGAGTTGAAATAAATACATAGTTATGGTGAGAGTAAGTAGAGTAAAGGCGCATCTAACGTTAGAAGAAATCAAACAAAAAATAGGGACAAGCGACAATCCTCGCAGACAACAGAAATGGCTGATTGTCTACAATGCTTTAGTGGAACCTAGATCAGCGAGTGCGATCGCTCTACATACGGGTACAACAGTCAGAACAGTACACCAGGTGATTTGTGACTATAACCGTATGGGAGTAGCAGCAATTGAGACTTCAGGAAAAGGAGGTAGGCACAACAGCTACCTGAGTCTAGAAGAGGAAGCCGCATTTTTAGAACAATTTGGCGATGCCGCACAGACAGGCAGTATCACAACGATTACTCAGATCCTGAGGGCATTTGAACAACTGGTGGGTACTGAGGTTGATTCCAGTACCATCTATCGATTATTAGAGCGTCATGGTTGGCGTAAATTAACACCTCGTCCTTATCATCCCAAAGGCGACCAACAACAACAAGAAGCTTTTAAAAAAACTTTGGCTCACTGGTCGAACAAGCCATCTCCAGCCGAGAATCAGACGATAATCGTCCCGTACTCCTGTTGGCAGCCGATCAAGGAAGATTTGGGCGTATTGGTCAAGTAATGCGAGCTTGGAGTCCTAAAGGAATACGTCCTTGTGTTGGTCAACAGATAGTAAGAGAATATACTTATGCTTATGTGGCAGTTGCACCATCGTTGGGAGAGATGGCAGCATTAGTTTTACCTTGTGCGAACACGGATATGATGAGTTTATTTCTAGAGCATGTGGCACAAGTTTTTGCGGCGTATTTTGTCATCATACAGGTAGACCAAGCTTCATATCATACATCGAGTGATTTAATTATTCCCGAGAATATTCGGTTAATTCCCCAGCCGCCTCGTAGTGCAGAGCTAAATCCAGTCGAGCATATCTGGGAGGAGGTACGCGAAAAGCATTTCTACAACAGAGTGTTTGATTCGATGCATGACGTTATTGATACCCTGTGCCAAGGGCTTAGAGAATTAATGGATATGCCAGAAAGATTACGTTCACTTACGAATTTTCCACATTTGAGAATTACGTTTTAGAACGCGGATTAGTATGAGGGATTTCTTTATTTTGTTTTAAATTTCTAATCAATTGTGATAGGTTGATATTTATTAACAAAAGCTATAAGAAGCCTCTATCAACAGATAGATTTGAAAGTTTTTATACTTTACGTTTAAAGATACTGTGAAGATGGGAAAAAATGCCTCAGGTAGTTCTTGTTAATCCCCTCATACCGCCGAATACAGGTAATATTGCTCGTACTTGTGCAGCCACAGGTACAGAACTACACTTGGTTGGGCCTTTAGGATTTGAAATTAGCGATCGCTATCTTAAAAGAGCTGGTTTAGATTACTGGCCACATGTCAAGCTGCACTATCACGAGTCTTTAGAAGCCTTGAAAGCTTTACATCAGCAAAGGGGAGGAAGATGGCTAGGATTCAGTGTACGCGGTAGTTGTAACTATGCCAAATTTCAATTTCAACCAGATGACTGGCTGCTGTTTGGTAGTGAAACTACAGGTCTACCACCAAAAGTGATTGAGATGTGTGACTCCACCCTCTACATTCCCATGAATCAATCTCAAGTTCGCAGTTTAAATCTTTCTGTAAGTGTTGCTGTGGGGTTATTTGAAGCTTATCGCCAGTTGGGTTCTTTAGAATGAATCACAAAATACAAAGGGTATAGAAATTTACAATTAAAGTAAATATACTTTCAAATTAATCAGATCTTAATTTCTGTAGTAATTATATAAATAAAGTTCTGCTGTAGTAGAATCAAGCAAAAAGTAAAATTAGATACTTAATTATTAAAAAAATTGCATTTTCAAGTATTATTACTTAGAAAAAACCATATTCATCTATAAGAAATTTGTATATGGCAAAAGACAGAATTGTTAAATCGAACGATAGATTTTTATGAACTAGTTTTTTTTTGAAGTGAGGAACAAAAATCACGAAACGATGTCAGATTAACCATTTGAGCGAATATGTAAACTATTCATGAGTTGTAGGAGCATAAAGGAGCGTAAACATGCCTATGAGTTGATACGGTTGTGTTTTGGGGAATAATCAACTTACAGTCTCATGTTGGAATGACGGATTGAGTAAAACATCTTTGAAGATTTTAAATATCTACAGTGGTAATTTACTCGGCCAAGTAGTCCTGACAGTAAGTTTTGAGACAACTATAAAGAGCAAGACATTGTAAATTATGAGCAGTGATCAGACAAGCAAGCAAAAAATAAATTTTTTACTAAATTTTAAAAATGTGAACTTGTCTAAATTCAAGAAGCAAGTTAATCTTGCCTAAGTATCTCTGTTCAGTATGATGTTGATCTGGGTTTGATGTGATCTAAATCATTGACCAAGACTCGGCTCTAGTGTCGAGGTCAGTTAAGCGCTAGTGTTCATAGGAGGTCGTCTTTGAAACGAGCATTGAAAAAGAGAGAAAAGGCTGTGTTAGAAAACACCCAAAGCGAGGAAGTACCGGTGGAACCGCAGAACCAAGTTAACTCACGTATTCACCGTCTCGTACCAACAAAAGCCGCCATGATTGGCTTGGCAATCTCAATGGGAGCGACTAGCCTTTTGGTGACTCGACAAAGCGATCAAGCCCTAGCAGCGGAACCAGTAGGCAATCAAAACACAGCCTCAACTCTTCCAGTTGCGGCCGATGCAGAATCAAAAATTGCTCGTAAAAATACTTTCAAGCCTGAAACTGGATCATTGATAAGCCGACCTGAAAACCATGTTTTAGTTGAACCAACAGCAGTTTCACAGGTGCCTGGGCTTGGAGCAAAATGGCAAATTGTCACAAATGGAATATCTGTGCCAGTTCATACGCCAGTTGTAGTACCAACAAAGGCAAACAAACTGGGTATTCCTAGTGCCAAAAATAATACACAAACAGCCACAAACCAACTGGACACTGTTAGAAGATTATCTAATAGTTCTGGAGTAATCCAAAATCAGACCACATTATTATCCTTTGCTGCTCAACCGCCAACACTGGTAGAAAACAATACAGTTAGCAGTGAAGTAAATGCCCAACTGAAAGCGCAGCAAGAATTTGCACTCTACCGCTTACAGGAAAAATCAGACCGCTTAAGAGCGAGTCTGGCACAAATAAGATCTGAGGAAACTACAGAATTACCCAAAGTTGCTGTAAATCAAGCTCAATCAACAACAGCAGTTACTAAGCCATTTTCACAAGATACAAGCAACACTTTTACACTACAGTCCCAAACCAGAAGTGATGCAAGTGATGCAAGCCAATCTAGCCTCGTGTCTAGATTGAAGCAGCACAAAAATGTACTGAATACCTCCACACCCGCTGTCATCCCCACAGTTACCACTCCAGTTATCACACCCACGGTTACAGCAGCGAAAATTGTCACTCCATCGGCTAGCGCTGGCTATGAAGTCAAGCCAGGAGATACATTAGCAGCGATCGCACGCTCTCATGGTACATCAGTATCAGAATTAGTTAAGGCAAATCGTCTTAATAACCCTAATCAACTACAAATTAATCAAAAACTCAATATCCCTTCCACTGAAGCAAGCAAAGCTACCACCCCAACATCAGTAGCGATTAACTCCAGTGCTTTTGAATTGAGTCATAATCCCAAATTTACCAATAGAAGCTCTAATTCGGAGATTCCTGATTCCAGCACTTCTGCAATTGAGTCTTTACCTCTACGCAATCAAATTTCAGCCAATACAGTTAACACAGAATATAGTTCTACTAATTCGACAGCAAATACAGCTACCACAGAAAATGCCTATGGTATGGGTGGTGATAGTCCCATACCAACTGCTTTTACCGAAATGCAGTTGGCTAGAAGACAAGATACTACCAAATCAAAGAATGCCAAAAATGCAAATCCACGACTAAACAGCTTAAAAGCGGAAATTGAGAGATTACGATCAAAATATCGCGCTCAACAGTCTGGAAACACAGTTGTGGCACAGGAAGTTAGCAATAACACTAATGCTATAGAAATTCCAGTTGCTCAACCAAATAATTTTGCTATACCAATTAAAGTTTCCAGACCTACTAGCAATGTAATAGTACCGACCTCAACCATTAAGCCTGATACGCTACCAGTGTCAATCCCAGTTCCCAAACCAAAGGGAGCAACCTACAGTGTGCAGCCGAATAATCCCTCATTCCGTTCTCATAGACAGAACAATGAGCTAATTAATCCAGAATTTGCCAATCAAAATCGCAAAGTCACAACGCCTTCTATCGGTGTAAATGCTTCTGACTCGCTTGGTGCAAAACGAGGAACTCAAGTTTCTCCAGAATTACCACCATTAGCAGCAGTCGATACATATCTGCCTAAACCAATAGAAGAAATTACACCTACAGCTAAAGGCTATATTTGGCCAGCTAAAGGAGTCCTCACCTCCGGTTATGGCTGGCGTTGGGGACGGATGCACAAAGGAATTGACATCGCTAACGGTACTGGTACACCGATTTATGCTTCCTCCGGTGGTGTTGTAGAAAAAGCTGGTTGGAATAACGGTGGTTACGGTAATGTCGTGGATATCCGCCATGCTGATGGCAGTTTGACTCGTTACGGTCATAACAGCAAAGTTTTGGTACGGGTAGGTCAACAAGTAAACCAAGGTGAAATGATTGCTGAAATGGGTAGTACTGGCTTTAGCACAGGCCCACATAGCCACTTTGAAATTCATGCATCTGGCAAAGGTGCAGTCAATCCTATGGCCTTCTTACCTCCACAACAACGCATATAGTTTCTGTGTGCTAGTAAATCACCCACACTTGCTTGGATTCGCAAGTACAGTGTGGGCTTCCAAATTTTCACCCATAACCAACGAAAAAAAATTAAATTTATAGATATATAGGACTAGCCATTACAAAACTAGTATGCTATATTTATAAATCAGTGAGAAAAGTTTGGCTCAGTAGCTCAGTCGGTTAGAGTGGGGGACTCATAAGCCCTAGGTCGTGTGTTCGAATCACACCTGAGCCATAAAAATAAAAAACCTATGTGTGTCTACAAGTTTTGATCGGTGATCGATTCATCAGTCGTAATTTTTAATTTTTAATTCCGAAGGTGACGGAGTACCTCAGCCACAGACCAAGCTTGAGCGATCGCTCCTCTAGGTGTGTGGGGCGCATCACCATCAAAAATTTCAGAGATGGAGCCAAGACAGCCGTCAGTCAGAAAATGTTCTAACAGAGGTTTCCATTCAAAAGGTAAGGGTTCTGTGCCATAAAAACGTTTCCAAGCTCGAATAAAAGGGCCAATTAGCCAACACCAAACAGTACCTTGGTGATAAGAGCGATCGCGCTGTTGTGGATGACCGACATACTTGCCAACATATTCCTGATCGCCTGGGTCAAGAGTACGAAGACCATAGGGTGTGAGTAAACGTTCAGTAGCCATCTGTAATATCTGACGCCCCTGTTGAATAGAAAACGCACAGTGGGTAAGGGAAAGCGCAATCACAGCATTAGGGCGAATCTGAGAATTACGGCGATCATCTGGTTCTATAGTGTCGTATAAGTAGCCCAACGAAGAATTCCAGAACTGTTGGAGTGAGTCTTTTACCTGTTGAGCTTGTTGGCTATAACGTCGAGCCTGTTTTGCAAAACGACTTGTTTCGGCGACAGTTTCTTGCTCATTCAAAATTTCCGCCCACCGAGAAGCCCAACATAAAGCTGAGTACCACAAAGCATTGATTTCTACTGGCTTACCACAACGGGGTGTAATTGGTTGTCCATCAACAACTGCATCCATCCAAGTTAAGGCTACACCACGAGCATCCCAACCAATTAGTCCATCCATAGAATCAACTTGAATGTTGTAGCGCGTACCACCAATAAAGGCTTTATAAATTTGCTGTACTACTGAGTATTGCTCTGCTAGAAACAACCAGTCCTGTGTTGCTTCTAAATATAGTCCTAAGCTTTCAATCCACCACAAAGCGGTATCAATACTATTGTAAACAGGTTCACTTTCCAGACTAGGAAACATATTGGGAATCAGACCGTGGCGACAGTAACGTCCAAGACTGTGTATAAGTGCTTTTGCCAAGTCAAATCGCTGCGTCAGCAACGCTATACCTGGTAAAGCAATCAAGGTATCACGTCCCCGATCATTGAACCAAGGATAACCAGCTATAAAAGTAGGTTCACGATTAGAAGCTCGCAAAACAACAAACTGATCGCTGGCTTTTAGTAATTGCTGCCAAATAGGGTACTGAGTATTAAGTACTGGGTATTGGTTACTAGAATAATTTTTCAAATTCATCAAGTCCCCAGTCCATAATTCCCAATCACCAGTCCCTTTTTCATCCCATCCAAATACCGAAGACAGCCGTTTTTGTTCTGCTTCAACAACTTCTCCAAAGGTATCGTCTGTCAGAGAACTTTGTAAAAGATCGGGAAAACCTACCTTTGCTTCCAGAGTGACTACATCTCCTGGTGCAAGCGTAACTGTTAAATAACCAGGGCTGTAGAGGTCTTCGCGATCGCTCAATCCTCGTCTTGTCTCTTCTGGTAAATGGTAATTCCAATACCAAAATCCATCTGGTTGGTAACTGCCTTGTGTCCAGCGCAAGTGCCAAGGTGTGCCAAACTCTCCTGAGTTGATTCCTTGAAAACAGACTTGTTTGTGTCCTAGCAATTGCGAAAACTGTAACTGTAGAGTGGCTTTTTGCTGGTTGTGAAAATCGCGATCGCTGATCAGCAGTCGTAACCTCAAAATCGCCTCATTCCTACCCTCATAGCGATATTGAATTAAAAGGCGATGACACAATTGGCATTGGGGAGCCAGTGCGTTGCGGAGGTTCCCTCCGTTGTAGCACCTGGCGTCATTGGGCATTGGGCATGGGGCATTGGGGAGCCAGTGCGTTGCGGAGGTTCCCTCCGTTGTAGCACCTGGCGTCATTGGGCATTGGGCATTGGAAGAAAAATTACCCCCCTGTCCCCTCTGTCCCCTCTGTCCCCCCTCTCCCTCTCCCCATCCCTTGGGCATTACCAACTGCCTAGTTAGCTGCCAGTCATCTTGACCCCAAACCCATTTGGGAACTGGATTAATATCAAAATGACGTAACACTTCGTAACCTGTCGGATCAATCTGACCACTACCCCAAAAATTTGTCCCCAATGCTATAACTTGCTTTGGTAGTTCCAAACTAGCTTCTAGATGCGAAAACAGTAGAGTACGTCCAGAAGGCGAATTAGTCGCAGCAAATAACCAACCATGATAAGTGCGAGTGCGGACATCAGAAACCGTACCACTGGCAAAACTTCCCAAGCCATTCGTGAGCAACCATTCTCTTGTATCTAAATCGGCCATTTGCTACTCAAAATCGTTATGAGTATGATATAGTTGTAACAGTTCGTAATTAAGCTGTCAGGGCGTAAACAGGTAAGTATTACCTATACACCCAAGATGAGCGGGCAGCTAGTACTTAGCCAACCCAAAATTCAGGGTATTGGTTGGGAAAGAATTACTAGGTTAGAGGGTAAATGATGCCCTTGATACTATGTTCTTTTCCAAACCGCCAAAGAAACTTTGGCGAACTACTAGACGAAAATAATTTCCAAGGAGAATTAGTATATGTCTACAGAAGGATGCCTCCGTGTTGGTCAATCAGCTCCCGACTTTACAGCAACTGCTGTGGTAGATCAAGAATTCAAAACAATAAAACTTTCCGATTATCGCGGTAAGTATGTTGTTGTGTTTTTCTATCCCTTAGACTTTACCTTTGTCTGTCCTACAGAAATCACAGCTTTTAGCGATCGCTACGAAGAATTTAAAAAGATTAACACAGAAATACTAGGTGTGTCAGTTGATAGCGAATTTTCACATCTAGCATGGATTCAGACGGATCGCAAGTCTGGAGGTGTTGGTGATCTCAACTATCCCCTTGTGTCTGACATTAAAAAAGAGATTAGCAGCGCTTACAACGTCCTTGACCCAGCAGCTGGGATAGCCTTGCGTGGTTTGTTCATCATCGACAAAGATGGTGTCATCCAACACGCGACCATTAACAACCTCGCCTTTGGTCGTAACGTAGATGAAACTCTGCGGACACTGCAAGCTATTCAGTACGTGCAGTCTCACCCCGATGAAGTTTGTCCTGCTGGTTGGCAGCCTGGTGACAAGACCATGGTTCCTGACCCTGTCAAGTCTAAAGTTTACTTCTCTGCTGTTTAATTTCTACCTTGCCCAGAGGGCTTGGTGTATTACGTAGATTGGTATTAGGCTGATTGCCTAGCCAATCTATCTCACGCAAGATGTCAAATCTGTCTAATAAGTTAAGTTAAGTTAAGTTAAGTTAAATTGACCACAGAGATACATATATGTACACAGAGATAAATTAATCCGTGGCATTTTGTATGTTGTCTGTGGTTTGTTTATGTAATAACTTTGATATTTTTATTGAGGATAAATTATGTTAGTTTCAACTGATTTTAGTGGTTTATTTAATGAGCGTTTTTTTCGTAATTTTTTACCAATTCCAGCTGGTAATGAAATACCATTGGGATTTTTAACACCGGATTTTCAACTGCCAGATATTACCAATAATTCTTTGATAAAATTATCAAATTACAGAAATAAACAACCAGTATTACTTGCTTTTACTCGGATTTTTACAGAAAAACAATATTGTCCCTTTTGCTATCCACACATCAAAGCCTTAAATGAAAACTACGAGCAATTTCAAGATCAAGGCATAGAAGTTTTGATGATTACTAGTACCGACGAACGGCAAAGTCAAATAGTTGTGAAAGATTTAGGCTTAAAGATGCCGTTACTGAGTGATCCGACCTGCCGAGTGTTTCGGACTTATAATGTTGGTCAAGCTTTGGGAGCACCTTTACCAGCACAATTTGTTTTAGATCAAGAAGGTAGGCTTCGTTATAAGCATTTGTTCTCTTTCTTAGACCACAATGCGAGTATAGAAACATTGCTAGGGCAATATAATGCAATAGCTAATATTAAAAATACAATTAAGTAAAAATAATTAGTAGTTAGTAGTTAGTAGTTAATAGTTACTAATAAACATCTAACTACTAACAATTCCCAATCTAAAATCTAAAATCCAAAATCCAAAATTGTCACAGCCTAATATTTTGTAAATTACTGCGGGGATTATAAGTACGAATAGTGCGGATTTTTTCATAATACTCCCGCTCTTGTTGACTGATGTCTCTAGGAGTGGCGATCGCAATTTTCACTAACTGGTCACTACGCCCACTCTTAGGTTGCGGCCAGCCTTTACCACGCAGACGCAAGGATTGACCAGAACGTACTCCCGCAGGAAGCTTGACATTCACACTACCATCAGGAGTAGGTACTTCTATAGAAGCTCCCAAAACCGCTTCATCTGGGGTAATTGGCACTTCGCATACCAAGTTATCACCTTCAAACTGAAAGAAGGGGTGAGATTGAAGCTCAACTTTTAGGTACAAATCACCTCGCTGTTGCGTCAGAGGACTGATTTGACCTTTTCCACGCACCCGGAGGCGAGTACCAGGTTTTGCACCGGCGGGAATGCGGACATCAATAGTTTCGTTACCAAGATTAAAGCGCTTTTGTACACCATGAAACGCTTCAGAAAAAGTCAAAGAAATGATAGCTTCGCTGTCTTGAGGCGTAGCTGCACCCACATCTTGGAAACCAAAATCACCATAACCACCACCATAACCAGCATAACCACTAGGTCCAGCACCAGTAGAAGTACGGTAGCTATAGGATTGTCTGGTGCTGCGAGTACCACCTCCACCAAAGCGTCCTAATAATTCGTTGATGAAATCATCAAAACTACCGTATTGGCTAAAGTCAAAGCCACCCATATCAACACCAGCACCACCACCAGGGAAACCTTGACCAACTTGTTTCCAATATTGACCAAATTGATCATATTTTTGCCGTTTCTCTGGATCTGACAAAACCTCATAAGCTTCATTAATTTCTTTGAAGCGTGCTTCTGCCTGTTTATTGCCAGGGTTAACGTCAGGATGATATTTGCGGGCTAATTTCCGAAAAGCTTGTTTAATTTCATCTGCACTAGCAGTTTTATTGACTCCCAAAACTGCATAATAATCTTTAAAATCGGTTGTAGCCATCTACAATACTCCTCTAGTATTTAACTTTATGTTTTTTTGTAAAATAAAGGGTTCAGTATCTTACACCAGTAATTTTTCAAGTTTAAATTAAGGGTTTGTAGTAAGCACCAAGCGTGCTTAAAAATAAAGACTACCCTGTGGGAACGCAGCGTGTACAGTCTTTACTACAAACTTTTTTATCCATCAATTTAAACTTGACAGAGTACTAGGTAGAACTTTATATATAGTGACTCTGATTTTAAATTAACAAAACTAAAATAAATTCGAGTTCGGTTGTTGCTCAAATGTAAGGGCAATTTCCGTACTTTTTAGGGGATCGGGGATCGGGGATCGGGGATCGG
>NZ_NAPS01000002.1:1208260-1230593 GCF_004323185.1 Westiellopsis prolifica IICB1
AAGTGCGGGAAGTGTGGGAAGTGTGGGGGGAATTATTTAACAAGTCTGTTTCCAATGCCCAATGACGCCAGGTGCTACAACGGAGGAGCCACTGCGGTGGACGGGTTTCCCGGCATAAAGCACGTGGCGTGGAACCTCCAAGGGCGCACTGGCTCCCCAATGCCCCATATGCCCCATGCCCCATGCCCCATGCCCGATCCCCAATCAATAGCAAATTAAGTTATCTAATCCTTCTTCTAAACTGGGAGGAGCATCGCGTAATTGACGATACATCCGAAAAATCACCTCTTCTGGTACTTGGCGTTCCCGTCTTTGATTGCGTGCTAAACATAGCCAAATGGGGGTTTTTACCCAAATCCCGGTAATGTGAGTAAAACCAATATCGCGGACTAAGGTAACGACTTCACGGCGATCGCGTCGTTGAGCGTTAGTAGCATCATAAATTACTGTACTATCCGTAGCGATCGCCCTTTGAAATTGCTGCTTAGTTTCTTGCCAAATCAGCAGCCAAGATCCTTGGATTGATTCATGACCAAATAGTTGCCCCCGGATGGCATCGGTAGAAACCACCTGCCTCTGGGGACATTGATTTACTAACTGCTTTGCCAAGGTTGACTTACCGCTACCAGGAAGACCAATTAGTAAGAAGAATTTTGTCATTAGTCTTTTGTCCCTAGTCATTAGTCATTAGTCATTTGTTTAAGTAATGACCAATGACACTTGACCAATGACACTTGACCAATGACTAAATTATTGTTCCATCAGGAATGACGGCATTTTTCAGCACAACGACAATGCCACTACGGATGTAGAAACCTTGACTTTCACGCTCGGCTTCTTGGACATTATCTTTGTTAATGATTTGTACATCACAACCGATGTGAGCATTTTTGTCAATGATAGCCCGACGAATGATTGTGTTAGAACCGATACCTAAAGGTACGCTACGATGCTCACAATCAGATTGGCGTTCGGCAAATGGCTGATACATGTCTGCACCCATAATCATGGAATCTTGAATGATACAGCCAGATTCAATGCGCGATCGCACTCCCAAGACCGAGTTTTCAACGCGGCAATTTTTGAGAATACTACCTTCGCTAATGATTGATTGGGTGACGTGACAATCTAACAATTTGCTGGGTGGTAGATAACGAGCGCGAGTGTAAATCGGCGCTTGCTCATCGTAGAAGCTAAATGGCGGACGGGGTTGCTGAGTTAAAGTCAGATTCGCATTATAAAATGCTTCAATTGTTCCAATGTCTTCCCAGTAATCATTAAATAGGTAAGCTTGAACGTTGTAATCACTGCTGGCGTCAGGAATAATCTCTTTGCCAAAATCAGTCCTTTCGGAAGCTTCTTTCAACAACTTGATCAAAACATCTTTTTTAAAGATATAGATTCCCATCGAGGCGATATATGGTTGCTGTTCGGCTTCTTCTTGGTTTAAGCCTAAAACAGTAGTATCAACCTGCATTTTCTTTAAAGCTTCGCCTTTGGGCTTTTCGCTGAAGTCAATAACCCTACCAGATTGGTCGATTTTCATCAAGCCAAAGTCTGAGGCGCGACGTTCATCGATTGGTATAACTGAAAGGGTAATATCTGCCCCAGTTTCCCGATGGCGCTGGACAAAATGACGGTAATCCATGCGATACAAATGATCGCCTGATAGTATCAAATATTCATCTACATCCCACTCTTCAAACAGCCATAGATATTGACGAACCGCATCAGCTGTACCTTGGAACCAACTGAGGTTTTCTGGTGTTTGTTGTGCAGCTAAGACTTCAACAAATCCTTCAGTAAAACCAGCAAAGCTGTAGGTACGAGCAATATGCCGATTCAGAGAAGCCGAGTTGAATTGTGTCAGGACGTATATTTTGAAAATTTCAGAATTTATACAATTACTGACAGGGATATCTATCAACCGATACTTACCTGCCAGTGGCACCGCTGGTTTAGCACGTAGTTTGGTGAGCGGATAAAGGCGGGTTCCTGCACCGCCACCGAGAATGATTGCTAAAACTTTTTTCACAAGTTTGCTCCCGACTGCCTTTCAACTCTCAACTACAGTTTAGGACTGTCTGCGGCAGCTGGTAAGGGGGGATCGAAAACAAAGTTTAGTTAAGTTTTCCGAATGCTGCCGAAGAAAAATGGTATTACAATCTATTACAAAGGGAAATTAGATGTATCAATTAATATTAATGTTTGTTAACACTGGTACTCTTCACTCCCAACTGTCCATCTACCAAACGCAATTTTTGCGATAGTTTCAGATACTGCACCCAAGGCTGTTCTGAGAGTTTAGCAATTTCATTGAGAGACAAAGTAGCAGAAAACACGTCTTTTACTTCAGTAATTCCACTTACTTCTAAATTTTTTAAGATAGCTACCGCATTAGAAGTATCTGTCCCTGGTTGGGTGTGGATAAAAACCACTAAACTATGTTCATCTGGATCTTGGACTTGATTGAGCGTCATTGCCAAGGCGGCGTCTAGCTTCTTATAGTTCATCTAAAAATCTCCTATCAATACCATCCTGGCGAAAGGGGGAAGGGTTAACTGATATCCTGTACCTTTCGTGGTGTATTGCTTCTTTTACAATAAGTTTATTTATTTGGACAAAGGGCAGGTTAAAAATAACCTGTCCTAAAAACAACCTATCAGATTTATGAGTTGGAGTCGCCTATCCTTGTGTAGACTTAATATAAGCTTGTCTATGACCAATTACAGACTTAGCAATGAATTTTTTCTCCATCTCCTGTCAAAACAAACGCAGCCCAGTAATGGGGATGGTGAGCATTTTCTCTTACCTTTATTTGAGCTTGCTGTAAAGCTTTTGCTTTGTCCATTCCATCTTGCAAATTTTGATAGAACTGTTTCATCAGTAATTCTGTGGCTTGATCCTCTACATTCCACAAGCTCGCTATTACACTAGGTGTGCCAGCATAGATAAAGGCTCGGTTCAGCCCAATAATTTCATCTCCTAAACTGACCTTTTGAGTATTACCAATATGAGTTTGACAAGCACTGAGGACAACAAGATTTGTAACAGTCGTTAAATCTAGCCTGTAAACATCATGGACTTCTAGCCTACCGTCCTTCTGGGCGACTTCAGCATTGTCATCCTGTGCTAGGTGAATAGTACTGAACAGGGGAGCGTTGGGATTGTACTCGCCATGAGCAGCAATATGAAGAATTTCAGCATTTTTAGCTTCTGACCAAACACGGCTTTCGGTGGCATCTTTACCGATATAAGCTTTGGTATTGAATAGAGAAGCGATCGCTTCTACTTCGTTACGAGCAGCATTTAAAGGAGACAATAATTTATCGAATGTGTTATCTGGCGCACCAAGCCCTAACAGTATTTTAGCACTTGGACTGTGTTGTTTATTTTTAGGCAAGAAGCGCAAAACATTGGCACAGGGGAGGTTAACCAGGGCATAATCGTCAATTAAGTAGCGCTCTCCGTCAATCAGAGCCGCAAAGGGGAGATAATGCAGGATGTTATGTGGGACAATAATAAGTCTGGGAGTGTTCAGTTGGGATTTTAGAGGTGCAATCAGGTAGGTATAGAGTTGTTTTAGTTCCGGGGGATAAGCTTCAGATGTATCGGCAAAACCTCGGAACAGAGTAATCTGTTTTTGAAGTTTATCTCTAGTCACATCTAAATTAATTGCTTGGAAGCGATCGCGAGTAATAATAAAAGCCAGGGTACGCTCATCAGTAACAAAATATTCCAGCAAGGTTGTCTGGGTATCTAATTTTTCCTGAATCTGAGCTAGACATACAACATCAACACTGATTAAGCTAGCAGTCGCCCGATTCCGGATTTCTGACTTTTCTAATAAATTTTTATAGTCTTTTTCGAGATCACTTAACTGATGATTCGGACCTTTGCGACGCAGAGCAAATATTTGCTTTCTTAGAGCTTGCTCCTGCTTTAAAAGATAAGCTTTCACTCTCCCACGCTTGCCTATCCTCGCATTCGCAACTTTGTCGAGAAAGGCTCGCGCTTTTGACCGTTCAACAAACTCAAAGGCTTCTTGAAAATAATTTTGTTGCGGGACTTGTTGCGAGACTAAGCCTTGTTGCCAGAGTAAAAGAATTAGACTTCTATAGTGCCTTGCCCAAAAATTAACAAAGGATGCTGTATTCTCTTCTATTTTGATCGTACTGCGAATATTCTCAGCAATTTCAATTCCTTTTTTATAGTAATTAATTGCTTCAGCTATATTTTGTTGTTGTTTAGCAACTCTGCCCAAAGCTACCCATTCCATTGCTTCTTGTTGAGCATTTTTGAGTTTTTGAGCCAGCTGCAAAGCCCAGCGAAAACAAATCATGGCGTTCTTGTAGTTTAGAAAACTTAAGTAAACCTCCCCCAAATTGTGTAAATCTTCGATTGTTGCAAACGAAATTTGAGATTGTCGCGCGATTTTTATGATTTGTTGATAGATTTCAATTTTCTTTGAGTCTGGTACATCGGAATCGTCTAAAACTTGCGATTTGGCTTCAATATCTTGATATTCTTGAGCTATGTTGAGATATTTTTGAGATATGTTGAGGCTGTTTTGAGCATAATGAATTGCTAGATTAATTTTCTCCTTATCAACTACATCGTCATCATTTACAGCCAGATCCGCATAGGCAGCACTCAAGTCTCCCTGTAATCTTCCTTGCATTTTTTCATCTTGCACTTCCTCGGCAATTTTTAAACTTTTCTGTAAGTAATCTATTGCCTTAATTCGATCATATAAGCAATCATTGTAAGCATTCCCTAAAGATTGTATAACCAGCATCTCTAACTGACGATATTCACTGAATTCACATAATAATAGACATTTATCCCATGATTGTAATGTTGTTAAAATATTATTTATTTTTAAAAAATATTTCCCTTCCTGATAATACAAATTAGCCAAAAAACGTATTAAATTATGAGCGAATCGACGATTTTTTAATTTTTTAAGCATAAGAAGATTGCCCCTGGTTTCATAATATGTAGTTCGCCACACAAATTTTGAGAGCTGATTGAACCCGGACTTTTTTAAAAAAGTCCAGGATCTGAACACAATATTCATTGCACCATTTCGCGTAGTCGTTCCTCTAAGTAACTGACCATATCTATATCTCCCAATTCTGTGTATATTGCTTTAGCAGTTTCTAGCAATCTTCGTGCTTCCTCTTGTTTACCAAGAGTCCAATTCGCTTCTCCTAATCCAACCTGTGCTACTGCTAGTTCTGATTTATTCCCAGTAACTTCTGCCTTGGCAATTGCTTTTTCATAGTATGCTTTAGCTTCTGAGGGGAGTTTGATCGAGTGATAAAGTTGACCAAGTTGGTAGTAAACAGTTGTGTTTTTGTCTTCGTCTGGCAAAGCTTCTAAAGTGGCGATCGCCTCTGCTGTCAGAAGTTTTTCATTATACATATCAGCTAGCTTTAAAGCTTTTTCCACAGCAGAAAATTCTTGTTGCTTAATCTCCTGAGCAATATTTTGGATCTCAAGTGCTTTATCTTCATCAATCAGCTTAAATCCCAGTCCTGGTTCTGTTATCTCTTCTGATGATCTATTTGTATCTGTTGTTTCAATTACCAATTTGTAGCTGACCCCTGGTTGCAATGGCTGGTCGCCTGGATAAACCAGTTCGCAGACATCCCCTTGACAAGCCTCTTCTCGACTGACTTGTTTTGTCCAGTTCACTTCCTGACCTCTCACTATCACCTCGAAGCGATTAGCATCATTTGGAGCGTGCCAACGCAAAGTTGGTTGTTTGGTAAGAATTAAAGTGTCCCGTGGACTAATGGTATAGGGAATGGCAGGATCGCTTGCATTACGAAATACTGTCGGACAGATAAAGGGTAACCCTTTTGCTACTCCATTCGGGAGAGAGCTTCCTGCTCTTCCATCACCACAACGAACTTTGACACTAGCACCTGGTTGTTTTTTCAGCATGTCACCAAAATTAATTTGGGTGCCTACATTTACTTGTCTCCAATTTGGCTGATCAATCCGTTTGATCTGAACTGTACCTGTGAATTCAGTAATTTTGGCAGAATTTTGTGGCATTATTCTTCTCCTTTTTTCACACTTGATGGAGCCATGTCCATCCACGCATCTTCTTCGAGTACACGCGGATTACCATAGGCATTACATAGTTTCCATTGCATTAGTGCTGTTTTCGCATTACCTGTCTTTTGCAAAACTTGGGCTAACAGACAGTAAGCAGAGGCATAAGTGGGATGATTTATATCTTTGGGAATTGTTTTATGAATGGCGATCGCATCTTCCAATTCTGCTTGAGCATCGGTATAGCGTTTTTGCTGGAACCTCGCCCAGCCTAGATTTTTTCGTATTTCATACATCAAAAGTTTGTCGTTTTCTGATAAAATCTGATCTAGCTTTGGTTCTAAATCTCTGGCTTTGAAGAGTAAAGACATCGCTTCAAAAGGCTTGTTTTCAAGAAGAAACAATCGAGCTAAATTGTTGTAGGCAAGAGGTATATCTCCTCGAATTGCTAATCTATACTCAGTCTGTGCTTTATTCACATCCCGTAATTGTTCATACAATCGTCCTAAGTTATAGTGAACCTCAGCATTGTCTGGATCAAGGCTAATTGCTCGCTCGTAATCAGATATTGCATTGTCCCATTGGCTAGTTTGGTAGTGTCTCCTACCCTGTTCATTAAAGTAGTTAGCAATTTGGGGAAGTGAAGCCTTAAAGCTAATTAAACTCAGTAAAAGTAAGGCTGATAACCCAAATTTTGTTTCTTGCCAAAGATAAGTCTTGATTCCAAAACGCGAAAGAGTTTGTTCTACTCCCTTACGTCCTGCTTCAGTTAGTACACCACCAACAGTTAAGAGTGTTAATACACTCTGAGAAATGACAGCAAACGAACTTAAAAAACCTGCTCCCCCACTCAAAAAACGGGTAGAGATATCTATCACTAAACTCAGAGAACCTGTCAGAGAAGTAATTGTAAGTGCATTCCAAAGCCAGTCAAAATTGTCTAAGGGATGACTAGGAGTTTGCAGAAACCACCACCAAGATGTTACTGGTACATTTAGGCTAGTACGCCAGTCTGCAAGTTTAGCTAGTTGGTTAATTTTATGAGCTTGTTGCTTTAAGCGAGTATCAAGCTCAATAACTAGAAATAATTGTTCGTCTGATGTTTGAGTAAGATCATTTAATGCAGCTTGGATGCGATCGCGAGTAGTCAGAAGCCTAAATATTTGCTTTTCTGATACCTCAAAATTCTCCTCAAGGGCTACCAGTTCTTTTTGATAAAGTTCTATTGCTTCATCTAACACTAATAGTTACCTAATTTTTAGGTCAAATTCTATACTCGTTTTTTTATATTAAATTGGCTTTTAGCCCCTCTCTATTAATTAAAGAGAGGAGCTAGGTATCAAGGTCTATTGTCTAATTGCGATCGCTAATAATTCAGTAATATTTTTGATTACTCAGTTACTAGCCAAAGGTGAATCATCTACCTTTTGCAAATGCAATATACGTTGATTTAGAAACTACAGATTTTCCGCGTTAATCAGTCCATAACCCCATTTCGGATCAAAAGTTCCTACACCTTCACCGGGAATAGAACTATTTTGACGTAGCAAATCTTTCACACCCTCTGGAGTCAGATTTGGGTCACGTTGCAACAGCAGTGCAACTAAGCCACTCACAAATGGTGTTGCCATACTTGTACCACCTGACACCACAAACTTAGAATTGACCATCATTGCGCGATCAAAGTTTGCATTGGATGAAAGAGCCGAAACAATCATTGCTCCGGGGGCTGCAACATCGGGTTTTAGGGCATCATTTCGCAGTGGACCTTCGCTGCTAAAGTCAGAAATATCATCCAACTCTAACCCTACTTGCCGCACATTATTATCAATATCTTTGTACTGAACTTTAGTAGTATAAGAAGCAACAGTTACTGCACTACTAGCAGCTCCAGGAGCGCCAATTTTCATGGTATCAGAGATGCTTTTACCTGTAAAGAATACTGACGCAGCATCATCTAAAGTCCACACATCTAGACGTACGTCATTTCCAGAGGTGTTGCGTACCCGCAATTGCCAAACTCCGCCTGGTACAGGTTGACTAAACCTGCTGTTACCTCCGCCCCGAATCTGCACAAAGAAGTTATAGTCACCGTTGGCTGGGTCTGGACCTGGGGTGACAATCTCGACTCGTGCATCGAGTAAGTTATATTGTTTTGAAGGATTACCATCAACAATAATTGGTTGGAAGGGGGTAACAAATCCATTGGGACTGCGTAGAGAGATTTCCAACTGACCATCAAGGGAATACCAACCGTTTAACCAGACAATCCCTACTTGATTCTGGGGAACACTGAAACGCATGGTTCCTGAGCGCTTGCTGTTGACGATTGTCTGACCGTGAATGTTGTCATTACCTTCATTACCCGCAGCACAGCAAACAATTTTTCCTGGTCCAGATTCAGCATCAATGATTTTGGATAAAGAGTCGCTACCATCATGAGCGTCAGCGTGTCCACCCAAGCTGAGATTCACGACTGCTGGAAGTCCCATTTCACTTGCGACTCGGAAAACATAGCGAACCCCATCAGCAATGTGAGCGTCTTGCAAGTCAGTTTTAACAACTACTAATTCTGCTTCTGGTGCTACACCACCATAAGTACTATCTAATCCAGAGGCGATACCTGCAACGTGAGTACCATGACCATCTGTATCTTGGGAAATTGTCAACTGTGTCCCGGTTAATTCTGCACCATAACCACCTTCTTGTACTCCTGGCCCTGGTAGTGTTTGATCCCAAATCCTTAAAATACGTCCTGCAAAAGCGGGGTGTTTTGGATCAATACCACTGTCTATTACACCAATAACAACTCCTTTACCAGTCAATCCATTTTTATTCTTAAACTCTGGTAGGTTGACTTTTTTTTGTGCTTCATCCAGCCGTAACTTTAATTTACGGGATGGCTTGATCCGTTGGACGGCAGATTCTTCAGATAAATCGCTCAAACTATCTATTGGTAAGTAAGCTGTTCTGACCGTACCTGTGTTTTGGTTGATTTCAATACCGTATTGTGATAGATGACTCAGGTCTGCTTGTTCATCACAGTAGATAAAAACAATACTACGAGTAGGCTTAATACTAGTTTTTGGAGCAATTATACCAAGCGATCGCTTGTGTGTGGTTAAAGCTTCTTGTCCTTCTCTTTGATAGTCTTCGTAGGCTAGTAGCAATCCGGGAGAAAGTTTTTCGTGTCTCATGTTTTCCTCAAATTTAGTTTAATTGCTGCAAAATTTTAGCTTTAGCACCAATTTTCGGCAAGTGATTGTTTTAGCTATCATCTTTGCATGTCAATATAGTTGACTAGCATTAAATGTCAAAACAATATCTAAGTATGTGGACTCAACAATGATGAATAATGAAGTATGAGTCAACCTATAACAGGATTTGAGATTGATTGGTCAGTAAGTAGTAATTATTTACTGCCTGATTTCCAAGAATAATTAGTAATAAATAATTAACTACTAGCTACAAAAATTAATAACTCATAATTCATCATTCATAATTTCTGGATACAATTCCTGTCTGCCTAATTTCGCAAAAATTTAACGTAAAAAATAAATAAAATCTTAAATTTAGTTAAGTGAAGCGGCGGTAAATAGAGTAAAACTTGAAAAATAAAAGGTAAAAGGAAATTTTTTTCCTTTTACCTTTTACTTGCGAATGTGGATCAATGTCTATTTGTTTATATTAGCTTTAGCATCTTTGACTGCGGCTAAGAAAAATAGCCCTGTGAGGGGAATACTTAACCCTAAGATAATCGCCGTCGTTTGAGTACCGAGATCAGGCTGTCCAGAGGTAAGCTCAAAAACAGAACCGACTGCTGCGATCGCAGTAATACAAGAACAGGCTAAAAATAAACCACTCTTAGGTGTCATTACGTTCACAAGCACATCCCCTACACAAATGATTTGACAGCTTGATGAGAAAAGCCATGCTTGGATAACTCCTGCGCTAAAGCCAAAGAGTTTTCTACACGGTCTACAAATACTACACCGTTGAGGTGGTCGATTTCGTGTTGAATACAGCGTCCTAGTAAATCTGAAGCTTTCAGTGTCTTAGGGCGTCCATACTCATCTTTGTAGGATATTTCTACAACTTCGGGACGCTTCACATCCATGAAAACTCCCGGAATGCTCAAACATCCTTCTTGAGCAACGCAGATGTCTCCGCTTACCTTTTTAATAGTAGGGTTAATCAACACCAGTGGGGAGTTAGCCGCGTTCTCTGGTTCCAGATCAATGACTATAACTTGTTTATGAATTCCGACTTGGGGTGCAGCCAAACCAATCCCATCTTGGCTATACATGGTTTGTAGCATTTCCCGTACTAGTTTGCGGATTTCTTCATCTACTTTAGCAACGCGCTTCGCCCCTTGACGCAGAACGCGATCGCCAAGGAAATGCAGTTCCAAGGGCGGATTTTGTAACTTTTTCTTCTCAACAGCGACTTCCGATGGCATTCTTTTTTAACTCACCTATTATGGATTGGGAATGATTCCGCTTTATTTAATCTTAGCAATCTGTGGGAAATGGGGAGTGTGGGAAGTAATGTAGAGACGCGATTCATCGCGTCTGGAAGTGTGGGAAGTAAACAACTAACCACTAACTACTAACAAATGACTAATAATAGAGTTTGATTATTTTGTATAAACAATAGATTATCTAATGTTGAGAATACTTACTAAACTCGACTATCTGCTTAAAGAAACCTGGATTGGTTTGCAACGCGGTGGCTGGATGAATTGGGCAGCTATTAGTACTGTGACTGTGTTACTATTCCTGTTTGGTTTAAATTTACAAAGTTCTTGGCAAGTAGAAAAATTACTTTATCAATTCGGTAGTCAGTTGGAAATATCTGTTTATCTTGATCCAGGTGCGCGTGCAGACAGTATTGAATCATTGGTATCAAAAATACCAGAGGTTACAGATATAAAAGTTATTACCAAAGAACAAGCTTGGCGTAAGCTAGTTCAAGAATTAGGAATTACTGATATCAAAGCTGCTATTCAGCAGCTAGGTGAAAATCCGCTTGTGGATGAATTGAAGGTAAAAGCGCGTAACTCAGAAGTAGTACCAAACTTAGCAACACAGCTAGCTAAATTACATGGAGTAGATGCAGTTCAATATGTGGATGAAGCAGTCAGACGCATTGCTCAGTTGCATCGAGGTTTAAACTGGATAACACTAACAATTACTATAATCTTGACTTTAACAGCGATCGCCGTAACCACCACCACCATCAGATTAATAGTTATGGCGCGACGTCGAGAAATTGAAATTATGCAACTAGTGGGAGCAACTTCCGCTTGGATTTACCTACCGTTTATATTGCAGGGAATTGCTTTTGGTTTGATTGGCGGTGCGATCGCTTGGAGTTTCATTAGCATTATTCAACAATTTCTCGGACATTTACTGGCTAACCAACCGGAATTTATCAAATTTCTCACCTATAATTTACAACTGACTCCATTACAAACTTTATTATTACCCTTGATTCTGCTCAATTTTGGTGCAACTGTAGGATTAATCGGAAGTTTATTTGCTGTGCAAAAATTTGCGAAAAGTTAGTCAATTGTCAATTGTCATTAGTAATTACTGGAGTTTAGTGGATTATGAATTTCCAGTTCAGCACCACTGATGAAATTTGTTTTCAGAGTAGACTAAACTCCAGCAACAAGAGGAAAAGTCAATTTGCTTGTATGCTCCGGTCACTGGCAGTAAAAGATATCTTTTAAGATGATGGAAATAACGCATTGCTACAAGCAAGGTTAGGGATTAGAAAAGGTGATTGCACCCTTAGTCACCTCTTTATTTCAATCCGGACTGCTCTTTACTCTTAAGCCTATTACCCTCAAAAGTGAGGGTTATTTTGGAACCATCAGGATTTTCCCAAACAAAGGTTGCCGTTGTTGTAGATTGCCTAACCTCGATGCCTCGATTTAAAATTGAGCGTACCTCTGTTAAAGACATTCCTATTTTTAATTGTTCGTACTCTGCGCGACCGAAGCGATGAGATTCAGTTTGAGCAAATTGTCCATGCTGCTTAGAATTGAAAGCAGTTTGAACAAAACCATACGCTAAACCTGAACCAAGCATAACTCCCACTGAAAGAGCAATATTCATCAGTGAGCGAACGAGAGTATGATTAGACTGTGTGGGGTTAGTTTTATTAACCATTGAATTTTCTCTAAAATGTTTATAATTCCAGAATCTCAAATTTGCGAGGACATGAAGCTTCAGTTTTGCTTCAGTTTTGCTTCAGTTTTACTGTTACTGTCACAACAAACTGGCTCAAAGTTAAAGTTTGCAAAATAGTAGGTGTTTCAAAAGATGGCAGACAGTTTTATAGCATCAATTCAGGGTTTGGAGGTCATTGATAAAGTACGCCGCCTAAAAGGCTGGAATAAAGATGCTGTTGCATGGCAAAATGCAGCAGGCGTTTCACGGTCAACGCTTCAAAGATTTTGGGGTAGACAAGAGCCGATTCGGCAGGAATTTTTTATTGCTATTTGCAAGGCAATTGGGATTGATGATTGGCAAAGCATTATAGATCCTCCCAGGCAAATCAGAGGATTTGAAGACGCACCTGAAGCTTCTCATTTCGTTGGACGCAATCAAGAGTTAGCTATCCTAGAGCAATGGATTGTCGAAGATGGATGCCAACTGGTGGTAATTTTTGGTATGGCTGGAATCGGCAAAACTAGTTTAACAGTGAAACTAGGCGAAGGTGGAATTGGTAAAACGAATCTATCATTGAAATTTGCGAAAGAAATAACCAAAACTAGTAAAGGTCAGTTTAAATATATTGTTTGGAAAAGTTTAGATAATGCTCCACCAATTAGCTCAGTTTTAACAGATTTAATTAAAATATTGTCCAATCAAAAAAAGATTGAATTACCAGATAATATAAATGAGCAAATTTCACAATTTCTTACATATATGCAGGATGAAAGATGTTTAATAATACTTGATGATTTAGGTAAATCTGGTTGGCAAAAGCAATATGGAGAAGGCTACGATATATTACTGAAAAAAATAGCAACAGTCAGGCATCAAAGTTGTTTATTATTAACATCTAGAGAGAAACCTAGAGAAGTTATAAAACTAGAAGGTGAAAAAGTTCGCTGTTTACCACTACATGGTTTAGGCTATTTAGATGGTAGACAAATTCTAGAACATAAGGCTCTAGAACGTAAGGCTCTAGAAGAGGATGTTAATTTTGTTGGTTCAGATGATGAATGGAAAGAACTCATTGAAATTTATTTCGAAGGTAATCCCTTAGCATTAAAGATTGCTGCTGATCAGATTTTGGAAGTTTTTAATGGTGAGATTGGTAAGTTTTTACAACAACCCAAAAAAGTTTTAGATGATATGCGAAAAGATTTCTTAGATTGGCATTTTGAACGCTTATCCGATGAAGAGAAAGAAGTTGTTTATTGGTTGGCAATTAACCGCGATTTTACCTCAATTTCGGACTTGAACGATGATATAATATCACCAACAATTAAAGATAGAGTTAATTCAATTATAAGCTCAATAAAACGGCAATTACCTCTTGAAAACAATGGAGGACGTTTTAGATTACAGCCAGTCTTAAGGGAATATGTGACTGAACGCTTCATTGAAAAAGTTTGTGAAGAAATTAAAGCTCAAGAGAGCGAATTAGAAAACATAAAAAATTTTAACAGTCATGCAATAATCAAAGCCCTTGCGAAAGATTATGTTAGAGAGTCTCAAATTGAACTTATTCTTAAACCAATCCTAAATCAGCTTCTTATTGATTTAGGTGGCATAATAAACCTGGAAACAAAGTTAAATCAAATTCTTACTAAATCACGAGAGGAAGTTCCTCAAAGACCTGGGTACATAGGTGGAAATATTCTAAATCTATTACGACAAATAGTATTAGACCGACAGGAGAATACTTTAAGAGATTGGGATTTTTCCTATCTTTGTGTTTGGCAGGCTTGTCTTCAAGGACTTAATCTCCATACAGTGAACTTTGCTTACTCTGATTTGTCTAAATCTTTATTTAGCCAAATTTTCGGAGGTGTTTTGTCAGTGGCATTTAGTCCAGATGGAACAGTTATAGCAATAGGTGACGTTAACGGTGCTGTGCATCTATGGCGGGATGCAGACAATCAAAAAATTGGTACATGCTTAGGGCATAACGATTGGATTAGATCAATTGCTTTTAGTCCGAATGGAGAACTTCTAGCTAGCAGTAGTGAGGATAAGACAATACGCCTGTGGGATCTTCGAGCTATACAAGCTCAAGACACATCAGCTCTGAGGTGTATAAAGATTTTGCGAGAATGTGGTGGTGAAGTTTGGTGTATTGCCTTTAACTCGGATGGACGAATTCTTGCTAGTGGTAGTGAAGATGGAATCTTAAGGCTTTGGGATGCCCAAACTCATCAATGTATAAGAATGTTGCACAGACATACAAGAAGAATACGATCCGTAGCCTTCAGTTCAGATGGACAAATCCTTGCCAGTAGCGGTGAAGATGGGATGATATGTCTCTGGAATAGTCAAACTGGTGAATATATAAAAACTTTGCCAGAGGTTACAGATAAAGTCTGGTCAGTTGCTTTTAGTCACGATGGAAAAATTTTAGCTAGTGGTGATAATGATCGGGTAGTGAGACTGTGGGATATTGAGTCTGAAGAATGCCTGAATGTTTTGTTAGGACACAGCAATAGTGTACTTTCTATAGCCTTTAACAATGATGATAAAACTCTTGTCAGTGGTAGCTCTGATAAAACGGTCAGGCTTTGGGAAGTTAGTACTGGTAGATGCTTGCATACTTTTTATTCTGATAAATACAAGCATACTAGTAGGATAACCTCAGTAGCTCTTAGACTAGATGGACAAGTTCTTGCTAGTGGTAGTGATGATCGGACAGTACGTTTATGGGATACACAAAATGGCAAGCACATAGATATCTTCCAAGGATATGCTAATTGGATCTGGTGTGTTGCTTTTAGCCCAGACGGACAACTTCTCGCTAGTGGTAGTGATGATCAGACAGTACGTTTATGGAATGTACGCACTGGTCAATGTCAAAAAATTCT
The DNA here is from genome assembly GCF_004323185.1 of Westiellopsis prolifica IICB1. Lineage (GTDB taxonomy): Bacteria > Cyanobacteriota > Cyanobacteriia > Cyanobacteriales > Nostocaceae > Pelatocladus > Pelatocladus prolificus_A. The sequence continues at coordinate 1,223,403 of NZ_NAPS01000002.1, forward strand.
GCAAGATTCTTCTAAGCAAGGACATCAAGATAGAATTTGGTGTGTTGCTTTCAGTTTTGATGGAAAAATTCTTGCTAGCGGTAGTGATGATCAAAAGATAAAACTTTGGAATGTCAATAGTGGTAAAAGTTTTAAAACTTTGGAGGGACATACTAATAGAGTAACGTCTATTGTCTTCAATCCTAGTGGGCAGACTCTAGCTAGTAGCAGCCATGATTGTAAAGTGATACTTTGGGATGTACGTACTGGTGATTATCGAGAACTTTCAGAGCAGCATCCTGAAAGAATTTGGTCACTAGCATTCAGCCCTTGTGGGCAAATCCTTGCTAGCGCCAGTAATGATAACTTAATAAGGTTATGGGATATAGATACTGGTCGATGTATACAAACTTTTCAAGCTACACCTAGAATTCGCTGTGTTACTTTCAGTAGAAATGGTCAAATCATGGCCAGTTGTGGTGATGATCGTATAGTAAGATTGTGGGATATCAACACTGGTGAATGCCTGAGAAGCTTGCAAGGACATACTGGATTAGTTTACTCAGTAGCATTCTGTTCTAACGATCACATTCTTGTTAGTAGTGGTAATGAACTGATTATTTGGGATATCAATGCTGATCAACATCAGATCTTGGATGGACACTCCAATTGGATTTTTTCAGTTGCTTTTAGCCCTGATGGTCAAACTTTAGCTAGTGGCAGTCAAGATGAAACAATTAGACTATGGTCTACTAATACTGGAGAATGTCTTAATGTCTTAAGACCTGATAGACCTTATGAAGGTATGAACATTACAGGTGCTACAGGTTTAATAAATGGTCAGAAAGAAATGCTACAAGCTTTAGGGGCTATTGAGGATGAAATGTAATATTTGACTTATAAAGATAGTGCCACTCATAGCAACACATGAAAGAAAGCTGCTATGAATGGCTGCACATGAGCAAATACGAAAGTTAAGAATATCGAAAACCACCTTGGAAACTTGCACTAACTACCAACCAACAACCAAAAAATGAGTCAGTGGGAATCTTTATTAAAAAATCTTGGTGAATGGCAAGGTTCATTCACTCGCGTTTCTCCCCAAGGTGAAATAATTAGTGATACACCTAGTGTTGTATCTCTAGAAGGGTTAAATGATAATCAGACAATTCGTCAAATTATTCGCCTGGGTGGAGATGAAAAAGTTTTAGAATACAGTTCTTTGGGACGGGGTGTATTATTTTTTGAAAATGGTGCTTTTTCTCAAGGTACGATTCAGCTAGGGCCATTTTCGGAATTTGGAGCAGAATTAGGGTTAATTTATGAAAATCGCCGTTTGCGCCTTGTGCAATTGTTTGATAAAAATGGTCAGCTAGATCAATTTACCCTGATTCGCGAACACCTAGCTGGAACCCCAGCTACACAAAGCACTGCTGTAACAGTAGAAGCATTGTTAGGAGAATGGGAAAGCGAAGCAGTGACAATCTATCCAGATTGGCGATCGCCTGATCGTTACTCTAGCAAAATGCAGTTACAATTGGATGATTCTGGACATTTAGTGCTAAATCTTTCATTTGGCGATCGCACAATCACCTCGACTGCAACAATCAATGGTTCCATTCTCACATTTGCTCAAGACTCACAAAAGCAGATACAGGTTTTGCTATTACCTGATGGCGCTTCCGCGACGTCACCGTTAAAAGTACAATTTCGCCAACCCTTATTTTTAGAAGTGGGTTGGTTAATTAAACCAAATCTCCGTCAACGCATGATTCGTAGTTACAACGATAAAGGGGAATGGGTGAGTTTGACTTTAGTGACAGAACATCGGGTGAATTCAATATAAATTAAGAGCGACGGATAAAGCGTCCAATCCCAGCAGCACACCGCAGAGCAATCTTTTTCTGATTGTATTCCCAAGGCGAGTAAATTTGCATCGGTGTTTGTGTGTTTTGCCAATAAGCTTTATCTGTCAATGTTGGAGGTGATCCATTCAAAGCATTCAAAATCAGTTGTTTTCGCCAAGGTTTGATCTGGCTTCCCGACGCATGTGACATAATATCTACACTCACACCACCAAAATCCATTCCCATTGCACCAACAGTACTAAGTGGTTCAGAGCTTAACATGACTGCTAAGTTCAAAACACATTGATCGGTTTGAAAATAGGGATAACGATTAAAAGCCAAACAAAAATCCTTGAGATTTATATAACCTGCTTCCTCAAAAGTATGTAATAGTTTTTGCCATAACAAAAGTATAGATTTCTGACTCTGCTTTACACCAATAAAGCCGGCGTTATAGTAGCGGTTTAGTTCACGTTGACAAGGGAAACCGTAGCGTTCAGCCAATTCTTTCCAAGCCAATCGATAGGGATGATTGGCAGGCATATAATCATAAGCATCCTCACATAAGGCAATACCACGATCAACCCAATCAGTGTAGAAATACCAGTCACGTTTATTGACAATATCAGGATCAAAATAAAATAATGCTTCAACTTCTGGACAATAATTTTCCCAAAGTTGCAGCATAAAATCAGGTTTGTAATTAGAAAAAAATGTTGAAGTGGTGAGCTTGATAAAGCGAATTACACAATCTTCGGCGACCGAAAACTCTTGATAACCCTGACCTTCTTTAAGAGAATTTGTCCAAGGTGGTAAAGTCCCACGATACCCCACCCAAACTACACCACGAAAGCCATGATGATAAAGAGAATTAACTAATACCCCAACGCCGTAGTGATAATCTCGTTCAAATAAAGTACAAATATTTGCAAGCATAAGCAATAGATTCTGAATCTACAAATAACTTTGTTGAGGGGATGAATTTAAAGTAAAATTAACACTTCACTAAACATTTGTCACAGATATTTTTACTATTAACTAATAGTGACGAAGTAAATATATACTTGCGTTGACATGGGTTTACAGGGGAGTATATAAAGCAAGTACTTTCACAAAATTATCCACACCAGATACATGTTCATCATCTGTCTAAAGAGGTAAAAACCTTTAGTTTGTCATCAATAAAAGACATATTTTTCTAGTGCTAAATATTTCTATTCAGTATTTATTTTTTTATGAGAATTATGAATTATAGTTGTGACAAAAATCTGACAAAATAAAATCTTTAAACATCTCTAAACAATAGAACACTTTCGATATAAGGCTTTATAAAGTAACTCTTGATACTCTTTATCACCGACTCTACAAGCCCCAAATCTTTCTAAATGGGGATTCATCATTTGAGCATCAAATAACACAAACTGTCTTTCTCGCAATCTTTCTACTAACTTCACCATAGCCACTTTAGAACCATCGGGAATGCGATAAAACATTGATTCGCCGATGAAAGCACCACCAATAACAATCCCTAAAATTCCTCCAGCAAGTTCATCTTCTTGCCAAGTTTCAAAACTATACGCCCAACCTGTTTGGTAAAGTTGCCAATATATATCTTTTAATTCTGCTGAGATCCAAGTTACTTCTCGGTTAGCACAACCTTCCACTACTGATTCAAAGTCCCGGTTCACCGCTACAGTAAAGCGATTTTGATTCAGGACACGTCGTAGGGACTTGGGGTAGCGAAATTGATCATCCAAAGGAATGAGAGTGCGATCGCGACTTCCATACCAACCTAAGCCATTCTCCTCATCAGCCATGAGAAAATAGCCTTGGGCATAGCCTTGAATGATAGCAGCAGTATCATATTCCATAACATTAAAAATAGAAACATCGCTTAGTCACGCTATTAGATGTTAACAGTCATCCTCTGCGTTCCTTAGCGATTCGTTTTAACACTTGGTGCGTTTTAAGCAGATCAAAAATATGACAGAACCTATTCCACCAATCACCCTACCACCATCCCAAAATCCAGAACTTGAAGGTAAATGGTTAAAGCAACGCTTACATGGGTGGCTAGACACAGAATTTATCCCAGAAGCAATTAACCAAAATATCGCCGAACGTGCAGCCCAAATATTTGTTCGCCAAAGAATGGAAGGAGAAAATGACCTTGGTTCTCTGGTAATTGCTATTGTCACAGAAATGCAAGCATTTGATTTTTCTAAAAGTTTCTATGGAGAGTTTGCGATCGCCAACGCCGTTAGCGATCTACTCTTAGAAAGTTTAGGAATTGATAAGTGTTGTGGACAGTAGTCATTTGTCATTTGTCATCTGTCATTTGTCATTTGTCGTTTGAATAATGACTTTATAACAAATCACCAATCATCTTCTCCCTAATTACCAATTACCAATAACTAATGACCAATGACCAATAACCAATGACTATTGTACAGACGCGATGTTCCTCGCGTCTCTACCAATGACTACCAACTTGACTTAACCACTCCAGGTAAAAGGCCCTCGTGCGCCCATTCCCGCAAAACGTTCCGAGATAGTCCGAAGTCGCGGTACACACCTCTGGAACGACCAGTAGCCCAGCAACGGTTACGACGGCGAGTGGGTGCGCTGTTGCGGGGTAGCTGTTGAATTCGTCTGTGAATCTCCAGCTTCTCCATAGGATCTTCTGTAGTTCTAAACTCTTCTAATAAAGCTTCCCGTTTAGCCGCATACTTTGTCACTAGTTTAGCGCGCTTTTTCTCGCGCTCAATCATGCTCTTTTTTGCCATTGAATCTGTTACTTACTTTTTAAATTAAAAGACAGCATTTCCCATTCTATCTGATGGAATTAGTTATTGCTTACTTGTTTATTTTTGGTTGTGATTTGTTGCTGATTGATGGTTAAGTATTCCTCCTTGTCCCCCTTGTCCCCCTTGTCCTCCTTGTCCCTGTTCCCTAAAGGACATAAAGGAGCCAAATCGCAAACCTCACATGCGGGATTACGGGCTTTGCACACAGCACGACCATGATAAATCAACCGGATTGACCAATTTTCCCAGTCTGGTTGAGGCACAAGGCTCATTAAATCTCGTTCAATATGAATAGGTTCTGTGTGTTCACTCAACCCTAGACGTTGGCTGAGACGTTTGACATGAGTATCAACTGTTACACCAGCATTAATTCCAAAAGCATGAGCAAGAACTACATTTGCTGTTTTACGTGCTACCCCTGGAAGCAACAATAATTGCTCCATCTGCTTTGGGACTTCACCGCCAAATTCTTTAACAATCATCCGACAAGCGGCTTGAATATTCTTGGCTTTGTTACGGTAAAATCCCGTAGAACGTACTAAATTTTCTAACTCACTCAGGTCAGCATTAGCCAAGCTAGGTGCATCTGGAAAACGACCAAATAGTGCTGGCGTCACTAAATTTACTCGCTCATCCGTACATTGAGCGGAAAGAATTGTTGCAACCAGCAGTTGCACTGGGGTGGAATAGTTTAGAGAACAAGTAGCATCAGGATAAAGACGCTTGAGACGAACTAATATTTCTAGCGATCGCTGCTTTTTAGATGACCATTTACGAGTGTTGCTCACTGGATTGAAAGGATCGGGGATTGGGGAATAGATTTTGATACGCTCGTTGTATAATTTATTGCCCGCAAGTAAACAGCGGGCTTACGGGCTTATAGGCTTACTGACTGGCGACTCAATTACTGGAATAGCTTTTGCACCCACTCCAGTTGGGAAGTTTCTTTAACAATGAGAAAAATGCCCAATCCTAGAAGTAGCATTAAACCAGTTTGCATCACACCTTCTTGAACACGAGAAGGTAAAGGTTTACCACGCAATCCTTCAATCAGTAGAAAAGCGAGTTGTCCTCCATCCAAAGCTGGTAAAGGCAAAATATTGATAATTGCCAAGTTGATGCTAATCAAAGCTCCAAAATAGAACAAACTGCCTGTATCATTTTGGGCAATGCTAGCACCAATTTCCACAATTTTGACTGGGCCTGCTACTTGACTAGCTGTTTCGCCGAAGTTAGTAATTAATTGCTTAAAACCTTGAAATGTTAATTTCATAATTCGCTGAAATTCAGCAGCACCAAGGTTAAAAGCTTCTAGCAAGTTAGCACGACGACGTACAACTTTACCGTTGGGAGCAAGTCCAACGCCAATACTACCTCCAGCGGACTTGGCTTCAGGAGTGACACTCAAAGACAGCTTTTGATCACCACGAGCAATTTCTAGTTGAACTGGCTTACCTGCATTCGTTTTAATGATTTCTCTTAAAGCTTCTATTTGTTGCAATGAGGTGCCAAACTCTTTGTTATTAGCAGCTAAGATGACATCTCCTGCTTTGATACCAGCTTGAGTCGCTACATTACTAACTTCTGGGGCTAATTGTTCGATTAAGACTCCAGGTTGGGTTGCTTGTGAAATACCGACTAAATTCACCTGCGCCACAAGCAGAAAATAGGCAAAAATTAAGTTTGCTATCACTCCGGCGCTAATGACGATCGCCCGATCTAAAATTGGACGGTTACGCAGCAGGTTAGGGTCATTAGGTGGAATCTCACTATCTGGATCATCGTCAGGAAAACCAACAAAACCACCCAATGGAAACGCCCGAACAGCGTATTCGGTTTCTGGACCTTGGTATTTCCAAATCACTGGTCCAAAGCCCAAAGAAAAGCGGTTGACATGAATTCCTTGTGACCTTGCTGCAATAAAATGTCCTAGTTCGTGTACTAGGATTAGAACAGCCAAGACTGCGATCGCCGCTAAAACTGACATAGAGAATTTTTTTGAACTTACTTAGCTATACTTTTTTCTATTCTAGAATGACTACCACTCTAGCATTGGTCTGCAAAGCTGTATATTTTTGGGCTGTTTCGCTAATTCTTTAGGCGGAGTGATGATATGAGAACTCCTCAAAGGTATTATATATAGTCAGATTTGACCTGTCTCTAGGCAAAAAAGCAGGGTAATTTTTATCTGTTGTCCGACAAGGGTCTCAATCCCCCTTTTCCCTGTTCCCTTTTAACGTCTCCTAAGCTAATTATGCAGGCCTCTCTGGAACAGCTTTCAAAGATCATTGTGTTGTTTTGGATTTTAGATTTTGGATTCACCCACTTATGGAATCTTGGTTTGAGACTCTCCGGTCGCCCATAACGGAAATCGGAATTGCGTTCCTATTTCTCCTGAGTTTTCAGCCAGCCATCCTTATAAAATTCTCGCCGATGAGTCTTTAATACTCGCGCACGAGTCTTTGGTTCTCGCCAACGAGTCTTTGATTCTCGCCGATGAGTCTTTAATACTCGCCAACGAGTCTTTGATTCTCGCCGATGAGTCTTTAATACTCGCG
>NZ_NAPS01000002.1:1230756-1286670 GCF_004323185.1 Westiellopsis prolifica IICB1
CTCGCGCACGAGTCTTTGATTCTCGCCGATGAGTCTTTAATACTGCTGGGTTAAGGATTTTTCGTCATATTTTTGGCGTTGTACCAGACGCGATATATCGCGTCTCTACATGATTTAAAATCAATTGGCGGCCTAACCCATCATGATTTACGATGCGTTACGCTGTCGCTAACACACCCTACTAATTACGAACCAAAAATCACAAAACTTCCCGTCCCAAATAAGGCTGTAGGACTTCTGGTATCTTCACCGTACCATCTTCTTGTTGATAATTCTCCAAAATAGCCGCCATTGTTCGTCCCACAGCTAACCCGGAACCATTGAGGGTATGGACTAACTGTGTTCCTTTCTTACCAGCTTCTTTAAAACGAATATCAGCCCGTCGTGCTTGGAAGTCTACAAAATTAGAACAACTGGAAATTTCCCGATATTTCCCAGACGAAGGAAGCCAAACTTCTAAGTCATAGGTTTTGGCAGAATGGAATCCTATATCCCCAGTGCATAAATTAATGACTCGATAAGGCAACTTTAAAGCTTGTAAAATTGCTTCTGCATCACCAACTAATTTTTCTAGTTCCTCAAAAGAAGTGCTGGGATGGACAAATTTCACCAACTCTACTTTATTAAATTGGTGCAGCCGAATTAATCCCCGCATATCCCGCCCATAACTCCCAGCTTCACGGCGAAAACAGGGAGTGTAAGCACAGTGATAAATAGGTAAATCTTCTCCAGCGAGAATTTCACCGCGATAAAGGTTGGTGACGGGTACTTCTGCTGTGGGGATAAGCCACAAATCGTCATCAGCGCATTTAAAGCTTTCTTCCGCAAACTTGGGTAGTTGTCCGGTAGCTGTCAGTGAAGCACTATTAACTAAAAACGGAGGAATAACTTCTACATATCCTGCTGCTGTTTGGCGATTCAGCATAAAAGAAATTAATGCTCTCTCTAGTGCTGCTCCAGCCCCAATCAAGGTCACAAAGCGACTTTGGGCAATTTTCACAGCCCGTTCGGCGTTGAGAATACCCAACTTTTCCCCAATTTCCCAGTGCGGGATAATATTCGCGTTTTGCGGAATGTACTCATCACCCCAGCGCCGCACTTCCACGTTTTCTTCTTCATTCTTCCCTATGGGTGTGGTGTCACTGGGTAAATTAGGGAGTGCAAGTACTAGTTCTTGGATTTTGGCTATGATTTCTTTTTCCTGCGGTTCCAGTTCGCTTAATATGGCTTTAACAGAGTTACCCTCATCCCGCAAGGCTTGAATTTCTGGGTCTTGAGGATTTGTCCCAGATTTAATCTTTTGTCCAACCAGCTTACCAATTTCATTACTACGCGCTTGAAGTTGGCTACGCTTACCCTCCAATTCACGTTGTTGTTTATTTAAATCTACTATCGGCTGAATATCATAGTTACTACCACGAGTATTCAACCTCTGTTGTACAAATTGTGGATTTTCCCGTATTTGCTTAATATCCAGCACAGATTTTTCTCAGTTTTTAGTATAAGAATAAGTAATTTGCCAAAATTTTGCCCCAGCATTACCGCCGGGGCTATCACACTGCAATTTGTTTTAGGCATTTCCAGGGCAATTTTCCAATAATTATATCGGTTCTACCAATATTTTGATTATTTTAATAGTGCGATCGCTTAACTATTTCTTAAATATCGCTAAATAATAAAAATTATATATTTCTTAAGATTATTTTTCTTGTTGGTTGGCTTTAGGTTGGCTGAAATTCTCTTCTTGAGTACTAGAAGGAGAAGGTAGCCAATAGGCTAGCACAGTGCTTAAACCACTCCAATACAGTGTCTGATTTTCTTTAGTTTTATCGTTGACAAGCTGGAAAGTACAAAGACCAATCATTACTGTACTGAAAAGAAACTGTATCCCAAATCTCCAAGTTTGTAATTCTCTCATCGTGTTAGACCTCCAATTTCTAATATCACCTCATTGGCTTAACTTGTATCAGTCCCTGGTAAGATGCTTGTGTCAGGAACATGTATTAGTCTCCACAGCCCACAGAAATGATTCCGGAAATGAGCGATTCGATTTAAGATTTTAGATTTTGGATTTTGGATTTTAGAGTTGGAATTGACTTTTTTGTCTCCCTGCTCTCCCAGACGCGATGAATCGCGTCTCTACATTACTCCCCACACTACCCGCTCTCCCCGCTCTCCCCGCTCTCCCCGCTCTTCCCAGTCTCCCCACACTCTTCATCTAACGAGTAATGCGATTGAGTAGCCAAATTGACCCTACAAGTCCAGCGAAGTGAGCAGAGACAGTATTAGTGTTTGCTTGCACCACAAGCATATCTAGACCACTAATAATGCGGTTGGGGTCAAACAATTGTGTAGTAATTGCTTGGGGAGATATAGACCTTGCTACCAGAGTACCAACAATCGCCTGCGCTCCTAACAAAGTCAACAGCATTCCGACTAAATTTACTAATAGCCCTAACCGCAAGACTTGGACTGTTTCTAGTTTGCTGGGGTGATTACTCGGATTAGAAGATAACAGTTGTCTGCCAATACGGGTGTAGCGGAAAGCTAAATATACACCTACACCCAAGGTAACTAGTCCACAAACTGCCAGAAATACACCAAATCCATTACCTGGGTTATTACTCGGACTACCAGGTCTTTGACTAAAAACACCATATAACAGCACAATAATTGTAGAAACTACGCCTAGCACTAGCTGAATCCAAAAGCTAATCCAACCAACGAGGCGAAAGATTTTGGCAATTTCTTGACGACGAGAGGAAGATGATTGAGAGTCTACTGACATAGTGATTACCTATGTGCTGGAGGGCTTGATTAATTGATAAATTAACTATGACACTTAATACCATTGTGATTGGTAAATGTTGACTGGATGAGCTTTTGGGTTATCTATCTGTCGCAATTTTTGTTCAAACAGGGATATAAACAATAGCCTTTAAGTATGCCAAGTCTAAAAATTCAGTAGACTATGGGACTTGGAATGTGTCAAGAGCTGCAAGGGTTGAAAATTATAGATATTAACTTATGCTTGATATTTAAAGATTTATACTGGTGCGATCGCTGTAAAAAAAGTGTTTATTAAGTTTTACAGAAAAATTTGCAATTAACCTTTAAAATTGCTAAGGCAACAATTTATGCTTAAACAGTCCTCACACGCTCGGCATCACTTAACACAAAGATAATGGTCAAACCGAAACCGTTGTCTGTTTGCTCCTCACCACACTGACTAGAGCTTGAGGCAAAAAGGAGTGCATGATTTTGCACTTCTCAAGCTGGCGCATCAATCAGGCGCTGTCACTGGAATTTATTTCTGGTGCTGAAAGTGCCGTCCCTACGCTTACAAACTTGGGTTAATGATTTTATTGTGTGCGCTTGCTAATTTCGCCTAAGTAGCGTTATATACTTACCCAAGTAGGGGGGTAGCACTATATACTCACAAAAAAGATTGTAGGCTTAACCCTTGGGCATTGTTTTAGCAATTCTTCACTAACCATGAAACTTGAGGATATATATCAATTCTTTGAGAATCCTCCGCCAACTTACCTTTGTCAAGAACTAGCAGTTTGTTACATCTTGTACGTTTTATTACAAGGGGAGTCTTACGGAACCGAGTTAATCCAACGCTTAGAAACTGAATATCCCAACTATCGCCTTTCGGATACAGTACTTTACAGTGCGATTAAGTTTCTCGAAGACAACAAGGCAATCACAGGATATTGGAAAAAACTTGAAGGACGCGGACGTCCCCGGCGGATGTACCAAGTTTCTTACGAGTGGACTCCACAAGCACAAGATTTAGCTCGTCTTTGGCAACAGTACATAAATGGGAGGACAAATTAACGAATACACTGATAATGAATAATGAATAAGTCCCCTCCAATCAAACAGTAAAAACTCACTATTATGGATACCGCTATCCTGCCATCCACGTTGATGCTTACTTTGTTATTATCGGTCGGATTATTTTTCTTTATCCGTGCCTCTACTAAAGACCGTACAGAAGTAGCACAACTGGTATCTGAACAAGACGAAGCTACTTTAATGTCTCAATTAAGGGAGTATTTTCGAGCGCGGTCTTACCGGGTGGCAGCGGTAGACCCAGAACAAAACCAAGTGATTTTTGAAGGCAATGTTCGTCCCAGTTGGTTTTTAGCCATATTTTTGACCGTGCTAGCTGCTACTGGTATTCTTTGTCTATCACTGGTTTTGTCACAACTTTTTCCTAGCCTGAGTGTTTTTTTTCTAGGGATGGTATTACTATCGCCTTTGGTCGGAATTTACTACTGGAAAAAAGCTAAAAAACTTGAGAAGGTGTCGCTGAAGGTAGAAACAACCGAGAGCGAATCACCATCCTCAAGTACTATTACTGTTACTGCCCATCGAGATGAACTAATTGAGTTAAAAAGGGTATTAAAGCTAAAAACTAGCTAACAACCGCTAGTTGCAGTTACCATTTCCAAATCACAAAATTCTGATTTTTGACCAATCATAAAAACTCGCGGTAAGTGTGGAAACCCATAGCCTTTAGGCATGGGAGGAAACACGACGCGGCACTTTTAAGTGTCTTAAATATTTACACCATTACACGGGGGTTACTTAATCCCGTGTAGCTTTGCAATCTACTTTCGTCCGGGCAGTTACGAACTGAAATTTTTCGCCCTGTACGCATAACGAGGCGAATCTTGGAAAAAGAAGGAGGCTTGTTCCCTTGATTACTCGAACGACCCACTAATAAATCAGGGGGTTTTAAGCCTCCCTCTTTTTCTTTAGCCAAATGCGATAACCGTTCTGCACGCGATGTGCCTCCCAAAAGGGGTAATGTTAGCCTTGACAATGTTATTGGTCGGTACTATCCGAAAGATACTGGCTTAACCAAATAAACCTGTTTAATCTTTCAGTTCTAGAGCAGGGAACTGGCTACGCATTCCCTGGTAGGTCTTTAACTCTCGCCAATAACGTAGTACGCAAAGTACTTAGTCGGCTCAACTGCGAGCTAGAAGCCCATCAGCTTTAGCCATGGGTCGTTGACTTGTTATCTAAATATAATCCTACAAATACAAAGATCTGACAGGATTTGATTCGTCTTATTCAGAGTGCTAAAGTTGACTGGCAAATTAGCCTAAAATTAAAAAAAAATTAAATTTTTAGATATCTTGAGCATTTTGCCAGTTAATAAAAGTCAAAAGCCACAATCACAATCTACAAATCGCCTTGAATTTTTTAGCGACTAACCAAGGCTATCGATTCTTGAACTGGAGAAGGTTCCAAGGTTCTTAGACTTGGGAATAGGAAATGGTTCTCTTCTACATACTGAGCACCAAATAAACCTTTTTCAGCCCAAAAATACCGATCTGTTGTATGTTCGTTGCGCTTTACGAGCAGCAAAGCGGGTGGCAATATCCCTTCAGCTTGAATAAATTTTCTGGCTGCTGTCACAGGTTTCTCTTCGCCACTTTCAATGCTATATTGGGGCACATGCTCTAAGATACGCCGTCCTTCTTGCCGACGACGGCTTTTCCGCTTTCGTCTCCTTGCCAACCTTTTTTCCTCCTCTTCAAAGCTACAGATTGTAGTTATAGCTACAAAATCCGTCGTCATTATAAAAGTTCTAGTTCAAAAGATCAACAGTTTTTAAACTTTTGATACAAAAAACATAATTTATTTTAAAGTAGATAAATTATTTAGGTAAGTATTTATAAACTGTATTGTTGGTTGGTGCTTACTCACCTTCTGCCTTGAGACCAATGTCATTAGTTGCAAAATATAGTTAAGCTTTGTTACATATAGAACTCACACTTTGTCCTCGTATTTATTTTGTCCCGATTGTGAGCAAGAGCTAAAAAATGTTAATGTCTGCCAGTTCGGAGTTTATTGATCTGTGTCGAGAGCAAATGGCCTTACTAGTCCAAGGGCTAGGAGCGTCTTTGAGTGTCGTATATTTAACACAAGAATTGGTAGAGGCTCCAACAAGTGAAGCGAAATTAATTCCACTGGTGGTTTATCCGGAAACGGCGGTTGGAGTTCAACATGCAAATGCTTTAGCATTGCCAAAACTGAATCACAAGTTATTGACAGCAGCAAAAGATTTTCCTACCCCATTAAATGCTGAGACCGAAGATAGAACTTCAAAAAATCCACACGAGGAGTATCTATTAAGCGGCGACAAAATAGTTTTACCTCTGGTTTATAAAGATGTAGTCATGGGGTTACTAGTGACAGCCAGAGAAGACAGGACATGGAATGAACAGGAGCGCGATCGCATAGAAAGTATAGCTAGAACACTGGCTATTGCCTGTATTTTAGATCAACGACGCACATGGTTGGAGATGCAATTGCATCAACAACAAATCCTCCAAGAAAAACAGCAGGATTTACTAGATAATCTCTTGCATCAATTTCGTAATCCTCTGACAGCATTGCGAACCTTTGGAAAGCTGCTTCTCAAACGACTGCGACCAGGAGATCCTAACCGAGAAGTAGCAGAAAGTATAGTGCGAGAGAGCGATCGCCTACAAGAATTATTGAAGAAATTTGATGAAGTGATTGATTTTGGAGTAGAAAATTTAGCACCTTTAAAACTACCAGAACAACAAGAAATATTTGTAGAAGCAACTGTAGAGAAAGAACACAAACCAGCATTATTATTACCAGGAACAGGAGAAAAAGAAGCAGATTGCTACATAGCTGAAATCTTGCAACCATTATTAGTTTCAGCACAAGCAATAGCCCAAGAACGTAACCTACAACTTACAACAAATATTCCATCTCATTTACCGTTAGTACACGCTAATCGTAAGGCATTAACAGAAGTATTTAGTAACATCATTGATAATGCTTTAAAATACACTCCTGCGGGCGGCAAGATATTAATAGAAGCCGGACAACAAAAAGACAATTTGCAAGGAGTTGCAATTACAGATACAGGTCCCGGTATTCCAGTCCAAGATTTGGAACATCTGGGTGAACGTCGTTACCGGGGTGTACAAGCTCAAACTACAATTCCTGGAACAGGGTTAGGAATAGCTATTGCTAAACAACTAATAGAACAAATGCAGGGAGAAATTGAAGTAAAAAGCCCTGCTTTAAACTCAGCTATTACATCACCTCAAACACCAGGAACTACTTTTATTGTGTGGTTACCAATTGCTGATAGATAGTGGTAAACTACCCACAAATTACAAACAATCAACCGTAGATTTGCTAATCTAATGATATTGGCAAGTGCGTTGCTGGCGATCGCACAAGTGGCTAACTGTTAGTAAATAGAGAAACTTATATACAAAGTAATAACAGAGACATTCTTATGACAGCACCAGAAGATCAACTCTCTCGTTTCTACACTCAAGAAGATATACAGAAAATTCTACATTTGGCGATCGCCCGCCAAGCGAAAGACCAAGAAAAAGAATTTTCCTATGAACAACTCTTAGAAATTGCTGGAGAATTAGAAATTCCCCCAGAAACCCTGCAATTAGCAGAACGTGATTGGCAAGTTACCCAAGGAGAAATACAGCAAAGGCAAGCTTTTAACAATTATCGCATCGGGAGATTTAAAAAGCGCTTTGGTAAATTTTCCATTGTCAATGGTGTGTTGCTTTTAGTTGATTTAGTAGGTGGTGCTGGTCTATCTTGGTCACTGTATATTTTGCTATTTTGGGGACTGGGTGTAGCCCTTGATGCTTGGAACACCTTTCAAACTAAAGGCGAAGATTACGAAATCGCTTTCCAAAAATGGTATCGCCAGAATCAGGTTAAACAAACTATTAACAGAGTTGTCAATAAACTCCTTAACGCATGGCAGAGTTAGAAGAAGAGGAAGAGAGACTTATCAGTTATCAGTTATCAGTTATCAAATTAAACTGTTAACTGTTAACTGTTAACTGATTCATACCCAATACCAATGACCAATGACACTTGACCAATAACCAATTGTACAGACGCGATTCATCGCGTCTCTAATGACCAATGACACTTGACCAATGATTAACTAAAATTTAAAGCAGGCCAATCTACTTGGCGATAATAACGAGTCATATCGTCAAACTTTCGCAATTCCGCAAGACTGATCAGAAATTCTGGTGTATTTAATAACCATTGTTGATTCAACTGTGAAAATAGGTTAGCAAGGCGAGCGCGATCTAAATTTGGTGAAACTTCGCCAAAATAGCCTAAAGTTACGTGGGCGGTAAAGTGATACTGCTGTTCGATGCCTAAAGTCATGATGTTAGGATTTTGATAAATTGCTCGACGAAAATTAATGATCTCTTCGTAAGAATTTTGATCTTGGGGTACTAAACAAACAGCTACAGCCCTTGTCATTACCATAAGTCCTAGCATTTGCCAACGAATGGGGTTAACAACACGTTTTGTCAAAGATCTTTGATATTGCTGAAAAATTTCAGCAAAGCAAGAACGCAACTGTTGTTCGTAGTCAGGATTTTTTTCACAAGCATCACGAAAAGCACTATCCCAAATCAAATCTGCCAAAGTTAAATGGAAGCTACCAGGGGGTACGGGTACAATCAGATTATTACCAATCGGTAACTGCAAAAGTTCCTCTTGATAACTCTGCAATTGAGCGTAGAAATTAGAGTTTTGTGTTTCTTCTTGGTGGGGCGGGGTAATAACTGTATAACCTGGAAAACCCACAGCTTGTCTATTGCCATTTTGTGTCAGCTGAAATTTGGAAGATTCCAGGATATGCTGGACTTGAGTTCCATAGGCTTCTGGTAGTGTCATCCGTGCTACCCGATTGAGGTAGGTTTGATAATTATCGTCCACGTTTCATATCCTCGCACTCTGTCCTTGATTTTAATTTGTTAGTGGTTGATTGTTGATTGTTGGTTGTTGGTCAATTGTCAATGTTTACCCTTCACATCCTCTTTTTAAATTTTTAATATTTAATTTTTCATAACAGGAGGTTTCTCATGCCAATTCATGTTTACTGGGGTGAGGACGATTTTGCTATCGAAAAAGCAGTTGCACTTTTACGCGATCGCGTCCTTGATTCTTCATGGACGAGTTTTAACTACACTACCCTTTCGCCAGATCAAACTGATAGTGCGATCGTTGGGTTAAATCTAGTGATGACACCACCTTTTGGTGCTGGTGGCCGCTTGGTATGGCTTGTCAATACAACTATTTGCCAACACTGTCCAGATAATGTCTTATCAGAATTAGGACGTACTTTACCAGTAATTCCCGAAGATTCATTTTTATTACTGACTAGCCGTAATAAACCTGATGAACGGCTCAAGTCTACTAAACTTTTAAAACAATTTGCTGCTGAATATCGAGAATTCTCGTTAATTCCGCCTTGGAAAACAGAACTATTGGTACAATCTGTTCAGACTACTGCTCAAGTTGTGGGTGTAAAATTAACTTCTCAAGCAGCAGAAATTTTAGCAGAAGCTGTAGGCAACGATACACGACTACTATACAATGAGTTAGAGAAAATACAGCTTTATGCTGGTGGTAGTAACAAACCACAAGATATAGATGTTATTACTCAGCTAGTTAGAAATACTAATCAGAATAGCTTACAACTAGCAGCAGCTATGAAAGCCGGAGATACAGCCAAAGCTTTAGCTATATTGGCTAATCTCATCAATGCTTGTGAACCCTCTTTACGGATCATTGCGACACTGATTGGTCAATTTCGTACCTGGTTATGGGTAAAAATCATGGTCGAAAGTGGTGAACGCGACCCACAAGCGATCGCCAAAGCAGCTGAAGTCAGCAACCCCAAGCGTATTTACTTTTTACAACAAGAAGTTAAATCTCTTTCTGTGCAACAACTAATTGACTGTTTACCCCTATTACTAGAATTAGAAGTAAGCCTCAAACAAGGGGCAGTAGAAATGTTAGTACTCCAGACAAAAATTATCGAAATTTGTCAGTTATGTCAAAGAAAATGAGAAAAAATCTGAATGTAGCCGAAATTGAGTTTTTTTTTGGAACTTCTCTTTGATAAAATTATTCATTCTAATTAACATAATGATATTTGTAGTTGTTTTGAACACAGCAAATGAACAGACTATATCAACTATTGTGTCGCCCTAAGCTAACTCAAATGGTTTATCAAAGTGTGTTTTTTCGCTCTTTGACCATAGCTAGTTTTTTCTCTACAGTTTTGATATTTAGCTCAACAGCTAATGCCCAAAATTCTCCACTCAATAATAAAGATATACTTAACTACTCTAGATCTTTATTACGCATCGAACCAGAACGACAACAAGCTTTTGATGAAATAAAGAAAATTATTGGTGATCGAGAAATTCCTAAGATTGTTTGCAGTGAACCCACTAGCTTCACCTCTCTACCATCCCAAGCTAAAGATATAGCAGTCAATTACTGCAATCGTTCCCAGCAAATCGTTGAATCCAATGGTCTTAGCATTGATGAATTCAACAAGATTACTCTCCAACTACAAAATAATGATGACTTAAAACGACAGATTTACAATAATTTAATCCGTTTACAAAAAAGACCTAATGAGCAATAGGAAAAAGTTACTGATATTTTATATTTATATACTATATAGAGTGCTTTGATAAAATTGGCTTTCTAAGAAATTTTGCCGTCGTTTGGCATGAATATTCTTCATATGTTTTTTAACAGTGTTAATACTTATGTAAAGATAAGCTGCAATTTCTTTATAACTATAATTAGCTCTATATAGACACCAAATATCAGTTTCTCGCTGTGTGAGATGATATTGAGCAACTTCTGCGATCGCTAAGTTTCTCATTGATTCATAACGATTTTCAATTGTAACTAAAAAACCAGAACGTTTGCATTTAGTTAAATCAAGCCATCTCACACGGACTCGAAAAATTTTTGTCTGATTAAGTGAAATTTCATCAGATAAAAAAAATACTTTATTAAGCGATTGATGATTGCGGTTGACAAGTAACAACTCACAAAGATGCCAAATTGCTTGTGGTAATTTGTGGTGTTCATAGCTATCTTGTTTCAGTTGATTAAAAATATGATGTGCTGATGCATTAGCATAAATAAGTTCACCCACTTCACTAATAATTAGTAATCCATCTTGTAAACATTCCATAACTTCTTGTAAGAAATCTGTTTGCTGACAATAATGGTATTTAAGATAATCTTTTGAATTTAGTAATAAATCTGTGAAAGCGGTCATAATAATTTAATAATTTATTTTCAAAATTGTCTGTTGAATTAATTTCAATAAAAAGTCAAAACTGGTTCATAGCCGCGCTGAAGCCCAGCTACAAACAAAAAAATGTGGCACAGATGAGATTTATTTAAGTCCCAAAATATCTTGGAAACCTATATTGATTTAAATTGACATAATTTAAATACAAATCTTTGATTCCTGATTTCGGATATATAGCAATCCTATATTATTTATGAGAATCGCAAAGCCTAGATACCTGACTTCTAGAGAGAAGTCGGAGATCTGGTCTCTCATGAATTATTTATAAATGCTATATGATTGAGATTCTAATCTTTGATTTTATACTTCATACATCATTGGTATCAGTTAATTGCTGATCCCTGACCCTTGGTGTCCACTTTCAAGACACGCAACATCCTGACGCATTTATCCAAATTAAAAGTATATTATTTTTTACATTTTTTTAGATAATCGTTAACTATAACATAAACTCCAGATGTTAGCGCCATTGAGTGCGTTACTATCCTAAATAATGTAAATCACATTACCAGAACTTATGGAGCTAGAAACTTTACCAACCGAGGTAATTCTGACGCATCCGCGTCAGTCCCTTGGAAGTGTGAAACTTGATTGGATACCCCAACCGGGAAATTATCTTGATATAGAAGGAAAAACCTATGCTGTTTTAGAACGTCGTCACCGTTATCAACTGAAGTCGGGGCGTTACCGTTTGTATAAAATAGCTTTGTATGTGCAATCTGCTAAACGACCAGAAGAAAAAAGCTGGTTGGATGGACGTTGGATTGTCGGCAATGCTAATTGCCGCTACAATGCTCATTCAGAAATTATTCGCTGTGCGGTTAATCCAGAAGGACCATGCGAATCTTGCCGCTACTATGAAATCAGCAATCAGTGATCAGTTAGTTATCAATTGGTAACTGTTTGCTGCTAAATAGTAACTAGTAACTGAATCAGGCTTCTGGCTTTATCCTTGAAGATTTTCAAACACTTCTCCTACTGTTAAACGCATACCATTGACAAAATCCCATCCTGACTGGGGACGTTTCCCAGCTAAGTGAACTTCTTGTATAATTAACAAACCATCTCCTGTTTGCGCGATCGCTCCTATCCCCTTGGCAATGCTTACTACTTCTCCTGGATTACCTGATATTGTTAATGAATTAGATTCTTTTTGGAGATATTCCTGAAGCTCCAATGGTAGTTCCTGCCAATAAGTAGAGTCAAGGGGAGCGGTTGCAGTAATTTTTATTGGTTGGTTGCGAAAGCTAGTGATACAGTTAGGGTAAAAGCCTCTGATTTGATTGTGTAATTGGATTGCGCTCTTTGACCAATCTAGTTGGTAATCTTCCTTTTTAATCAAAGGTGCATAGGTAGCCTCAGAATTATCTTGAGGAATTGGCTCAATTTCTGTCCGTTCTAAACCGAGCAAAGTTTCTACTAGTAAATTTGCACCTATTGCGGCTAATTTTTCCCCTAAATCTTGGGCATTATCTAATAAGTTGATTGGTGTAGTAGCTTTTAATAGCATGGCGCCAGTGTCCATACCCGCATCCATCAACATAGTTGTGATCCCTGTTTCTTTTTCCCCGTGATACAAACACCACTGAATTGGAGCTGCCCCCCGGTACTTGGGTAAAATCGAGCCATGTACATTCACACAACCTAATTTAGGCATATCCAAAATTTCTTGAGAGAGAATTTGCCCATAGGCGATGACTACAAATACATCTGCACCAATTTCTCTAAGTTGAGTGAGAGTTTCAGCATCTTTCTTGATTCGCTGGGGTTGCCATACTGGTAAACTGCGAGTAGTCGCAACATTTTTTACAGGTGAAGGTATTAGCTGGTTTCCTCTACCTCGGCGCTTATCAGGCTGGCTAACAACTGCTAATACCTCAAAATCTGGATGATTCAGCAATTTTTCTAGAGTCGGAACCGCAAATTGTGGAGTACCAAAAAATACAACTTTCATGCTTTATCAGTGGTCATTAGTAGACGCGATTAATTGCGTCTGTACAAATAGTCAATGGTCAATGGTCAATGGCCAATGGTCAATGGTCAATGGTCAATGGTTCTTTGTTAGTCCTCACACCAATGACAAATGACAAATGACGACCCCTACTTTAATTTGTGCCGATTGACTTAACTAGAGTTATAATATATTGACTGAGTATTCAATCAGTATAACTGTATTTGTTACAATCAAGCTCTACTGTTCGGCTTTGTCTACTAGCAAGCCAACCAGCATCTACCTAATAATCAAGATAAATTTTTATAAATTTTCGCCAAGTTTCTAGGTTAGGGTGTGTTACCAAAAAGGCTGTCAGCAAAAGATAATCTTGTTGCAGTTATTCTCAATATAGATTTCTTTTAGCTAGACTTGAGTCACTGACTCAACCCTAAAGGGATTGAGCTTGTAAATAACAAACTTCACAACGCAAGCAGCGACTAGCCCACTAAGCCTAATCCTGGTACGCACTTCCGAATACTTCCCCAGTTCGGATTATCTGCAAGACTGTTTGTTCAGTCGTTGGGAAAGCCAAGCCATCTTGGATTAGGTGGGCGAGGGGACTTAATATGGGTTTGCTGGTTACTGGGATTATATCCATTTAAAAACCAGCATTAACACATACGGCGATGTTCATATCGCCCGTGTCTCTTTCCTCTGGGCACTGAAAGTGACTGAGTTTCCCACATCCCGTGAGGTTCTATGACTTATGGCTTGAGTTTGTTTAATTTAAAACAATACTTAACCTTCTGCTGAATTTATCAGATCTGATAAGACATGGTCGTTATCAGTAACTTTTAATCTAGTAGAAAAAAATAGACAGGCTTAATCTGCCAATTTCAACCTACTCATTTTTGCTATCTCTAGTAGTCAATATCACAAATTAATTAAAAATTAACTAATGACTATAGAGGCAACCTCTAATTAGGATTTAGGATTTTGGACTGATCCCACAGCCCCTTCCCCTAAGACCCAATATGGGGAAATGAGGACTGGAAGTTAAGGGCTTGTACCATAAAAAAATTATCGGTGACAAGCATCAACTGCTCATGGGTCAGTGTTGTGCTAGTATATTTTGCTAGCTTGTATTGGCTTGTAATATTTTGTAAGAATTCTTACACAAGAATTTGTAAAATTATGACAAATTTTAGTGATTTATCTAGTGAATACAGTTAGTTTCCTGTTATACATATAATCGAAAGTCTGCTCCATAACTATACTGGCGTCACTTCTCACACAGCAACCGCCCTCTAGTAGAGTCAACCAATGCTTAAACATCTTTTGCTGTCAGGATGGTTTCGTGTACAACCATTCTTCAAGTATGTTGTCGTCTTGATGCTGATCGCGCCCCTAGTGGATGCATCTAGTCACTCTTCCTCCGCGCAATCACAAACAGCCAAAAGTACTTCGATGATGACGGAGTTAGCATCTGCTTCTGTCGAAACAGATGCTAGAAAAATATTTAATCAGAATCAAGTATCAAAACTAGCCAATATTGACTCTTTGGCAGGCAAACACCACTCCTTACAGTTGTCTATAGCTGCTGCTGATCCGCAAATATTAATAGTGGATAAAGTAGAGTCTTGGGCGGTAGAAGGTGACTCTCTATCGGTGTTCGAAATACCAGATAACCACTCATTGGCGGCGGTGGAACTCGCACCAGCAAAAGTACAACCAGATTCTGTATCTAAAGGGCTGTCTACTAGTCAAATCAGTTTAGTGGAAAAGTTAAAGGCTGCAAAACTACAGTCTTTAGATGGGGATAAAATTTATCTATCGATGGATCAGTCTAATAGTTCATCACCTCAAGCAGCTACGATACTAACTCCACATTACAAAGAATTACCTGTAGTTGAACAACCTGAGCAAGCACAACAAGAACAGCAAGATCCAATCGCCAGTCCGCATCCGATTCCTTGGAATTGGATCATGACTACACACCAAACTGTTAGTTCTAAAAAAGGTTCTGGAGTAAAGTATTATCGCAGTTTACCAGTAGTTTCCCCCGATGGTAGGTATGCTGCTTACAGCCGTGTTCAACTAGAAGTTAAACCAGAACTTTATAACAGCCGTGTTAGCAGTGTTTTGTTCTTAGAAGACAGACAAACTAAGCAATTGCGAGTGGTATCTTCCACTTCTCGCAACATGGATACTTTAATCAATGCAAAAGTTACCCATGATGCAAATGGCGAAGGGACTATTGGGGTACTAGTTCCCGTCAGTTGGTCCGAAAAAGGCGATCGCTTCCTTGCACGTAAATTTGAAGCTGTGTTTAATACCTCTGACGCTACAGACAGGGCGGTAATTTGGGATCGACAAAGCGATCGCACTAACACTATCTCTCCTGCTTATGATGAGCAAGAACATGAAAAAATTGCCGTACTCTTAGGCTGGAGTAAAACCCAACCGAATAAGATTCTATTCCGTACTGGTGAAATGGGCGAAGAAGAATGGCCCGTATTGGCAGTTTCTAATGATGGTAGTACAGCTATAGCTACAGATACAGATAAAGCAGTGACTTTTGGTGAAAAGGTCAAAGAAGTCTGGCCTGGTCCGCAAGTCGCTTATCGCTGAAAATACCTATAATCTTCCCCTCCTCACACAAAGGGGAGGTAGGAAGAAGAGGAAGGGGACAAGGGAGAGGTGGAGGACAAGAGGAAGGGATTTTATTGAGTGCAGGATTTGGGTTATTTATTTTTTGGAGTTTTCTCAGTAAAAATAATTGGTTAAATATATATATTGAGAATTATTATTAATTGTAAATTTATGCGCTCGCTCCCACAATGATCAATGATGAACTATGCTTTTTCATAATTCACCATTCATAATTCATCCATTTGATCATGTCTCAAGAATTTCCTATAGGTAGCAAAGTCCGCGTCATCGCCTTACCCCCCTACGTCAAAACAGCCGATCCCATGCCGATGTTACGTCCGCCTGATGTGATTCATATTGGCGAAGAAGGTGTGGTACTGGATCGCCGTCCTGCTGGATATTGGGGTGTTCGTTTTACGAAGGGGGCTTTTCTGATGGAAAGCCAATATATCGAAAGTGTAGAAACTAGCCAAGCTGAGAATAGCGACGAGTAATTGTAAACTTATGTTAAGTTGTGATTCTGGTCAACACAATGACTTCTCGCCGCCATTTTTTAACTATATTGTTCGCTAGTTGTTTTGCACTCATCAGTTGGTTAAATTTTGCCCCAGTAGCTAATGCTTTGGGTGGAAAGCTTCCCACTCTTAACCAACCTGCACCAGAGTTTTCTTTACCAACCAACTCTGGCGATGGTAAAATCTCCCTTTCTGATTATCGTGGTCAGTGGGTAGTTCTTTACTTTTATCCCAAAGACTTCACCCCAGGTTGTACTATAGAAGCCCGTCGGTTTCAGCAAGATTTACCCAAATATCTCGAAAAAAACGCACAAGTAATAGGTGTTAGTGCAGACGATATAAATTCTCATGCCGAATTTTGTGATTCCGAAGGACTAAAATTTCCTTTGTTGGCAGATACAACAGGCGCAGTCAGCAAAGCTTACGGCTCTTGGATGAGCTTTATTTCTGTGCGTCATACATTTATCATCGATCCCCAGGGTATTGTGCGAGACACTTTTGTCAAAGTTAATCCAGTCATTCATAGCCAAGAAGTACTAGCCCGATTGGAGGAGTTGCAACAAGCCACCTCCTAGCCCTCAAATAAATAGCTGGCTCATAGTTAAAGTCAGCTGAAAGCTGAGTGGTACGAACTTTTACCCTGAACTGATGTGATAGGGTTTGTAGTAGACGCGTAGAAAGATTCCACAGGGTCATTTCGCGTCTCCATACAACAATAAGTAGTTATTGATAATTAGCTTTAGACTTATTGGTAAGAGTCATTGCTCATTAGTTATTCTGGGGTAATAACTATGAATTTTAAAAGCGAAGTAAACCTTAAAGATAATACACAAAATTTAAATTTTTCTCAGGCCAGTATCAGCCGTAGACCATTGGAATTACTTAGGGATACCGAGGCTTGGCTACGGCGTCCAACTGTGGCAACATTAGTGCCAATACTACCACCAAAGTTAGGGGATAACTTACAAATCGCCTCTTCGATAGCAGAAGAATCATTACATGAATTAGCAGAAATCGATTTAGAGACGATCAGCGATTGGGAACTAAGACCTCTACGGATGCGGATTGGGTTAAGTTTTGTTGGATTTGGAGCGCTGATGACAGTTTTGCTGCTACTTTACCTCGATACTCTGTACTCACAATTAAGTCCAATTGAGCAGATCGGAAAATATTGGCATGAATATGTTTGGTTTGTTTGCTTAGGTGTAACCGGCATGTTTATTCTAGGTCGAGAGGCAATGCGTCCGATTAACAAACCTCGAAAATCAGGTAAATAAATTTGTGTAAAGCCAGGTTCAAGAATTTTTCTCGAACACCAGTAGCAATACTGCAAGGGATAGGATTTTTCGTCATATTTTTGGGGTTGTAGACGCGATACATCGCGTCTCTACATGATTTAAATGTCAATTAATTTATATTATCCGAGCAGTATTGACACCACTAGTGGTCCGCCACAGCAACTTTCCTGGGTTCGTAGTGAGCGCTTAAGCGCTCATAGAGGACTAAAGTCCTCACTACAAACCCTTCAAAGTTGATGCGACAAGTACTAGGTCATGCGCCTTATTGAAACTCCGACAACGGAAGCGCGTGGAATTCTTGGGCTAAGTTTCGTAAGTAGACTGAGCTTATGAGCCGCGCTGTTTACTAGCGGGCGAGTAGATTGTTTAGTCTGATAATATTTATCTAACTCACCTTATATGACTGCTAATAACAACATAGTTTACACGCCTCGCTGTTACTGATATTATTTTCTCAAAGTAAAAATTACTCCAACTGAGAACTTTATAAAGTTAAGTAAAGAAGATAGACAGTAGCTCTTGCAAACTTAAAGGATGTTAGAGCGCAAAGGCCAATTTTATAAACATAACCTCAACATATTGCCGTAAGGATAGGTGGCGAATATGGAACCGAGAAGACTTGCACAATTTCTTGATTTTTTGCAAGAAGATTTAGCAATTCCTAACGCTGACCTACAGTTAGCATTACGACATCCTGAGCAGACTCCCAGTTTGTTACCAATCATTCTGTGGCAATACGGACTGGTAACATTGAACCAGCTTGATCGTATTTTTGACTGGTTACAGGGGTAATTATTTGTTATTAGTTATTGGTCATTGGTTATTGGTCATTGGTAGAGGTTTTAGGGATGTTTATTTTTATTAACTATTCCAACCAATAACCACTAACCACTAACAACCAACAAATCACTAACTATTAATGTCTTCCCTTATCAATTTCTCCCTCAAATGGTTGTACACCTGTTTCTGGATAATTGTCATCTCTAGGAGTAAAAATTCTCACAAATCCACCGTAAATGAAACGAAAAACTTGCTGAGGAACTTCTATAATTTTCTGCCAAATATTGTTTTTGTTTGTTGTATTAGTCATACAATATTCTCCTAAATTATTGAAAAGTGTTGCAAAAGTTTTAACAAGATTACTGGGATACTTGTTAATTAGTGCTTAATTAGTCCCAACTTCAGCAGCAGCACGAGTATGCATAGTATCTTGTAAATGTTCTTGATGTTGACGTTCTTTTGTCATTGCTTCTCGCGCTGCTTCTTGCACGGTGAGATCGATTTTTACGACATTGCGTTTAGCTGCTTCGACTTTGGGAAGAGTAAGTGTCAAAACACCGTTTTTAAATTCAGCTTTGACTTGATCATTTTTGACAGGAACTGGTAAAGGTACTATCCGTTGAAACTGACCATAGCGGAATTCAGTTTTGAGAAAACCTTTATCTTGTTCTTGTTTTTCTTGTTGATATTCTCCAGCAATTGCAACTACATCTGTGCTGACTTCCACGTCTAAGTCTTTAGCTTCCATACCTGGAATTTCAGCTTTGAGAATCATGTCTGTTTCTGTTTCTTTTAATTCAATAGCTGGTGTCCAAGTTGTATTTAATTTTGGAAACAAATTTTCATGTTCTTGACCATGCATCCACTCATCAAGCAGATGATTGATTTGTTGACGTATAGTATCAATTTCTCTAAAAGGTTGCCAACGAATTATAGACATATCCTCTCCCCCTTTTATAACTAATAACTTTTTTGTTTCGAGCCAAGAAGACTTTGGGGATTAACCTTGTGATAGTTGGCTCTACTTTCAGAGTAGGAAAAGAATATGAGGAACTTGTGAAGATATTCAAGAATTACAAATGATGAATTACAAATTATAAATTATTGTTTATTTATGAAACATAATTACTATAGATTCCAACCCAAAGCTGACGCTACTTGAGGAGCTAATTCTAAAGGATTGAATGGTTTCGCGATCGCAGCTTTTATACCCAACTTCGCATAACGGCGACAGTCAGAAGCTTGAATCTTTGCAGTTAATAAAATCACCGGGATCGCTTTTGTTATTTGATTATTTTGTAGTTTTTCAAAAGTCGTCAGTCCATCCATATCTGGCATCATTACATCTAGCAGAATAGCATCTGGTTGGTCATTTTCGGCTTTGCTGATACCTTCTTTCCCAGAACCTGCTGTTAACACTTGCCAACCTGCTACTGTTTCTAAGCAAATTTTAGCAACTTCTTGAATATATTCTTCATTATCAATTACCAACACTTTTTTATTTGTCATTCTTACCATCCTGATTACAAATTATTCTGGCTTTTTAACACCGCATTCGATTGTATAATTTGCTGTAATAAATTCATTACCCGCTGTTCAAATTCTTGTGGCGTCACCTGTCCTTTTTCAATAAATTCTGTATGTCCTAGTTTGAGAAGTTTTCTCTGAGACTCTTCTAGTTTTTTCGCCGAATAAATCATTAATGGAATTTTGCAAAGTTGATTGTGTTGCTGTAGCCATTCCACAACTGTAAATCCATCACCTTCAGGTAAAATCAAATCTAAAATCAGCAAATCAGGTTTAATTTTTTGGCTGAGATGAATTGCTTCTTTACCTGTTTTGGCATGGACAATATTAATATCATGGAGCTTAAATAGAGTCTGCAAAACTTCCGCCAAGTCGGGATCATCTTCAACCAACAATACACGAATTTGTTTAGTAGAATTTGTGAGTGCTTGTCGTAACGACTCAAATAATAAGCTTTCTTCTAAAGGCTTACTTACCCAATTGACAAAATCTTGATTTGGTTTGTTGTTATGATGAGGTGTGCAAACACTGCAAATAATGATCGGAATATTTTGAGTATCAACCCGTTGTTTGAGAACTGTCATTGTTTCCCAACCATTCATACCGGGCATGAGTAAATCTAGTAAAATTACATCTGGATGTTGAGTAGATGCAGTTGCGATCGCCTCTTCACCATTAGCGACTGTAACTACCCGATAGTGGCGTTTCTCCAACAGAGTTTGTAATTCGTTACGAATATCAAGATCATCATCACATACAAGCACCAAAGGTACATGATCAATATCATGGTCTTCTAATTCACCAATCTGAGAAACCTGTAATACAGGTAATGTAAAGTAAAAACTACTACCCTCACCCAATTGACTATCTACCCAAATTTGACCACCATGTTGTTGGACAATACTTTTACAAATTGCCAAACCCAAACCTGTACCCTCATGATTGCGCGAATCCGAAGAATCCACCTGTTGAAAGCGCTCAAATATACTCTCCAATTTATCAGATGGGATACCACGCCCAGTGTCACGAACTGTGAACACAATAGCGGGAGAATGAAAAAAACTGCTCCCTTGTCCCCCTTGTCCCCCGTGTCCCCCGTGTCCCTCTTCCCGATTCTTCAACTCTACACTCAACCAAACCGTAGAACCAGCAGTAGAAAATTTGATCGCATTACTTAATAAGTTCGTCAATGTTTGGACAATCCGATCAGGATCTGCCCACAACTGTTGAGATAAGCTAGATACCGAGAGAGTAACCTCAGCTTTGTCAGCTAGGGGTTGGATGACATTTATAGCTTTGATGATCAAATCAGCAACATTGCAGGTTTGTTTTTCCATCTTGACTTTACCTGACTCAATGCGCTCGATATCAAGAATATCGTTGATGAGTCTCACAAGACGTTCGGTACTATCCACAGCAATTTGCAGCAAGCGTTTCCCCTGTTCTGAATCTGGTTTGATTAAACCACTGGCTAACATTCCCAAAGAACCATGAATTGAAGTTAGGGGTGTGCGGAGTTCGTGACTGACGACAGAAACAAATTCATCTTTCATTCTTTCTACTTGCTTGCGATCGCTTACGTCTTGCAAGTAAACCGTATATAGTACTTCTTGACCCAGTTTTAACTTAGAAATAGAAGCTTCTGCTGGAAACTCTGTACCATCTTTGCGCCGACCGTAAATTTCCCGACGTTCTCCCATCCTCCGGGCGACTTTTGGAGATTTACCAAAGTCTGACACATACTGTCGATGTGCCTGAGTATATTGTGATGGGAGCAATAAATCAAGGGATTGTCCTAACACTTCTTGGCTAGTGTAACCAAAAATTTTCTCCGCACCTTGGTTAAACAGAGTAATATTTTGATTGCTATCAATAGAAATAATTGCATCATCTGCGATCGATACTATACCAGCAAAGATCGCTTGGGAATTCCGTAGTTCTTCTTGGGTGCGTTGGCGTTCATTGAGTTCAAACTGGAGTTGTTCGTTAATTCTAGTTAACTCGACTGTGCGTTCTACTACTGCGAGTTCTAATTCATCCTTAGCTTGGCGTAATTCTTGTTCTATTGTCGCTTGTTGACGCAGATGGGTGTTGAGTTGGGTCTGTGTTTGGGTGTTTCCTGTTTGATAAATTTCTCGCATCCGCCGTAAGCTCACCCGTTCTAGGCGATTGACAATCCTAGTAATCAGTTCTGGTCCAACAATAGGTTTGCTCACAAAATCATCTGCACCAACTGCGAAAACTTGATTCACAATATCAGCATCGTTATGAACTGTGAGAAATAGGATTGGTAGTTCACTCCATTGAGGATCATTGCGTACAACTTGACAAATTTCTATACCATTTACACCTGGTATTTCGACATCAAGAATAAGTAAATCTGGTGTGACTGTTTCTAGAGTTTCCCAAAAATTCTGGGTATTTTCCAAGGATGTCACTTTGATTCCCCAAGGCGTTAGTAATTTTTGTAACAACGCACCAATTTTTGGATCATCGTCTACAGCTAGTATGTGTGCTTCTGCATGGGGAGACTCTTGTAACACTTGATTGACTGCTTCTAGCACCTGGTTAGCAGACATCGGTTTCGGTAAAAAGGTGTGTCCACCATTGCGAGCAGCTTGTAAACGGTTGTTAAAATCGCTGTCTTTGGTTAAAACTATAACTGGTACAGGAGGTTTACGCTGATGCAACTCTGCTAATAGGTTGAAACTGTCTTCGTGATCTGAAGAAATATCTGGGTCTAACAGTACGATACTAGGATGGTTTTGATAGAGAATATTTCTAGCAGTTATAGTATCAGTAGCGATCGCCACCTGTAAATTTTTGTGACTAGCAGCTTGTTGAATTTGTGTAGTGAAAGTGCGATCGTCATCCACCACCAACAACAAAGGATACTCATCTTCAGAATAGATTCTAGATGCTGTATCTTGCTCATTACCTGCAATTTCCTGGTGTAATTGCTGTACCCAACCAACAAACTGAGTAGTGTCATCTTCACTCAAAGTTTGATTAGCTTTGAGTAAAAGCTCAATTTTGCGTGCAAGTTGGGAACCAACAGCAAAGCCAAAAGTACCTAATGATCCAGCAAGGGTATGTGCTTCTTGTAAAGCCTGTTTTCGTAGCTTTTGATTTAATTTTTGACTTTTAGCATCATCAGCAGCTTGCTTCAATAATGCTACTTGTTCTTCTACCCTAACTTTATATTTATGCCAAACTCCAGCAATAGCCTCAAGTGTCTGTGGTTGAGAAGACGCAGTGACTCGGTGACGCGGTGACCCGGAGAATATCTCATCTGTATTCCCCACGTCAGAGTGTCCCCCATCTCCCCTATCTCTTCGTATCTCCGTCTCTTCCCTACGTGGTTTCAACCGATAACCAATACCATAGACTGTTTCAATTAAATCCCCTGGTGCGCCCACAGCTTTTAATTTCTGCCGTAATCCTTTAATATGGGTGCGAACAGCTTCTTCACCTGGTATGTCCTCATAAGACCAGAGATGCTCCAAAATCATCCCACAGCTAAAAACTCGGCGACTATTTCGCAAAAATAGTTCGAGCAAAGCATATTCCTTGGGAGTTAATGATAATAGCTCTCCTGCATAGATCACTTCACAACTTGTGGGATCAAGTCGCAAATTATTCCATTCCAAAACTGGTTGGGATGCTACGCTACCGCGACGTAACAGCGCCCTAATTCGAGCAACTAATTCTTCTTCATCAAAAGGTTTGACAAGGTAGTCATCCGCGCCAGCATCTAAACCAATCGCTTTTTCATGGCTACTATCGCAACCAGTTAATAATAAAATTGGCATTTGCAAACCACGCGCTCTGATTTGCCGACACAGAGTAATACCATCTATCTCTGGTAAGATAACATCTAAAAGAATTAAATCGTAATCATAAGTTTGTATTAAATCCCAAGCTGTCTGACCATTCGAGGCTGCTTCCACAGCATAATTGTAATTAGTAAGGACAGCAGCAAGCACATGGGCAACTAGCTCATCATCTTCAACAATTAATATTTTCATTGTAAATAGTTAAATTATATTAATCAAACCAAAAGCTTACAGACACAAATAACTAAAATTTAAGTCAAAAAATATAGACGTCACTGTAATTTTAAAAAAGATATCAAAAAGAGTTAATCGCACTTTACTATTTTAAATAACTTATACCATTTCACAAAAAATCTAATACAAATACAGACCCTGTACCAGACGCGATATATCGCGTCTCTACTTACGCAAAACCATTAGGACTTACGCACACTCAACAAATCCTTGGCGTTCTACCTTACGGTAGACACGTAGTGTTCCGCAGGTAGCCGCTTGCGCGTCTAAGGCGTCTTGGCGGTAGCCTACGGCAAGGCGCAGTGCGTCTACAATAAATTAAGCTTTTTGACGATTTTTGCGTAAGTCCTGATCATGAAAAAACGAATCGCGAAGTATTATAGGAGCCTGCGATTGAAATCGCAGTCTCATAGTGAAACTCTGCTGAAGCAGACTACTTGATTTTATGAAGTCGTTTTCACGCGGCTTGTGCTATTAGCAAAGGATTCACACCCTTTAGGGTATATTGAGAAAATTGGGATGCAGAATGAAGATATTTAATCAAGGAATATAATTGTGAGCGATTGAAATCGCAGTCTCATAGTGAAACTCTGCTGAAGCAGACTACTTGATTTTATGAAGTCGTTTTCACACGGCTTGTGCTATTAGCAAAGGGTTCACACCCTTTAGGGTATATTGAGAAAATTGGGATGCAGAATGAAGATATTTAATCAAGGAAATAATTGTGAGCTTTTTTATCGGTTGTGCTGTTTGGGCCTATAAAGGCTGGGTAGGCGAACTTTTTCCTCCAGGTACTCGACCAGGTGATTTTCTTCATCTCTACAGCCGCCGTTTTGCGACAGTGGAAGGTAACACTACATTTTACGCTATACCAAATCAAGAAACTGTAGCTCGTTGGGCAACTGATACACCAGCAGGTTTTGAATTTTGTTTAAAACTACCACGAGATATTACCCACAATCAACAGTTGCAACCTTATATTCCTGATGCTAGCAAATTTATCGAGAGGATGCGTCCTTTAGGTAAACGTCTTGGCCCGATTTTTGCCCAGTTACCCCCTAGTTATGCACCGACATTAATTGACGATCTCACCGCTTTTTTATCAGCTTGGCCTCATACAGAAATACCACTAGCCTTGGAAGTACGACACCGCGACTGGTTCAAAGAACCCCATGCAAGTAATTTAACTGTACTACTAGAAAAATTAGGTGTGGGAAGAGTATTGCTAGACACTCGCCCGATCTACACTGGCGACGACGATCCTCAGCTAGAATCAGAACGACGCAAACCCAAACTACCAGTACAATTCAGCATCACCGCACCTTTTAGTTTGATTCGGTTTATTTCCCACCCCAATTTAGAAATCAATCAGCCTTTTATGGCAGAGTGGGTAACACAAATTCAGCAATGGTTGCAGCAAGGAAAGCGAATATACTTCTTTGTCCATTGTCCCATCGAAGAGCGATCGCCAAGCACAGCCCGTTACTTCCAAAAATTACTCGAACAAAGCGGTGTCAAAGTCCCACCTCTACCCTGGGATAACTTAGATTCTCCACCCAACCAACTGAATCTTTGGTAATGGTCATTGGTCATTTGTCAATGGTCATCGGGCATTGGGCATGGGGCATGGGGCATTGGGCATTAGAGACGCGATAAATCGCGTCTGTACAATGGTCATTGGTCATTGGTGTTTATTCTCTCCCTTCCGATCCCCTTTCCCCTTTCCCCTTTCCCCGATCCCCGATCCCCGCTCCCTTCACAAACCCAAATGCTTTTGCAAAGCTTGACGCATTACATCTACAGGTACATTTTCTCGTTGTAACCAGATTTTTAATGCTGCTGCGCCTTGTTGGACAAGCATTTCTAGTCCGTCGATGGCGGTTGCACCTATGTGTTGCGCCTGTTGTAAAAATTTTGTGGGGTTAGGGGTGTAGATTAAATCGTAGGCGATCGCTTGTGGTGATAAGTTTGCCATTTCTGCTGTACTCAAAGGTGATTCATCTACCTTGGGGTGCATACCGATGGGAGTTGTGTTGACGAGTAAATCTGCTTGCGGAATTAATTTTGGTAATTCATCCCATTTGTGAACACTGAGATTAACTTGTATTGGAGAATTTTCCCAACTCTTAGAAAATTCTCTCAATCGCTGGACATTTCGCCCGACAACATGAATTTCTGCACATCCCAATTGTTTACAACCTGCTACTACAGCCCTAGCAGCACCACCATTACCTAAAATTACTGCTACTTTCTGACTCCAATCTTGATGATATGTTTGTAAAGGAGCAAGAAATCCTTCTACGTCTGTGTTTGTACCTATCCAAGAGTTGTTTTTATTAGTAACAGTATTAACTGCCCCTATGGCTTGAGCAATGGGTTCTACTGCTGACAAAAGCGGTATGATTGCCTGTTTATGAGGAATTGTGACACTAAATCCTACAACACCAATAGCAGTAAACCCGTAAACAGCCGTGTATAAATCTTCTGGTTTAATGGGAAAGGGCAGATAGATGTAATCTATTCCTAATTGAGCGATCGCTGCATTGTGCATCACTGGCGACAGTGAATGTTCCACCGGATGTCCGATGACTCCGAGAAGTTTGGTTTTTCCTGTAATCAATTGTTTGTCCTTTGTCATTGGTCATTAGAGACGCGATGAATCGCGTCTGTACAATGGTCATTGGTTATTGGCGATGAATCGCGTCTGTACAATGGTCGTTGGTTATTAGAGACGCGATGAATCGCGTCTGTACAATGGGCGAGAAGCCGCTCTTACGAGCGTCTACGCGTCTGTACAATGGTCGTTGGTCATGAGTTCTGCTAATCACTAACTACTAATCACTAGCCTACAATTATTAGAGGTGACTTAACATTTCTTTGGAATCATGCAGGCAACAATAGCCTCTTCTACAACCCCTATTCCTGGTAAATGCTGGCAGTGGCGAGGACATAACATTTACTATGTACAAGCAGGACAACCCCAACCCCAACATCCGCCTTTACTGTTAGTGCATGGGTTTGGTGCTTCTACTGACCATTGGCGCAAAAACATTGCTGAACTACAGCACGATTTTGAAGTTTGGGCTATAGACCTTTTGGGGTTTGGACGTTCAGCCAAGCCAAAGTTGCAGTATAGCGGTGATCTGTGGCGAGATCAGCTTTATGACTTTATCACTGAAGTCATAGGTCAAAAAGCTGTGTTGGTAGGTAATTCTCTGGGTGGCTATGCTAGCTTGTGTGTTGCAGCTCAACGTTGTGACGCAGTGGCGGGTTTAGTTTTATTAAACAGCGCAGGCCCGTTTAACGAGAACGAGCATACACCTGAACCAGAAGCACTACAAGCTCAGATAGAACCACCGCAACAGCAAGATAATTTGCAGAAACTTTTGGGTGATGTTGCCAAATGGATTTTTCAACAACCTTTTGCCCAGTTTCTATTATTTCACTACGTCCGGCAAAAAAGCGTCATTCGTCAAACTCTAGAAAAAGTTTATCTTGACAAAAGCGCAATTACAGAACAATTAATAGAAGAAATTTCTCGCCCTGCTTATGATCAAGGTGCTTTCGATGTCTTTTCTTCGGTGTTTAGAACTCCCCAAGGCGAAAAAGTAGATATGCTACTTAAGCAATTAACTTGTCAGTTACTACTATTGTGGGGAGAAGCTGATCCTTGGATTAACGCTAGAGAACGTTCCCAAAAATTTCGTCAATATTATCCGCAACTGACAGAACATTTTCTACAAGCGGGTCATTGTCCCCATGATGAAGTACCAGATCAGGTTAATTCCTTACTACGGGAATGGGTTTTATCTGTAGTTAGTGATTAGTCTGCGACTAGTGAGGAGTTATAGATCCCCGATTTCTTAGAGAAATCGGGGATCTGATGTATTTTTGATGAGCGATCGCCTTCCGAAAAGTTACTGGGTATCTAAGCACTTTTCAAATTCACTTTGTGACAAAATCATTCCATCAATCGAAAACATCGCGACGTTTGTGGTCAACGTCGCGACATTTGTGGCTAACATCGCGACGTTTGTGGCTAACATCGCGACGTTTGTGGCTAACATCGCGACGTTTGTGGTCAACATCGCGACGTTTGTGGTCAACATCGTCTTGTTCATAAAGAACATCGTGACATTTGCCACTAACATCGCGACGTTGCTTATGAATGAGACGACATTCACCACAAACGTGAAGGCGATGCTAGAAAGCAGCTGCTACGCGATCGCAAATTAATGATTAAATTTATAGCGCCGAAATTTCGCGTCTCTACCTGTATTGCCTATAATTTTGCCAACAATCCCAAAAAGCGCTTAGTATTTGCCGTCAACAGTGTCCGTCGATAAGCATCCGCCGCTTTCTTAATTCCTTCTGCTTGTGTCGGGTAAGGATGAATGACGCTACTCATCTTACTCAAACCAATTTTATTCACAATTGCTGTGGTGACTTCCGAAATCATCTCACCTGCATGACGGGCGACAATGGTTGCACCAATAATTTGATCTGATCCTTTTTTGTAGAGGATTTTGACAAAACCATCTTCTTCACCATCTGCGATCGCTCGATCTACACTACCAAAAGGTATCTTAATCGTATTTACATCAATACCTTTTTTTTGTGCTTCTTGTTCATACATCCCCACATGGGCAATTTCTGGATCAGTATACGTTACCCATGGCATAACTAAATTACTAAGTTTATAACGTCCCAAACCAAAAGGAGAAAATAAAGTATTCTTAATAACTATCCGCGCCGCCGCATCCGCAGCATGAGTAAATTTCCAATCCATGCAGATATCACCAGCAGCATAAATCTTGGGGTTGGTGGTTTGCAAATAATCATTTACCATTACACCCCGTTGCTGATCATACTCCACACCCACAGTTTCTAAATTTAAACCTTCTACATTCGGGACACGCCCCGCACCTGCTAAAATTTCATCTACTGTCACAGAATCTTCTCGACCATTGCAGCTAAAATATACGTTCTTACCATCGCTAATTTTTTCTACTCGCTGCATTTGGCAATTTAAAACCAAACGAATTCCTTCTTTAATAAAAACATTTTGCACAATTTCAGCAGCATCAGCATCTTCTTTATTCAGAATGTGGGAACCGCGATGGAAAAGCACCACTTCACAACCCAAGCGTCGGAATGCTTGCGCCAATTCGCAACCAATCGGCCCACCACCAATTACCGCCAAACGTCTTGGTCGTTGAGTCAGAGAAAAAACTGTCTCGTTAGTTAAATAACCTGCTTGTTCAATTCCTGGAATCGAAAGACGCGCCGCTCTTGCACCAGTAGCAATCACAGCCTTTTTAAAGTTGAGAGTTTTGTCACCAACCACTACACTATTATTACTCGAAAAACTAGCGCTACCCAAAAAAACATCAACTCCCAGCTTTTGAAAACGTTCCGCCGAGTCATGATGGCTAATACCAGCACGCAGCTTTCGCATTCTTTCCATGACTGCGGGAAAATCCACATCGATGTGTTGGGGGATATTGACTCCAAAGTTTTTCGCATTCCAAATTTCACCCACAACCCGCGCCGACCGGATGACACACTTTGATGGTACGCAACCCACATTCAAGCAATCTCCACCCATGAGATGCTTTTCAATCAACGCCACTTTCAAACCTAAATCTAAACCCGCCGCACCCGCAGCTACCACCAATCCCGCCGTACCCGCACCAATCACAACCAAGTCATAATCATCAGCAGGCTTGGGATTCATCCAATCAGGTGGATGCACGTAGGAAACAAGCCTTTGATTATACTCATCTAATGGGCGAATTATGACTTTTTGAAATTCCGAATTAGACATTACGATAACCTGTTTATATTATTGGTGATCAGCCGTTTCAAAGTGTTAATTTGGAAAATTCTTGGTGTCTATGTGTGTTGGTGTTTCACCACAAAAACACCAACACACAAAGGAAGAAATATAAGCTTATTGACTTCTTCTACAAAACGTCCTGTTCCAAAGCTTTTCTCGCAATCCGAGTCACATAAATTGTGACTGCAACTGTGGCAATAAAACCTATAATCCGAATTGCCCATTGTACTGTCGGGTTGGTTGGTTGAGTTTGTGTACCAATCATGGCAATATTTCCAGCTAGGGAACCAATGTAAACATACATAATTGTTCCGGGGATCATGCCTACAGAACCAATAAAGTAGTCTTTGAGGGAAACGTCGGTGACACCGAAGGCATAGTTTAATAAGTTAAAGGGAAATATGGGGGAAAGTCGGGTTAATAGAACTATTTTGAGTCCTTCTCTACCAACAGCGCGGTCAATGGCGGCAAATTTTTTGTTATCTGCGATTTTTGTAGCTACCCAGTTTCTCGCTAGGTAACGTCCAACTAGGAAAGCAGCTGTTGCACCCAAGGTTGCACCAATAAAGACGTAAATGGAACCCCAGATGACACCGAAGACGACGCCTGCACCTAAAGTGAGGATGGAACCTGGTAAAAAAGCAACGGTGGCGATGATGTAGAGGACAATAAATGCGATCGCTCCTACTGTACCAAGATTGTCTATCCACTGCAAAGCGTTTCGCAACCATTCTTGAGGATTAAATCCTGGGGTTTTTACAGCTTGTTGTGCTAATGCAGAGTTTGTGTCTAGGCAAAAAATTAAGGTAAATACAAGTAAGGTGAAAAAAGTTTGTTTGAAGAATTTATGCGGTTTTTGGGATTTGAGTTTATTTGGTAAGGTTTGATTTTTCATGAGTGGTAAGTATTAATTAAGAAGTCATTTATAAGTAAATATTAAGTAACGCATTATTAAGGTGGCGGTGCGTTACGCTCTGCTTTAACGCACCCTACAATAAACTTTTTATTTTTACTCTACGCTTTCTTTCAGTGCTTTTTGAGCAATTCTAGTTATGTAAATAGTGACAAATATAGTGGCAATTAATCCTATGATTTGTATTAGCCATTTTCCAATTTGTGCTTCTGGGGTTGTTGGCTGGTTGGAAGTGCTAATCATTGCTAAGTCGGTAGCAAGGGAACCGATATAAACGTACATCACAGTACCTGGAATCATACCAATTGAACCCAAGATATAATCTTTCAGTGAAACTTGGGTGATTCCGAAAGCATAATTTAACAAGTTAAATGGAAAGATGGGAGACAAGCGAGTCAAAAATACTATTTTTAATCCTTCTTTGGCAACTGCTTGATTGATTGCTTGAAATTTTGGATGCTTTTCTAATTGTCTACAAACCCAATCTCGTGATAAATAACGTCCTATTAAGAATGCAAAAGTAGCTCCGATAGTAGCAGCAATTAATACATAGACAGAACCCCAAACTAAGCCAAAGAGACAACCACCTTTGAGTGTGAGTAAGGAGCCGGGTATAAAAAGTAAGGTTGCTAAATTATAGATAAAAACGAATGCGATCGCACCAAATGGACCAAGACTTTCAATCCAGATAATTAATGTCTGCAACCATTCCTGAATATTCAAATATTTGGCAGCAATAATCAAGCTGACAACTAGAAAAAATAATAGTATTAGTTTGAGCTTAGATTTGTTTTGCATATCGGGGATCGGGGACAGGGGATCGCTTAAGGTGGGGCCCCCTCTGGGGATAAGGGGTAACGGGGATCGGGGATCGGGGACAAGGGAGCAGGGAGCTCTTAGCAGGGAGACAAAGGAGAATGACCGATGCCCAATGCCCAATGACCAATGACCATTGTACAGACGCGATTTATCGCGTCTCTAATCACCTAACCACTAACAAACTACATAAACAAAATGAGAAACTACTTAAAACCTTTTAAGTTTTTCCCGACGATACCAACTGCGAATTCGTTGGGGGGAGATTCCGAGAAAATATGCGATGATTACTATTTGATTCGTTAATGTTGTTTGCCAAACTCCTTTTTTGAGCCAGCGTCGTGCTGAGGTAATAACTGGTACAAAAATAAGCGTGATTTTACCCAGGGTTTTTAAACGTCGTATGAGTTCAAAGTCTTCCATGATTGGTAACTCTGGAAAGCCACCAATATGATTAAATATATTTTTAGTTAAAAAAATTGCTTGGTCTCCATAGGGCATTTGTAGAAAGCGCGATCGCATGTTCACTCCCCATTCTACTAGTCGTAAACTTGGCTGTTCTGCACCAATTCGCAAGCAAAATGCACCTGCTACAACTCCAGAATGTGTAAGTGCTTCGCGAACCATGACATCAAATCCAAGCGGTAAGCGAGTATCAGCATGGAGAAACAGCAAAATTTCGCCCCTAGCAACAGCAGCACCTGCATTCATTTGCATGGCGCGTCCAGGAGCAGATAATATTACTTTGACGCCTAAAGAATCGGCGATTTGTACTGTTTCATCTTGGGAACCACCATCGACTACAATTACTTCGACATGATTGCTTGTTTGAGTGCTAGCTAAGGCTGCTTTGATGTTCCCCGCTTCATTGAGAGTTGGAATAATAATGGAGATTGTAGCAGGAGTAATGTTTTGACTAATAATTTCTGTCATTGGTTATTGGTCATTGGTCATTGGTCTGTGAGTTATTTACTAAATTGTGATTGGAGAATTATCAATGAAGCGTCATTTTATAGCTTGGTTACAGTCTGTTTTATGTGTTGTGCTATTTATTTGTTTCACAGGGTTGTTGTCAATTTTAAATACTCCTGCTGTTTTGGCGCAGGAAAACACGGTTAACTATACACTTTCTGACTTACGAAATCGAGATTTTGCTCATCAAGATTTACATGGAACGTCTTTTGCTGGTGCTGAAATGCAGCGAGCAAATTTTCAGGGAGCAAATTTGAGTGGAACTATTCTAACTAAGGGGTCATTTTTACAAGCTGATTTGAGTGATACTAATTTAGCAGAAGCATTTGCTGACCGCGTGATTTTTAATAAAGCTAATTTAACTAATGCTATTTTTACTGATGCGATGCTTGCTAGTAGTCGCTTTTTTGAGGCGGATATTACAGGTGCAGATTTTTCCGGTGCAATTGTTGATGCTTACCAAGTAAAATTAATGTGCGATCGCGCTGATGGTATTAATCCGGTGACTGGTGTTTCAACCCGCGAAAGTTTGGGATGTCGGTGAATTTTAGATTGATAATATCTCAAAGTTCTACAAGCGTTGGCGAAGCCTCTCTGAAAGAGACTCGCTCAATGCATCTAATCTTCAAAGATGGTGTACTAACCTCACTTCTGCCATCCTTAGTGATGCCATGCTCAACGGTACTAACTTCAGCAATGCTAAACTTAGCAGTGCCAAACTCAAGAGTGCTGATCTTAGTGATGCTGACTTTAGCCGTGCTAACCTCAGCCGTGCCGACTTCAGTAATACCAAGCTCGCTTTTACTACTTTCAATAGTGCTAACCTCAATCGTGTTAACTTCGGTGGTGCAGATTTAGACAGTGCTGACTTCAGTGGTGCCAAAAACCTAACTCCTGAGCAAGTTAAATCTGCTAAAAATTGGGATAAGGCGAAATACGACAAGGATTTTCGTGCCAAACTTGGTTTACCACCGGAAAAGGCGAAGTGAATCAGTTAACAGTTAACAGTTATCAGTAAATCTTCATCACATTTTTGGATTATTCTTAGATATAACGAAGCTGGTTTTTCATCTCATCAGCTGTGACTTGATTCAGTCATCATCTGATTCTGAAAATAAAGATTCTAAATCCCGATAACCGCTGACAACGCGAGCTATATCAATTCCATCTTCTCTGGAAGAGTAAAAAATAATATAGTCATCTACAATAAACCCCCGCAAGCCATGAGCCAGATGATCATAGCTTTTTCCCATGTTTGGAAAGCCTGCCACCAGTTTACATTTTTGACGAATAGTGTCAAAAAGCTTACTAGCTGCACGGGGATTACTCCGAGCAATATACTCACAAATTTCATCTAAGTCTTGAACAGCTGCATCGGAAAAAGAGTAATTGCTCATGCTCCAGATTCAGCAATTTTATTCATCTTTTCTTGCAGTCTGGCAAAGACTATCTCGCCATCCGTTACCTGTCCTCTAGCAATTTGTTCAGTTCCCACGGCAATTTTCTGACGCAGTTCTTCTAGGCGATGCTCCCTTTCCTCAAGTAGTTTAAATGCTGCACTAATCACCTCTTGGGCGTTGGCATATTTCCCTGTTTCAATTTGGGATTGAATAAACTGCTCATCTTCAGGCTTCAGCGAAATATTCATCGGCTTAAAACCTCTGTTCCCTTTTTCTGTAAGCTGTCACATATCCAACCACTTGCCCAGAATCAATTGTATTAAACAAAGCTTCCGCGTCTTGCACAAATGGCTCTCGATCTAGCAAGTAATCTAAAAGAATATTAGTGTCAATCAGAACTCTCACTAAAGATACTTCTCCACCCGACGTTCTTCTAACATCACTTCTACCTGTTCATCGGTCGGCGCTGGCTGGTCGGTCTTCAATAAACCTTTCATTTGCTTGATAATTTGCGTCCGTTCGGGTTGTTGACTTTGAGTATCTTGTAAGGATTCGACGATCGCACGGATGAGTTCAAGGCGATCGCTTGCAGACAACTGACGAGCTTCCTCTTTAAGCTTCTGTAGGGTCATAGGAATTACTCCAACAAACATGGTAGGTTTTAAACTGGTTAATCAGGCTACTGACTGGGTATGTTTATATAGCAATCCTAAATCATAAGCCCTTTGGGCAGGCTGCGCCAACGTGAGAGGCAAGATCCCCGATTTCTGCGAAGTCGGAGATCTGGGACAACTCAATTAGAATTTCTATAGGATAATATCTCAAGGATAATATCTCAAATTCCTACAAGCGTTGGCGAAGCCTCTCTGAAAGAGACTCGCTTAAAGCATCCAATCTTCAAAGATGACATCAAAAAGCGATCGCTTAACTCTGAAATTAATAGCCATGATGTCTTGATACAATTGCTCTAGGCTACTAATGGTAATTTTGCCATCTGCCTGAAGTTTCTTGATTACTGCTAAAGTTCCCTTAACATTCAGTCCCAGTCGATTTGCTTCTTTTCTCGCTGCAAAGTCATCTAAAATTATGTAGTCTGTCTGTAATTCAATACCTAA
This sequence comes from Westiellopsis prolifica IICB1, assembly GCF_004323185.1. Classification (GTDB taxonomy): domain Bacteria; phylum Cyanobacteriota; class Cyanobacteriia; order Cyanobacteriales; family Nostocaceae; genus Pelatocladus; species Pelatocladus prolificus_A. Next base: position 1,265,781 of record NZ_NAPS01000002.1, read on the forward strand.
AGCAATGGCTTCTGATTCTCCTCTTCCCAGTCGCATAGTTAGACTATTGGCTAAGGAAGTTAATTGAATTGCTTTGACGCAAATTTTATCAGAATCAATCAACGCTCTCACATGTTGACAAGGCTCATCAAATTTCGCACTGATTTCTTCAGCAACAAATTTCGGTAAGTAAAAATCATCTGGAGAATCAACAAAACAATCCAGAAATCCCAGACGTGATAAAAAAATTAATGGAGAAGAATTAAAAACAACCTTCACAGCGTTTACCAATTCTTCTCAAGTGCGATATCCTGTGGAGTCAAGTAGGAAAACTCAAGCCCCATCAAATCTAATAGCTGCATAAATACATCAGGCTCTAACTCCATAATCTCTGCGGCTTTTTTCAAGCTAATGACTCTGGAGAATAACGCCCCTAGCACAAACAAAAATGTTTCTTTCTGTTCAATATTATTAAAAAGTTGAATTTCTGAAGCAACGCTTCTTAAAACTTCCTTGCTAGTCATGAGTTTTCAAGCTACTGACTGGGTATGTTTATAGGATAATATCTCAAATTCCTACTAAAATCCATAGACGCCCCTTGGGCGGCTTCAAGGTAGAGTAATCCAAAATCCAAAATAGATTCACCCAAGATATCACACATGGCAGTAAGCTGTTTTATTTAGAGCATTTATAAAAATTTACAACTATGGCAACGATTAACGACAACTACCTCAAGCTGAAAGCTGGTTATCTGTTTCCGGAAATTGCCCGCCGGGTCAACGCTTTTGCAGAAGCTAACCCAGATGCCAAAATTATTCGGTTGGGTATTGGTGATGTCACCGAACCATTGCCAGAAGCTTGTCGGACTGCGATGATTAAAGCAGTAGAAGAAATGGGCGATCGCGCTACTTTCAAAGGCTATGGTCCAGAACAAGGTTACGCTTGGCTACGAGAGAAAATAGCTCAATCCGACTTCCAAGCACGGGGATGTGAGATTGATGCATCGGAAATATTTATCTCTGATGGCTCTAAATGTGATACTGGTAACATTCTTGATATATTTGGCAAAGACAATACTATTGCCGTCACAGACCCCGTTTACCCCGTATACGTAGATACTAACGTCATGGCGGGAAATACAGGCAGCGCCAACGATAAAGGTGAATTTGAGGGTTTAGTTTATCTGCCAATCACCGCCGAAAACAACTTCACTGCTACCATTCCCTCGCAAAAAGTTGATTTAATTTACCTCTGCTTCCCCAATAATCCCACCGGCGCAGTTGCGACCAAAGAACATCTTCAAGCTTGGGTGGAGTATGCGAGGGCAAATGGCTCGATCATTTTCTTTGATGCTGCTTACGAAGCTTATATTACTGATCCAGAGATTCCCCACTCCATCTATGAAATTGCAGGTGCAAGAGAGTGTGCGATCGAATTTCGCTCTTTCTCTAAAAATGCCGGTTTTACTGGTACACGCTGTGCTTTGACAGTAGTACCCAAGACACTCACAGCCAAAGCCGCAGATGGTTCTAATGTGGAACTCTGGAAACTCTGGAACCGCCGCCAGTCTACCAAGTTCAATGGCGTATCCTACATCGTCCAACGTGGGGCTGAAGCAGTTTATTCGGAAGATGGGCAAGCGCAAACCAAAGCGTTAATTAGTTTTTACCTGGAAAATGCCAAAATTATCCGTGAGCAACTCATAGCCGCAGGATTAGCAGTCTACGGTGGTGTAAATGCACCTTACGTCTGGGTGAAAACACCGAATGCTCTTTCCAGTTGGGACTTCTTCGACAAATTGCTGCACACCTGCAATGTTGTGGGTACACCGGGTTCTGGCTTTGGTGCAGCAGGTGAAGGCTATTTCCGCATTTCGGCGTTTAACAGTCGCGAGAATGTGGAAGAAGCGATGAAGCGGATTACATCCATTTAACTTGACCGAAAAAAGTGACCAAGCCCCGTTGGGGCGGGTTTAGGGGTGTGGGGTGTAGGGGAAAGAACTAGCCCCAACAACCTTTGGGATACAAGCCGCGTCTTTTTAAGAAGCTCGCGCCCAAGGGAGCTTGAACTCCCTTGGGCGCTGTTTTCCCTACACCCTTATTCCCCCACACCGCTAGTTTTTGACAGTCGCCATTGCTTTGTCAACAATTTGCAGTGCTGTATTTACTTCTTTTTCACTCACAATCAAGGGTGGTACAAACCGGATGACTTTGGGACCGGCTGGTACAAGTAATAAACCCTCGTTAATTGCAGCTTTGACGATATCACCGGCGGTAAGTTCAATGTCTGCTGTTAATTCCATACCATTGATCAAACCCCAGCCGCGTACATCTACGATGTGATTGGGGTATTTGCTGGCGATCGCTCTTAAGCCACCTCTGAGCTGTTCACCCCGTTGTTGGACGTTCTGTAAAATATTCTCTTTTTCCAAAGTCTGACAAACAGCCAAAGCCACACCACAAACAAAAGGATTACCACCAAAGGTGCTAGCATGTTCACCTGGTGCGAAGACGTCGCAGAATTTTTTGCTCATCATTGCACCGATGGGGATACCACCACCCAAACCTTTAGCACTAGTAAAGATGTCTGGTTCTACCCCTAGATATTCGTAACCCCACAATTTGCCACTGCGCCCCATTCCAACTTGCACTTCATCGAAAATCAGTAGCACGCCCGTCTCATCACAAATTTGCCGTAATTTTTGGAAGTAGGCTACATCCCCCGGACGAACCCCGCCTTCTCCCTGTAATGGTTCAATCAAAATTGCTGCAACGCGGTAATCACCTTCATCCAACTCGCTAATTGCCGCTTCTACCGCTGAAATATCATTGTAAGGTACGTAGTGGAATCCAGGTACTAGGGGATCGAAATTTTTTTGATACTTTGGCTGCCCTGTGGCAGTAATAGTTGCTAACGTCCGTCCGTGGAAACTGGAGTGAGTAGTGATAATAATTGGACGTTCGATTTGCAACTCTGTGTGAGCGTATTTACGCGCCAGCTTAATTGCAGCTTCGTTTGCTTCTGCCCCTGAATTGCAGAAAAATACGCGATCGGCACAGGAATGGTCAACGAGCCATTTTGCCAACTCTCCCTGTTCGGGAATGTAGTATAAATTAGAAACGTGATGCAGTTTTTGAATCTGCCGTGTCACCGCCTCTACCATGGCTGGGTGAGCATGTCCCAAGGTGCAAGTAGCAATCCCTGCTACAAAATCGAGATATTCTCGTCCTTGGGTATCCCAAACGCGACAGCCTGCACCCCGCTCTAAAGCGAGGGGAAACCGCCCATAGGTAGACATAACAGCCGCATCAAAACTATCAGCATCAAAGGTGGTAGATGATGCAGTACCTGACTCTGGAGTAATGGGGTGTTGTTGAATTAGAGTTTCTAGGCTCACCTGTTTGGCTCCCTAAATTCTTTATTATAGGGTGATTAACTGGTCTGATAGAAATCCGTCAAAATTTCTTATCCTTCCTAATATTTCATCTTAAGCTGACACTCGGTTATCCTCAAAACGAGTGGCGATGGTGAATAATTGTGTACTCAAATCTGGAACAAAAATATCAACGCATCCAAAAAGAGTTAATGTTAGGAGCGATCGCTCTGGCTGGTGTCTTTTTGATTGGTACTTTATGGTACGCCCTAGTAGAACGCTGGTCATGGGAAGATGCAGCATATATGACAGTCATTACCTTAGCTACCGTTGGTTATGGTGAAACCCATCCACTAGGAGACAGAGGACGACTATTTACCATCGCCTTAATTTTAATGGGTGTAATTACTATTGGTTATATAGTTAATAGATTTACAGAAGCAATTATTCAAGGCTACTTTCAAGAAGGAATTCGATTTCGGCAGGTGCGGCGGGCAATGGAATCTTTATCAGGGCATTATATCATCTGTGGATTCAGTCGGACTGGTCGGCAAATTGCGATAGAATTTCAAGCAGAAGGCGTCTCTTTTGTGATTATTGATTCTGATGCCGAATCTGTAAGAAAAGCGCAGGAACAAGGTTACACTATATACCAAGGTGATGCCACCCTAGATGAAACTTTATTGAGAGTAGGCATTGAGAGAGCAGTTTGCATAGTTGCAGCCCTTCCTTCCGACGCAGAGAATTTATACACAGTACTTTCCGCTAAATATTTGAATCCAAGCATTCGGGCGATCGCCAGAGCCAGTACAGAAGAAGCTTTGCAAAAGTTGCAACGCGCGGGTGCAGATAGTGTAATTTCTCCTTATATTACTGGTGGTAAAAGAATGGCTTCTGCTGCTCTTAGACCTCAAGTTATGGACTTTGTAGATGGAATTATCTCAGGTACAGACCGACAATTATACATGGAAGAATTTTTGCTTGACCCCAAAGTGTGTCCTATGGTAGGACTGACTCTTGGACAAGCCAGATTACGAGCGCAAACAGGTGCATTGATACTCGCTGTCCGACGCAACGACGGCACTCTCATCGGTGGTCCCACTCCTGATACAGTATTTATGCCAGCAGATGTATTAATTGCTATGGGTACACCAGAACAACTACGCGCCCTCAATCAACTTCTTGGGCCAATTGGTTCTAAGCAGTTACGGAAACCAAAGAATAGTTGATCGGGGACGGGGATTGGGGACTAGGGAGACTAGGGGGACAAATAACAATTGACTATTGACTATTGACCATTGACCAATAACTAATCAATTTCTTTCCAACCATGCAAAGGGGCGATATTTTGAATTGCCTTTTTAGTGATAGCTGGGGGGGCTACTGAGAGTAAAATGCTAGGATAAACTGCCATGCCCCATCTAGGATGAACTAGGACACGGCATTTATTTTCTATAACTGGATAACCGAGTAAAGCTTTGACAACAGCTGTGTCATCGTGAGGAATTATCCCCGGATGAGAAAGTAAAGGGTAGCCTGTGCGGGGATCGATGAGGTCTGTCAAATAACCGCGATCGCGCAAATTAAAAGCCACATCTAAGCCAAACCTCATAAATTTTTCGCGTAATTTTTGTTTTTCCGCTTCAATTTCTGGCGTGCTTATTATCATTTCGTAGCTAGATTGTTGTAAAACAATCACCACCCACAAAAAAAGCTGATGTTTCCAATCAGGTAAGATCCGTTCGCAGTTGGCACAAATGTACTGACTCGGAGAATGAATAGAAATCTCAATCGCTTGTCCGCTTGTGCCAACCAAATTAATAGGATAGCCTGCAACAAAAGTGTTAAGCGTTGGATAGTTCACTTATCTTATTTTGTTTTTTTCAAGTTTTTTAATCTTTCCTTTGTATAGATGATAACTCTGAAAGTTTCAAAAAAATCATCAAATATATTAAAAGAATAGTTGTCTTTGCAGCTTTTATTAATTATTTATTATTTCTTAATCTTGTGGTGATATTTTCTTAACCTCTGAGCAAGATGGCTATACTATTTTGGATTTTGGATTACTCTACCTTGAAGCCGCCCAAGGGGCGTCTATGGATTTTGGATTTTGCGAAAAGTTTGAGCGGAGGTTTCCTCCGATCAAAGCTTTTAAAGACGGATTTTGGATTTTGGATTGGGAAACTTTTTGTGCATAAAAGTTCTATGAATCTATCTGTCGCATTCTTTTTTTAAATTGGTGTTAGTGGTTATTAGACACCACTAATACCATTTCATGTCTATTGACAATTAATTTAGTTTCAAAGCATTGACTGGAACTTGATCCCAGGAATTAACTGTCCGTAACTGTGCTACCCAACCTGCTATTTTTTGTGTTTCAGTCAAGTTTTTCTTAAAAGACTCATGACACTCTTGAGCTTGGGACTCATTACAGCAGGCTATACAGGCATAAATCAAGCCAGATGGATCAATTTGCTCATTCACCCAAATAGTCATGCTCTATTCCCTCAAAAAGTCAAGTGAAAAAATAATACGTTATTTTAGGGTACTCTCTTTAACACTCCCCTGGCTACTTCGTTGAGTGAGGGGTCTTTACATCCCAGGAGAAGCAGGGAGTGTCGGAAGTGTGGGAAGAATTATTTGACAAGTCTCTTCCCAATGACCAATGACCAATGACAAATGACAAATGCCCAATGACAAACTACTTTAAAATACATCAGCAGGATCAACAGAATTTAATTTTCGCATTGTGGTAACTGCTGAAATCATACACATAGTTACAGTTAAAAAAAATACAGTAACGCCGCGTTCGATAGTCATAAAAATCGGCAGCATAGTAGCATTAGCAGCTACCAGATACAGTCCTAATGAAACAAGAAATCCTGGTACGTAACCCAATACAGCTAGGAGTAAAGCTTCTTGAAGAAGGACTGCGATTAAATAGCGATCGCTATATCCAATTGCTTTAAGCATGGCATATTGCGGCAAGTGATCCGCAATATCGGCATAAATAATCTGATAAACAATCACAATACCGACAATAAAAGATACCATTACACCTAAACCAAAAACAAAACCTATGGGAGTTTTTTTTGCCCAATAAGCTTTTTCTAACTGAGCAAATTCTTCATTAGTAAGAATCATGACATCATCAAGTAAATCATTGATTAAACTTTGAGCTACTTGTTCTGGATCTGCATCTGGTTGTAACTTAATTAGACCAATCTCAATCTGTTCTGGATGATGATTGGAAAATAAATGCAAAAAAGTTGAATCACTGGTAATCAAATTTCCATATGCACCAAATGATGCACCCAAAGTAAATAAACCTACAACCCGGACGTTTACATCATTTAATTCAGTTTCTAGAATTGCTTGTTGTTGGAATAAAGTAGCGATGGGACCAAACTCTGGTAAAGAACCTTGATCAAACAACACCGTATTCAATTTTTGCAACTGACTGCGGTTTTGCTCAACTTCAGGAAATTTAAATGCAGTGGTTCTTGGGTCTGTGCCAAATACTAAAATAGTTTGCCAACGGCGTGTTTGGGGATTTCTCCATTTTCCGTAACCCATATAAAGCGGGCTTACCGACTCTACACCTTTAAATCCTAACGCCTGATATAATCGTTCCCTAGTAAAACTTTTGACTGAATATACACTTTTAAAATGGGAACTTACCATTACTAAATCTGTATCTAAACTTCTTTGTGGTGCCGTGGAACTACTAAATAATGAAGCTTCAAATCCCATTTGAGCGCAAATCATGATATTTGCAAAGGCAATACCTACTACCGCCACCACTAAACGAGTCTTCTGTTTAATTAGCTGTCGCCATGCTAGGAAGATTGTACGAAAATATTTGCGAAGCATTACCAGAGTCCTTGGGCAAGTCCTCTAATATATCTCTGGCAAAAGTGATTAAAAACCGGATAAAAGGCGATCGCTCTTCCTCATAAGACCATTTCACAAAAAATCTGATACAAATACAGACCCTGTACCAGACGGGATTAGGACCAGCCCTTTCAAGGTGGAGCAAAATTCTCAACAATCAACTCCTCTGTAAGCTCTTATCTCTGTGTTCTCTGTGCCTCTGCGGTTAAATAAATAACTTTTAAACCGCAGAGAACGCAGAGAGCGCAGAGAGGAAAAAAGAGATTTTATGAGTCACCTTGAAAGGGCTAGTCCTAGGGATATATCGCGTCTCTACAAAAAAATATGTTTCACTTGTAAAGGAAATTGGTATTATAGCGGTTCTCATTTGAATCAAATACAGTATTACAAACGGTGTAGAGACTAGCACCTGCTAGTCTCTACAATCTGTATTGCACACAAGCGAGAACCGCTATATATGTGGAACACCCACAACTCACGAAACTGGAACAGGGGTTTGTCTACCTTCGTAAGATTGAGAATGAGCGATCGCAGCTTCAATAAAGCCTTGAAATAGAGGATGGGGCGCACTGGGACGAGATTGAAACTCCGGATGGAATTGACAAGCTAAAAAGAAAGGATGATTAGGGAATTCTATCATTTCCACTAAACGTCCATCGGGAGAAGTGCCACTAATGACATAACCAGATTCTAAAAACAGGTTGCGGTAAGCATTATTAAATTCGTAACGATGGCGATGTCGTTCGTAAATCACTTCTTCTTGATAAAGACTAAAAGCTAAGGTATTCGGCACAACGCGACAAGGATACAAGCCCAGGCGCATTGTTCCGCCTAAGTCTACTACATCTTGCTGTTCTGGCAATAGGTTAATGACGGGATTTTCTGTATGAGGTTCAAATTCAGCACTATGAGCATCCGTAAATGATGCAGTATTTCTTGCCCATTCAATCACGGAACACTGCATTCCTAAACATAAACCCAAGAAAGGAATTTGATGAATGCGAGCATATTTGATGGCTTCAATTTTACCATCAACTCCACGTACACCAAAACCTCCGGGGACAATTACACCATCAACACTGGCTAAGTGATTCTCTGCTCCGTCTACTTCTAATTTTTCTGAGTCTACCCAACGTAAACGTAGTTCACCACTCATGGCGATCGCCCCATGACGCAATGCTTCAACTACAGAAAGATAAGCATCACTTAACTGTACATATTTACCAACTATGGCAATTTCGATGCGATGTTTCGGGCTATACAGTCTTTCTACCAAAGTTTGCCACTGAGCTAAATTAGGTTGGTGTTGCTCCATGTTCAGCAACTCTAGTGTTTGCTGTGCGAGTCCTTCCCGTTCTAAAATTAACGGTACTTCATAAATACTCTTGGCGTCGATCGCCGGAATTACACAAGCTGCGGGAACATCACAAAATTCGGATAATTTATATTTAAGTCCGGTTGGTAAGGCGCGATCGCATCGACAAATTAAAATATCTGGTTGGATACCAATTGATCGTAACTCTTTAACAGAATGCTGTGTCGGCTTAGTTTTCATTTCACCCGCCGAAGCAATCCAGGGAATCAAAGTAACGTGCATATATAACACGTTTTGTCGTCCCACATCCTTGCGGAATTGCCGAATTGCTTCTAAAAATGGCAGTGATTCGATATCTCCGACTGTACCGCCGATTTCTGTAATTACCACATCAGGATTAGTATCTTTGGCAACTCTTTCGATTCTTTCTTTGATTTCATTCGTGATGTGGGGGATCACCTGCACAGTACCACCATTGTAGTCACCGCGCCGCTCTCGATTAATGACTGCTTGGTAGATTGAGCCAGTAGTGACACTATTAAGACGGGACATCGAGGTATCAGTAAAGCGCTCGTAATGCCCTAAATCCAAGTCTGTTTCCGCACCATCTTGGGTAACAAACACTTCTCCATGTTGAAAAGGACTCATTGTTCCTGGATCAACATTAATATATGGATCGAGCTTGAGAATCGATACCGAATAATTTCGAGATTTGAGCAAACGTCCCAGGCTTGCTGCTACAATTCCCTTGCCGATACTGGAAACTACACCGCCGGTAACAAATACAAACTTAGTCATAACCCTTGTTTTCTAGTAACTTTAAACAGTTAACAGTTATCAGTGAACAGTTACCAACTGATAACTGATAACCTACAGACGCGATCTTCCTCGCGTCTCTACCTAACTGATATGTGAATCTTAATGAAATTTGGCGTGAAATCACTTATAGGATCTGTAATATTAGGCTTAATCGTCGCTTCCTCCGTCGTTGTCTTGGCACAACAGCCATCTTTCCAGGTTGTTTATCCCCCTTCAAAGCACCAAACAAGTGCCGATCGCATCTTTTTTCTTGGTACAGCCCCCACTTCCGGACAGGTTTTGATCAATGGTAAGACAATTAGGCGCAGTCAGTCTGGCCATTTTGCCCCTAGTTTACCTTTGCAGCCGGGAGAAAATACCTTTAGTATTAACTACCAAAATCAAGCCATCGAGATCCGGGTGACAAGGCTTTCCACTCAACCAGAAGTACCACAAGATTTAGCTTTTGCCAAAGATTCTTTGGCTCCAGCAGTTGACATTGCGAGACTTCCGGGTGAACTGATTTGTTTTAGCGCGATCGCTACTCCCAAAGCTAGTGTCTCTGTAAAATTAGGTAATCAAACAATTCCCCTGTCACCCCAACCCCAGCAAGCACAACTTCCTGGTAACTCAGCAGCACTGACAGGACGAAATCAACCTGCTGTTAACAATGGTGCAAGCAAATATGAGGGTTGCACTACAGCATTAGCTGATCACATCACTTCTGGTGCAGTCATTTCAGACAACACCAAAGAAATAGATTTGGGTAGACCTCAGTTTCAACTGACACATAATGGCAAAACAATCAATCAGGAAGGAACAGGAAAAATTACTATCCTCTCAAAAGCAAATTTGCCAGTTGTAGAAGTCACAGCTGATGCTGGTGTTGCTCGTACTGGTCCGAGTACAGATTATTCTCGACTGACACCGTTACCGAAAGGTACACGTGCAGCAGTCACAGCTAGGGAAGGAGAATGGTTACGCTTGGACTATGGCAGCTGGATCAACAGTAAAGAAACAACCATGATACCAGGGGCTATACCTCCACACTCAATCATTCGCAGTGTTGGTTATCGTCCACTACCTAACATGACCGAGATGGTTTTTCCTTTGCAAGTCCCCGTTCCCGTGAGTGTACAACAGAGCAATCAAACTTTCACCCTTAATCTCTACAATACCACTGCTCAAACCGATATTATTCGTTTAGATGATAACCCCCTAATTTCTCGCCTAGATTGGCAACAAATTAAGCCAGAGCAAGTACAATACACCTTTAACCTCAAAAAAAATCAACAATGGGGATATAAGCTCAGGTACGAAGGTACAAGCTTAGTATTGAGTTTGCGTCACTCTCCTATTTTAAAGAGTAAACAAAAACCTTTATCGGGAATCAAGATATTATTAGATCCGGGACACGGAGGGAAAGAACCGGGTGCGAGTGGTCCGAATGGATATTTAGAAAAAGATGTGAATTTAAAAGTATCGAAATTAGTGCGGGATGAATTAGTCAAACGTGGTGCAACAGTTGTGATGACGCGGGAAGATGACAAAGAAGTTTCGCTTCCTCAGCGCCAAGCAATTATTGATCAAGAACAACCCGCCATTTCTATTTCGATCCATTACAACTCTCTCCCCGATGATGGTGACGCTGAAAATACTAAAGGAGTCGCAACTTTTTGGTATCATCCCCAAGCGCACGACTTAGCAATATTTATGCAGAAGTATCTGGTTAAAACTAGAAAGCGCCCTTCCTACGGTGTATTTTGGGATAACTTAGCTTTGACACGTCCAGCGACTGCGCCATCTATATTATTAGAGTTGGGTTTTATGAGTAACCCCGATGAATTTGAATGGGTGACGGATGAGAAAGAACAGAAAAAATTAGCACGAGCGATCGCACAGGGGATTGTCAAGTGGTTTAGATCCCCGACTTTTTAAAAGATACAACTGGCAAGTTTAGATCCGCGACTTTTAAAAAAAAGTCGCGGATCTTCCACCAAATTTTCAAGAGCAAATTGATAATTGCGAGCCAGATCCCCGACTTTTTTAAAAAGTCGGGGATCTTGGTCTTCACCCCCAAGAATTTTATCTTTTAGTAGGCAAAAAGGCATTTTACCTTCTCGAAATGCCATTCTACCTTTTCAWWWYMSYAWWTYACSYWCTCAAAATGSCATTCTACCTTCTCARAATGCCATTCTACCTWCTCATTTCAGTAGAACACGCACTCGAAATGCCATTCTACCTTCTCATTTCGGTAAATCACGCACTYSAAAWRSYWKKMTAYYKYCWMATTTCGGTAAATCACGCACTAATTTCCATAAAATCAGCAAGCAAAGAGGTAAATAAATCGTCTATCTTGAGACTTTAAATATTAATTTTTGCAAAATATGTCAGCAAAATCTGGAAATGGAAATGTCTTTACAATTAACTTGCTTTATCATTTGGAATAATGGTGAGAGAGAAAAATTTGTTGGCAAAGATGCTCAAACAATAGCTCAAGCACTTGGGAAATTGAAAGATTAAGAGTAGAACCCAGGGGATACAGATAAAAAACTCTATCCCCTTCTAGATGGAATTTATCACCGTTTTTACGAAAATTATGAGCTTAATCCCGTAAAATCAATTTCAAAGTTCATAGCTTCAACCCATTAAAATAGGATTGCTATAAGCTGATGTGCGCTTAAATTAAATATTTTTGCGTTAGGACTGTCCAGGGTCAAGAGTCCAAAGTCTAACCTACTCTTTGACTCTGGACTGTTGACTTTTGACAACCTGATCGCAAAATATACAATTTAAATGGATAACAGCTTAGAGTGCTTGATTATTTTTTTGAGCTTTTTAACTTATGACTCTAGGCAGGTAAAACATTAAGCAATTATTGTTAATATATATATATTGACTAAAATTTATCTTTATTATTTCAAATGCCAACTGCTTTAATTACAGGAGCCTCCGGTGGTATTGGCAAAGCCTTTGCTGAGGAGCTAGCTGCACAAAATTATAATCTTGTTCTTGTTGCTCGTGCTGAGAATAAATTAAATGAATTAGCAAAGCAACTGAATCAAAAATTTCAAATTAAAGTTGATGTAATCGCGAAAGACTTAACAGAAATAGGTGCGACTAATTCCGTATTTGACTTTACTAAACAAAACGGATTGACGATAGATTTATTAATTAATAACGCTGGTTTTGGAGACTATGGAGATTTTGCCGAAACAGATGAAGAACGTCAAATTAAAATGATTCAACTCAATATTTTGGCATTAGTAGATTTAACCCATAAATATTTGCCTTTGATGCGAAAACGCCGTTCTGGCAGCATAATTAATATATCCTCAATCGCTGCATTTCAACCAATGCCATATCTATCTGTTTATTCTGCTAGCAAAGCTTTTGTTCGTAATTTCAGTCAAGCATTGTGGGCAGAAAATCGTCAATATGGTATCCGCGTCTTAGTTTCTTGTCCAGGCCCAACGGAAACTAACTTTTTTACAGAAGCAAAATTTCCGCCAACCCTAGCAAATAAAACTAATCAAATATCAACTTCAGAAGAAGTAGTACAAGAAACCCTCAAAGCATTAGAAAGAGGAGACTCTACCGTTGTGATTGGTGGTCTTTCTACTCACGTACTCACAAAAGTAGCTAATTTAGTTCCACGAGAAACCTTACTAAATCTTTTGGAAAAGCAGTTTAAAGCTTAAAAATGTTGATTGTTGGGAGGAATATCCCAAATATTCCAAAAATCCGCCTGCGCTTGAAATCACTCTTTGTGTCTTAGTGTCTTGGTGTTTCATATCAAGTTCGGATAATTTAGTTATACTTCCCACAGTCATTGCACCCCACCCCTTAATCCCCTCCCCGCACGCGGGGAGGGGAGGTTTTGGCGTTAGACAAAACCGGGGTGGGGTTCAGAGGGAATCATAAGTAATCAAGCGAACCTGATATCAAATATTGTTCTTTCAACACAAAGACACAAAGAAATTATCGTTTTCCAAATTTACACCTTGAAAGCGCTAAACAATAGACATCGACCGAATTTAACTGTGCGTTGGCCAAAATACTTGTAGAGACGTGAAATTACCCTGCGGGAACGCTAAAAGCGAACATGTCTCTACATTCTTTGTCGGAGATGTCTAATAACCAACTACATATAACGAGTTAGTTGGACACGATATCTGTCTTTTTTGGTAATCGCAATTTCCCCAACTTCCAAACGTCCTTTACCGCGAATAGCTATTAAATCACCGGTTTTGACTTGAGAACTAGATTGAGTGATTTCTTTCCAATTGACGCGCACATCACCGCCATCAATTAATTCCACCATTTTACTGCGGGACATGCCAAACCCGGCTGAGGCGATCGCATCCAATCTTAAGGAAGCTTCAACAGTAGTTAATTCTTTTTTCTTCGGTTCTCGGATTTTTAATTCACTTAAATCAATGCGTTGAGTTTTCACTGGAACTGAACGCACTTGTTTCAAGTTCATTTCTAAAAATTCCACCAATTCCGGTACAACGATCGCCTGCGCTCCTCGTTCGCCTAGTACAATAATATCCCCAGTTTTTTCGCGGATAATACCAGTTCCTAACATCGCGCCTAAAAAATCGCGGTGAGTCGCAGTATCAAATAGAAAATTACCAGCAATATCTAATGCTGCGATCGCCACTTGAGATACATCTAGAGGAAGTTCCGAACGTGCGATCGCAATTCTTTGACGTTCTGCTTGTGGATAACCTCCCCAAACCTGTAATTGCACCTCAGTTAACCGACTAAATATCCGTTGAACTTCCGCCAACTCTGGGGGAGAAACAAAATCTGTGAAGACAACTTCCCAAGTTTTAATCGCCTGTTCTGCTTGATCAATTACACGAGCAACAGTATCTCTATTTTCAACACCTTTTAAAAGTTCTTCTCTTGGTAGCATTATTTCATTTTGTTAATGATTGGTTGTTGGTGGTTAATTATTGGTGGTTTTAGCTCAACAACTAACAACTAAACCGACTCTTTATAACCTTGAATATTTTCTGGTTCAAACTGACGTAAAATCCTAGTTGCTTGACGGTGAACACTTTCAGTACCTTGCACCACTATTAAGTATTTACCTTCATTCAAGCGATTGCGGTAAGGTAAAGCATCGCCACTACCAGTAATTAATCCAACTCCACCACCAACAAATAGACTACCTAAAGCTCCACTCGCTGCTCCCAGCAATCCCCCTACAACATGATTACCAATTTCACCCGCCCAAGCAAAGGTATCTAACCCAGTGATCAGGCTGAAAGTTGCTCCTGCAAAAAATCCGAAGGGTATTAGCCAGAAAGCCATAAGTCTTGCTTGCTTTTGAGCGACTTCTTTGGGGTCAATTAAGCCAAACTCATCAGCACTTTTGTATCCCTTACCGAGAATAGTACCTTTTATGCCTTCTTTCTCTAAGGCTAAGTAAGCTGCTTCGGCTTGAATACGATCTGTTAATACGGCAATAAGGTAATTCATCTATATTTTAGCCCGGTGAGAATGTCAACAGGGTATCAGTAGAAGTAGGGGATCTTGAATCTGACGAAGGATTTAGAAATGCTATTCCAAAACTTCATCTAGTGGTTCACAAAAAGAGTTTACACCTTGTTTGAAGACATACATCAAAACTGGTGTTGCTAAAATTTGCGGAAATGTAGATATTGTTTTTATCTGTGCCATCAAGCTTTGGACTGAACCTTGGAGCAAATCTTCGCGAAATCCTTGCTCACAAATCACAGCGCGCCACTTTTTTGCCAAAGCATCTAACCATTCTGAATTACCTGTTTCTGGTTCTTGTCCAGCTCGAATAGCTAATGTCATTGCTGCATCTTCCAGATCGCCATCACAATCTTCAATTACGTCCAGTGCTTCCATCACTGTCGGGTATTCTGCTAGTTGAGAGCGAAACTGTGCTATTTCTTGCGCTGTGACTTTTGTCATAAAAACGTTTTTCCTAGCCGAGCAATTGACCACTCAGCTTATGTTATTCCAAATTTGACCGAAAATATTTATTCCGTAGCCCACTTGAAATAAATGTATTGATTGTTAGTGCTTAGGGAGGCGCATAGCCTAAGCTGATGTGCGCTTAGATTAAATATTCTTGCGTTAGGACTGTCCAGGGTCAACAGTCCAAAGTCCAAGCTAGTCTTTGACTCTGGACTGTTGACTTTTGACAACCTGATCGCAAAATATACAATTTAAATGCATAACAGCTTATTAGCAGCACAACACATTCAAGGACACTTGCAAGATCAGTTTTTCTGACTCACACGTGTCCATAATGTTTACGCTTAATCATTACTCAAAAGTCATTAATCTTACAGTTGAAAACACTCATTCCTTATGGTTGGGGAAAAGAGTGTAACGCTGGCATTATAACTAATGACTAATCAAAGTAAAACAGCGTCACTAATTTTCTATGTTCTTCCGCTTCTTGACAAGTTTGCAACAAAATACCACTGTCATGAAACGCAAAGCAAATTAACTGCTGGCAACGGGAGACAATCTCCTTATTGCACAGGTAACTAGCCTCTGCGAGAGACAGATGATCATTACTGGGATTTTCCACCAAATGCATAACTTGTTCTAGTTGCAGGCGGGATTCATAGGGCTGACGTTCCAAGCTTTGGGGTAGAATCACAGTTAACAATTTGGGATCACCCCGCATAGCTCCCTTGATCGCAGCTGAATTAGTTCCCGTTGCACCAGAGGTAATGATCTGATTCCCTGACAAAACCAGGGCAAAAGTCATCATCTCAATAAGATTTTGATGCGTAATCGGGACATGACGCGAACCCAATAAGGCGATTCGTTTAGAACCAGTTTGCTGGATCGTCGCCAGTTCTTGGGCTAATGTATCGACGTTAATAAGGTCTATTGACTGGCTCAAAGACGGACGGGATCTGAATTAAACAACCTAGATATTCTATCAGACTCAGAGGAAACTCAAAGCTGCTTTAAGTTATATGTTGTTTTAGGGGAACGCAAGGGAGTGTGGGAGGTGTGGGGAGTAATGTAGAGACGCGATTCATCGCGTCTGGGAGTGTGGGGAGACAAGGGGGACAAGGGAGAGAATAAACACCAAATGACCAACGACACTTGACAAATAACTATTCCAATTGACCTGTAATTTTAAATCCTGCCCAATAATAGGGATGATGATAAATTTTTGTGTCTGGTGCCATTTGACTTGTTCTGTATAGTTCCGATGCTAAATGAGTTTTGATTCTTAATCCCTCTGAAGGTATTTGTTCTAATAATTGTTCATACCATCGTGTTAGTTCACAAGCAGTTAGTTCCTTCAGCCATAGTATTGTTTCTGCCAAAGCGATCGCAGGTGATTTATTTTGCTTGATTCGTTGATAAAATTCTATAATCACCAATGTGTTGACTGGAGATTCTACATTCCAGAAATTAGTGAGTATATGAGGAATTCCCAAATTCAGCAAACCAGTAGGTAAACCAGTATATTCAGTAGTAATAGTTTGGAAACCAACAGAACTAGTTTCGATATTGCAGAAGCTAAGGAGTTTGTAGCTTGCTAATTGATTGATATCAAGTTCTGCAAGAGTTATTTTCCATTGATTAGCTAATACTAATTCCGATGCATATGGTTGACCATAATTCTCAATTATTTGCCCCATAAAATGAAAGATATTGTAATCCTTGAGTAGGCAATTTTTTACATACTCTTTAGTCGCTCGTGCTTCTGGAATACATTGGAAATGAGCAAATATTTGACTAATTACTTCAGTTTCAACTTTGGTAAATTTTTGTTTGGAATAACCTGTCGCTGATTCAACACATAACATCCGCTTTTCATCTGTTTTTTCTATAGGCTTTGCTTTTAAAGATAAACCCATCTGTGCGCTTGATAGGTAAGTGATTGTGAAATTAGATGACAAATTTTGTGATTTTTCCTCACCGAAACAATCTAGATAAAAAAGCGAATGAAGAGGTAATTTGTGTAAGTCACGGTGAGGAATCAAAATTAATTGGTTGACGTCTTCTAGTTCTTGGACAATCGCAGAAATATTAAGTATTTTTTTGAGTTGCAGCAACTTACGTTCAATATCTAAGTCCCAGGAATACTTATTTCGGTTTTGTTCTTCTTCACTGAGACTGAAAGATTCTTTATATTGTTGATACCATTGTTCCATCCAATCTTCAAATGCACTTAAACGTGCGACTGCTTCAGGCACAGGTAAATCATTAATTGAAGCAATGTTGAGTACAGGTGTAAAAATTGGAATTGGTTCAGGCGATTTATATTTAATTACAAAAGTGCGTAATGTACAAGGGCTAATATGCCAGTAAATTATTGCAGTGTTGGGATTAAGTAATTGATGAATTTCAGTGTAACTGGGTGAGGTAATTTGCGTCGATAAATCAGAAAATAGCCAGTTAAAACAAGCATTTTTACCATATTCGGCAATTTCCCAACCTTGTGCTAATTCCCCAAATTGTATGGCGATATCAACTGCTAATTGTCCTAAACCTGCAAATCTTAAAGCTAGTTGTTTTTTGTCTGCATCGGTGCGAGTAGGTTCATTTAACAGACTTTGCAATAAATAAATACCATGTTGTTGGTATTGGTGTGCTTGTTTTGTTTCTCCCAAAACAACTAGGGTTTTGATAAGATTTTGCAGAGTCTCCAAATGCAATACAGGAAAGACTTCTTCTGTGAGGGTAATCAGTGCATTTTCGTAAGCAGCAGCAGCTTCTAGCCAATAATGACGGGGTAGAGGATGTCTTTTACCCCGATCATAATGAGCATTACCGATCGCCAGACATAATCTACCCCAACCTTCAGGATGAGTGTTTGGATTAACATATCTCAACCCTTCTTGATAACTGGCCAATTTTCCTTCATAACCGCGTTCGTTGAGGGCATGATTATCGGCTGCGATGCTACTATAAACCTTTGACTGCCATTCCAGCATAATTGCATTTCCAGCAGCACTACCTCGACCTAGCCAAGCTTCCCAGTAGTCTGGTTGAATTTGTAAAGCGCTATCATAAGAAACTATCGCCTCTTCAAATTGTCCTAAATAAAATTGAGCTAAACCCCGGTTGTACCAAGCAAGGTAAAAATCGCTTTGTATTTCTATGGCTTTGTCGTAAGATGAAATCGCTTCTTGACGGCGTCCTAAATTGTCCAAGGCTACACCCCGGTTAAACCAGGTTAAATAAAAATCAGGATCAATTGCTATGGCTTTGTCCCAGGAGGCGATCGCTTCTTCCCATTTTCCTAAACCAGCTAAGATTACCCCTCGATCAATCCAAGCTTCATGGAAGTTGGGTTGAATTTGTGTACATCGATCATAGGCTGCGATCGCTTCTTCAATTTTGCCTAATTTTTCTTTGACACCACCCAACCCATACCAAGCTTGATAACATTCAGGGTTGATTTTAATTGCTTGATGATAATTGGCGATCGCGTCTTCCCAGTTACCAGCGTTAAATAGTGCTACGCCGAGCTTATACCAAGCCAAATCAAATTCAGGATAATATTCAAGGGCGTGATTGTAACAGGCGATCGCGTCGTAATTTTGTCCAGCTTCTGCTAATGCGGTTCCCCGCAAATACCAGCTTTCTGGATCTTGGGGTTGTATTTGTAATGAAGCATCAAAACTAGCAATGGCTTCGGATAAATTCCCTAGCTTTAACTGTACCAAGCCTCGTGCAGACCAAGCTTCTTGGTAGTCACTTTTCAATTTTAAAGCTTGATCAAATGAGGCGATCGCTTCGGTAAAATTTCCTAATTCACTTAAGGCTGCACCTCTGTTGTACCAGCCTTTGTAAAAATCAGCTTTTATCTGAATTGCTTGATCATAGGAGGCGATCGCTTCGGTAAAATTTCCTAAATAAAATAATGTTAAACCCCGGTTAAACCAATATTCATAAGCATTAGGATTTAATTCTAAGCTTTTATTATAGTACTTGAGCGCTCCTTGCAAGTCACCTATTTTAGCTTGTTGCAGACCTTCGTAAAACCATCCTTCTGCTTGGACACTATTTCCATTTGCTTCATCGCTAAGTGCTTCAATAATTGCATGAGTGTCGTTGGTTTGAATTCCCAATCCCACAGCTAACTGTTGTACTAAATTAGTACTCTGCTCTAACCTCACCAACAAATCATCTAGTGAAGTGTCTACTATTGGCGGTGAATTTTTCCAAGATTCATCAACTGCTGTGACTGCGAGACTTTCTCTGACCCAAGTTTCTTCCTCAAAGTCTTGCCAAGCAGTATCCTCTTTTACTATATCTAAGGGCGGAACAAAATTACTTGGTGTTATGCTTGCTACATTATCTTCCTGATACTCCCACAACAGTTCTCCTAGATTGCGTATCAAATCTATCCCTGGAGTCTCCGGAACAAGTTTAGGTACAGTGTTTTCCTCATCTTGATTTGGTAGATTTGAGGTCAACTCTAGTTGTGGTAAGGAAACAGGTGTAGGTGCGGGGGCTGGGATTTCCAATTCTTCTACATGAGTTTGCCAATATTGTCCACCTAGATTGCGTGTTAATAGGCGTGTACCTATATCATAGGCAAGATCTCCGATCATTCCAATTCTCAATTCACCTAATTGCACCATTCTTTCTGCTATGTGGTTATTTGGTGCGGGTGAGGTGAGTAATTTCTCGCCAAAATTTAACAGCCACTCTATCCAGCGCTCTGTACTGATGCGGTGTTCCATCCGTTGCAGATATTTGATCGCCCAGTACTGTCCTCGCGCCTGATACACACCTTCCAGCAATTGAGTAAACAAAAATTCTAGATCCGCGTTTGTTAGTTCTGGTAGCTGCTGTACCACCTGATATCCTGCCATAGCTTTACTACCAGCAGTCTGCTTTCTGCCATAGGGATACTTCCATAACTTTTTAACCCACTGTAATAGCCACTTGAGCATTTCGGAAACTCTTAGGTGATTTTCATATAGATTTTAGCGATCGATGTTTAAAAAAACTCATCAATTACGTAAAAACCCG
The DNA here is from genome assembly GCF_004323185.1 of Westiellopsis prolifica IICB1. GTDB lineage: Bacteria > Cyanobacteriota > Cyanobacteriia > Cyanobacteriales > Nostocaceae > Pelatocladus > Pelatocladus prolificus_A. The sequence goes on from NZ_NAPS01000002.1 coordinate 1,286,147, forward strand.
TTAGATTTTTCACAGAGAAAAATTGTAAAAATGTAACCAAAATATCTCACTAATTCTACAGTAAGATACTGGTCTAAAATTTATAGCTATTCCCTCAGTGAAGGTCAAGTCCATAGTATACATAATTCTCAGTGAAAATCTGACTTGGGAATAAGGGAGACAAGGGGGACAAGGGAGAGAAGGGAAGGGGGACAAGGAGGACAAGGAGGACAAGGGGGACAAGGGAAAGGAGACATATCAATACTCCTCGGATAAGACAAATCAATTGACATTTAAATCCTGTAGAGACGCGATATATCGCGTCTCTACAACCCCAAAATTATGACGAAAAATCCTTAACCGAGCAGTATTTGGAGACATATCATTTCGACGAACCCAAAAATGATTTCGGCTAACTCAAAAATGATTTCGACGAACCCAAAAATGATTTCGGCTAACCCAAAAATGATTTCGGCTAACCCAAAAATGATTTCGGCTAACCCAAAAATGATTTCGGCTAACCCAGAAATTATTTCGACTTTGGA
>NZ_NAPS01000002.1:1286701-1297563 GCF_004323185.1 Westiellopsis prolifica IICB1
TATCGCGTCTCTACAACCCCAAAATTATGACGAAAAATCCTTAACCGAGCAGTATTTGGAGACATATCATTTCGACGAACCCAAAAATGATTTCGACGAACCCAAAAATGATTTCGACGAACCCAAAAATGATTTCGGCTAACCCAAAAATGATTTTGGCTAACCCCGAAATGATTTCGACGAACCCCGAAATGATTTCGACGAACCCCGAAATGATTTCGACGAACCCCGAAATGATTTCGACTACCATTTCACTAAAACCCTGATACAAATACAAATGGTGTAGAGACGCGATATATCGCGTCTGGAACAAAATTTATGTGTATCGTGATTAACGTGAAATGGTAGACGAACCCCGAAATGATTTTGGCTAACCCCGAAATGATTTTGACTAACCCAAAAATGATTTTTGAACGTCTCTTGCCAAACCAATATGTGCTAGCAGTAGGGAACTATCGTTATACTTGAGACCATAATTAGCCCACTGAAGCTCTAAAGTCCCCATCCAGAATCGCGCCCGGTCGATAACATCTCCTAGCATGGGATAATATTTTTCCATTTGCAACACAATACTCTCTCCATAATTGCTGAGTTGAACAGCAATATCACAAGCTGGGTCGCCAAAGCCAGCAACACCAAAGTCAATCACACCACTAATATTTTCTGACACAGGGTCAAACAAAACGTGATATACTGCCAAATCACCATTGATGAGTACAGGTGTGTAGTTAAAGTCGAGTTCACCCGACACCACAGGCGCAAATAGTTCCTGTATCCAAGTTTTCTGATGACGCCAAAGATGGGGAAACAGATTTTCTTGAACTTGTTCGTAAAGTTGTAACCAATCTTGGCGCGATCGCACAGTATTAGAGGTAGATATCTCAGCCTGTAGTAAAATTTCTGTCGGGATACTGTGTAACTGGTAGTGAAATGTAGCCAGTTGTGAAATGATACGCGATCGCACAGTATCGCTTAACTTTAACAGGGTGTTGCGAGAAAGCGGTTCACCCGGAATATATGAGTAGCTAACAAAATCTGCTTCTAGATGTTCAAATTGAGGAACAGGTAAATCTACGTAGCGTTTGACGATTTCTAATAATTTTGCTTCCTGAACAAGAACATCTTTTCCCCAATCTTCTCTAGCAAAGCGACAAACAAGCTTGTGATTGACCACTACCACATCATTAACCATCCCATCCTGGTTAAAATCCAGATGTTCAAACTCAATATTGGGATATGCAGCACGAATTTTGTCCAAGTAGTACACAGGTATTTCCACAGTGGCTCCAACAAACTTTAGCAACAAAAAACACAATTACTTCGGACTTTTTGCCCGACTGAAGCGAATCTAATTATTTGTATGTTTGTTGCTTTAGCGTACCACTGTAGATTTAACTCCGGTTTAACAGTTATCAATACAAAATTTTACAAGGTATCAACAATTTTTTCAAAAACTTTGCATTTTTTCGTCTACTGTTTTAGTATTTGTGTACTACTATTTTTAACTACAAATATCAATTTAGCTATTGAGGGATGATCATGAACTGCGTAGACAAGATGTTTGACATGAATCTTACAGGCTCTTCCTTTCTACTACAGTATTTGAACTGCGCCCACCAGGAGCGCAATAATTCATCCTTGTTCTGTAGTTGATTGATTGGCAGCATGGAATTGATCAATTAAAGCTTGGATAATCATTTGCGGATCTTCACTCTCAATTCCTAATTGTTGAGCAATCATCAGACGTAAATTCTCATCCTGCTGCATCAGAATCTGCAATTCATCCAGGGTTACAGTTTGAAATTCTCCTTCAGGGAGATTTTGTACTTCATCTGTTACTTGGAAAATTTGCTCGGTTGGGAAATTTTCTACACTAGTATCTGTTGCTGAGGTAAAGGTTTCAATTTGTGCGTCTGGGCCTTCATATTCCCATACTGGTTCTCCTTGATTACGTTCCAATAATTGCATCCCGATATTATGAGCAAAATCTCCGACTTCTCCAACTTCCAATTCTCCTAATTGCACCATTCGAGCGGCTAATTCAGTATTAGGAGTAGGTGATGCTAGCAATTTTTCATCAAAGCGATGCAACCACTCTATCCAACGTTCTGTTGGGACGCGATGCTCAATATTATGTAGCCACTTCAGCGCCCAGTGTTGTCCTCTAGCTTGATGTACTCCTTCTAACAGTTCGGTGAACAGAAATTCTAAATCTGTATCGCTTAGGGGTGGAGGTGGTTCTTTTTGATAATCACCTCCAAATGCTACTGGAACCTTTTGGTTGCCCAATAAGCGTTGAAAAAACCTTTTTAACCATTGAATTAGCCGTTTGAGCATCTCCGGCACCCCCCGAGTTTTGTTTACCCTAAGATTGTAGCGATGTCTACGACCAGTCGCTACGCATTGGGGATTGGGCATTGGGGATTGGGCATTGGGCATTGGGCATTGGGGGTTGGGCATGGGGCATGGGGCATTGGGAATTGGGCATGGGGCATTGGGAACAGACTTGTCAAATAATTCCTCCGACATTCCCCACACTCCCCACACTCCCTTGTCTCCCCCCTCTCCCCGCTCCCTTGTCCCCTTTCCCCTTTCCCCTCTTTAGCTAAAATGATTGAATCCCAAACTCGACTGGGTGCGACTCCCAAAACAGACAAGGCATTGCCATCCATGTTTTACGAACCTCTGCACCATAAGTATCGCCCAAAGAGTTTTGCTGAACTGGTAGGACAAGAAGCGATCGCGACCACTCTCACTAATGCTATTTGTGCATCTAAAATTGCACCAGCCTATTTGTTTACAGGGCCAAGAGGCACAGGTAAAACTTCCAGCGCCCGCATTTTAGCTAAATCACTCAACTGTCTCAAAAGTGATAAACCCACAGCTGAACCCTGTGGTGTGTGTGATGTTTGTCAGGGAATCACCAAAGGTTACTCTTTAGATGTAATTGAAATAGACGCTGCCAGTAACACAGGCGTAGACAACATCAGAGAGATGATTGAAAGGGCGCAATTTGCCCCTGTTCAATGTCGATATAAAGTGTATGTGGTCGATGAGTGCCTGACAGGAGATTCTTTGGTATTGACTGATAAAGGATTGATCAGAATTGATAATCCCAAAATTAAAAATAAAAAAGTACTCAGTTATAACGACTCTACAAGACAATGGGAGTATAAAAAAGTTATTCGCTGGCTAGATCGAGGCGAACGTCAAACCTTAGTTATTAAGACAACTAGCTGCGAAATCAGATGTACTAGCAATCATTTAATTAGGACAGATAGGGGATGGATAGCAGCAAAAGACGTAAAAGAAGGAATGAGGATACTGTCCCCTGCGAATGCGGATGTGGTACTCCCATTTACAAATTTGGGACAGATGGACGTATCCGGCGATTTGTTTGTGGACACCAATTTAAAGGTAATACCTACGGGCAAAAAACATATAATCTCGAATCCATCCTGCAACAAGCTGAATTACTCCGACCTATGTGCGCTTGTGAGTGTGGAGAACAGCTCGATATTCCAGCCTTTTTACAGAAAAAAGGTAAAGGAATTAGTAGCATTCAATCTCATTGGCAAAGACATCCATACAAAAAAGGACACGGTATTTGGGAACTTAGAACAAAAAAATTCCTCACTGATGCGGAAGTTTTATCAACAGAAACACTGGGACTTATCTACGGAACACTACTTGGAGATTGCTCCATCTGTTACCCAAATCAATACAGTAGATTTCCTAGGTTGTCTTGGACACACGCAGAAAGCCAGCAAAAATGGCTGGAATACAAAGTCTGTAGTCTTAAAGAACTGCAACCAAAATTACGAGTGTCACCTAACAGGGGATACGGTAAAACATCAGTCACATGTAACACATCCTGCTATCCCCAACTTAAAGACGTCTTTGACATTGTCAAGCCAAATGGGGATAAAAAACTCGTCTCTATGGCTTGGCTCAATCAGGTCACTTCAGAAGGACTTGCTTGGTGGTACATGGATGACGGATCTCTCAGTCTCACTCCACAAGGAAGTCCACAAATCCAATTTCATACGGAAGGATACTCCCCAGAAGAAAATCAAATTATTGCCAGTTGGCTCACAACTTCCGGTTATCCAGCAGCAGCAAGATTTTACACCAGGCGTAATACTGGCAAAACATACTGGTACATATGGATGGGCGCAGATGCCAGTAGAAAATGGTTGGCAGACCTCAAACAGTATTCCATCCCTTCAATGGACTACAAGTTTGGCAACGGTCGAATCTGTCAACCTCGCTGGGGTTGAACGAGTTTATGATATTGAAGTAGCAGACAATCACAACTTTGTTGCTAATGGACTACTGGTGCATAATTGTCACATGCTCAGTACAGCAGCGTTTAATGCGCTACTTAAAACCCTCGAAGAACCACCTAAGCATGTAGTCTTTGTCCTCGCAACAACAGACCCGCAAAGAGTACTATCTACAATTATTTCTCGGTGTCAACGGTTTGATTTTCGTCGGATACCCCTAGAAGCAATGGTGCAGCATTTAAGTACTATTGCTACCAAAGAAAATATAAATATTAATTCGGAAGCGATTACACTTGTGGCTCAAATTGCTCAGGGAGGATTGCGAGATGCTGAAAGCTTACTCGATCAACTAAGTTTATTCTCAGGGGAAGTGACGCCGGATCGAGTTTGGGATTTGGTAGGATCAGTAAGTGAAAAAGACTTACTCACACTTTTGAGTGCGATCGCCAAAGACAACACTGAAGCAGTTCTAGATTGTACTCGTCAAATTCTAGATCGTGGTCGAGAACCTCTGATTATTCTCCAAAACCTGGCCGCTTTTTATCGCGATTTACTCATAGCCAAAACAGCACCCAATCGTCAAAATTTGGTTGCTTGTACTCCTCAAACTTGGCAAGCACTTGTTAATTCTGCTCAACAGTTAGATATCAGGACTATTTTACAAGGACAACAACACCTAAGAACTGCTGAAGTGCAACTAAAAAACACCACCCAGCCGCGCTTATGGTTAGAAGTCACATTACTGGGATTGCTACCTTCAGCAACTATTATTAACACTCAGCCAGCAATAACAAGACCTGTTGCACCCGCAGTCTCACCATCACCAACTCCTTCTATCATCCCACCTTCCTCAGTTTCTAACGGCAAGGTAACACAGACAAAAACTAACACAGCCAATAAACAAGATACGACAACTCCAAGCACACCCCCCACTTCCCCCACTTCCCTCACTCCCCCCACTCCCCACACTCCCCCCACTCCCCACACTCCCCACACTCCAAGCACTTCCCCATCTTCCAATGAAGAATCATTGGAAGCAACTTGGCAAAAAATAGTCGAATCTTTGCCAATACCAGCCAAAGCACTGTTGAATCAGCATGGACGCTTATTAAGTATTGGCGATGGCGTTGCTGTTGTAGGTGTACCACCAAAGCTGATCAAACTTGCTCAAGGTAAATTAGTTGATATAGAAGCCGCTTTCGTCAAAGTTTTTCAGCAAAAATATAAGGTGAGTTTGGTTCCAAATCAGGGAAAAACCTCGCCTAGCAATGAAAAAAAAGATTTTCCTCAAAATAATACCCGTCAAGCTCATCAAACCTTTCCACCCAATTACAACCAACAACCACAACCAGCTGTAACTGAAAATCATCAACCAGTAAAACCAGTAATTCCAAAAACAGAATCAGTAACAAATACTACTCACGCGACGCCAACTTTACCCACACCACAATCTCAGACGTCACCACCCAATTGGGAAAGTGATGAAGGAGCGATCGCCGCCCAACGTCTGGCACAATTTTTTGATGGGGAAATAATTCGCTTTGCAGATGATGTAGTAGAAGTTACCGACTCTATCCCGACCTCAGACTGGGAAAACGAAGCAGAAGCAGATGATGACTTTTAAAAAGTGAAGGTTGTACGGACTACACCAACAGTGGTTGTATCGTTTCTGCTATCACCTTCGGGATTAAATAACACAAATGCTCCAGGGGTAATACTGACATTATCACTGACTTTGAAACGATAATACGCTTCTAAATGATAAGGTGTAGCCCGATCAACACCTGTAGAAGCAAGTTCAGCATCGCCATCAGCAGAAGTACGATACAGTGGCTGTCCAAACAAAATACCTGCGTTATTTCCTTGGTGGAATAAATCATTGAAGTGAAGTCCTACCATCCAACTAGTGAAAGTAGTAGAAGCATCGACATCACGGGCAGAATCATCTACAAATATTGCTGCACCGTAACCAGATAAAGCAATTTTTGGAGAAAAACGCCAAGTTAGTGTACCACCAAAAGAATTAAGTTTGACGGGTGTACCCAGTGAAAGATTAGCTAAAGCCCCAATGTCACTACTAGTTAATCCTGTACCCAAGATATTGATTTCGTGATAACTATTTGCATAGTTGAGAGCAACATCTATAGAACTAGTTGGTCTAAAAGTTAATTGTGTGGCGATGACACTACTACCACCAAAAAAACCAGATCCTAAAGGTGTACCAGAAACTCCCGGTAGGATGTCTGGAGCATTTTGAGAAATGTTAGCATTGACGCTGCCGTATAAAGCTCTAATATCTAACTGATCAGAAATATTAAAAATAAATCCTACAGCAGAAGCCAAACCAGAGCCAGAAGTACCACCTGAGACACGTACTACGGGGTTCAAGTTTCCAAACCGAGAAATCGACTCTTGTCCTTCACCATAGAAAGGTGTAATAGTAGGAAAAGCATCTGAAACTTCCGCCGCAGTTCCAGCAAACAAAGTTAATTTATCAGCGACTGGAAATATATAAAGTAGTTTGTAAAGCTCAACATTATTAGCACCGACATCTGATAAAGTTTTAACGTCAATTCCAGGAAACTGAGGTTCAAAACTAGTACGGGCGCTACTAGCACTAAGTCTAGATGAAGCTAATCCCAAAGATTCTTGCAAGCTACCACGACCATCTAAACCCCCCAAAAAGTTATAAGATTGCAAACCAGTAATGAGTAAGTCTTTACCTGTAAAGCTGGTGTTGAGATTTAACCGCACTCTATTAGTTAGGATGATATTAGAGTCATCCGTATCTGGAGAACCTCCTGTAGCACCAATCGCTGCAATAATTACCTCACCAGTGAGCTTGGTTGTTGTGGAAAACTGATTTGCTATTAATTCTGCTGTGTGAGCTTCCAGTGTATCTACTCGACCTTTTAGCGTCGCCAATTCCGCAGCGAATTCTTCTTGTAATCTCTGTAAAGCCCCTAAATCTTCTTTTGTGACTAAATCAGTAGTTGCTGTAGCAATGATTTCATTGACTCGATCAAGACAAGCATTTAAACCAGCAGCAAATTCATAGCGAGTCATCGGACGATTACCCCGATAGGTACCATTGGGATACCCAGCAATACAACCGTAGCGCTCAACTAAAGATTGTAATGCTTGAAAAGCCCAGTCTGTTGGTTGGACATCAGACAATTGCGAGACAGATGTGACTTGGGCAATTTTGTCTGATGTCTGAGATGAATTTACAGATGTTGGAGAAATTTGTAATGAAGAATTAGGAGCAGAATTTAATTCTAGATTTCTCTTTTCTTGCTTCTGGGTTAAAACCGATGAATCTGGTTGATAATCATTAGCTATAATTAGCTCATTTTCCTGTTTTTGAGGTAAAATACTGCCATAATTTGTGATTATTTCATGAGTGTTCGCACTCTTAGTAATCACTACTTTCTCAGGAACTTTTTGTACTCGCTTGTTATCTTTAACCTCAAAATTAGTCAGGGCTTGTACTGGTAACAATCCCAAAATTAAGTACAACAAACTAGCCCCACCAGCAGAGGCTAGCAGATATTTAGACATGACAACTCCTCACAGAACTATGGAATGTATAAATACTAAATTGCGGTATTCAACAGCAATCAAAGTACAGACGTAAAACAGATGTTGCAACTTAAATGCTGTCTGCTTTACTTGACTCAGGAATTTGTTTTGTGAATTTCCTGAATGAGATAAATACGTTTTGACTAAGGCATAAAGGGTAAAAGAAAAGGAAATATTTTTTTCCTTGAAACCTTCCCTTTTGACCTTTTAGAAAGCAGTTCTCTTAGAGAAGAGTATGCTGATTCTAAACGTATTGTGAGTAATATTTAAACATTTATTAGCAGTATTAAATTATAGTAAATACCATTTTTAGAACTAATTAACACTAGTTAATATTCGTAATTCTTATGATTACTATAGAAAAATCAAAATGATATAGCAATCCCATATGATTTATGAGAATCGCAAATTTTAACGAAGAATAATTGCGGCGAAATAATCAAAGTCATCCTCTAATACCATTTCACAAAAATCTTGATACAAATACAGGCGGTGTAGAGACGCGAAATTACCCTGCGGGAACGCTAAAAGCGAACGCGTCTGGTACAAATTCATATGTATCGCTATTAACGTGAAATGGTATAACAGGATTTTGGATACCCTTTCAAGGTGGGTAAAAATCTTTACAAAAATACCGATTTACGGAATAATCAACAGCGCAAAGCATTAATGCAACATTGATGTAAGCTATTAACTTCTGGTGAAATTACCCCACCACCTTCTCAGCACCAATAAGTTCACCCTCAGCAACTTCTGGTAACAAACGCTTTACCCCTTGCTTGACAAATCCCTGCAAAAATCCCACCTGTTGGTTCTGCTGAAATACTTTTTGCAAAGTTTGTCCCAGTATCTCAACATTAAATCTATTGGCTGAATTTACTGCTACTTCTTGTTGTTGGAAATATTCTACTAAGCTAAGTCCAGCTAACCGGGTGAGATAAGCTGCACTCACACCTTGAACTGCACCACCAGCAACGTATGTGACAGCGTGACTTTTGAGAACAGTTCCAATAACTTTACTAGAAAGTTCAACTAAACCGAGTTTTAGCATCAAGCTACCCATCTCCCCAGCTACGGTTTTCGCTTGTTCCAGAGAGAATTTTTGCTGATAAATATTACCTAAATCTACAATCATTTGGGCATTAATTGCCGCAGTTGCCAAAATATCTAACGCGGGAACTGGGTTAGCAAAAGCTGCTGCTGCTGCAATCCACTGATATTGTTCAATCACTGGGTTGGCGCGATCGCATCTTACCCCATTTAACCAGTTTTTAGCTTCGGCTTTGAGCAACAGCGCTTTTCTCATCGTAGTCGCCCATACCAGCTGCTGTCCTTGCTGTGCTAATGTTTCACCTAACTGTTGTGTCAGTTGCTCTATGTCTGGCGCAGGTTGTTCCATCCACTCTTGCACAGAACCATCATCGTTGTGCTTGCGGACTTTCACAGGAAGGGGAGAAGTTGAAATCGCTACTATGTTCTGGTGCATTCGCTGTTTTAAAGCCAGCAATATACTAGCGCGTTCATCTGCCAAATATTGATCTTGTTTATTGAAAACCAGCATCAGCCGGTGTTTTTCTGCTTGTAGTTCCTGGATGGTTTGAAATTCTGTATCTGTCAAATCCCCGTTTGTCAGGAACAGAATGAAATCAGTTGCTTTTGCTTGTGCTAATGCAGCTGCGTCTGAATTTTCGCCTGCTTCTATAAATAAAGGTGCTATCTCTTGCAGACAAATTTGACGTCCTATTCCTGGACGCCAGTTGGATGTTAATACTTTAATTAAGGTGGTTTTACCCACCGACTTACCGCCAGTCACAGCTAGATGAATTTCTTTTCTATCTAACTCGGTATAAAGCTGAGAAATTTTTTCTCGCAGCAGAGACGTTGCATGTAACGTCTCTACATTATTTTCAGCTTCACCTGCAAGATGATTAATTACAGTTTCAGTTTTAGCGATCGCACTCTCTACAGTTTCTCGATCCACTGGTAAACTATCGAGTACATGCGAATCCTGTTTGGTGCGATTTTGCTTTAACAACAACAAACCACCACCAACCAATAACAAACTGAGGAGACTATATTCTCCCAGTTGCACTATCGAATCGTGCCAACTTTGTAAAATCCACAAGGAGAACGATAGTCCTAGTCCTCCTACTAATATTGGTCGCTGCAACTTCACAACCATGATTCACCGCGCTTTTTGGATTATTTCTACTCCAGAATAGATCAAAACTTGCTTCTGGGAATTGAACTGGTGATACAACACAATTTTCTTTACAGCAACTTCCGACTTCTTTTTAAGGCTATTCTAGGACGCGATCGCACGATCAATCAATATAAAGATGTTCTTAAATCAGTGAACAGTGAACAGTTATCAGTGATCATAAACCCAAGAATAAATACATCACTCTTTACTGATAACTGATAACTGATAAGTAAGTCGGCGGGAAAAATTCAATGTATATGAAGAAATATAAATTAGCTGTAGGGTGCTTGAATTCTTGACCGTGCGTTATGCCGTAGGCTAACGCACCCTACTGGCGTGTCAAGGCTAAAATAGTGCATTAATAAACCGCAGAGGCGCAGAGAACACAGAGATAGAATCAGAGATTTATTGCATCATTTTAGCCTTGACAGTCCACTACATTGAAATTTCTTAACATAGCTATAAATATTAGCGCCAACTTACAAAGAAAGGCAGAGGGTCGTAGACGCAAAGCGGCTTCCGTAGGTGGGCAGAAGGCACTTATGTTGGGGAGTGTTAATTGATACTTTAGTTCTGGGTCTAAAGCCCAGTTCAGAATGATAATTATACCGAAACTGCTTGCAGTGAGGTATAAAACGTCCTTGTTTCAATCCCACTCTTTTAAGGGTGGGTTGCCTTCTGCCTTCTGCCTCCAGCATAGCTGCCTTCTGAATTAACTGTTAAATAAACTGTACAGACGGCTGCATTCGCAATGTAAGCCGATACAATCGTAATGTAAGTCGATACATTCG
>NZ_NAPS01000002.1:1297631-1321539 GCF_004323185.1 Westiellopsis prolifica IICB1
CGATACAATCGCAATGTAAGTCGATACGATACAATCGCAATGTAAGTCGATACAATCGTAATGTAAGTCGATACAATCGTAATGTAAGTCGATACAATCGTAATGTAAGTCGATACATTCGTAATGTAGGTCAATTTAGAATCGCCTGTGTTTACACCTTTACCTGTGACGTTGCAATCATCTGCATTCCCGCAGGTGTGGCTACAGTTAGACCCCGACGTACTGGACGCACTGGACGTTTATTAACTAAAGAAACTTGATACTGAGACACAATAGTTGCTAATACTAATTTCATTTCATACATTGCAAACGCCAGACCTACACAGCGACGATTTCCACCACCGAAAGGTAAAAATTCATAAGGGGAAAATTGTCTTTCTAAAAAGCGTTCTGGTTTAAATTGCTTTGGTTGTGGGTAGACTTGTTCGCGATGATGTGCCATGTAAATACTCGGAACTATGACCGTACCCACTGGCAATTTATAACCAATAATTTCAATAGGAGATTTGACAACTCGAAAGAAAGCAGTCATGACAATTGGGTAAATTCGTAAAGTTTCTTGACAGACTGCTGTGAGATAGGGTAGCTTGGCGATCGCGTTTGGTTCTGGCTGATCTCCTAAAGTATCTAATTCTTCCAGTAATTTTGTTCGTACTTCTGGTAAATAATCAAGCCAGTAAAAAGCCCAAGTCAAAGCCGAAGCTGTAGTTTCATGACCTGCAATTAACAGCGTCATCAATTCATCGTGTAATTCTTCGTCTGACATCGCTTTTCCATCGATATCCCGCGCAGACATCAATAAACTTAAGATATCTTGGCGATTATCAATAAATTCCGTCCGACGTTGGCGAATTAAAGCATAAATAAGTTCATCAATTTGTTGTTTGCGCCTTTCCATTATTGCCCAAGGACTCCATGAGCCATAATCTTTTTGTAGAAACGGAAAAAAGAAACCTGCTGACATTAAGGGAGCGCTAACAAATTCCAAAAAAGCAGAAACCAATTGCTGGAGTTCTTCTAAACGCTGCCCTTCTTCCAAACCAAAGACTACCCGTAATATTACCCGCAAGGTGATTTCTTGCATGGAAGAGCGGATATTAAACGGTTTATCAATTTGCCATTTATTACTTACCTGTTGAGCAATTTCACGGATAGTTTCACCATAAGCGCGCATCCGATCACCGTGAAAAGGAGGGGCTAAAAGTTGACGTTGACGCTGGTGGCGATCGCCATCTTGTAAAAGTACAGAGTAATCACCAAACATAAATCTTAATACTCGATTTCCTCTGCCTACTTCAAAATGGCTAGGATTAGCGGTAAAAATCTGCTCTAGTGCTTCGGGTTGACTGAAGTAGATTAGGGGAGGATTATTTTTGTTCTTACCCCACAGAGTAAAATTGTCTCCATAGACTTTGGCTAAATCTTCAACGTATTTGACTGGTTGAAAAAGTAATTTCAGTCGTCGCTGTAATGGGGGTATGTTGGGGCTAACTGGCAAATTTTGAGTTACTGTCATAGCTACTTTTTTCTACTTTATTATCCAGCAGTTCTCAATCCATTGTGACAATTTCTCTTCCCCAATCCCCAATCCCCAATCCCCAATCCCTAATCCCCGATCCCCGATCCCTGATCCTCAATCCCCAATCCCCATTTTCAAAACAGTCTATTCTTGATGTCACACAACGCGGTATATTCGGTGAAGAGAGCATCGTGAAATTAATTTGTGCCTAGAATTATTGCTATCCTCAACGGTAAAGGGGGAGTTGGGAAAACAACCACCTCAGTCAACCTAGCTGCAACTTTTGCAGAAGCACAAAAAGTTCTTCTGGTAGATGCAGATGTTCAAGGATCTGCTAGTTGGTGGTATAGGCGTAGTCAAAACGGTATGGGATTTGATTTATCTCAGGCGACAGATCCCCAAAACTTAGCTGGTCTGCGTAAGATAGAAGGATACGATTTAGTGGTGGTCGATACACCTCCAGCGTTACAGTCTACAAGCTTAAAAGCGGTAGTTGCGATCGCAGACTATTTAGTTTTGCCCACACCGCCAGCACCGATGGATTTAGCTGTTCTCATTGATACAGTTAGAGAAGCAGTCACTCCTGCGGGGATTGCTCATCGGGTGCTTCTGACTAAAGTAGATACGCGTAGTTTGGGGGAAGCGTTGGAAGCACAAAATACACTCATACAGTTGGGAATTCCAGTTTTTAATGCTTTTATCCGTACCTACAAAGCTCATGAACGAGCAGCACTAGAGGGTGTGGCGATTACTAAATGGCGAGGGAAAAATGCAAAAGAGGCACATTCAGACTATCGCCGCGTAGCAGAAGAATTACAACGTGACTGGAGAAAATAAAAATATCATGGCTACTAGAAAACGTGTTGCTGACGTATTACAAGAAGAAGCGCATAAAATATCATCACCAGAAATAGAACCAGTAATTGATGTTGCTGCTGAGGAAGTACTAGAGGAGACTAACTCAACCACAGAAGAATCTGCTGCTAAAAATAAACGCACAACTCCAACTAAAACTGATTTAGAAACTACCATCAATCAGTTACAAACTTCTCTGGAAGAAACACGCCAAAACGAAGAAAAATTCCGACAACAACTGAATGAATTGCAATCAGCTTTATCTGACAAAAATACAGCTATCAAGCAGTTGCAGACTTCTTTAGAAGCAACACAGCAAAATCAAAAAAATCTGCACACAGAAATTAGTGACTTGCAATCAGCCTTATCTGAAAAAGATAAATTAGTGGAACGTCTTACAAAAGACCTGGAAGAAGCCAAGCAAGCTGCTGTACAACTTGCACAAGCTAATTCTCAGCTTACAGAAGAGATTAATAATTTAAATAAATCTAAAAAAGAAAAAGAAATTCCTAAAGCATTGACCTACAGAAAATCACACCACGCATCCACACCACAAAGAATACCACCTCAACCACCTACCGAGCCAGCAGATAATTCTAATCAAATGTGGTTGCTTGATTAAAGGGAAGCATCCCAATTTTGCAAATACTTGTACTTAAGGTTGTGCCTACAGCGTGATAACACATCTATACATTTGGGATGCTCGCGATTAAAGTTAATTCAGTGAAGAATACAAATCTCAATGGCACAAATCAAAATTTATGGCACTGCTTCCTTTATTCGTCAATATCGCAGTGCCATATCTGATACTATTCATTCTTGTATAGTGGATGCTTTAGCCTACCCCCAAGATAAACGCGCTCATCGCTTTTTTCCTCTCGAATCAGAAGACTTTATCTATCCATCGGGACGTTCCGATAGATATATCATCATAGAGATCAGTATGTTTGAAGGGCGCACAACCGCAACCAAGAAAAAATTGATATATACGTTGTTCGACAGCTTATTAGAAAAAGTTGGAATCACACCAAACGATGTAGAAATTACAATCACAGAAACCCCAAAACATAATTGGGGTATCAGAGGAAAAACAGGAGATGAGTTAGAACTAAATTATAAAGTAGAATTGTAAGTCTACTTGACAAAATAAATATATGCCAGCCAGGAATCATTCGTGAATAGAATCAGCTTCCATCTATCTTGATTTCAGTGCATTTTCACCTATTATTAGCCCGCAATTAATTGCAGGGCGCGATAATGGCACAAAATCAGGTGTTGAATTCCACACAAATTGACAACACTATCTTTACTAATCATCAGGCTGAATAAAATCTTATTTTTCAAGTATACTCATAGACTAAGTATTTTCCCAGGGCAACTGGGATTGCATAGTTGAAAATCACAGGAAAATTTTTATGTACAATTTCTTACCTTTTGCTTACTTTCAAGATAAATTAGTACCTTTTCAAGAAGCAACAATTTCCATTGCTACTCACGCTTTACATTATGGAACTCTCGCTTTTGGTGGAATGCGTGGTATTCCCGACCCTGAAAACTCTGCACAAATTTTATTATTTAGATTAGATCGTCACTGTCAAAGATTAAGTCAAAGTGCCAAATTCTTACACTATGATATCTCAGCCGAAAAAATTAAAACAGGTATAGTCGAATTTGTTCAAAAAAATCAACCTACCAATTCTTTCTATATTCGTCCCTTTGTCTTCACTTCTGATTTAGGCATTGCTCCGAGGTTGCATAATATAGATAGAAGCTTCGCTATTTATGGATTAGAATTAGGAGATTATTTATCGCCGGAAGGAGTTAGTTGTCGAATTAGTTCCTGGTGTAGACAAGAAGACATTAGCTTCCCATTACGAGGTAAAATTAGCGCAGCTTACATTACTTCTTCCCTCGCCAAAACAGAAGCAGTTGAATCTGGTTTTGACGAAGCAATTTTAATGAATTCCCAGGGGAAAGTTAGTGAAGCCTCTGGTATGAATATTTTTATTGTGAGAAATGGCAAAATTATCACCCCTGGCTTTGAACAGGATATTTTAGAGGGAATTACACGAGATAGTGTAATCACAATAGCCCAAGATTTTGGTATTCCAGTAGTAGAACGTCCTGTAGATAAGTCTGAGCTTTTTATTGCTGATGAAGTATTTCTCTGTGGTACAGCAGCTAAAATTGTACCAGTCAAAAGAATTGAGAATTATTATTTATCAGAACATCGACCAATCGCTGAAAAACTCAGAGATAAATTAACTGCAATTACAGAAAATAGAGATCCTAATTATCGCGATTGGGTATATCCAATTTCTCTGAAGTAGGTTTGAATATCATCAATCTAATCAGCTTCACAATCAATATTTTTATGCTTTTACGCCTATCTTGAGGATAGGCGCTAAAAGACATTATTAATCTACAAATTCTAGTCAATATTTAAGTAAATCGGTATGAAATAAACATACCTAAAATCCTTATCAATGGCAAATGATAAATGACGACCATAACTAGTAGAGACGAGCCATGGCGCGTCTCTACATTTGTGCCGACTTACTTAGATTTGACTACTAAATTCTAAAATATGCTCTCCAGTCACTTGCGGTTGCTCTAAATGAGGAATATGACCACAATCTTGAATCCATATTAACTTACTATTAGGAATCGCTCTGTTAAATCTTTGAGCATCTTTAGTACCTAATATTCGATCAGAATCACCCCATAAAATTAGTGTTGGGGGCTGAATTTCTCCCAACTTTTTAAATCTAAAAGCAGTGTAACCACCACTTTTAGTAAAGGCGATTAAAGCTTGTTGCCAATTGGGACATTCTAAATGTAAAGCTGCACATAATTGAGCATCTATGGTAGCTAATGTCTTATTTTTATAAGCAGCACGACTAATACTTTGACGTACTTTAGGATGACGCAAAAATTGAGCAGCTAAATAATCTAACGGTGGAAACATATATTTAGCTAATGGTGAACCACCGATTAAACCAGCACTATCAATTAAGACTAATTTTTTGACTATTTCGGGATAGGTGAGTGTAAAGTCAATCGCCGCCGCACCACCCATAGAAGCACCAACCAAAATTATCGGTTGGTCAATCAAGGTTTTCCAAAAATGATAAAGATGAGTTTTGATTTCTGCTGTACCAAACTTGATTCCTGCGGGTCGATTTGTAAACCCAAAACCTAATAAATCTACTGCCCAAGTTTGATGTTTTTCTGCCAACAATGGGAATAAACGGCGATATTCCAACACAGAACTATCAAAGCCGTGAATTAACAGCAACGGCGTTCCACCAGTACCACTCTGCACATAAGTTGTGAGAATTGGTTGGGAACTTAAGGGAGTGGCGATCGCTATTTGTTTGATACTTTCAGCTAGAGTAATGGAGGTGGATTCTGTAAGTTGCCTAATTGCAGCAATTCCAATCCCTGATTGGGACTCAGACTGAATCATTTCGACCTCCAATGAATGACAAATTATAAGCGATCGCAGACTAGAAACTGGAAGTCAGTAAATAATCTGCTTAAGTTTCTAGTCTCCAGTCATAGACTTCATTACAATTCATAAACATATCATAAGAAAACTACAACTGTTGTTGGTCATTGGTCATTGGAAACAGACTTGTTAAATAATTCCCCCCACACTTCCCACACTTCCAGACGCGATGAATCGCGTCTCTACATTACTTCCCACACTCCCAGACGCGATGAATCGCGTCTCTACATTACTCCCCACATTCCCCCAACATCGTAGAATAAATATCACATCTGCCCAAATATTTGGAGAGTTGAGCCATGCCATTAGCGGTTGGAGTGATCGAAACTTTAGGTTTTCCCCCTGTATTAGCAGCAGCAGACGCAATGGTCAAAACTGCTGAAGTTACCCTTGTATACTATGGTTTAGCAGAAAGCGCTCGTTTTTTAGTCGCGGTACGAGGACAGGTTGCTGAAGTAAAAAGAGCAGTCGCAGCAGGTATTGAAGCCTGTAACCAGGCTCAAGGTGATGGTGGTCAGCTAATAACCCACTATATTGTTCCCAACCCACCAGAGAATGTAGAATCTGTTCTACCCATACATTTCACTCGAAAATCAGAGCCATTTCGGATTTTTTGAATAAGTTCCCAAATTATCCAGTTTACTTATTTGTCGGAACAATAAAGATGATAGATTTAACTCTATAAATTATGTATGAACCTTCGTACAATTAATTGGTAGCGCCACATACTTTTACTGATATAGGAGACAACCAATGCCACTACAGGCAGTTGGATCAATTGAAACTAAGGGTTTTCCTGCCGTATTAGCTGCGGCAGATGCGATGGTGAAAGCAGGTCGAGTCACCCTCGTAGGTTATATAAGAGCTGGTAGCGCTCGTTTTACTGTGAATGTGCGAGGTGATATTCAAGAAGTGAAAACTGCGATCGCTGCTGGTGTAGAAGCAGTAGAAAACGTTTACGGCGGTGTCCTAGAAACCTGGGTCATTATCCCTCGTCCTCACGAAAACGTCGAAGCTGTTCTACCAATAGGCTATACAGAAGAAGTCGAGCAGTATAGACTCGCAGTGGAAAATCCCATAATATCCAGACGTAATAATCTTTAAATTAGTGCAAAAAAGCAGCAATTCCATATTGGTTTAAGGCAGCTGTTACTGAATTATAGGTTGTTGCTCGCCGCTGACCAGAATCGTTAGGCGACGAAGGAAAATGCAAGTGCAATGAAGTCATACAAAATTTTTGTATCACATGGTAGCTACGATTCTTGGTTGGCAGAGCAAATTGTTAAACAATTGTCAGATCGAGTACATGAGGTGCAATCATGAAGGATCTCTTCGTCTCCTATGCGAGCCAAGATAGTTTAAAGGCAAAAGAACTTGTTTCCAACTTGAAGGAAGTTCAAGTAAGCGGTTGGCTCGATCAGGCAGATATTGCTACTGGTGAGGAAATAAGCTCTGTATTAAGAGATAGTATCAGGAAAGCAAGCGCTGTATTGGTTCTAATTTCACCAGCCTCAGTAAATAATCGATGGGTTTAATTTGAAGTTTCCGCCGGGGAGGCACTTGGCAAAACAATAATTCCAGTCATAATTAGTGGTGAAAATATTGAAAAAAAATTGCCATCTAGTATGGCGGACATTATGTACATTGACGCTCGCAAACGATCTTTAGATGAGGTGGTATCTGAAATCAAGAGAGCCGTGAATGCATGAAATTGCCTAACGCCAAGCATGACATGAACTAGAACTAAGCTTATGTTACAGTCTACAGTCTAACTTCTGATTACTGTTGACTAATTTTATGGTTAATGCATAGTTGTATACCGCTACAAAAGTTCAAAACTTTTATAAAGACATTCAGTAGTTTTAAGTTTTTACCATTCAATTAAAAGTACCCTAAAGGGTACTATGAAACTTTTGATCGCTTTTTGAGAATAATTTTGTATGGTATTTACTCTCAAATTATTTTGAGCGACAAGGTCATGTTGTTTGTATGGTATTTATGTATTTTTACTAAATGTATTGTTGCTAAAAATACATATTTTATTGCTTTTCGATCAAGTAAAATTTTTCTTACCTGAAAAATACGAGAGTATATTCCACAGGAGCGAAACTAAATGAGCAAAAATCACGTCTAGACATTAGAGCAAATATGGTTGCCAATAATAAATAAGGCTAAAGAAGGCTGAATTTCAGTCTTTGAATAAGCATTTATCAGTATGATGTCTAAGTTGAGAAATAAGTTGAGTTTACAAAAATTAAATATTCGAGTGACGAGGGAAATTGCTAAAAGAGCAGGATTTCCGGGAATATGAAAATGAAAATATTATGAAAAAGCAGAAGTAACTGCATAAAACCAGTGAGGCAAAACGTAATAAAGGTAGAAGCACGTAGATGTTCAATCGGGACATCATGCTATTGGAAGCAACTACCAGTCAAAAAGTTGAGTGAGGTAAAAAATGGAGGTTGTGATGCAGCAAACTTTAAAACCGGGTTTCGGGGAGCGCAATCTCACTATGGCTTCTGAAGCGGATAAGGTAGCACAGTTTTGGCGTAAAAGGCTGGAAGTTGATTGTCCAGAACAACCTATAGCCAGTAAAGAAAGCATTGTTCGCTGGCTATTAGGCAGCAATCAACAGCGATTTGAAGATCCAAAACAATTAGATATTCTCAAACAAGCAATGGAATATCGCTGGAAGATTTTAAATCAGCGTTATTTGGGTAAAGGACGAGAAGCAGCTTATAAGAATTTACTAACTCGGTTGGGAAGTTTAGTCACATTACGAAATAAAATTCAGACATGGGTGGCTCTGAGTCGCGATCGCCAACGCTCAGTTTTGGATGTCTTGCAAGAAGTGATTCAAGAACTGCTGCAAAGCGATAACTACATGCAACAGCAAATGGCTTTTATCTCAGAATTTACTACCGATCCACGCTTACGGAGCGCTCTGTTATTTGCTAGTGTAGAAGAATATTGCCTGCGACCAGTACGTAATCAACCTCTGATAGTTTATAGATTTGTAAATTTTTTACGTCGTACCCAGCGTGGTGGGTTAACCCAAGTACCTGGTAGCGATACGGTCAGACTAGTCTCAGAAGAGATTCTGACTGACGACAACGATAACCGGGTAAACTTGGTAGATACCCAAGCGATCGCAGAATATCAAGAAGCACAAGAACAAGAAGAACAACAAACACTGCGACAATCGATCAAGGACGAATTTGAAAATTACTTACTAGAAAATCTGGGACAAGAAGCAGTAGATTGGTTACGGCTATACTTACAAGGTCAATCCCAAGATGCGATCGCCAAAAAATTAGGTAAGCCGATCAATGTAATTTATCGACTGCGAGAAAAAGTTAGCTACCACGCAGTACGTGTTTTTGCTCTCAAAGACAAACCAGAACTAGTTGAATCCTGGCTAAAAACATCATTAAAAGAGAATAATCTCGGACTGACGCCAAACCAACTTGAGCAATTGCATGAAAAATTGACCCCTACTCAGCGCCAGGTTCTAGAACTACGACGAGCAGACAAAAGTATAGAAGACATAGCAAAAAAATTAAAAATCAAAAGTCATCAAGCAATGGGTGAATGGACTAAAGTCTACTTGATAGCTCAGACCTTAAGAAGCGAAGAGTAGGGTATGGAGGATTGTTGGTTGTTAATTGCACAATAGGGAGTTTCCCCGCTACTACACGACTGTAGGGTTAGTTACTCCCAACGATAAGCAAGAAACTACTACCAACAGCTAGCCATTTAACAGTTAAGTATTCCCAATATTGAATCCAAATTAAGCTTTTCATCACTTGTAGCTAATTTAACTTTTATTTATCTAAGTATTCCTACTGTTCCTGCTCGTCGATATAAAACATATCGCCTAGCGACACATTAAATAACTTGCAAATCTTAATTACCGTTTGATTATCCAAGCGACTGAAGCGATTATGGTACAACCTTCCAATAATCGTTGGACTTAACCCAGTTCGTGCTGCAACTTCTTGCTGAGTTAAATCCTGTTTATCCATGTAATCTCGTAATTTACATTTTACATCCATAAGTTTGAACTCTATTCAACAGCATATTTAGTTTATAACTATATGTTAACAACTATCTAGCTTATTGTTGACATTTAGCTATATAGCTATTATATTATAAATATTGGCGTTCTCGAAGGGTAGCACGAAGTACGCAACTACGTTGCTGCTTATCAGGGGCTTTCACGCTCCCGCTAAGTCTTTTGTAATGGTGAGGTGATCAGCAGATTTTTGTTGGCAAAGATGCTGAAGTGATAGCCCAAATTTGGCAGAATCATACCACCTAAAGCCTAAATATGAAAAAGCTCCTGTGTAAAAACAGGAGCCTTTTAACTATTGATTGTCAGTGATGAAACTTTAAAACCTAGTCAAGGTCGTTCATGAACAATACTGGTTCAGTTTCACGGTCAATACCTTTCTCGAAACCACCAGCAGCAGCACGAGCGCGACCAGCGTGCCACAAGTGACCTACTAGGAAGAAGAAAGCTAATACGAAGTGAGAAGTAGACAACCAAGCGCGGGGGTTGACGTAGTTAAAAGAGTTAGGCTCGGTAATAACCCCACCCACGGAATTGATGGAACCGTTGGGAGCGTGGGTCATGTACTCAGATGCACGACGAATTTGCCAAGGCTGTACGTCGTTCTTGATCTTGTCGAGATCCAAACCGTTAGGGCCACGTAGAGGCTCTAACCAAGGGCCACGGAAATCCCAGAAGCGCATGGTTTCACCACCGAAGATGATTTCACCAGAAGGAGAGCGCATCAAGTATTTACCTAGACCGGTAGGACCTTGAGCCGATGCAACGTTAGCACCGAGTTTTTGGTCACGAACCAAGAAGATGAAAGATTGAGCTTGAGATGCTTCAGCGTTGGTTGGGCCGTAGAACTCGCTAGGATAAGCGGTGTTGTTGAACCAAACATAGCAAGAAGCGATGAAGCCCATGAGGGACAAAGCGCCCAAGCTGTAGGAAAGATAAGCTTCACCAGACCAGATGAAAGCGCGACGCGCCCACCCAAAAGGCTTAGTGAAAATATGCCAGATACCACCAGCAATACAAATCAAACCGATCCAGATATGACCACCGATGATGTCTTCCATGTTGTCAACACCAACGATCCAGCCTTCGCCACCAAAGGGAGAACGAGCCAGATAGCCGAAGATCACAGCAGGGTTCAATGTTGGGTTGGTAATCACACGAACATCACCACCACCCGGCGCCCAGGTATCATAGACACCACCGAAGAACATAGCTTTCAGTACCAGCAACAAGGCACCACATCCCAAAAGAATTAGGTGGAAGCCAATGATGTTGGTCATCTTGTTCTTGTCTTTCCAGTCGTAGCCAAAGAAAGAGGAGTACTCTTCTAAGACTTCTGGACCACGGATTGCGTGATAGATTCCACCAAAACCTAGAACGGCAGAGGAGATTAAATGTAGTACACCGACCACAAAATAGGGATAGGTGTCTATAACTTCACCACCAGCGCCAACTCCCCATCCGAGAGTTGCTAAGTGGGGTAATAGGATAAAACCTTGTTCGTACAAAGGCTTTTCGGGAACAAAGTGAGCGACCTCAAATAAGGTCATTGCACCAGCCCAGAAGACGATCAAACCGGCGTGAGCTACGTGCGCGCCCAGTAATTTACCGGAGAGGTTAATGAGACGGGCGTTACCAGCCCACCAGGCAAACCCGGTGGTGTCTTGGTCACGTCCACCTCCCAAAACGCCAGGTCTAGAGAGCGTTACCACGAGGTAATACCTCCTCAGGGAATACAAATTTCTCGTGTGGCTGATCTTGAGGAGCCATCCAAGCGCGGATACCCTCGTTCAGCAAAATGTTTTTGGTATAGAAAGTTTCAAATTCGGGGTCTTCAGCAGCCCGCAATTCTTGAGAGACGAAGTCGTAAGCGCGCAGGTTTAAGGCCAAACCGACAATACCGATCGCACTCATCCACAGACCAGTGACTGGTACAAACAACATGAAGAAGTGCAACCAGCGTTTGTTGGAGAAAGCAATACCGAAAATCTGAGACCAGAAACGGTTAGCTGTCACCATTGAGTAGGTTTCTTCTGCTTGGGTGGGGTTAAAAGCACGGAAGGTGTTTGAACCTTCACCGTCTTCAAACAGGGTGTTTTCAACTGTTGCACCGTGAATTGCACACAACAGCGCCCCACCAAGTACACCTGCAACTCCCATCATATGGAAGGGGTTGAGTGTCCAGTTGTGGAACCCTTGCAAGAACAACAGGAAACGGAAGATTGCTGCGACACCAAAGCTGGGTGCAAAGAACCAAGAAGACTGTCCCAAGGGGTACATCAAGAACACGCTCACGAATACCGCGATCGGAGCAGAGAAAGCGATCGCGTTGTAAGGACGAATCCCTACTAACCGAGCGATTTCAAATTGACGCAGCATAAAGCCGATCAACCCGAATGCTCCGTGCAGCGCTACGAATGGCCACAGTCCACCCAATTGACACCAACGGGTGAAATCGCCTTGGGCTTCTGGTCCCCAYAACAGCAATAGKGARTGTCCCATTGCATCCGCAGGTGTTGATACTGCTACTGTTAGGAAGTTACAGCCTTCTAAGTAAGAAGATGCTAATCCGTGGGTGTACCAACTGGTGACGAAGGTTGTGCCGGTTAGCCATCCMCCTAGTGCTAAAAATGCACAGGGGAATAGCAATAAACCAGACCATCCTACGAATACGAAGCGATCGCGCTTCAACCAGTCGTCGAGAACGTCAAACCACCCTCTGGTAGTACTACGTCCAATTGCGATGGTCATCGAACTCAAATCCTCTTTGTTTACTAAAATTGCACGTTATTGAGGAATTAACGTTTTTTCGACACTACACAAATACTTTTATGTACCTGGTTTTATGAGAAACTACTGCTAGATTCAGTCAGTTTGCCTCAGGGTCGTGTCATTACCCACATCACCAGCTGTAAATTTAGCTAGTGATTCCTTAATGCTTCTTAACTTATCATAAATTTGTCTTGTTTTGTGCCTGATGCATGTGCCTAAATCAGGTATCTTGCACAGACCTATTAAATATTATCAATATCAGAAATTTTACAATTTGACACAAGTTTTCTCAGAAATCTTAAAACAAACTTGCAATAGATCCATAGAGAGTGGCAGACTTTTAAAGGGAATTTATCAAACGCCAAGGTAGTTCCATGACGACATCAACAACCATTAACAAAGACGAACGCGTCTTGCATCAAAAGGTTCTCGGTTCACGTCGGTTGAGTAACTACTGGTGGGCAAGTATTGTAACTTTGGGTGCTACAGGCTTTTTCTTAGCTGCCCTATCCAGTTACTTACAAGTTAATTTACTCATAGTTACCGATCCAACTCAACTTATTTTTGTCCCACAAGGATTAGTGATGGGATTGTACGGAGCAGCGGGTCTGCTTCTGGCTTTGTACCTGTGGTCAGTAATTCTCTTGGATGTGGGCGGCGGATACAACGAGTTTAACCAGGAAACTGGCAAAGTTAAAATCTTCCGTTGGGGTTTTCCTGGCAAGAATCGTCGTATCGAACTTGACTTTAACACCCAAGATGTACAATCCGTACGAGTCCAAATCAAAGAAGGTCTAAATCCTCGTCGTACCCTCTATTTGCGTGCCAAAGGTCGTCGAGATATTCCCTTAACAAGGGTAGGTCAACCGATGTCTTTAAAAGACTTGGAAATTCAGGGAGCAGAATTAGCTAGATTTTTGGGAGTACCTTTGGAAGGTTTGTAAGCTGGTCAATGGTCAATGGTCAATGGTCAATGGTCAATGGTTATTAGTAAAAACTCTGGACTATTGACCCTTGACTACCAAATTTGCAATCAGAAGCTAAGATACACTGGTTGAGTCTATAGAACTAGCTAATGCGGTTAAAATTTTCGGAGCTTTTGGTTGTATTTGTGATTGTCAGTGTCTTAATGGTGGGTGGGTGTTCGACACAACAAGTATCTTCTAATACTTCATCTGCCACACCCACAGCCACGGAGGCAAGCACTAATACAACTACACAGGCAACAGCAGAAACAACTACAGAGACAACATCTGTATCTCAAGCTACACAAGAGGCAATTCCTGGAATGAAAGATTTACCAAGACTTGAAGGCAAAGCTACCGTAGTCATGACCGTCAATGGTTCTCCTATTACCATTGAAGTAGACGGTACTAATGCCCCCATCACTGCTGGTAACTTTATAGACTTAGTACAACGTGGTGTATATGATGGTTTAGTTTTCCACCGAGTTGTGCGTCAACCCCAACCTTTTGTTGTCCAAGGTGGCGATCCCCAAAGTAAAGATCCGAAAGTAGCAGCTAACAGGTTAGGAACTGGTGGTTTTATTGATCCTAAAACAGGTAGTGAACGCTATATTCCCCTGGAAATTAAGCCTAAAGGATCAGACGACCCCATTTACGGCAAAACATTGGAATCAGCTCGCATCAATCAACCACCCGTGTTGACACATAAACTGGGTGCAGTCGCCATGGCGCGATCGCAAATGCCAGATTCTGCTTCTTCACAGTTTTACTTTGCCCTAGCTGACTTAGGCTTTCTAGATGGTAGCTACGCCGTATTTGGCTACGTCACAGAAGGTATGAATGTAGTGAACAAAATTCAGCAAGGCGATCGCATCGAATCAGCCAAAGTCACCCAAGGTGCAGAAAATTTGAAAAATAGTGAAAAATAGGGATCGGGGATCGGGGATCAGGGATCGGGGATCAAGGACTAGGAATGGGTAGAAATTTCTTCCTTGTCCTCTTTGTCCTCCTTGTCCTCCCCGTCTTCCTTGTCCTCCTTGTCCCTCTTCCCCAATCCCCGATCCCCAATCCCCGATCCCCGATCCCCAATCCCCAATCCCCAATCCCCAATCCCCGATCCTCAAAACTTGGTAGAAGTCGTTGTCACTGGTATTAGTTTAGTTTCTGCCTTGGGTCAAAACCTAGCAGATAGCTGGCAGCAATTGCTAGCAGGCAAATCTGGGATTAAAATTTGTCAACCATTTCCAGAATTAGAACCACGTCCTCTTGGGTTAATTAACAAGCAACCAGCACAGTTGAGATTACTGACTCAACAGCTGGTTGCTTCTGCTTTACAAGATGCAGGATTAGTTTATCCTCTGCCAAATTGTGGCGTTGTTATTGGTTCGAGTCGCAGTCATCAGGCAGCATGGGAAGAGATGATGAAAAATAGGTGGGAAAAGAGTAAAGCCCAAGAGGGAAAGGAAATATTAAATTCCTATCCCCTATCCCTTATCCCCTATCCCCTATCCCTAGATAATTGGCTAGACACCCTCCCACATATGAATGCGATCGCAGCTGCAAGACAAATTGGTGGGACTGGAATTGTTTTAGCACCGATGGCGGCCTGTGCTACTGCGATTTGGGCGATCGCTCAAGCTGCATATTTGATTAAATCTGGACAATGTCATCAAGTCATGACAGGAGCAATAGAAGCAGCAATTACGCCTCTGACTTTGACTGGGTTTCATAAGATGGGCGCCTTGGCTAAAACTGGCGCATATCCCTTTGATTTGCGCCGTGAAGGCTTAGTTTTAGGAGAAGGGGGAGCGATCTTGATTTTAGAATCGGCGGAATCAGCAAAACAGCGCCAAGCCAAAGTGTATGGAAAGATACTTGGTTTTGGCTTAACAACAGATGCATATCATTCCAATACTCCAGAACCAAAAAGTCAGAGTGCGATCGCCGCAATTAAGCAATGTTTGCAACACAGTCACTTAACGCCAAAAGAGATTGATTATATCCATGCTCATGGTACGGCTACGCAAATTAACGATCAATTAGAAAGCAAATTGATACAAAAATTTTTTTCTCAACAGGTGGCAGTTAGCTCTACAAAAGGAGCTACAGGACATACTCTCGGTGCATCAGGAGCTTTAGGCGTGGCTTTTTCTCTGATGGCGTTACAGCAACAAATATTACCACCATGTGTAGGCTTACAGCAACCAGAGTTTGATTTAAATTTGGTAAGAGAAGCACGTGAAAGTAAAGTTCAACGGGTATTGTGTTTTAGTTTTGGGTTTGGGGGGCAAAATGCTGTATTAGCACTAGAAAAATAAAAATTCAAGATTTAATTTGTCTAATTCAAAAAATAAATAGCCCGTAAATTTTATTTACTAAATTTTACAAGTTTGTTTGTAAGTTCTCTGTGATTTCAACAGATTTTGACTGATAAACGCTTCTCTTACACGCCATTTAGATAAAACAGATATGATAATAAAAGTCGATAAAACTTAAAAATTATTTATCTAATGCTGGTTTCCTCCTCTGGCTTGTCCAAGGTCAAAGAATCAATAAAAGAAAAGATTTTTTTTGGCAATGAACCAACAGCCGAATTAATTGCCATTCTTACCGTTTACTTTGTCCAAGGTATTTTGGGGTTGGCACGTTTAGCCGTCAGCTTTTTTCTCAAAGATGAACTAGGACTAACTCCAGCCCAAGTATCAGCCTTAATGGGTATAGTTGCCATACCCTGGATTGTCAAACCATTATTTGGTTTTATTTCTGATGGCTTGCCCATTTTTGGCTATCGAAGACGACCGTATTTGGTGTTATCAGGGATCATCGGAGCAGCTTCTTGGGTGAGCCTAGCCACAATTGTTCATACACCCGTAGTTGCAACAGCAGCGATCGCTCTTGGTTCGGTATCTGTTGCTGTGAGTGACGTCATCGTTGACTCATTAGTTGTGGAACGAGCCAGGGTAGAATCCCAGGCAGAAGCAGGTTCTTTACAATCCTTATGTTGGGGTGCTTCCGCCTTTGGTGGTTTGATGACAGCTTACTTTAGTGGTGTACTCTTAGAGCATTTCAGTAATCGCACCGTATTTTGGATCACCGCCTCTTTTCCCCTCATAGTTTCAGCAGTAGCTTGGTTAATTGCTGAATCTCCAGTCAAGAAAGATGTCAACACCACCCACAACCCCAACTTCCAATCAATCAAACATCAAATTGGACAACTACGCCAAGCCATTACTCAAAAAGCTATTTGGCTACCAACAGCATTTATTTTCATCTGGCAAGCGACACCAACTGCTGAATCAGCCTTTTTCTTCTTTACTACAAACGAATTACATTTTCAACCAGAGTTTTTAGGAAGAATACGCTTAGTAACTAGCGTTGCTTCCTTAGTTGGTATCTGGATCTTTCAACGTTTTCTTAAAAGCGTCGCTTTTCGTGTCATTTTTGGCTGGAGCACCGTTCTTTCAGCCGCTTTAGGAATGACAATGTTGCTCCTGGTAACTCATACAAACCGGACTTTAGGCATTGATGACCACTGGTTTAGTTTGGGTGATAACCTAATTCTCACCGTTATGGGACAAATTGCCTATATGCCAGTGTTAGTACTAGCAGCCAGACTTTGTCCATCGGGAGTAGAAGCAACATTATTTGCTTTGTTAATGTCAGTGATTAACTTAGCAGGACTGCTTTCCTATGAGTTAGGTGCAGTATTGATGCATTGGTTTGGAATTACAGAAACAAATTTTGAAAAACTATGGATTTTGGTAATTCTAACTAACCTCAGTACTTTATTACCATTACCCTTTCTCAACTGGTTACCTGCTGCTGAGTCTCAAACAGAAACATCCAAAAATTTACCACCAGCCTCAGTACCGGATCATGAAGAATCTTTTGTACCCAATATGATGCCGGAATTGATGCTGCGAGAACTAGAGTCAGAAGTAGTTAGGGATTAGGGGAAAGGGGATCGGGGAAAGGGGATCGGGAACTGGGTATGAGGTAACAAGCTCAACAATTTCTTAAATTTTGTTCCCGAATTGTTCCCGAAGGATATTTTGAATTGATATGTCCCCCTTTCTTTATCCCTAATCCCCATTCTCCGTTACCCCTTCGCCCCTAATCCCCGATCCCCGATCCCCATTCCCCGATCCCCTTTCCCCGATCCCCGATCCCATTTTCAAGATATGCAAACTTTTGAAACTCAAGAACTAATTTCTCAAATTTCTACAAAACCTTATAACCGTAACGATTGGCAAGGTGGATATAAATCTTTAAAACAAGAATTTGATTATTGGATAGATGACATAGAAGGGCAAATTCCACCAGAACTTCATGGTACTTTATTCAGAAATGGCCCTGGTTTGTTTGATATAAATGGGCAACCAATTCATCATCCTTTTGATGGGGATGGGATGATTAGTCGTATAACATTTGCAAATGGTCGCGCCCACTTCCGCAATCGCTTTGTCCGCACTGATGCATATTTGGAAGAACAAAAAGCGGGTAAGCTTCTCTATCGTGGTGTTTTTGGTACACAAAAACCAGGTGGTTGGCTAGCAAATGCCTTCGATTTTAAACTCAAAAATATTGCTAATACCAATGTGATCTACTGGGGTGACAAACTGCTCGCTCTGTGGGAAGCAGCAGAACCTCATCGCCTTGATCCTCATACACTAGACACCTTGGGTAAAGAATACTTTGGCGGTGTGCTGTCAGAAGGTGAAGCATTTAGCGCTCACCCCCGCTTCGATCCAAGTTGCGAGTTCGATGGTGGTAAACCTTGTTTGGTAAACTTTTCTATCAAAGCAGGGCTATCCACAACTATTACTATTTTTGAGTTAAACACAACAGGCAGAATTGTAAGAAAGCACGCCCATAGTGTACCGGGTTTCGCCTTTATTCACGATTTTGCTATTACCCCAAACTACTGCGTATTCTTTCAAAATCCCGTGAGTTTCAATCCCATACCTTTTGCTTTGGGAATACGTGGTGCAGGCGAATGTGTTAAGTTTCAACCGAATCAACCAACGCGAGTCATCATTATTCCTCGCCGAACCCCTCTAAAATCCTCCCTTGAGAAGGAGGGACTAGGGGGGGTGCAAATTCTCGAAACTCACTCTGGTTTTGTTTTCCACCATGCTAATGCTTTTGAGCAAGGAAACGAAATTATTATTGATTCTATTTGCTACGAATCTTTACCAGAAGTTGAACCAGAAACTGATTTTCGACAGACTGATTTTGATGCTCTCAAGCCTGGGCAACTCTGGCGTTTTCACCTTAATCTCCAAGACAAGACTGTACAGCGAAAGTTAATAGAAAGTCGCTGTTGTGAATTTCCAACTTTGCATCCTCAAAAAGTGGGGCGGGAGCATCGTTATATGTATATTGGTGCTGCTCATGCTCCCAATGGTAATGGTCCTTTACAAGCATTTTTGAAGATGGATCTTGACTCAGGAGAACGACAACTCTGGAGTGCTGCACCCAAAGGCTTTGCTAGTGAACCAGTGTTTGTACCCCGTCCCTATTCAGAAGGGGAAGACGATGGTTGGGTGTTAGCTCTAGTTTATGATGCCAGTTGCGATCGCTCAGATGTAGTAATTCTAGATGGCCGTAATTTTAACAAAGGGCCAGTAGCAAGGCTACATCTTAAACACCATATTCCTTACGGTTTACACGGTAACTTTACTTCTGAGGTGTTTGTTTAAAGGTGTAGGGGTTGGCTCTTTTATACCCTCATATGCTTACACTCATATACCCCTAAACTCCTACGCCGACTTCTACCACACATAAAAAAGAAAATGAACACAGATAAAAAGTATGTTTTTTATCTGTGTTCATCTATGTGTATCTCTGGTCACTCTATATTACTATCTGGGAAGCGAGCAAAAAAAGTTACATCAAAAAATTTTGTAACACCAGCTACAGAAATTAGATTTTTCTCAAAAATAAAGGTTAGCCTAGATATAGACCTCCGGTTCCATAAGCAAAAGATTTTGTGGAAGCGTGATTGAGAGAAAAAACTCTATGATTAATACTTCTATACAATCACTGGAAGCTCCTTCTCCAGCGTATATTTGTCCATTAGATCAAGCTTGTAGCTATTTAGAAGCAGCAGCACGAGAATTAAAGCTAGATCAGGGTCTATTGGAGGTACTGAGTCATCCACGTAAAGTAGTTACAGTCTCCATTCCTGTAAAACGAGATAATGGCGAAATACAAATTCTAGCAGGACATCGAGTCCAACACTGTGATGTCTTAGGGCCTTACAAAGGTGGGATTCGTTACCATCCCGCTGTAACGCTGCGGGAGGTATCAGCCCTAGCAATGCTAATGACCTGGAAATGTGCGTTACTAAATATTCCTTACGGTGGTGCCAAAGGAGGGATTGCTCTTGATCCAAAACGTTATAGCTTGGCTGAATTAGAACGGCTCACCCGACGATATACCAGCGAATTAATCAAAGATATTGGCCCCAGTGTAGACATTCCCGCACCAGATATGGGTACTTCTGCCCGTGAAATGGCTTGGATGATGGACACTTACTCTGTCAATGTTGGTCATGCTGTTCCGGGAGTTGTGACTGGAAAACCGCTATCTATCGGTGGTTCACGGGGACGGGAGATGGCAACCGGACGGGGTGTGATGATTATTGTCAGGGAAGCGCTAGCTGACCAGGGTAAGTCTTTGGCAGATGTGCGAGTAGTTATCCAGGGTTTTGGTAACGTCGGTAGTGCAGCAGCTTTGTTAATGCATAAAGCAGGAGCAAAAGTGATAGCTGTATCGACTGGGTCTGGAGGAGTTTATTCAGAAACTGGTCTTGATATTCCTGCTTTGAAAGCCTATGCTGCTGAAAATCGTAGAAGCGTTATTGGCTTTCCACAAGCAATACCAATTAACAATGCAGAATTACTAACTTTACCTTGTGATGTCTTAATCCCCGCAGCTTTGGAAAACCAAATCACAGAAGACAATATGAATCAAATCCAAGCCAAGATAGTTGCAGAAGCGGCTAACGGGCCAGTGACTCTCGTCGCTAGCCAATCGCTAGAGGCGCGTGGGATCACTGTACTACCAGATATCTTGGCTAATGCTGGCGGTGTGGTAGTCAGTTATTTAGAGTGGGTACAAGGTCTTTCTTATTTATTTTGGGATGAGGAACGAGTCAACCGCGAATTGGAACACTTGATGGTGCAAGCATATCGTCAAGTGATTAACCATTCCAAAACACGACAAATTTCTTTAAGGTTAGCAGCTTATACCTTAGGAGTTGGTCGGGTTGCTCAAGCTTTAACTGATAGAGGTTTGTATCCTTGAGCATGTTGAATCTATATGAATCAGCTTTTAAAGACAGAGCTATTCTGTATTATTCTGTCAGCTAGCTTGCTAGTAGATTCTGCTACAGCTAGTATGAGCAAGACAAATTTCGTGAGTCAGCTTTCACGACAACAAGTAATTCAAAACCAACAAATCGAGCAAGAAAGACAACGACAGCAACAACAACGTCAACAACGACAACGTCAAGAACAAGAATGGCGACAACAACAACAACAACAATGGAATCAGCGACAGCAACAATGGCGACAAAACCAAAAACAAGAGTGGGAACGAGTTAGACAACAAGAACAGAAATGGCAGCAACGCCAGGAGGAATTGAGACAAGAGCAACAAAGACAACGATTATGTCCTGATATGCCATCTTTTTCCGTGACGAATTGTTTCTAAGGATTTGATTTAAGCATTGAATTAGTCGGGGATTCTTGGCGGATGACGCTAATACAACCATCCGCCTCCATAAATGCTCTTTTGACATCTTTAAGAGATTCCACACCTTGCTGACGTAGTTGGCTCATTAATTCTTGTTCAGTGATTAGTTCCCGTTTCATGTGACGATCAATAATGTGACCATTTTTTACTAATAGCAATGGTGGTGGATTTAAAAAGCGCTGAAAAGAGGGAAATTTATATCCCAACCAGTTTAAAAAATAACTCCAAAATATGACAGTTCCAACTAGAATAGCGCCTTCTGTAATTGAGGTATAGTTACTTGCCATTGCATTTTGAGCTGCTTCTGCAAACAGCACAACTACAAGTAAATCAGCAATACCCAGGGTTCCTAATTGTCGGCTAGGGAGCAAGCGTAATACTGAAAACAATGCCAAGTAAACAATCGAAGCACGTATAATCAGTTCAGCAATTGAAATGCTAGGAATAAACATTTCTTGCCAATTAATGTGAAACCACATATCCATTAGAGTTTTTATTGATTTACTAATATTGATATCTTCTATTACTTAGTAAAAGCAAAAATTCCAAGTATTGCAAAACCCGTAGGACTGATATATATACTGACTAAAGTAGTAAAAACGCAAGTTCCTTAATTGTTTGTTTCTTCTAAGACTTGTTTGATAAATCTTTGGACTAAAGGTATTTGTAAAGCATTGCCTTCTGGAGTTACAATTTCTTTTCGGATCAGTTTTTTGACAATACCTTGGTCTTGTGCTGTGGGGATTTGTCCTTGAATTAAACGGCGAAGAAAATTTTGTTCGTTCTCCTGCAAACTTTTCCATATACCTTTGTCTTGTGCTGTGGGAGTTTTTCCTTGAATTAAACGGCGAAGAAAATTTTGATCGCTCTTTTGTAAACTTGTCCATAATTCTCGGAAATACTGATCACCTCGCTCTAGTACTGTGGGAATCACAGCTTGGACATCTGTGATGGAGACGCGAAATTTCGCGTCTCTACAAATCGCCTCTAATTCTCGCTTGTTTTCCCTAATATCTCGATTCAGCAGTTCTATCACTTCGTAACACATTAACTGGACTAAATAAGGTTGGCAGCGAGTTAGTTTGATAATTTCATTTACAGCCTCTGGTGTATAAATTGTTGGGAAATTCTCAACTGGTTCTAATATCAATTCACGGGCAGATTCTTCATCCAAAAAACTTACACGGATAGTACGGGTATTAATTAGATAGTCGTTCCAATAAGACGGAAGTTCGGCAACTTCATGAGAGCCACTGAAAAGCAAAGTCCACTGGCGACGGTGTTGCAGGACATTGCGGAGAAAATTTAGTGGTACGCGGCTACCTGTTGCCTCTACTACTTCACTGAGGCGTTCAAATTCATCCAAGTTCAGAAGAAAACGCTTGCTGGGGTAGGTACGTTCTATTTCTCCCAGCCAATTTTGCAGGGCGATGAATGGATCTGTTTTAATTTCCTTTGGGTAAGGCAAGTCTAAACGTTGGGGTAAGCGTCGGGCAGTTTCTATAATTTGTGTAGCGAGATTTTCTGCTAACCCTGAGAGTGTTGTTGCTGATGCTGCTCCCTGCAAATCAACCAGCAACGGTACAAGTGTAGAGTCTACTTTGTAAGGCAGATACTTGAGAGCAGAAGTTTTACCAGCCCGACGCCCACCATAAAGTAATAACACTGGTGGCTGATCTGCAAGTGACAAAGTTTCGATTTCCCGAAAAATATCAATGCGTCCTTTAAAGCGATGTTCCGCTGTTTCCGGATCTAGGGCGTTACCAGCTATATAAACTTGGATTATTTCCTGTCGCTGCTGCGCTTTTTCCTGTAAAGTACGCTGCGCTGTTTCCAGAATCGCTAGCCATGGATCAGTGATTTGACGATAACCAGTAGCCAACTGCGGATTTTGCTCAAAAGTTAGACTGTTTTGCAGTTTTCGCAAAGCACTTATAGGACGGTTCAGCAATTCAGTTTGACGAGACGGCGAAGTTGCTGCAACTGCTGCCTTTACATCCTGGCTAATGTCTAGTAATTGGGGCAATGCATTGCCTAATTCTTTTGGTGCTGGTGAGGGAATCCAATTGAGTTGGTTAGGAATTTCTGCAATATCGCCCAGTGTCTGACATCGGCTGAGATTATCTATAGTAATACCAGCCATAGCCTGTGCCGCAACCTTTTGTTGATTAGTGGAATTGATCAAGTAATCAATCGTCTCGCGGGCAACACTTGGGCTTTCTCGATAGGCTTTAATAATTAGCTTATCGATAAAAGGCAGGAGCAAGATAATTTTTTCATCAAAACGAGGTGGCAGATAACCCAGCCATTTCCCGCCATCCCTGTGTCGGGATAACACAAAGTAGAGGATCAGCATCCAAAGAAATTCCGGTAGCCAAAAGTAAAACCGTAGCGCACCAAGAATACACGCCACGCCTCCTGCCACGCCAAAAGCCACGCCTAAAGCCACGCCA
>NZ_NAPS01000002.1:1322386-1326451 GCF_004323185.1 Westiellopsis prolifica IICB1
CAAAGTCCCTCTCCCATGTTTGGGAGAGGGATTTAGGGAGAGGGCAAAAATTCATGCAAGAGTTCAAAGACTCGACGACGGAGTTCAAAGACTCGTTGACGGAGTTCAAAGACTAGTTGACGGAGTTCAAAGACTCGCCGACGGAGATCAAAGACTCGTTGACGGAGTTCAAAGACTCGCCGACGGAGTTCAAAGACTCGTTGACGGAGTTCAAAGACTCGGCGACGAGTATCAAAGACTCGACGACGAGTATCAAAGACTTATGGGATAAACACCAATATGGTTCGGTTAAGAATTTTTCATTATAATTTTGGGATTGTAGAGACGCGATTTATCGCGTCTCTCTGGTGGATTTAAATATTAATGCCATTCAAAAAATGTTTACGACACATTCAGAATATGAAACGCCATCATTGGAATATAAGACGCGATAAATCGCGTCTCTACAATGATTCATTTGTCGGATTGTTTTTTCAAATGGTTTTGAAAACTCGCGCACGAATTTTTATATCTATCCCCCCACTGCTTTTTGCAATACCCCCTTTACCTGCTCCCAATTAACCAAACCCATCACCACAAAAATTAGCAAAATCAGAATCACAAACCCGATAATCCAGTTCGTCACATCGTCCACGTTTCCGCCAATGAATTTAGCTACCCTACCCAAGCGAATTGGAAAATCCCAAACTATCCACCGTAACCATTGCCACTTTAACCAGGGATGATTGGATGAAGACTGAGACTGATTAATTTCTTGCAAAAATTGCTCTTTTGCCCATTGGATATCTTTGCCTTGGTGACGCGCTTCCCACAAGCACCTGCAAGCGAGTTGCAGTTTATAAGGATGGCGCTTACCCCACTGTTGAGCATAGTTTTGCTCATTTACACTCAAAGCTGATGCGCCAGTATTATCAGGGAAACGTGTGAGTTGAATCGCCTCATCTGTAGTTAATTCTCTTAAAACCAAAGTTTGACCGACATTAAAAAAAGGAGAAGTCAAACCTTTCTCAGCAGCATAAGTTCCCAGTTTTTTGCGGGAAGCTACCACCAGCATCAAAGCACTATCATCCATGAGCGATCGCAAACTATTATAAAAATTGTTATCAAATTCCTGGGGACGTTCCAAAAGTATCTGAAAATCATCTAAACAGAGAACAGGTAACACATCCTGCTTTTTCCATTTTTTGATCGCGTCCGAGAAAACTTGACGATTCAGCGGTTGAACCTGCAAAGGATTTCTCAATTGCAGTTTCCACAAAGCCAGGCGATTTAATAACGCTTCCGCCACTACCTCATAAAAACCCATCTCTGTTTCACAGTTTGCATCCCGTAACGACAGATAAATCACCACATAACGGCTTGGATCTGTGACTCGCTGTTCCCACGTCCGGGAAAAGTGATATAGTAACGAAGATTTACCAATGTGTTTTTCACCAACAATATTGATACTTGTTGGCTGTACACCGCTCATCCGGGATGCGATCGCATTTAATTCTTCTTTACGACCCACAAATAACCTGGGGTCTTTAATCATTCCCGGAGCTACAAAAGGATTAGCTGACACCGCTCCTGAGTTCATACCAAAGTTCATGCTAATTACAGCAATTGAAAGGTAATTATTTCAAAAGATACCACTAGCTCCACAATGCTTTGGGGAACTGATACATAATTTATCTGGTTCTTTTTCTTAGTGTCTCTGTGCCTTGGTGGTGAAAAAAATCTTTCTTGAACCACAAAGACACTAAGACACAAAAGTATCCTAAAGCCGCTAATCAACACTCTCAGCTATTAATTCTCCCAGCGCTTTCCCTAAATACTCATACTCCTCAATTCTGTTGTAAATCTGCGCGGAAATTCTTACTAGTAACTTCGGTGTCTCTTGCCAAGGAACTATCTGCACCTGAATATCAAACCGATCAAATAACTCATCACGTATGGATAAAAAATTGCGGTTTGACAAAGCGGTAGGTATGGGTACAACAGCCATTGAGCCAATCATCTCTTCGGGACAAGGTGGCAAAACTTGGAGTGTTTGACAAAGTAGCTGTCTGGCTTGCAATGCTAATTGATGATTGCGCTGTCTCAATTCATCCCAACCACCAGGTAACAGGGAACCTAAAAATGCGATCGCTTCTGGTACGCACATATACGCAGTGGGGTCATCTGTTCCCATCCAATCAAATTCCAATTGAAAGCGACTTTTATCAGTGCGTGGCGAGTTCGCACCGTGGCTAATTGTCAAAGGACGAATTTCTGGTTGTTTATCTGGTTGCACATACAAAAATGCTGCTCCCTTGGGCGCACACAGCCATTTATGGCAATTTCCCGTGTAATAAGTGGCGCCAATTGATCGCAAATTTAGAGGTAACATACCTGGTGCATGAGCGCCATCTACAAGTGTGTCTACACCTCTTGCTTGCAATTGTTGCACCAATTGCTGTAGGGGAAAAATTAATGCTGTTTGACTGCTGACATGATCTAGTAATGCTAATTTTGTTTGAGGTGAAACTCGCTCTATGACTGCTTCTACAATTTGCTGCGGCGAATCCAGGGGAAATGGAATCTGAGCAACTATTATCTGCGCTCCTGTGCGACTGGCGATAAAATCAAGTGCATTACGACAGGCGTTGTACTCGTGGTTCGTTGTGAGTATTTCGTCTTCGGGATGAAAAGTCAGGGAACGCAATACCGCATTGACGCCGGTGGTTGCATTGGGGACAAATACCAAATCCTCGACATCAGCACCCACAAATGTTGCTAGTTTGCTTTTAGCCCCATCTAGCAGCGGTTCCCATTCCCTGGTGAAAAATCGTAGTGGTTCCTGTTCAAGTTGCGATCGCAGTTGTTGTTGAAATGATAAGACTGCGATCGGGCAAGCACCAAACGATCCATGGTTGAGAAAAGTTACTTTTGGGTCAAGCGACCACAAATTATTAAAGGATAAAGATTGAAGGTTGAAGTCTGAATAGTTTTCTTTATCCTTCATTCTTTACCTTTTATCCTTTTTAAACTCCCCAGGCAGGATTCGAACCTGCGACCAATCGGTTAACAGCCGACCGCTCTACCACTGAGCTACTGAGGAACGTCACGATTAATAATAGTAATACCAAGTTCTAGGAATGGCAAGTACTTTCGGAAAAATTTTTTCCAAAAATTTTGTGAGTGTGTTGACTAGCAACCTGAATCGACTATTTTGCCAATACTCGAATCCACTCAGACCCCAGTCAGAGAAATGCTTTAGGCTTAACTTGTGTGAATTATCTACTTCAATCCCATTCGCAGTTCAGCTAGACGCTGCCTCGCTTTAGCATCAATAGAGTTAGCGAGGAATCTACCATTAGATTTTTTGCGTGGTTGATATTTTTGCCGCACCCGACAAACTGTGGCTTTTACTTCATAACATAATTGCTGTGCTGATAACCATTCTGCCCCATACCCCTGTACCATCAGTTGTTGGACACGGTCTGATGTGGCAACAATCACGCGAGAAATTAAAGATTGAGCTATGGTAGGACGCAGAGACGCACAGGCTTTTTCTATATATGTGTCTGCTGTTTGACCGAAGTCTGTATAATAGACAGACACAAGATCTGTAATAACTTCTTTGTTACTACTAGTATTTTGATATTGGGCATCAAACACTATCTGTGTCTCATAGCCTTGAAATGCGCTGTAATCTGTCAAAGCTTCTACTAATTCCCAGCGCGCCGCTTCTAATCCAGCTTGATCACGGGTTCTTTTCAGACAAGACCAAGTGCCTATAATGTTGTAGCCGTCCACCAAAAAAACGGCTTGGGGTAAGGAACGGGACATGGTTTTGAATCACAATTATCTAGAGTTAACAAAATTCATTCATAACTTTTATAGTAATTCAATCATCTCTTGTAACACTATGTTACAATCCCAAAAAACGTAATAGCTTTACAAAATGGGGAGCAGGGAGCAGGGAGCAGGGAGCAGGGAGCAGGGAGCAGGGAGAATAACCAATGCCCCAATCCCCAATCCCCGATCCCCAATCCCCGATCCCCGATCCCCGATCCCCGATCCCCGATCCCCGATCCCCGA
>NZ_NAPS01000002.1:1326531-1343262 GCF_004323185.1 Westiellopsis prolifica IICB1
CCCCGATCCCCGATCCCCGATCCCTAATCTGTGTGCAACTGCATCAGACGCTGTTTGAGGCGTTGGGCTTCTCCTTGGTCTATCAAAGAGCCTTGTTCTAGCAAAAAAGCGCCGTCACAGTAATTTAATTCATCTAAGCGATGAGTAACCCATAGGGCTGTGATACCTCTGGTTTTTACTAGTTTGCGGACACTAGCCACCAATTCTAGTTGACTATCTGGGTCGAGTAAGGCAGTGGGTTCATCTAATAGTAAGACTGCACAGTGACGAGCTAAAGCACCAGCGATCGCTACTCGCTGTTTTTGTCCTCCACTCAAAGCATAGATAGGACGTCGTTGCAGTCCTAACAAATTCACTGCTGCTAATGCTTCTTCGACTCTGGTTCTAATGTCAGGTAATGGTAATTTTTCTTCCACTAGCCCAAAGGCGATATCAGCACCAACGGTAGGCATTACTAATTGATGATCAGGATTTTGGAAAACAAAACCCACTGGATGCAAAACCCCAATCTCACCAGATTGGGGTGCTAGTAATCCTGCTAGCAGTCTGAGTAATGTTGATTTACCACTGCCGTTTGTACCTAAGAGCATCCAAAATTCTCCCTTGGGTACTTCAATCGAGCAAGATTTAATTACTTTCTCTCCAGAAGGCCAGCTGAAGTTTAAGTCTTTTACCTTAATACCTAGTTCCGGCATTTTTTAAGTCATCTATTTATTCAGATGCAAGAGCGAAGAAACCAGGTGGTCTACCACTAGCGGTGGTTGCACTGTCTTTCTGTGTTACCTGTACCCCAGAGATTTCAATAGCACGCACGGCAATTTTTTTGTCTGTTTTACCTTCACACTTGAGTTCTACAATCTCAGGCTTACCAGAACTCATTGCTGCCAAAATTAGCTGATAAACAGCTTCTGCATCTTCAACGGTCTTGCGCTGTACCGAAATTGGGAAGGGAGTGTTTCTTACGGTCAAATCGATGGTAAACATTTAGCTTTAATTCATTTAACTTTAGGTCTAATTTTAGCGTTAAGCAAACAAACCCAAAGGAAGCAGATAGAAAAGGGCAGTAAATTAAAGATATGTTTACGTTCATCTATCTATGGTTTAGATTTTTGCATTTATAACCAGAAATATAAATTTAATTGTAATTTTGATTTAATATTTTTATTGACAAAGATTAAGTTAAGTTAAAAAACCCCTGGAAAAATTAGCGAAGAACACTTAATATGATTAGAGACAGTAAAAATTTGTAAACTAGATTGACAACCTAGTTTACATTCTGTATTTAGTCAGCCAAAAAATGGCAGTCTATAATACAGACAGAAAGTTAAAAACCTGTACTTATAAAGTTTGGAGATTTTCTCTAATGACCATCGCAATTGGACGTAGCACTACCAGAGGGTGGTTTGACGTTCTCGACGACTGGTTGAAGCGCGATCGCTTCGTATTCGTAGGATGGTCTGGTTTATTGCTATTCCCCTGTGCATTTTTAGCACTAGGGGGATGGCTAACCGGCACAACCTTCGTCACCAGTTGGTACACCCACGGATTAGCATCTTCTTACTTAGAAGGCTGTAACTTCCTAACAGTAGCAGTATCAACACCTGCGGATGCAATGGGACATTCCCTATTGCTGTTATGGGGACCAGAAGCCCAAGGCGATTTCACCCGTTGGTGTCAATTGGGTGGACTGTGGCCATTCGTAGCGCTGCACGGAGCATTCGGGTTGATCGGCTTTATGCTGCGTCAATTTGAAATCGCTCGGTTAGTAGGGATTCGTCCTTACAACGCGATCGCTTTCTCTGCTCCGATCGCGGTATTCGTGAGCGTGTTCTTGATGTACCCCTTGGGACAGTCTTCTTGGTTCTTTGCACCCAGCTTTGGTGTCGCAGCAATCTTCCGTTTCCTGTTGTTCTTGCAAGGGTTCCACAACTGGACACTCAACCCCTTCCATATGATGGGAGTTGCAGGTGTACTTGGTGGGGCGCTGTTGTGTGCAATTCACGGTGCAACAGTTGAAAACACCCTGTTTGAAGACGGTGAAGGTTCAAACACCTTCCGTGCTTTTAACCCCACCCAAGCAGAAGAAACCTACYCAATGGTGACAGCTAACCGTTTCTGGTCTCAGATTTTCGGTATTGCTTTCTCCAACAAACGCTGGTTGCACTTCTTCATGTTGTTTGTACCAGTCACTGGTCTGTGGATGAGTGCGATCGGTATTGTCGGTTTGGCCTTAAACCTGCGCGCTTACGACTTCGTCTCTCAAGAATTGCGGGCTGCTGAAGACCCCGAATTTGAAACTTTCTATACCAAAAACATTTTGCTGAACGAGGGTATCCGCGCTTGGATGGCTCCTCAAGATCAGCCACACGAGAAATTTGTATTCCCTGAGGAGGTATTACCTCGTGGTAACGCTCTGTAATCTAAACGTGTGTGCATAATTTAAGAATTTACCTCACCCGGTAAGGGTGGGGTTTTCTTTTATCAAGGGTAGGGTGCGTTGTAACGCACCTTACGGTATTTTGTTCAAAATTCAAATAATAATCCTATATAGATTATTGATGGGCGATAAATATCAAAATTTATTTTTTTGTCTATATTTAGTAATCTTTTTTAAGAACTACCAGAATTTATATGTCTATCGATTTTGAGAAAAATATTAATTTCTATGACTGATGATTGATGTACTATTTTTAACGTATTTCTAACATTGAAAAGACATCTATTTCTAAAATTATCACTATGCAAGAGTACGATGTTGTTATTATTGGTGCGGGACACAATGGGCTGGTTTGTGCTGCCTATTTATTAAAAGCGGGGTATAGTGTTCTGTTACTCGAAAAACGTTCTGTTCCGGGAGGTGCAGCAACTACAGAAGAATGCTTACCACAAGAAGCACCAGGATTCAAATTTAATCTATGTGCAATTGACCATGAATTTATTCATCTTGGGCCAGTAGTAGAAGAACTAGAACTAAAAAAATATGGTTTGGAGTATTTAGAATGTGACCCAGTTGTATTTTGTCCTCATCCCGATGGTAAATATTTTTTAGGTCATAAATCTTTAGACAGAACCTGTGCAGAAATTGCCCGTTACAACGAACGTGATGCCAAAAAATATAAAGAATATACTGAATATTGGCAACGGGCAATAGGTGCAATGATTCCGATGTTTAATGCACCGCCAAAGTCAATTCTTGATATTTTGGGTAACTATGATGTTACCAAGATGAAAGATTTATTCTCAGTAATTGGTTCTCCCAATAAAACGCTGGACTTTATTCGTAATATGTTAACCAGCGCTGAGGATATTCTCAATGAGTGGTTTGACGAGGAGTTTCTCAAAGCGCCACTAGCAAGACTTGCTTCTGAACTTGGTGCGCCGCCTTCACAAAAAACCATTGCGATTGGGGCTATTATGATGGCAATGCGTCATAACCCTGGTATGGCAAGACCTCGCGGTGGTACGGGTGCTTTGGTGCAAGCTTTAGTAAACTTGGTCAGAAGTTTAGGTGGTGTTATCCTTACTGATCAGCATGTCAAGAAAGTCTTGATTGATAATGGTTGTGCTGTCGGTGTAGAGGTAGGAAATGGTACAGTATATCGTGCTAAACACGGTGTAATTTCTAATATTGATGCCAAGCGAGTATTTTTACAATTGATGGATGAAAGTGATGTAGATGCTGCTGATGCGGATTTACGAGAAAGATTAGAACGGCGCATTGTTAACAACAATGAAACTATCCTCAAGATTGACTTAGCACTAAACGAACCATTACGGTTTGAACATCACCAACATAAAAATGAATATCTAATTGGTTCTGTGTTAATTGCAGATTCAATTTCCCATGTGGAACAAGCCCATAGTAAATGTACCTTGGGAGAAATTCCTGATTCTGATCCATCAATGTATTTAGTAGTACCAACAATGCTAGATCCATCGATGGCGCCACCAGGTAAACATACTGCATGGATTGAATTTTTTGCTCCCTATCAAATTGCGGGTGCAGAAGGTACTGGTTTAAATGGTACTGGTTGGACAGATGAACTCAAAAATAAAGTTGCAGACAAGGTAATAGACAAGTTAGCAGACTATGCACCAAATGTGAAAAGTGCTACTATTGCCCGTCGTGTCGAAAGTCCAGCAGAATTGGGTGAAAGATTGGGTGCTTACAAGGGGAATTATTACCATGTTGATATGACACTTGATCAAATGGTGTTTTTCCGTCCTTTACCGGAAATAGCAAACTACAAAACACCAATTGAGAATTTATTCTTAACTGGTGCGGGAACTCACCCCGGTGGTTCTATTTCCGGAATGCCGGGACGCAATTGTGCTAGGGTATTTTTACAATCTAAGCATCCAATCGCCCAAACTTTTAAAGATGGCTGGGGTTCAATTAAATCTACAGTTGGATCGGTGTTTGGGATTAATAAGTAAGCGAAAATTGAACAATTGTCGTGAAATAAATTTCCGGCTTATAGCTTTAACCCGTTGTAAACCGGTTAATGTTCTTAATACCATTTCACGTTAATCACGATACACATAAATTTTGTACCAGACGCGATATATCGCGTCTCTACACGGTCTGTATTTGTATGAGATTTTTTGTGAAATGGTATAAGCAATCGGTCTTTAAGCGAATGCGCGCTATCAGCGGGGAAATTTATTTCCGCCCTACTTTTAGGCTTGTTGAGAATGGTGCAAGATATGATACCTCTCATCAATGGTAAATGTGGCGTTGCTGATTTCATGTATGAAAATGATTCTGCGTAATGCCAAAATCTTTGTACCAGACGCGATATATCGCGTCTGGTACATCCGAATTCATACCGCAATTCAACAACGCCATAAATGTTGTCTCGAAAAACCTATAAAATAGTTGGGGTGAGCGGTTAGATTTATTTTTTGCTTCAGTTTTTCTGCCTAAATCACATCTATTCAAAATTCACAAAAATTCTATCTTCTTGCTCATCAATGTCATACCTATTAGTGATGACAATCATAACTAAAAATTGATGTAATAAAGTTGCTGTTGCCAATATCGGAGCAATGACAGATCGGGTTTTAATTCTTGGCGGAAGGGGACGCATCGGTGGTAGTGTTGCTCAAGATCTACTCACTCACACACAAGCAGAAATTATCGTCACTGGACGTACACCTGCACAAACGCAAGTAAACAAATCTTTGCAATACATAGTGTTGGACTTGGCAGAGGTGGAGAAATTGCGCCGAGCGATCGCTTCTGTTAATGTAGTAGTTCACTGTGCTGGCCCGTTTCACTTTCGAGATGCAAACGTGCTAAAAATTTGTATTGAACAGGGTGTTAATTATGTAGATGTGAGCGACCATCGTTCTTTTACTAGTAAAGCCTTACAATATCATGAAGAAGCTATAGCTGCTGGTGTAACAGCTATAATCAATACTGGCATTTTTCCTGGTATTTCTAATAGTATGGTGCGTCATGATGTCGAACAAT
This sequence comes from Westiellopsis prolifica IICB1, assembly GCF_004323185.1. GTDB lineage: Bacteria > Cyanobacteriota > Cyanobacteriia > Cyanobacteriales > Nostocaceae > Pelatocladus > Pelatocladus prolificus_A. The sequence goes on from NZ_NAPS01000002.1 coordinate 1,332,008, forward strand.
TTGATGTACCAGAAAAAATACATTTGAGTTATTTAGTATCTGGTTCTGGTGGTGCTGGGATAACTGTAATGCGAACCACATTTCTCGGTTTACAAAATCCTTTTGAAGCGTGGATAGATGGTAAATGGCAAACAGTAAAACCTTATAGTGAAAGAGAAACTGTTGACTTTCTATCTCCCTACGGACGCAGTGGTGTTTACTGGTTTGATATGCCAGAGACTTTTACTTTACCCCATGCTTTTCCAGCAGTCAAAACTGTAATTACTAAATTTGGTTCTGTTCCTGATTTTTATAACCATTTGACTTGGATTGCAGCCCATGTCTTTCCTAAATCATGGATAAAAAACCCTAATGGTGTCGAATTTTTATCTCATGTTAGTCATACAATGACCGATTTTACTGATCAATTTTCTGGTATTGGGGTATCAGTTCGTTCAGAAGTAACTGGACAAAAAAACGATCAACAATCTGTTTATCGCTCTAATTTAACTTATGAAAATACAGCTACTGCTGCTGGTTGTGGCACGGGTAGTATTGTGCAATTTTTATTAGAAGATAAACTTAATAAACCAGGAGTTTGGCCTGTTGAAGAAGCACTCTCAACTGATTTATTTATCCAAGCTATGCAAAGTCGAGAAATTACAATTGATAGTAATTGGGTTGTGAATAAATAGGTTCGTAGTAAGCACTTTAGTCCTTATTTTTTAAGAACTAAAGTGCTTATACCATTTCACGTGAATCGCGATACACATAAATAATGTACCAGACTTGCCATGGCACGTCTGGTACAAAAAAATATGTTTCACTTTTAAAGAAAATTGGTATTAAGCTGATGTGCGCTTAGATTAAATATTCTTGCCTTAGGACTGTCCAGAGTCAAGAGTCCAAAGTCCAAGCTAGTCTTTGACTCTGGACTCTTGACTTTTGAAAACCTGATCCCAAAATATACAATTTAAATGCATAACAGCTTACTACAAACCATTAAATAATTCTTGTAACTTAGCAAGTACAGCCTGAACGTGATTTTTTACTTTTACATTCGACCAAACATAAGCTAAATTACCATCAGGTGCGATCAAAAAAGTTGACCTCACCACACCCATATATTCTTTTCCCATGAATTTTTTAAGTTGCCATACTCCATAAGTTTCACATACCTGATGTTCAGGATCACTTAATAATTGAATGGACAAATTATGTTTTTGAATAAATTTGCAATGAGATTTTTCAGTATCGGGACTAACGCCAACAATTTTAGCATTCAAAGCACTAAATTCATGAGATAAATCAGTAAATTCTTTGGCTTCAGTTGTACAACCTGGTGTATCATCTTTGGGGTAAAAGTACAAAATTAGCCAGCTTGATTGAAAGTCACCCAGACTAACTAAATTACCATCTTGATTCGCAAGAGTGAAATCAGGCGCTTTTTCTCCAGCCTGGGGAAGATTTTTGAGTGGAGTCATTAATTTATATTAAATTCAGCAGAGACAATAGTATCATCTGCTGAACTAAATGCGATCGCAAATTAAAATTTTCCTAAAAATAGCATTTAGTTCTATAAAATATCTTATAAAGATTAACATAATTCACTATTAAATACAAATTGTATAATTAATGGTACAAATTACATGGCATGGACATCATTAAGAGAACGAATTACTCAATTACCACTCGTTCTTGCAGGGCCGATTTTGCGACATACTGCACCCAATTCTGTAACTGTGTGGGTAGCTTTGAAAGAAAGCCGTATTGTTACTCTCAAAATATTGGATACGAATAAAAATGTATTACTAATAGGAAGTAGAGTAACTATTAAATTAGGTATGAATTTATATATAGTTGCTGTTACTACTAGAACAAATGAAAATATACTTCAATATGGTGAAAATTATCTCTACGATTTAGAATTTGGCAACGAAGAAAACATCAGCCATCCAGGTATCTTAAATACTGAAGGTTCGATTACAGAAATTATCTATCCTCCTTATGATTTGCCCAGTTTTGGGCTTGTACCTCATGACTTAAAAGATTTACGTCTTGTTCATGGTTCTTGTCGCAAACCACATGGCGAAAGCTTGGATGCATTCACTGCTTTAGACAAAATGATTAAAGAAGCATTAGTACAAGATCCGCGAAAAAGACCACATCAACTTTTTCTTACAGGCGATCAAATCTATGCAGATGATGTCGCCGATGCTTTACTTTTCATGTTAATAGATGCAGGCGAAACATTATTAGGATGGTCAGAAAAATTACCAGATGTCACAGATATTAAAGAATTACAGGCTGGTCAACGTAATAATTTAGCAACTTACACTGCTGGTTTAACAGCAAGTATTACTAAACTCAACAAAATTGCTAATATTGCCAAAAGTCATTTATTCACATTCAGTGATTTTTGCACCATGTATTTATTTGCTTGGTGTGATGTGTTATGGCCCAAACCTGAAGATTTAGCGACATTTGCTGATGTTAATCAAAATTTACCCGCAGTTGCGAGTAGTGAAAATTTATTTTTAGAAGAAATTGAGGATTTAAAAAACTTTCAGACAACACTCAAAGAAGTTAGACGCACCTTAGCTAATATTCCCACCTATATGATCTTTGACGATCATGAAATTACCGATGATTGGTATTTAAACATGGCGTGGTGCGATCGCGTCCTAAGTAAACCCTTGGGTAGACGTATCCTTCAAAATGGCTTACTTGCGTATGCAATCTGTCAAGCTTGGGGAAATACACCAGACGAATTTATAGACGGTAAACCAGGAGAAGCATTACTCAAAGCTGCTGTTGGCTGGTTTGCTTTCCAGGGACAAAACCCAAAATACGAAGAGGAAATTATTCGCCGAATTGGTTTACCATCGCTTGCAGATATTAAAAATAGTCATCCCAAACAAATACCCCACACAGATGATTCTTTCAAATGGCATTACACTGTTAGAGGGCCGGAATATGAAGTCATAGTACTTGATACTCGTACTTGGCGAGCATTTCCAGGTAAAGATTTTGATTTTCCAGCACTGTTAAGTCAAGAAGCTTATGATCAGCAAATAACAAAAGTAGCTCATCATAAAAATGCTAAGGTGACTTTTGTCATTTCACCAGGGCCTGTTGTTGGTGTACCTTTTTTAGAAACAATTCAAAAGACAGCTAAAGCTTTTGCTGAAAAATTTGGTAGTGCAGCTTGGGGTTTTGATCCCGAAGCTTGGGGTTTAGAAACAACAGCATTTGAAAGATTTATCACTCGTTTAGCATTACGAGGATTATCAGCAAAACAAAGTCGTGTAATTATCTTATCTGGTGATGTCCACTATAGTTTTGCATCTTGCCTGAAATATACAGCCATCCGTCCCTTTGAAAATTCAGAAAATATCGAAACTGAACTGATTTCAATTCAATTTACTAGTAGTTCATTTAAGAATGAAGTTAGTGGTCAAGGTGGAAGTCATTCATTACATAAAAAAGGTTTTCTTCCCATTGAAAAAATCAACTATTTGCCCAAAGCAGAAATTTTAGGGTGGGAAAATCAAGATGAACAAGAATTAGAAATTGGGGTGATGCATGTTTATGTTGATCACGTACCGCAATGCATTCCTTGGACTATTAAAACTAATCCTGCCACAATAGATTTAGTTAAAGAACGGGGTTGGCATAAAGAAGTACAAGTTATAAAAAAACCAGAATGGCGGTATACAATTAATTTTGTTTTAGGTAAAGATGAAAAAGTACGTGAACCGGAAGATAATAATTTAGTCCAACCCCAATCTATAACTGCTCCCCTACCAGGACAAGACCGCAAACTACCTTTAGAAAAATATTTAGCTATGGCTAAAAACCATCGTGATTATTTGGGTAAATGGGGTGCTGGAAAAGCGGTTGTGGGAGTAAATAATATCGGCGAAATCACTTTTGAAGTAGTAGATGGTAAACAAATAGCTGTGCAAACTCTCTGGTGGCGATTAGAGAGTTTACACAAAGGTGAGTTGCTAGAACCTTTTCCGTTAACCAGGTATGAAGTACCTCTAGAGTGAAAATCCAGCCCTTTCAAAGTGTAAATCTAGAAAATGAAAATTTCTTAGTGTCTACCCTGCGGGAAACCGCTACCGCGTCTATGTGTCTTGGTGTTTCAACAATTATTTTTTCACCACAAACAACTTTGTAGGGTGCGTTGCGCTGCGCGACAACACACCCTACAAAACGTCAATTAGGAGTCGCTAAACTGTTCAATGATTCCCCCACCCAAAACTTTTTCTCCTTCGTACCAAACTGCTGCTTGTCCAGGTGTGATGCTGAACTGGGGTTCATCGAAGACGATGCGTACGCGGGAGTTTTCCAAGGGAATTACTGTTACTGGTACGGGGTGAGAACGATAGCGGACTTGGACTTCCGCACGAATCGGATTTGCAGGTTCAGCAATGGAAACCCAATTTACCCGATTGACAGTGCATTCTGGTTGAGTTGCAAGAGTGCGATCGCCTACTATAACTTTATTGTTAACTGCATCGAGTGCAATTACATACAACGGTTCCGCAGCCGCAATTCCCAAGCCCTTACGTTGTCCAATTGTGTAATGATGGACACCATCATGCTGTCCTAGCACCTTACCATCCATATCAACGATTTCGCCTTGTTTGGGTGCAAGATACTTATCCAGGAATGCTCGCATTGAGCCATTTGCTTCTACCAAACATAGATCCTGACTTTCCGGCTTGTCCGCTGTTTTGAGATTGTATTCACTGGCGATGTGGCGAGTTTCGCTTTTTTGCATTTCTCCTAGAGGAAATACTGAACCGCTTAGTAAATCTTGCGACAAATCATAAAGAAAATAAGTTTGGTCTTTATTGCGGTCAATTGCCCGCAGGAGTTCGTAACGTCGCGTAGCTTCCTTATAATTAATCCGCGCATAATGACCCGTAGCAATGCGATCGCATCCCAAGGTTTCGCGGGCATAATGTAACATCGGGCCGAATTTCACTGTTTTATTGCACTGTGAACAAGGTAGAGGCGTAATACCGCTACTGTATCCAGTTACTAGGTAATCGACAATATTTGTCTGAAAAACATCCCGTATATCAACAACGTGATGGGGAACACCCAGCTGTTCACAGATAGAAGCCGCATCTACCATACCTTCAGAGCAACATTGACCCTTTCCTTTCATCAGCCAAAGGGTCAGACCAATTACTTCATAGCCCTGATTATGTAAAATTGCGGCGGCGGTAGAACTATCAACACCGCCCGAAAGTCCTACTACGACTTTTTTCATCTCGGTAAAAATTGCTAGGCTGTTCCTTCTAAACTAACACTATAGCAATCCTAAATCATTCACTCCAGACAAATCATCATTGGCAGGGCAAAGGAATTGGATATGCACTGGTGCGAGATGGTGTCCTTCGCACCTTACAAGCATCTGCAATTGTAGGGATTAGAGCTATCCTTGTCCATGCCATAAACGAGGAAGCAAAGCAATTTGATGAACACTATTGCAGATGGAAAAGCTGCTTTAGGTATTGTCGAATAATTATATTTGGTGGGCAGACAAGGTTGAAGAATGAACCACCAAGACACCTTGTTAAAAAAGTGTAACAACATCCTCATATAAACACGGCATTTGTAGGATAATTTACAGCTAGCGAATATACTGTTTTAAAAATTACTTCAAAATGATCAAAGCTTCTATCCTTCCGGCTTCAGTACTTTTGGGTAGTCTCAGTTTCCTATGTATAAATGCACGTCAGGCAGATGCAGAACTGTTAATTGGAAATAGTGAGAGCAATAGTATTATTATTTTTGACGAACAGACTGGAATTTTTAAGGGTAACTTTACAACACCTGGTAGCGGTGGGCTACGCGCTCCAGATGATTTGACCTTCGGCCCAGATGGCAATCTCTACGTTAGCAGTGGCGGAAACTCCAGTCTCAACCTTTTTGATCCCTCCTATCCCAAAGACTCTGCGGTTCTGCGCTATAGCCGTAAAGGGAAATTCTTAGGTGTAGCTGCATCTGGCCATGGATTAACACGTCCCTATGGTAATGCATTTGGTCCAGATGGCAATCTTTATGTTAGTAGTTTTCGTACTAACCAAATATTACGATTCAACGGCAAAACAGGAAAATTCTTGGGTGTTTTTGCCTCAGATAACAATAATGGTCTAGGCTCACCAAACGGGTTGAATGGCCCTAATGGTCTATTGTTTGGCTCGGACTGTAGCCTTTATGTTACTACAGAAGGTACGGTAAATGACGCTTCTGGCAACCTCGTTTTTGCCTACGAAAGCCAGGTGTTACGGTACAGCCCAGAACAGGTAGCTGGTAAAGAGCCAACCACAACCCCCACTGTTTTCATTCCGCAACCGCCCCCACTACCAGAAAGTTTAGGGTTTGTCAGTTTTCTGGGATTAGTCGAAGCACCTAACAATGACATCTTAGTTAGTGACTTTGCAGGTGGTATCAGGCGTTATAACTCGTCGGGTATATTGCTGAGTACAATATCGACCAATTATACAAATACTATTCCTAGTAACAATTTTATTGGCAGCTTAACTTTCGGGTCTGGTGATTCTAGCAATAACCTCTATACAGTTGGGTTTGACTTTGAAAATCAAAACATTGGTTCAGTCTTAGCTTATCAAGATGCTCTAGGAAGCTCTACTAATTTCAGTGGTAATTTATTTACTAGTAATAGTTTAGTACGTTCTATCGGCATTACTGCTGTACCCGTACCACATATGGAAGATTCCAATTCCAAATCCCGTCAAAAGTGCAAAATCAAGAATAATTATTAATAGAAGAATTTGGACGGGGAATAAATTTTCCTACGGGTTTCTCTCCATAGATAGAATTTAGGGGCTTACGCCCTCAGATGTTTGGTCAACAGTTATCAATCAGCCTGTGTTGATCTGAGAGTAACGATACACTTGTAAAACATTCTTTAATTTTTAGATGCTTCCTCAACATGCCTTATCTGACATCGGCTAGTGCTATTCGTTCTCAGATTGCTGAATTTGCTCAAAGCTCAACTTTGTGGATAGATACGGAAGTAGCTGATTATAAAAGTAATCATCCCAGATTGTCGCTGATTCAGGTACTAGATGAGGCAACAGATATGAGTGGCGATCGCATTTATCTTTTAGATGTATTAGACTCACCAGATATTGTCGCTGATTTCATTAGTCAAATCATGACGAATTCTGCAATCGAAAAAGTCTTTCACAATGCCAGCTATGATTTAAAATTTTTGGGAAATAAAAAAGCCAAAAATGTCACTTGTACCCTAGAAATGGCAAAGAAAATTCCTTATTATATCCTGCCATTACCTAACTATCAATTGAAAACTCTTGCTGCCAAACTATGCAAATTTCTATATATTAGCAAACAAGAACAAACCAGCGACTGGGGACAGCGACCTTTAAATGAAGCACAAATAGAATATGCTTACCTAGACTGTATTTATCTCGCTCAAGTGCATTCACGCTTAATAGAATTAACCCAAAAAAGTAACCCTGAACCGCAAACAGAAGACTTAAGCGAACTCGCAAAAAAGTATCAAGAAGTTGAACAAAATTGGAAAATAGTCAAATCAGAATACGAGCATTTACAAGAGCGCATCAAAAAAGCTATGCAAGCTCAAAATTTATCTGAAACTTCCGATTTAAAGTTAAATAGTTCTGAACGCACAACGATAAAAGTGGCATTAACAGAATTAGTCAAATTAATCCAAACCAAAGGTATTGAACTAGATTTACCAATTACATTGACACAGAAAATGCAAAAAGATTTGGGCGAAAATCTGGAACAATTATCCGTAGAGATAGAGAAAACACAAACTTGGCGTCTAAGCACTAAAACTGAAGAAGATAGTAGTCAGGATCAGTAAATCCTGCAATATGATAATTTCGTTAAGATTGTTATATAGCAATCCTCGCAGAGCTAAGATCCCCGACTTCTTAGAGAAGTCGGGGATCTTATCTCTCAGGAATGATTTAGGAATGCTATACCAATTCTCCTCAAAGATTAGAACTGACGCAAAATCTCTCTGCAAGAATCTTTCCTTTGTGGTTCATTTTTTAATCTAATAAGACTGCTATATAAACCGCAAGCACATAAAGCCCAAAAATAAAAGAGATTAGAAGATATTTTTACACATAATTTAGCATTGCTTGATTAATTAGATGTTTGTGAGCTTTTATTGTTAAATAGAGAAAATAGTGGGACATTAATAAAACAGATTAGCACAATTTTTAGGAACATCTACTTATTTAGAATGACTTATGAAATTGTGGTTAGAGGAGCAAAAATTGACAACAATAACAGTTAGCATCGCTACACTTATAACATTTATAGTCTTTGCAACTGTTTCTTGTGCGAGGAGTAATGAGGTATTGGTAACAGAAATTGGTGTTAGTCCTCCCAAGACTCCAGCATCAAAACCATCAAAAGCAGGAGACTTCTATACTCAGGGTCAGTATAGACATATCAAAGGCGATGCTCAAGGTGCGATCGCAGCTTACACTGAAGCCATCAAGCTTAATCCTAAATATGCTGAAGCTTATAATGGGCGCGGACTTGTTCACTTTGATCTGGATGATAAGCAAAAGGCGATCGCAGATTACAACGAAGCTATTCGCTTGTTTCTCAACTATGCCGAAGCCTACAATAACCGAGGTAACGCCCGCGCTGCAACGGGAGATATCAACGCAGCAATCCTAGATTATAACGAAGCCATTCGTATTGCTCCCAATTATGCCGAAGCTTACAATAACAGAGGTAACGCCTACGCTGCATTGGGCAAAAGAAACGAAGCGATCGCAGATTACGATCAAGCTATTCGCCTCAATCCTAAATATGCTATTGCCTACAATAACCGAGGTAACGCCCGTTCCGCCCAAGGTGATAACCAAAGAGCGATTAATGATTTCGACCAAGCTATTCGCTTAAATCCCAACTTTGCGGCCGCTTACAATAATCGTGGGAATACTCGCGCGGTGCTTGGAGACAAACAAGGAGCAATTTCTGACCTCAAACAAGCAGCAAATATTTTTCAAAAACAAAAGAATACGGATTTATATCAACAAGTTATGCAAAATATCAACAATCTTCAGCGTTAGTCCAGTTGTGTAGAATAATGATTTCCTAAGCGTTTAACAAATCATTATTATGAATCAAAATAAGCGTCAGGCTTACTGGCGTGCAAACACGGCTTTGATTAGAAATCTTCTCCTTGTTTGGGCATTTGTATCAATTGGTTGCAGCATTTTACTTGTACAACCATTGAACAATTTACGTATAGGTGGTTTACCTGTCGGCTTTTGGATGGCACAGCAAGGTTCAATTTTTGTTTTTGTGGTGTTAATTTTTGTCTACGCTGTGCAGATGGATAGACTTGATCGCCAATACGGTATCAAAAGGAGAGACAAATAATGTCAGTTGAAGCTTGGACTACTTTATTTGTTATCCTTTCTTTTATTCTATATCTCTACATCGGTTGGCGAACCCGCGTTCAAGATAGTAAAGGCTTTTTCGTCGCCGATCACGGTGTTCCCTCCCTCGCTAATGGTGCAGCAACTGCGGCTGATTGGATGTCAGCCGCTTCGTTTATTTCCATGGCGGGGTTAATCTCTTTTTTGGGTTACGATGGTTCAATTTACTTGATGGGTTGGACTGGCGGTTATGTCTTGTTGGCTTTGCTACTAGCCCCATATCTGCGGAAGTTTGGTAAATATACAGTTCCTGATTTTGTTGGCGATCGCTATTACTCTAACATCGCCCGTGTAGTTGCAGTCATCGCTGCAATTTTTGTCTCGATGACTTACGTCGCTGGACAAATGCGCGGTGTAGGGATTGTATTTAGCCGCTTTTTGCAGGTAGACATCAGTACTGGTGTTGTGATTGGGATGGTCATCGTCGGCTTTTTCTCAGTTTTGGGAGGTATGAAAGGTATCACCTGGACTCAGGTAGCCCAATACTGTGTATTAATCGTTGCTTACTTAATTCCGGCTATTGCGATCTCTTTACTGCTGACGAAAAACCCCATCCCACAATTGGCGTTTATCTTTAGTGATATTGTCCCGAAACTGAACCAAATCCAAGTTGACCTTGGTTTCCAAGAATATACGAAACCCTTCGTAAATAAGTCAATGTTGGATGTCTTATTTACTACTGTTGCTTTGATGGTCGGAACGGCGGGATTGCCTCATGTAATAGTCAGATTTTATACAGTGCCTGATGTGCGGTCAGCACGTTATTCTGCGGGTTGGGCGTTGTTAATGATTGCCTTGCTGTATACAACAGCACCTGCTTTGTCAACTTTTGCCCGCTATAACCTGATTGATAGTCTACACAACAAAACAATTGAGCAAATCCATCAGTTTGATTGGGCGAAAAAGTGGGAGAATACCAAACTACTCACCTTTAAAGACAACAATAATAATGGGCTAATTGAATTAACACCAGATAAAAAAACCAGTGAGATTACCATTGACCCAGATATTATCGTGCTTTCCACGCCAGAAGTGGCAAAATTAGCACCTTGGGTAATTGCTTTGGTTGCAGTTGGTGGTTTAGCGGCGGCTTTATCGACAGCATCGGGATTATTATTAGTAATTTCCAGTGCGATCGCTCATGATATTTATTACCGGATGATCAATCCTGGAGCTTCTGAATCTCGGCGAGTCATGGTAGGTAGAGTCATGGTTGGCTTTGCGATCGCCATTGCTGGTTATTTTGGCGTTAACCCACCTGGTTTTGTGGCTCAAGTAGTAGCCTTTGCTTTTGGTTTAGCTGCGGCGAGCTTTTTCCCCATCATTATTTTAGGAGTATTTGACAAACGGACAAACCGAGAAGGAGCGATCGCCGGTATGGTGGTCGGCTTGTGCTTCACTATCTTTTATATAGTCGGGGTGAAATTCTACGGAATGCAACCTTGGTTCTTCGGAGTCTCTGCTGAAGGAATTGGAACTCTTGGTATGTTAATCAATTTTGTCGTTACTTGGAGCGTTTCTCGACTCACACCACCTCCACCACTAGAAGTCCAAGAAATGGTCGAGGTATTGAGAACCCCCGGTGATGAACCACCAGCAATTGCAGAACTCGATGAAGATCACCTTGATTGAGAGTAGTTGTTCAAAGGGAAAAGGGAACGGGGAACGGGGAAAGGGAAGCAGGGAGCAGGGAGCAGGGGACGTGGTAAGAAACTTGTTAAATAATTCCCCCTTGTCCTCCTTGTCTCCTTTGTCCCCCAATCCCCAATCCCC
>NZ_NAPS01000002.1:1343300-1354375 GCF_004323185.1 Westiellopsis prolifica IICB1
ATCCCCGATCCCCAATCCCCAATCCCCGTACTCTATGAGAAGCCGCTGACGCGTCTACGCGTAGCGTCTCCTCTGGAGAATCCCCGATCCCCCTTCCCTAACGATTAACTGTACTCATGTCCGCATAGCGATCGCCTGCTGCGACATTTTTAGGAGCAACTTCATCGATGCGTTGCAAATCCTCCGGTGTTAAAGTAACCTCGACAGCTTTCACATTTTCCTCTAAATACTTGCGGCGTTTAGTTCCAGGAATGGGAACAATATCTTCTCCCTGTGCTAACAACCAGGCTAGTGCTAGTTGACTGGGAGTTACTTGTTTTTCAGCGGCGATCGCTTTTACTAATTCCACCAATTGCAAATTCTTGTTGAAGTTTTCACCCTGGAAACGAGGCGAAACACGACGAAAATCATCTTGTGCTAAATCATCAATGCTAGTGATCTGTCCAGACAAAAAGCCTCTTCCCAAAGGAGAATAAGCCACAAAGCCAATTCCCAATTCCCGCAAAGTCGGCAAAATTTCATCTTCTGGATCGCGTGTCCACAAAGAATACTCGCTTTGCAACGCTGTAATTGGGTGAACTGCATTGGCGCGACGAATCGTTGCTGGTGCAGCTTCCGAAAGTCCCAGGTAACGAACTTTACCTTGGTGTACAAGTTCTGCCATTGCTCCCACTGTGTCTTCAATTGGCACATTTGGATCAACACGATGCTGATAATAGAGGTCAATGTAATCAAATTTCAGCCGTTTCAGTGAAGCATCACAGGCTTGACGAACGTATTCTGGGCTACCGTTGATACTCCGGGAACTAGCATTTTGACTGCGTTGAATGCCAAACTTTGTTGCTAAAATTACCTGCTCTCGACGATCTGCGATCGCTTTCCCGACAAGTTCCTCATTTGCACCATAACCGTACATATCGGCAGTATCAAGGAAATTCACACCCAGTTCTAAAGCGCGGTGAAGAGTCGCGATCGACTCAGCCTCATCCTGAGCGCCATAAAACTCAGACATTCCCATACAACCAAGTCCCAAAGCGGAAACAACAAGCCCTTGTTTGCCTAACTTACGTGTTTTCATGGTTTTTCCTTGGTAGAACCTCACCAGTTGCGTTCTCAGCTTGCAGTCTGGGAACTGAATAATTGTCAAAATACTTAAAAGCCTAACGTTTTCCAGTCCAGTTAATATACATCTTGAGAATGAAGTCTAATATCATATTCTTTTCAAATTAATCTTAATATTTACTATTTCAAAAACTCGATGACGGAGTTCAAAGACTCGATGACGAGTATTAAAGACTCGACGACGAGTATCAAAGACTCGACGACGAAGCTCAAAGACTCGCCGACGAGTATCAAAGACTCGCCGACGAGTATCAAAGACTCGACGACGAGTATCAAAGACTCGCCGACGAGTATCAAAGACTCGACGACGAGTATAAAAGACTCGCCGACGAGTATCAAAGACTCGCCGACGAACCTCAAAGACTTGACGACGGAGATTATAAGTCAATAGGACTTACGCACACTCTACCAATTCTTGGCATCTTGGCTTCTTGGCGGTTTAATTAAGTAAAGCTTTTTGGCGATTTTTGCGTAAGTCCTGGTCAATAAGGAAAACAGTTATCAGGGTTTTACAGTTTGCCAAAGAGTGTCTACTTCCTCTGGCTGATAAATATCTTCACTCGCCAGTTCCACCAGATCAAGTAAACGCCTGTGTAAAAATGTTTTTGCAACTTTCACTAAGTTGTTTTCTGGGTAATTCGGATGCACCCATATATCTACCTGGACTGATTCGATTCCATTTGATTGCAGAATAAATCTGACTTTGTGAAATGGTTCATCAAAACCAGGTCTTTGCTGATTTCTATATATTTCGATATCTTTGATTTCATACCATTTCACGTTAATCACGATACACATAAATTTTGTACCAGACGCGATATATCGCGTCTCTACACCATTTGTATTTGTATCAGGGTTTTAGTGAAATGGTATCACCACCAAAATACATCGTTTCCTCCTAAATTGAAACTCAAACTTCACCCTTTTGTTGCTCCTCTCTTCATAGCCAGCATAATAGAAAGTGACCAATGACCAATGACCAATGACCAACCTTGACGAATAATACAAGTATTCAAACGGACATAATATGAAAGCCTACGAACTTCAAAATAATGCAGGTATTGACGCCTTGAAATTAGTGGAACGACCAGAATCAAAACCTCAAGCAGGTCAAATTCTCGTGCGTGTCTACGCCACATCTCTTAATTACCGTGACTTGATAGTAGCGACAGGAACTTATAACCCTACGCAAAAATATCCACTCATTCCGATGTCCGATGGTGCAGGTGAAGTGATCGCTGTCGGTGAAGGTGTAACACGAGTTAAAGTAGGCGATCGCGTCGCTGGTATTTTCTTTCAAGACTGGATTTACGGTCAACTCACCCGCCAGAAGATGAAATCTGATTTGGGGGGTGGCATTGATGGTATGTTAGCAGAGCATGTTATTTTACACCAAGACGGGGTAGTAATATTACCCGATCATCTTTCCTATGAAGAAGGTGCAACCTTACCCTGTGCAGCTGTAACAGCATGGCACGCCTTAGTAACTAAAGGTAACGTCAACGCCAATGACACAGTATTATTACTTGGGACAGGTGGAGTATCTATTTTTGCTCTCCAGTTTGCCAAAATCCATGGTGCGAGAGTAATTATTACCTCTAGCAGCGAGGAGAAACTAGCACGCGCCAGAGAATTAGGTGCTGACGAGACGATTAACTACAAAATAACGCCGGATTGGGACAACCAGGTTTATGAATTGAGCGATCGCACTGGTGTAGACCATGTGATAGAAGTAGGTGGTACTGGCACTTTACCAAAATCTCTACAAGCAGTCCGCATTGGTGGACGTGTCAGTTTAATTGGAGTTCTGTCGGGTAGAGGAGAACAAGTAGATCCTTTACCAATACTTTTTAAAAGTGTGACAGTCCAGGGAATTTATGTAGGTAGTAGAGAAATTTTTGAAGCAATGAATCAAACCATTGCTCAACATCAAGTTAAACCAGTTATAGATAAAGTATTTGCTTTTAATGAAGCACAAGAGGCTTATCGTTACTTGCAAAGCGCATCTCACTTTGGAAAAGTGGTGATTAAAGTCACACAATGAAGCGGTGAAGTGAGGATGGAGAGAGATTTGAATGATCAGTAATCAACTGGTTTACAGCCTAATTCTTCTAGCTTGACTTTCATATCTTCGTAGTTTTTGAAGTAAAAGTATTGCCGATTTTTTAAATCAACAACATAGTAGCCATTTTCTCCCCCATAAAGCTCCAATAGTACACTGAAAACTTCTTTTCTGGTTAATCCGAAGTGTTCTTCGATAGAATTATGTATCGATTTAGCTGCTTCAATTTCTGATTGTTTTAGAGCTTTTCCTAAAGTTAGGGTAGTTTTTTCAATGAAAAAATCATTATCTTTTCTCCAGTATGTCACTATGTGAAGTGGTCTAGTATAGGATTTTCTAGTAGGTATTTTTTTCAATTCTTCAGATGAATTGATAATTTGATACCTTTGAGCAAATTCTTCTTCCATAATTGCCTCTTAAGCAGCCTCTGATTACTATCCCCACAACAGTTAAAATCAGGTATGGGGATAGATATTGCATTAGTTAGGCTTTTTTGGAACTACATCCATTGCCTTTTTCATCTTTATCTTCTTTCACAATTTGTTCTCTCTCAACCGGATGACCTGAGCTTTCCTCCATATATTCTCCTCCTCCCAAAGGAGTAAATATCTCACCAATGTTCCTTTCATGAGCTTTTCCGTTTGTTTCACTTTCTTTTCTACTGTTCATATATAATTCCGCGCATTGCAATTGAAGAGCAAGAAAGTGGTAGCAAGTAAATTACTACCACAAAGGTTTTTTGCACAAAAATCTGTGTTGAGTCTTAGCCAAACTCAGCAGATTCAGGTTAAGGCAAGCTTGTCAAGTCCTTTAGCTTTGCCAATATGATTTCAACGATGGTTCCAGAAGCTATACATAAGCTATATATTCAATATTCACCCGCATTTAAGTTCACTACTTCTGGAGTAACCTATGCTGTCGTTAATTGAAATAATATTATAGTCCAGCTTCTGTAAAATTACTGATAAAAATTTTTATAAAAAAATTCCTGTTTATTGCAAAACTAATTTTCCCAATCCTCAATCTCCGTTAAGAGTTCCCCATATTTCTCAGATTCAACAAAGCCACCTTTACCACTCTAGTATTAAAATGCTGTGGGATAGTTGCTACAAAAACGGAAGGAGGGAATCTAAGCAGTGGAGATTTTAGATATATTTCGTAAAGTTGGGCCAGTGATTTGGCCATTACTTTTGTTTTCAGTATTGTCGTTAAGTGTGATTTTAGAACGTCTATGGTTCTGGTTACGAATTTTAAGTCAAGAAAAGGAAATTGTTAATCGCATTCTAGAAGCTGCGCGTAACGATTGGGGAATCGCCAGAAATATGGCTCAACAAGCAACTGATCAGCCAATTGGTAGGTTTTTGTATGCTCCTTTAAGCCAACCGGTAAGCAATACTGAACTGTTTCGACTAGCACTAGAGTCAACAGCAGAAACCGAATTAGCTCACATGCGACGAGGTGAAAAAGTTTTAGAACTTGTGATTGCTGTTTCTCCTTTGTTGGGATTGTTTGGTACAGTTTGGGGATTAATTAAATCTTTGGAATCAATTCGGATTGGCGATTTGGGAACAGAAGCAACAGCAGGAGTGACTACAGGTATTGGAGAAGCTCTATACAGTACAGCTATAGGAATGGGAGTCGCTATTGTTAGCTTGATCTTCTATCGATTTTTTCAAGCTTTACTAGTCAATCAAGTCAAAATATTCCGTCAAGCGGGGAATGATTTGGAAATTCTGTATTTGCAATCATCCCCTGATTTGAGCAAAGGTAAATCTAATATCAACGTACCTGAAGCGATTGTTCGGGATTCTACTGGTGGGAAATTCATTACTGGGCGCAAGCGAACTCAAAATAAGTTTTCTGAACCTCCAGAAATTTCAGATCCAGATCCATCTGATTCTGACAAGTAAGTTTATGTATGTTGTTGGTTGTTTGTTGTTTGTTTTTGGAGCAATCAACCATCAACTATCAGCCATGAATTAATCAGCAATTACTAATTACCGTCTTAACGCCAAACAATGTAATATGAAAATTAATTTACATGCTCCCATTGAAGATGCTCAAGTCCAGATCATTCCGTTAATTGATGTCATTTTTTGTATTTTGACGTTTTTCATCTTGGCATCTTTACAATTTACTCGCCAGCAAGCAATTAATGTTGACTTACCTAAAGCCAGTTCCGCAGCAGCAGGTAATATAAATGCATCGCAAAGTCAAAACATTTTACCTGTAACTATTGATGCTGTTGGTCAAACCTATGTAGAAAAACAACCGATTCAACGCGAACAGCTAGCAGGGATTTTAAGAAATTATTTGCAGAAAAATCCCAATGGTACTTTAGTACTCAATGCTTCTCGTTCAGCAACTTATAACGATGTCATAGAATTATTAGATTTGCTGCGACAAGTAGGAGGCGATCGCGTATCTTTGGGAATCATACCAGGCTCTTCAGATAAACCAGCCAGTTCTTCTCCTCTTAATCCTCCCTCTTTTCCGGTCAACCCTGGCGCAGCACCAGTTACTCCTGTTAATCCTCAAGGTGAGCTTAACCTCAACTCCCCTGCTATTCCTAATTCAGTTCCTTTCCCTGTTGCACCTGGTCAGTCTAACAGTGGTACTTCTCCTCAACAACCCACAGCACCAAGTAACACTAATTCTGCTCCTTAAATATGAAGTTAACAGATGTGCGAATAGCGCTAACGCGCATGGCTTCGCTAACTGATATCTTGCACCAACCCCGTATTCCGCCAATAAATTAATTGTGAGGCTAATAACATAAGTCCGTTAAAACGGACTCAGACATTGTCCTAGTCAGATTTATCTGACTTTAGCTATTAGCCAATAAATTTATTTGTTGGCGGGATGAAAAGCTGATGCAAGATATGAGCTAACGCACGTCTGTTAAATTTCTAAACCTAAAGATATCTAAAATATATTTTCGCTAGCTAAAGTTTTTCTGCTAACTTACAGATTAAAGCTTCATATTCGGTTTGTTTCTCTACATAAACCGAGGAGATTTTATTGCCTTTTTTTTACCAATCGCCATTCAAGTGTTAAGGGTTGTGGCAATGAATATTGTATCGCTTTTTATTGCTTGGTTAGTAGTAGCTGCGAGCTTTTATATTATTAGTAAAGTGCCTTTGATCGGAGTCGAAATTGATACTCCTCAAAAAACTTTGGTTTCTGCTGCTGTATTTGGAATTGTGACAGCATTAGTTAGACCAATACTAGAGTTTACATTCAAGCTACCAAATATCTTGACACTTGGATGGCTTGATGGATTTTTCTCATTTTTAATTACTGTTATCTGCTTTGGGATAGCAGCATATTTAGTACAAGGATTCCGCTTACGTTTTGGGATTTGGAGCGCAATTTTAGGAGCGCTAACACTCTCGATAGTGATGAAGATAATTTATACTATTTTGCCATTGAACAGTTAGTAGTGATTCCAATACTGTTCGGATAAAACAAAGAGATTGACATTTAAATCCTGTAGAGACGTTGCAGTGCAACGTCTCTACAATAACCAACAATCATTATTTATTCGCTAGCAGTTGGAGGGGTAAGTGTGGTACTAGATTGTTGACTACGTTGCTCACGTTTTTTGCGATCAGCTGAGAGCATATCAGCCATTACTACTAATGCTTGGGTCATTTTATCTAGGTTGGAACGATAAAGTTCCAAATCTTTATTGAGTTTGTCATCAGATAAATGTAAGCCTGCTGAAATGGATTTGAGTGCTTCAGTGCGTTGTTTTTCGTCTTTGACTAGTTCTGGGTCTGACAGTTCTAACAAAGAGAATAAACCGATCGCAAACAAACGACTATATTTAAATTTAGGATTGCTGGCGATCGCTTGCAAATGAGATTGTAAGTCAGCATCTCGATTTAACTGAGTTTGTTGGCTTAAAGCAGCAATTAAATCTTGAGGTGGCAAACTTTTTGCTATCTCTTGCAGACGTTGAGCATCCTGTTTATAGATTTGCGGATCTGCTTCTATTGATCGCAGTAGGGCGTTAAATATCGATTCCTTGTCCGATTCAGGTTCATAACCTTGCATAAATCGATCAAAGCAAGTAACGACGCCCAAAGCAAAAATTGGGTTATAGCTGAAATCAATATTTACTGCGAGCAGGTGCATTTCTACCATCAATTCCTCTACCACTCTCCGATAAATGGTATTAATCGGTCGGGTGTGGAGAGTGTGGAAAGTGCGCTTTGTATCTGATACAGTACGAACGTTATTCACAAAAAAAATTTCAATATTTTAGGGCGACGTATGTTTATTTTCTCGCTTTCAGGTCACTTTGCCAAGTTTGGTTTTTGAGGGGATCGGGGATTCTCCAGAGGAGACGCTACGCGTAGACGCGTCAGCGGCTTCTCATAGAGTACGGGGATCGCTTAAGGTGGGGCCCCCTCTGGGGATAAGGGGTAACGGGGATCGGGGATTGGGGATTCTCCNGCTTAAGGTGGGGCCCCCTCTGGGGATAAGGGGTAACGGGGATCGGGGATTGGGGATTCTCCAGAGGAGACGCTACGCGTAGACGCGTCAGCGGCTTCTCATAGAGTACGGGGATCGGGGATCGGGGATTGGGTACTAGTTCGGTTAAGGTGACATACTCCCACACTTGGTGCAAGCTGTAAGTGTGGGCTACGAGCGCGACTCCCGGTATCCCGTCGGACATTAACTGAGCTTCAGCTAAAATCCAAAATCCAAAATCCAAAATCCTATGACTTCTTTACCAGAGTTAATAGCCTTAGGTCAATATCTAGCGGGTGAGTTTGACAATAGAGAACAAGCTTTAGCAGAACCTGCTTGGTATGTCCATTTACGTTTGTGGCAAATACCTATACCTCTATTTTCAGAAGACAGTATTACTTTATTTGCTGAACAAGCCAGTATTGTTAAATTAGACCAACCCTACCGCCAAAGAATAATGCGGCTCACCTCTGGGTATAATCATGATACTCCTCTCAAAGTACAATACTACATGCCTAAAGACCCAGCAGCTTTACGTGGTGCTGGTCATAACCCTTCGTTACTTCAAACCTTGACACCTGATAAACTAGATTTGTTACCGGGTTGCGTTCTCAATATAAGTCAAGAAATACTAGCTCCCAACCAATATAAATTTACTGCGATCGCACCTGCAAACACTCGTTGCTGCTTTAATTATGCAGGTAACACCATACAAGTTTCCCTGGGATTTGAAGTTTCTCAACAAGAGTTGAAAACTTACGACAAAGGAATTGATCCTAACACTGCTAGTGCAACTTGGGGAGCGATTATGGGACCTTATCGCTACACCAAGCGAGAACAGTACTAACAGTACCAAATGTTATTGATGAAGTGTCTGGAATCAATCCCAAATCCAAAATCAAATGACAAATGACTTTTGACAAATGACCACCCCAACTAGTAGAGACGAGCCATGGCACGTCTTTACATTTGTGCCAACTTAACCTAGCTGGCGATACTACGAGGTACACCTTCTAAAGCTTCCTGCTCAGTTTCAAAGATTTCAAACACCGTATCCATCATTGTCACTTCAAAAACCAGTTTGGCTTCTGGGTGAACATTACAAATACGGAAACTACCCTTAACTTTGTCAGCATCGCGCATTCCTGCGACCAAAGAAGTTAAACCAGAACTGTCAATAAAATTGACTTGAGCAAGATTTACAACTACATGACGACTAAATTTAGAAATACATTCTTGCAATTTCAAACGAAATTGCCATGCTGTGGTGATATCCAAGCGACCTGTAGGTGTTAGTACGATAACAGTATTGCCGTCTTGGGTTGTATAAGTTTTTTGATCGATGTCTATCACATTCCCTCCCTTTGGCTTTGTCGAAATCTACTAGTTAGTAGTTAGTAGGGGCGTAGACGCACCCCATGGCTTCTTATTGAGTACAGACGTACTTAGCCTTGAAGCCGCAAGAGAGCGCGTCTACACCCATACAGTATTTGCTGGTTAATTATTTTACAACTCAATAACCACTATCGACTATCTACTATCCACTAACCACTTATCTCTAGTAGTTTAACTCACACTTTTTACGTGTGGCTTGGTGTCCAGTTTATCCAATCTTGGGGTTTGAGAAAGGTTTCGTATAATTCCGCTTCGGGTGTATTTGGTTCGGGTTTGTAGCCGTATTCCCAACGTACCAGTGGTGGTAGAGACATCAAAATTGATTCTGTGCGTCCGTTGGTTTGTAGCCCAAAGATTGTACCTCGGTCATAAACCAAGTTAAATTCAACATACCGTCCTCGACGGTATAGTTGAAAATTGCGTTCGCGATCGCCATATTCTATTGTGTGTCGGCGTTGAGCGATCGGCACATACGCAGGTAAAAAAGCACTACCACAACTTTGCACAAAAGCAAATAAATCTTCCCAACTACGGGATTTAATAGTCCCTACTTGATTGCTGTACTTAGCCGCCTCACCATCAGTATGGGGACCACGATACAAAACACCTTGTTGGCCATCTTGATAATCAAAAAATAGACCACCAACACCCCGTGTCTCACCCCGGTGCTTTAAATAAAAATATTCATCACACCAGCGTTTAAATACTGAGTAATACTCTGAGTGATGAGCATCACAAGCTTGTTTGAAAGTTTTATGGAAATGACTAGCATCTTCCGCAAATGGATAATAGGGTGTGAGGTCAGCACCACCACCAAACCACCATACCGGGCCAGCTTCAAAGTAACGATAATTAAGATGAACGGTGGGTACATAAGGATTACGGGGATGCAACACCATAGAAGTACCAGTTGCATAAAAACCGTGTCCTGCTGCTTCTGGACGTTGGGCTAAAATTGAAGGTGGCAAATGGGAACCCCAAACTTCAGAAAAATTTACACCACCTTGTTCAAAGATCGCGCCTTCACTCATGACGCGCGATCGCCCCCCACCTCCTTCTGGTCTTTCCCAAGAATCTTCTTGAAACTTCCCTACACCATCCAATTTTTCCAAAGCTTGTGTAATTTCGTCTTGTAACTGTTTCATGAACTGACTGACCCTAGTTTTAGCATCAGTCGGGGGTAAACAAGTAGATGATTCTATTGGCAAAGTTGGGCTTTGGGAGTTTGTCATCATAAGTTCAACGACCTAAATTACAGTTTGCAAAGAACAACTATTTTTTTACTAAAAATGCACGGCAACTAAAAAATCCGGCTAAAAATGCCCACCTTGCTTTTTTCCAGAGAATCAAGCATTTTGGCAATGTGTCGGTTTGACTAGAGTTATTGTCCCTCAAATGCGTATAGGCTTGTATATTGATTTTTTTTCAAATTCTTTTCTATGTGGAAATTTTTTGGTATATATACTTAGCCAGAGCAAATTAATAGACCAATGTTGAAAATAGGAGAAGTCATAAGAATTAAATGTAAAGAAAAAACATGTTTTTATGCTTAGTTGTAAGCATAAAAACATGTAAATTTTTACAAAAATTCATGAGACACTCTTGTCAGAAAAGTTTAAAAGAACAGAGGTTAATAAAAAATACCAATTTTTTAATCTTAAATGCAATCGCTAGAAAACGTAAAACCCAAACACTGCAACAATTATGTACTTATAAAATCTTATTGACTAATCTTTTACTTAGTTCTGTAAGTAACTGAGTTTTTATAACTCAAAACCAGCATATCAGTAAAAGAAAGTGTATAATTGCACACTATTTTTTCTGTGCATTTCCACAGTAGGTGGGAAGACATTAGACACTGATTAATATATTTATAAAAAATAGAAAAAGATGCTTGCTCTTGCGGTCTTTACCCAAGACATCAGGAGTTTCAATGAAACCAAGAGTGTAAGGCAAGAAAGACAAGGGAGTGTGGGGAGTGTGCGGAGTGTGCGGAGTGTGGGAAGTGTGGGGAGTG
>NZ_NAPS01000002.1:1354387-1419718 GCF_004323185.1 Westiellopsis prolifica IICB1
GGGAGTGTGGGGAGTGTGGGGAGTGTGGGGAGAATTATTTAACAAGTTTCTTACCCATGCCCGATCCCCTTTCCCCGTACTCTATGAGAAGCCGCTGACGCGTCTACGCGTAGCGTCTCCTCTGGAGAATCCCCTTTCCCCGATCCCCGTTACCCCTTATCCCCAGAGGGGGCCCCACCTTAAGCGATCCCCAATATGCCAGAGTTACCAAAAAGCGTGTAGCGAGGAGATAAAAAAATGCGAGCTTGGTTGTCTAAATTCATCCACCGCAAACGTCGTTGGTTTTGCGCGACTCTGGTGCGAACATATCGGGAGATCAGTTCTGCTTCTGTTGATGAACTGTGGCAAAAGCTAGTTAACTTAGCAGATGTCTCCTGGCATCCACTACTAAAGAGTACCAATGTTCCCTATGGACTAGTACCCAAACCTGGACTTATTTACCAAGCGGTAACACGCTTATCACCCATTCCCATACGTATTTTTGTTGAGCGTGTTAACCCCAGAGAATTATTGAGCATCAGAATCATGGCAATTCCTGGTGTTGAAGAACGGGTAAGTTACAAAATAGAGTCTACAGTTTGTGGTACTTATTTGTCGTATTCTGTAACATTACGTGGTTGGTTATCACCATTGATTTGGCTATTTTCTCGTCCTTACACTGATCGCGTTGCCAAAGCCTTAATTGAGGCAGTAGAAAAAGGCACACTACCAGCAGTTACAAGAAAGAGAAAATCTCTGAACGATAGTTGTTTTGATTTTTAGGAATGGGGAAAGGGGATTGGGGATTAGGGATCGGGGATCGGGGATCGGGGAATGGTTATTCTCCGTGTCCTCCGTGTCCCCTTTCCCTTGTCCCCTTTCCCCGATCCCCGATCGCTCTTGAAAGTTAAGATGCAAATAGATAATCATTGCTGTTTGTTAAAAATTATTGCGGCAGAAAGCACGAAATAGATTATGAACGATGTTCTCGATTCTCAGTCAGTTTTAGAAGTGTTGCGACCAGTTCAAGATCCAGAACTTCGGAAAAGTCTGGTGGAATTGAATATGATTCGCAATGTCAAAATAGACGCAGGCAAGGTAAGTTTTACACTAGTATTAACTACACCCGCCTGTCCTTTACGTGAATTCATTGTCGAAGATTGTCAAAAAGCGGTTAAAAAACTGCCAGGAGTTACGGATGTATTTGTAGAAGTCACAGCAGAAACTCCTCAGCAAAAAAGTTTACCCGATCGCACGGGTGTGATTGGAGTCAAGAATATTATCGCCATATCCAGTGGCAAAGGTGGCGTTGGTAAAAGTACGGTGGCCGTAAATATAGCCGTTGCTTTAGCACAAGCAGGAGCAAAGGTCGGTTTGCTGGATGCTGATATTTATGGTCCGAATGACCCAACTATGCTTGGTCTGGCTGATGCTCAGATTGTAGTACGTTCTTCTGAAAAAGGGGAAATACTGGAACCAGCTTTCAATCATGGCGTCAAACTAGTGTCAATGGGCTTTTTGATTGACCGCGACCAACCTGTGATTTGGCGTGGGCCGATGCTGAATGGTGTGATTCGTCAGTTTCTCTATCAAGTGCAATGGGGAGAACTAGACTATTTACTCGTGGATATGCCACCGGGGACAGGAGATGCCCAGTTAACATTGACACAAGCAGTACCCATGGCAGGTGCAGTAATTGTGACGACACCGCAAACTGTAGCTTTATTAGATTCCCGCAAGGGTTTGCGGATGTTCCAACAGATGAATGTTTCTGTGTTGGGTATTGTCGAAAACATGAGTTACTTCATTCCCCCAGATATGCCAGAGAAGCAGTATGACATATTTGGTTCTGGTGGTGGCTCTAAAACGGCGGCAGAATTGGAAGTACCCTTGTTGGGATGTATACCTCTAGAGATTTCTACTAGAATTGGTGGTGACAGTGGTGTACCCATAGTTATAGCCGACCCGGATTCAGCGAGTGCCAAAGCATTCAAAGCGATCGCCCAAGCCATTGCTGCTAAAGTATCAGTTGCTGCTCTGACATAAATAAAGTGTAATTTTTGTCTAGGTAGAAAACTACGGGTCGGAATACAGATTTTTAGTACTGAGTAATTTTAAAATCTAAAAACTAAAGTCTTATAGTCGCCCAATGTTGTTAAAAAGGTCACGTTCTTCATCTTTACAAATTCGCTGGAAATATTGGTTTAAGCCTTGGCAACAAATGGACTGGTTGTTGTTGTTTTTACCAGTCGGTTTGACAATATTCGGCGGCATTATGATCCGTAGTGCCGAATTGAATCAAGGACTCACTGATTGGTGGTGGCACTGGCTAATTGGTGGAATTGGTTGTGCAATCGCCCTGTTTCTGGCGCGTCTGCGTTATGAAAATCTGCTGCAATGGCACTGGATTACTTATACAATCACCAATATCAGCCTCAGTGCTGTGATGGTAATCGGTCACAGTGCCAAAGGCGCCCAGCGATGGATCAATATCTTTGGTTTCAATATCCAGCCGTCAGAATTTGCCAAAATCGGGGTTATTATCACCCTCGCGGCGTTATTACATAAACGCACTGCTTCCAGTTTGGATAATGTTTTCCGCGCTTTGGCAATTACTGCCATTCCTTGGGGATTGGTATTCATACAGCCAGATTTAGCAACATCACTTGTGTTTGGTGCGATTGTTTTGGGGATGTTGTACTGGGCAAACGCTAACCCAGGCTGGCTGATATTGATGATATCTCCGATTTTTGCCGCAATTTTGTTTAGCATACCTTGGCCCTTTGCGATCGCTTTGTCGCCAGATATCAAGTTAGGCCCATTGGGGCTAATTTGGTCTGTAGTCATGGGTATTGTCGGCTGGCGCACCCTTCCTTGGCGGCGATATTATCTGAGTGCGATCGGTGCATGGGGTTTGAATATGTTTGGTGGTGAATTAGGACTATTTGCCTGGAACCACCTGCTAAGGGAATATCAAAAAGACCGACTCACTTCATTTATCAATCCCAATGCTGACCCCCTTGGCGCCGCCTATCACCAAATCCAATCCCGCATTGCTATCGGTGCTGGAGAATGGTGGGGATGGGGTCTTTTTAAAGGGCCTATGACCCAACTCAATTTTGTCCCTGAACAGCATACAGACTTTATTTTCTCAGCCGTTGGTGAAGAATTTGGTTTTATTGGCTGTTTGATAGTGTTGGCCGTTTTTTGCTTAATTTGCCTGCGCTTGTTGCATGTTGCCCAAACCGCTAAAGACAACTTTGGCTCTTTATTGGCTATTGGCGTATTGTCTATGATCGTATTTCAGATGATAGTCAACGTTGGCATGAACGTTGGTCTAGCACCAGTGGCAGGAATACCCCTACCTTGGATGAGTTACGGGCGTTCGGCAATGTTGAAAAACTTCATCGCTTTGGGAATAGTTGAGTCAGTGGCTAATTTTCGTCAAAGACAAAGGTATTAATTATTTGTCAAGTGTCAAATGTCAAGTGTCATTTGCAATCAACCAATGCCCCATGCCCCATGCCCCATGCCCCATGCCCAATGCCCAATGCCCAATGCCCAATGCCCAATGCCCAATGACCAATCACAAGTATTAAGCTATTAACAGGAAACAAGCGAGGATAAAAACTATGATCCTGCCTGGAGCAACTGTTCGCGTCAAGAATCCAACAGATACCTATTATCGGTATGAAGGACTTGTGCAAAGAGTCAGTGATGGTAAGGTAGCCGTACTGTTTGAAGGTGGTAACTGGGATAAATTAGTTACCTTTCGTCTCTCTGAATTAGAGACTGTAGAAACAACCGCCGGACGTAAAAAAGCAAAATAATCAAAAGTCCATTGTCAATAGTCAATAGTCCACAGCTTTTCGACCATTGACAATGGACAATTGACAATTGACTATTGACCATTATGCGCCTTCCCCTGCCACAATTTAATCGAGGCGATCGCCATCCTAATCATTTTGCAGAGGTGATCGAAACCAGTACATGCGAGTTTTTAGCCCAGTGTTTAGAACCGGAAGACTTAAGTTTTCCACCTATGCCTCCTTTTGGCAGCTGGGTTTATTCTATTGATGAGGAATCAGGCAACCAGATTTATGCCGTGGTATATTCTGCCACAACTATGCCTATCGATTCTGTACACAGACCAGTGGCTCTAGGAATGTCGTTACAGGAGTTGCGAGAAGAACAACCACAGATATTTGCGATGCTAAAGACAGAATTCCGTGCTGCGATCGTAGGTTTTGCAGTGGCACCAGAGAGACGGAATTCTCTCAATGATTTGTATCAATACTTACCTCCGCGCCCACCACAAATTCATCAACCAGTTTATAGATGTGAACCGGAAGCAATCATTAAATTTACGGAACAACTGGATTTCTTGCGGACTCTGCTTTCTGTAAATGGAGCGCCAGTCGATTCTTTAACCGCAGCAGCTATTCGGGAAGTGTTTTGGTTACGCAAAGCTGACCGACAATGGTTAGTACAAGCGGGACGTACCCTGAGTGTACTGCTTAAAGACGACTACGATCGCCTACGGTTTATTTTGAGCCAAATCCACCCATAGAGTTATCAGTTAGAGACGCGAGGAACATCGCGTCTGTACAGTTATCAGTTATCAGTAAAGAACGTAAGGTAAGTCGCCAGAAATAAACAAATGACCAATGACACTTGACCAATGACACTTGACCAATGACAGAACTAATGTTACAAGTTCTTGCTGTTGAACCTACTGCTCAAGTTCTCGCCAAAGAACCCATTATTCCCTTTGCCATTTTGCTGGTAGTCATCTTAGTTGTACCAGTTATATTTGAGCGACTACGAATACCTGGTTTAGTAGGTTTGGTACTATCAGGGATAGTACTTGGTCATCATGGCTGGAATTTATTTCCCACAGAAACACCAACCATGAGTTTATGGACAGACATCGGGTTGATTTACTTGATGTTTGTTGCGGGTTTAGAATTCGATCTAGAAAAGTTTCGCCGTCAAAAAATTCAAGCTTTTAGCTTTGGCAGCTTGACCTTCAGTATACCTTTAGTGCTAGGAGTGTTTCTAGGTCGAAGTTTTGGCTATGGCTGGAATGTTTCTGTGTTAATTGGCTCGATTGTGTCATCTTACACCCTTTTAGCCTATCCTCTGATTAATGGCTTGGGAGTCACAAACAACACAGCAGTCAGGACAACTATTGGTGCTACAGTCATCACCAATTTGGGTGCATTACTGGTATTTTCTTTATCTTCAGCTGCAAACACTAATTATTTGAGCTTTTGGCAAGTTATTCCTTTTTTTAACTCACTCATTCTCTACAGTATCTTTGTTTTGATTAGCTGTAATTGGGTAGGTAAAGAATTCTTTCGTCGTTCAGGAGATGAGGAAGGAAATCAGTTTTTGTTTGTGTTGTTGTCTGTTTTTCTGATTTCTTTTGGCGGTCAATTGCTCGGAATAGAAAAAATTGTTGCGGCCTTTTTAGCTGGTTTGGTAGTAAATGAAGTTGTTGGTGAAGGTCCAGTCAAAGAAAGGGTTGTTTTTGTTGGTAGTATACTATTTATTCCTATTTTCTTTGTGCATCTGGGTTTTCTCATCGATATTCCGACTTTTATTGGTAGTGTGAACACACTTCAATTCACACTATTATTAATAGTTGGTTTATTTGCCAGCAAATTTTTGGCTGCTCTGGGAGCAAAACTACTTTATCATTACAATTGGCAAGAAACGTTAACTATGTGGTCACTGTCATTACCCCAAGTGGGTGTGGCATTAGCCATAGCTGTAGTAGGTTATGAAAATGGCTTACTCTCACCGACATTATTAAACAGCGCCATTGTCTTGATGCTGGTAACTTCAACTATAGGCTCATTAATGACTAGTCGGTTTGCTGTTGGTTTAACTGTTTCAGCCGTCAAAAAACAAGCATTTACTACTTCGCCTCAGACCGATTCTAGAAACAGAAACAGCAACCCTTTTACTATACTTGTGCCGGTTCACAATCCTCAAACACAGCAATATTTAATTGAAATGGCAACTTTATTGGCGCGTCAAGCTAATGGCAAAATCATACCATTAGCGATCGCAACAGCTACAGCTCATATGGATGCTCCTCAATTAGATACTTCTTTGGAACGCAGCGAACGGTTACTATTAAAAGCTACAAGTCTAAGTCGTGCTTTGGGTGTGGAAGCAGAACCACTACTACGAATTGATGATGCTTTTGCTCCAGGAATTAGCAGAGCAGCACGTGAACAAAAAGCTGATTTAATATTGATGGGTTGGGGTAAGCGCACTGGGTTGAGAGCGCGCTTGTTTGGGAATGTGATTGATAATGTTTTATGGGCATCCCATTGTCCAGTAGCTGTAACTCGTTTGGTAGAATCACCAAGAAATATTCAGAGAATTTTGGTACCTGTAGAAAATTTCCTGACACCAACGTTGCAATCTATACAATTTGCCCAAATGCTTGCAGAAGCAAATCAAACACAAGTAACTGTACTGAGTGTCTGTGAACGCCGTACGAGTTCTAGCAAAATTGCATCCAGGCGATCGCAACTTTCTCAGATCGTATCAAATATATCTTCAGCTAATCCCCCAGAAATTCAAATTATTGCCCACGAAAATGTTGCCCAAGCAATTTTACAGGCAGCACGATTATATGATTTGGTTGTCCTACCTTTTGTGCGTAATCGTACTAGTCCCGGCGGATTAACGATTAGCGATGTTACAACTCTTTTGGTGAGACAACTGACTTGTTCGATTGTCATGCTCGGAGAACCACCACAAAATACTCAATCGATAACTTTACCAGTAGGTGTTCCTAGTCCGATTCCTGTAAGTTAGTGGGCTGATCCTAGAGTATTAGAGACTCGGCGATTAGTGTTTGAGACTCGACGACGAGCCTTTGATATTATGTTCGCTTGAATACTTAATAATTCCCAAAAAACCCCACCCCGATTTTGTCTAATGCCAAAACCGCCCCTCCCCGCCTGCGGGGAGGGGATCAAGGGGTGGGGTGCAATGACTGTGGGAAGTATAAATAATTAGCTGAACTTGATATGAGACTCAACGACGAGTCTTTTATATTCGACGACGAGTCTTTTATATTCGACGACGAGTCTTTTATATTCGACGACGAGTCTTTTATACTCGACGACGAGTCTTTTATACTCGACGACGAGTCTTTTATACTCGACAACGAGTCTTTTATACTCGACGGCGAGTCTTTTTACCTCATGCGGGAACCTAATTCCATTTCACTTTTTTGATGATACGAATACATCGGTAGAGGCGTACGGTCGGATGCCCCTACAGCAAATCCAATATGTATTAGGATTTTTATAAAACGGTATAAATAAGTAAGTCGTTCAGAAGGCAGAAGGCAGAAGGCAACCCACCCTTAAAAGAGTGGGATTGAAACAAGGACGTTTTATACCTCACTGCAAGCAGTTTCGGTATAATTATCATTCTGAACTGGGCTTTAGACCCAGAACTAAAGTATCAATTAACACTCCCCAACATAAGTGCCTTCTGCCCACCTACGGAAGCCGCTTTGCGTCTACGACCCTCTGCCTTTCTTTGTAAGAATAAACATAACTGAATTAGGAAAAGTAAACATGCCTAAAAAGTACAGATGCGATGTTCCTCGCGTCTCTACCAATGACCAATGACCAATGACCAATGACATTCCCTGTTAAGAGTTCCCTTAACTACCAACTACTAACCAAAAAATGTCACA
The DNA here is from genome assembly GCF_004323185.1 of Westiellopsis prolifica IICB1. Lineage (GTDB taxonomy): Bacteria > Cyanobacteriota > Cyanobacteriia > Cyanobacteriales > Nostocaceae > Pelatocladus > Pelatocladus prolificus_A. Next base: position 1,362,099 of record NZ_NAPS01000002.1, read on the forward strand.
AGCTCTTGTGGTTCAAAACCTAGTTTATGCCTATTCCAATCGTGAGCCAGTTTTACGAGAAATATCTTTTAGTTTAAATGCAGGCGATCGCGTTGCACTCATGGGACCAACTGGTTCGGGTAAAAGTACTCTGCTTGAGAATTTAATCGGTTTAAAAGAACCCCAAGCTGGGAAGATTTGGATTAATAATATTCCCCTAGAACCCAAAACTTTACCCCAAGTACGGCGTCAAATAGGTTTTGGTTTTCAAGATGCTAACGACCAACTATTTATGCCTACCATACTTGAAGATATTACCTTTGGGCCGCGTAACTATGGTGTTTCACCTGCGATCGCTATTGATAAAGCGAGAAATTTATTAGCTGATTTTGGTTTAGAAGCTTATGCTAATCGTTCTGCTCACGAGCTGTCTGGAGGTCAAAGACGTCTTGCTGCTCTGGCTGCAATTCTAGCATTAGAACCAGATATATTAATTTTGGATGAACCAACCAATGGTCTTGATCCTGCATGGCGCCGTCACTTTGCTCAAATGTTATTAAAGTGGCAAGGTAAGGTGATGTTAATCGCGTCTCACGATTTGCATTGGTTAGGGAAAGTCACTCAACGTGCTTTGGTGCTTTCTGGAGGACGTATTCATATAGATAGTGATATTCACTCATTATTAAATGAAGCTGATACTTTAGAAAAATTAGGTTTACCCGTAGATTGGTGAAATTTGAATATAAAAATAATTGAATAGAGGCTAACATGTCAGAAAAAGTGCAGCTAAGTGTATTTGAAGACATCAAAGTAATTGGTGAGTACGAAGATCCGGAGCAAATAGCTGCAAAGCTGAAACAAATGCAAGACCCTGATTTTGCCTTTGGTGTTAGTGATGATACAACAGCCACAAGGGGAGCCAAAGGAATTTTAGAGGCTTTGAATATATTTCAAGATCAACCGTGGCTGTATGGAACTCATCAATTTGGCTACATCGGCTTACGGAAGTCAAGTTTTGATCAGCCGCAAATTATTCAACATGCAGGTGCAATTGAACCGGATCGGACTCTCAAAAAAAGCCGGATTAATATTCGGCTAGATCGCTTGCATATTGAAAAGTATCCTGGGGGTGGAACACACAATGTCTTGGTGACTTTTGCAGCACGGAACCAAGTAGCTGAAATCCAAGAATCAATTAGCTTCAGCCAAACCTACCGAGTCAGAGAAGGACACTCAGCCGGTATTGCTGGCTATCCTGTTTTTATCGGTTTGAATGTAAGTTCACAAGGAGTCGCTTTTGAATGTTCGACGGTGAATGTCAAAAATGAAGAAGATCAAGCACTGTTAGGTGCTTTAGAATCTTCACCATTTCAAAGTGGACTCAAACTTTTAACAACTGCACAACCTGCGATCGCACCGTTTACAGAAATTACTTTAGGTGTTGTCAAGTTACTGGCGCAACGTCACGAAAATGTCGCTGTACAAAAGTTTTACCTGGGTCTCGATTTTGACCAAGCGCCTATGGGAGTTTCCCTAGCAGAAGGTAATTATATCGCTGTCCAGGTTCCTGAGGAAACCGCGATTAACTGGAGTGAGTGGGTTTATAAACCAGATATGGGTGCGATCGTCACAAAGGAAGATTATTCTGCTACCCTGCCTTATAACTATGTGATTTTTCGTGTTAGTAGATATGAAGAGTAAGCAATTAGTTTAATAGTAACTAGTTGATAATATTGAGGTTAAATATCGCCTGCACTTTTTCATCAGGACTGAGGGTTTCAAAAATATGAAAGATGTTTTTCTTTCACATGCTAGTTTTGATAAGGAAGAATATGTACGTCCCCTGGCAAAAGAATTAGAGCGTAGGAAGATATCATACTGGTTAGATGAAGCAGAAATACAATGGGGAGATAAAATAGTTGAAAAAATTAATGAAGGACTAAATGAGGCAAAATTTGTAGTCATTTTTCTTAGTGAAAATTTCATTAATAGAAATTGGTCAGAAAGTGAGTTATACTCTGCATTGAATCGCGAGAACTCTGAAGGTAAAGTAATTGTGCTTCCTTTACTTATTGGGGAAGTGAGTGTAGTTCTAAAGAAGTATCCGCTACTCCGAGACAAGGCATATCTAAGCTGGGATGTGGGAGTTAGTAGGCTTGCTGAAGAGGTACAGAGGAGGCTGAACTTAGATGGAGTTGATCAAGTAACCTCATCCACTCATTCAACTCGTAGTAATTATAGAAAATCAGAAATAACCATTTATAGAAGTATATTGGGTGGAGGGGATGAGTTGTGGGATCTTGAGGGAGAGGGAATACCAAGAATATTCCTGAGTAAGGGGGAAGAAAAGCGATTTGAACTTCCACCAGGTAAATACTCTTTTAAGGTTCGTTTCACTAAAGAGAATCATGAAGTTATCTACACTGGCTATATGGCTAGTCCGGGTTCAGTGCGGTATGGAAGTTCAGATAAATGGGATGGATACTTAAAACCAGGCAAGTATCGATTTGAATGTGGAGTGATGCCAGTAGCTTCCTTAAGAGGAATAGCACGTGTAGCTATTGCTATCGCAGGTATGGGACGGTTTGGATATACGTTTCTCTACTTGACTCAGACTTCTTATGAGAAATAGCATCATGCCCAAGCGATAAAAACAAAACTCTGACCATGCACACAAACACAATACTCCTACTATAGATAATGAGGCGATTTTTGAGCAAAAAGACACGCATTATTAATTCCAGCTATTTTTGCTCAACAACAATATTACAAACAATTAGGATTAAGAGATAGAATTCTGAATTTATCGTTCATGGTGGCAGCAGTATTAACATTATTGTGGCGACTCCTGGTGTTCAAGAATTAATATGTCAATATTGGCGAAGCGAAAGAAATATAGGCGGCTCAAATAGATTTTTTATACCTCACAAATACTGAAACAATGCTGTCAAAGCAACAGCTAAAGCATCGGCAGCATCATCTGGATGGGGGATGTAATCTAGATCTAACTCTCGCGCTACAGCTTGTTGAACTTCATATTTTTCTGCATTGCCATATCCGGTTAATGCTTGTTTAATTTGAGCAGGAGTAAACTCTAAATACGGAAGATTGTGTTGCGCCAGAACTAACATGATGACACCCCGTGCTTGAGCAACTAGTATAGTATTGCCCATACGATAGAAAAATAATTTTTCAATTGCTACCAAATCAGGTTGTAATTCCTTTATCAAAGTGTGTAAATCTTCGTACAATGTGCGTAGCCTTTGTCCCATTTCTGCACCAGCCTCTGTACTAATAACACCGAAATCTACCATTTCTACTGAGATATCTTGCTGCTGAGGTTGGTTTGATTTGTGGATAATTGTTCCAAATCCCAACTTTGCTAATCCTGGATCTAATCCTAAAATTCGCTTTTCCATGAATTTTTAATTGACTCAACCAAAATTTTGTGTTTAGGCGCACATTGGAAACTTTGACAGGGTGCTTTCGATCTACTAAGAATCCCACATTTGGGATATAGACCAGGTAGTGTAAATTTTCTGTTAATTATTTAGTTTTTATCATCGCTCCTTTTTAGGTATGTCACTTGGTTTTTTCAGACAAGCCCTTAAAACTTTGCAAAAGCAGTCGCGCGATCGCACTCCTTACCGAGTTAATCAGTGGTTCAAATGGTTGTCACCAGGACTCTCGGTGAAACGTTGGTTTTTAATTAGCATCGGCGGTGTTTTACTCGCAGCTCTGGGTTTGGCAATTTGGATTAAATTAACGCCGATTTTCTGGGCGCTAGAGTTAGTCAGGAGTTTTTTGGGAACGCTCGCCGAAATCATACCCAACTATATTAGTGGGCCTTTAGTTCTACTGGGTGGTTTATTATTGCTGCTTTGGGGACAAACCCGCACAGTCGGTTCAATTACTGAAGCCCTACGATCTGATAATGAAGAAGAATTAGTAGATATGCTCCTGGCCCATCGCCGATTGTACCGAGGGCCGAAAATAGTTGTAATCGGTGGTGGAACGGGACTTTCCACATTACTCAGAGGACTTAAACGTTATAGTGCCAATATTACCGCTATTGTTACTGTTGCTGATGATGGCGGATCTTCCGGGCGCTTGCGTCGAGAATTTGGGGTTTTACCACCAGGGGATATTCGCAATTGTTTAGCAGCACTGGCGGATGAAGAAAAATTACTCACAGAATTATTTCAATATCGTTTTCAAGTCGGCGATGGCTTGACTGGTCACAGTTTTGGTAATTTATTCTTAACTGCGATGAGTGAAATTACTGGAGATTTGGAACGGGCTGTTGCTGCTAGTTCTAAGGTACTTGCGATCCGGGGACAAGTGTTACCAGCGACTCTGAGTGATGTGCGTCTGTGGGCTGAATTAGCTGATGGTCGGCGCATTGAGGGGGAGTCTAAAATTACCGAAGCTGGAGGTAATATTGTTAAGATTGGCTGTCTTCCTGCGAATCCTCCTGGTTTGCCCGCAGCAATTAAGGCTATTAAGGAAGCTAACTATATAATTATGGGGCCTGGTAGTCTGTATACTAGCGTCATTCCTAATTTGTTAGTACCAGAAATTGCTGATGCGATCGCAGCTTCTGAAGCACCCTGTATTTATGTCTGCAACATTATGACTCAACCAGGCGAAACCCAAGGATTCAGTGTTGCTGATCATATTCGTGCAATTGATGCTGCTTGCGATGGTCAACGTTTATTTAATGCTGTGCTGGTACACAAGAAATCTCCTTCAGAACGCGCCCTCATACGTTACGCACAACAACAATCTCATCCCGTCTTTTTAGATCGCGAAGATGTCACCAAATTAGGGCGAAGGATTGTTTTAGCTAATGTCATGCACGAAGATGAAACCGGTTGTGTGCGTCATGACCCCCAAAAATTAGCAAAGGTGTTATTACGGTGGTACAGTGGAGCGCAGCACAGCAAATGAAAATTTTTCTTACTGATGCAGAGGCGACGCGATCGCTTGGTGTTATTCTCGGTCAATACCTGAGTGCTAATAGTGTTATTCTGTTGGAAGGTGATTTGGGTGCTGGTAAAACGACTTTGGTACAAGGTATTGGTGAAGGTTTAGGTATCACCGAACCGATTGTCAGTCCTACTTTTACTCTAATTAATGAATATACAACAGGGCGGCTTCCTCTGTACCATCTGGATCTATATCGCCTAGAACCGCAAGAAGTCGCAGCTTTAAACTTAGAAACCTACTGGGAAGGTTTTGAGGTTGCGCCGGGAATAGTAGCGATCGAATGGGCGGACAGAATGTCCTATCAGCCACACAGTTGTCTCAGTCTGCATTTGAGTCATGAAGATCAAGGAAATCGCCAAGTTGAGATTACTTGTCATGATTTCATGATCAATGCCGAAATTTTAGCTGTTTTTAAGCATTATCTTGGTAGCTGAGGCTGTTTGTTTATCTACCACTACCACGTTCACTAGAAGGATCAAATACCATTGTTATTTATCTTACCTAAACTTAGTGATCATTGTTTCAAAAAATAGTTAATTCAACATTAACAACTGCTTTTTTTGATATTAATTTCAGGTTGATAATTCGTTACAGATGATAATGTAGTAAATAGATCACATTAACTGTTTTATCTATTGTGTTTTTTCAAACAGTAGTTTTGTATCATTTTTATTTTGTTCATATTTTTATTCTTTATACAAAGATAGCTGTTAATGCAATACGGTTCGGTTAAGAATTTTTCCTCATAATTTTGGGAATGTAGAGACGCGATAAATCGCGTCTGGTGGGTTTAGATGTCAATTTTAAGTCTTACCAAATCTATGTTATTTATACCAGTGTCTGATATTTTCTATGCAATCATATTAGTAATACCAGTTCCAAAAGTGAGAATTAAAACTATCTTTTTATGTCAAAAATACTGGGTTCAAAATTAACATAGTTCAAATCATGCTATTTCTTTTTCATAAACTGATCACCGATTTTTGATGATTTTTCGCATATGGATTGTTCCGTATTCATTCTCTACAAAATTTCTCAATGAAATCCGGATTTTGAAATACTTAAATTTAGTTGATATAAAGTTAAACCATTATGTTATTATGCATAAGCTAAATGGCTTATGCATAGGCTGATCATTACCAACTAAAATTCAAAATTTATACATCACAAAAATAAATTTTGATTTGATAAGTAAATCTCATCAAACTCGCTTAATTTTCGCCCGCAATTCTTCCTTAATTCGATTCAAAATCGAACCCTCATCCAAAGTTGCCAATATCTTATTAATCACCACCTTCGGCCCATCTGGTCCCCAGGTTGCACCATTTGCCAAATAAGCTTTGGTGACTTGTCCAATTCCATAGGAAGAAACACCAGCGACACCTGCTTGTGTTAGTGCTACGGATATATAAGGCGCAAGAGATGCGCCACCTGTGGCGGGTGCAGAGATACCTAGTAAAGTTTTGAGTGAACTTAAACCGAGATTTGCTAATAATTCACTTGCAGCAATTCCACCCATACTTAAGGCTATTGTTTTGAGTAACTTTACAGCGCCTGATTCGTTCATCGCAATACCGTAGAGTTTAGATAAACCCAAAATTAAAGCAACATCAATCGCCGCACCACTGAGAATATCAACTACTGTTAAAGGATTAAGGGCGATCGCAGCGGCTTTTGTCATCACTGCTTTCCAAATCAATTGATTCGCAGCATTTTCCCGAATCATCAGTTTACGCTGCACCAATTGTTCATTCACATTGTCAGCATACAGCATCGAATTGAGAGCAACTAAGGCTTTACCTTCGCGCTGCAAAATTTCCAAAATTTTCAACTTTAACTCTTCTACTTCAGCATTACCTTGACGCATCTGCACACCCCTGCTACCATCAGGGCGACGAACTACTGTCCGCACGAGTGGTGATGCTGCTGACATGACAATTTCATCTGGCGAGAGTAATTCTCGTACCCGTTCATCGCGAATTTTGTGATAAATTGCCATCCGGTCTGCTTCTGGATACTGATCGACTTTGTTAAACACCAGCAACATCGGTTTACCGGCTTCCCGCAATTGCGAAAGAGCTTCGTGTTCAATTTTGGTCATATCACCAGAAATCACAAACAGAATCAAATCTGCTTGTTTTGCAATTTGTTCCGCCAAAACAGCACGGGTATCACCATCAACTTCGTCTAATCCTGGTGTGTCAATCAATTCTACTCGTGATTGACCAGTCCCAGAAAGGGTTACTCGCAAAGCGTGTTCTGTCCCCCCAATTGCTTCTTCGGTGATAGTCCAATTTACTCTTTGGGCGTTACGAGTCACCCCGTGTAAAGGCCCGGTTTCAAATACAGTTTGACCAACCAAAGCATTCAGTAAAGAAGACTTACCCCGTCCAACCATTCCAAAAGCAGCGATATGTACTACCATGCTGTCTAATTTGCCTAGCATGGTTTCAAGATCATTAATTTCTGTTTCCAATCCTGCTTGTTCTTCTGGAGACAGGTCTAGATTGGCTACTAAATTCCGTAGCGCTGTTTGTGCTTGTTTGTAGTTCAGTTCTGCTTGAATATCTTCAAAGCTAAAAATAGCGTTATCTAATTCTTTTTCCCAATTAGACGCATTACTTTGATGAGGATCTGGTAAAGGCAATATTGAAGTCATGTTTGATTAATGAACCACATAGACGCGCCTGCGGGAAGCCGCAGGGTAGGACACGGAGAACACAAAAAACTGTATAAATAACTGTCTTTTTTTACTTTAGCTATTTCTCTTCAATAATGACTGCGTTCTGAGACGAGTATTGATGTTGCTAATGGTACTTATGAAGACAGTCCTGACTACGAACTTTCCTATTTCCTAATGGATAGGATTTGACGCGGGGACGAAGAGTGGGAAAGAAGCGGGGATCACCTCCCCTAAAAGGAGAATTTAAGTAAATACTGTTGATAATATCAAAATCTGTAGTCAATTATTGCGAAAAATTACTACGAGTCACATTTGGTAAAAAAAAGTCTTTGCTGAAAAAAGTGATGCTAACTTAGAAATTAGGCACAAGAGAAGTTAAAAACTTCAACCACAGCTTCTGAGATTAGGGTTTGTGCCTCCGGCTCTAGTCTAACCGCAACAAGTTATAAGTCATTGCATCCTTTGAATGTGTTTTCGCCTTGAGTTCATTTAGTTGTTTTGGAGGTTTTTGAACGCACAGCCAAGAATGCCTGCCTAGCTGGAATTGATTTAAGGATGCTTTAGACGGAAGGATCTGTAGTTGCGAGCTTTGTCCACTTTATCTGAGTTATTTTGATCTGAATCTCGACTCGTATAAATTTATTAAGGATATTTATAAACTACCGCTAGTTAATGACGTTGTTCGGTCATAACTGGCGGTAGTTTAGTTTTGGCTAATTTTGTAAAGTAATCACAGTCACTTCTGGTGGACAAAATAAACGTCCTGGCGGATAAGTTCCTAAGCCACGGTTAACATATAATTGATTATTTTCCACTTTGTGAAATCCTTTTGCCCATTCCCAATGTCGCATCACTTTCACAGAGTTACCTCGCAAAAATGGTATCCATCGCTTTACTTTTGAGGGGGTTTTGTAAACAAGTTTTTTATAGTAAAGTACTATCGGCCCAACACCTGGAACTACAATTTGACCACCATGAGTATGACCAGATAGCTGTAAATCTACTCGCCATTTTTGGAGAAATTCAGCAGAATCGGGATTGTGTGACAAAACAATACAAGGTTTTGTCGGATCTAATTGGTTCATCACAGATGCAGGATTAAATTCCCGTGACCAAAAGTCAGCAAGTCCAACTAGAGGTAGTTCTTCTCCGAAAGGATAAGCAATTTCGTTCCAAAGGACTTTGACTCCGATATTGGTGAATGCGTTGATGATTTCTGCTTTAGAATCGCGAGAACGATAGCGTATATCATGATTGCCGAGTACAGCATAGGTTCCCAGGCGACTTTGTAAGTTTTTGAGTCGCAATACTAGTTGGTGAATAGGAGTTGGATCATCTGTAACATAATCACCAGTTAGTACAACCAAATCCGGTTCTGCTTCATTACTCGTGGCGATCGCTTGTTCTAACATTTTTTCCGACAGTCGCAGACCATCATAATGTAAGTCTGACATCTGCACCAGCTTCGTACCTTGTAACGATGCTGGCAAATCTGCTATGTTGACTGCTAATTTTTCTACACTTAAAGGGCCAGATAATAACCAGTGCATCGTATTGAAACTACTCCTGGAACGAGCGACTTAAGTTTAACAAATACTCATCTTTTTGGTCTGAGCCAGTCTACTAACTTCTCAAAAAATTTATATAAACAAATTGATTTAACAATATACCGGTAAGTTAAAACCCTGAGCTACTAGCACAAGTCGTCTTAAGACAACTTCATAAAATCAACAGTCTGCTTTAAGCAGACTTGAACTATGAGATTTCAATCGCAGGCTTCTAGGTTGAAACCTAAAATTTGTGGTGTTCTGAAAATTGCACACAGCTAGAATCCCGACTTCTACCCTCCGGGTGTTTATAAGAAGTCGGGAATATTGTTGTTCACGAATAGTTTAGAAATGCTATAAATGATCTTCTAACAAAGATGCGATCGCTTCGGGATGGACTTTCTTAAATTCTTTATGACCCAGTTGCACGATACAGTTAGGCGCACTACTACAACATTTTAAACAGCCGGTTTCCTCAATAGTGACTTTATCTTGCAAGCCGCGATCGCACAAAATCTTTTCTAATTCTGACAATAAACCTTTACCACCCCGTTTGCGACAACCAGATTTTTGACAGACTAAAATTTTGGCTTTAGCTTGTTGGGGATTTTTTTGGTTGGGACAAACGCCTAATGGTTTTACCCCATAAACTTTAAATTTGATTTTACCATTGTGAGTGTTTAACTTGCTCAAACCAAATACCCGCAAAAGTTCGCCGGGTTGCAAATTGACACCAAGATATGCACGCAGTTGTTTCGGGAGTTTTAGTTGTACTTCCCCAGATGCGATCGCTAAACGTAAATATTTAGAATCTGCTGATGATTTCCCGATCAAACCAAGGAATTGTCCTTCTAAATTAAATTCTGATAATGTCAAGTATTTGCCGCCCATTTTAAAATTTATTTGGTAGATGGTGCTTGATTGTTGGTAGATGGTGGTTGGTTATTAGTAATAGGTAATTTCACTCATTAATCACAAATTACTAATGACAAATAACCAATGACCAATAACAAGTATAAAAAAATTATGCGAGACGTCTAGCCTCAAATGTTTGAGGTAAAACTAATGGTTCTGGGAGGTTATAAAACTCTAATTCCCAACCATTTGCCAAGGTGAAAATTTTACCTTCAGAGCTTTCTGTTTCTTTGACAACTTCTTCTTCGAGGTCTTTTTTCGCAACGTAAACAACTAAAGTGCCAGCGTTATTTCTCCGTAGCATTACTTTCATAAATTTACTTTCCTATTCTACGTCTTTAGATTTTTCAACTAGTTCTAGCTCTTTTTTCTTACACCCAACAATAAATCCTGTTTCGAGGAAATGTATTGCATAAATATAGGATCTTTGTAAAAATGAACCTATACTAACGACGTAACCAATATCTCCTTTTTTAGCAAGAATTGTCCCAATTTCTTGACCAGGGAAAGTCCCATCGTTTTTAATTTGTTTGCGGAGCCGGACTTTATCACCAATATCAAATGCTGGCGGATCATATAGTTCAACTTCATCATCTGATTGCATGAGAAACCCTCTGTTCGTAAACTAAATTTAAAAGTTCTTGGGTGGTGAGACTGCGTTTTTTCTGAATAGATAATTGTCTAACAGCATCTAATACAGATTGAGTTTCTTCTGTGTTGAGAATAATGCCGTGCTGCTGTAGTAAATTAGATAATAAATGTCTACCAGAATGTTTACCTACAACTAAACGCCGTTCCCAACCCACTTCTTCAGGTGCAAATGGTTCGTAGGTGGTGGGATTTTGGAGTACACCGTGAGCATGAATTCCAGATTCGTGAGCGAAAGTATTTTCACCCACAATTGCTTTCCAAGGTGGGACATTGGAACCAGATGCTGCTGCTACAAGTCGAGATAGTTCTAATAAACGTGGTGTATCGATGCCAACATCTATACCATGAATACGTTTGAGAGCCATGACAACTTCTTCTAAAGCTGCATTTCCGGCTCTTTCGCCTAAACCGTTGACTGTGGTATTTACTGATGAGGCTCCGGCTTTGATACCAGCAAGGGCGTTTGCAGTCGCTAAACCGAAATCATTGTGGGTGTGAATTTCCACAGGAATCATCAAAGCGCCAATCAGCCGATTTACTTTTGTGTAGGTGCTGAAGGAGTCGAGAACTCCAACTGTATCGCAGAAACGAAACCGGGATGCACCCCATTCTTGAGCGTAATGGGCGACATCAAAGAGAAAGTTTTCATCAGCACGGGAAGAATCTTCCCCTCCAACCGCAACCCAAAGACCTTGATCAACAGCAAAGCTGATACTATCTTTAAGTTGTTGCAAAGTTACGCGCCACTGACCGTGAAATTTGGTAGCTATTTGAATTCCAGAGATCGGAATAGAAATGTGCATTCTTGTCAAACCACAGGACATAGACGCCTGAATGTCTGAAATCACAGCCCGATTCCAACCTAGTAATTTCGCCGATAATCCTAAATCAGCAATTGCTGCGATCGCTTGCTTTTCTGACTCACCCATCGCCGGAATTCCGACTTCGATTTCGTGAACACCGATCGCATCCAGAAATTTGGCGATCGCTACTTTTTCTTGTAAGTTAAAAGCAACACCCGCTGCTTGTTCGCCATCACGCAGAGTTGTGTCATTAATAAGAACTTTATTCATTACATAAATACCTCTAATGAAGTGTGTAGACGCCCTTGAGACGACTACCTACGGGGTAGTATGAAGGATGAAGTGTGAAGTATGAAATGTGAAATTTCAATTTTTTCATCATTCAAACTTCAGCCTTTACCTTTTATCCTTCATACTTAATGATTCATCCTTTAGCCTTCATCCTTAATCTTCATTCTGACTCAACCAATAACTTTAATTCTGTATGACATCAAACCAGTAATTGGTATAAATTAACAGTGATCAGTTATCAGTTGCTCTTTTTAATAACTGTTCACTGTTCACTGATTGCAGGATTTTATCTTCAGAATTATTAGGAATTTCATTGAATAGCATATAACTCATGAAATTCTCTGCTATTCCTGATAAAATTAACAAACTCAATCCGGCAATTAAAGTGGAAATCATGATATTTACCTCGGTAGTAAAAGTTTGACATCTCAAATATCAAAGAATCGTTTTGTGTTTTGAATTCGTAATAGTTATTTTTCAAACACCAGATGCTAAAACGTATGTAATTTATAGGATGACTGGCATTTTTGATTTATTCTGAATACTTATTTGATGGTTCCACGTATTGAAGTCAATCCAAAATCCAAAATATCAAATCTAATGAATTGGTTAAGCTTGTTTTTCTAACCAATCAAAAATCCGCTCCAGCTGTTCTATATCAACTAAGCCATACTGCCACAACAGCATTGGTAATGGACCATTTTCTAATTCGCGTTTTCGTAGAGCTACAGCGATATCTCCACTTGAAAGTTCAAGTTCATTCTGCAAAAAATTGATAAATCTTATCTCACTTTGACAGTTTGCTATCATAGAAAATTTAACTTTAACTTGAGTGTTGATCTGTTAAAAAGTCCTGCCCCCAAGAATACTACTCTGAAAAATAACTCTCCAAAATTACCCCAAACAATTATGTAGATAAAATAATCACATCTGCCAACATCTTTCTAGCCAATCGATTAATTCTTGGCGAGAAACAGAAAACTGTTTGACAATACTGTGAACAAGAATTACTGTAAGAGAATTATCTACCTGTACCCGTAAAGAACCATCACAATCACACAAACAGGGAATCATCAACTCTTGCAAGCGGTGATAAACTTGCCAGCGATCGCTTAAAGGAATCTGCACAATACAATAGTGATCACCCAAAGTATTAGAAGTGTAAGGTGGTAACATTTATTTAGTTAGTGATTAGTAGTTGTTGGTATTGATTAATGACCAATGACCAATGACTATTGACTTTTAAGACTTTGCAATTGTTGTTCAAGCTGTTCTACACGTTCTTGCAAAGAACGAATTAGGGTTGCTTCAACATCAGGAAGTTTCCCATGTTCGAGGGGAGATAGGCGATCGCTTTTTTTGTGGGAAATATTACGTCCAGGAATACCTACTACAGTGCAATCACTGGGGACATCTCGTAGCACGACTGAACCGGCGCCGATACGGACGCGCGCGCCAATCTCAATATTCCCCAAAACTTTTGCACCTGCTCCCACGACAACGTTTTCACCCAAAGTCGGATGGCGTTTACCGGTTTGTTTTCCAGTTCCACCCAAGGTGACACCTTGATAAATCAAGCTGTAGTCGCCGACAATGGCGGTTTCGCCAATCACGACACCCATACCATGATCGATAAATACGCCTTTACCAATTTTTGCACCTGGATGAATTTCAATCCCTGTCAAAAATCGCCCCAAGTGAGAAATTAACCGGGGAAAAAAAGCTATCTGGTGACGGTGTAACCAGTGCGCGAGACGATGTAAACACAATGCATGGAATCCGGGATAGCAAAACAGCACCTCCAACCAATTTCGTGCTGCTGGGTCACGCTCAAAGATAATGCGAAAATCACTCCACAAAAGTTCAAAAAAAACGCCATTTGCACTATCCGGTGTTTTGGCAGTATTTGAATTCTGAATAGGGTTTAAGGTCTGTTGCATTGGTAATGCTCTGATTCAAAGCAGTGCGCTATTTTTCTGCTTATACCAGACACCTGTTCAACAGACAGTCCAGTCAATGACGATTGAATTTATTGGATTAATTAAAGTTGTACTCAAGTACCCAATCCCCCATTTTATAAAGATTTAAAATTTGTCTGGGGGTAGGGGTACTAGTATTTTTAGAATGGGGGTACTAGTATTTTTAGGTGAGGGACTAGGTATTTTGGTACTCAGTCTCTAGTCCTTAGCTTGTAAGACTTTGCTACGATTTAAGCAATATATTTTTGCATAACTTAACGTGTACTCACCCAACCGAAAATGTGCGGTTGATAATATTAAAAGTAGAATTTCTGTATATGGAAATACTATTAAAATTTTATTATTTTGTTGGTGAAAAAACAAGTGGAGAGCTAGCGCTCTGCAATTAAGTCATCCTCTAAGACCCCTACACACGCCAGGTGCTACAACGCGGGGAACCCGCGCAACGCACTGGCTCCCCTACACCCCTAACTCTTACACCCCTACACCCTTTTGATAAGAGAGAATCAAATAACGAATTAGCTGCAAACGACTAACCCATTCAGCCATCACTGTAGAATTATCTGGTTGTGGGTTTTCTCCTGTGCTTTGCAGTTGCCGCAAGAAAGGATATGTTGGTAAGGTATTGAGGGTAATATCTTCTTCTAAAATTGGGGTAAATCCTGTCGTTTGGGCTAAATTTCGATATGCGCTCAAGGTGATATTACTGTCAACATATCCAAAAAAATTACTCAGAAAAGGTTTAATTAAATATGACCCTAGTTGCATGAAGGGAAGAAAAGCTTCTTGGGGTACGAAGTCACAAAGAGCAAGTTTTCCTCCTGGTTTTAATACTCGCCATGCTTCTTGAAAAAACTTTTGGCGACTAGGAAAATGAAATATACACTCTACTGCTAAAATTAAATCAAACGAGTTATCTGCAAACGGTAACTGACAAGCATCTCCTTCTATAAATTCAATATGATTGCTGTTGCGGGGTTGAACTAGTTCTTTGGCCCTTTGAAGTTGACGGGGATCGATATTTAAGCCGACTAAGTGCATGTTAATAAAGTGATCGCTTAAGCTGGCGATCGTACCACCAAAACCACAGCCACAATCTAAAATTCTTTGTCCATTACTTGCACCACCAGCATCACATACTCGCCGAGTCAAATTTTCCGCAGCTTTGGCAAAGTCATCTATGGAACCATCAGCATTGGTAGGATTTTGCCAATAACCCCAGTGTACATGATGCCCAAAGCTTTTGATGACTTCGGTTTTTCCTTGGCGAATGTCTTCAAAAAGTTGGTCAAAATAAGGTAGTTCAATTTTCTGGTTTTGCAAGATTTTAATACCAATTTGTTTGTGTATGTATTGTACTTAGGACCAGCCCTTTCAAGGTGGAGCAAAATTCTCAACAATCAACTCCTCTGTAAGCTCTTATCTCTGTGTTCTCTGTGCCTCTGCGGTTAAATAAATAACTTTTAAACCGCAGAGAACGCAGAGAGCGCAGAGAGGAAAAAAGAGATTTTATGAGTCACCTTGAAAGGGCTAGTTCTAGTACTTTGGATGCGCTGCTGAATTTCCGAATCAAAAAAGTAAAAGGTAAAAGGCAAAAGTAATGGGAAGGTTTTTTACTTTTACCTTTTACCTTGGCGTTTTTCCTAGCATTGGATACAAGTTTTAAATGATACTATAGTCATTCGATGAAGATCAACCGCCGAAAATACCCCATAACCCTAGCAATATCTAAATTATTCGCTCATATTCGACATTTTTCTGCCCAAGTCATGCCAGATAAAAATTCCGTATTTAAGCGACAGCGTTTACAAGCAGGCAACAAAGTAGGATTCCTTAGTAACGTTGGTATAAATTTACCTTGCTTGTCGGTGTAAAAGCAGCGGTGATTTGCTTGGAACTTCCTTGGCAAATATGCTGTCTTTGGAATTGAGCTATAAGTTAGTCAGTGTATGGAAACTAAGAGCGATTCTGAACAGAAAAGTATTCAAAATTCTGGATCGATTCTCAAGGTACGTCGGTTGGTAGGATCAGCAGTAGTTGTGGCTTCTGTAGGAATAGCTGGTTACATAGCTGGTTTTGCTGTTGGTAAACACGAAAGTGACTTTAAAGCAAACATTCAACAGGCAAAATTACAAGGAAGATTATGTCGAAAGTTCAATCGCGGTGAAGTGCAACCAGAAGATGTTGCTGCTGGCGGTAAGATGTCTAATGTGCAGGATATTTTAGCAGATTTACAAACAGTGCAAATTGAGCTAGCGAAAAAAAGACTTGTCTATGTGGAAGAACAACCAACAATTGTCAAGTTGAAGGCTCAAGAAACAGCTTTAAAATCTTTATTAAAGCAGCGTATAGATGGTATTTGTAATGCTGTGAATTAGTTTTTATTTGTCATACTAAAAGAAAAAGCGATCGCATTAACAATGTTAGGTAATTTCCAAAAAACTCAACTTAGGATAGAAATAGAAGCACCAGCAACTGCTATCTGTGACAGTCTGCTACGTCCTGCACAACTAGAAAAATGGCTACTATCTGGTCGTCTTCCCACCGGGATGCCAGAACAATTACATCGAGGATTTCAGTTTACCACTCGATTGTGGCCAGTTGCGATTCATCATCAAGTTGATGTCGCAGATTCCAATCGTCTGCGCTTAATCCTGAGTCAAGGAATCGATGGTTTTCACGAATGGTACTGGGGAGAAGGTTGGGTACAATCTCGCCTAGAAGGAATTTCTATTTTCCCACTTGCTTTAGGACAAAGTTTGAATTTACTAAGTTTGCGTCAGTTTTTGGCAAAAAAATAAATTAGTTGTTGGTTGTTTGTTGTTTGGAAAAACCATCAACCAACAACTAACAAGCAACTATTCACTAATTATGAAGCACCCTTTAATTCAGCTGTGCGTAGTGATAATTGCTGTGTCTGATTTCCGCGTTGGACTTTCACCTGTAACACCTGGCCGATGCGAGTGTCTTCCACAAGATTTTGCAGCTGTTCAGCACTAGTGATTGCTTGTCCATCGATTTGGGTGATCACATCTCCGCGTCGGATACCTGCTGTAGCAGCTGGAGAATTAGGTAAAACCCGCATTACCAAAACTCCATTCACTTCTGGAATCAGGAACTGAGAATTGGGATCATTGTTGCTTTCTTTGGCTAACTGGGATGTGAGAGTTACCATTTGCACACCCAAGTAAGGATGAGCTACTTTACCACCGCGTTGCAGTTGAGCTGTGATTTGTTTGGCTTTGTCGATGGGAATAGCAAAACCAATCCCCATTGCATCAGCACGAATTGCTGTGTTAATACCGATGACTTCACCTCGATCATTTAACAACGGACCCCCAGAGTTTCCAGGGTTAATTGCAGCATCTGTTTGAATAAAGTCCAAGCGTTTGTCAGGGATACCAACTTGGGCGCTAGAACGTCTAAGAGTGCTGACAATTCCCAAGGTGACAGTGTTGTCAAATCCCAAGGGATTACCAACTGCGATCGCCCAGTCTCCTACTTGGACATTAGAAGAAGAACCCAAAGGTGCTACAGGCAAATCACCACCAGCGTTAATCTTAACTATAGCCAAATCGGTGACTTCATCCACACCTTGAACTTTGCCCTCAAAAGTGCGTCCATCTTTAAGGCGGACTGTGACTTTATCAGCATTATCGACCACATGGGCATTAGTCATCACAAAGCCACTTTTGTCAATAATAAAGCCAGAACCCAAACCACGTAATTGTTCCGGGGGTAACTGTTGGGGGAAACTTTCACCAAAGAACCTGCGGAAAAATGGGTCGTCATAAATATCAGGCAGACGACGGGTAACTGTACGCTCAGTATCAATTCTAACTACAGCTGCACCCACACGATTCACAGCCGCGGTCACAAAGCTACTGTTACCAATAGCTGCTGTTGCTGGTGATTGCTTTTGAGCAATAAGTTGTGGTGTATCATTTGTAACCTTTTTCGGTGCTGGGTCAGCTTGGGAAGGTGACACTTGGAGAGTACCAACAGTTAGTACAACTCCTAAAATTATGGCTAATACATGGGTTCCGAGTTGTCGAATAGACCTGGGTAGTTGGGAGAATTGCATAACCACAACCTTATTTTTCAGTCTAGTTAATTACGTAATCGTGACAGTTTTCTCTAAAATTATTGTTGCAGATTTAATGATAATCCTTACGTGTTGACGCTTCGTTTCATGTTGAAGTTTCGCGATGACCAAAACTAGGAGTGTAGGAGTTGTGAGTATTGAGAGAGCCAGATCCCCGACTTCTTGGAGAAATCGGGGATCTTGTTGTTCACGAATAATTTAGGAGCAAAGTTTTTCGGTTATCCCGACACAAACAAAATAATTAGACCAGTTTCAGTTCTGGATATTGTGCCAATACATCTTCACTGGTAAGGACATCGCCTTCTGCTTGCGGAGTCCATAGTACTTCAAAAGCTAACAGTTGTTCGCCAGGAATACTACCGATTTGACGTAAGGCTTGACGCAGGTCATCGGCGTTGTTGATTTGTGGTACTTCAAATTTACCAAGAGTCGCAGCCAACAAAGTCACAATGATATATTCTCCTGGGCCTTCAGTGATTAGGCGAGTTGGGTTGTCGAGTTCATCAGCAGACGGTAAAGTTTCTTTAGGAGTTGCGCCTTTGAGCTGGTTGTTGAAGTTAGACAAAGTTTCTTCACTGAACTTGCTACGTTCAGCCAATGCTAAACGGTTGAATGTTGATTCTGCTGCATTCAAACGTGCTTGTTGAGTACCACCACCAGCATAGACCCAATATTCTGGATGACGGAGTAAAGCGAGGCTAGCTTCTTGTAAGACTTCAGATCTACCCTGTGAAGAATTGGTATCAGCAGTTTCAGCAATGTAGTTGAGTTCTGGTTGTAAACTACGGGCATTAGCTAATAAACCCACCTGTAACTGACTGATGGAAACTGTAGGGTTGCTGCTGTAACCGACATCGTCACCACCACCACTAACAGCACGACGGAATGATTGTACTAAAAAGCCAGCGACCGCCAAAAAAATCAACAGACCAAATAGTCCACCACCAAAACCAAATACTGGCACTATAAAAGGAAATCCGAATCCACCACCTGGATACCCTGGATAATATCCACCACCGTATCCACCGCCGGGAGGTGCATAAGTGCGGGGTGAAGAGTAGCCACGACCACTACTAGGCATTCGGAAGGAACCACCACCGATTCGACCCCCACTAGCTGCTAACGCGCCGTCAGCATGACTCAGTGCCAACGTGAACACCAAAAAGAGGACAAATAGGGGTTTCAAAAGTGATTTGAAGGCTTTTTGCAGTTTTTTATGCATAACACAGTTACTTGAAAAACGATATTGATTATATTTTTCCAAAGGCGGAATTTTTTTGCGTTTGGTGAGTGACGCTAGCCTGTACCATGCAGGGAATGTCAAAATCAAAGTAGCTCTCATCACTAGCTACATCTTAAATTTATCGTTTCTTATCCTGTGTTTGCAGCTATCCTCTAGCCTAATCCGGTCGCAATATCCGTACTTGTTTGGGGATCGGGGATCGGGGATCGGGGATCGGGGATTAGGGACAAGGGATCTCTTAGCTCTTAGACATGCTTAGAAAGGAGAATAACCAAATGTTTGCTCCCTGCTAAGAGCTCCCTGCTCCTTGTTCCCCGCTCCCCACCGATCCCCGATCCCCGATCCCCGATCCCCGATCCCTTCTATTCGGCATTTTGGCAGAACATTTTGATGGTATTTAGTTATTCTAGTGATTACATTTATACTGAGTAAACGGTTACACAATTCTTTGCGATTATGCAGCTAGAGATGTAGCGATCGCAACTATAAAACCCAAGACCTACAAGGTCTTAAAAGAATAGTTAAGAGTTGATTAATAAAGTGAATATCAAATCTGGAAAGTGTGTTAAGAATGTGTAGCGCACTACTGAATTAGTTGTGTGACAACACTTGAGATTGATGTAATTATTAATTCAGTAGGGGCATACGTTTGTACGCCTTTACTATCAATCAACAGCGAAATCAGTTTTTAAATTTTATTTATTAAATTTCTGATGGAACAGATTTCATCAAGGGTAGCGACCGTTGGAGAACAAACTGTATCTCCAGATATTCTAGTCGTATGCCGCACTTTTCTACCCAGGGAAGGCGGTATTGAGGAGTATATTTATAATCGCTGTCTACAAGATACAGATAGGGTAATTCTTCTTACCACTAGCTGTGCAGGAGATAAAGCTTTTGATAAGTCACAGGTATTTCCTGTGTATCGTTGGCATATTCCCCAGTCTTGGCGTGATGTTTTGAGTAAAAATATTCTCAAACCAACTCTAAATATAGTTTGGTCAGCTGTTTTCGCAATAAAACTTTATTTTCGCTATCATTACCGCTATATCGAATGGGGTCATGGCTACGATTTTATTTCACTGTTGTTTTTGAGCTATCTTTTACCGATTCGCTTTTTTATCTATCTACATGGAAATGATATTTTATGTACTTTACGCAATCCGATAATGCGATCGCTGTTTGCATTGACTTTAAAAAGAGCAGAAGGTATTGTTTGCAATAGCGGCTGGACACGAGATTTACTCACCACTCATTTTCAGCTTCATAACCCCACTCACGTTATTCATCCTGTAGTTAGAAGAAAAAAATTTGGTGTAGCTAGTCCTACCGCAATTGAGGAATTACGTCTACGGGTACGCAACAACCACGACATTCCAAAAAATGCAGTAGTAATTCTCTCGGTCGGCTGTCTACAAAAGTATAAAGGTTTTGACTTAGTCATAGATAATCTACCCCTGCTGCTCACTTTAGGGCTTGAGGTTCATTACATATTGTGTGGACAAGGCCCTTTTGAGGCAAAATTACAATCTCAAGTACGACGCTTGCGCTTGGACAAATGGGTACACTTTACTGGACATGTTGCTGAACGGGAATTGGCTGGTTACTATGCAGCTTGCGATATATTTGCTTTGCTGACTTTATTTGATCGCAGCGCTAGCCCTCACTTAGGTTTTGGCATGGTCTACTTAGAAGCAGCTTACTTTGGTAAACCTATTATTGCCTCAAATTTTGGTTGGGTGACAGATACAGTTCGTCATGGGGAAAATGGTTTAATTGTCAATCCTTATTCTGGTTTAGAAATGTTTCAAGCATTTCGCCAGCTTTGTGAAAACCAGCAACTACGCGAACAACTAGGACGTAGGGGAAAAATACTAGCAAACAAAAGAAGCCTGCACCGATGGCTTTATATCCCTGAATCTCGCTATTCTTGTTTACTGACTTAGGAAACAAATTTCCCTTGTCTCCCGTGTCCCCCGTGTCTCCCTTGTTTCCCATTAACCCCCACCAACAATAGTGACAATTTCTAAGCGATCGCCTTGCTGTATTTTTGTTTCCTGCCAGTACTGACGGTGTAAAATTTCACCGTTGTATTCTACTGCCACCAAGCGAGGATTAAACCCTAATTGTTGAAGTAGTTCAGGTAGGAGAGTTTGAGGTAAGCAGCTACGAGGTTCACCATTGATCTGGATAGTAATTTGATTCGACATAGGAATTATCAGGATCTGGTTGAATACGATTGAGCTGCGATAGAAAATATTGTGTCACTAAAGTAGGTTGTTCAGCTTGCATGATGCCACGCACAACTGCTACACGCTTCGCTCCAGCATCAATCACATCATTGATGTTGTTGGGATCGATACCGCCAATCGCAAACCAAGGGATAGAACAATTTTTAGCAACGTAACGAACATAGTCTAAACCAGCAGCAGGCTTACCTTCTTTTGTGGGAGTTTCATAAACAGGCCCAACACCGATATAATCTGCTCCTTCTTTGACAGCCCGTTGCATTTCCTCAGAATTTGTGGTAGAACGACCAATTAGGCGGTGAGGCCCCAGCAATTGTCGAGCCATAGCAATGGGCATATCTTGTTGTCCCAAGTGTACCCCGTCTGCATCAACAGCCAAAGCTATATCTACTCGGTCATTGACAATAAAAATGGCGTTGTAGGTATGACATAACTGCCGTAATTTTTGAGCTTGTTGGAGACGGACAGCATCATCAACTTTCTTATCCCGGTACTGTACTAAAGTTAATCCTCCCTTGAGGGCAGCTTCGACTGTATCTAGTATTTTGTCACTAGGGGAGGTAACAAGATACAAATGCGATCGCAGCAGTAACTGATGTCGTTGATAACCCATCAAGTTACTTTCTAGGGTATAAACCCGGTAACGCATCTGCTTAAAAGCTTTCCCCATATTTGGGTGATAAAGCTTGCCATATTCTTCCAGCACCCGCATAGCTTCTTCTACTCGACAGAAGTTAGCTTGCAGCAAAGATTTGATACTAGCGCGCTGCTCTTCTTGAGGATGGGTTAATTCAGTACCAGGATCACCGGGTGTATCTCGAGCCGCCCTTAAATCAGCAGTATGCCATGTTGCTAATTCTTGGCGCATCCGCTTGCATTCCCCAGTTAACTGGTTATTATTTAAGCCAAAACGACACCATTCCTCAATAATTCGCAAACCTTCACGCGCACGATCCAAATTTGCATCTAAGATGCGACAAATAACTTGACTTACTTGCTCTGTTTGGCTGTATGGCTCGACCATTACAACAATCCCATTAGTGTTTTGATCGTAACAGTCAGTCCTTTTCATAGTTGCAATAATTTTTTCATATATTTTGTTTCTTTAAATTAAAAATTTGAGGTTCGAGATAAAGAATTAGAAAATAGGAATTATAAAATATTTTTACTATAACCTCTACTCCTAGAGTGAAGGGGAGCGGGGAGCGGGGAGCGGGGAGCGGGGAGCGGGGAGCGGGGAGCGGGGAGTGTGAGGAGACAATGAGGAGAGGGCAAGGAAGAATTTATTCCAATGCCCAATGCCCCATGCCCAATGCCCCATGCCCAATGCCCCATGTCCCATGCCCCATGCCCATATGTGAGTGATATCATCGACATTTTTGCAATTGAGAGAGTATAAAAATTGCTTATTGGTTGTAAGGAGTGCAGAAAAAGTGAATTTCCCCCTCGTTGTTTCTAAGTCTTGTCAGGCCGACGTTCTATCAGCACAGAAGATTAACATAAAGCAGAATTCACATCCGTACTTAGAAGTGACAATGCTTTTTACTTCTCATTCCGTGCGTTTGTTTTTGAACGCTGCTGGTATGGGAGTTGCAAGTCTGATGCTTATTAGCTGTTACTTTGATACCGCCATCGCTCAAACATCTCCACCACAAAAGCAGATACACCATACTGAGGAAACAATCTCTCAGGTAAATGTGTTGTTTGTCAACCCAAGTGTCGGAAATGACAAGCAAGGAAGCGGGGGTGAAAGTACACCTTTGAAAACGATTACCAAAGCTTTGCAGCTAGCTAGCCCTAATACTGTGATTATGCTTGCTAAGGGAACTTACAGCGGCGAGACAGGAGAAATGTTTCCATTGATACTCAAATCTAGTATTACAATTCAAGGAGATGGTAGTAGCAAAGGTCGTGGCATCATCATCAGTGGAGGTGGTGATTACCTGAGTCGGAGTTTTGGTAGTAAAAATGTTGCTGTTGTTAGTGCCAAAGGAGCAAAACTAACAGGGATAACGGTGACAAACTCCAATCCAGGTGGTTACGGTTTATGGATTGAGTCTAACAATTTTACCGTTGCAGATAATACATTTGTTGGTAATACTCAAGATGGAATTACTGTGACTGGCAATACTGCACCGATCATCCGCAACAATTTCTTTGATCGCAATAGTGCTAACGGGATTACGGTTACTGATACCTCTGGTGCAGAAATACGAGAGAATGTGTTTCAAGAAACAGGCTTTGGCATCAACATTGCCCAAAAAGCTCATCCTCTGGTGCTAGGTAATCGAATTATCAACAATAGAAGTGGAATCATTGTGCAAGCTTCTTCTCGTCCCATTTTGCGGAATAACGTGATTGAGGGTAATCAAGAGGATGGATTGGTGATATTAGCTCAAGCACAACCAGATTTAGGTAATACTTCCGAAGCAGGTGGTAATCAGTTTCGCAACAATGGTCGCTATGATATCAATGCCAGTGCTAGTAAGCAGATCATTACTGCCTATGGGAACATTCTTGCTAGCGATCGCATTGCAGGTAATATCAATACAAATGGTACAACAAGTGCGATCGCTCAAAATTTACCATCTCCTCCCATCACCACAAATAGCACCCAGAAAACGCCAGTAAATGAGGAAATCACCTTTTCTGCTCCCAGTGTCCCTATTAACACCGTAACTACTACAGCTACTTCCACGGGGAAATTACCGCCTCTTCCCGTTCTCCAATCTTCTCAGCCGTCACTACCTTCCCCTCCCCCGGCTGTTGTATCTTCTTCTGTTAATAGGGCTTCCAGACCATTAAATAGACAACTACTACCACTACAACCAGTCAATTCTACTTCTAAGGTTATTGGCACTATTACTAAGCCAAAGCAGTCCATACAACCAGCTACTTCTAGAGTAGTTACAACTCCAAACCAACCAAAATCACCAACCTCAAGAAACACTGCGGGATTTCCTATTCCTAGCAGCTTGACAGTGAAACAAACAGCTACGGGTTGGCAACAAGCAAATACACCACAAATAAATTATGTACAGGTAGCACCAAATACAGTCGAATTTGTTGCACCTCAACCCCAATCTCCACCGAATCCAGTCACATCCACATCAGTAAAAACAGCAATAAATCAAATTTCATCATTACCAGCGCTGCAACCTCCAGCTATTTCTACCAATAATGTTCCTGTCGGTAATCAACTACCAGTATCCAAAAATCCTTCAACTACAGCCTATGCTGGCGGTTCACTAGGTACGCGCTACCGGGTGATAGCAGAAGTACAAAATCAAAGAGATCAAGAGTTAGTTAGATTTCTAGCCCCTGGTTCCTTTCCCACTTTCTGGGAAGGTAAAGCAGTTATGCAAGCAGGAGTGTTTAGCAATCGGTATAATGCCGAGCAGATGTTAGCTATTCTTAACAATAATGGTTTGAAGACTGTGATTGAGCCAATTGGATACTAGGGCATTGGGCATTGGGCATGGGGCATGGGGCATTGGGCATGGGCATTGGGAAGATAATTGTCAAATAATTCTCCTCACACTTCCCCCACCACACCCCTAGACGCCACTTCCCCCACTTCCCCCACTTCCCACACCTCCCTTGTCTTTCTTGTCTCCCTTGTCTTTCTTGTCTCCCTTGTCTTTCTTGTCTCCCTTGTCTTTCTTGTCTTTCTTGTCTCCCTTGTCTCCCGTATCCTCCTTGTCCCCGATTCCCGATCCCTATTTTTAAGACATTGATTTCTTTAATAAAAATTTAATAATTACTTCTCCACCCTTACTAATACGGCTTTTTTGCCATCTCCTGACGCTTGCTATTTTCAAGCGAGTATAGAAAATTGTGTCAAAATTGATTGTCAAACAGTTGCATAATTCCACAGTAGATTGAGAAGATAGAAAGACTTCATCGTAAAAACCATAACAGTAACATCTTTTTCCTAGTACTTTTAGTGAGAAACACTAGTGTGGAAATACTTCCACAAACACCTCTTGCAGCATAGACAACCACCTAGACTCTCAACAGCAACATGGATACTTGCAAAAGGACCACTTTCAACGAAACGAACTCCAACAAACCTGATGATACAGAACAAGGGGAAGTGTTTGGCATCCCTAATCTACTATCACTCCCATTACGAGAGAATGATCCCGATATGATTGATCTCCAGTGTTTAGAAACTGAAGCAGATCCAAACAAACCTGAGTCAGACAAACAACAACAAGAAGTTTTCCCGCAAACTACCTTGATTCAAAGAGTTGTTGTACCAAGAGCAGACTTTATCAAACAAAATTCCTGCGGTAAATCTGCTGAACTACCAATATATCCAATCCAACGCTATCCCCTTTACGAATCTACTGAGTCAACAACACAATTCACCCAAGAAAACTCAGTCTATAAACCTGTGAAGCAGGAGAAATTGCTGGACACAATTTCTTATATATTTCTGGATGATGAAAATCTCGATGAGATTGACCACTACACTCGAGAATCCCGGACATCTTCACCACACTCCAGACTACAAACAAAAATACCCAGTCGGTCATCAAGTGTAGGCTTCAGTTCTAAGGTAGGGCTAGCTTCAATGATGTTTGCTGGAGGATTTGCTGTTGGAGGAGTTTCCTGTTGGTCTGTCATATCAGATCAATTTGCCTCAGCTAATACTAAGCAGCAGAAATCAGTACAGAAATTTGCCAGTAATATTTCTGTATATAGCACCAATGCCTTAGAAAAAATAAACATCAGTAAACCCGAAATCGAACTTCCAGAGTCGAGTTTTACAGCACTTGAGCCATCTGAGGAGAACGAATCGCAGGCGACTTCGCAACCAGCTAAAAAGTCTAGTTTGCTCCAAACTGGCTCTCCACTGTCTAAATCTCTTGCTAAACTGACCAAATCAGAGCCTACTTCACAACCAGCTAAGAATCAGGCTAACCAAAATCAAACTGAACCGCCACTACCTCAATCTCAAGTCTTGGCTGCAACATCAAAGCCTTTATTCCAGCAGCGATTGCTCACCTCGGCTGACCTCAAGGGTCGTAATGGGAAGGAATTAACGCTAATGCGTAATGAAATTTATGCCCGTCATGGTCGTCGTTTTAAAGAGCAAAAGCTACAGAGTTACTTTGAAAATCAAAGTTGGTATCAACCTCGTTATGCTGTAGGAGAGTTTCCTGACTCTATTCTTTCTCAAATAGAGTTAAAAAATGCCATCATGATACGTGAGCATCAGCGTATTCACGGTTTAATGGTTGATCTATAGCTACCTTTGTTTGAAGGGCGACTTCAACCAGGGTGTTTTTCTGTCGCCCCTGTTATATTCAAGACTTAATGATTAATAAAGTGATCTAATTTTCAATCTAAAATTTAAAATCTAAAATCTAAAATTCCAAATCTAAAATTTAAAATCATCTAACACGATCGCATTAATTATTATTTAAAAATTTAGGGTATTTCACCATTTATTGTTTCTTGAGCATAGACGCTTAGTAACTTGTCATTAGACATCGCTTTCAGTTTTGAGGTAAATGATTGAGAGCGATCGCTTGTTTGGGGAGTAAATTGCTCAATCGGAGAATTATTGACAGCAACTGGAAGCAGCTTTCGTTGCGGTTTAGGAGTGGGAGTAGGAGTGACAGAGAGGGAAGAAGACGCGGTGACGCGGTGAGTGGGAGACGCGGAGAAATTATCAAGATATCTCTCCGTCTCCCCCTGTCCCCCATGTCCCCCTTGTCCCCCCTGTCCCCGTGTCCCCATGTTTTCCTGCTTGACTACATCAGGACGAGGGTTGTGGTAAACAGAAAATTGAGACCATGTTGGCACTGAAGTTAAGTTTTCGGGGAACTTGCTGCAAATTAGGCGCTCAAATTCCATATTGAAATGAAAGACAGCCTGCCCTCGTCGCTGCCAAAGTGTTAATATTTGCTGTACTGATATCGCTTTATAACGCCCCTGATACAGTGCCTCAATCACTGCCATATGTAACCAACTATCAGAATATTGCTGTTGCCAACGATGAACTAGTTCACTGGCCTGATAACCACTGAGATCAAAACTATAGTGAATCAATAAGGCTGTTGCCAAGTCGGCAGATGTTCCCAAACTTGGTATAAAAGGTGTAATTTCGGTTTGAGGCAATAGGGCTAAATCTTGCTCCCGTTGCATATGGCTAGCTTTTTGCTATTGTTTTTTAGATAGTTTTAATTAAGCTTATTTGTTATGAAGACTGTTAGGGGATTGGGGTAGATGGGGTTCCCTTTGGGGATAAGGGGGATAGCTCAGTAATAAAAGAGTGTCTTTCATTCTACTCTTTCGTTACTACAAAAGGAGAAACAATATATGGTGAATTAACGTTTGGCGATCGCCCGATTGCAACTAATGCTTGGTAAACAAAAGCTGCTACTTCTGCCCGTGTTGCTTCTTTTGTGGGTGCAATTTGTTTTGGATCTGGGTAATTGACGATGATTTTTTGCAACGTCGCGGTTGCGACTGCGGTACGGGCATAATCGGGAATGCTATTGCGATCGCTAAACCCAGATAATACATCAGCATTAGCTGCTGGTAAACTAAGTCCGTTAACCAAGGAAACAATCACCTGTAATCGTTGCACATTTTGCTGAGGGCGGAAGGTGCGATCATTAAAACCACCCACAAATCCAGCCTGTGCTGCTTGTTGAATGGCTTTGTATGCCCAAAAATTCTTGGGTACGTCGGTAAACTCTGGTGCGGAACGTTTAGCAGTGGGATTAAAAGCCGCTGCTATTAAAGCAGCATACTGGGCGCGAGTCATTGGTTGATTTGGTTGGTAGCTACCGTCAGCAAAACCACGGGTTAAATTCATACTCACTAATGCCCGGATAAATCCTTCTGCCCAGTGTCCCTTAAGATCACTGAATGAAGGAATATCAGCATCTGGATTGACAATGTAAGGAGAAATTATTGGTTTTTGCTTACCGCTAGTCACCAACGCTTGATAAATTAACGCTACTACCTCAGCACGAGTAATGTCCCGCAACGGTTCGAGTATTTCCGTTTGCGGATAGTTTACCACTAGTAGTTTCTGGGTAGCAATTGCCACAGCCTCACTGGCATAACTGGGTATTTGAGCGCGATCGCGATACACGGTTAACACATTTGGATTACCACCACTTAGTTGTAACCCATTTACTATCGATACGATTGCTTGAATTTTTGTTAAATTTTGTCCTGGTCGAAATGTACTATCCGGGAACCCACTTATAAACCCCATACTAGCAGCGCGCTCGATGGCTGCGGCTGCCCAGAAATCTGGTTTTATATCAGTAAATTTACTATATTTATTTTTTAGAGGTAGTTCAAAAGTTTTAGCAATCACAGCGGCATACTGAGCGCGAGTGATTGGGGCTTCTGGCTTAAAGGTACCATCACCAAAGCCACTAATTAAGCCTTTGTTTAGTAAAACTTCTACAAAAGCAACTGCCCAATGTCCAGACATATCAGTAAAACTCGTGTTTACAGATGTTGGTTTGGCAGTGTCTTCAACAGTTGCACTCAACTCTACCAGCCCCTTGATCCCCACAGGATTTAACAGGTTTCCAGCCGAAACTAATTTTGCTGATGTGGCATTTTGCACATCAAAACCAGAATTGTCGCGAAATATATTACCAGCAGGATCTTGTGTGCTACCTAAATCAGGGATCGCGTTACCATTTACTAACAAACCACCTTGGGAATTTTTTTCGATGACATTATGACGTAGTACTGGTCGTGCATCACGAGATAGAGCGATCGCAGTCTGATTTTCTGATAGTTTATTATTTGCAATCAAAGGAGCAGCAAAATCACTGATGGCAATGCCAATGGCATTTTTTTGCACAACATTCCGTAACACTTCTCCTTTACTATTACGTGCCATTACCAACCCAGAAGCACCATTTTCGGCAAATACATTATCGAGAATCGCTGGTTTAGCCGTACCACTAACAAATACACCTTCTCGTCCACATTTAAGCAAGCTATTATTGGCTAAAGTTGGTGCTGTAGATTCAATCCAGACACCAGTACCTTTGGTGATTGAGTTAGTTACAGTCACACCCATGAGACTGGCATTATCCAGTAATAACAGTGTGACGTTTTGTAACCCAAAACTTTCGCTTTGATACTCCCCACTTCCAGAAATAACAATACCTTGACCTTTTGTGGCTTCGTTACCCACCACCATTACCCCAGCTGGAACAATCAGGGGAAAAACCTCACCATTAGCACTGCTGTAATTACCCAGTGCAAGCTGAATAATCATTCCTGTTTTAGCTGTTTTTAAAGCACGGGTAAGGGTTTTGTATGGAACTAAGCGTGACCCAGCATTGGCATCATTCCCCATCATGGGGTTGACATAGATTGTAGCAATCAAGGTAGAGCTGACCATCGATTCTTGTAGTTAGGCGAATGTTTAAATTATGACTATCAAAAAAAAGTAACTCTACTACTGCCTGATTACAAGAACTTTTGGAATGCGATCGCTAAAAGTTTTTATGACTAGACCTTTCAAGGTGTAATGTATTTTTCTTGGTGTCTTAGTGTCTTAGTGAGACCAGACAGCCCAAAGTAACTAGGGGTAAGATAACGAAGAGCGATCGCCTCTGCAACACCATCATCCAACCTCAGAAGTTGACTTTTCAAGCTTTGAGGTTCAGCATTGGAGTTCGGAACAAGAAATTTCTCAAATTCTAAGGATTTGCGACTGCAAAAGTATCACATTGTGCTGGATTACCTGTTTGAATACCCCGCTTGAACCATCGCACTCGCTGGGCTGAACTACCATGAGTAAAAGACTCTGGGACGACATATCCTTTTGACTGACTTTGCAAGCGATCGTCTCCAATGGCGCTAGCAGCGTTTAGTGCTTCTTCGATATCGCCTGTTTCGAGAATTTGTCGCGATTGATTAGCATGATACGCCCAAACGCCAGCAAAACAGTCGGCTTGTAATTCCTGTCGCACTGAAAGTTGATTGGCTTCTACTTCATTAACTTGACGTTGCAATCTACTGACGCGACTGGAAATACCCATGAGATTTTGGACGTGATGTCCGACTTCGTGAGCAATCACATAGGCTTGAGCAAAGTCACCTGGTGCTTGATATTTATTTTTTAAATCCTGATAAAAGCTCAGATCAATGTAGAGTTTTTGATCCGCGGGACAATAGAAGGGACCAACTGCTGATCGTGCGAAACCACAAGCAGATTGGACTGCATCTGAAAAAAGCACTAATTTAGGTTCGACATAGGTCTTTCCACTTTGCTGAAACAAATTACTCCAGGTATCTTCTGTATCAGCTAGAACAACCGAAACAAAATCAGCCGCCTGATCTTCGGTTGCAGAACGTTGCGTTTGAGAAGAGCGATCGCTCGGTGTTTGTGTTTGCTCAAATATGATACTGGGGTCGCCTCCCAATAAAGCAACAATCACCGCCAAAACCACAGCTCCAATACCACCTCCCACCACAGGCGCAGAAACTCGACTTCCACGTCTGTCTTCAACATTGGTACTTCTACGACCAAATTCCCAGCGCATAACCTAATATTCTCCCAACTACCCAAGCAAGAACTTCCCTGATTCACCAAAGATATTAGTGGTTTGACTTAACCAGCTCATCTGTCATAAGGAAAGATCAACAGTCATACTTAGGGATGGTCTGAATAATTAAAAATTAAAAATTAGAATTTCTACAAATAAATTGAGTTAGTCAGAATATTTGGATAATATCAAAATCATATTGTGCGATCGCTGAGTAGGCAATTTTGGTATTAAGAGCAATTTGATCTTTTGTTAGATCAGAATTCATAGTAATTTTGATTGACTTACCCTAAAGATTTTAGAAGCGATAGTAAACCAGATTTATCAACTACATAAACCCCTCGTAGCTTTTCTGATGGGATAGAAACTTTCGCTTGAGAAAAAGCAAGAATCGGCGTAACAAAGTTTATTTTCTTTTGCTTTTTAACTTGCAAAGCTTGTTTCATAGCCACTTCTAAAAAATCTTTCTCAAACTGGTGAGTAGACTTTCCCATACGACGAGATAAATATTGACCATCAGTAACAATTTTCCCGCGATGAGATTTCACATCCACAACATAAGCTCGGTCTTTTGGAGAAACACAAAAAATATCAGCATCTCCCAAACCGTTTCCTAATAACATGCCATACTCAATCTGCCAACCTTCTCGCTCTAATTGAATTAGTTCTTTGCCAATATCTTCTTCGCCTTTAGCACCCTGAACCGCACGATTTGCCATGCGCCAGAAATGTATACCATTGAAAACTAGACCTAAAGCTATGAAGATGAAAAGAGTATAAAATAAAATTGGAATTTGCCAGTTAACGAACGAAGCTAGAGAAGGATTTCCTGATGAAATTTGCCTCAATAAATTATTAAATATTTTCACCAAAAATAAGGGGAAAATGACAACTACAACAGCGCCGAGAAAAGAAAAGATTGCCTTCAGTCGTCTCTTAATTGCAAGATTACGAACATTTTGTCCAGCCCGACGACGGAATTTTGACATGTATTATTTTAGTATCTAGAGGATTTACTATTATAAGTTGTAGCAAGTTTTACTCAATTTTGTGTGTCAATCCTCTTTGTCAAATAGTTCTAGTAAACCAACTGTCCCTACAAAAAAAGTATAAATTCCATATTTGATTGGTATTTTCTTGTTTGCAGATGCATAAAAAACTGCGATCGCAGCTTCAATGAAATGAGCAGTTATAACAAAATGTCCCATCCAAAAAATCGGGTTTAGGCTGCTTGGTAACTGAAAGTTATGCAGTAGTGCGTAAATATTTGCCAATTCTAGAGCGATCGCACTTGTAACCACAATAATAGATACAACTTTGATTAGATTAGACAAATATTGATTTTTCAGATTTAAATTCATTTGTGTGGCAAGAATTTGATGTTAACTACTCTCAATCAATAGCAGGGCTATTTTATTTTCATCCAGTCGCCTATGTCTTCTGGAATCTCGAAATCTTTGGCAAGGGACATGGCTGTAGGGGTGTTTCATCGGCGTTGTTGCTATGAGTTTAGCGTAGCTGGAGATTGGGGTTGGTGGTGAGGGTGCGATCGCACTTAGGTGAGTGGTGTACTCAAATCTTGCTCATCTTCTTTCTCTGTTGGAATCAACAGTCAGTTGTAAAAAAGTACACTACTCTCTCAGAGATACCCAGATATAGCTATAATTTTGACTCGAAAGGCATCGCTGTAATTTCGGCTACATCTGTTGATATTATAGCTATAGCCATCAAGATTAGGACATAGACTATAAGAGTTATTATTGGGTCTATCAAATGTTAACGTCCTAACAAAAATGGCTACGGCTATAATTGCCTTTCGTTGAAACTAACTCTATTAGCCTTGGACTTGACAAGACGATAATGTTACCGAATTGCTGTCCTAGTTAGCGGTAGTGATTTATTTTGAATAACCGAATAGTATGAAAAATTAATAAGATTAAACTTCAGTTTATTTAACCGAATTAATAGTTAGTGCTGTATACGAATTGCACTTCATATATTTATAAGCAATATGTATTCATCAAAAGACGATATAGAGCTATTGATAGAAGAATTAAAAAACATTCGCGCAAGTTTATACAGATATAATTTTTCAAAAGCAAAAGACAGCATTGATTACTTAAACAGAGCAATAGCAATTCTTGAAGCTTACAAGACTGAAGTGAACCAACGACAATTTCAACCTGAACCTCTTCCTCAAGGAGATAATTTACTCAAAAAAAAACTTCAGAAAAAATTTACACTTTAGAATCGTCTTCAAGTCAGCAATCCGAGCAATGTGGACCTGGAAGGCACTGGGTTAGATTCCGCAAGAAAAATGGAGAACCAGGTTATTGCAGAAGAAATCCCCAAAGACGAAAATCTTAATGAGTGATGGATTATATTTAATAGAATTCCAAAAATCGAAACTTTACTAGTCTAGAGATATGAATCTATTTTTTGAATTAAATTATTAGTATATCTATGTATTGTATTTATAACTTCTCTGTTATCCTCTAAACGTTTTTCAGCCTCATCCTTAAAACAATTAAGCGCTATTACATAAACTTCTAAAGGGTGTTGAATTAAATGCTCCTGAATAAAACGATCTATATTTTCACCTGTACCAACCTGAAATGCCCTCAAAAGCCAATTTAGACAGTTATATAAATTCAGTTCAAAAATTTTTTGAGCTTCTTGTTGTGCTAGACGATTTGGATAAATACCTAAATCTTTAACATCTAAAGCTTTTTTGGCAATTGCTGAGGCTAAGTCTAATCTAACATTTTGATCTACCAACCAACTCTCTGCTTGCTTGCGGTAATCAGCTCGTTTTCTAGCATTTTCCTTGGGAATGTCTAATAATGGCTTTGCAAACGATGCACGAGCTAGTTGATTCGATACTTCTTGAAATACTTGATCGCTGCTACGTGAAACGGATGCTGGCGATACATTAAAAAGCTGCCCACCTTCATTGGCCTTCCAGCGCAAGTAAAGTACTGGGCGATACCATTGATTTCCGTCAAAACCCATTGCCTCACGACCTTGACTTACTGCCGTTGCTACAGGATTCTGTTGTCCTAACGAGCGATAAAACTGCTCCGCAAAAGCCGTTGCAGCTGGCACACTGACAAGATATTGCATCGCTACTACTGCGGGTACTTGGCGACTAATCAAGTTTTGGGCAATGCCATTGAAAGCTGAATCACCAGCCAACGCCATCCCCGATTTACAAGCACTAAGTACTGCCAAAATTACACCTCTTTGCTGTTCAGTATCATTACCAAAACTAGCTTGCTGTAGTAAGTCGCCTAGTTTTTGAGCGCTCACATAATCAGCTTTGCCATTGTCATCCTCAAAAACTAGATACCCTTCAGGACGAGTCAGAGAATCACCGCAGCGTCTGCACTTGTCTACTTTTACGCCTTTATGAATTGTTCTACATTTACCATTTCTACAACGCTTTCCATAGATACCATGTCCATCGAAATGGAGTACATGAGGTGTCTTGTCGCCGCAATTCTCAGTCAGATAAGCTCGTAATTCATTGAAAGTAGCAACTTTGAGCTTAGTAAGAAAGACGTGTTTTTTTTGTTTGGCTTTCTCTATACCTTTACGTATCGCTTGTTGTTCTATCTCAGATAGC
The DNA here is from genome assembly GCF_004323185.1 of Westiellopsis prolifica IICB1. Classification (GTDB taxonomy): domain Bacteria; phylum Cyanobacteriota; class Cyanobacteriia; order Cyanobacteriales; family Nostocaceae; genus Pelatocladus; species Pelatocladus prolificus_A. The sequence goes on from NZ_NAPS01000002.1 coordinate 1,396,706, forward strand.
TGCTCTAAATCATTCTCTAAATCGAAAGCTGCTGATGACACTAATAGTACATTAACCTTATTAACTGATAGTCTGTTCGGTGGTGTACTGCGATGAGCGATATAACGCGAGAAAGTAACACGATCCTGTGCCAAAAATTTCTGACCATTATGCACTAACTCCCAGGGATAATAAGGTAACTGAGAACGCCGCACGGGATCTGCATAAAACTGAAACTGTATGTGCAGTTGGATATGGCTGCTTTCAGCTAAAGTGATTGCCCGTTCCAGCACCTTTGCAACTTCGCTATCACGAGGAAAGAGAGCTTGGTAAAGTTTTTGTCCAATCTTTACCAGCAAGTCTTCTTCAAAGGCACTCCTGTCTTTTTTTAGAAGACCAGCCCTTATCATCCAATCCTGCTCTCCGTCTTGTTTGAAGTATGTGGGACAAAAATAAATTGCATCCAGCGTCTTAATTATGGTGTTGAGCCAGTCGATATGGTCTTCAAAGAAAGGTAATTTGGACTCAGTTTCTCCCTCACCTGCACTAGAGTATGCAGATACTATGAACTTAAAGGGAAGTTTATCTATGAGAGAGAGGGATAACCTTAATAACTCCACCTATCAGCTTCCTTACATTTCAACCCAATCAGTACTCATCGCCCAAATTGCCATCCCCTCCTTTTGTCAAAGCTTCGACACTTTTATCCATAAACTCTGTCCAACGGTCTGGGTAACGCTTCTTGTAAAGCCCAAGACGCACTTCTTTACTTAAAAGTGGGGATAGGGTAACCTTTACTTTCTGTACATCATTGCGACTCCCACCTCCACCCATTTCAACAACGTAGACTTTTAAACCACCTTTCCCCTCTCTATGCACCGTCACTTGTAGCTCTAGTTCTACTGTATCTACGCTTAGAAGTGGCACTTCTGTATCTTTATGTGATGTTGTCGATAGCAACTCACGCCTGACCTGTTCGATCAACTCTGTCAGTCCAATGGGTCTTTCTTCTGACATTTCAGAATCCTTCAATAATTAGCTTGTTATATAAAGTTTATTCTGCTTGAGATAGATGACGGCGTGTATTCTGTAGCAGTTCACCTTCCTCAACCATCGCCCTACGTATACGCTCAATCATGTAACAAGCAGTATTCTTATTAACCCCAATTTTTTTGGCAAGTTGACGCACACTGATACCCCCTGGTGAATCCAGCACAAGTCGAATCGCTATAAACCACTTCTGTAATTCTACATGAGTCTTGTGAAACAGAGTACCAACCGTAACACTATATGAAGTAAAACATTCGTTACAGTGATATCTGCGTTCACTTTTATATGCTGTTGCTTTAGTTGAATCACAATACGGACACTTTGGCTTTCCACCCCAGCGAATTTGCTCAAGCAGGGCAATGCATTCGTCGTTATTTAGTGTCATTGTTATGCTCGAAACTCTGAGCATAACAATGTCAAATTTTACTCTTAAATTCCTAGAGTTTTATTTAGAAATTGACAAAGAACGACAGGAAAATTTATCTTGTCGCTGTGTTATATTTTGCTTAAAAATGTAAATATTTGAGTTAAATATTATTTACCTGATCTTAACTTTTTCTCTCGCAATAGTGCATTTACTCACGCTACATATTTTTCTGACAATGCGGGTACTGGTTGTTGACGGAGCGTCCGCTTTGAATTTTGTATATAAGAGTAACATGAAGCGATCACATAATTAACTAAATTTCTCGGTCAAAGTCCAGCGCACCTAACTTCTGGAGAAACGCAACATGACCAAACAACCAAAGCCACCCGTTGCACCTGTGAAACCTGTTACAGACGACTACTTCGGTACGAAGGTAACAGACAATTATCGTTACATGGAAAACTTCAATGATCAACAGGTGCAAGAGTGGGTAAAAGCGCAAGCCGATTTTACAACCCACACCCTCGAACAAATTCCGGGACGTAATGACTTTTTCAACCGCATGATGGAATTAGATGCTTCTGTTCCGGCAAAAGTCAGCTGGGTGTTACGACTTGCCAATGGCAAAATTTTCTACCTCAAATGTGGGGCGCAAGATGATGTGTGGAAATTGTACATGCGAGATGGCATGAACGGTAACGAAATACTTTTGGTTGATCCTGACAAGTTTAAACAACAAACAGGCAAGCCGCACGCGATTAACTGCTTTATCCCCTCGTGGGATGGCAAGTATGTGAATTATACTATTTCAGCAAACGGTTCGGAAGAGGCTTCGCTTTATGTGATCAATACTGAAACTCTTGAAGATGTAGACAAACCGATTTCGCGGTTGCATTGGGGCGGAATTTGGTTGCCTGATAACCAGTCATTTGTCTACACCCGCAATCAAGAAATCAAAAAAGGGATGGCGAAGACACAAAAGTATCAAAAAAGCAAAGTCTATTTGCACAGACTTGGCACAGATGTAGAACAAGATACCCTTGTCCTCGGTCAGGGAGTGACTGATTTGGTCAACATTTCAACCGTCGCACTTCCCTTTGTTGTTACCCTTCCCAATTCCGATTATGTATTTGCAGTTATCCTCTACGGCACACAAAAAGAACTTGATCTTTATGTCACTACTCTCGCTTCATTTAATCAAGGTACACCAGAGTGGAAAAAGATTTGCGATGCGACCGATGAAGTTATACTCTTTGAGGTACATGGAGAAGAAGTATATTTGTTGACACACAAAGATGCGCCTCGCTATAAAATCGTCAAAACATCGCTGAAAAATCCTGACTTTTCGAGTGCTAAAATCGTTATGGCAGAAAGCGAGCAGATAATTGAGTCTATATTTGCCGCTCAAGATGCACTTTATGTACTCACAAATAATAATGGTATTACTAAAGCCATTCGCATTACTTACGACGGTAAAACAGAATCCCTGAATCTGCCGTTCGCTGGCACAGCTGAGTTTTTTGGAAACGACCCCAGAATCACTAAAAATGATCCGAGAGTGGTAGGGATTTTGCTAGGTGTTACCACTTGGACAAAATTTTACAGCATCTACGAATACGATTCGCAAACCCATCAACTTACGCAAACACAATTACAACCGCAAGGCGAATATGACGCACCAGATGATTTAGTCGCCCAAGAAATCGAGGTGCGATCGCACGATGGGACGATGATACCACTGTCTATTATCCATAAAAAAGGTATCAAACTTGATGGTTCAAATCCATGCTGGTTGATTGGTTATGGGGCTTATGGTTTTTCGATGTACTTAGACTACGAACACCAAAATTATGCCTGGTATGAGAAAGGTGGTATTATGGCGTTCGCTCATGTGCGCGGTGGTGGTGAAAAAGGTGAAGCGTGGTATCGCGCCGGATTTCAGCAAACTAAGCCCAACACCTGGAAAGATTTTATTGCTTGTGCTGAATATCTAATTGAAAAAAAATATACCTCACCTGCAAAACTGGCGGGAGAAGGTGTTAGTGCAGGCGGTATCTTGATTGGTAGAGCCGTTACAGAACGTCCTGATTTGTTTGCGGTCGCAATTGCACGGGTAGGCGCGATGAATGTGATTCGCTTTGAAACAATGACAAACGGAGTGAACAATATTCGCGAATTTGGTAGTTGCACCACCGAAGCGGGATTCAAAGCACTCTACGAAATGGATGCATTTTTGCATGTCCAAGACGGAGTGAACTATCCAGCAATGATCATTACCCACGGGATCACCGACCAACGATGCGAACCTTGGCAATCGACAAAATTTGCGGCGCGGGTTCAAGCCGCATCAGCAAGTAACAAACCTGTCTTACTCCGCATTGACTACGAAGCTGGGCATGGCGCTGGTTCAACCAAAAGGCAACGTCTCCAAGAACGAGCCGACATCTTCGCCTTTATGATGTGGCAATTTGGGTATTAAGGGATTGTAGGCGAAAAGCCCTTAAATCAGTGAACAGTTATCAGTTATCAGTTATCACGGCGTATGGTGGGGGATTTAAACCCAATACGGTTCAGTTAAGGATTTTTAGTGCAAAAATTTGACCTGTAGAGACGCGCCATGGCGCGTCTCTACAAGAGATTGTGGTCTTATCTGAACCGTATTGGATTTAAACCCACCACCAACGCCTACCACCTTCTTTGTGGGGGACTTACTGATAGCTAATAACTGATAACTGCTCTGGTAACTATTAACTGGCTTATCTGCGATCGCAATTTGACTTCTAAAATGTAAAGGTGATTGAACAAATAGGAAATGTCCTAAATTGGCTTTTTCACCCTATCTGCCATGACACAGACAGCCTTCGACCGATTTTGGGAACTTATATTTGGGGCGATCGCTCTCAACCCCAAAGCGTTTGAATTGATCCAGATTCTACCCCAAGGTTTTCGAGTTGCACTTTTCACAGTACTGTTAGCAGGCTTTTCACAAGCTTTTGGTCAAGGTATTGTACTATTTGTGAACCGAGTCAAACCGATTCGCTTTCTTCTCAGTTTAGCGATCGCCTCAGTATTATTTGCATTTAGCGTCTTGTTTTGGGGTCTGAGTACATGGTTTGTCAGTTGGCTATTCTTTGATGCGAGTACCCCATATGAAACTATATGGTCTCTTCTAGGACTAGCCTATGCACCAATGATATTTAGTTTTTTGGTCGCATTACCCTATTTCGGTGTGTCCATTAACGTCATACTCTCTATCTGGACACTATTGGCGTTTGAAGTTGGTTTACATGCAGTCCTACATGTAAGCGTATGGCGAGCCTTTTGGTGTGCAGCTTTGGGATGGGTGGTACTCCAAATTTTACAACGTACTATAGGCAGACCCATAGCAGCGATCGGTGTATGGCTTTCTAACACCGTGGCTGGGAAAAAACTAGTTACAGATATGCGAGGAATAGAAAATCTTCTACAAACAAGGGGACAGATCCTGTTCAGGATTGATCCAACTAGCAACACCCTCGACAACAGAGACGGCAGGGGGTGAGATGATGTTAAAGCGAGTCGTCAAATTTTTAGGTATTTTTTTGATAGCCTTGCTTGTAACTGTATTATTTCCACCACTGCGCCATCTGTGGGTAGTTGCGTACAATGCTCTGAGTGAAGCGCTAAGTTTGACTATAAATTTAGCGCAGATTGCTTTAATTGCTATTCTCTTCGCTGGACTGCTTGTTCCTCTAGAAGCTTTGGGCTGGTGGGCAGGTTGGTATGGCGATCAAATTGATACTACACTTGACCCAGGTACATTAGAAGAACCGATCCCACCCCAAACAAATGTAGTTCGTTTTGTAATTTATTTGGATGGTATTGGTCAAGCTTCATCGCGATACTTTCCTGATGGTGAGGAGTTTCTGAGTCAGTTAGCAGCAATATTACCAGATAACATCGCCATTATTAGAGGGCTAATTCCTTACTCTGTTCTTAATCGACCTCTAACAGAAGGCGGATTCTTCTCATTTTTTTGGCGGACAGCCGAACGATTAAGTATGTCCGAAAATCCAGGTATACTCGGTCTTTTGCTGGCTGTAGCAATTAACATCCGTAACACCTTTGTAGTTATGGTTTCTGCTGACCAGCGTTACGGCCCGATTTATAACCAGGGAATGGCTCAAGTCATGTACAACAGCCTGGTTAGATATGGTTATCAGCCTGGTAGCGGCGTACCAATCAGCCTAATTGGTTTTAGTGGTGGTGGACAAATAGCGATGGGAACACTTTCCCATCTCAAACAGGCGTTAGTAGCACCGATAGAAGTCATTTCTTTAGCTGGCGTAATCAGTGGTAATACTAATGCTTTGATGGCAGAGCATCTCTATCATTTTGTTGGTGACAAAGATCCAGTTGAACGTTTGGGGCCGATTTTTTTCCCCAAGCGTTGGAAAATCTTTTTTTTATCCTACTGGAATCGTGCCAAACGCATGGGTAAAATTTCTTTCGCTTCTCTTGGTCTAGTGGGTCACAGTGGTGTTGGAGGTGTCTTAGATCCTCACCAATCATTGCCTGATGGTCGCACCCACCTACAACAAACACTAGATGTAGTAACAAAAATCTTACTAGAGGAGTATGATACAGACCAAGAAACCGAACCGCGTCAACTCAGCAATTACGATCGCTATCAACAAGCAGAATTTAATCGACCAGATTATTATCCTTTACCTCAAGCAACAAGATCCTTAACTCAGACTGTACCAACAAATCTTTATCAACCCATCGCTCCTTGGATGGGGAGACTGATTTTACCACCAAAGCAACAACGACGGTTTGGCGTTTTGCTGGAACTCTATCACGCTCCTAGTGAATATCAACATCTCATTGGACAAGTTGTAAATTTGAAATCTTTTAATGGTTCCCCAGCCAGAAACTCAACCCCAGCAGTTATTAAAGATGTTCATTTTAGCCAGCAAGCAATCTATAGTTCCCAACAAGGTTTAGTTCAACCAACTCGTTTGAATCATTGGCGACAGGTGAGGCCACTAGAGTCTTTAGCTGGTGCTAGACCCAATGATGATGTTGTTGTCATGTTGCATGAACCTGTGGTAATTGAAGAGAATGGGGAAAACCAAGCTGTTACTTTGCACATTAATAGCGAACCTGTGCAAATTTCCGGACGATTTTACGCTTTAGTGAAGTTTTTACAACCAGTCAGCCCAGACGGCGAACAGTTCCGCGTAGTTCATTATAATCCTGACTCTCGTCAGTTTGATGGAGTTGAGGAAGTCGTCAAGATGCCCCAGGTAATTGCTTACGAAAACGAAATTTATCCTTCCACCAACCGTGATATTGAAAAGTCTCCTTTAAACAGTGCGGGATGGTATATTTACGGGGCAAAAAATACCGCTGGCATGTTTGTAGTCCAGTCACTTATTCCTCGGTCTTTGGTGCAAGTTAAACCACAACGGGTAATAAATGGCAAAAAAGCAGCCTTGAATTACTTGAAAAAAGAAGCTTGGCAAGAAATAATTGCTCATAAAGGGCAAATTCAATCTGTGCTTTTGAATACTAAAGACTGTGAAATTGAGCAAGCAGTCTCAGAGTGGTGTGAAGGCGATCGCGCTTTAGTTCTCCATACTTACGGCGGTATCGGTGGAAAGAAAAAAGAAGCCGCAGCTAGCTCCCCCATCTACTTTGGACATTTTGCTTACGGGGTGGCGCAGGTTGTGCGGGAACCTTTGACAGATGAATTATGCTTTGACATCGAGTATCATCAAGTTTACACTCACAACATCGATGGATTAATTGCTGGCACATTGCACATATCACGTTATTTGGGCGATCGCCAATTTGGTTGGCTAGGGATTCGTCCCACAACTAATATTCTGATCAAATATGATCCTTTCACCGAAGATTATGATCTTAATGGCGTCAGGCGATCGGCATTGCAAACACTGATTCGACAATTGGAAATCATGACAGCTCGTTACCGCATTGGTGATGGTACTGGCGGAACCTATGTTGGTCCTGCTAATAACTGCTCCCAAGATTCCAATCAAGCGTTATACGCAGCAATTAAAGCTATTGAGGTGGGAATTAAATCTCATCATTCAGAGTATCAAAACTGGCTAGAGTACAATCCTGAAGACTTCAACCGCCTGCAAAAATTGGTCAAATTAGGAAAATCTCTGCGGTGGGAACTATTACCCTTTGGTGTCGCCCGCGCCGATTGGCAAAATTCCACTGATAACCTCGGTAGTTCTCTTGAAGATAGTCCCTTCAAACAACTATTTACAGGTTTAATTAGTTGGCGAACAATGTTTCCTCGCAAAGCTAACGATACTGTCACTGAGATATTCATCCAGCAAGGAGCTTCTGTATGGATGCTGACCACCAGTCAAGTAGGTGGTTGTGATCCAGATATTGCTGCGATCGCTCCTTTGACATTTTAACATTAGAGACGCGATTCATCGCGTCTGTACAATGGTCATTGGTCATTCCCCGCTCCCCTTTCCCCGCTCCCCTTTCCCCGCTCCCCTTTCCTTGTTAGCATCTACCATCTATCACCTATATTATGCATACATCACACGCGCCATCAACCAACGTTCAGAGGATAGCCAGTGAATTTCGCCTACTAGGTTGGATTGGTTTCTGGCTACAGTTAGTTTTGGGAAGTATTCCCTTATTTATTGCTATACCGACACTGTTTTTTAGGAACAATGCTGGTCGAGTTAGTACTCAAAACGGTATTGGTGTGTTTTTTGCTTATGCTTGTTTGCTAGTTTTGATCTTCACCATTTATTGGTGTTTTCGCTATACACGCTTATCGAAAACATTAGATGACCCTGATCTCCGTCCCTCTAGAAAAGAGGTGACGAGAGATTTATGGATCGGCATAATTGCCAATATTAGCGGCATGATATTTGCAGTTATTGTCTTAATGACCCAGGTTGGATTGCTGTTGAATAAAGTCCTATCAATTCCCCAAGGCGCATCTACTATTTATAGACCTATTCCTGGTGCGGCGATAGCAACTCCGGGTTTACCAATTACTCCTCTACAGATTATTTCAATGCAAGCAGTTAGTTGTGCGATCGCAGCCGAGTTAGTAGGAGTAATTGTCGCTTTGTGGCTATTATATAGGCTCATACCACAACCTGTTTATGAATAACTAAAATCCGCCCCCGGTTTAGAAAGCGGATTTCGTGAAGTGTACATTCAATACGGTTTGGTTAAGAATTTTTCGTCATAATTTTGGGCATGTACCAGACGTGCCATGGCACGTTTGGTACAGGGTTTAGATGTTATCGATTTGTCTTATCCGAACCGTATTGAGTGTACATTACACCAATATATAATCCCAAATTTTCGGTGCGTTAAGACTAATGTCTATAACGCACTCTACTAGATTCTACTTTTTGACACTCCCACGGCTAAAAGCCGATGGGCTTTCTGCTCCCGAATCTGTAACTTAAGTAGAAGCTTTAAACAAATTTATCCCAGCAAAACGCACGTTGTCCTGATCTTGAGTAAAACTGTATGAACCGTTTTGATCATCAATACTTTGCAATACTGGTTTGTAAGTACTTAAAGACGAATTGTACAAAATATGGCTACCAGTATAAGAGCCTGATTGTTGACTATTCAAAAGATGCTGAGTAGGTGGTTGTGTAACACTTAAGGTGTAGAAACTTTTTTGCCCTGTTAAAGAATTTTTAACATTAAATCCAGCAATAATTACAGATGCTTCATCAGAGCTTAAATCAGCCAAAATTTGGTCACAACTTAAATCACCCAAAAGATATTTATCGCAACTATTTGAAAAAGATGTTGTATTGCTCCTGTAATTTGTTTCTAACATAACAGTCCTCCAACAATCTTTCAAAAAACTTGATCACCTTCTTTTCTAAATAAGAACACTTTTTATTTCACTGATCTATAGTTAGATTCGCTAAATCAATCTTTGGTTATAACAAATCTTTTATTATTTATTTAAGTATGTAAACACCATCACTTAATTTTTTTTAGATATAGATAATTAGTTAAATTATTGAAAGAGGGATTGAATTTAATCCCTCTAATTCCTAATCTATAAACTAGCTCACTAGTTCTTTGACTTTCTTGATAATCCCTTCAGGATCTAATCCCTGATAGGGGAATTGTTCCCACAATCCACCACAACCTTCTTTATGAATACCAAGGTGAGCGAATTTTGGTGTGAGTCCGCGTTCTAGTAACCAGGAACCAAAGCGGCTACCTAATCCTGTGCGCCGATTGAGTGCTTCTACAACCAGAACAAAAGGTGCTTTACCAACTTTAGCTAGCATCTCTTCGTCAATGACGTTGAGTGTAGGCTTGTTGATCAAACCAACGTCAATTCCTTGCTGTTTGAGTTTTTCGACAGCATCGAGAGCGCGATATAATCCATCACCAAAGCTAATAATATAACCAGCAGTTCCTTCTCTGACAACTTCATCTTTACCAGGAACAAAGGTATAACCTTCGCCAAAGAAATTATTGCCATTTTCATCCAAAATTTGGGGTACTTTGGAGCGAGTAGAGTAGATAAATCTTAACCCAGGGTCAAAAAATACTGCTTCCACACAGGCTTTCATTTGTCCAGCATCGGCTGGGAAGTATAACCGCGTTTCGTAACCGTCGTCTAACCCATTGTCGGCGAACATGTTATTGAGACCAAAATGGCAGGTGTTGTCTGCCATATCGTCTACACCGCAGTGAGAAAAATGACACAGGACGTTGGAGTAGTTCAACCGCGCCATTGTGATTTCGGAAATACACATTTCCAAAAAGGCGCTGAATGTACCAAAAATGCCTTGTTTGCCTTTTTCCATACCGAAGCCGGCGGCGGCGGAGAAGTTACCCCGTTCCATGATGCCAGAAGCGACGAAAATATCTGGATAAGCATCATGAATTTTTTTCAAACCGCAAGAACCTTCGAGGTCACTATCGATACACATGACCTTTGCTTTACGTTCTTCAGGACTCATGCGGCTGAGGACAGATACTACAGCGTCACCGAAGACATTACGGTTAGAATCCCATTTTTCGCTGACACCGAGGAAAGTGTAGGGAAGCTTGGGTTTTTGAATGTTTTTGAGATATTCGACAGCTGCGGTTTGTCCGTGCTTTTCTAAGTAGGCGATCGCTTTATCCACAGGAATCACATCATGACCGTGGGTTGATCCTTCTATACCATCAATCCCTACAGCCATTTTCCGCTTGTTTACCAAAGCAATCGGCCCATCGGTGGTTACTGCTTCACAGATACGACGATATAAATCATCTATATCTTCAGGATCTCCGACACTGGAGTTAACACCATGACCGGTGAGGGTTTTTACAACACTAAAACCTGGTAGATATTCAGAAGGATGTCCGGCAATTGTAACATCATTATCATCAATGATCAGTTTGACGTTAAGATTTTGGGCAACTGCTAAACGTGCAGCTTCTGCATCATTTCCTTCTTGCTGTGAACCATCAGAACCAAGGCAAATCACTACTTTGTCTGGATTGGCCATTGCCACCCCATTAATATAAGGCCAGACATGTCCCAAACGCCCAGAGCTAAATTTTACACCTGGGGTCAATCCTAACTCAGGGTGTCCCGGTAGTCGAGAATGGGCTTCACGATAGTGAGCAAGTTGCTCAAAAGGTAAATCACCATGCAAAGCAGCCATGAGATACTGGGTAGCAACTCGATGTCCTGCTTCATCAAAGAAAATCGGTACGAACTTATCTGGCGCACCTCTAAAGAGTGCATCCAGAATTACTACCTCTGGCACTGTGTCGTAAGGGCCACCAGTGTGCCCACCTACACCCCTAGCTGCTCCCGTCGCTGTGAAGAAAACAATCGCATCACGACATAGCTGGATATTAGCTTTGAGAGTCTGGCGTTGCTCGTCAGTGAGGGTAGGATTGCTTGGGTCTAGTGCTAAAGGCTTGTAGGCTCCTAAGTCAATCGGAAAGCTACGTTCTACAACATTAGTCATGACTGATTTTCCTTGATTCACTCATTGTCATCATACATTTGTTGAGACAGACAGTTGAAGAGTCATTGGTCATTGGTCATTGGTCAATGGTCATTGGTGTTTATTCTCTCCCTTGTTCCCGCTCCCCAATCCCCGATCCCCTTCCCATGTTCTCTACTCGCTTTATCCGTTTCTTTCGCCATCTCAACTTTGCGGTACTCAAACAAGTTGTCAAAGAAAGTGGTAAACACAGATTATCTGGTTTAGCTACGGAAATGGCTTATAGTAACTTGTTAGCTTTATTTCCTACACTGGCGGCGATTCTGACAATAATTGGGATGTTGAATATTTCCCAAAATCAAGTTGATATTTTAGCTCACCAAGTACTTAATTTTGCCCCAGAACAAGTTCCACTGTTGTTGAAAGAATTTACTAGACAGATACAACTACCTAAAAGTAGAGAAGTTGTTTATATCAGTTCTTTGGTTGCTCTTTGGCTTGCATCAGGAGCAATTAGTGCAGCGATGAACGCGATGGATGAGATTTACCAGATTCCACCAAACCTGAAACAACCTTTTTGGAAAGCGAAGCTAATCTCTTTGATTCTGACGATCGCTACTATCGGTTTAGTGCTAACTGCTTCTTTATTAGTATTTATTAGTGACCTAATAGTTCAATTTGTGTTAGATAGTACACAAGTATCTGGAGCAATATTTTTATCTGCTTGGTCTTGGTTTCGTTGGCTTTTAACCTTGATGATTATAGCTTATGCGTTTAGTATTATTTATCGTCATGGTCCTAGTCAATGGTTAAACGGTACTCCAATTATGCCTGGAGCAATGATTGGAGCCTTACTATGGGCAGGTGTTTCTAAATTGTTTAGAGTATATGTTAGTAATTTCGGAAACTATAATTTGACCTATGGAGCTTTGAGTGCAGGGATTGTTTTGCTGTTATGGCTCAATCTCAGTTCTTTGGTTCTACTAATTGGCGCACAGTTAAATGTCACTGTAGGAAAATCAATGAAAGCTAACAATAATAATTTTTAAATTGCTCACTAAGTTTAAATAGTTAATATACTGTTGTTTGAGTTATTGAGGAAACAAAATCATCAGAATTTAGTCTATTAATTACGTTTATCTGCATCATTATTTTTTTAAAAGCTAAAAATGCTCATTTTTAATTCTAAAGATGAGTATCAGATATTTTTGGTATTTTTTATCAATCAAATATTCACTAAATCATAGATAAAATCTATGGGAAATCAATAACTATTTAATATTTATTTATATCATTCTGATTAATTTGATATATCATTGACGGAACGCCGATACATCACATAATTCATGATTGTTGGCAAAGTAAATATTAAGTTTTTACTTGTAGTCCAGGAGCTAATAATATCAATGAGTTACTACGATTTTGACAACCATTTTTGGTCTCCAAAACAAGTTTGTTGTCAATCAAAAGTACAAAAGAAAAAGAGAGAAATAAATCCAATAATTACGCCCAAAACGTTATTTTTTGGGACTTTAGCTTTAGTATGTGTTGCTATTTCAACTACAGCACTGATCAACTATCAAGCTACCGTCAATAGTGATATTCAAGAAGAAAACACCGAAAGTGCATGTATTGTTTTAAGTCGCGAAACGTTCCGTATGTATTGTTCTCTTTCCAAGTAGTGATAGCATTCTGAATTTGTAGTTCAAAAAACCGCCTGCAATTTTAATCGCAGTCTCTTAAAGCAGACTATTTGATTTTAAGAAGTCGTATGAAGAGAACCTATCCTATTGGGTCACACTAGGAATTTTAGACATTTGGGGATTTGGGATGGCGATCGCCATCCCAAGGATTGGGGATAGAAGGACATATAGCATTCCTAAATCATTCGCTCCAGACAAGATCCCCGACTTCTTTAAGAAGTCGGGGATCTAAGCTCTGCGATTTTCACAAATCATATAGGATTGCTATAGTAGTCAGTCTTTTTTTTCTAATCCCAGCAGTACGATCACTGATCTTCTTTGTGCTTGATACATATTTCCTTTAACCACTGGTGCTGTTTGTCGATCGCAGCAATCATCACCACAGGGTAAAGCGGTATCTATCATCCGATACCATTGTCCTCCATTAGCAAGAACTGGTAGTTCAAAGCTAAGTGTTTCCCAGTAAGCATTAAGTATAAAATGTAAATTCTCGTTATGTTCTGGATAGCGCAAGCTGAAAGCTAAACTATGGGAATAGTATGACCAATCTGCCTCACCTAATTTAACACCATGCCAATATATATGAGGCTTATGACCACCATCCGTGACAGCAAGTACACGTTCTTGAGCAAAACTTTCCAATGATTGGGTAAACTGAATCAACCCTTTGACAAAACGTAGTAAATCTGAGTTTTTTTCGATTTGGCTCCAGTCAAACCAACTCAATTCATTATCCTGACAATAGGCGTTATTGTTACCTCGCTGCGTCCGGCGAATTTCATCACCCATCAGCAGCATGGGTGTACCTTGAGAGCAAAAAAGAATTGTGAAAAAATTCTTGATCTGTCGTAAACGTAAAGCTTCTATTGCTGAGTCGCTTGTTTCTCCTTCGACACCACAATTCCAACTATAGTTGTCGTTAGCTCCATCACGGTTGTCTTCGTTGTTAGCTTCGTTGTGCTTGATATTATACGAAACTAAATCATTCATCGTAAAACCATCGTGGCAGGTAATAAAATTAATACTGCGGTAGGGTTGATAATCCAGTTGGGGGTAAAGGTCAGGACTACCCATAATCCGATTTGCTAAATGACCGATGGTACCTTCATCTCCTTTGACAAAACGGCGCACATCATCCCGAAAAGGCCCATTCCACTCAGCAAAACGTTGAGCATTACCGATAAATCCTCCGACTGCATAAAGTCCAGCTGCATCCCAAGCTTCAGCAATCACCTTTGTTGCTACCAAAGCTGGACTGGTTTCAATCGCCCAAAGTACAGGAGAAAATACCGTCGGATGACCAAATTCATCACGTGCTAACACACCAGCTAAATCAAAGCGAAATCCATCCACATGCATCTGCGAAGCCCAATAGCACAGGCTATCAACAATCATACGGGAAACCATTGGGTTATTGGCTCGCAAAGTATTGCCGCAACCAGTATAGTTGCTGTAATACGCCTTATCTTTTTCCAGAATATAATAAGCTTTGTTTGCTAATCCCTTAAACGACAGTGTCGGCCCATCGTGACTGCCTTCTGCTGAATGATTGTAAACCACATCTAAAATTACTTCAATTCCTGCCCGATGTAATGCTTTGACCAGATCACGAAATTCATTCACAGGCCCCAGAGGATCACTTTGAGAGCTGTAACCATGATGAGGAGCGAAAAAGCCAACGGTGCTGTAACCCCAATAATTATGTAAACCCGGACGAGCATCTTGGGGATCAAATTCGTGGATAGGAAGCAACTCAACTGCGGTAATCCCTAATTCTTTCAAATAAGGAATTTTTTCGATTAATCCAGCAAAAGTACCACGTTTGTGTGCAGCAACCCCAGAACTCGGATGACGGGTAAAAGCATCTACATGCAATTCGTAAATTATGGTTTTTGCAAAAGGCGTTTGCAGTGGTTTATCTTCTTCCCAATCGTATACACTAGTATCTAAAACTACACCCCTCAATGCCTGAGCGCAATTATCTATACCAAAGGGAATCGCAGCTTCACGACTGTAGTTTTCCCAATTTACAATTGCTGGTGCATAAGGGTCAAGCAGTACCTTACTACCATCAAACCGTAATCCTCTTTCTGGTAGAAAACGCCCATAGGCTCGATAAGCATAAACTTGTCCCGTCCCAATTCCCGGTACAAAAACATGCCAATAATAATAAGTCCTGTTTAGTTTGGGGTCTAAAGGAATAACATGACTGGGTTTAGGAGCATCTGGTTCATCAAAAAGTAATAAATCTAAACCTGCACAGCTAGAAAAAATTGAAAAATTGACACCATTAGGATGAACAGTAGCACCTAAAGGATAAGCTTGACCAGGAAAAACGGTTTGGGTAGTGTGGAATTGAGTCATCCGATTTTGGATTTTGGATTTTGGACTTCGTCGTGAGCGTTCAGTCGAAGGATTTTGGATTTTGGATTTGCGATTTATTCCACGGATAAATCAGCTTTCTTGTACCATCAAGGAATGATTGGTCATTGAGAGACTTTGAGAATTTGGTAGGGTGTGTTATGGACGAAAGCCCTAACACACCGAAAACCACTAGATGGTGCGTTGCGCTGCGCGACAACACACCCTACAAAACTACTAGGTGTGGGCTTTCTGCTTCAATTCCTGTAAGCAAAATGCCATTTCACTTTCTCATTTTGCCATTTCACCTACTGAAAATGCCATTTCACCTTCTCATTTGGGTAGATCACGCACTCATTTCGTTAAATCATGCACTCGGAAAGCCATTCTACCTTCTCATTTGGGTAGATCACGCACTCATTTGAGTAAATCACGCACTCGGAAAGCCATTCTACCTTCTCATTTGAGTAAATCACGCACTCATTTGAGTAGATCACGCACTTGTTGCAATTCATCTTGGTGTCTTAAGTGTCTTGATAGTTAAATTAAAATTGATTTTTTCACCACCAAGACACAAAGACACTAAGAAAACTATGCTTTATTCCCTTCTCCCTTCCCCCTGCTCCCCGCTCCCTGCTCCCTTCTCCCTTACCTCTTGACCGGACGGTAATACTACTTGAAAAAGACGTGAAGACCGATCTAGCTTATGAGGCGCTTCTTTCTAAAATGACCATATAAGAACAAAAATTATATTTGCGCCTGTAGTTCGTTCCTCAAAAAGCCTATGCAACCAACTAACCCTAACCAATTTACAGAAAAAGCCTGGGAAGCGATCGCCCATACTCCTGACATCGCTAAACAAAACCACCATCAGCAAATTGAAAGCGAACACCTGATGAAAGCTTTGCTAGAACAAGAAGGACTAGCTGGGCCTGTGTTTACAAAATTGGGTGTGAATCTGCAAAAATTACGCGATCGCACTGACCAATATATCCAACGTCAGCCAAGAGTATCGGGAACTATCAATTCTGTTTACCTGGGACGCAGCTTGGATTCTCTACTAGATCGAGCTGAAAACTATCGTAAAGAGTTTGATGACGAATATATATCTATAGAACATTTATTACTTGCTTACGCCAAAGATGATCGCTTTGGTAAAAGTTTATTTCAAGAATTCGGATTAGACGAAAGAAAACTAAAAGATACTATTAAACAAATTCGGGGAAGCCAAAAAGTGACCGACCAAAATCCAGAAGGTAAATACCAAGCACTGGAAAAATATGGGCGTGACCTCACTGAAGCCGCTCGTCAAGGTAAACTTGATCCAGTGATTGGACGAGATGACGAAATTCGTCGCACGATTCAAATTCTATCTCGCCGCACCAAGAATAATCCTGTGTTGATTGGAGAACCTGGTGTTGGTAAAACTGCAATTGTTGAAGGTTTAGCACAGCGGATTGTAGCTGGTGATGTTCCCCAATCTCTCAAAGACCGCAAGTTGATGGCTTTGGATATGGGTGCTTTGATTGCGGGTGCAAAATTCCGGGGTGAATTTGAAGAACGTCTCAAAGCGGTTTTAAAGGAAGTTACTGAATCTGGCGGTAATATAATTTTATTTATTGATGAGATTCATACTGTTGTCGGTGCGGGTGCTACCCAAGGCGCGATGGATGCAAGTAATTTGCTTAAACCGATGTTGGCGCGGGGTGAGTTGCGCTGTATTGGGGCGACAACTTTAGATGAATATCGTAAGTATATTGAAAAAGATGCGGCTTTAGAGCGACGCTTCCAACAAGTTTATGTTGATCAACCTACAGTCGAAGATACAATTTCGATTTTGCGCGGTTTGAAAGAACGCTATGAATTGCACCACGGGGTGAAAATCTCGGATAATTCTTTGGTAGCTGCGGCGACACTTTCAAGTCGATATATTAGCGATCGCTTTTTACCAGACAAAGCTATTGATTTGGTAGATGAAGCTGCTGCTAGGTTGAAAATGGAGATTACTTCCAAACCAGAAGAACTTGATGAGATTGATCGCAAGATTTTACAGTTAGAAATGGAGAAGCTGTCGTTGCAAAAAGAAAGCAACACTGCTTCTCGCGAACGTCTCGAAAGATTAGAAAAAGAACTAGCGGATCTTAAAGAAGAACAACGGGCGTTAAATGCTCAGTGGCAGTCTGAAAAGGATATTATCACCAAAATTCAATCTGTCAAAGAGGAAATAGACCGAGTTAACTTAGAAATTCAACAAGCGGAACGGGATTATGATCTCAATCGGGCTGCGGAATTAAAGTATGGTAAGTTAACTGATTTGCACCGTAAGTTGGAAGCAGCAGAATCTGAGTTAACTCAAACTCAACACACTGGAAAATCTCTGTTGCGCGAAGAAGTTACTGAAGCTGACATCGCCGAAGTGATTTCTAAGTGGACTGGTATCCCGATCAGCAAGTTGGTAGAATCGGAAAAAGAAAAATTGCTGCACTTGGAAGATGAACTGCATCATCGTGTGGTTGGACAACAAGAAGCAGTCACAGCTGTTGCAGATGCAATTCAGCGATCGCGCGCTGGTTTGGCAGATCCGAATCGTCCCATCGCTAGCTTTATTTTCCTCGGCCCTACTGGTGTGGGTAAAACGGAATTAGCAAAGGCCCTCGCAGCATATTTGTTTGACACCGAAGAGGCGCTAGTCCGCATTGATATGTCTGAGTATATGGAGAAACACGCCGTTTCGCGTTTGATTGGTGCGCCTCCCGGATATGTTGGTTACGAAGAAGGTGGACAATTAACCGAAGCAATTCGCCGTCGTCCTTATGCGGTGATTCTCTTCGACGAAATCGAAAAAGCTCATCCGGATGTATTTAACATCTTGTTGCAAATTCTCGATGATGGACGTGTCACCGATGCTCAAGGTCATACAGTGGACTTCAAAAACACTATTATTATTATGACCAGTAACATCGGTTCGCAATTTATCCTTGATATCGCCGGTGATGAATCTCGTTATGAGGAAATGCGGAGTCGGGTAATGGAAGCGTTGCGAAATTCCTTCCGTCCAGAATTCCTCAACCGGGTTGATGAGTTAATTATCTTCCACGGTTTGCAAAAAGCAGAATTGCGCGAAATTGTCCAACTGCAAGTCGAAAGACTCCGCCAACGATTGAGCGATCGTAAGATATCTCTCAAACTCTCCGATGCTGCTCTTGACTTTTTAGCCGAAGTAGGATATGATCCAGTATTCGGTGCGCGTCCGCTCAAACGTGCGATTCAAAGAGAATTAGAGACACCAATCGCCAAAGCAATTTTGCGGGGCGAATTCAATGATGGCGATATGATCTTTGTAGATATCGAAAATGAGCGTCTTTCCTTCAAGCGCTTACCCGCAGAAATATTGACGACTTAAGAGGTGTTAATGGTTTGTATTAAGCACTTAAGTGCTTAATACAAACCTATCAAAATTTGTGTAAAAAACTTAATCTTTTGATTTGCGGAACACAATAACCATCAGTTGTAGAATCATACATCTTGAAGGTTATTTTTTATGATTCACCACATTTCAGTTTCCGCCAAAAATCCCCAGCATGTTGCCCAAGTTCTTGCCAAAGTCTTGAAAGGTCAAGCAGCACCCTTTCCTCCAAACCCAGGTAGCTATATAGTTTTTCCCGGTGATGAATATGGTACAGCAGTTGAAGTTTATCCTTTAGCATCTGAGATTTTACCTGGTACATCACCAGATGAGCATTGCATGTTTGTCCACAATGACAATCCTTCTATGTTCACCGCTACTCACGCAGCAATTTCTGTACCCGTCACCCAAGAAGAAATTGAACAAGTTGGAATGAGTGAAGGTTGGCGCGTAGTGCGCTGTAGTCGTGAGTCTTTATTTGATGTCATGGAGTTCTGGGTAGAAAACAGATTAATGATAGAACTGTTAACTCCAGAAATGGCGTCTCAATATTTAGCGTTCACAAAACAGCCCGAAAAACTGCAAGAATTTTTCGCCACAGCAACTAATTAGACAAAATTATATTCAATGGTGAACAGGAATCAGAGATTGGGAAGTGGGGGAAGTAGAGTAATGTAGAGACGCGATTCATCGCGTCTGGAAGTCTGGGAAGTGTGAGGAGAATAACCAATGCCCAATACCCAATACCCAATGTCCTCTATTCTCCCCTTCTCATTTGTCGCTTTTTCTCCTCTAAACCTGCTCTCTTTTCTGGAGTGAGACTATCAAAACAATGGGGACAACTAATACCTTCTTCATAATGAAGAGAAGTTTTATCAGCTTCGGAAATTGGGTGTCCACAACCAACACACATTTCATAGGAACCGGGTTCTAACCCGTGACTCACAGCGACTCGTTCATCGAAGACAAAACATTCCCCTTCCCAAAGACTTTCCTCTGCTGGAACTTCCTCTAAATATTTGAGAATACCGCCCTTGAGGTGATAAACTTCTTGAAAACCTTGGGAAATCATCAAAGAAGAAGCTTTTTCACAGCGAATACCACCAGTACAAAATAGTGCTACTTTCTTGTACTGACTAGGATCAAGGTGCTTCTTGACATATTCTGGAAATTGCCTAAATGACTCAGTATTAGGATTTTGCGCTTTTTTAAAAGTACCAATACTGATTTCATAGTCATTGCGAGTGTCAATTACAACCACTTCTGGATCAGAAATTATCTTATTCCAATCTTGGGGACTGACATAAGTTCCAACTTGTTCATTGGGGTCAATATTAGGTAGTCCAATCGTGACTATTTCTTTTTTCAAGCGTACCTTTAGACGTTGAAACGGTGGCTCTTCAGCAGTAGACTCTTTATGTTCCAACTCAGCAAAACGAGAATCAGACCGCAAAAAAGATAACACTGAATCAATACTCTCACGAGAACCTGCGATCGTCCCATTTATTCCTTCTTGGGCTAATAAAATAGTCCCCTTAATACCTTGTGCTTGGCAATAAGCTAACAAAGATTGCTGTTTTTCAGCATAATCTGGCAATTTAACAAACTTATAAAATGTAGCAACGACTAGTGTCATATTTGCGTAAGGAGTTAGTAGTTAGTGCTTAACGGACTTCTTGTACGTCTATAAATTAAATACTACTGAGAGATTATTTGCTGGCATTTGATAAATATTGAGTAAACTGAGATTGTTTGTACTAGCTGCTGTGACGACATCTTCAAGATTACGCACACCCCATTCTGGATTTTGGGCGCGTAGAGATTCATCAAAAGCAGCATTACTTGCTGCGGTATGTTTGCCATCCCGTTTGAATGGCCCATACAAATAGAGGATTCCACCAGACGGAAGAATGCGACCTGCACCCGCCATTAGTCCCAAACAAGCAGCCCAAGGTGAAATGTGGATCATGTTGATATTGACGATGGCTGTAATTTGTGAAGTATTAAATAATGCTTCTTCCTCTACCATCCAGATTGACTCACGTACATCAATTTCTAAAGGTGGCTGAAGACTTTCACAGGGTAAATATTTTCTCCAAGCAGTGATGCTAGCACGGTGTAAGGGATTAGGGTCAGAAGGTATCCATTGACGAGGAGACAGACGAGGAGCAAAATATACCGCATGTTCTCCAGTGCCACTAGCAATTTCTAATACATTACCTGTTGCGGGTAATACTTGCGTGAGTACTTCTAGAATTGGTTGACGATTGCGCTGTGTAGCTGGGGCGTATTGTCGCGCATCTTGTGGTTTGTTCATCAGGCTGTAATTTTCCGGCTTTTTATTCTATTTTGTAGATTGGCAGTTGGACTGTAAATGTGGCTCCTTGGCCAATTCCCTCACTAGTAGCATAAACATGGCCGTGATGTAGTTCAACCAAATGATGAACAATAGCTAGTCCTAGTCCTAATCCTCCATATTTTCTGGTTGTAGTACCATCTGCTTGACGAAAGCGATCGAACACATAAGGTAAAAAGTCGCAACTTATACCTTGTCCTGTATCAGTAACTGTAATTTGGGCTAAGGAATCAATTTGTTGAAGCCAAATTTGCACTTGACCATTAGGAGGAGTAAATTTAATCGCATTCGAGAGGAGATTACAGACAATTTGCTGCAAGCGTTCTGCATCGCCCATTACTGGACTGATGAAGGGACTAAGCATGGACTCTATTTTAATTGACTTGGCTTGAGCTTGTGGTTGTATATCTTCAATCGCAGCATGAACAATTGGAACTAAGTAAAGAGGTTGTAACTCCAAACGCAGCTTGTTCTGAATGATCATGGAAACATCAAGAATATCCTCAATCAATTTTTTCTGCTGTCTGGCGTTACGCTCAATCGTTTCCAAAGCTTTGGTGGCGATCGCTTCATTCAATTGTCGATTTCTAAGTATCTGCGCCCAACCCAACATAGAATTAAGCGGTGTACGAAGTTCGTGAGAAACGACAGCTAAGAATTCATCCTTGAGGCGGTTTGCTTTCTCAGCTTCTTCTCTAGCTGCTTGCTCTTGGCGTATTAGTTGTTTACGTTCTTCTTCAACTTGTCGGCGTTCGGTTGTATCGCGCCAAGTCACAACTACCCCATCCCCAAACTTCACAGCACGAATATCATATGCTCTTTGTCCCCCATGTCCTCCATGTCCCCCATGTCCCCCATCTTCCAACAATAATTCCTTCACCAGTGACTCACCCGTTTCTACAACTCGGCTGTATTCTGTAAATAGACCACTTGTCTGATGTATGGGCATGAGTTCACACAACCGCTTACCTAATTGCTCTTCTTGTGTAAACTGGTGATTTTCACAAGCGGCTGCATTCACGTAATCAATGCGAAAATCTATGATCTTACCTGATGTGTCACGAATAGCGCTATAAATGCCAAAGCAGTCTAGGATAGTTTCTACAGATGTACGAAATAATTCTTCGCTTTTACGTAATTCAGCCTCTGCTTGCTTGAGTAATTTTCGTTCTTCGGCTTCTCGTAAAGCTCGCTCTACTGCTGGAACTAGTCGCTCCAAGCGTTGTTTGAGTACATAATCTGTAGCTCCACTTTTGAGAGTTTCAATGGCTCGCTCTTCACCAAGTATCCCAGAAATTATGATAAACGGTACTTCTGGACAGATAGCACGAACAAGTTCTAAAGCAGAAAAGCCATCAAAGGAAGGAAGAGCATAATCCGCCAGAATTAAATCCAAGGTTTCAGTTTTGAGAGCTTCAATAAAGTCTGCACGAGTCTCTACTCGTACCAACTCGCAATTAATTTTACTTTTTGCCAAAGCTGCACCGATCAACTCGGCGTCTGCCCAAGAATCTTCCAGCAGCAGAATACGCATCATGATATTATTTTGATAACATTGTCGCCACGCCAAAATTTTCCTACAGCTATAGGAACCTAGCAGCATTATTTTCAAGAAATTTGCTCATTCCAGACATCTAGCTGACGATGTAAATTATAAATTTCTTGGTCAATTGTCATTGGTCATTGGTCATTAGAGACGCGATAAATCGCGTCTGTACAATGGTCATTGGTGATTGGTCATTTGTCATTGGTGATTGGTGATTGCTTATTCTCCTTGTCCCCCTTGTCCCCCTTGTCCCCCTTGTCCCCCTTGT
>NZ_NAPS01000002.1:1419741-1480398 GCF_004323185.1 Westiellopsis prolifica IICB1
AATGGGAATGAGATATGAAAAAATTAATAAAGCCATTGGCGGAATGTGGATAGGAATAGTTAAAGGGGAAATTATTTAACAAGTTTCTTACCACAATCCCCAATCCCCTTTCCCCTTTCCCCGATCCCCCTTATGATTAAATATTTGCTTTCGGTAGAGTAAAGTAAATTTTTGCTCCTTGATTGATGACTCCTTCTGCCCAGACTTTGCCATGATGTCTGTGAATAATCCGCTGGATGTTAGCAAGTCCTATTCCTGTTCCTTCAAATTGTGTTTCGTTGTGAAGACGTTGAAATATACCGAATAAGCGATTCACATATCGCATATCAAATCCCACACCATTATCTTGGATGAAAAAAATAGTTTCTTGCTCATTCTCAATACAGCCAATTGTGATGACTGGTTGGTGACACGGTTGAGTGAACTTAACAGCATTTTCAATCAAGTTTTGCCATACTAGGCGTAACAGAGAGCGATCGCCCCACACATGAGGTAGTTGTTGTAAATACCAAATTATCTGTCTATCAGGAAAAAGCATTTCTGTCTGTTGTTTTGCTTCCCAAACCAGACGGTTCATATCAACGATAGAGTAGTGCATTTCTGCACGTCCGGTGCGGGAGTAAGTCAGCAAATCATCTACTAGTTCCCCTGCTCGGTGAGTTAATTCTAAAATTGCTTGCAGATAGTGCAGGCTTGTTTCATCACTGGTTGTGGTTTCTAAGTGTTCTTTCAATAAATGGACAAATCCATCGATTTGGCGAATAGGCGATCGCAAATCATGGGATACTGAATAAGCAAAAGCTTCCAGTTCACTGTTAATGGCTTCTAGTTCGGCTGTGCGTTCTTGAACTCGACGTTCTAAAGTTTGGTTAAACTGAAGAATTTCTGCTTCTGATTGCTTACGCTGTGTGATATCTTCCACTAAGCCATCTATAAAGGTTTCGCCATCTAACTGATTTAGGGTTTCGTTGAAAAGCACCCAGATTTTTTTCCCGTCGCGACGCTGTAAATGTATCTCCCGTTCCCACTCTTTCCCAAATTGACGCTCGTTAGTCATAAAAGAGTAGAGTTGTTGTTCACAAATAAATGATTGCACCTCCTCTAAGGATGGCAAACCTAAAATATTTAAAAAAGCCGTATTTACATCTAAAATTTTCGCTTTAGGTGTAGCACGAAATACACCTATTCTTAATTGATTCAATAATGACTGTAAGCGTAGTTCGAGCTGGGCTGCTTTACGACTAGTTTGAGATTGTTGCCATACTGAACGTATAGCTTGGGTAAGGCGAGTAAAATGTTTTGTGGATTTGATTACGTAGTCATCTAATCCCGCTTTCATGGCCTCAACTGCAATTTCCTGGGAACCTGTGTTGGTAAACATAATTACAGGACAATTGCGATCGCGAGATTTGACAGCACGCAAAACTTCTAAGCCCGTCGTCCAATTGAGTTGATAATCAGTAATGACTAAATCAAATTTATCTGCTGCTAATGCTTGATTTAATGCACTGATATCAATTATTTCTATGACTCGGACTTGAGAAAACTCTCGACTTAATTCTCTGATCACCAGCAGGCGATCGTCTGGGTTATCATCTACCAGCAAAATGCTTTGAATTGAATTATTCTGAGTACTCATCGCTGGTTTTTGCCCGTTACTGGGATAGGGAGATGGAGAGATGGGGAGATGAGAAATATTAAGAATATTTCTTCTGCCTTCTATCTTCTGCCTTTTGCCTTCTAGTATTACGTCAAGTAAACAGAAGGATACTGATTAAATTTTAGCCAGTAGGAGTTTAATGCTTGCATCATCTCTTGTAAAGCATTAAATGCAACAGGTTTAATCAGATAGGAGTTTACCCCCATATCATAAGCACGGTCAACATCAATATTTTCCCGCGAAGATGTGAGAACTACAACCGGAATTCGTTTTAATAATGGCTGTTGCTTGAGCCATTCTAGAACTTCCAAACCAGAACGACGTGGTAGTTTTAAATCTAGTAATATTAACGCTGGTAATGGATATTTTTCTCTTTCTTCGTAGCAGTCTTGACCTCCAAGGTACATTACTGCTTCATCTCCATCTTTGACAACATAAATGGGATGGTGCAAATTTGCCCGACGAAATGCCCTCTCTATTAGGAAAATATCATTAGGGTCGTCTTCTACCAGCAAGATGCTACATTCATTGTGACTGATCATTACAAGCTGGCTCCTTGACATTTTTCATTTCTAGACGCCAGTAGAGAAATAGTTAGTAGAAGAATCGCTTGTGCTAAACAGGGGTTTCATTATAAATATTTATTAATAAAAGTGTTTTCAGCTCAAAAAGTAGTCACAAAAATAATTTTATAGCATGACATAATTCTATCTGAAGCTCTGTACGGTAGCGTACATAAGCCCCATATTTTCTCAAAAAAGACATGTAGATGTTTGTAAAAAAGCGGGTATAGTTTACTTTTGTTCTTCGTTAAGCAACCGCTCGAATTCTTTTTTAATAAAACCGTAACACTCACAAGCAGTTGCCTCCAAAGCTAGGCGATTGAGAATTGTAATCCGACCTCGACTGTAACGGATAATACCTGCTTGTTGTAGCAAACCAGCTGCTACAGTTACACCAGAGCGTCGCGTACCAAGTAACTCAGCAATAAACTCTTGAGTAATTTGTATAGTATCAGAAGCCGTATGATCTTGGGCAGTAAGCAGCCAACGAGCAAGTCGTGCTTCTAGTGAATGATGACGATTGCAGGCAGCAGTTTGACTAATTTGAGTAAGTAAGGCTTGGGTATAAAGTAGCAATCGCCTTTGCAGAACTCCACCACGAATAAATTCCCGTTTGAGGATTTTGGTATCTATTCTCATTGCAGTACCAGCAACTTGCACAATCGTGCGAGTTGTTGTTAAATCGCCTCCTAAAAATGCAGGATAGCCTACAACTCCATTGCTACCGACCATACCAACTTCTGTTGTCGAACCATCCTCAAGAACAGCAATTAAAGACACCATTGCTCGATTCGGGAAATAGACATACTTAATCTTTTCCCCCGCTTCATAGAGAACTTGACCGAGGGAAAGTCGCACCTCTTCTAGATGGGGAGCAAGGCGCTGGAACTCCAAATCTGGTAAAGCCAGCAGTAGCTGATTAACTAGCACGGCATCGCTTCCATCACTTCTAAATCAAGCATCTTAAATTGACATGGCTGGAGTAACCCTGTCTGTACGGTAGCGTACATAAGCAATAGACTTCTTGAATAAGTGAAGTAAAGCCTAAAAAGCAGGATTTTTCTTTTCCTTTCTAACCCATTATTTTTTTTCGTCTATTGCAAAGGCTAATTGGCAAAAGTATTAAGTATTAAGCAAACGGGCAAACTCATTTGTGACTATGCCATAACATTCGCAAGCAGTTGCTTCTAGTGCAGCTCGGTTCAGAATTATAATTTTTCCACGACTGTAGCGGATCATGCCTTCTTGTTGCAAATTACCTGCTGCAACTGTTACTGTAGCACGACGAGTTCCCAACAAATCAGCAATATACTGCTGAGTTAAAAATATCTCATCACGACCAAGACAGTCCTGAACGCACAACAGCCAGCGAGCAAGTTGCTGTTCTGTGGAATGGTGAAATTTGCAAACCGCATTTTGTCCAATCTGGGTTAAGAGTGCTTGGGTATATAGCAGTAGTTTTTTTTGTAATACTCCCCCCTGCTCAAATTGATGCAGAAGGATTTCAGCATTCATTTTCAAAGCACCATCTGCTATTTGGACAAGCGCACGGCTATTAGTAAATTTGCCGCCTAAAAATGCCGGAATGCCAATCATACCCTCATTTCCCACCATGGCAAATTCGGTGGTTGAGTTATCCTTGAGAACGGAAACTAAAGACACCATCGAGCGGATGGGAAAGTAGACTTGTCGAATCACTTCCCCACGGTCATAGAGAATTTGCCCTTGAGAGAGCCTTGTATATTCTAGATGGGGAGCCAGGTGCCGATACTCCTCATCCGGTAAAGATGCCAAGAGTTGATTAATCGACCTGGGATCACTATCGGATGGAGACATGCTGTTGTCTGTTGGCAGAACAGTCAGGACGTTACATAACTGCTAGAGAATGAGAAAAACATACTCTGAGAGCTAGTGACGACGTGAGAAGTTGTCATAGATTAATAAAAATTTGCAAACGACTTCTTCTCCCTACTGGAAGATTCGTACGTTAGCGTACAGATTATAAAGGAAGAAGATAGAAGATGGGCGGATTGAGAGATGGAGACAAACGAATTAAAAAATTAAAAATTGAAAATCACAACGATTAACTAGCTAGCAATTATCTGCTAATAGCAACTCAATCCAAAATTGGCTCCCCTGTCCTAATTGCGATTCAACTCCTACACTACCTCCCATACGCTCAATCCCCCGTTTGATAATCGCCAAACCGATACCAGTACCCGGATAAGATTCGATACCATGCAAGCGCTCAAAGGTTCTAAAGATTCGTTGTTGATGTTCTCTAGCAATGCCAATTCCGTTATCTTCTACCCATAGACGCACCCATTTTTTTGAGGCAGAGGTTTCCAAAGATACAGAAGTCTCAAGAATGTGAGAAATATTTACTCCCCCTTGTCCCCCTTGTCCCCCCTGTCCCCGTGCGAGTAAATTATTCAAAACCATCAGTGTACCCAAAACCGGGTTGCGTAAATCGTGGGAGACTGCATGGACAAATACTCGTAATGCTTCTTCTGTACGTTTGCGATCGCTAATATCTAAAATACAGAAGTCTCAAGAATGTGAGAAATATTTACTCCCCCTTGTCCCCCTTGTCCCCCCTGTCCCCCCACTCCCCCCACTCTCTCCTCCGCCCATATCCGTACTTGGGGTTTAACATCAGTAGTCACAAACTTAAGAGCATTACCAATCAAATTAATCAACACCTGTACTAAGATGCTGCGATGTGCTTTCACAATCGGTAAAGGTGACTCGATGGTTATGTGTGCTTGGGTAATTTGTATATCTGAGTGTAATTCATTGATGGCGTCAGCGATCGCACTGTCCAAACTGAGTCGTTGTAGCCAAATTTCGCCGCGTCCTAGACGACTGTAAGCAAGCAAATCTAAAATCAAAGTGTCCATCCGTGCAGCTGCGGTAATAATGCGCTGGGTATATTCTTGTCCTGTTGCATCTAAATCACAGTTGTAGTCTTCTTGTAAAGCTTGGGCTAGTCCTTGCATGGCACGCAATGGGGCGCGTAAATCATGGGAAACGGTGTAGGTAAAGGCTTCCAATTCCTGATTGACTTCTTGTAGTTGTATGGTGCGTTCTTTGACTTTTTGTTCTAAGTTTTCGTTAAGTTGCTTTATTTGTGCTTCAGCTCGCTTGCGATCGCTAATATCAATAACTAGCCCACAATATCCTCTGACTTGGCCATTTTTGGCAATATCGGGAACTAGAATAGCTTGGATATAACGCCTTCCTCCTTCTCGATAGGGAAGTTCCGCTTCATACTCAACTAAATTACCTGCTAGTGCTTGTTCTAGTTTGTCTTTGATGATTTCGTACGCTGCTTCTCCCAAAACTTCTGCTATGTGTTTGTCGTAGATTTCCTCTGGAGATAAGCCAAACCAATCTTTGTAGGTTTTGTTAATAAACTGATAGTGTTGCTGGGTATCAATATAAGAGATGCAGACGGGCAAAGAGTTGGCAATTAAGTGTAACAATTCTTGATGTTGACGACCTTTGTCTTCACTTAAGAGCAATTTTTGGGCAATCTCTTGAGTATTTCGCCGAGCAGTCTTTAGGGAGTTGATTAGTACAACAATAAATAATCCCTCCACCAAAAATATAAGTAGTTGAAGATTTGTCCAAAAGTTAGTGCTGAAGAAGGATTTAGCTGGAGCTAAGAAAAAATAACTAGTCACCACACCAGACAAAAAAACTGCCAATATACCAGGGCCAATTCCTCCATAGCGACTAGTCGCCATTATGGCACCAAAAAATAGTAAAAATGGCGTTTCGTATCTTTGATCAGACCAATAATTTAGCAGTAGTTTACCCAGTAACGCGATCGCTACAGTTAAAATTGCGATACTGTAACGCCAAATAATCCGGCGTCTTTCTCTGAACATATCTTTTTTTGCCCAGGCTTACAAACCATTTCGGGAAACAGGATAGAAAAATGCGCTCTGTGGGTTAAGATGTGACTTTACCCATAAATTTGCCGTCAACAACACTATAACCCTCACGCGGTCGGGCAGTCCGTGTATGCTTGCTGAGGGAGTGTCAATCCAAAAACTGTTTGTGTAGATTGTTAAAATCAAACCAACAACCCAGATCCACACCTATCCCAAACAACTACAAACTTAGGAGGTAACGAGCAATGATTGTGGCAAAAAATAATACCCCACACTTTACCCCTGAAGAATACTTTGCTTGGGAAGAACAGCAACTAGAAAAACATGAATATATCAACGGCGAAGTCTATGGGATGGGCGGCGGTAGTGTAAATCATAGTCGCATAGCAGTACGCTTTACTACCCTGATTGATCAGCATTTAGAAGGTAGCAACTGTATTACTGGTAACTCTGACCTGCGAATTAACATTGTTGGCACAAATAACTACACATATCCAGATGTCAGCGTCACCTGCGATGATCGCGATCAAACCACCACCCAGTATATTACCTACCCCTGCTTAATCGTCGAAGTCCTCTCCGCCAGTACCGAAGCCTACGACAGAGGCGGCAAATTCCGAATGTATCGCAACAATCCAGCCTTAATAGATTATCTGCTAGTCAGTTCCACCAGCATCGAAATCGACCTGTATCACAAAAACGACGCAGGCGACTGGTTGATTATTAACTACAAAGCAGGCGACACAATCGAACTCAAAAGCATTAACCTTAATTTCCCCCTTGAACAAGTCTATCGCAGTTTAATCCTTGAACCAGAGAATGGGGAGCAAAACAAAAGCATTACCCATTAACCATTACCTTTGCCGTCGCGGCAAAGTTATGGGTCAAGTCACAATATGTGGTACTTTACTATGTATGTTTTTAATGGGTAGTACTGGACTCGAACCAGTGACATCCTGCTTGTAAGGCAGGCGCTCTACCAACTGAGCTAACCACCCGTTTTTGCTCACAAGAATTAATGTTAGCACACTAATTTGAAAAACGCGATAGTATTTTTGAGAAAATTTTTGCTTGCTTAATCCAAAATTCCTATGCCCTCTGGTCAAACGCACGATCGCATTACTTTGTGGGCTTTGCCGTTCGTTGCTGGAGCCACTTTTGTCCAAACCAAGAGTGGTAACCTGACTTTATTGGTGGCAGGTGGATTTATGTTTGGGGGGCTGATGTTTGGTCCTGACTTGGATATATATTCACGCCAATATCAACGTTGGGGTTGGTTACGTTGGATTTGGATTCCTTATCAAAAAAGCCTGCGCCATCGGTCATTTTTATCACACGGGCCAATTATCGGTACAACGCTGCGAGTAATTTATTTGAGTGGCGTCGTGGGAATATTAGTAATTTTGGGTACAGTATTTGCCCAAATGGTTGGTAATGGGGACTGGAGTAGGCAAATTTTGAGTGAAATTGTGGGGCGATCGCTCTCGAATTACAGTTTGGAATTGCTCGCACTATTCTTAGGGCTGGAATTGGGTGCGATGAGTCATTCGCTTAGTGATTGGGGCGGATCTGCATACAAGCGTGTGCAGAAGCAAGGTCTTCAAGGTTTACTGCCCCGTGCGAAAATGAAGAAACGTAAAGCGACAACTCGTGGTAGTCGTCGCACAAAAAGTATGGGAAGTAAGGGAAGTAAGGGAACTAGGGGAAAAAGTAGTAAATGAAAAACTCTGAAACTTTGGCAGCGTTACAAGAATTAATAGATGTAGTGGCAAAGTTGCGATCGCCTGATGGTGGTTGTCCCTGGGATTTAGCACAAACTCCCGAAACGTTGACACCGTATGTCATTGAAGAAGCTTATGAAGTGGTAGATGCGATCAACAGTGGAGACCAACAAGCGATCGCAGAAGAATTAGGTGATTTACTTTTACAAGTTGTGTTGCAATCACAAATAGCCAAAGAATATGAACAATTTTCTTTACGAGAAGTCGCCCAAGGTATTTCCCAAAAACTAATTCGGCGTCATCCTCATGTTTTTGGAGATGTGTCGGTGCAAAATGTGGATGAAGTGCGGCAAAATTGGGAACAAATTAAAGCAGCAGAAAAAGGTGAACCATCTCCAGAAAATCAAAAACTGAGTACAAAACTCAGTAGTTACGCCCGTAAACTTCCCCCATTAATGGCGACAATGAAAATTTCTCAAAAAGCTGCCGCCCTTGGGTTTGAGTGGGAAAATATTGATGGAGTTTGGGATAAGTTTCATGAAGAATTGCAAGAGTTTCACGAAGCTTTAGCCCACGAAACACAACAACGACAACAAGCTGAATTAGGAGATTTATTATTTTCTATTCTCCAGCTAGCCCGTTGGTATAACCTTGATCCAACCGAAGCTTTACAAGGAACTAATCAGCGTTTTATTCAGCGCTTTCAAAAAATAGAAGTCTTTGCTGATCGCCCTCTTTCTGATTATTCTTTAGAAGAGTTAGAAGCTCTTTGGCAAAAAGCAAAAGCCCAACTTCAAGGGGAAGGAGGACATATCAATTAAAAATTCAAAATACCTTCGGAAGCCGCTCCGCGTCTACAAAATTCAAAGTTCAAGAACTTCTTGACCAGTGACAATTGTACAGACGCGATTCATCGCGTCTCTAGACCAATGACCAATGCACTAAAAACAGTTTATGAATCGTCGTGAATTTCTTGCTTGGGTAAGTGTGGGGAGTTTAGCTAGTTCTCTACCTGTAGTTATTGCAGCTTGTTCTTCTCAAACAAACTCTCCATCGACTACCACTCCTCCCCGTACTGATGGTTTTCAAGTAGCTGGCACCATAACAGATTTGGACAAAAACGGTCAACTTTTTAACGAGGAAACAGCTGCTGGCAAGGTGTTAGTAGTTAAAGATACTGGTAATCCTAGCAAGTTAGTTGCCGTCAATCCTACTTGTACACATAAAGGTTGTATTGTGGGATGGAATAAAGACCAAAACGCTTTTGTCTGTCCCTGTCATGGTTCTAAATATGCCAGTGATGGTAAAGTGATCAATGGTCCAGCGAACCAACCTCTTTCTACGTATACAGCTAAGGTGGAAGGTAATGAAGTTTTGGTGAAAGGAAGTTAGTAGTTAAGGCTAAAGGGTAAGTGCTGAAGGGTTTTTCTTTTCCATTTTTCTTACCCTTTTTTTCCTTAACCCACAAATATTAAAATGCACCCAATGATCAATAGATAACGCTCTTTGATACAACCGATGATTTTAGACACTCTTTGGTTAAAACATCTGAGTTCAGCCAAGAGTAATTTTTGACTTACTTGATGTAGATGCTGTGTAACTGTTCTTAGGATTTTGTTTTTTAAGATACAATACATTGATTATCAAGCAATTAGCCGGTTTTGGTTGAGCAAAAAATCACAGAATCTTAGTGATATTATTCATTGATTTTTTGATAAGTTTAAGGTATTAGTAATTAGAATTTGCGCCTTTTCCCCTTTCCTCAGTTGATAGGATTGGAAAACGGCATAGATTTAGGTTGTTGTGTAGCATGAATATTTATGATGATTGTTCATCAAACCTAGTTGCAATAGCTAAAAGAACACGTATAGCGGCACTCAAGTTGTCAGTTTTATCAACTGAAGCAAAAAATCAAGCGATCGCAGCGATCGCTCAAGCTTTAGAATTAGCAAAAGATGAAATTTTGCAAGCGAATGTTGCTGATTGTCAAGCAGCAGCAGCGGAAGGTATTGCTAAACCACTTTATAAACGCTTGCAATTAGATGAGTATAAATTAAAAGATGCGATCGCAGGAGTCATAGATGTTGGCAAACTTGCTGATCCTGTGGGTGCAGTACAGATAAATCGTGAACTTGATACAGGTTTAATTCTCAAGCGAATCACTTGTCCTTTGGGTGTTTTGGGTGTGATTTTTGAAGCCCGTCCAGAAGCGGCTATTCAAATTGTGGCTTTGGCGATCAAGTCGGGTAATGGTGTAATTCTTAAAGGTGGTAAAGAAGCTATTCGTTCTTGTGAAGCCATAGTCAAAGCAATTAAGCAGGGATTATCAGCAACTGCTGTTAATCCTGATGTGGTGCAGTTGTTGACAACCAGAGAAGAAACTTTAGAACTTTTAAAATTAGATAAATATGTAGACTTAATTATTCCTAGAGGTTCAAATGCTTTTGTGCGCTTTGTCCAGGAAAATACCCGTATACCCGTACTAGGACACGCTGACGGTATCTGTCATCTCTATATAGATCAAGCTGCTGATTTTGAAAAAGCAATCACCATCACTGTGGATGCAAAAACACATTATCCGGCTGCATGTAATGCGATTGAAACCTTGCTAATTCATGCTGAAATTGCTCAGGATATTCTTCCAAAGATTGCTGAGGCTTTGCAAACACAAAATGTCGAATTAAGAGGCGATGAACGCAGTCGCGAAATTTTACCAAGCTTGACATCAGTCACACAAACAGACTGGGAAACTGAATACAGCGATTTAATTTTGGCAATTAAAATTATAGATTCTTTAGAAGAAGCGATCGCTCATATTAATGATTATGGTTCCAAGCATACCGATGCGATCGTTACTGAAGATCTAGAAGCGGCTAACACTTTTTTGGCGCTGGTAAATGCAGCAGGAGTTTATCACAATTGTTCTACTCGCTTTGCAGATGGTTTCCGCTACGGTTTTGGTGCAGAAGTGGGAATCAGTACCCAACAAATGCAACCGCGCGGTCCTGTTGGTTTAGAGGGATTAGTTACATACAAGTACCAACTAACAGGTGATGGTCATATTGCCGCTACTTATACAGGTGCTAATGCCAAATCCTTTACTCACAAGGACATAACATAATTAAAAAGCCTATGTAAGTTGGGTAACCATTCCCTGACCTAAAGGTGCAGGGCTTTGTCCCCCTCCTCACACTTGTTATTGTATTTGTTGCTATTTATACAATAAAATTATGTGAATACTGTACAAATAAATAATAATATACCTTAGGTCAACTGAAAAATTAATGGCTTTTTTCCAAAAAATTGAAGCAAACTTCATTATTTCCGTACTTTTTATACATATTATTAAAATAATGGTTCTAATAGAATAAATTCATCCATCCTGACAAAACTAAGAGTAGCAGGTTGGGCTGAACCCACATAGTCAACTATTTGACAATGCGTGAATTCTACAATATCTGTCAAGTTTAAGGAGTAAAAAGCAAAGCGCCCAATATTATCTGTTGTTTAACAACTAATAAAACACTATCCAAGTCTTGACCTGACTAGCCAATAAACTTCAAAATAGTACTGAGCCTAAATATTTGTAAGTACGAGTCTTTCTGAAATAAACCTGTTTGTGGGGAGATTCTAGGCTCAGGCTAATTAACCCGTTAGGGAAAAAACGCTGTAAAATTCACCAAATTCTACTAACCAATGATTGTTTACACAGTTATTCCAGACTTTACTGAACCTCATGCCCGTAAATGTAGTCTTTACCCTTTTGCAAGTAATTTTGCTAGTAATAAAGCTATTTAGGGAAAAAATGCGCTGACAAATTGCAGTTATTTTGAGCAACTAGCGCATGTGCTTGATAAAATATCATCTTGTTAGCAAGCAAAATCACCGGTTCATTCAAATATTGGTCAGTTTAAGGATGGTATTTGACTATATTCAAAATCACATGATGAGCTTTCAAATAAGAATGAGATCTGAACACCATTCGCGAGGGAAAAACTCAGGAAGTGACAAAAAGGCATTTTAGACTTTCAGTCCACTTCGTTGACCAAACACCTGAATTTTCCTCATAACCAGATTTAATGAATACAACTTTTTGTACTTTCCATAAGTTTGTGGTACACAACTAAATTTCAACTATGAACAAAAAATGGGCTGTTAAGCGGATTACTGTAAATCTGGCATCTAACGAAGCCAGTAAGCTTGAAAAATACTGTGATCAGACAGGTAGAGCAGCAACGGATGTGATTAGGGAACTCATTCGAGCTTTACCAATGACTAGACCTGAGCAGAATTAAAACCAGGTTTATTCTTGCTCTTGATAGAGATGATGATTTTTGCAAACTAGTTTTCGCCTTAGGCTGGATATTCAGTCTATTGCAAGCGTACTAGCTAGTAATTAATAGGTTAGAGATTCCTTAGTCAGTTAATAGACTAAGGATACTCTACAATTTTACTCCACACTTATTAGTTGTATGTTTCCCAGATAACATTTCAGGAAATATTTTGCTATTTTACTAAAATTTTCTGAACTTAGATTACCGAAGTCGTATACAGTAGCGAGAATTCTTGCAAAGACTGGAGTTTTACTTATCGGTCTGGAAAGCTAGGTTGCAGGCAACTCTTTAATGAGTTCCAGAATTATATCGGTTGCTGCTTTTCCCGTCCAGTCACAATGCTGTTCAAGTTTTCTAACTTCATCTGGTGTCAGTTCAAGAGTTATTTGTTTCACTGATGGTTTGTTAATGGGTGTTGCAAACATTGGCAATACGTTTGTAGAGCTTTCTTTCATTGTTTTTATACATCATTATCCAAGATGACTTAGTATTGCCAATCTCTAACTATGTTTACCAGTGAAAATCTAGTTTTTGACATTTAACTTAAGATTTTTAATATTCTTTAATATTCTATATTAAGAGTTTTGACATACTCATCAGGAGCAAATGCCAAAGCAATTGTTGACGCTTCATCGAGTCGTGCTACTGAGGAAGTCGTTTTGGAAACCTTGTGTTAGGTATATTAAGACACAGTGTGCAGTATGTTTACCAGTAATTTTTACATTAGATTTTCTAATTTTGTCAAGTAGTTAAAGTTATATAAGATCCCACAGGCGTACTTATTTTGAATAAACGCGATTTACGTAAGTTGGCTGAATGAAGCAAGAATCCCACGTGCTAAAGCAAGCGTGGGAGTGTTAATAAAACACTATTGCTCAATTTATGTGGCGGTTTAAATTCAAAGGGCGACCAAATGGCTAAAGTGGTTGCTGTATAAGAACCATAGCCGTTGAATAGCGACAGCTAACTAGTCTAAAATATCCAGTCTGGTCTTTTCATAGAAATATTTGGATTATAAGCTGCTTAGATGAAGTTATTATTATGATAATATTTCTGCACTGTAAAAATTTTAGCGTGACTAGATTATGTGCATTTAGGATCTCTAGTATGGACGCTAAATCAATAGTAAGGATATGAACATTAATACGGCTAGACAGTTCAGTTCTTC
Organism: Westiellopsis prolifica IICB1; assembly: GCF_004323185.1. GTDB lineage: Bacteria > Cyanobacteriota > Cyanobacteriia > Cyanobacteriales > Nostocaceae > Pelatocladus > Pelatocladus prolificus_A. The sequence goes on from NZ_NAPS01000002.1 coordinate 1,433,087, forward strand.
GGAAAATATATCTCAAAGTCAGTCATCTGCACCTTTATCAGTAGCAGAGGCTGTAGTTAAGATCTTGGAAAAGCTAGGAGTAATCTATGCATTTGGTGTCTCTGGAGGTGCGATCGCACCTGTGTGGGGTGCATTGCATAATAGTTCCTTACAAGTACTCCATTTTCGGCATGAAGCAGGAGCAGCGTTTGCAGCGACAGAAGCGTATTTTGCTAGCGATCGCCCAGTAGTGATATTCACTACCACAGGCCCAGGAATCACCAATGCTTTGACAGGACTATTAGCTGCCCGTTGGGAAGGTGCTAAGGTCATTCTGGTGTCAGCTGCAACTCCATCACCCAGACGCGGACGCTGGGCTTTACAGGAAACCAGTAACTATACCATGCCTGTTACAGGTCTTTTTACTTCAGGGACAATATTTCATTATGCAACGACTCTTGAATCTAGTGATGAACTTCCAGAAGTTACACGAAGACTTGCCCTTGGCTGTGGAAGACCTGGAGGATTCGTAGCCCATCTGAGTATACCTACAAACATTCAGACAAGATCTGTGAGAGCATCGTTACCAAAAGCAGGTTTGTCTTACGGTTTGCCAACTGTAAGCAAGGAAACAATAGCAGAATGTGCGCGATTGCTGTCTGAAGGATCTTTTGCAATCTGGGTTGGCTTTGGTGCGCGAGATGCAGCAGCGGAGATTCGCCAACTGGCTGAAAGGACAGGAGCTGCTGTCATGTGTTCACCCCGTGGTAAGGGTATTTTTCCAGAAAATCATCCTCAGTTTGTAGGCGTTACAGGCTTTGGTGGACATGCATCAGTTCTAGCTTACATGCAAGAGCAACGTCCTTTGCGGACGCTCGTACTCGGAACACGCCTTGGTGAACTTACCTCTTTCTGGAATCCGGCGATGATCCCTACACGAGGATTTGTGCATGTTGACCTGAACGCAGAGGTTCCAGGAACAGCCTATCCATCAGCTGAGACGTTCACTATCCAGTCTGATGCTGGCATATTTCTCAGAGGACTGCTGAAATACTTTCCAGAAAATATAGGTTCTTCATTTGCGATCGCTTTACCCCATCCTAAACGTGATTTAATCGAACCACAGGCAAACGGTTTGGTGCGACCCCAGTTACTGATGGATGTGATTCAACGAGTAATTATCGACAGAACAGATGTACTGGTGATGGCAGAGTCTGCTAACTCGCTGGCTTGGGTAAATCCAATCCTACAATTTGCCAAACCAGCCCGCTTCCGTGTCAGTACTAGCTTTGCCTCTATGGGACATTTTGTTACAGGTGTTGTTGGTGCTGCTTTAGCACGTAAAGGCAAGGCAGTAGCCATTGTTGGTGATGGTGCGATGCTCATGAACAACGAAGTGAGTACGGCTGTAAAATATCAAATTCCTGCCATCTGGATTGTACTCAATGATGGGCGCTACAACATATGCGAACAAGGAATGACGTATTTAGGTTTTAAGGGCGTAGATGCAACAATTCCACAGGCAGATTTTGTCAAAATAGCCCAAGGAATGGGAGCTGATGGTATCAGGGTTGAAAGCGAATCTAAAGTTCAGGCAGCATTAGAGAGAGCAATGGCAGCTACTTGTCCATTTGTAGTTGATGTACTCATCGATCCCACCCAAGAACCACCATCTGAAGGTCGTTATCAAAGTCTGATTTCACAAGGCGCTACAAATTATTAAATTAATTATTTCACTTTGTTTAATAGGGCAGTTCAACTATGGTGTATTCTCCAGTAGGTATTAGTTCACTCGCTATCAGTTTGCCAAGCATTAAACGCACAAGAGATTATTATATAGAAAAATACCCAGACTTAGTTGCTCAATCTGAGGAAAAAAGTTTAGCAAAGTTGTTTTCTCTGACTGACTCTACTCCTAGTAATGAGTTTGATCTAGAGATGATGCCTTATTTGTCTGATCCCTTTCGTGGAACAGTTGAGCAGAGACTGCTGGGACCAGGGGAGTCTTCTCTGACACTCGAATATGATGCAGCAATAAAAGCTCTTGAAGCAGCCAAGCTTTCTGTTGACGACATAGATCTCATACTTGTTGCTTCAGTCTGGCCTGAACAAATTGGATTTGGCAACGCTGCCTTTCTTGCCCAGCAACTTGACTTTCAGGGTGCTGCTTGGAATCTAGATGCAGCCTGTGGAGTAACACCAGTTGCACTTCAAACTGCCTGTGCCTTGGTGCGAGGCGGAGAGTACAAAAAAGTGCTTGTGGTTGTCTCATGTACATACTCTCGCTTTTTCGATGAACGCGATACTATCTTCTGGTGTATTAGTGATGGCGCTGGGGCTTTTGTTGTCGATAGGCTCGAACAAAATCAGGGAGTTCTAGGTACAAAAACCATTAATACACAACTATTGTGTAACACTTTATTCTCTAAAATTTCAGAGGACGAACAGGGTCATCCACTAGTTCGTATGCAGATTGGAAAAGAAGCAAACAAGCTCTTCCGAGAAACGGCTGCGAATTTTCTTCGTACTTGTTGTGAGGGTGCCGCCAGTGCAGCTGGTGTATCTTTAGAGCAAATCGACTTTTTTCTTTTCAATACACCTACAGCTTGGTTTGCACGTTTTTGCACACGTGTACTTGGCATTGAACTAGAGCGGACAATTAATATTCATCCGCAATATGCAAATATTGGCTCGGTACTCTCGTTAGCCAATATGTACCATGCTGCACACTTGAGCAAAATTCGTGAAAACGATTTGGTTCTGCTCTATGGATTCGGTGCAGCAGGTGCTGCTTCTGCAAGTGTGATGCGTTGGGGAAATGTAGCTCTAGGTCCTGATCCTCTTAAGGTAACAGACTCAACAGTGAAAATTTCTGAAGGCAGTAAGTATGTATCTTGTTGATTAAATACTCTTGGTTTGTAGTAAGCACTTAAGTGCTTACTATGAATGAATAGGTATTTTTTATTTAGATAATCGGTATAATACCGAAAACATATCTAAGGTTCACTGTGCAAAGAAAATTTTTGGCAACCGGACTTTTACTCTTGTCTGTTGCTTTTCCACTCAAAGTTTTAGCAAAGAGTTATGACGAGATTTATGTGTTTGGCGATAGCTTTTCTGATACAGGCAATGTATTTAACGCCACAGGTGGAGCTATCCCGCCCAGTCCATATGTTGATGGGCGTTTTTCCAACGGTTCAGTTTGGGTGGAATATCTCGCCTCTGATTTAGGAATCAATTTTAATCCACAGACCAATTTTGCTTTTGGCGGTGCAACCACAGGCTTTGATAATATTGGCTTGGCAGGTTTACCAGGATTACAGCAACAAATTAATAGCTTTACAACAGCAAATGCGTCTGTTGATCCGAATGCTCTTTACATTGTCTGGGCTAGTACGAATGATTACATAAAGTATTTTTTTGGTGATGTTCCCGATCCTAACCAAACAGTCACAAATATATCAACTGCGGTAGAATCACTAATTGCTGTCGGCGCTAAAGATATTATGGTGGTTAACCAGCCCGATTTAGGAAAATTCCCGATTACAGGCGGGAATAATCAAACTTCTGATGCACTTAGCAATTTGATCAGTACACATAACTCCAACTTGACTGCAAGTATCTACTTATGGGATCAGCAACTAAATCCAGATATCAATATTATTGGTCTTGATGTTAATTCTTTATTTAATCGGATAATTGCAGATCCCCAGGAATTTGGTTTTACCAATGCAACTGACTCTTGCCTTCCGGGAGACTTATCAGTTGTACCGATAAATCCTCCGACACAGCCAGTTAACTGTACTCCAGATACCTTTGTGTTTTGGGATCAACTTCATCCAACGACGGCTACTCATAAGACAATTGGAGAATTAGCATTTTCAACACTTAAGAAAGAAAAAGTGCCTGTTCCTGAACCTTCTCCTGTGTTGGGGGTGTTAACGTTTGGTGCTTTAGCTGTAGTTGGGAAAAGGAAACGTAAAGAACAATCTGATGTAGTGCAAAAATAAGGAATCAAAAAGAAAGGATAAAACCTATGACAGGTCAATTTGATGGAAAAGTCGCGTTAGTTACTGGGGCTTCATCAGGAATTGGTCAAGCAACAGCGATCGCATTTGCACACGCTGGAGCGAAAGTCGTAGTTGCTAGTCGTCGAATTGTTGAAGGCGAGGAGACAGCGCGTAGCATACAAGAGGCAGGAGGAGAGGCGATTTTTGTCAAGACTGATGTGTCAAAGGCGTCCGAAGTTGAGACATTAGTTGACAAAACTTTGGAAGTCTATGGTCGTCTGGATTACGCTTGCAACAGCGCTGGTATTCCGGCAGCTGGTCCACTTACGGATGTGTCTGAAGAAGACTGGGATCAGGTGTTCAATGTCAATCTTAAAGGAACCTGGCTTTGCCTGAAGTATGAGATCAAGGCAATGCTTAAACAAGGTGGTGGTGCGATCGTCAACATAGGTTCTGTTGGAGGTGTTGTCGGTGTTGCTGGCTATGCAAGCTACTCTGCCACAAAGGGGGGAATCATAGCCTTAACCCGTTCCGCTGCAATGGAGTATGCCAAGTCCAGTATCCGAATCAATGTAGTTAGCCCTGGTGCCATCAAAACCAATATGCTAGCGACTATTCCCTCAGATATACTTGCTCATCTTCCAGAAGTGCATCCCATCGGGCGTATTGGCAAGCCAGAGGAGATCGCACAAGCAGTGGTGTGGTTATGTTCGGACGCAGCTTCCTTCGTCATTGGACACAACATGATGATCGATGGGGGATATACTGCTCAATAATGAGGTAGGTGATTTGAGAGACTGAGCCTCATCTTGTTTTCAAGTGTCAGTTATTAGCTTATGAGGTTAATCTTCTGCATAAGCAACTGCTCCCAAAGCTTTCAAAGAAATTTTTTGAGCTTGTGTTATGCCTTGAATGCCATTGATATTTGTACCCTCATATGGTCTCTCATTTCTTAAAGTTTTGATACACTCACCACTGTTAACATCCCAGATTTTAATAGTGTCATCTTGACTACCACTAGCTAGAGTTTGACCATTAGGACTGAAAGCAACAGACCAAATTAATTGTGTATGTCCCTCTAAAGTTTGAATGCATTGATTTGTAAGGAGATCCCAAAGTTTCACTGTTTGATCTTGACTACCACTCGCTAGCATGGAACCATCTGGACTAAAGGCTACCGAGTATACAGAACTGGTATGACCCTTCAAAGTTTGAATACATTCTCCAGTTTTGACATTCCACAGCTTTATTGTTTGGTCGCTGTTAGCACTGGCTAGTATTAGACTATCAGGACTGTAGGTAACACACCAAATCCAATTATTGTGTCCTTGAAGCGTCTGAATACACTGCCCTGTAATAATATTCCAAATCTTTATTGTTGCATCGTGGGAGCCAGTTGCGATCATTTGATCATCTGGACTGAAGGCAATAGCCCACATTCTATCAGCATGACCTTCCAAGACATGAATACAGTTGTCAGTTTTGACATCCCATAATCTAGCTGTTTGATCATCACTGCTACTTGCAAGGAATTGACTATTAGCACTTATGGCAACCGATGTCACCCAATTATTATGGCCTCGCAAAGTTTTCAAACATTCACCACTACTAAGATCCCACAGCTTCACGCTTTGGTCTTCACTGCCACTTGCAAGGATATGACTATTAGCATTTAAGGCAACAGATGTAACTCGATTGCTATGCCCTCTCAAAGTTTTGAGACACTGACCAGTATTAGCGTCCCACAGTTTCACCATTTTATTGCCACTCCCACTTACAAGCATGTGACCATTGGCACTGAAGGCTACCGCCCATATTCCACTACTATAACCTTGCAAGGTCTTAAGGCATTTACCAGTAGCAATATCCCATAGCTTGAGTGTTTGATCATCACCCGCACTTGCCAGGATATGATTATCTGGATTCCAGGCGACTGACCATAGTCTGCTAGCATGACCCAGTAAAGTTCTAAGACATTCACCAGTGTTGACATCCCATAGTTTGACCGTTTGATCATCACCCGCACTTGCGAGTGTATGACCATCTAAACTGAAGACTACTGAATTTATACAATCAGTATGTCCGTGTAAAATATTGACATGTTGACCGATTTCAAGATTCCACAATCTCACTGTTCGATCATGGCTGCCACTGGCTAAAGTTTGACCATCTGGACTAAAGCTAACTGACCAAACTCCGCCATAATGTCCTTGTAAAGTTTTGAGACATTTGCCAGTGCTTACATCCCATAATTTCACTGTTTGGTCCTGATAGCCACTGGCTAGAGTTTGACCATTTGGGCTAAAAGCAATTGATAAAACTCTACTATTATTGCCCAGTAAACTTTTGAGGCATTTACCAGTATGAGCATCCCACAGCTTCACTGTTTGATCTTCACTAGCACTGGCTATTGTATTACCTTTAGGAGCAAAGGCAACTGACGAAATCCCGCTACTATGTCCCTGTAAAGTCGCCAGACAATCTCCGGTATTCACATCCCATAGTTTGATTGTTTGATCCTTACCACCACTTGCGAGGACTTTTCCATCAGGACTGAAGCTAACTGACCACACCCAATCTGTATGCCCAGTACAAACAAGCTGTTGTTTACCATCTGCAACTTGATAGATGTGAACCTGATTATCAGTATCCCCCATAGCTAAGAGTTTACCATCAGGGCTAAATGCTACTGAATGAATACCACCAAGGGTTTCAGCAAAAACACACTTGGCAAGATCCGCATGAGCAAAATTTACATTGTGCAAAATAACACTGCGTAGATCAGCTTGCCAAACAGCTAGATTAGAAAAATCATAGCCGCTTAAATCTGTCTGTAATTGACTAAACAAATTGAGAATATTTCCCGCACTATAGCCTGGTTCTTGTGATAATTCTTCTCGGAGTCTTGCTAAAATCTGAGTTAATTGTTTTTCAATACCTTTTTTACTTCTAAAGACAGTGAGTAGTTCATTAATTAATGGTTGGATGATGAGGCGAATTTGAGTTTCTTTGATGTAGTCTTTGGTAGTTGCCTTCATTAAGGCGTGACATCTAAAAAGATCGAAATTTTCAGTTGTGATTTCTTCGCATAGCTGCTCTATCAATACCTGAGTGACATATTCCATAACTACAGGTTGAAGAGTGAAAGTTGCAGCACTTTGGTCGATTAGTGATCGCCTAACCAGAGATTCTAGAGCCTCTAGTAATTTTTTTGGTGGTGTTGGCGATACGATATCTTCTCGTAAATCTGATAACGAAACTGGCTCACGATTAATTGCTAGCCAATACATGATTTCTTTTTCTAGGTTTGATAAACGAGCAAACTGCTGGTCTAAAACATCACGAATATCTCCAAAAACTGCTGCATCTTGTTCCAGGAATTGAGTTACATTACCACCAAAAATATCTTGAATAGTCGTAGCAATGATCTTTAAAGCTAATGGATTGCCTGCATACAGATCAATCATTCTTTTACATTCTTTGTCTGTTGCAGATAGTCCCTTGACTTTCAGAATTTCCTGTCCCTCTTCCACATTTAAACCAGTTAGGAGTAACGAGTGAACAGGTAGCGATCTACCTTCCATTAATGCTACTTCTTTGGGTTTTTCCCGACTAGTTAGCACTAAGCAGCTAGTGTGAGCTGCTTCTCCTAGCTGTTGAAATAGCTGACCATATCCCTCATATCCTTCAGCGTAATGTCCAGAGCGATTACCACTGCTGAGAATTGACTCTATATTGTCAAGAATCACTAGACAACGATTATTTCGTAAGTAATCAATTAGCCTGGATATGATCTCAGCTAAGTTTTCTGGAAGGTTGGTTTCTGTTTCTTGCTCGTCAGAGAGAAATTGGATAAGATTTACGAGGACAGATTTAACAGGTGGTGCTTCTCTTAGCGATCGCCAGATGACATATTCAAATTCTTCCTGAATCTGTTGAGCAAGCTTGATAGACAAAGACGTTTTACCAATCCCGCCCATTCCTAATACTGCTACAAATCGACATCGCTCATTCAGAATCCATTGCTCTAAAGTGGCAATTTCTTGCGTACGTCCATAAAAAACTGTTGAAAAAGTAGCATGTCCCCAATCTATTCGACTATTTGAGCTAATATAGTCACTTTTTTCTAATTTTACTTTAAAAACGGTAAATAGCTTCTCAAGGGTTTTTTTATCAACCCCGGACTCGCGGTTGAGTACTTTTGAGATTGTACTGGGATATAACCCAGTCAGTGCGCTCATTTCTTCAAGTGTATAGCTGTTGCCAAAGTTTTCTTGTGCTTCTGACCCACGCTTTGCTTCTTGAAGTTTTTGCAAACCTTTGGTGGTGAGTGCAACTCCGCGCTTGCGTCTCCAATTCTGTAAAGCCATATATTAAAAATTTAATGATAATGAATTTACTTTTAAGAAATTAAATTTTTGCTGAATCAACAATTTGTGGAACCATACATCAACTAGCTTACTTTTTTGATAAAATACTTGTTGACAATTCAATTTTGAGAATAGCCGAAACTCTTGCTATGTATATTACAGACAATTTTTATTTAGTGTATCTAAAAGACTTGCTGAACTTAATTTCATGCTTTTTAAATTTTAATTTATAGTTATTATATTTACTATACCAAGATTGCTATGTTTATGGGCAGCAACGCGATCGCGACCATATTTGATACAGTCTTTACTATGATTTAAATACTACAGAAATTACTGTAAAACTTTAAATTTAATCAAAAGACAATAAAACAGACTTTAAAACCAATTTTTCGTAAGCTAGATGTATCCGCACGAACAAAGATAGTAGCAAGATGCTCAAAAACTCAAATTTAGACTCTTGGTTTGTTTGCCCTAAACCTAATCCAGAAGCCAAAATTCGGTTATTTTGTTTCCCCTACGCTGGTGGTAGCGCAAATATCTTTCGTAGCTGGTCAAATCATCTTCCAGTAGATGTAGAAATCTGTGCGATTGAGCTTCCTGGTAGAGGAATGCGGATCAAGTTACCTTCATTCACTCAATTAGAACCTCTAGTCACAGAGTTAGCGAGTGTTTTTAAACCAAACTTAGACAAACCATTTGCTTTCTTTGGTCACAGCATGGGCGGACTTGTGAGTTTTGAGCTTGCTCGTCTACTCCGCAAACAGTATGGTGTAAAACCGAGTCATCTGTTTATATCAGCTCGCCGCGCACCCCAACTTGTTGATCCCAAATCACCTATTCATGACTTACCGGAGGCAGAATTTATTGAAGAATTGCGGCGTTTAAATGGAACTCCAGAAGCTTTACTGAACAATGATCAACTTATGCAATTATTCATGCCGATTCTACGGGCAGATTTTGCAGTACTAGAAACTTATATTTACAGTCAAGAAACACCACTGGATTGTCCGATTACTGCTTTTGGTGGGTTGCAAGATCAAGAAGCTCGTCATGATCAAATTAAAGCATGGCAGGAGCAAACAAGCGCTTCTTTTTCATTACATATGCTCCCTGGAAACCACTTTTTTTTACACTCATTTCAGTCATTATTACTAGAGATTATTTATCGGAAAATAAATGATATCAATCCCTAATAGGGATTAAGTCTAGTAAAGAATATTAGCTCGTAGTAAGCGCTACTTTGTCTGTTTGGCTTGAAGTCGCTGTTGCGGTTGGGATATTTCACGTTAATCACGATCCATATAAATTTGTACCAGACGCGTTCGCTTTTAGCGTTCCCGCAGGGTAATTTCGCGTCTCTACACCGCCTGTATTTGTACCAAGGTTTTAGTGAAATGGTATTACGCAAGATGTGACCGAAAACCTTATTCTTGCGTAGCGGTAATTCATGAATTACCGCAAATGCGCGTTATGTTTTGCGTAAGTCCTGTTCCGTAACTCGCGTTAGGTTTATTTCTGCTGACTTACTTGTTCACCGTAACATCATTAGGAATTAAAATATTCTGAGACTGATTAGAGTCTAAAATCTCAGTGGGATTAACATTAATAGATTTCCCTAACCCTGGTTGGTTTGATCTGATGTATTCACTAAAAATATTCTGACCAGAAGGCTTAGATTTGTCCCTATTTTGGCTGTTATCTATCACAGCATTTGTTGAATTAGAAGCTGGAATTACGTTATCCTCCGCTGGTCTATTTGGGTAGATAAATCCATCACTACTCGTTGGATTTGGCGATTGATTGTAAGTATAATCACCAATCAAAACGTCGTTACTGTTATAACCAACCAACTGAGGATTGTTGTTGCTTCCGGTCAATACATCGTTAGTAATGTTATTTTCGGGATTGCTATTTTGCTGATTTTGTGGGGTAGTTGTGCTACTTAGTAAAGGATCTTCTTGAGTGGATTCGGTAGATGTGGTGTTGACCATCTCAAATGCTCCAACATCGGGTTGATTATCTCTGTTGCTCCCTAGTTGGTCAGTAGTGGGTACACCACTTACTGTGACACCGGTATTAATGGCAGGACTACCTGGTAAAAGGGGATGTACTAAAACTCCTCCAATCTCTTGTATTGGACCAAGCAGAGGATCAACAATTTGACTACCGGCGACAACTTGACCACCCATCTTTGGCGCGGGAAATTCGATATTACCACCGCCATCCTGTAGTTGATATCCAACCTGTTGTTGTGTGGGATCGCTGGCAGTATTATAGGCAACAATCGAATTGGTGAGGGTAACGGGCTGTGTTGGACTGTAGATCCAAAATGCTCCATTTGCCCGTCCGGCTTCGTTATAGACGATGGTTGAATTAGTAATGTTGACGGGGACAGATTCTTCAGTGTTAACAAACATCCCTCCGCCAGCATCTTCAATAGCTTTATTTCCAGAAAAAGTGCTATTGGTGATGTTGACTGGCGAAGGGCCATCTAGCCATATAGCTCCACCTTGTTTTGCAGCTGTATTGTTGGCAAAGGTGACATTGTTCATTGTGAGTTCGCCGTGAACTCGCAATCCACCTCCTCGACCTATCCCTTTATCATCAAAGTCTGCTGTATTACCAACAATGGTGCTGTCTTGGATCACAATCTTGTCTGGACCGTAACCCCAGGCAAAGATTGCACCACCCTCTCCTTTGGTACGATTGTTTTCAAACTGACAGTCACGGATCGCTATTGTACCTCCAACAGTAGAACCGGGACCTGTCGAGTTTCCTCCATCGGAGAAGAATGCACCACCACCAATGTCACCTTCTGCACTATTGTTAAGAAAAACTGAGTTTTCTACGGTGACTTCACCTAACAGGTTGTAGATTGCTCCACCATTGACACCTTTGTTATTGGTAAATTTGCTATCTTTAACAACAAGTACACCGGAACCATAAGTACCGATCGCTCCACCGCTAAATCCAGAATCCCCTAGAGTACCATTGTTATTGTCAAAGCTGCTACCAAGTACTGTCGCTTTACTGCCGTAACCAACGTATATAGCTCCGTTTTGCCAAGCGCTATTGTTGTTAAAGTTACAATTTTCTACCTGAAGGGTGCTGTAGTCCCAGGCTGCGATCGCACCACCTCTTCCGTCTGGCCCTGTCACCATACCGTTGGTGAAGGTTAGATTTTTTACTGTTGCATTGACATAACTGTTTACAGAAAATGCCCGTGTAGTATTATTACCGCTAATCGTTAAATTTTCTGCCCCTGCACCATCAATTGTTACGTCTTTTGTAATGGAAAGTTCACCACTAGTAAGTGTGATGGTCTGATTGGCAAGGCTGGGATCAAACTGGATGATGTCTCCTGCTTGAGCAGATTCGAGTGCTGCTCGTAAAGAACCTTCTCCACTATCTGCATTGTTGGTAACGTTAATGATAGCCATGCTTTGAATTCCCTTAAAAATGAGTGTTTTGAGATCGACGTGTAGAAAAAATCACAATTTTGTGACTCAAAAGCGATCGCGTCATCGTTTCAAACGATGGGAATCATAGACAGCACCCTATTACCATTACGTGGAAGTCAAACTATTTTGGATTTTAAATTTGAGATTGCGGATTGAGTCCCAGGATTTATCCGCTTTCTTGTACACTGCTCGGAAGTCTTGCTCAAAAGTCCTGATGATCTAATATCTTTGACTATTTTTCCAATTTTTTGTTTATTTTCCACGTAATCTACTAGTTTTCTTTTTCATAAAATTTTTTACTAAACAGGAATTCTTTGTGTGAACTAGTAATTAAAGTTCTGATTCTGGGAATAAGATTTTGATTTTGGGAAGCACCCTGAAAAAACATAAATTCTCGAATCATCGAGTTTTTGATATTAACAACGCTTCAAAGCATTAGCACAATTGCGCTATCTAAATCAAGTTTCAGCTTCTGCGGCAGATTTTTGTGCATGTTCTGAACGCATCCAATGTGTAGGAAGCTCCAAGTAATCTGGTAAAACGGTTGTGCGATCGCCTACAGCAAATCTAATTTGGTGTGATTGCAAGTTTTTAGCTCCTGTCAGAGTGGCTCCAAGCAGTTTCACATCACACAAATTTGTGCCAAAAAAGTCTACTCCCATCAGATTTGCATCACAGAGATTGGCTTCATGGAAGATTGCTTTTTGCAAGTTGGTTCCCATCAAATTAGCTCCATAAAGATTGGCTTCTCTCAGGCTAGCTTCCGAGAAATTAGCAAAAAGTATCTCTGTGTGTTCTAGTTTGGCTGCATTCAAATTTGCCTGTTGCAAATTGGTTCCATTCAGGTTTGCACCTTTGAGATTTGCACCAATTAATCCTGCTGAGTGCAAGTTGGCTTTACCAAGCTTTGCTCCCTGTAAATTAGCAAGAAATAGTTTGGCGTGACAAAGATTTGCGACTTTCAGGTTACAAGATTGCAAGTTAGCTTTATACAGATTTGCTTCACAGAAATTGGCTGCACGCAGACTTGCTCCAGACAAGTTTGCTGACCGTAAGTTGGCTCCAGTCAAGTTGGCGCGATTTAAGTTTGCTCCACAGAGGTTAGCTTCTTGGAGGTTGCATGATTGTAAATCGGCTTCATATAAAACTGTGCCACAAAGTTTTGCACCTTCGAGTTTTGCCTCAAACAAGTTAGCTTTCTGGAGATTGGCTTTTGTCAAGTTTGCTCCCCGTAGATCTAAACGTTGCAAGTTGGCATTTGATAAGTCTACTCGTCTAATATCTGTATTCCTTAAATCGAGTTTTTGATTTTCTTGATCTTGTTCCCAGTTGCGTCTGCCAATTACGGTTAAGGCTACTTGTAAATCTGTGGATACTTGAGCAACTTTTGCTAGTTCTTCCACAGAATTTTCCTGTTCTGATTTGATGCTGCTATTTTCTCGGACAAATGCAGTCAGAATTTCCATAATTGTCCAGTATTGTTTTGGTGATTCCTGGGCAATTTTTTCGAGCGCATAAATTGCTCCGATTCTGGTGGCTACATGCTCATGTCCTAACTGGGTAATTGCTGCTGTCAAACGCTCTGCGATCAAGCGTTCTTGGGCTAGTTCTAAATTCTGAATGCCAATTTCGTTATTTTTTTCGGCTGCGATCGCACTCTTTTTTAATGCTTCAGTGCGCTTGGCTGCATAATAAGCATTAATTATCACTGCTAACCCTACAAATAAGCTAGCTGTTGTATTTAATGCTTGATTCCTGCTGATTATTTTTTGTTCATTTGATAATCCCTCATTTTGTGAAACTGCAAATAATATTACAGTTGGTGATAGGCTAAACAAAATTGCGATCGCTACCAACCAGCTTTTAAATCCATCTGTCTTCCTGCCAGACATATGGCTAGTAATCCTCACTACACAGAATTATTACGGACAATATTGAAAAAAAAGAGTATATCATTTGTCAACAAATTTCAATATCTATCATAAGGTGCAATCAAAATATTAATCATAGGGTTTGTAATTGTCTATTGATTATTAATTGTTATGTCAATGTGTCACGAGCTAAGGGACTTCCAAGGAATAAAATCACCAAATACAATAATGATAATCATTCTGAGGGGGTGGAAGGAGAAGCAGCCTACGGCTGCTTCTCCTTCCACCCCTATTCGTAGTAAATTCAATTTGGATGGAAATTTTTGTGTGGAGAGGAGTGTTGCTCGAATTAACTGATTCAGTCAAAAAAGTATTCAAGCAAACAGCTAGCCAACTCAAAGGAGCAGCACGACGGCGGTTTCAAGCACAAGTTGTGTTGGAGTTCGGTTATGGAGGACAATTACTGGCTCAAAAAGAATTGGGGTGGGATAGAAATACTATTCGTAAAGGAATTAAAGAATTAACTAACAGGATTACTTGTGTAGATAATTATTCGGCAAGAGGACGTTGGAAGGCAGAAGAACATTTACCAAATCTTTTAGAAGATATCAAAAAATTAGTCGATTCTCAAAGTCAAACTGACCCAAGTTTTAAAAGTCAAAGGCTGTATACACGCCTGACTGCAAGTCAAGTAAGAAAGCTATTAATTGAAAAGTTAGGTTACAGTAATGAACAGTTACCGACAGAAGAAACAATTCGCGTCAAATTGAATTATTTAGGTTATCGCCTCAAACGAGTGGCAAAAGTTCTTCCCCAAAAAAAATTCCAGAAACAGATGCAATCTTTGAGCAATTAGCAATAGTTAATCAATCGGCTTTAGATGATAAGAGCGTTTTACGTCTAAGCCTTGATGCAAAAACTCGTGTAAATATAGGCTCATTTGACCGAGGAGGTAAAAACAGAGTTTCAACTGAAACTGAAGACCATGATTATCATCCAAAAACAACCGTAACTCCTTACGGTATATTTCTTCCAGAGTTAGATGAACTATTTTTATACTTTACAGAATCCAAGGTGACGAGTGATTTTATTGTTGATACTTTAGCAGATTTTTGGAAATCAGAAAGCTGGCGATTCCCAGAAATAAAAACTTTGGTTATTAATCAAGATAATGGAGGAGAAAATAATTCTCGGCGAACTCAGTTTCTGAAACGTATAGTTGAGTTTTCTCAGTCATATAAACTAAATATACGTTTAGCTTATTATCCTCCATATCATAGTAAATACAATCCAATTGAACGAACCTGGGCAGTTTTGGAAAACTACTGGAATGGCAGCATTTTAGATGAGATAGAGACAGCTTTAAACTTTGCTCAAAATATGAAGTGGAAAGGTAAACATCCAATTGTGAAGTTGGTAACTCAAACTTATGAAAATGGAATTAAGCTGACTAAAAAAGCTATGTCCAAAATCGAAAAACAAATTAAACGTCTGACCAATTCTACAAATGAAGATTTCCCAAATTTAGGTAAATGGTTTATTGATATCTATTGTGAAGCAACATAGTCTTTAATTTTTTTAACAGCTTTTATAAAGCTATAAATTAAATAAACTCGCAACTACCCCAAGGACAAACGAAAGAGAAAGGGGTGTAAATCCTTCACGAATATTTGAGGGGGAGAAAGTGCTTGCCGTCGGCAAGCACTTTCTCCCCCTCCTAATGATTATCATTATTGATTAAGAACTGTCTCTTGAATTTTTTTGATTAATTTATTATTTGGAAGTCCCTAACTATACATATCAGTCAATTTCTGGTACTCAGGTCGGCATAAATGTAGAGACGCAAAATTTTGCGTCTGTACTAGTTAGGGTCGTCATTTATCATTTATCATTGGTCATCAGTTATTGATAAGGGTTTAAGACGTATTGACTTTTGGTAACTGACTTCAAGAATGGGTGTAAGGGTACACACCTCAGTCAGGGCTACTTTTCTGAAGGATTTCTATAGGCGTAACTTCAAGTGTTGTAATTACCAAGCAAAAGGATTTTATTATTGCTCCATGATGCTAAGAAGTTGATTTTTGCTTTGTAATAATAATTGGCAGAAGAAAAATTTCTTTAACCAAAATATTGAACCAAATTATACCCACTAATTCGGAAAAACACCTCTAAAAACCTCAATATATGCAGCAATCTATACAGCCAATTACTAAAGATTTAGTACTGATTGGTGGGGGTCATAGCCATGCAATAGCTGTGTTAATGTTTGGAATGAAACCTCTGAGTGGAATTCGATTAACTTTAATAACTGATAGAGTTGATACACCTTACTCTGGAATGCTACCAGGGCATATTGCTGGTTTCTACAGCTATGAAGAATGTCACATTGATTTGCGACAACTTACAAATTTTGCCAAAGCGCAATTATATATTGACCGAGTCATTGGTCTTGACCTGGAAAATAAAAAAGTGATTTGTGCCAACCGTCCTGAAGTAGCATTTGATCTACTATCAATAGATATCGGCAGCACTCCAGCCACAATTTTTGTTCCAGGGGCAGCAGAATATACAATTGGGGCAAAACCAGTGTCAAATCTATTGCACTACTGGTATCAACTACTAGAAAAAGTAGCTAAAAACCAGCAAGAGGCTTTGAGTATTGGGATTGTAGGGGGAGGGGCTGGTGGTGTTGAATTAGCGTTATCGATGCAAGCTCATTTGTATCAGGCGTCCAAAGTGTATCCCCTCGAATTATCCTCAAAAAGAGAATTTATGGATAATAATACACTAAAACGGGGAGATTTGGATATTCATTTATTCCAGCGTGATGCTCAACTTCTGCCCAATCATCATTGGTCTGTACAGCGTACAGTCAAGCAACTTATGATCAAACGCGGGATTAAACTGCATTTAGGTGAAAGTGTATGTAAAGTTGAACCAGGTAAAGTTATATGTAAATCTGGGTTGACGGTAGAGTGCGATCGCATTTTTTGGGTGACACAAGCTTCAGCACCACAGTGGTTAAAAGCAGCTGGACTAACGACTGATGAGCAAGGCTTTATTTTGGTAAATGACACATTGCAATCTTTGTCTCATCAGTACGTGTTTGCCACAGGGGATATTGCCACAATGGTAAATCATCTACGTCCGAAAGCAGGAGTATTTGCTGTTCGCCAAGGTAAACCTTTATTTGAGAACTTACAGCGATTTTTATTAGACAAACCTCTCAAACCTTACATACCACAGAAACAATATTTAAGCTTAATCGGTACAGGTGACGGTAGAGCGATCGCCACACGGGGATGTTTGACTTTACCACCTCATCAATTACTGTGGCAATGGAAAGACTGGATTGATCGTCGTTTTATGGAACAGTTTCGTAGGGGGTAGGGGGTAGGGGATCGGGGATCGGGGATCGGGGATCGGGGATAAGGGAAGAGGATAAGGGAAGAGGATAAGGGAAGGGGGAATGTGAAAAACATTTGGAGGTATTTTGCCAAAAGCTCAAGTTAATGGAATTGAATTGTTTTATCACATTCATGGGACTGGCGAACCGTTAATATTAATTGCCGGATTTGACTCTGATAGTTCCAGTTGGTCGGTGTTAATGCCATTTTTGGTCAAACACTATCAGGTGATCCGGTTTGATAATCGGGGACTGGGACAAAGTTCCGCACTCAACATTCCCTACACCATTCAGCAAATGGCTGTTGATACTTTTGCCTTACTTGAGTACCTGGGAATTTCTCAAGTGCATGTAGCAGGTCATTCGATGGGGGGTCAGATTGCTCAAGAACTCACACTAGCACATCCTGAAAAAGTTCAAAGTCTCATCCTGCTATCATCTTGGGCAAAAGGAGACAGCAAATTTCAGGCAATAATTGAGTTGTGGGGTGATTTGACCTCAAAGTTAAATCCGGTACTTTATCAAACAACCTTATTGCCCTGGTTATTTACTGATAGATTTTATGCAATTCCAGGAGCGATCGAACAAATTATTAACCAAATTCAGAAGTACCCATATTTACCAGAGCCTGACGCACTTTATCATCAAAGTCAAGCTATTCTCAACAGCGATACTTCTGAACGTCTTGCCAGTATTCATGTTCCTACCTTAGTGATGGTGGGTGAACAAGATATGATCACACCTGTAAAGTTTTCTGAACATCTTGCTCAAGGTATTCCAAATACTGAACTTGTGATTCTTGAAAAATTAGGACATGCCTGTTTTATAGAGTCTCCAGAGGTCGTAGCCCAAGAAATGCTCAATTTTTTAACAACTGCATAAGAAAGCTATACCCCAGTGCTTTGGCAAGTCTAAAATGGTGCATTAATAAACCGCAGAGGCGCAGAGAACACAGAGATAGAATCAGAGATTTATTGCAAGTGCATTGAGAGTATCCCGCCTCAGAATTAATTCTGAGGCTAGTAGCATAAGTCCGTTAAAACGGACTCAAACATCGTCCTAGTCAGATAAATCTGACTTTAGCTATTAGCCAATAAATTTATTTCTTGGCGGGATGAAAAGCTGATGCAAGATATGAGTTAAGCAAGTGCTTTTAACTGAAGCTGAGAAAGATCCTGTTTTTAAACAGCTTTTGCTTTTGCAAGAGGTCTAATTTAGTGATGGAGTTGCATCAGAAATCGCCATTGCGATTTAAAGAAGCGATTTAAAGAAGCGATCCGCCCAAATTAGTTAATCTAGACAATACGACGGAATCTACCACTAGCTAGATGCAAGCAACTACTTGGAAGCTTTACCTGGGGTGTGGTCAAATAAATAGATTATATAGATTTAGGGCATATTGGCACTGATGAAACAAACTATTGCTCGGACTACAGCATTGTTGGCTTCTTGTACTTTCCTAATCACAGCCTGTGGTGGTAACACTGGTACAAACACTAGTACGAATAACAATGGCACAAATACCGCTACCACTACTTCAACAACAACGGGTATATCTGGCCCCATACCCATTGGTATTGCTTTTGCTCAGACTAGCAACGTCGCATTACTTGGTCAAGAAGGAGTTGCAGGTGCAAAAATTGCTGAGAAATATTTTAATGACAAAGGCGGCATTAACGGTACTCCGATTAAATTAGTATTTCAAGATGCTGGTGGTGATGAAGCGGGAGCAATTAACGCTTTTCAAACTTTAATTAATAAAGATAAAGTTGTCGGTATTGTCGGCCCGACTTTATCACAACAAGCTTTTAGTGCGGCTCCGGTTGCGGAACGGGCAAAAGTACCAGTAATTGGTGCATCCACTACAGCTAAAGGTGTTCCCGAAATTGGTGATTATATTGCTCGTGTATCTGCACCAGTTTTTGTTGTCGCACCTAATTCTGTGAAAGCTGCATTAAAGCAAAATCCTAAGATTAAAAAAGTAGCAGTTTTTTATGCTCAAAATGATGCTTTTAACAAATCAGAAACTGAAATTTTCCAAAAAACAGTTAAAGAGCAAGGACTAGAAGTAGTCACAGTTCAAAAATTTCAAACTACTGATACCGATTTTCAAGCTCAAGCTACTAATGCTCTGAATTTAAAACCAGATTTAATTATTATTTCTGGTTTGGCTGCTGATGGTGGTAATTTAGTTAGACAACTACGAGAATTAGGTTACAAAGGCAATATTATTGGTGGTAATGGTTTGAATACATCAAATGTATTGTCTGTTTGTAAAGCTCTGTGTGATGGCGTGATGATTGCTCAAGCTTACAGTCCCGAACATCCAGGAGAGATTAATGCTACATTTCGCAAAGCTTACGTAGAGCAATACAAAAAAGAACCACCCCAATTTAGCGCTCAAGCTTTTACAGCAGTGCAGGTGTATGTAGATGCATTGAAAGCTTTAGATCAAAAAACCAAAGTCAACACCCTTCCTGTAGATAAACTACGGACAGAATTAAATAAACAAATACTCGCAGGTAAGTACAATACACCGCTTGGTGAAATTTCATTTAGCCCAGAAGGTGAGATTGTACAAAAAGACTTTTATGTTGCCCAAATTAAGATGGAAAAAGATGGCAGCACTGGTAAATTTGCATTTATTAAATAGCAAATTTACCACTTATATTTGATTTGTGAATTTATTCTGATCTCAATTTTTTTGTACAGTTAAAACACTAGTGGTATCAATATTTAGATTTTTTGATATCACTGATATTTTTACTGTCACAACTTTGCTGTGTTATTACTAATTCTTTCATTGATGAAAATGCCTTCATTCCTTTAGAGGCTAGAACTTAACCTCTATAAGGCATAATTTTCCCTTACAAGGGCAAAATGAGCGAAGTGACAGGAGTTTGACAAAAAAGTTTTTAATAAGATGACGAGTTTTGTACAAATCCCGGATGTATTGATCTAAAAGTCTGCTATAGTACAGATAAACTACAAATCTCAAATATTAAAAAAGTATAATTTGCAAACTTCATAATTTATAAGGTTAAATAATATGTCTAGTACGCACACAGGTATTGAATGGACTGATAAAACCTGGAACCCAACAACTGGTTGCAACAAGGTTAGTCCTGGTTGTCTGCATTGCTATGCAGAAGCTCTCACTAAACGTTTTCCTAATAATTTTAAGAATGGATTTGATTTAACTTTACATCCAGAAAGATTAGAAAATCCTCTGAAGTGGCGTACTCCTAGTCGAATATTTGTTAATTCAATGAGCGACCTTTTTCACGAAGATATACCTCTTGACTTCATTCAAAAAGTCTTTAAAGTAATTCAGGCAACACCGTGGCACATATATCAAATATTAACAAAACGACCTGAACGATTAGTAGAGTTGGCTCCTAATCTAGAATTTCATGAAAATATTTGGTTGGGTGTGTCAGTTGAAAATCAAAACTATGTCCATCGTATTGACTTTCTTCGTCAAGTTCCCGTGGCTGTCCGTTTTCTCTCATGTGAACCGCTTTTAGATGCATTAAATTTGGACTTAACAAATATTCATTGGGTTATTGTCGGTGGTGAGTCTGGACAAAAACATCGCCCCATGAAAACTAAGTGGGTAGAGGATATTCGTGATCAGTGTCAAGCTACAGGAGTAGCATTTTTCTTCAAGCAGATTGGCGGAAGAACTTCTAAGGCTGGAGGTAGGTTACTGGATGGTAGGATATGGGATGAAATGCCTGATGCTTGGAAGCAACATCAAGAAACATGGGGAAATGCTCCGCTAAAATTAGCAATAAAAAAAGAGAATTTTGTACTTACTGCTTAGACGGAAATGTTACTTTTACATGATCTGCAAACGTAATTTCACCTCTAATTTTTCTTCGTTTATTTGCAGGTGGATCTGCTGTAATTTTACCCTGTGCTTCAAGATTATTAAGAGCAGCCTTATAGTTTTTGGTGATATAGCGTTTTCCAACATGATGTTGAGTATAAATTTCAGACATGGTGATCGTTTGACCTGCAAATGTGTCTAATATCATTGCTTCCAATTCATCAAGAGGACGATATAGTTCAAAAAGCAATGGTTGTCTAAAGGTGGCTGGATTATACTCAAAAGAAGGTACGCCTTGATTTTGTTCAGAACTTTCTTTCGCCATTATGTCCTTCATAATTTCATATATCTTTTTGTTACTGCGTCGGCATTAATTCTTTGAGAGTGTAAACTAAGTCTTGGGTGTAGGTAAGCATTAGTTAATGTATTATGTAGCAATCAAAAGTCAGATGGTAGGCTGGGGGAAACTTGAAGGTAAAGCAACAGTAAATTAAATCAACTTGTTGCAAAATACTAATAATTACCCCTCTCCCGCTACAGATGAATCTTAGCGGGATGATTTTATATTAGTTTAGATAAATATAAAAATATGGATATATCTCTATTTTTGCAGCAGTTTTTAAATGGGTTATCTATTGGTAGCATCTACGCTATTTTTGCTTTAGGATATACCCTGGTTTACTCTATTTTGGGCATCATTAATTTAGCTCATGGTGCTATTTTTACTCTCGGTGCATATTTCACCTATGCACTTATTGGTGGGAGATTTGGATTTAATGGTTTGTTAGCCAATGTAGCTTTACCTGTGCAATTCCCTTTTGCTTTAGCTTTAATTGTAGGGAGTAT
Source organism: Westiellopsis prolifica IICB1 (assembly GCF_004323185.1). Taxonomy (GTDB): domain Bacteria; phylum Cyanobacteriota; class Cyanobacteriia; order Cyanobacteriales; family Nostocaceae; genus Pelatocladus; species Pelatocladus prolificus_A. Next base: position 1,454,865 of record NZ_NAPS01000002.1, read on the forward strand.
TTTGGCAGGATTAGTCGGAGTAGTGGTAGAACGAATTGCTTTTTTACCCTTGCGTCAACGAAGTTCCGATCCTTTGCTGACGGTGGTTTCTAGTTTGGGTGTAGCAGTGGTAATTGTCAATTTAATTCAGTATTTAGTGGGTGCAGAAAGTTATACTTATCCAGGAAATACTTATGGCAATTTACCACCAGCAATTAACTTCGGTTCCCAAGCAAATCCAATTCCAATCCGCACTGTGCAGGTAGTGATTTTTGTCGTTTCTATGGTATTTGTTGCCATCTTGACTTATTTTATTACTCGCACAAAATACGGTAAAGCGATGCAAGCGATCGCAGAAGATGAAACAACAGCCAGTTTATTAGGAATTAACTGCGATCGCTTTATTATCCTGACATTTTTTATCAGCAGTTTTTTAGCAGGAGTGGCGGGAACTTTAGTCGCCTCTAGCGTTAGTATAGCTGGCCCTTATTTTGGCATTGGTTTTGGATTGCGGGGATTAGCAGTAATTGTTTTAGGCGGTTTAGGTAGTATTCCCGGTGCGGTGTTAGGAGGTTTGGTAATTGGCTTAGTGGAAGCATTTGTTCCAGGGGAATTTTCTGGCTACAAAGATGCTGTTGCTTTTGGCATTTTGTTTATTATGCTCTTAGTTCGACCACAAGGTTTGTTAGGAAAAAGATTTATTCAAAAGGTTTAAATCTATGACAACAAGCACAAAACAACCACAGAGCTTGAATTATCTCATTTCATTCTTGGCGTCTTGGTGTCTTAGTGGTTAAAAAATCAACTTTTGAAACACTATAGACGCGCTAGCGCCTTCCCGGAGGGTAGACACTAAGACACGAAGGCAAAAAGCTCAATATTAGGTAATTTTTATGATTATTGATCCAGAAAAAGTACCTACTGAAGCACGCTCCAATTATCCCGATGAATTTAAACCGAAAGTAGCAGGAAGAACTCGTCAACGCTTAGGCAATTTTGCCGGGTTGAAAAACTTCGGGGTAAATTTAGTAAAATTGGAACCTGGAAGTTCTTCTGCTTTAAGACATTGGCATTCATGTCAAGATGAATTTATCTATGTTTTGGAAGGCGAGTTGACATTAATTACAGATGCGGGTGCAGAAGTTCTCAAACCAGGAATGGCGGCTGGATTTCCCGCAGGTGAAGCCAACGGACATCATTTAGTCAATAGTACCTCAACAGTTGCAGTTTATTTGGAAGTAGGCGATCGCACTCCCAATGATGAAGCTAGCTTTCCCGATGATGATTTAATTACAAAGGCTAGTCCTGATGGCAAATCTAGAATTTTTGCTCATAAAGATGGAACACTGTATTAGGGGAGCGGGGATCGGGGATCGGGGACAAGGGAGAAGAAATCGCTTTGAAATTTGAACGTTAAGCCTTAAAGTTGGAACGTTAAGTCTTAAAGTTGGAACGTTAAGTCTTACAGTTGGAACATTAAGTCTTACAGTTGGAACGTTAAGTCTTACAGTTGGAACGTTAAGTCTTAAAGTTAGAACGTTGAGGTTTAACTCTTGACTATTGTACAGACGCCATGTTCCTCGCGTCTCTACTAATGACAAATGACAAATTACCAATGACCAATGACTATTGACAAATGGCTGATTTTATTGCTATCTATGGCGCTTTAATTGTCTCTATGGTATTAGGGGCTTTGCTAGGATTATCGTTGTATTTGCCATTAATGGCTGGACAATTATCTTTAGCTAGCCCTGGATTTTATGCTTTGGGTGGATATATTGCGGCGATTCTGTCAACAACTGTTTTTAATTCTAGTGGTGATCCTTTTCCGATTCCATTACTGTTGTTGGAAATGTTAATCGCTGGTGTAGTTTCGGGATTGTTGGGTGTAGCAGTCGGAATTCCAGCTTTGCGGTTACGGGGAATTTATTTAGCGATCGCCACAATTGCTTTTGTCGAAGTTTTGCGGGTTCTCTCCCTGAATTTAGATATCACAGGTGGTGCTGTGGGAATTTTTGGTATTCCTCAACCTTTCCCAACACAAATTGAATATTTATGGATTGCCCTACCATTATTAATCATTAGTATGATATTAATTTATCGTCTAGAACGTATTCGTGTAGGTAGGGCTTTAACCGCAATTCGTGAGGATGAATTAGCAGCAGGCGCTATGGGAATTAACCCAACTTACTACAAAGTTTTAGCTTTTACACTAGGAGCAATTTTAGCTGGAGTAGTTGGTGCAATTAGCGCTCATTTTCTCAATACTTGGAATGCCAGACAAGGTACATTTGATGCCAGTATTATTTATCTAACTTTTGTTTTAATTGGTGGTTCGAGAACTTTTTTAGGCGCTGTAGTCGGAGGTATGTTATTTACAGCCTTACCAGAAGTCTTAAGAAGCATCGCTGACACAGGTGGTTTACCAACTTGGCTAGCACAATTTTTAAGAGATGGGAGATTAATTATTTTTGGTTTACTAATAGTTTTAGGAACCATCTTTTTCCCTCAAGGACTCGTTACCCCAGATATTTTTAAAAGACGACCATTGTACAAACGCGTAGACGCTCGTAAGAGCGGCTTCTCGTAAGAGTATCATCACGTCTCTAAACAAATGACCAATGACATACTTTTAGAAGCAAAATCCTTAACTCGCCGCTTTGGTGGTTTAGTAGCTGTCAATAATGTATCTTTTATTGTTAAAAAACATGAAATATTTGGATTAATCGGCCCCAATGGTGCTGGTAAAACAACATTATTTAACTTAATTACAGGCTTAATTCCACCTTCTAGCGGACAATTAACTTATCAAAATCAAGAAATATCCCAACTACGTCCCCACCAAATCGCTGCTTTAGGTATTGCTCGCACTTTCCAAAATATTCGCTTATTTGGTGAACTTTCAGCACTAGAAAATGCAATTATTGCCCGACATTTGCATATTCATAGCAATATACTTACAGGTGTGATGGGAATTCCACCAGCACCAGCAGAAGAACGTAAAAGTAAGCAAAAAGCTTTGGAATTATTAGAACTAGTTGGTTTACAAAAACGCGCTGACGAAAAAGCTAAGAATTTTGCCTATGGTGATCAACGACGGCTAGAAATTGCTCGTGCTTTAGCCCTAGAACCACAAATTTTACTTCTGGATGAACCCGCAGCTGGAATGAATCCCAGCGAGAAACAGCAACTCAGTCAATTTATCCGCAATTTACGCGATCGCTTTAATTTAACGATTATCCTGATTGAACATCATGTACCCTTAGTCATGGGTTTGTGCGATCGCATCGCGGTTTTAGATTTTGGTCAATTAATCGCCTTGGGAGAACCAGCAGTGGTTAAAAATAATCCCGCTGTCATAGAGGCGTATTTGGGTCATGAATAATTAATAATTATCTTTGTGTCTTGGTGTCTATGTGTTTTATAAAAATTTTATCTTAACCACCCTACTCTAAGAGAAGCCGCTTTGCGTCTACGGGTTCGCCACCTTGCCTACTCTTACGAGAAGCCGCTGGCGCGTCTACGTGACGGGAACCGCCAAGACGGCAAGTGGACTCACCAAGGCACTAAGACACTAAGAAAACATACTGAATGTTTGATCAACTAAAGATGCACACCGATGAACACAGAGAACCAGAAAAGCTACCCAATTTTGGAGATTAAAAATTTATATGTTAATTATGGGGGTATTAAGGCCCTCGAAAATATTAATTTAGTTGTCAACAACAGTGAAGTAGTCACTCTCATCGGTGCCAACGGTGCAGGTAAAACTACTACTCTGCGGGCTATATCTAAAATTCTTAATCCCAAAAGTGGCGAAATCATCTACAGTGGACGCAATATTACCCGTCGTCAACCCCACGAAATTGTGCAATTGGGTATCGCCCATTGTCCAGAAGGACGCAGAGTATTAACGCGACAAACTGTTTATGACAATTTGCTTTTAGGTGCATATATTCGTTCTCAGCAAGCAGAGATAAAGAATGATATTCAACAGCAATTTCAGCTATTTCCGCGTTTAGCACAAAGACGTAATCAGCTAGCGGGAACTCTTAGCGGTGGTGAACAACAAATGTTAGCGATCGCTCGTGCTTTAATGAGTAGACCAAGACTTCTATTATTAGATGAACCAAGTTTAGGTTTAGCACCAGCTATAGTTAGAGAAATATTCGGTATTATTGAAAATTTACGAGCGACGGGCGTGACTATTTTATTAGTTGAACAAAACGCCAATTTAGCATTACAGATTGCAGATCGAGGATATGTTTTAGAAGCTGGTTGTATTACTCTTACAGACGTAGCATCTGAATTAATGATAGATGAGCGAGTGAAAAAAGCCTATTTAGGATAATTTTACGATTAAGAAGCTGGAGATTTTTTAAATTATTTTGGGGAGCATCCCAATTTTTTCAAAATACCTCAAAGCAAAGGGTTTAAACCAATTTAATGTGAAGCCACACTAAATGAATAAACCTCCACTCTTGGCGCTCTACCTTACGGAAGCCGCTTGCGCGTCTAAGGCTTCTACCGTTCCGGTAGGCGCGTAGCGACTTCTGCAAGTAGCCGCTTGCGCGTCTATGGCGGTTAATTTTATAATATTCTGTGCATCTTCATAAATAATTGGTATTAAACCCTTTGCTAATAGCACAAGTCGTCTTCAGACAACTTCATAAAATCAAACAGTCTGCTTAAAGCAGACTTTCACTATAAGACTGCGATTGAAATCGCAGGCATTTTTGAACATTTAGGATGCTCCCTTATTTTGTTTGCTGATGATTAATTTTTTATTGATTAACAACATTTATTATTTGATCTCTAATTAGTAACTAATATATTCATCCTCTCTCTTTTTATAGAGTAACTAATATGTCTATGGAAAGAAGCCTCAAACAAAAATCATACGTTAGTTTAGATAAAACAAAGCTAAACGAAACAAATTAAATTTAATTATCTGTTTTTCAACGTTTATTAAATAGTAAGTCCGCGCAAATAATAAACATAAATCTAAATTTTGTTTGTTTCCAATAGCAATTTTTGAGGAGAGAGCAAAAATGAATCTGCTACAGCAGAGTCGTAAAATGATTACGGCTGTTGTTTTGATTTTGGTTTTAACTATTACTACTGCTTGTGGTGGTAATGTTGCCCAAGTTGACCGTAACACAAATCCGCCAGCAGTTGGTCGAGATGTAGCTTATGCACAATTGGAGCGAGGAAATACTGCATCTGGACAAACTTTTGGTAACTGGGTTGTACAAACATCGCGAGGATTAGTCCAAGATGCTTATGTGCGCGATAACAATAAGTTAGGCGTAGTTATTTCCCCACAAGTGCGTCCTAACGAAGTGCGTCCTTTAGCAAAATCCTTGGTCGAAGGTTTTCGGAAAAACTTTCCCAATCAAGATTTAACTGTTTTGGTATACGCACCTGACAAGCAGCTGATTCTGACAGCTAGGTACGATACTCAAACCAATCAAGTTCAATACAGTTAGAAATTGTTGTTTGTTGGTTGTTGTTTAGTGTTTTAACTATCAACAAGAATAAGAAAAGGAGATTAGTACAGTGAGTAGCAGTGAAGAGTATAAACGCCAAATTATGAAAGATTTGGCTCAGGGTGATGTTGAGTATCTTGGTGATGCTCCTAGTGGTGATCCATCACAAGATTATCAAAGCTTTGATGATTTTGCTCAACGTACAACTGCGTCTGAACGTCGCCAAATGTTTGAACGCTCTTTTAATTCAAGCAGCATTCCTCCAAGTCAAATGGAGCCAGAATTGCAAAAGGCGATCGCTAATATTAAACCTAATGAACGAGATGATGTCGCACGCGCCTTTTTCAAACACTTCAAGCAAAGAGGATTGGATGAGCGCCATCTTGAGCAACAATTAAGTCTTTCTACTCACAACCCCAACCGCATGAGTGCGGATGATGTTACCAGACTCGCCTCATTTGCATATCATAACCATCCTGACATTTTCAAAGAAGTATTAGCAGAACAGCCAGCTATTATCAAGTTTCTCAGCAATCCTGTCGTGGGAGCTATTGTAGGACTTGCTGCTGCTAAATGGTTAGGCGGTCGTAACAAATAAATCTAAGTCTATTAGTGAAGATTTTAGTCCTGTTTACTTTTCGTAACATGCTTAGGTTTATTCCCACCGACTTACTTATGCAAAAAACAGACTAAATCAATAACCCCTTTAACCCACTTCAAGTGGGTTTTTGCTATGAGCCAGCTATTATTTGAGAGCGGAAATTTGGGTTAATCAAATCCATAGTCATACCATTTCTTCGTGAAGCTGCTCCCGAATTTTACCCCTCCCCAACCCTCCCCTTGCGAAGGATACAGCTGGCGAATCAGGGGTGACACCCCTCACCGACGATTTTTCGTCATTCCACCAGATGTAGAGACGCGCCATGGCGCGTCTCTACAACCAATTTGTGGGCGAACGAGGGGTTTGACCCCCTATTCGCCAGCTGCATCCTTCGCAAGGGGAGGGTGCGCTTTAGCGCGGGTGGGGTCTTTGTATGCGTCTTCATATTAAATTGGTATCAGTCGGTTAAAAACCGACTTTAGCTTTAAGCCCAAATTTTAATTTAGGGCTAGGTGCAAAATATAACTATCTTAACTTTATGAAACTTTTATCCAGCCCCCTGACGAGGTTATTTCTCACAAGCCTTACCAGAAGCTGCTTACAACAAAAAACATCTATTTTGTAATTATAAACTTTTTGTAAAACTAAATATTAAGCCTTCATTTATACTATACAATTAGTATCGCTTATTACTTAAAAATAGTAAATATAGATAACACACACCTTTAGCGCTATAGAGCTAAAAGAACCTGTGTAGTTTCTAGCACATAGAATTAGTCCTTCTGTCTAAGGAGCGACAAGGTAACAAACCTCTGTCGCTGTAATTGTTGAATTACAACAGTTGGAGAGTAAACAATCTCACTCCAGGGAAGTCTACCATCGATTTTGATCATGTCGTAGGAGTGAGTTGAATGACGGGGTTGCAATTCGCAAAAATTCGAGACAAGCTTGGCCATACCACAATACCAAGCAAATCTCAGATAAAAAAGAAGTTGCTGGGAACTGCAACCACAGCTACATTTTTTGCTGTTGTGGTCGGGGTAATTCAGACAAAACAGGCTCAGGCTGTTACTGTTACCTTCGATGATCTACCTGGATCTCAAAATACAATTTCTAATGGCTATGCAGGATTGAATTGGGAAAACTTTTATGATCTCAATACAACTTCTTTTACTCCCTCAGGCTATGTAAATGGAACAGTATCACCAAAAAACGTAGCTTACAATGGTTTTGCCAATCCTGCTGTGATAAGTACAGTTGATGATGTTTTCGATTTTAATAATACGTATTTAACAGCAGCCTGGAATAATGATTTGACTGTTCTGGTAGAAGGTTATACGGGAGGAGTATCGGGAGAAAAGAAATACTCACAGACAGTAGTTGTGAGTACAGAAACTCCTACACTATTTACATTTGATTTCGTGGGAATTGATTATTTAAAATTCACATCTTCTGGAGGTAATAACGCTGGCTATAGTGGAAGAGGGACGCATTTTGTGATAGATAACTTTACTTTTAACAAAAAAAATAAAGCTGTTCCTGAACCTCTAACGATCTTTGGTTCATTAACAGCAAGTGGTATTGGTTTGGCTTTATATCGAAAGCAGAAGCAGCAACAGCAAAGATGTAAATAAATAATTTTCCAAATTTATTTATTGTAATCTGAAATATTTTCTGACATCGGAAAACCGAAATTTATGTCTTGAAAAAATGATAGAAAAGCTGCCATTGAATTAGACAATGAAAACTAGTAAACTGGCTAAAGTCATACGAGTTGATTATCCTCAGTTCTGGCTCTTAATTATAGGATCAGGCTTAATTTCAATTCAACTAACGCTAAGTTGGAGATCAGGAAACTCAAACCTTTTCAGTACTAGTTTTTTGTTTTGGGCAGCTATATCTTTTATTATCTGGGAAAAACGAGATAATTTAAGTTTAGAAAGTGGAATTTTACCCAGTTTTTTGGGCTTGTCACTCATCTGGATAGCACTGTTAAAAAGTGCATCTATGACTAGCTTCGGAGGTTTTTTGTATGCTTTACCCTTTGTTTCTGGCTTAGGACTTGCTTTAATAGCTTCTGGCTTTCGAGGTCTAAATCAATATACAGGTGAGCTAATAACCCTTTTTTCCGTTAATATATCTAAGTTACCACCAGAATGGATGATTTATAAGCTGACACTACTCACTGCCAAATTATCAGCTTTTATACTTTGGTATACTGGCTTTGAAGTAACTGTTTCTGGAATTAACGTTTATCTACCAAATGGCAGTGTAGAAGTACTTAGTGGTTGCTCTGGTCTAGAATTAATTTCTCAAATGTTGGGTTTCGCAATACTTTTTCTGTTAATTTTTCCTCAAAATGGGCAGCAAAAAATATTGGTACCAGTTGTAGCTACTACGGTAGGATTTATTGTTAATGCTGTACGAGTTGCACTTCTAGCCATCATCGTAGAACAAGATAACATGAATGCTTTTGATTACTGGCATGGTGGCAATGGTTCTTTTTTATTCTCAATAATTTCTGTTCTGATTTTTGGTTCTTTCTGTTGGTTTTTAATAGGAAAGAATGAATCTGAAAATCATAATTCTAGGTTATCATAATCAAATTATGATTACTTGGAAAAATTTTCGGTTCTTATTATTAATTCTAGGCTGTAGCAACGTTTTATTGGTATTGGGACAAGTACTTTTTCTGCCAATACCGTCTAAAAATCCTACTGATGTTTTTATTTTTCCAGAAGCCCCACCTTTAAGTCAATGGCAACTCAAATCTACCAAATCTTTCCCTCATGATATACAAGATGATTCTGAATTATTAGCCCAAAAAAATTATCAATATATGCGTCAAGGTTTGCCTTTAGATATCGAAATGCGTTACGTCAAAACAGGAGATGTTAATCAACTGATTAGAAAATATACCAAAATTTCATCGTCGGCGCTTGTACGTAAAAAAGAAGATATAGGTTATTACGGTTTAGGAGTTGAACAACAGAAAGCCTACCTCAGTGCTTGCATTAATCTGCACGGTAACAGCACTTTTAGTAATACACAGTTTAAACAAAATCAGCAACAAAGAGAGCAACCTTGGCAACGTTTATTACCTTGGTTACTAGGACGAAAACAATTAAGAGAAAACAACCACTGTCTTTGGGCGCATTTATCGGTTCCATTGAACAATTCTTCCCCACAAGCTACTTATCAAATTTTAGAAACTGCCTGGTTTTATTGGTATAAATACTGGCATTATAATTTGCATAAATATTAAATTTTTGTCTATAAAAATTTTTCTTTTGATACTTTGATAAGGAATTATGACGAAATCTAAAATTGAAAAACTGACTTCTCCTCAATTTGTCTTAACACAAGAAAGTTCGCTCGCTATTCTGCGATCGCTCGGTTACGGTCTATTAATATTATCTTTGTTTGATTGGGTAGCAATGTTTATTCCATCAAACTTTTTTAACCCTGCTTGGGAATTTCAAACCATCGGAGCAATAGTTGAACGTGTACCTGTACCTTTAATTGGGTTAGCACTCGTGTTTTATGGAGAATTGCATTCGCGCAACAGATGGGAATTTCCGATTTTAAAATTATTATCTTGGTTAACTTTATTGTTGGCAGCGTTATTTTTACTCATGATACCTTTGGGAGTTTCCAACACCATCCGGCTAACAAAGGAAAATGTCGCGCAAATCAATAATATATCAACACAACAAATTTCTCGTGCTGAACAATTACACCAGAAACTCAGCCAAGCAACTCCTGAACAATTAGATAATCTTTTAAAAAGTCGGGGTGGTTCCCTATATGGCAAAAAACCAGAAGAAGTAAAGAATGAACTTTTGTCTCAAGTTTCTAAAGCAAAAGCACAAATCAAAGATCAAGCAGAAACTACCCAGTCTTTACGAGGTCTAAATTTAATTAAGACTTCTACAAAATGGATTCTTGGCGCTTTAGTGTCTGCGTTTCTGTTCTTTGGTTTGTGGAAAGGAACAGATTGGGCGAGATTTTAAATTTTCAATCAATAAAAAAGGCGATCGCTATTTGATCGCCCTTTTATTAGTTTGTAGTTAGCACGCTTAGTGCTTCAATTGATCTTTAGCTTAAGCTTATACTTGTGCTAGTTCTGGTGTGGGACGCTTGCTATTACGAACAGCTGCGATCGCCTCGCCATAGTCCTTAGCATTAAACACAGCCGAACCAGCGACAATTGCATTGGCTCCAGCTTCCAAAACTTGCCAAGTATTATTTGCTTTGAGTCCACCATCTACCTCAATCCAAGGATCAAGACCACGTTCATCACACATTTGACGCAGCTTGCGGATCTTGGGAACTACTCCTGGAATAAAGCTTTGACCACCAAAACCAGGGTTGACACTCATAATCAACACCAAATCGCAAACTTCCAACACATACTCAATCAAATCTAAAGGTGTAGATGGGTTGAGTACAACACCAGCTTGTTTACCAAGTTCCTTAATTTGACACAAAGTACGGTGTAGGTGTGGCGATGCATTGTGTTCACAATGTACAGAGATAATATCTGCACCAGCTTTAGCAAAATCTGCAACATATTTTTCTGGCTCCACAATCATTAAGTGGACATCCAGTGGTTTTTTTGTAACCGGACGAATCGCCTCCACTACCAGAGGACCTATCGTAATATTAGGTACAAAGCGACCATCCATTACATCAACATGAATCCAATCTGCTCCCGCCTCATCTACGGCGCGTACTTCCTCTCCCAGACGACTAAAATCTGCTGATAGGATAGATGGAGCAATTACAATCGGCTTGTTAGATAGCGTTTTGGTCATGGCTAGTGGATATTTAAGCGTCCTTATTCTGTAAATATTGTAACAAAACTTGAGCAAATGCTCATCAGTTTTGTATGAGCTTTTTTAGGGATAAGGGATCGGGGATCAGGGATCGGGGATCAGGGAGACGTGGGGACAAATGACTATTGTACAGACGCGATTCATCGCGTCTCTAGACCAATGACCAATGACCAATGACCAATGACAAATGACAAACAACTATGGTAAAAAAAATTAGCTGGATCGCTTGGGGATTAAGTGCTTCTTGTTTGAGTCTGCCGGTATTAGCTTTGGAAATTTCCATGAGCGCTAACGGTATTGACGCTCTTAAGTTACATAAAGCCCCGTATAATCTCATAGGTCGCAAAATTGCCATTGGTCAAGTGGAAATTGGTCGTCCTGGGAAGTTTGGTGTAGATAAATCGGTTTCCAAAAATCGCTCCGTCAATATAGCAGGTGTATTTTTACGCAATAATCCTGCTAAATCAAATAGTGGTGTTGACCCCCACGCCTACAATGTTGCTGGTGTCATGGTTAGTACAGATAAAGGCTTCCCAGGAGTAGCTCCAGGAGCGCGGTTATTTTCGTCTGCTGTAGGTTCCACGAAAATGGGACAGCCAGAAGAATGTTTGTCTGCACAACATGTAGCACTGCAAAATAGTGGCGACGTTCGTGTCATCAACTTTAGCTTTGGCGAACCTTTAAACCGCGATCCGCGACCGGAGGCTGTTTTGGATGGTAACGCCTTACTAACCCAATGTATTGATTGGTCTACTCGCGCTCACAATGTTTTATATGTGATCGCTGGCAACCAAGGTAAAGGAGGAATTCCTATCCCTACCGATAATTTTAATGGAGTAAACGTGGCTTTTTCCTCTCGTCGGGGAGGAATTTTTAATAAAGTAGACGTTTCCAATTTGGTAGCGACAACTGAAGCGATGACCCTCCGTTTATCTGGCAAGGAAATTAATGTTGGTCCCCGTGGCACAATTGGTATAGTGGCTCCTGGTAGTAATATTCCCTTGCTTACTCCTGATGGCAAAATTAATAAAGTCACAGGGACAAGTTTTGCAGCACCCCACGTTACAGCTACAGTTGCTCTGTTGCAAGAGTTTGGTGACAAACAATTACAAACAAAACAACCAAATTGGAGTACTGCTAGTCGCCAACATGAAGTCATGAAAGCTGTTGTGTTAAATTCAGCTGACAAAATTCAAGATACTGGTGATGGTTTGCGACTAGGAATGACCAGAACACTCATTAATAAACAAAATCAAGAGTGGCTGGCTTCTGATGTTTATAAAAATCCCAAAAGACCCCTGGATAATCAGATGGGGGCTGGTCATTTAAATGCTTTTCGTGCCTACCAGCAATTTAGTGCAGGTCAATGGAAACCATCACAATCTGTACCTGCGATTGGTTGGAATTACGATACTGTCAATGCGGGTTCATCAGTAGAATATGTCTTATCCAAACCGTTACAGCAGAATAGTTTTGTGGCTATTACCTTAGCTTGGGACAGGCTAGTAGAACTGAACGATAAAAATCAAAATAATCAATTTGATGCAGGAGAAAATTTTCGCGATCGCGGTCTAAATAACCTTGATGTCTATCTAGTCAAAGCCGATGGAAGCCAAAATAAAGACACAGAGACTATTTGCGCCTCAATCAGTGATGTTGATAGCGTAGAACATATTTTTTGTCCTGTTCCCAGCACCGATAAATATAAAATTCGCGTCCAGTTTCGCAACCAAGCAAACGAAGCCACTCAGCCATACGCTCTCGCTTGGTGGACTGTACCCAAAAGATAGGGATCGGGGAAAGGGGATTGGGGATCGGGGATCGGGGACAAGGGGGACAAGGGGGACAAGGGGGACAAGGGGGACAAGGGGGACAAGGAAGACAAGAAAGAATTATTTAACAAGTCTCTTCGCGATCCCCTGTCCCCTGTCCCCTGTCCCCTGTCCCCTGTCCCCTGTCCCCTGTCCCCAATCCCCAATCCCCGATCCCCGATCCCCTACAAAATTGTTGCCAAAACTGTAACCACCAAATAGCTGTGTCGCTTGAAGTGTCATAGTCAATAAATAGACTCTGCCTTTTGGTATGGTGAAATGAAGCATAAATTTGGTAATGCTTGGGAAAATTTTCTACAAAGACGCTACGCTGTCCGTTTAGGGAGACGCTACGCTTTGGCAGCAGCTAGTGTGGTTTTAGTGGGTGTAATTGGATGTACTCAAGTTGATAGTAATACAAAAGTTTTTGCCCAATCCGGTGTACCTCGTTCAGAATCTCCTCTTCCTCAAAAGTCTGTTTTGCCTGATACTAAACTTATTAATGCGAACACTAAATTTGGTTTCAAACTTTTTGAAGAAGTTCTCAAACAAGATAACAATAAAAATGTATTTATTTCACCTGCCAGTATCGCGATCGCTTTAGATATGACCTACAACGGTGCTAGCGGTAGTACTCAGCAAGCAATGGCAAAGGCGCTGGAATTACAAGGATTAAATATACAGGAAATCAATTCTTCAAACGCAGCATTAAAACAGCTTTTAGAAAATCCAGACCCACAAATTCAATTAAGTATTGCTAACTCACTTTGGGCAAATCAAGAAGTTAGCTTTAAACCTGAATTTCTGAAAACTATTCAAAATTATTATCAAGCAAAAATCACAAATTTAAACTTTCAAGATTCAGGCTCAGTTGAGACTATAAATAACTGGGTAAACGAAAGTACTCGCGGCAAAATTGACAAGATTGTTGAGAGAATAGAACAAAATCAAGTATTATTTCTACTTAATGCCATTTATTTTAAAGGCAGATGGACAAACGAATTTGACAAACAACAAACTGTCCAACAACCTTTTTATCTGACATCTGGTAATCGTAAACAACATCCAATGATGTCACAAAAAGGTAGATATAAATACTATGAAAATGAACAATTTCAAGCAGTGAGCTTACCTTATGGTAAAGATGGTAAAGTCAGCTTCTATATTTTTCTACCGAAAAAAAAATTAGGTCTGAAATCTTTTTATCAAAATCTCAACACTGATAACTGGGAAAAATGGATGTCCCAGTTTAACCAGAAAGAAGGCTTTATTCGCTTACCCCGCTTCAAGATGGATTATGAGGTGAGGCTTAACAATGCTTTACAAGCATTAGGTATGGGTGAGGCTTTCACCAATAAAGCTGATTTTTCTCAAATGGGAAAAGACTTTACAATTAGCGAAGTTAAGCATAAAACTTTTGTCGAAGTAAATGAAGAAGGAACAGAAGCGGCTGCAACTACTTCTGTAGGTATAGTTGCAACGTCTTCTTCTGTGAGTGAACCATTCCAAATGATCGTTGACCGTCCGTTTTTCTGTGCCATGCGCGACAATCAGACTGGAAGCATTTTGTTTATGGGTTCAATTTTAAACCCTTAGTCAAAAGTCCATTGTCAAGAGTCCAAACTTTTTGACAAATGACAAATGACGAATGTCCAATAATTCCTTTATGGTACAAGCCCCTAGATTTATCTGTGGAATTGATCCAAAATCCAAAATCCAAAATCCAAAATCGGTTGACCAATAACTAAGCAGTTGGAGGAGAAGTTTCGGGTGTCACAGGTGTACCTACCTCTACTGATCGCACATTTGCGGTTTCATTTATTTGTTGGCGACAAGATTCTTCCCCCTGTTCAGGACTGTTACTGGTGACATCTCCGGTTTCGCTGTGATTAGTAGACACAACATCAGGACGCAACGCGCTTAAAGCAGTCTTAATCACAACGGCAGTGGGTACTGCTAAAATAACACCCAAAAGACCACCGATTCTTGCCCCTGTTAAAACCGAAATTAATGCCCAAACTGGATTTAAACCAGTGAAGCTACCTAAAATTCTGGGTCCAATCAAGTTTTCGAGAATTTGCTGAACAATTACTGCTGCAATTAAAACTCTTGCACCCATCCAAACGTCTTGTAAAGCTACTAATAGAGTAGTTAAGGCAATACCTACAGATCCACCATAGGGAACAAGAGCCATAATGCCAATACTCAAGCCAAATAGCAAACCAAATGGGACTTTCAGCCATAAAAAAGTCGGAATTAAGGCTGATGCCATGCAGGTAGATAATATGAGTTGAGTGATAAAGAAATTTTGAAAGCTGAGGCGTACAGTTTGAGAAAAAGCCTGACGAAATTTGCTTGGTAGCCAACTAACTAGACTTTGCCAGAGTTCATCCCCATGCTGCAACAGGTAAAAAGTTAAAACCATTGTCAGCAAAAAATCCAGTAGACTCGTGAAAGTGACTACCGCCAGATTCAGAACCTGTCCTGCGATCGCCTGCAATTGTCCCTTCACGCGATCATTGATTTGCACTAACAAAGCATCAAGATTAATGGGTAGACCCATACTTTCAACTTTTTCGTTCAAAATCATTAATTGGGAGCGTCCAGAGTCAATTAACTCTGGTAAACGTGCTACCAGTTGCTGCGCTTGGGTCAAAGCTAGTGGGACAAGAGTCAGACCTAATGCTAATAAAATCGACAAAGCCAGTAAAAACACTAAAATAGCTACTTGCTCTCGCCTAGCACCATGACGTTCCATCCAACTTACAGGATAATTGAGCAGAAACGCTAGTACCGAAGCTGCTACTAAAATGACAATCAGCGAGTGAAAATAATGAAAAATGACTGAAAGGGCCCAGCCATTCAACACTAGAAGTGGAGCGAATAAAGCGATCGCACCTAATCGTGCTAATGGTGTAAGTGTTTGCCACCAGTTTAAGAGCTTGCGTGTCTGCATCTGCCGATTGCCGGATAACACAAATATAATCCTTATTTAAAGCTTATTATCTCTAACTACATCAATATCATTCATCCCTCTAATTTAGGATTGCACTCAACCAAATGAATAATTTTGAACCAAGATCTGGAGATACTCGAACATGGAAGGGAGTGTGGGGTGTGCTTGGAGTGTGGGAAACAGAGATATTACTAACAATTTCTCCCTTCTCAGCGCGTCTGTCACTTCCCCTATCTTTATAAGCTCCGCATTATCGCATCTTCTTCTACTCAGGACTTACGCAAAAATCGTCAAAAAGCTTAATTTATTGAACCGCCAAGACGCCAAGAACGCCAAGGATTTGTTGAGTGTGCGTAAGTCCTACTACTGTCTTAAAATATTAAGGTAAATAGTAGTTTTCACTGACAACTGATGACTGATAACTGATAACTGTTAAATATTGGTAGTTGTTTTCTAAAAATTTACAGATTTTTCTCAAGTTATCTAGTCAAATGCCGCCTAATATTGCCATACTTCATAAAGAAAACATCTAAAGCGTTTTTAAATGAACGAAAAAATAAAGAAGAATACAGTTAGAAGTGTTACAGAAGACACTTAATCCATTAATTTACCACTAATAATTGAGAGTTAGGTATTATAGTCTGATTCGCCTGTTTTTCCCAAAGTGGATTCACCAAGTATTATTCAATAAAGTGTGAGGAAGTCTGTGACCATTCAAAGAGGTTCGGCGTCAAAAAGCCATTCTAAGTCTCGCTCCAAATCTGGTGGTAGAAAGGTCAATCGTTCCAAATCTAGACGGTGGCTATGGTTTTTGCTCGGTATGGGTGGTATCGCGCTCATGTCAGCCACAGCAGGAGCATTACTGTCCTTAAGCAGTACACCTCTGATGCAAGCCAATTTGAGTGCGGATGAGGCCGCTGTTTTTGATGGCGATCGCATTTCTGGAGGAGGACTGCGATTCTCAGAACTAACTCGCCCCGTGAATATCCTAGTTATGGGTATGAGCGTACTACCGCCAGATGTCCAAAATGCGCCAGAAGAAACCAAATCTTTGGGATATTTACCTCAGATTAATTCCTTTGATGGTCTTTCTGACGTCATTCTCTTGATCAGATTTGATCCAGAAACTAAAAAATTAGTCTTGCTTTCCATCCCTAGAGATACCCGCGTGGAAATTGAAGGACATGGAAAGAAAAAAATTAATTCGGCCAATGCTCAGGGTGGACCTGCTTTAACTGCCAAAACCGTTAGTAATCTCTTAAATGGAGTAGGAATTGATCGCTACATTCGGATCAACATTTTGGGAGTTGCCAAGCTGATTGATGCTTTAGGAGGGGTAAATATTGACGTTCCTAGAGATATGAAATATCAAGATGATTCGCAGCATCTTTACATCAATCTCAAAAAAGGAAAACAGCATCTCAATGGTGATCAAACACTGCAATTATTACGTTTTCGCCATGATGAAAACGGCGATATTGGTCGGATTCAACGACAACAGAAGGTGATCCGAGAATTGATTGAGCAAACTCTCAATCCTACAACGCTGACAAAATTACCCAACATTCTCAACGTAGTTAAAGAACACATTGATACTAACTTGACAGTCGAAGAATTAGCAGCATTGGTTGGTTATGGAGTCAGAACAAATCGCTCTAATGTTTCGCAGTTGATGTTGCCCGGTCGGTTTAGCGAAAATGGAGAGTATAAGGCGAGCTATTGGATACCAGATAGCGATCGCATTACGACCACGATGGCACAATATTTTGATATACAATCGTCTGACGAACAACAAGCAGTAGATCCAACATACCTACGAGTAGCAATTCAAGACAGTACTGGCAGCGATAACACTAACCTCCGACCACTGATAAAAAACTTGCAAAAAGCTGGTTATCGCAATGTCTACATAGCTAAAAGCTCTGGTGAACCATTGGAAGTCACTCACATCGTTGCTCAACAAGGAGATGGTAACAGCGCCGAATCAATTCGTAACAGTTTAGGATTTGGAGAAGTAAGAGTAGAAAGTACTGGTAATTTATCTTCTGATATCAGTATTCAAGTAGGTAAAGATTGGTTAGAGCAACAAAGCTTATTTGACCGACCAATTTCATATTAATAAGGCAGTCCTGGTAAAAAATTTTACCACTAACCATGAAAATAGGACTCCTCCTACACCCCTACACCCACTTTCAACTTAGAAATCAGAAGGCTGGAAGAAGTAGGAAGAACAAGCATTTTTAGTTAAAGACTAAATTTTATTTGCTGATCCATTACTCATTTTCCGAAGTTTGAATTCTTGTTCTTTCCCATATCCAGTCCTGCAAAATCGGATTGACTACCTCCGGGGCTTCATCTTGGGGACAATGTCCTACGCCTTCTAAAGGTATAAACTTTTGCACTTGTGGAAAGTTGGCTAAATCTCTACCTAGCTCAATTGGTTCCCAGCGGTCAGCTGTTCCCCATAAAATAATTGCTGGGCAAGGCAATTGAGGTAAAAGGTCTTCTGGTAGGGGGCCTTGGGAATAAGAAGTAAAAGCAAGAAACACTGCTGCTGCACCTGGATCACTAGCAGGAGAGGTGAGAATGTCTACAAGCTCTTCTGTTACCATTGCAGAATTAGCATAAGCTTGTAGTAGAACTTTACGTACAGTTTTAGGTTTGGCAATTTGATAGAAAAAAAATTCACCAATTGGTTTAAAAGATAATACACGTTGTAAAAGCGGCGCTCCTACACGACGTGACCAAGGTAAACTTTGGCGTTTACGATCATGTAATAGCCGCAAAGAGCAGTTGAGTAATGCTACTCCTAGAGCAATATCAGGGTTGCTTACAGCTGCTTGCATCGCTACAATACAACCAATCGAGTTGCCAACCAAAAAAGCAGATTCTCCCACCACTTCACGGCAAAAATCAGCTATTTGTTGTCCCCAAGTTTCAAATGTATAGTTGATACTTTTACCAGGTTCAGGTTTTGCTGAAGCACCAAAGCCAATCAAATCAATTGCATAAACACGACAATTTTGTGCCAGTTCTGGCATGTTTTTTCGCCAGTGCCACCATGAAGCTCCAAAGCCATGCACAAAGATTACCGCTGGACCAATACTTCCTTGAGATTGATAGCAAATAGAAAAGCCTTGCCAAATCCAGGTTTTTGTTGGAGTAAATGCGATCGCAGAAGTGGAGGAAGCCATGGGTATTTAATGAAATAAGATGAAAATTTGGAAAAATGCAGATATATTTATACTGACTATTTTCACAAAAATTTATATTTTATTACAACTCGACAATATTATACTGCTGCTTTGATTCTGAGACTTGAGTAATCTAAATTCAGTAGTTTCACAATTAACAACAGCGAAACTGGCTTATAAAATAGTCAAAACATAAAACATTTCCTTTAAAGGTGTGTTCTTAGTTCCTGCGAGTCAGAAAATATGAATCAAGTAGAAACAAATAATACTCCTGTAGGAAGTTATGCACCCGATTTTGAACTGCCTGGAATTGATGAGCAAGTACATCACCTGAGCCGTTACTTAAATAAATTTCTTGCCGTTGGCGTCATTTCGATGTCCAATAATTGTCCCTATGTAAAATTGTATCTAGATAGGCTGAAAAAAATTCAACTAGAGTTTTACAAACAGGGTTTTACAATCATTGGCTTGAATGGTAACGATGCCACTCAGTTGACAACAGAAGATTTTGAAAGCATGAAAGCTTTTGCAAAAGTCAACGAGTTAAATTTTCCCTATTTGTGGGATTCGACTCAAGATGTAACTCGTAGTTTTGGTATTAGCAAAACACCAATGGCTTTTTTAATCGACACACAAGGTGTAGTTCGCTACAAAGGAATGATAGATGATCATCCGTACCACCAATCAAATCTGACGGGTAACTATCTCACAAAGGCGATCGCATCACTCATTAAAGGTCAAGAAATTTATCCTCAAGAAACTGAACCTACAGGTTCCTATGTGATATGGCGTAACTAAAAGATAAAGGGTTTATACCATTTTAGATTTTGGATTACCCTCTCCTTATAAAGAAGAGGCTATTAGGCTTGTAGACGCGGAGCAGCGGGCGTGTAGGTAACTGCTTTTTGGATTCTAGATTTAGATTTAATCCAAAATCCAAAATCTAAAATCCACGCCTTGTCTCGGTCAAGTACTAGAGACAGATAGTCACACTACTGTTATCTTTAATTGGAGGTAATTAGCATATTTTTTGATAAAGCGTAACTTCATGGGAACAAATTACCGACGGGTTTTACTTAAACTAAGCGGTGAAGCCTTAATGGGCAACATGGGCTATGGAATTGACCCAGAAGTGGTCAAAGAAATCGCCCAAGAAGTAGCAGAGGTAGTAGCCACTGGTGTTCAAATCGCCATCGTCGTTGGCGGGGGTAATATATTTCGTGGTGTCAAAGCGGCATCGGCGGGGATGGACAGGGCAACAGCTGACTACATTGGTATGATTGCCACGGTAATGAATGCCATGACGCTGCAAGACTCACTAGAGCGAATAGGGGTACAGACGCGAGTACAAACCGCGATCGCCATGCAAGAATTAGCTGAACCATATATCCGTCGTCGTGCCATCCGTCACCTAGAAAAAGGGCGGGTGGTTATTTTTGGCGCGGGTTCTGGTAATCCCTTTTTCACAACCGATACCACTGCTGCTTTAAGAGCCGCAGAAATTGAAGCCGAAGTTATTTTTAAAGCTACTAAGGTAGACGGAGTGTACGACGCTGACCCACATATCTATCCTGATGCCAAACGTTACAATAGTCTGACTTTTGGACATGTTTTGGCAAAAGATTTGCGGGTAATGGACAGTACCGCGATAGCCTTATGTAAAGAAAATAATATCCCAATTCTTGTTTTTGACTTGGGCGTACGGGGTAATATCCATCGCGCAGTCATGGGAGAATCTATCGGCACCCTTGTGGGAGGTACTTGTGAAATTAGCTGAAGCTGAAAGTACAATGCAAAAAACCATTGAGGCGACTCAACGAGCTTTTAACACGATTCGTACTGGTCGCGCCAATGCCAGCTTGTTAGACAAAGTGACAGTGGACTATTATGGTGCATCTACACCTCTGAAATCACTTGCTAACATCAGTACACCAGATGCTACAACGATATTGATTCAGCCTTATGATCGCAGTTCTTTAAACCTGATCGAAAAGGCTATTTCTATGTCAGATGTGGGTTTAACCCCCAGTAACGACGGTTCTGTCATTAGACTGAACATTCCCCCACTGACAAGCGATCGCCGCAAAGAATTAGTAAAAATTGCTGCTAAGTATGCTGAAGAAGGTCGTGTTGGCATTCGTAACATTCGCCGCGATGCCCTAGATACCATTCGCAAAATGGAAAAAAATTCTGAGGTATCCGAAGACGAAGCACGTGATCAGCAAGATAAATTACAAAAACTGACGGACAAATACACTGCCAGAATCAATGAACTATTGGCAGAAAAAGAAAAAGACATCACTACCGTCTAATCCAATTACTAAGTAAAAGGTAAAAGGTAAAATCGGGACAATAGTTTTTTACTTTTACCTTTTTTTTTACCTGACTTATAAATTTTGGTAACACCATCTAAACATAGAGTCCACAACTCAAAAACCAACTAATTCAAAAGCAAACATCTAGAACTTTATGTACGACTGCATCATTGTCGGTGCCGGTCCAGCCGGTGGAACAGCAGGGTATCATCTAGCCAAGCAAGGGCGCTCTGTATTAATTCTGGAAAAAGCATCTCTACCAAGATATAAACCTTGTGGTGGTGGCGTGTCACCTGCGATCGCCCAGTGGTTTGACTTTGACTTTAGTCCAGCAATTTCCATCAAAGCAGACACTATCCGCTGTACTTGGAAAACAGGCGACCCAGTAGAAGCGAAACTAGAAACTCCCGAACCAGTATGGATGGTACGACGTGATGTTTTCGACCACTTCCTAGTACAGCAAGCACAAAAACAAGGAGCAGAACTCAAAGACAACACAGAAGTCACTGGTATTGAGTTTAAAAGTGACCATTGGCAAGTGAATACAGCTAATGGTTCGGTGATGGGTAAATATTTAATTGCTGCTGACGGTGCCAAAGGATCAATGGCGAAATGGCTCGGTTTCAAAGAACGTAAACGTCGTCTCGCAGCAGCCTTAGAAGCAGAAGCACTAGCCACAGTAGAAAATGGTAATATTGCCCATTTTGAATTTGGTCTGGTGAAAAATGGCTATCTCTGGAATTTCCCCAAAGCAGATGGTTACTCTGTTGGTGTTGGTACATTTATTGGTGGTGAACCCCAAGACTTTAAGAAAATTTTGGATGAGTATGGCAACTCCTTTGGTTTGGATATAAAAACCTGTCAGCAATATGGCCATGCTATTTGCCTGTGGAATGGTGAACAAAAACTGCATACTGAAAATGCAGTTTTGGCAGGGGAAGCAGCTTGTGTAGTTGATCCTTTTACCGCCGAAGGTATTCGTCCTTCAATATTTAGTGGTTTAAAAGCATCAGAAGCGATCAACAAAGCCCTCTCTGGTGACATCAACGCTTTAGAAACATACTCAGATATCATTAATGCCGAATGGGGTAGTGATATGGCTTGGGCGCAAAAATTAGCTGGTCTATTCTATCGTTTTCCTGGTGTCGGCTACAAAGTAGGCGTCAAGCGTCCCTCTGCACCTCAAATCATGGGTAAAATCCTGTGTGGAGAACTGCGCTACAAAGATGTGGCAGGTCGTGCGATCAAACGCTTGACTCCATTTGGTGGTTAGTCAAGGGTCAAGGGTCAATTGTCAATGAACATTTACTATTAAAGAGGGAACTCTTAACGGGCAACTCTTAACAGGGGGTAACAGAAAGGGGGATTTACACCCCACCTGAAACATACCACTTATAGAAGTGGGGGTCTCTTACTCCCAGATAGGGAACAGGAAATAGGAAAAACTGTTAAGAGTTCCCTATTAAGAGTTCCCTTCTTCGATGACTCTTGACTCTGGACTCTTGACTCTTGACTCTTGACTATTGCCACAATCGTCTGCCACTTTTGCCTTGTAGTCTTTGATGAGTATCCTTCAGTAAGGTAGGAATATCTAAGTTTTGCGGACACTTTGGCAAGCAGTCACCACAGTCTGTACAGCGATTTGCTTTCATTCCAGGAAACCAGTGACCGGCGTTTTCAAACATTCCATAACGATACTGTCCATAATCTTTCATGTCATAGGCTACTGCCAAATTTCGCAGCCGCAGCACTTCTGGAATGTTAATATTTTCTGGACATGGTAAGCATTCATAACACTGATTGCATAAATCAGTACCTAAAGCTAGATTTTGATGATTTTCTAAATGTTCAAAAACTTTAATTTCCTCATCAGTCAATTGCCCATCTTGGTCAGCAATTTCTAATGGTTGAGTTAATTCTTCAGGAGTTGCTGGTCCGACACTCAAGGTAGTAATACGGGGGTCAGTTAGTAGAAATCGATAATTTAATTCTAGAGGCGAGAAAGGATGACACAAGTCAACTAGAGTAGGGGGTGGAGTGTAAAGACGTCCACCCTTATCCGCAGGGGAAATAATAAATATGCCCATGTCTTTAGCTGCTGCTAGTTCAATGACTGGGGCATGACGCTGAAAAAAATAGTAGTAGTGCAGATTGACAAATTCAAAAAAATCTGTATTGATAACCGCTAGAATTAGATCTAAGGAACCGTGGGTAGAAAAACCAACGTGTCGAACACGACCATCAGCAACGGCTTCTTGTACAGCTTGCATACAGCCATCTTTGGATTTAACCCAATTGAGATGTTCCCAAGTATTTAAACCGTGAATCCCCAAGCAATCTAGATATTCTAAATGCAATTTTTCTAGAGATTCATCGATGTACCGACGCATAGTATCTGCATCTACCGTGGGAGGGATTTTGCTTGTAATGTGAACCTGCGAACGAGGTATTGGCAACCCCAAGGCGATCGCCTTACCAAGATACTCCTCACTTTTGCCGTAACCTCTAGCAGTTTCTATATGATTAATTCCCAGCGCTATAGCTGTTTGAATTGTTTGCCATACATTTTCTGGTGAAGCTAAATAGCGCATTGTCCCCAAGGAAAATACCGAAAGGCGTAGTTCGGTTTTTCCAAAGCGTCGGTATCGCATTTAGTGAATTTTGGATTTTAGATTTTAGATTTTAGATTGAGAGCTAAGAACTGGTTGATAGTTTTTGTGCTTAGGTATACATACAAGCTTAATCCAAAATCCACAATCCAAAATCCAAAATTGTTAAGATTCGTCATTGCCAAAACGCTTAATCAAATCTTCAGGACGGAGATTAGAAATAAATTCGCGAAATGCCTCCTGTTCAGCTTCATCGGCATCGCGATCTACGGGTATAGATGCATCGGCTATTACCTCTTCCATGACCCAAATAGGCGCATTTGTACGGAGAGCAACAGCGATCGCATCGCTAGGACGGGCGTCAATTTCTTTTTTGACTTCGCCTTGTTTAATAATCAAAGCTGCATAAAATGTATCCTTTTGTAGGGAATGAATAATCACACGCTCTAGAGTCATATTCCACGTCTCCAGAATATTTACAATCAGGTCGTGGGTTAAGGGTCTAGGGGGCTTCTGATTCTCCAGTGCGCCCATGATTGCCCTAGCCTGTTCCTGACCGATATAGATAGGTAAAGCACGCCGATCTGTAGCATCTTTTAAAAGTACAATCGGACTGCGGGTTATGGCATCTAATGCTATGCCAGCGACTTTCATTTCAATCATTCGCTAGACCTCTAGAATCCTTTGAGCGTTAGAGGAATTTGTAACAAATCATACTCTTGACTAGTCAAGATTGGGGTTATCAAAAACATAAGTCTTGTTCTCTATAATTGCTTCTATTAAACTCCCAAATGGTTGTGAACACCAGAGTAAGTCAATTTAGTTTTTTTCCGCAATAATGTAATTATCTAAATAAGTCTTATCTTTATTGTAAATGTATTGAAATGTTGATACAAAAAATAGTTAAAAAGTATACTTTTAACTCTACTATTTTTGTGAAAATCACCAACTAAATTTTAGTTAAAATCAAGCAATAATTTGAGTTCTATAGAGAAAAGAGACGTGTTTACAGGAATAATTCAGGCATTAGGAACCATAAGACCCTTAGAGGGTGATTATTGGCAAATTACTTGTGTTAAACACCCATGTGAAATCATCATGGGAGACTTGAGTTACGGTGACAGTGTTGCAGTAGATGGTATTTGCTTAACTGTGGAAGAAATTTTAAAAGATGGTTTTATCGCCACAGCATCACCGGAAACCCTGCGCCGTACAACTTTAGGAAAAGAGCAAACAGAACCGAGATATGTAAATTTAGAAACTTCCTTACGAGTAGGTGGCAAAGTCGGCGGTCATTTTGTGATGGGACACGTGGATGGAATTGGTTGTATCGTTTCGGCACAACAGACAGCAACCGCTTGGGAAATGACTTTTACCGCTCCTGATGCGATCGCTCATTATATTGTTCCCAAAGGCAGTATAACTGTGAATGGTATTAGCCTCACAGTAGCTGATTATAATCCAGAAATTTCTCAGTTTACAGTCGCGGTCATTCCCCTAACCTATGCCGAGACAAACCTCCGCTATCTAGTCAACGGCAGTTGGGTTAATCTCGAAGGTGATATTCTCGGCAAATACGTAGAAAAATTCCTCAAATTTCCGACAAAAACCAATTATGAGGAAATCACACCTGCATTTCTAGCTGAAAACGGGTATTTGTGATGGGGCATGGGGCATGGGGGATTGGGCATGGGGCATTGGGCATTGGGCAGTGACCCTTGACTATTGACTATTGACTAACA
>NZ_NAPS01000002.1:1480480-1524732 GCF_004323185.1 Westiellopsis prolifica IICB1
ATTGGGCATGGGGCATTGGGCATGGGGCATTGGGAAAAGACTTTTTAAATAATTCCCCCCACACTCCCCACACTCCCCACACTCCCTTGTATCCCCTCTCAATTTTTAATTTTTAATTGATATGTCTCCCTTGTCCTATTTGTCCCCAGATCTCGCTACTGACTAACCTGGGCTGTCTGTGTACCTTGCTCTAGTTGACCGAGTGCAGATTGTATTTGTCCTCTTGGATCGACAGCAACCCATCCTTCGGATGTCATCTGGCGGACTTCAAAGTGCAGGTGAGGGCCTGTTGAGTTACCTGTACTTCCGACCAGACCAATCACGGTTCCCCGTTCTACTCGTTGACCAGGCTGAACCAGGATTTGGGACATGTGACCGTAGAGAGTTTGTAGGGCGTTGTTGTGGTTGAGGATCACAGCTTGACCATAACCACCTACCCAGTCCGCAACTTCAACTTGACCAGAATATGCTGCCAAAATAGGAGTCCCCATAGCAGCACCGATGTCCATACCAGAGTGGAAACGGCGATCGCCTGTGATTGGATGAACGCGCCAACCAAACAATGAGGTAATTGGCGATCTAATCGAAAGTGGGTACATGAACCCTGTACCACTAATCGCCGCAATTCTATTGCCATAAATGGCTCTGTAGGCGATTTGTGGTAGTGTTGTTGCCAAAGGAATTTCGTAAGCTACCACACTCGGACGAGGCGCTAGACTATCGGCTGTTATTGGTGCTGTCAATTTACCCGCGCTGGGTGCGATCGCCACCTCGCTAACTGTGGTTGTGGGGGTAAAGTTGCTTGGACTGGGAATAAAACGGTTAGGGTGATAATTACTCTTACTAGAACCCAAATTAGCAACTTGGTTAGAACGCAAACCAGTACTAGAAATCACCTTAGAAACAATACTAGGCGGACGCCAACCAGTATTATTTTGATTATTAGTAGCAAGCCGTTTTGTGATCGGAATGGCAGCTACGGAGACATTTTGACTTTTCTTCAACCAACTGGGCGTTCCGGAACTACCATTGGCTACAGGCTGATTACTGGTGCAGCTATTGCTAGCAACTCCTTGATTCAATACAGCTTGACAACCACTGGTGCGCTCTGTAGCGATCACACTACTAGGAGCTTCATATTTAGCCGTGGGATTATAATCTGTGGGGTCAATATAAGCGTTATTGTAATCTTTGGGTTTTCCTGCTGTCGTACCTGTAGTACTAGGAGAATTCTTCACAGGTTGAGTAACTACAGGAACTTTGTGTTGTGTAGAACTAGGCTGAGTTGGAGCGGTAAATTCTACTTGTGGTTTTTCCTGTGTAATCACAGGAGTAATATCAGGTGTGGAAACTTTCACCCTTGGTGCTGATTGAGAAGTTGTCACCGGGGTTTGGGACTTTCTGGCTCTTATGCTTACTGGGGGTTGAGAAGCTTCTTCGCGGCGCAGTCTTTGTCTGAGTCTGCTCCGACGTTGAGAAAATTCTGGTTGGGAGTCAGTCTTTTCTGGAATTACTATAGTTTGACTGCGCTCAACAGTATTTTTGTTGGCAGTTGGAGAATTTTCCGTTGTGGGAACAATATTATCTATCGCTGATTCGGTTTGGGCAAGCACCATGCCACTGCTTAGAAGGCTGAAGCTACTAAGCAAACAGATACTTTGTGCTGGCAGCGATCGCCGCCATAAGTTATCCAAACGTTTAGGAGCAGAGTTATTGCGCTGCGTCATTTGTTTTGGGATTGAGTTTAAGTACGTAGTTTGCCTAAACAAATTGTTTACCAGTTAGGCTGTTATGCATTTAAATTGTATATTTTGCGATCAGGTTGTCAAAAGTCAACACTCCAGAGTCAAAGACTAGCTTGGACTTTGGACTGTTGACCCTAGACAGTCCTAACGCAAGAATATTTAATCTAAGCGCACATCAGCTTATCAGTTATCAGTTAATTTAGATAAAATTATGGACTTGCTTATCATTTTTTCACTTGATAACTGTTCACTGTTCACTGATTCGGTGATGTAGAATAGCCCAAACTGATTATACCGGGCTGGAGGTAAATTTCTGGCTTTGTTGCTTGTGAAGATTCAAATGTGTCTATTAGTACATGTAGTTCTCCAGTAGGCATCACACCAACTATAGTGCCTGCAAGATTGTTGACGTACACGCGATCGCCTACATTTGCAAGGAACTGTTGATAACGAGCCAATAATATATTCACTCCTTCTTGCAAAAGAGTCTGTATACCGGATTCTATTCCCAGTAAGATTTTCGCTGCCAATACTTCTAAAGTGGGAATTAATTGAGCTTCTTGTGCAGCTTGCCACATTTCTAAATTTATCCCAGTCTCTGGAACAGGGTTATTCCAGTTAATACCAACCCCAATTACTGCTTGGGTAATGATGCCTTGATGGACTTTGGTTTCAGTCAAAATACCACCCAGTTTACGCCCATTGATCACTAAGTCATTTGGCCACTTAATGTCAACATTAACACCACTTTTTCGCAATTGATTAGCAATTCCCCAAGCGCTGGCAAAAGTTAGCTGGTAGCTGTGACTAGCTGCAATCTTAGGAGTAAGCAAAACTGAAAGATATAATCCTCCAATCGGAGAAATCCAATTTCGCCCCCATTGTCCCCGTCCTGCTGTTTGCTGAGTTGCAATTACTACACACCCATGCTTTGCTCCTTGCTCTAGCAATTCCCACAGAGTTTTATTAGTCGAAGCCACGCAGTCAAATATACGGAGGGAAAAGGGCAAGTAACTATACTGACGTTCACCTTTTAAGGCTAATTCCAACTGTTGGTGATCCAATCCCACAGAGTTTCCCCAAATTTGCTTGTTCAAGTTAGCATTAATTGGCTGATTTTTATGTTGTTTTTAGGCTTAGTTGAAGATGCACACTTGGCATTGGCAGACTTGGGAAGAGATGTCTTACCTAACTTGTAGTCTTCTCGAAGCTTGGCCACATGGCTTTTTTACCCAACATTTTTGGCCTCGTTCTCCAGAAGAATTAACGATGGTACTGCATCCAGATGCTTCAGGATATCGCTTAAAACAGGTGCATGGCAATACTGTTCTGACGCCAGGAGAAATTGCCACTCAGTTAATCTCACCTGATGATGAGGTAAATCAAAATCAAAATCAAAAAGATAATTTTGTCCTCGCATCAGCAGATGGTTTAGTAAGCGAACAGCCACTACAAGCCCTTTGGGTAGCCTCTGCTGATTGTACACCAGTGCTGATTGCCGATGAAAAAACTTTTCAGGTGGCAGCAGTACATGCTGGTTGGCGTGGTACAGCAGCAAAAATAGTACCGCAGGCTATTGCTCGTCTGCAAGCCCAAGGCAGCAAAATCCAAGATTTGCGGATTGCTATGGGACCTGCGATCGCCGGGGAAGTCTACCAAGTATCCACACAAGTTGCAGCAGAAGTAGGGCTTAGCATTATACCACAAGAAAACGAAAAAGCAACAGTTGAGGCGTTACACAAACTGCCCAATCCCCCTTTATTGCCAGATCCTAACCCCGGTAAAGTCCGTCTAGATGTAAGACGGATAAATTTTTTACAGATGGAAAAATTAGGCATTAGTCCCGAACAGATTGCGATCGCTCCTTACTGTACTTACCAGACCCCAGAGCATTTCTTTTCCTACCGTCGGGAAAAACAAAAGAAAGTCCAGTGGTCAGGGATTGTGAGTAGATAGGAGAGCAGAGAGCTCTTAGCAGGGAGCTCTTAGCAGGGAGCAGGGAGACAAAGAAGAATAATCGATTCCCAATGCCCCATGCCCAATGCCCAATGCCCAATGCCCAATGCCCAATGCCCAATCCCCGATTCCCGATCCCTAATCCCCGATTCCCGATCCCTAATCCCCGATTCCCACCTAAAGCTGTTGATAAGCCTTGGGTGTAACTCCTGTAATTTGGCGAAAGTGCTTGGTGAAGTGACTTTGGTTGGCAAAACCACACTGCAAAGCTATGTCAGTGATTGTCACTTTCCCTTGCTTTAATAATAGCTTTGCCCTTTCTACCCGTTGGTGAATTACATACTGGTAAGGAGCTAGACCCATTGATTGTTTAAACTGACGGACAAAATAATATTGGCTCATTCCTACAGATCCAGCTAAGTCAGCCAGTGTAATATCTTGATTGAGATGAGCATGGATATACTCTAGTATTTTTCTTAGCTTGTATTTAGGCAAGCCATCTTCATGAGTTGTCAGTACAGGTTTCTTAACGCAATATTTCTTCAACAAATGAATAACTAACGTTGTTTTTAACTGCTCAACATACAAATTATTTACCTGAATATTCGAGTTCAGTTCTTCTTGAAGAGATAACAAAATACCTTGGATGAGCGGATCTCGTTTAGTCGCAAACTGCGGAATTAATTCTATGTCTTCAGGCGCATCTACTTCAGCACCTAAACTCAATAGCAGTTTAGGTTCTATTGTCACAAACATAAACTGAACATCTTCTTCCCACAAACAACGATGCAGTGTACCAGCAGGAATAATAGCTGTTGTGCCTACAGTTTGATACTCAGTTTGTCTGTATCCATCTAACCATCGTTCCGAAGGAGTGGAACAAAAGGTAGTAGTAATGGCGTGCATCGTCAGGCGATGCTCCGGAGTATCATAACTAGGTTGATAGTGATGCTCAAAGTAAATGTTGCTCCACCCAGAATTGTAACTGGTCAGAAGTGGTGGATTAGTAAAGAGTTGATTAGAAGCACCCTCTTGGTGAAAATCAATAACTAAAGGCTTTTGCTCAGTTAATTCTTCGCAGTAATTAAGCATGTTATGCCCTTTAAGAGGATTGGATGCAGGAGATTTCTCCCAGAAGCAGAGCCTCACAGCTTGAGGCTAGAGTTTATAACTGTCACATATACCCTTTATTTCTTAATAAAATTAAAAACTGTACTAGATTTTACGTAAACTTTTACTAAAGTATTATCATTTTATTTTTATTTCCTTGATTGTGATCAAGTTTCTTGGAAAAGGAGGTCATCAAAAAAGGAAGATCATATCCGCTTGAACACTTATGCTATTCGCCTGGGTCGGTAATAGGTGATCGGTAATTAGACTTTACCTCATAGTTGCGATGATCATTTCTGCTTTTTGAGCAGCAGTTGTTGGCAAGATTAGAATATTTTTGGCAAAAAGAGGAAAGACAACTGTTGCTATTGTTATGTATATACAACGGTTAGAAGCCAAGAGATCAAGGTTGTATGTAAAAAATAACCTTCACTATCAAAATCAAAAAGATATGGAAGTTAAAATTTATGCCCATTAAATTAGAAGGTAAAGTGGCGATTGTTACAGCTTCTTCTCGTGGAATTGGGCAGGCGATCGCCCAGCGGTATTACAGTTAACAGTGTTGTTCCTGGATCGACAACACCAGGAATGTTCGACAAAAGACCTATAGAAGAGCAAAAAGCCGTGTCTGCTAGTTCTCCTTTGGGTCGTATTGGACATGCTGAGAATATTGCTGATATCGTTGCTTTTCTCGTGAGCGAGGAGTCACGTTGGATTACTGGACAACATATCCTCGCTAATGGCGGTGCGAGATTTGAAAGCGCTGTATTTGCTGGAATTTTACACCTAATATCATCGCCATAACTTGCCTGATATCTGAACTGTAATGTTAACTTATTTTTAAAGGATGAGTATGCAAACTGTAGATTCACTAACTAATCTGTTCTCGCCCGTCAAAATTGGACCCTACACCCTGCCAAATCGCATCGTCATGGCACCAATGACACGTTTACGGGCTGTTGGTTCTGTTCCCAATGAATTAATGGCAACTTATTATGCTCAACGTGCATCAGCTGGATTAATTATTACCGAATGCACAATGGTTTCTCCCCTGAGTAATGGATACATCAATTGTCCGGGAATTTACTCAAAAGAACAGATAGAGGGGTGGAAGCAGGTAACACAAGCAGTTCATGCTCAAGGAGGTAAGATTTTTTTGCAACTGTGGCATAGTGGACGTGTGGCTCACTCTGCCTTACTGAATGGAGAATTACCTATTGCACCAAGTGCGATCGCAGCTACCGGAACACTCCACACACCCATAGGTAAAGTTAATCTTGAAACACCCCGCGCCTTAGAAACTAAGGAGATTCCCCAAATCGTCGAACAGTTTCGCCAAGGTGCAGAAAATGCCATGACCGCGGGATTTGATGGTGTAGAGTTGCATGGGGCGTTTGGTTATTTAATCGACCAATTCCTTCAGGATGGCTCTAATCAGCGTCACGATGAATATGGTGGTTCCATTGAAAATCGCGCTCGCTTTTTACTAGAAGTAGTCACAGCTGTTACTAATGTTTGGGGAGGAAATCGCGTTGGGATCAAGCTTTCACCCAGTAACACACATTATGGGATGAAAGACTCAAATCCTCAAGAGACTTTCAGCTATGCGATCGCTAAACTCAATGACTTTCACCTGGCTTACATTCACCTCATGGAACCCAATGAAACCGATTTAGCCACTCGTGAAGTTCTCAATCCCGTGCTACCGATTTTTCGCCCACTTTACACAGGTACAATCATCACTAACGGTGGCTACGACAAGCAAAAAGGTAATCAAGTTTTATCCTCTGGTGAAGCTGACTTGGTTTCCTATGCTAGGCTATTCATCGCCAATCCAGATTTACCCCAACGTTTTCAAGTAGATGCTGGCTTGAATGCACCAGATGGTAAAACCTTTTACGGTATAGGCGACAAAAATTTGGAAAAAGGTTACACCAACTATCCATTCTTAGAAGCGTAATCTGACTTAAAACAAGGGTGTAGGGGTTTAGGGGTGTAAAAAGAGTCAAAGAATTTTGGATGCGTGGATTTTGGATTGACAGAATTTATTTCTCATACTCGTAATGAGTTCATATTATGTGGTATATTCATATTCATTACGACTATGACTTAATTAAACAATTGCTATTTTCATAGCAGCCGAAAAAGTGGATTCACAAGAGGGAACCTATGGACTTATCAAACTCCAACACTGCAAACAACCTGGGTGAAGCCTTTGCAGGGGAATCAATGGCGAATCGCAAGTATCTTTTCTTTGCGGAAGTGACTCGCCAATTAGGAATGAGCGAACTGTCAAAGCTATTTCGAGAAACAGCAAATCAGGAAACAGAACACGCTTTTGCTCATTTTCGGTTAATGCATCCAGAATTGGTAGTAGGTGATGTGGCGTCATTAACAAAAGAGCAAAAAAAAGCGATCGCAGCTCGCTGTTTAGAATTAGCCATAGAAGGAGAAACTTACGAATATACAACTATGTATCCAGGCTTTACTGAACAAGCCCGTGCTGATCGAGATAGTAAAGCAGTGGTTGAGTTTGAAGCCCAACAAGCCGAGTCTCGCGAACACGCTAGTATATTCCGCAAAGCCGCTCATAATTTTGGCTTACTGACACATATTGAAAACCATCATGCTCGGCAATATACTGAAGCATTACAAGCTTTAGAAGGAGTAAACCCCTCTCCCAAAGCAGCTAGCGGTGATCCTGCTACCCAAAAATGGATCTGTCGCCAATGTTCAATGATATACAATCCCGTGGAAGGTGATCCTGATTCTGGTATTGCACCGGGTACACCTTTTGAGGCTATACCAGAAGATTGGTATTGTCCAATTTGTGGCGCTACCAAGAAAACCTTTGTTCCCTATCAAGAAGCAGTAGCAGCATAATTTTGGGAAGTTATTAACCACAAAGACACTAAGACACAAAGGAAATACCAAGTTATACCATTTCACGTTAATCACGATACACATAAATTGTGTTCCAGACGCGATATATCGCGTCTCTACATGGTCTGTATGTGTATCAGATTTTTTGTGAAATGGTATTAGGTAACTTTGTGTCTTGGTACACCAGGTGCTACAACTCTTGGAACCCCCGCAACGCACTGGCTCGTCTTGGTGGTTTAATCATAATTTTTATAACTCACGGGTAAAGTGACAGTGACATTAGTACCTTTACCAACAGTACTTTCAACTTGAATTTGACCTTGATGGTTTTCTACAATTGCTAAGGCGATCGCGAGTCCTAATCCTGAACCAGTAGTATTTTCAGTCTTGGTGTTTTTATTTGGATGGGTACGCGCTGGATCTACTCGGTAAAATCGGTCAAATAACCGCGGTAGTGCTTCTGTGGGAATACCGATACCAGTATCGCTGACTTTTATTTGCAATTGTGGGTAATTAGAACGTAGTCCGGAAACACGATTAGTTGCTTCTATGCGTGCTAATTCTACATTTACTTGTCCTGAAGATGGAGTGTAGCGCAAAGCATTACTAATTAAGTTTGTTAATAATCGCACTAATTGATTCCAGTTACCTGAGAGTGTGAACCAATTTTCTAAGATTTCGGGGTTAGTTTCCGCAGCTGGAGGATCAATTAAGTTGAAGGTGAGGGTGATGTTTTTTTCAGCAGCTAAAAGTTGTTGTTCTTCTACTACTTCGATCAATAAAGCATCCAGAGGACAAGCAGAAAAATTTTCTGTGCTGATACCGCTATCTTGTCGAGCTAGGAAAAGTAAATCATTAACTAGTTTACCTAAGCGCTGGGTGAGGCGTTCTACTAATTTTAACTGTTGGCGATAGTGGGAGAGAGTGGTGTCTTTGACTTCAACAGTATCTAAATCAGCCAAAGCAACCTGTACATTGGTTTGAATCAAAGCGATGGGACTTCTGAGTTCATGAGAAGCATCAGCAGTAAATTGCTTAAGGCGTTGGTAAGATTCGTGTACGGGTTCCATAGCTTTACCAGAAAGAAACCACCCGCTTGCTCCTACAGAGAGTACCATCATCCAGATACCGATCGCTAGATCAAGCATCAATTGTCGGCTCGGTTTTGTGACTTCAAACCAAGGATGACTTACACGCAGATATCCGACGACTTGCTTACCGACTTGTACTCGTTGAGTTACCTGACGCAACAATATTTCTAAATCTTTTGTATTTTCTTGTTCTTGGGTTTCTATTTCCCCGTGTCTTTCTTTCTTCTTGACTACATGTACAGTTTCACCTGTGCGGTTGACATGAATTGGAATATCGAGAGGTTCTGAAAGAGTAGACCAGAGTAGTTTTCCTGTGGGACTAAACCATTCTAAATCTATGTGGTCATCTTCTACGGTTTCTACAGTATCGGTGTTATCACGAAAACTAGCTTCTAAGTTAATCCGGTGTTGACTAGTGTTTGGGTTTACAGGTTCAATGACTAGCGATCGCTCTACTACTTCTACTACATGATTTAAGGTATCGTCAATTCGCTCTACCAAGGTATTACGGACATATAAGTACACACCAATTGCAAATAGTAGCAACAGTAAAGCTGTTAGAGCTGTGTACCAAAGGGCTAAACGACGACGAGTTGCTTGAAACATAGTTGGTGAGAAAACTTTTCTACCATTGTTATTTTTACGGTAATGATGGGTATTTATAGATATAAGGGTATGATAGATTTTTTGCGAATCTAAATATCTATAAACAATATTTTCCTATAAATACAGGGAAAAACATCGCTATTAAGGGCGATTGTGTTGGTATGATTTGAGACGATTCTCATTCCAGGCGATCGCTCTATTTTCTACATAATCTTGGATAAAATACAGCAAAATTTTTGTTATGGGAGCAATTAGCCTTCAAAGTGTTTATTCTCAAAACTTTAATACTTTAACTCAATTAAGTAGTTCTAGTTCTACTTGGACTAACGACAGTACTCTGAATGGCTGGTATGCAGCTAACACAGATGGGGTTACAGTTACTAGTTATCGTGCATCTAATGGTGGCTTTACTACTGGTAGTTTATATAGTTTTGGTGTAAACAATAATAGCGATCGCGCTTTGGGTTCTATCGGTTCATCCAGTTCCAAAGGTTTAATCTGGGGAGTTCGGTTTGTTAACGATACAGGTAGGACAATTGATCATTTTAGCATTAGCTATGTAGGTGAGCAGTGGCGGAAAACTACCGCTGGAGCGCAAACTATAGATTTTCAGTATCAAGTTGGTGCTACTAATTTAACTTCTGGTACATGGGTTGATTACAATGCTCTAGATTTTACTAGTCCCCAATATGGTGGTACTTCCAACAGTAACCTCAATGGTAACGATCCTGCTAACCGTGTTCTACTGGAAGCATCTTTGAATGTCACCCTTGCTCCTGGTCAAGAAATATGGTTGCGCTGGAGAGATATTGATCACTCTGGTTCAGATCATGGTTTATCTATAGATGACCTGACTTTTTCGCCCGTCATCACTGGTACAAGTGGTAATGACACACTTGAAGGAAGTGATTTCTTTGATACTATTAACGGTCTTGCTGGTAACGATGTGATTATAGGTAAGAAGGGAAATGACATACTCACTGGTGGTGGTGGTCAAGATACATTTGTGATCCGTCGTGGTGATGGTGTTGACACTATTACTGATTTTAGAGGATCTGGCACAGACATATATTATCCAAGTGATCCAGAAATCGACATTTTAAAATTTGAGGGAGATGGTTTTACTGTCCAGAATATGCTGCTTAAACAGGTTGGTAGCGATCTATATATTAACTTTGAAGGCATTAGTGATACTGGTGTGATTCTCAAAAATTTTCAGATGCAGAACTTGAATAACTTTAGAGGAGGTATTGTCGGCGCACCTGATTATGGCAACATCATCTTTAATGGGCAAAGTGTAGTAGTGGATAACTTTGATGTCTACGCAGCTGATCGCACATCTACTACAAATTACCAGAGTAACTGGGTAACATTCCTCAATGACTCAAGTAACTATTATGTAGGTTTATCTGGCTCCAGTGACACAATTAATGCTCAAGGAGGTAATGACACTGTTCAAGGTAAGAGTGGTAATGATTTAATTAGAGGTGGTGACGGTAACGATATTCTTGATGGTGGCGATGGTAGTGATACTTTAGTTGGTGGTAGTGGTGTAGACACGTTTGCGATCGCCACAGGACGCAGTGGCTATGATATTGTTACAGATTTTACTAACGGCGAAGACAAGATTGGATTGTTAAATGGCTTGTCTTTTGCTCAATTAATGATCACCCAAGGTACAGGGAATAACAGTAACGACACCATCATCAGTTTGGCATCCAGTCCAGCTCAATGGCTGTTAGTTTTGCGGGGAGTACCTGTCAACATAATTACAATTGATGATTTTATTGCTAATTTTGTCATCCCCATGCCAACCTAAGCTACGGTGTACACATATCGAGTTTTGTAGGGTGTGTTGTCGCGCAGCGCAACGCACCATCTAGTTATTTTCGGTACGTTAGAACGTTCCAATAATAAATATTGAGTAATATTTAATACTGTATTTTTACGTAAATATATTGAAATAAAAAATAAATTTTTAGTATTTACCCTGAGGTATTTAGTTTTCTGAGAAAGTTAAAGTCGAATTGCGACAACTAAAGTAATTGATTTAATTATTGAGTGTGATGAAAAGAATTTTAGCTATTGCTTTTTCCTTGGGAACCGTAGCTGTTGGTAGCTTGTTTACTACACCTGCTAAAGCTGTAGATGCAAATGTAAATATCAAGGTCAGCGTTCCAGATATTCTCTTTTTAGAAACATACAGCGACTTAACATTTGACGTTGATGTTGACGACTTGATAACTAATGCTACTCCTGACGTGATTCAAGCTGTTTCTGGTAATGTAGATCTCGGTACATCGGTTGTTGACACATTGCTGGGAACTGGTACTCTTCCCTCATTTAAAACCCAACCTATAAGTGTTAACGATGTCGAGGTCTATAGAGTCTGGGGTCTAGGTAGTACTGATGGAAACATTAGCCACAATGCAACATACGATGATACTGATTTAGCAGTCACTGGTAGTACTACTGGATCTATAGTAGCAGTTACAGCTACTGGTCCAAATGCAACTGACCCTGCACCTGGTCTAGATTATGCCGATGCTATTAAAGGCAATGTAGACTTTACTCTAGACTTTACCAATACCACTCAATCAGGTCTCCACGAAGGTGGAATTTTGACAGTGACTGCGACTGCTGAGTAAATCGTAGTTGAGCAATACTCTCGCTTTACCTAAGCGGAGAGCCGAGGTAGCATCTATTACAAGTTAAAAGCAAGATGATCCTCCATAAAGCTTGCTTTGACTGTATTGAACTGCTACGTGGCTCTCTTTTTAATTTCGTCCAGAGAGAAATTGAATGCAAGGACAATTATATATTGGTATGGCAACAGCGATGCTTTGCTTATATCAAATCAGCAATATAGAAACAGCATTTGCTGCTCCTTTAGAAGATTGTTCGCAAGTATGTGCAGAAAACATTGAATTACCAGCAATTGTTTCTAGCGAAGTTTTACCTAATGGTGCAAATTTACGACTAGTTACTAGTGGGGGGATAGTACGTAACGGTAGTTTAGAACAGCCATTACCAGAACCCATATTTAACACTCAAATTAACCGCACTATTGAAAATATTTGGCGATTCAACGTAGCAAGTGGTAGCGAAAATAATTTACAAGTCGATTATCAATTAGTTTCAGATAACAACGAAAGCGACAAGCTCAACCATCCGACATACACAGATTCAAAAATCGCAGTATCAATTAGTAAGATACAGCCAAAAGTTATTTCTACTGACCCCGATACTCAAACAGTTTTGGTAGAGGGAGGAGCAATATTCAGTTTAAATTTATCTGAATTGAAAGTTTCCGGTGAGCATTCTGGGACTTTAACAGTAACTATTACGGAACCCTAAAAAAATTATTTCTATTGGTAATTCATAGATCAATAGTGGTGTGAGGTGAAATGCAGAAATTTTGGAGTAGTGTTTTAGCAACAGTTAGTGCTATTGGTTTAGTTTGTAATCCAGTAGCAGCTATATCTATTGGTGTAAGTCCACCCCGGTTTGAATTAAAGCTTGATCAAAAAAAAGCTACTACTCAAATTTTTAAAGTTGTTAACAGAGACTCCAAACCAGCTACTTTTAAAATTTACTTGATGGGTTGGACACTGGATGAAAAAAATCAAATTAAGCGTGTAGCATCTTCAGAACAGTCTTTAGCTCAATGGATTATTGTTAATCCATTGCAATTTACTCTTGCTCCTGGTAAAACCCAAACTGTTAGATTTGCAGTGCGTCCTCGTGTTAAACCGCAACCAGGAGAACACCGTGCTTTTATTTTTGTGGAAGAGATTGCTTCTCCTGAGGACACAAAAAAACAGGGAGGAAACGCTGGGGTAAAAGTTATTGGGCGTTTTGGTGTTGCGGTGTATGGGTATGTGGGTGATGTGCAGAGAGTGGCTAAACTCAATGATATTTCAGTCAACACTAAATCCAATCCGATTACAGCGAGTTTTGATATTTCTAGTCAAGGTACTGCTTATGTCAGGATGAATGGTCAGTATACCATTTGGCAAGCTACTAAATATCCTGGAGCAAATGCTACCAAAGCGATCGCAGAAATAGAAAAACTGAAACCAAAATTTCCTGATGGTGTAGTGGTTGGTGGATCACTACCAAAAAAACCTGTGCTACCTAATACTAGACGCCAAGTCCTATTACGTTTACCTGATAAATTACCTCCAGGAAAGTACGTCTTGGATATTAATGGCGAATTAAATGGTGTGCAAATTGATCAAGGTATTCCCTTTACTGTTCCTCAATCCACAGCTACCATTCCACAACCAAAAACTCAACCACGTAGTTCTAATAATTCTTCTCGCACAATTAAAATTCAAACTCAATCAAATTAATACTCATCAAACTCATGTCTCGATAATTCTAGACTGTGAATATTTGCTGAGTAAATTTGCCGATTAATTGCAACATTTTCGCTCAACTATGTTTCCTATAGCTTTACCAACAACACAACCAGTTATTACTATTTGCTGTCACTCAGAATTTGTGGTTGAAAAGCAATTTAAATTGCCCATTCTTGCTGAGTTGCCTTCCCAAATAAATGAAAAAAATAGTGCTGAACTAACCGAAAATAAAGTACAGATTTTACATTCTGCCCTACTACGGATAAAGGGTAATAATTTTAAGATTGAATCTAAAATTTCTTCTGATGCAAGGAAAGAAGAAGAACAGAAAACAGGAGTCGAGTTAGAAAATATTCAAAATAATCACACAAATTTTTACTCTACAAATGAGTCACCAACAAATCATCAATCTAATACTGAATTAGTCAAAAATCCAAATTATATTATACCGACAGTAGAAAATTCTCAACCAAATATTAATAATCAGACAAAAGAAGAATTAGTCAATAACACTCAAATATCTAATGATCGAGCTAAAAATATCAGTGTTGATGAAAGTCATACTACATCTAAAATTAACAATGAAAGTACTGTAGCTGGTTATATTAAAACAGCAGGAAATGTTGTTTTAGTTGGTGTGATTATCAATCGGAAAGAAGTAGGTAATATAGATATTCGTCTCGATGGCGATACTGTTTTAGTTCCTCTCAAAGCTTTTGCTGATCTTGCTAATTTTACGATTGAAAATATTGGAGGTATCACAAAATTAAAAACACCATTAGGTGTGATTGATTTAGCACCTAGTGACATCAGGCAATTAGATGATGTAACTTATATCAGTGATGTCTCACTTCAAGAAAAGTTGTTGACTAAAATTACTTTTGACACAGCAGAATTAGCGTTAATTGTTGATTTACCTTGGCTCAAAAGTGACACAGAATCTCAATCTCAACAAGAAAATATAGAATTACAACCGGAGGTGCAACCTCCTAGCAGCACACTTTCAAGCTTGAGACAAGAATTATATTTTTATAAAAACTCTGGAGATACTAGCTTTTATAGCTCTACTCTTTTAGGTGGAAGGTTAGCAGGAGGAGCATGGCGGGTTCGCCTAAATAATAATTTTGAAAATATGCCAAATTTGGCTGAATACTTCTTTTATAAACGTCAAGATCAACTTCGTTATCAAATTGGGCGGCAACAAATTGGATTACATCCTCTATTAAATAGTATGATTTTGACTGGAGCGCAAATTGGTATTACTAATTTGCCCGCAGATAGTTTTAATCAAAGTTACAATGCTTCTGAACTTTTACCTCGACGTTCTCAACCTTTACAGACATTTAAAGGTAAAGCATTACCAGCAAGTTTTGTCCAACTTCGATTTGGTGGAGTGATCATTGCTCAACAACAAGTAGGGTTAAACGGTACATATGAATTTATTGATGTGAATGTACCTACTGGTAGTAATGATGAAATAGAATTGTTAGTTTATGATCGCAATAATCTGAGTGTACCAATTGAAATTCGTCCTTTATCAATAAATACTTCTAATTTATTATTACCAGCAGGCGGTAATGTGCAGTTAGCTGGATTGGGATTAAGCGGTAACGTCGTTCAAGATGCTTTTTTTGATGATTTTAGCAGTGATGCTGGTAAACCTGTCGGATTTTACCAATTCCGTCAGGGATTTTCTCGAAATTTTACTTTTGAAAGTGCTTTGCAACTTGTTCCTGATACTTTGCAAGCACAAACAGGTTTTGTTTGGCAACCAGTAAGACCTGCTATTCTCACAAGTAGTGTGGGTACATCTCGTGGTAAATTTGGTTATGCAACAGACTTAGATCTAGATTTTGGTCAATTAGAAATCCTGGGTAATTCTCAGTTATTTTCATCTGGTTATAGCTCTAATAGTCAATCACGCGATCGCTATAACCACAGTCTCCGAGTTAATTATCGTTTTAGCAATGCTTTTAATCTGGGGTTTATAGCCCGTAGCTTTCAAAATAACAGTGATTCGGTGAATTATATTTCGCCTACTTTTAATTTACTCCCTTTTCGCGGCTTTTCTTTATCAGGTAGACCTGATTATAAGGGTCGATATTTATTTAATGCTTTCTACAATCCAACTAGTTCCACAAGACTAGCTTTTAGTTCTTTTGGTGATATTTATAACTCTAGTTTTAATTATAACTTTAATCGACAATATCAATTATCTCTGGGTAGTGAATTTGGTGGTGATCAATCTACCCTTTACAGTGCAACACTAAATCATTATTCTCGGCGTTTTGGTGGTCTAAATTGGAGGATGGGAATAGCTTACAGTCATGGAGAAATAGGTCCAGTAGTTGGTGTCGGTATGCAGGTGCTACCAGGCTTATATGGTAGGGTTGATTATCAAGCTATCCCTTCTAGAATTGGAGACCAAATTGGCGCATTTGGAAATGATAGGCTGACTGTTTCTTTAATATCAGATTTGTCTTTTGCTGGAGGTAATTTTGCTCCATCTAAATATTATGGTTTAGGACAGGAAAAAGGCGGAATTGCAGGCAGAATAGTTATCGAAGGTCAGAATAAAAAGTTTAACTTAGAAGGAGCTAATATCCGTGTAGTTGATAGCCGCAACCACAGAGTAGGTGGTACTAAAACTGATACTTTTGGCAATTTCTTTATTGGTAATTTACCAGAAGGTGTGTATGTAGTTGAAATTGATCCAGATAAACTACCTGTAGAGCTTTCTACAGTCAAAACTAGCATAGTAGCAGAAGTAGCTGGTTCTGCTGTGACTCGTTTAGATTTTCCTGTTAGAGAAGAATACGGTGTTGCTGGAAGAATCACTGATACAACGGGTTTACCTGTTGTAGATGTGCAAGTAGAACTCATCAATGTTGATGGTAAACGTGTTGCATCTGGTTTAACAAATGAATTTGGTCTTTATCGCTTTGATAATGTTCCTGTTGGTAAGTATACAATCCAGGTTCGTTCACAAGATGCTACTTCAGCAAGCGATAATCTACCTAAGCGAGTAGTACAAATTAAAAATGACTTTGCTTTTGATCAAGATATACAATTACCTATCTCAGCAGCAGTTAAGAAAAAATAAGTAAGTCGGTATAAATTAAGTTAATTAGTTAGGGTTGTTATTTGTACTCTCAAAGATTAGGGTGGTTTTATATAAGTATCAAAAAAGTTATATGTAATGATGCGATCGCACAACAAACTACATTAATTAAATCAGTGCTGTTGGATCAGCAGTGTAAATTGTTGCAATCAGTAAGCTATATTTCTCTACAAATTTTTCAGCCTTTGATATAGATCCCCGACTTTTTAGAAAAGTTGGGGATCTTGTTTTTAGTTATCAGTTATCAAGCTATCAATCACATGCTGGAGGAATTGTTTCTCAAGTGATATAACTAATAACTATTAATCTGGCCAGTCTCAGCAATTCCAACTGGAACCCATGAAAGTACAGCAATACTTAACCTACCAATATCAAGTCGGGGGTAGTTTACCAGCTAATTCTCCCACCTATGTGACGCGGCAGGCAGATCAAGATTTGTACGCAGCGCTGAAAGGGGGAGAATTTTGTTATATTCTCAATTCGCGACAGATGGGTAAATCGAGTCTGCGGGTGAGAACGATGCAGAGGTTGCAAGAAGAAGGGATTGTTTGTGCTGCTGTTGATATGACTGCAATTGGAACTTGGGATATTACTCCAGAACAATGGTATGCAGGGGTAATTGATAGCTTAGTGGGAAGTCTAAATTTATATCACAATTTTGATTTAGAAACTTGGTGGAATGATCATCATTTGCTTTCGCCTGTGCAGCGATTTCACAAGTTTATTGAAGATATTTTATTAGTGG
Source organism: Westiellopsis prolifica IICB1 (assembly GCF_004323185.1). GTDB lineage: Bacteria > Cyanobacteriota > Cyanobacteriia > Cyanobacteriales > Nostocaceae > Pelatocladus > Pelatocladus prolificus_A. Next base: position 1,498,102 of record NZ_NAPS01000002.1, read on the forward strand.
AAATTACTGAACAGATAGTAATTTTTATCGATGAAATTGATAGTGTCCTCAGTTTGAGTTTTTCGATTGAGGATTTTTTTGCTGTGATTCGTAATTGTTACAATCAACGTGCTAATAAAGCAGTTTATAATCGTTTGAATTTTGTATTAATTGGTGTAGCTATTCCTAGTGATTTGATAGCAGATAAAAAGCGTACACCGTTTAATATTGCTAGAGGAATTGAATTACAAGGATTTAAGTTAGAGGAAGTTGATTCACTGACGCAAGGATTGGTAGGAAAAGTTACTAATCCCCAAGCTGTGATGGGTGAGATTTTGGCTTGGACTGGTGGACAACCGTTTTTGACGCAGAAGTTGTGTGAAATCATCCTGCGGGAGTTGAAGGAAAATAGACCTAATTCCTTTACTCGTAGAGAAGAGGGGGAATTTTTTAACTTTCTTGATGGGAGAGAGTTCGGAGGAGATATTTTCCCTTCTGGGAGTAGCAAGGGTTGGGTGGAAGCAGTTGTCAAATCTCGAATTTTGGAAAATTGGGAATTTCGCGATGAACCAGAACATTTGCGGACAATTCGCGATCGCATTCTCAAAAATCACCAAAAAGCGTACAATTTGTTAGGTCTATATCAGCAAATTTTGCAGCATGGGGAATTAGCCTGTGACAATAGCCAGGAACAGATGGAATTACGGCTGACAGGATTGGTAGTTGAACGAGACAACAAGTTAAAAGTTAAAAATCGGATTTACGAGTCTGTTTTTAATCAGAACTGGGTAGCAAAAGCCTTAACAGATTTACGACCCCACGCAGAAACATTAGAATCTTGGGTTAGTACTAATCAAGAAGCAGAGAAACAAGCGAAGCAGATTTTAGAGTCAGCGCAACAGAAAGCTAAACGCCAAACTTACATTGGAGCTGGTATTTTAGGAGTATCCCTACTAGGGGCTGTGGTGGTAGCAGTAGGAACTGAACAAGCTAGACAAAGGGCTTTTACTGCGATTCAAGTAGAACGCAATGGTAACTATGCTTTGGAAAGATTTAAACAAAACCAAATTGATGGTTTATTAATGGCGATGTCAGCAGGACAAACCCTTAAAGGTTTAGTTAACCAAAACCATTCGATAGCTGATTACCCTGCTTTTAGTCCCATCCTCAGCATTCAAGATATTCTGGCGCAGATTCACCAGAAAAATTCCTTTGAAGATTCTAGCCGTCCTACAAGTCTTGTATTTAGCCCAGATGGCAAAACAATAGCTTCGGGCGGTGATTATACCATCAAACTTTGGGATATTACCACAGGTCAAGTGATCAAAACTTTGACTGGGAATGAAAGTACAGTTAAAAGCGTTGCATTTAACCCCGATGGTAAAATAATTGCTTCTGGCGGTTATGACAAAACAATCAAACTTTGGGATGTCACTACTGGTAAAGTCATCAAAACCCTATCCAGTCAAAATAATTCGATTTATGAAATAAAATTTAGTCCTGATGGTACAATACTTGCTTCCCGTAGTAATAACAATATTATTCAACTTTGGGATGTCACCACTGGTAAAGTTATAAAAAATCTCTCCGAGCATACGGATTTAGTTAATAGCATTGTATTCAGCCCGGATGGCAAAATACTTGCTTCCGCTAGTTCTGACGATACAATCAAACTTTGGGATGTGGCGACTGGTAAAGCGATTAAAACTTTAACTGGACATGTTGATACAGTCAATAGCGTCGCATTTAGTCCCGATGGTAATCTGATTGCTTCTGGTAGTGATGACAAGACTATCAAACTCTGGGATGTCGCCACTGGTAAAGCTAAAACTTTGATAGGAAACAACACTTCGGTTACTAGCGTCGCATTCAGTCCAGATAGCAATCTGATTGTTTCTGGTAATTACGAAAATACAATTAAAATTTGGGATGTCACGACTGCCAAACCTACCTACACTTTACATGGGCATGAGGGTAGTGTCAAAAGTGTAGCATTTAGCGCCGATGGTAATTTGATTGCTTCTAGTGGTGACGACAACAAAATTAAACTTTGGGACTTTAGCAAAAATCAAGATATTAAAACTTTAAATGGGCATGAATCTCAAATCAATACCATCGGATTTAGCCCGGATGGTAAAATCATAGCTTCTGGTAGTGTTGACAATACAATCAAACTCTGGGATGCCAATACTGGTAAAACAATTAATAACCTTGTAGAACATAGCGCTGCGGTTACAAGTATTGTATTCAGTCCAGATGGTAAAACACTTGCTTCTGGTAGTGCTGACAAGACGATTAAACTCTGGGATTTGATTACTAGTAAAGCCATCAAAACTTTAAGTGGAGATGACTTATATATTAGTAGTGTTGGATTTAGCCCGGATGGAAAAATACTTGCTTTTGGAAGTTATGACGGTAAGATTAAACTCTGGGATATTGCAGCTAGCAAAGAAATTTTAACTTTATCTGATCACAGTGGTGCGATCGCAACTATCAAATTCAGCCCAGATGGCAAAATTCTTGCTTCTGGAAGTACTGACAAAACTATCAAATTTTGGGATATCGCCACTGGTAAAGTCATCAAAACCTTCACCTACGGAAGTTCTGTTACCAGCATTGCATTTAGTCCTGATGGGAAAATCTTTGTTGCTGGAAGTGATGATAAAACAATTAAACTTTGGGATATCGCCAGTGAAAAAGTTATTAAAACTTTCACTGGACATAGCGATATTGTCAAAAGTGTAGTGTTTAGTCCAGATGGCAAAGTTGTAGCTTCTGGTAGTAATGACAATACAATTAAACTTTGGAATGTCGCTACTCGTAAAGAAATTCGCACCCTCACAGGACATACTTCTGCTGTCACTAGCGTTGCATTTAGCAGTGATGGAAAAGTCCTCGCTTCTGGGAGTGTTGACGAAACAGTTAAACTTTGGCGTTTAAATATAGATGATGTCCTCTCGCGGGGTTGCAGTACTTTACAATCATATTTAATTTCCCATCCAGATACTTTAGAAAAACTCAAAGTTTGCCAAAATCAATCTTTGTTTTTAGCAGCAGCACCAGCTTTAGTTAATCAAGGTGAAAATTTAGCAACAGCAGGTAAATATCAAGAAGCTGTAGCTAAGTTTAAAAAAGCGAAAAAATGGGACTCTAAGTTAGACATTAATCCCGAAGTGAAAGCAGCTCCAGCTTTCGTGAATCAAGGTATTGAAATAGCAATGCAGGGTGATTTTTCTGGTACGTTCAAAAAATTTAGACAAGCGCAGAAACTTGATCCCAAAATTGATCTTAATCCATATACTGAAGGTGTACAAGATCATGCCGAATTTGTTGCTAAACAGCTAGTAGCAGAAGGTTTAATTCATAAACAAAATTTGATTCCTAAAGCTGAAGAGTATTTAAAACAGGGTGATTTGAAAAAAGCCGTGGCGACATACACAGAAATTGAAAAGTTACACCCATCTAAACAAACCTTAGCTAATTCTTGGAATAGTCTTTGTTGGGAAGGTAGCTTGCGTGGTTACGCCAAAGATGTGATGTTTGCTTGTGAAAAAGCCGTGTCTCTTTTGCCTGATGATGGGAATATCCGTGATAGTCGTGGTTTAGCAAGGGCGCTAACTGGTGATACTAAAGGCGCAATTGAAGATTTTCAAGTATATATCCAATGGATTGATAATGCTGAGGCGAAAGCAAAACGCCAAATTTGGGTGAAAGATTTAAGTACTGGTAAGAACCCGTTGACACCGGAGGTGTTGCAGAAGTTGCAGAGTGAGTAAGTAAGTTGGCGCTAATATTTATAGCTATGTTAAGAAATTTAAATGTAGTGGCGTGGCAAGGCTAAAATGTTGGATTAATAAACCGCAGAGGCGCAGAGAACGCAGAGAAAGAATCAGATAGGCACGAGATGTCAAAGAAGCGTTATCTTAAAAATTGGTAGCAGGCGTCATAATATTAAGTGCTAAATTCAGTATCCACTGACAAAAAATAGAGGTTAAAAGGTTCCTTTTGATGAAAGGCATAAAGTTGCAATTTTTACCTAATCTTGTGCGGGAGTGGCGACGCTTTTTATCCCTAGTTTTGCTGCTTGTGTGCCTATTCTCTCTAAGTACGTCACCAGCGTTTGCAGAACTTAAAGATGACAGATATGACGGTAATATATTCGTGGTTTATGCTGGGAATGGTTCACTAGTTCCGCCTAGAGCTACACTAGCATCAGCTTTAAATGAACATAAACCAGCATTATTGGTCTTTTATGTTGATGACAGCAGTGATTGCAAACAGTATGCGATCGTTGTCTCACGTTTACAAGCATTTTATGGTGGAGTCACAGAGATGATTCCTGTTGATGTAGATTCGATTGTACCCACCCAAACCTACAATTCTACAGAACCTGGTTATTATTACTCTGGTGCTGTTCCCCAAGTTGTTTTGTTTGATCAATCAGGTCAGATTGTCTTAAATAAGACAGGTCAAGTACCATACGAAGAAGTAGACGCTCAATTGAGAAAAGTGTTTGATTTGTTACCACGTTCTGAGTCAGTGGAATTAAAGCGCCGTTCCTTTAATGAGTTAAATAGTGAATTAACAGAAGAATAATTGTTGCGGGCAGACTAAATTTGTCTGCCTCAAATTTTAGTACAACTTGATACTGCATTTTTCATCAATGGCAGAGAAAATATTGAAATAAGGGTGAGAAACTCAAAGAAAATGACCAATGACCAATGACCAATAATTCCGAGCAGAGTACAAGAAAGCGGATAAATCCTGGGAATAAATCCAAAATCCAAAATCCAAAATCCAAAATTGGATGACCAATGACTAATGAAGTGCTTTATGATGTCAAAGGTTTATACTACAGAGGAGCTGATCAAAATTTTAGCAGCCGAACGCCAAGCTTGCTTGAAAGGCGATCGCCTCAAATTAGAGGTAGACATTTCTGGTAATCCTGTAATTGACCAATTTATCAGAACTGATGGATTGCAAAAGTTCAGCGCCTATCAAGATTTTAAAGCTGCTATCCATGAATACCAAAAACAATATCTCGTTTCTGGCATTATTTGGCGTGAGGTGAGTGTTAAAGGTCAAACCTTGCGTTATCCCGAAGTAGATTCTCAGTTAATTGCTTTATCTGGTGACTTAGATATATTAAAGGTGGCAAAAAATTCTATTTTAGAATTTTGGAATGAAGTCAGTGTAGAAATGGATTTATATTTAAGTGTTAAGAATGGTAAACAATATCAACAAATAATTAAAGCTGATGTTGATCGAATTGTCCAAAGGACAGAATGGGCAAGTATATGTTGTTTTGAAAAATCTAACTTCTTAGAAATAATTTTGCAGTTGGGATGGGGTCAACCACAAGAAGCGTGTTACAAACGAGGTTTTCCGACATCAGGTAGTGAGTTTGTTCATGCTGTCAACCCTGGTAATCATCCAATTGCTTGATCTTTTGATATATCCAGATCCCCGACTTCTTTAAGAAGTCGGGGATCTTGTTGTTCGCGAATGATTTAGGAATGCTATAATCTACCATCTACTATATTAAGCACTTCGGTTATTTGCTGATTAATATTTTTGACATCAAAACGCTGACTGGCTGTAGTCTGGCCATGATTGGCAATCATCGCAGTTTTTTCTGGCTCCTGTAAACAGGTAGTAATTATCTGTGCAAGTTCTTGGGATTCTCCTGGTGTAGATAAAAAGCCATTAATACCATGTTCTACTAATTCTACCGCACCACCGGCTTTGGCTGCTATGACTGGTTTTCCGCATAACATAGCCTCGACAATTACTCTACCAAAGGGTTCCGCAGCAGTGGAAGTATGTGCTACTAAGTCACATGCTGACATTAGTTGAGGAATATCTGAACGAAATCCTAAAAATTTCACTCGATTTTCTAGCCCTAATTTAGTAATTTGTTGGTGTAATTGTTGGACGTATTCTTGTTCCCCAAACAATGCATCCCCAACTAAAATTGCTGTTACTTCTTGAGGACATTGTATCAGTGCTTCAATTAATATGTGTTGTCCTTTCCAAGGTGCAAGACGACTAAAGTGTCCGACGACAAATTTACCTTCTAGTCCTAGTTGTTGTCTGGTTTGATGAATTATAGATGCATCTGTTTGATAGTTTTTGGGATCAAAACCATTGTAGATAACTGTGGTAATGTCTGCACGTCCTCCCGCTTCGATAAATGCTGTTTTACTTGCTTGAGAATTAGCAATTACTAATGATGATCGATTAGCAGCAGTTACGGAAATACGGCGGTTGGTTTGACTAAAATGTTCTGGTGAAAGTATGTCATGTAAATGATAAACTAAAGGACGCCCACTCAAAAAACTGGCGATCGCTCCCACAACTAATGCTTTTTGAGTGTTGGCGTAAATTAAATCATATTCACGGGCTGTTTGCACAACTTTAGTAAGTAAAGGTATGAGTTGTCCTAAACTTGCTAATCCTTGGGTAAAGGAACTTTCTTTGCGAACTTGGATGGTTTGAGTTGTCAGAACTTGAACCGGAATCTGATTTTTTTCTAGTAAAATTCTAAAATCACCATCAGCAAATAAACCAACTAGACAATTATCTTGATAAGGTTTAGCAATGTCTATGAGACACAGTTCTGCACCACCTGGTTTACCACTTTGGTCTAAAAATAGAATTTTCATATTTTACCTTTTCACATTTTGAAGATGAAACCTCTTGCACTGATGTCATGAGTGCAAAAAATACAAGGTGGGATGCATGTTAAATGAATTTAATTTTTTGCAGCTACTTAAAATAATAGTCAGGCTAATATAACTTTTCTGACATCTTGCGCTATTTTATACCAATCAAAATTAGCAGTTACATACTGGCGACAGTCTTCTCTGGAAGGAGTTTGTATTTTTCCCAGTAGTACTTGTTCTAATTTCTCTGCAATGGCTGAAACTTCAATACCAGAAGTAATTAATTGTGGTGAAAATTGTTCTAAAATTTCTGGCATTCCACCAACTGGAGTACACACAACGGGAGTACCACAGGCTAATGATTCTACCACTGCTAATCCAAATCCTTCAAAACATTGACTAGGCATCACACTAACATCAGCAGCTTGATAAGCTATAGGTAAATCCTCATCAGGTAGAAATCCTAAAAATTTCACATGTTCGTTGAGTCCGAGTTCGGTTGCTTGTTGTTGGAGTGCTGCTTTGATTGGACCGCGACCGGCGATCGCTAACCAAAAATCTGGTAATCTTGGTTTAATGATTGCCAGGGCTTGCAGTAATTTGTCAATTCCAACTCGATGCACTAGGCGGCGACTACTAAAAATAATCGCTCTATCTTGTGGCCAGCCAAGTTTGGCGCGAGCTTCGGTACGTGATAAATTAGACTGAAACTGATCAGTATTTACTCCACCAGGAATAATGTAAATTTTTTCCCACGGAATTTGATACTGTTCGTGGAGGATTTGACCAAAAGCTTTACTCAAAACAATAAAGCGATCGCACTGATCATAAGTCCTTTTTTCGATCATTTGGTGCTTAAAAAACACACTTAATTGTTGATGAACTACCTCTTGCTTACTTTCCGACGCCCAAGGGCCATGAAAGTTAAAAGTAATTGGTACTCCTTTGGGTAACAAATCTAATATCGGAAAGCTATACAAAGCAAAATGCAAATTAATTGCATCTGGTTTTTCCGTTCTGGTTTTCTGGAAATTTTGGCGAATTGACCATAACCGTTTCCAAATCTGACTATCTGGCGAAGCCAAATTAGTTAACTTCATCGGTAAACTAAGTTGAGTGTCCGGTAGACCTACTCCACATAGTTCAATCTGGTCTTGATTTTCTGCTAGTTTTTGAGTCAGGTCATACACATATCTCTCTAGTCCTCCTGGGGTTGTAGGAAACCAACCCACTCCCACGCAAAGAATGTATGCAGATCTTCTATTGTTTGTTTTGTTACTACTCACTTATATATCCCCAACCATGAATCGCTTGTGTTTGTATCTACTTTTACCAGTTTTTGAGCCACCTTCTTTGAAAATAACAAGAAACTGATGGCTGCGGTGTTTCTCTTTTTCGATTAAGCACATAAATTAGTACTTTGTGATCATTCTTTGGATAGATTTATGCCAAATATTTATAGGTTTGAGATTTTGAATTTTGAATTGACTGCATAGATAAATCTAGGAACTTTTACCCCGGCATTATTAATGAAGATCTTCTAACTATTAAACATTAAAATATCTAAAATGAATTACTTAAATTTCTATAATTTCTAGAATTTTTGATGACAATTTCCAGGTATAAAATTTAGATAAATCTAGAAATAGACCTAATTTCAATGTATACAAATTATCTTCCTTTAGGGCAAAATTTTGAGCTTCGCTAAATAAGGATCTAATACTTACAGAGAAGCCAGTGGAGGCTTTATCGTATGTCATACCATTTCACTAAAATCTTGATACAAATGCAGACGGTGTAGAGACGCGAAATTACCCTGCGGGAACGCTAAAAGCGAACGCGTCTCTACATTATTTATGTGTATCGCGATTAACGTGAAATGGTATCAAACATGTGACTTAAAACCCTAAACATTAAACTAACCAACAACTTTTTCCTTTTAAAAGCCCTCTCTGACCGATAATTCCGAGCAGGGTACAAGAAAGCGGATTTATCCGTGGAATCAATCGGAAATCCATAGACGCGTAAGCGGCTTCTCGTAGAGTAATCTAAAATCCTGTTAGAGGATGACCGATAATTCCAATGTGAAGTCGGAAATCTGGATTTGCCAATTTTCACAACTCCCAATACTGCTCGGATAAGACAATTCAATTGACATTTAAATCCACTAGAGACGCGATATATCGCGTCTGGTACAACTCCAAAATTATGATGAAAAATCCTATCCCTTGCAGTATTGTCACAACTCCTACATACACCGATTGCGATCGCAATAGAATTATTACGATAAATTCTTAGCTAAAATTAAAAAACTAATGTGGGTTTTGTAAATTTTTCATGAAATTAGCCATATTTACGGAAAATTTGGTTAGTTTTATTGATGAATATTGCATGAATGATAAAAAAATGAATATTTTTAACCAAACAGTTGTTTTGTATTAACTAAAAATTAATAATTTATATTTTAGTATAATTAATGACTTTCGTACTGAAAATAATTTCATAATAAAAAGCAAAATATAATTAATTACATAGTAATTATCCCACAATACTAGTATTTACGTAAAAAATATCATTATGAAAAATAAATTTAAACGACAAATTAGTCAGCTATATTACCAACAACTAAGCAACATAAGAGATTTAATCCGTAAGCTCAATAACTTAATAATGAGAGGTAATTTCCGAACTAAAAGGAGATTGAAGTTCTTATTTGGCTTTGTTGCTGGGTTGATCACTGTGACTTTAATTGCCATTTATTTGACTGGAAGAATGACATCTGGAACAAATATTGGCACAGCACCACCTACAATCAAAATTTATACATTACCAGAAAAAAGTACTTATACACCTTCTACAACAAACATATACACACCACCAGCAACAGATAATTACACATTAGCCGCGACAGATACTTTCACATTATCGGCGACAGATAACTACACATTACCCGCGACAGATACTTTCACGCCATCGGCGACAAACTCTTACACCATATCTGCAACAAATGGTTATAAAACATCTTGGATAGGTAACTCTTTTGGTGGTGCTAACAAATGGGTACAAATCCAAGTAAGTGATATGTATGTGGCTCCTGATGGTACAGTCTACACCAATACAGATTGGGATGAAGCCGGCAGAGAAGTCGGAATTTACAAAAATGGAGACGTCATCGGTAAAGCTGATGACCTGCATGGCTGGGGAAGAATGGGCGGAGATGCGATCGCAGTTGATCAAAAATATATGTATGTAGGGATGCAGCAATCTCCGGAAGGAAAACCAGGAGAAGATTACCCCCCCAAAGGTACAACATGGTTTTCCATCAGACGCTATAACTTATCTGGAAAACCAGCACCTTTTCCTCAAGGGCGCGGCTGGGATAAAAGCATGTTAATAGTTAGTACCAAAGATAAAGTCACAGGATTAGCAACTGATGGAAAACAGTTGTATGCAAGTGACAAAGCAGCCAATTTGGTTCGTGTCTACAACACCGCTACGATGAAAGAAATACGTAGCTTTAAAGTCACTAATCCGAGCAAAATAGCTCTTGACAAAAAAGGAAATCTCTGGATTATTCGAGATAAAAACCAAATTGGGCATTATTCACCAACAGGGAAGCAATTAGGTGCAATCACCAGTGTTGCTCAACCAAGTGCGATCGCAGTCGATAATAAAAACAGGTTGTTAATTGCAGACAACGGTCCACGTCAGCAAGTATTAATCTACGACATAGCCAGTAAACCCAAACAAGTAGGTACTTTTGGTACTCAAGGCGGTATTTATTCGGGTAAACGTGGCGAAATCGGAGATTTGAAATTTTACGGTTTGAGTGGAGTCGGTACAGATGCAAGCGGAAATATCTATGTTAGTAACGTTGGTTTCAATCGTTCCGGCGTAGACTTACGTAAACTCTCCCCATCCGGCAAATTACAATGGCAATTGCTGGGTTTACAATTTTTAGATACTGCTGATGCTGATGCTGGTACTGATGGCGCTAACGTCTTTACCAAAGATGAACATTTTGTCATGGATTACAGCAAAGGTAGCGGTAAAGAATGGCAATACAAAGGCTACACCTTAGATCGATTCCGCTATCCTAATGATGCCAGACTACACACCACACCCACAGCAGCCTTTGTCCGACGTTTGCAGGGAAAACGTTTGTTATATCTCTCTTCAGAAATGATGTCAGAACGCTTATTAATGTATCGTTTTGATGGAGAAATTGCTGTTCCCTGCGGTATATTTGGCAAAGGCAAAGAAGACTGGCTAGCCAACGAACCGACAAATAGTAGTTGGATATGGATTGATGCAAACGGCGACGGTTCACCTCAAGCCAATGAATATCAAGCTACGGGTGAAAAAGATGATTCTGTTTGGGGTTGGGAAATAGATAGTAAAGGAGATGTTTGGAAAGCAGCCGAAGACGGCTACATCAAACATTACCGCTTTGGTGGATTAAATGCTCATGGTTGTCCAGTTTACAGTACCAAAACTGTGCAAAAGTTACCAATGCCCCAACCATTTAAAACTATTACCAGAATAAGATATTTTCCCGAACAGGATGCGATGTATTTGAGCGGTTATACTAGCGATCGCCCCAACATTGATGGTGATTGGGGATTGGTTGGTACAGAAATCATCCGCTACGATAATTGGAACAAAGCCAAAAAAATACGCTGGCGCATAGCATTACCCTATGAAATCAAACGTGATCCCAAATTGCACATCAAAGCAATGGATGTCGCAGGTAACAGAGTCTTTGCTGTCAGCAGTAAAACCCCGGATGTATTTGTCTACGACACCACCAATGGAAAACAAGTACAACAGTTGAAACCAGGACCCGAAGTTGGTAACGAAGTTGGCTGGGTTGACGTACCCTTTGGAATTCGCGCTTTTCGTCGTTCCAATGGTGAATATTTAGTGTTTGTGGAAGAAGATTTGAAAGCGAAAGTGATTATGTATCGCCTACCGGGATAGTGGTAAGCTTCAAGCATGAACAACCAACAAAGAACCCAAATTTCGCAAGTTGTAGTGACAGCACAACAGATGCGCGATATTGAAGCACGTATATTTACAGCAGGAATGCCTGTAGCTGCTTTAATGGAAAAGGTCGCAGGACTAATCGCCCATCGGATTGAAGTTCTTTATTTTTCTAAAAATGCAAAGCAAGAGGACGCATCACCCCGTTTCCCTGTCTTTGCGTCTTCTTCTGTATCTCCACACAAAGTCGGAATTCTCGTAGGTCCTGGTCACAATGGTGGGGATGCTTTGGTTGTTGCCCGTGAATTGTATTTTCGCGGTTACGATGTCTGTATCTATAGTCCTTTTGCCAAACTTAAAGAATTAACTGCACAGCATTTACAGTATGCTCAGAGTTTAGGAATTCGGTGTTATCAATCAATTGAAGACTTGCCAGAGTGCGATTTGCTGGTTGATGGATTATTTGGATTTGGATTGGAAAGAGAACTCAAAGACCCTGTTGCTAGTGACATTAATCAGTTAAATCAAAAGTCTATACCAATTATTAGTATCGATATACCTTCTGGATTGCATACAGATACTGGCGAAGTTTTAGGAACTGCGATCCGGGCTACCCACACGTTATGTTTAGGTTTGTGGAAGTTGGGTTTATTGCAAGACCAGGCTTTAGAATATGTTGGTGAGGCAGAATTAATTGATTTCGATATACCTGTAGCAGATGTGGAAGCGGTACTGGCAGATGCACCCCGAATTACACGCATTACCGAAGCTACTGCCTTATCTACTTTACCTTTACCCCGTCCTGCTGTCACCCATAAGTACAAAGAAGGACATTTATTATTAATTTGCGGTTCACGTCGCTATGCTGGAGGCGCGATTTTAACTGGTTTGGGAGCAAGGGCGAGTGGAGTTGGAATGCTGTCAATTGCTGTACCGGAATCTCTCAAGCCGATAATGGTCAGTCATTTGCCAGAAGCGTTGATTGTCGGTTGTCCAGAGACAGAAACAGGCGCGATCGCTCAATTAAGATTACCAGAAAACACAGACTTGAATTCATTTGATGCGATCGCTTGTGGTCCCGGTTTAACCAAAGATGCCAGCCCAATTTTACAGCAAGTATTAGAAAGTACAAAACCTTTGGTTCTGGATGCCGATGGTTTAAATATTTTGGCAGAAATGAAAACCATGCCGACGTTACAAAAAAGACAAGGGTTGACAGTACTTACACCCCATGCAGGCGAATTTCAACGCTTATTTCCTGACCTACCAGATGCCAAGCAAGAGAGAATTAAAGCAGTACAGGAAGCAGCAGCTCAAAGTGGGGCAGTAATATTATTAAAAGGAGCCAGAACAGCGATCGCCAACCGCCAAGGTTTTGTGTGGATCGTTCCTGAAAGTACTCCAGCTTTAGCGCGCGGTGGTAGCGGTGACGTCTTAACTGGCTTAATGGGTGGATTAATTGCCCAAGCAATCACCCATCAAATACCTACCGAAGATATGGTAGCAACTGCTGCTTGGTGGCACGCCCAAGCCGGAATTTTGGCAGCCCAAGAACGTACAGAATTAGGAGTAGATGCGTTTACATTGACACATTATTTACTGAAAATTTTAAGTGTTAATCGCTAAATACGGTTCAGTCTTAGATAACAGAATACTTTCACGAAACGTATTGGGTGTGAGGGTGTGAGGGTATAAAAAAACAAGAATTTTTTTACTTACCCATACTCCAAAATCTTCCTATACCCCTATACCTCACACCCATACACCCTTTTTATCTTTGAAAAATCGGGGCGTTAATGTTGCGTCTGTGAAACAAAATTGCTCCTAAATTACAAATCAAACAAGTAAAAGCTAGCCACAATAAAACGTAAGTAGGAATCATGACTACGCCAATCATAAACCAAGTGTAAACATGCAATATCATCACAACAGCAAATATGCAGGCTACTATTGCTGATTGCCAAACTCGGTAAGATGGGCGACGGAGTGCGGCAAAAATCATCGTCAACAGCGTGGTAAGTAAGTTTGCTGGCACGAGAAATGCACAAATACTAACGCAGTTGGTGCGGGAAAAGTCCGCTAGGCTGTTGAAATCGAGCATTAATCTTTAACGGTAATCTCAATTTAGTATAAGACACTTAATCAGGCAATTAAATAACGAAATATAAATATGAGCATTACTCAATTTAATATTATGAAAAATTTACATATTTCTTAGTGGTCATTTGTCATTGGTCATTGGTAGAGACGCGATGAATCGCGTCTGTACAAGAGTCATTAGTCTTCCCTTGTCCCCCTTGTCCCCCAATTCCCGTACTCTATGAGAAGCCGCTGACGCGTCTACGCGTAGCGTCTCCTCTGGAGAATCCCCGATCCCCAATCAACTTCCAGTCCTTAATCTTTGCATTAATTTTGCTACTGAGTTAATTAATTGATTTGGTTCAACTGGCTTGGTGACATACATCTGAAAACCTGCATCTAGGGCTTGCTGGCAATCTTGTGATCTAGCGTAAGCTGTTAGGGCGATCGCAGGTAAATTTCCTCCTTGTTCTGGTTGCAATCTTCGGATTTTACGGATTAATGTGTAGCCATCTTCTTCTGGCATACTGATATCACTAATCAATACATCCGGTAGGAATTTTGCGATCGCTAAAAGTGCTAATTGTACCGAACCGACTGCTGTGACTTCAGCTCCAGAATCTTGCAGTACGGTGGCTACATATTCTAGTGTATCAGTATCATCATCTACTACTAGCACCTGCAAACCATTTAATGGTGATTCTGCAATCAAGCTAGAGAAAGTAGAGGGCGCTATTTTCGTTGTCTGTTCAGTTTGTTTTAATTTCCATGTTGGAGGAACAATAGACACTTTCTTGAAATTCTCCTCAACTTTGGCAGTAGTAGCATATTCTTGATTTAGGCATTCTTCGGTCAGGGTATGATCATTGGCTTGTTGGTGTCTTTTCAACAGTGGTAACTTGACAGTAAATGTTGCTCCCTGTCCCACTCCTGGACTATCAGCATGAACACTACCACTATGCATTTCTACTAAATAACGTACGATCGCTAGTCCCAATCCTAACCCACCGTGGTTTCTAGTTATACTCCCATCTGCTTGACGGAAGCGATCAAAAACGTGAGGGAGAAATTCTGAACTAATCCCAACACCTGTATCAGTGATCGTGATTTGGGCGTAATTAACTGAAGAACTAGACAAGGACAAATTATCTTTTTCTCCCCCCCGTCCCCCCTGTCTTCCTTGTCCCCCCCGTCTTCCTTGCGCCATTTCCAATGATCCATTTTCCTTTACAACTTCCAGGCGTAGTTCTACCCTGCCATCAGAAGAGGTAAATTTAATAGCATTGTTAAGCAAATTCCAGAGAATTTGTTGGAGGCGGTTGGGATCACCTGAGACGAACACGGAAGATGTGGGGAGATTTTCTCTATTTTCTGCGTCGTGTCGTTGCGTGAGTGTGTCGTCTGTTTCGCCTAGTTCGACTATATATTCAATTTGAATTTGTTTTGCTTCTGCCTCTAGACGTATGCTATTTATAACTGTTGAAGTTAAGCTCACTAAGTTGACTGGACAAATATTAAGACTAAGCTTACCTCGCATAATCCGCGAGACATCTAAGATATCTTCTATAAGTTGAGCTTGCAAACCAGCATTGCGTTCAATGGTTTCGATTGCACGGGCGATCGCTTCTTGATTTAATTTTCGCTGACGCAATAGTCTCGCCCAACCCAATATAGATGTTAAAGGTGTGCGGAGTTCATGAGAAAGAGTTGCTAAAAATTCATCTTTGAGGCGATTTGCTGTTTCAGCTTCTTGGCGTGCTGTTTGTTCGCGGATGAGTTTGATGTGTTCTTCTTCGGCTTTTTTGCGCTCTGTGATATCTTCGGTTGTCCCTGTAAAACCAATTACATTGGTTTCTTCCGAAAGCATTGGAGATGAAGACACATGAACCCAACGCTCAGTTCCATCTGGAGTGATGATGCGAAACTCACCTTTATACTCTGTACCTTCAGCAGCAGCAGCATACCAATTTGTAACTACTGATTGTTGGTCTTCGTGATGAATTGTGCTGATCCAGCCTTCATCTAAACTTTGCTCTGGCGTCAAACCAAAAATAGCATGGTAGCGGGGGTTAGCATAAGTGCATTTACCATGTGGATCAGTTAAAAAAATGCCTACGGGTGAACAAGCACTCAAAGAGCGAAACATTTCTTCGCGTTTTTTGAGTTCAGCATTCATTGCAGCTAGCTGTGTGGCTTGGCGCTTGACTTCGGCACTTTTTTGGAACAAATCAATAAACGCTGCTACCTTAGATTTCAATATCTCCGCTTCTATCGGCTTAAAAAGATAATCTACTGCACCCAGAGAATATCCTTTAAAAACCATGTTATCACTGGTGTTGAACGCCGTAACAAAGATAATCGGCGTGTGGCGCGATCGCTCTCTTTGTCGAATCAGGGCTGCTGTCTCGAACCCGTCCATATCTGGCATTTGCACATCCAATAAAATCACGGCAAAATCCTGATTTAAAAGATTTCGCAGGGCTTCTGCGCCTGATGTAGCCCTTACCAAATTTTGACCAAGGCTGTCCAAAATCGCCTCTAGGGCTAGTAAATTTTCTGGATGGTCATCTACCAACAGAACATTAACTTTAGGCTCAAATGACATTTCAAATATACGCTTTTAGAAATAGAACAAGCCGTTTTGACGTCTTTCTATTGACTGTGACGCTAAAGCTAGCTGAATTCACACTATCTTAAGTTATAATTTTCCCTAACTCAAAAACATAAATGGGCGATTTACGATTAAAACTAAAGAATTTCAGATTATTAGTACAGTATTTATATTTTCTCTAAAATCGAATTTACATTTTGCAAATTTTTACTAAGAAAGAAGAAATCTCTAGTAATGGTAAAATTTTATCTGCGACTCCGAGTGCGATCGCCGCAGCAGGCATAACTGAGCAATAAGCACTCTCAGGTTCTTGCACTATAGTGATTCCGCCTCGTGCTTGAATTTTTGCCAGTCCTTGAACACCATCTTGATTAGCACCTGTTAACAGCACACCAATAAGTTTTTCATTATAAGCATCTGCCGCAGTTTCAAATAGTACATCAATTGATGGTCGTGCGTAAGTTACAGGAGCATCAGTAGATAAAGAAAAATAAGGTTGAGAAACTGTTGTATATTTACTTTCTATTAATAAGTGATAATCTGCTGGAGCTAAATATACCCATCCAGATAAAATATCTTCTTTATCTTCTGCCTCTTTAATCACTAAATTAGTGTAACTTTGTAAGACTAATCTTAATGTATCATCGGAAGACTTATGACGATGTTGAACAACGGCTATTGGTATAGGGAAACTTTTTGGTAAACCAGATAGAATTACTTGTAAAGCTTCTAAACCACCCAAAGATGTTCCAATCACTATGAGTTTGTATGTCATCCGATTGTGGATTTTAGATTTTAGATTTTGGATTTGCTCCACAGATAAATCTGCTTGCTCTGTACCCTGCTCGGAATTATTAGTCATAAGTTTTCATTCATTTTGTATTTTAGTAGTTAGTTGGTTAGTGGCTAATACCAAATGACAAATAACAAATCACAAATGACAAATCACAAAATCTAGCTTACCCTTCGGTAAATTTTTTCACTACTAATTATTTGCTCATAATCTTGTTCATGAGGTGTAAATTTAATGGATTCTTGACGTCCTAATCCTAAAATACCAAATCTAATCAAACTTTCATAAAAAAGTTTATGAACTCGTTGCTGAAGATCTTTATTAAAGTAAATTAATACATTCCGGCAAAAAATTACATGAAATTCATTAAAAGAATTATCAATAGCTAAATTATGTAATGAAAAAACTATGTTTTCTTTAAGTTCTGATGAAAAAATAGCATTTCCATAGGCTGCTGTATAGTATTCAGAAAAAGATTGATTACCACCAGCTTGAATATAATTATGAGTATAGTCTTTCATCATCGCTAATGGGAAAATTCCCGCTTTAGCTTTACGCAAAACTGTTTCATTAATGTCAGTTGCATATAAACGCGAACGATGATAAAGTCCTTCTTCTTTCAGCAAAATTGCCATAGAATACACTTCTTCGCCAGTGGAACAACCAGCGTGCCAAATACGGATAAAAGGATAAGTTCTTAAAATCGGAATTACTTTTTTTCTTAAAGTTAAAAAGAAGCTAGGATCTCGAAACATTGCCGTAACATTGATCGATAGATTTAATAATAATCTTTCGAGACACTCTGGATTGTGAAGGACTTGCTCTTGTAGTCCAGAGATAGTAGTTAAATTTTCAAGTTTTACAGTATTCCAAATTCGCCGTTTCAGCGACGCTAAGGCATAATTTCTAAAATCAAATCCATAATAACGATATATACCTTCTAATAACAATTGAATTTCTACATCTTCTAGTTCTTCCCTCTCCATCATTTTTTTAATTAATTAGAATCAATAATTTCACTTTTTTATTTATAAACTGCAAGTATCAATTACTGCATCTATCCACACATTTAAAATCAGAACTCACACCTCTGTCTGAGGAAAGAATACTATCGGTACAACCAAACACGCAACAACGACAGTAATTGTTCTGTGTCAACAGGTTTGGTAATATAGTCGGATGCACCAGCTTCAATACATTTTTCGCGATCGCCTTGCATGGCTTTGGCAGTCAGAGCAATAATTGGTAGAGATTTGAAATTAGGATTAGCGCGGATGCGTCGGGTAGTTTCGTAACCATCCATTCCAGGCATCATTACATCCATCAAGATAGCATTAACATCGGGGTTATTTTCTAAAACGGTAATACCATCATTACCATTTTCTGCATATAAAACTTGCATTTGATAACGCTCAAGCAAACTAGTTAAAGCAAAAATGTTGCGAACATCGTCATCTATAATTAAAACTTTTTTGCCTACTAGTAGGGTGTCAGAAGTTTGTAATTGTTCCAGAATTTGGCGTTTAGGTGCGGGTAAATTAGCTTGAACACGGTGCAAGAATAAAGCAGTTTCATCTAAAAGACGTTCTGGCGATCGCACATCTTTGATAATTACTGTCTCTGCGATCCGTCGCAGTTGTGTATCTTCGCTTCTGGTTAATTCCCTTGCTGTGTACACAATAATGGGTAGTGTTTCACCCTTTGGTTGTTGTTTGATTTGTTCAATTAATTCAAAACCACTCATATCTGGTAGTCCTAAATCTAAGACTACACAATCAAATTGCTCTTTGGCGATCGCAGATAATGCTTCACCACCAGTACTGACAGCAGTAGTTGCAACGTCACCGTTACCAATTAATGCTACAAGACTTTTACGTTGATTTTCATTGTCTTCTACAATCAGCAAGTTTTTGACTGGTCGTTCCACAAAACCTTTGATTTTAGTTAGTGATTGGTGTAGCGTTTCGCTGCTGATGGGTTTTTGCAAATAAGCGATCGCACCTTGTTGTAAACTGCGCTGTTTTCCTTCTTCAATAGTCATCACATGTACGGGAATGTGGCGAGTATTTCCATCATGTTTGAGTCGATCTAGTACTGTCCAACCATCAATTCCTGGTAAATGAATGTCTAACAAAATTGCTGTCGGTTGATATTCCTGTGCTAAGGCTAAACCAGTATTACCACTGTGAGCAAGGATACCTTTAAAATCACATTGCCGTGCCATATCTAAAAGTATACGGGCAAACTTGGTGTCATCTTCCACAATTAACAGTGTGCGATCGCCCGGTTGAATATTGTCTCTGTCGTCAATCACAAGAGAGGGGGGAGTAATGTAGAGACGCGATTCATCGCGTCTGGAAGTGTGGGGAGTAATGTAGAGACGCGATTCATCGCGTCTGGAAGTGTGGGGAGAGAAATTACTTCCTCGTCCCCCATGTCCCCCATGTCCCCCATGTCCCCCGTGTCCTCCATCTCCCCCTTCTTCCCCTACTCTATTTACTTGGGGTAAATACAACGTAAACGTGCTACCTTGATCAGGCTGACTAACTAATTTAATTTCCCCATCAAACAAACGAGTAATTTCTCGACTGATAGATAAACCTAAACCTGTACCGCCAAATTTACGACTAGTAGTACCGTCTGCTTGTTGGAATGCTTCAAAAATGATTTTTTGTTTTTCAGGAGCGATACCAATACCTGTATCTTTGACTGCAAAACTGATAACTGTTTCGGCTTGATTTAATGTTTGACGAGCAATACTCCAACCCTGTTTTGCTACAAATATTTTTAAGTTGACTTCACCTTTTTCTGTGAATTTAAAAGCGTTAGAAAGTAGATTTTTAAGGATTTGTTGCAGTCGTTTAACATCGGTGTAAATTGTCGATGGTAATTCTGGGTCTAATTCAATTGTAAAATTTAAGCCTTTGTCAATTGCCACTTGTCTAAAAGTACGTTCTAATGGTTCGCATAATTCATAAAATGGTAGGTGAACCATATTAATAGACATGGTTCCTGATTCAATTTTGGCTAAGTCGAGAATGTCATTGATTAATGATAATAAATCGTTGCCTGAAGAGTAAATTGTTTGGCTATATTCGATTTGTTTATGACTGAGATTACCTTCAACATTGTCTGCGAGCATTTTTGCTAGAATTAACAAGCTGTTAAGTGGTGTTCGCAATTCATGGGACATATTTGCCAGAAACTCAGACTTGTATTTAGAAGACAGTGCTAGTTGTTCGGCTTTTTCTTCTAATGATATTCTGGCGTGTTCGATTTCGTTATTTTTGCGTTCTACTTCTTTATTTTTATTAGATAATAATTCGGCTTTTTCTTCTAGTTCAGCATTAAGTTGTTGTAATTCCTCGTTCGATTCCTCTAATTCTTGTTGCTGCTGTCTTAAAAGTTCCTCTGACGTTTGTAACTCTTGAGACTGTTGTTCTAAACGTTGATTTTTTTGTGTGAGTTCTTGTTGCTGAAGTTGCAATCTTTGGGCTAATTCTTGAGATTCTTTTAAAAGCTCTTGAGTGCGAATATCAGCATTAATAGCATTTAACACTATACCAATAATTTCACTAACTTGATCTAAAAAAGTGAGATGAATTTCACTAAATTTTTGAAATGAGGCTAATTCCATAACTGCGATTACCTGATTTTCAAACAATACAGGCAATACAATAATATTTAAGGGTTTGGCATCTCCTAATCCAGAACTAATACGAATATAGTCACTTGGTACATCTGTAAGTAAAATTTTTTGTTTTTCTAGGGCGCATTGTCCCACCAATCCTTCACCCAAACGGAATCTATTTGATAAGCTTTTACGTTCTTGGTATGCATAACTACTCAATAGTTTAAACACAGGCTGCTCATTTTCCCAGTCCATCAAATAAAAAACACCCTGTTGTGCGCCTACCAGTGGTGCAAGTTCTGCAAGAATCATTCTTGCAACATTTTGTAAATTTCTTTGCCCTTGCAGCATCTGACTAAATTTGGCAAGGTTAGACTTGAGCCAGTTTTGTTCATTATTTCTGAGAGTTGTTTCGCGGAGATTCGCAATCAGCTGATTAAATGTTTGTGCTAGTATTCCTATTTCATCCCTGCGTTTACTAGCGGGTAAACTAACAGATAAATCTCCCTCTGCTAATTTTTCTGTAGCTTGAGAGATTTCTCCGAGTGGTTGAGAAATATTTCGGGTGAGATAAACACCAATTAAAGTTAATAATAAAAAAGCCAGAGAAATACCATAGATAATAGTATCAGTTGCTTCCTGAGCAGCAATTTGAGTCTTGTCAGTACGCTTTTTTAAAAGTCGAACTTCTTCAGCTTCCATCTCTGTGACTATGCGACGGATTTTATCTAGCAAAACCCTACCATTGTCTTGTAGTATCTGTTGTCTTGCTGAATCAAATCCTTGGGTTTCTCGTAAGTTAATTCTTCTTTTGACAATATCTTGGCGTTCGTCAATTGTTGCTTTTAAATTATCTAATCTATTTTGTTGAAGAGGATTATCAGAGGTTAAATTACGCAGATTATTAAGATTTTTTTCAACATTTGGTAATGCCTGATTATAGAATCGCAAAGAGTTTTTGTCTCCAGTGATTATATAACCTCTTTGCCCTATTTCCATATCTTGAATATTATAAAGTAAATTATCTAATTCCCCAATCACTTTATAGGTGTGAGCTTGCAACCGAGAGTTTTCAATTAAGTTGTTATTAGTGTGATATGAAATAAATCCGAGAGTTGCAAGAATTGATAAACCTAAAGCAAATCCAGCACCGATTTTTGTCCCGATTTTGAAATTATTATTTACCATTTTGAATTGATTAGATCAATCAATTTATATTATCGCTTAAATATTTATATTATTCGCTCGTGTCGGTAATGGTTAATATTAGGTTTGCTTGATTAATTATAATTCCCAAATCAAAGACTCGACGACGAGTATCAAAGACTCGACGATGAGTATCAAAGACTCGACGACGAGTATCAAAGACTCGTTGACGAGGTTCAAAGACTCGTTGACGAGGTTCAAAGACTCGTTGATGAGTATCAAAGACTCGACGATGAGTATCAAAGACTCGACGACGAGTATCAAAGACTCGACGACGAGTATCAAAGACTCGACGACGAGTATCAAACACTCGACGACGAGTATCAAACACTCGTTGACGAGTATCAAACACGTGCAGCTGCTTATTTACCCTTATCCCAGTTTCCCTGGTACAGTGTACCAATTTTACTAGCAATGGCGATCGCTCTTTCTCTGTGGGGTGCGCGTCTATTTTCTCGTCAACAGGATTAACATCTCGACGACGGAGTTCAAAGACTCGACGACGGAGTTCAAAGACTCGACGACGGAGTTCAAAGACTCGACGACGAGTATCAAACACTCGTTGACGAGTATCAAACACTCGTTGACGAGTATCAAACACTCGACGACGAGTATCATATCAAGTTCGGATAATTAGTTATACTTTCCACAGTCATTGCACCCCACCCCTTAATCCCTTCCCCGCTTGCGCTTAGGGGAGGTTTTGACGTTAGACAAAACCGGGGTGGGGTTCATTGGGAATTATAAGTAATCAAGCAAACCTGATATAACTAGCAACACAAGTGTTCAACCGGACATGATATGAGTCCACTGATAACTGATAACTGATAACTGTTTACTGATATAACCAGACACGCAATAGTGAAAGCAATTGTTCAATATCAACAGGTTTGGTAATATAATCAGATGCGCCAGCTTCGATACATTTTTCGCGATCGCCTTGCATGGCTTTAGCAGTCAGAGCAATAATTGGCAAAGATTTAAATTTCGGATTGGCGCGGATGTGGCGAGTGGTTTCATAACCATCCATTTCTGGCATCATCACATCCATCAAGACAACATTAATATCGGGATTCTCTTGTAAAACTTCTATGCCATCATTACCATTTTCTGCATACAAAATTTGCATTTGATAACGTTCTAGCATACTAGTTAAAGCAAAGATATTGCGAACATCATCATCGACGATTAGAACTTTTTTACCTGCAAGTTGAAAGTCAGAGTTTTGTAATTGTTCGAGCATTTGACGTTTGGGTGCTGGTAAATTCGCTTGGATACGATGCAAGAATAAAGCAGTTTCATCTAAAAGACGTTCTGGCGATCGCACGTCTTTCACGATAATTGTTTCTGCGATCCGTCGCAATTGTACATCTTCACTTCTACTTAATTCTCTGGCAGTATAGACAATGATCGGCAATGCTTCGCCATGTGGAGATTGCTTGATTTGTTCAATTAATTCAAAACCATTCATATCTGGTAATCCTAAATCCAGAACTACACAATCAAACTCACCATTTTGTATGGCTTGTAATGCTTCACTACCAGTACTGACAGCAGTAGTTGCAACGTCTGTATTTCCAATTAATTCCACAATACTCAGGCGTTGATTTTCATCATCCTCCACAACTAGCAAATTCTTCACTCGCCTTTCTACAAAACCTTTAATTTTAGTGATTGCTTGGTGTAAAGCTTCGCTGCTGATGGGTTTTTGCAAATAAGCGATCGCACCTTGTTGCAAACTCCGCTGTTTTCCTTCTTCGACTGTCATCACATGTACAGGAATATGGCGAGTATTTCCATCATGTTTGAGGCGATCTAGTACCCCCCAACCATCCATTCCTGGGAGCCGAATATCTAAGATGATCGCCGAAGGTTGGTATTCTTTAGCTAATGCTAAACCTATGTTGCCACCGTGAGCAACAATTCCTTTAAATTCATTCTGTCGCGCCATATCCAACAGAATTCGGGCAAATTTAATATCATCTTCCACTATTAATAGTGTGCGATCGCCCGGTTGAATATTGTCTCTGTCATCAATAATCGGCGAGGAGAGGAGAGAGCTTGGAGTGGGGGGTGTGCTTGGAGTGGGGGGAGTAATGTAGAGACGCGATTCATCGCGTCTGGGGGTGTGGGAAGACAACAAAGAAAAATTGCTCCCTTGTCCCCCTTGTCCCCCATGTCCCCCATGTCCCTCATGTCCCCCATGTCCTCCTTGTCCCCCGTCTCCCCCGTCTCCCTCTCTACTCGGTTGCGGTAAATACAACGTAAACGTACTACCTGCACCCGGTTGACTAATTAGTTTAATTTCCCCGCCAAACAAACGAGAAATTTCTCGACTGATCGATAAACCTAAGCCAGTACCGCCAAATTTGCGACTAGTAGTACCGTCTGCTTGTTGGAATGCTTCAAAAATGATTTTTTGTTTTTCGGGGGCGATACCAATACCTGTATCCCTGACTGCAAAAGCGATTACTTTGTTAGCACGATTCAATGTTTCTTGGTCATAACTCCATCCCTGTTTGGCTACAAAGATTTGCAAACTAACTTCGCCTCGTTCTGTAAACTTAAAGGCGTTTGCTAGGAGATTTTTCAGAATTTGTTGCAGCCGTTTGACATCAGTGTAAATTGTCGATGGTAATTCTGAGTCTAATTCAATTGTGAAATTTAATCCTTTGTCTACTGCAACTTGTCTAAATATACGTTCTATCCGTTCGTGGAAATCTAATAATCGGATCTGATCCATATTAATCGACATGGTTCCCGATTCGATTTTGGCTAAGTCGAGAATGTCATTAATTAAGGACAACAAATCGTTCCCCGCGGAGTAGATTGTCCGACTGTATTCGATTTGTTTATTGTTGAGATTTCCTTCAACATTGTCTGCTAACAACCTAGCCAAAATCAGCAAGCTGTTGAGTGGTGTCCGCAATTCGTGGGACATGTTCGCCAGAAATTCAGATTTATATTTAGAAGATAGGGCGAGTTGTTCGGCTTTTTCTTCTAAAGATAATCTGGCTTGTTCAATTTCGTTATTTTTGCGTTCTACTTCTTTGTTTTGGACAGCTAATAATTCTGCTTTTTCTTCAAGTTCGGCGTTGGTTTTTTGTAATTCTTCTTGCTGTTTCTTGAGTAAATCTTCAGAAGCTTTGAGGGTTTGGGCTTGTTGTTCCAGGCGTTTGTTCGTTTCTCGCAATTCATTTTGCTGACTTTGCAATTCCTCAGCTAAAGACTGGGATTGTTTGAGTAACTCTTCAGTACGCATACTTGCAGCGATGGTGTTCAACACGATCGCAATACTTTCGGTGAGTTGGTCAAAAAACGTCAGATGAATTTCGCTAAACCGATGGAAAGAAGCCAGTTCAATCACCGCTGTCACCTGGCCTTCAAATAGTACAGGTAAAACTACATCATTGACTGGGTTTGCTTCACCCAAGCCGGAACTAATTTTGATATAGTCGTGCGGGACTTCTGTGAGCAAAATCCGTTCTTTTTCTAAAGCGCATTGTCCAACTAAACCTTCACCCAAGTGGAAGCGGTTGGCTAGATGTTTGCGTTCCCGATAGGCGTAACTACTCAGTAGTTTCAAATACAAATTATTATCTGTATTTTCCATGATATAGAAGACGCCGTGGGCAGCCCCTACTAAGGGCGCCAACTCTCGTAGTATCAGTTTTGACACGGTTTCCAAGTCGCGCTGACCTTGCAACATCCGGGTAAACTTAGCCAGGTTGGTTTTTAACCAGTCTTGTTCAGTGTTTTTCTGCGTTGTTTCGCGCAGATTGGCAATCATTTGGTTAATGTTGTCTTTGAGGATGGCAACTTCACCTAATGCTTCCACAGAAATAGACCGGGTTAAATCACCTTTAGTCACCGCAGTTGCAACTTCTGCGATCGCTCGTAGCTGAGTAGTCAGTGTCGCAGCTAGTTCATTCACATTATCAGTCAAATCTTTCCACGTACCAGCCGCTCCCGGTACTTTCGCTTGTCCGCCTAATTTCCCTTCAATCCCCACTTCCCGCGCCACTGTGGTTACTTGGTTCGCAAAGGTCGCTAGGGTATCAATCATCTCATTGATTGTCTCTGCCAAAGCTTCTATTTCACCTTTGGCGTCTAGCATTAATTTCCGCTTTAAGTCACCATTGGCAACAGCCGTCACAACTCTGGCAATTCCCCGTACCTGTGCCGTCAAGTTACTCGCCATCGAGTTGACATTATCGGTTAAATCTTTCCAAGTCCCAGCCACACCTTTGACCTGAGCTTGACCGCCGAGTTTTCCTTCGGTTCCCACTTCCCGTGCAACTCGTGTAACTTCGGATGCAAATGAACTCAGTTGATCCACCATGACATTAATGGTGTTTTTCAAATCTAAAATTTCGCCCCTAACATCAACGGTGATTTTCTTGGAAAGATCACCATTTGCTACCGCCTTTGTCACCTCGGCAATATTTCTTACCTGGGCTGTTAAGTTGCCTGCCATCGAGTTTACATTATCTGTTAAATCTTTCCAAGTACCACCCACACCTTTAACGTAAGCTTGGACACCGAGTTTACCTTCGGTTCCCACTTCTCTCGCCACCCGTGTAACTTCTGATGCAAAGGAATTAAGTTGATCTACCATCACGTTAATGGTGTTTTTCAACTCTAAAATTTCGCCTTTCACATCAACGGTGATTTTCTTAGAAAG
>NZ_NAPS01000002.1:1524982-1642476 GCF_004323185.1 Westiellopsis prolifica IICB1
TTCAACTCTAAAATTTCGCCTTTCACATCAACGGTGATTTTCTTAGAAAGATCACCGTTTGCAACAGCTGTTGTCACAGCAGCAATGTTGCGGACTTGTGCTGTTAAGGAACCCGCCATAAAGTTAACGCTGTCTGTTAAATCTTTCCAAGTCCCCGCAACACCTTTAACGTCTGCTTGCACACCGAGTTTTCCTTCCGATCCGACTTCTCTCGCAACCCGTGTGACTTCACTTGCAAAAGAGTTGAGTTGATCCACCATTATATTGATGGTGTTTTTCAGCTCCAGAATTTCCCCTTTCACCTGCACAGTAATTTTTTTAGAAAGATCACCATTGGCGATCGCTGTTGCAACCTCTGCAATACTCCGCACTTGGTCTGTGAGATTACCCGCCATCATATTTACTGCACCGGTTAAATCTTGCCAAGTCCCCGCAACACCTTTAACTTCTGCTTGGACGCCGAGTTTACCTTCGGTTCCTACTTCTCTCGCAACTCGCGTCACTTCACTGGCAAAAGAACTAAGTTGATCTACCATCGTGTTGATGGTGTTTTTCAACTCTAGAATTTCGCCTTTCACATCAACGGTAATTTTTTTAGAAAGATCACCGTTTGCAACAGCAGTAGTGACATCAGCAATGTTCCGCACCTGTGCTGTTAAGGAACCCGCCATAAAATTAACGCTATCAGTTAAATCTTTCCAAGTTCCCGCAACACCTCTCACCTCCGCTTGCACACCGAGTTTACCCTCTGCACCCACTTCTCTCGCCACCCGCGTCACTTCCCCAGCAAAGGAGTTGAGTTGATCGACCATTGTGTTGATGGTGTTTTTCAACTCGCGAATTTCACCTTTAACATCGACGGTAATTTTTTTAGAAAGATCACCATTCGCAACAGCTGTGGTAACTTCGGCAATATTTCTTACCTGTGCTGTTAACGAACCCGCCATAAAGTTGACGCTATCAGTTAAATCTTTCCAAGTCCCACCCACACCTTTGACTTCTGCTTGAACACCGAGTTTACCTTCAGTTCCCACTTCTCTTGCAACTCGTGTTACTTCAGATGCAAAAGAATTGAGTTGATCCACCATGATGTTCACGGTGTTTTTCAACTCTAAAATTTCACCTTTGACATCGACGGTGATTTTCTTAGAAAGATCACCATTCGCAACAGCTGTAGTCACTTCAGCAATATTACGGACTTGGGCTGTTAAATTCCCTGCCATCAAGTTGACGCTATCAGTTAAATCTTTCCAAGTACCAGCCACCCCTGGGACTTCTGCTTGGACGCCGAGTTTACCTTCAGTTCCCACTTCCCTCGCCACCCGCGTCACTTCGCTGGCGAACCCATTCAACTGACCCACCATGGTGTTTACCATTTGGGCTGTTTGGAGAAATTCTCCCTTGAGGGGTCTACCGTCCATCTCTGGCGCGATCGTTTGGGAAAGATCACCATTTGCCACTGCTCGGATCACACGCGCTGTTTCCGCAGTCGGCTGGACTAAATCGGTAATGAGTGTATTGACAGAATCAACACAGCTAGACCATCCACCCCGCATGTTGCCCAGAGTTGCACGCTCACTAATTTTGCCGTCTTTACCAACAACATTACCAATGCGCTGTAGCTCTGCTGTTAGTCGCTCATTTTGATCAATAATATCGTTGAGTGTATCAGCAATCTTTCCTGCCATTCCAGTTTGATCAATAGGCATCCGTGCCGAAAAGTCGCCTTTCTTGACTGCTGATAGTGTTCTGAGCAGTTGTTTTAAATCTAAATTGTCGCTTTCTTTGGTTAACTGTTCAGTGGCCATACGGATGCCTATAAAATAGATTATACTTTTTTGTGGTTGCCTGCTACTAGTTTCAATTACACTTTGCTGACATTGCTAAAGATATATCAACCAAATAGTTAGGCTACAGGAAACTTGGCTCTTCGTCCACTGGCTATGCAGACTTGGATGTATAGACTATAACGAAATTTAGAAAAATCGCGATCAAGCAATAGAGATAAATCTATCTAAGGTATGATTAATTTTTATAAAGTTTGAAATTGGGCATTATACCTGTACCAGACGCGATATATCGCGTCTGGTACAAAATTTATGTGTATCGTGATTAATGTGAAATGGTATAAGACGGTGTTTGAGTCCGTTTTAACGTTAAATCGCCCGTGAGAATTTTTGCTCTTGTGTGAGGCGATGAGCATCAAAATTGACGGCAATATTTCTTACTAATAATCTACCAATTTCTGTAATTCCAATTTCATTTTTGGATAGGCTGACTAATCCATCTGATTCCAAAAGTTGTAATGCTGCTAATTCTTGAGCAAAATACTCATCAAAACAGATGTGATACTTATCCTCAATTTCTTGTTTATCCAGTTTGGCATGAGACATCAGCCGCATAATCACATCTCGTCTGAGAATATCATCTGCATTTAACTTAATACCTTTACCAATGGGTAAAATATCCTCATTAATTGCTTGATAATAATCACGCAATCGCTTGTGATTCTGGGCATAGGCATCTTCTAGCATACTCACGGATGTGGCACCAAAACCAAAAAGTTCTGCTTGCGCCCAAGTGGTATAACCTTGGAAATTACGCTTGAGTGTATAATTACGTTGAGCGATCGCTAATTCATCATGAGGTTTGGCAAAATGATCCATCCCGATGAACAGATATTTATTACTAGTTAACTCTTCAATCGTCATTTTCAAAATCTCTAATTTCTCCTCTGGTGCTGGTAGCGCATCCTTAGCAATTTTTTTCTGGATTGATTTTACCCACGGTACATAGGCAAAATTAAAGACTGCGATCCGATCAGGATCTAACTCGATTGTTTTTTTAATTGTCTGGTGAAAGCTTTGATAAGTTTGATACGGTAGACCATAAATTAAGTCTACATTCACACTTTGAAACCCTGCTTCTCTAATCCAGTCCATTACTTCAAATAGGTTTTTTTCTGGATGGACGCGATTGATAGCTGCTTGCACTTGGGGATTAAAATCTTGAATCCCAAAACTAATGCGATTAAAACCAATCTCTTTGAGAAAGAAAATGTATTCCTTATCAACGTAGCGGGGATTGATTTCGAGAGAGATTTCTGCTTGGGGTTCGAAGCGGAAGTGACGAGTAATATTATTCCAGAGATTTTCTACCTGTCCTAAACTTAAATAATTTGGTGTTCCGCCACCCCAATGCATTTGTACTGCTTGTCTATTTGTATCAATTAAAGATGCTGTGCGCTTGATTTCTCGCTCTAGATATTCTAGATAATTTTTGGCAATATTTTTGTTATTAGAAATAACTACATTGCAGCCGCAGAAATAACAAGCACTCTGACAAAAGGGAATATGAAAATACAAAGATAAAGGCGTCTTTCTTTGATTTGAACAAGCTATTGCATCCTCAAATTCCGATGCTGTAAATGCTGCGTTCAATTCTGTAGCGGGTGGGTAACTCGTATATCTGGGTGTGGGAATATCGTACTTTTTGATGATATCTATGTCGAACTTCACACCAGGAATTTGCAAAACCATCGAATTTTTTCCAATCACTAAGGGTATATGGGTATAGATTTCAGAGGTTATTTATAAAGTAAAAATCAAATCACTGTAGGGTATGTTAGGCGCTTTTATAATGTTTTTCGTGAAAAATTTAGCTCATAAAAGTGCTTAACGCATCGCCAATAACTGGTGTGTTAGGCTGAAGCCATAACACAACGGCAATAAAGCGGGAGGAACATCCACGCCGCTTTTTGCCTCCCCTACTTAAGATTTACTTTATAAATAGTCTCTCAGTGTTCAATTGATAACTACTTCCGTGCTACCAGTGTTATGACCACGTGTTAGGGAATTAAACAAAACTTGTCCAATTGCTTGAATTAAATTTCCTTCTAGTTCTTGAGCCATTTTCATATTGAAACCGAAGGAATTATTTGCTTCTGCAACAATTTTTTCGGCTGTAGCATCGTCAATAGTTAATGTGTCTAATGCTTGACGATACTTGTCTTTAAAAGCTTTTTTGTCTGGAATTTGGTCAAAATTATAAAAAGACGTACCTTGATAACCTTCTAACTTTAAGACTGACTGAGCAATTTTTTGTAACATTTGACCACCAGAAAGATCCCCCATGTAGCGGGTGTATGCGTGTCCGATTAATAACTCAGGTGCAGTTGCAGATAATTCTCGAATTCGAGCAATATAACTTTGAGCAACGGGAGATGGTTGTACACAAGTTCGCCAGTCTTTCCCATAGTAAAATTCCATATCTTTCTCTAAAGCAGCTTGGCGATTTAGTTCTGGGAAATAAATACCGCTGACTATGGGATGAGTTCGATGTTTTTCTATTTCTGTTTCGAGTTGGCTGTAGACATAATACAAGTTACCTAAAAACTTGCCAAAGCAGCTTCTATCTACAACCCCTTTGAGAAAACACTTCATAAATCCAACATTTTCTGCTGCTGTATGGGATTTTTGGGTTCCGGTACGAAGTTTAATCGCTAGATTGTTACTCATTGTTTTTTCCTTCATCTCAAAACGCAAGCTGATATTTACCAGTTCACTGTCAACGCCAGCGTTGAAGAGTTATTATTCAGGTTGATGAAAGGATCTGCATCATGACCATCAGCTAATCACACCACCGATGCAGACCCAAGCCATGTTGATTTCTACCAAAATCATTTAACTATTTAATCACTGGATAACCATATAACTATTTATATTTTTTCATATTTCTCTGATTTTAGATGCATGTGAATCTAAATTTTGTTTGTCAACTAGATATTTGAAATTTGTCACAAAAATTATTTTTGAAATTACTTTAAATAAATTAGCTAAATCATAAATTTAGTTATATGTAGATGG
Organism: Westiellopsis prolifica IICB1; assembly: GCF_004323185.1. Classification (GTDB taxonomy): domain Bacteria; phylum Cyanobacteriota; class Cyanobacteriia; order Cyanobacteriales; family Nostocaceae; genus Pelatocladus; species Pelatocladus prolificus_A. The sequence goes on from NZ_NAPS01000002.1 coordinate 1,529,848, forward strand.
CGATCGCTCAGTTATAGCAAATTAAGGATTTTTGTAAATTTTCCGACACCCCTACACCGTAAACCCTACTTTCTAACCCCTATATTCGCTACCGTAATTAGAAGTACCATCTGGAGAGCAACCTTGCCTGATTCTATTCAACATGCCCAATCACGGCTAGAGTTTATTCCCCAACGCTTCAACCCTGTTGTACTCCGTCTTGCCCAGTGGTTGCTGCCTATTTTGCTACGATTTCGGCTCAGACCCTGGCTACCATCTGGTATTTCTCGCATTCAAGTTAAGAATGCAGAAACTTTAGCTCAGTTATATCAACAATTCCAAGCTGGAAAAGTGCGCTTTTTGATGGCATTTCGTCATCCAGAGGTAGACGATCCACTATGTATGTTATACCTATTGTCGCGAGCAGTACCACGGATGGCGCGTCAGCAAGGAATTTTCCTACAATACCCGATTCATTCGCACTTCATTTATGAACGGGGAATGTTATTGTGGGCAGGAGATTGGCTAGGTTGGTTTTTCTCGAATTTGGGGGGAACTCCCATTCGCCGGGGTAAGCGACTGGATAAGCAAGGTATTCAAAATGCGCGAAATTTGTTTGCTAACGGAAAAATGCCGATCGCAGTTGCTCCCGAAGGTGCTACCAATGGACATAGTGGGATTATTAGCCCTTTAGAACCTGGGGTGGCTCAATTTGGGTTTTGGTGTGTAGAAGATTTGCACAAAGCCAAGCGTTCAGAAGAAGTTTTGATTGTGCCAATTACGATTCAGTATAGTTATGTAAAACCGCCTTGGGCAAAATTAAATTGGCTGTTGAGTCAATTAGAAGCTGACTGTGGTTTACCAGTGCAGACTATAGAAACATCTAATGTCCCTAATCCTGAAGAGATTTACTATCAACGCCTGTTACCACTTGCGGAACATTTGTTAACACAGATGGAAGGATTTTATCAGCGCTTTTATCATCAGGATTTACCTGCAATTAATCATGATGGTGATATTGATGCTGAAGCGATCGCCAATCCCAATCAAATGTTAATCGCTAGACTTCGTCGCCTACAAGAAATCGCTTTGCAAGTTGCCGAGCAATATTTTGGATTACAATCACAAGGAAATTTTATTGACCGTTGTCGCCGTTTAGAGGAAGCGGGTTGGAGTTATATTTACAGAGATGATGTACCAGATATCAATACTTTGTCACCCTTCCAACGGGGATTAGCAGACTGGGTAGCAGCAGAAGCAGAACTGCGAATGCGACATATGCGTTTAGTAGAAACTTTTGCAGCAGTTACTGGGACTTATGTCAAGGAAAAACCCAGTGCCGAAAGATTTGCAGAAACAGCACTACTGATATTTGATCTGACTGCTCGGATCAAAAATAATACAAAACTACCAGGGCGTCCCCGTTTGGGTTGGCGACAGGCGCTAATTACAGTCGGTGAACCAATCTCAGTGACACAACGTTGGGCAAAATATCAAAGCGATCGCCATGCAGCCAGAGTTGGGGTGAATGAGTTGACAAAAGAACTGTATCAAGTTTTAGAACAATTAATTAAGGCATAACGTGTTGCAGCTATATCAAGTTGTATTTGGATGCTTGTATATAGCTGTCAATGTGAACCGATACGGCTTCTTTAGAGCAAAGACAAGAATTCTTCAACACTAAGGTCAACATCTCGAATAATAGCTCGCAGTGTACCTTTAGCCAATTCTTGATGATCTGGAACAACAATTTGAGCAAACGGTTTATCCCTTCGCATAATGATGTGACTACTTTCTCTACGTTTTTGATAGAAACCAATTTTTTCTAAAACTTTGATACACTCTTTCCCCAAAATACTAGGCAACTTACTCACACGACTACCAAGAATGTTTCAAAGTTGTCTTCTGGTACAGATAAGCCATCTTCTTCTAGAGCGGTAACATAGCCTGCAATAGCTTCCTTGATGTTTGACAGAGCCTCTTCTTTAGTTTTTCCCTGGCTATTACATCCCTTTAAACTTGGACACTCCGCAATCCAGTAACCATCTTCATCTTTATATAAGATTACTTGTCTTGTATGCTGGCTCATCTCTACAAACCATATAGTCGTTTCTCATTTTACCTTTGAATCATAGGTGTATGTTGACTTGGATTAATTACAGTTTTGACTATTTGCTTTCACTGGTCGTCTTCCCCACGGCTTGAGAACCGAAATCGCAATGATGATAGAAAGAAAAAGAGCCTGAATTATACTTCCAATCAACACACCTTTCGCATCAAAGTTATATATTGGACTATTTAAAGCTTGTAACCCTTCTTGAGCCGCTAGTTTTTCAGCGGTGTTACCCCAGGGAAATAACCAAAATGTTCCAAAAATGATCAATCCAGTTGTCAGTATCCACTTAGTAATTACCCAGTAAAACTTAGTAAATCCATAATTGGTCATCCAGCACAGAAATGTTGCGCTCAAAACTGAACCAATTGCAGAGGGAATCACAATGTAGTCATCGAGCAGATTAATCGCTGAGTTGAGGGCGTAGAGTACCTCTGCATGAGTTGATTTTGTATTTCTCAATGAGAGAAGAAACATACTTAAGACGGTTCCTGTCCAAAGGGCTGCAAAACCAATATGCGCGGACAACAACCAGTTTTTCTGTCTGATGCTCAACTTTGGCATTTTTCTTTTATGGTGTGACACATAAGATTCATGTAGTGATAATTAATATATTAAGTAATTTGCATAGAGTCAACTTCCAAAGCTTAAAATTGCTAGATTAGGTTTTGAACAATTTGATCTAATATCTTCAAAACTGCTTCCTGGTCTGCTTCTGGAATGTTTGTGGTTGCTTTGTCAATTGTTTGTGCGCCGATTGAGGGTAGGACTTTCATCAGTCGTTTTCCTTCGTCAGTGAGCCAGATGCGGACAATGCGACGATCATCGCGATCGCGCTCTCGCTGGACAAGCTTACGATCCTCCATTCGATCAACCACTCCAGTTAACGTTGCGCCCAACTGCTTCAACTTGTCAGCGATTCCAGTCGTTGAAAGACCATCTTCTTCCCACAGACAACATAAAACAAGGTAGTGAAACGGGGTCAATCCATAAGGTTCTAGCCGCTCTAGGAAATCCCGATACATCAACTGAGATGCAAGTTTTAGCTTGTACCCCAAATTGTAAGGGGCTAGAGCATATCGCCATTGCTGAAGAAAATCAGAATTTGAGGATGAACTAGGCATTTCAAAACAAGATGAATCGCTAATTAACTATTCTATGCTCTGACAATGAATGGTAGAAGCAAACGTCGAATTCAAGAAAAAAGTTAGAACAATTAATTACACATTTTTCAAGCTGTTCCCCGTTAAGAGTTCCCTCTTCCCTGATCTCCAGGAATTAACTTAATTTTGCCTAACCACTTAACTATTTACTAATGGGTACATTAGGCAAGCGACTCCACTCATTCCATGAACCATCATAGTTCCGCACATTTGGATAGCCGAGTAAGTATTTCAAGACAAACCAAGTGCAGGCTGATCGCCCACCAATTGCACAGTAGGGAAACACTTCCTTGTCAGATGTAACACCATTGCTATTGTAGAGCGTCTGTAATTCATCTAATGATTTGAAAGTTCCATCTTCGTTCAGTGTGAGTATATGTTCAATATGAACTGAACCTGGAATGTGTCCTGCGCGTTCCGTCTCTTCTGGTGGATTCATCAAAAAGTGTTCTCCACGGTATTCTTGAATAGTCCGAACATCCAATAACACACGATCAGTTTGACCAATGGATGCGTGAATTTCTTCAGACAATACCCGCAGACTGGCATCAAGTGGTTTTGCATGGTACTGTGTTGGTGCAAAATTCGATAATTCTGTTGTCACTGGACGACTTTGCGACATCCACTTTTGATGTCCACCGTTCAAAACTCGGACATCGTGATGTCCAAACAATTTTAACAGCCAGAAGATCCAAGCTCCTGTTCCAGGGTAGCTGCCATAGGCAACAATAGTTGTTTCATTGGTAATACCAGAGCGTGAAAGCAGTTTCTCTATCGCAGTCGCATCCAGATTGATGCGGAGATCAGGTAGAAGCAGATCAGTGAAGATATTCCAAAAAACTGCACCAGGAATGTGATTATTTTTGTATGGCTCTGGACTCGTATCAACTTCTACTACGCGGATGTTGGGATCGTTGAGATGATTAGCCAACCATTGTATATCAATTAAAACTTCAGGATGAGCATAATCAGCCATAAAGTTACTCCTGAAAATAGTGTGAACTCGGTTAATGGATGAACAATTGCCAATCGAAGAGGAGTAGTTCATCACAGATAAACCGGATAAAGTTAGGTTGCTAACTTTGCAAAAACGCTGAAGCTAGATTAAATTTGGCTACTCAGTTTCGTATAGACCTTGATCGAGTACACTTTGCTCTCGTAGCGATCGCAAAACCGAACAGTAAGAATCATGAAAACTTCTTTACAAGCTTTACTTCAAGCGATCGCTCAAGCTCATAATCAACAAGAAACGAGTCATCAGGATGATCCGGCCTTTAATACAGACAATTTGACGGATCTAAACGCACCATGCCTACATTATTGTACACGACTAGCAGCGCTGCGTTCAAATACAACGGTCTAATTCTGATAACACAATTAATAAGTTACTTGTAACCGACTCAAAAGATATTCTCCTGCAAGAATAGGCGCATAAATTGGAGGATATTCTCTGCAACAACTATCAAGACAAACAATTTCTGTATCGTCGTTGGGATGACAGAAAAACGCTATAGAAAACCGTGATTACTTCAGTCTGTCATCATTAGGAATCATCACCCGGTGTTTGGTTGAACAAAACATATGGTTTGTCCAGCGCTGCATTAAATCACCAGTATTGACTACCACTGTTCCAGGAATTGCTGGTGCTGCAATCCACTCTCCCGATGCTGTTTGCACTTCCAAACCACCAACTTCATCTTGAAACAGCAAGGTGATACTACCGTAATCAGAATGTTCACCCGCACGGACTTGTCCGGTTTGGGGTGCTTGTTCGATGGGTGGATAATGTAGTAGTCGTAAAGTATGATTTTGTTGGTTGTGGTTATTGGCAAAAAAATCTTCTGGTAGTTGTAGAGCTAAAGCAAATGCTTGCAAGACTTTATTTGCAAGTTCTGTACAAACTTGATAAAAAGTAAGAATACTTGAGTTTTGTGCAGGAGAATAGGAAGATAAATTTTGTCTATCTCCATCTTCTTGTTTCCCCACATTAAATGCTTCTTTCAAATCACCCGGTTTATTAGGATCAAGGCGTTCTCTCTCGATACCAACATAACCTTGATTGTTGTGTTCATCACTCCAAGCAAACTGTTGCTTAATTTCTAAGGGGAAGTTGAAAAAATCTTGGCTATGTGTAAATACTTCCTCAATTAAATCTTGAGATATACCATGATTTTGCAAGTACATAAAGCCTATTTGATGACAGGCTTGATAGATTTTTTGAGTGATATGTTCTCGCTCTATAGCATTACCATTGGTAAAAAGATAAAAATCAATTACTGGAATATTAATCATATCGATGGTTTTATTTAATAAAATTTGCTCTCACATATTATTGATCAAATCAAAATAAAATTATCGTAATAGTAGTAGGGTGTGTTATACTATTTTACAAAAAATATGATACAAATACAGACCCTGTAGAGACGCGATATATCGCGTCTGGTGCAAAATTTATGTGTATCGTGATTAACGTGAAATGGTATAACACATCATAAAAAATAGGTGCGTTAGCCTTCGGCATAACACACCCTACATTTAAGTAGATATTTAGGAAATTCTTAATAACTAGTAGTTAGAGATTCAGGACTAACCACTAACTAAATTACACATTAAACCGGAATAACATCACATCGCCTTCCTTGACAACATATTCTTTTCCTTCACTGCGAACTAAGCCTTTTTCCTTTGCAGCATTCATCGAACCAGATGCTACTAAATCATCGTAAGCAACAGTTTCAGCGCGAATAAATCCGCGTTCAAAGTCACTGTGAATTACACCTGCTGCTTGTGGTGCTGACATTCCGGCTGTGATTGTCCAAGCGCGGGTTTCTTTTTCACCAGATGTGAAATAAGTACGCAATCCTAACAGCGTGTAGGTGGCACGAATTAGTGATTTTAAACCACCTTCTTCTACACCCAAAGAAGCAAGGAAATCTGCTCTTTCTTCATCTGATAATTCGATTAATTCTGCTTCGACTTGGGCAGAAACTATTACGACTTGGGCATTTTCATTTGCCGCAATTTCTCTAACTTTTTCAACAAATTCATTACCTGTTGCTAATTCATCTTCCGAGACATTAGCAGCATAAATAATTGGTTTTGAGGTCAGTAATCCTAATAATTTAATTACTGCGGCTTCTTCTTCTGTTAAAGTAATTTGCCTTACTGATTTACCTTCGTTTAACGCGGTAGCTAATTTTTCCAATACTGTCAATTCAAACTGTGCTTCTTTGCTAGTACGGGCTTGTTTTTTCGTGCGTTCAATGCGACGTTCGATTTGTGCTAAATCAGCTAAAGCTAATTCTAAATTAATTGTCTCAATATCCCGCGCTGGGTCAACGGAACCAGCAACGTGAATAATGTCATCATTTTCAAAACAACGTACCACGTGAACGATCGCATCAACTTCGCGGATATGAGACAAAAATTGATTACCCAGTCCCTCACCCTGACTTGCACCTTTGACTAAACCGGCTATATCCACGAACTCAACGCGGGCCGGGATAATTTGTACCGAATTGGAAATCTTGCTTAAAACATTTAACCGTTCGTCTGGTACTGCAACAACACCGACATTCGGTTCTATTGTACAAAAAGGAAAGTTAGCAGCTTCTGCTTTAGCATTAGCTACTAAAGCATTAAATAACGTAGATTTTCCAACGTTGGGAAGTCCGACAATCCCGGCTCTCAGCATGTTAGATTTTGGATTTGAAGTTAAAACTAGACGAAATCAATTTTAAACAGGTTCGGGGATTGTTTGTGGTATTGTTCCTGGAACTGTTTGAGGAATTGGACCAGGTACAGTTTGTGGTATGGGTGCTGGTACGGTTTCAGGAACAGGGTCTGGTATGGGGTGGGGAACCGTTGGTCCTGGTGTTGGTTCAACTGGAGGTACAGGATTTGGTTCTGGGTTAGGAATTGGTGGTTCGTTAGGTTGAGGTTCAGAAATCAGATTAATCATGATAATTCTTTTCTAAAGATTTAACTTTTCTAACCTAGATGACAATCATCATTACTGACATCTTCCTATCTGGCTACATCTAACAGAAACCACAAAAAACTAATTTTACCTGATAAATGCTCAATCAAAATCAAACACCTTTATTAGACACCTTAAAAAGGTGTGCTGAACGTCCACACACACCTTTTTACACCCCAGGACATAAACGAGGTGTAGGAATTTCTCAGAAAATAGCTCATATTTTTGGTCAAACTGTATTTCGCAACGATTTACCAGAATTAACAGAGTTGGATAATTTGTTTGCACCAGCAGGGGTGATCCAACAAGCACAAGAATTAGCAGCAGAAGCATTTGGTGCATCACAAACATGGTTTCTTGTCAATGGTTCTACTTGTGGAATCGAAGCAGCAATTCTGGCTACCTGCGGCATTGGCGATAAAATTATACTGCCGCGCAATGTTCATTCTTCAGTAATCGCAGGATTAATTCTCTCTGGTGCTATACCAATTTTTGTCAATCCAGAATACGACCCCATTTTAGATATTGCTCATAGTATCACTCCCAGCACAGTAGCAGCAGCACTCGCACAACATCCCGACGCCAAAGCCGTGATCATGGTTTATCCTACATACTACGGGGTGTGTGGAGATGTAAAGGCGATCGCACAAATTACCCACCAATACAATATCCCTTTACTGGTAGACGAAGCTCACGGCGCCCACTTTGCTTTTCATCCCCAACTACCCACCCCGGCTTTAAAAGCAGGTGCTGATTTATCTGTACAATCGATTCATAAAACATTGGGTGCGATGACTCAAGCGTCAATGCTGCATATCCAAGGTGAAAGAATAGATCGCGATCGCCTCAACAAAGCTTTGCAGTTAGTACAATCTACCAGTCCCAGTTATTTACTTTTAGCTTCATTAGATGCAGCCCGTCAGCAAATAGCGCTGTATGGTAAAGAGTTAATGTCTCGCACATTGCAACTTGCCGAGGAGGCGAGAACTAGAATTGCAAAAATTCCCGGATTATCTGTATTGAACCCCCTCCCCGCAAGCGAGGTGGGGTCATTTGGTTTTATCGCCCTCGACCCAACACGTTTAACTGTGACTGTTTCTGATTTAGGTTTGACAGGGTTTACCGCCGAAGAGATTCTCGACCAACAGCTAGGTGTGACAGCAGAATTTGCTTCTTTGCAACATCTCACTTTTATTATCAGTTTGGGTAATACTCAAGAAGATATCGAGCAGTTAGTGCAAGCTTTTACTCAACTTACCAAGATGACCTCACCCCCTAGCCCCCTCTCCTATAAAGGAGAGGGGGAGAAAATATGGGATGATATTTTTAGTATGGGAAATTCTGTGCGTATATCGCCTCGTGAAGCTTTTTTTGCTGCGACAGAAGCATTACCAATCCTAGAAACTACTGGACGTATTTGTGCTGAAATCGTCTGTCCTTATCCTCCTGGTATTCCTGTGTTGATGCCGGGAGAAGTGATTACTCAACCTGCGTTGGAATATTTGCAACAAATTCAGGCAATGGGCGGATTTATTAGCGGTTGCGCGGATAGTAGCTTCAGTACAATTACGGTTGTCAAGGCTAAATTTTGAGCAAGTATTTCAACAAAATTGAAGAACCAAGTAAAAGAAAGGATGAGTTAATTTTTCCAGGTCGATGCATTAGCAATGTAAGGCGATACATTAACAATGTAAGCCGATACATTAACAATGTAAGCCGATACATTAGCAATGTAAGCTGATACATTAACAATGTAAGCCGATACATTAACAATTCAGGTCGATGCATTAGCAATGCAGGTCGATGCATTAGCAATGCAGGTCGAAGATAAAACTCTTTAACCCTTCTTTTATACCCTTAAGGTAATTCTTTTCTACGTCGTCCACTTTTGTCTTTGGGATCAAAATGAAGCATGACTGGGATATGTCTGACATGAAAGGGCTGACCTGATCTTTGATGTCTATGAGTTGAGATAAAAGCTAGGCTTCTCATTTTGCAAGGTATGACACTATAATTTGGCAAATTTTTTTTAAGTAAATAATTTTGCCACTTTTCCATAATTGAGCTTGCATCTTCATCAGAGATATAAATTAATAAACCACCATTTGCTTGATTAGAATCACCGCTTGAGTATCTTGTAGTGAGTTGTTGGAACCCTTCCCATAAATAATTGTTGTCCCTATATTTTTTGGCTTCTCCAAGCCACACAAAATCGCTTGTCCTAACAGCAAGGTCAACATGACCACCAATTTTCGGTTCATGTGATGCATCATACCCTAAATTACACAATAGATTCACGATCTCTATAGTCAATCGATCTTCTGTGTCCTTCTGGCGTAGTTCTGGGTTTTCTTGAATTTGATAGATTACTTTATCTATGTCTTTATAAAAAATTTTGATGAAATTATTTTCAAATCCTAAATTCTCTGCCTCATCGGCTTGCTGATAAATTTCATAGTTGTAAAATTGACAGCGCGACTGAATAGCAGCAATTACCCAAGATGATTGCTCTCCTGCTTCAGTTGAAAGTAGTGTGACTAATTCAGGTAGGTAGCCAGCCATTGCTTCGTGTGCAATTTTTGTCAGGACTATTGCTACTCTGTTAGAGAAATACAAATCTGTATGCTTATAGTCATTAATATTTTTCAGGATTGAGAGCAATGGTAAAAATATCGACAAATTATCTAGAGAAGCGAGGAAAACGAGAGTATCGATAACCTTATTGCTAGACGATATTTTGCTAGAATCTTGCAGTAATTCAATTAACTCTGGTACTACTTCTTGTTTTCCAAGTTTTCCTAATGGAACAGCCACTGCTTTTACACCTTTGTGTAATGACTCAAACAGCTCGTTAATAACTTCCTCAGTATTGAAGTGTCCTAATGCATCGGCTACCTGCTCTCGAATGTCTATGATGCTATGTTCAAAAATCCATTGTCCAATAGCCTCATTATCACCAAGCGATGTTAGTAACTCATGAGTCATTCCACGAATAATAAATTTCCTATGCTCGTCCAAATTTAAAGGTATTTCAATACTTGCACAGGAGTCATCTGAAGGATAATAGCGCCGTAATGCTTTGAGGAGTTCTGGAATCGCTTCTTGACAATTAAAATAAGCTAGTGAAATTGCAGCGCTTCTGCGAACAGCGTAATCTGGATCTTGGAGTGACGATCGCAGTGTAGGGATTACTTTATCATTCTCGATCATGCCGAGAACTTCAGCCGCAGTTTTTCGGATACTTCGATGATGTTCATCTGACAATCCTTCTGACAAAATTGGAATAGCTGCACTACTGCGAAGCTTGCCCAGAACAACAGCAGCACACCATCTAATATCCCTATCTAGATTGTCCAAGTGAGAAATTAGATTATCTATGGCGTTTACTCGCTCGTATTGTATTAGAGTTTTTGCAGCCTCCTCCCGAATAGATAAATCCGGGCTTTTTATCAGATTCGTTAAAGCTGATACTGCCTCATCTGTATCAAATAATCCTAAAGCATCGATAATAGCTTTATGAATTTCTGAGTCTTGCTCACAGTTTAATCTCTGAATCAATTTAGACGGAGCATCTGAGTTCCTTAGCTTAAATAGTAATTCTGAGACCTGAATAATGCGATTTGGATCTTTGCTGGTTTCTAAAATTTCTAATGACTCTTCTACACTAAATTCTGGATCAAACTTTGCCAAGAAATCGCTGATTATAGGTTGATTAAAAAAGTTGCTAAAACTTGGAGGTTCACGAAAAAAATTACGTAGTTTTAAGACGGCATCTTCTTGAGAAAGCCTTCCTAATGCCTCAATAATTTCTACTTCTAATGACATTGTCCTTTCAGATAAAATCCTAGAGCCGTTTTCTTCAGGAATCCATCTGTCTAGCTCCGATAGCATCTGAAGCAATGCCGGTATCGCTTCTCGATATCCCAGAAAACTTATCCAAGCAAGAGCTTTTCGAGCAATATCTAGATTTGGGTTTTTCAGGAATTGTTGTAACTGTGGTAGCACTAATTTAGAGCGCGTCCTTCCCAAAAGCTCAACTCTCAGCCAATCTGAAACTTGTGCTTTATTGGATAAATTAGCTGCACTCACTAATCCAACAGTTTGCTCCTGAAATTGGGGCTTCACCTCTCCTGCGAGTCGCGCCCCTAACATCAAATCCACATCCAGCGCTAACTCTATTAATTTTTTCGCCTGGGTTTCAGTTATCTCCGGTAGCCCAAGCATGATAGCAATTGGTTCTGTCCATTTTAGGTAATTCAAATAATGATGTTGAAATCTCTTGTCACTGTTCTCATATTTCAGAAAATCAGACAGTTTACGACGAAGCGATTCTGCCACATAATACTCCTGAAGTAATTGGTGACAAAATTCAATATTACTTTTACCCCGACGCTCTACAACGAGATGATGTCGAATTAAATTATTCAATAATGCTTCTGACCCTAAAATTTCGATTGCAGTTGTTCTGGAAATAACAAAATTTTCGGGTCTTTCATCTGTTAGCATTTCGGATGCTAGATCCTCCAGTTTAGAAGAACATTTCTCGCATTCCTCATCCGATAACCGTCCTTGTTGGTAGAGTTTGTCTTGGTAAAGTCGGACAAATTCGCGAAAAGCTTCTCCTAAACTAAAGCTTTCTAATTGAGAGGATGAATTGACTTTCTGACAGATTTCAGCCAGCATCCACATTACAAAAGGAGTGTAATCTGCTTGCTGTGCGCGATTAAGCCATGCTTGTAATTTTTGTCGATCGCCTGCTGATACTCGTTCCTCAAGAAATCGCCGTCTATCTGCGGGTGAGATAGGTTGAATTTCCAGTTTTGTTTCAACGTCCAAATCCCGATAGCCTAAACCTCGCGTCGTCAAGACGATGGGAATTTGCCTTTTATGACATCTATCCCGAAATCTATTTAGATCAGCGATTGCTTCCTTGGAAGTCAATTCGTTCAAGCCATCTATTAACAGGATGAAACGCCGATCTGTAAACAGGTACTGCTTCAAATCTGTAAGTGTCAGAGACAAATCCCAACTTTCTTCAAACTCTTGCTTAATTAGATGCAGAATACCCGATTCATTATCTGTGGAGATTTTATAAGTTTTTAACTCAATCAGAACAGGAATTTTGGCTGACTCATCTGTTAATGCTTTTTTCGCCTGTTTTAGCAAGTATCGAATCAGCGTTTTTGTTTTTCCTGCTCCTGGTCGTCCAACCAACAAGACATGTTTTGTGTCAGCAACATATTGATGAAGTGCTTCGATTACAGGTAGTGGGGAAGTTGGATTAGAAGGGTTTTCAGATGAAGTCCCTCTACTTTGCTGAGGTTTCAACTCCTTTACCTGTAGATCAAAGTCAAACGGATCTGACTGTTCGCGCTCTGTATCAGTTAAAGCACTATGTGTCCACCATTTTGTGTAGTCACAAAACGAACAGATGCTTTGCAGATAGTGTTGAAACTCGTTAGAGGCGATCATCTGAGAGTAAAATTACAATATTCTTATCTATGATAGGCGGGCTATCCGATACAGTGCGATCGCGATGCTGAATTGCCAGAATCCAGTGTTTGCAGCTTTGCAACCTATTAGCGTCAAAGCTCTTTGCTGTTGACACTTGCCAACATCCCCATTGGATAGGCGATGAAATGAATTGCTGTTTCAGCTAATTTGTCACCGACGACAGATGATTAGTCGCTGTATAAAGTAAAATGGACGTAACTGGATTCGAACCAGTGACCTCTACGATGTCAACGTAGCGCTCTAACCAACTGAGCTATACGTCCGCACTTTTGTGACTATAACATAAATTTTTTACTCAAAGCAAGTTTTACAAATAATTTACTCAAGTGATTTCTGAGCGATAATTCTTCCCAGGATGCAAAAAGGCGGATAAATCCTGTTTTGAAACTGAGGACTGACGCAATTCGTTACAATAAAACTATCTATTGAAATACTTTTATTTGAATTGCCACAATCTTTTAGTTGGGTATCAAGTGATTATGCGCCAAAAAGTCTTAGCCTGGTTAGCTGAGAATGTTCCAAATTCCCGGATGAACCACATTCTCAGGGTAGAAAAAATGGCTGTGGAGTTAGCTGAAAATTATCATCTGGATCGAGAAAAAGCTGCCACGGCTGGGCTAATGCATGATTTGGCAAAATATTTTCAACCTCAAAAACTTTTGGAGATGGCAGAAGTTGCAGGATTGGAAATAGACGAGGTTTTAGCAGCATCACCCCATCTGTTACATGCAGATGTGAGTGCGATCGTTGCCAAAGACACTTTTAGTGTACAAGATGAAGAAATATTACAAGCGATCGCCAATCACACTTTGGGTAGACCAGGCATGGGTCAACTATCTTGTATCGTATTTTTAGCAGATACTCTGGAACCAGGGCGGGGTGACTCTGCTCAATTACAAGCTTTAAGAAAAACAAGTTTTGAAAATCTCGAACGGGCTGTTTGGCTAACCTGTGATTACACTTTTAAATTTTTACTGGAAAGCCCTAGTTTAATTCATCCGCGGGCGATCGCCACCCGTAATTGGTTTATGCAAAAGTCAAGAACTAAACAAGCAATTCTGTCAACAACTGTATAGACTTCCGTTTTTTTGTTAGTATTCAAAAAAACCAGCTCGTGTACAGTTGCAATTAAATGATCATTTGTCAGTAGTTGTAAAAATTATCAAGACACAAGGAAGCAGCTGAGGTTTAATGTCTGATTATTTCCAAGCCAACTTTCCATTCCAATCACTTACTGTTAAAAAAGGTGTAGCAGGGGCTACACGAATTGATAGCAACGATAGCAGTACAAATGTAGTCACCACCATTGCTGAAGCAGCATCAGACCGGAAAGCAGGTGACATTTTAGTACTTAAAGTCACAGATGTATCTTATCTAGCAGACTACTTTGCATTTATGACGGGCTATTCCAGAGTACAGGTCAGAGCGATCGCCCAGGCGGTCGAAGACCAAGTACAACAAGAATGGCAAAGATCTCCCTTACGAATAGAAGGGAAATCCGAAGGAAGTTGGGTAGTACTAGATTACGGCGATGTAATTGTCCATATTATGATGCCAAAAGAGCGTGAGTTTTATAATTTAGAAGCATTTTGGGGTCATGCAGAACGTGTCGAGTTTCCAACATCCGACCATGGTGGGGGTAAATCAACATGATCAAATCTTCAATCTCCAACTGCCCGGTTCCTAGTGATCAACAACCACTCAACGAGTATGAAGAGTTAAAATCTTCTTGGTTATTTAGTGATTGCACCTTAAACTGGCGTGACTACATCACAAAAATAGCTTGGATTTGGGGATTGTCTTGGCTAGTAGCAGCGCCAATAGCAGCAGCAAGCTTTACTCCACACAAGTACACAATTCAATTTATTCTTTGTGGTGCAGCGGGAGGAAGTGTCGGTGTAATACTGGCACTGCTACGCTTATACTTGGGCTGGTCTTATGTACGCGATCGCCTTGCTAGTCCAATCATTTTTTATGAAGAATCGGGATGGTACGACGGTCAAACCTGGACAAAACCACTGGAAATATTAAACCGCGATCGCTTGATAGTCAGCTATGAAATTAAACCTATCATCAAACGGTTACAAATTACCTTTGCTGGCTTGGCTGTGTCCTTCGTTGTTGGTACGATAGTTTGGCAGTTAGTTTAAATAGTCATTTGTCATTTGTCCTTTGTCATCTGTCCAAAGTAAATTGCCAATGACTAATGACTAATGACTAATGACCAATGACAATTGTACAGACGCGATTTATCGCGTCTAATGACTTATAACAAAATCACCATAGATAACAACCCATGACAATGGGAAAACGAACCCAAGCTGCCACATTAGAAGTTAGATTACTGCGCGAAGGCATTATAGAATCAAAGCATATAGTCCAAGCTGTCGTATGCGACGAACGGGGACGAGTGCTGTCGGTTGCTGGGAATGCTGAAACCGCCACTTTTGTCCGTTCAGCCCTCAAACCATTTCAGGCTCTAGCTGTCACTACAACAGGGACATTAGAACGTTATGATTTGAGCGATCGCGACTTAGCAATAATCATTAGTTCCCATAAAGGCACAATTCAGCAAGTTAGGCAAGTATTTAATATTCTCTGGCGGGCTGATATTGATCCATCGGCTTTACAGTGTCCAACTCCCGAAGGCAAGCGTAGCCCTTTAGAATATAACTGCTCTGGTAAACACGCCGGAATGTTAGCTGTGTGTCAGCAATGCAATTGGTCAATGAACAACTACTTGCAGCGTAAACACCCTGTACAGCAGTTAATTATTACCAAAGTAGCAGAATTGCTAAAAATGCCAGCGGAAGAATTTATTAGCGCTCATGATGACTGTGGCGCTCCTACCTATCTCATGCAACTCGCACAAATGGGATACTTATATGCTCAACTAGCTTGTCGCAGTAATTTAGATATGGAGCGGATAGTCCGAGCCATGACTCACCACCCCGCAATGGTAGCAGGAGACGGAGAATTTGACACAGAACTGATGCGTCTAACTCCAGGAGAACTAGTAAGTAAATCTGGTGCTGAAGGAGTGCAATGCATTAGTAGACTTGGTGAAGGCATGGGACTAGCAATTAAAGTCATAGATGGAGCCAAGCGAGCAAAATATGCTGCTGCAATTCACTTGCTGCAACAGATGGGGTGGATTAGTCCTAGTGTTGCCCAAGCCTTATCAGAAAAATTTATGAACCTCGGTAAATACAAGCGTTTAGAAGTAATTGGAGAATTATCTTTTTTGTAGTTGCACATTTTTCAAATATAGTGTTATATTAGGGAAGACAAAGCGACGCGGGATAGAGCAGCCTGGTAGCTCGTCGGGCTCATAACCCGAAGGTCAGTGGTTCAAATCCACTTCCCGCCACCAAATCTAAACCCCTGCAATTCTTATAGATTGTAGGGGTTTTAGTTTATGGGCGTCTATGGATTTTGGATTGACCCCACTTAATACCGTTCACTTTTATGTTGATACAAATGGGCTGCAAGGGTGCAGGGTGCAGGGGGAAAGAATTAGAAACTAATCATTTGTATCAATGATTTCGGCGAACCCAGAAATGATTTCGGCGAACCCAGAAATGATTTCGGCGAACCCAGAAATGATTTCGGCGCATCCAGAAATGATTTCGGCGCATCAAAAAATGATTTCGGTGCATCAAAAAATGATTTCGGTGCATCAAAAAATGATTTCGCGCACCGAGACAAAACTCTGACACCAATTTCAAATTAATTATTTTCCAAGGTTTGATAGTGAATTTTTGCTCAATAGCTGTGGCTGAGAATTCTGAAGTGGACAAAGAACGCTCCAACAAATCCACAGATTCCTCCAAAATCAGCCCCAAATTATTCTGCAAAGACAACTCGGCTGTTTCTCCGTGACATTCATAACAACGCAAAATCCACTTTTGCGAATCATCTTCTGCTTGTTTAAATGCCATTAAGATTAAATTTTCTGCTGATAAATCTAGGAAACTTGCTTCTAGTTCATCTCCATTCACCAAAAGGGGAGGATTCGCGGGACACACTATTACTTGCAAAGGTACATTTAATTCATACCCCCGTCGGACTGTATGGGCTGATTTCCAATCACCAGCATGGGGATACAAAGCATAGGTGAATTCATGTATACCTCTATCAGCTTGAGGATCAGGCCAATTGGGACTTCTTAAAAGTGTTAGCCGTAATTGATTTGATTGAGCATCATAACCATACTTACAATCATTCAGCAAACTGATGCCGTAGGGATAGGGGATCGGGGATCGGGGATTCTCCAGAGGAGACGCTTCGCGAACGGGGATCGGGGATTCTCCAGAGGAGACGCTTCGCGAACGGGGATCGGGGATTCTCCAGAGGAGACGCTTCGCGAACGGGGATCGGGGATTTGTGAGAAGTTCTCCCTTGTCCCCCATGTCTCCCCTCTCCCCCATGTCCCTCCTCTCCTCCTTGTCTCCCCTCTCCTCCTTGTCTCCCCTCTCCCCCTTGTCTCCAATGTCCCCCATGTCTCCCCCTTCTGCTGTCAAATCTGCCCAACGCAGAGCGGGAACTTCCCATTTTGCTTGTTCTGCTGGAGTTTCGGGTTTGGTAGGGCGAGCAATTGCACCACAGGGAATTTCGTAGGTAGCAAAGTCTGCTTCAATATTAAGAGGAAAGGCTGCTTTCACTAATACATGCTCTTCTTGCCAATTTACTTTCATGGCAATTTTCAGTACAGATGAGCCTGTTGGCAGAATGTAATCACAGCAAAACTCTGATTGACCAAGTTGCTGTACCACACGTAGGCGGTATTGTACTAACCCTTGTTCTAGCCATTGGATAGATTTCAGAGTAGCTGGTGGTAGAGGATGCTGGGCATAATTGGGATCAATATTCCATGCATCCCAATATTGACCACTATCTTGAAAAGCTTGTAATAGATTTCCGCCTGCTTGATTGAGAACTTCTCTATGATTAACCTTGTCAAAAACACTCGCTAAATTACCAGTTTGTTCATCAATAATTACTCGCAAAAATTCATTTTCTAAAGTCAATCTTTCTGGCGAAATTTGTTCTTGCTTTTGCAAGCTTAATTTGGTATCTTCAGACTGGGTTATGTTATGTGCATTTTTGGATTGACAAAGACACAGCCAAAAAACACGGTAGCCTACAGGTGGAATATCCCTAGCTAAAAACAGCAGTGTGGAAGCTTCGCCCAACTGGAAAACGATTTGGTTTCCACAATGATCGTAAATCTGCCATTCCTGATTGGGTGCGGTGGTAGAGGGTAAATCAACGCTCACAACCTCAGAACGCTGCCAATTTAGGGAATTGAAGACAACCACAGGTAAACTATCCGGTTGTGGCGGTGTTGGGAAAGAAATTTGAGATGCGATCGCTCGCAAGGACTCTTCTAATATCTCCGTACCGACCTTTTCCACTTCTTGCCACTCAACTAAAGCATCCTCGTAGACTTCAGTAATCGAGGAACCAGGCAAAATGTCGTGAAACTGGTTAAACAAAACTCGCTTCCAAGCTGCTTCCAATTCCGCCTTTGGATAATTTATCCCACATTTGAGAGTGGCGATCGCAGCAAACAATTCTGCTTGATACAACAAATTCTCACAACGACGATTCCAACGTTTTTGATCGCCGTGGGTAGTATAACAACCACGATGGAATTCCAGGTAGAGTTCATCATTCCAGGTGGGGAGAGTGGTTGATGTTTGAGAATTAATCGTTGATTGCAGTTGCTGGAGGTACTTTTCAGCAGTCGTAAATTCTAACTGGGGAAATAGGGGGGATTTTTGCCAGCGTTGGGCAACTTCTAACATATCACGGGTGGGACCGCCGCCGTGGTCGCCGACACCGGGAAGCCAAAGCGAGTCCGTAAATCCAGTTTGAGTTTGCCATTCAATCGCATAATCAGCCATTTTCACAGGGTCGATACCTTCACCCACAGGCGCGGACATCAAACTCAGGATTTCGCTACCATCAGGAGAACACCACCAAAAAGCACCGTAAGGAAACTTTGTCGTATCATTCCACCGCAACTTTTGCGTCACAAAATACTCAATTCCAGACTGCTGCATAAACTGTGGCAAAGTCGCACAAAACCCAAAAGTATCAGGAACCCAAACTATACTCGCCAGCTTACCAAACTTTGCTTGCACATAGCGCTGACCATACAATAATTGCCGCACAATCGATTCACCAGCAATTAAATTTAATTCTGGTTCCACCCAAAAACCACCGACAATTTCCCAAAATCCCGCCGCAACCTTTTCTTGAATCGCCCTAAATAAATCCGGGCGATTTTCCTCCACCCAAGCATACAAAGCTGGCGTCGAATGACAAAAAACTAACTCCGGAAAATCTGACTGTAACCTTAAAACTGACTCAAAAGTACTCTGCGCCGCTTCCCAAGTTTCACTCACCCGCCATAGCCAAGCCATATCCAAATGAGCATGACCCAACAAATAAATTTTGGATTTTGGATTTTGGATTTTGGATTGAATCAACTTTTCTCTTAAAGAAAACAAAGAACTTTTCAAATTCTTGGCGTTCTTGGCGTCTTGGCGGTTCATCACCTCATCCACCACTACCGCCAAACTATCCAACCTTTCAGGCGCAAACTTTGTCAAAAAACACTGCGTCACCGCCAACTCATCAGCCACAAAACCAGGATCTTGACATTGCTCATCAGTTGATTCATAAACTAAAAGCGATCGCACCAACGCACCATCACAATGTCCCGGACTCAGCAAACGTATAGTTATAAAAAACTCTTCCCCTGGGGTCACCGCTTGACTAACTAAAATTCGAGGCGAACAATCAAACAAATCTCCTTCACCCACCAACTCCCCATTTACATAAATTTTCGCAGAATTAGCCCACCAAACCAACGCCAGCCGCAAAGACAAACCTTGGAGTACATAACCCTGCAAATCTTGGGGAATCACCAACTTCTGTGCTAACCATAAAACTTTTTCTCCCCCAGCCCAAGCAATATTTCCCTTAGAATTAATCTCAACAGGCGTCCACTCAGACAAGGAAGATGCACTCACATCAGTCACAGCCAAATCACCTGCAAAACAGCGCCAATTTGAGAGAATATTTTCTTGACAAAAAGAGCGCAATTTCTCAATTGCAGCTGAGATAATTTTGGTATTGGATGGCGATACAGGAGAAGTCATTCGATTTTGGATTTTGGATTTTGGATTGGCTCCACAGATAAATCTGCTTGCTCTGTACTATTAAAGATGTATCGTTCAATTACTAATTGTACAGACACGATGTTCCTCGCATCTACCCACTAATTGTACAGACGCGATTCATCGCGTCTCTATCTAAACAACTAACAACTAAATTCACTACCATGTCTTCTGCTTCCTCTGAACGCTATCAAAGCAGACTTTTTAACTTCGTTCACAAACAATCTCGACGTTGGAGTGAAGGAGTAGGGCGCACCTTTCGTCATCTACAAGTTGCTGCTAATTGGTCTTTAGAAGCACTAAGTTATTCCGTATTTACACTACTTCAAAAAGCGCGGGAATCAGCTGGGAAACAACTACACGCTACTAAACAGCAAACACCAAATCCACAATTACAGGCAAATTATACCGATTTCCAACCCGAAACACCGCCAGCACCTGATATTCCCATTCAGCAGCTGCTAGAAGTTGTGGAGAGTCTGCAAATTATATCAAGAGTCAAGATATCACCTAAAATTCAGGGAATCGCCTCACAATTGTGCGATCGCCAACTGATACTTGTTACATTAGAAAATGAAATTTTAAATATATTAACGCCCCAGCAACAACAAAAGCTAGAAGAGCGAATTATTACAGAAATTGCTAATTATTGGCGTCAATGGCGCTTAACTCAAGTTCAAGAAGAAACAACAAATCCAATTGCTGAAATCAATCGCTTACTGACAAAGTTAACTGGTAGTCATCACAAAAACACAACACCAGCACTACCATCTGGGAATACAAACCAAAATACAGAAGAATTATCTTTACTAAATACCACGCGATCGCTAGCTTTATTAGATGCAACTATTGCTAAGTTAGAGTCCAATGCTTTAGACCCAATTTCTCATAATAGCCGCGAACTCATCCAAATCTTGCAAACTCAGCTGCAAATATTTATTTATGGAAAAGAGCAAATAGCAACTAGTCAACAAACAACAGCCACTCTTGATCATTCCCAAAATCCAACCTCACAAATTCAAACTTTGATTTGGGGAGCAATCAACTTCTTTTTTGGAGAACGCCAGAGTAAAAAGTTAGAACAGACTAAATCTAAGAATCCAATTTCTCCAGATTTACTCATCAATCATCACAAAAAACAACTTCATCAATCTCAGAAATTACTGAAAACTGCCAAAATGCAAAGTAATGAATTAGTAGATTTGTGGTTGAGTGAAAGTGATGTCTTTGGTGATATTCAAGTTATAGGTAAATCTCCTGAACATTTAAATCAAAAAAATCATTTAGTTAGCAATTCTGCAATTTCAAACTCAGTCCTTCCTAACAGTCAAACAGCAAATAATCCTTTGCAAAGCTTGATTTATCGCCTGCAAAGTTTCACATTACAACCTAAAGGAAGATTAGTACAAAAGCACAGTCAAGCAAATAATCTAACTTCTACTCAAACACAAATAACCTCTCAAAAAATCTCTATTGCAGCACAAACAATATTTGCTATTTCTCAACCGCAACGCCAACAAACCACAGAAGTAGAAGCAAAACCAGACTGGATCGAAGCAAAAGCCAAAATCATTGGTTATGATAAACATCCATTAGAACAAATTCTCGCATGGTTAGATAGCATGATGTTGTGGCTAGAAAAAACGATTGTGAGATTATTTAAATTATTACAGCGTCTGTGGCGTGGAAAATAAATTAGTTAAATATTCATGAACAACAACTAACAACAAATAAAATGTTTAAACCTCAACCCATTGAACCTACCCCTGGACAAGAATCAGTCTGGGATTATCCCCGTCCTCCTCGCCTTGAGGAAACAAATAAGCATATCCAAATAATATTTAATGGTGTGACTATTGCTGACACTCGCAACGCCAAGCGTGTCTTAGAAACTAGTCATCCACCTTCTTACTACATCCCTCCAGAAGATATCAAAATGGAATATTTAATCCAATCACCAAAATCTGGATTTTGTGAGTGGAAAGGAAGTGCTGGTTACTACACAATTCGTGTCGGCGATAAAGAAGTAGAAAATGCTGCTTGGTTTTATCCAAATCCTACACCTGGTTTTGCATCCCTGGAAAATCATGTAGGTTTTTACGCTCAATTTATGGATGCTTGTTATGTAGATGGTGAAAAAGTACAGCCACAACCAGGTAATTTTTATGGTGGCTGGATTACGAGTGATATTGTTGGGCCTTTCAAAGGTATTCCTGGTAGTTGGGGATGGTGAGAAATAATAAATATTAGACATTTGGTGAAATTGATTATGCGTAGAGACGCGTTCGCTTTTAGCGTTCCCGCAGGGTAATTTCACGTCTCTACATCATTCTGAAATGTCTGTCAAATTTGCTATAGGGGCGTACAACTATATACCCCTAATTATGTATTTGTATCATTCATGAAGTGATATTATATAACTCAATTTTTATGAGCTAAAACTTGCGGTTCAAATATTAAATATGTCCCTCCTAAACCTTCAACAATCGTCCGAGTATTAGCAGTTAACATTTTTTGGTAAGTATCTCCATATTTACCTGGGTTACCCAAATTTTCTGCCAAAAGTTGCCTTTCTGCAACTTGTACTTGTGCTTGTTTGGCAACTTTATTAATAACATTAGAGTTAGTTGTGCTGTCTACAAAAATTGTTGGTACTGTTGCTCTTCTGATTTCTCGAACTACCGCTTTAATTCTTACAGGTGTAGGTTTAACATTATTAATTCTTTCCAAAGCGCTTATAGATTGAAGATTATAGGCTTTTGTATAATAAATCATCGCACCATCATTAGTTGCAATCAATTTACGGTTTGTAGCAGGAATACTATCAATACGTAACTTAATCCATACATCTAACTGGTTTAATTGTTTTTTAACTTTTTGTGTATTTTTTCCATATAATGAAGCATTTTCTGGTACGGCTTTACTTAAGTTAGTGCTAATGACCTCTGCCATCTTGATACCATTTTTCGGATGATGCCAAACATAAGGATTGGATACTAACTTGCCATTTTTTCTATACTGCAATGGTTTGGGAACTGCACGTTGAGCAACTGCTATTTTAGCTGCGCCGTTTTTACTGGTTCTGATTAATTTGAATAAACTTGTTGGTTCAAAGTTATATCCATTAAAAAAAACTATTTTTGCTTGTTCTATGGCTTGGCGATCGCTTAGTTTTGGTTGATAGCGATTAGGAGCGACACCAGGAGAAATTAAGCAAGTCAGATTAACTGTATTTTCAGCTATCTGTTTTACTAAGTCACAAATGACACTATTAGTCGCAACAACTTTAGGTAGATTCTTGTTTGATTCACCTGAAGATTCAGTGGTTGTAGCAGGGGAATTAAACAAATTACTCACAGAATTACACCCAAAAAGTGCAATAGTGAAGGCAAAACAGATCATACGTAGAGATTGAGGTAATAGTATTTTTTTTAACATAAATTATGATTGGCAGTTAATCATAGCTGTTCTGAAATGGGATCTTTCAAGTAATTAGCTTAAATAATATACAGTCTTGTCGTCAGGACAAACAGCTGTTTCCCACTACAAATAATAGTCAAACAATTTTGGATTTTAGATTTTGGAAAATGGAAATAACTATAATCAGAGCTACAATTAGTTATTTTTGTTGGTTGTTGTTACCGTAGGTAGCCGAGTAAAGCGTACTATGGAAAAATTATTGACAACGAACTACCAACCATCAACTACAAACCACCAACCATCTAGAATTACATTGTTCCTATGGCTTCTACATATTCCTTTGATACAGTAAGTGATTTTGACAGACAAGAGTTGGTTAACGCTGTTGATCAAACTGCACGAGACATTAAAAGCCGTTACGACCTCAAAGATACTCAAACAACAATAGAATTGAGTGAAGAAAGTATCATCATCAACACCGATAGTGAGTTCACCTTAGAATCTGTACATAATATCTTGCGAGAAAAGGCTGCCAAGCGTAATCTTTCTCAAAAAATCTTTGATTTTGGTAAAGTTGAATCAGCTAGTGGAAACCGTGTTCGTCAAGAAATCAAACTCAAAAAAGGTATCACTCAAGAAATTGCCAAGCAAATTTCTAAGTTAATTCGTGATGAATTTAAAAAGGTGCAAGCTTCAATACAAGGTGATGCTGTGCGTGTCAGCGCTAAAAGTAAAGATGAATTGCAAACCGTCATTCAACGTTTAAAACAAGAAGACTTTCCTGTGGCTTTGCAATTTACCAATTATCGGTAAATTTAGTTAGTTGTTAGTTGTTAGTTGTGAGGAAAATCAACCAACAACCAACAACCAACTAGAGATTATATTTATTTCCGAGAACCGATACTTGCTTGAAAAGCAGGACGTTCAGACAGCCGTTTCATGTAGGTGAACACACCTGGATAAGAACTGAGGTCTAGCTTAAGCATCATTGGAATATAAGCTAAGATAGAACCCACTGCAACATCAGCAACTGTAAACCCACCACCCAATAAAAATAGTTGACGTTGGAGAATGTCATTCAGGGGAGCCATTAAACGAGGCATTTCTCGTTCACGATTAGCTTCTACAAATA
The DNA here is from genome assembly GCF_004323185.1 of Westiellopsis prolifica IICB1. Lineage (GTDB taxonomy): Bacteria > Cyanobacteriota > Cyanobacteriia > Cyanobacteriales > Nostocaceae > Pelatocladus > Pelatocladus prolificus_A. The sequence goes on from NZ_NAPS01000002.1 coordinate 1,554,338, forward strand.
TCCCTGTAGCCAAGGTGGAATTACTAAACAATATCCACTGGGCAATTTTTGCCCTTTCTTCTGGAGAGTGCTGGGTTTTACCATACTTTTCATCTAGATAAAGTAATATTGCTCCCGATTCCCACAGTTGCAAATCACCATCAGTAATTGCTGGTACTTTCCCCATTGGGTTAATTGCTAAATATGTTGGTTGACGATGTTCTCCAGCCTGCATGTCTAGCATGACATATTCGTAGGGAAGCCCTAACTCCTCAAGATACCATTGAACAATTGAAGCGCGACTACGAGCGCCACCGTAAAGTTTAAGCATAGATGATGTTAATTTTTGGTCAAGTGTCAAGTGTCAAGGGTCAAATGTCAAGGGTCAAGGGTCAAAGGTCAAGGGTCAAGTGTCAAGTGTCAAGTGTCAAGTGTCATTAGGTATTGGAAAGAGACTTGTTAAATAATTCTCCCTTGTCCCCCTTGTCCCCCGCTCCCCGCTCCCCGCTCCCCGATCCCCATCAAAGAATCTTATGAGTGTGAGAGTGCTGTTTGACGTTGTCTTCTTTGGTGACAACTCGAGCTGCGTTCAGTACGCGTTTGCGTTCGGTAGAATATTGAAAATCTGTGTAGGTAGTGCCGATGGGAATCAAGGATTTTGCATTTTCCTTGCGCTTGTAGGTGCGAGCAGCTGCAATAGTGCGTTGCAAAAATTCATCACTAAACTGAGCTGTTTGGGGAAAATTAGTTGGTTTTTGTAGTGTATCACCATCCACAATATTTCCTAAAGTTGTGGCATAAGCAAGTTTGTAGGAAGTGGGAATTCCTTTGACAAGGGCTTCTAAAGCGGCTGAGGGAATAGGTTCGATGACTTCGACTTGATGAACTTCTCCGTCTTCTTTGACAAAACAGGTAGCTAAACCGATGACGATGTAATCCTCGGTTGTGAGATCAGGTGCATTAGGATAAGAAGTTGCTGTTGGCATAAGAAATTGTTTGCAAAACAATAGATTCAATTAAAAAATCTGAAGGATTTGTTGGCATTCTAGCAAGTTGTTGCTCCTGCCACTTGACTAGTCTGCTGGATTAATATTTGCTGTTTTCTGGAATTGAACTTGAGGATGAAGTATCTACTCTTAAATTCAAGGCTTAATTTAAATATGAAGTTACTCATCGTGTATTGGTGGGTAATATTCATATATGGTGTTTATATATGTACTCATAGACACCTTAGTAAGTGACACAGGGGCAGAACCACAACCACTGCAAAAATTATAAGTTGATTCACAGAGCCAGCAGCTCAGGCAGGAAGATATGAACAGCCACTCATTTTTAGCATCTGGTGAACAGCAAAATCACAGATACACAAACGTGTTAAAAACTACCAATAATCTTCAGCAACGAGAAAATAACGGTAGCGGCGAATCTGCTTGCGGTGACGGCTACTTACGCTCTTGTGCTTTGAAGTCAGCCCAACAAGGAGACTATTGTGAAGCGATCGCACTGTTGAGTCAATTAATCAACCGTCACCCCCAAAATGCGATTGATTACAACAACCGCGGATTAATTTATTTTCAATGCGGTGAAAGCCAAAAAGCTTTTTGCGATTACAATACGGCTTTGCAGCTCAATCCGAAATTGGTTAGCGCTTATAATAATCGAGCTAATTACTATGCTGCTCGTGGGGAATTAGTAGCTGCGATCGCTGACTATGATCAGGCCCTAGACTTGAATCCTAGTTATGTTCGAGCATGGTTGAATAGAGGTATTACTTTGCGCGATTTGGGACAATACGAAGAGGCGATTGATAATTTTGAGGTAGCACTGCTGTTCGATCAACTAGAAAGTCGTATTTTCGCAGAACGCGGTCGAACTTATCATCTTTGGGGCGACTGGAATTGTGCGATCGCTGATTATCGTCGTGCTTTACTTTTACTACCCTCTGGGAACACCGAGGAGGAAATCCCCGGTTGGCGCTTGCGTTTACAAGTTGAAAACTGGTTTAATGAGTTAACCGAAACTCAGTGAACAGTTATCAGTGAACAGTGAATAGTCAGAAAAACTGTAGAAAAGCATCTAGCCCTAAATTAAAATTTGGGCTTAAAGCTAAAGTCGGTTCAAAACCGACTAGTTAAGTTTTTAACGCATTTTCATGGATTTAAGCTTTGAGCCGAAAACTTATTTTACCGCTGACTGCATCTAAACGGTAGGGATAGAAAAGCTAATAGCTAATAGATGATAACTAGATAGCTTCTAATACAGAAAAATTAGCTATTAACTATTAGCTGTTAACTGTTTTTTGATATACCAGATATTTATACACAGGTTATTAGTAATAAACCTAAAGAATCTAAATTTCAAGTCACAACTCCACTTAAGGAGAAGATTCTACTTGTTCAACTTCTACCGCTTTCGGCTTAATAAGCATGATTTGACGCTGATTGGGGTCAAAGCGGTATCCTTGCTCTTGCATAATGCTTTTAGCTTGGCGCGGATCAAAGTTACGGCTAAACTCTGTATTCAAGCTGTTGACTCGTGCTTCCAATTGCCTGACTTCTGTGCTAATTTCTTGTAACTTGGCTTGCCGTGACCAGTGATATGGCAGAAGTTGTATCAATGCAGATACGGCTGCTGCTGAAATTACAATATTCACCCCGATCTTTGCTGTTGTTTCCAAGGCCATCACTTGGTAAGAACGTTGGCGCAGATGGCGTTTTGGTCGAGGAACAACTTGACGTTTTGGTGTTGGTTGTAGCGGGGGTCTGGACGGTTGAATCGCATTCATAGTATGTAAAAGAACCTCGCTGATGAAATTGATGCTGTAAACAATGCTCCAGCCCTGTTTACGGCCTTATTTAGCTGTCATATTACTTCATTTTTTGGAAATTGCTACACGTGTGCAGCTAGTTAAAAATAAACCTGACGTACGTACGTATTTGCAGATTAAGTCTAAACGGTACTAAACCGCAAGTTTTCAGCAAATGCACTCCGTATAGTCAGGTTGATTGGCTTTTATATCGAATTTGAAAACACGTAATCGAATTTGGCATCCCCAACATGGGCTTTTGGTTGTGCAAACTATACAACAATTCGGAATTAGGAGGGCGGAATTCGGAATAATCATTCATTCCGAATTGCCAACCGCCAATTCCGACTTGTTTTGGTTAACTCAATCGTTTATTTGTAAAGTTCTGTTGCTAACCGCCAAGCCAGAAATCCTGGGAGCAGTGCCACAACCAGAGCGATGTAGACTTGAGTATCAGTCATGGTTTCAAACCTCCTAATCTCAACAAAATTTGATCAGTTCGTTTACTACTTTTCCTTGTTTTGCCAAGATTGGGGAATAGGTTGTTACAAGATGAAACAAATTAGTCAATGATCAAGGGTTGAGAGTCAAGTTTTTCTAAAAAATTTATATAAATATGGCATTTTATCTGGGTATTGACTTTGGGACATCTGGCGCACGAGGTGTGGTGATTGATCAAGTAGGGATTGTGCAGCAACAGGTACGTTACCCGTTTGAGATGTCCCCTAACGTTGATTTAGCAAATATTTGGCAGACGGCTTTATTTAGCCTGCTAGAGCAAATTTCTGGGGAATGGCGACGAGAAATTCAGGCGATCGCCATCAATGGCACTTCTTCGACTGTCTTATTATGTGATGCTAGGGGTAATCCTGTAGATGCGCCTTTGTTATACAACGATGGACGAGGTGGTGTAGTCATGGATAAGTTAAAGAGTGCAGCACCCCCAAATCATACTGTTTTAAGCGCAACTTCAAGCCTTGCTAAACTTTTGTGGATGTCACAGCAAGCTTTTTTCGCGCAAGCTAAATATTTTCTACATCAGGCAGATTGGCTAGCATTTCTGTTGCATGGACAATTAGGTATTAGCGATTACCATAACGCTTTAAAACTGGGTTATGACGTAGAAGCTTTGCAATATCCACAATGGCTAGATAAACTGCAAATTTCTATTCATCTACCAAAAGTAGTAACTCCTGGTAGTCCGATTGGTGAGTTACATCCAGATATTACTGCTAAGTACAATTTCCCCAAAAATTGCTTGGTGTGTGCTGGTACGACAGATAGTATTGCAGCATTTCTCGCCAGTGGTGCAGAGTTACCAGGGGAAGCGGTAACTTCTCTTGGTTCTACATTGGTGCTAAAACTTTTAAGCTGTACCCGCGTAGAAGATTCCAGATATGGTATTTACAGCCATAGATTTCCTTCCTTAAAAAAGGGAGAGACAAAAGAGGATTTATGGCTAACTGGGGGCGCTTCTAATACTGGTGGTGCTGTGCTGCGGCAATTTTTTACTAACACCGAATTAGAAAATCTTAGCCAGGAAATTGATGCTAGTAAAGCAAGTACTTTAGATTATTATCCCTTGTTGAAACCAGGCGATCGCTTTCCGATTAACGACCCTAACTTACAACCACGATTAGAACCACGTCCAGATCATCCAGTGGAATTTCTCCATGGGTTATTAGAAAGTATTGCCCGAATCGAGGCACACGGATATGAGTTATTGCAACAATTGGGAGCAGATAAGTTAATTCGTGTTTATACTGCTGGTGGTGGTGCAGCCAATAACACTTGGACAGCAATTAGAGGACGGTATTTACAAGTTCCAATGCTGCGTTCTGTAAATACAGAGGCGGCGTATGGAACAGCTTTACTGGCAATGCGAGGAATGAGAGAATGAAGTAATTTTCACTAATCTTCACTTGCAGGAGAAATCATCGAACCACTAGCTTCAAGTTGAGAATCCAACTGGACTTGTTCCACTGACGCTTCCATACTGGCATCAGTTACATCAGGAAGATATGTACCAAACAGTTTGTCATAGTTGGATGCAACTGCTAAAAATGCTCCACCCAAAATATAAATGGGTAGCGGTAATTGCAATCCTTTTACCCAGTCAAATAATTGTGCGATCGCAAACAACACTACAAAGCAAACGAGCCAAACTCTCATCTTCCCATCCCCTAAGTTCAAATTTTTCTACCAATTGTAACGAAACAGGTGCGTTAACGAAATAACACACCCTACTGGCGTGTCTAGACTAAAATGTTGCAATAAATCTCTGATTCTATCTCTGTGTTCTCTGCGCCTCTGCGGTTTATTAATGCACTATTTTAGCCTTGACCGAAGAAAGGCACTTATGCTGAGGGCAGAAGGCAGAAGGTTTAAGAAAAAATTTATACCAAAAAATTCAGTCCTCTTCATTCTGCCATTTGGTTTCAAGCCCCCGAATTTATTCGTGGAAAAGATAATAAGATTTGTATCAAGATGCGTAGCACAAGATACAAGGCGTCCTTGTTAGAAACCCCTAAATTTATTTATGGGGTTCCCTTCAGCATAAGTGCCTTCTTCCTTCTGCCTTCTCATACGCCACTACCGAATCTATCAGACCTTTGCTTTTACCTTTCCGCTTTCTAATTAAGCAAGAGTCCGGCGTAATCTGGGTTGAATAACCAGCAAAGCGACGAGAGCAAAACCCAACAATACAGTTAAAGCGCTACCAAAGGTAACGTCACCCCAAAAAGCGTGCATCACTACGCTACTTAAACCCCAATCTTGATGGGTATAAAGATAACGAATTGGTTCAATAGCATAGCTCAGAGGATTCAGGGTAGCAATAATTTGCAACCAGTGGGGCATAAATGATAATGGAGCCAGAGCAGTACTAGCAAATAATAGCGGTAGGTTGGCAACAAAAATTACTGCTATTAGTTCAATGTGTCCGGTTAGGGTAAAAGCTAAACCTAAACTCAGAGCTGTTACACCCAAAGCGAGGAGAAAGACAATTACAGCAATAGTAGCCAAACCAGCAATATCTGGTACTCCTGCACCTAGAAATCCTGCGGCTGCCACAATCACGGCTGCTTGTAGTAAACTTTGGCTAATGATAAAGATTGCTGAAGCCAAGACAATTGAATATCTTGATGCTAAAGGAGCTACTAACAACCGATTCAAAAAGCCAAATTCACGGTCAAACATGACTGGTAAACCAGCATTTAGCGCTCCACCAAAGGCAGTAAAAACAATAATACCAGCACTGAGAAATTGGGCGTAATTTGTCGTACTGCCAAAAATTCCTTTAGGTGCGTTTTGAAATAAAGCGCCAAATAGCACTAACCACATTACAGGTTGAATAATACCTGCTAGTAAGGTAGAAGGACGCCGTTGCAGTTGAATAAACAAGCGACGTGTCAAAGCTAAAGTTTCTTGAACTAACTCACCAAAAAAATTAGGAGTTGTATCAGTGTGAACTTGTGGTGCAGCCACTTGCTGCCATTTGATATCTGATTTGGGGGGTATAACAGTACCACTCATATCAATTTTGGATTTTAGATTTTGGATTTTGGATTGGAAATTGTTAGTGGTTAGTAAAACAACAAACAACAAACCACAAAACTTATCTCATATTCTGCTTTTTCTCTGCTTTGAGGTCACGATTTCCCAAAGCTGCTAGTTCTGCATCCATGAGGGTGCGTCCTGTGGCAGCGAGATAAACATCGTCTAAACTAGGACGAGATTGAGAAATACCAAACACAGGTAGTCCAACATGGTTTAGGGATTGCTGGATAGTAATCAAAGCATCATTTTGTGGTGTAACCACCAAGTTGAGAGAATTTCCTTGAGCGTTGTTGATGATAACTTCTTGTACAAATGACAAGGGTTCAAGTAAATTTTTGGCTTTTTCTGCTTCTTCTGGGGGTGTAAATTCGCGGATACGCAGGGTGATGCGATCGCCTCCCACTTGATCTTTTAATTGTGATGGTGTACCACTGGCAATGACTACGCCTTTGTCAATAATCGCGACGCGATCAGCTAAAGCATCTATTTCTTCTAAATAATGGCTGGTGATCACTACACTGGTTCCTGCTTCGCGTAATTTACGCAGGAATTCCCAGACAATAAAACGGCTTTCTATATCTAACCCTACTGTTGGCTCATCTAAAACTAATACATCTGGTGCATGTACTAACCCAGCTGCCAAATCTAGGCGTTTACGTAAACCACCAGAGTATGTACGAGTCTTTTTATCTGCGTATTCCTGCAAACCGAGTAAATCTAGTACCATCTCAACGCGCTGTTTGATCACCGCCGCGTTTAAATGATAAAGTGCCGCTTGCAGTTGTAATAGTTCACGTCCAGTCAACATGGGATCTATAGCTACTTCCTGAGCTACATAACCGAGACGTTTTCTGGTTGCTCTGGGATTATCAATCACGGAAATACCAGATACTTCGATTTTACCAGCATCTGGTGTGGTGAGAGTACACAGAGCGCGCAGGGTAGTGGTTTTTCCTGCTCCGTTGGGGCCAAGTAAACCAAAAATTTCTCCTGGTTCTACCTGAAAGGAAACATCATTGACGGCGACCACCGAACCGTAGCGCTTTTTGAGGTTTTCAATTAAAACGGCGGGAGCCATGACAGGTAATCCCTAAATAACTATACAAATCTCAACAGTGTCTACTCCTATTTTAAGAGTTAGGAGCTAAGACAAACGATGAGAAAAATATTTAATTTTCATTATTGAATACGGAACGGGGAAACGGGGGTTGAGAGAAGGAGGTATTTTATTTATTAAATCAATATGAAACAAATTGAAATGGGAGTATGTAGCACTTAATGTTTACGGATATTCAGAAACATTGGGCGCAGCAATCGATTCTGCAACTGCGATCGCGAAATTTAATTAACGGTTATCCAGATGGCACATTTCGACCGAATGCGTATGTGACTCGTGCAGAATTTGCAGCAATTTTGACTAAGGCTTTTGCAAATATACGATCAATTCGCAGTGCGATCGCTTTCAAGGATGTTGCCAATAGTTTCTGGGCTGCTAGCGTCATTCGTCAAGCTTACCAAACTGGATTTATGTCGGGTTATCCCGATGGAACTTTTCAGCCTAATTCGTTCATATCACGAGTACAAGTTTTGCTGGCGTTGGTAAGTGGTTTGAAATACACCCCCACTACGATATCGACAGCATTTTTAGCAAAATTTTATGATGATGTAGACCAAATTCCCAAGTATGCAGTTGCAGCAATGGTAGCAGCAACTGAAAAAAGTCTGGTTGTCAACTACCCAAATGTCAAACGTCTCAATCCCAACCAAACAATTACTAGGGGAGAAGTTGTAGCAATTATTTGTCAAGCACTAAAGATTCCCGGAGTTCTCCCACAGTATGTACCTAAATTATCTCCGCAGCTTGCGATCCAGTTACTATTTGATGATGCTGATTCTTTTTCTGGAGGCAGGGCAAGAGTAAAAATTGGCGATCAATGGGGCTATATAGATAATACAGGCAAGCAAGTAATTTCACCTCAATTTTACCATGCCAGTTCTTTTAGTAATACTCAAGAACCGCAACTAGCTTTAATCAAAAATCGACGCAATCAAGAATTACCTTTGATCAATTTACCAATTTCCGGAGCGATCGCCGAAACACGAGGAATTTGGATGACCACAACCGATAGCAAGGTACTTTCGTCGAGGGAAAACATCGCCACAGCAATGGAATTTCTCGCCCAAACAGGTTTTAATGTTGTTTTTCCCGTAGTTTGGAATAACGGTTACACCATGTATCCCAGCCAAATTATGCGCTCAAACTTTGGTGTAGAAATAAATCCGCTTTTTGTCGGTAGAGATCCGCTAGCAGAATTAATCACTGAAGCGAAACGGTTCTCCTTGGCGGTGATTCCTTGGTTTGAGTATGGTTTTGCTTGTTCCTATGCTCAAAAAGGTGGACATATTATCAAGAAAAAACCCCAATGGGCAGCCTGTGATTTTAGCGGTAATCTAGTGAACAAGAATGGTTTTGAGTGGATGAATGCTCTAGATACCGAAGTACAGAATTTCTTGCTGTCTCTGGTGTTGGAGGTAGTGAAAAAATATGATATTCAAGGTGTTCAGGGAGATGACCGAATGCCGGCGCTGCCATCGGAAGCAGGGTATGATAGCAAAACTGTGGAACGTTACACCAACCAGTTTAACCAAAATCCGCCACAGAATTCCAAAGATAAAGTATGGCTTGAGTGGCGTGCAGATATTTTGACAAACTTCTTAAATCGCTTCTATCGAGAAATTGTCAACGCCAATCCGAATTTAATCATTTCTTCCTCGCCCAGTATTTTTCCTTGGGGGTTGGAAGAGTATCTTCAGGATTCCCAAACATGGACAGATTGGGGATTAATTGATTTAATTCATCCCCAGTTCTATCGTCGTAGTTTTGCAGATTATAAATATTTAATTGAGCAACTTTTAAGCAAACTTACACCAGTTCAACAGCCTTTATTAGCACCAGGGATTTTGCTCAAAGCTGGTTCTTACCGAATTTCATCAGAATTATTATTACAGAAAATACAATATCATCGCGATCGCGGTATCAAAGGAGAAGTATTATTTTTCTACGAAGGTCTGCGAGAAAATAATGATGAGTTAGCAAAAGCATTGCGGTCTGGTGCTTATGCAAAACCAGTAACTTTTAATACTGCTGCTATCAAAGCACAGGGATTTACTCGCGATCGCCATAGCGTGAGTTACAGTTATATCAATATTTCTGGGACAACAGCTAGCCAGCCCCAATACGATTGGGTTGATGAGTACAGCCAAGGGCTAGCGCGAGTGAGAATGGGCTTTAAGTGGGGCTATATTGATGCATCAGGACAATTGGTTGGTAAATTGCGATTTGATGCCGCAGAGCCTTTTGTCAAAAGCAATCTCGACCCATCAGCGATAGCTTTAGCACTAGTAAAAATCGGTAATAAACATGAATATATTAATACATCAGGTATAACTATCATTCGCAGCGAATATGATGCTGTCACTTCTTTTCAAGAAGGATTGGCAGTAGTAAAAATACTTGATAAGTATGGATACATTAACACTAGTGGCAAAATTGTAATTCAGCCGCAGTTCGATGAGGCCAATCTTTTTTCGCAAGGACTAGCTGCGATTAAGTTAAATGGAGCATATGGTTATATTGACACCACAGGAAAAGTCATAATTCAACCGCAGTTTACACAAGTCAAATCATTTTCCCAAGGATTCGCCGCAGTAGCCAACAATGATAAATGGGGTTATGTAAATCTTAAAGGTGAAACAGCAATTCCTTTACAGTTTGCTATGGCAGAATCCTTTAGTCAAAATTTCGCCGCCGTAGAAATTGGTAATTTGTGGGGTTATATCGATTTAACGGGAAAAATCGCAATTCAACCCACCTTTGATGAGGCTAAATCGTTCCGGGAAGGATTAGCTTTAATCAAGTTAGGTGCTAAATGGGGATACATTAAAAGTCCTTCTACTTAAAAATGGGTGTGGGGGTGTAATACCATTTCACGTTAATAGCGATACATATGAATCTTGTAGAGACGCGTTCGCTTTTAGCGTTCCCGCAGGGTAATTTCGCGTCTCTACACACCTGTATTTGTATCAAGATTTTTGTGAAATGGTATAAGGCTGTAGGGGTGTGGGAGGAGTTCTATTTTCATGTTTAGCGGTGAAACTTATTTCATTGGAACTCTAATACCATTTTACGTTAATCGCGATACACATAAATAATGTAGAGACGTGCCATGGCACGTCTCTACAAAAAAATATGTTTCACTTTTAAAGGAAATTGGTATAAGGCTCTAGGCGATCGCTCTGTTAAAATTAGCTTTGATTACCCCTATGGGGAATAAAGTTTCCAAAAATGAGCTTGAATCTTTAAATAATGCCTCGAAGTAAGCAAAGCAAAATTACTAACCACGAATCTCACCTTCACTGGTCAGCGAACACTGAACTATTGGGATTAGTATTTGAATTAGTACCCAAGACAGATGTTTCGATCGACCCACAGTATACAACCGGATTACACGCTTGGTTTCTCAATCAAGTGCGTGCTGTCGAGCCAGAACTTTCTGCTTATCTCCATGATGGTGAGTCAGAAAAAGCTTTTACAATCTCTGCATTAGATGGAGAATTAGTCAGCAGTGGTAATTTATTAAACATTTTTGCTAATCATACTTACCAGTGGTATGTAACAGCTTTGTCAAAGCGAGTAGTCACATGGTTGGCACAATGGGTAAAAAATCTACCAACAGAAATTGATTTACGTAACGCATCTCTACGGATTCAAGCTTGTCAAATTGCTCACTCTCCTATAACTTATGCTGACTTACTCAACTCTGAACACGAAGACACAATCGCCCTCAAATTCTTAAGTCCGACAAGTTTTCGTCGTAAAGGTCATCACCTACCCTTACCAATGCCGACAAATGTCTTCCACAGTTATCTTCGCCGTTGGAATGACTTTTCTGGTATGCCCGTTGACCAAGAAACATTTTTAGCTTGGGTAGATGAGCATGTTTTGATTACCCGTCACCAACTTGCATCCGCAAAAGTACTAGCAGGAAAAAGAGGTGCTGTGACAGGTTTTACAGGTACAATAGAGTTTAGTTTAACTAAAGAAGCAGCCAAACAACCAGACTTTTATAAACTGTTTTATGCATTAGGGAAACTTGCGCCTTACTGTGGTACTGGTCACAAAACTACTTTTGGATTGGGTCAAACGCGCTTGGGTTGGTCATTACAAGCAACACCAGCAGTATCAAATGTCGAAAGTTTCTTAGCAAAAAGAATTGAAGATTTAACAGATATTTTTAAAGCACAACGCAAGCGCACAGGGGGAGTACGGGCGGAGGAAATAGCGGTAAAATGGGCTACAATTTTGGCAAGGCGGGAAATGGGAGAATCGTTGCAAGTTATAGCCCAGGATATGGAAATGCCCTATGAAACTGTAAAGACTTACGTAAAATTAGCACGACGGGCTTTGTTAAAAGGCTAATAAGCCCAGAGTTTGTTTAGGACTCAGAAATTTGGTTTATATCAGGTTCGGATAATTAGTTATACTTCCCACAGTCATTGTACCCCACCCCCAACCCCTCCCCGCGTGCGGGGAGGGGTGGCGAAGCCGGGGTGGGGTTCAAAGGTAATTATAAGTAATCAAGCGAACCTGATATTACAACTCAGAAATTAGATTTAGGACTCAGAAATTAGATTTAGGACTCAGAAATTAGATTTAGGACTCAGAAATTAGATTTAGGACTCAGAAATTAGATCTAGGACTCAGAAATTAGATTTAGGACTCAGAAATTAGATTTAGGACTCAGAAATTAGATTTAGGACTCAGAAATTAGATTTAGGACTCAGAAATCTGTGGCGAAAACTTGTATCTACGAGTCGCGTTGCTTCTCCTCGTTCCACTTTCACTAAATTTTCCCTGGAAGCAGCAATAGTTACATACAGGGAAATTCCGCTATCAACTGCTGCTAACACCATAGCAGCGGATAGGGTTTTTGTTCCACCAGTGTAATCAGCTAAAATTTTGTCATCGGGTGCTGTTTGTTGAAGTTGGGAAATGCACTGATGAATTTTGAGGTAACATTCTGATAAATCGTCGGGGTTTTGGATGAGAATGAGATCGCGATTTGGTTGAAAGCGATCGCGTAGCGTGCCGGATGGCATATCGCCCAATTCTACCTGTGTGGGAATATTAGGTAATCTTTCGATGATTTCTGTACCGCGTCGCACTTCGCAAGGTGTCCCTTCACCAATAACTTGCGACTTGCTACCTTTGTCACCATCAGATGCAATGAAGATGACTCTCTCTGGTTGCAGGGTGCGAATTGAGGTGACAATCGGTTGGAAGGAACCGCCAACAGTGACGAGGAGAATTTTGGACATGGATAGTGCGTAGTATTTGAGTGCTAATAAGCACCATGCTACAGGAATATCGCATTAGATTCTTTGCGGATGACGGCTAATTTTTCCATAAAATCATCGAATGTTGGATCGTTGGCAAATATCCCCACATACCTCATCTGGGATATACTTTCCTTCGTCCAATCTTCTGGATTTACCTCAATGGTTACAAACTTACCTGTAGCTAATTGTGCCTCTAGAGCAGATTTTATCTTGGAGATTGCTTCTTTCTCTGTCTTACCCTCAACAGTTAAATTTGGTATCCCAACGACCGAGGCGATAAATTTTTCATCGGATTGATTTTGGACAAAAACTTGATACTGCATGATAAATTTTCCTTCTTCTACACACAAATTTTATTAGTTTATTACCTTAAAAGTCCTTGGTGTGTAGTTTCCTTTACTCATTCGCAGCACACCAAAGATCATATTTTTGCTGAAGGTTCAGCCAAAGCTCAGGAGTAGTCTGAAAAGCTGTAGCTAAACGAAGAGCCATATTTGGTGTAATGCTTGCCTGCTCATTGACTATTTCGGATACCGTCTTGCGAGATACATTAAGAATTTCAGCAAGTTCAGTAATTGTCATATTCAGAGGCTCAATATACTGTCGCTTGATTAACCCTCCTGGATGTCTAGGTTTTCTTTTGGTAATCATAACTTTTAAATCTTGCATTTCTTAGTCCCCTTGCGGGGAAGTGGTAAAGACAGACTCAACTGTTCAATCACCATACTAGAGGAGTGTTTCAATACCCTTGCGGGTAGGATTTAGACAACTTAGTTACTATTTATTGCAACACTTAAACTATTCTCTAGCATAATAAAAAGATTAGCTTGACTTTTTGAGAAAGTCAAGCTAATGTCGAGCCGTCTTAAATTAATCCTCACTCAAATTGAGCAAGAACAATTTCCTCATCAGGGAAATTAGCAACTAGTTTTAGATTCCCACCAAGAGCCTTGATGTAGCGGGAGAGGCTAGAAACTTGAATATCTTCTTGGTTTTCCAACTCACACAGAGTAGACTCAACAGCGCTGAGGTCTGTTTTCAAATCATCATTTGTCAGCCCCAATGACTCTTGCAGTTCAAGGAGGGTAAGATGAAGTAGCATTATTTGAGCGCGAGTTTTGTTTTTTGCCCTTCTTTCAGGTGTCATTTGCTTTCGCAATTCGCTAAAAGGCTTTGTTTTCATATCAATCCTTCATCTTGAAGCTCTCTTATTAGTTCGTCGTAGAGCTGATCAGCTTTTGGTACATTTTCCTCATACCAGCGATCATTACCTTTTTTATTGCCTCCTAAAAGGAGTACTGCAACTCTACGGGGATCGAAAGCATACAAGATTCGATAAGGTTGTCCTTTGTGTTGAACCTGCAGTTCGCGCATACGTGGATGACGAGAGCTTTCGATACCAGAACTGTAAGGAGAGCGAAGATTAAGTCCCTTTTCTTCAAGCAACTCTACTACAGTATCAATAGAATCTTGAGTTGCTTCATCAAGTATTAAGTACCACTGCTCGAACTCGTCTGTATACTCGACTTCGTATGTCATATCGTCCCAGTTCCTTTCTACGAAAACTATCCTGCCGTTTGCTGTTTGAAGAGTTGAGTCGGTCCAGCTGTTTGCTGTTTGAAAAGTTGAGTCAGTCGAGTTAATTCCCAGAAAAGGAGGTGGTTCACTCATATATGAGCTTATTTGCTGATTCATTTTTCTTTTTTTAGAGATGGTCTTACCTTATATGGTATTAGACTTAAGACATAGTCAGTAGTAAAAACTATTTATTAATCAACACACTTCACACTTTTAATACTCCCATCTTCCTTGAGAGACACAATCTTCACCTTCACTGTCTGTCCTTCCTGGAGAACACTAGCTTTCTTCGGTTCTTTCTCAGTTAACTTAATTGTTCCCAGTATTTCGTAAGTCACCTTATTACTATTGATTTTGGTGACTTGTGCCTCCAATATTTGCCCAACTTGGAATTCTTGCGACTTCACAACTTTCGCAATTTCTAATTGACGCGCTGATTCTACAGCTGATGGAGTAGAAATGGTAATTTCTCCTATTGGTACACCCGCATTTTTGTAATAACGCATCAGGCGAGATACCCAACCTAAAATTTGCAGTATGGTCTGAGCATCGGTGATGGTTTTAAGATAATCACTACAAGCTTTTTCGATACTGCGATAATAATCTATTGTTCTGTTGCTGTGACTAATTTGTCTACCGTTATTTACCAAGGTTTTGAGATATTTGAAAAACCTGGAAGTTGCATCTGGTTGATTCGCAACAGTACGCAGATAAGCGATCGCTTTCCCTAATTCGTTGACATCTGCATCTGCTTTGACTAAAGTTTGAGCGATCGCATGAGCAATATCCCATTCTTGCTCTGTCAAGGATTCGGAATCAAATTCAACTAAAGTCATAATTAGTACATTCCTGCTGGCGGTTCACGGTCGGTAGGATAACGCAGTATGGCTGTGAGTTCCTCTAGTTGGGGTTTTTGAATCAGACGTGAGTGAGCTACTTGAATATTTTTTTGTATAAAATTTTGTAATTTTTCTTCTATGAGTTCATCAGATTCACTTAGCTGATATGATGAATAGCGCTGTTTGAGGTTTTGCGGTTGTTCTATTTTTTCCACTGTCACCGTCATTGTTCCCATACCAATAGGTTTACCACCACCGACTTTTAAAGCGATGCGGTATTTGGGGTCTTGTCCTAAGATAATTAATAAAGTTCCTAACTCTTCTGCTAGTAAATTCTTAAAGTGCAACTTGGTTGTAAAAGTATACTCTCTGGCGGCTTGCTGTACGGGTACACCAGAATTTTGTCCTTGATCAATTGCCCTAATTGTATGGTAGTAAAATTTGCGACCTGCTGCTAGACCACGAACAAAGTATGCTTGGCGTTCTTCGGGACGGGGACGATACAGTGAAGGCATAAAGCCAGCAGTAAATCCCATCTTCTCACACTTGGCATCGTTGAAATCTAGTAATCCTTGCCAATCTAGCGCACCAAATACCCGACTGGCTGGACAAAGCTGTTCTTTATTGCGACAAGGTAATCTTTCCGGGGGAATTTGAGATTTATACTTAGAAGTAATTACTGCTAAAGTGCTGTTGGTAATTGCTTCGTATACAGACCGGATACAGCCTTTAAGACAACTACCGCCAATTGAAAGTTTTTGATCAACACCTTGTATCATGGTTTTAATTAGGGGAATACGATTGTTACCAATATCGCTACCCATGACAACAACCCCAGTGGAGACGTGGAGAGATGTCTGCACTTTCAGCTTTAAATACAAAGTACCATGTAGGCGATCGCTCAAATATTTGTGATGTCCCACAGGACGCTGTAGGTTGGGACGTTCTTTAGGAAAAGAAACGAATTGATAAGGTTTTGGTGCTAGTTCCGGTGTTGATGAATCTGGGCGATTTGGACGTTGCGGACGATTTGCAGTCATGATGATTTTCCAATTGTGAGAGCAACAAAGTGTACTGTTGCTGTTTTGGTATCGATGAAATAGCGCTGGGCTATATCCAAGTTTGTAGGAGAAAAACCTTTAGGAAAACGAGTTTCAGTAGGAGAATATAAATGAGCATTTCGCTTTTGAGTTTGCCAATCTTCACCGAGTCTTTCAAATTCAGGATATTCACCTGCAATACTTAAAATCAGGACTTCATAAGTATTTTTTTGCTTGTATTTCCATCGCAGTTCACATTCATGATTGAACATTTGTCCTTCTAGCATGGGAAACTGATCATTTGTAGGTGATTTTTCGATAATTCCACTAACTTTGTGAGTCCAGCGTAAGAAATAATAGCTAGTTTCAGTTGTGAATTCTTTGATTAAATCTAGAAGTTCAGTTACTGATAAAGGTTCTTTTTTATAACCGACAAAAGCTTTCATTTTGCTCCTACAAGTAATTTACTCCAAGACCTGACGGAGCGTTCAAACAAATCTTGAACTCTTCCTTCTTCCCAAATAAGTTGTACACCAAAACCTAAATCCATTTCTTGGGCTGCAACAGGTGTATCCTGATGGTCTTCTGTAGGAAAAGCATATAATTTTGCTTCATCTGGTTCTAAAAACTCACCTACACCTAAAAGAAAAGTATTAGACCATTTTTTTTGACTACCAAAAGCAAGAATGTCTTGTTTATCTTCTGATAAAACACAGCCAGGATACTGCACAACAGCTTGATTTAACTTCACCTCTACAGTACCCAAACCACGAGATTTAGCAAAACCTAACCCAAACCAACCATCATTTAAATCTCGCAATATTAAACCAATTAAACCTAACTGTGCGAGGGTAAAATTCTTTAAATGAATTTTGGTACGAAATTCCCCAGCAGTACAAACCTGATAATTAAAAGGACCCACAGCAACAGAACCAAATACTCGGTCGATTGCTACACCATTACGTTCTTCTATTTTTAATGGTTGGGATTTATCAGGATGAGCATCTTCTATTCTGACGCGGCTAGCAATAGAAGTATTACCAAACATTTTGTCTGTAAATGAAGATAATTTGTAAATTTCACTAGACGATTTATTTTGGAGATAATCGTATTTATCGTTTAATGGATCATTTGCCCAAAGTAAGTTTAAATTATTAGAATCGCGTTTGTCTCTACCTACCGTCCTGACAATTCGTTCTGCATGGGCGCGAATAGCACCTTTTAAACTACTTCCTGGTAAATATATAGAACGTCCTCCTGCATGATATGTTTCCACAAACTCCATATCAGGTTTAGTTGGATCAGCCCCTTCTTTACCCGATTTAATCAGAATCGGGCCATCGGGAATGATAGTTAGATCAATGGTGCAGTGATTAACGAATCTTTTATGCATGATTATATTGAGTGAAAAAATCAAGCTTAAGCAGCTACCAGATTATTTAGTTGCAAATCACACTGTTTAAAAATGTAATTAACAGCAGCAAAAAGTTTATCTAAATCATAGATAGTGTAAGGAGTAATATTTGCAGTAAATTTGTCTGCTTCTAGTTTGCCAAATTGCCAAGTTGTACCATTAGAAACAATTCCAAATATAGTTATGGCAAATTCATTATTTAATCGCTGTGCTGCTATCATCTCAGCAATACATTGCGCCCAACCAGCTTCAAAGTTATCCTGTTTTGCTTCTACTAATATGAAATATGGCTTATCGAAAACTACTTTTCCTAAAGGCGATCTTCTCGCCAGGATATACTCTGGGAAACCTGACAATTTTTCATCATAATTAAGGGATTGGTGACTCCATAGAGTAAATCTGCTACTGTAGCGTTTCCATACTTCTTTTAAAACTGGGTAGATCAAATTTTCGCAAACAGCAAATTCTGAGTTGTTAACCACTCCTTCCCGCATCACTGTTTCTAAATCCTCGCGGAAATAATCAGAGACTTGAAACTCTACTTCACCCATAAAATTTGATTCAGTATAGGTGACTTGAAATGCTTTGAGAACTTCACTAATGGTTTTATAGTTACTGAAAGCCATATTGACCTCCTCAAGAATTTGGCTGAACAATGGTAGAGTGTCTAGCTATATTTTCTCTGAGATAAGTAATCAGATCATGAGTCCAAATATCTTTGAACTGTTTACCATCTGCATAGCTGGGGAGATGATCTGTCGTATGATTACTGACTAATTCCTGTAAATATGTCAATAATTTTTCTGGATTGTTCTCAACATCAATCCAGTTCATTTTGTCTATTTCTAGTTTAACTACACCCAAACCACGAGAACGTCCACCACCTAAAGGAATCTGTTCTGTTTCAAATTGATGCAAACCGATCATTAAAAGTCCTAATTCCCAGGGTTTAGCATTTTCTACTATTGCTTTCAATTCAAATACTGTTCCTGCGGGAACTACTTGGAAATCATAGAGTTTTCCATCTGCTGCTGTTTCTGTATCGCGATCAATTGCAACACCATCGCGTTCTTGATATTGTCCAAACCAATATTCTGGATTTACTGTTAAGTCTCGGATTTGGAATTTGCTAGCAATCCAAGGAGAACCAAAGAGGTGAGAGATTAAATCTGTATTTTTGATAATTTCCGCAGTTAAAGCTTCATCGTTATCAAAATTCTCTTTTAACTGCTTCATTTCCTGAGATGTAATTGACCATTCTTCTTCATTTGCTGGGTTGGCGACTAGTTTGGGATCGCTTCCCACAATTCCCCTAAGAAAACTTTCAAGACGCGATCGCATTGCGCCTTTAAAGCTAGATCCTGGAATTAATGGATTACCCAAAGCATCTTTGATCACAGGTAAATCAGATCCTATTGGTTCACTCGAACGACCAGCGCTAATTCTTAAGGCGGTGATTGTGGTGAGTTTACCTGTGATTTGTAGGCGATTTTTGAAAGTGTCAAACATTGTTCTTAAAATTTAGATTAGTTTGAAAATTGTTTATAGATATGCTTTAAGTTTCGAGGTTAGTAGGGAATTGTGGTGGTTGCAATTTCAAGTTAGTTGGAGTGACAGCCTCAATAGCAGATTGGATAAAATTCACAAATACTTTGCTTACATCCTCATAATCACTACTAGTAATTGGTTGAAATCCATGAGCAAATAATGAGTTATTACGAACTTCTAAGGTACTAATAATTTTGTTTGCGTTTTGCTGATAAAGTTGTCCTATTGGGTCATCAGGCAGTTTACTTAAAAGCTCATAGCTATTTCTCAAAGCCAGTTGAATTATTTTTTTAAAAGAAGAGCGTTTTTGCTCATATTCATCCCGCAAAGATTCCGGTAGTTGCTGAATATCAACGTCACCTGTTCTAATACCATATGATTTCAGCAGACGAATCTGAGCTAATAATTCCAAAGCTCGGTAAACTCTACCAACCGCATCATCATAACGTTCTTGAACAGCCCGTCGTTCGGCATTTAGTAGTAAGTCTTGGACAATTTCATAACCGTGTCCTTCTGTACCATTACTAGAATCAAAGTTTTCATTGATCTGTCCTCGACTGTTAATAACACGCTTAAGAAATAATGCCAGTTGTCGAATTTCACGATATTTCATCTGAGACTCAAAAAATTCCAAAGCCTCTCTATGTTCAAACCGATCCCAAGCATCCAATCCACGGCAACAAGCATATAAGCTTTGAATTTGCCGTCTAGTCTCAGATGGCAGTACCATTGATGACAGAAGTCGCTTTAGTTGAGCGATCGCTGCTGGATAGTTGTACTGTTGTAAAAAAATAGGTAAAAATTGTTCAATAGTACGTTGTGCAACTACAGGTGCTACAGTTGCTTGTCCAGTCAATTCTCCTCTTTCAATCTTAATAATGTTTGTTCTGACAGTTGTAGTTACATATAATGTGGCTTGATAATCAAGAGCAGCCATTGCCAATCCTATAGACATAGATTTAGTTCCGCCTGTATAATCAGCCACAGTTTGAGCATCTGGGAACTGTTGTTGAATGCTCTGAATAGATAATGAGGCTTTCTGGTAGCATTCTGATAAATCATCTGGTTCTTGAATTAAAATTAAATCTCGATTTTGTTGAAAGCGATCACCTAATCCTATTTGTGTAGGAATATTAGGTAATCTTTCAATTACTTCTGTTCCACGTCGAACTTCACAGGGAGATCCTTCTCCTATGACTTGGGATTTACTACCTTTACTACCATCAGAACACAGAAAGATAACGCGATCAGGTTGAAGTTCACGAATAGCAGTTACAATCGGTTGATGAGAACCACCAACTGTGACTAAAAGAATTTTTGGCATAGTAAAATAATCTCCTAGCTAGTTTTGCTTATATTTTTATATTTCAAATGACGCGCACCATAACCTAAATAACGGCGAATTAATTCTAACCAAATCGGTTTAAAATCAGTTTGACAACACTCAGCAATTGCTTGAGCATTTTTCTTAATGTTGCCATCAATATCTTCAATAATTTTTTCAGCTAGTGATTCTTTACCTCTACCCCATTTTTTATCTCTACCAACTTGATAACGGATAAAGTTTTTAATTACTTCTGCACTCTCAGTTGTGTCAGAAACTCGTACTAAGTTACGAAATTGAGATTCTTCTAAGTCGCCATACTTTGTATTATCTAAAGCTTCTTGAATCCATATAACTAATTCATCTTCAGCTTGGCGTATACCTTTTTGAATTTGTAAATCTGTTTTTGATTCTATAGATAAACTCATACTGCTTCCTCTCGCATGACAAGATGAAATTCGTTGCAAATTTGTATTTGACCAAAACCTTCACAAGTGCGATCGCCTACTCCGTTTACTTCCAAATTTGCTAAAGCTTTCAGCCATAAATCTTTCTCAGTTGTACTAAATAAATATACAGAACCTTTGTTAGTAATTAACTCCACGTCTTTCATCAATCCCCAAGCAGAATTCCAGCCGGAACGGTAATCATAAGTACTGTAAGCAGCGTGAAGTTGCAGGGAAGGATCATTTACTTCTGCAAACTGTTGAAGCATTGCTGATGAAATTACAGTAGTGCGTCGCCAGTTTTCTATCAAAATAGTATCCGCTTGCAAATCAAGAGTAAAATAGGTGCGATTTTCTGGTAAATCATTTAAGGGATTACCAAAAATATCCTGCCATTTACGCCAGCGTTGACGTAATTTTTTATTAAATAGCTCTACCTGCTGAGTTATTTTTGGCTGAATTTCCACAGGTGGCTTTGCAGTTATTTTGACTCTTCCTAACCCCCGTGAAGTTGCACCACCCAAGCGGAGGTCTTCTTTGTGATTATCAATAAATTCCTGTAGAGATTCTGCTAATTCATCTTTTACAAAAATTCTACCTGTATAGATTACAGGTTTTTTCCTATTATTTTGAGATTCGTTTAAAACTTCAATACTGTAAAGTACTTGTTCTTCTGAAGTTGCTCGACGCCGATTAATCCCAACTCGTGTTAGCAGGCGGGTATTTACAGAGTGACTGTAAAATTTGACATTAATTTGGCTATAAAAATCTGTTTTAAAATTATCAACTCTATCTCCATAAGTTTGCTCTTCTGTAGGACAATTTGGATCGTAAAGCTGACCATAGCCTTCAGCACAAAAATGATCAATCAACGTATCAAAAACACCATTATGTTTAGGATCGTTTGGTTTGGATTTAAAACCTGGCTTAGTTTTAGAACTTAAAGCAGTACTAGGTAATACCCTGACTTCTGACTGTACTCTAGTAGATTTATCTCCTTCAATGGTAGCAGGATAAGCATTTTGAAATATTGCTGGATTTTCACCTAAAAATAGCTCGTGAAAATTATCTCCATCACTAATAGACGTATTCGCTTGTCTTAATATTTGACTAGCAATTGCACCGCGAATTACAGAACCAGGAATATATTTTTCAACTTCACTCACAGAAGCACCAGGTTTTTGTCGCCCAATTGCTAAAGGAGAAAGTGCTTTGATTTCTATATCGATTCGTTTCATTGCACATACCCCTTTTCAAGAAAATTCCATGCTTCTTGTTCCAAAGGTAAATCAGGAAAATCCCAA
Organism: Westiellopsis prolifica IICB1; assembly: GCF_004323185.1. Classification (GTDB taxonomy): domain Bacteria; phylum Cyanobacteriota; class Cyanobacteriia; order Cyanobacteriales; family Nostocaceae; genus Pelatocladus; species Pelatocladus prolificus_A. The sequence continues at coordinate 1,576,573 of NZ_NAPS01000002.1, forward strand.
TTTAACCAGCCTAAACCCACTGATTTACTACCACCCAAAGCATGAATATGTCGCAATCCGGCTAATATTAATACTCCTGCAAAAACTGGCGCATTTGAGAGATGAATTTGTCCAGTAAATCTGAGTTTGGCGTTTGCTGGAGAGGTTTCTAAGAAGTAGAGTTTTCGTTCTTCGGCGGTGTGACGACGACGGTTAATAGTAACACCTGGACGCAACACTTCTGGTAAGTTATCCGGTTCTTCAGTGCAGATTAAATCATCAAAGATTACACGAGAAGGTAAAGTTGGATTACCGAATATTTGACAAATCAAACAATGATGTTGCTCTTCATAGTCTGATACTTGATATTCTCTTCTTTCAAAATTACCAGTTAAGCCTGCTCTTTGAGGACACATAGTTTGCGGATTCGGAGAATAACAAATGTCCCAACGCAATCCTCTGGCAATTTTTTCACATTCATGACGTAAACGACCTTTAATCTGTGAAGCTGGAATAAGCAAATTTCCTTCTGAGTTACGGACAATTGATTTATCAGCCAGAGAAGCAGAAGAACCACCAGCACCAATACATAATGCTGTGTCAATTATGGCGGTAATTTCGTGTGAAGTAATGGGGTTTGATAATTGTTGAAGATTAATCATCACTCAATCCCCGTAGGTGAAAGTTTTGATGATTCAGTCTCTGATATTTCGATAAACTCGTAGAGTTCCACCATTTCCCGCCAAATAGTTTCAAAAAGAGGATAGTCTGATTTGTCATACTCAAGTGTTCCATCGTCATACATCCAAGGAGCTAAATTTCCACCGTTATTTTCGTCTTTGGGTTTACACCAAGCTTCTTCAAATTCTGTTTGCAATTCTGATTTACCTTGGTTCAGTCGTACTCGAAAATAGCGATAATTGAGAATTGCTGTATGTTTACCCTGTTCTAATAAACTGCGAATTTGGTAAAGTTGTGATTTAGGAAAATTAGCCTTTTTCAGTGCTGATATTGCTGTTAATAATCCTCCCAATTCATGAAAAGTGTAGGGAGCTGCATACAGTTTTAATTTTTGTCGAAAATTTTTAGTCAGTGCTTGTTTGCGAAAGTCTTTGATATTTGACGAAATCATGGTGACAGCTTTCATTGTTAAAAAGTCTACTGTCCCACCATAATATTTAGCTTTTTTTAATTTCTTCGCACGTTCTTTTGCTGATTTGAGGAGTTGTTCGACTAAATTTTGAGCGTAGTATATAGGAGTGTTCGAGGCTGTGATTAAAACACCAATGGAAACACTTAGTTGACATTGAAAAACTGGAGCTTCTGTAGGTTTGTAGCGATGATATTTTTTCAGATCACTATGTTTACAGTTTTCAAGAGTGTAATCGCCAATGATACATTTAATATTTACGTTAGCTGGCTGTTCTTCTGTTAATGGTACTTGTTTGAGCAAAATTTTCTCAAACATTTCTCCAATTATTTGAGCTATTTGCAAAGCTTGATTTGCTGGCACAATTAGAAGAATATCATCACCGCCAATAGTAATTATTTCAAAGGGATGTAGTAACTCTCCATTACGTAAATTGTATTCTTCATCATTGAAGTTTCGCAATTCGTGAGGATGTAGTTTTTCTGCTAATGCATGGTAAACTGCGTGTGTTGTTGCTAATTCCACATCTTCGCTAAATTCTTGATACTCCTGTGGGGTTTTAATTTCCTTTTGAATATAACCACCCATATTGTTACCATCAGCATAGATATAGGCAATAAAACCGTTACTAGCATTTGCAATATGATTGAGTGATTGAGAAATTTTAACTTGATTGGGATGAATATTTTCGTAGTATTTTTGTTTTAAGCTCGGATTTTTATCTAAAAACAGCTTGAACCTATATACCCAACTTTCAATTCTATTTCTTTGCCAATCGAGCTTAGATTCTTCGTACCATGTAGGATTTTTTCCAAAACCTTCTTTTGCGCGATCGCCTACTAAATACTTACGAACAGAAGCTTCCGAAAAGTAAGTTTCTCTGGGTAATTCTTCTACACGTATAATCGCAGATCGACGTTCTCCTCCATCCCGTATCAAGTAAGGATGGGTTTCAAACATGGGAGGATAACGACGACTGGGACGATTAGGAACATCCTGACCACTACGACGTTGGTTGAAGAGTATTGCTAATTTTGTTGTCAGTTCATTAAAGCTTTTGCGACTTTGGAATACTTCTAATTTTTCTGCGTCATTTTTTGGATAACCAAAGTAAGCTTGAACTATGGGTTTGTTATATTCCCGACAATACCAATCAAACCATAATGTATTTTCAATAGGTTCTCTGAGCAACCCAAACTGTAGTTCTAATAGTCTAAATTTCTCTCCTACAGCACAAGAATTAGCTGTTAAAGTTTCTTCTGTGTAGCGTTTTTCAATTGCATCAGCTAAATCATTAATATAAGCTGCTGGACAAAATGCCAGAATATTGCCACCTGTAGAATAAATTATTAATTCTGGAATTAGTACATCAGAAAGTTTGTATTGATGAGTTTCTTCATCGTGGTTGTATTTTTCAGAAAAATTTTTATCTAACCATTGTCTAATCTCATTACATTGAGCTTGATAAAGGTTATTTTCTTCAGGTCGATAAGTTATATTAAAAAAGGCAGGTAAATCTATGAGGTTTATGCGATCTAATAAAGCAGATGCACCACGAATATCTTGAATTTTAGCTGCTTCAAATACATATTGCTTAATCTTAGTTGCGCCACCATAAACTAAGCCAATGCAAGTCTTTTGGTTCCATAATTCAGGATAATTATTTTTTAATTCATCAAGGGTTTTGGGAAAATAACCTTCAGGAATGCTTTGCAGTTGTTTAACTTGCTCAACAAGGGATTTGGTTACTTCTGGTACTTCTTTTCCTTCATTCAGAGCCTGTCGCATTTGCTGTAACATGCTCAAAGGAAACTCAGGTTGCTTTTTGTCTCCCCAAGCTAAACACCAGCAAATAGCTGTTGTGATGCTATTGGGATTGTTGACTTGTAATGTAGCTTTAGTCATCCGATTTAGGATTTAGGATTTAGGATTTAGGATTTTAGAAAACGGAATTGATTCTCAGGATTTATTCGCTTTCTTGTACCCTGCTCAGAATTATCAGTCAATAATTGTCTAAGTCTTAAGCTACAGGGCTTCAGTGTCTTTAGACCTGAATCTTTGACTACACTTTATAGTAGTTTTACTGAACGTATCAAATTATAGTCTACGCTCGGAATTAGACTTTTCCACATCCTAGCCAAAATACCAGAAACTCCACTGATTATGTAAAAAGTTACAAAATATTTGTTCAGTATAAAAGTTTGCAATGCAAATATATAGCAATCCTAAATCATTTGTGAGAGGCAAGATTCCCCAATACTGCTCGGATAAGACAAATCAATTGACATTTAAATCCACCAGAGACGCGATATATTAGCCTCCCGTTGTCACACCTGACGTATGATTACGAACATCGCCAGGTATTGTAAAAATTGGGATGCTTGCGGGCGAGTTGGTTGTTTAGTCTGATAATATTTATCGAACTCAGGTTAATACAGCAATTCCTGAACTTGATGCTGACTCCACAAAGTTCTATAAAGACCCGGTTGTTGTAATAATTCTGCTTGTGTACCTGTCTGGATAATTTTACCTCTATCCATGACAAAAATGCGATCCGCAACAGCCGCAGCTGAAAGTTGGTGAGTGATAAAAATCACAGTTTTACGTTTCGTCCCACCAGAAAGATTGTTCAATATTGCTGTAGCCGTTTGATTGTCAACGCTAGAGAGGGAATCATCTAATATTAAAACAGGGGCATTAACTAGCATTGCCCTTGCTAAAGCTGTACGTTGGCGTTGACCACCAGAAAGGGTTATACCGCGTTCACCAACTATAGTTTCGTATTGCTGGGGGAAATTTAAGATTTCCGGGTGAATTTGGGCATTTTTGGCAGATGATTCGACTTCTTGCTGTTCTGCTAAAGGATCACCGTAGCGGATGTTATTTTTGACGGTGGTGCTAAAGAGAAAGCTATCTTGGGGTACATAGGCGATCGCACTGCGTAAGTCTGTTAGGGCGATTTTAGTAATATCTATTCCATCTAAAAATAACTGTCCTTCGTCAATATCCAACAGGCGAGGTAAAGCATTAGCCAAAGTTGATTTCCCTGAACCAATACCCCCAACAATTGCGACTGTCTCTCCTGGGTCGATACTAAAGCTAACTCTATCTAAAGCGCGAGTGGAAGCACCAGGATAAATGTAACAAAGGTTTTTTGCTGTCAATCGTCCTTGTACTTGCTCTGTCGGTAAATGAATTGCATCTGGTTCATCTTTAATTTTGGCTGTGACAGTCAAAATTGACTCGACGCGATCAATACTCACTTCACCTCGTTGGTAAGTGGTGATTGTAAATCCTAACAAAGCAGTGGGAAAAACTAAACGTTCTACATACAACAGCAGGGCGACAAAGCTACCAACATCGAGAGTTCCGGCGGCGATCCGTGTTGCTCCCAACAAGATGATCACCAGTGAGCTAACATTGGCTACTCCACCAATTAAGGGAAACAGTGTATTTCGGCTTTTTGCGAGTTTGAGGTTAGCTCCCAATAATTGCTGATTTTTCTGAGCAAAAGCACGCCGTTCGTTTTCTTCTTGGGCATAAATTTTAATTAAGGAGATACCACTGATATCCTCTTGAATCAAATCGCTGATGTCAGAGAGTTGATTCTGCACTGCTAACTGCTCATTGCGGAGGCGATCGCTAAACAGACGCACAAAATACAACATTAAAGGGTAGACTGCTAACGCTGCCAATGTCATGTCTACACTAATTGAGAGCATGACTGGTAATGTCAAAAGGTAAGCAAAAAAGGTATTTGCCAGACTCAATACTGCAAAACCTAATAATCGCCTGACATTATCTACATCACTAGTAGCGCGACTAATCAAGTCCCCAGCAGTGTTGGTAGTAAAATAGGATGGCTCTAGCTTGAGTAAGTGTTCAAAAATTCGTTGTTTCAGTTCAAATTCGACTTGACGCCCAATACCAAATATCCAAATGCGCGACGCCATGCGAATAAACCACATTGCTGAAGTCAGGAGGATAATTGGTAGTACGTAACTGAATAATTGATTGAAGCTAAATGTGGCTGAGAGTTTGTCAACTGCTGAACGAATCAATAAAGGAATGTAAACACCTAGTCCATTGACAGTCAATAGAGCCACAACACCAAAAGTTGCTTCCCGCCAGTGGGGACGCAGGTAAGTAGCAAGTACAGCAAGGCGTCGTGTTTGTGCCATTCCAGCAAATTAAATAAGGCCACTCAGCTACAAATGTAGCATTGTGGCCTCTCGAATTACAGTTTTGTTTGCTTTATCGTTGACCACCACGTAGGAAAAAGTAAATCTGGTTGAGATAACTTTCCCAAACTCGTGTTGTCAACGCCAATGTGTCCGCACTGGGTACAAAGTCTTCCAATTGCAACCCACGTCTGCGAACTTCAGTTGGAGTTTGTAACAGATATGGATTTAATTGTGCCTGTGAAAGAATGCGATCGCCGACTACATCTGACACGTTTGCTACAGTAGAGTTTTGTTTAAATGCCACTAATGTCCCAGATGTGGGTGCAGACAGAGCAATATCAGGATTAGCAAATCTGGCGATGGGCGATTGAACTAAAAAATAGGCAACTGCTGGCGTACTAGCCAACAATAAAATCGTTAACCCCACAGCGACATATGTTCCTCCTGGTTTTCCAATCGCACCATCTTTTAAACTCTGGGCGGCAAAAATCATTAATAAAATTGATGCTCCCAAAGGTTTGAGCGGAAAAGACACTACTCTCCACAAAGAAGCAATGGCTGGTTCTGTAGGATTAACAAACGACAGAAGTACAACAGCAGCCAAAATTACTAAAAATAATCGCCCGACAAAAGTTCCTTTCGGATAAAATCTTTGGAACAAAGACACAAGAACCGCTAAAAGAAGCAGCCAAAGAAGAACCCGGCTTAGAAGTACAAACATAAATGAACTCTCAAATCTTCTGGTGCAGTCAGCCTAGCAGTTTTGGGAATTTGAGTTATTCTACAGTCAAATAGAAGTGTTGCACTTTTATCTGGCCAAAAATTACTCATGATGTCACTCCCTTTGGGCAGAGAAAAATCTCCGCATTGGGGGGTGACTCCCCCTCACACAAAGACCACCGTCGTAGTGATTTTAGAGCAATTTTTTTCAACTGACCGCAGTTTTTGTAATTTTCCAGATCAGTATTGAGATTTAGGTAGATTAGTTTAATTTCAGTAGTCATTTCAGCAAAAGGAAAATTATGTCACCTGTAAAGCGTACGATCTTGGTAACGGGAGGGGCTGGATATATCGGTTCTCATGCCGTACTTGCCTTATTACAGGCTGGTTATGAAGTAATAATTCTTGATAATCTCGTATACGGACACCGAGATTTAGTAGAAAAAGTTTTACAAGCGGAACTCATAGTTGGTGATACAAGCGATCGCCCTTTGTTAGATAAGTTATTTCAAAGCTATGACATTGCAGCAGTCATGCATTTTTCTGCCTATGCTTATGTAGGAGAATCGGTTACGAATCCTGCCAAGTACTATCGCAATAATGTTTTGGGAACTCTCACTTTACTAGAAGCGATGTTAGAAGCTTCTGTAAAGAAATTTGTATTTTCTTCTACTTGTGCAACCTATGGAGTTCCACAGACAATACCAATTCCCGAAAACCATCCTCAAGATCCGATTAATCCCTATGGTTTTACCAAGCTGATTGTAGAGAGGATGCTATCTGATTTTGGTCACGCCTATGATTTTAAATCAGTTATTTTCCGCTATTTTAATGCTGCTGGCGCTGATCCTAGTGGCAAGTTAGGAGAAGACCATAATCCGGAAACCCATTTAATTCCTTTAGTACTACAAACAGCTTTGGGTAAACGCGAATCAATTTCTGTTTTTGGTACCGATTATCCCACAGCCGATGGAACTTGTATAAGAGACTATATTCACGTCAGTGATTTAGCAAATGCTCATGTTTTAGGCTTGGAATATTTATTAAGAGGTGGTGACAGCGAAATTTTCAATTTAGGAAATGGTAGCGGTTTCTCTGTCAAAGAAGTCATTGAGGCAGCTAAGTCGATAACAGGTTGTGATATTAAAGTTGTAGAATGCGATCGCCGCCCTGGTGATCCACCTGCTTTGATAGGCAGTAGCGACAAAGCCAGAAAAATCTTAAACTGGCAACCACAATATTCATCCCTAGAACAAATTATCACCCACGCTTGGCAGTGGCATAACCAGAGACACAAGTGAACGGGAATTGGGGATTGGGGAAGGTAGGGGTCCCCTTTGGGGATAAGGGGCAGGTGGGGTCCCCTCTGGGGATAAGGGGTAACGGGGATCGGGAATTGGGGAGAAGGGAGAAGGGAGCAGGGAGCGTGGTAAGAGACTTGTTAAATAATTACCCCTTGTCCTCCTTGTCTCCTTTGTCCCCCGATCTCCTTTCCCCGATCCCTAATCCTTATTGACTCGCTGTAGCACAAACAACAACATACCCATGCTAAAAAAACCTAATGCTGCGATCGCCCAAATGGGTATTGCTTGTTCTGGTTTTTCACTAATATTTTGATTGACGTTTTTCACAACTTGTGCATTTTGTTGTGTCTGTCCTACTCCAACCGCGACAGTAACTCTATACTTCAGCTTAAACGGTTTAAATTTTGAACCTGCTGTTGGTTTTCCAACTAGCAGCAGTTGATAACTACCTGGTCTGGGAAAGCTAATTTCTGCCCCAGGTATTCCTTTATAGCGTTCTGCCGATACTGATTTTAAACTTGGCTCCAGTAGGGGCGGTTCTCCAGAAGCATGTGGTTCGGCATAAATCAGCAATTGACAATCACACTGAGCTAGTGGAATCACCTTACCACCTTTGCGCGTCAGAGCAAACCAGGCTCTTGTGGCTTCTCCAGCACGAGGAGTATCATTTGGTTCGATGTGTAGAGTTGCACCTACGTCTGCTGTTGTTTTGACTTTGTGAGCAAAGGCAGGTTGAATTCCTGAAATAAAATTAACAAAAATAAACAATAATAATAAGTAATTAGACATGACTTAGCGAAAAACAGCAAGAAGCCCGTAGCTCATAGCAAAAGTCGCCTGAAGACAACTTCATAAAACAAATAGTCTGCTTAAGATTTCAATCGCAGGCGGGACAGAAGCATCCCAATTTTTTCAATATACCGCTAAGGATTTACCTTAATGCTGGGGTCCCCTACACCCTTATACCCCTATTCTCCTACACCCTTATACCCCTATTCCCCTACACCCCTAGTTACGGTTTATTTCTCCGTCTTCTTCGTAAAGGTATCACGTCTGCTTCACTACTTTCCCTGGCTACCCTAATTAACAATCCAGCTGCTAGTAAAGTGGCAATCATCGAATTACCACCATAACTAAACATCGGTAATGGTAAACCAGTGGTTGGTAAAGCGCCTGTGGCAACACCAATGTGAAGTAATGATTGTCCTACCATCAAAATTGTTACACCGATCGCCACTAATCGATGTATGGGATGAGTCGTTTTCAGGGCAACTATTAACCCTAAGGTTGCAAATAAACCCAACATTAGTAGCAGCACCATACTACCGACAAAACCAAATTCTTCAGCAAATACAGCAAAGATAAAATCTGTGTCCTGAATTGGCAAATAAAATAATTTTTGTTGAGAAAGTCCAAAACCAGCGCCCCAATTACCACCAGAACCCACTGCGAGTAAACTTTGAACTAGTTGATAACCATCTCCAGTGGCGTCAGCCCAAGGATTAAGGAAGGACATCACACGTTTACGCTGATACTCTTTAATACTAATACTCAGTAATGCCAACAAGAATCCCCCAACTGCTGTTGCTCCCAAATATCTATAAGGTAAGCCAGCAGCTAAAGCAATTAACCAAATAGTCATCCCACATAGTGCAGTTGTACTCAAGTTGGGTTGCGCCAATATCCCTAAAATCACAAGACCGAAAATACCCAACCAAGTCAAACGAACACGCCAACTCAGTTGTTCCCATTGTCCAAAAACCCTAGCACTTTGCAACACCAAAAAGGGTTTAATCAATTCAGAAGGTTGAATAGGAATTGGCCCTAAAGCAATCCAACGAGATGCATCAAAAGCTTTTTTTCCCAATCCTGGTACAAGGGTGAGAAAAATTAACCCTAGTAGCAGGAAAATAAACCAATGGGATACCCCGACAACTTTACGTAAGGGTAAGTTCACAACAATGTTGAACAGTATTAAAGCAACTAATACCCAAACAAGTTGACGTTTGAAGTAATACAATCCATCATCCTGACGAACATCAGCAACAGGATAAGACGCTGAAAACAACATGATTAAGCCTACGAACAGCCAAACCAGTGTCAACCAACGTAACAAACGTGCCTCTAATGCCCACTCAGACACTGAGTCATCAAATAATGGAATTAAACGGCGTAGATTCACGACTTCGATATTTTTAAATAATGTAATTATTTTATAGGTCGAAATCTTGGGACGATGTATCTAAATCAAAACGCCGAGTGTACAGATTCGTCCGTGCAGATGGACTATGTGTAGCGCCGAATTCTATTCGTCATACCATTTTGGATTTTAGATTTTAGATTTTGGATTGGGAAATTCTTTGTGCATAAGAGTTCTATGAATCTATCTGTCGCATTCTTTTTTAAATAGGTGTCAGGTATTTGTGCCAAATCTGATGCTCCCAACACAGAAACACGGTTGTTGATGTATAGCAGGATTTTAAGAAAAGCAATAAAAAAGAGGTCTATTTGACCCCTTCACAACTCCCTACAATCAATCAATAATTTGGTCAATTAGGAATTAAATTAAGCTAAACCTGTATTTGTACCTTGTTTGCCAGTAGCTAATTCTACTTTAACAATTTTGCCACCCATTTTTTGAATACGTTGCTGTTCGCGGAACCAGTTTTCATAAGGAACTAGCTTGGTAAAGTAAGTGTTTTGCAACTCCCGTTGGGTGCGAATTCTAGTTTGGCTGGGAACGCAAGCAGTAATTTTAAACATTCTCATGGTGTTAAATCTCCAGTAGCAAAGGTGAAAACTTTTTTATTTCAAAATTCTGAGTGCAAAACAATGCTTTATTTACTCCAAGTCTGGAAATCAAGCGTCAATACCAGACCTTTAACACTCATCATTCATCAGTTTAGCTTGATAAGCGATTAAACGTCTTAGCACTCACGATCGATCTCCAGACCTTACTGCACCTAAACCATTAAGCGCAAACTAGCTTCTAGCTTAAGCCAGAGCTGATGTAGTCTAAGTAAACACCCATTTCTTTACCAGCGTCTGGACCAACCAAGCTAGCAGTTACTTCTTTGATTGATTGGATAGCTTGTACGGTAGCACCGATGGGTACACCCAAAGAGTTGTAGGTTTCTTTCAAACCATTCAATACGCGCTCGTCAAGAATGGAAGGATCGCCAGCTAACATAGCGTAGGTAGCATAACGCAGGTAGTAATCCAAGTCACGGATACAAGCTGCGTAGCGGCGGGTGGTGTACATGTTACCACCGGGGCGGGTGATATCAGAGTACAACAAAGACTTAGCTACAGCTTCTTTAACGATCGCAGCAGCATTAGCAGCGATGGTGCTAGCAGCACGCACACGTAGTTCACCAGTGGAGAAATAGCCTTTGAGCTTTTCTAGAGCTGCGGTGTCGAGGTACTTACCTTGAACGTCTGCAGAATTAATGACAGCGGTAATAGCGTCTTGAGCCATGTTGTTAATTCCTTATTTCCAACGTTATTGCAATACTTCTGTTTGAGTAGGCAAACAGCTTTAACCTACGCCAAAGCACCGACGACGTAATCGAAGTAAGCGCCAGCTTCAGCAGCGTCTTCAGCAGACAGCAAAGAAGCAGCAACGTTTTTCAAGCCACCAACACCAGCAGCAACAGCATCGATAGGTGTTCCGAGAGACTTGTACATTTCACGGACGCCGACAATACCGATTTCTTCGATCGGAGTAACGTCACCAGCAACTACACCGTAGGTAACGAGACGGAGGTAATAGTCTAAGTCACGCAGACAGGTAGCAGTCAATTCTGTACCGTAAGCGTTACCACCGGGAGAAACAACATCAGGGCGCTTTTGGAACAGTTGATCACCAGCTTGCTTAACAATCCGTTCGCGATTGTCTGTTAGGACTTGAGCAATGCGAAGGCGGCGATCGCCACCTGCAACAAAGCTCTTGATCCGATCCAATTCGCCAGGGCTGAGGTAGCGAGCTTCTGCGTCAGCATTCACGATAGCTTTCGTGACGATACTCATTAATGGATTCCTCCAGTACTAATGAAACCAGAATTTTAGATTACACTGGTGCGACTTTACGCGTTGGTAGTAGCTTTGTTTTCTCGTTTTGCCAGGTTTAGTAATCCCATGAATACTGAAACTGTTTAATTTCGAGTTTGCCTGAGTCATCACACATACTCAAGCTTTGAAACTTAGCTACCTCCCGGATTTATTTTCGGGCATTATGTTGAGCATATATGACTCGTCTTAACAGTTTGTAACATTCCTTTTCATGTTTGCTTCGATTTTCACAATCTGAAAACAATGTTACGAAAGATTGCTTTAGCTCTCCACGCTTTGGAAAACGTAAGCTCATACCACTTTATTGGGCATGGGGCATGTGGCATGGGGCATGGGGCATGGGGCATGGGACATTGGGCATTGGAAAGAGACTTGTGAAATAATTCCCCTTCCATTCCCAATCCCTGATCCCCAATCCCCGATCCCCAATTCCCGATCCCCTCAAGAGTAGAACTTAACCCCCCTGGGTGTAACGCCCGGTGAGTACAGAAGGTGACAAGCTAGACCAAGATTGTTTTACCAAGTCAGCTGCTGCTTTCACGCTACCGAGATAGTTACCCGCAGGTAGGGACGGGAAGCGCTGGTAAGGTACCACATCTTCACCAAAGTAACGGGCATACTCTGGGCTATTGACTATAGCCTCTACAGCCGCTTTCAAACCGCTATCAGCCAGTATTTTGTTGTACTGACGAATTTCAGCTTGAGTTGCTGGCGCACGTCCCAACAGATGACGGAAGAGGAATTCTATGACCTTGGTGTTGGGATAAGGAGTGTAGAAGCGCTTGCGATAAATTTCGCAACTAGCCAATTCACGCACAAACTCGTGTACAGAAATTTCTCCGTTCCGTAGTTTGCTTTCGAGGTCTGTACGCCGGAAGTATTCAGGAATTTGACCGCTAAACACATCCATTACCTGAACGTAGATAGCATTGATTACCTGTTGGATTTCGGCTTGATTTGCCCCTACTGTTAGGCGGTAAATACGTGCTGGTTTGCGGCGACTAGTACCGACACCAACTTCTACAGATTGCCCACGGCCATCGTTGTAGGAACGACCAAGTTCCACAAACAGGGGTTTGCTCTTGTCGATCGCCTTCGCTTGTGCTGCTATGTCTGCGATCGCCTTCGCCATAATTGGCATTTGGGCAACATTCATCCGCGACTTAGTCGGCTCAAAACTTGGGACAACAATATCCTTGCTTTGCTTGGTCAGCTGGTTATACAGTTTTTGACTGTTGGGGAAGTTTGCCGCCGGGAAGGTCGCAAAGCGGTTATAAGGTACTGTATCCTCACCAAAGGCTTGGAGATACTCTTGAGTACTTACCAGCGTTCGGATGAAAGCGCGAATACCTTGAGTTGCCAAAATCTGGTTATACTTCCTGATTTCCGCTTGATCTAAGGGGGCGCGTCCCAGGAAATGCTTAGTTCCCAGTTCAATTACTTTCGTGTTGGGGTATGGTGTATAAAACTCTTTCAGGTATAAGCCAGAACAGCCTAAACCTTCTATGAATTCCTTCACAGTGATTTCACCATTACCCAGCTTGCTTTCCAGGACTTTGAATTCTCTAGAAGAAGCGACGTATGGTGCAACATCCCGCTCAAAAATCTGCCGATAGGCGGCGCTGATCACACTTTGTACAGCGACCTTGTCGTCAGTTCCCGCAACCAACTTGAAGATTTTTCTTTGGTCACGTTTTTTGCTGACACCTTGATTAATCCGGAATTGGATATCAGGTTCAGTCCGCATTTCGGTGACTGTACCCAATTCTACAAACTTAGGTGTTTCTTGCTTCTCGACTTTTGCACCAACATCTTCACGGATGCTACCAACACGCAGTTTCCGCAATGCTACACCACTGGGAGTCAAGTAGCGTTCGTAAGGAACCGTATCTTCACCAAACGCCTGACTGTATTCCTCGGTATCAAGAATCGCGTCAACTACCCCATAGAATCCTTTCTTCGAGGCGATGTCAAAGTATTTGTTATTTTCTTGACGACCGTAGGTGGGACGACCCAACAAGCGACGGTGGATGTACTCGATCGCCTTACAAACATAATAGGGTGTCCAGTAAAGCTTACGGAATAAATCCGACTTCGCTAAAGCCCGAACAAACTCCCGTACCGAAATTTCGCCGTTTTCCAGCTTAATTTCTTGGACTTTTAAGCGCTGACCTTCGTAGACATCTCGACCAAATACTTGTAGGTAAGCTCCACGAATTACAGCTTGAGTAGAACTTTCAGAGAATTTTACACTTGCTCCCTTACCAGTTCCCTTACTCAAGGTTCTGGGAATTTGATCCAAGCGGAAAACTTTTGGTCCGAGAGTTCCAGGAAACTCACCACGCGCAGAAGGATTACCAGTTTGGTTATTAATTCCCGGCCCTTGGTGAATCAAAATACGTCTTGTATCCTTACCAAAAGGAGCAGGACTGCTGCTGGGGTTGCGAGTTTCTTTCGGGAAAATCGCTCCAAATTGAATTTCTAGTGGGTCGTTACCAGAACCATAAACATGCTGGTCGGGTAGCGGCTGGTTATATTTTGCAAAAGTTGTAATAAACTGAGGTACTTTGCGGAAAGGCGCACTGTATTTAAACAGGTCTTGCTGTGGTCCCCAGTTACGACACTCTTGAGCTTCTTGACCCAGACCCCGAATATAGGGTACTGTTTCCTCGCCGAAGTAGTCTGAGTATTCATCAGAATCTACCAGAGCATCAACTAATGCTGATAAACCCCCACGGGAAACAATATCAAAGTACTTTTGTACTTCTTCCCGGCTGCTTGGTCCCCGTCCTAAAATGTGACGGAAAGCAAGTTCTAAAGCGCGGCTATTAATAAATGGTTCGTAAAATTGTTTCCGGTAAAGTGGAGATTTAGCAAGGCGACGGACAAACTCTTTCATTGAGATGTCGCCATTTTTCACCTGAGATTCTAAATTAGATATTGACAAGCTGTAAGCGCGGGTGATATCACGCTCAAAAATTTGCCGATAAGCAGCTTTGACAACTTCGGTTTTCTCAGCAGCAGACAAACCAGGCTTCATGACAAACTTTGGTCGCCGTTCTGCCGCATTAAAGTAAATTTGAGGCAGTTGTAAACCTTGTTGATCACCAGAAGGACGTTGCCGTAGTTTATTAGAAGGACTGGGTGCTTTGAATTCTGTAATCAAAACATCCATATACTGAGACACAATATCTGCTGCTTCAGTGTCTTGACGGAAATAAGAAAGTGCAGCCGCTTTCAATTCCTGTAAAGCCACAATTGTCGCTTCACCGGAGCAAGCGTTTTCAATTATTTCTCGCAAACCGCGTGTGTTGACAGCGATGATGTTAGGATCACCTGCCACGATCGCATAAGTAGCGTAACGCAAGAACCATGATAAGTCCCGCAAGCTCTTCGCCATGTTGGCTGGACCATAACGGGCGATGTTAATTGGTCGGAAACCGGGTGGGATCGGACCACTAGGCGAAGAGTTAAAAATCGAACGTAAGTTTTCTAGGAACCCACCACGAGTTTCCACGTAGGTGACAGTTCCGAGTCTCATTGTATCTCTAACATCCGCAGTGGATGCAGCTGCTGCTACCGCCATTGCCAATTCTGGCTCTCTGGGTTTTTCCAAAAAAGCCATTGGCGAACCACCAACAAAAATTCTGTTGGCAGCTCGAGAAACAATAATTTCGGAATTGTCCGTGAGCGCCTGGGCGATTTCTAAACGTTTTGCACCAGATGCAAAATAACTTGCCAGTTCATTTAATTCTCCGGCTCCCAAAAAGCGGTCTTGCTGCTCCGCTTGGGAAATTGTTGATACAGCTAGGGTTTGATATAGTTGCGGACGCGCAACTGAGCTTCCACCACTTGCCTTAACACTCATCGGATTTGTAAAACTCCCATCATATGCGTTTATGTGTTAAGTCTGGGTTACTTTAGGGCTTGACACTTAGGTATTTTCATGCTGACCCCGTGCCGCCTGCTAAGTTGCCAGAAAAAATTAACCCAGTCAGCTTTTAGATTAGAACGTTTTGGGATTTATCAGGGGATTTATTAAGAAGTATGTAGAAACTGTAGCGTTGATGTCTCGGTTCTTGAATGGCGATGCTTTAGGTTTCTGAGAAAAAATCTAAGTTTTGTATAGATTTGATTACAAAAACACCACATAAACATTTTGCCTGAGAGGCACACAGGAGGTTTATAAGGAAAATGCCGCAGCAATAGGCAGAAAAAGGGTGACGGTAGTTCCTTGTCTTAGCTTACTTTCAATCTGTAGGCTACCTCCTTGCATCTGACAAACTTGGTGGGCGATCGCCAACCCCAAACCTAATCCACCCCTTGGCCGAGCATTATCCCCCCGGTAAAAGCGCTCTGTAACTTGGCCCAACATGTTAGGTGTCATACCCTGCCCAAAGTCCTGCACTTGCAAGGGAAGGTAGTTATGTTCGTTTTTTTGCACAGGCGGGAGGATAGAAACATCGATGAAATTAGTATTGGGGGAGTACTTGATGGCGTTGTCAAGCAAATTAAGAATGACTTGTCCGGTCAGTTCCGGATCAACCCAGATTGTGATTATAGGGGTAGCGACAGATAACTTTAGCTCTATACCTGCTTGCATCGCAGAGGGCTGCATCCGGAAAATACATTCTTGAGCGATCGCCACTGCGGAAACTGCTTGGGGCTGAATTTGGAGTTGACCTGCATGGATTGGATTTGCTTGTTCTGGGACTAACGCCTAATCAGGAGTATGGATTGTATCTCGTAGGTAATGAGCCGCCAGAAATGATTACTGCTTTACGCACCGATGCTAAGGGAAACGGAATGGGACAAGCCACTGGAACACTAAAGGAACGACTTTTGTCTTCAATTTCCTCAAAAGCAAAGTTATCCCAGTTGGTAGTTGCACCCAGAAATGCTCAAAATCCTGTTAAGGAAGCAGTCTTGGTTGTACTTGAGCCTTGCTGTTAATATAGGCATTTTCAGTAAACAAAGGTACACAATCGCTCACATTTAAAGCGGCGGCAATTTCTACATCTGATTCAAACCCACGAGCAATTAACTCTTTTCCAGAACTAGATTTTTTGAAATACGCCAACAAATTTTTGTTAACAGCATGAAAAGCAGACACAGCAATTTCTGCTTCTGGTGAAAAACTACCATGTAAATAGCTAAGAATTGCCCCAGCACCAATCAAATCTTCACATGCAGGTCGTAAAGTCCCATCTTCCCATCTTTCGCCTGCGGGAATAACTGCGATTTTGGAACCATATTTTTGAGCAAATTCCGCCACAGCTTGGTAATTTCGCAAGCAACCAGCTAAAGTTGGTGTTTTCCCAGTTTGCAAAGTCAGGGAAGAACCATTGGGTGATGGTAAAACCAGTTTAGTTTTTGCTGGGATTTTAGTTAGTGATGTGGGTGAGAGAGAATAGCTGTTTTTGGAAGTGCGATCGCCTGCCAATTCTGCCTCTAAAGACTTAGCATAATCAAGGGCTGATTTATTTTTCCATTGGTAGGGAAAAATTATCGCACCGTTGCTAGTGGCAATTTCCACAGAGGTCGAAAAAGACAAAACATCAACTACCACAATCACATCGCTAATGGGAGCAAGTTGAGTGATACCACGATCTCCCCATTCGCAGCGCAGGTCAAATTCCGATTGGTTAAAGATCATACTTTTTGCCATAAACTCAAAAATACTGCCATGAAAGCTTGTTATGTCCGACTCCCAAACTGTTAGTACTGCTGTTGCTAAACTCTACGATACCTATCCTTTTCCGCCAGAACCATTGCTGGATGAACCACCCCCCGGCTACAATTGGCGCTGGAATTGGTTAGCAGCCTACAATTTTTGTACTGGGCAAAAACCCCAAAAACAAGACATCCGGATTTTAGATGCTGGTTGTGGGACAGGAGTAGGAACAGAGTATTTAGTTCACCTTAATCCTCATGCTTCTGTAGTCGGAATTGACCTGAGTGCAGGTGCATTGGAGGTTGCTAAGGAACGCTGTCAACGTTCCGGTGCAAACCGCGTCGAATTTCATCACCTTAGCCTTTACGACGTGGCACAACTTCCGGGTGAGTTTGATTTAATTAATTGTGTAGGGGTACTGCATCACTTAGGCGACCCAATTCGCGGTATTCAAGCCTTGTCCAAGAAATTAGCCCCAGGTGGCTTAATGCACATTTTTGTTTATGGAGAGTTGGGACGCTGGGAAATTCAACTCATGCAAAAAGCGATCGCTCTGATCCAAGGTGAGCAACGCGGTGATTATCGCGATGGGGTCCAAGTTGGGCGACAAATATTTGCATCGCTATCAGAAAAAAACAGAATTGTCAAGAAAGAAAAAGAGCGTTGGTCTTTAGAAAATCAGCGAGATGAATGCTTTGCTGACATGTATGTCCATCCCCAAGAAATTGATTACAATATAGACACGCTGTTTGAACTCATCGACGCTTCCGGATTAGAGTTTATCGGCTTCTCAAATCCTGGTTTCTGGCAATTAGACCGACTTTTGGCTAAAGCGCCGGAATTGATGGTAAGGGCAGGTGAGTTAAGCGATCGCCAGCGTTACCGTCTAATAGAATTATTAGACCCAGAAGTCGCCCACTACGAATTTTTTCTTGGTCGTCTACCCATCACCAAAGCCGACTGGTCAAGCGATGAAGCTTTAATGACAGCGATAGCTGAACGTAATCCCTGTATAGATGGTTTTCCGAGCCAGTGTGTATTCAATTACGATTACCAGATAATACATTTGTCGGCAGCCGAATTAGAATTTCTGCAAGCCTGCGAGGGGAAGAAAACAGTAGCAGAAATTTTGCGGGAGAATGTACAGCTAGAGTTAAAGCAAGTGCGATCGCTCCTAAATCAGCAATTGATGATGTTAACACCAAGCTGAAAAATCAAGGATCGGGGAAAAGGGATCGGGGATCGGGGATCGGGGATCAGGAAATATGTGGGAATTATGGACAGCTAATTTCCTTATTCCCCAATCCCTATTCCCCGATCTCTTTTCCCCAATCCCCGATCCCCGATCCCTTTTCCCCGATCCCCAATGACTAAGTTAATTGTTTTTTTCTAAAGTATTGTTACCTCAGCGTGATATGATTTAGCTGGCTGAATGTGCAGTCAACATAATTAGCTGTACTGGTTTCAAGTCCCGTGAGCTTGTCTGATCAATCAACTGATCCCACACCGACAACACAACAAGATTCAAGCCCTGGTTTTGAGGACACAGAACCAGTAGACTCTATGAAAGAGTTTTATCAACTCTACCAGGAGTTTTTGCTAATCACGCTTGTCTTGACGGGGATTGTTTTTATCTCTGTGTGGATTTTTTATTCCCTAAATATTGCCCTTAATTATCTTCTTGGGGCATTTACGGGTATGCTTTACATGAGGATGTTGGCAAAAGATGTTGAGCGCTTAGGCCCACAAAAACGGCAACTGAATAAAAATCGGTTCGCCCTGTTAGTAGTAATAATTCTGCTGGCATCTCGGTGGAATGAACTGCAAATTTTGCCCATATTTTTGGGATTTTTGACATATAAAGCCACGCTCATTTTCTATGTAGTTAGAGAAGCTTTTATCTCTGGCTTGCCAAATATTCCAAAACCTTAACAAGGCTTAATGTGAGTTTGCCTTCAAGTAAATCCACACCAGGCTTCTAGTTCTTTTTCTCCAGCTTAAGATTGGAGAATTAGTTGATTTGGGAAGAAAATGCTCCATCTCCTGAACTTCTTCAATTCTGTTACTCTTGCCGAATTAGAAGTAGGAAATCATTTCTACTGGCAATTGGGTAATCTCAAAGTACATGGACAAGTTTTTCTTACCTCTTGGTTCGTGATTGCTATTTTAGTAGTGGCTTCAATAGCCGCTACTCGCAATGCCCAAAGAATTCCCAGTGGCATACAGAATTTTATGGAATATGCCCTGGAATTTATTCGGGATTTGACGAAAAACCAACTAGGTGAGAAAGAATATCGTCCTTGGGTGCCTTTTATCGGCACACTGTTCCTGTTTATCTTTGTATCCAATTGGTCGGGCGCTTTAATTCCTTGGAAGCTCATCAAACTCCCATCTGGCGAATTAGCAGCTCCGACGAATGACATCAATACGACAGTAGCACTGGCGTTATTGACTTCTTTAGCTTACTTTTACGCAGGTTTTAGCAAACGCGGTTTGGGTTACTTTAAGAAGTATATCGAGCCAACGCCGGTTCTATTACCAATCGCGATTCTAGAAGATTTCACCAAACCTCTTTCCCTAAGCTTCCGTCTTTTTGGCAACATTTTGGCGGATGAATTAGTGGTGGCGGTACTAGTTCTATTAGTCCCTCTATTTGTTCCTCTTCCTGTAATGGCTCTTGGCTTGTTTACTAGCGCCATTCAAGCCCTGGTTTTTGCTACCCTTGCAGGGGCTTATATTCACGAGGCCATGGAGGGACATGGTGATGAAGGACATGAGGAACATTAGAGTCCTCAGTTGATGTAGTTTTAGATTTTGTCACTGGATATTTGATTCAGTAACAAATCTAAAAAGCAAAATCGCAAACCGTTAGTTTTGTACTCAAGGTAAGGAAAATCAACATGGATCCATTGGTTTCTGCTGCTTCAGTTCTCGCTGCTGCTTTAGCAATTGGTTTAGCTGCAATTGGCCCTGGTATTGGTCAAGGTAACGCCGCAGGTCAAGCAGTAGAAGGTATCGCCCGTCAGCCAGAGGCAGAAGGAAAAATTCGCGGTACATTGCTGTTAACTTTGGCGTTCATGGAATCACTGACAATCTATGGTTTGGTGATTGCACTAGTATTGCTGTTTGCTAACCCATTCTCTTAGAATCTCCAAAACTTTTTCTTTTGAGAGACGTGATGACTCATAGCAATTTTGGATTTTAGATTTGAGATTTTGGATTAAAAGCTTTTCCAAGAAGGCTGTTTAATTCGTTTCAAAATAATCCTAATTATCCTCATTTGGTATCACGTCTCTGAGACAGGATTTAACCTTCATTAAAGGTAAATCAAAATTGCTAGCCACAAAAACTGCTGTTACAGCCAAAGAGGAGAGAAATGTTTGATTTCGATGCTACCTTGCCCTTAATGGCATTGCAGTTCCTGCTGTTGGCAGCTGTTTTAAATGTGATTTTCTACAAGCCATTGACCAAGGTACTAGACGATCGCGATAATTACATCCGAACGAATAACCTTGAAGCTCGCGAACGCTTGGCTAAAGCCGAGCGATTGACCAAGGAATATGAGCAACAGCTAGCAGAAGCACGTAGGCAATCTCAAAATGTCATTGCCCAAGCTCAGACTGAAGCTCAAAAAATTACTGCCGAGAAAATCGCTGAAGCCCAAAAAGAAGCTCAGGCGCAACGAGAACAAGTGGCTCAAGAAATAGAACAGCAAAAGCAGGAAGCTTTACGTTCCTTGGAGCAACAGGTAGATGCCTTCAGCAGGCAGATTCTGGAAAAACTCTTGGGACCTTCTTTAGTCAAATAGTCAAAAATAGTGACTGTTGATAGCTCACAACATCGGTTCCAAAAAGTATTTGCGCTGCGGGGCATTCGTCCGGTGAGCGCTGAATTAAGTGTCACGTATTGACACTTTTTTCCTTTAGGGAAAGTTCTAACTTACGATTCGCAAGGGAGCAGCGCAGTTGTAGATGGGTATTGTAGGAACAGTCTTATTATTAGCCACAGAGGCGGCAGCAGAAGCAGAATCGCCAGGCGGTTTTGGTCTAGACTTCAACATTCTTGAAACCAATA
The DNA here is from genome assembly GCF_004323185.1 of Westiellopsis prolifica IICB1. GTDB lineage: Bacteria > Cyanobacteriota > Cyanobacteriia > Cyanobacteriales > Nostocaceae > Pelatocladus > Pelatocladus prolificus_A. The sequence continues at coordinate 1,597,729 of NZ_NAPS01000002.1, forward strand.
TAATTAACCTGGCAATTCTAGTTGGTGTTTTATTTTACTTTGGGCGTAAAGTTATCAGTAACACCCTCAGCGAGCGACGCTCAAATATTGAAACTGCAATTCGGGAAGCTGAAGAGCGTGCTAAAGAAGCAGCAGCCCAACTTTCCGACGTGCAACAAAATTTGACCCAGGCACAAGCAGAAGCGCAACAAATCCGCAAAGCTGCCGAAGAAAATGCTCGTTCAGCTCGTGAAGCAATTTTGGCACGGGCGGCAGAGGAAGTGGAACGAATGAAAGAAACTGCTGCCCGCGATTTAGACACAGAAAGAGAGCGAGCCTTTGCCGAACTGCGGCAACGGGTAGTAGCCATGGCATTGCAAAAAGCCGAATCGGAACTCCGCAGTGGAATTGGCGACGATGCTCAACAAGCATTGATTGATCGTAGTATCGCGCTACTGGGAGGCTAGAAATGACAAGCAATGCAGGATTATCAGAAGTAGCCCTGCCTTATGCAGAGGCTTTAATGTCGGTAGCGCAATCAAATAATTTGACAGAAGAGTTCGGCGAAGACATTCGTGCTTTGCTGAACTTGTTGTCTAACAGTGAGGAACTACAACAGTTTCTCAATAACCCATTTATCCAGACAGAGGATAGAAAAGCAGTTCTCAACCGGATTTTGGGTGAAGGTGCTAACACTTACTTCCGTAATTTTTTAATGCTGTTGGTAGATAGACGACGCATTATGTTATTGGAAGATGTTTGCCGACAATATTTAGCACTGTTGCGGCAACTCAAACAAACAGTGTTAGCAGAAGTAGTTTCTGCTGTTCCTCTGAGCGAAGACCAGTCCGCAGCAGTCAGACAAAAGGTTATCGCCATGACCAATGCTCGCGAAGTAGAGCTGGAAACCAGAATCGACCCTGACATTATTGGTGGTGTCATTATTAAAGTAGGTTCTCAGGTAATTGACGCTAGTTTGCGGGGTCAACTGCGTCGCCTGTCTTTGCGCTTAACGAGCGCCTAAACTAATTTTGGATTACCCTGCGGGAAGCCGCAGAAGCGTCTATGGATTTTGGATTTTGGATTGGTGATTTTTAGTAGTTATTTGTTGGTTAAAGAAAACGATCATTAACTACTAACTCTAAAACCTAAAATTCTTCTTCACTCCTGTTGTCTCACCAAAAAGCAAGATAGACAAATGGCAATTAGCATCAGACCTGACGAAATTAGCAGCATTATTCAGCAACAAATCGAGCAATACGACCAACAAGTCAAAGTTGCTAACGTTGGTACAGTTCTTAGTATCGGTGATGGTATTTCCCGTGTTTATGGTCTAGAAAAGGCCATGGCTGGGGAATTGTTAGAATTTGAAGATGGTACAGTCGGCATCGCCCTCAACTTAGAAGAAGACAATGTTGGTGCGGTGTTGATGGGTGAAGGTCACTCAATTCAAGAAGGTAGCACCGTCACCGCTACCGGTAAAATCGCTCAGATTCCTGTAGGGGAAGACTTGGTTGGACGCGTAGTTGATGCTTTGGGTCGGGCAATTGATGGTAAAGGTGAAATCAAGACATCAGAAAGCCGTTTACTTGAATCTCCTGCACCTGGTATTGTTGCTCGTCGCTCAGTACACGAACCGATGCAAACTGGAATCACCGCTATCGACGCGATGATTCCCATCGGTCGCGGTCAACGGGAATTGATTATTGGCGACCGTCAGACTGGAAAAACAGCGATCGCAATTGACACGATCATCAACCAAAAAGAAGAAGATGTAATTTGTGTTTACGTAGCGATCGGTCAAAAAGCTTCTACTGTTGCCAACGTTGTCCAGACTCTGCAAGAGAAAGGCGCACTAGATTACACCGTCGTTGTTGCTGCTAATGCCAGTGAACCCGCATCTCTACAATACCTGGCTCCTTATACTGGGGCGTCAATTGCTGAGTACTTCATGTACAAGGGCAAAGCTACCCTAGTAATTTACGATGACCTCTCCAAACAAGCCGCAGCTTATCGGCAAATGTCCTTGCTGTTGCGTCGTCCACCCGGACGGGAAGCTTATCCTGGAGACGTATTTTACCTCCACTCCCGCTTGTTGGAACGAGCAGCAAAACTAAGTGACGAATTGGGTAAAGGTAGCATGACCGCCCTCCCAATCATCGAAACTCAAGCCGGTGACGTATCTGCTTACATTCCCACCAATGTGATTTCGATCACTGACGGTCAGATCTTCTTATCTTCTGACTTGTTCAACGCTGGTATTCGTCCGGCTATTAACCCTGGTATTTCCGTATCCCGTGTGGGTTCTGCGGCTCAAACCAAGGCAATGAAGAAAGTTGCTGGTAAGTTGAAGCTAGAATTGGCTCAATTTGACGAATTACAAGCTTTCTCTCAATTTGCTTCTGACCTTGATAAAACCACTCAAGACCAGTTGGCACGAGGTCAGCGTTTACGGGAACTCCTCAAACAGCCCCAAAACTCGCCCTTATCAGTGTACGAGCAAGTAGCCATTCTCTATGCTGGTCTAAATGGTTATTTAGACGACATTCCTACCGATAAAGTTACTACCTTCGCTAAGGGTCTGCGGGAATACCTCAAGACCAGCAAACCTCAGTACGTCCAAGGTGTACAAACACAAAAAGCACTAGGTGACAACGAAGAAGCAGCTTTAAAAGAAGCGATCAACGAATACAAGAAGACCTTCTTGGCAACAGCATAAGTAGTCAAGAGTCAAGAGTCCAGGGTCAAGAGTCAAGACTCTTAACTCTGGACTCTGGACTTTTGACCATTGAGTAATGACTAAGGACAAAGATTATGGCTAATCTCAAAGCAATACGCGATCGCATTCAATCGGTAAAAAATACCAAAAAAATTACAGAAGCCATGCGGCTGGTGGCTGCTGCAAGGGTACGTCGCGCCCAAGAGCAGGTATTAGCCACCCGCCCCTTCGCTGATCGTCTAGCCCAGGTACTCTACGGTTTACAAGCTCGTTTGCAGTTTGAAGACGCTAACTCGCCTTTGTTGAGAAAACGGGAAGTTAAATCAGTAGGACTATTGGTTGTCTCAGGCGATCGCGGTCTTTGTGGCGGTTACAACACCAATGTCATCAAGCGCGCGGAAAATCGGATCAAGGAACTCAAAGCAGAAGGTATCAATTATAAATTAGTACTGGTAGGACGAAAAGCTACACAGTACTTCCAACGTCGTGATCAACCAATTGATGCAACCTACACTGGTTTAGAACAAATCCCGACCGCAGGAGAAGCTTCTAATATTGCCAATGAGTTGCTTTCCCTATTTTTATCAGAAAGCGTAGATCGTGTCGAATTGATTTACACTCGCTTTGTGTCTCTGGTTAGTTCTCGACCTGTAGTGCAAACTTTGCTTCCCCTTGATACCCAAGGTTTAGAAACCGCTGATGACGAAATCTTTCGTTTGACTACTCGTGGTGGTCGATTTGAAGTTGAACGACAAAAAGTAACTACCCAAACTCGCGCTTTACCTCGCGACATGATCTTCGAGCAAGATCCAGCACAAATTTTGGATTCTTTGCTGTCTCTGTATCTTACCAACCAACTGTTACGGGCATTACAAGAATCCTCAGCTAGCGAACTAGCCGCCCGTATGACAGCGATGAGCAATGCTAGCGATAATGCTGGTGAATTGATTAACACTCTGACTCTGTCTTACAACAAAGCACGGCAAGCCGCAATTACTCAAGAAATTCTTGAGGTTGTAGGTGGCGCTCAAGCACTGACCTAAAAAAAGATTTTAGATTTTAGATTTTAGATTTGAGATTGGAATTAGCACAGAATTTTCAATCCAAAATCAAAAATCCGAAATCTAAAATTTTGAGTCGCAAATTGAAAAACTTCCCATTATAATAAGAGTATAGAATACTCATGGGTCCGTACCGGTTTTGACAGGCTGGCGAAAGCTTCTCTGTGATTCAGGTCGAGAGTGAGTCGTCTCTCGCAAATCCAAGGCTCAAAAAAAAGTAAATGCGAACAACATCGTAAAATTTGCTCGTAAGGAAGCTCTTGTAGCTGCCTAATAGCCTCTTATAGGTCCGAGCGCTTCTAGTCTGACTCCGTTAAGGGCTAGAGGCAAACCCCAACGGATGCGCTAACAAGTTCCCTCTGGTGGACTAATTAGCAAAGACTTTACCAGAGCATCCTATTGTTCGGGATAAAGAACTTTCCCCGCCTTAGAGGGTGAAAAAGGCTAAACCTGTGAATGAGTGGAGGGTCAATACCCAGTTTGGACAGCAGTTCGACTCTGCTCGGATCCACTAAATAAAAAGCAAATCCACCTAATTATCTTAGGTGGATTTTGTTTATTCGGTAGTTTGAATGAGTGGTAGGATTGGATGCAATACGGTTCGGATAAGACAAACCGATTGTATTTAAATCCACCAGAGACGCGATAAATCGCGTCTCTACAAGCCCAAAATTATGACGAAAAATTCTTAACCGAACCGTATTGGGATTGGATGTTTTTTATTTGGAATTTAGTGACGTACTCCTACACTGACTGCAAGCAGTACAGTGTAGGTTTCTCAGCGACTCCCGGTATTCCGTCGGACATTACCTGAGCTTTGTTTTGAGTCCACGAGACGCCCCTCCGCAGACTTTGAACAAGTACAAAGTTAGTGAAACATTTTTCAGTAAGGAAAAATGTAGACATGCGTTATGTTGATAGTTGCTTTAATTACGGCACTTCAACTCAATAACCACCCTTTTTCGATCCGAAAAAGAACTATTCTTGATATGGCTTTAAAACCCACGTATCGTTTCAATTTCCACGTTTTGCTCAATTTCTAGCTTAACTTGAGCTTGGACAAATGAAGTGTAAATAGGGATATTAGCTTCTAATGCTTCAAAACTAACAACTAAAGAGTATGGAACTGTAGCATTTGGGTCGTTGTTCCAACCTTCATGTCCAACTACTGCAATGCAAAAAGCTTCTGTGAGTTCAAATGATTTCACAACAGTCCAATCTTTTTGAATAGTTCCTGCACTTCTGGATACTCCCTTGATTATCCCGTCTTTAGTTCTTTTGCTAAGAGTCCATCTAAAACCTTTCTCTCCCTTATCTGAATCTTCGGGAGCATCATACTCTTTCAAAATCTTTTCAAGGAAACGCTCTGGATCTTGTCCTTTTTTACTGCAATCCCAATCAAGCCAAGTAGAAAGATATTTTCTGCGATTTCTGCGGGTTCGACGTGGTTGTGCTTTATAGGACAGGGTAATTTCCACCAGAATATCTAATTCTTGTCCCTGTGAACGCAATTCTTCTGGCAATTTTACTTGGTAAACATGAGCTTGTCTAGCTTTAATCTGACGCTCCCCTTTTGTAATTAAAGTAATACGATTGGGAGAATTATTTAAAGCTCGTTCAAGATTGGGGATACCATAACCTATTTGGCGAATAATCTCAAATTTTTTACTGTTATCCTCTATCATTGCCCATTCTGGCCATCTGGCTGATTGTACTATCAGCGCACGGTACAAAAGGCAACTATCATCGGGTAACTCAGCAGCAATCCGCGCAGCAATATGGCTAACTTTTGGTGCTGCAAATGATGTTCCAACTTTGTCAGAAGCAAGTGCTGGCCCACCACTCAAAGTTGATCGCACTAGTTCAGGACAAACATTTTTAGGGAAGGTAATGTTAGGTGGCACACCCTCATCTTTTACGAGATCACCACCATATTCAACTACTTCCGGTTTTATAGTCTCCCAAATTCCTAATCCAGAGCATGAAAATGCTGAAGGTTTATCTTTTTGTGAGATCGAAGAATAAGGCGGTGCATAATAAGAAGCTGGAGAAATCGAGCCAACAGTTAATGCTTGAAAACTTTGTGCAGGATTAGCTATTCTACATGAATTTTCTAACAGATAATCTGGGCATGATCGATTTTTTGAAAGATGATTGCTGACAGATAATCTTGTAGAGCCGATGTTGCCATTTAAGGGTAAATTACCAGCTGCCACAATAAAAAGAATATCTTTTTCCCATGTCAAATTATCAATAGCTGCTGCCCAAGCACTCATATATTGCATTCGGCAGGGAACAACCCCAGTGATAGAGTGGTTGAAAATCTTTGTCCCTTTTGAAGCAGGATGATAAAACTCGACAACATCACCCATTAGAGTAGGTGGAAATAGCTGTTTAGGCAGTTTGCAATTAGCATCAAGAACCCTCGCATTTTGAATCCAGCAAACAGCTTTGTCATTGCCAGTGCGAGGTATAGTCCTTGGGTAAAGCACTGCACCAGCCACTCTAGTTCCGTGTCCACCGTTGTTAACATAATCGGCAGTTTTATCAGTTTCTCCTGGAACCCAAGACCTTGAATTTGGTGAGTCAATTGCTGCTTTCAGAAGAGAATGTCTTTCTTGAATTCCACTCTTCTAACTCGGCGATGACCTCGATACCATATTTTCTCAAATTCTCTGCATCGAACGCTGTGGGATCAACCTGTAAGATGATAGGTATTGCTGTTTCAGGCAATGGTGGTTTTTGCTCTTCCTCTCGTTTTTGTTGAGTATCTTGCCAACTAGAGATTAAATAATCTAGGGAAATCTTTAGTTTATTTCCATGTCCTTGTCGATTACCAGCATTTGCAACTGTTATTGGATTCTTTTTTCCTCCTCCTGTTGGAGGTACAGCAATTCCTTCTTTTGCAAGCCTAAGCTGGATATGCGGTAACCGCTCAGAACGCTCAACCATTTAGTTCTCCAGACGCCAAAAATTAATTCCAGGAAACTTTGATTTCTTTAATAGCCTCTTCTAAGTGTTCCTGAATGACTAGCTCCTCCCGCTCTAAAATAGCTCGTTTAGCAGCATCTTGTGCAACTCTTACAGCTTGAGCAGCAGAAAAATTACTCATTTGCTCAATGATTCCCGACCAATTTATAGAGCCTACTTCAATTGCAGATAGTGTATCTTTTAGTATAAATTCTAGCTCTTGTTTTCTTGGCTTGGGTACTTCAATCAAGTCATCAAATCTTCGCCAAAGGGCATTATCAAGAAATTTGTTAAGGTTTGTAGCTGCAATCAAAAGACCGGAGGAAGGTTCATACTCATCCAAAATTTGAAGAAATGTATTTACTACTCGCTTGATTTCTCCTACTTCTTGATAGTCTTCTCGTGATTTAGCAATAGAGTCACATTCATCCAGAAACAACAAACATGGATTTTTTGACGCTTCTTCAAATACAAGTCTTAAATTGCTTGCAGTTTCGCCCAAAAAAGACGAGACCATTGCATCAAATCGAACTTTTACGAGTGGTAAACCTGTATTCCAAGCTAAACGCTCTGCTCCCAATGTCTTTCCACAGCCAGGGAAACCATATAGTAAAATTTTTTGCCTATAACGCAATCCATAATGAGCAAGTCTATCTCTTGCCGCATACTCACACTCAATGCGACGGAAACGTTTTTCAATATTCTGAGGCAATACCATATGATGGCGCAGTTTTTCCCTCGGTATGATAGTGACTAAGGGAATATTGAATCGCTTACTCGTTGGTAGTTCACTTAAAGCCTGTAAATCCTCTGATACTGAGGAAGTTGGCTTGCTGCGGTCTGTAGGCTTTTCTTTCTGGCTCTTTTTAGTAATATTTTCTAATTGGTCAGCTAGGAGCGTGTGTCCTTTGCTCCGCTCTTCCTCAATTACTAGGTGCGTGAGCTTATCAATCGCCTGTTGGTCTGAACTAGCGATCGCCTTGAATAGTCTCTTGAGAAGCTCTGCTTTCATATCGCCTCTCAGTGTAAATAGTAACTTTTCACTGCAAATATAGTATTATTGTACTAAAAAGTGGAAGTACAAACTTAAAATAAATACTCAAAAATATTAGGCATATCAAAGTCATTGTAGACGAGTATTACAAATAAACAAAAAAAAGGGCAGGATTTCACCCACCCTTGCTAGAAATTATTCAAAAATTATCCTGTTGCAAATTAACCCAACAATTCTTTTGCCTTTGCGACTACATTATCAACGGTGTAGCCGAATTTCTCCATGATTGTACCACCAGGTGCAGAAACACCAAAGCGATCAACACTAATCATTGCGCCTTCGTCACCCACGTAACGACACCAACCGAAACTAGAAGCAGCTTCAACAGCTAAACGTTTTTTAACTGCTTTGGGTAACACTGATTCGCGGTAGTCTTGACTTTGAGCATCGAATAGTTCCCAAGAAGGCATGGAAACAACACGAACTTTCTTACCTTCAGCGCGGAGTTTAGTAGCAGCATCAACGCACAGAGGTACTTCGCTACCTGTACCGATGAGGATGATGTCGGGTGTTCCTTCGCTATCAGAAAGAATGTAAGCGCCTTTAGTAACACCTTCAATGCTGCTTCCTTCTAATTGAGGCAGGTTTTGCCGCGACAATGCTAGCAGGGTAGGGCGGTGTTGATTGGCATTTTCAATGGCAACTTTGTAAGCACCAGAGGTTTCGGTACCGTCGGCGGGACGAATCACTGTCAGGTTGGGAATCACCCGCAGAGAAGCAATGGTTTCTACTGGTTGGTGGGTAGGGCCATCTTCACCCAAACCGATGGAGTCGTGAGTCATAACGTAAATGACTCCGGCTTGGGACAATGCCGAAAGGCGAATTGCAGCCCGCATGTAGTCGGCAAAAACCAAGAAGGTAGCGCAGTAAGGAATTAACCCGGAACCGTGTAAAGCAATACCATTACAAATCGAACCCATACCATGTTCGCGTACACCGAAACGCAGGTTACGATTTTGGTACTGTCCTTTTTGGAAGTCACCTGCTCCCTTGAGTTCTGTGAGGTTGGAGTGGGTGAGGTCAGCAGAACCACCGATCATTTCTGGTAGCACAGGTGCTAGGGCATTGAGGGTCATTTCGGAAGTTTTGCGAGTGGCGATCGCTTTACTTCCTGGTTCGTAGGTGGGTAGTGCTTTTTCCCAGCCTTCGGGTAATTTGCCACTAATTTGCCGCTCTAACTCAGCCGCTTCTTGGGGGTATTTAGCTTTGTAATCAGCAAAAACTTTATTCCACTGGCTTTCGTACTCAGCACCCCGTTCTACAGCCTTGCGGAAGTGCTTGAGGGCATCTTCTGGGATGTCAAATGGTTCGTGTTCCCAACCCAAGTTATTGCGAGTAGCTGTCACTTCATCACCACCAAGAGCCGCACCATGAACACCTGCGGTGTTCGCCTTGTTCGGAGAACCGTAACCAATTGTGGTACGAACTTTAATCAAAGATGGCTTGTCGGTGACGGCTTTCGCAGCTGCGATCGCTTTGTCAATTGCTTCTAAGTTGGTGTCGCCATCGCTGACAACTTGTACATGCCAACCGTATGCTTCAAAACGCTTACCTACATCTTCTGTGAAGGAAATGTCGGTAGAACCGTCGATAGAGATGTGGTTGTCATCGTACAGAGCAATTAATTTACCCAAGCCCAAGTGTCCTGCTAAAGAACAGGCTTCACCAGATACACCTTCCATGTTGCAACCATCACCCAGGATCACATAGGTGTAGTGGTCAACAATTTTGGCATCGGGTTTATTGAACTTCGCAGCGATATGGGCTTCTGCCATCGCTAAACCGACCGCATTGGCAATTCCTTGTCCTAAAGGCCCAGTGGTTACTTCAACACCTGGTGTTTCAAAATTTTCTGGATGACCAGGAGTTTTTGAACCCCATTGACGGAATTGTTTGATATCCTCTAGCTGAACGCTGTCGTAACCAGTCAAGTGCAGTAGGGCATATTGCAACATACAGCCATGACCAGCAGACAAAACAAAGCGATCGCGGTTGAACCAATAAGGGTTTTTGGGGTTAAACCGCATAAATCGATCCCACAGCACAAATGCCATTGGTGCAGCGCCCATTGGCAGTCCTGGGTGACCAGACTTGGCTTTTTCTACGGCATCAATTGCCAAAAAGCGGATCGAGTTGATACAAAGTTCTTCAAGGGTTTGGGTTGCAACAGCCATAATTTAAGATTGTTTTTAACGACGGGTTAGCACTCTTGTAAGCTTCTTTCGCCTGCTGGGGATCAAAATTCCCCACGATAGTATCATCATCCCATTGGTGCTTGTTGACAAACAAGCCGTAGAATTGAGGATTTTTTATTTGGGATTTTAGGATTATTCTAGGAAGGATTAGCTTTAATATTCAGTTGTTAAAGGGACGGAATGATTTGAGCAGGGTGTAAGAGACAATACGTCTTTTCTGGGGATCGGGGATTGGGGATCGGGGACAAGGGAGCAGGGAGTAAGAAGCAGGCAGCAGGCAGCAAGGAGCTTGGCAAGAAACTTGTTAAATAATTCCCCCTTGTCTGTTTTGTCCCTCGATCCCCTTTCCCCGATCCCTTTTAATTCCTAAACAAATTTTTTAAATGCTAGCGTTACATTATGACCACCAAAACCGAAAGAATTGGATAGTGCTACCTCAACGCGCGCAGTACGACTGACATTTGCTATGTAATCCAAATCACATTCTGGATCTGGGTTTTCCAGGTTAATTGTGGGTGGGAGTCGGTCATTGGCGATCGCTAGTACTGTTGCTACTGCTTCAATGCCACCAGAACCACCCAATAAGTGACCCGTCATAGATTTAGTAGAACTAATTGCTACTTTGTAGGCATGATCACCTAAAGCTTTTTTGATAGCTGCGGTTTCGTTGGGGTCGTTGACTGGAGTGCTAGTGCCGTGCGCGTTGATGTAGTTAACCATTTCTGGAGTTAATCGTGCATCCTTAAGTGCTAATTGGATGGCGCGTGACGCTCCTACTCCACCTGGTTCAATAGAAGTCATGTGATAAGCATCACAGGTCATACCATAACCGACGATTTCGGCATAAATTCTCGCACCACGACTGATGGCGTGTTGCATTTCTTCCAGAACTAAGATTCCTGATCCTTCGCCCATGACAAATCCATCACGGTCTTGATCAAAAGGACGGCTGGCGTGAGCGGGGTCATCATTACGAAACGAAAGTGCTTTACAGGCAGCAAACCCAGCAAAAGATAGAGGTGTAATAGCTGCTTCTGCTCCTCCGCAAATCATTGCCTGGGCATATCCACCTTGAATCAGGCGAAAAGCGTCTCCAATGGAGTTAGAACCAGCGGCACAGGCTGTTACTGAGCAAGAATTAGGCCCTTTGGCACCAATGTGAATTGCTGTGAATCCCGCAGCCATATTGGCAATCATCATGGGAATCATGAACGGGCTACAGCGGTCTGGACCACGGTTAAGGTAAACCGTTTGCTGCTCTTCCATTACCTTTAGACCACCAATACCAGAACCGATGATCACACCTATTTGTTCAGCATTAAGGTCGTTAATAGTTAACCGTGCATCCGCTAGAGCCTGTTTGGCTGCTGAAACGGCAAATTGAGAAAACCTATCCATGCGCTTGGCTTCTTTACGATCCATATAATCGTGTGGATCGTAATTCTTTACCTCACCAGCAATACGGCAAGCGTGGTGCGAAGCATCAAACAAAGTAATTTCGCCAATGCCATTACGTCCGCTTACCAATCCTTCCCAATATTCGACTGGTGTATTACCTATCGGTGTAATCGCGCCAACACCAGTTACAACAACGCGTTTACGTATCAAATCTGTCATGACTAAGTTACAAGTGGCTCTCCGGTAGAACAAAACAGGGATTGGGCATAGGGCATTAGGAATTGCAAATCGGGCATTGGGAATTAAGAGTTGGGAGTTGGGAATTGGGCTTTATTTTGATATCTATTCGCCCTAGAAGGGCGAGGCTGTAAACCCAAATTCTTGGTAATTTTTACAATGCCCTATGCCCTATGCCCTATGCTCTCTATGCGGATGTAGCAACTTCTTTGTCGATGTAGTCCAGTGCTTCTTGAACTGTGGTAATTTTTTCGGCAGCTTCATCAGGAATTTCGATATCAAATTCTTCTTCTAAAGCCATTACTAGCTCAACAGTATCTAGGGAATCCGCGCCTAGATCATTTGCAAAATTAGCTTGTGGTGTAACCTGTTCGGGTTCAACACCCAGTTGCTCAACGACGATTTCCTTAACTTTTTCAAAAATGTCCGCTTGGCTCATAGATTTAATTCCTCAACCAGTTGCTATAGTCCGCTCTTTATGGTTTATGTGGTTTTGAGCATATACATCTTAATCCGAAAGGGCGATCACATACACCCTTTAAACAATTCTGTTTTGCAATTCTTAGTGAAGTACCTACACGCTCCTTGAAGGTCAATGTAGGCTTCCTGTCTCACGCTTCAGCACCAAATGTTTTGTAACCAAAACTAATCAGTGATGAGCAAAGCGATAATAAAACAGTTATTGTCGAGGGATGATACCTCATAATTTACAATTTCTATGCTATCCCATACGTTGAAATACGCTTACTACCCAGGTTGTGTTGCTCAAGGGGCTTGTCGGGAACTTCATCAATCCACAGTTGCTTTAAGTAAAGCATTGGGAATTGAACTCATTGAACTCAAAAAAGCTGCTTGCTGCGGTTCTGGTACTTTTAAGGAAGATTCTCAACTTTTAGAAGATACTGTCAATGCTCGAAATATCTCTTTGGCAGAAGAATTAAATTTACCTTTACTGACTCATTGTAGTACTTGTCAAGGTGTAATTGGTCGTGTTGATGAACAACTTAAAGAATGTCACAAGACAAATCCGGCTTATGTTGGACAAGTTAACAGTTTGCTTCAAAAAGAAGGCTGTTCACCTTATCGGGGAACCACAGAAGTCAAACATTTGCTTTATGCTCTCGCCAAAGATTATGGCTTAGAGGAAATTCAACAACGAGTTAGCCGTAAATTAACGGGACTCAAATGTGCTGCTTTTTACGGTTGCTATCTTTTGCGCGCCCAAAAATTTATGCCTTATGATGATCCCTTCCAGCCAGAAACAATGGAAGATGTATTTCGAGCAGTAGGGGCTACACCGATTTATTACAGAGGTCGTACACAATGCTGCGGTTGGCCTCTAGCTAGTTATGCTACTACCGAGTCCTTCAAAATGGCTGGTAAGCATATTCAAGAAGCCATAGAAGCGGGTGCTGATTGTATGGTGACACCCTGTCCTTTATGTCACCTCAACTTAGATTCTCGTCAACCAGAAGTAGAAAAGGTGATTGGACACAAACTGAGTCTACCAGTTTTACACTTACCACAGTTAGTTGCCTTAGCGATCGGCATTAGTCCGAAAGAACTGGGTTTGGAAAGACACATAGTTTCTACTCAGCCCATCTTGGAAAAGTTAGGGGTGTAGGTAGTTCACGCGCTCAGATTATACTTTTTCATGAAAAACCCCGGTAATTAGATGGCTACCGGGGGAGGAGGTTTTCGCAATTTGCTAAAGGACGGCATATGTTTACAATGTACTTATCAGAATTAGGGAAAGTTGCCAAAATGGCAGATAAATTAATTTGGTGAAGTACTAGTGGTTAATAAATGCCAACATTCCTTTGCAATTGCCCAATCTTCTTGAGTTTGGATCACTAAAACGCGAACACTAGAATCTGCTGTTGCAATATCTTGGTCTTTGGGTGAACCTTGATTTTTAGTTTCATCAAGTTTGAGACCCAAAAATGCAAAAGCTTCACACGCAGCAGTTCGCGTTAAAGAATGATTTTCTCCAATTCCCCCAGTAAATACTATCGCGTCTAATCCAGAGAGTGTAGCCAACATTGAACCAATGTGCGATCGCAATCTATGAATATACATATCAAAGGCTAACTTCGCGCGGGTATTACCTTCACTAATAGCTGTTTGAATCGTTCGCATATCAGCAGAGATACCAGAAATACCTTTCAATCCAGAGTTGTGATTGAGAATATCATCTAATTTGTCCGCATCTATTCCTTGCTGACGGAGAAGGTAAATTAAAATACCAGGATCGAGAGAACCACAACGAGTCCCCATCATTAATCCATCCAAGGGCGTAAATCCCATTGTAGTATCAATACTTTTACCATTTTTAATTGCTGTCAAAGAGCAACCATTACCTAAATGACATGTAATCAGGCGCAAGGAATTTAAGTCTTTACCTAGTAATTGTGCTGCTCGTTGGCTACAATATTGGTGACTAATACCGTGAAAACCGTAACGACGAATATTTTCTTGCTCATACCATGCGTATGGGCCAGGATAAACAGCCGCAGGTAGAGGGATTTGGCTATGAAAGCCTGTATCAAATACTGCAACTTGAGGAGCATCAGGAAATATCTTTTGCGCTGCTGTTATTCCCTCCAGGTTAGCTGGATTGTGAATTGGAGCAAAACTTGCTAAACGTTTGATGGCTGCTTTGACTTCTTGTGTCACCACAGTTGGCTGATGGTATTCCTGTCCGCCATGTACTACCCGATGACCGACTACATCAATTTCTTGAGCTTCTTTGATCACCTTTGTTTCACCCTCAAGCAGAGTCTGCAATAAATGCTCAGTTGCAGATGCATGAGAATCAGCCTGAATTTTTTCATTTAAAACTGCGTCATTAGCAGTTTTAACTTCGAGTTCAGCAAATCCTTGATGATGAGTCCAGTCTACACTAGCTTTCCAAAGCGGCTGTGGTGGATGGTCTGGTAAGCGATCGTCAACAATTTCATATAAACGACTTTTCTGACTACTAGACCCGGCGTTAAGTACGAGGATTTTCATAATATGTCATTAATGTCATTGGTTATTGGTCATTAGTCATTAGTCATTGGTCATTGGGCATGGGGCATGGGGCATTGGGAAAAGACTTGTCAAATAATTCTCCCCACACTTCCCACACTCCCCCCACTCCCTTATCCCCAATCCCCGATCCCCTACGTCCCTGGTCGTGAGCGCAATTCTTCTGTCATGTAATTGCGATCGCCTAATACTTGCAGCATGGGGCCATGAATATCAAATTTAACAATACTGACAGAGGTTGCTGGCATATCGATGCGATCGCGATAGCGTCCTAAATCAATGCCTAATAGGTTGCAAAGTATAATCCGAATGGTGGCTTTGTGAGAAACAACTAAAACGTTACCTTCTGGGTGTTTTTCTGTAATTTCTGTGATCACAAGAGAAGCACGACTAGCAATCTGCACTGCTGTTTCTCCTCCTGTAGGTGGGTTCCAAGCTGGTTCGGCTAACCAACGCAAGTAATCATCAAGATAGTACTGCTTGACAAAATCGACGTCTTGACCTTCCCATTTGCCATAGTTGATTTCTTTAAGTCCGTCTCGCAGCTCCATTTTCATGCCTATAGCGTCACACAATGCCTTGGCTGTGGCAATAGTTCGTTTTTTGGGACTAACATAAATTGCTGTCCAAGGTATGGAACTATATGCTTCGGCGAATGCTTTAGCCATGAGTGTCCCTTCTGGTGTTAACTCCGGATCTAGTTCTCCACAGTATCCCCCAGTCTGGCTGTAAATTGTTTCACCGTGTCGCAGCAAATGTAGTTTTAAAGCCATAAAATATCTCTGAGCACTCTTATTAAGTTAATAGTGTTATAGCTGTTGTGTAAAAAATTTTTTTAGACTTATATTTGCTTTTTTCTTTTCTCGACCAAAACTCACTTCATATTACTCAATACGAATCCGGCTCACAGGGTTATGATAACTTTCAAATAAACTAAGGTTGTGGGGGTTGATGGTTGGTGTCAAAGATGCTTTGTGTCATTCACTGAAATGGTAAAGTAGCAAAAATCAAAAGTATGAAACCTCCCTCGCAACGAATGAAAGAAGCACATTTTTCTGAGAGTTCTAAAACCCGCTACCAAAGATTTCATGATTGCAGCCAAAAACAGCAATTCACTTTTTTTGGAATTTGTCGGTAAATCCCCACGGATAGAATCTTTGGGTAACGTTCCCGCAAAAGGGGGATTATCAAACATCACCTTATAGCGACGGCGCAAATCATCTTCTGTCAGTCCCCCCATATCTGACAACACATTTGCTACCTTCAGCTTGGCGTTGCGAATTCCATGCAGCACCAAATTCATCATCGAAATTCGCATCATCTGGCGGGAGACATCAAAGCCATAAATCGACTCTTCCAAAAGTTTCCAGTCAGGTAATCTATCCCCATTTCCTTTGCGATAAGTCTGGAGATTGGGGATTTGCTGTTTTGCTTGGGCCAAAGTCAGTCCCCGTTTTTCCAGCCAATCTTCACCGTAAATCGGCACTTCTATGGGATTTTCGCTGTACTTAGCCAAAATATACTCAATACTATCAATTAAAAATCCTGCTGTTCCACAAGCCAAATCACAGATAGTATCCCCCAAATCTGGGTCAACCATCTCCACCATAAACGCCCGTATCTGTCGGGGAGTACGGAATTGACCATTAAGCGCAGATTGACCTAAATGGGTTAACAGGTACTCAAAAATATCACCTTTGACATCCTGACCCATTTTGAGGAAATCCAAGGTATCCAGTTCATCAACTACCAACTTGAGAACATTCGGGTCATTAATTTCTAAAACCGCATCCCGGAAATATTCTGCCACTTTTGGCTCATCTTTCAGCAAAGAATTCGCCATATACGGGAAAACCTCATCCCGCAGAAAGTCGCGCAGTTCAGTACCACTTTTGAAACGCCATTTTGACCAGCGATAGCGTTCTGCTTGCTGGGGAAATAGTAATTTAGCATTACCATTATTACCCGTCAGACGGGCGCGTAACTCCCGATTTGCTTCTTCTTCATCCAACAACTTTAGGTATATGAGGTAAGAAATCTGCTCAATGTAAGTGACAGGATTTGTTACCCCACCAGCCCATAAAGTATCAGTAATATGCTTGAGTTTGCGACGAATTTCTTGATCCATATTGTTCTTTTAACCCTCTGTACCTGTAGCATCCACCGTAAACACAGAGCGGTTTAGTTCATCAAAAATATCCCGCAATCCCTGCTCACCAAACAGTTCTATACCTAAACCAGCAGCATTGAGAACTGAGAGGGGTGGCAAGAATAAATCATCTATGGTTAGCTGACCTTTGGCAATACCCCGATTTTTCAACAAAGAAAGATACTGAGCTTGCGCTGGTGCGAAAGAGTGAGAAACTAACCAAGCTCTAAAGTTTTCTTCCAGTAATTCTTCGTGGCTTTTAATCTTTAATGTTCCCAATGCTGCCCGAATAAAATCAATCAGGCTACCATTATAATTTCGGTAAGCTCGTCGCAGGTTCTCTTCATTAAAGTAATATCGGGGCATATTCAAACGCCGCACCAGTTCCGTTTCTTCGGTTTCCGTCAACAATTCTCCATCTCGAATTTTCTGGAGTGTTGGATCATTATTAACAGCAGATTGAATAGTTTGCTCCCAATTAGTGACATAATCCCGCTTATCAACCCGCTCCCCTTCTGTACCTACTTCTACATAACTGACATATTGCTGCCATCTATCCCTAAGCCCTAATTCAATTAATTCTGACCGAAGACGGGATTGTTGCTGGTTGCTTCTAGTTGATACATGACCTCGACCAGTTTCAGCATAAATATCAGTATCGCTGTCATTAAAATATTGGTGATTTCCGAAGAAATCATAAATAACAAACTTGCGTTTATCAATATGTGGCGCAGTCCTTGTCCCCCGTCCACGAATCTGTTGATAAAGAATTGGACTCCGCACTGTTCGACACATAACTAAATGCAAAACTTCCCGGCAATCAAAGCCAGTATTGAGCATATCAACACTGACTGCAACTTGGGGGTAATCCTCATATTTGAACTGACGAATTAAGTCATCAGCATTATAGACATCACTGGTAATTACCTCAGCGTAACGACCCTTACATTCTGGATGTAATTCGTTAAGATATCTTGTCAACCGTGCCGCATGATTTTTTGTCAAAGCAAATACTATTGATTTACCAGGCCCAATCTTTTGTCCTGGTGCTAATTCTTGATAATTCTCCCAAGCCAATCTATCAAATTCCTGCATCATTAGGCGGTTACTCGCCTCATTAGTCCATTTGCGTTCAAAGGCTGCTGGGTCATAATAAACCTCATCAACTTCAGCACCTTCAGCAATAATTTCAGTGATGCCAGTGGCAAACCGATAGGGAACAAGATACTTTTGCTCAAATGCTGTTTGGATAGAGTAAGTAAAATCTGGCTGCTCATTCCGGCAGCTGTAGAAATCAAAAGTGTTACGTTCAATGTAAGCTGCTGGCGTAGCAGTTAAACCAATATGAAACGCATCAAAATGTGTAAGTGCAGTCTGCCAAACACCATAAATCGAACGGTGACATTCATCAGCCACAACAACATCAAAATAGCCACTAGTAAACTCCCGATAACGGCTAATCATTGTTTGGAGTAAGCAAACTGTAATTTGCTGCTCTTGCCGGATCACACTCGGCTTGAGCCAGTAGCTACCATACTGATTTAAAACATCTTGAATTGCTTCTAATGCCTGTTTTGCTAATTGCTCCCTATCTACTAAAAACAGAATTTTTTCTGCATATCCTGATTGAATTAGGCGTTTTAATTGCAGACAAATTAAATCAGTTTTCCCTGTCCCAGTTGGCAGTTCGAGTAAAAATCGCCGTTTGCCCAATTCAACCGCATGGTCAATAGCTTGCATAGTTTCCCTTTGATAGGGACGAACTAAGCGAATTTCACCCTGTCGAGTGTAATATTCAGGAATTTCAATAGTAGCTAGGGGTTGACGGGTTGAGCGCATTTCCAGCAATCGCTCTAAATCTCGCCGTGAGAAAAAAGAATTAACAATCCGCGCATCATCGTTTTGATAGTCCCAGAAATAAATCAGTTCGCCATTACTGAGGAAAATAAATGGTGCTTCCAGCTTCCGAGCATAGGGAAGTGCTTGATTTTTAGCAACATAAGGCTCAATCGCACGCTTTTTAGCTTCAATCACAGCCAAGGGACGACCTCTTTGGTCAAGCAGTACATAATCGGCTCTACCTCTCCTACCATCTGCCATTTGAGCCGAAACCTCAGTCATTACCTGAGATTTATCAGCCGGGTTCCATCCTGCTTGGCGGAGAAGATCATCAATATTAATACGTGCGTCTGTCTCTTTGCTAAAGTCGCTCATCAAATCACTCCTGTCTTACCAAAGTTAGCACGAAGCTCTCAGCGTAAACACCATTTTTGCTTTATCTCAGAAGTTTTAACTTTTTCCCAACTTCAGCGCCAACTTTTGATAAATTTGGTCCAGCCAAACGGGAATCACAGGTTTACCTTCATCCAAAGATGCGATCACCTTTTTTCTGTCAAACTCCACAAGCTCAAGCGATACCTTCTCTTCTCCTGTCGGAAACGCTGCGCGAACGAGAGGCTCCGCCAACGGTACGCCTAACGGCGATCGCTCCTGTGTTTCTGACAACAATATAAAGCGTCTACCTGTACCTGAAGTAAATAACTCTGGCTCTTGGTCTTTCTGCTTTTTCAAGGTTTCACAGGTCAACCAGGAAGATTTTACACGAGTGCGATCGCCACAGTGAATTACATCTACAAATCTTGGTTTGGGTTGATGAAGCGATCGCAGTCCCAACTCGAAGGCAAAATTTGCTGGTGGGAAATGGTTAAAAACGGCTGCAAAATCAAATTACGTGAGGGTTTCAATACCCCTCACAGCTAGAGGCGGGTTGAAAGTTCAACAAAATATAGTTTTCTAGCCAAGAGCTAGATGAGACTAACTGTATCTGCAATGTTTCAAAGTTTATAGAAAGTTTATAAGTGGGTTGAAAGGAATAAGCTGCTACGCAGCTTGATTGTATAATATAAGATTTAGTAACAAGCGCGATCGCCAGCCACGTATGCCAGCAAAAAACCATCTTTCTCAAGAGCAGAAGGAACGGCTATTGAAAACGTTAAAAGAGCATGAAAATCCCTATGTAAGAGAGAAGATTTTAATTTTATTGTTGATGAATGATGGAAAAACTTACCAAGAGATTAGTAATTTTTTAGATATTGCATATCCAACAGTAGCGTATTGGGCGGTTCACGGCGACCCAGAAACAAGTGAAAGTTTCTTAGATGGAAGAAGAGAAGGAAATTTCCGTAAAGTTACTAAAGAATATGAGGATTTGTTATTAGAAGTTGTTGAACAAGACCCAGGAGAATATGGGTATGAATTTGGTCGATGGACAGCAGCAAGACTAGCAACATATCTAGAAAAAGTAACAGGAATTAAGTTAAGTGGTTCTCAAGTCAGGAGAATATTAGAGCGAAAAAAGTACGTTTACCTCTGGGCAAAGTACAGCCTGGAGGACAAACAGAATCCGGAAAAACGTAAGGCGTTTAAAGAAAAATTATCAGAATATCTAAGAATAACTAAGGAATCTCCAGAACGTTTACAGGTATGGTTTTGGGACGAAAGTGGATTTAGTTTAAGAGTGATAAGAAGAAAAAATTGGGGTAAGAAAGGTACAAGAAAAAAAGTTACAGGACAAAGGAGAAGAGGAAGGGTAAATATTATGGGAGGGTTACGTTATCATGACAAAAAGAGAATGAATTTTGTGATTAAAAAAGGAAATGCAGATGTATTTTATGAGCAGATTAAATTATTGAACAATTTTCTCTTGCAAGAATGGTTAGAGCAAGGAAAACCAATTGAAGAATTTAAAGATGGTTCGGCGAAAATAGTTATTATCCTAGATAATGCTAGTTTCCATAAAAGAAAAGATATTTTAGATAAAATTGAGTCAGAAATGCCAAATATGATTCTAGAATTTTTACCACCGTATAGTCCAGATTTCAATTTAATTGAACTAGTTTGGCATTCGGCAAAAGAATATATAGCTCATAGATTATTCGAGTCAGTATCACAGTTAGAAGAGTTGTTAAATAAATTGCTAAATGAAGGAGGTCTTATTATTAAATGGGAGCGCAAGATTAAAAATAAAGGAAATGCTGTTTATTAAATTTAGCTGCGTAGCAGCTTATCACCTTCCCAATTTCTATTATTCTAGAAATTCAATCAAAACTGAGGTTTTATAGAATCAAGTTCCGCATAATAGAATAAAGGGAAGATTGTTGTTGAAAAGGACAGCAATTTGGCAAACGACAACAGTTAAAGCGGGTGATGGGACTCGAACCCACGACGTTCACCTTGGGAAGGTGACATTCTACCACTGAATTACACCCGCAAAAGGATTTAGCATAAATCAAGCTAAAGGCTATTATACTACTAGTTTTTTATTTTTAAGCACTAAAGTGCTTACTACAAGCACCTACTCCCAAAGCCAACTAAACTGCAACTTCAATAATTCTTTGTCCCAAGACTTGTGGTGCTTCTACATTCAAAGTCATGCGATCGCACCGAAACGTCACAAAAGGCTGACCCAAACCTATCTCTGCAAAAGGACTTTCAGCAGGAACTTCTAATTTAGAACCAACTAAACTCAAACGCGATTCTAATTCAGCAGAAAATAAAAGCAAATCTGAATTCATCATACTAAAACTAGACCCGCTAAATTTCTGCGGCCATGCAAACCAAGGTTGATTAGATTTAAAAGAACATAGCGTCCTATCCCCTTGAAGGACAATAGCAGAGCTATTATTTTCCCAGGTAAAATTAGCTAACTCTTTTGGTAGTCCCCAAATTTCCCGACCACCAGCTACAGAATCGGGATTATCTACATAAATATGGGAAACCCAGCCACCAATTTTGCCTTGATAACTTACAGTTGCGGATACAACAATTAGCTCACTATACTCTAATACTGACTCTGAACTGTAATAAGAGAGATACACAGCACCCAACGTTCTACCAGGCCAAACAGTCTTAATTTCTAACTCTTTGGGAATTAAATGGCGAACACGGTTAACATCTAGTAAATGCGAAGTTAGTAGAGCATAGCCTTTTAAGATCCAAGGTGCTGCTGGATATGACATTTTAATCTCCTGTAATGGAAGGGAACAGAGACAACACAAGGGGAACATAGTACCTATCATCCAAGCATCCAACAAAAAAATGACCACCCAAAGACATATCTTGAGTGGTCATTGTTAATAAATATTTGTTGTTTGTTAATAGTTACTTATTGGTGGTTGTTCCCAACAATGAACAACCAACAATCAACATTACTTAGACTCTGTGAAATCAGCGTCAATCACATCATCACCAGTACCACCAGTGGAGGAAGCACCACCATCTGTAGTACCAGCAGCATCAGTAGGCGCACCACCACCAGCTTGCTGATAGATGTTGCTACCAACAGCAAACAACGCTTGTTGCAATTCTGGCATTAATTTCTTGATTTGCTCATCGTCATCTTTGGTGATTGCATCGCGCAGGTCTTTGACCAAACCTTCAACTTTGGTCTTATCAGCTTCTGGAACTTTATCGCCCAACTCTTGCAATTGTTTTTCAGCTTGGTATGCTAAGGAGTCAGCTTGGTTCTTGCGATCGATTTTTTCACGACGATCTTTGTCAGTAGAAGCGTTTTGTTCAGCTTCACGTACCATCCGTTCAACGTCGGATTTATCTAGAGTCGAAGCACCAGTAATGCTAATAGACTGTTCCTTACCTGTACCCTTGTCTTTAGCAGTTACGTTCAAGATACCGTTGGCGTCAATATCGAACACAACTTCGATTTGAGGTACACCACGGGGTGCAGGAGGAATACCATCAAGACGGAAGGTTCCCAAGCTCTTATTATCGCCTGCCATTTCCCGTTCGCCTTGGAGGACGTGAATTTCAACGTTGGTTTGACCATCCACCGCGGTAGAGAAGACTTCTGACTTCTTGGTAGGAATAGTGGTGTTGCGAGGAATAATCTTGGTCATAACACCGCCCAAGGTTTCTACACCCAGAGACAAAGGTGTTACATCTAACAGTAATATACCTGTAACATCACCAGCAAGGACACCAGCTTGAATTGCAGCACCAACTGCTACCACTTCATCAGGGTTAACGCTTTGGTTTGGATCTTTACCTAGAATCCGTTTGACTACGTCTTGAACAGCGGGGATACGAGTAGAACCACCCACTAACACAACTTCATCAATATCGTTCTTGCTTAACTTCGCATCGCGTAGGGCGTTTTCTACAGGGATACGACAACGGTCAATTAAGTCAGAACAAAGTTCTTCAAACTTAGCCCGTGTCAGAGTCATATCCAAGTGTTTGGGGCCGTCTTGAGTAGCAGTGATAAATGGTAGGTTAATTTCGGCTTGGGTAACGCTAGAAAGTTCAATCTTGGCTTTTTCCGCTGCTTCTGTCAGACGTTGTAAAGCTTGTCTGTCTTTACGTAAATCAATACCTTCGTCTTTTCTGAATGCTTCTGCTAAGTAGTCAACAATTTTCTTATCAAAGTCGTCACCACCAAGGTGGGTATCACCAGAAGTAGCGAGTACTTCAAATACGCCGTCGCCTACTTCCAAGATGGATACGTCGAATGTACCACCACCAAGGTCAAATACGAGGATTGTTTCGTTGCTCTTCTTATCAAAACCGTATGCTAGAGAAGCGGCGGTAGGTTCGTTGATAATCCGTAATACTTCAATACCTGCAATCTTACCAGCGTCTTTGGTCGCTTGGCGTTGGGAGTCGTTGAAGTAAGCAGGAACAGTAATAACAGCTTGGGTTACAGTTTCACCGATATATTTGCTGGCGTCTTCTACCAGCTTACGCAGAACTTTAGCAGAAATTTCTTCTGGTGCAAACGCTTTTCCGGCTTGGGGACAATCTAATTTAACGTTTCCACCGCTTTGGATAACTTTATAAGAAACTTCTGTTGCTTCGTTTGTAACTTCTTCGTAGCGGCGACCGATAAATCGTTTTACAGAATAAAAAGTATTTTCGGGGTTCATCACCGCTTGGCGCTTGGCGATTTGACCAACCAAGGTATCGCCATTTTTGGCAAACGCCACAACTGACGGTGTTGTCCGAAAACCTTCAGCGTTAGCAATAACTGTAGGTTTACCACCTTCCATTACTGCTACGCAGGAGTTTGTCGTACCTAAGTCAATTCCAACTACTTTTGCCATTTTAGGTGCTGGCTCCGTATAACTACAAATGAATGAATGGGATATAAAGGACTAATTTTTGAACTAACTGGTTTATTGAAAGCAGCTAGTTCAGCATCAATACCTTTGGTTTGTACTTGGGCAAAACCCAATATTATGCTGATATATATACTGAGCCTGTGTAGCCAGTCGATGAAGGGTGGTTTTCCGAACCTTAACAAGGGCGGTTATGCTTCATGTTTCCAGTTGGCTCATATATTTATTGCTTTCACTTTGTCTAATGTATGAGAATTAATACTTCCTGAGATTCGGGTGAACCGTAATCTGATGGTCGTGTTTGCCGTCTTTTAGTAAACTCTAGAGACACAGGAGAACCAAAAAGAGGCATATCAGCAGCTACAAAGTTCAGTTTGTCTGTGCTTGCTGCATTCATTCAACTACACATTACTTTATCGAGTGCAGTGGAAAATTCACCAAACCTCTTGCCAAGAAAAAAGAGGTAAACATCAAATTATGAATGCACTCAAAATTGGTTTTTGCATAACAATCTACGTACTTTATGTTATTATTTATATATATAACTAATTCTTATTTAACATAATGAATATACAAATGATAGAAAAAGGTGCTATTAGTGGCAGACCCTTTGATCCGTCAAAAGCAGGAGGTAAAATACTCGATCTTTCTTATACCAAGGTCAAGATAACTAACAAGGGTATCGATATTGTAAAAGCTCATGTCTATAGATTTAATCCTATTGGTGATGATGAGAGAAAAATGATAGAGCGACTAATCAAAATTGCAGCAGGTGAACTCTTAGCCGAACCGGTTGATAAGCGCTTCTATAGCCATGAACTACGTGAATATCTGAGGTATAAAAAACTCGGTTTCCAAACTGGACAGCCGAATAATCCGGACGATGCTTATGAACTCTGGAATAATGCCCACACAGCAACATTAGAAGATTATCGTCTCAAAGAGGGACTTGGCGTTTTATTTAAAGTTGATTTATAAGCGGTTAGGATTAAAGAAAATTAATTAAGTGGGCAAAATCATTGAATAGATATTTATCAAGCTTTTGTCCACTCCATGAAAAGTAAAGTTGTTAAATTTAAAATTGATAAAATCCTCTTTATAAAGGAGGAAGAACCATGAAAGACTCAATCAAACTAACTCAACTTGAATTAGTGCTTCTGAAATTAGTAGCTAAAGGTGAAGGAAATTGGAGCTGGTATGAAATAGCGAGTTCACTTTCTCGTCTAGACGTACCTAGAGAACCCGACATGATGATTGTGTTAAAAAATTTGGCTGCTGAGGGTTTACTTCGACGATATGTGGAGCAAGGGTCGCCTCGCGATCGCTGGGAATTAACATCAGCAGGAAATAAAATCCTTATGGAAATATCTTGAATGAGATGGCAAATCTTACCTAGACCTCTAAATCATAAAGTGTATGGTTGCCCTATCTCCTAGTTTGCAAGCAAAACTTACTACATCTCTTTTGATTGGAAACCTAACTGTGAACAGTCGGGTTTTGCAGTCGCCTCTTTCTGGGGTGACTGATTTGGTGTTTCGTCGCTTGGTACGTCGCTATGCACCAGATTCGATGATGTATACGGAAATGGTGAGTGCGACGGAGTTACACCATGTCAAAAAATTACCCAAAATCATGGAGGTAGACGCTAACGAACGACCAATTAGCATCCAATTATTTGACTGTCGCCCTGATTTTTTGGCAGAAGCAGCGCAGAAAGCAGTAGCAGAAGGTGCGGATACAATTGATATTAATATGGGTTGCCCTGTAAATAAAATTACTAAAAAGGGTGGTGGATCTTCCCTGCTGCGACAACCACAAGTAGCTGAGGCAATAGTCCGGGAAGTCGTCAATGCTGTCGATGTACCTGTAACAATTAAAACTCGCATTGGTTGGAACGATGAGGAAATTACGATCCTTGATTTTGCCAAACGAATGCAGGATGCAGGCGCACAAATGATTACAGTCCATGCCCGGACTCGCGCTCAAGGATACAATGGTAACGCGCGTTGGGAATGGATTGGTCGTGTGAAACAGGTGCTTTCTATTCCCGTAATTGCCAATGGTGATATTTTTTCGGTAGAGTCAGCGGTGCAATGTTTACAGGAAACAGGGGCTGATGGGGTGATGTGTTCCCGCGGAACATTGGGTTATCCGTTTTTGGTGGGAGAAATAGATTACTTTCTCAAAACTGGGGAGAAATTACCGCCACCAACACCGATACAGCGTTTAGAATGTGCTAGAGAACACTTACAGGCACTTTGGGAATATAAAGGCGATCGCGGAATTTTACAAGCGCGTAAGCACATGACTTGGTATGCAAAAGGTTTTGTTGGTGCGGCGGAGTTACGCGCAGAGTTAAGTTTAATCGAAACTGTACAGCAGGGTCTAAATTTAATTGATAGAACGCTTGAGCAGTTAAATTAACCTGAGTTCGATGGATTTGATCAGCTAAGGGTTTAAACCCTTAGCTAATAGCACAAGTCGTCTTCAGACGACTTAAATAAATCAACTAGTCTGCTTAAGCAGAGACTGCGATTTCAATTGCAGGCGGGATTTTTGAACATTTGGGATGCTCTGTTTGCGGGCGAGTTGATTGTTTAGCCTGAATAAATATTATCGAATTCAGGTTGATTTACACTTTCTGCAACCATTCAGTTTCTTGTGGTTCTTGGAAAAGTGATGTACTCAAGTAGCGTTCACCAAAACTAGGTTGAATCATCACAATTAATTTACCTTCATTTTCTGGACGCTTCGCCACTTGAATCGCTGCATACAAAGCTGCACCAGCAGAAATACCTGATAACAAGCCTTCTTCTCTGGCTAAACGACGACCATAGGAAATTGACTGCTCATCTGTGACTTGAATTACTTCATTCACGAAGTCTGGACGGTAGATATCTGGAACAAATCCTGCACCGATACCTTGAATTTTATGGGGGCCGGGTAAACCCCCAGTTAATACAGGACTGCTAGCTGGTTCCACTGCGATCGCTTGAAAACTTGGTTTACGTTGTTTGATGACTTCCGCTACACCAGTGATTGTTCCACCAGTACCAACTCCCGCCACTACAATATCTACCTGTCCATCAGTATCTTGCCAAATTTCTTCAGCTGTGGTTTCTCGATGCACTTTGGGATTGGCAGGATTGCGAAACTGCTGTAACATGCGGGCATTAGGCGTTTGTGTCACTATCTGTTCAGCACGAGCGATCGCACCCCGCATTCCTTCTATTCCTGGTGTTAACACCAATTTTGCACCATAAGCTCTCAGCATAGCTTGTCTTTCTTTACTCATGGTGTCAGGCATTGTCAAAATTAAATCATAGCCCTTAGCGGCTGCCACCATCGCCAAAGCAATACCCGTATTCCCAGAAGTCGGTTCAACTAAAACATTCTCTCCTGGTTTGATCCAGTCTGCTGCTTCCGCAGCTTCCACCATACTCACTCCAATTCTGTCTTTAACAGATGCAGCTGGATTCATACTTTCTAACTTCACCACAATCTGGGCTACTGCTCCCGAACTTTGGGGAATTCTATTTAACCGAACTAAAGGAGTTCTTCCCACTAATCTTGTAATATCGTCAGCAATCCGCATCTAAAATTTTCCTTTTTAGTTATCTAAAGTCTGTATTCAATATACTACTGTTAGTCGGTAGACTTTTAGCTTTTTATTCATAAACCAAAATTAAATAAGTTAGTGGTCATTTGTCATTTGTTATTTGTTATTTGTTATTGCTCAAAAAACTCTTGACTTTGGACAATGGACTATTGACTATATAATTATGAAATTTGTATCTGATCCAGCGATCGCTGATAAAATTCGTAAAATGAATCAACGGGTAAAGTGGCAAAATCCGTTGATTGTACAACGTAGTATAGACCAAACCCGGCTAGTACTAAACGACGACCGAGCCGAGGAACCAGAATTTTCATTCTTAGTGGTGGGTGATAGTGGTTCCGGGTCACATTACACACACAATCCTCAACGCCAAGTTGCAGAATTAATGCTTCCCCATCGTCAAGAATGCCGTTTTCTGCTGCATACAGGGGATGTAATTTATTTAGTCGGGTCAAGCGAGTACTATCAAAAAAACTTCATTGAACCTTACCGGGAATTTATCTGTGGAGGTGAGCAACCCCAAAGTATTGCTTACGACCAGATGATTTTTGAGTTTCCCATTTTACCTGTACCGGGGAATCACGATTACTATGATTTGCCGCTTGTGTATGGATTAGTTTCTTTAGTCACTCAGCCTCTACGTAAAATTCTGAGTAAAAAATTGGATTTGGATGTTGGTTGGCATGGCTCTAGACAAGGTGAAGCTTATGCACGAGCTTTCCTAGACTATTTAAAAGTTTTCATGCTTCCATCAGACCTAGAGCGTCATTTGGATACACATTACACAGCCAAAACTGAAACTGGCCGATGTCTGCATTACGAACCGGGAGTTTTTACCCGTCTACCAAATCGTTACTACACTTTCCGGTATTCTGGCATAGATTTCTTTGCTTTAGATACTAATACATTCAACGATCCATCACCACTGCCCGCAACACAACAAGGAGAACTCGATCGCCAAATTTTGGAAAAGCGCCGTGTCGAGATGGAACAACAAAAGCAGGAAATTATGGAAACCTCGAACCAACTAGATCCCAGTGATCCTAGTGAGGCGGAACATCTGGATGATTTGCGAGCAAAATTGTCACAAATAGAAGAGATTGTTGTTGATATCGACAAGCAACTTGCTGCTGACCACAAAACGGTAGTAGATACTGAACAACTAGATTGGCTAAAGCAGAGACTAATAGAATCCTGGCATACCAAAGAAGTACGAGGAAGAGTAATTTATTTTCATCACCCCCCTTACGTGACTGAAGCGACAAAATGGAATCAGGCACAAACTTTGGCTGTGCGCGATCGCCTGCGTAATGTGTTGAATGGAGTAGCAGCAAAGGTCGGTTCTTTAGCTGAGGGTCGTCCTCTGGTAGATTTGGTATTGAACGGTCACGCCCACTGTTTAGAACATTTACAAACAATGGATACAGGCCACGCTGACAGCAATATTAACTGGATTGTTTGTGGTGGTAGTGGTTACAGTTTGCGACGCCAACGGACTGAGGGAACAGATTTATTAGAAGATCAAAAATTAATAGCGCGATCGCATTTATTCGTAGGTCGCGCGGGACAAGGTTCCCAAAAACGCCGACCATATTCGTGTTTGCGTATCGATGTCAAAGCTGGTTGTCCTCCCAAGTTTGTTGTTCGTCCTTTGGTTGTCGAACGTTATCAGCGTCAGTGGCGCGATCGTCAAGTTCAACCATTTACTATTTGAATCCAACAAAAAAAGCGATGATTGAGAAAATTTTCAATCATCGCATTTAAATTCCCAACTTAACAACCCTAAAAAAACTAAATTACACCAGGACCTCTACCCCGTTGGTCGCCTTCCATTGTTAATTCGCCTTGCTTATCTTCGTTAATTTCTGTTAATTCTTCAACACGGTTTTCTGTATCTTCTTCTGCTTCTTGACGTGCATCACCTGGTACTTCGTAGTACATTTCTGGTTCAACCGCATAATTATTTAATAGACCTTCTTTGTCTACAGTGTAGCCATCTGTGGTACGTATACTTTCACCAGGATGAGTTTGATCATCTGTAGATGCACTAGCTTCTTTTTCTTCTGTAGGTTTTGTTTTAAACAAGTCTCCTTCTCTTTCTTGACGTGCGGCTGTTTCAGCGGGGACAATATGTGGATCGTATTTATTTTCGCGAACGCGATCAGATGTATCTGCTCCTTTTTTATAAGCTTCATTAGCCATAATTTATGTACTCCTTTAATTAATCTGTTTTAATCATTCAATCATTCAATCCAAGGACTATATTAGTTTTTAAATCAAACAAGTAAAACTACCTAAAGAAGTGTTTAGAAAAGGCAAAAAAATAATTTTATCTGCCTAAGGATATATATATTAAATATCTTGCACAAATATTTTTGAAAGTGAGTTCGATGGATTTTATTAGCTCAACATCCCGCCCCTAATAAATTTGGGTATCATAGCAAAAACCCACTCGCTCAAAGTGGGTTGAAGAAGTTATTGATTGAGTTTAAGATAAGAATTTATTTATTGCCCACTATTAATTATGGTGCAATTTTCAATTTATTTGGATGAAACTACTTAAACTAACCCAAAAATTGCTTTTTAACAGAATCAATTTCTACTGCTAATTCTTGGCGAGTAGATTCTTTGATGAGATAGCGGAAAACAAACCAAGTGGTGTAAATAATTCCAATTAACTCTAATACTGGTTGTGCTAAGGGAACATCATTAATTGCATCCAGTATAGCCAGGATAATCTTAGCAGTCACAACTGCTGCTAGGAACCAAGCCAGAATGATAAATATCTGCTTGTATGCTTGAAAAAACTTATTGAAGTTTTGGGAAAATTCTTGCCAGAAACTCTCTAATTCTCTAGTAATTAGCTCAAATTGGCTTTCGGGTTTTTGGGCTGGAGGTAACTTTGGTAAGTTTTGAGTATCTGAACCTTCGATTGCTGCCACAGCTGCTGCTGAGGTAACATCATTGTATTGTTTTTGTTGTACTTCGGTTTCCATAGGTTGATGAGATAATTTTGTTGGAATGGAAAAGTATGATTGCAGTATCTCCTAATATAAATTGTGCAGTTTCATCCTAATTTTTCATCAAACTTTTGACAGACTTGTTTTTTCTTTCGTGAGAAGGAAGAGTTAGCTATTGAATTAGTCTAAAGTCAATAGTTTTTTGACCCTAGACTAATGACCATTGACCATTGACCAACTTAAAAATCTACTCCCCGCTTCAGTTCCACACCTTGATTAGCATAATGTTTATGACAATACACTTCAGAGTGAATGCTAGCTAGGTCAAAATAGGCTGGTTGATTTTGGCAGCGACCAGTGATGATAATTTCGGTATGGCGAGGTTTGCGGAGTAAAGCTTGAACAATGGGTTCTACAGGTAGTAATTCCAAGTCAACTGTAGGGTTGAGTTCATCTAAGATGATAGTTTTATAAAGCCCAGATGCGATCGCAGTCTTAGCAATTTCCCAACCTCGTTCTGCTTCGACATAATCTAATTCTTGGCGAGAATTACGCCAAACGATCGCATCTCTTCCGCAGCGTTGATGATCCATCACATCTGGATATGACTGTTGCAAAGCTGCTAATGCTGCGTCTTCAGTATAACCACTACCTCCTTTAAGCCACTGCATAATTAATACACGGGTAGAGCCAGGATGATTAATACCTCGACCGATTGCTTGTAGGGCTTTCCCCAAAGCGCTAGTAGACTTCCCTTTACCAGCACCTGTGTAAATTTCAATACCTTCAAGGAAGAGTGCGCTTGCAGTTGGGTGGTGATGGGGTTTCATTTCGGAGTGCAAATCCGCAATATCTAGCAACTTTTGTGGCGCTCCACGACCAGTTGCAATAATTTCTAACTCTTCAGGTTTGGATGTGAGGGTTCGTACCACCTCATCCACTGATAATAAACCCAAATCCAAGACAGGGTTAATTTCATCCAAGACCACAACTGAATATAAACCAGAAGCGATCGCACCTTTTGCAACGTCCCAACCCCGCGCAGCTTCATATCGGTCAAAGGATGTAATTTCATCTGGGCCAAAAAATTCTGCTCTTCCGGTGCGAACTTGATCGATTAAATGAGGAAATCCGCGTTGCAAAGCTGCGATCGCCCCATCTTCATCATAATCTCGTTCTGGCCCTTTTAAAAACCGCAGCAGCAAGACGCGGTTGGAATTACTAGGTGTATTGATTCCCAAGCCAATTGAGCGTAAAACGACTCCTAAAGCTGCTTGGGATTTACCTTTACCTGCACCATCATAAACGTGAATTTGCCCTGTAACTCTTTGTTGACGCACTTGTGCTGTGCGAATTCCAATCCCGTTCCTTGTCATCTCACTCAAAGCTCTAAGTGGCAGTTTTTTATCTTACCCAAGGTTTTGTGTCAGAAGGTAGGGGAAAATATACCGTCTTGAAAATGGGTGTGGGGGTCTAAGGGTGTAGGGGTGTAGGAGAAGTTGTATTTTCATACCCAATCATCCTCATTATTTGACTATGTTACGGCTATACTTTCTTAAGTCATTCGAGAGAGGGGTAAAAGAGTGAGCAAATAAAGGTATGAGAGAGAAAATTCCCAGACCATAACTTCAGATTAAAACTCTTTAATCTGAAAAGTATTGCTTCTAAAGCCTGATACTCTTATAACCATAGTTAAATCTAGCAACTATCTGTTTCTGCTTATGTTTGATTTACCTTTGCTTCCCAAAGTAGTACCCCTTGGTGCAATTTTGTTTAGTTTTTTATTTTTGTTGATTTCTATTCCGTTAGAAGCTTATATTTTAAATTCCGTTCTCAAATTTGATAAAAAAACCTCTAGCTTTTATGCCATTTGCATGAATTTATTCTCCAATGTAGTTGGTTGGATAGTCTTTTTTTGGATAGAGCCATTCCTGTCTGTCAGGTTGAGAACAAGCTTAATGAATTTGATTTTCTTTGATCAAATACTGCCTAGTATGATAAATTTAATGATTTTGACTGCTTTTATCGTTTTTTTTGGGACTTTTGTGGTCAAATCATTTATTTTAAGAATTGCGTTGATTTCGCTGACTGATTTTTGGAAAAAACAAGATGAATCTGATATTCAAAATGTTTTATCTCGTCGGCAATTTAAGATGAGACTACAAACCAAAAATATATTTACTAGTGTATTAATAGCTAATGCACTCAGTTACACTGCTGTTGTTCTGATTCTATTTTTGATTATCAGAATTGTTTAAATTATAATCCAACAAACAAATGATTGAGAAAGTGAATTCAAAGTAGATCATAATTAGTGAGGTAAATTGAAAGTATAAATTTTTATTCATTAGGGGTTTGCTATCAAAAATCATCACTTAAAGACTAATGATCCTAATAAAAAATTAACTAGTAATCTAAAGGTTGCAATATGGAGTTAATCAAAGATTTTTTAGGTATTTTCGGTTTTATTGGGGATATTTACGACAATATTAAAGATTTTTTCCTTCCCAAAAGAGCTTTTGCTTGGCAAACTTTAATATATTTAAGTATTTTTTCTTGGTTAATGTCTTCTTTATCTACAGGTTTAATAAAATCGGCAATAGCTTTTTGTGGTTGGGCATTATTAATTGCAGGAACTGCTTGGTATACAACTGAAAATCCTGTAGTGATTCCTGGTACTAATATGCCTGTTGGAGCATTAGTAACCGGATTTTTAGTCAGTGCTTTTGCTTTTAGAGAGTCAGGACAAGAAATTACAACCAGAACAATTGTTTTCTGGCCAACAATTTCCGCACTAATTACAGCAATACCAGAATTTTTTGAAGGAACAGGAACAGAGTTTAGCACTCAGGTTCCTAAAATAGAAGAACGGCAAAAAATTATTATTTTGGTTGCTGTTTCTATGGTGATCAGTTGTTGGTTGCAGCTCGGATTCGTAGTCAATAATTGGTTAGAAGAATTTCCGAGCTTACAGACAGACAACATTAAGCGTACTTTTGTAATTAGAACAGAACCACAATTCAGTAAAAATCCAAGAAATGGTGGTTTAATTCTGAATAAGCTTGAGCCAATAGTGAAAGCACAAATAGCTAATAGACCTTGGTCTGAAGTCGAACAGTGGTTAAAAAGTGGGAATGCGAGAGTCAATAGTTTAGGTAGAGAAGTAATAGAAACAAGCTTACGTGAATTTGACGAAAAGTCTTTATGGCGCACGGAAGCACGTATATCTAGTCTCGATCAGAAAAATCCTGACATCTATAAATTGGATTTACTAAGTGTGTGGAGTGGTCCCACTTCTACTGGACGTGAGTATTTTCTGAGAAAAACTTGTCGGGTAGAACCAATTAACGTTTCTAGCAGATCTGATCAAGTATTGAGAGTCGCAGAAATTGCATGTGGTCGCAGTAGCAGTCGCTTTATAGGTTCACCACCCGCGTTGTGAAGAGGAGAAGGGAAGGGGGACAAGGAAGACAAGGGGACAAGGGGGACAAAAAAGTAATTTTTCTCCTCACACTTCCCACACTCTTCATTCCCCGTTCCCTCTGTTCACTAATAAATATTATTTTGCTTAATTACTGAAATAACATGAATTTTGGCAGACTTTACGTTATAGCAACAAATGTGTTTCGAGAAGTAGTGCGCGATCGCATTTTGTTTATGATCGGCTTTTACATTATTATCCTTTCTATTGCTATCTACTTTCTTCCTCAATTTGCTGCTACCACAGAAGATAAAATTTTTCTTGATTTTGCTTTGGCGATGATGAATCTTCTTGGTTTGGTTGTCACCGTATTTGTTGGTACAGGATTAATTAACAAAGAAATTGAGAAACGTACTGTTTTGGTGTTAATTGCTAAACCTATCAGTCGTGGTGAATTGATAGTTGGTAAATATTTGGGATTATTGATATTGTTAGCAGTTTTACTTACTGCTATGACAGCGATCACTCTTGTGTTTTTGCTATTTGGTCAAGTTACCTACTCAATACCCAGTATTCTAATTGCGATATTTTTTCTATTTTTGCAGCTGTCTTTAATCACTGCTGTTGCTATTACCTTGGGTGTGTTTACTAGTTCATTATTAGCAACAGTTTTAACATTTGCTGTGTATTTGATGGGGAATATAAGTCAAGACGTATTAAAACTAGGTCGTCTCGCTTCCAAACATGAAATTGAAACATTCACTCAAGCTTTGTATCTGATATTACCGGATTTATCGAGATTAGACGTAAAAAATGATGCTATTTATGGTCTGGCTGCATTACCAAACTCACTGACACTAATTAGTAACATTGGTTATGGCTTACTGTATATTCTCATGCTATTAGCGATCGCTATCCTCATTTTTTCCCAACGAGAGTTTTAGGAGCGGGGATTGGGGATTGGGGATTGGGGATCGGGGAAAGGGAGACAAGGGGGACAAGGGAGACAAGGAAGACAAGGAAGTAATTTTTCTCCCCACACTTCCTTTTCCCCTTTCCCCTTTCCCCTTTCCCCGTTCCCTATCTTCTAAGATCTACTCGAATCGTTCCGTCGGGCATAATTGTTTCATAAAGTTTTGCATTTTTGAAGTTGGCATTTTCAAGATTAGCTTCACTTAAATTTGTTGCCATAAGATTAGCCCATTTTAGATCTGTACCTGTTAAGTTGGCTTGATTAAAATTAGCTTCTATTAAAATAGCTCCACATAACTTTGCTTCTGTGAGATCCGCTCTGACTAAATTAGCTTCAACTAAAGATGCTTCTATTAATTGGGCTGAACTCAAATTAGCTTCTCTTAAGTCAACATTGCACAGAGAAGCATTCCATAATTTACTACCATTTAATTTTGCTCGCCATAAACAAGCGCCACACAAATTTGCTTGGCTTAAATCAGCTTGACTTAAATCAGCATTAGAAAAATTTACTTGTTGTAGATTTGCTTCTCTGAGATTTGCACCAATAAGTATAGCTCCACTGAGATTTGCGCTACGTAAGTCTGCTCCTCTAAAGTTAATTCTGCTTAAATCAATTCCTCTGAGGTCAATTCCACTTAAGTCACATCCACTAAAGTCTCTAGCTTCAATATTTTTATCTGTGATTTGACTTAAAACTTCCTCTTGCTTGTCAGCATGATTTTTCATGTTATTTACCCCTTATTGTGCCTAGATGTAGTAGTAGGGGCGAAGCATTTGCTGATAAATATTTTTATAAAACAAATTAATAGTCATCTCAATGCTTCGTCCGTAAAGTCCTGCAAAATTTTTTACTAAGAATCAATATTCCAAGTAATTCTGTATTCCGAATCATGAATTCCAAATTGAAGTGGTTTCACAACTTATATCTTGCACCTGGTCCGAAATTAAAATTTGGGCTGAAAGCTAAAGTCAGTTAAAAACTAACTGGCTCAGGTTTAAACCCATTTAAATGGGTTTAAGCTTTGAGCCGAAAATTTATTTTACGGCTGATTGCAACTGCTGCAAGATGTCAGATAAGCTTGTTCGGAATAAGTGTTCCATTTTGCCCTGATGACATATGTATTTTGAGATTACACCCGAAAAGTTGACAAAATAGCTAGTAAATCAAGAGAAAATCCAAAAAAATCTCTGAGCAATCGTGAAAACCATAATAGTACGTTCTGAATAGGAATTTTCTGTCAAAATACCCTGATAAAAATCAGGGAATGTTCATAAATTAGAACTTTTACTTTCATGCGATC
This sequence comes from Westiellopsis prolifica IICB1, assembly GCF_004323185.1. Lineage (GTDB taxonomy): Bacteria > Cyanobacteriota > Cyanobacteriia > Cyanobacteriales > Nostocaceae > Pelatocladus > Pelatocladus prolificus_A. Next base: position 1,633,927 of record NZ_NAPS01000002.1, read on the forward strand.
GCTAGTATTGATACATGTTTATGGTGTTCGCATTGGTAATGGTTTCCAATTAGAATATTCCCCCAGATGATTCCAGTATGTAATATAACCAACAAAAGCAAAAATTAGGGCAGCAATTACTAACAAAATTGCACCAAACAAGCGCCACTTACGATTTGTTTTCAGATATAGAGTTGGTGCTGCACAAACTCCAGCTAATCCCGTTAAAATAAATCCAATTCCTGAGAGGAGTGGATTCCGTGTCAAATTCAAATCAATGATGCGTACCCCAATTACAATTGCAGCAAGTCCAGCAAAAAATCCATAAATTGTTACTGTGAGCAAATCCCATCCTAAAGCTAAGGCTAAGGAAGTAGACAAAAATAAAATACCAAACAATACTGTCATTTCACCATAAGCAATGTTGAATACTCCTCGTACTGGCCAGGTAAAAGTCATGTGTAAACCGGTAACTAGTGCGATCGCTCCTGTCATCCCAAATCCAGGAATCCAACGTTTTTGATAAGCGTGATCTAGGCCAAAATACACATAGCCAGCTAAAAGAAATAGTCCGGCTACCATATTAATCAACATCAAGGTGATATAGTTAACAAACATTAATCTAGATCTAGATATACTATTTAAGTTTTATTGGAATATAAAATTACCTGATTTAAAATCTATAGCTAGAAGCATTTTTTCAAACATTTGATGCTAAGTAAGCAGATGCATTCACATTACCGACCACCTCAGAATAAATTCTGAGCCTAATAGCAAAAGTCGTTTCAAGACGACTGACAAAGTTTTGAATCCGATTGAGTCTACTTAACTCTCATCATTCCAAGTTTGGAGCTGCAAATACACCAGAACCAGCGTCACTGCAAATAATACCGTTGCGGCGGCGGCTGCATAACCAAAATCAAATTGAGCAAAAGCCTCTTGGTAAATGTAATAAACCATTAAATTAGTAGAATTTAGAGGCCCCCCGCCAGTCATCACATAAACTTGCTCAAAACTGCGTAATGTGAAAATCATGGTGGTAACGATCGCAAAAATTATAGTTGATTGCAAACCGGGTAAGGTAATATACCAAAACTTTTGCCAACTATTAGCGCCATCAAGGTCTGCTGCTTCGTATCGACTCACGGGAATGGTTTGCAATCCTGCTAAAAACACCACCATATTGAAGCCGATTTGTTTCCAAATACTCAAGATAATCAGTACCGGCATTGCCCATACAGTACTACTTAACCAGGGAATAGCTTTTAGACCAATAATATCCAATAAGGCGTTAATCGTGCCATCATTTTGAAATAACCAGCGAAATCCTAAACCAGCAGCAACTAGAGAGATCATTGAGGGTAAAAAATAAAGGCTGCGGATAAACCCCCCTAAAGGTAAAGCCTGGTTTAACAATAGTGCTATTCCTAAAGGAATCACCAGACTAGGAATCACAGTAGCAAGAGTAAAATAAATAGTGTTAAAAATAACTTGCCAAAAATCTGAGTCAGATAACAGACGCCAGTAATTTTTCAAACCTACCCAGTGTGTACCACCAGAACTGAAAATACCAGTAGTAAAACTGAGGTAAAACAAATAGGCAATTGGCCACAGAATAAAAATACCTAATAAAATCAGTGCTGGAGTCAAAAAAAACCAAGCAGCAACGCTATCATTATCCAACCATGACTGACTGGATTTACTATATATTTTTGCCATCTATAAAATTAACCTGTCGTTATGACACTCCGCCCTGATTCTACCTTTAGCCTGGTTTCTCCTCAAATTCAAGACGCATTTAATCAACACAAGCCGATAAAATTGGGAATCATGGCTTCAGGAAGTGGTAGTAACTTTGAAGCGATCGCCCAAGCCATTAAAGACGGGCAACTCAATGCCCAAATTCAAGTTTTAATTTACAATAACCCAGATGCCTATGCCGCAGTCCGGTCTGCTAATTGGGGTGTACCTGCTGTACTTCTCAATCATCGTGATTATAGTAGCCGTGAAGAGTTTGATCGGCAAATTGTCCAAGTTCTACAACAGTATGATGTGGAATGGGTAATTATGGCTGGTTGGATGCGATTAGTAACGCAAGTATTAATTGATGCTTTTCTAGACAAGATAATTAATATTCATCCCAGCCTGTTACCTAGTTTTAAAGGTTCTCGCGCCATAGAACAAGCAATAACTACTGGTGTTAAAATTACTGGCTGTACAGTGCATTTAGTTTGTTTGGAAATGGACAGTGGGCCGATTTTAATGCAAGCGGCGGTTCCTGTTTTAGCTGATGACACACCTGAAACTCTCCACGCCAGAATTCAAGTACAGGAACACAAAATATTACCACAAGCGATCGCCCTCGCAGCACAACAAGCACAGATTGAAACAAAAGCTGGTGCTGGGTAAGTCCTGCGTTATTTGGTTGATTTTACTAGCTGTATCTATGGACGGGTTAGTAGTTCTAAATTATGACCGTCGGGATCATAGAAATAGAAACCACGTCCCCCATTCCTATGATTAATTTGGTTTTTATTTTGGTGCATGGGGTCGCTAGTATATTCCAAACCCGCTGTTTTAACTCGCTCAAAAATTGCATCAAAATCTTCATCACTCACATGAAATGCATAATGATGCGACTCAAATTCCTCTCTATCTGCAAAGTCAAGCGTCAGAGTGTCATTGACATGTACAGCAGCAAAGTAACCAATAGAAGGTTCAACTTTCAAACCAAAAATTTGTGCAAAAAACTGCGCTGCTGCTTCTTTGTTATGTGCAGGTACGATTGTGTGATTCAAAGTAATTGTCATATTACACCTCCAAAGAAGAGTGTGGGAAGTGTGGGAAATAATGTAGAGACGCGATTCATCGCGTCTAGGAGTGTGGGGAGAAAAATTACTTTTTTGTCCCCCTTCCCTTGTCCCCCTTCCCTTATCCCTCGTTCCCTAACTTATTCTAACTGCTTAACAATTACACAGCTTGGTCGGAAGGATTTAGAGTCGAACGTCCATTCAACGACAGCATCACACGAGAAACACCAGTGAACAGAACACTAGCACCAACCAGTGTTCCAAGCAACCAAGGTGCATTGAAAGGCCACTGGAACCAGATCATTGCACCTAAAATAAGAGTAATAATGCCGTCAGTGAGTACCCAAGTCCAGTTTTGTTGGGGACGCAATTTGAATGCTAGGATTAGCTCGAAAACACCTTCAGTTAATAAGAAGCTACCCAGTAATAGAGTTAGTGTCAAAATACCTGTGCGTGGATAAATAAACAGCATTACACCTGTAGCGATGTAAAGACCACTCAATAAAATTTTCCAAACAAACCCGCCTTGCTCACGGGTATTATACGCATAGAATAACTTGGCAAACCCAGCAGAAATCAGGATGACTGCAACCCAAGTTTCAGCAAAAATAGTCGAGACAACAGGTAGTGCGATCGCAATTATTCCCAAAACAATCAGGATAATACCCATCCATAGCGATCGATTGTCATTTTTGTTGATGTTATCAGAAATGTTGGTTGTCATATAAAATTTTTCCTTAACTGAGAATAAACCTAACAATCAGGCTAGAAAATTTCTCAGCAAGTAGGGAATCACCCTAAGATAGACTCTGGGTGACTTTTGGTACTATCTTTAACTCTACTTTTGACGTAGATGACACAATAAATAACCTCTGAGGAACTAATTTTAAGAACAAAGCCATATAATGAAAAGCTTTCAACCCTGTTCCCTGCTGTAACAGTTACAACCCTAGCAAACTTCTTACTTTGATCACTAGCTGATTGGAAACTTCAGGTAGGTAATTTCTGGCGTCTGTTACTAATTGGTCAAGATTTTGAGGTAGGTAATTTCTGGCGTTTGTTAATAGTTGGGTAAAAGTTTGAGGAAGGTTAATGACTTCTTTCATAAAGTCTTGGGGAGCATAACCAAACAGCATCAACACAATAAAAATTACCAAAACAATAGCTGTTGTGCTAACAACTATCTTCAATACATTAAACAAGGCTTTCAGAACAAACCATGCAAGAATTAATGCAGCGATGGGAATAATTATACTAGTAGCCATAATTTTGTTTTGCTTATAAAAAACAAATATTTTTCAATACTGCAAGGGATAGAATTTTTCGTCATAATTTTGGGGTTGTATCAGACGCGATATATCGCGTCTCTACATAATTTAAATATTAATTAATTTGTCTTATCCGAGCAGTATTGAAATATTTCTAATTTTTAATTTTTTATTTTTAATTTCTAATTGTTAATATCTTCCTACTTTCCACAAATAACTAGAAATAATATTTGTAAACACATGAGCAATAATTGGCACTAACAAATTACCACTGAGGAGGGTGCTATATCCTAATATTAATCCAACAATACTTGCCCAAACCACATACGGCCATTGTTGGGAACCACTCAAATGCAAAACCCCAAAACAAAGACTGGATACGATCACAGCAGCAGCATCTAATCCAAAAGCTGGCAACATTACACCACGAAATAATAATTCTTCACTCAATCCTGGTAATAATCCCAACCAAATTAAATCAGGTAAAGCTAAGGGTTTGAGAACTATTTCTAAGTAATAATTAGCACTTTGACGATAAGGAGGGCAAAGTTGATAAGCTAAACCACTCAAACCAGTAATACTCAAGCCTAAACCTACGCCCAAAAGTAAATCTCTGAAATTCCACACTAAAGGTATCAGGGTAAAACTGCCAAAATGCAACCATAGTTTGGCAATAATCCATAAAACGACAGCAGTTACTCCCATCGCCACTAGTACTTGGGTGCGTGTCAGGTATGGTATTTCTGGTTCTTGTTTTTCTGGTTGAGTCATCCGATTTTGGATTTTAGATTTTGGATTTTGGATTGACCCTCAAGATTTATCCGAGGGCTATTCGATTTTAGATTTTGGATTTTGGATTTTAGATTTTGGATTTGCTCCACAGATAAATCTGCTTTCTCTGTACCATGCTCGGAATTATTGGTCACTGATTTATAGCCAATTACTAATTATTTAAACAACGTAATGGCGAGATATCAGGAGTAAGAGCATAAGGGTTAATGCCAGCTTTATGGGCAACTAATACGCCTACTGCTTCTAAATATGAGTTTACCTCTATTGATTTTATCCCTAAAGGTTGGGGAAGAACTTGAAGCAGAGTATGATTTTCTCGAACTGTGACTATCAGGGATTGTGTTTGGCTGAGATTTAGTAAGGCGCTACTCCCACATGCGGTTGCTGGTACTATTACAGCGTCTACTTGATTAGCCCAAATGTCTTTTGGTTCAAGTATTTGCTCTGTTCCCCTGACGATAAATTGGGGGGCGCGGCTTAAACCAACAAGAACACATGGTAAAAAAGTATAACCTAATTCTTCGGCAGCCGAACGGGGAGATAAATCGGGATCTAGGGATGGAGGTAAAAAGGCTGGCGCATGGGCGCAAGGAATCTGAAACTGTCGCACTACTAAATGGCTAATCACAGCTTCAGCCCCAGCAATTGGATCTACACCTTTGCCGTGACGGTAGTTTTGATCTGCTTGTTCATCAATATTATCGGGGAAACGAGCTACAACTGCGATCGCTTCTGCACCAGCTTTGTTAATTAATATTTCTGCTGCCCGCAGTAAACTATCTGGATTACCGATAGTTCCCCAACTTGCACCAGACTCAGATGTACGTAGTTCTACATTTAGTGGTGCATCGGTAACTACATAATCTGTTAAAGACAATCCTAAGGTTGCTCTAGCTGCGTCTGCTGCTTGCAGGTTTCGCAGGCGCAATTCTGGTTCTATTCCTTGGTCTAAAAGCAAACCAATCCGATTTTGATGGACGGGACGCAAACCCCAGCATCCAGCAGCAAACTTGTCAAGCCCATAACCTTCAACATAGAAAGCATTGGGGAGATTCCAATATAAAGTCGCACCATTCATGACATTGGGGTGAGTGATCAGGCGATCGCAAACCTGAGCGATAGTTTTTGCAACGGGTAATGCATCGCCTGCATAACCACCAATTGCTGCTCCAATGCCAGTAGGTACTATTAAAATAACAGTGTATGGACGCACAAACAATTAAAAAGTAAAAAGTAAAAAGAAACAAATGGCTAATTCTTATATTGGTAAATCTTAAGTAGGGTGTGTTGTCGCACAGCGCAACGCACCCTACAGTGACTTTATTTTTACTTTATAAATAACCTATTAGCCATCAACAATTAAGCATCAGTAGTGACGACAGCTTCCACAGTTGCTTTTTGTTGGGGAACATCCACAGAAGTAATTGCCCAACGTAAAGGTTCGCCTTGTTTTTTGAGTTCTGCTGCAATTGTTTTTTCTAATTCTGTAGGAGTTTCTTGGAGGTTAATTTCTGCGGTAATAAAATGAGTTGTCATTGTATTTGTTGGTTGTTAGTGATAAATGGTGAATAGTTAGTGGTTAATAGAAAACAATTAACTACTAACTATTAATATTATTTCCCAAATTGTAATTGATAAACAGTATCTTCTTTTTCTGTGGCAATTTTTAAATCAGAACGAGGATAGGCAACACAAAGTAAGACATAACCTTGTTTTTGCAGGTCTGGACTAACGCCCATGCCATCAGTTTGATCTACTTTACCGGAAATAATTTGACCAGCGCAAGTTGTGCAAACGCCTGCATGACAGGAACTAGGCAATTCTAACCCCTGTGCATCTGCAACCGATAAGATTGTTTGATCTTCGGGAACTTGTAAGGTATGAGTTTTGCCTTGATGTTGAATTTCAACGGTGTAAGTCTTAGACATATACTAAAATATGGGACGCAACAAACAAATGTATTATTGTATCTGAATTAGTTAAAAATATTGCAGACATTAAATAAACTTTGGATTTTGGTTGGGTTGGGGCGTTTTAGCAGAGTTTTATAATAAACACAGAGAATTAGTTAAATTTGCTTAGTTATATATGCGCGATCGCGTTGTATTAAAAAGTGTATCCGTAAGTCTACCCTTTGGCACTCTAAAGGCTCTGACAACTATTGCGGGTGTGGGAGAGTAATAAGTGGAACAGTTTGATGTGTTTCTTTGCCACAATAGCCAAGAAAAGACTCAGGTAGAAGAAATCAGAACACAGCTATTGCAAAAAGGAATATATGCTTGGTTAGATAAGTATGACTTTGAGCCTTTTCGTCCTTGGCAAGACCAACTAGAAGAAATTATTCCTCAAATCAAAGCAGCAGCAGTATTTATTGGTTCATCTGGCATAGGACCGTGGGCAGATATCGAAATGAGGGAGTTTCTTGTTGAGTTCGCCCAACGAAAACTACGCATGGGCTTAGTGATTCTCCCTGGCTGCCCCGATCATCTCATTAATAAAGTTCCAAGATTTATGAGAAGCTTTCAGTGGGTTGATTTTCGCCAGCAAAATCCTGATCCGATGGAAAGGTTGATTTGGGGTATTACTGGGATTAAGCCAGAAACACAAACCATTATTTATCCTCCAGTACTTGAAAGACCCTCAAAACTACCAGAAACCACCCCTGAGCCAACAACTGCAACAGATGACCTCTCCTCAGAAAAAGGCATAGACTACACCAGACTGCGTGATTTATTGAAAGCAGGAAAATGGAAAGAGGCTGACAAAGAAACCTATAGAGTAATGATTCAAGCTGTAGGTAAAGAAGACGGTGACTGGTTCACCAAAAACGAACTCTTAAATTTTCCTTGCACTGACTTACGCACAATTAACCGCTTGTGGGTAACATACAGCGATGGACACTTTGGTTTCAGTGTCCAAAAGAAAATTTACTTGAGCGTTGGCGGTAAAGCTGACGGCGAGTATTACAAAGAAGCCTGGGAGATGTTTGGCGAGCGCGTAGGATGGAGAGTGAATAGTAGTTTTATAGGCTATAGTGACGTAACTTTTGACACTTCAGCCCCTAAAGGACACCTCCCGTTGGATGCGTGGTTTGGGTATGTGGTTGGATTCTTCTCTCGCATCGAGACTTGTAAACTGTAACACGCCCTGACGGGAAGTCAACAGTCAAAAGTCAAAACATTTTGATGAATAAATCCAGGGTGCGATCGCTGAATATAATCAAGAATTTTATAGAACATTGGTGCTTTGATTTTGCTTGTGTTCGGGGGTTTTACCAAAGTTTTATAATAATCACAGAGAATTAGTTAAATTTGCTTAGTTATATTTATGTGCGATCGCGTTGTATTCAAAACCGTATCGTAAGTCTGTCTTTTAGGGTGAGGTACGGGGTTTGGTTGATGGGGAGTTGGGGAGGTATGGGTTTGTTCTCTGACATCAAGACTTGTAAAGTTTAACATCTAAGGCTTTCCGAGATTTATAAAGATTATTGCAAGCCTCTTATGCACGGTATAATCAACATTTCAAAATTTCGATACCTGGCACTTTGGTCATTAATGTTACAACATTAAGCCTTACAGCTACAACATTAAGTCTTACAGCTACAACATTAAGTCTTACAGCTACAACATTAAGTCTTACAGCTACAACATTAAGTCTTACAGTTACAACATTAAGTCTTACAGCTACAACATTAAGCCTTA
>NZ_NAPS01000002.1:1642575-1673712 GCF_004323185.1 Westiellopsis prolifica IICB1
CTTACAGCTACAACATTAAGTCTTACAGCTACAACATTAAGTCTTACAGCTACAACATTAAGCCTTACAGCTACAACATTAAGTCTTACAGTTACAACATTAAGCCTTACAGTTACAACATTAAGCCTTAAGTAGTGGCGTGTCTAGACTAAAATGTTGCAATAGAAAAGTTGGTAGTAAGCGCTTTAACGCTAAAAAAACTAAAAATCTAATGCACTATTTTAGCCTTGACACGCTAGTAGGGTGCGTTATGGCTTTAGCCTAACGCACCAGCAGAACATATTGGCGTGTCTAGACTAAAATAATGCAATAGAAAAACTTCGTAGTAAGCGCTTCAGCGCTGAAAAAACTAAAAATCTAATGCAACATTTTAGCCTTAACACGCCACTAAGGTGAGATATAAAGACGTACCTTAGCAAAACCATGCGCTACAGCACTATCGTCACGTCTCAATAGAAATTATTTCCCTAAAAATCAACCTTTGGTAACTAAATTCCGAGAAATCACGCGCATAAATAAAAATCTTTGCAAAAAAAAATGTGCTTTTTACTGAACTAGAATCCAGATTAAATGAGACAAAATAGGTCTGTAAAGCTTTTAAAAGTGTAAATTTATGCCTCGAAAAAAACGTAGTTCCCGGATTCTAAAAAAAGCTCAGTTTAGAGTTGCCGGACTAAAAGCTATTGATCCAAATCTCAATTTTGATGAAACTTGCAATTTGCAAAACCTGACGCAATTAATAGAGCAGTTTCACAATATGCTTAATGATTATAACGCTGCTGTAGCTCTGGTTGACTCTTCTAAAAAAAAGCTGGATGAAATGGAAAAATTTTTAAGTCAGGTTTCAGACAAAATGCTGATAGGAGTTGGTTTCAAGTACGGCAAAAACAGCGATGAATATGAAATTGCAGGTGGGGTTCGAGAAAGCGAACGTATCCGTAAAAGCAGATTAACACGCTTGAAATCTAATCCAGATAAAATACCAGATGAAAATATAATAACAGCCTAGTGGTTGTTCGCATTAATTATAAGTAATTATAGATCCCCGACTTTTTTAAAAAGTCGGGGATCTGAACACCCACGACTCATCAAAATTAATGGGACAGACCACCAGAGAATTAAAGGTATCCAGATCCCCGACTTCTTTAAGAAGTCGGGTATCTATGTTCTCGAACTGCTATATAATAGGAATTTGCATTAACCCAGAACTTCCGCAATCTTAAAATTGAATGACCCGTTTTATCCATGATCAATTCGCCAAAGACTACCTCGAAGAATTATTAAAAGATTACGGAGAAGTCAAAGCATCAGAAAAAGTCTCAGGAGAGATTAAAGAAATAGATGTTTTATTCACTCCTGCCAAACAGCAAAACTCTAATTTGCAAATACTGGGTTTGCTAGGAAGATTTGCAGAAAATCCTGCCATAATTGAACCATTCCGCAATCCAGCTTCTAGCGATGAAATCTGCGACTGTATTCTCAAATTATTAGAAGTCAAAGCTTTATTGCGACGAGAAGCTAAAGCCAATAAAACCAAACTTCAGGACTCAGAAATTCCCAAGTTGTGGGTTCTGACTCCAACAATATCCGAAACTAGATTATCTAGCTTTGGAACTATACAAAAAGAGGGTTGGTTATTGGGAGTACATTTTCTTCCAGAAGCTTTGCGGACAGCAATTATCGCGATACACCAACTACCACTAACACCAGAGACATTATGGTTGAGGCTTCTAGGTAGAGGAAGTGTGCAGTCACAAGCAATTATCGAGTTGCAAGCGTTACCATTAGATCATCCATATCAAAAAGCAACCCTCGAATTAGTTTACAACTTGCGCGAAAACTTGAGAGTAAATCAAGAATTAGAAGCAGATGATAGGGAGTTAATTATGCGTTTAGAACCACTTTATCAAAGAGACAGAGAACAAGCCAAACAAGAGGGAAGGCAAGAAGGAAGGCAAGAAGGAAGACAAGAAGGAGAACAACACTTAATACTACGTCTACTTAATCGCCGTATTGGTGAAATTGATGAATCATTAATCGAGCGAATTAAAAGATTATCAATTGCACAGTTAGAAAATCTAGGAGAAGCATTGTTAGATTTTTCTAGTGTTGCTGATTTAGAAGCTTGGTTACACCAATACTCAATCTAATTGATTTTAATTCATTGAGTTCTTTTCGTAACTGACATCTTGCACCAGTTTCAATCAGCCGTAAAATAAATTTTAAAGCTCAAAGCTTAAACCCATTAAAATGGCTTAAAATCTTAACCAGTCGGTTTTGAAGAGAATTGAGCTTTCAGCCCAAACTTTAATTTAGGGCTAGGTGCAAGATATAAGCTCAACACTCATAATGAGTCATAAGTAGATAAATTTATAACCAGTTTTTTAGATTATCGGTAAAACAATTAATTCTTTAATAATAGGTGTTGTGGCAATTAAAATATTTTCAGTTTTAATTGATACTTAAAACTATACTTTAAGTCTAAGAAAAATTGCTAACAACCAATTATCAGTAAGGCTTTCAGCTATAAAATAAGGTAAGATTTTATAGCCAAGTCTTGCCTCAAAATATTTCATAATTAAGGGGAGAACATCCCAACGGAGAATACAAAAATGCTAGAACAATACCGTCAATACGTCGCCGAAAGGGCAGCATTAGGAATTCCCCCCTTACCGTTGGATGCGAAGCAAACCTCAGAATTATGTGAATTACTGAAGAATCCGCCCAAAGGTGAAGAAGATACATTATTACATTTATTGCGCGATCGCGTATCTCCTGGAGTTGATCCAGCAGCTTACGTCAAAGCCGGATTTCTGACTGGAATCGCTAAAGGTGAAATTACCAGCCCCCTAATTTCACCTATCGCAGCAGTACAAATGCTGGGGACAATGATCGGAGGTTACAACGTCCAATCTTTAATTGAACTCCTGCAAACTTCCACCGTCTCCTTCTCAGATTCTTCCGAAACACCCCTAGTGATGGGGGGAGAAGGAAAAGAACCAATCGCAGCTTACGCCGCAGCTGCCCTTAGCAAAACTCTGCTGGTGTATGATGCCTTTCACGATATCTTAGAATTATCCAAGGTCAACCCCTTTGCAAAACGAGTAATTGATTCTTGGAAAGACGCAGAGTGGTTTACAGTTCGTCCCGAAGTACCCCAAGCCATCACCGTCACCGTTTTTAAAGTTCCTGGCGAAACTAACACCGACGACTTATCCCCCGCTACTGAAGCGATGACTCGCCCGGATATTCCTTTGCACGCCTTGGCAATGCTACAATTACGGATGCCTGGGGCGTTGGATACCATTGCCGAATTGAAGAAAAAAGGACACCCCATCGCCTACGTAGGAGATGTCGTCGGTACTGGTTCCTCTCGCAAATCAGCTATTAACTCGGTACTTTGGCACATTGGTAATGATATTCCCTATGTTCCCAATAAGCGGACAGGTGGATATGTTTTAGGTGGTGCGATCGCCCCCATCTTTTTCAATACAGCTGAAGATGCTGGTGCTTTCCCCATCCAGTGCGATGTCACCAAAATGGAAACCGGGATGGTGATTACTATCTACCCCTACAAAGGTGAAATCACCACCCATGGCGCGTCTGATGGCGCGTCTGAGGAAGTAATCTCTACCTTCACCCTCAAACCCGATACCATTTTGGATGAAGTCCGCGCTGGAGGACGTATTCCCTTATTAATTGGACGTACCCTCACCGATAAAACCAGACTTGCATTAGGTTTAGAACCCAGTCCCATTTTCACCCGTCCCCAACAACCCACTGACACAGGTAAAGGTTACACCCTCGCCCAAAAAATGGTGGGTAAAGCCTGTGGTTTACCCGGTGTGCGTCCCGGTACTTACTGCGAACCGATTATGACTACCGTGGGTTCCCAAGACACCACCGGGCCAATGACACGGGATGAATTGAAAGAACTCGCCTGTCTTGGTTTCAGTGCAGATTTGGTAATGCAAAGTTTTTGCCACACTGCTGCTTATCCCAAACCAGTAGATATCAAAACTCACCACGAATTACCAGACTTTTTCGCTTCTCGTGGTGGTGTAGCTTTGCATCCTGGTGATGGTATTATTCACTCTTGGTTAAACCGGATGCTGTTACCAGATACCGTAGGAACAGGTGGCGATTCTCATACTCGTTTCCCCTTGGGTATTTCCTTCCCTGCTGGTTCCGGGTTAGTAGCATTTGCCGGGGCGTTAGGTGTCATGCCTCTGGATATGCCAGAATCAGTTTTGGTACGTTTCAAAGGCGAATTGCAACCGGGTGTAACTTTGCGGGATATTGTTAACGCTATTCCCTACGTTGCTATTCAAAAAGGTTTGCTGACAGTAGAAAAGCAGAACAAGAAAAATGTTTTTGCTGGGCGGATAATGGAAATTGAAGGCTTACCAGATTTGAAAGTTGAGCAAGCTTTTGAACTGACCGACGCTACAGCCGAACGTTCTTGTCCTGGTTCCACAATCAAACTCAGTATAGAGACTGTATCTGAATATCTGCGTTCTAATGTTGCTTTGTTGAAAAACATGGTAGCGCGGGGTTATGGCGATGCTAAAACGATTATGCGTCGTGTCGCCAAAATGGAAGAGTGGTTGGCGAACCCGGTATTAATGGAAGCAGATCCGGATGCGGAGTATGCGGAAATTCTCGAAATTGATTTGAACGAAATCAAAGAACCAATTGTAGCAGCACCGAATGATCCTGATAATGTGAAATTATTATCAGAAGTTGCAGGTGACAAAATTGATGAAGTATTCGTTGGTTCTTGTATGACGAATATTGGTCATTATCGCGCTACTGCCAAAGTATTAGAAGGTGCAGGCGCAGTCAAAACCCGCTTGTGGATTTGTCCACCCACCCGCATGGATGAACACCAATTAAAAGAAGAAGGTGTGTACGGTATTTTTGGCGCTGCGGGTGCTAGGACAGAAATACCTGGTTGTAGTTTGTGTATGGGAAACCAAGCGCGAGTTGAAGATGGTGCAACGGTGTTTTCCACATCTACCCGCAACTTTAATAATCGGATGGGTAAGGATGCGCGAGTGTATCTTGGTTCCGCCGAATTATCAGCAGTTTGTGCGTTATTAGGGCGCGTTCCCACAGTCCAAGAATATATGGATATTGTGGGTAAAAAGATTCAGCCTTTTGCTGGGGAATTGTATCGGTATTTGAACTTTGATCAAATTGCTGGTTTTGAGGATGAAGGTAGAGTGATTGCGTTGGAAAATATGCCTAAGATTGAGGATATTTTGGGAATTCCTGCGGGTACTTTGCGTACTCCATAAATTAAATTAATTGACACTCCCACATTGGTCATAGGGTGAATGAATAAGTACTTATGCAAAATTAATTAGACATTTTTTGTTCTGTATCCTTGATTTGCCAAACCAAAGAGACAAACGAGATATATAAATAATTTTGCCTAATTACTTAATACCATTTCACAAAAAATCTGATACAAATACAGACCCTATAGAGACGCAATATATCGCGTCTCTACAAATTTATATGTATCGTGATTAATATCAGGTTCGCTTGATTACTTATAATTCCCAGAGAACCCCACCCCGGTTTTGTCTAACGCCAAAACCGCCCCTCCCCGCGTGCGGGGAGGGGTTGGGGGTGGGGTGCAATGACTGTGGGAAGTATAACTAATTATCCGAACTTGATATAACGTGAAATGGTATAACCCCTTCAACCCATTAAAGTGGGTTTTTTGCTATGAGCCAGCTATTTATTTGAGGGCGAGATGTTGTTATATTTCAATTACCAATTAACAATTATCAACCTCATATATAGGACTCATATTTGATTTCTGAAATACACGTAGGGTGTGTTATACGATTTCACGAAAAGCCTGATACAAATACAGACCCTGTAGAGACGCGATATATCGCGTCTCTACATTATTTATATATATCGCGATTAACGTGAAATGGTATTATGCCAAAGGCTAACGCACCAGTTAAGGATTTAGGTGCGTGATAGCTACGCCATAACACACCCTACTGGCGTGTCAAGGCTAAAATAGTGCAATAAATCTCTGATTCTTTCTCTGCGTTCTCTGCGCCTGGGGCGGTTTATTAATGCAATATTTTAGTCTAGACACGCTACTACAGATACTTAGATTTTTTCATAAATCAAATCGGACTCCTATAGATAACATCAAGGCAAATACTTCTGCACTACACTCCAACCAGTGAACGATACCCAAGCAAAAGCAAAGAATATAGCAACATTAGCACCAATGTGAATCCGTCTTGCCCAAGGATGTCCAACACGAATTTGTGTAGCACTTCCAGCTGATAGTAAAACTAACATGACAGTTGTTAATCCAGCCCAGAGATGCTGTGAGTGTCCCAAAGAACCAAAGTGACCGTAAGTACCAACAATGCCAATCAGTAGCAGTAATAATACCAAACTCACCAGGCAGATACCGATTTTATAGTGGAGAAAGTGTAATCCGCCTGATTCTCTTTGCTGCAAAGTTCTAGCACGAAACATCCGCATACCGATAATCGCCAATAGCACATAGGCTACTAGGGACAAACCCATCGCCCACGCCGCTATTCTCCATAACCACAAAAATGAAGGTAGATCCATAATTAATCATTGTAAATGGGAATGGGGATCGGGGATTGGGGATTGGGGATTGGGGATTGGGGAAGATGGGGTCCCCTCTGCTTACAAAGGTAGGGATTTTGTATTTGGTAATTTTTTGACCATTTCAGCCGATTTTAAAATCCTGAAACTACCAAACCATGTTAAAAACTTGAGAATTTTCTCAACTATTTTCGAGATTCTAAAAAACCTACCCTTGAAAGACCCTCAATCCCCGATCCCCGATCCCCAATAACAAATGACCAAAAATAAAAAAGGGCTGCTAAATTTAGCAACCCCAAATGAAGTTAAAGATATTTTTTTAATCAATGGATACGAAACCAGACATTGTTAAAGGTTTTGTTGTATCTTCAGTTTTTGTCTTAATAGACTGTGTTATCGGTTTTTTATTGATGGAGTCGTTTGTTTGTTCTGAGTTTTCCAATTCATAACTACTAGGTTCGTGAAGTGCAAGGCGATCGCATGGAATTTTATCCGATAAAATAGCACTTGCCATCATGCCCGTATGAATTTCAAGTTGAGCTTCAATGGGGGCTTCAAACGCTAGCCTCTGTCCAGGGAAAACAACCCTTTCAAAGTACCAGTTAGGAATGTTCGAGATGCGAGCCACCTGTATTTTGCTCGTGGCATTTACGTAACAGCAGAGAATCTTTCTTGATTGCTCCGGTGGTAGAGGATCTAATATTTGAGCCATAACTGCTGAGGAGCTTTACGCCACAATTTTATCTTACATATAAAAACTAACACTGACTGATCCCCAGTTGCTGTAACTCCGACTACCAACTGAAGTTTTCTGAATTATTTTCTACCTAAAGAAGTACAAGTTTTTAGTTATGAATTTTTCGTAAAATTTTATGCTTTTTTTGCAATTGTATATTAAGCATTAACAATTTATCAACTCTTTAGAGGCAAGTCAATTGGAGCTAACTCTTACGAGTGCAGGATTAGGGACTTCCAAATAAAAAAACATCCTGTTGTACCAGAAACGACTTGGAGATCAACAAAGGAAGAAATTGCCTTGGGTAAAAATTAAATAATTTATTTTTTGGAGTTTCCTGGAAGGAAAGCAAACAGCTTTTTTGCTCCTGTTGATTTCCTGATCCCATTTCTTAAGGAATAGTCTAGTTGCTTTCATTAACCTTAAGAGCTATTTTTTGTTTTTTATTTTCAGACTTAGCAGATGCAGATGATCGCATCTAGAGTGAAGTCGATGTTATTGTAAAGCTATAGATATATTACTTTCATAAAATCCTATCCATGCTATGCATTTGTAATACAGGGCAATATTAGCGATTTTCATCACTTAAACCAAGCCATGAGTATCAGTAATCGTCATTAATATCAAGGACGATTTTGATACACACAGTCTAACCAAAACACAACGACTACAGAATCAAAGTTTGCTCTTTTACCCCAGAAAAACGGCAAGATGGAAGCTCAAACATTCAACAAAATTCTCTATGTTCGCCTTCCGTGTAACCCCATCTTTCCTATTGGGGTTGTATACCTAAGCGATCACGTCCACAAGCAGTTTCCAAACATTGAACAGCGTATCTTTGATTTAGGAACAGTGCCACCTTTAGATTATGCTAAAGCCCTAGATCGCTGTATCGATGAATTTCAGCCGACACTGCTAGTCTTCTCCTGGCGAGATATCCAAATTTATGCTCCAGTTGGTGGACGTGGTGGTAATCCATTGCAGTATACCTTTGAGTTTTTCTACTCCCGCAATCCATTTCTTAAGATACAGGGAGCTTTTGGTTTGCTGCGGATAGCATCGGGATACTACGGTGAACTGTGGCGAAATCTAGGATTACTGAAGCGGGGTATCAAGCGCGCTCAACGTTATCACCCGAATGCTCGTGTAATTGTTGGTGGTGGTGCTGTCAGCGTCTTTTACGAACAGCTAGCTAGAAGCTTACCAAAGCAGACTATTGTCTCTGTGGGTGAAGGCGAAACTTTGCTGACAAAACTACTTAGCGGACAAGAATTTCGGGATGAAAGATGTTACGTGGTTGGAGAAGATAAACCACGCGATCGCCTCATTCATGAACAACCCACGCCACTAGAGAAAACAGCTTGTAACTACGACTATATCGAAACCATCTGGCCAGAATTTAAATATTATCTCCAAGATGGAGACTTTTACATCGGTGTCCAAACCAAACGCGGTTGTCCTCACAACTGTTGCTATTGTGTTTACACTGTTGTTGAAGGTAAACAGGTACGGATTAACCCCGCTGATGAAGTTGTTGCTGAAATGCGACAGTTATACAATCGCGGTGTTCGCAATTTCTGGTTTACTGACGCCCAGTTTATCCCAGCCCGCAAATTTATGGCTGATGCTGTTGAACTTTTACAAAAAATCGTCGATTCTGGAATGGAAGACATTCACTGGGCTGCATACATCCGGGCTGATAATCTCACTCCCCAATTGTGTGATTTGATGGTAAAAACTGGGATGAACTACTTTGAGATTGGTATCACTAGCGGTTCTCAAGAATTGGTGCGGAAAATGCGGATGGGCTATAATCTCCGTACTGTGTTGCAAAATTGTCGGGATTTGAAAGCTGCTGGGTTTAACGATTTAGTTTCTGTCAATTATTCTTTTAATGTGATTGACGAACGTCCAGAAACAATTCGCCAAACCATCGCCTATCACCGCGAACTGGAACGGATTTTTGGGGTAGATAAAGTCGAACCTGCAATCTTTTTTATTGGACTACAACCCCACACGCACCTCGAAGAATATGCTTTCAAAGAAAATATTCTCAAACCAGGGTACGATCCAATGAACATCACACCTTGGACTGTCCAAAAGATGTTGTGGAACCCAGAACCCCTTGGTTCTTTCTTTGGCGAAGTTTGCTTGCAAGCTTGGCGACAAAACCCCAATAACTTTGGACGTGAAGTGATGAAAATATTGGAGGAAAAACTGGGTTGTGCTGAACTAGAAGACGCACTTTCTGCACCCATTGAGCCAAAACCAAAACAATTGGTGGGTGTTTAACTGATTTGCGACAATTCCCCATCCGCCTGTGTGGTGGGGTGCATCAGAGCGGATAATTACCGAAAAGTTCGTAGTGAGGACTTTAGTCCTCAAAATAAGGGCTGTACGCGTAGCGTTCTCGCAGAGTAGCTCTTACTACAAGCAAAAAATTTTATTTTTTGTGACACTTGCCTAATACCATTTCACGTTAATCGCGATACACATAAATAATGTACCAGACGTGCCATGGCACGTCTGGTACAAAGAAATATGTTTCACTTTTAAAGGAAATTGGTATAAGTCCTATCGGAATCTGTGTTCATCGTGTGTTTTTAATCACACTTAAGACTCCAGTTTGAGAAATGCGCGTAGTCATCCAACGAGTTAAATCATCTCAAGTTATAGTTAATGGTGAAATTATCGGCAAAATTGGACAAGGACTGAATTTGCTTGTTGGTATTGCTGAGACTGATACTGATGCTGAAGTTGACTGGATAGTACGTAAATGTTTGGAATTACGACTGTTTCCTGACCAAGAAGGCGGTGACAGATGGCAAAAATCTGTACAAGAGATTGATGGTGAGTTGCTGGTAGTCAGTCAGTTCACACTTTATGGGGATTGTCGCAAAGGACGACGACCTTCTTTTGACCGTTCCGCAACCCCTAAAACTGCTGAAAATTTATATAACTGTTTTGTTGCTAAATTACGGGAGAGTGGTTTAAGGGTCGAAACTGGCAAATTTGGGGCAATGATGCAAGTTGCTATTGAAAATGATGGCCCTGTAACCTTAATACTAGATAAAGAAAATACATAAGTATTTACACATAGGCAATCAATCTCATTATTATCTAGATTTATTGGTACTAAAAGATGAGAAAATATTAATTTAAACATCACAAAACTTTAAATTCACTCATCATGGTAAAAATCCAGTTTTCTAAAGGTATTGACGAAGACGTAATTCCAGAAGTGCGCTTGACGCGATCGCGCACTGGTGATAGCGGTACTGCAACGTTTATTTTTCAAAATCCTAAAGCATTAGATAGTGGCAATACTGAAGATATCACTGGCATGTATATGATTGACGAAGAAGGGGAAATTGTCACCCGCGAAGTCAAAGGTAAATTTATCAACGGTAAACCAGAAGCTTTAGAAGCTGTTTATGTAATGAAATCTAAAGAACAATGGGATCGCTTTATGCGGTTTATGCAAAGATATGCAGAAGAAAATGACTTGGGATTTAATCAATCTTAAGGAGTCATTGGTCATTAGTCATTAATTATTGGTCATTCGATTTGAGATTTTGGATTGACTCTACAGATAAATCTGCTTGCTCTGTACCATCAAAGAAGTATCGATCAAAAAACAAGGGACAAATAACTAATGACCAATGACATAGACGCGCAAGCGGTGAGACAGCGCGGTCTTGGGGGTTTCCCCCATGAGCGACTGCGTTCGCGAAGCGTCCCGGAGGGAACTACCCGAAGGGCTTTTCGTAGAGTAGGACTTTTGACCAATGACTAATATTCCTCATTCAGATTCTCAAATTATGACGGTAACTTGTGCTGTAGTTACCGTTAGCGATACTCGTTCCGAATCAACAGATAAAAGTGGTCAGTTAATTCAACAATTGCTCCGTGATGCTCATCATACAGTCGGAGATTATACGATTATTAAAGATGAACCAGATCAGATTCAAACAGAGTTAGAACGACTGGGAAAGAATTTTGATTTAGATGCTGTAATTTTTAACGGTGGCACAGGTATCGCACCGAGAGATACTACCTATGATGCCATAGAAAAGTTATTAGAAAAAACTTTACCTGGATTTGGCGAGTTGTTCCGCTTTTTAAGTTATCAAGAAATTGGTTCGCGAGCGATCGCATCTCGTGCGATTGCTGGTGTTTATCAAAGTAAGTTAATCTTTTCTGTTCCTGGTTCTAGCAATGCAGTACGATTAGCGATGGAAAAATTGATTTTACCAGAACTTAGCCATTTGGTTAGTTTGTTGCGGTGAATGGGGAGCGAGGATTTTATGCTTGGTTGTGGGATTTATCTGTGATTAGCTATTTTGAAATTTAAGCGACCGCACTCAGGAAGCCAGATTCCCAACTTCTTATGTGAACTTGGAGACCTTAATTCATCACGCACGTTTTTAGCTATTTTTGTTAAGAGAGTAAGTGTAGTAAACTTTGTTAGTATAACGAATAATTAAATGGCTCGTACCCCCAGATTAACTTTTGATCGTGGCACATTAATTTTACATCCACCACCACGTGGCAAGGCTTGGACTGATTACGCCGTATGGGATGATAGAGTTGAGAAATTCCGCATTCCGGCGATTAGATATCGTTCTTTAGTGGAAGCACTCCAAGCGGAAGATACCTATTTTGTTGACGAAGCGAAGGGTTTTAATTCTCTGGAATTGCTTTCGAGTTTAGAAATGGAACCCTATCCCCATCAAAGCGAAGCGTTAACAGCTTGGAAGTTGGCCAGAAGACAAGGGGTAGTAGTATTACCTACCGCAGCTGGAAAAACTTATTTGGCGCAAATGGCAATGGAAGCGACGCCACGCAGTACGCTGATTGTAGTGCCGACACTGGATTTAATGCATCAGTGGTATGCACACTTGATATCGGCGTTCCCGGATGCAGAGGTGGGGTTACTGGGGGGTGGTTCGCGGGATAAAACAGCAATACTAGTTGCAACTTACGATAGCGCCGCCATTCATGCTGAAAGCTTGGGAAATCAGTATGGCTTGTTGATTTTTGATGAGTGTCATCATTTACCAACTGATTTTAATCGGGTAATTGCAGAATATGCGATCGCACCTTATCGTTTGGGACTATCAGCGACACCAGAACGCAGCGATGGAAAACATACCGATTTAAATATTCTCATTGGTCCAGAAGTATATCGCAAAAGGGCTGAGGATTTGGCGGGAAAAGCCTTAGCAGAACACGAAATTGTGCAAATTAAAGTTAAGCTATCGCAGCACGAACGCCAAAAATACAACGAGTTGATTCAAACTCGCAATGATTTTTTGCAACAATCAAAAATTTCTTTAGGAAGTATTCAGGGTTGGCAAAAATTCGTTCAAATGAGTGCGCGATCGCAAGCAGGACGTAGGGCAATGTTAGCACATCGGCAAGCCAAAGAGATTGCGATCGGTACAGATGGAAAGTTAAGAATTTTAGCGAATTTATTAGCCAAGCATTATCCAGAAAGAACTTTAATTTTTACTGCTGATAATACTACCGTTTATCGAATTTCTCAGGAGTTTTTAATTCCTGCAATTACTCATCAAACGCCTGTAAAAGAACGTCACGAGGTTTTAACAAAGTTTCGAGAAGGCGAGTATAAAAGTTTGGTAGCTTCCCATGTGTTAAATGAAGGTGTAGATGTACCCGCAGCAAGCATAGCTATTATTTTATCTGGTACGGGTTCGGCTAGGGAATATACTCAGAGATTGGGAAGGGTGTTAAGGAAGGGTAAGGATAATAATAAGCAGGCGATTTTGTATGAGGTGGTTGCAGAAGATACAGCAGAAGAAGGGACTTCAGCGAGGAGAAGAGGGGTAAGAAATGAACCACAAAAGACACAAAGAAAGGAAGAGGGAAGAGGAAAATTGCAAGTTGTTTATGGTACTGGTGAGGAAAGAAGTTATCGTGCTGCTGAACAGTTAGAGATTAATTATTCAGTTGATTCTAAGAAGTCTAAAAAAGAAGATCAGGCTGATAATAAGTATTTATAAAACACTTTTTTTCTTAAAAATTTTTAAGTTGTAAAAATAATTATTGGTATCATCTTGAAATGAAATCAAAGACTTCTTAATGAGTGCTTCGCCAGTATCATTCCAATCACCTCCTAATTTATCAGTTATTTCTTTCAATTTATTTGGAGCTATAATTAGTGTTGTAATTTTGTGTTTTTCTTCGTTGGAAAACATTCTTACATAACTGGGAAGAAAAACTAGTTCAGCACTTTTATAAGCAGCATAATATGCTCCATAGTCACAGTATATCCAATCAGTTTTTTTCACATTTTTTTGGACGAAAGCTTCTACGTTTGCATAATCCCTCGTTTCCCATTCATTAATTGCTAGGCTAGCTTTAGCCGGAAATCCACCTAAAGAAGCAATTAATAATATTGATACGGCTGTTAAATTAATCAATTTTTTCCTGCTAGATAAAGAGAAGTTATCTAGCTCTGAGCAAATACAAATGACCATGGGAATAAATGCCATCCAGGTATAGTAATGAGGATATTTACCAGCAATCGCTATTGCTAGAGGAATAAACAAGCCCCCTACAAATCCAAAAGAAATGGGTGAGTAAAATTTAAATTGCCGCTTGAATAGTTGATAAATAACTAGAATTAGTGTCAGCAAATGTAAGAGTGCTGTACTAAAATCTACAATAAATACTTTTTGTAAGCTCAAAATTTTGAGTATACCTTTGTCATCACCCTGAACAATTGCTTGAGCAACTTGACCAGTTAGTATATGCTGTGAACCAAAGGTTGATAAAATAAATTTAAACCAAACTCCATTTGTAAAATAGAGAGTATAAAGAAAAATTATTCCTAAAACTACTCCTATTCCCAGGGACACGAATTCTTTAATTACTAATTTTCTCAAATAAAATAGCAAGACTGCACAAAGAACAATGACATAAGCAAGCAGTTGCAATCCTGCAATGGGAATAAAAATACCAATACATGCCAAAGTAACGCAACGTAACCAAGCAGATGTGATTGTGTATGCAAGTAAGGCTGTTGAAGCAACAGTAATTGCAATAGAGTCTGCACGTCCACTACTGTAACTAAAGCTAACACCTGAACTTGAAAGTATCAGACAAATTAAAGTTATTCTGCTCCAAGATGAATTAATTAATTTGAGTCTAATTACGGATAGCCAGATCATTAATACAGAAACAACGATCAGAAAATAGTTCATCGATCTGACTGCTGTTAAACTAAAGCCGAAAACTTTGAGCCAGTGGTAAAGAATTATTTCATGAAGTGGTAGATTACCTGCCCAAAATTCTTCTTTTGTTTGGTAATACCATGCTGTAGATATCCACCCTTTACCAAAATAAAGATTGTTGGGTGGATCTGTAAACATCACTTCATCTGTCCATACTGGCTCTATTCTAGATGCTAATACTAAGCCAACGAATAAAAATAAAATGCATAATACAATGATGAAAATAGGCTCGAATTTCCAGCTATGATTTTGTTGTTTATCTTGATTCATAATAAAATCAGAAAAATCAATTATCAATACATTTTTGAATAAAATACAAATTTAGAAAAATTTGTCATAGCCAACACCAGCATCAAATTCCCAAAGTTCGGCTTCCTCTGGATAAGGTATTTGCACCCATTTACCTGCGAGTTTTTCCCACCATCGGGGCGGATGAGGTAAACTAGCCACTTGAATACAGCGACACCCACACAACCATGCTCCGACAACGTCAGTATGTAAACTATCGCCAATGACAACAACGTGTTTAGCAGGTAGCTGCATATAAGTCATTGCACGACTAAATGCTGATGGGAATGGCTTTTTGGCTGGACTGAGAGTTGGAATATCAAGACGATGAGACCAAAATTTGACCCGATAGCGACGTTTACCATTTGAAAGGATAAAAAATAGCAATCCAGCTAACTTTGCTTGGCTGATCCAATCTTCTGCACCTGGAGACAAGTAGCGATCATCTTCAGAGACAATGGTGTTGTCTAAATCAAGAATTATTCCTTTAATTCCAGAGTTTTTAAGCCCAAGAATATCAATGTCCTTAAGTGTATAAACTCGTCTTGGTAATCTGTAAGGATTTTCTTTAAAACTTGGTCGGTAATTTTTTTGAAGCAAAAAGCGCAGACTGTCGGTAAAAAGTCTGAATATTTTGAACAATAAAGTCTTGAATTTGAACATCTAGAAATTTTTGGAGACGGACTCTTTGCTGATATCCTCAAACTATTACTGTATCCACCCTTGCTGTTTCAGCCAGAGAATTACAAAACAAGTAATTACCCAGCTAACAACGGTGATTAAGAGTGGTACATCCTTTAACAAAACCTCTTCCGGACGCTCACTATGTCCCCCTTTTTCAGTGTCCTGGTCTACGTAAATAGCAATTTCTTTTGGATCACTGAGTAACTGATAGCGAAAAATCCCATATAAGACAAAAGGTAAGGTCAGTAACATCCAGGAACTTGAAGCACCGTTTACCACTGGGCCAGAACTCCAAAGAGCATAGCTGACTATTGTTCCTGTTGTTACTACATTCTCCATGCGGTTGAGCAGTGGTAAGGAATAACGCTTGAGGACAGCACGGGGTTTAGCACCTTTTTTTTGAGCTAACCGCAATTCTGCTTTGCGTTTCTCTATTGCTAAAAACAGTGCCAACATAGCAGTACACAGTACAAACCAAGAAGATAAAACAATGTCAGTAGCAGCAGAACCTGCATAAGCTCGCAGCACAAATCCCATAGCAATAGACCCAATGTCTAAAATCACCATGCGTTTTAGCCGCAGATTATAGGCAATTTGCAATAAAGCGTATGTGGTGATAGCTGCACCCAATTGAGGCGATTTCAACCACCCAACAATCAGAGCCATGGATAGTAGCACCAAAGCCATTCCAATAGCAACGGGGATGGTGACTAATCCAGCAGCAATTGGTCGCTTACACTTGACAGGATGCTGACGGTCAGATTCGACATCTGCAATATCATTAATTAAATAAAAACCACTTGATGCACAACAAAATAATATAAATGCTAGTAAGCAACCCAGCAAAGATTGCAAATTGATACTAAAAGCAAACAACGGCGCTGCAAACACTACTAAATTTTTTGTCCATTGTCGCGGTCGTAGAGCAGCTAAATGATACGTCAATTTCTTGGAGGTAGTTGCTATAGCAACTGAAGATTTTCCGATGAGCGAAGTCCGTCGAGAGCTCATAAGTATAAAGCCTCTCTATAGTTAAGAGAATTAGATTTAACAACTTTTCCAGGTTCATAACTTGCAAAAGTAAAAACCTTTGAAACTTTACTTGCTAGATATTACCTTTACTAAGTAACTCTTTCAGTGTATGAAGATATTCTTTATACAAATTTTATAAAATTTTTATACAATCTTTTTCCGTAATTCTCAGGAATTTGAAATTTAAGATTTGATAAAGAATCAGAAAGCTATCCAAATAATGCTCAGGGTTTTATCCAAAATCCCGCCCTAAAATAAATTTGTGACTCATAGCTAGTTCTGAAAAACATATGAAATCCAGCATTAAGAGGGATTTCCAAGAAAAAAAGTGTGTGTAACATTGCCAGAAAATCGTCCAAAGCTTGCAAAAGCAGGTGAAAATGAGCAGTAATTTTGGTGAAAAGAGAAAGAGGACACTAATAGAGGCAATAATAGTTTGAATCTACAGCATCATCACGTCAAACTGGCTCTAGCTTTGAATTGAAGGTAAAATTAGCTGGCGATCGCATTGATTCTTTTTTGGCTAGCTGTGGATTTAACCTCCAAAAGCTTTACCGCTTTTTTGTTACTGCTCCACCGATTCACCTTGTAAACTAAACTACTATTTTTCAGCCACAACTAGGCTGCAACAGTTTCTTCTGTATTTACTTGAACCCGATTATTATCACTATCATTAATGTCATCATTGCTATCATTCTGAATCTCTACTTCATCTTCAACTGGTGTCTCTTCTAAAAGTTTTTCGAGGGAACCTATTAACTCATAATTTTCATATGCAATCTCAGATATCAGTTTTTGCAAGTTAATTTCTGTTTCTTCAGGTTCTCTAACACAATCACCAAATAATTCCCGTACCTCTTCATAGTCAATTACAAAACCATGTGAAGGATAGTCTGTGATCAGCTGTTCTGTAATCTTACGCCTGTCTTTATTGAGTCTTGTTCCATAATCTCTTGCAACACTTATCTCTCTCTCTAGTTCTCCAAGACGTGCAGGCTGAATCTGAGTTGAAATTGGTGCAAGCAAATTAATAGTAATCCTAGCAGCAATATCCTCTAATACTTTTAAAGGAACGATTTTTCTCAATCCTGAATCTGAGAAATAAATACCACTCAAGACCTGATCAAACATTTTAGGTGCTTGTTCACTAATGACTTTTAGAGACTGTTGTATATTTAAACCTGATTCCGTGGCGATATCACCATCTTTCATAACTTGGACATCAAGAGGTCCTAACTCACCTGAATCAGACATCACAATTTCATCAGATGCAATAGATAACAGCGTTCCCGCACTTTTACAGCGCCAGAAAATAAAAAGAATGAGCTTCTTGTAATTTTTCTTCAAGAATCTTGCTAATCTATAGGCTGAATTTAGATCTCCTCCATAAGTCGTTAAAAAGAGAGCAACGTTACTTTTGCTCTGGGAATAGTTTCTAATTTCTTTAACTTTCTTAATCAAACAATTTACTTCTGTATGTTCCATGTCTGCATCGAAAACAAAAATATCAGCATCTAATTCTTGAGAAATTTGTTGAAGATATTTTTGAGCCTCTTCTTTTTGTGCTAAAAGCATAATTTTCACTCTCACTTTTTTATATTTGTTATATTCATAAAATAGGAAGAAAATGTGAGTAACTTGTGAAGAAGTATTTTACAAAACTTGACGTAAAAATTTTGATTTACACATCTGTATTTATAAATAACAAGTAATATTTGTAATGTACATAACAAGTTTTTCTCGCAATTTTTATGCATTTGAACCACAATAATTTGTGGGAGCGCACTATTTGTACACTCCCACAAAATGGTTCATTCAAAAAGTTGAGTTATTTACAGTTATTTGTCAATAAAAACACTGTAAATTGCGTAATTATACTACCTGAAATCCAAAACCTAAACTTGCCCAATTATTTACATCCAATACATAGGAATCAATAGGTATTGTATTAGAATCAACTTTTGCTGTACTGGCGTTGTGCAAATCTTGCAGAAGAGCATAGGCAACTTCCATCGGATTTAATATCGGGAGAATACGTTGTTGATCGGCACGGGGATGTTTTGCAGCTCTTAAGGCGTCGAGGGTTTGGGTAAAAGGAGCTGTGCTAAAAATTAATTGGGTTTCACTAAAGGAAGGTGGCCCTTGGATTACCCATTCAAAGCCAGATGTGGTTTGTGGTAGAGTCAGGGTTTCACCGGAAGCAATGGTAATATTAGTCAGTTGTGGTTCTGAGGATTCATCAGTTTCTGTAACTTTTTGCCAGGGATAGAGAGTGATCGCACTCTTAGCGCTATTTAGTCCTAAAAGCATACAGTATATTGGGCTGTTGCTCATGTTCTGCACACGGTACTGTACTCGACTACCCAAGGGTACGGTGGCTATGTGTCCGATTTCATTAGTAGCTGATTTCTTGCTCGTAGATTCTTGAGTTGCAGTTCGCAGTGTTTCGCGGTGCATAACTGTGCGAGGTGCAATACCGCTAATTATCTCTAGGGTTGCTTTCACACTCAAGCGTGAAGAACCTTCATTGTCTGTGAGTCGCCACAATTTTGCTGCTAAAAGGGTTTGCAGTTTGGGACTTAACCTCTTGACTGCTACTTTGACTGCTTCTCCTGCTTCGCCAAAAGAATTGGGAATTTTTTCGCTGCTGGGAGAAAACAAGCCATAGCGACTGGGAGAAACTATTAATGAGGTAGAAGCGATGACATCTTTGTTTTTGCTGTCTGGACGTTTACCAAATACGTAATCGGCTGGTTGTTCTCCTGCAACTACACTTGTCACATGAGCGACGGTAGCAAAGGCGCTAGTAGCGTCTACCCGTTCAATTCTTTCTAGTTCCCCATCGAGAGCTACTATTAAATTAATGTTTCGAGGTAAGACTCGTACTGCTTCTTGGACGAGTTGCCCGACTTGGGGAAAAGTTTTATCTTCCAAAGAAATAATCTGGGTTTTTGCTGTCAAACCACTACGCGATCGCAAAATCAATTCTGTAGTTATACCTGTTTGATTCACCAGAGTCAACCGAGAATTTGCACCGTAGTGTTCTAGTACATGGGGTGGAATTCCTGCTAACCACACCAGTGCTGTTTTACCATCTTCTTCGGTTGCTGTGATGACTCCTTCTGCACTAATCGTATCTGGGAAAAAGTTCTCAATTAATTGAACTCGTTGTTGATTTTTCTTAGTGATCAATAAGCTTGGTTGCTGTGTGCTACCCAACTGCTGCATTGCACTTCCCAAACGGGAGATAAATACGGGAATTGTGATCTTTGGTGTTGTTTCCCACAAATATTGTGTCAAGGCGTAGGTAAATAATCCTGCACTAAAACCAGAATATTGTATTTCTCGTGCCACTTGATTAGGAGCAGAAGTTGCAGACAGTACTACTCCCACCTGTTCTATAGCAGCTTTTTCTTGGAGTTGTTTTTGAAATTCCAGTTCTGCGTCTACTAAAATTGCTTCCTGTGGTGTCTGACAGGCGCGAATTCGTGAAGGAACTACCAAACTATCAGGAGTATAGTAACTGGTATCTAATACTGCTGTGACTCGATCTGTAGGGAGCGATCGCAGCATCAGTAACAAAGTTTCTTCTAATAAATAGTTGATAGTTTTTGGATCTTGTGAACTTGATCCAATTCCATTTGTGGGAACAAGAGCATTCTGCACTGCTTCTGGTGAATCCCCCAAGTGAATACGACTACCATAGCCGCTAAAGTGGAAGACAACCACATCACCAGGTTTTGCTTGTCCAATTAAATGCTCTAAAAAAGCAGATTCAATAAATTCTCTGCTAGCTTGTTCGTCAGTCAAAGACAAAATATCTGACGGTTTGAACCCAAAACGGTGAATCAAAACCTCTTTTTGCAGTTCCACATCTACCAGACAACCATTCAGCGCTGGAATTTGGCGATATTGGTTAATACCCACCAATAAAGCCAATTTACGCGGACTGGGTTGCGCTAACGCCTGCTGATAACAAGTTCCTAACTGGAACCACTCAGCCTCTGCTACACCCATCACCGCTAATATGGAGCCAAACCGTTGGAAAAACGTTCGCCGCTTCATAATTGCTATCAGCCCTTAGTCCACCAGCTTATTAAGCTTATCGGGCAGAGGGCTGTAGTGTAAAGATTGGGGATTGGGGAAAGGGGAAAGGGAATTGGGGAAAGGGGATTGCGGGACAAAGGAGACAAGGAGGACAAGGGGGAATTATTTAACAAGTTTCTTACCACGTCCCCTTTCCCCTTTCCCCTTTCCCCGATCCCCGATCCCCGATCCCCAATCCCCTTTCCCTAAACAGGTACTTTCATCGCCCGTGCTAATTCTGCTGCTACTTCTGGGCGAGAAAATTCTGGTGGGGGTAATTCGCCCCGACGCAACATTTCTCGTACTTTTGTACCCGATAGGTGAACACGTTCTTCGGGTTTGCTGGGACTGGTTTTGGTTGTCGCCATCTGCTTTGTACGGGTACAGTAGAAGGCGTGTTCAAACATCATTGGTGTAATGCCAATTTCTTCTGGTTTAAACTCAGCGAAGATGTATTGAGCGTCATAGGTTCCGTAATAATCACCAACACCTGCATGATCCCGCCCGACGATAAAGTGAGTACAGCCGTAGTTCTTGCGAATTAAAGCATGGAAAATTGCCTCACGTGGACCAGCGTAACGCATTGCTGAGGGGTTAATTGCTAAAATTACTCGATCTTCGGGATAGTAATGTTCTAGGAGAATTTCATAGCAACGCATCCGCACATCCGCAGGGATATCATCATCTTTTGTTGCGCCTACCAGTGGATGCAAAAATAGACCATCGACAGTTTCTAGCGCACACTTTTGGATATATTCATGGGCGCGGTGGATGGGGTTACGAGTTTGGAAACCAACAACAGTTTTCCAGCCTTTTTGCTGGAATAATTGTCGGGATGCGGCGGGATCAATTTGATAGTCGGGAAAGTAGGGATGGGGATCGCGTTCTAATAACCACACATCACCTGCAAGATTCACAGGCCCTTGATTGTAGACTACCTGTACACCGGGATGTTTTTCTTCATCGGTGCCATAGACATTGATTGCTTCTCGTTGTTTGTCGTAGCGATATTTTTGACTGAGTTCCAAAACTCCGATAAATCTGCCTTCGGGGTTATCCAAACGCACTAAACCCCCTTCGATAAGAGGTGCTGCTACTTCTTCGCTAACTGAAAGTGTAATGGGAATTGACCACACAGTACCGTTAGCCAATCGCATTTCAGCAACAACGCGATCGTAGTCCTGCTGATTCATAAAACCAGTGAGCGGACTAAAACCACCGATCGCAATCATTTCTAAATCAGAAACTGCCCTCTGGTCAAGTTGCACGCTTGGCAAAAATTCGGCTTTGGAAAGAAAAATTTCTTTTTGTTCTGGTGTAGCAATGCGATTAACTAACTGCCCACCGTGAGGAGGAATGCCTTGTGAATGATAACTCAACTTCGCCCCTTGTTTGCCTAAATACAGTTTTTTTTAAGGTATGTTAATAACTTACCAAAATGTCAGTATGTATAGAGCAAAATTTATAAGTGAATTTAAAAGTAAAATAAATACTTATTTTTTTAAGTTAAATTACGTAATTATTCTTCTTTTTAAAGCTTTTATATTCCAAAAATGCGCTAATTATACTTTTAACTAGTAAAAAAGCTGCGTATCTTCTTCGGAGCAAGAAGAATTTCGGTGATTGGATTTAACAAGCGATCGCAATTTTTTTGATATGGCAATCCTATATGATTTGTGAGAATCGCCAAGTCCAGATCCCCGACTTCTTTAAGAAGTCGGGGATCTTGTATCTCACGAATGATTTAGGAACACTATAGATAAGTACCTAACACAATTAAATAGACACCTTTTAAGCTGTTAATAGTTCCCGCTCCCCTTTCCCCTTTCCCCTTTCCCCGATCCCTAAATATAATAAAAGCACGGCTAGTTGGCCGTGCCAAGATGGGAAAAAGCACATCACCTGAATCAATATAAGTAACTTACCTGGTTCATAAAACCAGCCATCAGGTTGATTTCTGTATGTACACTCTGAAACTTATCTGCTAATTCTTCAAAGGTAATCTCCTCGTTACCTTGATTACCAACGAGTACTACTTCATCTCCCCATTTTACTTCTTTTGGTAGATCAGTAACATCTACTGTTGTGATGTTGAGTGAAACTCTTCCCACAACTGGACAACGCTGACCCTGAATTAAAACAATGCCTTTGTTGAAGAGCGATCGCGGATAACCTTCACCAAAACCCACAGGTAAAGACGCAATCAAACTATCGCGTTGAGTAGTATATAAACTGCCATAACCAATAGTTTTACCTGCGGGTATTTTCCTTACCTGAGCTATCCTGGTTTTTACTGACATTACTGGTTTTAATTCTAGGGGGTTTTCAAAATCTTGGGAAGTACGTACCCCGTAACAAGCAGCACCAACCCTGACTAAACTATTACTTTTCGGAGTCAGGCGCACTGTTGCAGCACTATTATGAGTATGAGTTAGTACATCTTCTGGTAAGTAATCATTCAAAGCAGTACGAACATGATAAAAATCTGCCATCTGCTTTTCTGTAAACGCCAGATCTTTACCGTCAGCACTGGCAAAATGAGTCATAATTCCCACAATAGACAAACCTGGTAAAGCACAAACTTTCTTTAATTCTTCAATCTGAGATGAAAAGAAACCACTTCTACCCATCCCTGTATCAATATTGATATGCACGGGAATTTTTTTGTTGCGTTTTACTCCTGCATCAGATAAATACTCTGCTGCTTCCATTGTTCCCACCTGTTCTTCTATATCCAGGCGATGTATTGATTCTTCTAATTCTTGTGGTAGCGCCATGCGTAAACGCAGGAGTTTGACATCCAAACCCAAATCACGGATAGTTGTTGCTTCTGGATTTGTGCAAATACCAATATAATCTGTTCCTGCCACAACAGCCGTTGTTGCTAACTGCTTCAAACCATGTCCGTAAGCATTTGCTTTCATCACGACACATAACTTTGCAGGTGCAACAAAATCTCGGATGTAGCGAATATTGTCTTTAAACTTTTTAGCAGAAACTGTGACTTCAATGTGATGCTGATTCATTGGGGTTGTATGGTTAACTCTTTCAACTAGTTGGTTATTAGTGATTAGTAGTTAGTTGTTGAAACACCAAACCACAAACAACACTCCTAGTTTGTCGTGTCAATTATCGAATACAACCCTTGAAATTCCAGTTTAATTAATTACTTTTTTGCTAATATTTTTTCTTAGGAATTATTCTTTAAATAAGGATAATTAATAATAGAAGTTATTACTAATTATCCATGAAGTTATGAAACTAAATTTCTGCCACAGCCCGTTCAATCAAGCGACGCGCAAGGGTTTGTGTACCTGTATGTTCGTAGTAATTTGTCGCTACATCGAGGAACGCTCCTAAATAATCTAATTTGTCATCAGCGATTTCGGCAAAACTTTGCAAGTTATGAACAACCTTTTGAGGCGTCAAATCATTGTTAGCAACCAGGTTACTCATCCAACCTTGAACTGAGTTAAAGCTTTCACCAATAAAATTCAGTTTGCTGCTAGAGTTTTGACCTGGAATCGCCTCTTGAATGTTTTTAAAAGTTGTATTTTGTTCTAAATCTTGAGGGTTAGTCTGACTAATTGTAGATAAGGCTTTGTTGATGAAGTCTGGGCCAAGAGGTATCAAACCATCAACACAAACCAAAGCCACCATCCGAATGAGTGATTCACCACTATACTCACCCAAAGATGCGACAAAGTCCCCAATGCTATCACCAGGAATACCGTTGATGCTACAAAAAGCTACTAACTCAGCAACTAATTTCAAACACAGGTCAATAGTTTGAGCTTTGTCAGCTTTGGGAGTAATAGAGTTGAGAAACCCCAACAAAGGAATTTTTTCTCCTACCTTATTAGCCAAAGCAGCAGCACCCAGGGCTTTATCTGTGCTATCGACTGTTTGATACAACCACATAGCACGTTGGTAGCCTTGGGAACGATCATTATAAAGATAAATGGCTCGTTCACCAATAGCTTGAATCAGACTTTCGTCGCTTTCGCCCGTCACAGTTTTAATAGTGTTGACAAAACCAACTACATTTTGCCATTCCCCAGGAGCGACAAAATCCAGGGAATTCAACATTGAAACAGTCAAGTTACTAGTCGGTAGTTCGTCTACCAACTCAAAAATTGGTTTACTCACAAAAATCTCCTTATTTATTAGAGACGCGATGAATCGCGTCTTTACAATGGTTATTGGTTATCGTTTATTTCAGTTTTGCTAGACCAGCTAGGTTAAATTTTTTAATCCAGGTTTCGCGATCGCTTGCTTGAAATGATGGTGAACGAGAAAGTACTTTTACCTGGTAGCGATCGCTGACTAATATCGCAGTTTGAGTATTACCAACTTCCACTGCTGGATAACCAGCAATTTGCTTAGTGCTACTAGCAAATTTTGCTGCTGCTGTGGGTGTACTCTTTGTATCAGAAATAGCCAGCATTGCAACTTCTTTACCGTCTTTTTTTAACTTAGCTTCAGCAAAACCCTTTTTCTCTTGAGTATATACACGCTCGTATCCATCTTCAGCAGGAGGGAAAAACTTGTTAAATTCACTACCTTGGGTTGCATTTTTCGCAACAGCTTGACCAGTTTTTTGACGACTGCTTTCTTGTTGCACCTGGTCAAAACGTCCAGGTTCTTTTGGAGTACAAGCTGTGGTCAATAACAACACTGACAGCAACACAACAGCTAAAATCCTGCGGACACGAAGGAAATTCATGTTTGACTCCCGTTATGATCAACGTTCAAGGCAATTATTACGGTTTATGAGTGCTTGTAGCAAAAAATTTACTTTTTGATCAGACTTGGTTTTGGAAGGGATCGGGGATCGGGGATCGGGGAAGGGAGAAAGGGGATAAGGGAGTGTGGGGAGTCAAGGGAGAATAACCAATGCCCAATGCCCAATGCCCCATGCCCAATGCCCAATGCCCAATGCCCGATGCCCAATGCCCAATTTTTTCAGCCGTGGCGTCTAGCGATCACTGCATAAAATGGATCTCCTCCCGCAGCGCCTAACCACTGAAGAAAAATTGGTGTATTTGATTGCCGAGCAATCACTTCTGGGGTAGTAAATCCATGTACAGAGTTAAAATAACCTTTAACTAATTCAACTCTGGTTCTTTCCGATGCATCTCGCCAAGCTTGGATAGCTTTTTGAAAAAACATGCGGTTAGAAAAGCTCACGATTGCAATTCCATCTGGTTTGAGGACGCGATATATTTCGGAAAATACTGCTTCTGGATATTGCAAATATTGCACAGAGACACAGTTGAGAACAGCATCAAATTCTTGATCTGGTAGTGGTAAACGAGGATTTTCGTTGATATCTTGGACAAAATAATGATCTAAGCGGGGATTGCGGGCTAATTCTTCAGCGTTGAGTCCGTGTCCTTCCACATGTTTGAATTGCATTTCTTCTGGTAGATGAGAAACCCAACTACTCATGATATCTAAAATACGTGTGTTGGGTTGGAGGCGATCGCGATATAAATCTGTTAATTGTTGAATAAAGCCTTCGTCTACATGAGTGACAAAGCGGGGAAAGGAATAAAATTCCTTGTCGTCACCGACGTCAAGTTTAGTACGTTGTTCTGGTCTGAGCAGCATAAGATAGGAATTTGATCAGAAGATGCGTTGTCTAAATTTGTGTATCACCATACGTATATTAAAAACAGTCTGAAAAATAAGCGAGTCTATCTAGGGATCTACTAATTACAAAACAATCGATATCAATGTTATTTAAGTTACTAAAGTATCAATTAGCTTGGCAGGGTTTTCGTTCTTGGGTAGGCTTTCCTTACATAAGTTTGTTATTTTGGATACTGCCATTATTATTATTTAATTCTGGGCATAGTAGCTTGATGGCCCATGATGAAGGACTTTATGCTTGGCGATCGCGTCAAATGTTTGATTCTGGTAATTGGATCAATCCTTGGTCACAAACCCATCATAAAACCCCAGGCCCTTACTGGTTAATTGCCAGTTCTTACACCCTATTTGGTATCAGTGAGGCTAGCGTACGTCTGCCAAGTATGATTTTTGGTGTATTGAGTATATTAATTCTCTATGAAATCGGCAAAATTTTACTAAATCAAAAAATAGCTTGGCTAGCTGCTGCAATTTTGAGTGTGGAATTTTTGTGGTTACAATACTGTCGTTTAGGTACACCTGATGTGCCAATGGTTTTTTTAGTACTTTTGGCTATTTTGGCTTTATTAAAAGCTGAATTAAATCCTCAATATCGCTATATTTATAGCTTGGTTATTGGCGTTTGTTTTGGTTTAGGTTTCTTAGCCAGAAGCTTTATGATTTTTTTGCCAATGATAGCTTTGTTTCCTTATCTGATTGGAGAACATCGCCGTCATGGTCATCTGAAAAACCCAATGTTGTATTTAGGTTTTTTGCTGGGTTTAATTCCGACCTTAATTTGGCTGTGGTTAAATTTTTCCAACTACGGCATTGATACTATAGAAGAATTATTAGAATTTGTATTTCGTTTAGGTTCTAAACAACGTGGCAATAATGGGATTTTATTTTATCTCTGGAATGTCCCAATTAAAGCCTTTCCCTGGTTTTTTTTGGCTATTATAGGTGTAATTTTGGCTTGGCGTCGCCCTATTTATCGCTATCAATTAATCTTGGTTGGTTTCCCATTAGTTTTATTTTTGGAAATTAGTCTTTTTTCTACTCGTTTACCTCACTATAGTCTTTTACTATATCCTTTCATTGCATTGTTGGCGGCTTTAGGATTGGACTGGCTAGGTAGTGTGGGTTTTGATGGCAAAAAGCCGATTAAAGAGTTAGGGGGAGATAAACAGACAATATTAGCTTATATCAACAAACTTCCTCGCAATCTCAGTTATGGATTTGGTGTGCTTGCTATTTTATTGTTGTTGACGGGTAGCTTAATTTATATTTTGAGTAGTGATGATCTTCGTAAATATGCAACTGTTGGTTTGGCTTTAGGCTGTGGTTGCTTGATTTTACCTTTAGTGTGGATTGGTCGTTATTGCTTTGGTCAGAAATTTCTCAATTCCAACTACTGGTTAGCTGGTTGGTTGATTCCAGCTTGGTTAGCTTTGGCTGTTGTTGGTAGTCATGGCTTTTTGAGTGATTATAATCCAGATATGAGAAGTTTTTTAGTACAGCCTGCGATCGCCCAAATTTTGCAGAATCATTCTATTCAGTTTGTGAAAGTTGGAGGAAAAACCGGAGTACTACTTGATTTTTACACTCCTCACCACGGAGACGATGTAGATACAATTTCGGAACTACCAGTTTATAGCTATGCTTGGATCTCTCCACAACGAGTAACTGATTTATCTACGCCTCATCGTGTTTTAGGTACTGTGCAGAAACACCAATTGATTCAAATTTTGCCGCGCTCTGTACAACCTACTATCGTACCCCCACAACCAAAAACTTAAAAGGCAGGCTTTTTGCCTGCCCTTAAATCTTTCTAAAACTTGTAACTTAAAACTTGTATCGCCCCCTTATCCGGTAAATTACCAGGACTAAGAGTAATGTTGTCGGTATCGCTACGACGTACACTCATCCCATTCATCACCGTTAAAAAATTATCTAAAGGAGAAATATCGCAAATAGCTTCATCAGCTGCTTGAGTACGGTAATGGGTAGGAATAATCAACTTGGGATTGATGGTCTGAATTGCTTGCTTTGCTTCTTCAGCGTTATAAGCTTTAGCACCGCCGCCTACAGGTACTAGTGCCACATCAGGGCGACCAATGAGAATTTTTTGTTCAATGGAAATAGGTGCAGCAGCCCCCCCTAAGTGGAGGATATTAATTCCTGCTTGCTGCCATTGCCAAGCAGCATTTGTACCGAATTGCTTTCCACCTTTGCGGTCATGGGGAATAGCGATTCCTTGAAATTTAATGCCTTTAAACTCGTAAGCACCGGGTTCGTAGATTAACTTCGGATTTCCCGGTAGGTCTTCAACTGCACCTTCATCCAACAATTGACTGCTAATCAGTACTAAATCTGCTGCTACTTTCGGTGGACGATACTTAGCGGTACAACCAACTGTGCGAAATGGGTTGACAAGAACTTTCGTACCGCCACCTGTAAACAGAAAGCAAGTATGACCCAACCATTGTATTGATAATGAACCGCTAGATTGGGCATTAGCTTGAAAGTGAGAATCCAAGCTAGTAACCAAAGTTGTTACAAAAGCTGCCCCAGCATAGCCCATTAATTGCCGTCGTTTCATCTATTACTCTCTTGTTTTTGTCGTAATTTACAAAGAAAGTTTCGTAATAACTGCTTACCTGAAGATGTCAGAACACTCTCTGGATGAAATTGGACGCCTTCTATATGAGGATAGTTCCGGTGTCTAACCCCCATAATTGTGCCATCTTCCACCCAAGCAGTAATTTCTAAGACATCTGGGCAGGTGTCGCGATCGATTACCAGGCTATGATATCGGGTAGCGACAATAGGGTTTTCTAATCCTTGGAAAACTCCAACTCCTGTATGAGACACTTGGGAGGTTTTGCCGTGCATCAACTCTGGTGCAGAAACAATATTACCACCGAACACTTGACCAATACTTTGATGACCCAAACAAACCCCTAAGATTGGTAAGTCAGTTCCTAGTTTTTGAATTAAATCTAGGGAAATACCCGCATCATCTGGGCGACCAGGACCGGGAGAAATTACAACTCCATCTGGCTTTAAGGCTTTAATCTCATCAAGGTTAATCTTATCGTTACGAAATACTTTGATATCTGCCGCTACAGGGAATTCTGCCGCCAGTTCTCCCAAATATTGCACCAGATTGTAGGTAAAGCTGTCGTAATTGTCAATAACGAGAAGCACTGCGATTTAACTCCAGTTGTCAACCACTGCATCCATTTTGGTTGATTGTTACAGATTTTGTGTCGCTGTGATGCAGTTAATTGTTGGTTGTGAAAATATCAAACAATAAATTAAAAATTAAATTTCTAAACAGCCGACAAAATCAAAGCTAGCAAGGGAGGAAATAAAAGTGCGATCGCCACCAAAACTGCCACACAAGCCGAAATCAACACAGCACCAGCAGCACAATCCTTGGCGATTTTTGCGAGTTCATGGTAGGTTTGCTTAACTGTTAAATCAACTACCGACTCAATTGCTGTATTGAGTAACTCTAAGGCTAAAACCAAGCCACTAGTGATACTTATAACTGCAATTTCCACTGCCTTTAATCGTAAAAAAATACTCAATCCTAGCGCTACTCCACAGATAACAACGTGAATCCGAAAATTGCGTTGAGTTTGAAAAGCATAAGTGATCCCACACCAAGCATACTTAAAACTCACAAATAGATTAGCAGCAACTTGCCAAGATAATTCTCGCTTTTTGGTAACAACTGTTTCTAAGTGGTTTGAAGTTGGTGGTGGTGAAACTGGTTGGGACATAGTTGAAAAAATACAGCAGCGGTGTTGATGAACTGGGAATCTGTGCCGATTTTAATAGTCAAATCGATAATTATGCCAATTTTCTACTGATTATTATATAAATAACAACAAAGAAGTCGCATTTTCATCCAACATGCGACTTCTAAAATTCTATGTCTATAGAAATACCTATTAAATTCAGTAATATTACTTGCTGTTTGAGCATTTTTTCTAAACTTTCTTCATCGGGATGATCCCAGCCCAGCAGATGTAACAACCCGTGGCTTGCTAACCAAGCTAATTCGGTTGACAAAGTATGTTCTTGCTTTTGAGCTTGCTGTTGTGCTGTATCAACAGAAATAATAATATCACCAAGATACAAAGGCATAGAAGCTAGCATTTCACTTGGCACAGGAGAATCTACCTCTAATGCGGCAAACGATAAAACGTCTGTAGGCTTGTCTTGATGACGGTACTGGGCGTTTAATTCCTGAATTTCCGAATCATTGGTCAAACGCAACCCGATTTCATAACTTGCCGCAGATGGAATATTTGGTTGTAATTTTTCTAACCAGCTATTAAACCAATTTTCCCATGTTTGAGCAGTTATTAGAGTATAGGTATGACCAATATTTATACTTTCTGCTTGCGAAGATTCACATAGATAATCTTCTACATATACTTCAACTTGCACCAGCCGAAAAATCTCCTGTAGTGAAATTGATAGTTTATGATTAGCGAGTTAAATAAGCAAGACCAATAAACAAAGCTAACAGCCCGACAGTGGTCAACAGAAAATGCTTGAGAGAAGTAACTCGCTTTTGCACCATATTTCGCATCGCGAGTTTCACATAGCTGGGTTGACGTTCATCAGAAGGAGAATTGCTCATAATAATAATTTCATGACAATTGTCTTTTTTAAATGTAACAGTTTGTTTAACCGGAAAGCTAAGTCCATGAAAATGATCACGTTTGTGACGAGCGTCTTCACGTTAATAAGCAACGTTAAAAGGGATTGAACAAACGCTTT
>NZ_NAPS01000002.1:1673952-1675544 GCF_004323185.1 Westiellopsis prolifica IICB1
GGATCAAGGAAGGTTAATAAGCAAAGTTAAAACGTTTTGAACAAACGCTTTAATGTTCTCTATGGATCAAGGAAGGTTAATAAGCAACGTTAAAAGGGATTGAACAAACGCTTTGATGTTCTCTATGGATCAAGGAACGTTCTTAACCACAACTCAATTTCTACTTACACGTCAGGGTAAATTGGGAAGCAAGATCCCCGACTTTTTTTAAAAGTCGGGGATCTTGTTGTTCACAAATTACACAGTCGCTTCTACTAGCTGATTTTCTTGCCGTAGATAAGCTTGGATAAAGGTATCGAGTTCACCATTCATCACATCAGCGATCGCAGTCGTTTCGATGTTGGTACGTAAATCCTTGACCATTTGGTAAGGATGAAAGACGTAGTTACGAATTTGGTTTCCCCAAGAAGCTTCGACCATATCACCGCGAATTTCGGCAATTTCTTTAGCGTGTTGTTCTTGGGCAATAACTAACAACTTTGCTTTCAAACGGGCGAGGGCTTTTTCTTTGTTTTGCAATTGGCTGCGTTCTTCTGTACAACGCACTGCAATTCCTGTGGGAAGATGAGTAACACGTACAGCAGTTTCTACTTTGTTAACGTTCTGTCCGCCTTTACCACCAGACCGAGATGTAGTAATTTCTAAGTCTTTTTCGGGAATCTCCAATTGTACCGAGTTATCGAGTTGGGGCATAACTTCTACCCCAGCGAAACTAGTTTGGCGCTTACCATTAGCATTAAAAGGCGAAATCCGTACTAAGCGATGAGTACCTGTTTCAGAGCGCAAGTACCCATAGGCATAGCGTCCTGTAATCTCTATGGTGGCTGATTTTATACCTGCTTCGTCACCTTCGGACTCGTCAGTTAAATTTACCTTGTAACCCTGAATTTCTGCCCAACGGGTATACATTCGCAGTAGCATTTCTGCCCAGTCTTGAGCATCAGTACCACCAGCACCAGCGTTAATTGTTAGAACTGCCCCTTTGTCATCATAAGGACCAGATAATAACTGCTGTAACTCCCACTGGTCAAGTTCTTTGTTGAGTTTGGTGACAGTAGTTTCTGCTTCTTGCAGAAGTGCTTCATCGGTTTCTAACTCCAACAGTTCTAATACTGCTTTAGTGTCTTCGATGCTACTTTGCCAGTGTTCGTATTGCTGAATATGCGCTTTTAAATCATTAAGTTCTTGCAGCGTGCCTTGGGCTTTGACTTGATCATCCCAGAATTCTGGCTGGGCTGCGATTTGTTCTAAATCTTGAATTTTAGCTGTGAGTGCAGGAATGTCAAAGATAGTCCTGAGTTTTACCCAGGCGATCGCACAACGTTTCAATTTCCCGTTTTAGTTCTAATGCATCCATAGTTTTTGCTAATGAGAGCGCGTTTTATATTTTAAGGGTAGATTTACACTCTCGTGTCAATAGAGATTGCTATTTATTTTATTGGTATCTCAAAATCTTATCTATAATAATATGCTCGTACAAGAAAATCGGGGATCGAGGATTGGGGATCGGGGATCGGAGATTGGGGATCGGGGATCGGGGATCAGGGATTGGGGATTGGAGACGCTTCGCGTAGACGCGTAAGCGGCTTCTC
>NZ_NAPS01000002.1:1678459-1680613 GCF_004323185.1 Westiellopsis prolifica IICB1
CCCAATCCCCGATCCCCAATCCCCGATCCCCAATCCCCGATCCTTAAAATTATGAAAGAACTGACTATTGGTTGGCTATATCCGACGCTGATGAGTACCTATGGCGATCGCGGTAATGTTATCGTCTTAGAACGCCGTTGTCAGTGGCGGGGATATAATGTCAAGGTTTTGCCTTTAGATCAAAATGCGACAGCAGATGAGATCAAATCTGTAGATTTAATTGTGGGTGGTGGCGCCCAAGACCGTCAGCAAGAAATTGTTATGCGTGATTTGCAAGGTGCAAAAGCAGAAGCAATGCGCGAAAAAATTGAAAATGGTACTCCTGGCGTTTTTACCTGTGGTTCACCTCAACTTTTGGGACACTACTATGAACCAGGATTTGGACAACGCATTCAGGGTTTAGGCATATTGGATATAGTCTCAGTGCATCCCGGTGAAAATGTCCGGCGCTGTATCGGTAATTTAGTGGTGGAAGTCACAGCTACTCGTCTAGCGCGGGATCTCCAAGAAATGATCGGTAGCAAACCATACCTAATTGGATTTGAAAATCATGGTGGACGTACTAAATTAGGTAAAGTCGAAGCACTCGGACGGGTGGTGCATGGCTTGGGCAACAATGGTGAAGATGGTACAGAAGGTGTATTTTATCAGAATGCGATCGCAACTTATTCCCACGGCCCTTTGTTACCAAAAAATCCGTTTGTGGCAGATTGGTTAATTCAAACAGCATTGAGGTTGAAGTATCAACAGCCTATTACTCTATCACCTATAGATGACACCTTAGCAATGCAAGGACGACAAGCAATGTTTAAGCGGTTGCAAGTAGATTTGCCAACACCTACCAAAGCTTAACGGCGTGTTGCTTCAATAAATTTCGGTTAAGATCAAAAACATTCGGTTCTAGTGGGGAGCAGTCACTAGAGGTAACGGGGAAAGTCCGGTGGAAATCCGGCGCTGTCCCGCAACTGTGAACTTAACAAAAGTAAGTCAGGATGCCCGCCGAAGTTGATTTTAAGTTGATTTCACTTGTAAAATATCTGCGAGGCACAGATGACCACAGCTACAAATACTTCTGCAATTTCTACACATAACAATACTCAGCAACCCTCTCATACTCTATTTGTGTGCAGAACTTGTGCTAGCGTCTGGCAAGATGGTAAACGAGTTGGTGAGAGTGGTGGACAAAAGTTATTAAATCAGCTTCAGGAATTAGCTCAAGATTGGCATCTCAAAGATAATTTTCCGATTCAAGAAGTAGAATGCATGAGTGCTTGCAGTCATGCTTGTGTTGTCGCCTTCGCTGGTTCTGGAAAATTA
The DNA here is from genome assembly GCF_004323185.1 of Westiellopsis prolifica IICB1. Lineage (GTDB taxonomy): Bacteria > Cyanobacteriota > Cyanobacteriia > Cyanobacteriales > Nostocaceae > Pelatocladus > Pelatocladus prolificus_A. The sequence goes on from NZ_NAPS01000002.1 coordinate 1,679,777, forward strand.
ACTTATCTGTTCGGAGATTTACCAGTAGATGATAGTGCAGCTGCCATTCTCGAATGTGCCAGCAAATATTATGATAAACCTGACGGTTTGTTACCTTGGTCAGAACGTCCCGAACCTCTTAAAAAAGGTATTTTAGCAAGAATTCCTTCGTTATCTTCAATTTCGGAGTTTTAAATCAAGTTTGGGAGTTTTAAATCAAGTTTGGGAGTTTTAAATCAAGTTTGGGAGTTTTAAATCAAGTTTGGGGGTCAGAAATTAGCTTCACAAGTTATAAAACAATACGCTTGGTGTTAAGGCTAGCACTCTATGTCAAAGTCATCGCGTAGCGTGTCGCTTTGCGACTGGTGTGGCTTGAACTCTAAGAGTGTCAATCATTAGACTTGTTGCACGAATACAAAACTGACCCTCATCCCCCAGCCCCTTCTCCCAAAATTGGGCTACGGTGTACACACAAGTCTTATAAAGTTGCCTAGTGGCGTTTTGATCCCCCCTAACCCCCCTTGAAAAGCAGGGCTGTTTCATTCTTGGAAGAAAAATGATTCAATCGAAACTGAGGTAACAAACTTAAGCGAGGGTGCGGCTACGCCGCACCCAAGCGCTAATCAGACTTTCGACAAATTGTCCGGGGGTATCTATGACAGCAGGCTTGATTGAAGAACTCAAAAAAATTAAAGATTTTCGCACCAAAAAGGGACAAAGACATCCATTGTGGTTTGTGTTGTTGCTAGTAATCATGGGAACAATGAGTGGTTGTCTTGGTTATAGAGGGTTGGGAGATTTCGTCAAACGGCATAAACAATCTTTAATTGAAACATTCGAGATACCTAAACAACGAGT
>NZ_NAPS01000002.1:1681323-1773877 GCF_004323185.1 Westiellopsis prolifica IICB1
GGTGTAGAAAATCGATGACATTGGGTCAAAGATGTTGTGTTTGATGAAGACAAGGCACAAATGGTTGATGGTTATGCATCTGCAAATTTCTCCATTCTTCGCAGTTTTGTAATTAACTTGTTTCGTCACAATGGTTTTGATTCCCTAACCAGAGCAATACGACATTGTGCCCATAATATCCTATTACTATTTTCCTTTTTAGAATGAAACAGCCCTGCCCTTGAAAAGGGGGGAACTAGAATCAAAGTCCCCCTTTTTAAGGGGGATTTAGGGGGATCAGAGGATTTGTGTGTACACCGTAGCCCAAAATTGGGAGAAGGGAGCTAATTTCACGTGTCCCTCTCTCAATCATGAATGATACCATTTCACGTTAATCGCGATACACATAAATAATGTAGAGACGTGCCATGGCACGTCTCTACAAAAAAATAAACACTAACCGAACCGTATTTATTCCCCTTTCCCCTTTCCCCTATTCCACAGCAATCAATGTTTGAAATCGCTCATCTGTGAGAAATGTTTGAAAGCTGGAGTTAGTTTTTACTGTCTTACGACATTCAGGATTGAGACTAATGGCTTGTTGTAAGCTTTCAAGGGTAAATTCAAGATTTTCTTGCAAAGCATAACAGCAAGCTTTGTTGTAGTGAGCTTCAAAGGAATCAGGAACTAGTGCAATTGCTTTGTTAAGGCTAATTAGCGCATCTTGATAAGAACCTAATTTATTGAGCGCATTACCTCGACTGTACCAAGCTTGGTAATTGTGAGGTTGGATAGCTAGTGCTTTGTCGTAGCAAACTACTGCTTCTTTGTAGTCTCCCAAATTTCCCAAAACTACACCCCGGTTATACCAAGCTTCGTAATAGTCAGACTTGATAGCTAGTGCTTTGTCATAGGAAACTAATGCATCTTGATATTTGCCTAAAGAGTATAGTCCATTTCCTCTGTTGTACCAGGCTTTGTAATGATCGGGTGCGATCGCCACTGCTTTGTCACAGGATGTCACTACTTCTTCGTGTAAGCCTAGAGAATATAAGGCGACACTGCGGTTGTACCAGGCTTGATCATAGTCTGGCTGAATCAACAGCACTTTATCATAAGCAGCAATAGCTTCTTCGTAGTGTCCCAAAAAGTACAATGCATTACCCTTGTTGTACCAGGCTTGGTAATGTTCGGGTTTGATTGCTACTACTTTTTCACAGGATGTGACTACTTCCTCGTATAATCCTAAAATGTATAGAACGACACTTCCGTTGTACCAAGCTTGGTAATAGTCGGGTTTGAACACCAGCGCTTGGTCATAGGAAGCAACTGCCTCATCGTAATGTTTTAATAAATACAATGCATTCCCTCTGTGATACCAAGCTTGGTAATGATCGCTTTTGAGTGCTAGCACTTTATCGTAGGAAGCAATTGCATCTTGGTAGCGTCCCAAGTTCTCTAGTGCTTGACATCGGCTATAATCAGCTTGGTAATAGTCTGGTTTGATCGCTAGTGCTTGATCATAGGAAGCAACTGCTTCTTGATCACGTCCCAAAAAATACAATGCGATACCTCGGTTATACCAAGCTTGATGGAGATTAGATTTGATGGCAAGTGCTTGGTCATAGGAATCTACTGCTTCTTCATAGCATCCCGATAGGTGCAATGCTAGGCTCCGATTATACCAACCTTGGTAAGAGTCATTCTGAAGAGCCAGGGCTTTGTCATAGGATGAAACTGCTTCCTCATAATTTCCTAAATAGTATAGACAAACACCTCTATAAAACCAAATCTCAGAAATTTCACAGTGGTATTTGAGGAGTTGCTCGAAGCAAGTAAAGGCTTGTTGGGGGTGATTTAAGTTTAATAGTTGGCAGGCAAAATTAAAGAGTTTACCCAGCATTTGCTGTGGATATTTATTTGTTAGCCTTAAAACCAACTCGGATAAGGGACTAACAAATTCATCAACTTCTATTTGCTTATCTTTGGCTGCTATTTGTCCATCGCGCGGATTCAGGATAAATTCACTTTCAATTAAATCATTGAGAACTCGTCGAATCAGCCAACGATGCTGTAACTGTTGCTGGGAGTTTTCTCCCATGATTAATAAAACAGTTGGTTCTAGGATAAATCGCTCAACTGACAGATGCAATTGTTGTAGCAAATCTATGGCATCATAAACATATTTGCTAGCTGGGTGTTTTTTGATTGCATCGGCGTAGCATCTTTCCCAAGTATCTTGGCAAAAGTTAATGTAATTGCTGGAGGTTAAGGATAGATTTTGGTTTCTCAACCGCCGGAGATTGGCGATCGCATTCATGAAAGTCGAGTCATTTTTCTGTGCGATCGTCAGATATTCTTCTTCGTTACTTTTAATGTTAGTTTGCGGGACAGTATTACATAGTAGCTGAACAATGGCTGCATTTTCCGGTTTTGCTAGTTCATAAACCTGAAAACGCTCCCATTGCTGTTTTTCCCATTCCGTCGCTGAATTTACTAACTCTGTTTGATCACGAACAGTAGCAATCACCCGTATTTTATCCTGACCGCAGAACCGTTCATAAACTTCTAGAACTCGCCACAATTGTTGTTGCAACGGTATAGTCAAAGGAGCTAATTCAGATTGTTCTAGTCCGGGGGGTAATTTGGGGCGATTGTAATGTATTCTTTGATTCAGGTCGTCAAGCAAAAACAACAACTTGCGATTAGCACCGATTTTTTGTAATTGTTCTTGATTTGGCTCATTAATCCATCCGTCAGATTTAAGCCAGAGAACCGTCCAACCTTCTCGGTTATAAAGTTGTGCTAATTCAACAGCTTCTCGTGTTTTCCCGATTCCTGGTTGTCCGACAATCAAAAGCCGACGAAATTCTTCTAATTTATTTTCTAATTCTCGTCGCACATTTCGATCAGATCGTCTAATTTGATACGGAACGGAGAAATCTGCTAAGGGGTCATTGATATCTGCACCGAAAACCACAGATAATACATTCCCATTGGGTTTGATAACCTCAAAGGGAAAGATGAATGGGGGTATCTTCTGAATCCGCCTCTGTTGCATGTAACACCACACAAGTCTAACAACGGCAGTAATTTGGGGTATGAGCAGCGTCGAGAGGAAGAATACTAAATAGTCCACCAAAAATTTTGTTGCACTTGGGTAAAGAATAAGAGATAGTTTGAGTTCTTTTCCCTTTGACCTCACCCGATATCTCCACTTTTTTGAATTGTGGAGGGTAGATTTCCCCGGTCAATATCTGTCAATTTTGGCTTGGTGAAGTAATAGTTAATCCTTCATGGACTTGATCAATCGTAAGTTGCTCACCCGAACATTTGAAAATCTCAGCTGAAAAATATTCTATTGGCGTATTTAAACTTCTCTGTTTGAAACCTGAACAAAGGCATTATCCCAAATTTGCAACTTGGCGGTTTCAATCGAGTTACACAAACTCAACCGACCTGCACAAGTTTATATAACAATACCAGGTGGAGTTTGTCTGTATAACTGCGATTCGCGATCGCCAAAGGTCTTCTGCACATATTGAGATGCTTCCTGAGCAAGTTACTCAAATATTATCCCATAAATAAATAAAGTAAGAATATTTATAAGTATGTCGGCACAAATTTACTAGACGTACGGTCATTGGTCGTTGGTCATTGGTAGAGACGCGATAAATCGCCTCTGTACAACTCATTGGTCATTGGTCATTAGTAAGGATTTGGTGCGTGTTTACTTTTTGTTACTTACCCACCTCCTCAGCGATGTCACACCCATACATAAAAAAAGTGTAGAGACGTGAAATTTCACGTCTCTACTAAAGATTTTGGCTGACAACTGTATTAAGAGATATTAAGGGAGCATCCCAATTTTTTCAAAATACCGCAAAGCAAAGGGTGTGGAACGGTTTAAACTTCATAAAATCAAACAGTCTGCTTAAAGCAGACTTTCACTATAAGACTGCGATTTCAATCGCAGGCGTTTTTTGAACATTTGGGATGCTCCCTGTATTAATAGGGGCTTTTCTCAGGATATAAGAGGTTAATGCGCTTTTGGCGTAGTGCTGATTCTTCTTTTTGTAGCTGCTCTAATTGCTCTACTACATCTTCTGTAACCCCGATAATAGAAGCCATTTGCCGAATTTTTGCCTTTTCTTCTTCATGATATTCTGCATCGGCAGCACAAGCCCTAATTGCAGTGAGAAGTAAATCTCTCTGTGCTATGGATACCTGAGGAGAACGAGCAATGACTTCTGCTAAATCTTCATCCGCTTCATATGCTTTTAGCTCTTCAATCACCCAGTCTGCTACTCCCCAAGATGCACAGAATCCAACCGCCCAATTCTTTTCTTCTGGTGAGAGAGTTCCATCTCCTTTAGCGCAACATAAAACCGATTTCATATAAATGCAACAATCCTCATCTGTCGGGATCTCTCCAAAACCAAAGAACCAATTAAATGTCCAAGATTGACCAAGTTTTTTGATATCAGACATAGAAACCTTTATTATGTTTACCAAGAAAAAATTAGCGAAAGTAGTGTTTCATACCATTTCACGAAAAGCCTGATACAAATACAGACCCTGTACCAGACGTGATATATCGCGTCTGGTACTGACACCATTTCACAAAAAATATGATACAGATGTAAACCCTGAAAGCTTTACTGCATCTAAGTTTTTTAATTGCGTAGCTTGCTTTGAGCGCAAAGCGCGAGTATTGTAAATTGGGATTGGCACATATGCCTTTGCATATTCTCAGCATCAAAGCGAAAATGCAAGGATACTTAAGACAGTTAAGACAGTTAAGAAAAGTCATAAGTAATTGATATTTTTAGTTTATTTGAATATAATTTTTTGTTATATATGTTTAATTATTTGTGAAAAAATTCACGAACAACAAAATTCCGACTTCTTCAAGAAGTCGGCATTTTCACTCTCTCAATTTTTCCAGACAATTTTTAAGTTAATATTTAATAAAATTTATTTTGGTGATTATATTAAATTTTATTAGTTAATTTTTTCTGAATAACCACTATGAAACGTGTATTTCGCAAGTATCACCGCACTCTCGCGATCATTATTGCTTTGCCATTGATTTTAACTGCGCTGACAGGAATGTTAGCAACCGTTGTCAGAGAATGGCCGATTAACACAGGGATTTCATCTGGATTGATTTTAAGTATCCATACAGGCGAAATATTTCATCTTCAAGCAATCTATCCGATGTTGAATGGTTTAGGAATTATTGGATTGATAGTTACGGGTTTGAGTATGTCTGGTTTGTTTAATCAGAAGAAACAAAAATCTCAATAGGGATTAAAATCAAATTTTGATCAGATTGATTCAGATTTTATAATTTATATTTAAAAACTTTTCTGCGGAAGTGCGATCGCAAATCTTTCCATCTAATGTCGCAGCTAGTAAATCATCTAACATTTGCCGATATTGTGGTCCTGGTTTGTAACCAAGTTTTTTCAAGTCATTTCCATTTAATATCGGCTGAACATCCGCCCAAACCGTCAAATAATGCCATATTTGCTTCCTAATTGGGCGGGAACTGTGTAAAGCAACTAAAATCAACATGGGTAAATCATAGGATCGCAGCAATTTCACCACCTGACTAGGAAGCTGACAACTGGGTAAAGCATCTGTTACCTTAGCTTGTACTTGAGCTAATTTTTCCAAGCGTTCAATGCTATCTTCTTGTAGTTGGAGATTTTTAGCTACTTTAGCTCGATATTGTGAGGCGAGGTGAGCGATAATCACCTCTAAGCGCATTTGCCAGTGAGTCAGCAGAGTTTCTTCTAAATCAAATTTGTGTAAACAGCGTTCTAGTAATCGTAATCGCCGCAATAATTCTGCATCTAATTTTTTCAGACTCGGATGAATACACTGTAATGCTCCCAAATCTCCAAGTAATTGCAAAGCTGCTTGCCAATAAGGTGCTTCTAAGATGTGCTTTAATTCTGTTTTGAGGCGGGTTTGGAGTGCAGGTGTTTTGTGATTTTCTTTTGTGGTGCGATCGTAAACACCACTGTTAATCGCATAACGAATATATTCTTCTGTTTGGGATTCAATTTTAAATCCAAAGCGCACAGCAAAGCGTACACCGCGATAAATACGGGTGGGATCTTCAATAAAACTGTTGGCGTGTAAAACACGAATTTGCTTTGCTTGTAAATCTAGCAAACCACCAAAAAAATCTAGCAGTTTCCCTGCATGGGGAGGAGTCAGTCGCAGTGCTAAAGCATTAATGGTAAAATCACGCCGATACAAATCTTGGCGAATCGAACTAGCTTCGACTTCCGGATTTGCCGCTGGATAAGGATAAAATTCTGTTCTAGCAGTGGCAATATCTACCCACAAAGAATTTAATTCTGGATCTTTGTGCCAAAGTAAAGCCGCAGTTTGAAAAGCACCATGAATATCTAACCGTGCTGCTGGGTAAATTTGCTGGAGTGCTTTTGCTAATTCTACACCTGCGCCAACATCCGCGGTTTTATGAAAACCATCAACGACTAAGTCAATATCTTTGATTAACAAACTACCAGATGCTTCTTTGGCTAGTAGCAGGTCGCGTACTGCTCCTCCTACTAAATATAAATGCCAACCCCGTTGTTTGGCTTGGGCAGATGCTTTGGTGAGTAATTCCCAGAGTTTCGGATTGAGGCGATCGCGCAATTGTGCTAATGTCGGAATCTCAACATCATCTTCCCCTTCTGTTCCCCTTTCACCGTTTCTCCCCCTTTCGCTATCATTCTGCTGATGCAACTCTCGCAAAACGTCAGTGCGGGTGACTATACCTACCAATTCTCCATTTTCTAATACAGGTAAGCGTCCAATGTCATAAGTCACCATTAATGACTCAATTTCTGGCAGGGTGGTGTTAGGAGTAATGGTCTTAAGATTGATTGTCATGTAACCTTTAACAGGTGCATGACTAAAACCATGATGCAAAGCAATATCAAGATCCCGACGGGAGATAATACCTACTAAATTACCTTGGGTATCAACTACAGATAAACCAGAATGTCCGTAGCGTAACAAAATTCGCTGTGCTTCCTCGATGGTGGTATCTGGGCGAATCGTCCGAACTGGCGATGACATCAAATCCCGTGCTGTTGGTGGGTAGGGAATTTGCGCTTTTAATCCTTCTAATAATTGATTGAGTATTTCTCGGCAATTTACACCCCGCAAATTCAGCGATGTTGCTTGCGAATGTCCACCACCACCTAGTGGTTGAAAGATTTGGTGGAGGTTGACTTCAGGAATTCGCGATCGCCCAATGATTGTGAAGCGTGAATCGCCTTCTCCCACACCATATTTGTTCGCCAACAATAAAGCATCTATTTCTGTCAACTCCATCAGTTGGGAAGCTAGACTCGATAAACCTGGTACATAACCATCAGTTACTAACGTTACCCAAGCGAGGGTATATCCTCGGATGCATAAATATTGTAAATCGTCAATAGCTTCTGATAATAACTGCTGCAATTGGGGAGACAAACCAGGTTCTACATACTCAGCAACTACCGATAAACTTGCTCCTTGCTGCATTAACCAAGCCAAAGCCAGAGCATCCCGTGGTGTAGTGTGATCATAGAGCAGGGAACCTGTATCAACATGGATACCCAACGCCATCGCAGTTGCTTGGGCAGTTGAGAGGGAAATTTGCTGTTTTTGCAATTCCTCCACAATCAGAGTTGTGGTAGCTCCTACAGGGGCAATGTGTAATTTTGTCGCAGGAATATCACCATGTTGCCCAAGGTGATGATCATAAACTATGATTTCTTTAAGATGGCGTAAATCTAACCATTCTGCGGCTTTACCCAGGCGATCGCGATATTGAGTATCTACTACAGTCAAAGAACGGATTTTTTTCGGATTCACAGAACGCCGTTCAATTAATTGATACTCATCCCGATGCAGCGCCAAAAAATCCCGCACTGGTGGGTGAGCGCCGCCAGTTAACACAATTTTGCTACCAGGAAGCAAACGTGTTAATCCTACCGCCGCCCCCAAAGCATCAAAATCAGCTGTTGTATGACAAAGAATTAGATCCATAGTCAAAAGTCATTGGTCAGTAGTCAGTAGTCATTAGTCATTGGACGAAGGGCAAAGGACAAATGACAAAGGACGATGACTAAAATGTTGCAATTTCTGATAGCTTAACAATAAGGAAGAATGTTGGTTTAACTCTGTAGATATTCTATCTTTAATAACTAGAATCTTCGCTGTCTTGGGAGAAGGGAAAATGAGTATTATATTCCAAATTGCTTTGTTAGCTCTGGTACTTGTATCTTTTGCAATGGTGATTGGCGTTCCTGTTGCCTACGCCACTCCGCAAAACTGGAACGATTCCAAGAAACTGCTGTGGCTTGGCTCTGGAACTTGGATCGGCTTAGTAGTTCTAGTTGCACTCCTAAGCTTTTTCGTAGTTTAGTTGAAAATGGGTATGGGGGTGTAAGGGTGCAAGCGTGTAAGGGTGTAAGAAGAGCTACTAAGTAAATAGCATAAAAATAACAGGGGCAACAAAGGCAATAGAAAACACGGGAATAAGTAGACACTGAGATGCGGGGAAATTTTAACACTCCGCGTCAGCACGTCTCTCCTTCACCGCGTCTATTTGTCTCCGTTGCTCCTGTTGTCTTTATAGAAGAAATGTATATATTGGCAAGAGTATAGTTGATTTAGAGGCGGTCATGGCAGTTTTCGAGGGAACTTTTACGCAGACAGAACCTTTACGGTTTGCATTGGTAATTGGACGATTCAATGATCTAGTTACCACCAAATTACTAGAGGGGTGCCAAGATTGCTTGAAACGCCACGGCGTCGATGTTGATCCTCATGGTTCTCAAGTAGATTATGTTTGGGTTCCAGGGAGTTTTGAAGTCCCAGTAGTAGCCCGCCAACTTGCTCTTTCGGGACGCTACGACGCCATAATTTGTATGGGTGCTGTCATTCGAGGACAAACACCTCATTTTGATTATGTTTCCTCTGAGGTGGCAAAAGGTATTGCTGCTGCTTCCTTTCAAACTGGTGTACCAGTGGTTTTTGGGATTTTGACAACCGATACCATGCAGCAAGCCTTAGAAAGAGCTGGTATCAAAAGTAATCATGGCTGGGATTATGCCATGTCAGCACTGGAAATGGGTAGCCTGATGCGCCAGTTACGTTCTAACCTAGCTCAACCATATGCTGGTAATTCTCAATCCTTACCTGCTTCGCTCAAAAGTGCCAGTATAGGCGAATTTTCGGCATCGCAGGAATAAGGGGATTGGGGATCAGGGATCGGGGATTGGGGAGACACGGGAAGGAGGACAAGGAGGACAAGGAGGACAAGGGAGAATTATTTAACAAGTCTGTTTCCCCTTTCCCCTTTCCCCGATCCCCGATCCCCTTTCCCCGATCCGAATCCCGCTCTGTCGCTATGATGAAATCAGAACTTAGTGCAGCTTAAATAAAGTTTTTCAACTTTGGCGCTGGAAAAGGTAAGCAATGGTTCAATTGGTTGTTTTAATCAACACAGTCATCTCGTTAGTATTACTGTACATTGCTTGGCGAGTCTGGCGACTGCGGCTGCTACTAGCTAGGCTCACTAATTTGTTTATGATCGCTGAACGTTGTAGCCATGCTTTATTTTCTCAAGCACCTCAGGCTCTTGATATCAGCCGACAGAATATTCATAATTTACGGCAAACAAATCAAGCGCTAGAGCTACAAATTCAACAATTGCAGCAAATTTTTAGCATATTATTGATTGGACAAAGATTCTGGCGTCGATTTTATCGGAGAAAAGTTAAATAATTCAGGGCTTGCAATGTATGAAAACCCCATAAAATGTGTTTAAGGAGAGAAAACTACAATGTCTAACAACCGTTCTGGAGTATTTATTGGCGGTGTCATGCTGGGAGCAACTATCGGTGCTTTGACTGGTTTGCTTATGGCTCCGCGTACAGGACGCGAAACGCGTAAACTGTTGAAAAAATCTGCTGATGCGCTCCCAGACTTAGCAGAAGATTTATCAACTAGTGTGCAAATTCAGGCAGACCGCCTGGGAGCAAATGCACTCAGAAACTGGGATGAGACTTTAGATCGACTACGGGAAGCGATCGCTGCCGGTATCGATGCTAGTCAACGAGAAAATCAAGCAATGAAACGGAAAAATTCACCACAAGGACAAACAACGGCTAATCAGACAGTGGGTGACTCAGATTCTCTTCCTGAGCATGTAGATAACTAAATTAACAACATAATTGTGAGTGAACCGCTGTTTTGGCTGGGACTATCTATATTCTTGGTGGCTATCAGTCTAACTGCTGTTTTGGTGGTGGCTATACCAGCATTTCAGGAGTTAGCACGTGCTGCTCGTAGTGCTGAAAAGTTTTTTGATACCCTCTCGCGGGAGTTACCACCGACTCTGGATTCGCTCCGGATGACAGGTCTGGAAATTACCGATCTGACTGATGATCTTAGTGAAGGTGTCAAAAGTGCTTCTGGGGTTGTTAAACAAGTTGATCAAAGCTTGAACAGTGCTAAACAGCAGGCTCAAAATATTCAAATTAATACACGTAGCGTATTTGTTGGCTTTAAAGCCGCATGGAAAAGTTTTACCCGTTCAAAAAGTGGAAAAAGAACAAGCGATCGCTTGTTCGTGAATCAAAAAACAACGCTGACATCAAGGGAAAGAGAATCCCTTAGACATTACAATCGCACCAAAAAATCAGAACAGTATCGAAATCAAGAAAGCTACCAAGATCCTGTTGATTGGGAAAGTGATGACACCCAAAATTGGGAACAAGAAGATTGACACTCCCCTCGCCTAAAGACGAGAGGATTATCGGTTCATCCAACAAGCGCTCAACCTTCACGTCCCCAAGCTTTTAGGTATTTTTCCGAGAGTGTCTGAGAACTGTTCCTCTGTTTTCCCCACGTTCCCGTATGCGCTACGGTACATTGTAATTTCATACCAATTTAAAGAAACAATGCGGCAGATAGATTCATAGAACTCTTATGCACAAAGAGTTTCTCAATTCCATTTTCCATAGACGCGCCTTCTTCGGCTTCAAGGTAGAGTAATCTAAAATCCAAAATGGTCTCAGTTGTTGTCTTTGGTTCTGCACAGATTCAGTAATTACTACACTACTGAAAGGTTATATAGTGAACTAATATTTTTTAGAAAACCAGTTTAATATCAAGTAATTTACATTATTCAGTGATTTATTGTTTCTTTGCGCTGTTTATTCAAGTTATTAAAAAATGTTTTTTAAGATGAAAAGTAGTCAAAATACATGTTTTTTTATGCAAAAATAATGTAAAGTGAAGGTAAGTAGCTATTCAACACTTTAACAATTTAGTTATCTTCTTTATAAAAAAAATCAATATTATCAGGTAAATACGCAGGACTCTTTGTACTTGCGAATTTTGCTTTCAAGAAGTTTCAGTTTATATCTATAACCATTAAATCTAGTGCAGGATAGCAGCAATAAACTGGCATCTTGAAATAAATCAAAGGCTGAGAAAAATTGTTTTGACTTTTTTCAAACGCGATATTCATCGTGTACATAATCACCTTTGATTAATTAGGTAAGGTTATTAGCCTGATCGAATAATGTTATTGGAGTGGATATTTACTGAGTGAAATTTAAAAAGATAATTTTTAAACATACATATACAGTCTTGATTGATGAATAAAAAATTATCAAGAAGCAGCTAATATCAATTAAACATCATCAAAACTTTGAAATATTTAAATTTTTCACAAAGCAAAAATTAAAGGTAAGTAAAGGCTGCATTGCCATTTTGGCAAGTTTTTGCTGACAATATAGGATATTAGTAGATTGTAACAATCAATATTCTTACTCACGACTTTTTACTACTTAGCTAATACTACTTACACAAAGCTAATAACAAGATAGCTAATTCTCTAGGCAGTTTTACGAGTTAGGAAATAATATATGGTATTTTCAATGTATTCTCCAAATCACCATCTTATCGAGCATTTGCAAAACGTAGGACTGTGTAGTTCTGAGGATGGGGTTGTTGCGGATTCTGAGCTAGTAGAAAGTAGCAATAAAAATATAAACTTATTGATAAATTTGGAAAGCGATCGCAAATTATTAGTGAAGCAGGAACGTAACATAGAACATGATGGGATTCCCCAAGAATTATTTAATGAATGGTTATTTCATCAGTTATTGCAGCAGTTTCCAGTTTTAGGAAATATTGCGGAGATCGGATCACTATTACTGCATTTTGATGAAGAGGAATCTATACTTGTTCGCAACTATCTAACGGAATATTTTGAATTAGGTAATTTTTATCAACAAAATGATATTTATCCCTTGGAAATAGCCAGCGCCATCGGTGCTAGCTTAGGTGTGCTGCATCGTGCCACATTTAATCAGCGAGAGTATCGTGATTTTATGGCAACAGCTCCTCAAGGTCAATTTCGCTATCAGTTTTACAATCCCACCCAAGGAATAGAGTCATTTAGCTCGGAAATTTTTGGTAGTGTTCCGACTGATGCACTCAAGTTTTATATTCTTTATCAACGTTATGAAAGTTTAGAATCAGCGATCGCAGAGTTAGCATCTTTATGGCAACCTTGCTGCTTAACTCACAACGACCTCAAACTAGAAAACATCTTAGTACATTCTCGATGGAAACAACTAGATAACTGCTTGATTCGGATCATTGACTGGAAAACTTGTAGTTGGGGAGATCCCGCTTTTGATTTAGGAACCTTAGTAGCAAGCTATTTGAAAATTTGGTTAGAAAGCTTGGTGGTAGATCCGTCCATCAAATTAGAAGAATCTCTAGAATTAGCCACAACACCATTAGAAGTTCTTCACCCCTCTATAGTTGCTTTAATTCAAGCTTATCTTGATGCTTTCCCCAGCATTTTAGACTACCGTTGCGACTTCATTCAACGAGTAGTACAGTTTGCCGGTTTGGTACTAATTCATCATTTACAAGCAACAATTCAAGACCGTAAATATTTTGATAACAGCGGTATTACAACGCTACAAGTTGCCAAAAGTCTACTTACAAGACCACAAGAATCTATAATGACAGTTTTTGGAATCTCCGAATCAGAAATTACCAAATCTTGGGTGAAATCTACTAAACATCCTCAGACGGAAAATGAACAAAATTTAGTCAGAATTTACTATAGTAAAACCCGTTTACGTGGGTGTTGATCACAAAAAAAGTAAACGGGGAGATTCAAAGTCATGATAGATTGTTCTAACCAGCATTTGCTAAATTCTCTACTCGATATTGCCGGCAATATTCAAATCGAGTCTAACTTTTGTATTTACCATCCCAATTATCAATCTTTTGCTTTGCCAAGTCAGTTGGCACAAAGATTAAAAAAAAATTCACAAGCAATACAGCAGAAATATCTCATTTTATTAGTCAGAAACTTTATCTATGGTATTTATTACAATGGCTCATTACAAAGTGTTTTAGCAGTGAATGCTGAACCTAATAATTTTTTACCCCACAAAAATGTAGGAAATAATTCCGTTTTGGGGATTGATTGGCAATTGTATGACCAATTACACTCTAGCAATCACGGTACTGGTTATTATGACTCTGGTTGGCAGGTGTTACGACGCGAACCAGATGGTAGTTTAGCCGTGAGTAAAGGCGGTTTGACATTACATGTTGAAGGTGAACACCACATAGAACAAATGATGCAAACTGTCAGAGTCGGCGATATCATAAGTATTTGGATGCCAAAAAATCGCTTGCAAAATGGTTGTTACGTTGCAGTTAGCAATGTTGCCCAAAGACTAAGTGAAAATCCTGATAATGATTTAGGAGAAGGACGGATTTATTTTAATTTAACTCCAGTGGGGGCGATCGCTCTCATGGAAACCTTGACATTGGAACTCAATGCTGCTGGTATTGCCTTTAGCTTGCAAGTTCCGTATAATTCCTCTGCTTATAAACGTTTTGACTCAGGGGTTCTTTACTTTGAACGGCACAATTATTGGGTAGTGCGAGAAGTTCTGCAAAGTGTGTATAAACAACACAAATCTCATTTTCATGCAGAAATTCCCTTATTTACAAAATATTTAGCACCTGGGCTAAGTTTAGCTGAAGAACCAGCCCAAAAATTTGTTGCTCAAGAAAGTTTTGGCATGAACCGTTGTCAAATTGTCACTAATGCTTTGTTAGAAGCTTGGCAAAAAGGACAAAATTCTACCCAACAAAGGATACAAACCATTTACCAAAATTTTGCACGTTTTGGAATAGATTTACAGCGTCCCTACCTTAATCCTTGTTCTGAAGATGTATATAATCCTTTAGTTTGATTAAGTGCAATTTTTAATTGAGTTTATGGAGTTAAGCTATTAGCCAGAGAATATCATTTTGGTTGCGACAAATGTCTTTTAACTATCATCGTACCGTTCGCTTTCAAGATACCGATGCTGCTGGAGTAGTTTACTTTGCCAATGTTTTAAGTATTTGCCATGAAGCTTATGAGGAATCTTTAGAAGTATCTGGTATTAATATTAAGGAATTTTTTAATAACTCATCGGTAGCTTACCCTATTGTTCATGCTAATGTAGATTTTTTTCGTCCTACATTTTGTGGTGATAAATTAGTTGTTACTTTAATACCACAAAAGTTAAGTGCTGAAAAATTTGAAATCAATTACGAAATTTTAGTAGCAGATGTGATGGTAGCTAAAGCATTTACCAGACATGTTTGTATTGATACCACTAGCAGACAAAAAACAGATTTACCTCAGCAGATGATTGAATGGTTGGAAGTGAACGCATCAGAAGCGGAAAAAGCAGAGAGAAGAAAATCGAGAGAGGCGATTTGAAAAGTTAAAAATCAGCAGAGACGCGATTCTACTCTTACCTTGAAGCCGCTCTTACGAGCGTCTACGCGTCTGTACAAAGTTGATTTAGAAAGGTTATTTTTCCGAGTTTTTCAGGGTTTCTAAAGCGATTTCGTGTAATTGCTGTCGATTGATTTTACCCTGAGAATTACGGGGTAAATTTTCCACAGCAATCCAGTGTTTAGGAAGTTTAAATTTGCTGAGTTGCTCTCTCAGTAAGTTTTGAATTTCTACCACAGAATGATTTGAGTTTTTGGGAACATAAATAGCTGTTACTGCTTGTCCCCAATGTTGATCGGATATACCCACGACGCAAACATCAGTTACCATTGCAGTTGCTTTAATTGCTGATTCTATTTCTGTGGGGTAGACGTTTTCTCCACCAGTGATGATTTTGTCACTCTTACGCCCGACTATATTTAAATAGCCTTCTTTGTCTATAAAGCCTATATCATCTGTTAGGAAATTAGGGGCTATGATTTCGAGGTTGGGAACCAGGGGATAGTAACCAAGAGCTAAAGATTCTGCTTGAATAGTTATATTTCCTGTTTGATGATTATTTAAATATTTGCCTTTTTCGTTGGTAATTTTAACTTTGGCATGAGGAAGAATTTGACCACTATTAACTTTACCTTTGAGAAAATCATCTGGTTTGAGTGTGGCAATTTGAGAAGCCGTTTCTGTCATGCCATATGTCGGAGCTAATTTAATTTGATAATATCTTGCTTTTTCTAAAATTTCATCCCAAGCTGGCGCACCTCCTAAAAGAACTGTTTTGAATTGGGATAGCCATGCTGTTAAATTTGAATTTTGTAAGAGAGTTTGTAGCTGAGTTGGTACTAAAGATATAAAGAAATTTGCTTGTTCAAATTGATATAATTTACAACTATATTCTAATTCTTTAAAAGGTGAAATTACTAGTTTACCACCAGTGGTAACACACCGCATAAATTGCATCAAGCCACTGACATGATATAGAGGCAACACACAAAAGGAATTGATGGTTTGTAGTTGAAAATATTCTGTAAATCCACGTACTGAAGATGTGAGAGTTTCCCAGGTGTGAACAGCAAATTTGATATTACCAGATGAGCCGCCGGTGGGAATCATGATATATGGAGAATTGGTAATTGGTAATTGGTAATTGTTTTTCTGATTATCAATGACCAATTCGTGATGATTGACTCCCCAAATAATATTTGGCTGTACTAAATTAAATACTTGTTGCCATTCCTGTTTTCCCCAGTTAGGATTACCAATAAACACAGGACACTTAGCAATGTAAGCAGCAAGAAAACAGGCTAAAAATCTTACAGGTTCGTGTTCAGCTAAAATGACATTTGGTGTTGTTTGCCAGTCAGAGAAGTTTATTAATTCTGAAGAAAATTCTTCAGTTAATTGTGCCAGTTCATCACTGCGATCGCACACCAAATTAAAATTTCCTAATATCTCCATTTCTGGTTGGTTGTCATTTGTTATTGGTCATTTGTTATTGGTCATTGGGCATTGGGCATTGGGCATTGGGCATCGGGCATTGGGCATCGGGCATTGGGAAGAGACTTGTTAAATAATTCCCCCCACACTTCCCACACTTCCCACACTTCCCGATCCCCAATCCCCAATCCCCGTTCCCTCATCTTCAGCAAAGTAGTGATTAATACCAAAGCCCATTGCTCGATTGTGTCTGGATAATTCTACTGCTATTTGGAGGGCTGCTTTTCTGCCAATAGAAGTTTCAAACACAGATGAAAACACTGCATCAATTTCATGCTGTTGACAAAACTGACGCAGTTGGGATGGAGAACCGACTATTCCTGGTTTAATTACAAAAATTCCTCGCCAACCTTGTTGAAAGTAGTATTTTAGCTGTGGGAGTGTGGCGACAGATTCATCTAAAGCGATCGCTGTTTTGTAGGATTTACTCAACTCCAGCATTTGCGGAAATTGATCTACAGATAAGGGTTGTTCAAGATATTCAATATTAGTGTTCAAGCGATCGCAACTCTCTAACCACAACTTTGCTTCCTCTTGCTTCAATCCACCATTAGCATCTAATCGCAATTTTGCAGAAGTTGGTAAGCTTTGTGTAAGTAAATCTAAAATTTTTAGTTCAACAGGCGTCGGATAAACACCTATTTTCCATTTGAAAGTAGAGTACCCTTGTTGCCACAAATTTTCCCATGTTTGTAGAACTGCTTCTCCAGCGGGTAGTAAGGCGCTATAGGTGAGGGGATTAGTGGGAGTGGGTGAACAAAAAAGTGCTGATTCAAATCCAAATTGACAAGCGGGTAACTGATCAGGGATGGAAAAAATAGTTTCCTCGGTAATTTCCTTTGGTAGGTGACAACAAAAATCCCACGCTTGGATTAGGGTTTCGGAACCAAACCAGCTAATCGGCGCTATTTCTCCCCAACCTACTTTGTTATTTTCATCTGTGAGGCGAAGAATAATACCTTCACGAATCTCCCAAATACCGTGACTGGTAGCAATCCCGCGCACAAATTTTCGCTGGTAAGGACGAAATTCAAATTTATAATTCACATCAAATCAATTGGTGATTTGTCATTGGTGATTTGTCATTTGTCATTAGTAATTACAAAAATGACTAAGGACTAAGGACTAAGGGCTAAGGACTAAGGACTAAGGACTAAGGACAATTACCACGAATCGCTTAAAACTCAAATCACTTGATTAAAACATAAATCCTACACCAAATAGCAAACAACACCAAAAATGTACAGCGACGGCGATGAATTTACAGTTACTGACTTTTTCTGGGTTGCTGTGATTTTGCTGGACGTGGCGACATAATTTGATTGCGAAGGGTAAACTAACCCAACTCAGTAATGTCCACACAGGAAAAATTCCCCCCAGAACAAATAGTAAGGTGAGCAGATAAATGTTAGCAGTAAACCAATTCAAAACTTGTGCGCCTCTTTTGGTTCCCAAACGGACAATAGGCGATCGCTTACCTGCTGCTAAATCGTCTGTAACCTGATGAAAGTGGGAACAATACAAAATTAAAGTTGTGGGGATACCAACAATCACTGAGGCTGCTAAATTCTGTATTGACCAGCTTTGAGTTTGACTGTAGTATACTGCCGACATACCAATTGGTCCAAAGGCAAAAAAGCAGAGGATTTCACCT
Organism: Westiellopsis prolifica IICB1; assembly: GCF_004323185.1. GTDB lineage: Bacteria > Cyanobacteriota > Cyanobacteriia > Cyanobacteriales > Nostocaceae > Pelatocladus > Pelatocladus prolificus_A. The sequence goes on from NZ_NAPS01000002.1 coordinate 1,699,308, forward strand.
AAACCCTGGTATCCTAAACGAAAGGGAGGCCCTTGGTAAACGTAGCCTAAAGCACAACAGACCAGAACTAATCCAATTACAGTCCAGTCACCTTGCCACCAAGCGATCGCTAGTATTCCCAGTAAACCTAAACACAAAAATAGATTTCCTAACCAAAATATTAATAGTTTGTTACCTGTTAAATTCACCAGAGAATGATGTTTATTTTGATCAATTCCCGTCTCAGAATCAAAAACATCATTGCTGAGGTTTTCCCATGCCAAAATTAAAATTGCCGCAGCTAAGAAAACACCAAAAACGGCCCAATTCAAAATATGCGTTTCCGCAAACGCTACAGCCGTTCCTACCCAGATAGGCATAATAGCAACACTATACATCGGCGGTTTTATGGCCGCCATCCATAGCTGATTTTTGGCATTATTTTTGGGATACGAAATCAAATTTGTAGTCATCAGTCACAATGAATTATATTGTTAGGACTTTCTTATGCCTAAAACATATGGTTTTTCTGCAAACCATATGCAGGTAACATCATCAAGAAATATTTTTCTACGAATGAAATTATTTTCTTGCTATTAGTCACAACATGCAGCGCAAAGCTAGGCAAGACCACACATGGTATTGCAAAACCATAATTTGGCAGAGCTAACACGCTGGTGAAACAGCGACTGTTTATGTTACCTGTAGAAATACGACCATGATTTATCACTGTTTAGGAAGATTACTTCAAAAAAATTTACTATTTTTAGATCCATGACAGTTTCACCATGTGCCGCTGACTTTTTTGTATATAATAGGGAACTATACCAATTTCTTTTTGCTGTTCAGCGCAAGAGTATAAAAAATAATTCCACTCAAGTTGCCAGTATTGCCCTAGAAATTAACTTGGTTGACCCCTTGGTAGTACTTGATAAACTGGCACAACCACATCAACTAAATTTTTATTGGGAAAACCAAGGTAAAAAAGAAGCGATCGCTGCTATTGATGCTGTAGCAAAATTACAAATAGAGGGAAAAGAAAGATTTACAAAATCTGAAGCATTTATCAAATATTGTTTAAAAAATATAATTAATTTTGGCGATACAGAAAGATATTTTTCCAAACCACTATTTTTTTGTAGTTTTAGTTTTTTTGATCGAAACCAGCAAGAAAGTTATCCATTTCCAGCCGCGACAATTTTTCTTCCTCGTTGGCAAATAGCTGTTAAAGATGAATGCTGTATCTTAGTTGCTAATTTTGTCATTCATCCGGAAATAAATATTGAAAGAATATTGCAAAATTTGTGGAGAAAAATTGAAACTATTCACTCTTCAACATTTTATTCTCCCCATCAGGATTTTCAAGAGCCAAAATTTAGTAAAAAATCTGTAGCTAATCCAGAAAAATTCAAACGTTCTGTGTTGTCGGCCCTTGAAACTATTCAATCTACCCATATCAGTAAAATTGTCCTAGCAGATGCATTAGATGTGAGATCCAATACCACATTTAATTTGTTTAATTCCTTGCATAACTTGCGACAGCTACATCCCAATTGTTATGTTTTCTCTACAAGCAACGGCAAAGGACAAAACTTTGTTGGTGCAAGTCCAGAACGTTTAATTAGTATTCACAACCAACAATTAATCACCGATGCTTTAGCAGGTAGTGCAGCAAGAGGCGAAACACCTGCTGAAGATGCTAACAATGCCGATCGCCTACTCAATAGTGAGAAAGAAAGACACGAACATTCCCTAGTAATTGATTTTATTACTCAACGTCTCTCGCAACTAGGTTTATTACCGCAAATACTACCACCCCGGTTGCGACAATTATCTAATATTCAACATCTATGGACACCAATTAGCGCCATAGTTCCCGATGAGGTGCATCCTTTAAAAATAGTTTCCCAACTACATCCCACACCAGCAGTTGCTGGGACTGCACCAGATGCAGCCTGTGCCGAAATTCGCCGCTACGAAAGCTTTGAGAGAGGTTTATACGCTGCACCCTTGGGATGGGTAGATGCAGACGGTAACTGTGAGTTTGTTGTTGGAATTCGTTCCGCACTCATAGATGGCGATTGCGCCAGACTTTACGCTGGTGCTGGTATCGTTGCAGGTTCCGATCCAGAAAAAGAACTCGCAGAAATTCAACTCAAACTTCAGGCGTTGCTTAAAGCCCTGGTTTAGAGTAATAGATAAGTAAACCTGATGACTTATAAAATAAAAGGTGAATATAAATCTCTTGCTTTTGTAACTAAATGTAAAGTAATCTTAAAAACAAGCAAGAGAACTTGCTAACACATCATACATAATCCACTTAACGCAATCATAAGAACAATGACAGCAACCTTACAAAACGCTCGTAGCGCTAACGTATGGGATCGCTTCTGTAACTGGGTAACCAGCACCGACAACCGCCTATATGTAGGCTGGTTCGGCGTACTCATGATCCCAACCCTCTTAGCAGCAACCACCTGCTTCATCATCGCCTTCATCGCTGCTCCTCCCGTAGACATCGATGGTATCCGTGAGCCTGTTGCAGGCTCATTGATGTACGGAAACAACATCATCTCTGGTGCAGTAGTACCTTCTTCTAATGCGATCGGTTTACACTTCTACCCCATCTGGGAAGCAGCTTCCTTAGATGAGTGGTTGTACAACGGTGGTCCTTACCAGTTGGTAATTTTCCACTTCCTGATTGGCGTATTCTGCTACATGGGTCGTGAGTGGGAATTGTCTTACCGCTTAGGAATGCGTCCTTGGATTGCAGTAGCATACTCAGCACCTGTCGCAGCAGCAAGCGCAGTATTCCTCATCTACCCCTTGGGTCAAGGTTCCTTCTCTGATGGTATGCCCTTGGGTATTTCTGGTACATTCAACTTCATGTTGGTGTTCCAAGCAGAACACAACATCTTAATGCACCCCTTCCACCAACTCGGTGTAGCAGGTGTATTCGGTGGTAGCTTGTTCAGCGCAATGCACGGAAGTTTGGTAACTTCTTCCTTGGTTCGTGAAACAACCGAAACCGAATCTCAAAACTACGGTTACAAGTTCGGTCAAGAAGAAGAAACCTACAACATCGTTGCAGCACACGGTTACTTCGGTCGCTTGATTTTCCAATACGCTTCCTTCAACAACTCTCGCAGCTTGCACTTCTTCTTAGCTGCTTGGCCTGTAATTGGAATCTGGTTCACCGCGCTAGGTATCAGCACCATGGCGTTCAACCTGAATGGTTTCAACTTCAACCAATCAGTAATTGACTCACAAGGTCGCGTGATCAACACTTGGGCAGACATCATCAACCGCGCTAACTTGGGTATGGAAGTCATGCACGAGCGCAACGCTCATAACTTCCCTCTCGACTTGGCTGCTACTGAAGCTCCTGCTATCAACGGTTAATCTTCAGATAGCCTGGATGCAATCAGTCTCTACAATTGAATAGATGAGAAAGCGCCCTCCAATTCGGAGGGTGCTTTTTTATTAAAAAAAAGTCAAATCAATACTCCTCGGATAAGACAAATCAATTGACATTTAAATCCTGTAGAGACGCGATATATCGCGTCTCTACAACCCCAAAATTATGACGAAAAATCCTTAACCGAGCAGTATTTAAAGTCAAATTTCCTGTGAGTGTTTTTGCCTTTTTCAATCGCAAAATTGCCAAACTGGCAACCAAATGTACTTTTTTTTATTTATGATCTCAGGTAATCTATCGATAAAGCTTAACCAGAGGTGCTAAAACTACTACCTAACACAGAGTTTTAAACCCAAATTTTCGATAACCGACCACTGTTAGCTGATTTTAACTTCTTGCTTAGAAACAACAGTTGATTCAATTACTGGACTATCGGCAATCATTGTGTAAAACAAAGACTCATAGTGATTTAAAGCTTGATCAAAAGAATATTGCTCAACAGCAAATTGACGGCTATTATAGCCGAGAATTTTAACTTTTTCAGGGTGCTGGTACAAATCCAAAATTGCCTTGGCTAGAGTATCGGGATCTTCCGGAGGAACGACAACACCGCCGCCGCTTTGTTTAATTGCTCTTGCAGCAGTACCATTATCAGGTACAGATGCAATTAACGCTTTACCACTGGCAAGTAAAACTTGAATTTTGGATGGCATGTTGAAGGATATCACATTTTTCTTCTGCACTACCAAACCAATATCAGCAGCAGCCAACATCTGTGGTAATTGTTCACGGGGTTGAAAAGGTAGCAGCAAAACGTTGTCTGCACCGAAGTTTTGGCATTCTTGTTGCAATCTTTCTAGACCTTTTGCCTCTCCTACAATCACAAACTTAATATCTGGAATGTGTTGCAACGTAGAGGCAGCTTTTACCACTGTTTCTAAGCCTTGAGTCAGGGCAATGTTACCAGAATATAAAACTAAAAATTTATCATTTAGTTGATTCTCCCTGCGGAAAGAATTATTTTCTTTTGGTAAAGGGCGAATAAAATTGACATCAACCCAGTTGGGAATTTGTACAATTTTATTCGCTTTTACATCTTTATCTATCAAATTTTCTACAAATCCATCAGCAATGACACTAATTTTAGTCGCAGTGTGGTAAGCAAATTTTTCTAATGCTGTAAAGGCTCTAACTAGTAATTGATTTTTAATCAAGCCAACATGAATCGCTGCTTCTGGCAATATATCTTGAAGGTTTAATACCACAGGACAATTTTGTAACCATCCCAGTAAGGCTGTTGGTATACATACAGGTAAAGATGGTGAAGTCGCAAGAATCACATCTGGACGCCAACCCCTCAAGGCTGGTAAAAAACTTGTGACAACAAAGCTTGCATCTAGTAACACCCGATCAAGTAAATTTGGTTGAGGACGAATCCAAACATAACTGCGTTGAATTTGAACACCATTTTTATATTCGGTCAGATACAACTTTTTTTTATACGCGTCGTAGATTCGGCGTTCTGGGTAGTTTGGCATAGCAGTTACTACACGTACCTGATGTCCTCGTTTAACGAGTCCCTCTGCTAATTCAGTCATTAGAGGAGCTATGCCTATTGGCTCTGGATAGTAGTTATAAGAGTAAATTAAAATCCGCATAACAAATCAGTCAAAACAACCCTGTATTTGGTTTAATTCAGCAAATTTTTCCTGAAAATCATTTCAGGTAGAGATTGTGCTTCTATCTGAATTTTCTCCTCGGATTGTCTGAATGTCAGTGCTTTGCGAGTAAATTTTGGGTAAAATTTAATACCGTGTATTTGATTTTTAAAGTATAAAATATTGCTTCTGCAATGTAATAAAAAGAATTTTATTTAAGTACTATTACTTAAATAAAACTTCAATAATCATAGTAAAAATTTAAATAAGCGTGAGTTATACCATTTCACGTTAATCACGATACACATAAATTTTGTCCCTGACGCGATATATCGCGTCTCTACAGAGTCTGTATTTGTATCAGATTTTTTGTGAAATGGTATTAGATAGATTTGATGGGCAACGACATCCCGCCCTCAAATAAATAGAGACGTTGCACTGCAACATCTCTACAACCCCAAAATTATGACGAAAAATCCTATATCAACGTTGGGCTAATTCAGGAGTGCGTCCTTTCAAACCAATCATCAATTTGAGAGTGTATATTTTCAAGATTGGTACTCGCTGCATTACCCATAAACCAAGACGACGAACTAGCATTACAGGTAAGAATGTATTAGAAAAGACTCTATCTAATAAATCTGTAAAACCTAGAATAGTGAGGTTTTCCCTTTTCCGCCAACGTTCGTAGCGTTTGAGGATTTTGATATCACCGATATCTTCACCTATTTGATGTGCTTTTTGAATCACTTGGGCTAAAGCTGCTGCATCGCGGATACCCAAGTTTAAACCTTGGCCGCCCACAGGATGACAATTGTGTGCTGCATCACCGACCAAAGCTAATCGGTGCAGGGCGTAACGATCGCTTTGCATAAGTTGTACCTGAAAAATAAAGCGATCGCCTAGCAATTCCAGCTTACCGAGCTGATTACCAAAACGCCGACTTAATTCTCGGAGAAACTGCTCATCATCCAAAGCACACAAAGCTTTTGCTTCTTCATGGGGGGCAGTCCAGACAATGCGACAACGATTTCCCGGCAAAGGTAAAATTGCAAAGGGACCACTAGACCAAAATTTTTCGTAGGCAGTATGATTATGTGGTTTTTCTGGTTTGACAAATGCTACAATGCAAGACTGCCAGTATTTCCAACCACGAGTTTTAATCCCAGCAGCTTGGCGAATAGGCGATCGCGAACCATCAGCAGCTACTACTAATTTGCTACGGACTGTCCGCATTTCTCCGGCGACTTTGATATCGATTGTGGCTATGTCCCAGTGATAATGAGTACTGATGACTTCTGCTGGACATAAATAAGTCACATTTGGACAATCTTTGACAAACTCGCGCAGAGGATACAACAGGGCTTGGTGTTCCGCCACATAACCCAAATCTTGTTTGTGAATATCTGCTGTGGTAAATTCCACCACATCTGGGTGATCAGCATCAGAAAGGCGGACGCGGCGGTAAGTTTCTATTTGGGGTAAGATTTTGTCCCAGACTCCAATACCTTGATAAATTAGCGCCGACAGCATATGTACGGCGTAAGCTTGTCCCTTAGCTACTGCTGCGGATTCTGGTTTTGCTTCAATTAGCAGGATACTTAATCCTGAGTTCTTAAAAGCAGAGGCTAGGGTGAGGCCGATAATTCCGCCGCCGACTATGACCAAATCATAGTCATATTCCCGTTTTCTTGTAGCTACCTGGTTTGGGGGAAAAGTTTGTGGAAGCTGTGCTTGCGCCATTGTTAAGACAAATTACAGCGTTTTAATTATTATTTTTACGCGATCGCGCTGTGGAGGACAAGGGGGAGTAAACAATTAAAAATTAAAAATTTAAGAAGAGGGTATAAATAAAAACCCTACTGGTGCATGAGGAACGCAGTAGGGTAAAAACCGTGTTTAAGTGTGTTGAAGAGTAAGGTAAAGTAACTTGTTATTTGGTTGTTAATGGTTAGTTGTTGGTTGCTTGGCACTACCTGTTACTAACATTTGGTCATCAACAATATCAATATCTCAAACTAATATGTCAGTGCTGTGTAATTAATGTGAAATTCCTGTTGCAGTTGAACCTAAGACATGACAGTCATTAATTCTTCTGACATTTCAAAATTAGCGGTGACGTTCTGTACATCATCCAAGCCTTCTAAAGTATCTATTAATTTAAGTAGCGATCGCGCTTGTTCTGGGTTATTCACTTCGACGCTGTTAGTTGGAATCCAACGTAGTTCGGCGTCTGTTACCTGAAAATGATTTTCTTTGAGAGTTTGGTTGAGGTTTTCTAAATTTGTCACCTCAGTAAAAACCTCAGCAGTTTTCTCATCGGTCATTTCGTAAGATTCTGCACCACCTTCTAGGGATGCTTCTAAAAGTTTTTCTTCATCTTCTACTTCGTCAACAATACAAACGCCTTTTTGGTCAAACATCCAACTGACACATCCTGTTTCACCAAGATTACCGCCATTTTTGCTAAAGGCGGCGCGTAAGTCCGCAGCGGTACGATTACGATTGTCTGTTAAGGCTTCGATTAAAACAGCAACGCCTCCAGGGCCATAACCTTCGTAACGAATAGCTTCAAGCTGAGATCCATCACCCGCAAAAGTTCCCGCACCTTTAGCGATCGCCCTTTCAATATTTTCGTTGGGAATACCCGCCGCTTTGGCTTTGTCGATTGCTGTTCGCAGTTGAAAATTACCTGCTGGATCTGGAATACCACTCCGAGCAGCAATAATAATTGCTCGTGAAAGTTGAGTAAATGTCTTACCCTTTTTGGCATCCACTACTGCTTTTTGGCGTTTAATATTTGCCCATTTACTATGTCCTGCCATACTTTGAGACAGTTATCAGTGGTCAGTTTTTATTATCTGTTGGGTTTGCAGCAAGCCTTTGCTAACTAAAACATCATAGCCTGCTCCTTCGCCTGTAAATCAAGTCTTGCGACTCGGAAATTAAATTTTTGAGTTTTAAATTAGGTTTTAGACTCAGAAATTAAATTTTTGAGTTTTAAATTAGGTTTTAGACTCAGAAATTAAATTTTTGAGTTTTAAATTAGGTTTTGGACTCAGAAATTAAATTTTTGAGCTTTAAATTAGGTTTTGGACTCAGAAATCGAAAAACACCAAGACTAAAGAGTATCATAAAGTTTGATATGTAATTGCCTTGGTGGTTTCATTTACAGTTCTATTCTGAGGATGAATCAGATTTTTCTGGTTTGAGTAAGGGGAAGGCCATCGCATCTCGGATGCTAGCACAGTCAGTCAGCAACATTACTAACCTGTCAATGCCAATACCTAAACCTCCAGTGGGAGGCATTCCATATTCTAAGGCTGTTAGGAAGTCTTCATCTACTCCTTGGGCTTCTAAATCACCTGCGGCTTTGCGGGCTGCTTGTTCTTCTAAGCGTTGGCGTTGATCAATGGGATCGGTAAGTTCTGAAAAACTGTTGGCTGTTTCGCGTCCGACAATAAATAATTCAAAACGTTCTACTAAACCAGGCTGGGAACGGTGCGGTTTTGCCAAGGGCGATATTTCGACGGGATAGTCAATCACAAAAGTAGGCTGAACTAAGTTAGTTTCTACTTTTTGTTCAAAGGCTTCATTCAGCAGTTTACCAATAGAAGGACAATCTTCTATTTTTTCTAATCCAGCATTTTTAGATGCAGTTTTAGCTGCTTCCAAGCTTTGGAAAGCTCGGAAATCTAATCCTGTATATTCTTGTACCAAGTCATGCATGGTAACACGACGCCAAGGTGGCGTTAAATCAACTGCTTGTCCTTGGTAAGTAATTTGCAATGTGCTAAGTGTTTCTTGGGCAACGCTGGTAATGATTCCTTCTGTCAGCGCCATCATATCGTTGTAGTCGGCGTAGGCTTGGTAAATTTCCACCGTAGTAAATTCTGGATTATGACGGGTAGAAATTCCCTCATTACGAAAAATTCGTCCTAGTTCAAATACTTTTTCAAAACCACCGACAATTAATCGCTTGAGATGGAGTTCTGTGGCAATCCGCAAATACAACTCCATATCTAAGGTGTTGTGGTGGGTAATAAATGGCCGCGCATCAGCACCTCCTGCTTCTGCTTGTAAAACAGGAGTTTCAATTTCCAAGAAATCACGTTGTTCTAAGTATCTACGAATACCAGCAGTAATTTGAGCGCGACGGCGGAAAGTTTGCCGAACTTCTGGGTTAACGATTAAGTCTACGTAGCGTTGCCGATAACGTTTAGCTACATCTGTCAAACCGTGCCACTTATCAGGCAAGGGCAACAAAGATTTAGTTAATATTGTATATTCTTTAACATAAACTGATAATTCGCCCTTTTCAGTCCGTTTAATTGTTCCTTTCGCCCCTAAGATGTCACCAACATCTGTAAGCTGTTTGAGATGATTAAAGGCATTAGCATCAACATCTGCCATACCTGCTTGGATGCGGTTTTTGTCTAAATAAAGCTGAATTTTGCCAGTTTCATCTTCTATATCAAAGAAAGCTAGTTTACCGAAGACGCGACGCACCATAATGCGTCCAGCCACAGCGACATCTATATCTACTTCTTCTCCATTGGCTAAATCAGCAAATTTTTCCTGCAATTGCGCTGCGTGATGGGTAGATTCCCAACGATAGGCGTAGGGGTTCATCCCTAACTGTCTAAACTGTTCTACTTTCTCTAGCCGCGTAGCACGGATATCTTCTTCCGACATAATTAACGAACTAACATAGGGCAAGAATTAATTATAGATGCTGGCAATGTAGGCAACACCATAACTGTTAAACTACACCGCTAGCTAATTCTTCTTTATAACCCAAGCGCGATCGCTCTCTCAAAAATAGCTGTTGCATTTCTTGCAGATAAGGCCACAATAACATCTTCTGTTCTGTGTTCAGGTGGCTACTAATTTCATCTACCAAGAGTTGACACCATTTTTCTGTCATTTCCCATTTGATACCTACACCCTTGACAACCATCACACACAACGGTATGAGTTCTTTTTCTATGGATTCCATACTCTTTTCTAAAAAGCACAACCACAAGTAAGCTTGAAACATATTTAAGTCACGAAGGCAAGAGTGTTTGATACTTGGGTTACTCAATTCCCCCCTGCGGCTATAGTGATTGGGTAATAACTCCACCAGTTGACGATAAATCGACTCAGCAATCTCTGGTGTAGCTAACATCATATGTTCTATAAGATTTAATTCCGGTGAATCTATCTCATACTTGATAGCGCTAGCACAAACTCGTTGCCAAGGCATAGAAACTTGTTCTTCGATAAATTTTAAGTAGGGAGTCAGTAATATTTTTTCTGTTGACGTAAGTTTTTTGAGAATTAACTGATTTGTAAAATTTATTTGCGTAGTCATAAACCCAAGAGAACGCCAATCTTTGGACATGATGTGCTGCTCTTGAAATACAAGTAATACTGGTTCAAGTAAATAGGCTAATTCGGTGATTTCTGATACTCCAAATATGTAAATATTCTGATTATCAGATACTTCTGTTGTAGATAAATGTGATTGAAGAGAGTTTTTTTTGTAAAATTCAAGTGTTTGTTTATATATGCGAAAAGCAAATTGAGTTATCAGCCTTGCTTCGTTCAAATCTATAATGTTGGGGATATAACTATAAAAGGTTTTCGCTTGTATACATCCCATCTGGCAATTAATATCTAATAGATTTTTCATCAATCTAGCAGATGTCAAACCTCGTCCCTCTGGTGAAGCTGTTGCCAATAAACTAGTATGAACATACTTGTCTAGTAAGACATGAGAAAATTCAAGTTTATAACGCCTTACCCAAAGTTTGAGCAAGCGTTCTACCGAAGGAGTTTTAACAGTTTCTACTGTTTTGAGCATATATTTTTACTTTGGAGTTTCTTTTTTATTTTTCCGCACAATTAATCAAATTCATATGGTTAATAAGGAGTATTTTTCTCCATAAATAAGTAAGTAATCTAAATGTACTGAATCACTATAATAAATTAATTTAAAATAATTCACTTGATTTTGTTGTTAAAATAGGCAATTTCTCCGTTATTACTATTTGATAAACTTATTAGGACTATTGAATTGTTGATATAAACCGCTGATAAAGAAATTTCAATACTTTTAGTCAAAGCAATTAGCCGGAAAATAAATTTTCGACTCAATACTTAAACCCATTAGAATGGGTTTAAGTATTGAGCCCTAACCCCCAGCCCTCATTCTCCAAAATTGAGGGTTATGGGGATGGGTTGTGGATTCAATTCCATTTTCTACAGACGCGTAAACGCGAAATGGCTACTTGCACGCCTGTCGCTACGCGCCTATCGAAGGTAAGCAGTTGGTTTCAAGGGACAGTAATCTAAAATCTAAAATCGAATATTGTATCCTGTTGATTCTTGCATCAACAAACACTCAGTCGTGGCGAAACAAAACCTGCTAGACAAGGGTTTAAAATCTTTGATTTGCCAAATAGCCCGTGTCTCGGACTTGGTTTGTATAACCACACTGGGCGCACATTGCTAGGTCGCGGAATTTAACTTTATTATTTTTTAACTTTCATTCAGAGAACGTAGGAATTTTTCTATACAAACTCCTTCTATATTGCTAAATACACAAACTTTAGTTGTAATCCGGAAGATTTAACAAAATTTTTGGTAAATAGTTTTTCCATACTTCATATATTTATGAACATTAATATCATAAAAGTAACAAGAGCTACAAAACAATATGCTATTTTAATATAAAGACTTTTTTCATCTAGTAATTTCTAAGAATAGTTATTTGTGTAGCTAGTTAGTTTTTTGCATCTACCACTTTTTGACCAATTATTTCTTTATGGTACAAGCCCCTCCCCCATTCGCCTAATTTGGGATTTTGGATTGACGAGGCACGGGTGGCTCTCATAGCGTCGCCACATTGAGTGCCGTCCCCACGGACGGATCCGCTTTCTTGTACCATCAAGGAATGATTGGTCAGTAAACTTGCTGATTAGTCGAGGTTTATTAGACCACTAGTTAGTATATGTAGTAGTGAAGAAATAATAAAAAATTACCACTCATTAAAAAAATTGAAATGCATGTATGACAATACTTTGCTCTAAGATGAAACTTGTTATTTTTTTAGAATAAATTTTTTCAGAATAGCTTATTTTTTGGTTAAATGTGTATTTTTTTACGCACTATATTAAGTTTAATTTGTTTTGTTGGTAAAGAAAATTAGCGGCTAAAAAGTAAAATTAAATACCAAATATGTTAAATATGAAAAACGATTTTTAAAATTACCATTGCATATTATGAAAAATAGTTATAATTTTTATTGTGTCAGTAAACAGTTTTTTGATAGCTAAAGACACTTCTTGAATGAGCTAATTAGGGCTTACTGTGAAAGTATTTAAATTTACAAAAATTTAAATACATATTCATATATCTTTTTGTATGGTAAAAAGTAATTAACTCCTGAAAATTTTTCAATTATTCAAGGATAGATATAACTTAGTTATCAAAACAAAAATTTTGCTGTTGATCATTAAAATGGCAAAAGTTAAGTGCATTTTTTCAGCTAGAATGTAAATCCTAAAAATTCATAAAAAATCATAAGATTACTTGATTGAACAGTGAAAATATTTTTTACTGAGTATTCATCTTTTTTGTTGAATAAAAAATTTGTTTTTCATGGTGAAGATACTGAAAATAACAAATTAAATGGTATTTATTACCTTTGTAATTAAAATTACAAATTTACATGGAGATATTGAGACGATGCAATTAGAAGATTTGGCAACAATTGAAAATGTAGAAAGAGAAGCGTGGGAAGTTTTAGAAAAATCAATTATGTACTATCAAGGTCGTCCAGTCGGGACAGTAGCCGCCATTGATAGTACAGTAGATGCACTCAATTACGACCAATGTTTTATTCGAGATTTTGTTTCTTCTGGTCTACTATTTCTTATTCAAGGTAGAACAGAAATTGTTCGTAATTTTCTAGAAGTAACTTTAAAGTTACAACCAAAAGAGAATCAATTAGATGCCTACAAACCTGGACGGGGAATGATTCCAGCTAGTTTCAAAGTAGTTGTATCTCAAAGTGGTGAAGAATATTTAGAAGCAGATTTTGGAGAACATGCGATCGCCAGAGTCACACCTGTTGATTCATGTTTTTGGTGGATGATCCTGTTACGTGCTTATGTAGTAGCTACCAAGGATTATTCATTGGCATATCAAAGTGATTTCCAAGAGGGAATCAGGTTAATTATGGAACTGTCTTTAGCGACACGTTTTGATATGTATCCTACCCTATTGGTTCCAGATGGTGCTTGTATGATTGACCGTCGTCTGGGTATTTCTGGACATCCTTTAGAAATACAATCTCTGTTTTATGCAGCATTGCGTGCTGGGCGAGACTTGCTCATTTGCCAAGGTAATCAGGATATTGTTACAGCAATTGATAACCGTTTACCTGTTTTATGCGCTCATATTCGTAAACATTATTGGATAGACTTAAATCGTCTCAATGCTATTTACCGCTACAAAGGTGAAGAGTATGGTAAACAGGCTGTGAATGAATTCAATATATATGTAGATTCGCTTCCTTATGCTGAATTAGATCGGTGGTTACCAAAACAAGGTGGTTATCTAGCAGGAAATGTCGGACCATCACAAATGGATACCCGGTTTTTCACATTAGGAAACTTAGTTGCAATTATTTGTGATCTTGCTAGCAAAGAACAATCGCAAGCCATCATGAATTTAATTGAGAAACGCTGGGACGACTTAGTCGGAGATATGCCGATGAAAATCACTTTTCCAGCTTTAGAAAATGAAGAATATAGAATTATTACTGGCTGCGATCCTAAAAATATACCTTGGTCTTATCACAATGGTGGCAATTGGCCAGTTTTAATGTGGATGTTGGCAGCAGCAGCGATTAAAACTAAAAGAATATACTTAGCAGATAAAGCAATTGAAATTGCCCAAGAACGTCTTAAAGATGATGAATGGCCAGAATATTACGATGGTACAAGAGGGCGACTGCAAGGCAAACAAGCGAGAAAATATCAAACATGGACAGTTGCAGGATTTTTATTAGCAAAAGAATTGATTAAAAATCCCTCTTGTTTGCCACTAGTTAGCTTTGATCAATTCGTAACACAACAGGTTTCTAGGGCTTGTGAATTTCAAATCAACAGCTTTGACGCTTGAAAATGTTATCTTGTTAGTGGTTAGTTGGTAGTTGTTAATTATGCCCAATGCCAACTTTCCGCATCTTCTTTGCGTCAATTCTAATTTTCATTTTTTCAAAACTAACTGGAAAGAATTCAAGTATCCATTAATAGTTTGAGATAAAGTCTTCTGTTGTTTTTGAGTTGCGATCGCTATGACTTGATACAAACGTCCATCAGCAACATACATTCGGTTTTTAGTGATTTTACCACCAGAGTTGACATACTCAATTTCTTTGCCGGGATGACCGTTTGAACTATTAATACTGCGTTGTCTAATTAAATTACTTTGGGTAGCTTTTACAGCCAGAGTTTGGGCGTTGTTAAGTATTAATTGGGGATTTGTCATTTGACCATAGCTATGGGGAAAGTCATTGTATGCGACTACGTAAGCCACTTCTTGGTTAGCTAGTTGACCAACAAAGACTTGTAAGTTTATTTCCCCCATATAGGTCTTTTGAGTTTGGGTAATCGCTTTGGGCATTCCTGGCATTAAGACAGTGAAACTACCATCTGGGGCAGTGAATAGCTTCCATTCTGATTTAATTGGTTTATTTCGAGCTGGTTTGGTTGGGGAAAGGGGGCGCTGGGGGGGACGCGCCTCGACACGAGTAAATCCGCTACATAGTAAGGTTACAGTAATTAGGGACAACAACACTCTTTTTGTCATAGTTTTTGCTTTTACACGTGCTGCTATTACGTAGATTGATAGGTTTGTTATAACTTAACAAAATCTTTAGAAGCACCCGTGAAAATGTGTAAAAAGGGCATTGTTACCCTAAGTGTATATACTATAACCTAGAAGCGTAAATAGCAGCACCAATTAAGCCCACTTGTTGATTTATGACAATATGTACTGGTATTTCTTCTAACAAGGAGCGCATTCTACCTTTATGGGTAAAGTTGAACAAAAACTCACCTTTTTGAACTAAAGACAAGATTTTTGGGGCTATACCACCAGCAACATATAAACCACCATAAGGAAGGAGTTTGAGGGCAAGATTACCAGCTTCAGCGCCGTAAGCTTCTATAAATAACTGTATTGTTTGTTCACTGAGGCGATCGCTTGCTTGTAAAGCAGCATTACCAATGACTGCACCCGGATCAACGCTTTTTTCTGGTTTCCCTGCTTCTTGTTCCCAAGTTCTGACTATTTCAGCAATTTCTGGTGATTCGTTGCTAATTTTGCGATCGCGTAGAAATTGGTAAATAGAAACAATTCCTAAACCAGAAACTACCCGTTCCACAGAAACGCGCTGGATACTGTGTTTATCCAACAGATATTTCAGCAGTTGAAACTCTAACTCAGTACGAGGGGCAAAATCAGCATGACCACCTTCAGAAGGAAAAGCTTGATAAAATTTTCCCTGTTTGATTAAAAATCCTTGCCCTAAACCAGTACCAGCACCAATAATCCCAATGGGTGCATCTGGGTTTGGTTTCCCAGCTTGAAGTGTATAAAAATCCTGGGGTTCTAAACCTAGAATGCCATAGGCAACAGCAGTAAAATCATTGATTAAAGACACATAATTGATACCGAGTTGTTGTTGTAAACGTTCGGCGTCCAGAAACCAAGCCAAATTAGTCAGCTTGGCAGTATTGTGAACTACAGGCCCAGCGATCGCAAAACAAGCTTTTTCCGGTATGGGTGTGTTAGCTGCGGTTAAAAATTGCTGTACTATTGGCACTAAATCAGGAAAATCCCCACTGCGATAACGCTGTTCATACACTGTACGTAAAACAGGTGCTTCTGTTTCTTCCATCACTCGCAGAATGGTTTTTGTGCCGCCAATGTCTCCTGCTAGTAGTAAAGTCATAAATATATATGGTAGTAGTTAGTAGTTAGTAGTTAGTAGTTAGTAGTCACCACCAAAAATACATTTAGTTATTATCCATCAATTAAACCGAACAAATTCCTCTACCTGCGTTAAGTGGGAAGTATCTCCCTTGAGTTCAAGAAACCATTCTGGATGTTGACGTACAACTTTTACTAAGCTACATAAAGATGCTTTAACTTCCGTTACAGCAATTTCACCAACAAGTCCCATAGCTGCACCTAGTACAGATGCACCATGTCCCACTAGCAAAATATTGTCTGGAGAATATTCTGTGGCTAGACATCTAGCAGTTTGTCCGGAACGCGCCCGTACTTGTGGATGAGTTTCTGGATACTTAGCAGCAATGCGGGGCGTGTAGCTAGTATCTATTCTGGGAAATAGTCCAGCCAGAGCAGGAATAGAAAGCCTTTCTGGTTCCTCTGTCATCCAAGCAGGATTGAGCCATTCACTTAAACCTGCTTCTAGTTTAATTGGTAAATCCAGAACTTCTGCAACAGCGTTTGCCGTTTGTACGGTTCGCAAGAAAGGCGAAGCAAAAATATGGGCAATTTTTTCTTTCTTGAGACGGTTAGCTAGTTGTTTGGCTTGTATAAAACCATCTTCAGACAAAGGGGGATCATAACGTCGTTCGGCGGTAAGAAACCAATCAGGGTTAACAAAATCAAGGCGGTTAGCGTGTCTTGCTATCCAGATGATTTGACTCATGGGTTGATTGCCAAGCGGATACACTTTTTTGACTGCAAAGTAAATATCATCTCATGTTCTCTGACTGCTGTATTGGTGGATCAATCAATCAACCAACCCACCTGCCAGCCCTGTATTTGTTTTTCTGGTATCTACCAATTTATCTTGACTTTGATTCCTCAAAATTCTAAAGTTTTAAAAAAACAATTGCAATAAATTCGCATAAATACTGATAATAATTCCTAGTGGAGAAAGACAAATGAGAGTCACAAAGCAGGGTGTGTTGGGTGTAAGTGTGGCATCTGTAGCCCTTATGGGTTTGATTGCTAGTACCTTTGGAGAAAAGTCAGCGATCGCCAATCTCATTCCCAATCAAAAAGAACAAACCTTACTCGCCCAAGGAAAGACAAATGAATTAGTAGTAATCTTTCCTAGTCGTTCTGACTCTACAGATTTGCAAAATAAAGCCAATGCTGTAGCGACATTTTTGTCTAAAGAGTTAGGAGTTCCAGTCAAAGCACAGATTGGTGATGACACCGCAGCAGTAGAAGCTTTAAGAGCCAACCGTGCTGATATCGCTTTCTTGAGTAGCCGTCCAGCGTTGAAAGCTGAACAATTGGCAAATGCTCGCTTGTATCTGGCTGAGGTTCGTTCCACTTATTCGGGTAAATATACTTATAACTCAGTGTTTGTTGTTCCCAAAAATAGCCCTTTTCAAACTCAGTCTACAGCTAAAGCCACTTTGTCACAATTGCGCGGAAAAAGAATGGCTTTTACTTCTCCCACTTCTGGATCTGGATTTATTTTCCCCACTGGTGAACTTGTGAAACAAGGACTTGTAGAAAACCGCGATCGCTTGAATAATTTCTTTGGACAAGTTACCTATGGTGGTAATTACAGCAAAGCCATACAAGCTGTGTTACGTGGTCAAGCGGATGTAGCTGCGGTGTCAGAATATGCACTAAATCCTCCGTACATTACGGAAGCAGAAAAGAATCAAGTGCGAATTCTTCACAAAATATCCGGCGTTCCTGCTCATGGCGTTGCTATTGATGATGACGTTCCCACCCCTACACGCGACAAAATTATCAACGCTATGCTGCTATTGAATCAGCCACAAAACAACCAATTGCTACGTAACTTATATAACTCTACAGAATTGGTCAAAGTTGACCATAACCAACATCTAGCACCTTTACGCAATGCCCTGCAACTAGCAGGAATTCAGCCGTAAACATTGGGCATGGGGCATGGGGCATGGGGCGTTGGGCATTGGGGAGCCAGTGCGTTGCGGAGGTTCCCTCCGTTGTAGCACCTGGCGTCATTGGGAAGAGACTTGTCAAATAATTCTCCTCACACTTCCCACACTTCCCACACCTCCCACACTCCTAGACGCGATGAATCGCGTCTCTACATTACTCCCCACACTTCCCACACTCCTAGACGCGATGAATCGCGTCTCTACATTACTTCCCACACTCCCCACAATTCCCTATGCATCCCGCTATTGAGTGTCACAATCTAAAAACAGCATACTCACTATCTCTACAGCGTCCCATTTTGAATGGGATTAGTTGCCAAATTGATCATGGTGAGTTTGTGGCTTTGCTAGGACTTAATGGCGCGGGTAAATCTACGCTGCTGCGATCGCTTGTTGGATTAGTACCCTTAGAGCAGGGAAGTATCAATATTAATGGTGTGCCGATTAATCCTCGTACTTTAACGCAAATTAGGCGAGACATCGGGATGTTATTTCAAGGTGGGGGATTAATTCCCCAACTCCCAGCAATTGATAATGTTTTGTGCGGGAAACTAGGTACACGCACAACTTGGCAAACTCTGTTTGGTTTTCCGAAACGCGATCGCCGTCAAGCGTTGGAGATATTAGAACAATTGGGTTTAAGAGGACAAGCTGATCAAAAAACGAGTTTACTGAGTGGTGGACAGCAACAACGGGTAGCGATCGCTCGTGCTTTAATTCAATCTCCCCAAATTCTTTTAGCTGATGAACCGATTACAGGTTTGGATGTTATGGCTTGTAAACAGGTGATGGATACTTTATCTCAATTACATTCTCAGCAAAGGATAACCATTGTCACAGTTTTGCACGATTTGGGTATAGCAGCAGAATATGCTCAACGAGCGATCGTTTTAGATAATGGACGTGTTGTTTATGATGGTCATTGTGAAAATTTGCAAGCTCAGTTTTCTGTGATTAAAAAGTAGAATGAAGTATTTTGTAATTTTCTGGAAGCGTTTTGCTTGGCTGAGTCCCCTACTGATATTCTGCTTGATAGTAGCTATTTACGCTTGGGCTTTGCGGGGTCTGAAGGTAGATTTTGAACTTCTAAATAATAGTTGGCCTTACATAACTGATTTTATTTCTAGATTATTTCCACCAGACCCGGCTGTTTTAGATATTGCTATTCAAGCATTAGTTGAAACAATACAAATGTCTTTGTGGGGGACTACCTTAGGAGCAATTCTTTCTCTACCAATTGCTATTGCTAGCGCCCATAATGTTGCCCCTGTTTGGTTACAATGGTTGGCTAATCTCTTACAAAATATCGTGCGTTCGGTTCCTTCGATTATTTTGGGTTTGATTTTTGTCGCAGCAACCGGACTGGGTGCGCCTGCTGGTACTTTGGCTTTAAGCATCTATACGATTGGCTACCTTGCCAAGTTTTATCAACAAGCGATCGAAGCAGTAGACTCTCGCTCTATAGAATTTTTGCAAGTTACGGGAGCATCAAGATTACAAACAGCGCAATACGGCATTTTACCCCAAGTCTTGCCTTTGGGCTTAGGATATACACTGTGGATGTTTGAGTACAATATTCGCGCTGCTTCTGTGTTGGGTGTCGTTGGAGCGGGTGGTATTGGCTTTCAGTTAAAAAGTTATATAGATGGCTTTGAATATAACAAAGCAACAACCATGATGTTGGTATTATTGATAGTCGTGACGATCATAGATTTCTTTAGCAGCCAGTTACGTAAACGCCTTGATTCTATGTAGAAAGTTATTGGGCATTGGGCATTGGGCATTGGGCATCGGAAAGAGACTTATTCAATAATTCTCCCGTGTTCTCTTTGTTTGTCTTACCAATTTTTAAATATCAAAACATCACTGTTTTAAGAATTTAGATACTGTAGAAAAACTAGGTTAACTGTCAACTAAGTACATTTTTATATCAAAAATTCACAGATTTTACTTAATTCTTGCATTTATCTTTATAAAAGAACCTTGCTAGTTAGTAGATAGTGATCAGTAGTAAATAACTAATAACCATTAATTATTAAATCTAAAGCTGATTCAGCATCTTATGTGTTTGAGGTATTACCCGCACCTGCTTAACGAAGGGCTTGATCAAAGCCTGCCACACCAATACCTGTTCTGGAGAAGGAGCAAGCACAGGATTTGCAGTCAATTGTTCAGAAGCAGGCAAAGGAGTAACAGGTTGTAAAAATACTGGGATCGATGGACTAACCTGTGCCACGAGTAAAGCTGAACGCTCTAATTCAGCCGGGTTTGTTTGATCAGAAATGATAATTTTGACAAAAACTTCTATTTGTGATTCATAACAAAGTTGGAGAAATTTGCTGTGTTCTTGCCAACGATTTTCACCACTAGTACTGGGTAATTTCAAATCCATACCGACAGAGTCTAAATAAGGCAAAATCATTGCCAATTGTTCTGGACGATGTCCTCCAGTCTCCAAATATATAGGCAAACCTGTAATTGCACGTATCTGTGGTAAAAACTCCACTAAAAATCCAGCATGAAGCAGAGGTTCACCACCAGTCAAGCTAATGCTATCGTGTAAACAAGGTATATTTTGCCGCTCGATCCATTCGAGTAAGATAGGTAAAGAGACAGGGTTTGAGTAAATTTCAAAATCGCGTTTTCCTGGCGATCGCTCTATCCTACAGGTAGTGGGTGCATTCCACGTATGAGCGCTATCACAGAATTGACAGCGCAAATCACAAAGAGCAAAACGAATAAAAATCTGACGTGTCCCGACATTCAGTCCTTCCCCTTGAATAGCGGAAAAGACTTCTACCAGGCGTGCTGTGGGTGTAATACCAATTTTAGTAGTCATTTGATGATCAAAAGGCGTATCCGCCCTTTCGGCATAAAAGCAAGAATGTTTATGAAGTTCTAGTTCTATTGTGAACTTTATTGGCAGTCTCCAATTTCAACTCCAGTAACTAGTCTTCCGGAAAAGACACTTTTACGGGTGGAGCAAAAATAAAGGGGTACGGTACTATACCTTTGATCTTTTATCATTTCAATCCGTTTATAACCTGGGTAGCGGACTACTAGCGATTAGTTATTGTTTGAGCTGATTGTATATCGGTTTAAGTGATTTACTAAAACTAAGTAATATTTGACATATTACATTGACTGACATGGCAATGAAGGTGCAGGGTTTCATGATTAGCCAACCCCAAGAGGTAGATTTTCCAGTGATGTTCTTACATGACACGGCAATAGTGCAGGTATCAGAGCGATTGAGCGTGCTAGAGGCAGTAGCCTTTAAGCAAACTTGCCAAAAGATTACTCAAACACAACCAATTCCGCAGAAAATCATCATTGACTTTCAGCAAACTACTTTCATGGATAGTAGTGGTTTAGGTGCTTTGGTAAATAATTTTAAAATTGCTCAAGATCAAGGGATAGAATTTATACTGCGGAATGTAACTCCCCAAGTCATGGCTGTACTCAACTTGACAGGACTGGAAAAGGTTTTTCCCATTGAGTCTAGTGAGTCACTCCCAGTAACCTCTAAGAACCAACTCGAAGAACAGCTACCGACGACACATCCTTCTGTTCGTTCTTGGATGAAACGGATAATCGATATTGTTGGAGCATTGGTAGGTTTAGCCATTATAGGAGTTTTGTTTATTCCTATTGCTGTTGCGATCGCAATTGATGATCCCGGCCCCATTTTCTTTAGTCAAATTCGTTGTGGTTGGATGGGTAAACGGTTTCGCATTTGGAAATTTCGCTCCATGTATGTTGATGCTGAAGCTAGAAAGGCTGAATTAGCAAAACAGAATCAAGTACAAGGAGCATTTTTCAAAATTGATAATGATCCCAGAATTACCAAAGTAGGACGCTTTTTGCGGCGTACAAGTTTAGATGAATTACCACAATTTTGGAATGTTCTCAAAGGAGAAATGAGTCTAGTCGGTACCAGACCACCCACACCCGACGAAGTCGAACGTTATGAAGTACCAGAATGGCAACGTTTGGATGTAAAACCGGGTATGACTGGAGAATGGCAAGTCAATGGGCGGTCTAGCGTACGTAAGTTTGAGGATGTAATTCGTCTGGATTTGCAATATCAGAAAAACTGGAGCTTGCTATACGATTTGAAACTGATTTTGAAAACAATCACTATTCTGTTTCACAAAAACAGTGGTGCTGTCTAGGTTTATTTTACAAAGTCCTTACAGAGGTTTAGGGGTATACCTACCGCAAAATACAAGCTTACAATTAATTTTTTGGTTGCCCCCACCTCTATTAAAATAAAAATTTTCACGAAAACCTTGATAAGTACTTATGCAAAATTAATTAGACATTTTTTATTCTGTATCCTTGATTTGCCAAACCAAAGAGACAAACGAGATATATAAATAATTTTGCCTAATTACTTACAAACACAAAGGATGTAGAGACCGTAATTACGCGGTCTCTATAAATTTATATGTATTGTAATTAACGTAAGTTGAATAAATATTATCAGACCAAGTAAAGAATTTAGGGGCAAGGCGCGGATAATTCGGTGTAAAAAACACGTGGGCTTTCTGCTTGTAATCGTGTAAACTGGCAGACAAACTAAAGCTATGATTACATGCATGGCTCTGGGTTCTCGGCATATGTGACAATGGAACACTGGCAATTTCTCATACAGAAACAGGGCGATCGCTCCTGGGATTCCCTAAAATCGCCAAACGTCGAAATCTCGGAAGGTAAGTATAGAGTTGTGGCTCGATCTAAGCTTGCCAATGTTGATGTGGAAGTGCGGGTGACTCACTACTCAAGTTTAGAAATTCCACCAAAGCGCCGTGTTCAAAAGCGATCGCGTCGTACAAATGCTGAAGGCTTAATGGCGGTCATGCCTTTTACTTATCTCCAACCTGGACTTTGGGAATTACAATGTTCTAGCGATTTAATGTCAAACCTTTTTGGTAAGCCTTGGCAGCATAGTATACAATTACAAGTCTTGCCCCTGGAAAGAGATGGGGTGATGGAAAGAGTGGAAAGTGGAGAAAATGAATACACAAAAATCTCCGCAATTGCCCAAAGCAGTACGATTGAAAAAGAAGATACAATTATCAATCAGCCCGTCAGCCCAGTTTGGCTACAAGAACAGACAGCAGAGCAAATATTACAACACTTAGTAGAGTTAGTTTTACCCGCTTCTGAGCCTTTAGTAGAAGATGAAGTTATAGAAGATTCACCTCCACTGATCCCAGAACTACCACTGCTGCTGAGTTTAGAACAAGAAAACTATATCGCTCATTGGGGGCAAATTCTCAGTCTTGACGGGTGCGTGGAGTCAACAGAAACATCGACTCTACAAAAGTTGTTGACTGGAGAACTACGCCTTGAATTGCGATCGCCTCAAAGTTTAGAAATATTAGCCCAAACACACCAACTAATACCAGAAAAACTACTACCCTTTTCGATCAAATCTTTAGTCGAAATCCCTGCTGATTTTGAATCAAAACTCATTTTGGGTGAGATTAGCTTGTACGGTACACTCGCCCCAAAGAGTGAAACTACACTGTTAGCTAGTCAATGTTTTACAATCACAGCCGATATTACGCAATTACTCGTAAATAGTACACCAGCAACAGCAACTGAACCGGAGCCAACAGCAATACCACAAACAGAAGTAACGCCAGAACCATCTGTCAAGCTGGATTTAAAACTTTTTAATATTGTTAAATCTCAAAAAATAGCCCAGTCCTCATTTACTGAACCTACTGCCAATATTCTGCCACCATTAGTTACACGTTCTCATAAATCAGCTAATTTTCGTTCACCACAACTGCCTAAGTTTCCTCAAAAGCAGACTCATGTTGCTGTTTGTGAACCCTTAACCCAAAAAGAATATTTGGAAGCAAAAGATTCTGGGAATGTTAAGCAAGTTGCAATAAATGATACTAGTGCGATTGTTCTTGCTTCCGCAATTCCCACAAAGATGCAGCCATTATCTAAAGAAATTTCTTTTGCCATTGTCAAGCGTAGAACAAACAGAGATAGTACTTTTCCATTCTTGAGGCGAATCAAAAATTTACCAGGCGATCGCGAAAATATAACAAGCGGTGTACCTGAAACATCAGAATCACGTTTGCGGGAAAACTCTGATCATAGCCATAGCACTGCGGTTGTAGAAGATACACATCAATTAGCAACAAATCCTGATGATTCTTTGAATGACTCCGTAGCATTAGTTCTCCAACGCCATTCTGAATTGTTAACAGTAGAAACTTCCAACATATCACCTCTAATTAGGAAGTGGATACACAGTCATGGATACAGTTTGCCTGAACCTATCGATGTAGAGTATGAAGATTACGATCTTTGTGTCACTACTCACGAAGAGATATCCGAACAACAAACTTTGTCCCCAATTGAAGCTGAAACCCCAGAAGTAAAAACTAAAGCAGAAGAACAGCAAATTACAGAACAATTCCCAATACCTCAATCTTCTCCTCTCCCCCTTCCTCCCCCACCTTCGCCATTTCGTATCCGACAATTCAAAACACCACCAGCTTGGTTAGCTAGAGAAATTGTCGTAGATGACACTGATGAGCAAGAAAAAGTTGCTGATTTATTACAGCAGGAAGAAGAAAATTCTGTTGCGAGCGCTCCTACAATCATTGAACTTTTGCCAACTCCACAATTATACGTACCAGAAGGCGAACTAATTTCTGGTAAGTTTGTGAAAGTACGTGTACAGCTAGATTGTGTACATTCTAACGTTGCTATTAAGCTATGGGTTAAAGATTGTCAAACGCGCTGCATACTCGACGGGCCATGTTTACTCACCAGTTTCCTCCCCACAGCTTCCGGATTAGAGGTGATTGATCAAATCTATATTCCTCTCGGTTGTTTAGAAGTTCGTATAGAAGCGATCGCAA
Source organism: Westiellopsis prolifica IICB1 (assembly GCF_004323185.1). Taxonomy (GTDB): domain Bacteria; phylum Cyanobacteriota; class Cyanobacteriia; order Cyanobacteriales; family Nostocaceae; genus Pelatocladus; species Pelatocladus prolificus_A. Next base: position 1,724,236 of record NZ_NAPS01000002.1, read on the forward strand.
TAGATACAACCAACCAAAACGAAAGCCAAAAAGCCACTGTCGTCAGAAACGTGATTCCAGAAGACTTACAGACTCTGCAACCAAATGATTTCTTGGATCTTTAGAAAGTGAGGGTGTCAGGAGTATAGAAGAAGAACAGACGACAAATGACAAATGACTTTTAACATATATTTACAAATAACTTTTCTGTGTTAAAAATCTTTAGAAATTACAAATTTAGGCGAAGAATTGCAGTAAGCTCATTTTGAATTGTAGTGTGCTTTAAGAGGAATCTTTACTATGGTAACTTCACTTTTGGCTTCGTACCCTGCTTCATTCTTGTCTCCAATTCTCGTTTACAGTATTGGTTGGATTGTGCCAATTGTTGTATTTTCGTTTCTGCTGATCTACATTGAGCGCGAAGATATTGCCTAAATGAGTCATTAGTCATTAGTTATTAGTCATTAGTCATTAGTAACTGGTTAGAATTAATTAACTTTTGACACAGGACAAAGGACAAAGGACAAATGACTAAATAAAAATTAATACCGCCTATCTCTAGGAGATGGGCGGTTTTTTAATACTGATTTCTAAACAAATTGCTAGAAAATTACGGCTTTTAGTATTAGGTTCGTGCTAATTTTAGACAGCGGAACCTAGTCCAGCGTAGGCTCCATAGAAGAAAATACCTACAACAGTAATCACACCTAATCCTGCGATTGTAGCAACAATCCACAAAGGAATTCTCCCACTTCCAGACACTGTTTTCTCCTCCCTAAACGCAAAATCAACACAGATTAATTTCAATTATCAGTTATCAGTTATCAGTTATCAGTTATATAACTTTAGATTCCTGTTCACTGATTAAGTAGCGAAAGATTCCAGTTAGTTAAAGAAGTAACTGGAAAACAGAATTCCTAGAACAAAAACTAGCAGTAGTCCCAGGTACAGTGAAGTCCGGTTTAGTTCAACCGGTTGGTTATTAGGATTGGGGCTTCTTTCCATTATTTTCTCCTAGCGTTGAATAAACTGCATTGCGGCGATCGCGCCCAAAAAGAAGACAGTAGGCACAGCTAGGGTATGAACTGCCAGCCATCTGACGGTAAAAATCGGGTATTGTATTGGTTGATTATCGGTGGAATTCATAATTTCAAACTACTTGCCAATAAATTCTTCTACTTGTTGTTTTGCTTCATAACGGTTATTCACAATCGGCAATTCTTGCCGTGCTTGTGGATAATATTCGTTGGGGCGGGGTGTGCCAAACACATCGTATGCTAAACCTGTGCTGACAAATAACCAACCTGCTATGAACAATGCTGGAATGGTAATGCTATGAATTACCCAATAGCGAATGCTGGTAATAATATCCGAAAACGGACGTTCTCCAGTACTTCCTGACATTTAGATTCCTACCTGTCTTTTCAAAGCTGTTTTAATGGGTAGATCTCTTGGTTTTACCCAAGTACACTACATCTCATCTGGATGTTTGCCCCCAGACGGGACTACTACACACTCGCCCGATGGGGTTCGTGTTTATGTGGATTTTTTACATGAATTCATTATCCTATAAAGTTAAGAAAGAGTTACATCTTGCAACTTCTTTCTCAGAAATAAGCAATGAATTCTTAAACTTTTGTTACATTAAGCGGCATCAGTTTTGGCAGTAGCAGCAATATCTGGTTGATACTTTAATAGATAACCGCGATCGCCAATCACAAATCCCTGCTCAGGTGAAAAGAAAACTATTTTGTATAAATTAGCAGGAATTCCTTCCACATCACGATCTTTTTCCCAAGTTTTGCCACCATCAGGACTGTGTAACAAATTACCGCTACCACCACTAACCCAAATCTCATCTGGAGTGCGATAAGCCATATCAAGCAAACCCCAACTGGTAGCTAGTTCAGGATTTTGTGCTTCTTGCCATTTTTCAGCATCAGCAGTTTCGCTAAATTGTACCTGTCCTCCCCGTGCCAGCATCCACAACTGTCCGTTTTGGGTAAAACCCATATTCTCTACACGTCGGGAGCTATTGCGGTTATGAGGAACCCATGCATTTTGACCTGGTTCCCAAGTTGAGTAGAAATTTCCTTTGGCAGAAACAGCAACATACTTACCATCGGGGGAACGTTCCATATTCCGCACCACACCAACTGCTTCTTCTACTTGGGCTTTCCAATTTTGACCGCCGTCTGTGGTTTTGTAAATTGCTCCCACATCGGTAGCCATTTCTGCTGAATTTCCTCCTTGAGCAAGAATACTAACTGGATTTCCAGGTAGCTTTTCACTCACAGGAATTCGTAACCACGATTTACCCTCATCAGTACTGTGCAGCAACAAAGAAGGTTCACCAACAATCCATCCTTCTTGACCTTTAAAACTGACAGAGTTAAAGCGGTACTTACCATCGTCTAATTGCAGTTTAATTGGTTGCCAAGTTTCACCCCCATCTTTGGTTTCCAAAAGAGTAGCATCAGTGCCTACCAAGAAACCATGCTGAGGATTGCCAGTAAAAGCAAGATCTAATAATTTGGCATCTGTGCCTACAGAAATTATTTCCCAAGGATTGTAACTTGTAGAGGGAACCTTACTACAACCGACACATACTAGAACAACTGCAAACAGAGCAATTAGTTTTTGCCAAATTTTCATCGCATTTGTATTTATTAGTTTTTTGTTAATTTAGTTTATGGTTACTCAGTTAGGGAAGGCAGCGCCTTGGACAGTTGTCCTGGTTGTCGCAACTGCCGTATCCCTTCCTAAGAGTGCGTCCTACTGTAAGCCATAAAGACTAAGGAAAAATAAGACACCGAGAGCTAATGCCCCAAAAATCAGAATACTCTTCTGAGTGGGGGTTAATTTGTTGACACCGAAACCATAACCGAGATTTTCTTCAAAGCCAGAAGCCTTACCCGCAGGACCGACATTGGCAAAAGCATTCTTCTTGGCGCTACAAACCGGACAACGCCACGTTAGCGGCAGTTCTGCGAAGGGTGTGTCTGGGGCAATGTCATGTTTTTCGTCCCCTTTGCTGGGTTCGTAGACATAACCGCAGGCGCGACACTCGTAGCGGTCTAAAACTGAATTTTCAACAGCTTGTTCGCTCATGGCTGTGGCATGGGTGAGGGTCAAAGCTTAAATATACGTTACAAATTATGACATAATTGTTAGGTTTTTCTATAGCAAGCAAAAACGAATCAAATAACTCTGAGTCTGTTTTGCAAAACTCAGAAATCCCTAAACTATATAATGTAAAAGAAAGTAACAGGTTATTTCCACCCATAACGGTAGATATTCATTGTGTTTGTCCTCAGCGGTTACGAGTACCTTCTAGGCTTCTTGATGATTTGTAGCTTAGTGCCTGCCTTAGCTCTTGCGGCATCTAAGTTGCTGCGACCCAGCAGTCGCACTTCAGAACGGCGCACCACCTACGAATCCGGGATGGAACCCATTGGCGGAGCCTGGATTCAGTTCAATATTCGCTATTACATGTTTGCCTTAGTCTTCGTGGTATTTGACGTCGAAACGGTGTTTTTATATCCTTGGGCAGTTGCTTTCCACCGTTTAGGTCTATTGGCATTCATCGAAGCGCTAATCTTCATCGCAATTCTTGTAGTTGCTCTAGTTTATGCATGGCGCAAAGGAGCCTTGGAATGGTCTTAGATGGTAATTTAACAGCCAAAGATTTAGAACAGCAGCAAAAAGATCGCATTCTCAACCCAATTGGACGTTCGACAGTGACTCAAGAACTGTCGGAAAACGTCATTTTAACCACAGTTGATGACCTTTACAACTGGGCGCGTCTTTCTAGTCTTTGGCCTTTGTTGTTTGGTACAGCTTGCTGCTTTATTGAATTTGCAGCATTAATTGGTTCTCGCTTTGACTTCGATCGCTTTGGACTTATTCCCCGTTCTAGTCCCCGACAAGCTGATTTGATTATTACAGCCGGAACAATCACGATGAAGATGGCACCCCAATTGGTGCGTCTTTATGAACAAATGCCAGAACCGAAGTACGTGATTGCGATGGGAGCTTGTACAATTACTGGCGGGATGTTCAGCGTCGATTCTCCTTCAGCAGTACGTGGAGTCGATAAACTGATTCCGGTGGATGTGTACTTACCTGGTTGTCCACCCCGCCCAGAAGCGATTATTGATGCGATTATTAAATTACGCAAAAAAATTGCCAATGATTCTATCCAAGAGCGGGATGTGATCAAGCAAACCCACCGCTACTACAGTACGACTCACAGCATGAAATCAGTGCCACAAATCCTCACTGGTGAGTATTTGCTCAGTGATACTCGTGTTGCACCACCGAAGGAATTGAGCGAAGCGATCGGTATGCCCATACCACCTGCTTTGTTGACCCAGAAGGAGGAGGTAAACCGTGGCTGAAGAATCGAAACCAGTACCAGCAGAAGAAAAATCTCTAGAAATCTCAGCAGGTAAAGCTTCCCAGTGGTTAACGGAAAACGGCTTTGCCAATGAACCTTTACAACCGGATGTTAACGGTGTAGAGATAATTAAGGTAGAGGGAGATTTTTTACTGCCGACTTGCACTGCTTTGTATGCTTACGGGTTTAATTATCTCCAATTTCAAGGTGGAATTGATTTAGGCCCTGGACAGGAATTAGTCAGCGTTTATCACTTGGTTAAAGTTGGTGATAATGCTGATAAACCAGAAGAAGTACGTATCAAAGTTTTCTTGCCACGAGAAAATCCGAGAGTACCTTCAGTTTATTGGATTTGGAAAACAGCAGACTGGCAAGAGCGTGAATCTTACGATATGTTCGGGATTATTTACGAAGGACACCCGAATTTGAAGCGGATTTTAATGCCGGAAGATTGGGTAGGTTGGCCTTTACGTAAGGATTACGTTTCACCTGATTTTTACGAGTTGCAAGACGCTTATTAGTAGTGAATAGCACCTCATCGTGTTAACCCCCTTCTCCCGGAAAGTGGAGAGGGGGTAGTTTTTTTAACATATCTTTGGTATAAAGACATGCTCGTTTCACAGCTAGCCTTTCTTGTCAAACAATTTCGGATTTTGGATTAATGTGAGTTCGATGGATTTCATGAGCCACAATCCCGACCTCAAATAAATCCGCTTTTTTGTACCATCAAGGAATTATTGGTCAATATATTAAGACTTAGCGATTTATATTGCCGAATCTCACACAAATAAATTATGAAAAACTTAAAAGAAATAATCGCCAGTTACGCCAATAAGGACTTAGAAAAGCGCAAAAATTGGTATTCTCCAGCAGCAGAAGCTTACAACAAAGCCAGACCACATTATCCTCAAGATTTGATTCGTCAAGTTATAGATATTGCTCAACTGTCCTCGACTTCAAAAATTCTAGAGGTGGGATGTGGGCCTGCAACTGCAACGATCGCATTTGCTCCATTAGGTTGCTCCATATTATGTTTAGAACCAAACTCAGATTTTTGTCAGTTAGCTCAACACAATTGTCAACAGTATCCAAATGTAGAGATTCAAAACATATCCTTTGAAGAATGGAACTTAGAACCAGAAAAATTTGATGCTGTCTTAGCAGCGAGTTCTTTTCATTGGATACCGTCGGAAGTTGGATATCCAAAAGCAGCAAATGCTCTCAAAAAAAATGGCTATCTAATTTTATTGTGGAACAAAGAGCTTCAGCCAAGCTATCAAGTTTACCAACGTTTATCCGAAGTCTATCAAATTTACGCTCCATCCCTAGACCGATACGAAGATAGAGAAACTCAAGAAGATATCTTGAAAAATTTGGGTGAAATGATTACAGATTCTGGACAATTTAAAAACCTAGTGGATGCAAACGTTGAGTCTGAAGTTACTTATACAACTGATGAGTATTTGACGCTTTTGAACACTTATTCACCATACCTCGAATTAGAACCACAAACCAAAGAGGCTTTATTTGCACAATTGCGGAATAGAATAGACCACCAATTTGGTGGAAGTCTTCAGTTGTCATATATTTCCGCTTTTCATATTGCTCAAAAATGTTAGAATCTAACAAAAGTCCAATGACATAACCTTGTGCCTTTATTGGTTAGTGATTGTTTAGTTGTTTTATTCTATATCAATTTCAATTGATGATGTATCAAAAACATGTCTTACATCAGGTCATGCAAATTGATTTTTTATTGTTTATGAGAAATCCGCGCTGAGGAGATCCCGGCGCTTCACCGTGGCAGTCGCAGAGGCTCGCGAATCACGTTCTGCCCGACCAGAGATCTCCGCCGCCAGTGTTTGGTTGGCCTCCTTCATTGCGGCTTAATCCATTGAACCCCACTATTGCCAACCGACCTCAGAAATCAGCCCGGTGGTTGCCCACCAGGCCGATGAAATAGCCGACCACCAAAATGGGCAGCAAATCAGCGACTAGAACACCGATTCAGTAATCAGATAGAAGTAGAGGCAGGCTCAGTAGTATTGGTAAAAATTTTGGCAAGGACATGAAGAGTATGAACAACAGCTACACGACGAAGGTCAAATAAGTTTTTGCGAGAACCGACATAACGAGCCTGTTCACCTTGCCAATGACCGATATGGGATAAAGAATGCTCAACACAAACACGTTCACGGAGTTTGGCACGACCAATAGGGGTTAATTGACGTTCTCGTAACTCTCGAAATAATTGTTCTTCTGGGTGAATCGAAATACTGCGTCCGCGTGGTGAGGTGGTGCAAGATTCCCTAAGAGGACAAGTTGCACAAAGCAATTGTGGAAATTGGACTTTACCACCCAAAGTAAAAGGTAAAGTTACCTGATTGGGACAACAAATAGTACCATTGTCCCAATCCAACACGAATGCAGTTTTCCCAAATTTTGTACCGTTGTGCACGACCCAAGCCTTACAGTATATACTCAGTTGCTCACTACGATTTTTAACGAACGTGCTACTTAAGTAAGCTCGGTCAATATGCAATTCGGTAAGTTCAACATCTTGTGTTTGTAAGTCCTGAGTAATCGCATCGGTTACTGATGCTTCTGGGACATTAGCTTTGGTAATACCAACAGCGCGAATCATTCCGTTGTCTAAATCTCGTAAAACATGACGTTTATAGCCATCAATTTTCTGGCTACGGCTTTTACGTCCATGTCTCATCTCTTCGTCTTCAACTGAAATACGTCGTTCTTTGGCAACACCAGAGCGCAGTTTCACCTCACCATTGGCATCAACTTCCACATCCTGTGTTTCGATTTGTCTTGCTGTCTCAAGAGTTGAACGAAGTAGTTCTCTCAATTAGTCTTCGGTCAAGTCCTTGGATAATTAGCGCCGTGCGAAATCTCGCCAGTGTTGCCTGAGAAAAGGGAGCTTGTTCGCAATCCATGCAATCTACTACCAACTGCCAACGCCTGTCCATGATCAATGCTTCAATTGCTTCCGCATCCGAGGCTCCTGTGTAGGCTTGCAAGATTGTTGTCAAAGCTAACTGTGCTGGTGGTACTGGTGGATGCCCTTTCCGAGAATCTGCGTACAGCCTACTCAGTTCCTCTTGAAATTGCTCATCAAATATTTGATGTCGGTATTGCCGCAAAAACACAAATAGCTTTGCTCTTTTGATGCGCTTGACGATTTTTTGCTCTTGAGCATTAAGTTCGGTCGGTGGATGCCAATGGACTGGACGCATACGTATACTCTCGGTTTTTCATGCATCTGTATAACATCGAATATACCTGAAACATGAGCGCACTTTTCCTTGAGAGTTGATCAAATCTCTATGTTCCATTACTAATAGCTACAATCATTACCTGATAAGATTTTGCTCTATTTTTACCTTCACCCTGTTACTCTATATGAGCTTGATTTGCTCTCGTTTCTCCATTACTGAATCGGTGTTCTAGTCGCGGAGCAGTTTGGTTAGAGCCAAGCGGCGGAGTCCGCGGCGACGCAGGGCACGGCGACCGATTAACAGGCGCACAAGTCGGTCGTCGTCGCCCTCAATGTCGTCTTCATCCTCGTCCTCATCACCCCGCTCGCGAAGCAATTCGGTCACAAGCAAGCGGCGGAGTCCGCGGCGACGTAGGGCGCGGCGACCAATTAACAAGCGCAGTGCATCCCCGTTCTCGCCACCGCCCTCGATCTCATCTCTCAACTCGTCTCTCAATTTAGTTTCCAACATTTCACCCTCCATTAGCTATATTTAGGGATTTTGGTTTTCTCCTTGCCAAACAGTCGGTGGAGAAGTTGGTGGCGAAGCAGTCGGCGCAGAACTAGTTGACGTATTAATCGACGGCGCAACCGACTCACAACAGCCCCGCGTCTGGGTGTGAAGAACCCGGTTATGAGAAGTCCCCGAAGGACTCTCTCCTCATCGTCGTCCTCATCGTCCTCATCGTCCTCATCAAGCGCACTAGCGACGCCGGCCTCAAAGGCTGTCTCAAGAGCAATCTCAATTTCCTCTACCTCATCCTCGCCGGCCAGCTTCGCACACTCTTCCTCTGAGAGTTCTTCACGCTCTCCGTCCTTATCGACCTTCTCGACCTTGACGATTTCGTGGGTCCCTGCGTTGATCGTCATCACCAGCTGCTCGGTCTGTTTCGATCTGGCTGTATTTTCGACCATAGGTATTGTTAATATGTCACTAAACTCAGATTGTCAGGGCATGAGAATCATTGGAACAGAAAACCGAGTTAAGCTTAAAAGTCTTATCGCCTCAGAAGGTAACCCACCCCTTAAAAGAGTGGAATTGAAACAAGAGGTTTTTATACCTTGCTATTGCGCTATCTTGGTATAATCATCGCTTTAAACCGAAAACTAGGCTTTAGACTCAAAACTAAAGTCTTGATTGACACGCTTAACCTTCTGGTTTCTGCCCTCGATTCTCTTGCCTTTCTTTAGTAAATAACTTAAAAAAAATTTTTTCTCTATCTAACGAGATAGAGTTTGCTACTTTTTGTATAAGTTTATTCAATGAATCACTTTTCCCTTATTTGTTATGAAGCTTCCTTGTTGGAGGGGTTTATTATTTGCCGTGCGACTGGTCATTGGGCATTGATGATGTAATCGCGCTACTGTTTTTCGCGTCTGGTCACGACCTCAGTTATCAAGTCCGCCTTCATGTTCAAATACCAGTCGCAGAAGCTGTTGTTAAAGATAAAAAACAAAGGCTCACAGACAATTAGAAGGGAAAATGTGAATCCCAAGAATTTGGGCATTTTGTTAATGACAATTCGTCACTAACAGAGCGTCAAGTTATCCCAAAGCGCGATCGCCCCATCGCGCCCAACCACATTCACCACGCACCATAAACTATTGGACTTTGGACAAAAAAGTCACGGTATAGGAGAAACGAGGATGTCTTTAGATCTGCTCGGAATCGTCGTTTGTGCTGTTTTGGGGACTGTCAACCAATTAACTTAATGCTACCCACGCACTTGTGTGAAGTTACTTTTTCCGGGATGAACTAGAGCCTTTGTTACCCAAAATGTTCTAGAGTGAAGATTGCATTGTGTATAGTTTTGAGCTTGACGAAATCACCTGTGCGGAAAATAGTAATTGCCGGAAACTGGAAAATGTACAAAACTCAGGCAGAGTCCCAAGAGTTTTTACAAGAATTTCTGCCTGCTTTAGAAGAGACTCCCCAAGGCAGAGAAGTGGTGTTGTGCGTCCCCTTCACTGATTTAAATATTTTATCTAAGAGTTTGCATGGTAGCCGTGTACAACTGGGGGCGCAAAATGTCCATTGGGAAGAAAGTGGTGCCTATACGGGTGAAATTTCCGGGCCGATGTTACAAGAAGTAGGAATACGCTATGTAATTGTCGGTCATAGTGAACGACGGCAGTATTTTGGGGAAACGGATGACACCGTCAATTTACGCCTCAAAGCTGCTCAAAAGAATGGTTTGACCCCAATTTTGTGTGTAGGCGAAACAAAGCAACAACGAGATGCGGGAGAAACAGAATCGCTAATTATTAGCCAGCTAGAAAAAGGTCTAGTGAATGTTGATCAGACAAATTTAGTCATTGCTTACGAACCGATTTGGGCAATTGGTACTGGTGATACCTGTGAAACCAATGAAGCCAATCGCGTTATCGGCGTCATTCGCAAGCAATTAAAAAATCCTGATGTCCCAATTCAGTATGGCGGTTCAGTCAAACCGAATAATATTGATGAAATTATGACCCAGCCAGAAATTGATGGCGTGTTAGTGGGAGGAGCAAGTTTAGAACCTGCAAGTTTTTCCCGGATTGTGAATTATAAGTGAATTACAAATAATTTGGTGGGCAATGCCCACCTACCCTGTGGAGATGATAAGCAACTTAATTATTCGCGATCGCGCCTTTGAATGGGGACAGCGAACTTATTTGATGGGTGTGTTAAATGTCACCCCTGACAGTTTTAGTGATGGTGGGGAATTTAATGCGATCGCTACTGCTTTGGCACAGGCGCAGGCACTCCAAGCCGCTGGAGCTGATATTATTGATATTGGTGGTCAATCAACCCGACCAGGAGCAGAGCAAATTTCAACAACTGAGGAACTTGACCGTGTTTTACCTGTATTGCAGGTATTACGTCCAGAAATTTCCGTACCAATTTCTGTAGATACGACACGCTCTGAAGTGGCGATCGCTGCGGTCAAAGCCGGTGCAGATATAGTTAATGACATTTCTGGAGGCATGTTTGACCCACAAATGTTACCTTCTGTAGCAAAATTGGGTGTGCCTATTATTTTAATGCATATCCGTGGAAACCCGCAAGATATGCAAAAAATGACTGATTATCAAGATTTGATGGGTGAAATTTGTCATTTCTTATCAGAACGAATTGCAGCAGCAATAGCCGCAGGTATTAATCAAGCACAAATTATTATTGATCCTGGCATTGGTTTTGCCAAGAACTACGAGCAAAATTTAGAAATTTTTCGCCGCTTGCCAGAACTAAAGAAGCTCAATTGCCCTATTTTGGTAGGGCCATCGCGTAAAAGTTTTATTGGTCGCATTTTAGACCAACCAGACCCAAAAGCCCGTATCTGGGGAACGGCTGCGGCGTGTTGTGCTGCAATCTTTACAGGAGCCGATATCCTGCGGGTTCACGATGTCAAACAAATGCATGATGTTTGCTTAGTTACAGATGCAATTTTTCGACAGTCATCCGATTTTAGATTTTAGATTACTCTTTGAGAAGCCGAAGAAGGCGCGTCTATGGATTTTGGATTTTGGATTGACAAATGACAAATGACAAATGACCTTGTTACAAAGAACCATTCTCTGATTTCTTGTTATTACCTTCTTGAGATATTGTCTCTGAGATCAGATCCATCATATCAGCCGATTTTCCAGGGTCTACAAACACGACTTTAGCATTTTCACTTTCACCTAGTTTGTAGCTGGCATTAATATAATCCTGTGCTACAAGATACCGCAGAATATCCTTGCTTTCGGAGCTAGTACGTAACGCTTCCGAAATGATTTCCATCGATCTCTTAGTTCCTTCTGCTTTTTTAACTGCGGCTTGTCGTTCTCCTTCTGCTTCTAAAATAGCAGCACGACTTTTAATTTCAGCAGCTCGCTGCTCTTCCATCGACTTTCGTACACTTTCGGGTAAGGTAATACTTTGAATATCTACACGAATAACTTCTACTCCCCACTTTGGTGTGATTGCATTTAAAGCATCTAGTATGGCTTTATCCATATCACTACGGGAGACATTCGTTTCTTCCAAGGTGTGTTGAGCCAGGATTTCTCTGATAGTGGTTGTAGACAATTGTGTCAAGGCGCTTTGCAAGTCTTCTATCTCGTAATAACTTCTTTTGATATCTTGAATATGCCAGAACACCACTGCATCAATTTCGACGTAGATATTATCTTTAGTGATAATGTTTTGAGGTTTGATGTCTAAAATTTGTTCTCTTTTCGTATCTTCCATTACTATTTGATCTAGCAAAGGAATAATAAAGTTTAGTCCTGGGTCGAGTTTGCGATGATACTTGCCCAAACGCTCCACCAAAGCTTCATTTCCTTCATTAATTAGTTTGGCAGAGCCTAAAGCATAGCCTATAAGGACTAAAACTATAGCAATAATTGGTTCCATACATGCTCCTGATTCAGCTTTGAGGGAATTTACTTTTTACTTTAAGGACTTAATTTTAGTCTGTCCTAATTTTTTGTGTTTATAGTTTGAATATAGTCATTAAAGCCAAGCACTAGAGAGCGAAGGCTTTCGATAAGTTCTTATCACAACTAGCGCGTTCAGACAATACCTCTAGGAGTAGGCAAGGCTATTAAAGCACTTTCACAGCCATAGTTGCAAGCGCTAATTTGTGATTAAATTTAACGTGGGTTCGGTAGATTTGATGAGCAACAACATCTCGCCTCAAATAAATAGCTGGCTCATAGCTAAAACCCCCTTCAAGTGGCTTAAAGGGCTGATTTATTCAGTCTACTTTGTTTGAAGGTTTGCGTCTGTTGCTCCCTTTCTCCTTTCCCCTTTCTCCGATCCCCGTACTCTATGAGAAGCCGCTGACGCGTCTACGCGTAGCGTCTCCTCTGGAGAATCCCCTTTTACCCAAGGTTTGAGATTTTCTGGTAATTCTGAAACAAGACTCAAGGGTAGAGAGGATGTAGAAAAAGATTGAGCATAAGCTGGTGTCAGAAACGGTTGATAAGTTTTGGCTTCTGATGTCTGTTGTTTGATAAATGCCAAACTTACACCTTGTAGCAACTGACGTAAGGCTTTAGTTTGTTCACCCCGTAGTTCTTTGACAATAGTAGTAGTATCACTGGACTGGTAGTTAGGATCGCTAATACTCAAGTGCGTACCACCAACAGCACTGAGTAAATATTTTTCGCCTCCTAAGTTGCTAAAAGGTGTAATTTGATGCTTGAGAGCGGGAGTGAGAGGATCTTCAGTTCCAGTTAATATTAGAACTGGTTTTTTGACTCTAGATAACCCGTTTCGATCAAACAGATCACCAATTAGAGGGTTAAGAGCGATCGCACTTTTAACTCTTTCATCTTTGAGTTGAAGTTTTCGTTCTGGTAAAGAAGCTGCTGCACACTGTAACCAATCACCAGCAGCTTGACCAATACCTAAAGAATTTTTACAGAATTGCCGCAATTGTTGCAAGTCAACTTCTGCTCCTAGTAAAGCTAAAGCAGTATAACCACCCAAAGAATGACCAATCACAGTCACTTGATTTGTATTGAATTCTCCTTGTAGCTGTCCTGGTTGGTTATTTAGTTTTGCTAGTTCGTTGAGTGCAAAGCTGATATCCTTGGGTCGGTCAATAAATTCAGTTGCAGGTAATAATCTGTTGAGGTTAGCTTGATTTGAGGCTCTACTAATAGCAGTGACGTTGCTACCTGGATGTTCAATTGCAGCGACAGTAATCCCGTAGGAAGCAAGATGATGAGCTAAGTACTTCAAAAATTGACGATTTGCTCCAAATCCGTGAGAAATTACAACCATTGGATTTTGGGCATTGTCATCACTCCAATAAATATCTACGGGTATAATACGATTTCTTTGTCGGTCTTGGAGAGTAAATGTCTGTTGCTGGACTGTTTGTTTCCCAGGAGTTGCAGGATTAAACTTAGTTGGTAATAATATGCTATTTTTAGCAGCTTCTTGCCGTGATAATACTGACCCAAAAAGTTGACTTTGCCAGTAGTTCGGGTTTAATTCCAACGCCACAGAAACTGCTTCCGAGGCATCTACTGTTACATTTTGTTCTGGGTATGCCCGTAAAAATCCTAATGCACTCAAACCATTGACTTGCCGCAGTGCTAAATTGAGGGTTGCTTGGAGACTTTCAGCACTACTACCTGGTATAATTGCTGACAGAGATGAAATAAATTGTTTACCTGCTGGGTTTTGCTTTAATTCTTCAACGAATTTGTCAGCAACAGCTGGATTTATTTCTAAACGTTTTGTCAGTAATTCTCTAATTTGGGGTGTGAGTATTGATGAAAATATTTGCAAATTGTCTGGTAGATTTCCAGTTTTGGCAAATTTTTCTAAATCCGCGATCGCTACTGACTGTTGAAATGGCCCTAAGCGAATAGTAACTGTTTCTGCTGCAAAAGTTGCAGGAATTGCTGTACCCCAACTCAAAGCCAGAGTTAGGGTACAAAGTAATGAATGTTTCCAGGATTTATGACGTCGCTGTCTGCCAAGCTGAAATTGCATATTAACCACTAGTTATAGTTATCAGTTATCAGTTACCAGGTATATGGTAGAGAATTTGGACTTGTCACTACAACTTTCTAGGAATTGATGTAGGGCTTAGACTCAGTAATAAAACTGATAACTGTTAACTGGTAACTGTTAACTGTTAAAAACCATCGAAGATGGATCTGATAATACCGAAGACAGTACCTATGGGATTGAAGATCGCACCGATAGTATCACCAGCTATAGCTGGATTAGAACGCTTAACAATTACAACGTCGTTGTTGCGAAGTATGGGGTTGGTTTTCTCGTTAATTCCTGCGGAGAAATCCATTTTAACTCTACGCTTAGTGACAGAACCATCAGGATTGAGACGAATCAAATCCACGACGGAACTTCTGGCTCTAGCATCATTAAACCCACCTGCTGCGAGTATAGCTTGATTCAATGAGCTATTAGGCAGAACTTCAACTCTTCCTGGATTTTTGACTTCCCCTACTATACCGACCTGCATACGCGCTGGAGACAGAGTAGTGTTGGCTAGTTGGGTAGCTTCTGCTGGGTTGACTTCGGTGGCAGTGGGGATAACGATTGTATCACCATCTTGGACAACGATGTCTTGATTGATGTCACCGCCTTGCAGTAATTGCCAGAAATTTACCTTAATTTGTTGTTCTGAGCCAGTTCTTGTTGGTCGGCGAATAATGATATCGCGAATATTAGCTTGGGTTGTGATCCCACCAGCAAGTTGAATTGCTCGTGATACAGTTGGTTGACCAGAAATAGCTGGCGCACCAGTTCCAGTTGTTGTTCCAGCACCTGCACCCTCAGCTTGTCCTTGAGTGACAAGATAGGTTCCTGGGCGGTTGACTTCACCAGTTACCGCTACTGAGCGGGGTCTGGTAATATCAGCTGCAAAGCTAGCAGCTGCTAAGTTACGCGCATCTGCCAAATTTAAGGAACTTGCTGTTGGCACAAAAACAGTGTCGCCATCCCGTAGAGTCACGTCTTGAGGTAAAGTACCTGTTTGGATGTATTTCTGTAAATCAAGGGTAATAACTTGTTCTGGACCGTATCCTAACTTCCGTCTTAGTTGTACTTTGGTGACGTCTGCGGCTTGAGTTACGCCTTGAGCTGTTGTCAGTGCTGACATTACAGTTGGGTATTGTACCCCAGGATCTTGACCTGCACCTCCTGCTAAACTGAGACTGTAAGCCCCTGGTCGTGACACTTCTCCGGCTACAGTCACATTAATAGGACGAGGCGATAACAAATTCACTGAAATGATCGGACGCTTCAAATAAGTTTTATAAGCACATTCAATAACGTTAGCAGCCTGCTCTGTTGATAAACCCTGAACAGGTACAGTGCCAATTAAAGCTAAATTGATTGCTCCACCAGGAGGAATGGTGTACTCACCAGTGTACTCCTCTACTTCAAAGACATTGACACGGATGCGATCGCCTCCTCCTAATGTATACCCTGAGTACGCAGCTTGTGTATTTCTACTGTCAGCCAATTCTTGGTCTAGGCACTCTTTCACATTTGGTATCTGTGTCTGAGCCATGACCGCAGGTAACAAATTGGTCAACGCTAGGGTGAAAAACAGCAACCCTGCTACTGGCTGACTAAGAATTTTCCACAAACTTGTGTTAAGCATATTTACCTGAAATACCATGAGTAAAGCACTGTCTTATCAGTTTATCGTTGACTATACTTAAATATTCGGGTTCCCCAATAATATTATTTTCAGAAAAAACCCTATTCTTCAGAAAAGAGATCGTATGTAGATTTTGAATTTTTAATGAAGCTAATTGGTATTAGCTTTTTGATATACTTTATTGTCAAGAAAAAGATTGTGGCAATAATTACAATCAATTTAGTTAACAGTTAGTTGGATTTTTCCATAATGTCATGATCGATTGAATGATTTGTGATATTTTAACGATAATTATTGAATGGCACAAGCCCCCAGTTTTATAATTAGAAGCAATCGAAAATTAAAAATCAAATCACCCTTGATTGTTAATCTCTATTTTATATAGAACTCCTATTTTAATTTTTGGAAAAAAACTCATACCAATTCTGTATGAAGATGCGCCTCATTATATAAGGAATAAACCACATAGACGCTCTCATCGGCTTCAAGGTAGAGTAGAACACAAAGAAAGAAGAAGTTAATAAAATTTGGCGCAGCCTCATAAAGAAATAGTATCAGTATATTTTTTGCTCTGGTGTTATACCATTTCACAAAAACCTGATACAAATACAGACCCTGTAGAGACGCGATATATCGCGTCTGGTACAAAATTTATATGTATCGTGATTAATGTGAATTGGTGTTAAGCGTTCGCTGTTCCCGACCTTCATGAGTAAGTTAATAAATCAAACCGGATTCCTATATTTTTGAATTTGTTGCATGAAAAACTCTTCTAAAGATAGACGAGACAAATTCATACTAATTATTTGCCCACCCATGAGATTTAGACTTGCAAAAAAATCATAGGGGTCACCTTGCAATTCACCTTGCCAATAACCATGAGATACAAATTCGAGATTAGGAATCCATTTTTGCAGAATTTCCCAATCGCCACCTTGACCTTTGACATGATATGTATTGTATGTTCCCAACAGTTCATTGAGAGAACCAGAACAAATTAATTCACCTTGAGCAAGAATGGCAATGCGATCGCAAATTTGTTCTACTTCACTTAAAATATGACTATTGAAAAAAATTGTTTTGCCTGCGGCTTTGAGTGATAATATAGCCTCTCGCATTTGCAAGCGTCCTACCGGATCTAATCCAGACATTGGTTCATCTAGAAACACCACTTCTGGATCATTAATTAGTGCTTGTGCCATACCCACTCGCTGAAGCATACCTTTAGAGTAGCGACGCATTTGCTTGTTGCGAGCATCAGCTTGGGATAAACCCACCAATTCTAGCAATTGAGGGATGCGTTGACGTTGTACTTTTGCAGGAATTTGAAATAACCCAGCTACTAGTTGTATAAATTCCCAACCAGTAAGATAATCGTAAAAATAGGGATTTTCTGGTAAGTAACCGATGCGTTCTTTGACAGTGCGATCGCCTAATGGTTTACCTAAAAGCAATCCCCGTCCAGAAGTCGGACGAATAATACTTAGTAATAATTTTAATAACGTGGTTTTACCAGCCCCATTTTGTCCCAGTAACCCAAAGGTTTCTCCTTTATAAACAGTTAAAGAACAGCTTTTGAGTGAGATAATTTTTTGATTTAAAAAAAAGCCAGTACGATAAACCTTTCGTAACTCAGAAGTGAGAACCACTGGCGACTGTTCTTGTGTATATGCTTGAAAATTAGTAGTATCTGCAACGGGCTTCATCTCGGTTAGATGGTGCTAAAAATTACATGAAAAATAACTACCATTCTAAGACATGTAGTTGCAAAATAAGTATATTCTAACTGTGTAATACTTGGTTCTCAAAAAGTCATCAATTTCCAGACACTATTAACTCATAGTCTACTTTTGGGATTGCGGGCGAGTCAACAGTATAGTCAGATAAAATTAACCGCCAAGAAGCCTTAGACGCGCAAGCGACTACCTGCACCAAGCCACTAGCCACTACGTGTCTACCGTAAGGTAGAGCGCCAAGAGTGGAGGTTTATTCATTTAGTGTGGCTTCACATTAAATTGGTATGACGTTAATATGAAATATATAAATTAAGTAAAAATTGATAAATATAGCGTAGGAATTCGGATGAAGCGATCACAATAGAATTTTTTTGAAGTTGCAAGTATTCTACTAAATATTAATATAAATAAAGTTTTTATTTGTTCTGGAGGTTTTGTCTAAACTAATTTGATTGTTCTTACCGACAAAAACCTCTAGAATTTGATTGGAAGGTGATGAGCATAAGTATATTTTCAAAGCTAATAGTGAAGAATATCAATTAAATTAATTACATTGCTATAAAATTCAGTTTGCCATTACACCTAAAATGAATTCTTAGCAATAGGCTGTAATATCTTCACCACATTCATCTGCTAGATAGCAAAGTGCTTTGAAACGTAAACTGACAACTTCTTCATAAAGAGGATTGAGTTTACACATTGGTGGAATGTGGAAAAGCTTCCGACCAAATACTACAACATCACGTTCAAAAGGACATTGTGCAGGAATAAGTTTACATAGAGAATGGGCTAATTTAGCGTTGTGAACATCGATAGATTCTAGCCATTCACGTACAGGAGAGAGTACGTCGTTTCTTCTTTGGATTTGAGTAAAGCTAGTCATGATTTTTTCCTTTAAGTTTAGAACTTCTATATTTTTTAGGCTTGGAGTTTGAACCTTTTCCCATATATATATACAGTTGGGTTCTTGAGTTTTATGCAATATTATTGGAAGTTTCTTGTTTCGATTTGAGATATCGCTTTTTGTGTATATCTCGTCTTTAGGAACACACATAACTACAAACTCTAATGACAGGTTTCCGGATAAATTCACGCATCAATTGGAATTTGGCGCTACACTGAGTAAATTTACTCTGATCACCCACTCATATTGTCTAAATCTAGAGTGCGATCGCCTTCATCCAAGCGAGTCACCCAGTCGGGTGATTTCATTGAATGAGTCAAAAGTAGACACTGGAGATTACCCAATAACTGATAACTGATAAGCAAAGTTGGAACTTATCCATTTTTATCAAGTACTTGCTGAAACCTTAGAACAAACTCCCGTTGTTATAGCTACTGTCGTCAGCACTAAAGGTTCTGTTCCCAGAGAAACCGGTGCTAAGATGCTCATCAGTAGTGACGGTAAAACCTTTGGTACAATCGGTGGTGGTGCTGGTGAAGCTAAAGTTTATCAGCAAGCGTTGCAAATATTCCAAACAGGCAAAAAGCAATCTGTAGAAATTGATTTATCTGGCGCACCATATTCACAAACCCAGGGTATTTGCGGTGGGACAATGTTGGTATGGTTAGAATTATGGTCAGGCTGTAAAGCGATTGAATTAGTCAAGAAAATTTTACAAATTTTAAATTTAGAGCAAACGGCGGTCTTAATTACGCCTTTTGATCAAGATCAAAAACCCTATTTAACAACAACGCCATCCCTGAATTCACCACTACTAGTGTATGATCAAGCTTTCATTGAATGCTTGTCACCTTCACCAAAACTGTTAATTATTGGTGCAGGACATATAGCGATTCCTTTGACGCAGGTTGCAAAGATCGCCGGTTTTCAAGTAATTGTCCAAGATGATCGTCCAGATTTTGCCACAAACCAGCGATTTCCAGAGGCTGCTATGATAATTGCTGAACCAATTATTGCTATTCAAAAAATCTTAAATCATACTTCTGATTTATATGTTGCTTTAGTCAATAGAAGCTATGTGCAAGATTTAACAGCTTTACGATTGATATTAAATTACCAACCTAAATATATCGGTATGATTGGCAGTAAAAAACGAGTCCATACTATATATAAAATCTTACAAGATGAAGGGTATGCTACAAAAATTTTACAGCAAATATATGCACCTATTGGTTTAGATATTGGTGCTTTCACTCCAGAGGAAATAGCTGTCAGTATCTGTGGTGAATTAATCAAAGTACGACGTGGTGGAACCGGATTGTCACTATCAACAAACTAGGGGTGTAATACCATTTCACAAAAATCTTGATACAAATACAGACCCTGTAGAGACGCGATATATCGCGTCTGGTACAAGATTCATATGTATCGCTATTAACGTGAAATGGTATTAGATAACCAAAAATTTGCAATTATTCTTGCTGCGGGTACTTCCATCCGCATGGGTACTTGTAAAACCGCACTACCTTGGTGGGAAGGGAAAACATTATTGAGATACCAGCTAGAACAATGGTTAATAGCTGGTTTTACACCTGTGGTAGTCTTGGGTACACATAATATTCACAGACAAACAGATTGTCCATGTGGGAGTTTGGTTGTGATTAATCCGAATACAAGTGGTGGGAAAACAACTTCTATTCTTGCAGGATTACAAAATATTCCTGAACATGCTGATATTTTAGCAATTTCTGCTGTTGATCAACCCAGAAAATCACCAGTTTATCAACAACTTCTGCAAGCACATAAATATCATTCAGCCTTAATTACTGCACCAATATATAAAAGTAAAATAGGTCATCCTTTGTTATTTGCAAAAGAGATGCGATCGCATTTAGAAAACATTCAGGAAGAAACTTTAGGATTACGTCAAGTTATTCAAGATTTCTACTCCTTAATTTGGAAAATAGAATTTCCGGATTCAGCAGTTACTCTAGATATTAATACACCTGAAGAATATGTGAAAGCAGCGAGCGATAATTTCATCCATTGGTATAGACCGATAGACAGGTTGAATATAACTCAGAAACAATATTCAATAAAATCACGTCATTACAATCTACTAAGACAAACAAGGAATATATGTCACTAACCCAGCGGCTCAAGCCGGTGGGCTTGTAAGAGGAGAATTCACCGCTCTCCAAATACGAGACTAAACAAGTGTCTAGCTAATTAAACTGAATTGTCTGGGCGTGGTAGCCCAAAACACGTTAAGAATGCCTCCCTAGTTTTTAACCTCTGTGGCAGTCAGTAGCGAAGGGATATAAACACATGGGCTTATCGCCACTTGTTATGCGTACAGAAAAAACAAATTGAGTTCAAAATTGCCTGAACGAAAGTAGAATGCAAAACTACCCCGATTTAAGTATTTCCCGTGTAACAAGATATTTGGCAGAGGGTGTATCCTCTGCTACCCCAAAAATTCAAGGCGCTTTATTACCGCTTGAGTCGCTTACCTCTCAGGTTTTAAAACCTGAGTTTCCCGTATACCAGGTACTCTTATGAATAGCTTACTTAATTGGAAATCTGGAACAACAGCATTTATGGCAATGGTGATGTCAACCAGTGCTACAGTGCCTTTATTTACTTCTGCTGCAATTGCACAACAACAACCAGCCATTTTCACTAGACCAACTCAACCGATTAGTCAGTCAAGCACAGTTTCAATTCCCCCAGGAGTGACAATTCCTGTTACTTTCAAGAAGGATAAAATTGTTGTCACTCCCGATGAAACCACATCTGTAACCTTGGAAGTTGCACAGAACGTTGTAGACGGAAATCGAAATGTTCTCATACCTGCGGGAACAAAAATTGAAGGACAATTGCAACCTAGAACTATCAATGAAGTAAAAGGTTCTCAGTTTGTCGCCGAAGAATTAATTTTTAGTGATGGTAGAAGACAGTCTATTGATGCAAGTTCCCGTGTCGTTACCAGAAAAGAAACCATCAAAAAAGGAGCTAAGACTGGTACGATACTCACAGATGCAGCTATTGGTGCAGGTGCTGCTACTGTGATTTCTCTGCTTACAGGTAACAAAAAAATTGAAACTCTAGAACCTGTAGCTGGTGGTGCTGCTGGTGCTTTAGCAAGTGTTTTACTACGTAGAAGAGAAGTAGAGGTTGTTGTCATTAACCCACAAGAAGATTTAGATGTTACTCTCAATTCTAATTTGGTTGTATCCCGCTTCTAAAATGAACAAAATATGAACTAGCTACACTTGTAAGTCGCGCAGTAAGTGTGGTCTTAGTTAGGATCTCATCGACAGATGCTTTTCCAGCTTTGGGTTTATTGGTTTTAAGAACGGTTCCTTCCCCATTTCTTCTGTTCTGATATTCTGGCTTGCATTGCTGTCCCTATTTCATGAGTTATACCATTTCACGTTAATCACGATACACATAAATTTTGTTGAGACGCGATATATCGCGTCTCTAATGTTACTTGCTATAACCTTATATCCTACATCCGCTCTAATACTTGAATTCCTAACAAAGACAATCCCAACTTCAAAGTTCTAGCTGTTAAATAACACAGTGCTAAACGTGATGTTCTGATTGGTTCCTCAGATTTGAGAACAGGACAATTTTCGTAGAACTTGTTAAACTTATCGCTGAGTTGATACAAGTATTCACATAACCGATTTGGCAATAAATCTTGCTCAACTTCACTAATAATTTCATCGAGTTGTAACAAATGCTTGGCTAAAGTTAATTCTGTGTCTTCCTGTAGCATAATCTTGGCATCTGTACCCAACTTTTCAAAATCAACATTACCTTCGCGGCTAATTCCTTGGGTACGGACGTAAGCATAAAGCATGTAAGGTGCGGTATTACCTTTGAGAGACAGCATTTTGTCATAGCTGAAGATATAATTACTAGTACGGTTTTGACTCAAATCTGCATACTTCACCGCACTAATACCAACTACTTCAGCAACCTTGGCTTTAAACTCTTCGGTTTCTTGTCGTCCTTCTTGTGTTAATCTATTTTCCAAGTCTGTACGAGAGCGGGCGATCGCTTCATCCAATAAATCCCGTAATCTTACTGTATCACCAGAACGAGTTTTAAATTTCTTACCATCTTCACCCAGAACCAAACCGAAGGGAACGTGAACGAGTTCAACATCAGCGGGAACCCACCCAGCTTTATCAACTACCTGAAACACCTGGGCAAAATGGTTTGCTTGTCCAACATCTGTAACATAAATTATGCGTTTAGCCTGATCTTCTTGAATTCGGTAGCGGATAGCGGCTAAGTCTGTGGTTGCGTAGTTGTAACCACCATCGGATTTTTGCACAATTAAGGGCAGTGGTTCACCTTCTTTGTTAGTAAATCCTTCCAAGAAAACACATTTTGCGCCTTGATTTTCTACTAGCAATCCAGTTTGTTCTAAATCTTCTACAACTTTTGGCAATAAGGGATTATAAAAAGACTCTCCCCGTTCTTGCACTTTAATATCTAGCAAGTCGTAAATAACTTGAAACTCTTTCCTCGATTGTTCACACAACAATTTCCAAGCATGAATTGTATCTTCTGCACCTGCTTGTAACCTGACAACTTCTTTGCGCGCTTGTTCTTGGAAAGCTTCATCTTCATCAAACCGCTTTTTAGCTTGTCGATAAAAATTGACTAAATCACCAATCTCCAAAGCATTAGCAGTTGTCAAAGCTTCAGGGTAAACTTCCCGCAGATACGTAATTAACATACCAAACTGCGTTCCCCAGTCACCAATGTGATTCAAGCGCAGCACATCATGTCCTTGAAATTCTAAAATTCGAGCCAGACTATCACCAATTATTGTGGAACGTAAATGTCCGACGTGCATTTCTTTGGCGATGTTGGGACTGGAAAAATCTACAATTTCGCGTTTTGGTGTTTTCGCCTTCGCAACTCCTAATCTGGAATCTGCTTGCATTGTAGCTAGTTGTGCTTCCAAATATTCGGTGGTGAGTTTGAGATTAATAAACCCAGGTCCAGCCACTTCTGGCAATTTGCAGATATCAGCTACATCCAGTTTATCAACAATAGCTTGAGCGATCGCTCGTGGTTGTTGTCCTAAACGCTTGGCTAAAGATAAAGCGACATTCGCCTGATAATCACCAAATTTCGGATTACTTGCTGGAACCAACACTGGGTCTACTCCAGTTAACTCCGCGCCAAAAGCTGCAACTAAAGCTTGCTGTAATTTTTCTTTTAATAGTTCTTGTGTAGCGTTCATATATATTGTTGGGAAGCAGGCGATAAGTGATGAGATATCTTTAACGACCTGATTATTTTAACTTTAAAATGCGATCGCAAGGGCT
The DNA here is from genome assembly GCF_004323185.1 of Westiellopsis prolifica IICB1. Classification (GTDB taxonomy): domain Bacteria; phylum Cyanobacteriota; class Cyanobacteriia; order Cyanobacteriales; family Nostocaceae; genus Pelatocladus; species Pelatocladus prolificus_A. Next base: position 1,748,002 of record NZ_NAPS01000002.1, read on the forward strand.
GAGATTGCTACTCTCTCTGCCTTGAAGCCGCTCCGCGTCTACGCTTCGCTCGCAATGACTGTAAATATTTTTGTCTGACTACTTATACCAATTTAATGTGAAGCTGCACTAAATGAGAACTCACCACTCTTGGCGTTCTTGGCGTCTTGGCGGTTCGTTTTTAATATTCTGTGCATCTTCAGAAATAATTGGTATTAGGATTGCTTAAGCAGTTTTTTTGTGAAATACATTAGTGATTTTTATCACAAAATTATTTAATCTAAATCACTAACTACGAACATTGTGATTAGTGTAGTTGAGAAAAAAATCTATCTTAGCTACAACTAAAAGTAGATTTAATTTTATTAATTTTATGGCTGTGAGGAAGACTATGCTAGAAAGAATCTTACTGGCTATAGTACTAACATTTACTTTAAGCCTTTTTCCCGAACTGAGATCGCCTTCTTTCGCTCAGAATCGCAGGATATTGAATAGCCAAAATAGGCTTGTTTTCAATTTCAAGCACAACAATTAAAAAATCTATCTAACGGTAGACCTGGTGATTTACAACAACAATAAAAGACCCTGACAATTGTAGGTTTTTTCAACAACACTTGAAACTGAATATGCAGGACAAGGGAGAGAGGGGGGACAAGGGAGACACGGGAGATACGGGGGATATGAGGGACAAAGGGAGACATGGGGGACAAGGGGGACAAAGAGAAAAACCAATGACAAATAACAAATGACAAATAACAAATGACTTAATTATTTTTGTTTCATTTGGCGTTGTAATTGTTTGAATGTTTGATACATATCAGGTAAACGATTCAAAATTGCAGACACTTTAATAAACTGTTTGTGAGGTACGGCGGGAAGACCAGAGACAATTTCTCCTGGCGCAACATCACTGTGAATTCCAGCTTTCGCAGAAGCGATCGCACCATCACCGATTTTCACTTGGTTCGCAATTCCTGATTGTCCTGCCAAAATGACGCGATTACCGAGGGTGACACCTCCTGCAATCCCGGCTTGACCTGCCAATGCACAACCTGCACCAATTTGGCAACCGTGACCAACCTGTACTAAATTATCAATGATTGTATAGCGACCAACCCGTGTTTCTCCAACTGCGGGACGATCAATAGCACTGTTACAGCCAACAACAACACCATCTTCTAAAACTGTATGACCAGATTGTTCAACTTTGTGCCAACCAGTAGCAGTCGGTACAAAGCCAAAACCTTCCGCACCAATGACAGCACCACTGTGAATTTCACAATCTGCACCAATGAGAGTACGTTCGTGAATTGTGCAGTTAGCATGTAAGGTTGTGCGATCGCCTATCTTCGCATCAGGATAAATCACAACATTGGCATGAAGACATACCCCATGACCAATTTCTACTCCATCATGAACTACAGCATGAGGGCCAATGTAAACATCATTGCCAATTTTCGCATTCTGACTAATTACGGCAGTAGGATGAATTTCTGGAGTCGGGCGCCAAGGTTGGTAGAAAAATTTGAGCGCTCTTGCAAATATTAGCTTTGGTTCTGGAGTAGCAATCCAAGCAATACCACGTTCTTGTGCTTGTGTTTGCAGTGCTTCATTTTGGGGCAAAATTAAAGCGCTTGCAGATGTTTTACCTACCATTGCAGCAAATTTTGACCCTTCAATATAACTAAGAGTTCCGCTCGTCGCTTCATTAACTGCTGCTATTCCAGCAATTTCTGGATTATTGTCTTTGTCGAAATTAAAACTATTAGAAGCAGCAGCATCACCAAGTTTCGCCAGTATATCGCTAAATTTCATAGTGCTAAATAGTCCTCAAATAAAAAAGGGGATCGGGGAAAGGGGATCGGGGATTGGGGATTGGGGATCGGGGATCGGGGAAAGGGGATTGGGCATCGGGCATTGGGCATTGGGCATGATGGATATTAAATTATTCTCCGTTGTCTCCCCACATTCCCAGACGCGCCATGGCGCGTCTCTACATTACTCCCCACACTTCCCGATCCCCTTTCCCCGATCCCCAATCCCCAATCCCCGATCACTCCTTCAATAGCAAATAATATAGAGTACCATTACCACCTGTAATACCGGCGCGATCGCCTGCTAATTTACCAGTTCCCATAAAATAATCTACTCGTCCTGGGCCTTTGATGGCGCTACCTGTATCTTGGTCGAGAACGAAGCGACTGACTTGGCGTTTAACCAGTTTTCCTTTACCAGCAGGATAAGGAAACGAGTTATTAATTATTGCTAGTGCGCCCGGTGGCATGAGAGATTTATCTGTGGCGATGGAACGTTCTGGTGTAACTGGTACACCAATACTGCCAGTTGCAGGTGTACCGCCAGTATCCTTGAAAAAGACGAAACGTTCCCAGCGTGGGAGGTAATTATTCATCTCTTTGGGATTTTGGCGGAAGTATGTTATCAGGGTAGGCATTGTTAAACCTTGTAAAGGTAACTTGCCATCTTTGGCTAGTTCTTTGCCGATACTAGTCCAAGGATAATCAGTCCCTCCGGCGTAGCCAACAGAGGTTTTTTTACCATTTGTTAATCTTAGTTGGGCAGAACCTTGGATATGTACTAGATATGCATCTAGGCGATCGCGAAACCAAAATAATTCCAAACCGTGTAATTGACTTTTATTACCCAATAAACCATCTTTTCCTTCTAGATCTATACGTTTGGGATGTGGTTTTACCCATGTGTCAATGTTGAGGGGTAGTCGATAAAGAGGATATTTATATACTGAAGTACGAATTCGACTGGCAGTATAAACTGGTTCATAATAGGCTGTGAATTTGACAGTACCATTACCGTCATTGCCAATTGATTGATAAAAATCAAATTCTTGACGCACAGCAGCTTGCAGTTGGTCTGGTGATTTAGAGCTAACCACCAACTCGCGAAAACGCAGCAAACTCCGACGGACGCGAGCCAGGGTAATTTCAGAAATAGGATAATTTTGATACGCTGATCGTGCCTTTTCTGTGGTCAAGTAACGTAAACTGTTGTCAATAGATGCCAACATTGCTTTGCGATCGCCTCGTTTGCTCTTTCCACCCCAAAGTTGTTCATCCCAACCCAAGCATTGATGAATAGGTTTACAATCAGTGCCTAAAGTCACTAGTTTTAGTGGCGGTGATAACTCTGCTGGTGGTAACGGTTCGGTGGAGTTGGTTGGTGGTAATGGCAAAGGTTGTATGTTAATCGGTATAGATACCTGAGCCAACCCAGAAAAAACAGGATTTACAAAGCTAATTCCTAAACTCAAGGAAATCAAAGCAAGCGTTTTTCTCATGATTTATGTAAATCTATCTTTCCACACTAGAGCTAAAAAGTGGTTCCACACGAATAGCCACAATCCGCGAGGGACGCACAACCATGTATTCACCTTGAATATTTTTGATCGGCACGTTTATAAAATCATCTGAGGCGGCTTTTGGCATCAGTTCGCCACTATACCACTTCTGAAAATCCTGAATCGTCGGAAACCGCACCTCTTCCCGATGACCACTTGCCATTAGTAAGTGTACTGCGTATTCATTAGGTGTTCTAGGCATACTGCTTGAATCATTTAAAACACATGCAACCCATTTTGAACTACCCACAGCCCGAATGGGAAGAGTGAATAAAAGACAGTTGAGACTATGACGGTTGTTATCCTTGTGAGGGTTCCCGGTTCGGAAGTGTGGGGAGTGTGGAAAGTGTGGGAGTGTGGTTTCAGAGAAATTTTGTTTTTACAACTTCATATTTTATGAGTCAATACTCATAAAATATAAAAAATATAAGACTTGGAAACTATATTTTTCTCTAAATTCGTATACATCTTCTCTTTAGATAAAAATGTTCTAAAATCCCCAAGCCCCGCACCCAAGAAGCGGTCGGGGTCAATCCAAAATCGCAAACCTAAAATCCAAAATTTGTTGACTCTAAACTTTATTATTGGAAAAGTAAAGTTTAGTTTCAAACAAATACACTCTTCTCTAAATAGTGCTAATTTAATAATTGAAGCAAACAAAGCTTCCCTGGCAGATAAAACAGCTAGATGAGTAAATTAAAAAAGAGGTAAAGACGCTGTTAAAACTCAATCTGTCTCGTTATCAAACAACAACACCTAACTCTAAAAGCGATATTTCCTCATAGTGAAAGAAAGGGGGCGCTGTAACTGATTGACTTCACTAAAGTCAAAAGGTGATTCACCCAGTACATCCCCGGCTAGAATTAACGATGAGAGGAAATAAATCAGCTATTAGTTGCTTAGGTGTTGTTGTTTTTGAAGCGCACCTAGTATTTCATTAACCAGGCGTATGGTGAGGATGAGGTAAGCTGGTACGAAGTGGAATAGCACGAGACATTTTAAATCTTTGAAATAGCGCCTTATGTCAATAATTGCTCTGAGAGCATGGTATCTTGAAAACTACGAGCCGATACAAGAACTAGAAAAACGCTCACCGGATATTCGCCTCAATAAAAAGAGTCTGCTGAAATCGGGGCTAAGAGCAGATTTTTTGGAAGATAGTGACGATATCAGAAAATCAACGTGGTTTAGTCGCTATCTAGAAGGGGAAAATATTGAATTTTATATAGAAGGTAGTGGCGGCTATTGTGTAGCTAACATTGACTTAATTAGTCACGAGATTTATTTCACAAAGCAGCCAACTTTAGCACAATTAGAACCGACAATATTTTTTTGTTATCAAACAGAATATCCACCAGCAACAGATGCATTGCGAGAAGCATTATTGCTGAGTGTAGAAAAATTGAACTTGCGATCGCGTCTGCCTTTAAAATTAGTAGAATCTCACCGTCCTCAAGAAGCTCCTCTACGACTAGGAAGTGCTATGATGCGAAAAATTCGTAGAAGTTTGTTGTTCATCGCAGATACCACACCTCTTGCCAAGATAGAAGGTAAACAAACTGCTCAATTAATTCCTAGTCCAAGCGTTTGTGTGGAAATTGGCTATGCAATTAGCAGCAAAAGGTCTGAGCAAATTTTATTAGCGCAAATGCAACGCCCTGATTTTCCAGGAGAGTTTCCTTTTGATTTACCAGCTACACAAATTTTAAAATTTCAAGATACTCCAGAATTAGATAAAATTTTGCTACCAACAATTGAAAGTCTACTAGCACGATTTAAATTGTTTTTCTAAAAGTAGGAGCGCTCTGGTCGTACTCTAGAAAAAGCTTCGCCACATCTACACTCCTACAGTAGGTATGAAAGGACTCCTCTACCTCAAAACGGCGTTCTACAAACCAGAAATTATTTTCTGATTAATAAAAAATCTGTATAAAGATAGATTCTAAAAAATTCAACATATCCACATATTACATTAGTGATCTATTGCATCTTATTGGAAATATACAATTAGAAAGAGAGCTTTTATGACCCTCCTGTGGAGATGAGGGGAAAAGGGGTAGTTATACCGGGAGCATCCCAAATGTTCAAAAAAACCGCCTGCGATTCAAATCGCAGTCTTATGACTGTTTGATTGATGTGAATCGTATAAAGACAACTTGTGCTATTAAGCTCAGGGTTTAACTCTTAGTGGTGTATTGAAAAAATTGGAATGCTCCCCCTTTAGCATTTTCCCAAGACACTAGTACTGTTTTGCAATCCGTTTTTAAATTTACTGCTATCGATAAACGCAGTTCAAACACCTTCAATGCTAAAAGTCAAGCGCTTACACCAAAACAGTTTTTACTCAGTTTTTTCACCCTCAGTGATTACACGAACTGGAAGCATAATCGCAATAGTTATCGGCTGCTCAGTCATGCTTGGCTGGTGGTTCGATATAGACTTTTTCAAAAACTGCTTTGATCTCAGCACCGTGACTATGAAAGGTAACACAGCCCTGTGCTTTTTTTTATCAGGTTTATCGTTATTTTTGTCTGTAAGTGTTGGTGGGGATATGGGGAGATTAGCAAGTACACACACAAATTATTTCTATCACCCCAACTCTATGGATGGTTACGTAGATGCAAACCGACGACTTACTCCACGACCCCATCTCAAAATTATTGAGCGAGTCTGCGCGTTTACTGTTTTGACAATTGCCTCACTCACATTAATTCAATATTTATTTGGTTGGGATTTTGGTATTGATCAGTTGCTATTCCACGAAAAAGCAAACACCCCATTAACTTCTCAGCCAGGACGGATGGGTTTGAATACAGCAGTCAGCTTTCTGTTGATAGGTTTGTCTTTAGAGCTTTTAGAGAAACCAAAAAGCCGTCATAGTTATTGGTTTGCCCAGATTCTCACTTTGATAGCAATTTTGATTGTTTTACTGGCTTTGATTGGTTATGCCTATCAAGTAAAGATTTTTTACGGGATGTTCCCTAATGTCACATCAATGGCATTACACACAGTCATTGGGTTGATTGTACTTTGTGTGGGTATTCTGTGGAGTCAGCCAGAACAAGGAGTGATGAAAGTCATTACCAGCCAGACAGATGGTGGTTTGCTAGCACGTCGTTTATTGATAGCCGCGATCGCACTACCTCTAATCACAGGCTGGTTAATTCTTCAAGGAGAAAAGGCTGGACAATATGAGTCAGAGTTTGCAATTTCCCTGTTTGCAATTTTTTTAATGACAATTTTTACAATTGTAATTTGGAAAAATGCAGCTGCGATTCAAAAGCTTAGTCACCAACGCGATCGCGCCAAATTAGCACTAAAAGAACATACAGAAAAACTTAGAAGTTTTGTAGAATCAAACATCATCGGCATTTTGTATAGTGACATTTACGGTGATATCAGCCAAGCCAATGATAAATTTTTACATATGATTGGCTACACACGGGAAGATTTTTTACAAGCGGGTAGCATTAATTGGAGCGATATTACACCACCAGAGTATTTGCCTTTGGATGCACAAGGTATTGCTGAAGCTCAAGCAACAGGCGCTTGCACACCCTACGAAAAAGAATACATTCGGCGTGATGGCAGCCGCATACCTGTTTTAGTAGGCTATACGTTAGTAGGAGAGAAACAACAAGAGTCAGTTGCCTTTATCCTAGATTTGAGCGAACGTAAGCAAACAGAAGCAACCCTACTCCAAACAGAACAGCGATTTAGATTGGCGGTTGATAACATGCCAGATGTTTTTGCCATTTATGACGCCCAACTGAGGTTTCAATTTGTCAATGCGGCGGCTTTGCAGCGTCTCGGTAAGGCGAAAGAGGAAATTATTGGACGCACTGACGAAGAAATCTTTCCAACTGAGATTACACAACTTTATCTTCCGATTCTGTTTAAAGCAGTTGAAACGCGCACCACTCAAACAACAGAAACCACGATTAATTTTCCTGAAGATGACACATTGACCACACTCATTAAATATGTGCCAATCGTGGATGACAAAGGGGAAATTTATCAAATTTTGGCATTTGCTGAAGATATCACAATCCGCAAGCAGGCAGAGGAAGCACTCCGCAATCAACAAAAATGGTTGGAAGACTTACTCAATCTCATGCCCACACCTCTATTATTAATCGAAGCAGGAACAGCGCGAGTTACTTTTGCCAATAAAGCTGCTGACGAAGTTGCTGGAGGGAAATTTCCCAAAGCAGATTCAGCCGCAGATTATCAAGCTCTTTATTATTCAACTGACGCCGCCGGTAATCACATCCCCGATGAACAAGCACCAGGAGTGAGAGTCGCCCGTGGTGAGCGCTTAGACGGAGTAGAGTTAGACTGGCATACACCAGCTGGTGTCCGCTCTTTGCTGATCTACGCTGATACTCTACCAGCCATGCACGGTTATCCAACTACTTGTGTCTTAACATTTCAAGATATTACCAATCTCAAACGCGTCGAAAAAGCCTTATCTTTAGGTTATAAACGGCTACAGCTTTTATTTGGTACAGCCAGTGATCTACTTTCTAGCAAAGAGCCTGTGCCATTAATTGAAAGTTTGTTTCAGAAACTGGCAGATCAAATTGGTTTAGATGTTTACTTTAATTTTTTAGTGACTGAAAATTCCCAGGTAATGCATTTAGCTTCCTGGCACGGAATTGATGAAAAAACTGCTCAAGCAGCAAAATTTTTAGAGATTGGTCAAGGTATGTGTGGTACTGTTGCCCAAGAACGCCGTCCCATTTCTTTAGAGAATGTTCAAGAATCAACGGATCAGAAAGTAGAATTCCTCCGGACAATTGGCATTAAAACTTATTACGGTTATCCATTAATAGCCCAAGGACAATTGTTGGGTACTCTCTGTTTTTGCAGTCGCAGTCGCTCGCGATTTAGCCAAAATGAAATGGGGATGATGCAAGCAGTTTGCGATCAAATTGCGATCGCTATGGAAAGAGCGCGTTTAATCACTTCTTTGCAACAACAAACCGAACAGTTGCAAGAAGCAAACCGAATGAAAGATGAATTTTTAGCAATACTATCCCATGAATTGCGATCGCCCCTCAATGCCATTCTCGGATGGTCACAGTTGCTACGTTCTCGCAAACTCAACGAAACTCAAATTACCAAAGCCCTAGAAACTATAGAGAGAAACGCCAAAACTCAAACCCAGTTAATCGAAGACTTACTAGATATATCCCGCATTATCAGAGGCAAGTTACGCTTAAATGTACGTACTTGCAACTTAATAAATATTATAGAAGCTGCTCTCGATACAGTAAATCTAGCAGCTCAAGCAAAAGATATTCATATTCAAATTATGTTTGATTCTCAGGCAGCACTAGTTTCTGGTGATGCCGAACGTTTACAACAAGTAGTCTGGAATTTACTATCCAATGCCATCAAGTTTACACCTGCTGGCGGTAGAGTAGAGGTAGAATTATCTCTGTTCAAAGAACAAAAAACAGGGAAACGGCAAGATAAAAATACAGAGAGTGTATTTGATAGATTCTCCGCCTCACCCCGTCTGAATATTACTCCCTCTTTACAAACATCACCACCCTTTTCTCTATCCGCATCTTCGGAAACTACTTACGCCCAAATTACAGTGAAAGATACTGGTATTGGTATCAGCCCTGAATTTCTACCTTACGTATTTGATCGTTTCCGACAAGCAGACAGTTCTAGTACCAGATCCCATGGTGGCTTGGGATTAGGTTTAGCGATCGTGCGCCATTTAATAGAAATGCATGGCGGTAGTATTAATGTAGCAAGTCTCGGAAAAGAACAAGGTACAACATTTACAGTCAAACTACCACTTCTTAAGGGTCAACAGTCAATACTCAACACTCAAAACTCAACATTTAATAGTCAAGAGACTGTTGGGAATTGTCTTTCTGTCTCACCCTCGCTTTTAGATGGTGTACGCGTACTAGTTGTAGATGATGAAGCTGATACACGTGACTATCTCACCACCTTACTCAAACAGTATCAGGCAGAGGTGCTAGCAGTAGCCTCAGCGCCAGCAGCACTACAAGCTGTTGAGGAATGGAAACCAAATGTTTTAGTTAGTGACATTGGAATGCCCCAGGAAGACGGTTACTCCTTAGTTCGCAAATTGCGATCGCGATCAAAAGAACAAGGAGGAAAAATACCAGCAGCAGCATTAACAGCCTATGCGAGAGCAGAAGATCGACGTCGAGCCATACAGGCAGGTTTTCAGTTACATTTACCTAAACCTGTTGATCCTTCTGAGTTAATTACAGTTGTAGCTAGCCTTGTAGGACGTACCTAAATTAGATTTCTGAGTCCTAAATTAGATTTCTGAGTCCTAAATTAGATTTCTGAGTCCTAAATTAGATTTCTGAGTCCTAAATTAGATTTCTGAGTCCTAAATTAGGTTGATGATTCATAATTAATTATTTCTGTATCGCATAGACGCACAAGCTCTTATCCCACATTTGAGCATTTTTTTCATATTTCATGCCATTTTTGATAGCGACCTTTTGAGATGCAATATTTCTAGGGTCAATTAATGATATTAAACGATTTAAACCAAGTTCTTGAAAACCATAGTTTCGACACGCAATAGCCGCTTCTGTTGCTAAACCTTGTCCCCAGTATTCTTTAGCTAATAAATAGCCAATTTCTACTTCTTGTTGTTCATCTACTAATTGGAGCATGAGTCCACAGCGACCGATTAGTTTATGATCAGCCTTATAGATGGTTGCCCACAAACTCCACCCCCTTTCTTTGTACATATTCATAATTCTTTCTACCTGCTGCTGTGTTTGTTCACGAGTATATGGTTTTGGGTAGAACTTCGTAACTACAGGGTCAGCATAAATCGCTGCTAACTCGTCTATATCATCTAGGGTGAAATGTCGCAAAATTAGGCGAGGTGTTTCAATCACAATCATCTGGATTTTTAGATTTGAGATTTTAGACGTTTATGCTAAAACTAGGTTAACAGCACTCTAGTCGCGATCGCTCGACTAGTAGTCCGCCACATTACTAGTACTCTGGCAACCCAACTTTGCTAGGTAAACCAATTTTAGATTCACCTTCTTTTCCTCTTCCTTTGCGTACTTCGCGTCTACCCTCCGGGAACGACTTTGTCGAACGCGGTTCCTTCCCTTACCCATCAAAGTTAGGTTGTCAAACCACTAGTAAAAATTAAATTTGCAATTATTTTTGCTCAAATTCTCAACTTCTACGAAAAGTCTGAGTCCGGTAGCTGCTACCACAGATAAAATAGTTAACAAATGATGCTTGCTAGCTGACTCATGACGCCTTCACAAGACGCAAACACTGCAACTGCTCCGGTTGCTTCTGGTACAGACTTTGAAACCGACGAGCAACAACAAACCAATCCTTTGGATGAACTACCAGGAGAGGTCGAAATGACCCTTTTTGAACATCTAGAGGAGTTACGACTGCGGATTTTTTATGCGCTGATTGCTGTAGCAGTAGGTGTTATTGGCTGCTTTTTTGCTGTCAAGCCAATAGTTCAGTTATTGGAAGTACCAGCCCAAGGAGTAAAATTTCTCCAACTTGCACCCGGCGAATACTTTTTTGTCTCTCTGAAAGTTGCAGGCTATACTGGCTTGCTTCTTGCCAGTCCCTTTATCCTGTACCAAATCATCCAGTTTGTACTACCAGGATTAACTCGCCGAGAACGCCGCTTGTTGGGGCCTATTGTTCTAGGATCAAGCGTGCTGTTTGCAGCAGGTTTAGTATTTGCCTATTTCCTACTGATTCCAGCGGCTTTAAAATTCTTCATTAGCTACGGTGCAGATGTCGTAGAACAGCTATGGTCAATCGACAAATATTTTGAATTTGTTTTATTGCTACTGTTCAGTACAGGGCTAGCATTCCAAGTACCAATCATCCAGCTTTTACTTGGTACTTTAGGAATTGTCTCGTCAAAACAAATGTTTTCTGGCTGGCGTTATGTAATTTTAGGTGCAGTAGTTCTGGGTGCTGTCATTACACCTTCTACAGATCCCCTTACCCAAAGTCTCCTAGCAGGAGCCGTACTAGGGCTGTATTTTAGTGGAATTGGACTAGTTAAGCTTATCGGGAAGTAAGACACCTTCGGAATTAAAAATTAAAAATTAAAAATTAAATCGTCTGAATTTTTAATTTCACATTTTTCGTCTTTAATTAAGCGAAGCGTCTGTTTTGCTCTGCCTAATATTTTTCTAATTTTGAATTTTGAATAATTTTTACCTTAGTGCAAATAAATACTTTTAACCAATTTGATGTTTTAGTAATCGGCGCTGGCGCTGCTGGACTGTATACAGCACTTTGTCTACCACAATCCTTACAAGTTGGTCTGATTACCAAAGAAACAGTGAGTTTGTCTGCGAGTGATTGGGCGCAGGGTGGTATTGCTGCTGCGATCGCTCCAGATGATTCACCACATTTACACATTGACGATACAATCAAAGCTGGCGCGGGTTTATGCGATCGCCCCGCAGTCGAATTTCTTGCTGAACACGCCCCAAGTTGCATTCGATCTCTGGTGGAATTAGGGGTTGCTTTTGATCGCCATGGTAGTGATTTAGCTTTAACTTTAGAAGCAGCCCACTCTAAGCACCGAGTTCTTCACGCTGCTGATACTACAGGAAGAGAAGTAATCACCACACTTACAGCCCAAGTACTACAACGTAAAAATATTCACGTCATTCAACAAGCTTTAGCATTGAGTTTGTGGATAGATAGCCAATCACAAGCCTGTCAGGGAATTAGCTTATTTTATCAAGGTAAAATCACATGGGTAAGAGCTGGTGCAGTCGTGCTAGCAACAGGTGGTGGTGGTCAGGTATTTGCTCAAACTACAAATCCAGCTGTGAGTACAGGAGATGGAGTCGCGATCGCAGCTCGTGCTGGGGTAATTCTCAGAGATTTAGAATTTGTCCAATTTCATCCCACTGCTTTAACTAAACCAGGAGCAGAACGCTTTTTAATTAGTGAAGCTGTACGTGGCGAGGGAGCGCACTTAATAGATGATGAAGGGCGACGTTTTACCTTTGATTATCATCCTGCGGGTGAACTAGCACCCAGAGATATCGTCAGTCGGGCAATTTTTAGTCACTTACAAAACACTACCACAGATCCCGCAACAGCCCACGTGTGGCTAGATATGCGCCCTATCCCTGCTGACAAAATTCGTCACCGTTTCCCCAATATTATTAATGTTTGTCAGCGTTGGGGTATCGATGTTTTTTCGGAGCCAATTCCCGTCGCTCCTGCTGCTCATTATTGGATGGGTGGTATTGTCACAGATGTCATGAACCGTACCAATATTCCTAATTTATACGCCGTGGGAGAAACTGCAAGTACGGGGGTACATGGTGCTAATCGCCTTGCTAGCAATTCTTTACTTGAATGTATTGTTTTCGGCGCCCAGATGGGCCATGTGGAAATCAAAAATGAGTTAATCAGTGAAGAAGCAGCTTCAACAGCAGAGGAATTTACTGAATTTACTATAGATGTGCATGATTGGCAAAAACAACAACTATATTTAGAAGATTTGCGCGAAAAAATTCCCCGTTTAGTGTGGCAATATGCTGGTATTTGTCGAGAACAGTCAGGATTAGAAATCGCGATCGCCACTGTAGAATCTTGGCAGCAAGATTTTGCAAATCTACAACTAAGTCAATCTTTACTTGATTTACCCCCAAAACAAAACGTTACTCTTAAATTGCCAGATGTAGAAAGACAATTAAGATTATGGGCAGAAACTCATAATTTATTAGATGTAGCTTATTTAATCCTCAAAAGTGCTGCTTTTAGAAAAGAAAGCAGAGGAGGACACTATCGCCTAGATTATCCTCAACCAGATCCTAATTGGCAAGTTCATACATTGGTACAGTACCAAAATTGGTGGAAAGCACCTGTATTGGAATAGGTGTTTATGGTTATACCATTTCACTAAAACCTTGGTACAAATACAGACCCTGTAGAGACGCGATATATCGCGTCTGGGACAAAATTTATGTGTATCGTGATTAACATGAAATGGTATTAGTGGTTTGGTGGTTGGTGAACAACAAGATCCCCGACTTTTTAAAAAAGTCGGGGATTTGGTTTTCTCAATTGCAGAAAAGAAAATTTATGGTCGTCTTAAAATATACTTAAAATTGCGCGCTCCTGCGTAATTACTAATATTTGCTAACTCCTCTAAATTTTGCGCCCCTGCATAGGTTTTTCCATTGATAATCCAACTCGGATAGCTTTGAATTTTAGCTGCTCGACATTCATCTTTTAGCCCATTTGGGTTATCAGCAGGAGCGCAATCAATATGATCAATTTCACTGTAAGCTTCTTTACCAAAAACTAATTTTTGTTCATGGCAGTGAGGACACCACCAAGCAATGTATTCTTTAGCACCTATTTGTTTGAGATGACGGGCGAGTGCAATTTCTGCCTCACCAGAAGTAGTTGTCACTTCCCAACCTACACCTGGTTTCGGTTCTTCTAATGGTTTGAAACTGATGATTGCTGGTTTTCCAGGATTTTCTACAATGGTGACGCCGCTATTGTTATTTGGTGGAGGAGCATAAATAGCGAGAGTGCCAATTAATGTCACCATACCAACAACAATGCCAGTAAAAAAGATTTGCCCAATATCCTCCCAAGCACGACCAACAATCGTTAGTACCAACATACTGAAGGAAAAAATTGCTGAGGCCACACAGTAGATACACAGTGCTTTAATCTTGAATACCAGTAGGTAAATCAAAAAGCTACTGAATACCGACATGGCGATCGCTCCGATCAGAAGCAGTAACCAAGTGAGATTTTCCAGCTTTGTGCGAGAATCTTTCTTTTTAACTGGGTTTACAGTCAACGGGGCTAAGGCAAAAACTCCCATACCCACGTAAGCCAAAAAACCGAACAAAGCCAGAGGAAGCCCAAAAACTGTAGCATAATCGCTCTGTAACACTATATCGCAGCTTTGTGTCGGACAAGCAGCAGAGCTTTGGCTAAATTTAACTACCGTCAGATAAGCAGTAGTCAAAGCACCTAAAGTGGCGATCGCACCAATGATTAAACGCGATCGACGATAAATCCAAGGAGTAGAAGAAAGGCGACGATTCATAAGCAGGTATTGGTAATTGGGATTGGGGAAAGGGGAAAGGGGAAAGGGGAAAGGGGAAAGGGAATTGGGGAAAGGGAGACACCAGAGACATGGGGGACAAAGGAGAATTATTTAATAAATCTGTTCCTGATCCCCGATCCCCGATCCCTGATCCCCGATCCCCTTTCCCCGATCCCCGTACTCTGAGAGAAGCCGCTTACGCGTCTACGCGTAGCGTCTCCTCTGGAGAATCCCCGATCCCCAGTTAAGATTTTAAGCTTACAGAAGAAATAGATTTGCGATCGCCCCTGTTGTTCCAACTGCGGTGGGCGGCCTCCACAAATTGATTAACACGAATCGGGTCAATTGTTTGTTCGCGGCGACCGTGACGTTTTAAGGAACTAGAGACAATCACTCCATCTGCTACTTGTAACAATGTCGCAACATTTTCCCAAGACGCGCCGCTACCAATAAATACTGGTGTACCTGCTGCTGCTTGTGCAGCTAATTCCAAATCTTCTTGGTTTGGTGGACTGCCTGTAGCCCAACCAGATAAAATAATGGCATCCGCCAAACCTCGTTCGATGGTATCTTGCACAGCCACGGTCAAATTTGGAGAACTCAAAGGACGAGCGTGCTTAACTAAGACATCAGCAAAGATTTTGACATCACTACCCAATTCGCGCCGATAGCGCAGTAAATGATGGGCTTCTCCTTCTATTAAACCCTGGTCGGTTGCCATCACCCCACTAAGGACGTTCACACGGATAAATTGCGCTCTTACACAGCTAGCAATAGCCATAGCACTTTTAGCATCGTTCCGTAAAACGTTAATACCAACAGGTAGCGTCACCATATTCTGTATTCGCTCCACTACTATAGTCATTGCACTGACAACAGCAGGGTCAACCTGGTTTTTTGGAAACGGCGCATCAAAGAAATTTTCTACAATGATGCCATCAACCCCTCCACTGGCTAGGGCTGTCGCTTCTTGTTCGGCACGGTCAATTACCGCTTTCAGGCTACCTCCCCAACGAGGCGAGGTAGGTAAGGGTAGTAAATGAACTACACCAATTATTGGTGTGCGGGTTTTAAACAGCTGATATAAGTCCACGTCTTTAATCCGTAACACACAGTCCAGAGTCAATAGTCAATAGTCAATGGTCAATAGTCAATGGTCTACCGATTTTAGATTTTGGATTACCCTGCGGATAGCTGCACAAGAGTCTATGGATTTTGAATTTATCCGACTCAAGGGCTTGGCGACTCTGGATAATCAATTTTGGTTTTGTTCTATCAGATTTGTAGTCGGAGTACTTACTCAAAATTTTTCATCCAAAATTTACAATCCATAACCAAAAATTGATAGTCAATAACCTGTAGACTGATTATTCTGAACTATTGACTTCGGACTTTAGACTGTTGACTTTTGACTAACTTTTTCAACCTTTGTTTTGTATTGGTCGGTTTTCCGCCTCCCCCTTAAGAAGGAAATTAACGTAAAACCTTCCATAAGATATGTTAAGATAAAAACTGGTTACAAGAGGAGTTTGCAACTCACAAGACGCACAAGGCGCCGAGCGGCTTTCCACTGGGTGGCTGTTTCTCGTCGAGCAGGTAACAATTCTGTTACAGTTGCAGGATAAACCTGAACTGATTGGTAACATTACCGCTGTCAAGGCGTAGTTTAGTGCGTATTTTCCTAGATGGTAGCGACTTCTCACCACACATCCCATAGGGGAAAGTGGCTCCTTTTAGGGTAGAGTAGATTCACAACGCACGCGCTGCGGTAATGTAAAATACCAAAAGCAATTTGCAACAAAAAGTTACGAGTGTCTATTTTACCCAACAGCTATTTGTTTTTCCCTTGGAAACACAGAATAGTAAAAAAATATTAGCATGATCTCTGTTGCAGTTCATCGGGATCATAGATTCCTTTGGGTGCGTTTGGATTTTGTGATGTGGGCATGATGTCAAAGAGTTGCCTCTGGAGCAAATGTCTGGGTTAGAACGTTTAGAAAAAATGGGCGAGGCTTGTTCAGTGCCGGAAACGGCACTGAACACCTCCCCACGATTTAACCCGTGGGCTAGTTGAGTTGTTAAAGCCTGGCCCATTTTTTCTTGGTTCAATGACTTGTCTGAAAATCCTTAGTTAAGATTTAACTTTTGGAGTGAAGAAAACTAAAAACCTTATATTTATAGTATGGGTGAAAAACCAACCATTGCGATATCTCACCTGGGTTGTGAAAAAAATCGAATTGATACGGAACATATGTTAGGACTGCTGGTAGAAGCAGGCTATGGCGTAGATTCTAATGAAGAGTTAGCAGATTACGTTATTGTTAATACTTGTAGTTTTATCGAAGCAGCTCGGGAGGAATCTGTTAGGACTTTAGTAGACCTGGCAGAAGCCAAGAAAAAAATCGTCATAACAGGTTGTATGGCGCAACATTTCCAGGAGCAATTATTGGAAGAGTTGCCCGAAGCAGTGGCGGTAGTAGGAACAGGTGATTATCACAAAATAGTTGATGTGATTGCACGAGTAGAACAGGGCGATCGCGTCAGGGAAGTGAGCGCCGAACCAACCTACATAGCCGATGAAACCACACCCCGCTATCGCACTACAACCGAAGGTGTGGCATATGTCAGAATTGCGGAAGGATGTGATTATCGGTGTGCATTTTGTATCATTCCGCATCTGCGGGGGAATCAGCGATCGCGTACTATAGAATCAATAGTCGCGGAAGCTGAACAACTAGCAACTCAAGGGGTACAGGAAATCATTTTGATTTCCCAAATCACCACAAATTACGGTATAGATATTTATGGGAAGCCCAAATTAGCCGAATTGCTCCGTGCTTTGGGGAAAGTAAATATACCCTGGATTCGGATGCACTACGCTTATCCCACAGGACTGACTCCAGATGTGATTGCGGCGATTCGTGAAACACCTAATGTCTTACCTTATCTGGATTTGCCCTTACAACATTCTCATGGCGAAATTCTCCGCGCTATGAACCGTCCATGGCAAGGACAAGTCAATGATGCAATTATCGAACGCATCAAGGAGGCACTACCACAGGCGGTACTGCGGACAACATTTATAGTTGGGTTTCCTGGCGAACGTGATGAACATTTTCAGCATCTATTTAACTTCATCCAACGCCATGAATTTGACCATGTGGGTGTTTTCACCTTCTCACCAGAAGAAGGAACACCAGCTTACAGCCTCAGCGAACAGTTACCGCAAATAATCAAAGATGAGCGGCGGGACGTACTGATGGAACTGCAACAGCCGATTTCTCTACGTAAAAATCAGCAAGAAGTTGGCAGAGTAGTAGATGTTTTGATTGAACAAGAAAATCCCTTAACAGGAGAATTAATCGGTCGTTCTGCAAGATTTGCCCCTGAAGTAGATGGTCAAATTTACGTTAGTGGCCAATCAAGATTGGGAACTATCGTACCAGTAGCTATCAAAGAAGCTGATACGTACGACTTGTACGGAATGGTTAGTAATTAGTAGTACACAACCAACTATTAACCACTAACCACTAACTAATAAGCAATAACTAAATACAAATTAGGAGATTTAATGACCCTTTCTTTTCAAGAATTAGGTATTTCACCAGAACGCGTTCAGCAGATTGAAAAAATTGGTATTACCACACCAACCAATATTCAAGCTCAAGCGATTCCTCAACTTTTAGCTGGTCGTGATGTAGTTGGTCAATCCCAGACAGGTACAGGCAAAACAGCAGCTTTTTCTCTGCCAATTCTAGAACGTCTAGATGTCAGTAAAAAAGCAGTGCAAGCACTTGTTTTGACCCCAACTCGAGAGTTAGCAATTCAAGTCCAAGCTGCCATCAGTGAGTTTGTTGGCAACGAAGGATTGCGTGTCATGGCAATTTACGGTGGTCAATCTATCGACCGCCAAATTTTACAACTCAAGCGTGGTGTTCACATGGTTGTGGGTACACCAGGGCGAGTCATAGACTTGCTAGAACGGGGTTGTCTGAAACTGGATAATATCAAATGGTTTGTTTTAGATGAAGCCGATGAAATGCTGAGTATGGGCTTCATTGATGATGTGGAAAAAATTCTTTCCCAAGCACCTAAAGAACGGCAGACAGCTTTATTTTCCGCGACAATGCCGCCATCTATTCGCCAGTTGGTGAATAAGTTCCTCAACGATCCAGTAACAGTTGCCGTTGAACAGCCAAAAGCTGCTCCGAATAAAATTAATCAGGTAGCTTATCTAGTACCACGTCATTGGTCAAAAGTCAAGGCTTTACAGCCAATTCTGGAAATGGAAGATCCAGAAACAGCTTTGATCTTTGTTCGCACTAGACGCACCGCAGCTGAACTCACCAACCAATTACAAGCTGCTGGTCACAGTGTTGATGAATACCACGGTGATTTATCCCAACAAGCACGGGAACGTTTGTTAAACAGATTCCGTAACCGCCAGGTGCGCTGGGTAGTAGCTACTGATATTGCAGCGCGCGGTTTGGATGTTGACCAACTATCCCACGTCATCAACTTTGATTTACCCGATAGCGTAGAGACCTATGTTCACCGCATCGGTCGTACTGGTCGGGCAGGTAAAGAAGGTACTGCTATTACCTTGGTGCAGCCGTTTGAACGACGTAAACAGCAGTTGTTTGAACGCCATGTGCGTCAAAGTTGGCAACTACTTTCGATTCCCACACGGGCGCAAATTGAAACTAGACAGCTGGAGAAATTACAAACCCAAGTGCAGGAAGCTTTGGTGGGCGAACGTATGGCTTCATTTTTATCCATCGTTAGCCAGTTGAGCGAGCAATATGACTCTCATGCTATAGCCGCAGCTGCATTACAAATTGCTTACGACCAAACCCGCCCCGCTTGGTTACTATCAGAAGCCGACTACCCCGAAGAAGACCTCAGACCCACCCCCAAACCTAAACTACGAGGTGGAAATCGTCGCGAGTCTAACCGTGAATCTAGCGGTGAACAGCGCTCCCGCCGTTCTTCTTGGGTATCATCAGAAGCAGGTGAAGGAGACAAACGTGGTTCTGGCAAGCCCAAACTGAAGACAGGACGACGAGGAGATACGCCGATGCCGAAAAAGATTGGTTCTCATCCAGCTAGAGAGTCAGCTTCGTAGTCATTGGTCAATGGTCATTTGTCATTTGTAATAAATAAGGACAAAGAACAAGGGACAAATGACTGTTAATTCAATTGAGCCAAGGACGACTAACTTCTTCTAATTGGGCAATTTCATCGTCAGTTAATCTCCAGCCCAAAGCGCCTGCGTTGTCTTGTACCTGTTGCGCTGTTTTTGCCCCAGCAATAGGAATAACATTGCCTTGGGCAATCAACCAATTCAGGGATACTTGAGCAGGAGTGCGATGATATTTTTCCCCAAATTGGCGTAGCAAAGAGATGACTGGCTCAATTTTTTGTAAGCCTTCTTTGCTAAAGCGCGAGTCTAATTTTCTCGCACCACTGGGGGTAGTGCTTCCAGTAACGCTGTACTTACCAGTTAGTAACCCTTGCGCCAAAGGACTATAAGCTAAAATTGTGACGCCCAATTCACGAGCAGTGTTGAGAATACCATTGCTTTCAATTTGGCGAGTGAGTAAAGAGTAGCGCACTTGATTGACAGCTAAAGGCACGCCACGCCTAGCTAATATTTGGTGTGCTTCTCGCATTTGTTGAGCTGAGTAATTACTCACTCCTACTGCTGCAATTCTGCCCCGTTGCACTTCATCTGCAAGGGCGCTCATCAAAGTTTCTTGACTCATTAAAAAACTAAAAGGCCAATGTACTTGATAAAGCGCAACTTTTTGGACTTGCAGGCGCTTGAGACTTTCTGTTAAGGCATCAGCGACAGACTGTCCTGTAATGCGCCAGGGAAAAGGCCCGTATTTGGTTGCAATCTGTACTTTTTGGTCTGTTTTTTGCAGAAATTGCGCTAGTAATTCTTCTGAAAGCCCGAAACCGTAAACTTCTGCTGTGTCAAAAAAAGTGATACCTGCTTCTAAGGAAGCATTAAAGGCGGCTTGCAATTCCTCTGGTCCATATTCTTTGCCATAATTCCAAAACAAGCGATCGCCCCAAGCCCAAGTACCGATACACAGGGGTGTAACAACTGGCCCATTTTGCCCCAATGTGATGGTTTCCACTTTGACAAATCCTATTTACATTTTTTTACACTTTATTTAGTTTAACTTTACATTTCTCATCTCATTAACAGACGCGAGGAACATCGTGTCTCTAGCTAACTGATTACGGTTTATCTTGGATATTATGAAATAATTTTGCTGTTTTGATTGGGAGTGGTTATGGCAACTAGTGATGTGTCACCCAATTCTGAATCAAACGAGTCAGGAAAATCCACATCCATTCCCAAAGTGAAACTATGGACTATGTTTCGACTAGGCCTATTTCAGATGGCATTGGGCATCATGTCGATTCTGACTCTGGGAGTGCTAAATCGAGTCATGATTGAGGAGTTACGAGTACCAGCACTAATTGTAGCTGGGGCGATCGCCATGCATCAATTTGTGGCTCCGATTAGAGTGTGGTTTGGGCAAATGTCAGACACCAAGCCTTTACTCGGCTATCACCGTAGTGGTTATGTTTGGGTAGGTGCGGCTTTATTTGCGATCGTTTCATTTATAGCTGTGCAAGTTGTTTGGCAATTAGGCTTGAGCTTGCAATCAGGAAGTTGGACAACTCAATCTTCTGGTTGGGCGCTACTTCTAGCTTTGATTTTTGCCCTCTATGGAATTGCTATCAGTGCTAGTTCCACACCTTTTGCAGCGTTGTTAGTTGATGTTTCTGATGAAGACAACCGCTCAAAATTAGTGGGGGTTGTGTGGTCAATGCTGATGGTGGGTATTATTATTGGAGCAATTATCAGCAGTGGTTTACTCAGACAAATTGCCTTAGACGCACCTCTAGAGGTAGTCCAAACCCAAGTCAATCGCCTGTTTTTGATTGTCCCAGGTATTGCATTTGGACTTTGCCTATTAGGAACTATCGGTGTGGAAAAGAAATATTCCCGCTATACGATGCGTTCCACAGCAATTAACCGCGAAGATAAGATCACTTTAGGTATGGCAATACAGGTGTTAACTGCTAGCCGCCAAACAGCTATCTTTTTCACATTTTTGCTGTTGATGACACTCAGCTTGTTTATGCAGGATGCTGTTTTGGAACCCTATGGTGGTGAAGTCTTTAACATGACGATCGCCGAAACCACAAAACTCAATGCTTTCTTTGGTACAGGAACCCTAATTGGCTTGAGTGTAACGGGCTTTTTGATTGCTCCTCGTTTAGGTAAGAAAAATACAACTAAGCTCGGATGCATCGCTGTGGCAGTCTCCCTGATAATAATTCTCCTAGCCGGGACAACTGCTAATCCTAAATTCCTGCAATGGAGTTTAACCTTGTTTGGCTTTGCTTCTGGTGTGACTACAACTGGAGCGTTAAGCTTAATGCTGGATCTGACTGCTGCGGAAACTGCTGGTACATTCATTGGTGCTTGGGGGTTAGCGCAAGCAATGGCAAGAGCCTTAGCTACAGTTTCTGGTGGCGCAGTGCTAAACCTGGGTAAATCTTTACTGACAACACCACTATTAGCTTATGGATTGGTGTTTGCTACCCAGGCTGTAGTGATTTTATTAGCAGTTAGTTTATTAACTCGCGTGAATGTCACAGAATTTCAGCAGAATGCAAAACAAGCGATCGCATCTATCTTGGAAAGCGAATTAGATTAGCTTAGTGTCTTAGTGTCTTCGTGAGTCCACTTGCCGTCTTGGCGGTTCCCGTCACGTAGACGCGCCAGCGGCTTCTCGTAAGAGTAGGCAAGGTGGCGAACCCGAAGGGTGGTGAAAAAATAAATCTTAATTGAACCACTAAGACATCTTAGACGCGCAAGCGACTTCCGTAGGTAGACACCAAGTCGAATCGTAAATAATCAGCCAATTAAAGCAGGTTTTTACTCAGGTTGACAGAGATACCCTTAACCCTTGACCATTCATAAAATGACAGAACTTTGGACTACAGTTTTAGAGTTTGCTCAAATTACTACCGCTAGGGTAGGTAAGCAGTTAATGGAAGATTTTGGGCAAGTACAAGCTTCCCATAAAGCTGATGGATCTTTAGTAACTCGTGCCGATAAATGGGCTGATCAAGAATTGCGGAATGCGATCGCCTCTACATTTCCTGGTTATGGAATTTTGACGGAAGAGGGTGACAAGGTTTTCCCTGGCACAGAATGGTGTTGGGTTGTTGATCCTTTGGATGGCACGACTAATTTTACACGGGGTATTCCTATCTGGTCAATTTCACTAGGTTTATTGTATCAAGGTACGCCTGTTTTTGGTTATGTGTACGTGCCACCACTGAGAGAATCATTTCACGGCTTTTGGGAAGGTTCATCGGGGTTGGGCGCATCCACTGGGGCTTTTCGTAATTATCAGCCGATTAAAATTAGCGATGAAGTACCTAGTCAACATCACTTTTTTAACCTTTGTTCCCGTAGCACTTCGATAATTCAAAAAGATTTTCCCTGTAAAATTAGGATGTTGGGCGTTGCTAGCTACAATTTTCTGACAGTTGCTACAGGTGCTGTACTTGGTGGTATTGAAGCAACACCAAAGGTTTGGGATATTGCTGCGGCTTGGGTTATAGTTCAAGCGGCAGGTGGAAGTTGGATTTCACTCAAATCTGAACCTTTTCCTTTGTCTAGTGGAGTTGATTATAGCGATCGCTCTTTCCCCACTTTAGTTGTCAGTCGTCCAGAATTGGTGTCTACGTTTAAGCCATATCTCGAAAATTTAAAGATTTGAACGGTAACCAAAAAGAAACTAATTGATAGACACATCACAAGAAGACGAAAATTAAACTCCCAATATAAAACCACACTGTTGTAGCAGTGTGGTGAGTTTAGGATATAGCACTTTGAAGTTAGGAGATTTAATTCATAATCACCATTGAGTGGTGTTATTGTAGGCTACAAAGCCAAAGTTCAGCATTTCGGAAAAACACAAATATTTTTTGGGTCTGACATCTTGCACCAGTTGCAATTAGCCGTAAAATAAATTTTCGGCTCAAAGCTTAAACCCATTTAAATGGGTTAAAACCTGAGCCAGTTGGTTAAAAACCAACTTTAGCTTTCAGCCCAAATTTTAATTTCGGGCTAAAACGACACTTCAATCTATTATTTAAAAACAAAATCCGCGATCGCCACCTCATCTTTACTTGTGATTGCTTCTTGAGGAGGACTCAGTAAAACAGAACGCTGTATTAATTTCTGAGTCCCAAGACGACGTGCAACACGGCCAGGAATTCCGTAACCATATACAATATGTCCTTGTCCAGCTAACACCACCACTTGATAATCTGGATTTGCTTTGATAAATTTAGCGATTCCTTCTGCCATTGTTTCATCCCATAATACCTGTGCCAAAAAAAACCGTTCAGCACCAGAACTATTACCATGTCCTGCACTTTGATGCAGTTGAAAAGCTTGTAATGACAATTGGCGATACTTTGCGTTACTTGTATCAATTTCTGCAAAAGGCGGAATATACTTTTTCTCAGATACTGTAAGACTTTCTAATCCTTGACTGGCGACTTTGCGTGTAATTTCCGTTGGAGTATTTAAAGCTAAGACTGGTAGTTGTTTGTCTTTCGCAAACCGGAGAATCGGAGCATAATATTCCCAAGGAAAACCCCAGCGTGTTTCGTACTCGCTTTTCTCTAATAATTCTTGTTCAGTAAGTTTACCCGCTAAATATTGATCAACAACGCTTTGATAGGGACGCTGAAACATTTCCATGGCGATCGCAATTTTCGGATGACGCTGCTGGAGTTCCTGAATAATTTGCAGTTGATTTTGATGATCAACTGAACTGTCGTGAGTTTCCCCCAAATACACTATATTTGCTTGTGCTAGTTCCGATAACATCTTTGAGCGACTGTAAATAAAATTCTCTGGTTTCCCACAACTTTTATCCCAGTCAGGAAAGATCTTATCTAGATTACTCGGCGACGCAGTCATGACTAACTTCGGAGGACAAGAAGTTTTGATAGTTTCAGCACAAGCAGGTAAAGTCAAGATGCTCAGGTAAAAAGTCAAAGCACAAAAGTAAAAAAATAGTCTTCTCGTTTGGAAACTTTGCTGTTGATTTGTTAATATTTTCGCGTACGCCAGTAACTCGGTTTGCATAAATATTGTCATTTTCTTTATACAACGCTGAATAAATTTAGCTCTTAATATGAAAGGACTCTGGCTGGAAAATAAGCAACTCCAATTACGTACTAATATCCCCATTCCCGAACCGCCATTAGGGGAAGCATTAGTACGAGTTTTATCTGCTGGTATTTGTAACACTGATTTAGAACTCACCAGAGGTTATTACCCTTACACTGGCATTTTAGGTCATGAATTTGTTGGTGTTGTGGAACAAGGCCCAGAAAATTTGGTGAATCGTCGTGTGGTTGGCGAAATTAACGCTGTCTGTGGGAAGTGTCGCTTTTGTCGTAGCGGAAATTCAACTCATTGCGAAAATCGGACTGTGCTTGGTATTGTCAACCGCAATGGAGCTTTTGCAGAGTATCTTTGTTTACCTGTAGAAAATCTTCATCTTGTACCAGAAAGTGTTTCCACAGCAGTAGCGACATTTACTGAACCTGTAGCTGCGGCGTTGGAAATTCAGCAACAGATAGCATTGCATCCAGATGACCGGGTGTTAGTTGTTGGGGATGGTAAGCTAGGACAATTAGTAGCCCAAACTTTAGCTTTGACAGGCTGTGATCTTTTGGTAGTAGGGCGACATCGTGATAAGCTAGCTCATCTGGAGGCACGGAATATCAAAACAGGCTTTGCAGATGCGGTTACAGATAGGACTTTTGATATTTCTGTAGAGTGTACTGGTAATGCTGAAGGATTTGCGATCGCTCGCCGCGCTTTACGTCCTCGTGGTACTTTAGTACTCAAAAGTACCTATGCTGGTAATCTCAGTTTAGATGCTTCCTCTTTGGTAGTAGATGAAATTACTCTGATTGGTTCACGTTGCGGCCCTTTTTCACCTGCACTCAAACTATTAGCAGAAGGAAAAGTGGATGTACAACCTTTAATTCAAGCCCATTACCCACTTACGGAAGCAATAGCAGCTTTTGATCATGCTCAAACCAGAGGTGTGTTAAAAGTGTTGTTGGAA
Organism: Westiellopsis prolifica IICB1; assembly: GCF_004323185.1. Classification (GTDB taxonomy): domain Bacteria; phylum Cyanobacteriota; class Cyanobacteriia; order Cyanobacteriales; family Nostocaceae; genus Pelatocladus; species Pelatocladus prolificus_A. Next base: position 1,773,656 of record NZ_NAPS01000002.1, read on the forward strand.
ATTAGTTAAACAAAGGCTGCATTAACAATGTAAGTCGATGCATTAACAATGTAGGTCGATGCATTAACAATGTAAGTCGATGCATTAACAATGTAAGTCGATGCATTAACAATGTAGGTCGATACATTAATAATGTGAAAGCGCTAGTAGTGGTTTGTCAATTTTATTTTGACGGGTATGTGTCGATACATTAACAATGTAGGTCGATACATTAACAATGTA
>NZ_NAPS01000002.1:1773891-1838729 GCF_004323185.1 Westiellopsis prolifica IICB1
GTCGATGCATTAACAATGTAAGTCGATGCATTAACAATGTAAGTCGATACATTAACAATGTAGGTCGATACATTAATAATGTGAAAGCGCTAGTAGTGGTTTGTCAATTTTATTTTGACGGGTATGTGTACGTACATGCAAAACCCTGTAGAGACGTAGCATTGCTACGTCTCTACAACCCGTCATTTTTATCTTGACCGAAAATAATGGGATACAAGCCCCGTCCTAGAAGGAGGGCTTTTCGACTATTGTGGTAGAATTTGAATAGTCGCCATAGGGCATTGGGAGACTTTAAACGAACGTCGAGGGATGATAAGACTATTTCGGTAGCACAACCCAATGAAGCGTTAAGGAATCCTTGGACTTTAGGACAAGGAGGTATGTCAAAGACTACTAATCTCCAATTCCTAATAAAGCATTGAATTAGTCTGTGGCTGGTAATCCATACAATTGATTGCTTCTTCCGTGTTAGCAATGGAAGGATGAACTGTGCATTTGAGGCGATGATCGTCGGTAAAATATTGACAGCCAGCGCAGGGAATTTGATGCATTTTTTGGGCTGTTTTAACACCGTCACGGGTTGCAGTCCACAGACTCCAAACAACCATAGTAATTAATACCCAAGAGCTGACGAAACAAATCGGTACTAGAAGTTTTGAAATCGCCAGAAAAAGAAAGTTTATTATTTGCAACACAGCAATTATTGCGAAAACCTACAAAAAAAACTGATGAGCCGGACTTAATATTATCAATGATCTTAACTTCTCATTCCCCACTTGTGACTTCTTGCTAAAGAGATATCAGTTATCAAAAATGGATAATTGATAACTGATAACTATTCACTGTTCACTAAATTCCTGCATGACCAATTGCTAAACCAGCCACAAGCATTCCCAGGACGAGGAAAGGTTGAGCGCTGGCTTGATATTTGACATCGTTAGTTAGGGGATCACGTAGGAAATACATGTCTTGGAAAGTAATTTGCGGGATGATTAACAATGACAGAATTGCTGCATACAAATTTTCGTGGATGTAGACTAAATAGCCCGCGATCGCAATCTGGAAGACATCAATCATCGCGACACAAATCCAAGCTGCGTTTGTGATACCAAACATGACAGGGAGTGATTTTAATCCAAGTTTGCGATCGCCTTCTACACTTTTGAAGTCATTAACAATGGCAATACCCAAGCCAGCTAGACTGTAGAACATGGTAAGAACAACTATTTTCCAGTTGAGTTCGCCAAATAAAGCATGACCAGTACACCAAGGGAAGGTTATATAACTTGCACCCAAGGCGTAGCTACCCAACCAGCCATTTTGTTTTAGCTTTAAGGGTGGGGCAGAATAAATGTAGCCGATAAAAGAACCGATGATGGCGATCGTTGTAATTGTAGGGAATTCATTTCCACCCCATTTATCGAGGGCAAAAGCTAAAGCAACACCAGCAATAAGTAATACCCATATCTGCGTAATTACCTGGGGTATGGAAATCGCACCAGAGGGGATAGGGCGGTAAGGTTCGTTAATGGCATCAATTTCGCGATCGTAGTAATCGTTCATGATTTGTACGTAACCTGCCATCAATGGCCCTGATAGCAACATACAAACAACTGCTTTTAAGACATTTTCGAGTGTCCAGGTATATTCGCCAGAAGAAGCTGCGCCACAGATTACGCCCCAAATCAGAGGAATCCAAGTAATTGGTTTCATCAATTGCAGGCGGATTTTCCAAATCGAACTTTCTCCAGGCGCTGCACCTTTCATACCCAACAGTTGCCTAGTTTTAGCACTGCGGTCAACAGTAGTATTTGCTTCTTCTGTGGGTGTAGTGGAATCAGGAGCAATGGGACTTGATTCAGACATAAGGTATATAGGGGATAGGGGATAGGGGATCGGGGACAAGGAGATAAGGAGACAAGGAAGACAGGGGAAGGGGGACAAGGAAGAATTTTTCACTTATTTTTACCTGATCCCCGATCCCTGATCCCCGATCCCTGATCCCCGATCCCCGATCCCTAAAACGAGATTATCAAATAATTATTTTGGAATTTGGCGCCAGTAACAGATCTGCCATTTAAGGCAGGAGGTAGAAAAATATTCCGCCTTTGATCTCCGGCTTCAATTGTCACCTCTGGCCCGTATTGGGTAAGTTTGACCTGTTTTTTATCAAATCCCGGCAAATATAAGCTTACTTTGTGTTCTTGGATGTTAATTTCAATAGGTTTGGGAGCCTGTACTGCTTGGTCTACAAAGTTGGGTAAGGTATCTACTAATGCTTGCCAGTCTTCTGTTTTGATATCTGGAACTAAGCTCACATTTAGGGGGCTAAATTGCTCAGAAATTTGCTGGTTTGTGTCATTAGAAACAAGGATAATGCCACCCACGGTTAAACCAACTTGTTGAGCGCTACCCCAAAGATAGCGGACGGAAGCAACCTCAACAGGGTCATCGGTTGTCACCAAAAAAGCAGCAACTTGTTTGGGGTCAGCGAGGGCGGCCCTACCCTTGTCTAAAAAATTGTTAACTTGGTTAGTAGGTTGGGCGAAGTTATCCGAAGTCCAGTTGATATTGAAAAAAGAACTAATTAGCGGTTGAATCAAGGGTGATTCGGAAATTGCTTTACCGAGGTCGGAACTGACGAACAATTTCTGGAATCGCCGTACGTACCAACTGAGAAATTCTGGCATTCCGAACATTCGCAAAGTCGAGGTATCGCCATTGCCATCGTAAACGATCGCGTCATATTTGCCGCTTTCGTAGTACTCGCGAATAGCATTGAGGACAAGGGCGCTATCCATCCCTGGTAAGACGGGTAGTTCTTGACCATAAACCTCTTTGAGGATAGGCGTTTTGAGATATTGCGCTTCTAGTTTTTTCACATCTTCCCAACTACGTTCTAGTAGTACAGAAGTTTGAAACTGAACGACGTGCAAATTCGCAGCAATTTCTTGAGGGTGAGAACCAATAGGAACACCCAACAAAATCTGCAATGCTGGTTCTGCACTCCCAGCTAAGAGTACGCGTTTTCCTTGGCTTGCTAATTGTTTGGCAGCTGCGATCGCTACTTTTGTCCTAGCGCTACCGCTTTTGCCCAAAAATGTCAATATCAGGGCCATTACTTGATTCCTAATTTTTACCGCCGATTTTTTCAACTCCAACTTAGCATTCGGCTGATTTAAGTAGCTTCCTTCTGAAGTTCAGCAATCAGAGGACACTTCGCCGCCCGCTTACTATACTATTTTGAGTTCATCTTCAAAAAACCAAGTGGCAAAATTATCATCAAATTTGACTACAATGCCAACACCACTACCATCGGTCATTTTGTAACCTTCAATGATACCGACTTGTCCTAATCTTTTAACAATAGAAGCAGGTACGCGATCGCGCAAACGAAAAACCTTTACTTTTTGTCCGATTTCCATGCCAACTCACAATGCAATAAACCAAGACTCAGTGTACCGGAATCCGGTGCTGAGTGGGGAGTGGGGAGTGGGGAGACATATCAATTAAAAATTCAAAATTCAAAATTCAAAATTGGGAAGGGGGACAAGGGAGACAAGGGAGAAATTTTTCCCAATGACCAATGACTATTGAGAAATGACTAAAATTTTGGTTTTCACCAGAAAGTTTGGAATTTGTTGGTTTTGAATTAGTGGGAAATCAGTATCAAGAAATTGTCCATAATTCACAAGGATGGCGTTGGAGTCAAGTACTAAATTTGTATTTAGGTATATATGAAGACAATTTACGCTATTTTACTACGGTTGGTGATTTAGTTCCGACACCGGAGGAAGCTGCTTTTGCAGCACAACAACAAGCACAGCAAGCACAGCAACAAGCACAACAAGCACAAGCTAGGGCAAATGATACAGAATTACTTTTAGAACAGGAAAGACTGCGATCGCAACGTTTAGCTGAACAATTGCGTTCTTTGGGAATTGAACCGGATAATTTAACTTAGGCTCACACAACCAAAACTGAGAAACAACAGAGTAGATTTAATAACTATTTGTGGTAAAATCTCCTAAACATTTTGGCTGCCATTTTGGAGTAGCGACTATTTTCAACAAAATAACAAAGGAACTTTCATAAAAAATTGGCTTCAAAACAAGCAATTGGGTGTGTAGGTAGTGAGTGAGGAAGCAAAAATTGCTGCAAACAATGCGAGGAGTTGTCCGAAAAGCAGGTAAGCTGAAAAAATTGCTACCAATCAGCGAATTGTGGTGGGCAAAATTTGATTTATTAAGAGCGTTGGTAAGACGCGATTTAGAAGCCCGCTACAAAGGTTCAATCCTGGGTAATTTGTGGCCTTTATTAAATCAACTATCACAGTTATTAATTTATACCTACGTATTCTCGATAGTTTTAAAGGTCAAACTTAGTCTTAAAGGCGTTCCAGAAAACAATTTTACTTTTGGTTTGTGGTTATTTGCTGGTTTACTACCTTGGATTGCTTTTAGCAGTGGATTAATTCAGGCTGCAAATTCAGTAGTAGCACAACCTAATTTAGTTAAAAAAGTAGTATTCCCTCTGGCTTTATTACCATTAGTACCAACTTTATCAACGTTTATTGAGAGTTCTTTTGGACTCATGGCGTTGATATTTTTTGTGGCTTTATCTACTCACACTTTACACTCAACCTTAGCGCTTTTACCCCTAATCTGGTTAACACAATTATTATTGACGGCGGGATTAGGTTATCTCATGGCGGGACTAACCGTGTTTTTGCGAGATATTCCCCAAACTTTGGGAGTTGTTTTAAATTTGTGGTTATATTTGACGCCAATTCTTTATCCTGCCAAAGCAATACCAGAAGAATGGCAAAATTTAGTATTTTGGGTAAATCCCATGACAGCTATTAGTGAAGTTTACCGCGATTTGATTTTAGTAGGAGAAGTCAAGCACTGGGGTGAATGGGGGGTTGCAAGTGTAATATCTGCAATTGTATTTTGTATAGGTTTTTTAGTTTATAAACGATTGCGTCCAGCTTTTGCAGATGTTTTGTAAATAGCTGTATGTAATTAAGTAAGTCGGCAGGAATAAACCTAACTATATTACAGAAAGTAAATAACCCTAAAATCCTTACCAATAACCAATGACCAATGACAAATGACGACCCCAATGAGTTATCTTGATTTGTGCCGACTTACTTAACAGAAAACGGATAAATAGAAATTTTTTACTATTTGATGACATCAATGTGTAAAATTTAGCACAGTTAGTTTTGAGAGCGTATGTAGTGATATGGGTGAGGAGCTTGCAATTTCACTGAAGAATATCTCTAAGTGCTACAAGTGCTATGCTCGTCCAGTAGATAGGCTGAAAGAAATTTTGCTACCTGGAAATAGTCATGCACAAGAGTTTTGGGCATTACGTAATATAAACCTAGAAGTTTTTAAAGGAGAGACTTTAGGGATTATTGGTCAAAATGGCTCTGGGAAAAGTACGCTACTACAGATTATTGCTAGAACTTTGACACCTACTACAGGTGATGTGTTGGTAAATGGACGGGTCTCGGCCTTACTGGAATTAGGTAGTGGTTTTAATCCAGAGTTTACAGGACGACAAAACGTATTTTTTAATGGGCAGATTTTGGGTTTAAGTCGAGAAGAGATAGAAGCCAAGTTTGATGATATTGCTGCTTTTGCTGAAATTGGCGATTTCATGGATGAAACTGTCAAAACATATTCTAGCGGAATGTTTGTCCGTTTAGCATTTGCAGTAGCTATTAATGTTAACCCAGAAATTTTGATCGTTGATGAATCATTAGCAGTAGGAGATGGAATTTTTGTGCATCGCTGCATGGCGAAAATTAAAGATTTTCAAGATACAGGTGGCACAATTTTGTTTGTATCACATGATATTGGAGCTATTTCACGCCTTTGTTCAGAAGCTATCTGGATTAATAGTGGTGAAATTGTAGATACCGGAAAACCTGCTGAAGTTTGCAAACACTATCAAGCTTGGATTCATGAGGAAGTAAATAAGAGAACTGCAAAACAAATTTCTTCAGAACGAAATGTTTCAAAAAACTCACAAAACATAGATGAAGAAAAAATAGATATAAGCAAAATTACTACTAAAGAATTCAATCCTTTTACAAAAAAGCCATATATAGCATTTTCTGGATATGAGAGATTTGGTACAGGTCGTGCAGAAATAGAAAGTGTATCTATTGTTGATATGGATGAGCAACCAATCCAGTTAGTTTATCCTGGTGATCTAGTTAAAATCCGCGTTACCACATATAGACACGACAAAATTGTGAAGCCAAATGTTGGTATTGCTCTACTTGATAGATTACGCACTGTTTTATCAGGATGGAGTACTGAGTTGTTAGATAAGAATTTTGCAAATTACTGGTTAAGTCAATCGGATATAGGAAGGGCAACAGTTGAATTCGAGTTTATTTGGCCTCATTTAGCTGGAGGAAATTATGCCTTTGATATAGCATTTGGAGACGGACCTCATGAAAATTTAGAAATGCTGGATTGGATTCAAAATACAACTGTTATCCAAGCAGCAGTAAATGATTTATTTGATGGAATCTTTCAAGTATCTGGCAGAAAGGTCAGGTTATTTGAAGTTGAGGATACATTATGTACAAAGTAGTTAAAGATTTTTTTAAGTCCCGTTTTGAAGACAAAATAAAACTATATATCGAGACTAATATTGAAAAATATATTAAACAATATATATCCCAAGGATATTTTGATGAACGTATAAAGAATATTAGTTTAAGCCAATATTTAGTATTTGGTGATGCTCAAAGATTGAAAATTTCTCAAAATTGTGTATTGAATAATGCCTTATTCAATTTATCTTCTGGAGATATTTATATTGGTGAATATGTATTTTTTGGTCATAATGTCAGCTTAATAACTGGTACACATGATTACAATAAATTTGGTCTGGAAAGAATGTATGATTTTCCAAAAGAGGGTAATGATATTGTGATCGAGGAAGGTACGTGGATAGCAAGTAACGTCACAGTTATTGGCCCATGTAAAATTGGTAAGAATTCTGTAGTGGCCGCTGGTGCAGTTGTAAAAGGAGACGTTCCTAGCTATCATTTAGTTGCAGGTATCCCAGCTAAAATTGTAAAAGAAATTAAGCCACAAGAGTGAAGCTAAATAATGCTTTACTATTAGATTTAAACTATAGATATAAGTTTAATTTAAAACACTAAAATTCAAAATCGGAAAATAATTGAGGAAAATTAAGTTAAGTATGAATAAAATTAATATAGATGAACTGATGGAGAAAATTCGAGAAGAAGTAGCCCAACGTAAGTTTCAACAATCTCAATTGCAAGCTATTCCATCTGCTAATAGCTCTAATTCAAATAATAATAATATTGAAATTTCGGCAATAAAATGGGCAATAAATCACATTGAGGCTTTATTGAAAAATGCAGAATCTAGAGCAGTTCTCCGTACAAAATGGCCTGATAATTTAAATCGATTTCCTTACAATTTCAGTCGAGGATTGCAAAATATAGCACTCAAAATCCTCAATTTTATATTTAAAGACCAGCGGGAAGTAAATTTTAATGTTATCAATGCTTTGAAAGAATCTGTAGCACTCAATCAACAAATAATTGCACAAATATCAGTTTTGCGATCGCAACTGGATGAGCGTTTGATAGCTGTAGAAAATCGCTTACAAGAACTGGATGGACATTTGAATGTTGTAAATAGCAGTTTCCAAAAGGTAGATCACAATTTTCATAAAATTGACATTCAAACAAATAGCTGGATTAATGATATACAAAAGCACCTAGATGCCGTAAATAAACAAATGCAAGGAATAAACGAGCATTTAGTTTCTGTAGATTCCCGTGTTGGAGGGTTGGGTCAACGCTTAAGTACTGTAGATTTTCGTGTCGAAGGGTTAGATCAACGCTTAAATGCTGTAGATTCTCGCTTGAAAGAATTGAGTGAGCGCTACATGATAAATGAAAATTATATCAAAAACGATCTCTCACAGCAAAAGCGTTTAATTACTCTATTTTTAGAAGAAGCACGGCAAAGATTACCAGAACCTCTAAATCAACAGCAATTAGAGACTTTTGTCAATGAAGAAAACCACTTACTAGATGCATTTTACGTTGCATTTGAAAATCAGTTTCGCGGAACTCGCGATGATATTATCAATAGGTTAAAAATTTATTTGCCATTCATTGCAGAAGCAAAAATTGGTGAATCAGATTCTCCGATTTTAGATGTAGGCTGTGGTCGTGGAGAATGGCTAGAACTCTTACGAATTCACAATTATACAGCACGCGGTTTGGATATTAATAGAGTAATGCTAGAGCAATGTCGCTCTAGAGATCTAGAAGTGATAAAAGCAGATGTCATCTCTTATTTAAACTCCTTACCTGAGAATAGTTTGGGAGCAATTACAGGATTTCATATCATTGAGCATCTACCATTCCAGATACTGATGAAGTTGTTTACTGAAACAGTTAGAGTGCTTCGACCAGGAGGATTAGTAATTTTTGAAACTCCTAATCCAGAAAATATATTAGTTGCTAGTCATAACTTTTATACAGATCCAACTCATCGCAATCCTTTACCAAGTACTACAGTCAAATTTATAGCTGAATCAGTTGGTTTGTGCAGAGTCAATATTATGAAACTTCACCCCTATACAGAGAATTTCAAAATAGATGATTCGGAACTGGCTGAACGGTTGAATGATTTATTTTATGGCCCACAGGATTATGCAGTAATTGGGTATAAAAATGACTTATAAAATTGCAGTTGTAGCACCTCGGATGGTAAGTGGTGAAGTTGGTGGTGCAGAGCGCTTTCATTTAGGACTTACAAATTCACTCAACTCTACTGATACCAATACCGATTTGATTCAGGTGGTGATTGATGAATCTACTTTTGAAGCAATTGAAGAGTCATATTTACGCTGTTATGACTTAGATTTATCTGCATATGATGCAGTAATTTCTACAAAAGCACCTACCTATCTAGTGCGTCATCATAATCATATATGCTATTTGCAGCATACTATTAGAGTTTTCTACGACATGTTTGAGAAAGAATTTCCTTATGCAGATGCAACTCTTAACAGTCGAAGAGAACTTATACATAAATTAGATACAGGGGCTTTAAGAACTCCTAGAACTCGTAAAGTTTTTTCTCAAGGACACGAGATCAAACACAGACTTCTCCATTGGAACGGTATTGATAGTGAAGTTTTATATCCTGGAATTGTTATTAATTGCGCTTTCCCAGGAAATTATGAATATATATTTATGCCTGGAAGATTGCATCGCTGGAAGCGTGTTGATCTAGTAATTGAAGCGATGCGCTATGTCAAACATCCTGTTCATTTAAAGATTGCTGGTACAGGTGAAGATGAAAAACAATTACGCATACTGGCTGCTAATGATGAACGCATAGAATTTTTAGGTCGAGTCCCAGATGAAGAACTTGTGAATTTATACGCAAATGCTTTAGCAGTACCATTTGTGCCAATTCGAGAAGATTATGGTTATGTCACCTTAGAAGCTTTTGCTCATGCAAAACCAGTAATTACCTGTGAAGATTCTGGTGAACCATTGCAATTTGTGAAAAATGGTGACACAGGTTTTGTTGTTCCTCCTCATCCCAAAGAAATTGCTAAAGCAATTAACTATTTTGTCGAAAACCCAGAAAAGACTAAAAGTATGGGACACAAAGGTAAGGAAGATACTAGTTACATTACTTGGTCAAATGTATCTCAAACCCTTTTAAGTTGTTTACAGAGTAAAAGAGGGTAAAGTGAGTCAAAATCAAAAATTTCAAGTCACTGTTTTAGATATGCAGCCTATTGATCCTCCAGTTGGAGGAGGAAGACTGAGATTATTAGGTTTGTATCACGATATGGGTAGTAAGCTTCCTACTACTTACATAGGTACCTATGATTGGAAAGGAGAAAAGTATCGTAGACATAAATTGAGCGATACTTTAGAAGAAATTGATATACCACTGAGTGATGCACACTTTGCTGCTTGTGCTGAATGGCAGTCAAAAGTGGGTGGTAAAACAATAATAGATTCTTGTTTTAACTTGCTAGCTCATCATTCACCGGAATTTGTAGAAACAGCAAGAAAAAGAGTCGCCGCATCAGATATTGTCATTTTCTCTCATCCTTGGATTTATCCGTTGGTGAAAGATTTATTGCGATCGCGTCCTCAATTAATCGTTTATGATTCTCAGAATGTAGAAGGATTACTTAGAACAGATTTATTGGATGATGATGGTTTTGGAACTGAAATTGCTAAAAACGTAGTCAATATAGAATATCAACTCTGTCATGATTGCAATTTGATTCTTGCTTGCTCCCATGAAGATAGAGAGCTATTTCATAAATTATATAAAGTGCCATTTAGCAAAATAGCTATTGTTCCCAATGGTGTATTTACAAATAAAATTCAAAAAGTTGACGACAGCATTAGATATGCAGCTAAACAGAAACTAGGTCTAGAAAATTCTTTACTTGCTATTTTTGTTGGCAGTTCCTATACACCCAATATTGAAGCTGCCAGGTTTATTATTGAAAAGTTAGCTCCTGCACTTCCTGAAGTTCAATTTGCCATCTGTGGAGGTGTATGTACTAATTTTAATCAATTGGAATTGATTAATAAAAATATTTCTAATATAATTTTAACAGGCTTTTTAAAAGAAGAGGAAAAACTTAACTACTTAGCTGCGGCTGACCTAGCCATCAACCCCATGTTTTCTGGATCAGGCACAAATATAAAAATGTTTGATTTTATGGCTGCGGGTCTACCTATTGTGTCAACTCCTATAGGAGCAAGAGGCATTTTCCAAGGCTCAGAGCCAGCGTATCATATATCAACAGAAGCAAATTTTGTTAAAGGTATCCAGCTTCTACTTCAAGATAAAGGTTATGCGAAGGAACTTGGTAAATCAGCTAGGATATTAGCAGAAAGGAAATATTCATGGGAAAGAATCTCAAAAAAATTAGGGCTACTGTTATCCATAAATAGAGCCAATATTGATGTGAAACGTCCTGACTTTAGTGTCATTATTCCTTCCTACGAAAGACATCACAAATTAGAGGAATTACTAAACTGTTTGCAAAATCAAATTTGCCAAGATTTTGAAATAATTATAGTTGATCAAAGTCGAAAACCTTGGGAAAGAAAAAATAGTTATCCTGACTTAGATATACTTTACATTCATACTGATATCAAAGGGGCTGTCATAGCACGTAATACAGCCGCTTTCTATGCTAGGGGTGAAATACTTGCCTTTACAGATGACGATTGTCAGCCTAAACCTGATTGGTTAAAGAATAGTCTGAAATATTTTTATGAGAAAGAAGTAGTTGGTATAGAAGGACTAATTATCTCAGACAAATTAGAAGACAAAAACTACCGTCCTGTAACCAATATAGGTTTTGAAGGAATTGGTTTTATGACTGCCAATTTACTAGTTAGACGAGAAATTTTTATGGCAGTTGATGGATTTGATGAGTCTTTTGAGAATCCTCATTTTCGAGAGGATACAGATTTGGGTTGGCGAATCAGTAACTACGGCAAAATTCCTTTTGCCCATGATGTATGTGTTTTTCACCCACCTCATCTTCGTTGCGATCATCGTGAAAGTCTTGAAGAAAGATGCCGCTTTTTTGAGAAAGATGTTTTGTTGATGAAAAAGCATCCTGAACGCTATCGAGAACTATTCATCATGGAGTCTCACCACTATAAAACTCCAGGTTTTAGAGAAAATTTTTTAAGAGGAGCAATAAAATACAATATTGAAATTGATAGTTTTTATTTTAATTTTTTAGAAAAATGCTAATAATTTTAATATCAATTCAGTTTAATATCAATTCAGTATTTTATAATAAACTAAAAATATCAAATCCAAAATAATCTTTGATTTGATTATAATTTAAAATATAAGTATCGCTTAATTGAGACATATCAAAAAGAGTAACTTGAATTTTATGGAGAATCTTATAGATAATTGAATGCACATACTTCAAGTAATAATGTACAATATTAACTTTTATGACTATTTGTTTAACTTGTATATTTAGTAATAAAATACAAATCAATCATTAAACAATTAGAGAACTTGATTACATCGACATATTTAATCACTAAATATGTCGATTGTTACATTCTAAAATGATGTGTTGAAAAGGGTTGAAGTGGTGTGCAGTATAAGGAGTATAGATATGAAATTATCTGTTGTAATTCCTTGCTATAACGAACTTGGAACAATTGGTCAAGTTGTTACAGCAGTGAAAGCTTCTCCAGTGAAGGACTGTGAAATTATTATAGTTGATGATTGTTCAAAAGATGGCACACAAGAACTTCTCAAATCCAAAATAGAAGCACAGGTAGATAAAGTCATTTATCATCCACGCAACTTAGGTAAAGGAGCTGCTTTAAGAACTGGATTTGCTGCTGCTACAGGCAATATTGTAATTGTTCAAGATGCAGATTTAGAGTATGATCCGCAAGAATATTTAATAATGATTCAACCTATTTTAGATGACAAAGCTGATGTGGTCTTTGGCTCTCGTTTTCAAAGTGGTAGACCTCATAGAGTTGTGTATTATTGGCACAGGCTAGGAAATGGATTTTTAACAATGTTGTCTAATATGTTCACTAACATAAATCTTACAGACATGGAAACTTGTTATAAAGCTTTCCGACGCGAAGTAATTCAATCAATTAAAATACAAGAAAATCGATTTGGATTTGAACCTGAGATAACAGCGAAAGTGGCAAAAAAGGGATGTCGTATTTATGAAGTCGGTATATCTTATTATGGACGTACATATAAAGAAGGTAAAAAAATAGGCTGGAAAGATGGGATAAGAGCTATAATTTGCATCTTCAAATATAATCTTTTAAATTAAACAATCAATTTAATTACAATCAGTCAGAATTTTATAAATCAACTGAAGTTAGTGCTTGATTATCTGATACAAGTTTAAGACTACTAAGAAAGCATAAATTATTGCAAATTTACAATTCTACTATTCACAGTCGAATTACTTTAGTTTGAAAATCAAGATATGCATAGTTTTAAAAATCAATATTTGCTAATTAATAATAAGTTAATGAAGTTCCGAAGTCATGGATTTTTAATACATGCACTCATTTGTGCTTTAGGAATATTCATAGCTTTTTACCCAACTATTTTAAGTGGTTTTCATCGTATACAAACAGATCCAGGAGATACTGTCTTAAATAATTACTTTTTAGAACATTCTTTTCAACTTTTATCTAATAAAAACTATCAAGGTGAATTATGGTCACCTACATTTTTTTATCCTTATAAAAGGGTTTTAACTTTTTCAGATAATCTATTTGGTTCAGCACCTATTTATTGGTTATTTAGAACTTTTTTATTACCTAATTTAGCATTTCAATTATGGATGATTACTGTCTGTATTCTTTCTTTTGTTAGCTTTGCAATGTTAATGCAAAGATACAGAGTTAATCATATATTAAGTGCTTTGGGTGCTTTTCTATTTGCTTTTGGGATGCCCAGAATTTCTCAAATAGGTCATCAACAGCTACTTCCTCAGTTTTTCACTCCTCTAGCCTTTCTAATAGCTTGGGAGTGTTTCAAAAAACCAACCATAAAAAGGTTAGCTTTATTTTTGTTACTAACTTATCTACAAGTTCTGGCAGGAGTTTATCTAGGGTGGTTTTTCTTATTTAGCTTACCTATATTTTTTAGTATAGCTTACAAATTAGATAAGGAAGCCAATATTAGGCTTTTAGCTTACTGGCGCTCCAACCGTGCAGCTGTTACTTCTATTTTTTTGTGCTGGTTAGGCATTATGCTCCTAACTTTGCTTCCATATATTCAAGCTAAATCTGTTTTAGGAGCACCTCTTTATTCACAGGTTGACAAAATGCTACCAAGAATTTCCTCTTGGTTCTCTGTTCCATCAACTAGCCTTTGGTCATCTTTACTTTTTTGGGCTTCTAAAGATTTACCTATGGCTTGGGAACATCAAATGTTTGCTGGTTTTACAGTGGTGTTATTAACTGGAATTACGATATACACACTATTTTTCAGAAAAGCTATACTTTCCGTTGAAAGAGCATTATTAATTCAGACATGTTTACTAGTTTTTATTATTCTGTTTTGCTTATCATTACGTCTACCATTTGGATTAACACTTTGGAAAATAATTTATGAATTTGTGCCAGGAGCTTCTGTCATCAGAGCAGTAACTAGGATATGGACAGTTGCTTATTTTTATCTATTTATAGCTTTAACATTATGTTTTGATTCCATCATCAATGTATTTTTTGCTAAAAAGCATATCCGACTATTAGTATCCACTATAGTTTTCTTTATAGTCTTCTCAGAACAAATTGTATTTAACATACCCAGTTATGAAAAATCTTATGTCAGCAAGCAAGTTAATGAAATTCGCCATCTAATAGAAAAAAACTGTGATATGGCATATGTACAATTGGATTCTAAACAGCCTTTTTACGTCAGTCAGCTATCTGCTATGTGGGCTGGAATCGAGGCAAACAAACCGATAATTAATGGTTATTCTGGTAATGTTCCGCCTCAATATGGAGATAATGCAATATCAATGAACACAATTCAACTTATTAATTGGCTGAATATAGCTGGGAAAAATATTTCTGGTCAGTTATGCATTTTAAGTCCTAAACTAGAGAAAAATAATGATACTCTATTAAGTGATTACATAGAACAAACAAAACAAAAACCTGAGTATTCGGAAAATTTTATTTCTTATAAAATTAATTTACCCTTTTTACAGAAATTTGGTCAAGATCTTAAATACTTTGATATACCTAAAACTGCAATAACTAATTCTGAAATTAAAATACCAGTTATTATCAAAAACACTAGTAATTTTATCTGGTCAAATAAAGGTATTAAACATACTAATTTTTCTTATCGTTGGATAGATTTTAATGGCAAAATAGTTAATTTTAATGGAAATGGCAAACGTACTGGATTACCTTATGACTTATCTCCTGGAGATTCAACAGCATTAAATGTAGTTATAAAAACACCTGATATTCCAGGAAAGTATAAATTAATTTTGACAATGGTTCAAGAAAATGTCGCTTGGTTTAATGATAAAAACCCTAATTATCCGGAAGTTTTTATAGAAATTGTTTCACAATAACTGATGAAATATTTTATATCTTTTTTATACAATCTTACTGATATCTATAAAATACTTGAACATATAAAAATGTAATTTTAAAAAACATGATTGTCAATAAAAATATTAATTGTTGTCATTTCACAATACTTATTCAAACCTTATATCAACATAAATTGTCTAAAATTATCATCAATAATTAAAGGAATTTTATATGACACCGCAGGAATTTAGCTTACTACTCATGTCAGTTTTAGCTAGTGTAGCAGGTCAGTTTTTTTTAAAAACAGGTGCATTAAAGTTAGGTAAAGTTAACATAGAAAATGTTCTTAGTCATATTCTGAACATTATTACAGTACCTGAACTTCTATTAGGGCTTATCTGCTATGCTCTAGGTGCTGTAGCTTATATACTTGTTTTAACCAGAGTCAACCTTAGTGTTGCTAGCCCTTCTGTATCCTTAGTTTACGTTTTTGCAGTATTACTAGGTTATTTTATCTTTAGAGAAACAATATCATTGATACGTCTCACAGGCTTGAGCTTTATTATAATCGGGGTCATATTAGTAGTCTGGCAAAAATAAAATCTAAGTTACAGCCATGACCAAAAAAGCCCTAATCACCGGTTTAACCGGACAAGATGGTTCTTATCTCGCCGAACTCCTTTTAGAAAAAGGCTACCGAGTATTCGGTTTAGTTCGTCGTTCTAGCACCAGTAACCTAGAGCGCATTAGTCATCTGTCTAACCAAATCCAAATAGTATCTGGTGACTTGTTAGATCAATCTTCGCTGATGGATGTGGTGACTGATTGTCAACCAGATGAAATATATAACCTTGCATCTCAAAGTTATGTTCCTCTATCTTGGACACAACCAGCCCTCACTGCTGAATATACTGCTTTGGGAGTGTCACGCCTACTAGAAGCAATTCGGCGCTGTAAACCGGATGCTAAATTTTACCAAGCTTCCAGTAGTGAAGTTTTTGGGCAACCTGATGAGTCACCCCAAACCGAACGTACCGCTTTTCGTCCACGCAATCCCTATGGTGTTGCTAAAGCTTATGCTCATTGGATGACAGTTAACTATCGTCAAAAGTATGATCTTTTTGGTTGCTGTGGGATCACCTATACCCATGAATCTCCCCGTCGCGGTACAGAGTTTGTATTTCGCAAAATTACCCATACTGCGGCGATGATTAAACTCGGTTTAGCCCAAGAATTAAAACTTGGTAATTTAGATGCACGTCGTGACTGGTGCTATGCAAAAGATGCAGTCAATGGAATGTGGTTGATGTTGCAGCAAAGTAAAGCAGATGACTACATTATTGCCAGTGGTGAAACTCATTCGGTGCGGGAACTGGTAGAATGTGCATTTAACTATTTAGATTTGAACTGGGAAGATTATGTATCTGTTGATCCTGCATTCTACCGTCCAGATGAACCAGTACAATTAGTTGGTTGTATTTATAAGATTAAAGCGGAACTCGGTTGGAAACCGCAGTATTCCTTTGAACAGATGGTGCAATTAATGGTAGAAAACGATTTGAAAGAATTAAGCGATAAATAATATCAAATACCGCTCATTTAAAACATCACAGTGAAAATATAAACGACATTTGAGGAGAAAAAATGGAACAAAAACCTGAAATTAGCAACAACACCAATAACGATAATTTTGGTGTGAATATTTCAGGTTATGTTAACAGTGAATTTGGACTTGGTGAAGGAGTCAGAGGAACAATAAGAGCCGTTGAAGCGGCTAAAATTCCTTTTGTGATTAATAATTGTACTTTTAACACTATGCATAGGAAGATGGATTCTTCCTACACAGATTTTACTGATGAGAATCCTTATCCAATAAATATTATTCAGGTAAACGTAGATATGATAAACACTTTTATCAGTTCTACTAGTCCTGAATATTTCCAAAACAAGTATAATATCGGATTTTGGGCATGGGAATTACCAGAATTTCCCAAAGCATGGTTGTCAGCGTTTAACCTTTTTAATGAAATATGGACTCCCAGTGCTTATTGTGTTGAGGCGATCGCACCGATATCTTCTATCCCAGTGCTGAAGGTTATGCATAGTATCTCACTTCCCCAACCTTCAATCAGTAAACAATCACTAGGCTTACCAGACAGTAAATTTATTTTTCTATTTATATTTGATTTTTGTAGTGTATTTGAACGAAAAAACCCTCTTGCAACTATTGAAACATTTCAACAAGCTTTTGGTAAAAGTAATCAAAATGTACAATTAGTAATTAAGTTTTCTAATAGTAAATACTTTCCAGAAAAACTCAAACAACTAAAAGATTTAGTAGAGGATTTCAAAAACATTAAACTCATTGATGATTATTTACTCAAAGAAGAACTGAATGCTCTAATTTATCACTGTGATTGCTATATATCTTTACATCGCTCTGAAGGTTTTGGTTTGACTATGGCAGAGGCTATGTATTATGGAAAACCAGTGATAGCAACTGGTTATTCAGCCAATCTTGATTTCATGAATATTAATAATAGCTTTCTAGTCAAATATTCTTTAGTGGCGATCGCAGAAGATTATGGCCCTTACAAAAAAGGAAATTTATGGGCAGAACCAGATATTGATCATGCTGCATACTTAATGCAGTATGTATTTAATAATTATGAAGATGCTAAACAAATTGGCAAAAGAGCATCTGAGCATATCAAGTCTGTGTTAAGTCCAAAAGTCATTGGAGAAAAGATCAAAAATAGATTAGCTCATGTAATGCAGAGGCGTAAGCATTCCTCAAATATTGATAATATCTATACAGAACTGCAATATCAAACATTAGAAATTCAAAGATTACAAAACCTAGTTACAACTATGGAAACGAGTAAGTTTTGGCAGTTGCGAAATCAATGGTTGAAATTGAAACAAAATATCTTCTTTACTAAGTAATAATTAATCGGTAATACCAATAATCATGAATTATAAAATTCAAAAAATACAACGCATCTGGGGGAGGCGGGGAATCATAGGAGTTTTGCATTTTTTATATCAAAATACTGCCTCTCGCATCAAGAATAAAATAGCATATCAACAATGGATCGAAAAAAATACTCTGAATCAACAAGAGATTCTCGCTGCTCATCAGCAAATCGCTCAATGGCAAATCAAACCTAAATTTTCTATCATTATGCCTGTTTATAATGTAGAGGCAAAATGGTTAACACAAGCTATTGAATCAGTTCGTAATCAAATCTATCCTAATTGGGAGCTTTGTATTGCTGATGATGCTTCTCCCCAACCTCATATTCGTTCTATATTAACTCACTATAGTAAACTTGATTCACGTATTAAAGTTGTATTTCGGACAGAAAATGGACATATTTCCGCAGCGAGTAATTCTGCTTTAGAACTGGCTACAGGAGATTATATTGCACTGTTAGATCATGATGATGAGTTAGCAATTAATGCTTTATTTGAAAATGCTAAGTTAATTAACCAACATCCAGAAGCAGATTTTATTTATAGTGACGAAGACAAAATAGATATCAAAGGAAAACGTTTTTTTCCTTGTTTCAAACCTGATTGGTCGCCAGAATATTTTTATTCTTGCATGTACACCTGCCATCTGGGTGTTTATCGTACTAGGATTATTCGTGATATTGGTGGTTTTCGTAGTGAGTATGATGGCTCACAAGATTACGATTTGGTATTAAGATTCATCGAAAAAACCAAAAACATCTTTCATATTCCTAAAATTCTCTATCATTGGCGCAGTATATCTGCTTCTGCTGCTTCTGGTTCACAAGCAAAACCATGGGCTTATACTGCTGGTAGAAAAGCTTTAGAATCGATGCTAGAGCGTAGCGTATATCCAGGACGTGTTGAAGAAACACCGAATCCAGGTATTTATAGAGTGCGACGCAATATCATCGGAAATCCTTTAGTTAGTATAATTATTCCTAGTGCGGGTACAACTATTAATACTGCTTCTGGTAAATTATGTCTTTTAGAAAATTGTATTCGTAGTGTTCAGCAAGTGAGTACCTATCGCAACTTTGAAATTATTGTGGTGGACGGGTATGACATTCCAGATGCAACTTTAGAGAAAATACTTGGTTTAGATGTGAAGTTAGTTCGTTGTGCTGAACCTTTTAATTTTTCAATGCGAATTAATCGAGGTGTAGCTGAAGCAAAAGGGCAATTTCTGTTGTTATTAAATGATGATACAGAAGTAATTACTTCTGATTGGCTAGAATCAATGTTAGAACTTGCACAACAAACAGAAATTGGTGCAGTCGGAGCAAAACTTTTATTTCCAAATGGCAGATTACAGCATGTAGGGGTAATGATTATTGAGGGTAATCCCTGTCATGCTTTCTATGGTTTTGATAACGAACAATCTGGTTATTTTTGTTCAAATATTGTGAATAGAAACTATCTAGGTGTGACTGCTGCTTGTTTGATGATGCGACAAGAAGTATATCAGCAATTAGGGGGACTAGATGAAAATTTTCCCGTGAATTATAACGATGTCGATTTATGTTTAAAAGCCCATCAAGCTGGGTATCGCAATGTAGTTACACCATATGCTCAACTGATTCACTATGAATCTGCCAGTAGGCAAAAAGGTTTAAAACCAGGTGAATGGAATCAACTAAGTCATAAGTGGAAAGATTATTTTGAGCAAGTGGGTACGGATCCTTACTATAACCCAAATCTGTCTTTGAAAGCTCCTAATTTTGAATTATTTTAACAAGATATTTGGTAAGGAAAATATAACGGCTAAAATACTGATTAAGTATTTATAATTAGAATGAAAAAACAGGATTTAATAGGATAAAGATAGCACATAGATAGTATTGTATATATTGAAATATAATATATAGATAGATAGCGTTTACTTACACTGCGTGATAATTCACGATCAGAGTGTCTATATAAAACTTTTAGAGGATGACGGGACAAGTGAGAGTTTGGAAGTAAACACTTAATCAAGTTTATCTACCAACAGGATAAAACAATGGTTAGTAGTCTTAAAGAACTAATTGACGAGTCTGAACTTGCTCGTGTTGAAGACCCAGAAGAAAGATTTATTACCAGTAATGTTAGCTGGGAAGTATATGAAGCCTTGCTAGTAAAACTAGAAGACAATTCTCATTACCGTGTCACTTACTTGGATGGAATATTAGAGATTGTGTCGCCTTCAATCAGACATGAAAACATTAAAAAACGTTTGGCTATTTTGATAGAGCGATATCTCTATCAAAAGCGAATTCGATTCAGTCCTATGGGGAGTTCCACAATCAAAAAGCAATTCAAACAAGCTGGGGTAGAACCAGATGAATGCTACTCCATTGGAGAGAAGAAAAATATTCCAGACTTGGCTGTAGAGGTGATTGTCACCAGTGGTACCATTGATAAACTCAAAATTTATCAGCGCTTAGGAGTTACTGAGGTTTGGTTTTGGGAAAGCAACAGGCTCAAACTCTACCATTTAAGAGAAGAAACACCATCAGAGTTTATGGAAACCTACGGGTATGAAAAAATTAAACGTAGTGAGTTATTACCAGAACTAAATATAGACCTACTGGAGGAATGCACTCTAATTTCAGATGAAATTCAAGCAATTGACGAATTTGAGCTTGGTATACTACCTCATAGACAAAACCCACTTTAAGTGGGTTTGTTCAGTCTACTAAAAGTAGACTTAGATAATGAACCGCGCAGTTTAGCAGTTAAGCGAAAAATATTTAACTAAGGCTGAGGAGGCGCAGGGGGTGCATCTGGGATTTCTGCATCTCGTCCTTGTCTTTGCAGGTATTTACTCAGTACATAAGCCATATCACCACGAGTCATGGGTTTTAATGGGTAAAGATTTCCTTGAGTATCTGTATTAACAAATGCTTCCGCTACAACTGTGGCGATCGCTTTTCTTGCCCAAGAAGGAATAGTAGCTGCGTCAGGATGAGGAGCTAAAATTTCATTGACAGTCTCATCAGGAAACTGAAACACACCGTAGGCTTGAGCAAAAATTGCTAAAGCTTCTGCTCTTGTTACTCTTTGATTAGGAAAAAACAAATTACCCCGATAGCCTCTCATAATATCTGTTTTTAAGACAGTTTGAATATCTTTATACGCTGGATGAGAGGATGGTACATCTGAAAGCACAATATTTGCTTTGCTCGCTGCTTGTCGTTTATCTAGTCGAAATGCTTTCACCATAATAGAGGCTAAGTCTGCTCGACTGATTATCCTTTCTGGATAAAAGTTATTATCTGGATAGTTAGTCATCCAATTCGCAGCCACTACCATTTGAATTGGATCAGATGATTGTTTGTCTTGTGGTTGAACTTGGGCAGAAACGACAACTGGAAAGGATTGTATTAATGTTACTAAAGTAAGAACACTTATAAATTGACGCATAAATGTAAATTTAAAAAATAGTACACTGAAGAATAACATCAACTTTGTTATAGCCCGATCCGGAAATCAACCAAATTTTCTTTGGTATTTTATGACTGATATTCTTGGTATAAGCCAAGTCAAAAAAAAGGGTGAATATGTATTATTTAACACAATTTTTCACCCATATCGCTATAAATTTCCGTAGGTTTCTATCAACAGAAAGATTGATTTAAATTAACCTAACTAAACTTGAGTGGCATCTTCCTGATTAATTTGCTGCTCAAGATTACTGATAGCACCATTTAAACCAGCAAGCTTAGTTTCTAAGTCATCGCGCATTGCTTTGAGAAATCTCAGTTTGCGTTCTAAACGATTTTTCCGAGAAACAGGCTCCCCATCACAGCAAGAGTTATACCAGAAATTAAAAGGAAACATAGCTACCTTTCCAAATAAACCCTACTTAAATTCTGACGAAATTATTTTCAAATGAGGGGAAAGCAGATGGGAGGAAAACCGATCCAATGTTGGTTATTAGTCATTTGTCAAAAGTCATTTGTCATTTGTCATTGGTCATTCGTCATAAATCAGTTAACAGTTATCAGTTATCAAATTAATACCAATTCTTCGTGAAGCTGCTCCCGAATTTTACCGCTCCCCGATCCCTACTAGCGAACTCCTGCAAACCCGGCTCGCTCAATCGCTTTTTGTCCTTGGTCTGTGAGTAAAAGTTGGGCGTAAGCTTCACCAATTTGCTGTGCTTGTCCGTTGTTTTGCTTAATGATTACAAACAAGTTAGTTGTAATTGGATAGCTGCCATTTTTGATCGCTTCAGTGTTGATTTGATGACGCTGACGTGGGCATTGTTCAGGTGTTACTAATGATTCACGGTATGGTGAAATTAATTGTGTAGATGTCAGACCCAATGGTAAAGGCTTGACGGTGCATTGGGGAACTACTGCACGAGCCGAGGCGTAATATACACCACCAGGTATTTTACTGACTTGTCGTACTGCTTCTGTAGTTGATGAAACATATTTAACATTAGAGCCAAGTGGTTGATTCTGCAAGTTTTTGTTACCAGAGAAGATTGCTGTATCTGCTTTTTCTAAACGTTGGGACAAAGGGGTAATGGGTAAGTCTGGCCCGCCTACCTCTTTCCAATTAGTAATTTTCCCCAAATAAATCTGTTGCAACTGATCAACGGTTAAACCTGGTACTTGCAAAGATGGATTGACTACTACTGCAATACCATCAATACCAACTTGACGTTGTTCAAGGGTAAACCTTTTTTGTTTGGCTAGAGAATATTCTAAATCTGTCAGGGGACGGGAAGACTGAGCAAAATCTAATTTCCCATCTAGTAACATGCGTATACCAGAACTAGAACTAGGACTGCTATTATTTGGGTTTTGGTAGCGCAACTGTAATTCTGGGCGATCGCTTTGAATTTGTGAATCGATTAATTGACGAATTGGCGCCCAAGCTGCACTACCACCATAGTTAGCTGCTACAACTGGAACATTCGCAACATTCTGAAAATTAGATGCAACAGATGAGGTTGGATTGGAATTTTGACTAGAGGTAGCAACTGTGTTTTTGCGAACTAATGTGTAAGGTCTTAACAGCCACCAGGCTACTCCACCCAGCACCAAAATTGTCAATATTTTGCCAATTATCAACCCTCTAAGAAAAAGCCAGATTTCTCCATTAATAGGTATTCTTCTTTGGTTTGTATTATCCATGATGATTGTTTTGTTAGTTTGTTAAAATTACATTTCCGGTATCTAGCCATAAATGATGAAGCGGTAGATGCAAAAAACTTGAAAATCTTAATTATCTGATTTTGAAATTTTTCAACTCTGTAAATTTTCTGGAACTGGTTCAAAAAACTGTTTGATAAACCTGATTAAGTGTGGAGGTTGATTTAGATTGAATATACTTGTTTGTAAGAATATATAAAAAATGAAGATTATCAATAAACTTGTGCTAATACCAAACCCCATTCCCAGAAGTAAAATATTTTTTTTATAGGTAATAGAAGAATTATTATGAGTGATTTTGTCTTTAATCACACGTAAAGAAGAAAAAGATAAATCCCTAGCAGCAATAAGTGCTTCTAGAGCTTCTAATGCTGATTGATAACGCTTACTAGAGTGATCGCACACCATTTTATCTATTACATTTGCGAGACTGTTACTTACCCTGATGCGATCGCGCCAGATAATTTCTCCTGTATTGGGATCTTTTGGTATTTGGTCAGATTTTAATCCTGTCAGAGCTTGAATACCAATCATCCCAACCGCATAAATATCACTGCACAGTTGTGGTTTACCCTTGCTCTGTTCACTAGACATATAGCCAGGAGTACCCACAACAAGCGTGACACTAGTTTGTCCAAACTCATTGATTCCCAAACCACCAATTTTTTTAATACTGCCAAAATCAATCAATACAATTTTTCCGTCACTATGCCGTCGCATTAAATTTTGAGGCTTAATATCCCGATGAATAATGTTATTTTGGTGGACAAAAACCACTACTTCTAGAATTTCCCGCAATAGGTTAAAAACCACATCTTCATTTAGACATATACCAGGAGAAATTTCTTGGGTTAAGTCATGACCATCAATAAATTCCTGAACCAGATAAAAATCACCATTTTCATCAAAATGGGCAAATAAGCGAGGAATTTGGTTGTGATTGTCGCCTAGCTGATATAAAACTTCTGCTTCTTTTGCAAATAAATTTTTAGCAATTGGCACATGAGCCGGATTTAGATTCTTAGGCTTAAAATGTTTAACTACACAATAAGGTATCCCTGGCAAATCTAAATCAACAGCCAAGTAAGTATCGCCAGAACCCCCACTCCCTAAAAGTTTAATAATCTTGTAACGATTCCGAAGGGTTATCCCAATTAGAGAGAGAAGATACTGACTCATATCGTGCATTCTGAATGCTAAATTACTAACCAGCAAAAATAGTTAGTATTATTTTAAATAAGTAACTTATTTTTTACACGTACAAATTTAGTAACTAGAATAGATGTAGTAACGTTCAAAACGATACTACTTGGTATCTATCCTCTGAGCATCAATCTCATTAGAGATTATTTTGTTTATAATTTAAAAATTTCAGGACTTACGCAAAAATCATCAAAAAGCTTAATTTATTGTAGACGCACTGCGGCTTGCCGTAGGCTACCGCCAAGACGCCTTAGACGCGCAAGCGGCTACTTTCAGAAGCCACTTCGTGTCTACCGTAAGGTAGAACGCCAAGGATTTGTTGAGTGTGCGTAAGTCCTAAATTTATACAAGTAATACTTTTAGACATGCTAATTTTTTTAGATGTATTTTAGATGTATTGAATTATATTAATATAGTACGAATAAAATTTAAACGTTAAGCTTAAGTAAATGTAACATCAACCTCATAATAAAATTATAGTTCAATCTTTGCTTGATACTAAGAGGACTATTAAAAATTTGTGACCAAATATAATTGATTTGGAGGATGTGATAACCAGGGCTATTTTATTCTCATTTAGCCCGCTTCAGAATCAATTGTGAGGCTAATAGCAAAAATCGGTTAAAACTGATAACTTACGCCAATTGCGAATTGCCGTAAAACAAATTTCAAAGCTTTAAGCTTAAACCCGTTTCCAACGGGTTTAAACTCTTAAACAGTCGGTTTTTAAGCGAATGCGCGCTATCAGCGGTGAAATTTATTTTTGATCTAATTTTAGGCTTGTTGAGAATGGTACAAGTTATCAATTTCATCAATTTAAACCGACTGTTTTGTGGTGATTTAATCCTTTTGAACGGACTTAAACTATTAGCTGCTGAACTTTAGTTCAGGGTGGTTGAGGTCTAGACTGAAATAGCCCTGGTGTGATAATACTCCAAAATTAAGAGGTTTATCGGTTTGTTTGACCTCAATAGTTAAGTTAGGTAATCCCTCTAATTTTTCTAGAGGTGGTATTTCTTCTTCCAAAAGTGGTACAAAAACTTTTAAACTTGCTGGCAGACATTCAATTTCAACTGGAGTTTTTCCTAAAATTTCACCATCAACAACAACTTTTTGAGGTGGGTCAGTTGTAATTTTAAATTTTTTAGCTCGTAGGTAGCCAATATCATTTCTTTCAGCTGGATTACCCGCCGAAGCAGTCTGAAACAAATGAAACGTGGCTGCGATCGCAGCTGCTCTATTCACCGGAGCGACTATAGTTAAATCCAAAAATCCATCATCTACAATTAGTCCTGCTGGTCCCTGCGCTAAAACAGATGTCGCAGGTGCAGCATTTGCTATTGTCACTGCTGCTGCACAAGTTGAAATTACCTTATCTTCGGTTTCAATTTCGACCTCAAATGACTGTAATTCACTTAATTGTTTAAATCCAGCTATGATATAAGCCAAGAAACCAAAACGATTTTTCGATTCCCGATCTGCTTTTTCTACGGTTTCTGCTTCAAAACCAATACCTGTCAGCAGTACCATAGGATAACCGTTGCAAGTGGCAGTATCTACAATTCGTGTCCCACCCTGCAAAATTGTTTTGCAAGCACCTTCAATTGTGTCCGGTATACCTAAAGCTGTAGCAAAAGCATTCGCTGTTCCGCGAGAAATAATTCCAAACGGAATATCACTACCCACAACAGCAGCAGCCGCCGCCGAGAGAGTACCATCTCCTCCAGAAGCAATAATGGCATCTACTCCCCTTTCTACTGCTTCGTGGGCTAGTTGATCGGCACAAATTTCTTCAGTTGTAAAATGGATATCTAGGTCAATTTCTGGCTCTAACAAAGCTCGAATCTGTGCCAATTCTTGCTCTGAGTCACCCTGACCTGCAACTGGATTAAAGATGAGGCAGGCTGAACGTTTCATATATCGTGATTCATTTAAGTATTCAAAGTTATTAAATTAATTCCTAGCGCATCTGTAGAATTAAAGCTTCCACCTTACGATAGTATTTTTAATTTTGGTTACAAACAACAAAAGTTGTAAAGATAAGTAAAGCTAAAAAAAGAAACTTAATGGCAATCGCCAGAGTGCAACGCCGAACGTCACCCACTGCGGTAGTCTAGATGAAGTGAATTTATCTCTGCCCTTTGACATAATTGATTTATGACATCAGTGGTTTCCAGTCCGAGCCGTACAATCCGCATTGGTTCTCGTAAAAGCCAACTTGCTCTGATTCAGACTTATTGGGTACAAGAACAACTGCAAAAAAGCTTTCCAGATATTACTTTTGAAGTCCACACAATGGCCACTCATGGCGACAAAATCTTGGATGTCGCATTAGCCAAGATTGGTGATAAAGGACTGTTTACCAAAGAACTCGAACTGGGAATGATCAATCAGGAGATTGATTTTGCTGTTCATTCTCTCAAGGATCTACCGACTCGCTTACCAGAGGGTTTGGTTTTAGCAGCAATTACAGAACGAGAAAATCCCGCCGATGCGCTTGTGGTACATGAAAAACACAAAGACAAGCAAATTGACACCTTAAGCGAAGGGGCGGTGATTGGTACATCTTCTTTACGACGTCTAGCACAGTTACGGCATCAATTCCCCCATTTCACATTTAAAGATGTGCGTGGTAACTTGAACACGCGTATGGCCAAGCTAGATGCAGGTGAATATGATGCTTTAATTTTGGCCGTGGCTGGGTTACAACGTTTGGGAATGGGCGATCGCATTCATCAAGTTCTCCCCAAAGAAATTTCCCTGCACGCCGTTGGTCAAGGTGCATTGGGTATTGAATGTCGATCTGAAGATACAGAACTGATATCTTTACTGAAAGCCATTGAACATCCCCAAACACGCGATCGCTGTTTAGCAGAACGCGCTTTCTTACGGGAACTCGAAGGTGGTTGTCAAGTACCAATTGGTGTAAATACTGAAATCAATGGTATTAATTTAACATTAACAGGTATTGTCGCCAGTGTCGATGGCCAAAAAGTTGTCAAAGACAGCATTTCTGGCGAAACCAAAGACGCAGAACAGCTAGGTACACAACTAGCCAAACAAATGCGGGGACAAGGAGCGCAGGAAATTTTGGATCAAATCTTTGCCGAAATCCAGCGTGGTTCTTAAATTCAGTTAACAGTTATCAGTAATACAGTGAACACAAAGAGTAACTGATAACTGATAACTGGTCACTGATAACTGTTATTGTGATGTTATTAAAAAAGATTGGATTTGCTAAATATATCTATCAAAGTTAATTGGTAGTTTAGCAAAGTAAATTTTAACACGTAGGCAAGTTCGGGGAAGCAAAAATTACCATGCGGATTCTATTTGTTGCAGCAGAAGCAGCTCCCGTTGCAAAAGTCGGCGGAATGGGTGATGTCGTCGGCGCACTACCTAAAGTCCTGAGAAAAATGGGGCATGATGTGCGAATCTTCCTGCCTTACTACGGCTTCCTGCCAGACAAAATGGAGATTCCCAAAGACCCTATTTGGCATGGATATGCCATGTTCCAGGACTTTACAGTTTACGAAAGTGTTCTACCTGGTACTGATGTGCCACTATACCTGTTTGGACACCCCGCTTTTTCGCCTCGTCGCATCTACTCTGGAGAAGATGAACACTGGCGCTTTACTTTGTTTGCCAATGGTGCAGCCGAGTTTTGCTGGAATTACTGGAAGCCAGAGATTGTTCATTGTCACGATTGGCACACAGGTATGATTCCTGTTTGGATGCACCAGTCTCCCGATATCACCAGTGTGTTCACAATTCATAACCTAGCATATCAAGGGCCGTGGCGCTGGTATTTAGAGAAAATTACCTGGTGTCCTTGGTATATGCAAGGACACAACACCATGGCCGCGGCGGTGCAATATGCTGACAGGGTAACAACAGTTTCCCCAACTTATGCTGAACAAATCAAAACAGCTACCTATGGCGAAACTTTAGAAGGTTTAATGTCTTTTATCAGTGGTAAATTATCTGGGATTGTCAATGGGATTGATACAGAAGTTTACGATCCGGCAACTGACAAATATATTGCCCAAAACTTTACCACCGAAACCATCGATAAGCGCAAAGCTAACAAAGTTGCTTTACAAGAAGAAATCGGTTTAGAAGTTAACTCAAATGCTTTTTTGGTGGGGATGGTAACACGCCTAGTAGAACAAAAAGGTATTGATTTAGTGTTGAATATTCTGGATCGGTTTATGTCTTATACCGATGCCCAGTTTATCGTATTGGGTACAGGCGATCGCTACTACGAAACCCAATTATGGCAAATGGCATCCCGCTTCCCTGGACGCATGAAAACCTATTTACTTTATAATGATGCCCTAGCCCGTCGTATCTATGCAGGTTCCGATGCTTTCTTAATGCCTAGCCGTTTTGAACCCTGCGGTATTAGCCAAATGATGGCTTTGCGCTATGGTTCCATACCCATTGTCCGCCGTACTGGAGGATTAGTCGATACTGTATCCCACCATGTCCCCGCGCATCATAGTGGTACTGGTTATTGTTTTGACCGCTATGAACCATTAGATTTATTCACTTGTATGGTTCGCGCTTGGGAAGGCTTCCAATATAAAGATTACTGGCAAGATTTGCAAAAACGTGGTATGAATCAAGACTTTAGTTGGTATAGCTCCACTAAACAATACGTGAAACTGTATCGCTCAATGTTAGGCTTGCCTGAAGAAGAGGAACAGCCACAACCAGAAGCAGAACAACCTGATTTAGCTTTGCAATCTTAGTCCCAATTTTTTGGGCTTGTAGAGACGTTGCACTGCAACGTCTCTACAATTAATTCCCAGGCTTTAATTTAGGATAAGCAATACGTTTATGATGGAATTGTTGCCAAACTTCTACGAAAATTTCGGCAATTCTCTTCATTTCTCCCCGTGTTAGCCCTGAATCTACCAATTGCTTGTCTTTCCATCTAGCGCGAAGAATATTGTTAACCATCACCAAAGCTTGTTCACAACTAGCATCTTTGAGCGATCGCAATGCTGCTTCACAGGAATCTGCTAACATGACAATTCCTGTTTCCCGTGATTGAGGAATAGGCCCATCGTAGCGAAACTCTGCCTCATCTACTGTCAAGCTCGGATCTTCTTTAGCCATCTGTTGAGCTTGATGATAAAAATAAGCTATTTGCATCGTGCCTTGATGTTCTGGAATAAAAGCTTGAATCGAGGAAGGTAAACTGTGTTTTTTTGCCATTGCTAAACCTTCACTGACATGCTTTTTAATAATGTCAGCACTATGCCAAGGGTCTTTGATTTCTGTATCATGCTTGTTTGGCCCCCCCATTTGATTTTCAATAAAGGATTGGGGGTCATGCATTTTACCAATATCATGATATAGTGTCCCAGCTCTGACTAATTCAATATTGCATCCTAATTCTTTGGCAGCAGCCTCAGCTAAAGTAGCGACAAATAGCGTATGCTGAAAAGTGCCAGGAGCAACTGTTGCTAGTTTTTTTAATAAAGGACGGTTAGGACTTGCTAGTTCTGCCAAGCGAATCGGAGTCACTAAATCAAATAATTTTTCTAAATAAGGGCTTAACCCCAAGGCTACAATACTCCAAGCTAAACCAGATAAGGCAAAAAATCCTGCTTCTTTGAGTACAATATAAAAAGAAGGGCCAAAAGCTGCACCTAAGAAGATTTGAACCAATAGGTAAACACCACCTTCAGTTAAAGCGATCGCCACACTTAAGAGTGCTAATTCCTCACGCGATCGCAGCCGATGAGCCATACAACTACCTAACAATCCCCCAGCCGCACCAGCGAACAGCGATACTTTGCTGATTTCTAGGCTCATGCCTAATAATATCATCAGTAATCCGACTACTGTCACACCGACAGTTGCACCGTAAAAGCTACCTAGCAATAAACCTACACCACTCCAAGTGGTGTATGGTGTACCCATTGTGAGTACTAAAGGCGTACTTAAAGTGAGCAACAATACCAACAGGCGATCGCTTTGTCGCCATCGATATTTAATCCTGCGTTCAATTAAAGTAAAAATTCCCACACCAGTGCTGACAGTTCCCGCCAAATATAGCAATCCCCGCCAGTTAATTTCCCGACGCAGTAGGTGGTAATGTTCCAGTATATCTAAATGGCTACTTGTAATGCGATCGCCCTTGCGGATAATGACTTCACCTTGCTCTACCGCTACAATTACAGGCTTGACTTCCGCAGCAGCCATTGCTACTTGTAATTTGGTTTGTTCTTGATCTTGTTTGAGATTTGGTACCAAAACACCCACTAGTAGTTTCTGAGCAAAAGATTCTGCTTGTTTTGGTACCAAGTTATGTACATGCAGATTGACTGCATTTTGTAAAATAGCAGGAGGTAGTCCTGGGGGGATACCTTGAGCTAAAATCCGCTTTGTACTCTCTTGAATCCCCTTTTGGGTTTTTGCCCAGTCTTGATCAGATAAATTGAGGAAGAAAGTTTCTTCGTAGGCAGTATAAGAGTTTTCACTCAGCAGTTGTGACAACTTGCTCGTGGCCTGGGTATACCCTTGGCGTGCTTGAGAAATTTTATCCAACAGTGAAACCAATTTTTGTGTAGAAGTCTTCAGGCGATAAGCTTCTAATTCTGCTATTGCTTGTGTAAATTCCGTATTTTGGAACAAATCAATGGGTTTGACTTCCGGTTTTGAGGTAATAGTAACTAAGGAAGGCTTTGACTCCGAAGAGGATAGGTTGCGCTCTGGATGTGATGGTATGGAAACATTCTCAACGTCTTCAACTCTCGGTGTCTTGAGATTTTGATTTGCTTGTTTTGTTTTAATGAAAGTGTTTTTGAATTTTTGAGTTAATAATCCTGATTTTTGTTCATTGGTATGTTCTAGAGCTACTAGCAGGGTTTTCCATTCTGAGTCATCACAGGAGCGCAGATAAACTTGACTAGAAACGGACAAAACAAAAGTATCAAAAAAAGGAAAAGAACCGGCAGAAGCTCGAACTTCAGTACCCTTAGCCAGAAGTTTTTGTAATTTAAGTTTGATTTGTTGATTAATGTTTTCATCAACCATCAACACTGGCACAAATTCTTTACTAACATCTTTGCGCCGTTCTTCTGTTTTGTTTGTATCCTCAATCAGGCTACTGTAGGGCGCTCGAATGGTCTGTGGTGCAGTACTACCCATCTTTAATTGGGGTTGGTTGTATAACTTTTGCCCCATTACACCAGTAAGAGACACTACTGCAATTACGAAAACAACAGGAGCAGGTTTTCCAGATAGACAACCAGTAGTTGCCTTTGAGTGTAGCGCTCTTTGTTTGTTATGTTTGCCTTTCACAGTTGGTTTCGATAAATTTAAACGGTGTAGGGCTTTGGAAAGTCGCTTCCAGTGAATAAATCGCTGAGTCAACGATTGACAAAAAAGCTGCGTTTTCATCGTTTCTGACCGCAGTTGTGAGATTGATTACTTTGAAGAAAAACACTTGAAGCCTGCTTGCCACAATTGCTACCTACAGAACCCGAATTGCATTTTAATGTTTTCCCTGTATATAGTATATTTTTTTACTAAAAATTAATTTATTGTAATAGATAATTTTTATAGTTTATACTTCGGGTGATAAGTAAGGTAGTCACAATCAAAAAATTTCATCACCAATCATAAAAACTTCTTGCCAATCTCTGATACTTAATCCCTATTTTCAACTCAAAAGTGAGGTTAACGTAGTCGAATGACGCGGGGGGCTGCGATCGCTTCTAGGGAGGTGTGATTTAGAGTTATAGGCCATTCTGCTCTCACTTCACCTTGGTTCAAAGTAGAATGATACACTCCTGACCAAGTAGCCACAAGTATATTTGTTAATTTTACCATTTTAGATAAGTCGGTTGTTTGCCATTGTGCCGGACTGTTTTTAGCTAGTAAAAACCGCCAACTGACAGGAATACCTGTTGTAGCGTTATAGGCTCCTGATAAAGCAGCAGTAATTGTACTGTGATACACTGAACATGATTTAACTTGGCTAGCTCGTAAAACTGAGAGGCGAAAGTCTTCTAAACTACTAAGAAAGCAATAAAAAGCAATTGCTAGGTTATAACTGAGCTTTTCTTCTGTACAGAATTCAGCTTGTATTATTTCTAATCCAACTTGTTTTTCTAGCAAATTGTCTAATTTCAAAAAAATTTGTGGTACGGATGTGAGTGTTTGTCCCAAAAAGTCAATAATTTGCGCAATCAGGGTAGCAGGAGTCAGTTTTTCAGTGAAAGATTGAGCGATCGCATAGCCTACTGCGAGAGTCCAATCTTGTATAAGTGGGTTATTGTGCAAAATTTTGACTACATTTAGTAAATTTTGTCGCAGTTTGACAATATCTTCATGAAAAAACAATGTTACTGGAAGTGCAGACAAAATTACTTGTAATGAAGCGTGTATATTGTTTTCAATAATAATTCCTGATTGTTGCTGACGCCGACTCCAATCATCTAAATCAAATCTACCAAGTTCTATTAAACTTTCAGCACCCAGAATCGTCATTTTTTGCCAATAGCTAGATGCAAAATTTTGCATCTGCTCACCTTCAAAAGC
This sequence comes from Westiellopsis prolifica IICB1, assembly GCF_004323185.1. Classification (GTDB taxonomy): domain Bacteria; phylum Cyanobacteriota; class Cyanobacteriia; order Cyanobacteriales; family Nostocaceae; genus Pelatocladus; species Pelatocladus prolificus_A. Next base: position 1,806,955 of record NZ_NAPS01000002.1, read on the forward strand.
TAAAATTTCCCCAATTAAGGCCCCTAGTATAGTGCCTCCAGTGCGGCTAATAAGAGAATAACGCATAAGTTAACGGGGATCGGGGATAAGGGAGTTCTTAGCAGGGAGTTCTTAGCAGGGAGTTCTTAGCAGGGAGTAGGGAGTAGGGAGCTCTTAGCAGGGAGTATGGCGAGTGTGGGAAGTGGGGGAGGAATTATTTAACAAGTCTTTTCCCAATCCCCAATGCCCAATGCCCAATCCCCAATCCCCAATGCCCAATCCCCAATCCCCAACTACTAGCCTATATATTTTGTCTTAAATAATGCACTAATGCTTGTAATCCCAGGATATAACTTTGCGCTCCAAAACCACTGATTTGACCAATGGCAATTGGGGCAATGTAGGAGTGATGACGGAACTCCTCTCGTTTATAAATGTTACTTAAATGTACTTCTACTGTAGGTAGATTTACAGCGGCGATCGCATCTCGCAATGCTACACTAGTATGGGTATAGGCTCCAGCATTAATCAAAATGCCTTGGTGTTTTCCCAAGGCATCATGAATTGCATCTACCAATACCCCTTCATGATTTGACTGCATCGTGGATACTGTCACTGCCAGTTTTTGTCCTTCTGCTTCTAACTGGCGGTTAATTTCAACCAGACTCAAGGAGCCATAAATACCAGGCTCCCGGAGTCCTAGCAGATTCAGGTTTGGACCATGCAATACTAGAACGTTTAAGGGGCTTAATTTCAATTCCTGCACTTTTGCCCTCTTAGCGACGGCGTGAGCGATCATCTACAGGAATGGGAATTAGCTCCGGTTCCGGCTCTGCTTCTGGCCCTAAAAGAGCTTCAATTAGCTTACGTGCCAATTCCTTAACCTTTTCTAGCACCTTTTCAATATAGTCCATTGGACTGACCGCTCCTGAAATACTAACTCGATTTTTCGGTTATCAGCTACGGAGAAACTTAGCTTTTTTGCACTCTGGCTTTCGATCAGACAATTTATGTTCCCGTACTCCGGGCTTGAGCCACTTCTTAAAATAATAGTCTTATTTTCTCCGTTATTTTTTAGAGTATCACATCCTTCACCTAGACGGCTCATCTGACTGAAGATAGCTTTTTTGAAAACAGGGACCAGGGAGTACATACTGGAGGTACATACTAAATGATTTTTTATATAGCAATCCTAATTGAGTTATGAGAAAATGCAAGATTCTAGATACCGGACAACTCATGAAAAGTAGGGTATCTTGCTTCTCACGAAAGAATTAGGATTGCTATAGGTGAGTATTATCAAGATAAAGCTAACAATCAACTGCTGCAAGGTTTATTTTAGTCAATTTAAGCTGTAATTATGGCTAAAAAACTGTTTTTAAATTAATTTCTACTGGATACAAAATACTAAGTTGAAAAATTTTTGCAATAAATGGATAGCTCAAAAGCTTTTCCAGTACATATTGAAAATGCAAAATCTCAAATTTATTATCCCAAATATATAAGGATTTCCAATATATTTGTTGGAACCGGAAATTATGGAAGTTATATTCATGTATTAATCCCAATAGTCAGTAGGGGCGAAGCATTTGAAAAGTAATATTTTGAGTTAGTTGATTAAAGATTACCTCACTGCTTCGCCCATAGAAAAGTCAATAGTAAAGACCGTGAACTATAGACCTACTAACAGTTACTAGTTATCAGTTATCAGTTATCAGTTTGATTAATGGGTATAAGTTCCCCAGCAATTCTATGAAAGGGTTTGGTGGCGTTTATATGACCTCCAGTATACGCTTAATAACTGCGGCTGGTACTGTTCACTGATTTAACTATTGGATTTAGCTAGTTTTTTTGGCAGTTGTCGTTGATGATTTAGCTTTTGTTGATTTGCTACGAGAACTAGTTGTGGATTTAGTTGTTGATTTAGTAGTTTTGCGAGTAGATTTGCTGCTCGATGCTTTAGTTGCTAGCAACTCTAATGCAGTATCCAGCGTGATATTTTCTGGTGATGTATCTTCTGGGAGACTGACATTAGTTTTGCCGTGCTTGATGTAAGGTCCGTATGGTCCATCATAGATGTTCACCGGTTCGCCATCTTCTGGGTGAGTTCCCAATTCTCGTAAAGCTGTCTTAGATTTACTACTTGCGCTGCGTCCTTTTTTCGGCTCAGACAATAATTCTAATGCACGATCAAAGGAAATTGTCAATACATCGTCACCTGCTTTGAGAGAACGATAGTCTTTACCCTCCTTGGCATTATGCACAACATAAGGACCAAAGCGTCCCAAATTTGTTTGAATGGTTGCGCCTGTTTCTGGATGTGTGCCTAATGTCCGTGGTAGAGATAAAAGACCAACAGCCATATCTAAGGTGACATCTTCTGGCTTCACAGCCTTGGGTAAAGAAGCTTGCTTCGGTTTAGGATTTTCATCAGACTTGTCACCCAATTGCACGTAAGGACCGTAGGGGCCTATGAGTAAATAAATGGGTTCGCCTGTTTCGGGGTGACGTCCTACCTCGTCTGGTCCAGAGGTTTTTTGTCTGAGTAATGTTTCTATCTTTTGGGGATCGAGGTCAGCAGGAGTCAAGTCTCTAGGAATTGATGCTGTAACGACATCATCACCATTTTCAACTTCGATATAGGGGCCAAATTTACCAATACGAATTTTGGCGTCTATATTTTCGAGTTCAACAGTTCTAGCCTGGTTAGCATCAATCTGGTCTTCTTTTTGCTTGACTAGTGTTTCTAGACCTTGCTCTCCGAGATAAAATTTTTGCAAGTAGGGTAGCCACTGAGCTTCACCAGTAGCGATATCGTCTAGGGTTTGCTCCATTTTGGAGGTAAAACTGGGGTCAACGACATCACAGAAGTATTTTTCTAGCAGTTCAGTCACAGCAAAAGCAGTGAAGCTGGGGATCAAGGCATTATTAGTCAGTTGGGCGTAACCTTTGTCAATGATGGTACCAATAATACTGGCATAGGTACTAGGACGTCCAATACCTTCGCTTTCTAAGGTTTTGACTAAAGTCGCTTCAGTAAATCTGGCTGGGGGTTGAGTTTCGTGTTTTATTGTTTCTAAATCTTGACAGTTGGGATGTTCTCCAACTTTGAGGTCAGGCAAAATGATTTCTTGGTCTTCGAGTGCAGCTTCGGGATCATCAGATCCTTCAACGTAGGCGCGTAGGTAGCCAGGAAAATCGATGCGTTTACCAGAAGAACGAAACCCAGCATCTTCGACTTGCAAATGCACTGTAATTTGAGTTTGGCGAGAGTCAGCCATTTGGCAGGCGACGGTGCGTTTCCAAATCAAATCGTACAGTTTGAGTTCGCGATCGCTCAACCCTGTTTCTTGGGGGGTGCGGAAGGTGCTACCCGCCGGACGAATCGCTTCGTGGGCTTCTTGTGCGCCTTTAGATTTGGTGGTGTACTGTCGCGGTTGGGGGCTAAGGTATTGCTTGCCGTATAGTTGTTCTACACAACTACGGGCAGCTGCTATAGCCTGTTCCGACAAATGCACCGAGTCTGTACGCATGTAGGTTATATACCCTTGTTCGTACAAACTTTGAGCGACCCGCATTGTATCCCTTGCTGAAAGCCGCAATTTGCGGTTTGCTTCTTGCTGCAAAGTAGAAGTCGTAAACGGTGGTGCAGGTTTGCGGCTGACTGGACGTTCTTCGATTTCTGTAACTGTCCAAGTTTGGTCACTCAGGCGTTGTTTGAGGGCTTCAGCTTCGGCTTGGTTAAGCAGCACGACTTTGCGATCGCCAACTATTTTCCCTGTGCTAGGGTCAAAATCGCTACCAGTTGCTAGTCTGGTTCCTGCTAAGGTGACAAGTACAGCAGTAAAGGACTGCTCTTTGCTCTTTGGAGTTGGCGAGGGGGTCAAAGTAGCTTTCAAATCCCAGTATGTCGCTTGTTTGAAAGCACGGCGTTCTCGTTCCCGACTCACCAGCAACCGCACTGCTACAGACTGTACACGACCCGCAGATAATCCCCAAGCAATTTTTTTCCACAGCAGAGGAGACAGGGTATAACCCACTAGTCGATCCAAAATTCGCCGTGTTTCTTGGGCGCGAACTAACTGTTCGTCTATAGTGCGGCAGTTTTGCAGAGCTTTTTTGATGGCTTCTTGAGTAATTTCATGAAAAACCATCCGCTTAGTTGGCACTTTGGGCTTGAGCAACTGGTATAAATGCCAACTTATGCTTTCACCTTCTCGGTCTTCGTCTGTTGCCAATATCAGTTCAGATGCGTCTTTGAGAGCCTCTTTGAGCTGGGTGACAACTTTCTTTTTGTCCTTAGGAACGACATACAGTGGTTCAAAGTCGGCGTCTACATTAACACCTAACTGCGCCCATTTTTCCCCTTTGATATTGGCGGGAATTTCGCTAGCTGACTGCGGTAGGTCACGCACATGACCCATAGATGCTTCTACCCGATAGCTTTTTGGCAGGTAGTTGCGAATGGTACGAGCTTTGGTCGGAGATTCGACGATGACAAGAGTTGACATGGAAATTAAAAAAAAAGAATAGCTGCGAAGCTAAACAGTCACTAAACAGTCAAATTGAAATAATTAGGAGGTTAATGTCAAGATTATCAGTCACTAGAAGTATGTGATTTCATCCTCACACAAACTACTCGCAAAGTAATCCCCTAAAATTCCAGCGTCAGGCATTTGCCATGTCCGCCAGTACTATTTCCCAGAGGGTGGGGTAAGCACAACTGCGAATTTCCAGTTATTTCAATCTTTAACTTATCTGAGGCATATTTGGCGACTATTATTTTAAAAATTGCAATTTTTGGGTCATGGTCAATGGTCAATGGTCAATGGTCAATTTTCGCTCCACCTTACCCATTTATCCATTTTTCCTACTGTTTTCTCTAGTTTGTGGCAAAATTAAACTAAATTGTCTGAGAGTCTGTAATGCGGCCTGCGTATGATTCAGTGGGGAAATAAGGACATGCAACCAGTTCGTCAAGGCGATGTGATTTTACTGCCTGTACAGCACACCATACAGCAAATCGAAGGACAAAAGCTACCACATTTAACTTTAGCGGAAGGCGAAGTCACGGGACACAAACACCGCATCATTGAGGGAGAAGCGGAATTATACGAAAAAGATGGCACTCTCTACTTGCGTGTCTTCTCAAAAGAAGCAATCCTTGCTCATGAGGAGCATAAGCCAATTTCTATCCCTCAAGGTACGTGGATGGTACGAATTCAGCGGGAATATCAGCCTCAAGGGTGGCGATATGTGGCAGATTGAAAAGCATTTTTGAAAATCATATACCTGTTAGCAAAATTTTATATTTTTTATAGCAATCCGTTTAGGAGTTGTGACTCAGTGATATTGCTATGGTTGAGTAATTTGGAAATCTTCAAAGATAACTGAGAAACCTTCTCCCTCTGGTGAGGCACACATTAGCCCCACTTGTAATGTTTCTGTATGGGTAAGATATGCCAGTCGCAGCATTTGATAATTCTCGCCATCAAGAGAATATTGCACCTCTAAAGTTTCTGAGCGACGTTGTACGCGCAGCCATAAAGCAGCTGGTGGTTGTGATAAGGGGACTACTGACCAATCTGAATAATCTCTTGTCACTACAGCGCTGACATTCTGCACCCCTTCAACATACTCAATCCCGCATTTGAGCCAGGTATTTTCGTTCTCCCGAATCATCAATCCAGCTTGGTCATATAAAGCCTGATACTTTCCTATAATTTTGACCTCAACTGTAAAATTACCCTTTACTTGCTGATAGTAAAAGTTGCCATTATCACGCATGAAATTATAGTGAGTCTTTTGCCAAAAATCTGTTTTGGGGTCTGCGTTCACAGAAATAACTTTTGCTTGATCATTCCAGATAGAAGGTTCGTTGTACCACTTCATTTGAGTCATAGATTTATCATGTCAAACTAGTTATACAATCAAGCACAAATTACTGTCTAATACCAATTATTTATGAAGATGCACAGAATATAAAAAACTAACCGCCAAGACGCCAAGACGCCAAGATTGGAGAGTTAGTCATTTAGTGCGGCTTCACATTAAATTGGTATAACTATTTAATTTAGCAATGAAAATGTTCAGAATTTCATATGCGTTTACTCTGATTTAAACTACCCCGTGGCGGGACTATACGCGGCCTTCATTTTGTGCCAGTTGTATAAGTCCTGATTAATTTATGCTTTGGAAGTTGCTCAGAAGATTAACCGTAAAAAATAATACATTTTGCCCCAAAATACGATATAAAAGGGCAAATTTCGCCTTGGTGAAATCGAGTTTATGTTAAAATAAGCTCGGAGAATAAAGTTCGGCGGTGGTGTTCTTGTTTTTGTTGAAAACTGCAAGTGGCTCTCCGGATGAACGGCTCTGCATAACCGAATTCTGGAGAGATTAATGTCAATTTACGTAGGCAACCTATCCTACAACGTTAGCCAAGAAGAATTAAGCGACGTATTTTCAGAGTATGGCACTGTGACGCGAGTTCAACTTCCCACAGATCGGGAAACAGGTCGCTCACGAGGTTTTGGTTTCGTAGAAATGGAATCAGAAGAAGCAGAAACGGCTGCTATTAATGCCTTGGATGGTGCCGAATGGAAAGGTCGCGTAATGAAAGTTAATAAAGCCAGACCACGGGAGGAAAAAGGTGGGCGTTCCAATGGCAATAGCTGGGGAAAAGCTAACGCCGGTGGATACTCTCGACGCTATTAAATTCTGAATTAACTGATAAAGCTCAATCTGAAGAGCATTAAGCATTAAATTGCCAGCAGGCATAAATTATAACTATTCGCCAAGCGCAATATAATTACGCGAGAACAGCAGATTCAATCATACACTGAATCTGCTTATTATTTTGAAATTTTTTAGTGGGTAGTGGTAAAAAACCAATAACTCACAAATAACAAACTTAAGGATAAATTAATTTGATGGTATTGATCCCGTAATACAGACATATTCGCAAAACTTTAGTTAAAAACACAATAGAATTAACACAGTTGATTCCTTAAATGTCTAATAGCCAAAACCTATACAGCTCATGGATTTTGCTAATGTTGCATCCCAGTTGAATGCTGGAACGATATTACCAGAGGGAATTGTCATCATCACCCTTTTGGGGGTTTTGATAGTGGACTTGATTTTGGGGCGCACTTCTTCACGCTGGATTGGATATCTAGCGATCGCAGGTTTGTTTGCTTCCATAGTCGCCCTCTATTTTAAATGGGATAATACCAATCCCCTATTCTTTGCTGGTGCTTTCAACGGCGATAACCTCAGTATTGTCTTTCGCGGCATTATTGCTTTGTCCGCAGCTGTGACAATTTTGATGTCAATTCGTTACGTTGAGCAAAGTGGCACTGCTTTAGCGGAATTCATAGCGATTTTGCTGACAGCTACCTTGGGAGGAATGTTTTTATCAGGGGCCAATGAACTAGTGATGATTTTCATCTCACTAGAAACCTTGAGTATTTCCTCTTATTTGCTGACTGGTTACACCAAGCGCGATCCCCGTTCTAATGAAGCAGCATTGAAATATTTGTTAATTGGTGCTGCAAGTACGGCGGTATTTTTGTATGGCGTTTCTTTGCTGTACGGTTTGTCTGGTGGACAAACAGAACTTAGTGCGATCGCTAATGGTATCGCTACAGCTAACCTGTCTCAATCATTGGGTATAGTTATTGCCCTGGTATTTACCATTGCAGGTATTGGCTTTAAAATCTCCGCCGCACCCTTCCACCAGTGGACACCAGACGTTTATGAAGGCGCACCCACCCCAGTCATTGCTTTTTTATCTGTCGGTTCCAAAGCGGCTGGTTTTGCTTTAGCTATTCGTTTGCTGACAAATGTTTTCCCTCTTGTCGCCGAAGAGTGGAAGTTTGTCTTCACCGCTTTAGCTGTGCTGAGTATGGTGTTGGGTAACGTCGTCGCCTTAGCACAAACCAGCATGAAACGGATGTTAGCTTATTCATCCATTGCCCAAGCAGGGTTTGTGATGATTGGATTGATTGCTGACACTCAAGCCGGATACGCCAGCATGATATTTTATCTGTTGGTCTATCTGTTTATGAACCTGTGCGGTTTTACTTGTGTGATTCTCTTCTCTCTGCGGACGGGAACTGACCAAATTGCCGAATATTCTGGTTTATACCAGAAAGATGCACTGTTGACTTTGGGATTAAGTCTTTCTCTGTTGTCGTTGGGTGGTATTCCGCCTTTAGCTGGATTTTTTGGAAAGATTTACTTATTCTGGGCTGGTTGGCAAGCAGGTCTTTACTGGTTAGTTTTGTTGGGGTTAATTACTAGTGTTGTCTCCATTTACTACTACATTCGTGTAGTCAAGATGATGGTGGTTAAAGAACCCCAAGAAATGTCCGACGCTGTGAAGAATTATCCCGCTATCAGTTGGAATTTGCCTGGATTTAGACCTTTGCAAGTGGGTTTGATAACTACTTTGATCGCCACTACAATTGCTGGAATTTTGTCGAATCCATTATTTACCTTGGCTAACAATTCCGTCACCGATATTCCAACTTTACAAGCTAAAACAGTTGCTAGTACACAAGTAAATGTGATTTCTACTCAACAAACCGAGGGGCTGTAGATTTTATTGCAAATACTTGCTCTGTCTAATATTTTGCAACAAGATGCCTGACAAAAATGTCAGGCATTTTTGCGTCTTTAGATCTTAAAGTTAAGGTGAGTTCGATAAATTTTATTAGTCACAAGATTTCGCTCACAAATAAATAGCTGTTGTAAATAGCGATCGCTTTTTCCTTTACAAATTAACAAGCGATCGCCTTATTTACCAAGTCTACATCTTACCTTTTTGCATTACTTCCTGAAGATGATGACGGATCTCTTGTGCTTGCTCAATGTCAGACTGACGCAATTTTTGGAACAATTCTACACAAGGCTGAGAACCAGCTTGTTGTGCATCTTGGATATAGGTATCGTAAGCTTTAATCGCTTCACCTTTATTGTGCAACACAGTTAAAAAGTCGTATTCTAGGTCGCTAATAGGATTTTGAGCTTGTCTTTCTGTAGTTTGAGTCATTGATTCACCCTCCTTTAGGCTTTCTATACTTACTTCTACTAGCCCTCAAAGAGGTGTTCATCTGTCCAGAAGGGTATAAGGGGATCGGGGAAAGGGGATCGGGGAAAGGGGATCGGGGAAAGGGGATCGGGAATTGGGCTTTAAGAGTCGTTTTTCGGAAATAAGTAGTTGTATTTCGCTGACGGGTCTTTTATACTCGGCGATGAGTGTTTGATACTCGACGATGAGTGTTTGATACTCGACAACGAGTGTTTGATACTCGACGACGAGTGTTTGATACTCGATGACGAGTGTTTGATACTCGATGACGAGTGTTTGATACTCGACGACGAGTGTTTGATACTCGACGACGAGTGTTTGATACTCAACGACGAGTGTTTGATACTCGACGACGAGTGTTTTATACTCGACGACGAGTGTTTGATACTCAACGACGAGTGTTTGATACTCAACGACGAGTGTTTTATACTCGACGACGAGTGTTTGATACTCGACGATGAGTGTTTAATACTCGACGATGAGTGTTTGATCCTCGGCGATGAGTCTTTTATCCTCGACGACGGGTGTTTGATACTCGACAACAGGGAAGAGTAAAAAACAAGGGAGAATCTATCAAAAATATTCGACCTGTCCTCCTTGTCTTCCCACACTCCCCACACTCCCTTCCCTTATCTCCTTTTTTGGATTGACGCGGTTCGCTCAAATTCTTGCTGTTTTTGTTGTTGATTACTGTCCATATATACAATTGGGCAAGATTTTGTGTTAGCACTAATGCAATCCATATGCGGTGTTTTGGCACACACTATTAGTAATGCACCAAGAATTAATAATAAGGCACAAATTGAAGCTCCCTGAATCCAAGAAATTTCCAAAGCTCCATGCACAACTACTTCTCGAAGTACTGATACAATTGTGACTTCAACTGCCACACCTACAGCAATACTGTGTTCTTGTAAGTAAATCATCAGCAATCGAAATAATTCCACCAAAATTAAGATAAATAATATTTTGGCAGTCACTAGTTTATAGTCAAGTTGTTGTGTGATGGCCATAAATATCGACCATAGTTGCATTAGCATGACGCCAAATAAGCTCAAACACAAGATAACCACAATTAAATCTTGGAAGGCTTCCATATTGCGGACTATCCAGTGTCGATCAAACCAGCGATCGCAAAACAAAAATTGGCTTTTGGGGCGCTTGTTCATGAATTTTCCATTTTCATATTGGGACAACTGTTGACACACCAGCCAGTCCACCCAATACTTTTATTTTGGCAGAATTAAAGATGAGGGGAACATGGAAGCAAAGTTTTTGGCTTTTAGAAAAAGGGCGTAGGAGTGTATGAAGATTTTGATTAGTTTTTGATACTTTCAATACTTTAAGGATACTTTTAGGCATATACTAATTTTTGCGTTGAGGAATTAAGTCATGACTCAAGCTTTACGGAAACTAGTTACATTTGATGAATTCGTTACTTGGTATCCCGAAAACTCACAACACCGATATGAATTATACGATGGAGTAATTATTGAGATGCCCCCACCTACAGGTGATCATGAAGAGGTAGTTGGATTTTTAGTTGGAGAAATAGTTACAGAATATAAACGTTTAAAACTGCCTTACTTTATCCCCAAAATAGCATTCGTCAAGCCATATGAAAGTGAATCAGCTTATTCGCCTGATGTGGTGATACTAAATCAGCCTAACCTAGTAAATGAACCACTCTGGAAAAAAGCATCTACTGTTAGCCAAGCTGAATCTATTCCTCTGGTTATTGAAGTTGTTAGTACCAATTGGCGCGATGATTATCTCAAAAAAGTGGCTGATTATGAGGCTGTAGGTATTCGAGAATACTGGATTGTAGATTATGCAGCTTTAGGAGGTAGACGGTTTATTGGCAACCCTAAGCAACCAACTATTTCTATTTATGCTTTGATTGAAGGTGAATATCAAATTAATCAGTTTCGGGGTAATGAGCGCATTGTATCACCAACATTTCCAGAATTGAATTTGACTGCTCAACATATTTTTGAAGTTGGGGGGACATATAATTAGGTATCTTGATAATGCATCAAGACTACAGGTACAATACCTAGCTTTCTTCCTAACTCAGATAATTGAAACTTGCGTTGTAGCGATCGCGGTAAATCTTCAAAAGCGATAGGTACAAAACCAAATTTATGATAAAAATTTGCTAGGCGCTGACCTAAGCATTCTAAATATAGCGGTTGAGTGGCACTGTGGATTAAATGCTGAGTCAAAATACTCCCCAAGTTGCGATCGCGCCAATTTTGTTTCACTACTAAACTACCAAGTTCTTGAGCGCCAGAAAAATTACGTAGTTGTCCACAAGCTACTATTTGTTGCTCACATTCAATTACCCAGAATTGTTGCCAAATTAATTGTGTTGGATCAAGTTTTGCTGATAGCACCAACCACCGAATTGACCAGATATCAGTTGCAGTTGCTTGGCGGAGAATACAACCAGCGGGTAAAGATAAATTCTCTTTTTCCATAATTCCATATTGGTACGCATCAAATTAAATTTGTATTATGTTTATTAGTAATTATCAATAAATTTGTAATTGTTTATTCAATTAGATATCCCTCGTATGTACAAGCTTTTCGGGCTAATTTGTCGTCTAGTCAGATTGGCGGGTACATCCTTGAAGCAATTGAAACTGTTTATTCTCAGCGTTTGTCTTTGTGTTTTTGTTTGGATCTGGTGGAGTAACTGTAACTAATAACCGCTTCTTAATTTCGTTGCGATCGCCATTATTCAAATCAAAACTAATAGTCTTGATACCATATCTAGGGTTAAACACATCACTTTCAAGAGGACTCTGTTGATTCTGTTTTTGAATTTCTTGAAAAAGAGTACCTCTTGAAAGTGGTTTTTGTGACTGTTGTGACTGTTGTGACCGAAAAATAGGAAATAATACTTGCACTGCTTCATACGATAAAGCTGTTAGTCGATTTACTGTACCTCCCCATTTTTGATTTGCATCCCTTGTAAATGTGCGATTACCGCAACCAGCAAACCAGTCTGTTGCAAGTACGAATTTTGTTGATAATTTATTATTATCGGTAATTGCTCCATACTGAAGAAGAGGATTTGAGCCTAGAATTTTTTGTACTTTGTTAAACTTATCTATCTTCTTCAGCACATGTTTAGCATTTTTATAGGCAGTCTCACTATCTGTAGCACCATCAGGAAACAAAGCAATTATATCAGAATCGCCGATCTTATTTAAAATGTCATCAACCTTGAATTTACTATCATTTAAATTAATCGGAATTTCAACTGTTAGGTTTCGTGGTAGTTTTGACTTAAATTCTTTAAATAGGTCTTCACTGTATTTGTCTTCTTTGTTGTATAAAACAGCTATTTTTGGTTGTTGTAAGTTCAGATTCTCTACATAATTAGCCAAAGATTGTGCCTCAAGTTGAACAGACGAAGCTGTTCTGAAGAATGCTTTATGACCACAACGAGTTCTGAGTTCACTCACTGAACTGCTTGGGGAAATTACAACTAGGTTTTGGTCATATTTTTTTAGTGCAGCACAAGTAACATCGCTAGCATAGTGACCAATCACAGCAAGAATGGATCGACCTTCTTCAAACGTCATTTCACTTAGTTTGTCTGCAATAGATCCGGCTTGCTCTTTCAAGTTGCGATCATTTGCAATTACTACTTCTAGATTAATTTTTTCACTTTCTATTGCTTTAGTTTGTGCTTGAGCCACACCAAATAAAATTTGTTGTCCTTGAGCAAAAAAATCGTTATCGTTTTGTGTCATATCATTCACATTAGTTATAGGAGTAACAACAGCAATGGTATAGATTGGTTTATTGTTTTTCTTTTGTCTTACTATGGCATTATTTCGGAAAATATAAACCTCTGGATCTTTACCCCCAGTATTTATAATTTCATTGAATTTCTTTTCAGCTTCTTGATAACCTTGTATAGAATCTTTTTGAAATTCTGCAATTCCTTCAGTTTTTAATTTTCTATGATTATGTGTAAGATTTAGATCATAATAAATTGATTTTTCTCCCCAACTAATTAGCTCTTCAGCAGCTTCTGTTTGAGTGGGAGGGGGTGGGGGTATGTCGGTATATGAAGTAGATCGACAACCATTATCTTGACATCCGATTAAATAACCTAAAAAAACCAATATTGCACCCAATATTGCAACTAGACCAATTACAGCCAGAGTATCACGGAGCCAAAATAAATTTAGAGGGAATATAGTTCTTTGTTGCAATTCCCTAGCACGGATTTCTTCAATTCTTTCCAGTATCACTTCTGTTGATTGAGGGCGGTCTTCAGGACGTTCTCTCATTAGGTCATTAATCAATTTGATGATACCAGAATGAGGAAATACGGTATCTTTATTCCAAACTTGTAGTTGATTTCCATACTCATGAGGGTGCTTCTTGGTGAGAAGATAAACAAAAGTTTTGCCAAGAGCATAAAAATCTGATTGAAAAACAGGTTCACCCTGCCGCACTTCTAAAGGAGTATAACCCCAAGAACCCTCTACAAGAGTTCCTTGAACACCAGGAGTAGCATTTTTAGCTATACCAAAGTCAATTAGTGCCAGTTCTTTCCTCCCTTCACCATTAGCTATCAGCATTATATTAGATGGTTTAATATCTCGATGGATAACATCTTTTTGGTGAATAGAACTCAATATATTAGTTAATTGCTCCAGTAAATCTAAAGCTAGAGTTTTAGCTTCTCTAGATGATCGAGTAGAACCAATTTTACCATTGTCTCTTATCCAGTCTTCCAGGTTTTTACCATCAATATATTCCATAATTAAACAGGGAAGTTCGCGGCGTTCTGGGTTGGAAATACTTACTGAAAAACTATCTATACCTCTGGGCAAGGTACGTTCATTCATATTTAATAGTAATCTTTTTTCTTGCTCAAATAGTCTATCGAGAATAGGGTTACGTCTTATCTGAGTTTTTAAAACTCTTCGTTTCTTATTAGTTGTATCTTTAATTTCAAATATCTGATAGTTATCATCGTGAGAAAGCTGCCTTAATGGTCTTAGCAAGTGGAAGCGCCCGTTAATTAACAAATCAGTTCCGCAATATTGGCATGAAGAAGCATCTATTAAATTTTGCCGATGCTCCTCGCCTGGACACCAAGGATTTATGCAGTAAATCATAAAATTAAATGACAAACTAAGCTTATTTCAGTTATCATTTTTTAGTTTGCCATAAGAACACAAAAAATGATAATCAAACTTAGATTTCAAACCCCACATTTTTTAATAATGTGGAGTTCTAAATCTTATTTCAGCTATTAACATTTTCTGCTATACTAACAATATATTTACTTTATAAATACTTCTAAAAAATAAAAATCCTAGTGCGAACTCCCATAACCTGCCATAATTATGCTTGGCAGATTACTGTAGTTTTCTGTTCAGTTGTCGCAGAACAAACTTTCTGACCATTGGTTGCAATGTATAAAAATATTCATTACTCTCGGAAACCTGTACTAATAGTAGTAGCGATCGCTGTTTGAGAGCTTCCAAAACTCTTGGAAGTTCTGAACTATGCATTCCATTAGGCAAATTGCTGTCTAGTTCATCGCGAGAAACTGGATCGGATGCTTTAGCTAAGTATCGCAAAATCTCTATTTGAAATTCCTTCAAGTCTCTAGTTACTGAGGTGAGAATATTTTCGATTTCCTCTGGTACTACCAGACTTTTGTAGTGTCTATCAAGAAACTTTCGTTCATCACTATAATGCTCGCGAATCAAACCAGCTACTAATTTTAGTGCTAAAGGATTTCCATGATATTTGCTTACTAGCTCTTTTCTAGCTTGCTCATCAGATGTGAGATTCTTGGGATATCCAATACCATCACTTAAAAGTTTGCAACCTGCATTTTCATCTAATCCTTTAAGTTCATGAGCTTTGACGAAACTTGTTACTGCATCAAGATTATTGGGTTTTTTACGGCTGGTCAACATAATACAACTTTGATGACGTTCCCAGCTTAACTGACCTAAAAAATTACAATAATCTTGGTAGCTGTCCCGGTTATCATGGGTCTGTTCTTCCTTTTCCGATAATTCATGTTCATTCAAAATTATTAAGATCCGTTGCCGTTTTAACTCTTGCAAAAATCTTTTTTCTACATTACTAGTTATTTGCTCGGTATTGGGCAATAGGCGATCTAGCAATTCACTCAAGAGCTGGTCTTTAGGAGTGCTATAAGATATCTGTTGCCAAATTAATTTGTCAAATTTATTTTGTTTTTCTAGCTGTTCTGCCAGTTTTACTGCTAACTGAGTTTTACCAATTCCACCTAAACCATAAAGAATAATCCAACGGTAGTCTTCATCTAGTACCCATTTTTCTAATTTTTTCAGATCCTCATCACGCCCATAAAAATAAAGTTCAGCTGACGGGGCTGAATCCGAGTCATATTTAGATGGTTGTGATGGTTGTCTGGAATCAGCAATTTCTTCCCAATTTAAACCCAAGAACTCGCAGCATTTCTTAAAGTTGTCATTACTAATCGCACGATCAGCATACACAAAACGTTTCCAAGTTTTTTCTTCTATAAAAAGTTTCGATGTTACCTCCTGGAAAGTTTTTGCACTTGTACGTTGCAACCCTTTATTTTTAATAGCTTCCCGAATTTTGCGCTTACCTTCTTCAGATGCCTTTAAGCCCATAAATCTTAAATATAAAAGTCTGCTAAAAGTCTGCGACCATTACATTACATGACCAACGTTCACTTGTAAAGTACCTGAATCACTTTCAAAATCAGACCCAAAGTGACCTGTTTTGGGAAGATATCATTTTCTCATCGGCAGAAAGCCTATTAGGTTTTATCTAAATAACTCAATCATATTTTGGAGGTATTGCAGTGAAAAAGCTTCTAGTTATTCCTTTTGTTGCACTTTTTAGTATGGTTTTATCTCTACCAGCTAATGCTCAATATCAGTCCTCATCTGATGATATTTTTATTCAAGCTGTCAACAACAAATTAATAGATGATAGCAATCCCCTGTCTATGATTCCAAACAATCAGAAAATTGAACATGGTCTATCAGTTTGTCGTGCGCTTAATAGCGGTTTAACAATCAATGAAATTGCTGAGTACATTACCCTGAATCTTACAGATAGCAATCTATCAAAACGGGATGCAAAATATTTCGTAACCTATATCGCAACTATAACTGCTGGGGGCGTGGCTTACTATTGTCCACAATATAGACAGCAGATTTGAATACCAGACTCATAAAAGCTCTAGAGCAATTTGTGGTACTGCTTAAGCATATATAGATCCCATTTAATTTGTGAGAATTGAAAGCATCAGATACCCGACTTCCTTGAGAAGTCGAGTATCTGATTGTTCACAAATAATTTAAGACTGCTATAAATGATTTATTACTTATTTTTGCTGAGGTAATCAAAGTCTACAAATGTGCCAATTGACAAAGATAAAAGTAATTATTTATTAAAAATAATTTTGTTTTTAATGAAAAAATTACCAAATATTAAACCAACCATTCCGTTGATCTTTCTCCTAAATCTAGAGGGATACTAACAGCTTTACCGAGTCGTGGACGTTCTCGTGTTTCTTGAATAAATTCTTGCACCTGTGCTGTCCCACCTAAGTAATTTAGATAGTTAGCAATACTTTCCAAATGCTCTTGGTACTCAGCCTCACTGAGGGGAAATGAAGCTTGTTCTAAATATTTCCACATTACTTGCAAAAATATTTTGCCTTGAGTGCGGCGCAGTTGAACATCATAAGAGCAGCCCCACTTTTCTAGCAGCAGTTGACGTAATTGTTGTCCTGTCATGGTGATTCTCAATTATATTTTACATTTAGTTATGATGTTAAGTTCAGTTACTCAAGTATGATAAGAATATAAAGAAATGTAATGCTACAAAACAAGATGCTAGAAATATCTTGACAAGAAAACTGGCGTCTTTGTGGGCATGGGCATCAAAAAATAGACATGAGTTTCTGGATAATTAGAACTCAAGTCAAATTTGTTTACAAAATACACCTAGAACGCGTAGATTATGGCTCAATTTTCCGAATCAATGGACGTACCCGATATGGGGCGTCGTCAGTTCATGAATCTTCTGACTTTCGGAACTGTCACAGGAGTTGCCGCAGGGGTATTGTTTCCCGTTGTCAAGTATTTCATCCCACCTGCTAGTGGTGGTGCTGGCGGTGGTACAACAGCCAAAGATGAATTGGGTAACGATGTCAGTATTAGCAAGTTTTTAGACAGCCATAATGCGGGCGATCGCGTTCTGGTTCAGGGACTAAAGGGCGACCCCACCTATATTGTGGTAGAAAACAAAGAGGCGATCGCCGATTACGGAATTAATGCTGTTTGCACCCACTTGGGTTGTGTTGTACCTTGGAACGCTGCTGAAAACAAGTTCAAGTGTCCTTGTCACGGTTCTCAATATGATGCAACCGGTAAAGTAGTTCGCGGACCTGCACCACTTTCTTTGGCTTTGTCTCATGCTTCCACACAAGAGGATAAAATCGTCCTCACCCCTTGGACAGAAACCGACTTCCGTACAGGGGAAGAACCTTGGTGGTCTTAAATTCAGTTAACAGTGAACAGTTAACAGTGAACAGTGAAAATTATCAGGTCTATGGTAGGGGAAATCTCTATCAAGCGATAAAACTGAATAATTGATAACTGATAACTGATAACTGATAACTGTTAACGATTCTCTTGTATTATTTGACGTTGCTCCCAAAAACTAGTCCTTAAGAGATGAGAAAAGCCTTGAAAAACGCGAGACTAACTCGCAGTGCTAGAGTAATTACCAAAACATTGCTCGTTGCGATCGCCTGCGTGACATTCTTCTTCAGCAGCGATCTGATCCTTCCCCAATCAGCCGCCGCCTATCCATTTTGGGCGCAGCAAACCTATCCAGAAACACCCCGCGAACCTACAGGAAGGATTGTTTGTGCTAACTGTCACCTAGCGCAAAAGCCTGCGGAAGTAGAAATTCCCCAATCAGTTCTACCTGACACAGTATTTAAAGCGGTAGTAAAAATTCCTTACGACACCAGCGTTCAGCAAGTAGGCGCAGACGGTTCCAAAGTTGGTTTGAACGTCGGCGCTGTGTTAATGCTACCAGAAGGCTTCAAGATTGCTCCTGAGGATCGCATTCCTGAAGAATTAAAAGAAGAAGTAGGCGATGTTTACTTCCAGCCTTATAAAGACGGTCAGGACAACGTGCTTCTTGTCGGCCCCATCCCTGGCGAACAGTATCAAGAAATTGTCTTCCCAGTTCTTTCCCCTGATCCAGCCAGCGACAAGAACATTCACTTCGGTAAATATGCAGTTCACTTAGGTGCTAACCGGGGACGCGGACAAGTTTACCCAACAGGCGAAAAGAGCAACAATACTGTTTACACAGCTTCTGCTGCTGGCACAATTACCAAAATTGCCAAAGAAGAAGATGAGTATGGTAGCGCTAAATATCAAGTCAGCATTCAAACTGACTCTGGCGAAACTGTTGTTGATACAATTCCTGCTGGTCCTGAGTTGATTGTCTCTGAAGGACAAACTCTCAACAGTGGAGACGCTTTGACTAATAATCCCAACGTCGGCGGCTTTGGTCAAGACGATACAGAAATCGTACTCCAAGATCCCAACAGAGTGAAATGGATGATTGCATTTGTCTGCTTGGTAATGCTTGCTCAAGTCATGTTGGTTCTGAAGAAGAAACAAGTTGAGAAAGTCCAAGCGGCTGAAATGAATTTCTAAATTTTGATTGGAATTATCAAGTAAGGACAGGCAAGACGCCTGTCTTTTTTTATATTGAAGTGCTATGTTATAATATTTATTATAATAAACAAAACTCACTTATATGGCTGATAAAATTTATCCCATAGCTCATGCCAAAATAGGTACTCAAGACGGATTTCGTCTACCCCGCGCCTTTTCCAAAGACTACCCTCATTTAGTTAATGCTTCTGGTTATATAGAAGTATTATCTGACAATACATTCTTAGTAAGATTAGATACGGAAGAGACAGAAAATACAGATGAAACAGAATCATTAATGTTGAGCTTATTTCTCGACTTTCTAATGAAAGATGCAATCAAAAATCCCTCAAAGCTTATTCCTTATACACAAGAAATGAGTGATGAAATTGATGATTTATTATCAGACGTAGAGTTAGATTCATGAATTCATTCACTTGTCATGGATGGATAATCTTTTTTTACCCATTGTTTAATGAGCAATGGGTAGAATTGTCAAATCGAGTTTGTATTTTAAAAACTAAGTTAACTAAAGAAGAATTTATTAAACATCCAGATGCCAAATTATTAAAAGCATTAAATGTTGGTATTAAAGAAAAAATACCTCAAGATCCTTTTGCTTCCTACTTTGTTTTACAAAAACCTTTACAAAAATATGGTCGTCTCAAAAAGATGGGACTACCTGAAAGATATAGATTGTTTTTTAGAGCATTTAAAGAACAAAAATTTATTATTATTCTTTGGTTAGGATTTCCACGTAAGGAAGGGGATAAGAAAGATTGTTATCAAGTTTTCTCTAAAAAAGTAACGAATGGAGAATTCCCTGAAAGTATTGATGAGTTGCTAGCTGAATTTCAAAAAGAAGATTCTCAAGAAGAAAAAGAAGATATCGCGAATGATTAATGTAGCTAGCTAGCCAATCCATTGAAGTTTCCCTACCTAGTGAAGTTTTAGGGTTAGAGTTACACCTTAAATCTTGAGAAATGCGCTTCTACGATCCAGCTACGGGTAAAACACTCCTCAGTTATGAGGAAGAAGCAGCTGCACGACAAGCCGCAGAAGAAAAAGCCCAAAAACTAGCCGCCAAACTTCGAGAGTTAAATATTGATCCAGATTCTCTGTAGAGCGGGTCATGGGCGGCGATCGCAACCCAACATAGATGGAAGAAACTTGCGCTGTGAGGAAATCAAAAAGTACGATTTTATAAGCCTTTCAGCGCAAGTTTCTTAGAAGACGCACCAGCACGGAAAGCATCGCAATTTTTGAAAAAGACTTCTGTTAAAGAATGGATTTTTTAACAAAAACATAATATTTTTATTATTTTTAGTAACTAAAGAAAATAAATTATAGTTTTATAAACTATGTTTTGTATTTATAAAACATTTCTGTATAACATTTCCATCAAACGAACCCGTGAAAAACCCAAATACAAAAGTGCAAAAAACTTGGATTCAACAACATAAAAAAACTGGTATTATTGGGGGTGTAATTTTAGTAAGCGCTACCACGCTAACTTTCTTAGGACATTTAGGTGTTATGGCCCAAATTTGTGAATTTGTTGGATTAAATTGTCCTGGCAAAGATATTTTTAATCCTCCTCTTCCCAAAACTCAATGGATTGGTGTGAGAATTGAACATGTTAGTGATAAAGAATTGCCCGGTCAAAATAGCGAAACAACGCTTGTCCAAACTGATAGGTCAGCAAATGATCTTACAGCAGTATTAAAGAATACTGATGAACGTGCATTTCATAAATATAACTCAGGAAATTACAGAGTTGCTCTTCAGCGATCATTGGAAAGAAAAGAAAAATTATGCCTTAAGATTTCTGGTGAAAGAGTCCCAAGGCAAAGCGAATTTATGAACATCATCCAAATAAATAAATTTCCTAACAAAGAAAATTATGATGGGCTTGCTCCGGAACGCCGAGACAAATTATGCGAAGAAGACGCGAAAGGAACACATCAGGTTATAGTTGCTCCTATGGAATGATTATTAAGCTCACATTGTGCCAATTTATATATTTTGATTCTCGTTTTTCATAAGAGACTAATGTAATTTCAAGTGGGGAATTTCTTGTTTTTAGTCTCGTTCTTCACGTCTATAGCATTCCTAAATCATTCGCTCCAGACAAGATCCCCTACTTCTCAGCAGAACTCTGAGATCTAAGCTCTGCAATTCTCACAAATCATATATGATCGCTATACACGAGAAACACATTAACTCAAACCCCAGTGCAAACTGACAAAATCTTCTATAGTTTATTTCAAGCTTTCCCCAGTATATTTTTTGCGATCATTGGCAATACAACAGCCAATGTCGATGCTTATGAATTTGTCTCTATCGAACTTAAGGAAACAGCTTTTCGGATTGATGGGGTGTTTGTCCCGGTAATTGAAACTGCCACACAGCCAGTTTACTTTGTCGAAGTTCAGTTTCAACTAGATGCTAGTTTTTACAGGCGCTTCTTCGCAGAAATATTTCTCTACCTCAAGCAAAATGCATCTGTGAATTTTTGGCGTGCGGTTGTGATCTATCCTAAACGGAGTGTAGAGCCTGAAGATCAACAAGCATATCGATCGCTGCTTAATAGTTTACAAGTTCAGCCTATTTATTTAGATGAGTTGGGTACAGCAGCAGAAAACTCTCTTCAAATAGCAATTGTCAAGCTAATTATAGAAAGGGAAGAGACAGCCGTTGAGCGTGGTAGAGAATTAATTTTACAAGCCAGACATGAACTAACGGATGAAGCTATCCAAAAGCAAATTGTAGAATTAATAGAGACCATCCTGTTGTACAAATTTACCCAGTTAAGTCGAGAGGAATTAGCAGCGATGTTAGGCATAGATGACGAATTTAAGAAGACAAGGATGTATCAATCAATAGCACAAGAAGCCAGACAGGAAGGTTTGGCAGAAGGTTTGGCAGAAGGTTTGGCAGAAGGTTTGGCAGAAGGCTTGGAAGAGGGTAAGCAGCAAGGTAAGCTCGAAGCTATACCCCGCTTGTTGGCTTTGGGGTTAAGTATAGAACAAATAGCCCAGGCTCTAGATTTAACTGTAGAGCAAGTCCAGCAAGCAGCAGGTAATCAAAGCAAATAGCGATCGCTCCTTTTTCCTCTATAAATATAAGAAGCGATCGCCTTGTACCACCAAGCCTACATCTTACCTTCTTGCATTACTTCCTGAAGATGGTGGCGGATCTCTTGTGCTTGCTCAATGTCAGACTGACGCAATTTTTGGAACAACTCTACACAAGGCTGAAGTGTGGAATACCCGATCTTTTTTTCGGTATTCACACCATAACCTATTTGTTGAGATTCGGTTACATTTATTTACATAAAGACATAAAAGTTAAATAAAGAACTAAAAACTATGATTAGTATCTTGATTGGATTATTCGTTGTTGGTTGGGTAGCAGCTTCCTTACTGGGTTCTATGGCTTATTTCTTGGGAGAACAAAGAAAGCCTATCCACGAACGTAACTGGCGTTCTGAATCTTTTGAAAAATTGGCTAAATCTATCACTGGTAAAGATATAGACTATAGCGATCGCACCCCTGCATATGGGATGGATGCTTACGTCAGCAATACATTACCCAACTAAAGCGCAGACATTTGGGTTTCTTTCACACAAGTTTAGTTAATTTGAGAGTATTTCAGATATCCCCAGTTGAACAACTGGGGATTTTGTTTTTCAAAAGCCCAATAAAGCCGTGAACTAAAGTTCCGGCTAATAGTTTAAACCCGTTAAAACGGGTTAACTTGACTAAGGGCTAGTTTGTGAAGTTTCAACCGTTAATACCTGGGGTGGTGTTGCGTCTGGCGGATAGAGGAAATCTACTTGTACTAATCTTTTGTCGCCCGGTTTCATATTTAATACTACTAAGGGTTCTCCAGACTGACCGCGCTTTTGTACCAAATGCACAAACTGGGTTTGCTGCTGACCTTGATCATCTTTGTAGCCTAAGCGGACTGTCCCACGGAAAAATACTTGTTGGGCTGGTGTACTCAAAAAGCGTAACCCCGGTTTGACTAATTGGTCTTCTTTTAGGGGTGTTTGCATAGATATAGTTACTTTTTGCGGTGTCTGGGTGTTGTTATGTAGTGGGAACTTCAGGTTGTATTGTATACCGTAATTTCCATGAGCTAGATAAGCTGTGTCAGGATAGCGTACTAACATGGGCGCACTTTGAATTTGATCGGTTCCTAAAGTTCCACCAGGGACAGTGCTTAATGCATAAGAATAAGCTTGACCCGGTTGAGGAATTGTTAGATATTTGGATTTAGCACCATCTGTAATAAAAGCCCGCCAAAAAGAACCGTTTGCTACACCTGCGACACGTCCATAAATTATAGGTTTGTCAGTTTTTTCTAGAGGAGTAGGAGTTTTATCTCGCGGCCCAGATAAACTACCATTATTGAGTAAATTTTCCCATTCTTCTAAATTAGGCGGGCGATCGCTACCATCAGGATTAGTTTTTGCAAACATCGCCAAACTAGCTGCGTAGACAGTTCCGCTACTATGCATACGAATCAAAGCAGATCGACCATTTAAAGGTGGGGTGAGTCCTTTAACTGGAATTGGCGCATTCAACAACATCTGACTTTCCCCTGGTGGAATCACAATTTGGGGAGGGAAAATATCTTGGCGACGTCCACGTAAGACATCATTCATCACGCGATCGCCTGGCCCAGCGAAAACATTTCCTAAAAGATTTCGAGTTAAAGATGGTAATTCCACAAAGGGTGCATCTGGTTGACTTAAATAAGTTGCGCCTTGAAACACGTTAATCTTTACTGGTTGTTTACCTGGGTTATGTAGGATGATTCCGAGATAAAGCGATCGCAAGTCATTGGGGGTAGGTGCTTCCGCAACATGATGGGCAAAAATATCAAATCTTCCCTTAAAAGGATAGTTGAGATGTGCGGTTGGCACTTTTTTCCCTTTATCAGGAAAGGTAGACAAAAGAATTCCTTCTGTCATTACTTTTTCTGGACTATTGCTATTAAAGGTTGGTATTTTATCCAGTTTTCCTGGTAAAGCACGTACTTGTTGAGTTTGTACTACTTCTTCAGGTACTGATGGTGGTAGAGGATTTGTTTGAGCGAGAGGAATAATTAGTAAGATTGGCAACATATACTTAGATAAATTTTTCTACAAACAGACGCAAAAGATTTTATCAAAGTGCCACACTGTGAATAATGAATAAAAGATCAGCAAGTATTGATGGCAAATTTTCTGTAGTCAAAATAGAAACGTGGATAAATATGCAAGGAATTTTTAATTGGGACTGTGGCAGGTGATCTAGTACTGAATAATTTAGACCTTCAACAGACAAATTTGTCGCAGTCATGACGAACTCAAAATTTCCTGTCTTGACCAGGAATTGCTTTAAATTCAATGTTGTTTACAACACAGTTTGACCAAAACCAGGATTCGATTTCACACTTAATTGCTTCTGCTTTTGAGTCATGACACAGCAGATAATCCCATCTGGCAGTAGTTTTGCGATTTTTTCCAGTACTTGAGTTTTCGCCAGTTGCACATCCACAGGCAACAATCGCACCAAAGTTAAATCATGAGATGTCGAATCAAGTTTCGCTAGTCAAATCAATAAATCATCATCACAATTTAAATGTTGATCGGGTAGGCAAGTTGCAAAATAAATTAATAGCAACCTTCTCGTAATTACGAATATTATTTAAAATAGAATTACCCTCCATAATAAATTGACAGGGAGCAAGTTAATGGCGGTTATAGCAGTTGTGGACTATGACATGGGGAATTTGCACTCAGTCTGCAAAGGTTTAGAAAAAGCTGGGGCAACTCCGAAAGTTACAGATTCTCCAAAGGAATTAGAAAGAGCAGATGCGATAGTATTACCGGGAGTGGGTGCATTTGATCCGGCAGTACAACATTTAAGATCGCGGAATTTAGAAGTACCTATCAAGGCTGCGATCGCATCTGGCAAACCTTTTTTAGGTATTTGTTTGGGACTGCAAATTTTGTTTGAATCCAGTGAAGAAGGCTGCGAACCAGGACTAGGAATTATAAAAGGAAAAGTGCGCCGCTTCCGTCCAGAACCAGGAATTACTATTCCCCATATGGGTTGGAATCAACTCGAATTGACTCAACCAAAATGTCTTTTATGGGAATATTTAGCGCCTCAACCCTGGGTATATTTTGTCCATTCTTATTATGTTGACCCCGCCGAACCTCAAGTCCGTGCGGCTAACGTCACTCATGGGAATCAAACTGTTACTGCTGCTATTGCTTATCAAAACTTAATGGCAGTCCAGTTTCACCCAGAAAAATCTTCTAATATCGGATTGCAAATTCTATCTAATTTTGTTGCTCAAGTCCGCGATCGCGAAGAAATTGCTGCTTAAAATCAAGTTAATTTTTGTAAATTTCTCTGATCAGTTCACCTGTTTTATCCTCTCCACCATTCCTAGTCAGAATGATGGAAAAATTCTACTATAAATGTGGTGGATTGTTATTTAATGGAACAGGAATTAGTTAATATTTTACCTGAACCACTTTTTGTGATCATACAGTTAGAGCGGAAGTGAGTTTGTATTGAAGTCTGCATTAATTTTGCTCCCAAGCTCATGGGTCTGAGAATATACGGAAACAGACAGTTAAAAACATTACCAGGCAAAGACACCAGACCCACAAGTGCGCGGGTTAGAGAAGCTGTATTTAATATTTGGCAGGGAACCATAGAAGGATGTCGCTGGCTAGATTTGTGCGCTGGTACAGGTTCGATGGGTGCAGAAGCGTTGTGTAGAGGCGCAAACAGTGCGATCGCGATTGAACAATCCAGCCGTGCCTGTGCAATTATCCAACAAAACTGGCAACAAATAGCCAAAGAGCAACAAGAATGGAAAGTGCTGCGTGGTGATGTAGTGCAGTGGTTGCCAAAACTAGCTGGACAACAGTTTAATAGAATTTACTTCGATCCACCTTATGCGAGTCAAGTTTACCAACCAGTACTAGAGGCGATCGCATCTTACCAATTATTAGATTCTGATGGGGAAATAGCAGTCGAACACAATCCCCAAAATACACCACCAATAATTCCTAGTTTAGAAATTTGCCGCCAGAAAATTTATGGTAACACGGCTGTTACTTTCTACACTATTAGGGAGATGGGGGAGATGGGGGACAAAGAAGACACCGGGGAGATGGGAGACAAGGAGGACACGGGGGAGATGGGGGAGATGGGGAAGATGGGAGACAAGGAGGACACGGGGGGACAGGTCGAATATTTGTAATTAGGTTCTCAACGTCACCGCGTCTTTTATTCCTCGCGTCTTCCTCTGTCTTCTCCCGTCTCCTTAATAAAAATTAACCTCCCAACTCGTTGGGACGCTTGTATTGCTTATAAGCAGCGTAGAACAGTCCACTTAGAGTTACGAAGATTAGACCCAGAACAATGCCATCTAGTAGGGGTTCAACCACTTGAGATCTCCTTGTTGCAGTTGTTAAAGATTTATTTCCTGTTCCCAATCTTACCAAATTTAGCATCAATCCCATGTCTGAAGATGGTTTGAGGCAACAAAAGAATATAGAAAAATAGATATTGTGCTTGCAAACACAATCAAAGAAATTTTAAGCTATGTGTATGAAATGAAAATTTTTTTGTACACCTAAACTTTGACAGCAAAAAATTTGGATAACCAAATTACCCAACCTAAAAACATTATTCAGCGAATCGCCTTGATGGCTCTGGCGATTTTGCTAGCGCTTCTCTTGGGGATTTTTGCTGTTCGGATAGTCAGAGCTTCCGATCCCTATGTTAAGACAGTTCTATCCCTGACAGGTGATCCAGTACAGGGACATGCTATCTTTCAAATCAACTGTGCTGGTTGTCATGGTTTGGAAGCAGATGGTCGAGTTGGTCCAAGTCTACAAGGAGTCTCTAAGCACAAATCACCCTATGGTCTAATTCATCAAGTCATTAGCGGCGAAACTCCTCCGATGCCAAAATTCCAGCCTAATGCTAAAGAAATGGCAGACCTGCTTAGTTACTTGGAAACACTGTAGTTTTGTTGGTAGTTTATGCTTTTTGCTTGATGACTAATTGTTGGTAGTTTATGATTCCAAACAATTAATTATTGATCATTGACAAATGACAATTGAAGTAGACTACCGCTTTCCTGCGGGTGTAGACCCTCACAAACAAGCCAAAGTAATCGCCGTTGGGCAAACAGTCGGAACTTGGGATGAGCGTTTTGCCTATAGAGATGCAGCTTTGCGATCGCACTTGGCAGAAGTTGTCTCAGTCCAAACCCAAACCGAAACAGGTCATAGCATCGCTACTATTCGTTTTCCAGAAGCTAATGTGGAAAATGATATATCCAGCCTGTTGACGATGATATTTGGTAAATACTCAATGGCTGGTGCGGCGAAAGTGATTGCGGTGCGTCTACCAGAAACCTATGGTCAGTTTCCAAAAGTTGGGATTACAGGTATCCGTGAACAGTTGGGAGTGTTTGACCGCCCCTTAATTATGGCTATATTTAAACCAGCTTTGGGGCTTTGCGCCTCAGATCACGCTGCAATTTTGTCAGAGGTAGCCCATGCTGGTCTAGATATTATCAAAGATGATGAAATTTTAGGAGATTTAGATATTGCCCCAACCCTAGAACGCCTCCAGGCTTGTCGCCAAATTATCGAAGAAGTCAAGCAAAAAACTGGACGCACAATATTGTATGCAACCAACGTCACAGGTACAGCAGACAAATTAATCGAGAAAGCACGTCTTTTAGTACAACAAGGCGCTAATGCACTCTTGCTAAATGTCCTCACTTATGGTTTTTCAGTACTATCTGCTCTAGCTAGTGATCCTGAAATCAACGTCCCCATCTTCGCCCATCCAGCATTCGCGGGGGCAATATGTGCCGCTCCCGATTACGGTATAACATACTCGGTAGTATTGGGAACTCTCATGGCTCATGCTGGTGCTGACGCTGTTTTGTATCCAGCACATTACGGCAGTTTACCTTTTGATCCAGCAGAGGAAGCCCAAATTAAAAATATCTTGCGTAGTCGTGGAGTCTTCCCTGTCCCTTCTGCCGGCATTCATCCAGGTATTGTTCCCAAAGCCTTAGCAGATTATGGTCAAGATGTAATTCTCAACGCTGGTACTGGCATTATGGATCATCCAGATGGTGCTGCTGCGGGTGTGCAGGCGTTTTTTGAGGCGTTAGAACGTGTTACTCAAGGTCAATCTTTTGCACTGGAAAGTTTACCAGCAGGTTCACTACGTCGGGCTATAGAAAAGTGGGGTAGCAAGTAAATAAAAAAGGTAGAGGGTGTAATTCCTCTACCTTTTTAAATTTATAAGATTTAACCCAAAATCTTACTCAACTCCAGGCGTCATCAATTCCCGGCGCTGTTCGCCTCTGACAGTGACATTACCGCTTTCATCAACATCAACAATGGCGGTGTCGCCTTCTTTGATGCGACCAGACAGGATCTCTTCTGCGAGACTGTCTTCTAGTAAGCGCATAATGGCTCGACGTAAGGGTCTTGCACCGTAACTGGGATTATAACCCTCTTGTAACAAGCGCTCTTTGAAGCGATCGCTCACTTCGAGATTGATTCCTTTCTCGGTAAGACGACCAAATACTTCTCTGAGCATAATGTCGGCAATTAGCATTACCTCTTCCTTGTTCAGTTGACGGAAGACGATAATTTCATCCAGACGGTTGAGGAATTCTGGACGGAAGTAGTTCTTGAGTTCTTCGTTAACTAAGAACTTAATCCGGTTGTACTGGGATTCGCTTTGGTCTTCAGCAAACTCGAAGCCGATACCGCCACCACCTTTTTCAATTACCTTGGAACCGATGTTGGAAGTCAAAATCAGCAAGGTATTCTTGAAGTCTACGGTGCGACCTTTGGCATCAGTTAAACGACCGTCTTCCAAAATTTGCAGCAGCATGTTGAAAACATCGGGGTGGGCTTTTTCGATTTCGTCGAATAGCACCACGGTGTAAGGACGACGACGTACTGCTTCGGTGAGCTGACCACCTTCGTTGTAACCAACATAGCCTGGAGGTGAACCGATTAACTTGGAAACGGTGTGACGCTCCATGTATTCGGACATATCCAGACGGATCATCGCTTCTTCTGAACCAAAGAAGTAAGATGCTAATGCTTTTGCCAACTCGGTTTTACCAACACCGGTAGGCCCGGAGAAGACAAAGCTAGCAATAGGTCGGTTGGGGTTCTTTAAGCCGACACGAGCGCGACGAATTGCCCGCGAAACAGCCTTCACAGCATCTTCTTGACCGATTAGGCGCTGATGCAGGGTGTCTTCCATGTGCAGCAGCTTTTCAGACTCGGACTCGGTGAGTTTATTGACTGGTACACCTGTCCAGGAAGCGACAATGTGGGCAATGTCTTCTTCTGTTACTACTGGTTCTTCACCTTCTGGACGGCCAGTACCGGTTTTGCTTTGAGCGATCGCGCGAATTTCGGCTTTGATTTCCATTTCGCGATCGCGTAATTCTCCGGCTCGGTCGAAGTCTTGGGCGCGAACTGCATCATCTTTTTCTTTTAATAATTGGCGCAGTTCTCGATCTAACTCTTTGGCTGCGGGTGGCAATTGGGAGTTAATTAGACGGACGCGAGATCCAGCTTCATCGATTAAGTCGATGGCTTTATCTGGCAGATAGCGATCGCTAATATAACGGTCTGATAATTTGGCGGCAGCGATCAAAGCTTCGTCCGAAATCTTGAGCTTGTGGTGTTGTTCGTAGCGATCGCGCAGACCATGCAAAATTTCGATTGTCTCATCAACCGAGGGTTCACCGACCATCACTGGTTGGAAACGGCGTTCCAAGGCTGCGTCTCGCTCAATGTGCTTACGGTATTCGTCTAAGGTTGTGGCACCAATGCACTGTAATTCGCCTCTAGCCAAGGCTGGCTTGAGGATATTTGCTGCATCAATTGCCCCTTCTGCCGCACCTGCACCAATTAGGGTGTGTACTTCATCAATGACTAAAATGACATTGCCAGCCTGACGAATCTCATCCATGATCTTCTTCAGGCGCTCTTCAAATTCACCCCGGTACTTTGTACCTGCTACGAGTAAACCGATATCCAGAGTGACTACGCGCTTTTCTTCCAGGATGTCCGGGACATCTTTGTTGGCAATACGCTGTGCCAGACCTTCGGCGATCGCGGTTTTACCAACTCCTGGTTCCCCAATTAAAACTGGGTTATTTTTTGTGCGGCGACCCAAGATTTGAATCACCCGCTCAATTTCTTTGGCGCGTCCTACCACTGGATCGAGCTTGCCGTCAACTGCCATTTGGGTCAAATTCGAGCCAAACTCATCCAAGGTCGGGGTTTTGTTGCCGCGTGATGGACCACCTTGTGTAACCTCGGCGGTCTCTCCCAGCATCCGGATAACTTGAGTTCTTACCTTTGAAAGATCTACACCCAGATTTTCTAGCACTCTGGCTGCTACACCTTCCCCTTCTCGGATCAGGCCCAACAGCAGATGCTCGGTGCCAATGTAGTTATGCCCTAATTGGCGCGCTTCTTCCAAGGATAGTTCCAGAACTCGCTTTGCCCGTGGCGTAAACGGAATTTCCACGGCAACAAAGCCCGAACCCCGGCCTATGATTTTTTCTACTTCAATCCGAGCGTCTTTGAGATTGACACCCATGGATTTCAGCACCTTAGCCGCCACTCCGGTACCTTCTCCAATCAGACCCAGGAGGATCTGCTCGGTACCAACGAAATTATGTCCCAGGCGGCGTGCCTCTTCCTGGGCCAACATGATTACCTTAATGGCTTTTTCTGTGAAGCGTTCAAACATGGCATTTTTCCCATCACCTGCGTCGTGCCGGTACGCTGATTTTAGCACAGGCAAATCGATTGAATGTCTGTATAAAGAAATAGACATTCAATTGGGATCACCCAGCGTTGATGGGAAATTGCTAACTTTTTATTACTTTTTATTGACTGTGTATTGAGGAGCCTGAATTTACCGTCTTTGTAGAGATTGACAAGCAAATAAAAATTGGGTTTGCAAGTTTTTAATGCCAATCCCAAGCAAAGATATTTATCATATTTTTAGAGCATTGTCAACTTGATATTGAACAGTATGAAGATTTTTTATAGGTGCTAAGATTACCTAAAATTTAATTTATTGTAACAAAAATTTAAATAATATTTATGAATTAGGTTGTTGGTTGTTTGTTGCTGGAAGTAGTTAGTGGTAGTTAACAACCCTTGACAAATGACAAATGACTATTGTAAAGACGCGTAGACGCTCGTAAGAGCGGCTTCAAGGTAAGAGTATCATCGCGCCTCTAGACCAATGACCAATCAAATTGAGTGAGGCGATCGCTCATTGTGAGACGCAATTTTTCCAAAGTGTTTTGAAATTCTGGATATTGGATATTTCCTAACCAGAGAATTAGAGCATCTTCATCATTATCTGTGTAATAACGCCTTCGCTGTCCTGCTGTTTTAAAACCAAATTTTTGATATAGAGAAATTGCAGCTATGTTAGAAACTCGGACTTCCAAAGTAGCTCGTTCCAAGCCCAATTCGTGAGCATTCTTAAGCAAAAAATAAAGAATAGCCTGTCCTAACCCTTGACCCTGGTATTGGGGATGAACCGCCAAAATAGTAATGTGGGCTTCTTCTAAAATTGACCAAAAGCAACCGATTGCCAGCAATTTTACGGAAGACAAAGATGTAAATAAACCGAGTAAAACGCTGTTAGGACTATCTAACTCTCGCTTATAGCCATCCAACGTCCAAAGACCACCAAAACACGCCTGATCTAGTTCTAAGACCAGACTCAATTCGTCTATTGTTATTAGTTTTAGTTTTAATTGGGCATTGGGCATTGGGCATTGGTCATTGGGCATTGGTCATTGGGCATTGGGCATTGGGGAGCCAGTGCGTTGCGGAGGTTCC
>NZ_NAPS01000002.1:1838750-1858651 GCF_004323185.1 Westiellopsis prolifica IICB1
AAGGCTTTGCGAAAAGCTTGTTTCGGCTCCGGGCAATTATGATCTGCAATCTAGCTTTTGTTGTCTGCATTTTGCAGTTCTAGATGTTTATTGTATGCTCCCATCTAATCACAATGAGATGTTATCCTAATATCTCCATTTCTGGTTGGTTGTCATTTGTTATTGGTCATTTGTTATTGGTCATTGGGCATTGGTCATTGGGCATTGGGCATTGGGCATGGGGCATTGGGCATTGGGAACAGACTTGTTAAATAATTCCCCCCACACTTCCCACACTTCCCACACTTCCCACACTCCCCACACTCCCTTGTCCCCAATCCCCGATCCCCGATCCCCGTACTCTATGAGAAGCCGCTGACGCGTCTACGCGTGGCGTCTCCTCTGGAGAATCCCCGATCCCCAATTCCCAGCTCTTGCAAAAGACAGGGACGAACAAGCACTTTATTCGGTAAACTGGGAATCGGCATATCCGCTCGTAGCTTGTAATTAGTACTAAGGACAACTCTTAATATTTATGGTATCGACTCACCCTGCTGGGGTTCAACTTTCTGGTAGACAGTATTTACCGCAATCAACTAGCAATAACATAAATCTTTCACCCAATCAAGAACTTTTCCCACTGAGTGCCAAAGTTAACGAAGAAGATCACCTAGAAATAGGGGGTTGTGATGTGACAACTCTTGTGCAGCAGTTCGGTTCACCTCTGTATATCTTGGATGAAGAAACCCTGCGAACAGCTTGCCGCCAGTATCGGGAAAGTTTCCAGCGTTATTACAAGGGTGAATCTCAAGTATTATACGCCTCCAAAGCTTGGAGTTGTTTGGCAGTCTGTGCGATCGCCGCTTCCGAAGGGTTGGGAATTGATGTGGTTTCAGGAGGCGAACTCTATACAGCCTTAAGTGCAGGTGTCAGCCCTGATAAGATTTACTTCCACGGCAATAATAAGTCGCGAGAAGAATTAACTTTGGCAATTAAGTCTGGTTGCACTATTGTTGTGGACAATTGGTATGAGTTGCGGACTTTGGTGGAGATACTTGAGGACAAGGGGGACAACGGAGAATTTGCTTGCTTGTCTTCATCTCCCATCCGGATCATGCTTCGTCTGACACCAGGTATTGAATGCCACACACACGAATATATTCGTACGGGACACTTGGATAGTAAATTTGGCTTTGATCCCAATGATTTGGATGAATTATTTGCTTTTGTCAGTCACCAATCTGTATTAAACTGTATTGGCTTACATGCTCATATTGGTTCTCAAATCTTTGAACGCCAACCTCATCAGGATTTAGCATCTGTGATGGTGCAGTGGATTAGTAAAGCTGCTGGTTACGGCTTAAGCGTGACAGAGTTAAATGTTGGCGGAGGCTTGGGGATCAAGTATACAGAATCAGATGATCCTCCTAGTATAGAAGAGTGGGTAAAACCAATTTGTGAAGTAATTCAACAAGCTTGTGCCGAGCAAAATTTACCACTACCAAAATTATTGTCTGAACCAGGGCGATCGCTAATTGGCACAACTTGCGTCACAGCTTACACTATAGGTTCTTCCAAAGTTATTCCTGATATTCGCACGTACATAGCAGTTGATGGTGGCATGTCTGATAATCCCCGTCCGATCACTTATCAATCAGTGTATCGTACTGTAGTTGCTAACCGAATGTCTGAGCCTTTGACAGAAAGGGTAACTATTGCTGGTAAGCATTGTGAATCTGGGGATATTCTGATCAAGAATGCTCAGTTACCAAAAACTGAATCTGGAGATATTCTCGTAGTTATGGCTACAGGTGCTTACAATTACAGTATGGCATCTAACTACAACCGCTTGCCTAGACCAGCTGCTGTTGTAGTAGCGAATGGCGAAGCAAATTTGATTTTGCAACGCGAAACTTATCAGGATTTGATTCGACAGGATTGCTTACCAGAAAGACTTAAAAAGGATGAAGAATAAAAGCTGAAGTGATGAAGAAAGGATGAAGAATAAAGAATGAAAAATTCATACTTTATACTTAATATTTCAAGACTTTATACTTCAGACTTCATCCTTCAGATTTCACACTTCATACTTTCACGCCAGATGTCATGGGAGATTGGTGGAAGCAATGGCTGATAAACCAATGGTGGTCTCAGCCTTTGCTGCTTGAGACACTGGATATTGTTTTAGTACTGGCGCTGACCTATATGATACTAGTTATTATTAGTGAGCGCCGGACACTTTGGATGGTGCGAGGCTTTATTATTCTGATGCTGGCATCAGCCATTAGTGGAAAGTTGCAGCTACAGTTGTTAAATTTCGTACTGGAAAAGTTAGTCATTGGCTGTGCTGTCGCCATGGCGGTTGCTCTCCAATCCGAGTTTCGGCGATTTTTAGAACAATTGGGACGTGGTGAATTCTGGCAATTATTTCAACCGTCCCGTTTGGCAGTTCCTAAATCTGATAGTGTAATTGATGAAATAGTCGAAGCAGTCAGAGAACTGTCGAAAAATCGGATAGGTGCGCTACTAATTTTGGAAACAACTGGTCCTATTGATGAACGAGATTTTTCTGTACCAGGAGTAAAACTGAACGCTGAAGTGTCCAAAGAGCTAATACAAACAATTTTTCAACCGAAGACTCTTTTACATGATGGTGCTACATTGATACGAGGTTCTCGGATTGTAGCATCGGGTATAATATTACCACTTTCGGGACGTACGGCTTCGCGGCAGTTGGGAACACGCCACCGGGCGGCGATGGGAATAACTGAGCGGGTCGAGAATTGCATTTGTGTCGTTGTATCTGAAGAAACAGGTTCTATTTCTTTGGCAGAAAAGGGAACTCTAAATAGACCACTGACGATTACGAAGCTGAAAGAGTCTTTAGAAATGAGATTTTCACCAACTGTAGATCGGGAGGCTGTTGCTCCTGGTTTAATCAGTTTGGGTCGTCAGATTCGTAGTCAGGCCTTAGCACTAGTTTCACGTTTACTCGGATTACCATCGACCGCATCGCGAGACAAAAAATGACAGCACAACAAACTGAACTGCAACATTTGCCCCCTGACTTGAAACGAGAACTACTGCCCAAGCACGTTGCAGTGATTATGGATGGCAATGGTCGATGGGCAAAGCACCAAGGATTACCCAGAATTATGGGTCATAAAGCTGGTGTTGATGCCTTAAAAAGTTTGCTTCGTTGTTGTAAAGATTGGGGGATCGAAGCACTGACGGCTTATGCTTTTTCCACAGAAAATTGGGGAAGACCCCATGAAGAAGTAGATTTTTTGATGACCCTATTTCAACGAGTCTTGCGTCAAGAACTGCGGGAAATGGTTGAAGAGAATGTGCAAATTCAGTTTGTGGGGAACTTAAGTAGCTTACCGCGATCGCTACAAGCAGAAATTAACCGTTCAGTCGAAGCAACGAAAGATAATCGCGGGATCAAGTTTACAATCGCCACAAATTACGGTGGTAGACAAGAAATTATTCAAGCTTGTCGAGCGATCGCCCAAAAAGTCCAACAAGGTTTACTCCAGCCAGATGAAATTGATGAAGCGACATTTGAACGTCATCTTTATACCATCGGCATTTGTGACCCCGATTTATTAATTCGTACCAGTGGAGAAATGCGAATTTCAAATTTTCTCCTCTGGCAAATAGCCTATTCAGAAATATATATAACTGACACTCTCTGGCCTGATTTTAATCGCCATGAATTCCACCGCGCTTTGTGTGCGTATCAACAACGAGAAAGGCGGTTTGGGAAAGTGTAGGGAAAGGGGAAAGGGGAAAGGGGAAAGGGGAAAGGGAAGAGACTTGTTAAATAATTCTTCCCACACTCCGTTGTTCTCCTTCCCTTGTCTCCGTTTACCCGATTCCCGATTCCCGTACTCTATGAGAAGCCGCTGACGCGTCTACGCGAAGCGTCTCCTCTGGAGAATCCCCGATCCCCAATTAAGGCCCGGAGAATACGGCTTGTTCTACATCTCGCCGACTCAAGGAATATTTGAAGGCGCGTTGGATGTCTTGTCCATTGTCTCCAGCATTGATATACCGAACGATAATTTGCTCAATATCTAGCGAAAGTTCTGCTTCCCAACTAGGATGCTGGATGCGCCAGCAATGTAGCTGCTTTTCATCTTGTTCACAGCCTTGTTGTTTTAACCACTGCTCAATTTGGGGAAGAGGGTGATTATATAGTGGTGTTTCAGAAGGAGGAAGAGACATAACAATTAAAAATTAAAAGTTAAAAATTAAAAATTAAGACTTGTAATATTAATCCTACAGGTTGGAAAGCGGCTTCGCCACGAGTTAAACCAATGGCGATCGCTAACACTAAGCAACCTAAAAATGTTAAACCCAGGATAAATAAGGCGAAGATTTCACCCGCAGAGAGGGGGCGATCGCTAGCATCAAGATAAGCTGATTTAGACCAGTCGTAAGAACGGGAAACGGGACGGTTTAAATCGGGTGGTGCTTGAATTACTCCAAACCGAGAATAGCCAATTTTCAGATCGTAACTTAACCGTCGTTCTGGATTACTGAGAGTAGCATAGGCTTCGTTAAGTTGCTGAAATTTAGCAGTGGCAGCAACTGTAGGTAAGCTGGTCGTATCAGGATGATAGCGTTTGCTCAATTCTCGATAAGCACGACGGATTTCAATTGGCGATGCACTGGGATGCAGTCCTAGCAGAGTATAATACGTCGTCGTTTCGCTGCTTTGTGACATTGCATCATTCTGATTCACGGCTGTTTGATTCACCAGGCGATAAACTTTTTTCTAATATTGTGACATACTCCCACACCAGAATCTTTGATTTGGTGGGGGCTTCTCAAACAATTCTATTCATCACCCCCTTTGGATTTAAGCTAAGAAAATAAATCAGCACGGGGTTTAAAAGTTTCCATCTGCCGAATTTTTTCGTATAACTCTCGTTCTTCTTTAGTAATATTTTTAGGAGTAACTATCTGAATTTCTACTAATTGATCGCCGCGTTTACCTTTTTCAGCGGGATAACCTTTACCAGCTAGACGTAATCTTTGTCCAGACCTGACTCCTGGAGGAATAGTCATTTTTACCAAACCATCAAGGGTAGGTGCTTCAACTTGACCTCCTAATACAGCTTCGCTGGGAGTAATGGGGATTTGGCAGTAAATATCTGTACCTTCAATTTTAAAAAGTGGATGAGGATCGACGGTTATTTTTAAGTATAAATCCCCGCCATTAATGCCTTGATTACGCAGACGAATTGTTTGACCAGTTATCATACCAGCAGGCATTTCTACTTCTAGCGATCGCCCATCTTCTAAGCGAATTCTTTCTACACCACCACGATAGGCTTTTTCTAGGGGTAGAGATAATCTTGCTTCGATGTCTCGACGTGTAGGGCGTTGGTTTGGCGTGTATGCAACTTTTGTTCTAGGGCTACGAAATGGATCAGCATTATTAGCATTAGTAGCAGTATATGTGCCATTTCTACCAGTTTTGACACCAATAACTTCGTTAATAAAGGTAGTAAAATCAGAATAATTACCTGGATTTACATCCTGATTACCCCGACCATTGCTACGGTTATCTCCACCCCAAGGTTTCTTGTGTGCTTGTTTATCAAAGCCTTTTTGCTGCCAGTAGCGGCTAAATTGGTCATACTGCGCCCGTTTCGCCGGATCGGAGAGAATTTCATAAGCTTCACCGATATCTTTAAATTTATCCTCTGCTGCTTTGTTCCCTGGATTCAGATCTGGGTGATATTGCCTAGCTAAACGTCGATAATTTTTTTTAATATCTTCATTGGTAGCATCTTTGGATACTCCCAAAATCTCGTAATAATCACGAAAATTTTGCAAATTCTGCATAATCGTTTCTTTATTGGAAATTTAGCTGTTAATTTCTTAAGATAGTTGCTGGTTGGTTTTTGGTTATTAATAGTAATTGTTAGCGATTAGTTCAGTTTTTGGGAAAAAACAAATAACCACTAACCACTAACCACTAACTATTACTCATTACCTATTAATAATGACTAAATCCGAATTTCAAAGAAATTTCATTACCTTTTTCTAATTAATACCAGTATTTTGCAGCAGTAAGTCGGTCTTAATAAACATAGCGGAAGTTACGAAAAGTAAACATGGACTAAAACCTTATCAATGACCAATGACCAATGATTATTGTACAGACGCGATTCATCGCGTCTCTAGACCAATGACCAAGAGTAGAGACGAGCCATGGCACGTCTCTACATTTGTGCCAACTTACTTCATACATTAGATAGTGAGGTGTGTAATCTTCGTAACTACTAGACTTGATTACCAATCATCGTCATCATCCCAGTTATCTTGATAGCTGGGGCGAGAACGGCGTGAAGAACCACCACTGTCAAAAGCGGAGGAACGGGTGTCTCGACCATAGCTTCGGTCATAGTCTCGATTGGGGGTACGGTCATAGTCTTTGCTATAGCCGCGGTTATAGTCTTTGTCATAGTAATCGCGATCGCGATCGCGTAAAGAATCTCTCGGATTATCTCGTTCTTTATCACCACCACCTGTGAAGATGTCTTTGATTGCACCCAACAAATCGTCATCTTCTTCTTCTGCGTAGTACTGGCGAACTTCGCGGTTGAGATCGTACAAAGCATCTTGCAAGTCAGCGTAGGCTTGATCAATACCGCGATCGTCATTTTCTTTTAAACTTTCGCGTAGTTCCCGACAGATGTTGTCGATTTGTTGACGACGGTTCCGGGCAAATGCCATACCAAAATCTAATGCTACTTCCCGCAATTGTCTTTCGGCTTGTAAAATTGAAGCTTCAGCTTTAGTACGCTTTTCTACTTTTTCTTTACGCTGTCGGTCTACATCAGCAAATTTCTCGGCTTCTCGAATCGCTTGTTGAACTTCGCTTTCAGTTAAGGTAGAAGCACCTTGAATTGTGATACTTTGTTCTCTACCTGTAGTTCTATCTAAAGCTGTTACTTGTAAAATCCCGTTAGCATCGATATCAAATGCTACTTGAATTTGAGGAATGCCGCGAGGTGCTGGGGGGATGCCATACAACTTGAAACGTCCCAAAGACTTGTTATCTGCTGCCATTTCCCGTTCACCCTGGACTACGTGAATTTCCACAGTATTTTGGTTATTTTCTGATGTGGAAAAGATGTCCGAACGGCGCACAGGAATAGTAGTATTGCGGGGAATAAGTACTTTTTTGACACCGCCTATAGTTTCTAATCCCAAAGACAAAGGTGTCACATCCAATAACAGTACATCCTTGAGTTCACCGGCGAGAATACCCGCTTGAATTGCTGCACCCACTGCGACAACTTCATCAGGGTTGACGTTTTGGTTGGGTTCTATGCCAATCATTGCCCGTACTAATTGCTGTACCATAGGCATTCGTGTAGAACCACCTACTAAGACAACTTCGTCAATATCATTGGGGGTGAGTCCTGCATCTTTTAGCGCCCGTTTGACAGGGATACGTAAGCGCCCCAGTAAGTCGTCGCACAAGCTTTCAAGCTGGGAACGAGTCAAGCGAGTTTCTAAGTGTACAGGTCCTTCTTCTGTTGCAGCAATGAAGGGTAAGTTAATTTCAGTAACACTAACAGCAGAAAGTTCGATTTTGGCTTTTTCCGCAGCTTCCATCAAACGTTGCAAAGATTGGCGTTCTCGTCTTAAATCTACTTTTTCTTGTTCGAGAAATTGTTCTGCTAACCAATCGACTATTTTTTTATCAAAGTCATTACCACCGAGTTGAGTATCACCACTGGTAGCTTTGACTTCAAATACACCATCACCAACATCCAAAATGGACACGTCAAATGTACCACCACCCAAGTCAAAGACTAAAATAGTTTCCATTTGGCCGCGATCCAAACCATAAGCCAAAGAAGCTGCTGTTGGTTCGTTGAGAATTCGCAAAACTTCTAAACCAGCAATCCTACCAGCATCCCGTGTTGCTTGGCGTTGGGAATCGTTAAAATAAGCTGGAACGGTAATTACTGCTCCTGTTACTGGTTCGCCCAAATATTTACTAGCATCTTCTGCTAGTTTTTTGAGAATCATTGCTGAAACTTCTTCTGGGGCAAAATCTTTACTTAAGCGAGGACAAGCAACTTTAATATTACCAAATTCATCTTTACGAATTGTATAAGGTACGCGCTTTGATTCTGGATTCAGTTCGCTATACCTACGTCCCATGAAGCGTTTAATTGCAAAAAAGGTATTTTGAGGGTTGAGGACAGTTTGGCGCCTTGCCATTTGTCCTACTAAGCGTTCGCCGTCTTTACTAAAGCCAACTACGGAGGGAGTTGTTCGCATTCCTTCTGCATTGGCAATAACCACCGGCTTACCACCCTCCATGACGGCGACAACAGAGTTAGTTGTACCCAAGTCGATGCCTACTACCTTGCCCATGCGTTACGTTTCTCCTACTATTTCTATATAAATTTTTTGTTTAGAACTAATGCTTGATTTATTGTATCTTGCTGTTGATAAATACACCTTCAACCAGGTTCGCTGCTAGAATCTTGTGAATTTAAAAAACCAACTGGAAACTCATCTAACTCAGATTGTCCGCGATCGCGATCCTTACATAGCAACTGCTGGCCATTTTTTTGTTCAAGAATACATTCGCGCCTCATTTGCTCAGTGGGGGAGTGTGGATATCCACACCTTTTATGTACGTGGTAAAGCTTGCAAAAATCTGATATTAAATTTACCTGCTACTGCGGGTTTACAAAAGGGAGACTTGCCACCAATTTTAATTGCTGCTCATTATGATGCTGTACCTGGTTCACCAGGGGCTGATGATAATGCTACAGGTGTAGCAGTTTTACTAGAATTAGCACGCATGTTTGCTACAGAACCTATTAAATATCCTCTGCGGCTAGTAGCTTTTGATATGGAAGAATATGGGTTATTAGGTAGTATTGAATATGCAGCTAAATTGCAACGAGAACAGCAACCATTACGCCTAATGATTTCTCTCGAAATGTTAGGTTACTGTGACTCAAAACCTGGTTCCCAAATTTACCCATCGCCTTTACAACATATTTATCCTAGTCGTGGCGATTTTATTGGTTTAATCGGTAATTGGCGAACTTTAAGAGATTTAATTAGCATTAGCCGCAGTATCCGTAAAGTTGGTGTAGCAAGTCAGTGGCTACCAGTACCCAATAAAGGTCATATCATACGGCAAACTCGACAGAGTGATCATGCCCCTTTTTGGGATGCAGGTTATCCAGCCATGATGATTACAGATACGGCATTTTTACGAAATCCTCACTATCACAAACCTAGTGATACAATTGCCACTTTGGATTTAGATTTCTTGACTAATGTTTGTCGGGGTTTGGAAAAGGGAATTCGACGGTTGTGAAGATTGGGGACAAGGAGGACAGGGAGGACAGGGAGGGCAAGGGAAAGGGGAATAATTTTAGTTATTATTCAGACTTTGTTCGGTGTGCGATCGCGTACTAGGACTCAAGCTAATTAAATCATCAATATTGCGTTTCATCGTATTACAAATAGCATCCAATGGTAAATCATTGACATCATATCCAAAAGGATTTTCAATTTCTAAACCAATGGCTTCAATCCCAAACAAAGTAAAGCTAATTAAGGCGACAATTATACCTGTCCACCAACCAAGACTTTCTACGATTTGAAAAGGTAATAGTATGCAATACAGCAATAATAATTGTTTGAGATGAATCGCATAAGCTAAGGGAATCGGTGTTTTGAGAATTCGTTCACACGCACCTAAATTATCTACCAATTGATTTAATAATTCGCGCATTGAGATTAATTGATAACTATTCATACAATTGCGATCATGCTGTTTTTGTAAATAATCATCAATCCAAAAAGCCACTTCTAAAGGCGGATTATTCATCATTTTTAATTTGATATATTTTGATGTTTGCATCAATTCTTCTAATTCTTCATTGACAGTTTCTCCGCGTAAGTGTAATTTAGTTGCGACAGCAAATGCCACCAATAAATATAATGCTCCAATTTTTTGTTCTCTATCTAAGGGAGATTTTTCCTGTGTTGATACCCAAATTTGTCTTGCGAGATTGCGGACTGTATTAACAATACTTCCCCAGCATTTTCTCCCTTCCCAAAAACGTTCGTAAGCTGTATTCGTGCGAAATACAAGTAATAAACCTAAGACAATACTAGGAATAACACTGCCTAGAATTGGTTGGGAAACTGGAAGCTGAAAATAGTAAAGTATAGAGACAATTAACCCAATAAAACCACATCCAATAACACGTGGATAAATTGCTGTGATAACTGAACCTTTTAGCTGAAAAGCTATTTGCCACCATTGAAAATTTTCAGTTTTCATGCAAAAAATAGGAAATATTATTTAATTAACTGTTATAGCTATTCTCATACTAAGATAAAAGTATACTTGAATGAAGGAATTTTTGTTGAGAACTATAAGCGCTTGAAATTTTTAGCATGAAAATCGCAGCTATGGAAATTGACGTAGCGATCGCAGCAAAATTTGTCCAATTAGTATTCGACTGCATCAAGCAAGAGTATCCACATAATGCTATTTATTGGTTTAATAACGATGAAGATATTAAACCACCACGGGAAT
The DNA here is from genome assembly GCF_004323185.1 of Westiellopsis prolifica IICB1. Taxonomy (GTDB): domain Bacteria; phylum Cyanobacteriota; class Cyanobacteriia; order Cyanobacteriales; family Nostocaceae; genus Pelatocladus; species Pelatocladus prolificus_A. The sequence continues at coordinate 1,849,339 of NZ_NAPS01000002.1, forward strand.
TAACACCAACTTTCTATGGTTGCTTAGATTGGCATTCGGCTGTACATGGACACTGGTTAATCGTACGTTTAGCCCGTTATTTTCCTGAAGCCACTTTTCAGACTACAGTCAGAGAAGCCCTTACTCAAAGCTTTACACCTGAAAAAATTCAAGGGGAAATAGCCCATTTACATAAACACCCCTACTTTGAATGTCCTTATGGTTTTGCATGGCTATTGCAACTGGCTGCGGAATTGCGGGAATGGAATGACAACCAAGCTCAAGAATGGCTGGCTGTATTGGAACCGCTCGAAACCTTAGTTGCAAATAACTTCCAGCGATGGCTACAAAATTTAGAATTACCTAACCGCACAGGAACCCATAGTCAAACGGCGTTTGCGCTGGGATTAGTCATAGATTGGGCGCGAATCACCAAAAACGAGAACTTTGTTGATTTAATTGAAAACAAAATCCGAAAATTTTATTTGAGCGATCGCAGCTATCCCTTACATTTAGAACCACTCGGCTATGATTTCATCTCACCTTGTCTTGCGGAAGCTGATCTGGTGCGGCGAATTCTTTCACCGACAGATTTTGCTAACTGGCTAACTGATTTTCTCCCACAATTATCAGTTGATGAGTCACTCAACTGGCTACAACCTGTAAAAGTAACTCATCCTCAAAACTATTTACAATCCCATTTTCATGGTTTAAATGTCAGTCGTGCTTGGATGCTTGAAGGAATAATTTTTGGCTTACCAAACACCGATCCTCGAATAAATACACTGCGTACTGCTGCTGTTCTACATCGTCAGAATAGTATTATCGATGCTGTCAGTGAACACTATGCGAGTAGTCACTGGCTAGGGACTTTTGTTGTTTATTTGGTAACAAATCGTGGGTTGTGCAACTAAAGGTATAGGTCTCGAAATAGGATTTTTCTTGGTGTCTACCCTTACGGGTAGGCGCGTAAGCGACTTCTGCAAGTAGCCGCTAGCGCGTCTAAGTCCTTGGTGGTGAAAAAACCGCTTCAAGAACTGAGCCGCACACCGCCTTTTGTGGACATCAACCAAGCAAAGCCAATTAATGATGAATAGCCCCCAAATAAAAAGGCGGCATACTTCCCTGCTGTTTCGGGTTGCATATTGCTCATTAGTCCAGAAAAGTCAGCGAGAATCGGAATCTCACCCAACATTCCAGGCAAAACAATACAAATTGCACCCTGCAACCAATCTTTCTGCTCAATGTGGCGCCACTTCATCAGTCCCAAAGACACAGCAGAATACAGAATACCTGTGACAATCACGTTGAGCCAGTATTTAGCAGCACCCCCCTCAAAGAAGTAAGAACCCGCTAAACGATACACAGAAGTTCCTACTACCCAAATGACAAAGCCAAGCAAGACGAAGCCTATTCGATCTTTTGTGTTCATGATCATTTCCCTATCCAACAGTGTTAACGTAATAGTCATTACGTTAATAATTAATGTAATGACTATTACGTTAACTGTCAACCCATGAGCCGACCCCCTGAACCTCAGAAGAAGGAAGAGCTTCTAGAGCAATGTTTAGCAGCAGCAATTGAAGTAGGAGCATTAGATTCCAGCATCAATGCGATCGCCAAGAGAATCGACACTAGCGGACGAATGCTTATTTATCACTTTGGCTCTAAACAGGAATTGGAGCGACAACTCATCGGTTTATTAGAGACTCGCTTGCGCGAAAAGCTATGGTCATTTCAAAGCGTGTCCCTTGAAGGATCTGATTGTTTAGCAGAATCTCTGCTGGAAATGTGGAGACATTTGACTTCACCAGAAATGCATGGTTTGCTGAAACTGACGATGGATCTCAATCAACGTGCCATACAAGGTGATTTAGAAACACAACGTTTCTTAGAGCGTGAGAGTCAACAATGGATAAATTCTCTATTCAATCTTACAAATGACAAAATTACTGCTTTATCTCTATTTCACTTATTTCAGGGAGCAATTTTAGACTTTCTGACGACGGGAAACACACAACGCGGGCAAGAAACTATTAAAGCTTTTACCACTTTGAAGCTTAACTGAACCATATTGGGCTATAAGTGCCAAATTGTGTCAAGATAACATCAACGCAAGATGCTTTGAGTCATAACTTCTAACTTATAGGATGTAAGGTGAATGTAATGTCGGGTCACAAGCTTCGTGGACGTTACCAAATTGTCCAACAATTGGGAGCAGGAGGAGGATTTGGGGCTACTTACATCGCCTGTGACACTGATCGCCCAGGTAATCCTAAGTGTTTGGTTAAGCAGCTAAAACCAAAAATTAACGACCCAAATACTCTACAGATAGCACAACGTTTTTTCAAACAAGAAGCAGAAATTCAAGAAGAATTAGGCAATCATGATCAAATCCCACGTCTTTTAGCTTACTTTGAAGAAAATCAAGAATTTTATTTAGTACAAGAATATATTGAAGGTCACGATCTCAGGCAAGAACTACCTCCTTTAGCTAATAGACTAACTGAAGCCGAAACGATTAAACTTTTAACGGAAATTCTAGAAGTTTTAGCCTTTGTCCATCGCCAAAAAGTGATTCACAGGGACATCAAACCTGCTAATATCATGCGAAGATATGATGGAAAAATAGTCCTGATTGATTTTGGTGCAGTTAAGAAAGTAAGAGGTCTAGAAGTTAATCAACAAGGACAAACTGTTACCGTAGCGATTGGTACTCTTGGCTACATGCCGAGTGAACAAGCAGCTGGTGAACCGCAATATAGCAGTGATGTCTACGCCGTCGGAGTCATTGGTATCCAAGCTTTAACAGGTATATATCCCGACCCATCCCAAGGAAGCAAACTTCCCAGAGATCCCCAAACGGGAGAAATTATTTGGCGCGATCAAGTGCAGGTGAGTCCTGAGCTAGCTGATATTCTAGATAGAATGGTACGCTATCATTTTGGTGGACGTTATCAGTCAGCAGAGTCAGCATTAGAAGCACTGCGACAAATCTCAGACAAAAATACTACTACATCTACATCGGGACAAACAAGACTTTTATCTATTCTGAAATTTGGTTCTTCCCCATCTCCTTGGAAATGGTTAATTGCTCTAGGAATAATTGCAGTTCTTGCTAGCGTATTTGTGGCGATTCGACCCAATCAAGCAGAAAAGTTTGTACCCTATGAGAATTCTAATTATGGTATAAAAATCAAATATCCAGCCAGTTGGCAGCGACAAACCAAAGAAATTGATGTTTTAGGTGTTACTGAAATAGTAACTTTTATATCTCCAAAACAAAGTCAGACAGATAAATTCCAAGAAAAAATAAATGTAGACATTGAGAAGTTTTCTGGAACCTTAGCTGAGTCGAAACAATTATTTATTAATGAAATTAAAAGTACTCTGCCAGATGCTCAAATTATTGATATGAGTGCAACTACTTTAGCATTCAAACAAGCAAATCAAATAATTTATACAGGCAAAGACGAAGATACTGAATTAAAGAATTTACAAGTTTGGACTTTAAAAGGTGATAAAGCATACATAATTACCTATACAGCAGCAATTGATGATTATGATGAATTTATCAATACTGCCAATGAAATGATTAATTCTTTTGAGATTAATTAGATAATTGACTAATCTTTCTACTAAAAGAAAATTTTTCCGTAGGTACAGCCCAACTGAGGCGAACAATTTGTTCGTGCAATTTTTGATCTGCTTGGGAACCATCACTATAGACTGAAGGAACATCCCACAACGGATATGCGTGCATTCCGTTCACACCTACCACTTCACCCTGATGATTGAGAAGTGGTCCCCCACTCATACCTTTCTGAATGTCATTAGTGTAGCCAATCTGATAGCCACCTTCCAAAGCTTTCGGTAATTTTAGCGTAATCTTACCAGTTGTAAACGTAAAGCCTTTGTCTTTACCTTCATCCCCATAGGGAAATCCAGCAGCAAATACATCATCACCAATAGCAGGGTTAAAAGCAATAGATGCTACAGTATAATTTCTGTCTGGGCTACGAAATTGTAATATTGCCAAATCATTTGTGCCAAATTTGACATTCTTTAGCATCTTTGCAGACCAGATGCGACCATCCGATGTTTGAATCCGATACGGTGGCCCATCGGCACGTAATACATGGGCGTTAGTCAAAACTGTATAAATTGAATTTTGTTTTTTGAGTAAAATTCCTGAACCCAAGAATTCTTTTGACATCACTTTCACAGTCATAGATTGAGCATTACGCCGTATTTGTTCTACTGATAAACGCTTAGTATAGGTATGGTTTATTACTTCGCAATTAATGCTGACACATTCAACAGAATATTTGAGATATACTGCTGATGCACAAATTACTAATAACATACCAGTAGCTAGTCTAACTGGCTTGAGTTTGTGCCATTTCATCTTTTGATGGGGGGTTAGAGTTTTACCTTTTGCATAACTGGTGAGTGTCGCCAGTGAGGTGACTACTTTCTTTGTCAAATCTTGATTAAATAACCCCAGCTTCATAAATAAAATGTTGATTGAAAAAGCGTTAATCTTAACACTGGTGAGTATTATATCTACTTACCATCTGAAGTTACAGCATTTCGGAATAATGGTCACAGAATTAATACCATTTCACGTTAATCACGATACACATAAATTTTGTACCAGACGCGATATATCGCGTCTCTACACCATGTGTATTTGTATCAGGGTTTGAGTGAAATGGTATAAGTAAGTCCGCACAACTATTCTAAGTTTTAAACGTTGCGTAAAAAGTTAGAATTTTTCCTATAAATATCAAACATACAAACTCTATCCATAAAATGGACAAATTGCTGTGCGAATGCAAAATAGTCAAATTAGCACAACCATGTGCTTGATTGAACTCATTATTTTTAATTTTTAATTTTTAATTGTTATGCTACCCCTTTTTCTAAATCAGTATATTCGCACTGTTTGGCAACCAAGAAAAGGTTTAGCGATCGCAGAGGCATGTATTATTGGTCTGGTTGCGGCTTTGTCTGCTGTATGCTTGAAATTTGGTTCGGGATGGCTAGGAACCTGGCGAGTTCATGGTTCCCATATTTTACCAGCTTGGCTATTTCTACCAACAATTGGTTTGAGCTTTGGGTTTCTGGCTGGACTATTGGTAGAAAGGTTAGCACCAGAAGCATCTGGTAGTGGTATACCCCACGTTAAAGCTTCCCTGGCAAATGTACCAGTTAAGCTTTCTTGGCGAGTGGCGCTTGTCAAGTTACTCAGTGCTACACTCACCTTGGGTTCAGGGATCACCTTGGGTAGACAAGGCCCAACTGTACAAGTTGGTGCTGCTTTAGCCGCAGGAATGAGTCGCTGGGTTCCCACCTCTCCAGATCATCGACGCCAAATGATCGCAGCTGGTGCAGGTGCGGGTTTAGCAGCAGCTTTCAATGCACCAATAGCTGGTGTCTTGTTTGTGATCGAAGAGTTACTGCAAGATTTCTCAGGATTGACATTGGGAACCGCGATTATCGCCTCATTTATCGGTGGTGTTGTTTCCCGTTTGTTGGGTGGTCGTAGTTTGCTACTGAACTTGGAATTAACTCAATCTTCTAGTAGTTTTTCAATCGTAGAAATTCCCTTTTACCTGATTTTAGGTATTTTAGCAGGGTTACTGGCAGCATTATTTAATCAGGGATTAATTAAAAGTATCAAAATATATCGCAGTTTTCATATCAGTTTACCTTTGAGGATAGCTTTGGCAGGATTTCTTTCAGGAATAGTGATTGCTATTCTACCTGCTTCCTTCCGTGATAATACTGGCTTACGAGAATTTGTCCTTGCTGGTGAAGCTAATGCACCCGTAGCTGCGATCGCTTTTTTTGCTCAATTTATCTTGACACTATTAGCATTTGGTTCAGGTGCGCCAGGAGGATTGTTTGCTCCCAGTTTGATTTTAGGTTCTTGTTTAGGTTATATCATCGGTGTTTTTGAATTCCATTTATTTGGATTAGGTTCGCCGACTACCTATGCTTTAGCAGGTATGGGGGCATTTTTTAGCGCCGTTTCCAAAGTACCAATGACGGCGATTGTGATTGTTTTTGAAATGACAACAGATTTCAATCTGGTATTACCCTTAATGGTTGGCTCTGTCACATCTTATTTGGTTGCTGACAAACTGATGCCAGGATCACTGTATACCAAACTTTTACAGTTAAGCGGCATTTGTATTGACAACCCAGCTCCCATTGAGGATACATTGACCAACTTAACAGCAAAAGATGTGATGCAGCAACGGGTGGAAACCTTAGATGCACAGATATCTGTGGAAGAAGCAGTACAGGCTTTTTCTCGGTCTCACCATCGGGGATTTCCTGTAGTGGAGGAGAATAAATTAGTCGGAATTGTCACCCAAACCGATTTATTAAAAATACGCGATCGCAACTTAGCAAAAGATACTCCGCTACGGGAAATCATGACACCGCAGCCAGTGACAGTCACACCCATCCAGAGCTTAAGTAATGTACTCTATTTATTAGACCGTCATCAAATCAGTCGTCTACCAGTAGTAGAAGGACACAGAATAATCGGTATTATCACTCGTGCTGATATTATTCGAGCAGAAGCCGATAGTCTCAACTGTAAAACCAGAGAACACGGACCCCAACCGGAACCTTCTTACGTAGTTTATCAGACGCGATCGCCCAGCATCGGTAGAGGTAGATTATTAGTACCAGTCGCGAATCCAGAAACAGCTGCAACATTATTGCGAATGGCAGCAGCAATTGCCCGCGATCGCCACTACGAAATAGAATGTCTGCAAGTAATTATTGTTTCTCGTCAAAGTTCTCCCGCCGAAACACCAGTCAGAACAACTAAAAGTCGGCGATTACTCCGAGATGCTGAAGCTTTGGGAAAAAAATGGAAAATCCCAGTACATACACAGATACGAGTTACCCACGATATCGCCCATGCAATCCTAGAGACAATCAAAGAAAGACACATTGACCTAATTTTAATGGGGTGGAAGGGAAACACTTTCACCCCTGGTCGTATATTTGGCGATGTTGTAGACACGGTCATTCGTCAAGCGAGTTGTGAGATAGTGTTGGTGAAATTAGGGAAAAGTCCAGAGTCCAGAATCCAGAGTCCAGAGTTTCGCCGACTCCCGATTTCTTCGATTCCTCCGCTTTCCCTATCTCCTCATCTGGCCATCTCCCCCTCTCCCTTCCGTCCTCCCCAATTCAACCGTTGGTTAATTCCAATGGCTGGTGGTCCGAATGCGAGAGCGGCGATCAAATTGCTACCAGCTTTGGTGACGCTAGGAAATGACCCTAAAATTCGCCTCACCCGCGTGTTTAAACCATCCGAATTAAAACCAGACATGAGAATTCTAGAAGAAGCGATTCGGATACTCATCCGTCGTCACAAATTATCCAGCACCGTAGTAGCAGCACCTGTGGAAGCAGATTCTGTAACAGAAGGAATCATCAACTTAGTGAAAACTGAAAATTATGATGTAGTTGTTTTAGGCGCTTCCCGTGAAGGATTACTACAACAAGCCATCAAAGGAAATATTCCCGAAGCGATCGCCTCTGGCGTAGATAGTACCGTGATTTTGGTCAGGGGAGCAATCAATACTTAATTTAATTGCACAAAATTAAATTCATTCGTGGAGGTCAGGAAACGGGGATCGGGGATCGGGGATCGGGGATCGGGGATCGGGGATCGGGGATCGAGCAATACGGTTCGGATAAGACAAATTGATCAACATTTAAACCCTGTAGAGACGCGAAATTTCGCGTCTCTACATACCAAAATTATGACGAAAAATCCTTAACCGAACCGTATTGGGGGATCGGGGACAAGGGAAGGGAAGGGGGACAAGGAAGACAAAGGAGCAGGGAGCAGGGTGCAGGGTGCAGGGAGAATAAGCAATCCCTTTTCCCCGATCCCTTTTCCCCGATCCCCTTTCCCCAAGAAACAAAAATCTCAAAATTCATAGCCAAATCACGCCCCTAGTGTTAAATCTAATATCGTTGAGCAGTGAGATATCAACGTGAAAGCACAGGTATTTAGAGGCGTCAATCAACTTTCCTATGAAGAAATTCCTGTACCCGAACTACAACCGGATGAAGTCTTGGTACAGGTGCGCGTAGTAGGTTTATGTCAGTCGGATATTAAAAAAATTCGTTATCCTCTGTATGAACCACCACGGATTTTTGGACATGAAACTGCGGGGACGATCGCAGCACTAGGTACAGAAGTAAAAAATTGGCAAATTGGACAACGGGTAGCGGTAATGCACCACATCCCTTGTATGCGTTGCGACTATTGCCTAAATGACAATTTCTCAATGTGCGAAACTTATAAAAACATCTGTACGACAGCCGGATTTGCGCCTAGTGGTGGCGGTTTCGCTGAGTATGTCAAGGTTCCCGGTCATATTGTCCGCAATGGTGGATTGATTCCCATCCCCGATGACATCAGTTTTGAAGAAGCAAGCTTTGTTGAACCAACTAATTGTTGTCTCAAAGCAGTGAAAAAAGCTCAAATTGCACCTGGACAAACAGTTTTGATCACTGGCGCAGGGCCGATTGGGTTAATGTTTGTGATGTTGGTGAAATATTTTGGAGGAAAAGCGATCGCCACTGACTTGATCCCCTCCCGCATTGAAAAAGCTTTGGCTGTTGGTGCAGAAGCAGCTTTTGATGCTCGTGATCCTGATTTACCAGCCAAAATTCAAGCACTCACCAACGGTTTAGGGGTGGATGTGACTCTACTTGCTGTTCCCAGTGACAAAGCTTTCTTCCAAGCCCTTGACTGTACCCGCAAAGGCGGTAAAATTCTCTTTTTTGCCGAATTTCCTGATCAAGTAGAAATTCCCATTAATCCCAATATTCTCTATCGTCGAGAAATTGATTTAATGGGTAGCTACAGTTCATCCTACCGCCTACAAAGTCTTTCGGCTGATATTGTGTTTAATAAACGCATTGATGTAGAGGCATTAATTAGCGATCGCTATCCATTACAAAATTTATCTCAAGCCGTAGATCAAGCGATCGCACCAACACCAGAAACATACAAAATTTTGATTTATCCTTGATCGGGGATCGGGGATCGGGGATTGGGGATTGGGGATTCTCCAGAGGAGACGCTACGCGAACGGGGATTGGGAATTGGGCTTTAAACAAGTATTTGTTTTTCGCTGACGAGTGTTTGAGACTCGTCGTCGAGTATAAAAGACTCGTCGTCGAGTATAAAAGACTCGTCGTCGAGTATAAAAGACTCGTCGTCGAGTATAAAAGACTCGTCGTTGAGTATAAAAGACTCGTCGTTGAGTATAAAAGACTCGTCGTTGAG
>NZ_NAPS01000002.1:1858856-1866024 GCF_004323185.1 Westiellopsis prolifica IICB1
CCCTTTCCCCGATCCCCAATCCCCAATCCCCTTTCCCCATGATCCTCATAGTCATCCTTCTGGCTTTCTATCTCGCCTTTAACCTTGGTGCTAATGATGTTGCTAATGCGATGGGAACTTCTGTTGGTTCTAAGGCTGTAACTCTCAAGCAAGCATTAATTATTGCTGGTGTATTAGAATTTACAGGCGCGGTGCTGTTTGGACAGGAGGTCTCGGAAACTATCGCAACCAAAATTGCTAATCCTGAATTATTTGCTAGTACACCGCAAATGTTAACTATTGGGATGATTACAGTCTTGATTAGTTGCGGTTTGTGGTTACAAATTGCCACTACACGCGGTTTGCCTGTATCTTCTTCTCATGCAGTTGTTGGTGCGATCGCTGGCTTTAGTTGGGTAGCTTTGGGTGTAGATGCGATCGATTGGTCGTCAATTGGTAAAATCACTCTTGGATGGATTGTGACGCCAGTGATCAGTGGTGCGATCGCAGCTTTGTTTTACAGTCAGATCAAGCGCTGGATTTTAGAACAACCGCATCAATTATTACAATTAAATGAGTGGATTCCCTGGTTGAGTGTGATGTTACTAGGAATTTTTGGTGTGATTGTTTTACCATCAGTTACTCAACCACTGGCAAAATTTTTCACTGAGTCAGTCGGAATTCAAATACCAACCCATGATTTTCCCTTGTTGGTAGGAGGTATTGGAGCGATCGCACTGAGTTTGTATAGCTGGCGACAGTTGGACATGGGGGACAGACTTTCAGCGTCTTCTTCTGTATTTCCTGTAGTTGAGGGTTTATTTGCCAAATTCCAGTTACTGAGTGCTTGTTTTGTGGCTTTTGCTCATGGTTCTAATGATGTCGGTAATGCGATCGCTCCTTTGGCGGCGATCGTTTATATTAATAGCACTGGTACAGTACCCACAGGCGGGATCGCTATTCCTATCTGGATTTTAGTCCTTGGTGGTGCTGGTATTGTTAGTGGTTTGGCTATCTGGGGTAAGAAAGTCATCGCTACTATTGGCGAAAGTATTATTTCTTTACGACCGAGTAGTGGATTTTGTGCTGAACTTGCAACCGCTACTACAATTCTTTTGGCTTCTCGTTTGGGACTACCTGTTTCTACTTCTCACGCGCTTGTGGGTGGTGTAGTCGGTGTGGGACTGGTACAAAATCCCAACTCAGTTAAATTTAAAACTCTGCAAGGAATCGCCACTGCTTGGTTGGTTACAGTTCCCATCAGCGCGGGACTCAGTGCTGTAATTTTTAGCATTACCCGGTTTTTAGGTTTTTAACTGAGGGAGCATCCCAACAGATAAAACTGAGAACTAATTCCTGATAACTGTTAAAATGCTTTTCGGGCGATCGCAAGACTTTTAACTTCTACTAAATACTTAAAAAAAATCTCTTAATTTGTAGGCAAACTGTCACCGTATTTACATTTTTACATGGTAAATGTATTTCTAGGAAACTTTAAACTACCAAAAAAAATTATTACTTTTTATTTCGACTACACAAGTGAGTATGATGTTTGAAAACAACGAGTGATATCAAAGAATAATTAATCTCACTTAAAAAATTATCAAAAATTATACAAAGCCTGAAGTCATATCAAAATTCTGCAATATAAGACAGGATACCGTAGATCAGAGGTAACAAACTAATGGGGCGATTTGAGAAGCGGTCAGAAAACTCACGAACAGGTGATCCATTAACAGAAGCAGATACCGCTCTAAGAGCTGTCACTGAAGAATTGCAAATTCTCCAACGGACTTTGCTCAAGTCTTTACAAGAAGATATCAAGCGTTTACAGACAGAAAGACTCCGCTTAATTGATGATGTCAAACGTCTGCAAGAAGACAAAGAAGAACTGCTTCAAGGTCGTCAGTTAAGCGAATTACAAGTATTGCTGCGTCAGTTAGCTAATATTTTGGCAAGTCATATATCCTCGCAACTACAATCTTCTCTGGAAACCCTGGCCAAACAAGCTGTAGAATCAACGACTGAAGATAGTGAAAAAAATAACGCCGTTCTCAATCAACTGCTCGGCTCTTTAGATGATACCCTGACTATTACTTTTCACACTCTTCAGCAGGAAGTCAAGAACTATCAAAGTAATATTTCCCAACAGTTGTCTCAGATGTCACTCCAACAACAACAAGGGGAAGAAATTTTAGCAGAGTTAGTAAATCGCCTACGTGGAGAACTCGTACGTGCAGAACTGGAAAAAACTACACAGCGATCGCCACAACAATCTCCTCCAACAGTCATCCAAATCACACCCCATCCAGCGGACGAGCCAACTGAACAACAATCTTCAAGTTTTTGGGAAACTCCACCACATTATCCACCGCATTATAAGGAAGAGCCAACTGAACAACAATCTTCAAGTTTTGAGGAAACACCATTACATTATGTAGACGAGCCAACTGAGCAACAATATTCAAAATTTTGGGAAACTTCACCACATTATAAGGAAGAGCCAACGCAACAACAGCATCCTGCTGACGAACCAACGCAACAACAGCATCCTGCWRMMRMACCCACAGAACAASAATATTCAARWTTTTGGGAAACTCCACCACATCACAAACAAGAGTCAAYRSAACAACAGCATCCTGCTGACGAACCCACAGAACAACACTCAAATTTTTGGGAAACTTCGCCACATCATCAAGAAGAATCAACAGAAAAAGAAGAATCTATAAATTGGGATGTGGAGACGGAATTAGAAACAAACACGATTCGACAGTATGGAGAAGCGCAAATTGATCTACCAGAAGAATCTAAACCTTTTACATTTACTCAAGATGATGTGGTGAGAGCCAATTCTTTCCTGGAGAGCGACACAACATTTATTTCCAATGGTGTATCACCAAGGGAAGAAGTAACCACATCCACGCGATCCCAAAGGAGAAATTCCGCGATCGCACCAATGGGTTTAGTATTTATTTTGTTGTCAACAGGAGTGATATCACTTTATAACGTCGCTATTAAAGTGATTTTTAACCCAAATTCGCTAATTTTTGGAGCATTTGACGTCCAGGGTTTACTGACACCCACTCTTGGTAACTCTCTGTTGATTTTAATGCTCAGGATGCTGGTAGTTGTACCATTAATGTTGGTTTTAGCGCCTATACTATATCCGCAGGTATGGCAAGATTTGCAAAATCTTGTAGAATCATTGCGAACAAAATCTCGCACTGGGAATGCAAAAAGCAAACAAGTATTGCTGCTTTCGATAGTGAGTGGATGCTTTTTATTTTTGTCTCAGGTCTTGATTTATATTGCTATTAGCCAAATCGCTACGGGAGTTGCGATCGCATTATTGTTTGTTTATCCAGCAATTAGCGCACTTCTAGCATGGTCTTTGCTTAGAGAACAACCGACTTCTTTTCGTTTCGGTGCGATCGCCTCTATTTTTGTCGGACAGATGATGATCTTAGCAGGAGATACAGGTGTTGGTACAGGTAATGCTTTTGTTGGCAGTATCGCAGCTCTGGTTTCAGGAATAGCTTTTGCCTTCTACATAATTTTGACACGCATTTGTGCCAGCAAACTCCATCCTGTGCCTTTTACTTTAATTAATTTTGCTACCATGCTGGTGTTGTCTTTGGTGGGTTTGATAATACCTTTACCTATTACCTGGAGTCTCCAAGTCAATCCCAATAAATTACTGGAATTAATTTTAAGTGCCTTTATTTTAGGTGTACTGACTTTAGTTGGTTATATTTTCAATAATGTCGGTGTTCGCAAACTCGGTGCTACGCGATCGGCAATTCTCGGTGCGACTGTTCCTGTATTAACTGTAATTTTAACAGGGGTGATTATTCAAGAAACACTACAACCTGCACAAGTATTAGGAGTTTTATTAGTAACTTTTGGTGCTGCTGCTATTAGCTATGAAAAAATGCGAAATCACACCAAAACAAATGCTACTACTTCCCGCAATTAAAAGTTAAAATTCTTATAAATTTAATTTTTAATTTTTAATTTCCACAGTCATCCCTCTTGACTTGAAAAAGCAAAAGGGTATTGATTTGATGGCATTCAGGAAGATAGCCTTTTTTATACATGGTTGTAAAAACTTTTTTGGCAATGGTTTCTACTTAAAAGTTTACTGAGCAAAATTTAAATAAAAAATCAATTTGTATTAACGTTTTTGAATTTCAAAGCTTCAGATTAAAATCTAGTAACAGTTCTACGACTTTTTTAAGAACTTTTTCAATAAAACTTCTAAGATAAATAGCAAAATTGTAAATGTTTTTACATATGCACTATCTAAAAATTGCTAAAATCAGCAAAAATCTTCTTAGAAAAGACAAGATTTTTTGTTTTTGAATTCATCACTTGGATTTTGAAGTCTATGACTTTCCCTCAAGCAGATCCGCTTTATGATCAGGACAGCATCATCCCTTGGCAATTTCAGAGCAGCTCACCATACGCTGCGTTTTTCGTGAGACTGCTAAACATAGCTGGTGGCTTCATCTCCGTAAGCTCAGTCTTTTGTCATGAAAAAGACACATTAGAACAGAAGTTACAGCGAAAGCTGGAATAACCTAAATCACCGAAAATTAAAGGGAAAAGAGATCGCCTACAAGGTTTAGAGATTTCAATTATCCTTGAAATACAAGGGTAATTTCACCCTTAGTGGCTTGACTCAAAACCTTTGTCCTGATTTATAAATAGACTCAAAACTAAGCCATAGTTAAGCTTGATAGCATCCATCCTTCTGTATAGCTGCTTTCTCCCTTCTTGAATTAGTTGATTACCTCTACCAACAAAGTTGATTCTGCCAATTTGCCAGAAAATACTGACTAAATGACAATTATGACTACCAAGAACACCATTACTTAACGCATAATAGATCATCTAAGTAAAGACATCACCTTCAGTCGGGTGTATACTACATACTTTCCATTGACTGATTACTGTAAACGTGCTATTCAATTGCTTGTTATATGAGTAATGACGTAGATCTGATCAAGCGTCTTGGCCCCAGTGCTATGGATCAGATCATGCTTTATCTGGCTTTTAGTGCCATGCGGACAGGTGGGCATAGACATGGGGCCTTTTTAGATGCAGCCGCAACCGCAGCCAAGTGTGCAATCTACATGACCTATCTGGAGCAGGGACAAAACCTGCGAATGACAGGACATTTACATCACTTGGAACCTAAACGAGTCAAAGCCATTGTTGAGGAAGTAAGACAAGCCTTGACTGAGGGCAAACTGCTGAAGATGCTAGGTTCTCAAGAACCACGCTATCTGATTCAGTTCCCCTATGTCTGGATGGAAAAATATCCTTGGCGACCGGGACGTTCGCGGATTCCGGGTACGAGTCTCACCAGCGAGGAAAAGAGACAAATTGAGCAGAAATTACCTTCTAATTTGCCAGATGCTCATTTGATCACCTCGTTTGAATTTCTAGAGTTAATTGAATTTTTGCATAAGCGATCGCAAGAAGATTTACCCAAAGAACACCAAATGCCTTTGAGTGAAGCTTTAGCGGAGCATATAAAGCGTCGTTTGCTTTACTCTGGTACGGTGACACGTATAGATTCTCCTTGGGGTATGCCCTTCTACGCTCTCACCCGTCCATTTTATGCGCCAGCAGACGACCAAGAGCGTACCTACATCATGGTCGAAGACACCGCTCGCTTCTTCCGAATGATGCGAGATTGGGCCGAAAAAAGACCAAACACTATGCGAGTCTTGGAAGAGTTGGATATTCCACCCGAAAAGATGGAGCAGGCCAAAGACGAATTGGATGAAATTATCCGTGCTTGGGCAGATAAATATCATCAAGATGATGGAATCCCTGTGGTATTACAGATGGTATTTGGTAAAAAAGAAGACTAGTATTCCCAGTACAAGTATGGTCTTCAAATTTTCCTGGGCAAAATTAGCAGCTAGTACCATCAACAACAGTCCCACACCATACAACAAATACTAATAGTACATTGTTATTAGTGTGGGATAAATTTAAAACCAAATAAAAATATATTTTTTGTAGATTGACACTCATATGCATAATTTCATAATTTCACTGCATAGAGGATCACCATTACTTGCTTTTCACAATAACTAAAAATCCAAGGGTGTAAGGGTGTAAAAGAAAACAAAAATTTTTCTGAGATTTATGTCTTTAAAATACCTCAAAATTTTTACCCACAACCACACAATTTTCCTACACCCCCACACCCTTTTTTATTAATCAACCAAGATATTTAGATTACTGACCATTTTGACTATTAGGAATTTGGTTGTCAGGAATCTGATTGTTAGGAATTTGGTTGTCAGGAACCTGATTGTTAGGAATTGGCTGAGTTTGAAAAGAGGGCTGAAAAATCGTGTTATTTGTTCTATTGGCAGGTATAAAAGTAGGCAAATAGCCACTAACATAATTACTGGCATCAATACAGTTATTCAAAGCTTGAGTGGGAGCTAAATTGTCGATTTGCAATCGCAAACCTACCACACACTGAGCATAGCGTCGTGGTAATAAACTCAGACCACAGTTACTTAAAACTGTTCTGTTAAATAGCTGTTTGTCAAGAACTTGTTTACTAGCCTCAGTACTTTTACTAATACCAGCTACACATGCACCGACATCTTCAGGACGCCATGCTTGTACACAGGTAGGTAGTGCATCCACTGCTGCTATTTCTGTGTTCTGCCTAATTTCGGCTACACAAGAGGACAAATCTCTGGGACGCAATGCTCTTGCACAGCCACGTGCAGCAGCTTCCGCAGTTAGCCCGGCTTTGAGAAGTTCAGAAGCACAAGCCCTGTAATCACCTGTAGTGACAGCGATCGCATCTGTACCAGGTAAAAAATTCATTCCCAACCATCCCATCACAATTAAAGCTGGTGCAGCTACCCCAGTACCCAAGAATTGTTGAGTTCTTCGCATAGTTTTGTATAAATACTTACTGCTTTTATTGAATGACATTTCCGTTCTACTCCAATCACGCAAAGTAATGCTATCTCATCTTCAAAGTTAGTTCTCACCTATTTTGGCAGGAAGGTTTGGATCGGGGATTCTCCAGAGGAGACGCTACGCGTAGACGCGTCAGCGGCTTCTCATAGAGTACGGGGATAAGGGATCGGGAATCGGGGATAAGGGATAAAGGGGTGTGGGGGGAGTGTGGGGTGTGTGGGGTGTG
>NZ_NAPS01000002.1:1866174-1872714 GCF_004323185.1 Westiellopsis prolifica IICB1
GATCCCCGATCCCCGATCCCCGATCCCCGATCCCCAATCACCCATTTCGCCTGATTTCTTGTATAATATCCTGTGGAGTTAGCGAAAAATGTCTTGGCTGCTGGCATTGGCGCTGCCGTAGAGGCTTGAAACTCAAGCAATTGACTCAGGATACACAGCGCGATCGCAACTAAAAGCTTGAAACGACAAGTACAGTACGGCGAGACACGCCGAAACTGACTCTAGAGCAATCAGAGTAAAAGCTTGGTAAAAGAAGCAACTTAAATTTAAATAATAATGTGCGTTCTGTGAACCAAGAATCTCTAGCACTTTTGGGCTGGGAATGTCAAAATTGTATGTCTGGGTAAAAGTTGAAATTAGGATTAGATTAGGAAGCTCATGTCCCGATACAGAGGACCACGATTAAGAATTACACGTCGCCTGGGTGAATTGCCAGGACTAACTCGTAAAAGCGCCAGACGCTCTTATCCTCCTGGTCAGCATGGTCAGAACCGCAAGAAGCGCTCTGAGTACGCTGTCCGTCTTGAAGAAAAACAAAAACTCCGCTTCAACTACGGCTTGACAGAAAAACAACTGCTGCGGTATGTACGGAAAGCCAGACGTGTGACTGGTTCTACCGGACAAGTGCTACTGCAATTGCTAGAAATGCGCTTGGATAATACAGTTTTCCGCTTGGGTATGGCTCCCACTATCCCAGCAGCACGGCAATTGGTAAATCACGGCCATGTCACAATTAATGGTCGCGTGGTGAATATTGCTAGTTACCAGTGTCGGCCAGGAGAAGTCATTGCTGTTAGAAATAGAGAAGCATCCCGGAAGTTAGTAGAAGCTAACTTACAATATCCCGGTTTAGCGAACCTTCCCAGCCATCTTGAGTTTGACAAAAACAAGATGGAAGGTAAAGTCAACGCTGTGATTGAACGTGAATGGATAGCACTCAGTATTAACGAACTACTCGTTGTTGAATACTACTCACGTCAAGCATAATCGTCATTTGTCCTTAGTAATTGGTCATTTGTCCTTGGCAAATGACCAATTCTTTCGATCAGGGTACAAGAAAGCGGAGCCTGGAACTCAATCCGTGTAATCCAAAATCCAAAATCCAAAATCCAAAATTCTTTGACTAGCCACCAATTTGTGACATGGTGCGAGTGTATCCATCCTTTGTGCCTGAGTTACGCAGCTTAAAATTGATTTCTGGCTTCATAGCTAGCAATTCTCTTACCTGCTGGCGAAGTTCGGTGGTCTTTACTCCAGTTCGTAAAGCTGTTTTTAAATCTATTTGTCCAGTCTCGTTTAGTAAACACGGACGCAACCAACCATCAGCAGAAAGACGCATCCGGTTACACCGATCGCAAAAACATTCCGACATCTGACTGATAAAACCCAGCGTTCCCTTCGCTCCCGGAATTTGAAATACATCGGCTGGCCCGCTACCACGTACCTGAGCTTCTGTCAAGCCCCAACGAGCGCGGATGGTTTGCCGAATTTCTTCAGAAGCTATCCAACCGCGATCGCCAAATAATTCTGGATTACCAATTGGCATAAACTCAATAAAACGGACGTGCCATTGTTTGTCAATAGTCAATGCTGCCAGATCCAAAACTTCATGGTCGTTGACGTCAGGGATAACCACGACATTTAGTTTCAACGGGTCAAATCCTACACTATAAGCAGCTTGAATTCCCTTCCACACATCTTGCCAACGAGAACGACCACGATTACCAATAATTTGGTCAAAAACATCAGGTTCAAGAGAATCCAAGCTAATATTAATTCGCCGTAAACCTGCATGATAGAGACTTTGCGCCATTGGGGCGAGTAAAAAGCCGTTGGTTGTCATTGAGAGGTCTTGTGTTTCCTTAAAAGAAGCGATCGCCCTCACCAATTCCACCACACGTGGACGTAACAAAGGTTCTCCACCTGTCAAACGAAACCGGGTAAATCCTACGGGTATAAAAACTTCTTGAATGAGCGTGATTAGTTCCTCATCAGTCAATAAATTTTGCTTGAGGATATAGTCTAATTCTGTACCCTCTGGCATACAGTATTGACAACGAAAATTGCAGCGATCAATTAAACTAATCCGGAGGTAATCTACCTGGTTCATGACTTTATAATGTTATCTGATGATTTTCATCACTAAGTATTTTTTTGTCAATGCATAAATATATTTTAATTTGCAAATTTTACTTGTAGTCCCAATATTCAGTGAAGCAGGTTAAGGTATTTTACGCTTAACGTGTTTTGATCTGGCATGATCATTTCATCAGTTTCTAATTTAACCCGGTTTCTATCAGAAACCGGGTTTGTGATCCCATCCGTAATTTTGCAATTCACCTATGTCAGAAAATCTTACTCCTCCAATCACCAAGCCTAACCGTCCGCATTTTTCCTCTGGTCCTTGTGCAAAACGCCCTGGCTGGTCTGTTTCTTCTTTACAAGATGCTTATGTGGGTCGCTCTCACCGTTCCGAGGGTGGGAAAGTAAAGTTAAAAGAAGTAATTGAACTATCCAAGCAAATTTTGGGTGTACCGGCAGACTATCGCCTGGGCATTGTACCAGCTTCCGACACTGGTGCAGTAGAAATGGCGCTGTGGTCACTGCTGGGAAAACTCCCCCTAGATATCTTGGCGTGGGAAAGCTTTGGTCAAGAATGGGTTAAAGATGTCGTAGATGAACTACAGTTAAGCGATACTCGCATCCTGAAAGCACCTTACGGCAGTTTACCGGATTTAGCACAAGTGGATTTTAGCCACGACGTAGTATTTTTGTGGAATGGAACTACTTCCGGCGTTCGTGTTCCGAATGGCGATTGGATTCAGTGCGATCGCACCGGGTTAACTATCTGCGATGCGACATCAGCTGTTTTCGCCATGGATATACCTTGGAATAAGTTAGATGTAGTTACCTATTCTTGGCAAAAAGTCTTGGGTGGAGAAGCGCAGCATGGCGTCATTGTCCTTTCACCTCGTGCTGTAGAACGCTTAGAAACCTACAAACCACCACGCCCACTACCAAAGCTATTTCGCCTCGCGCAAAAAGGCAAGTTAATAGAAGGGATTTTTCAAGGAGATACCATCAACACCCCATCAATGCTGTGTGTAGAAGATGCATTAGATGGGCTGAAGTGGGCAGAAACTATTGGTGGACTTCCTGGTTTGATTAACCGCGCTCAAGCCAATCTAGCAGCGATCGCTAAATGGGTGGAACAAAGTAGCTGGGCAAGTTTTTTAGCTGAAAAACCTGAAACTCGCTCTTGTACATCAATTTGTCTCAAGATTGTCGATGCTTGGTTTACTGAGTTAAGTCCAGAACAACAAGGACAATGTGCAAAAAAACTGGCTAAAACCTTAGAAAAGCATCAAGTTGCTTACGATATCGCTTCCTATCGGTCTGCACCTCCTGGAATCAGAATTTGGGGTGGTGCAACAGTTGAAACCGCAGATATCGAAGCCCTACTACCCTGGTTGGATTGGGCTTATGCAAGCGTGAAAGCGGAAATGAAAGAAGTAGCATAAGTCAACTACCCAAACTAGTGGTCTGTCCCATTAATTTTGCTGGGCTGTAAGATCCCCGACTTTTTTCAAAAGTCGGGGATCTGTCTCCTCGTAACCCATCAGAATTTATGCGACAGACCACTAGAAGTTTCGGAATTGTTGACTTACAAAGCCTAGTTGTATAAACTTGAGACCAAGTTGTTTGAACGTGAGCTTCTACGAACAATATTCGTTAGAAGCTTGCGTCATTTTATGCAAGACAAACGCAAATCTTGATTGTTTTTATTTAAGTAATTTAACTAGTTGATTAATTAGTTTTTTGTATAAAAAATAATATTAAACTCTTGTAATTGCCGCTATTTGCCTAAATTTTGCGAATTTTATATTAAATTGAATTTTGATTATGTTTTAAATAGATAAATTCTTATTTAAGTAAAAATAATGAGAATTATCAAAAAATAGTCATATTTAAACTCTGTCAGCACAACTACTTAGATAATAATTAAAGGGTCATTTTTTAGACATAAATCTACCACATGCATAAGTTTCTAGTTGTGCTAAATGTGCCTATATTGGCTGCTTTGATTGCCTTATTGCAAACGTCTGTGTTTGCACAGTCAGGGGATAATGTATCTAAACAAAATGACGAAATTACTGCCAACAGTACATCAAGTTATTGGACTCCTGATCGGCTAAAAAAAGCAAGACCTGCACCTTTACCTTTATCTTCAAATGAAGTTTTTGTAGAAAATAGAACCGTACCAGCTATACCAACAGGTTTACAACAAAGCAGTCCTGGCTTACCACCCCAAGTTAGAGTACAGCTTGAAAAAAAGCCATTATTTAAACCAGATGAAATCAAGAGTACGGAAATTCAGCCTAACAATGTGGGAACACAAAACGCTCACTTTACTAGTTCTCAAGTCGTTCCACTCACTGCTGATACTGCATATCCCTACTCAACAGTAGGTAAACTTTTTTTTACTCAACCAGGGTTAGGTGATTTTGTATGCTCTGCGGCTGTAATTAGGCCAAAACTTATCCTCACAGCAGGTCATTGTGTTCACAAAGGAAGTGGAGGAAGCGGTGGATTCTTCACTAATTTTGTATTTATTCCTGCTTTTAGAGATGGTAGTACTCCATTCAAGCAGTGGTCTTGGAGTCGTGTGATTACAACAAACACCTGGGCTACTGGTAATTCTACATTTCCCAATGCCGCTGACTATGCAATTATAGAAATCCCAGACCAGTATTTTAATCAAACTAACCGCAGAATTGGCGAAATAACTGGCTACCTTGGATATATGACTAACAAGCTACTTCCTAATCACGTGACGATGTTGGGATACCCAGGTAATTTGGATAGTGGCAACAAAATTCATCAAGTTACCGCCGGAAGTTATGCTGAAGGAGGAAATAATACAGCTATCTATGGTTCTGATATGAGAGGTGGGTCTAGTGGTGGACCGTGGATACAGAATTTTGGTGTCTTTTCTTCTGGACAAGTTGATGGCCAAAATAAAAGTCCCAATCAAATTGTTGGGGTGACTTCCTATGGTACTGTGGCTGTCGGGCCGCTGATTCAAGGTAGTTCAATTCTTGATGATCGATTCATAGAGATGTTGAACACAGCGTGCAACTGGGATTCGCGTAACTGTCAATAAAATCTTGCAAAGATAATGTTTAGTCATGATTTGTTTTGAAAAATCCATGACTATTTGATTGCCAGGTTATAAATTAATCACAGCATCATGATCAAGGTTTTATGCATGGGTAACAAAAAACAAACTACACAGAACGCACCAGAACACACAGAAGTAAGATTTTGAGAGGTTTTTTGCCTAAGTCTTAGTGATCAAGAGCGGTAATCAGCAGCGTCTTGTGTTCGCAGATTGTGTAATAATAAACCGATCGCATACACTATTACGTTCCCAACCGTGCAAGCAACTGATAATTTTGATGAGTTAGCTGCTGCTCTACAACAGCCAGCAGACCTGGATTTTGAGATACCTGATCCAGAAGACGAAGAAATTCCGGAGCAGGAATTTCAACAGCAGCTAGATATAGCTTGGCAAGTGTGCGATCGCTTTGATTTGCAAACAGAAATTTGGCGGGGGCGAATTTTAAGAGCAGTCCGAGATCGAGAAAAAAAGGGTGGAGACGGAAGGGGTGCAGGATTTCTCAAATGGCTCAAGGAACGGGAAATCAGTAAAAGTCAAGCTTATGCTTGGATTCAACTTGCTAATAGTGCCGATACACTTCTAGAAGAAGGCAAGCTAGATCCAAGTGCCATCAAGAATTTCAGCAAACGCGCCTTTGTAGAAACCGCTAAATCAGCGCCAGAAGTGCAAATCATGGTCAGTGAAGCCGCACAAAAAGGCGATCGCATTACTAGAAGAGAAGTACGTCAACTCACCGACGAATGGACAGCCATGTCGTCAGATTTATTACCCGAACCTGTCAAGCAAAAAGCAGCAGAAAATGTCCTTCCTCCCCGTTATATTGCGCCTCTGGTAAAAGAAATGGAAAAACTGCCAGAATCGCATCAACAGAGCTTACAGAAGGAAATAGCCCAAAATCCCGACCTCGATACTCTCAAACAGGTAACTTCAGAAGCCCGTAGTCTGGCAAAATATCTCAAAGCAGCAGCTCAAGTTCAAGCATTGAACGAACAAGAAGTTGACATCGAAACCGCGCTTATAGAAGCACAAAGAGTTGGTTGCTTAAGTATAGCTGCGGACTTAGTAAATCAAGCATCCCAGCTAGAACAAACCATTGGCAAATTGTACATGACTTGGAAACGCATCGGTAATTTAGCAGACAGATTGTACGTAGATACTGGTGCAAGTACACCAGAATTGCGATCGCTCCTCGATTGCTTAGAACCCCTTGGTAGCGAAGTGATGGAATTGCAACTCGGTGGTGCAGGAGAACGTACTATCCGCTTGCAAATTCAGGAAACGGGTTAGGTATTGGGGATTGGGGATCGGGCATTGGGCATTGGGCATTGGGCATTGGGTATTGGGGATTGGGGATTGGG
>NZ_NAPS01000002.1:1872795-1884375 GCF_004323185.1 Westiellopsis prolifica IICB1
GATCGGGGATTGGGGATTGGGGATTGGGGATTGGAATAAATTCTTCCTTGTCCTCCTTGTCTCCCCACACTCCCTACTCCCTGCTCCCTGCTCCCCGATCCCCGATCCCCAATCCCCAGTTCCCTCAAAGCGCGTGTTGCTTCAATTCATTTAAGGAAACATGTTCTACTGCTGATGCATGGGTTGCTGACAAAACTACTGGTGGTGCAACTCCCGCATCTAGGGCTTCTTTCCAGCGAGAGGCGCATAAACACCAGCGATCGCCTGGTTTTAAACCCGGAAAATCAAACGCAGGAACAGGTGTACTTAAATCATTTCCTCTAGACTTGGTAAATGCCAAGAATTCTTCGGTGACTTCTGCACATACCACATGCACACCAAAATCACCCGCGCCTGTACTGCATACTCCATCGCGATAAAAGCCTGTCATGGGCGAAGTACAACAAACCTCTAAGGGTTCCCCAAGGACGTTTTTAGCCTGTGTCATGGCAATAGCTTGTTAATCAATTTATTTTTTTTTAGTTTAAACAATTAATTTCGCGTAACAAATCTCCTAATAATCCGCGATCGCGAATTAAAACCAAATCAGAATCATTCTTTAGTAATTCTTGAAACTTGGAATTTATGAGTAGGGCTGACTCTAAATATTCCATCGCCAGTGAATTATCTCCCATCCGAGCTGCACAACACGCACAGTTATACCAAGCATATTCATCATCGGGTTTGATTTCGATGGCTTTTTGATAGTTCTTCAGCGCTGATCCAAAATTTTCTGTGTATCTAAAAGTATCTGCTAGTTTGTAATAAGACCAAAAATCATGGGAATTTATGGCTTGGGCTTGTTCATAACTCTTAATTGCTTCTTCGTAGTATTTTAAATGCCTGCAAGCATCTCCACGACGTAACCATGCCCAGTAATCATTTGGGCGAACTGATAAAGCTTGATCATAGTCAAAAATTGCATCCTCATAGCGTTTTAAGTGCCTTTTAGCATCTCCACGCCGAAAATAAGCCCAATAATCATTTGGGCGAATTGTTAAAGCTTGATCTAGAGTTGCGATCGCTTCTTCAAATTGATCTAAATCTTCTATTAATATGCAAGCTCGATTGTAGCAAGCCCAATAATCATTGGGACGCAGTGCCGATGCCTCTTTCAAACTGGCTACTGCGGTTTCATACTCACCCAATTCTCGTAAAGCACAGCCTTTATCGTACCAAAGCCAGTAAGCATTAGGGCTATTTTCTAATGCTCTGTCATAACATGCTACTGCTTCTGCGTATTGCTCTTGGTCATCGAGCCGTTTACCCTGTCGATACCAGTATCTGCTATCTCTTGTGAGAAGCAATGGAATATCTGCCTTAGCCTCTGCTGCTTGACTCATAGTTTTTGCCCCAACCAAACAGTTACTACTGCTACAGACACACGCACTATTTTATATTATTGCGTTGGGGCATAATTGGGTAGGGGGGATCGGGGATTCTCCAGAGGAGACGCTACGCGTAGACGCGTCAGCGGCTTCTCATAGAGTACGGGGATCGGGGATTGGGGATCGAGGACTAGGGGATTGGGCATGAATCAGTTAACAGTGAGCAGTTTAATTTGATAACTGATAACTGATAAGTCCCCCTTGTCCTCCTTGTCTCCCTTGTCTCCCTTGTCCCCGCTCCCTGCTCCTCTTGTCCCCGATCCCCGATCCCTGATCCCTGATCCCCTAGTCCCCGCTCCCCAACTCCTTCAACTTGGCATTTAAATCTGTCCAATGAACATCTGCTAAACTTGGTAGGACAATGTGAGCAGCACCGACTCGTGCAGCTGGACCGAGTCCGATTGTCCACATTCCACCAGCTAAAGCTGCTTCAATTCCTGCTTCGGCATCTTCTACAACTATTACCTGGCTTGGTTCAAGTCCTAGCTGATTGGCAGCATACAAAAATAGATCAGGGGCAGGTTTAGGGCGTTGGACACTATAACCGTCGGCGATCGCATCTATACGGTTAGCAATACCCAATTTCTCAATTACAGTCTGGGCATTTTTACTAGCTGAACCAAGGGCGATCTTAATCCCTGCTTGCTTTAATTCATCAAGTAAAGTCACAACACCAGGCAATAAATCCTGTGGTGAGATGTTTTGGATCGATTCCACATAATAACGATTCTTACGATCCATCATCTCTTGCAGTTGTGCTTCCGAATACTTTCTGTCACCGATTATATGCAGAAGTGATTCCCGACGCGATACACCCCGCAAAGCTTCGTTAGCCTCACGATTGAAGGGTAATCCTTCCTCATCTGCGAGTTTTTGCCAAGCAAGATAATGATATTCTGCTGTATCTGTTAATACACCGTCTAGATCAAAGATAAAGCCTCGAATGTCTGGTGACATGGTTGTTGGTAGTTGTTGTTTGTAGATTGTTGCTTGTAAATCGCCGTGTCTCCGTGTCTCCCTCTCCCCCATGTCCCCCTTGTCCCCCTTGTCCCCCGTGTCCCCCGTGTCCCCCATTTCCCCGCTCCCTGCTCCCCGTTCCCCGCTCCCCAAATCAAACTCATGCCATTTACCACGCCACATTAACTTGAACTTCAAGCGTGTCCATCCAGGAGGTAGGTGGGGATGAGCTATGGGTTCGCTGTCTCCCATTTGAATACCGCCAAAACCTAAAACCACTGCTTGCCAAATACCGCCTGCACTCGCTCCATGAATTCCATCTGGAGCATTACCCCGGACATTTTCTAAATCGACTAATGCGGCTTGCATAAATCTTTCGTAGGCTTGTGCTGTTTTACCTAAATCTGAAGCGAGGATGGCGTGTATTGCTGGGCCGAGGGAGGAACCATAACTAATATCGGTGCGGGGTGCGTAATAATCCCAGTTAGCTTGCAAAGTCTGGGGATTGTAAGGAGCTTCCTGTGATTGTCGCATCAGATACAGCAGCATCAACACATCGGGTTGCTTGAGTACCTGCCGTTTATTGCCTTCTTCGATACCTAAGATAGCTTGGATAGATTTGGTGCGTGGTTCGTAGTCTTCGAGATTGATATCTTGCAATTGGAAAAATCCCTCGAATTGCTCAATCAGTCCACTTGACTCGTCATAGGGAATCCAAATATTGGTGATGATATCACTCCAACGCGATCGCCTGCCGGCACGTAATTCCAGTTTATCTTTTAGTTCTGTGGCTTTGTCGGGAAAAGTTTTGTGTAGCCAGTCATATATATAAAGTGCTTTTTCTAAATGCCATTGTACCAGTCGGTTGGTAAAGGCGTTGTTGTGGACGAATTCATGATATTCATCAGCACCAATTACTTCCCGAATTTCGTAGCGTTCGTGTTTGGTGTTGTATTCTACCCGACTACCCCAGAATACGGCAGTGTCGAGAATAATCTCAGCGCCGTAGTCCCGCATCCATTCGTCATCGCTGGTAGCTTGCCAATAATACCAGACAGCATAGACCACATCGGTGCTAATATGAATTTCGCGATCGCGACACCAAATCCTAATATCTTCACCGTAAGGATCATTAGGAGGCAACCATCGAGGCGTCACTTCATCGCCACTATCCGCACTTTCCCAGGCATACATTGCCCCTTTATACCCGTAATGTACTGCCTTGCGCCGCGCTCCGGGTAAGGTATGATAGCGATAAGTTAGTAGATTCCGGGCTATTTCTGGTTGGGTATAAATAAATAAAGGAAGTATAAAAATTTCTGTATCCCAAAAAATATGACCGCGATAACCAAAACCCGAAAGTGTTTTAGCTGGAATACTGACTTGATCATTATGGCGTGAAGCAGCGATTAGTAATTGAAAGAGGTTGTAACGCACAGCTAACTGGGCTGTAACATCTCCCTCAATCACAATGTCACTTTTTTGCCAAACTTTTTCCCAAGCTTGGGTATGGGCTATAACCAGGAGCGAGTATTCGGGTAATTGGGCAAGTTTTTCACACGCAGAGGTGACTGGGTTTTCTATATGTATTGAAGTAAAAACAGTCACTAACTTGTCTACCGTCACGGTTTGTCCTGGGGAAGTGAGGAAGGATGCGAGCAAGGTAGGATAACCGGGTGGACTCGTGACTTGCAGCGAAGCCTCTGCACCTGAGATTTTGATACCAGTAGCTATACCCAATTGGATACGGGAGGAGCGAGTACGAAGGTTTAACCATACCCCTGCTTCTGTCTTTCCTTGATCCAATAATTCCCAGTGGTTGAAACCCTGATTTTCTGGGTAGCCATTAATACTAGCTTGGATTTCGATCGCTCCAGCAAAATCAACTGGGGTGAGTTGACAACGCAACGCCAAAACATGTTCATCCGCAAGGCTGGCGAATCTTTCAAAGTGGATGTCAATTGTTTGATTGTTGGGACTGCGCCAACGCACACTACGACTGAGAATACCTTGGCGCAAGTCTAACTTTCGTTCATAACTTAATATTTCACCTTTTTCCAAACGAAAGCGATCGCCATCAATAGTAATTGTAAATGGCAACCAGTCTGGACAGTTAGCAAGTTCGGTATAAACTATCGGAACTTCATCGTAAACACCGTGGATAAAGGTAGCTGGTGAGGCTTGAGAATAACCTTCTTCAAAGCTACCTCGTGTTCCCAAATAACCATTTCCGATAGTAAAAACTGTTTCTCGGTAGCGAAACTGATCGGGTTCAAACTCGGTTTCCTTAACAGTCCAATCTGTGTAAGTAAGATGCTGATAACGTCCTATTGTATCCATTGTCGCTATTGTTACTTAGAGGATTGGGGATTGGGGATCGGGGATCGGGGATCGGGATCGGGGATTGAGATCGGGGATTGAGATCGGGATTGGGGACAAGGGAGACAAAGGAAGGGGGACTTATGAGTTATCAGTTATCAAATTAAACTGCTCACTGTTAACTGATTCATCCGCGATCCCCGACCCCCTTTCCCCAATCCCCGATCCCCTTTCCCCGCTCCCCGCTCCCCGCTCCCTACCTTTGCATATGTTCTTCTAGGATTTTTTCAGATCTGGGTTTAAAGACCAGATGGTATAAAGTGTCCACGTAGCGTAGTAATGCTTCGCGGTTTTCTTTATTGATAAAGTCCCAGAATCTGTAGATTTTAGCGAGTAACAGTACCTGTTTGGTATGCATTTGCCAATTGTATTTGTTATGTACTCGCTGGATGACCCGTTCTGAAATTTCATACCAGTGTTCGGGATTTGTATTGCACTGATCCAGAAATTGCAAAATTTTATTTGCAGTACCTTCTATATCTGTAGGATTGATATGAAAGTTACACTCTCCATCATCAATTAGTTCTGCTGCACCACCAAATTGAGTGGCAAATGTTGGTAAACCTGAACTCATTGCTTCAAGGATAGGTCTTCCAAAGGCTTCAAAGCTGGCAAAATGGACAAAAATACCCTGACGATCTGCCATTGCTCGGTAAATTTCGCCGAGTTCTGGTTTGGGAAGGCGCATTCCCACCCAGCGAATTTGACTATAGAGATTGTACTGATTAATCAAGTTGTGGATTTTTTCTAGTTCTGTTGCTTCTTTTGAGTTTGTAGCTTCAGATAAATGTAACTTATTGGTAACGAGAATTAAGTTGCATTGTTTTCGCAATTCCTGACTTTGACCAAAGCATTCCACCAAACCAGAAAGATTCTTGACTGGGGTGATATGAGCGATCGCACAAATTGGTCGTTTATTTGGGTGATTTAGATGACCAAATATGTGATCATCTGAACGATTAAAAAGTAAATCGTTAATCTTTAGACTTAGATTGTGATCACGCTTGTCTTTTTGGTTGTAGGGAAAAAAGATATTTTCGTCTACTCCTGGTGGAACAAAATTGAATCTGGAGCTTAACAAATTAATCCCATCAACTACATGATAAAGTTCAGGCATGGAAAACATTTTATATGACTCGTACTGACCAAGAGTATCTGGTGTACCAACAATTTCTTGATAGGAGGAAGTCAGAATAAAGTCCGCAGCATTCATGCTGATCAGATCGGCAGTAAATTGGGCTGAAAAGTGATACTGTTCTTCTAGATCTTGCCAGTAAAGGTTACTAAATAAATGTTTAGGTTTTTCTAAAGAATGGGCAATATTGCATTGAGTTACTTTCAAGCTACGTGCTAGTAGAAAAGCAACTAAATTCCCATCACTGTAGTTACCAATAATTAAATCTGGGCTTCCACCTAGTTGAGCTAAAAGTTGTTTTTCGGCATCAATCGCAAATGTTTCTAAATATGGCCAAATCTCATATTTAGAAATCCAGTTTTGGGTGACTTGCGGATTGAATTCCCGAAAAGGAACACGTAAAATCCAAGCGTTTTCGGTTCCCTCTATTTTTTCTAAACGGAGGTTACACTGGGTTCCTTCACAGTTGGGAATCAGGCGAGTGAGAATAACTAATTGGGGTTGAATACCTAGTGATTCGAGTCCAGCTAATTTAATTTCTTCTCGGAGTTTATTTTCTAAACTCCTAGCTTGTTCTAGCACGTAGACGACTTGACCCAAAGTTTCAGGTCTACCCACAGCATCGTCTTGAGTGATCCAACCGTGGATGGAAACGAGGACGACGCGAAAAACTGCGGGAACACGATCAACAAAAGCTTCGAGAATGGCTGGTTGGGGAGTTTCAAGAAGTCGATCAAATAGTTCTAGAGTTTCACGTACTCGCGACGCGGTGTTACCCCAACCTGGTTCTAAGCCGAGGGTTTGTAGTTGTTCGCTAAACTTTTCGTAGGGTTCTTCAGGTGGTCGTTGACTGATGATTTTGATGGCTTGTTTGATTTGTTTGTATAGTTGTAAACCTGTTTTGATGCGATCGCCAATCAGTAATTGTTTATGATCATATTCGAGTCGATGTAAGGCGTCGAATAATACATCTAACCAATAATTGCGATCGCTCAATACCTGACTACATAGATAACGGTTGAGGAATGCTAGACCTTGACCAATATTTCTGGGGTCATCAATAGATGGAATATTTCTATCAAAAGGATAAAAGTTGATTTCAAGAATTTGAGACTGGTAGCGGTTGACACAGCGATCGCGCACATCCAACAATGCTTGTGGTGTTTGTAATTCAAACTTACTCGTATCTGCTGATAACAACCGCCAAACTTCTTGACTACCTATCCTAGGTCGCAACAGCAACCAAATATCATCTCCTTCCAAGATGATTTCATGAGTATAGTGAATAAGTGTTCCTAAGGAAGAAGAATGAAAAAAGTAGGCAGGCTTTTGGAATTGGTGACAGTACTCAGCAAAAGCGTGCAGAATCTCATTTCTCAGGAAGTAACGCTTACCCGAAGCGCTTAAGTCAGAGATTAGTTGACGTAGGATCGTTTTTTCGTCACTGCTTAAAACAGTTTGAATTAGTTCATACATGGCAAATTCCTGCAATTGAGCTTGCCTACAACCTCATTATTTCTTCTCGGCAAATTTCAAGGGGCAGGCTTCAAAAGCTGCATCTATGTTTCTAACGTTAGCGCATTATTTGTCTCAAGTTCGTAAATAGCCAAAAATTGCTTCATCAGGAGTATTTCTGAAATCATAATGATTCAGGATCAGAAAAGCTAGAAACAAAACTAAGTAAGTAGGCGGAAATAAACGTAACTACTGTACGTTCGCTCATTTTTAAAGGGTGAGAGGAATTAATGCCTTACTGTTAAAGGAAACAATACGATTTTGGATATCCTAAAAGCATCACCATGTAATACATGGAAAAAGTTGAATCAGCATCACCGTGTAATACAGGGGAAAGAAATCGCGGCTTTGCGTGTATTACACCGATGAAAGAAATGCATTGTGAGACTGTTATCTGAAGTCAGGCTTTTCCATGTAATACATGGAAAAGCAGCAATATTCAAAATTCAATTTCTGGTGTATTACACGAAAAGTGCTAATATTGAAATGGGACTTCAATTCTGTGTATCCTCCTTCAGGAGTGATGCAAGTAATTGAGTAAGAGGAATTATGTCGAGCGCACCACCGAATCTATGTGATAAAGGGATTCAGACATTTTCATTAAATAAAGAATTTGTTTTTGAAGCGCGTTAATTGGTGTAATGAAGATGGTAGAATCGGGTAAAAAATAAAGAGTTAAATTACAAAAAGCCTTGAGCATCTGTTCAGCAGAGGGGCGAGCAGTTTTTCGCTTTGGATTACCGTCATAAAGACCTACCAAAGATTGTTGGGTTTGCTCAAGAGCCAGCCGTACTACAAACTCCATTAAAGTAAATACACGCAAAGCTATGTTCAACAAGAACATTAAGCCAGTGATTCGGTCAGTATTTTGAAAGTAAATGGGTAGGGCTGGCAAAGAACCCCTTTTAAAACGGTGAAAACCTCGCTCTAAAAGCCATTCATCCCGATAATACATCACAGCAAGTGGTAAACTCATCTGGCTACTATCGGCATTAGTAACATACAATCGCCACCCTGCCAAAGTTTCTGCCTCCTGAATTGCAGTATCTATCTTCTGGATATGAAGTTGAAGACAAATATCTGTCAATTCCTCAGTGGTCGAGTTTTTTGATGGTCGTCCCCGTCCGAGATGACGAGTTTTTTTAGTGATCTGTTCTGTAATCATGGTTGAGAAAAAATTTTTGACACGATAGCGCTGGAGAATGTTTTCTACTTTATGGGTGAGTAGCTCCCGATCTGAGCCTGGCTTGTTAGCTAAACTTTGGAGAGCGGTTTCAGCAGTCAAGATGCGTTGCTGTTGTCCACGTATCATTGATGCGGCAAGGCTTTGGGAGTAAACTACTAAGTAGCGTTCTAGCCAACGCACCCATTTGTTGGTTTGTTTGTTGAACCAAAACTTACCTAACTCCACTTCAAAACCTTTTCCCACCGCAGGTTCTTCTTCATCTTGTCGCCGTAAACGAATGGGCACAATTTCTGCTGGTGGGTTGAGAACCCATTGCTGAAGATATTGAGGGTGTTGCCCACTCATGGCTACAGGAACGCAGTAAATACCCCTAGAAGCTGCGATTTGAGCGCGAGTTGCAATCGACCCAGCTTTGGGATCTCCAAATAATAAAATGCCCAGCCGTCGCTTTCGCCTAAACGGCGAAAGCGCCTAAATCTTTGGGCTTGGCCAAAATATATTTAATACGGCTGGGCATTTTATTACTTGGAAGTGCCTTTACAATCAGCGATGAAGACAAACTTTTTATGTCCAATCACTTGTGCTATTTTTTGCCAAGTAGGGAAATATAATGGGTCGTCAGCTCCATTACCTTCAAGGGTTGTACTGACTAATGGCATTCCCATTGGGTCGAGGGTTGCCAATAATTGACGGTATTGCAACAAATCTGGGCGTTTGTCCTTGGAATAGCCATAACGTWATATATTTTCTTCTGGGGAATCTCCCTGTTGATGATTCACGCTAAAACTAGTCGTATCAGTTCGTGCCACTTGTGTGGGTAATTCGTAGGCGCGANCCTCTATTTCCCGCGTTGCTTGTGTTTGCTTACCTAACTCTTCGACTACCCTTGCCAATCTGTCATCACTGGTATCTTTTTCTCCTATTGGCCACCCTGTACTTAACTCTAAAATCCTTCGATGTGCCTTTACCCATGATTCCACTGCACACAACCGATGGTCTGATTGAGTAATTATATATGTCAGTAACAATACACTCAATTGACCATAACTCATGCCTTTGTGGTTTCCGTGTGGATTTTTGAGTTTTTGGTCAATACATTTAGCTATCCCCATCTGAACAAGCCATTCCACGATGACGGGAATATCGTCAATCCGCTCAGAACTTATGTCCACTGTTTTCCCCGCTTACTGATACAAAACAGCGAATTCCTACTGTTGTGTATACTCGCTATTTAGTACCACAATAAAATGATTGAGGGCTTTGAGTGCTGCTTTGTAGCCCGGTGATTGCTTACCTAACTTCAACTCCAATATTACTTGGTTACGTAAACTTTCGAGTGTTGCCACCTTTAGAGGCATGGTCGCAACTTCAACAACACTAGTTTTGGCTTTATGTGCCAACTTTTTTTCCCGTGTAATACTTGGATGAGCATTCCTTCTAATCACCTGTTCGACGTAATCAGCTCTAGTCATACCCAAGCATTCGGCAGCGATCCCCAAAGCCTTCCAGGTTTCATCCGTTAATCTTAAAGAGCGCACTTGACGATAATCATCGTCTTTCAGGGCGAACTTCCCTTGAATATCCCGCTTTAACATTCGCCTCTTCCGTGTATTACATCGTAAGTTTAACCCCAAATTAGTGAAGTTTAAAGTGTAATATTCAGTATTACAGATGAGATGTTAATGAGCCATAGCTTCCATGTAATACATGGAAAGGGCTTTTTTCCTTTTTCCATGTATTACACGGTGATGCTTTTAGGATATCCAAAATCGTATTGTTTCCTTTAACAGTAAGGCATTAATTCCTCTCACCCTTTAAAAATGAGCGAACGTACAGTAACTATGTTAAGAAATATAAAATCGCTGAAACGCTTACAAATGACAAATGACGCTCCTAACGAGTTCCAGACGCGCCATGGCACGTCTCTACATTTGTACCAACATATTTACTTATTTGAACCTTTTATACATTTAATAATATCAATGCTAAGGTTTCTATTTTTACTTAATAACTGATAATACTTGATTAAATTAAGTATTTAGAAATACGGTTTTATATTGATATTGTACTAAAATAGAAATAAAAACTATCATAACTGCCTAGCTAGCAGGATTTGAGGAAAGGAAAACAGAGATATTACCTCTATTATTATCAAACACTATCTAATACGACTGCATTACGAATACATGTAGAGTTTGGATAAACACAATGAATAAAACTATTTTTGCTGTTTTGGTTATTGCCGCAACGGTGACTAGCTTACCTAGCAAGGTTGAAGCTCAATCAAGCATTTCAAGTCAACAGCAATATACTTTATCTGGTGATTCACTCAGTGGAATTAATAATAGAACAGCAGAGAATGACTTTACAATATTTTTTGA
Source organism: Westiellopsis prolifica IICB1 (assembly GCF_004323185.1). Taxonomy (GTDB): domain Bacteria; phylum Cyanobacteriota; class Cyanobacteriia; order Cyanobacteriales; family Nostocaceae; genus Pelatocladus; species Pelatocladus prolificus_A. The sequence goes on from NZ_NAPS01000002.1 coordinate 1,883,776, forward strand.
TCAAACACAAAATTTAGCTGGCACAACTGACAATAATACTGAGAAAAATGCACTAGTCCCTAATCAAGGTCTTCGACAAGAAATAAATAATCCTGTGCAACTGCGGAGAGTTCTGAAACCACAATCACAAACAACCACTTCAGAACTGACCTTAGAACCTGGCCAGTCTAATATTAACGGTAACGACGGATTACAGTTACGGGTAGATGTCTCCGATAGATAAATCCATGCGTGGTGTGAATGTAGGCGCGCCTTGCGCTGCTTCAAGGAAGAGTAGCAACAAACATACAAAGCCTGAAATAGCGGTTTTCTGTTTTTTAGCTTGCCGAGATTTAACTTCATAAAATCAAGTAGTCTGCTTCAGCAGACTTTCACTATGAGACTGCGATTGAAATCGCAGGCGGGTTTTTTAAACATTTGGGACGCTCCCAATATCACTGGGTGGCCAGGGACTAATTAATTTTTTTGATCTGCGAAACTACCCTGCTTGCGCTTAAAGTTGGGGAGGGGTGTACTCCATTTATATACAAAGCGCTGTATTTTGAGGAACCCAAAGATTGTGTTGAGGAACCCAAATGTCGTGTTGAGGAACCCAAATGT
>NZ_NAPS01000002.1:1884407-1953633 GCF_004323185.1 Westiellopsis prolifica IICB1
ACGAGCGTCTACGCGTCTGTACAATGGTCATTTGTCATTGGTAAGGCTTTTAGGCTTGTTTACTTTTCGTAACCCCAATGTTGTGTTGAGGAACCCAAATGTTGTGTTGAGGAACCCAAATGTTGTGTTGAGGAACCCAAATGTTGTGTTGAGGAACCTATTTGTGATTTTCGTGTCAGCGTTTGTTGATTCTGTTAAAGCTTTAGTTCCCAATGACAAATGACCAATGCCCAATGCCCAATGCCCAATGACAACCTCAACTAGTAGGAGGTGATAAAAATGACAGCAATTATTGTCTTTTCTATATTCTGCTTTCTTTGGATGATTGGCTTTACGCTTTTAGCAGAGTTTTTCTTTTACGAAGAAGAACAAATGTTCTAGTAGTATTCAATGTTAGTGTTCGCTACAAGTAGTGTCACAAGAGGTATTTGTAACACGGATGTACCGATTTAGTATCTGTTTATCCCTATAACCGTGCTACCTGTGTCGCACTGTGAGGAGAGAAAGCTTTACTAATAGTGGAAGCAGTAGTAGCAAAAAGAGATTTTCCCTCCCCCTCTTTTTGCTCTGCATCTCTCCTCATATCTTGAGAGCTTTACCCTCTGGCAATAAATTACACTAAACCTGCTAATTTACATATTTTTTGTAGCTTATTAATGTTAACTTTCACATTTGATAAATGGGGTATTGTGGAATTGTGCGGAATTTTCTCACCTATCATATAAAAGTAGTTAGCCTTAGAATAATTTGCTAAGGCATAGAAATGGCCGTCTAAATAGCCAAAAGGAAAAATTTCAATAACTTTTATACCTTCTCTAATAAATAGTAAATTTGTTAAGGCAGAGCCACAGACTGAGATAATAACATCTGCGCTGTAAAAGATTTCAGCCTCTTCCTTTGTTGTTCTGCCATCCATCGTCAATGCTTCAAAGCCTATACTTTCCAGGTATTCTATAACTTCATGATCATTGATCACCTCTCGATAATTTACCTGACCCCGTTTTACATATAAGCGTTTTGGATATTTATTATTTAAATAGTTTTTTGCAGGTAAGAAGAGATTTCTTGCTAATTTGTAAGCAAAACTGGTTGGATATTGATAACCACCATTTTGTAATTTGCGGTTAATTACACAAGTTACTGATCTATCAGCTATACAGGGAAAATCAACTATTCTTTCTTTTTCTATACCAAGTGCTGTGAGAGTTTCTATTTTGAAATTAGTTATTTCTCCCACATAATAATAATCAATCTCTTGTTTATCGAAAAACTTCCAATACACCTCAAGCATAGGTAAAGTGTATATAAACCAGTGTCCATAATTTTGAGGAGTTGAATTTGATAAATACGCAACTGTTCCCTGTAGTTTGGTAAAATTAACAGATAATTCACATCCGTAGATCGGTAACTCATAAAAATCAATATCTTTCTCATATATTACTTTTAGATTCGCAGCGAAGATGTGATTGTTACAAAAACAAAATTCTTTATTGGTAGTGTCTATTACTACTGCTTCAAATTCGTCTTTAAAAGGAGTAATAACTCTTAAATAATCACTTTCTAGAAATTTAGCTTTTTGAATAGGAGTTTTTTCTTGATTAACTAACTTATAAATTTTTACCTCTTTGTCATTACCAAAATATTTATCAGCATTATCAATGCATAGTTGTATAACTCCTGTTGCCAAAGGTTTTAAGAGAATATATGCTTTTAACAAATATTTTAATTTAATGTACAAAATTAATGCTGTATCATGTATGTAGTTGATCTGGAAATTATTGCGATTTTTCATTATTTTTAATTTTTATATATAGATAAAACCTCTTGTAAAACAACAGAATCGTTTCATTAATACTCCGCGTTCACTCATGAATAGATTTTGTGATATTCAGCATATAATAATCTTAACAATTTTCATTGTGAGGTCAATTTATCAAAAAGATGATTGAAGTGACGAGAATGTGAGATAAAACACAATTAATTATGATGTTTATGATTCCAGTTAGAAACTATTTTCTTCTCCTGGTAGTAACAACAAACGATTAAAATATTTAACTCATTTTCCGGAAAACAGCGCTCTTGATTTCCCACTCGTAGATAATGGGTAATGGAATGGCTCCATTACTTATTAGACAGGTGGCAATTCGGAACGCAAACATCCCAAATGTTTAAAATCATCGCAGAACTATGAACTACATATAGGAGTCCGATTTGATTTCTGAAAAAACCTAAGTATCTGTAGTATCTGTAGGGTGTGTTATGGCGTAGCTATCACGCACCTAAATCCTTAACTGGTGCGTTAGCCTTTGGCGTAACACAACGGCAACAAAGGGGGAAGAAAATCTACACCCCTTTTTGCCTCCCCTACGTGTATTTCAGAAATCAAATATGAGTCTTATAGCTACTGTAATAATTTTATTTAGTATATAACAATACTGCATCAATTCATATATATTTTTTCAATTCTTTGCAAGAAAATACGGAAACAATTTAAAAATAAATTTAGTAATGAATGTGTGGGGTCTAGCGATAGTAAATACAATCATTAGCCCTGATTAGGAAAAATTTGAATCAAAAAGTGCCAAAAAGTCTCTATAAATAAAGTATTTCAGCAGTTTCAACACATAATCTCTAAAGCGTCGCGTCAAAAAATAAGACTTGACAATATAGATACAATTTGCATCCAAGGCGATCACATGATTGCAAAACACTAGTAGTTCACCACATTGATTTTGATGAACTGCGAGTCCCCGACTTTTCTAAAAAGTCGGGGATCTATCTCCTAGCAACCTCTTAAATTTCAATCCAATTGAATAGATAGTTTGAATCAATTGGATAATTTATAAGCTTTTTAGTAAGCACCAGTCTTGTGCAATACAACATTCACAGTTTGAATTAAAATCTTTAAATCAAGCCAAAGTGACCAATTTTCAATGTAAGTAAGGTCTAATTTTACGGCATCTTCAAATTTTTCTATATTGGAACGCCCAGAAACCTGCCATAACCCAGTTATACCAGGAAGAACTTCTTGTCGGATAAAGTGTTTTGTCTTGAACTTTTCCACATCTCTGATGGGTAGAGGACGAGGCCCAACAAGACTCATTTCTCCGAGGAAAACATTAAACAGTTGTGGTAACTCATCTAAACTATAACGGCGCAAAAACTTACCAACCCGCGTAATGCGTGGGTCATCTTTCATTTTGAAGAGAACGCCATCTTTTATTTCATTTTTTGCTTCTAAATTTGCTTGTAACTTCTCTGCATTAGTAACCATAGTACGAAATTTCCAAATTTTAAATTTTCGACTATGTAAACCAATGCGTTCTTGTCTAAAGAAGACTGATCCAGGAGAATCCAACTTAATTAATATTGCAATTGACACATAAATTGGAAATAGCATTACTAGCAAGATCACAGAACAACAAAGGTCGAAACACCGTTTGATCCAAAAATCACTACCTGCAATAATTGGTGCTGGAATGGTCATACAAGGAACTTGACCAATCATCCAGAAAGTAGATTTAGCAGGACGAATTTCGCTTTCAGTTGGCAGAATTCGCAAAGTAATACCAGCTGTCTCAAAGTTCCAGCAAACGTACAGACGATTTTTAATTGCACTCCAAGAAACAAATGCTTCTACTATTCCCTGTTCACGAAGATATTCAAAAGTTGATTCTCGATTACATAAATCTAAACATGTAGAGTCAGCAATGCCTTGAATTGTATAGCAATTTTCCTTTTCTATAATCTTGATATGATTTTCTTTATCTTCTTTCTCTGTAATTAAGAATATGGGGTGACGAATCGCTCCTTTTGTACGTAAAAATTTAGTAGCCACATCAAATAGATAGCGACCAATACAGATAAATATTAAAGATGACAACCAAAAAATCAAAAAAGTTGAACGAGAAACATAATGATTTGGTTCATAAAGAAAAGCAATGAATAAAAGTAATACCTGTGATAAAGATACGGCTTTGATAATTCCAGTATAGTTACGACGCTGAATGCCGGCTTTGTATAGACCTTTTGTTGCAATTATGCCTACTTCTAAAGCCAGAGTTATTATTAAAAAAGGAGCTTTTTGTGTCCAAGGAGAATCTAGTGGAGTTCCATACAGTATGGCTAAACTCCATGCTAAAATCACGGCAAACACATCTATAGATACAAGTATTAGTACTCGAAAAAATCGAATAGCCAATCCTCTTTGTATCCTTGTGCCTTTTGCAGAACGTAAATCTGCTTTCAAGTTAACTATTGGTAGAGATTTTGTAGTCATAATAGCAATCCTTCCTGAGTTCTCACGAAGTTTTGAGTGGTTAATTCAGATTATTTTTGAAGAAAACATCTGGATATATTCTGAGAATATGAAAATGTAATTAATAAAAATTTCAAGAAGGAAATTTAAAAACCATACTTCAAAAATACATGTATAGTATAATACAAGATTACCAAAGTTAGTCTTGTTTGGAATCAAAGTTGCTACTAGTACTCGACCACACAAAGTTTACAAAGTTTGTAGTAAGTAAGGGCTACTCTGCGGGAAAGCTGCATGTACTGCCCTTAGAGTAGTGTTAAAAGAGGACTAAAGTTCTGACTACAAACCCTTCAAAGTTAGGTTGCCAAAGTATTAGAGTGATTTCTGAGCAAATAATTACGATCAAAGACAATTTGGTATAGTGTGCAAACTGATTTTCCTATATTTTGCAAAAATATATTTAAAAAGTGAATAATTGGTTTACCATCGTACTTACCGATCCTCTCGTGCAAGCTAAAATTACCGTTTTGGTGCATTGTCAAATGCTTTTGCTATGGCATTCCATGCCAACTTGCGTTGAAAACTAGAGTCAAGTGGTAAAGGACGCACTGGTAATTTATCCCGACGAGGAGCAAAATTTGAAAGCCAGGTATAGCGATCGCTCAATCCCCAAGTAATGACTGCAATCACAGCTTTTTCATCTAGTACTACTGAAAGATATTCTTCGTAAGCAGCAGCAACCATGCGATCGCGAATCTTGAAGTCTTTCGGTAAATTTTCATCTGTTACATCTAATTCAGTAACCAGAATTTTTAAACCGAGACTAGCAACATCAGCTAAAAAATTTCGTAATTTTTTAGAATTGAAACGAGTTTCGTGACCCCACAGATGTGATTGAATACCAAAGGCGTGAATCGGCGTTCCTCTGGACTTCAAACGCTCTAGCAGTTTGAGAGTAGCGCTTCTTCTTGCTTCATGTTCAGGAATGTCATATTCTAGTCCAGCATCGTTGTAGACAAGCAAGGCTTTTGGATCTTTTTCGGCAGCAACCCTAAAAGCAAGCTCTATATAATCTGGACCAAGAAACTTTAACCAAGGAGAGTTTCGCAAACCGTCAGAGCGTTTGTCATCTGGTTTTATTGCCTCATTTACAACATCCCAAGAGTGAATTCGTCCAGCATATCGTTTAACAGTCGTTGACACATGATTGATTAAAATGTTTTGAACTTCTTGAGAGGTAGTTCTAGGATCTTTAAACTTATTAATTAACCAATGAGGTATGACGTCATGCCAAACTAAAGGATGTCCCCGGAAAAGCATCTTATGCTTAGAGGCGAATTGGGCAAAAGAGTCGTTCCCAGTAAAATTGAAAGTACTGTCACTAGGCCGAGTCGCACCCCAATAGAACCCTCCTACTAAAAGGCTGCACTCCTGAACAAAAGCAGACCGTAGTTCTTTGTTTTGCAGTAATCTATTGTAACCATCGTCCGGAAAAGCTCCGTAGATTAACCCCTTAGCAGCAGCGCGATCGCGTAAGGAAGCTTTACCCACCACAGATGAACTTCTCTTTAGATGAGATTCAGATTTAGCTTGGCTGTAGTATCTGAAGGTTTTTGTACCAGCAAAGCAGATTGTACCTGCCGAAATTCCCAAACCTAGTAGAAAATTGCGACGTCTAAATAGTTTTTGTTTTTTGACCATACAAGCATCAGTTACAGTTTAAGGTCATGAACAATTTCTCAATAAGCAAATCTTGCTTATTCCTCTCCAAAAAACGAAGATAGAAAATACTATTTTTAAGCTGTCAAGACTTCTTTGCACAAGCTATGCTAAGGGGCTAAATTTCAAATTATTATTCATTATTATCTCAAAAATCAATACTAAATCTAATGTTATTGTTCGCACCCCATACTATCATTTCACGCCTGTATAATTAGTTTGAAACCACTCACGATTGACTTCTATTTTATCATCCGTTTGCTTTAGCCAAGGATGTATATTTTCAGGCATTTGTGCTTTTAAAACAATAAATGCAAAATTATTATTGAACCAAGGAAAAACTTTACTTAAAGCTTTCAAAAATGGCTCAAATAAATGCATTACTAACTCTAAATCTCTTCTTTTTAATGTCTTTAAATTCCACCAGGGTAATCTTAATGCATTGATGAATATAAATTTGTGATTTCCATAGGGAGCATAACAGTTGATAGATTGAATTACATCACGTTCTGTCCATCGGTATACATAATTTGGAATAGCAGTATTCCTTACTCCACCATAAAAGCAATCATTTTTTGCTACTTCTGCGACTTCATATTCTTGACCGAAACCAAGTTTTACTCCAAGACGTACTAAGGGGTTATCTTTTGGTTCAAATACCAAAATGCCTTTTTTACAAACCCTGAACAATTCAAGCAACCCTTTATGGGGAGAAGCACAATGATGTAGACCGCTATGAACAATCCCAAAATCGAAAGTTTCATCCGCATATGAAATATTTTCGCAATCTTGAAAACACCATTCGTAGGGTTCGTAATCCTTAGCAACCTGTCTGGAATCAACGTTAGAGATAGTTACTTTTTCAAAACCAGCTTTGAGCAATATCTCTTTATCAGCAGAAGCACCACAGACGACCAAAATCTTCATTGATTTATTCAAAATTCCCTGAGCAAGAAGTTGCTCTAGTGTTGTCAGATAAAAATCGAAATGATTCATAATGGCTTAGATTGATTTAGCTTTGAAATGTGCAAAAATTATTATCCGTATGATTCTATCTTTTCACTACCATCCGGTCTCGCTGGGATAAACTTTCTCAAGCCCATATACTGTAGAAATACATTCCACACATATAGAGGATTGAGTAAAACATAGCGTCGCCATAAGCGTTTAGGTTCTTGAACCAAGCGATAGAACCACTCTAAACCCAAATCTTGTAGAACTTGCGGCGCTTGCGGTAGAGTACCTGCATGAAAATCAAAAGCAGCACCAACTGCTAGAATTGGGATCTTTAAAATATTGCGGTATTCATAAGCCCAGACTTCTTGTCTTGGACAACCTAAACCCAGAAAAACCGCGTTTGCGCCAGAAGCTTGAATGCGATCAGCAAGTTCTATACGCTCAACCTCAGTGAGTCTACGAAATTTGGAAGGTTCCATACCAGCGATTACTAGACCCGGAAAGGATTGCTTCAGATTATGGGCAAATCTGCTCAGTGTTTCTAGCTTACTCCCGTATAGATAAACAGATAATCCACGATCTGCAAAAGCTTGAGCAACACGTAATGTGAGATTAGGTCCGTAGACCCGATCAGGTAATTTTTTTTGATGTAACCACCATAAAGCCCAGCGCACAGGTTGACCATCTGGCACAATCAGATCCATTCCATTCAAACGTCTCCCATGTACTGGATCTAAAAAACCAGTCATCACTCCATGAACTGCTAAAGCGCTCACAGAACAAGGTTGCTTTTTTTCAGCTGCGGATACAATTTTTGCAACTGCAAATTCATAGTCTACAGCGTGTACATTCACACCTAAAATGGGATATTTACCCTCATTAATCATTACTTATATCCACCTTTTGACGTTATATTCGTAAATTTCGCGTAGAATTTGCGTCACATCATATTTAATTGACCAATCTGGGTAATGTGCTTTAAATTTTGATAGATCGCTAATATACCAAATATGGTCTCCGATCCGATTGTTGTCGGAATATGAATAGTTCATCTCCTTACCGGTAATTTCTTGGCAAATATCGATCGCTTCTAGCATTGAGCAATTGCTTTCACGACCACCCCCAATGTTATAAACTGCACCCACACTAGGGTTTTTATAAAATTCATAGAATGCAGAAATCAAATCAGATGAATGAATATTGTCACGTACCTGCTTACCTTTGTAACCAAATATAGTGTAAGGCTTGCCAGTAACCGCACATTTCATCAAGTAAGCTAAAAATCCGTGCAGTTGTGTTCCCGAATGATTTGGTCCAGTCAAACATCCCCCTCGAAAAGACACTGTTTTCATATCAAAGTAGCGACCATATTCCTGGACAAGAACATCTGCTGCAACTTTGGAAGCTCCAAATAAAGAATGCTTACTTTGATCGATACTCATATCTTCGGAAATACCCGAATAGTATTTATGAGATGCTTCAATTTCCCACCGCTTTTCTTGCTCTAATAAGGGTAGGTAATTAGGTAAGTCTCCATAAACTTTATTTGTGGATGTGAAAATAAATACAGTTTCTGGACAATACTCACGAGTTGCTTGCAACATGTTGAGTGTTCCATTAGCATTCACGGAAAAATCCGAAAATGGATCGTTAGCAGCCCAATCGTGGGAAGGTTGGGCTGCTGTATGAATAATTAATGATATGTTTTTGCCAAAATGTTGAAAAATATCTGCTATTTTCGAGTAATCTCGAATATCTACGTTGTAGTGTTCATATTCCTTGAATTCCGCTTCTAAACGCTTGCGATTCCACTCGGTTGAAGCTTCTTCACCAAAGAAGAATTTACGCATGTCATTGTCAATACCGACAATATGTAGTCCAAGATGAGCAAAGTATCTTACTGCTTCTGAACCAATTAAACCAGCCGAACCTGTAATGATCGCTACGCTCATTTTTACCTCAATATTAGATTTATCTTTTGAAAAATGTTAATTATGAATACAGAGCTAATAGTGTGTTATAAAAAATGCTCATCATTTTGAATTTAGTTACCCACCATAGCTATTTTTGCAAAACATAAGAAGCCGTCTGTGCAAAGAAATTAGCCGCTGCTACAGGAGTATGCTGAGATATTAATTTTTGCGAATTTTGTCCCATTTTAGAAATATAATTTGGATTATCGATCAAGCGCTTCATTGCTTCAGCGAGTGTCTCTGGATTATACGGATCAAAAATATAACCGTTTTCACCATCAATCACCATTTCAGATGCTCCTGCCCATTTTGAACAAAGGATAGGCTTACTAAAAGCCATTGCTTCTAAGACAACCATTCCCCAAGTATCTTCCAAAGAAGGAAAAACGAAAATCTCAGCATTCTGAAAATATACTCCTAGATTCTTATAGTCAACCCAACCGACCCAGTTAACGCAATCTTGTATATTCTCATCGGTACAAAAACTCTCAAGCTCTTCCTGCTGTGGTCCTCTACCGACAATTTGTAAGGTGTAGTTACAATAATTTTCCTGTTTGAGAATAGCACATGCTTTCAGCAATTGATGAAGTCCTTTTCTCTGCTCTATCCGTCCTACGTATAAAAAAACTGGGTGTTGTTGCTGTGGAACAATTTTTTCAATATCAAAAGTCTGAGGTACTTGCAATAAACTTTTGACGTCCGGAACCATGTATGCTCTCCTTCGGACTTTATCTTTTTGGACTCCTAAAAATTGGATCAGATATTCCTCTCCACCGTAACTATTTGTAATTAATGCATCTGCAAACCAAGCCATCATGCTTCTGAGGAATGAACGGACTTTTGAATGTCGAAAGTCTACGTTTGGTGAACTACCCTCCCAAGCAAGAACAAGTCGCCATTTCCCGAAGGGTTTGAAAAGCAATGCTAATACCGTCCAAGCAGAGAAACCGCTTGTAAAAACTACATGAGGTTTAAATTGCAATAAATAACGGATAATACCTGGAGATAAGAACATAAAACCACCGCTATAGTCGGTTTTTTCCTTGTTTGTTGTTACTCGCATGGTCTTTCCGACTACTTTAACCGCAGAATTATTTCCAGTCTGTAAATCAAAACCAGGCCAAGGACGACCCGTGTAGAGAATAGTTTGCTCAGATAAGTTTGCTAGTTCTTCTAAAACTGGTTGCCAATAAGTACCTAGCTCTACAGTTGGAAGAAGCAAAGCTATACGGGGTTTGTCTATTTTATTCATTAATTTGTTACTTTTTTAATGCTATTACTGGAACATTGCTTCCTATGTTTTTATTTGACTTTAGAATTTAAGCTACTAACTTGTGAGATAACACTGACTTTAAAACTAATCTTGCATAAGGAAGTAGCCAGTAGAAAACCCAGAATGGGCCAGCATGTCTACAGGCAAATACTTTCCATTCTTTAATTGGTAGTCCTCTGGGCTGATTAATTTTCTCCCATCGTTGACGCAAAGTTAAATTTGGTTCATCCCAAGCTTGATGTCTTAAGGGATTATACTCACAGATTCCGACATATCTTGGTGCTAGCCAAACTGAACCACCTTGTTGGTGAACTCGTAGTCCATAATCAAAATCTCCTGTGCTATGACGAAATGCTGGGTCAAGATTTCCTACTGCTTGAACTACTTCTCTGGATAAGAGGACACAGTTACCATTAATGGTTGAACAGGGTTTTAATTGATTATCGTCTGGTTTGATTAAATTAAACTTCAGAGGATGCCACCAACTACTTGCAATCATACCTCCATAACTAGGCAAACCAGTTTTTGGATCTTGAGTAGACCCGACCACAACTGTTTTCACATAACCTTGTTTAGTTAAATCATGGTAAGAAGTCAGCAAACTACTTATAGCTTCTGGGTAAAGAATAGTGTCATCATTGAGCCAGAGATAGTAGTCATAATCGTACTTGATAGCCTCAGCAAAAGCTAACCTCATTCCTCCGTTCCAAAACAGGTCTCCACTTCCCAACAGAACATTGATCCCAGAGTAATGACTACGTACTACTTCTCCTGTACCATCAGTGCTGCCATCATCTACTAAGTAAACTTGCATCTCAATATTTGATGGCAATTCCTGTTTGTACAAAGCCTCTAAACAGCCTAAAGTCTTCGCCAGGCGATTGTGACAAGTCATAATTACAGCGAGACGTAAGGTTTTGGTGGTAGCTTTTTGGCTATGATTGGTGACTGTATTTTTAACCTGCATAAATGTTTATGAAAATATGATTCAGAGCAACCATAACTTAATGTAAATTATTTTTTTTCAAACTAGGTAGTTAAGCGATGGAGAGGTGAAAATTTTCTTTTGAACTCAATAGCAGAAGAAAGTGATACACAGACATATACAACCCAAAACGTATTTACTAATAAAATACAACTGTCACTGAAATTCAGAAGACAAAAAAGTCCAATAAATTGTAACATCCAGGCATATTCTATGGTTCTAGAGTAAATAAATAATATTATGACTCTTTTTAAAGTCAAAAATAAATTAACGATAAATGTTAAGAACCCAATGAAACCAAGTTGAACAAAAAGATCTACATAACCGTTATGAGAGTGGAAGGAGGTAGCACTACGAGAAACTGCCTCATCGAAAGCTGCCCAGCTATTTTTTATGACATAATCAGCAGCTTGTGAACCCCAAAAACCTCCATAACCATAGCCCAACCAAGGTCGCTCTAATCCTTTTTCAATAGAGAGACCCCAAAGAGGAGTGCGACCGTTAAATTCAAGATCCTTTCCTAATAAATCAACTACTATAAACTCCAAATTAGCAGTCAACAAAACAGTAACTGCAATAGCAAATAAAGAAAAAATTAAAAATATTAATAGTCTAACTTTACCTTGTTTATTGATTTTATATAAAAGAACAATAGCTAAAGAAAAAACAATCATTAACAATGAAGTTTTACTGTTAGCTTTTATCGCTAAAAATAAAGTTAATAAAAAGCCAATAATTGCAGCAATTTTATTATTTTTTTTGTCTAAATATGTTACTACAAATATTGAAGCAAAAAGTCCCAACTGACGGCCAAGTGTCTGTTTGTGTGAGTAGATACCTAACCAAGATAATTTTCCATCGACTACAGCAGTGCCAAAAGATGGAAATAAAAAGACACTACCTAAAGATAGAATCATTGATATTCCAGCACTCCAAGACAGCAAGCTTACCTGTTCTCTAGGACGGTATTGCATTGCTAAATAAGCTCCTAAGAGACTTGAGCGGAGTAAAAACCTCAATTGATATGCAGTACTTTCTGGATTGTTAGACCAAAAAAGTGAGGCAAACGCTAAACTGAGCAATAAGAGTAAAGAGATATCTCGTGTGGCAACATAAAGAAATCTTTTTCCTCGTCCAAAAATTACAAAAAATAAAAATAAATAGATTATTATACTGACGAGATTTACTATTAAGGGTGGGAAAGGGAAAAACTCAGTAAGTAAAATTAAAGCAATTGTACTTATAATCTCTAGCTTATTTTTCAAAGCTACAAGCGATATTTTTGTCATTTTTTCTAATCAAGGACTGATAATTTTCAGTAGCATAATATTTTAAAAATGTTTATGAAAATATCAACAAATCTCTTGAAAAAGAGATTTGTAGTGATCTGCTTGAATTTCTAAAGTAAATTCTTGTAATACCTTTTCCCTAGCAAAATATGATAGTTGACGATGCCTTTCCTGATTTTCGAGTACCCAGGCAATACCTTGAGCCAAATCTTCAACTTTATAAGCTTGAGCTAAGTAACCATTTTTTTGATGCTCAATCATATCTGGCATACCGCCAATGTTAAATGCGACACTGGGTGTTCCACAAGCGATCGCTTCCATGACTGTGTTGGCTAAATTTTCTTCAATTGAAGGTAAAACAAACACATCTGCGGCTGAATATACCACAGCCAAAGACAAATCATCATTAAGCGTACCGACGTAATGAGCCTGAAAACCAAAATCAGGAGGATTTTCTGGTTGAGATGCTCCAAAAATGACTACTTCTAAGCGATCTTTCCAGCCAGATTTGCTCAACTCTTCCAAAGCTGCTTGTAACAGATGAAAGCCTTTTCTTTTATCACTGGTTGCTCGTAATGAACCGAAGAGAACAAGTTGCTTATCTTGTGGTAATTTGAGTAGTTTTCTGGCGATGTGACGCTCAATAGGTCGATATGTTTGAACATCCACTCCATAAGGAATAACTTCAACACGTAAATCTTGAAAAAGCGAACTATCTCTTGCACATCTAGCTAACCAAGAGCTAGGTGTAACTATTGTGAGGTTAAGTTTTTTCCAAGCATTCGTTTTGCGTTTCCATACCCAACGAGACAAATCCCAGTCCTTGTTGCTACCAAGCTGAGGACAAGTTCCACAGGATTTAATGTAGCGCTCGCAATCACCACTGTAGTGACATCCTCCAGTGAACGCCCACATATCATGAAGCGTCCAAACTAAAGGTTGTTTCAGCTTGGCAAGTGTTTCTATATGTACAAATGCTCCACTAATCCAGTGTAAATTAATGATATCTGGATTAATAGCAGCAATTTTGGGAATTACTCTATCTGGTAACCATTGAAGAGAAAATATATTTTCACTTCGTTGACGATAAAACTTTAATGGTAAAGTATCAAATGTCAATTTTGAACGTGCTAGCCCTTGAAACATCCTAATTCTTGGCGCCAATACTGTTTTGTCATCACTATTTTTTTCTTGTACTAGCATTTGTGAATTGATACCAATATTTTGCAACCCCTTGTGCAAACGATATGAAGCACGAGCTGCACCACCTGAAATATCTTGAGTACTAAGGAGCAAAATTTTCATTGGAGCAAATTCTTATTTGAAAAATTTCACTAATGTTAATATGTCAAACTAGATTAAGTATCTTTTTGATGTTCTGTTTGAGAGGTTGGAGTGGGTCTTCTTTAAATAAAGTTTGTTGTGTAAAAGTATCTGCTTGCACATTTTTAGATATAAAAGGTGGATGCTTTAAAGGAAAGATCATTTCCTCTGTAGGCATATTGTTGTAGGGGGATTTTTTATTTCCAGTGAAATGAGTAGAATCTGAACCGAAGCCTATATTAGAAATTAAGTTCCCATTTGAGATAATACCTAAGCTGCTTTGAAGCCAACAAGCAAATGTCCATTGAAAATCCCATATGTTCATGGAAGGGTTATTGTAAACAGAGTCAAATATCTTGCTCCAATATTGAACTGACCTAGAATCCATGAGGATATTATCGAGAAAACCCATAGCTTTCATTTCTGGCCAAAGCTTCATGTATAAATCAAAGTGCTGCCAAGCACGTCTCCAGCTTGCCCAGCCCCAGGAATGGTTGTATATAGAAAAGTAGTAACTGTAATTAGTTCGTTTGCGTCCAAACTGAACATTTTGTCCAGAAATTGAAGAGATCCGGGTATCGTACCTGTATTTCTCTAGTAATTCTTCACAGAAACGAAAAAATGTTGGATGAGGTACACAGTCATCTTCTAAGATAATTGCTTCTTCAACATTATTGAAAACCCAATCCAGACCACTAGAAACGCGTTTTGCACACCCTAAATTCACATCTGAGTAGTTTGTCAGAACATCACAATCCCAGTCAACACGGTTAATAATTGCACGAGTAGCTTCACACTTTTCTGGCTCATCAGCACGGTCGTGTCGGGGACCATCTGCGATGACAAAAAGTTTTGGTGGTTTGGCTTGGCGAATTGTTTCAAAAACACGCTCTGTTGTATGTGGGCGTTTGAAAATAATAAACGCTACTGGCGTTTGCAAATGAAATTGAGACATGAAAGCTTACCTAATCAATTTAAGGTAGAGATGAGTTAAAAAGTAAATGATCCTTCACTCATTTACTCATTTAGTATTAAATCCTTTGACGTATCTGAATATTCTATTTAATAAACTTGGTAATAAAATTGCTTTGGTTTGCATCATAAAAATCTTTCTAGTTCGTGGCAAAAATAGAAAAGATATATATGAAGCAATACATTGAGCAATTAGTGAAGAAATTGCTGCTCCTATACCTCCATAACCTTTGATTAAAAAGTAGTTCAAAATTATATTGATGACTGCACCATTGGCAGTTGCTATAAATGTAAATTGCATTAAATTTTCTGCTGTGGTCCACAGACCACATACCAAGCCTATGGAAACAAATAATCCAGTCCAAATATGGATTATAAGTATAGTCCCTGCTTCTGCATATTCTTGGCCATACATCAAATTGATAATTTGGTATGAGAACAATGAAAATGTTACACCAACTGCAAAAGACACAATTGTCAGAAAGTCTAAAACTTTCTGTATTTGTTCATAGTACAGATCTTGATTTACTTGTTTGGCTTTTAAAATGGATGGAAAGACTGAACTTGTTATGGCAGTTGGTATGAAATACCAAATTTCTGATATCTTGATTGCTGCCGAGTAGATTCCTACTGCTTTGTCACCAATCATCTGACCTAGCATTAACTGATCAGTTCGCATGTAAATCATGACGACAAAACTTGTAAAAATGAGTGTCCAGCTATCTTTAAGTAACTCTATGGCATACTTCGAGCTAAAATGCCATGCTTGTATGAAATAACCTTTAATCCTATACGCCACTACAAGTCCCAAAGCACTCAGAGCGGTTTCAGCAGAATAAGCCCAAGCGAAAAAAAGTAATGGAGCTTGTATTTGGATCAAGAAAACCCGCATACAACTAGCTAGCACCAAACCTATATTCTTAAACCAAACCGTATATTTGGACTGAACTTGGGATTGGAACCAATAATCAATAACGTAATAAGATTCAAAAAACATTCCCACAGTCATAATTCCAACCAATTGATGGATAAGAATTTCGCGGGGACGGATAATGATAATTACCGCAACTGAGAGAAATATGATCACAACTTGGGCTAAAACCTTCATTAAGAAGGCTGTGCCTAAGATTTCATCTTTCTTGTTGGGTTGACGGACAATGTTACGAACAACAATGCTATCAAGTCCTAGATTTGCAACTGTGTTGAAGATAGCAGTAAAAGCGATCGCGTAATTAAAAATACCGAAATTTTTTGGTCCGAGGTAGCGGGCTACCCATACGCCCACCAATAGTCCCGTACCCATTCGTAAAACTCTATCTGCTAACAGCCAACCTGTGTTACTAATAATCTTTTGTAGGTTAGGACTGAGTTTATCGGTAATTCTTTCTATGTTTTTGAGCATTAGTAAGCAACTACCTCAAAAGCGATCGCATCTTTTATAAAGTACTGAATCAACGATTTTTCACCATCAGAGATTTTTTAGACACACTAGTTGACTCCACTGAATCTTTTGCATAGTAGAAGTAGCTGTCAGGTTCGCGCTTCACGCTGACACCATTAATGACCATACCCAATATTTTTTGTCCTGACTGAGTTAAAAACTCTTTAGCTGCACTAGCACTTGCAAAATCAACCACTTCTGGACGCACCACTAACAGAATACCGTCTGCTAATTTACCCAGAACTGCTGCATCTGCTGTTCCTGCTAAAGGTGGAGCATCGAAAATTACACAATCATAATCTTTTGTAAAGTTCGCAACTAAGGCAGCCATACGCTCGGAATCTAGTAGGGCTACTGGATTAGGAGGTATCACTCCAGAGGTGAGAACGTGTAAATTGGGCATTACTTCGTGGACAACGGTCTCTAAAGGAACTTGATCAACAATGATATTACTTAAGCCTTTTTTATTGCTTAGTTGCCAAATATGATGCTGGATGGGATGACGCATATCAGCATCTACCAAAAGTACTCGACGTTCAACTTCTACCATTGCTACAGCCAAATTGGCAGAAACCTCTGATTTTCCTTCTTTAGGAATGGAACTAGTAACTGTAATTGCTTTTAGCTGCTTATCTGAAAGGAATTTCAAGTTTGCTTGTAGCATTTGGTATGCGTCACCAACAGGAAAATGGGGGACATCTCTACCAACTACTCTGGGAACTGGTCTATCTAAACCTTCTACTGAATAGCTATTTTTCCCACTTCGACTAACACTAGGAATTACCCCTAGCAAAGTGTATTGGAAAAGTTCTCTCGCTTCTTTAACAGTTTTGATAGAGCGGTCTATTAAATCAGAAATCAGAGCAGCAATTATTCCAAGCAGTATACCTAAAATTCCTCCACCAAAAACAATCAGAGCTTTTCTCATTCCACTCGGCTCATCTGGTACTAATGCAGGGGAAATGATTCGAGCATTACCAATATTTTGGTTTTCGGCTACGTTAATTTCTTGTAATCTGGTCAAAAGCGTTTCATAAGTTGTTTGCGCGGCTTTCAGCTTTCGCTCTAGTTCCCGTTGGGTTTGCTCTAATCGAGGTAAAGTATTGGCTCGCTGTTTGTACAAAGACCATGTATTTCTCAAATCAGCAATTCGTTTCTCCAAACCTGCACGTTCTTTATCTGTACTTGCTAAATCTTCAATCAGCTTTTGTCGTACCTCTCCCATCTGTAAATTAGCTGTAGACATTTGCTGACTATTACCACCTACTTGCTCTACTCGCTGTCGTAATAAATTTTTCAGAGCAGAAACTTTTTCTTCTAACTGAGAGACTGTCGGATGTCCTGGTAGATAACGGGTTCGCGCCACCGCCAAATCGGTTTGTGCTTCCTGGAGTTCTTTGATTACTTCTTGAGTTCCAGCTACTTGGCTCAAGTCAACTGCTGATACAGCTTCTTGCGAGTTCACCCTAGCCTGGTTTTGTAATTTCTCCAGACGAGCATTAGCATCAACAAGTTGAGCTTGGGCTTGGGCAATTTCATCTTCTAATTTTGAGATTGTATTAACTGCTGCGGTTGCTTCTTCTTGCAGAACGATTACCTTATTTTTCTCTTTGAATCTACGTAAGGCTAATTCTGCTTTCTGCACAGCTTCCTCAGTTTTAGGTAACTGCTGCAATATAAATTTACCTGCTGAGGTTGCTTCTTCTCTATTGGCTTGGATGTTTTGCTTAATATAAGCATCAACTACTTTATTGATGACTTTTGCAGCCAATTGAGGGTTTTCATCTGTATAAGATATTTCTAGGACATCTGTACCTTTGAGACCCTCTACTTTCAAATTTTTTAGCAAATCCTTAATTTTTAAGGGTTCACCTTCATCATCTTTGAGGCTCAAGGTTGTGATGGTTTCCTGAATTACAGGAACAGATGTAACAATTTTAGCTTGTGTGTCTAAGGGACTGTCCTTCTCCGCTAGAGATTCCAGTCGTCCTAAATCTTCTCCCAATCCTGTTAATGAGGATGCTCGATTTGTCTTAATTAACAGACTCGCTTGTGCTGTATATGTCGGTTTCGATGATAATGCGTATAATAATGCAAGGGTGAGAACTACTCCAAATACTCCTACTGCGGTCATCCAACGTCGTTGTAGAACAAGCAAGTATTTTTGAACATCTATCTCTTCAAGTTGATATTCAGATTCTTTCATGGCAGATGTTGGCCTATTAATCATAAATTACAATTAAAAATCTGCTAATCGCTTATACCAATTATCTATAAAAGAAAGCTGCATATATAATATATTTTATGTGCTGTGCAGATCCAAAAATAATTGGTGATTAACCGATAAATCCGAAATCCTTGCTGCTTTTACAACCAACCATTTTTGAATGTCTGCGAGTGAATTCTCCTACCGAAGGGTTTCCTTCTGGATAAATTACCCCCATTGCTTGCTGCCAAAGTTCTGGAGCTGCAATCGATACTTCATAAACGCGATCGCGCTTTTTCAGGTGATACCATTTTTTTTCTTGACATTGATCACACCAAAATGCTTCCAACCATTCTCCTTCTAGAGGTACTGCGGTTTTCTTTGCTACTAAAAAAAGTGCTGTTTGTCGCCCTATTCCCCTCTGCTGGAGTTGTCCTGGGCGATCAGCAAATAATGGATATTTTTGACTGACACTATCTAGATAGCATCCGTGAATCGGACAATAGATCGCTCGTCGTTTTGAACGTTTGCGATTTCGGTCACATCTTCTTTGCACTTTGACCTCCCTTGTTGGGTAAATGTACAGTAGAGCAAGAAGTTTGCGCTAGAGGAACTGAGATCTAAAACTAGACCATCGTAAGTTCATCTCTATTTTTGAATTAATTATTTAGTTTAAATTTACTTTAGTTAATCAATAATTTAGTCATTCTTTTATAAAGATTCTGCAAAGGATTCTTTTCGAGAACACAAAATAGACACACAATAATTATCGATTCAGACCTCAAATTCAATCAAAAATATATCTGAGCGCTAGACAGAAGGACGTTTGTGCAGGGTAATTAAATTTTAGTTATAACTTTCCTGGTAACTCAGTCATCCTGAGATTTCTAAACATCTAAATCTAGCAAGATGGCTGGGTTGGAGGGACTGAGATCTTAGTTGACCATCGAAGCCCTACTCCATCAATTCCAAATAATTTATTCTATTTATTTTGAGTATTCCTTCGCAGGATGAGAATCATATAATTCCAGGGATTTTCCAACTACAACTCTAACAATACAATTGCAATAGTTAAAAATTATAATGTACAGATATTGGTCGATGCGTTGATAAATAGATAAATTTTTTGCTTGAGCATGACTTGCTTTCCTCAGGCTGCAAGTAAAAAAATACTTTGTTTTTCTCTATATAAATAGAATCTTGCAGTGCTTCCAAGACAATATTACTGGTATTATTTGTCAACAGTATTTATAAATAAAGATAATTTCTATTGCGCTTCCTTAAGTTTTTATGGTTACATTTACTAATGTAAATTCCGTTACATTTTAACTGTCTACTAAGCTTATTGTTCATTAATTTCCACAGTTTTGTTTTACATATAGGAGTATACAGCATATATATACCAAAAAATAAAGACTTTGTACAGAATTATTTAAAACCAGTACAATTTATGCCTCTAGGTACATTCATGTTTATAAAATCGCGACCGAAATTATTACTATAGGATTTTAAAATCAGTATCTTTTGTGTCTTTAGGTATATTCATGCCTATGGGTAATATCTCAAACATCAATTATGACGAACATCTTAGCAGGCGATAAGTAAAACTAACATTATATATGCTCTGTTACGAAAACATCCTGCTTCAATCGAGTGAGAGCAGAGTCTATTTTGACAGATACTTCTTTAGATGACACAGAGCAGGCAGAAAAAACTGTGGAGTCAATTTCATTTTCCACGTATCCGAAATACACAATCTCAAATCGAATCACATGAATGAGTCAAATAATTCTGATGTGTAAAATCAAATAGGCAAAAATATATCTCAATCTTGATATGAATAATATGTTTAGCTCAATTTTTATCTCAAATATCTTCCGCCAGATTTAGTTTGATTTAATACATGCAACTAAGTGGAAAATTTTATACCTAAATAAATATACGAACTCAACCATATCCTAAACATTAAGGACTGTGGAATGTAATAACATGCAATTAATTTATATAACCCAACCATGCAGGCTTTGTGCAAGTTAAAAGAAGCGAGAAGATAGGGTTGTGTGTTTTATTTAGTTTGTGTTTCTTGCTTTATGGATTCACTATACAGCTTAATAAATTAACAAATAGCTTGAAAATAAGTTAAATATCAGTGTAATATTCTCTAGAGACTCAAATAATTGAATATTATTCGTAATTTAAGCTGAAATTTTAGCATCTACTATGATTGAGTCGCCCAATTGTATATGTAATTTTTTATGCTCGGTTACATCGGTTGGAGTTACCTCAATTGAATTTTCAGCTTTAGTTACAGTTACCTGAAGTTAAAGGTGTAAAGTCTACCAAGTTTCGACAAAAATTCATTTCGATAACCACAGAAGATAGTGGTTTAGGGGTGTAATAAGGTTGCGATCGCGACTGCACATAGACGCAGATACGATGCAATTGACTATCAACCCAGCGAAATGAATAGCTTTTGCGTAGGTAAATGTATTTTTTACCCAATTAATTAGACTTGATACGAATTTACACTGAACCATAACTTAATTCATGGATTGGACGGAGCAAATGCAACTTCAGGATTTTTAGCGAAGGGACACTACCATTTCCTCTTACACAACTTAGGAGTATTCAAAATGGGTAAAACTTACTATGTTTCTGCCGAAATCGGTAATGATAATAATAACGGCTTAAGTGAAAACACTGCATTTAAAAGCCTACAAGTAGGAGCAGATCGTCTAAAAGCAGGCGATACACTCTACATCATGAACGGGACTTATACCCAGAGTGATCCCAGCAAAGACTTACTGTCAATTTGGAATAAAAGTGGCTCACCGGACAACTGGACAACCATCAAAGCGTACCCAGGACACACTCCTAAGTTGAAAGTCAAGGGAAGTCTTGGGATTAACGTCACCTCTTCATCTTACGTACGTATTGAAGGACTTGACATAGAAGGTAGTAAGGATGAGATTACATTAGAATATGCTCAAAAAGAGCAATACAATCCAAACAACTTTATTACCAATAGCTCTGGGATTAGAGTTAACGGTCGCTCTGACATGGGCTATTCTGACCACATTGTTATTAGTGGTAACAAATTCCATAATTTCACTGGTGCAGGTATTGCAGCTAACGATGCGGACTATCTCACAATTGAGAAAAACGTCGTCTCTGGCAATGCTTGGTATTCGTCCCATGGTACAAGTGGTATCAGTCTGATTTGGAACAGGAACTCAGACAATAACACTAGCGATTACAAGATGATTATTAAAGACAACATTGTCTACGATAATCAAAGTCTTATTCCATGGATCGGGTCAGGCAAAATTGGTGAGGGTCATGGTATTATACTTGACACATCAGATGGTACAGATAATCGTAGTCAACCCTATCAAGGAAAGACATTAGTAGCCAATAATACCGTTTACAACAATGGTGGCCATGCTATTGTAGCTTTCCAAAACTCCAATGTAGACATTGTCAACAATACTACTTACCAAAATTCTCGTAATTCATACACGAACGGAGAGATTGCAGCCCTACATTCTAAAAATGTGCGTGGCTACAACAACATTATGTATGCGAGACCTGATCGCAAAGCCAATTTAATTTGGGATTCAAAAAATGTGACGTTTGATTACAATCTGGCTTATAACTCCTCTCAATTCATGAGTTCAGATAATCCCAATGCAGGGAATTTGCAAAATATTTTGGGTTACGATCCACAATTTGTAGATCCTTCGCGGGGTAATTTTACACTCCAATCCACAAGTCCGGCGATTGATGTTGGTTCTAACATTTTTAATGGCGTCAGCACTTTGAAAACAGACCAACGCGGTAATAACCGTCCGCAAGATGGCGATGGTAACGGTAGTACCATTACTGATATTGGCGCTTTGGAAGTGGGAAGTAATTCAGCTTCTCCTCAAAATAGCCAAGTTATAGGTGTCAGTGATAGTACGACTCCTATTGTTGAGGAGACAGGTAATAACACTGTTGTTACAACTTCGGATGCAAATAGCAATCAAATTCTCCCTCCAGGATCAAATAATCAAGTTTCTGGCGATTTGGAAATCGACATTCTCACAGGACAACCTAGTGGAGATGGCTCTATCTATATCGTTAATAATCAACAACAGGGATTTTCCCAATCATCGGTGAATGGAGTCGATCCGATCACCAACTCTAATCCAAATCAAGGCGATCGCATCTGGTTCAACAATGATGGCACATTATCCACATCCACAACACAAGGAACCCAAAGAATATACGTATACGATGCAGGTTTGGTGACAGGGAACAATCTATCTGCTGCAATTCAAGCAGCTTATAACGATAAAGATCCACAAACCCAAGGTGATCAGGCATTAAATAACAACGAGAGTGTATTATTCCAATGGGAAGGTAGTACCTACTTGGCAATCAATGACCAGAATAAACCTTTTGATACCAATAATGATTTGCTGATCAACATGAATGGTGTGCAAATTCCAGGGAAAAATACAGCCACAGGTGTTTTGTGATTGCAAAAGCTATTTTTGCAATCAGGTAGGCTAATACCATTTCACGTTAATCGTGATACACATAAATAATGTAGAGACGCGATATATCGCGTCTCTACAAAAAAATATGTTTCACTTTTAAAAGAAATTGGTATAACAATACTACTCGGTTAACGTGAGTTCGATAGATTTCATGAGCCACAATCCCACCCTCAAATAATTTTACTTGTGGGCTTGCGGGCGATTCAATAGCCTAGTCTGATAATTCTAGTCGAACTCACGTTAATTCAAGATTTTGGTTTATAAGTTGAAGTCACATGTAATTCTTTGAGTTGCTTGACATCTACACCCGAAGGTGCATCTGTGAGTAAGCAACGCGCTTGCTGTGTCTTCGGAAACGCCATCACATCTCGAATAGATTCTTCTGCTGCTAACAACATCACTAATCTATCTAAGCCATAGGCAATACCGCCATGAGGTGGAGTACCATACTCAAAAGCTTCTAAGAGAAAACCAAACTTATTTTGTGCTTCTTCATGAGAAAGTCCGATCGCATCAAAAACTTGCTGTTGAATTTCCCGTTGGTAAATCCGCAAGCTACCACCACCAACTTCAAAACCATTGAATACTAAATCATAAGCTTGGGCGCGTGCTGTTTTCAAATCGTCTAAGTCATCAGGGTGGGGTGCAGTAAATGGGTGGTGGAGCGCTTCGAGGCGCTTTTCGTCTGCATTCCACTCAAACATCGGGAATTCTGTAATCCAAAGTAAATTGATTTTATCAGGATCAATTAATCCAAACTCTCTAGCAATAACTTGCCGTAATCTATCTAAGGTTTTATTAACAGTAGCACTATCCCCAGCCCCAAATAACAATAGATGACCGGGTTTTGCATCTGTGCGACGCAATATTTCCTGTTTTTGTTCCTCTGTAAGGTTATCTTTAATCGCCCCAATAGTGTCAATTTCTCCGTTATCTCTGACGCGGATGTAAGCTAAACCTTTAGCACCAGCTTCACTCGCTTCTTTGAATAAGTCACCACCTGGTTTGATGCGGACATTAGAAATGGCGTCATTACCGTTGGGAATAGGTAGGATTTTGACAATTCCCCCACTGGTGACAGCATCCCGAAAAACTTTGAAACCGCAGTCTTTGATCACATCAGAGACATTCACTAATTCCAATGCATAACGGGTGTCAGGCTTATCACTACCGTACCGTTCCATCGCCTCAGCGTAGGTAAGACGGGGAAAAGGATATTGTAACTCAATACCCTTAACCGTTTTGAAGATATAACCAACTAACTTTTCGTTGAGTTCGATAATTTCTTCTTGGGACATGAAACTCATTTCCATGTCCAATTGCGTGAATTCTGGTTGTCTGTCAGCACGCAAATCTTCATCGCGGAAGCAACGGGCTATTTGATAGTATCTGTCAAACCCAGACACCATCAATAACTGTTTAAATAATTGAGGAGATTGGGGTAAAGCAAACCACTCACCAGGGTTGACACGACTGGGAACTAAATAATCCCGCGCTCCTTCTGGGGTGGAACGGGTAAGTATAGGGGTTTCAACTTCCACAAAACCTTCTATATCTTCTAAATAGCGACGCATTGCTTTCACAACTTGATAGCGTAATTGCAGATTACGTGTCATTTGGGCGCGTCGCAAATCTAAGTAACGGTACTTCAACCGCAAGTCTTCTCGTACCGTATCTGTCTCGCTGCTAGAAACCTGAAAGGGTAATTGCTTACGAACAGCGTTGAGTAATTCTATATTCTCTGCGTAAATTTCAACTTCACCTGTAGGTATGCGGTTATTAAGAGACTCGTCTGGACGTTGCGATACCCTACCTGTGACTTTAATGACATACTCATTTCGTAAAGCATTCGCCTGTTCATAGGAATCCGGGGTACGTTGGGGATCACTGACAATTTGCACAATTCCAGAGCGATCGCGTAAATCTAAAAATATCACACCCCCATGATCGCGGCGACGGTCTACCCATCCGTATAAGGTGACAATTTCTCCAATATGTTGTGTTCGGAGTTCGCCGCAATAGTAAGTTCGCATAGTTGTTAGTTCTGAGTTACCAAGCTAGACAAATAAGTAAAAGTCAAACCTTTTAATTATCTAGCATCATTTGCAATTGTTGTGATTCCGGTTAAAAAAAGATGAAATTATTTAGCGAAATCAGGGGCAGGTTTTCCAACCCGCCCCTAAAGGGTAACAAATACTTAATATTATTGAGCAACTAGGCAAGCTAAGATTAAGAACGTGGAGTATTAAAGGCATCCCAAGCAGCTTTAGCAGCATCTTGGCAGCGAGAGCCGAATTCTTCTGCTTGTTTGAGGATTAAATGCCAGTTTTTCTCTGCTTCCTGCTGCAATACTAGCCAAGAATGTTCAATGCGATCGCGCTCAATCAGTTTCTCACCTTCAATTGCTTGGCGCGCTTGACGTACCGCATTGAGATAAGTTTCACGGGTGAGAGTCCCTGCGGATTCAGCCTCAGATTGGGCGCGTCTTCTGATGGCTTCAATTAATGCTTTTGTTTCGCCCTTAACTTCGTCAGTCTCACCAGCCATTTCCGTTTCCACTATTTCTTCGGTTTGAGAACTGACGCGCACAACAACCAAGTTTTCTTCATTGTTCGAGTTCATTTGTATCTCCTTATTGTGATACTGAATATCTGGGTGTGTAGGTTATTAGATTCAGGAGAATCAGCGCTCAGGGAACTTCAAAAAATAAATTACTCCACCTTTGCACCTAATACAATTTATTTCCCCCTGTCTCCCTTGTTTCTTGCAATTAAATACAGGACTTACGCAAAAATCGCCAAAAAGCTTTACTTATTAAACCGCCAAGACGCCTTAGACGCGCAAGCGGTTTGCGTAAGGTAGGAAGCCAAGAATCGGTAGAGTGTGCGTAAGTCCTAAAATAGTTCTTAATACCCAATCCCCAATCCCCGATCCCTAATTCCTTCTTGTTCCAATTTCAGTAATGCTTGCACTCGTGCTTCTGTGGATGGGTGACTAGAGAACAAATTACTCATAAACTGCCCTGAGAAAGCATTTGTAATTAATAGTGGCTCAAAAGCAGGGTTAGCATTAAGAGGTATTTGTCGCGCTGTCGCATCTAAACGTTGCAGCGCACGGGCTAAAGCACGGGGATTTCCTGTAATTCTGGCGGAACCTGCATCTGCTGAAAACTCTCGTGTCCGGGAAATAGCCAACTGAATAATTGTTGCTGCAAGTGGGGCAAGTATTACTGTTAATAATAACCCTAGAGGATTAGGCCCATTGCGATCGTCCCGTGAATAGGGCGAAAACCACAGCCCGTAACTCAGCATTTGAGCTAGGAAAGAAATCGCCCCTGCGATTGTTGCAGCAACCGCTTGGGTCAGGGTATCGCGGTTAGCAATGTGAGTGAGTTCGTGGGCAATTACACCCTCAAGTTCTTCTTCTGGTAATATCTGCAAAATACCTTCAGTGACGGCGACAGCTGAGTGTTGCGGATCACGGCCTGTTGCAAAGGCGTTGGCATTTTGAGAAGGAACAATATATATACTTGGCATTGGTAGATTTGCTCGTTGGGACAATCTTTCTACCAGTGCATATAGCCCAGGTGCTGCTTGGGGTGACACAGGTTGAGCGCCATAAGCAGCCAGAGCAATTTTATCAGATTGATACCATGAAAATAAATTGGTAACTGCTGCTAGAACAATACCGACTACTACGCCTGTGCTACCACCAATTATCCAATAACTAATCGTAATTAAAAGCCCGCTTAATAAAGCTAGTAAAGCGGCTGTCTTTACTTGATTAACCATACTTAATTTACTCTTGGCTACAACTACTAAACATTAGCTTGAGCCGCAATTTGATCTTATCGACCTCTACACAGATTTTTCAGGTAGAAATAGCGCCCCTTTTCTGTACGGTTTTCTCTCTTTATGTTAAAGAAAATCGAGTAATTTGGATTACAAGCAAATAGGAAACGCTTAACAGGGAAAAACGTAAAAATTTTGTTTTTAAATAAAACGCATCTATCAAAAGTAATAAATATATATAATTTTTTATAAAAATATCAAACTAGTGTGACATTTGGAATTAGCGATCGCCTAGTTTTGCAAAGTATCTTATGTTGTAATTGCGCTTTACTATATGGTGTCGGTAGAATTTCTAGAAACTAAATATTGGTCATTAACAATACTTTAAAAGTATAGTAGTCTATCACAGTAGTTTTGTAGGATGAAGCGGGAGAATATTCAAAGGTTGAGACAAAGGTTTCATAATATACCTAATCTGAGTAATTTTACGTTATCACACTGTTATTTTGTAAGGATAACCCCATGAGGGAAAGTACAAAAAGCATTGCAGTTTTACACAAAGTCGGAAAAACTTTGCACGAATTAGCAGAGTTTGTTTTCAATCCTTGGTTAAATAGTACATCTGTTCACCCATTAGAACGAAGAGTGCAAATTTTAGAACGACGCTTGTATCAGGGAATCGTAGAGAAAGAGGAGTTTCAAGACATAGTGATTCAGGATTTGCAACAACAGATAGACTGTTTGCAAGAAAGTACAAATTCTCGCTTAGAAAATATTATTCATTACGAACTCCGTAATCAAGTACTAGAAGTACTCAAAGAACAGACGCATATCATTAACCAAATCATCAAACCAGCTGTTGAAGATGTCATCTATGAGTTAGAGCATAAAAAGCAGTCTTCTCAACCTAATATCAATACTGCTGAAATTCAAAAAAGACAAGACAAACTTCGACAATCTTTAGCACATATTGAAGATTTGAATGCATCTATTCCCCATATAGAATCACAAAGAGTAGCTTGTATCGAAGCTGGACGATGGCTACTATCTCGGCGATTAGAATTAGCACAAGTAGTGACAAATAAACTCATGAGTCCACAGCATTCTCAAACAGAAGAATTTCGCCAAAATATTTGCAAATATATCAAATTACTTGGCTGTTGTATGGAAAATGAGATTGAACCACGTCTATTGTATAAAAAAGTTATTACTCACCAACAGCCATCAATTCAGATATATGTGAAAGCATTTCAAATCATCAAAACTAAATACATTAATGATTGGGAATCTTCACATCAAGTATCAACTCAAGCTGCGGAAGAATTAAGAAGTTATTTTAACTACTTGATTAAATATTTATCAACCAATTATCTTTGATGGTACAGAGCAAACAGATTATCTGTGAAACTAATCCACAATCTAAAATCCTCAAGCTCCTAGATTTATTTGTGGAGTCAATTCAAAATCTCAAATCCAAAATCCAAAATCGATTGACGGTGTCAGTCTGAATCAAGAGCATTTTTGATCTTAATCTCGATCGCAGCAACAACTCGTCGATGATCATTTTGTGCTTGCAATAAAAGATTGGCCTTATTCTCAATTAATTTACTCTTTTGCCAGCATTGCTCCTCATTTAATTGTATTGCTAGATTTTGTAACACCTGAATCATAGCTGTATTATGTTCCTGAACACGCTGGTCTAAAAATTGGTGTTTCATGGCAAGTTAAATTTCGCACATTACATTATTCTCTGGTTAAGCATGAAACCAGGAATATTAAGATTAAGAATTTAAAACTTACCAACCAACACATACTCAAAAAAAACCTCGGCGATTAACCGAGGAAGTTAGGAGAGATATATATCTTGATGGGAGATACCTATACCAAAATCAAAAACTTTTAGTTATATTTGTTTTTGTATATAAAGAAATATAACAATCTTGTTACAACATGTCAATATGACTTGACATTAAAAAGCTAATACCAGTTATTTATTTTCCTGGATGCTGTAGCAAGATTAAAATCAAGATGAAGAAACATTTCGTAGCTCAAGGACATGAAACGCATCGTCTTGGTAGCAGGGTTTGAATCTTTCAACGCCGACTTGTATCGCAAAGCGGCTTATCTGGCGATCGCTAGTTGTCCAGAGTTGGATATTAGAGTTTTTAGCGATCGCGACATTACCAGTAAGCGCCAAGAAGTAGAAGCAGCACTGAGTGGTGCTGACGTATTTTTTGGTAGCTTGCTGTTTGATTACGATCAGGTGTTGTGGTTGCGATCGCGCATTGCGAATATTCCCATCCGCCTTGTCTTTGAGTCTGCATTGGAATTGATGAGTTTTACTCAGTTGGGTGCGTTTGCGATTGGTGACAAACCCAAAGGTATGCCCAAACCTGTAAAATTTATCCTCGATAAATTCAGTCAAGGACGAGAAGAAGATAAATTAGCAGGTTACATCAGCTTCTTAAAAATCGGCCCGAAGCTGTTAAAATTCGTGCCAGTACAAAAAGTCCAAGATTTACGCAACTGGCTAATTATCTATGGTTACTGGAACGCAGGTGGGCCGGAAAACGTCGCAGCTTTATTTTGGACATTAGCAGAAAAATACTTGGGGTTAAAAGTTGGTGACATTCCCCCACCCATCGAAACCCCGAACATGGGATTGCTTCACCCCGATTATCAGGGATATTTTGAATCACCGCGTGAGTATTTGGAGTGGTATTGCAAATCTTATAGAGACGCGCCATGGCGCGTCTCTACAAAACCAGTAGTCGGAATTCTGCTTTATCGCAAGCATGTAATCACCAAACAACCCTACATTAATCAACTCATTCGCCGTTTTGATGCAGCTGGATTAATTCCTTTACCTATATTTATCAACGGTGTGGAAGGACATGTTGCGGTTCGTGATTGGATGACAAGTGATTACGAAATTCAGCAACGCCAGCAGGGTAACATCGAAACTCCATCTTTATCTGAAGAAGCAGTAAAAGTAGATGCGATCGTCTCGACGATTGGTTTTCCTTTGGTGGGTGGCCCTGCGGGTTCGATGGAAGCAGGACGCCAAGTAGAGGTAGCAAAACGCATTCTCAATGCTAAGAATGTTCCGTATATAGTTGCTGCACCTCTTTTAATTCAAGATATTTATTCTTGGACACGCCAAGGTATAGGAGGTCTACAAAGTGTAGTTTTATACGCTTTGCCAGAATTAGATGGAGCGATCGACGTTGTTCCTCTTGGCGGTTTGGTGGGAGAAAATATCTATTTGGTTCCCGAACGAGTACAACGTTTAATTGGCAGAATCAAAAACTGGATTCATCTGCGACAAACTTCAGCATCTGCCAGAAAAATTGCCATTATTCTGTATGGATTTCCGCCCGGTTACGGTGCAGTAGGAACTGCTGCATTGTTGAATGTACCTCGTAGTCTTCTGAAATTTCTAGAAGCACTTCAAGACCAAGGTTACAACGTCGGAAATTTGCCAGTTGATGGAGAAGAGTTAATTCAGCAAGTCAAAGAAGCGGATGAAGCTTTTGATGAGATGGAGAGAGATAGACGCGGTGATGGGAATAGAGAAACTTTCCCCGCGTCCCCGCGTCAGAATGTCCCCGCCTCTGTTAATGCTAAAACTCTGGAAAAATGGTTGGGATATCTCCGCACTTCCCGGATAGAAAAGCAATGGAAATCTCTTACGGGTACTGGGATTAAAACCTATGGGGATGAATTCCATATTGGCGGTGTGCAATTAGGAAATATTTGGATTGGTGTCCAACCACCCTTGGGAATACAAGGTGATCCGATGCGGTTAATGTTTGAGCGAGATTTAACACCTCATCCTCAGTATGCTGCTTTCTATAAATGGTTGCAAAATGATTTCCAGGCTGATGCTGTAGTTCATTTTGGAATGCATGGTACGGTGGAATGGTTGCCTGGTTCACCTTTGGGTAATACGGGTTATTCTTGGTCAGATATTTTGCTAGGAGATTTGCCCAATCTATATATATATGCAGCAAATAACCCTTCAGAATCGATTTTGGCGAAGCGTCGTGGTTATGGGGTGTTAATTTCTCACAATGTACCGCCCTATGGTCGTGCGGGTTTGTATAAAGAATTGGTGATTTTACGGGATTTAATCGCGGAATATCGTGAAGATCCACAGAAGAATTATGCTCTCAAGGAAGGGATTTGTAAAAAGGTTGTTGATACTGGTTTAGATGCAGATTGTCCGTTTGAGGATGCGAAGCGTTTGGGAATTCCTTTTACGCCAGAGAATGTGCGGATGTTTAGCGCTCATGCTTTTAATGATTATTTGGTGAAGTTGTACGAGTATTTGCAAGTTTTGGAGAGTAGGTTGTTTTCTTCTGGGTTGCATACTTTGGGGGAAGCGCCGGATGAGGAGGAGATGGGGGCGTATTTGGAGGCGTATTTTGGGAACGAACCGCCAAGGCGCCTTAGACGCGCAGCGGCTTCCCGTAGGGTAGGACGCCAAGAGGAGGAGTTACAGATTAGAGATTTATTAGAAAAAAGTACTGATGAGTTGACGAATCTTTTACGGGGTTTGAATGGGGAGTATATTCCGCCTGCGCCTGGTGGTGATTTGTTGCGGGATGGGCCTGGTGTGTTACCGACGGGAAGGAATATTCATGCTTTAGACCCTTATAGAATGCCATCTGTGGCGGCGTATGAGAGGGGAAGGGAAATCGCTCAACAGATTATTGCCCAGCATTTGCAGGAACATGGTAAGTATCCGGAGACTGTGGCGGTGATGTTGTGGGGTTTGGATGCGATTAAAACTAAGGGTGAGTCTCTGGGGATTCTTTTGGAGTTGGTAGGAGCGGAACCTGTGAAGGAGGGGACGGGGCGAATTGTGCGTTATGAGTTAAAGGCTTTGGCGCAGGTTGGACATCCTCGGATTGATGTGTTGGGGAATTTGTCGGGGATTTTCCGCGATAGTTTTGTGAATGTGATTGAATTGTTGGATGATTTGTTTCAACGAGCGGCTGAGGTTGAGGAACCGGAAGACCAGAATTTTATTAGAAAACATGCTTTGGCTTTGAAAGCGCAGGGTGTGGAGAATGTATCGGCTAGGTTATTTTCTAATCCGGCGGGTGATTTTGGTTCAATGGTAAATGAGCGTGTGACTGATGGTAGTTGGGAATCTGGGGAGGAGTTGGGAAATACTTGGCAAAGTCGCAATGTGTTTAGTTATGGTAGACAAGACCGGGGTCAAGCAAGACCGGAAGTGTTAACACAGTTGTTAAAAACGAGCGATCGCATTGTGCAGGAAATTGATTCGGTAGAATATGGTTTAACCGATATTCAGGAATATTATGCCAATACGGGCGGCTTGAAAAAGGCAGCTGAAAAAATTGGTGGGAAGAAAGTAACTGCTAGTTTTGTAGAAAGTTTCTCGAAAGATACCACACCCCGCAAGCTGGATGATTTGTTACGGATGGAGTATCGCACGAAGTTGCTAAACCCCAAATGGGCGGAAGCGATGGTCAATCAAGGTTCTGGTGGTGCTTTTGAAGTTTCTCAACGGATGACGGCATTAATTGGTTGGGGCGGTACTACAGATTTTACTGACGATTGGGTATACGATCAGGCAGCAGATACTTATGCTTTAGACCCAGAAATGGCAGAAAAATTGCGAAAAGCCAACCCGGAAGCTTTTAAAAATATAGTGGGTAGGATGTTGGAAGCCCACGGACGAGGTTTTTGGCAAGCTGGTGAGGATAAGTTACAAAAGTTACGAGATTTGTATGAATTGACAGATGAAGAGTTAGAAGGAGTGACGGTTTAAGTTCCAAAGTACTTGAGTAGAGGTGCTTGTTTATTGCATAGTAGTTAAACAATCATCTCTTGCACAGATATAAAGGCGCTAAGAAATATCTAGCGCCTTTCTTAAAATTAATTGAGTTGAGTTGAAATCCATGACATCTGAGCTATCAGCTATTCAATGGGTAATTGAGCGCAGCAAAATCATTGATATCATTGTAGGTATCGCAAATGCAATCGATGATAAAAACTGGCACAAACTCCGCAAATATTTAGCAGACGAGATTTATATTGATTATTCGGAATCTCGAGGAGGATTGCCACAACAAATCAAGGCAGAAGCATTTGTACAACAGCGAGTAGAGGGACTGGCTGGGTTAAAGACTCTGCATATCAGTACTAATCATGAGGTAGCAGTCAACAAGGACTATGCACAGTGTCGATCAGCGTATTGTATTTATCGATTTGACTCTACCTGTGAACCAGGGCAAGACCGACTTGATACAGCAGGAAATTACGAGCATCAGTTAATTAAAGTCGATGGAGAGTGGCGAGTTAGCGCGATTAAGCAAACTGTGGTGATTATAAGTGGTAATCGTCGAATACACAGAGGGCTGCGCGACTCATAATCGTGTTAAAAATGTACAAATTACTGTAGAGACGTTGCAGTGCAACGTCTCTACATGCCCAAAATGGTGAGGAAAAATCTATCTGGGTCTATTAGTGGTCGATTTCTAAAACATATACTTGTTTTGACATACTTCCTTGTCCTAAAGTCCAAGGATTCCTTAACGCTTCATTGGGTTGTGCTACCGAAATAGTCTTATCATCCCTCGACGTTCGTTTAAAGTCTCCCAATGCCTTATGGCGGCTATCCAAATTCTACCACAATAGTCGAAAAGCCGTCCTTCTAGGATGGGGCTTGTATCCCATTATTTTCGGTCATCAATCCAAAATCTAATAATCCAAAATCGAATGACAATAGCTGGAGTAAAAATCATATTAGTAGAACCAGCGGGCCCTTTGAATGTGGGGTCTGTAGCGCGGGTAATGAAAAACTTTGGACTAAATCAGCTGGTGTTGGTAAATCCCCAATGTGATCCTTGGGGAACAGAAGCTAGACAGATGGCGGTTCATGCCCAAGATATTTTAGATGCGGCTGTATTAGTTGAGACATTACCCGCTGCTTTGCAAGGATGTAAAAGAGCGATCGCCACAACTGGTGTTGTTCATGATTGGGATGCACCTCTAGAAAATCCCCAGACAGTATTACCCTGGTTATTAGAAGAGATTGGGCAACCCGCAGCCTTGATTTTTGGTAGAGAAGACCGGGGGTTAAGTAATCAAGAATTAAATTATGCCCAGCGATTTATCCGTATTTCCACTAGTTATAGTTATTCTTCGCTTAATTTAGCTACAGCTGTAGCAATTTGTTGTTATGAGTTGTCACTAAGTCACAACACAGGTAAAGAAGACAGGGGGGAATTCTCGGTGTCTCCCTCTCTCCACATCACCGACTCCGAAATTGCATCTATAGAAATTGTGGAAGGATACTATCAGCAATTAGAATCACTACTGCTGAAAATAGGTTATTTACATCCTCATACAGCAGTTAGCCGTATGGAAAAGTTTCGCCAACTTTATAACCGCACTCAATTGCAAAAGCATGAGGTTGCTATGTTACGAGGAATCTTGCGACAAGTAGAATGGGCGATCTCAAGTCACAAAAATCATGAAAAATTGTGACTTTTAGTTAGTAAATACGTAATTACCCCACAATTGGTAATTATGGCTTAAACTAAACACAAAAACATGACCAAAATGGAGGAAAATACACCAAGTTAGTATTTCCAAGGAAATTAGTGTCTATATATACTTACGTGTTAGCAAAATTTGGGGGCAAATTTTGATTTGAAATCGACAGAAAAATCACCTCTGTCTTTCGTTGTAGCGATTAAAGATATACTTCGCTCGACTTAGTTAAACTTCCTTCACTAATTGCTAGATTATACACTTTACTATCACCATCATTTATTTTATGGAAACCAGAACAAATTTACCCGGTTTCTCACGATCTCAGCCAGGGAACGGACACCAAAAGCCTATCCGTAAAGTGCAGAAATTGGGAAAAAGTCCAGCCAAAGTATCTAGTCAACAACAACGTCCCCCTCAAACTGCGACAAAGCTGACACGTGTCAAAGCTACTCCTAGTGCTACTCCTGTTGGTGTAGCGAAAAAGCGACCAGGTGTAGTAGTCTCAGCCGCTGTGAAACCTTTACCTGCAAAACCAGGACAAATTCCACCCTACAAGCCAAGTAATACTAAAGTAAAAACTGTACGATCGCGTAAGCAAGCATTACCAAAAAAAGTTAAAACATCGCGAAAAACAAGGTTAAAGCCAATGGCTAGGACCATGCTATACGCTTTGCGATTATTAATAGTTGGAATTGGGATTGGTGCGATCGTCGGAACTGTATTATCAGTCCTAGACCCTGCTAATCAGATGACTACAACACAGACATCACCTGACAAGTCAGAACAAGCACAGATTCAAGCTGTCCCCACTCCTACACCAGCGGCTGTTTTATCTTTATCGCAGGAAATTACTTCCTTAAAAACTACTGTGCAAAGCTTGGCGTCTGCTAACCCAAATCTCACACCAGGAGTATTCGTAGTTGATTTAGAAAATGGTAGTTATGTAGATATCAATGCTTCTGCTAGTTTCCCCTCAGCCAGCACAATTAAAATCCCAATTTTAGTAGCTTTTTTCCAGGATGTTGATACAGGTAAAATCCGCCTGGATGAAATGCTGACTATGGAAAAAGAAATGATGGTTGGTGGTTCTGGAGATATGCGGTATAAACCAGCCGGAACCCAATTTAAGGCGCTGGAAGTCGCGAATAAAATGATGACAATCAGCGATAATACAGCAACCAATATGTTAATAGCCCGGATGGGTGGTATTGAAGCTTTAAATCAGCGTTTTCGGAATTGGGGTTTAAATACTACAGTCATTCGCAATCAATTACCTGACTTAGATGGGACAAATACAACTAGTCCCAAAGAGTTGGGAAATTTGATGGCGATGGTCAGTCAAGGTAACTTGTTGAATATGACATCACGCGATCGCATCCTGGGAATTATGCGTAATACTGTCAGAAACCAACTGTTACCAACAGGGTTAGGACAAGGTGCAACTATTGCCCACAAAACCGGTGACATTGGCACTATGTTAGCAGATGCTGGTCTGGTAGACCTTCCTACTGGCAAACGCTACATAGTTGCTGTCATGGTAAAACGTCCTAATAACGATCCTAGTGCGGAAAAACTCATTGGTTCGATCTCAAAGGCTGCTTACCAACAATTTACCCAAACAACCCCCACCGTCCAAACTCCTGCACCGACTCCTACACCAACTGCTGCACCTAGTATCACTCCCAACCCAACCCCGACTAATAGATCTCAGCCACAGGTGACGATTCCGACTGCGCCAATACCAACAATTACTCAACCTCCAACCAATTATCAGCCATACCCAGTGTTCACTCCGCCTTTACCTAACACTCTAGGTAGTCCTCTACCTCCAACAGGTTATCCGCAGTATCAACCACCAGTGATGAATCAGCCGCCGTATTATTATACTTACCCCTCTTATCAAAGGTAATTGGTCATGGCATCTACTATACCGACGATTCAATTTTTTAATGGTGTTTATGAAGAATTAGGTAACGTTAGCTTGCGACGTGGTCGTTCTGGTAAACGCATTATTTTGATGATCTTTAACCAGTTGAAAGCCTTAGAGGGATTCAATAGCTTCACAAAACAACCCTTAAACTCTATGCTACTAAGCGACGAAGAAGGCGAAATCAAGATCACACCTTCGTCTGTACAATTTATTTTTGGTGGTGCAGAGGGGGACGAGTTGCAGAGAGTAGAATGCAAACTGGAAATTGAACAAGACGACCATTGGGAAAGATTTTTGAGATTTATGCATCGTTATGCTGAGGTAAATGGTATGGCCTATGGTGAATCCCCACTCACTGAAACTTAGCAAAAATGAAAGAGGTTTTTTCTCTTACACCCTTACACCCTCTTTCAACTCAGTGGGTTTTTTGCTCTCAACAGTGTAAACATTTTGCAGTAGAATGAGTCCTTTAGAGAGAGGAGGGCAAAAAGTGACTAGGGTCATCATAGTGCGTCATGGTCAAAGCACGTATAATACGGAAAAGCGTATTCAAGGGCGCACCGATGCGTCTACATTAACTGAAAAAGGTTGTAACGATGCCAGTTTAGTTGGTAAAGCCCTCAGTAATATTTCATTTAATGCAATTTATAGTAGTCCTTTACAGCGAGCCAAAGAAACAGCACAAATAATTTGGCGATCGCTAGAAAATAATTCTGATCAGTCTATTGTTCCTCAAACTTCTGATTTACTGCTAGAAGTTGATTTACCCTTGTGGGAAAAAATGCTTGTAGCAGAAGTGAAGCAGAAATTTCCTGAAGAGTACCGCATTTGGAAGCAATCACCCGATCAACTACAGATGCTTGTTCCAGATAGTCAGGGGAATAGCCGAAAACATAATCCGATTTTATCTTTGTACGAACAAGCACGGCAATTTTGGCAAGAAATTCTGTCCCGTCATCAAGGGCAAACTATATTAATTGTAGGACATAACGGAATTAATCGAGCTTTAATCAGCACAGCGTTGGGAATTTCTCCATTTCGCTACCATTCTCTCCAGCAATCTAACTGCAACATCAGCGTCCTTAACTTTGCGGGTGGTTTGGGAGATGCAGTCCAGCTAGAATCTATGAATCAAACGCAACACTTGGGAGATATTCTCCCTTCTTTGCGACCAAACCATCAAGGTGTGCGTTTGTTACTGATTCGTCATGGCGAAACCGAGTGGAACCGCCAAGGGAAA
Source organism: Westiellopsis prolifica IICB1 (assembly GCF_004323185.1). Classification (GTDB taxonomy): domain Bacteria; phylum Cyanobacteriota; class Cyanobacteriia; order Cyanobacteriales; family Nostocaceae; genus Pelatocladus; species Pelatocladus prolificus_A. The sequence continues at coordinate 1,921,842 of NZ_NAPS01000002.1, forward strand.
TTTCAAGGTCAAATTGATGTTCCTCTCAATGATAATGGTAGGCTACAAGCACAAAAAGCTGCCTCATTTCTCAAAGATGTAGAACTTGATTTTGCCATCACAAGCTCGATGCTGCGTCCGAAGGAAACAGCTGAAATTATCTTAAATAATCACCAGAGTATTAAGTTAGAATTGCTAGATGGTTTGAGAGAAATTAGTCACGGACTTTGGGAAGGAAAATTAGAATCAGAAATTGAACAAGAATTTCCCGGAGAGTTGCAGCGCTGGCGAACAGTACCAGATAAAGTACAAATGCCCGCAGGAGAAAATTTACAACAGGTATGGGAACGCAGTGTGGCAACTTGGCAGTCTGTAGTAGAAACCGCATTGACAAACCAACTCCAAACTGGCATAGTCGTTGCTCATGATGCTACTAATAAAACTCTGCTTTGCCATGTTCTAGGTTTATCAGCAGATAATTTCTGGAATTTCCGTCAGGGTAATGGTGCAGTCAGTGTCATTGATTACCCTTCAGGCTTGAATGGTTTACCAGTGTTGCAAGCAATGAATATTACCACTCACTTGAGTGGCGGGGTGCTAGATAAAACCGCAGCAGGGGCGTTGTAAGAGCAAGTCCTAGTTATGATATGACAAGTGAATTATTACAACAAGTACGGATTATTGACCCGGTTTCTGGCACTGATCAAGTAGGTGATGTGCTAATTAATGCTGGTTATATTAAAACAGTAGCTAATAGTATTTCTGATGTAGCATCAGACACTCACATCCGAGATTGCCGTGGATTAGTCTTAGGAACAGGGTTGATAGATTTGTATAGCCACTCCGGAGAACCGGGATTTGAAGAACGAGAAACTCTGTCTTCTTTACTACAAGCAGCTGCGGCTGGTGGCTTTACCAGAATTAGCATTTTACCCGACACATCGCCCGTTGTAGATAACCCGGCGGTGGTGGCGCAGTTTTGGGAGAAGATGCGGGGATACCGGAGACAAGGGGGACAAGGAGGATACGGGGGATACGGGGGACAAGGGGGACAAGGGGGACAAGGAAGCAATTTTTCTCCCTTGTCTCCCCAGTCTCCCTTGTCTCCCCAGTCTCCCTTGTCTCCTACTCTTCCCCAACTCAACGTCTGGGGTGCGATCACTCTGGATATTGGTGGTAAGCAAATGACAGAGTTGGCAGATTTAGCGGCGGTAGGGGTAGTCGGTTTTGCTGATGGTCAACCTTTGGAAAATACAGCATTGGTACGGCGAGTATTAGAATATCTCCAGCCCTTGGAAAAGCCTGTGGCGTTTTGGTGTTGCGATCGCCAACTCAAGTCTAATGGAGTCATGCGTGAAGGTCCAGACTCGCTACGGTTTGGTTTACCAGGAAATCCAGCGGCTTCAGAAACCTCTGCGATCGCCACTTTGATCGAATTGGTAGTTGCAACCGGAACACCAGTACATATTATGCGGGTTTCCACTGCCCGCAGCGTCGAATTGATCGCATCAGCAAAAAAGCAAGGCTTACCGATTACCGCTAGCACCACTTGGGTGCATATTTTACTTGACACGGAAGCACTTAAAAGTTATAGTACAAACTTACATTTAGAGCCGCCGTTGGGTAATCCGAATGATTTATTGGCATTACGGCAGGCAGTACGCACAGGAATTATAGATGCGATCGCTATTGATCACGCTCCCTACACCTACGAAGAAAAAACAGTAGCATTTGCCGAAGCACCACCGGGAGCCATAGGTTTAGAATTAGCACTACCTTTGTTGTGGCAACATTTGGTAGAAACTGGTGAATTTAGCGCCCTAGAATTGTGGCAAGCATTGAGTCATCGTCCAGCGGAATGTTTAAAACAGAACTTGAATGCGATCGCTCCTGGAGAGAAAGCAGAATTAACACTATTTGATCCCCAGAAAAGCTGGAAAGTGGATGGACAAAGTCTCCGCACTCTCTCGCAAAATACGTCTTGGTTGGGACAACAGTTGATCGGTAGGGTAGTGAAAATTTGGGTACCTTAGGCCAAGGGAGTGTTACCCCTCCTTACATTTTTGGTAAAAACTACTATAATTACTGAAACAAGACAACCACTTGTAAAATAAAGCTACGCCTAACTGTGTTTACAACTGCACTTATTCAACGAGATCAAACCCAACCGGGTGCATTACCATTAGATTTATTTGCGGCGATCGCAAGGTTAAAAAAAGAATTGAATGCGGTAATCCTGGCTCATTATTATCAAGATCCAGATATTCAAGATATTGCAGATTTTATTGGCGATTCTCTCCAACTTTCTAAAGCAGCAGCTGACACCAATGCTGATGTGATCGTCTTTGCTGGCGTTCACTTCATGGCTGAAACAGCGAAGATTCTCAATCCCGATAAAATGGTGCTGTTACCAGATTTAGACGCAGGTTGTTCTTTAGCAGATACCTGTCCTCCAAAAGAGTTTGCAGAATTTAAAGCAGCACATCCCGGACATTTAGTAATTTCTTATATAAATTGCTCTGCTGAAATTAAAGCAATGAGCGATATTATTTGTACGAGTTCCAATGCTGTCAAAATTGTGCAGCAGATACCCAAAGATGTACCGATCATTTTTGCACCAGATCGGAATTTGGGACGATATGTCATGGAACAGACTGGCCGAAATCTAGTGTTATGGCAAGGTAGCTGTATTGTCCATGAAACTTTTTCAGAAAAGAAAATCGTCCAATTGAAGATAGCACATCCAGAAGCAGAAGCGATCGCACACCCAGAATGTGAACCTGCTGTTTTGCGTCATGCTAGTTTCATCGGTTCTACAGCAGCTTTACTTAAATATTGTCAACAAAGCCCAACTCAAGAATTTATTGTCGCTACGGAACCGGGAATTATTCACCAGATGCAGAAAGCTGCACCTCACAAGAATTTTATTCCTGCGCCACCAATTAATAATTGTAATTGTAATGAATGTCCGTTTATGCGGTTGAATACTTTGGAAAAATTGTATTTGGCTATGAAAAATCGTGCGCCGGAAATAACGATGTCTGAAAAGATACGATTGGCAGCCTTGCGTCCGATTCAACGGATGTTAGAGATGAGTGTTTAGTTAGGTATTGGGTAGAGATGCGATCGCTCGCATCTCTATATAATTTTTTGGGTATGGGCTTTTGTTTAGCTCTACCCAATCTGTTTACTATGGCTGTAGCGACTCAGTATCAGGTTTTGCTAATAATCTTGCATTGTTATATGCCATATCCAAAGTCAGAATTGTTTCACCTGAGTAAACATCATTAGTTCTATTAATAACAAGAGCTACATCTGCCTTTGATGAACTAGTCATGCAAAGTGGAAGAAGAAGTTGGAGTTGACCTAATGTAGCTTTTTTATCCCAAAAAAACTGAGGAACTGCTGCCTTATAATTACGTCTCAGCATCAAAATTAATTATGATTGTTTTAGTTTCGGTAAATTTTATTCTAGGATCTCTTATATGTAATATCACTTAACAGAAAAACTAAAATTTACTCTTCTCCGCTTCTTTCTGCGCCGCTTCACTATATTTCTTATACAATTTCGTCCGAATTTGTGCTTCTTGATAACGACTATGGCTAGGTGGAACATTACCCATTAACTCAGAAGCTCTTTGCCAGTCAGCTGCTATTTCTAACCATTGAGTTGAGGTTTTTGCTATTTTACCTGCATCGGAAGCTTGGTTAGCAATGCGTACTGCTATTACAAATGAGTCTTCTGAGTTTGGAGATTTTTGTATTGGGATTAAAGATTTTGCTGTTTCTGGTATGAAGGGATTTTGTAATTTACCATTTAACACTGCATAAATCACTGAGCTTAATAAGAGTAAAAATAAACTTAAACTTAAAGAAAATAATAACTGGCTCCAAGCAGAATAATTAGTTTTCTTGTTAATTGGTATTGGCTGATAAAATTGGATTTTATGGAAATTTAGTTTGTCTGACTCAGATTTTTGCTCTTGGTAATTCTTAATTAATTGCTGAAAAACATTAGGCTGTTCTAAGATAATTTCTTCTGACCACAACAGTTGCTTTTCTGGATCACGAATAATTTCTTCTAACCATAACAATTGTTGTTCTTGAACAAGGCGACTGCTAATATTGACTCTACCAATATTACGGGGTTTGATTGACTCCAGAATTTGCTGAATTCGTTTCACTAAAGTGGATTGCTCTAGTTTATCTAGTGTGGAAGCCTCACATAGAATTTGCAATACACCATCATGATAAATTGCTCTGGTTCTCACGCCAGAATTTGCTAATTTTTCATTTAACACTTGGATAATCGCAGCAACGCTACCCTGACGTGCTTGCCAAGCGATATCATTGGTTCTGTTTAGCATCATGTGAAAGTGCGATCGCTTTTCAGCCTAAGTTATAACCGACAAATCAGTGAAAACATATTTGGACTTGTGCTGGATACAACAAAGCCTGTTTTTGATTGTATGAGTAAAAACACTAGCTTGCCACATGTAGCCTAAAAATTGAAAATTTATTTTTTCCCACTAATCGCCACTCTACTGGCGTGTCAAGGCTATCTGGTGCGTTTTCCTCCGCGATCCAATACTGCAAGGTCTAGGATTTTTCGTCATATTTTTGGGGTTGTAGACGCGATATATCGCGTCTCTACATGATTTAAACGTCAATTGATTTACATTATCCGAGTAGTATTGCTCCGCGATCCTCTGCGTTTAAAACTCTTGCACAAACTCGGTCAAGAACCTAAACGCCTTCACTACGTAACTAGCACATTCTTTGGGAGAAGTATTGTAAAACGATCGCCACGCACTTCCTTTATCTTCATCATAGCGATCGCCTCTTTCTGGATGTCCATCCAACCATGCTAGTCTGACAGCATGACCGATTAATATATCTAAGACTATATATTCTTCGATTTGCAAGTCGGGGTTATTGGATGCGATCGCAGCTAATTCCATTAATGTTTCGATATTGACTTGGCGATATTCGGGGGCCTCTATTTTATTTAACAGATGTTCTACTTGCAGGGCAAAGTTCTTTTCCCCGGCTGTCATTTCGGAAATCATCTCTTTACTTTCTAAGCGGTTGCGACGTTCTAATTTATCGCCAATTACCAAACCCTTACAATGATGCATTAACAGCCAAACTTGTTTAAAAAAGTCTTTAGGTGTGCGTCCTGTCGCACCTTCAGCTTGACGAAACCGTCGCCAACCACCCGGTTGAACTTCGATGTCCTCGAAAACTATTGGTTGTACCACCCACTCAATATCGCTTTCTTTTTGTTTGACGTGCAAAGACTCTTGCTGACGTAATAGCTTACTCATGTCTGAATACTCGCCTAATACCTGGCTTAACCGAGTTTTGACTTCAAATGGTGAAAGTTGCATCAAAGTTTCGTAGGCTTCATCTTGAGTCAGTTTCAACTCTTGTGCAAGTTCGCTGGTAAGCAACAAAATTAGATAACCTACTCTGAGGGTGAGTAGTCCTTTAAATAATTGTGGTTCTGACTTGATTAGGGTACTCAGATAAATGAGGATTTCTTGAGTTAAAACGCGATCGCGTATATCTTCGCGACAAAAATGATTGATTTTCTCGACAATTTCGTTATGGGAAAGGGGTACAGTCATCAATGAAGCTTCACTGTAAGCTTTACCAACTGCTATTTGCTTACCACGGACGATGATACTGGTAACTACGTCTGATAAAGCAATATACGCCATTTGCCGCAACCCTGCTGCACGCCGTACAACCGCCCACATCCCTAATTGTGCGGCTTTGGTGTAAACTTCATCTAGTAAATCTCCGACTGTGACAAGATTTCCTGGCCCGCCAAAACCTGTATTAAAATCTAGTCCTTGCAAACGTGTCAGCGTCTGCAACAATTCTATTTGTTCGTAAATATTTTCTGAGGAACGCAAGTAACCAAGCAATAACCCAAAGTTGGTTTCGTACTCTACTTGGAATTCTTGAATATGTCCCAAAGGCCAATTTTTATCTGGATGTAGTGCTAAATAAACGCAGCGGGGTTTGGCATCTTTGACGGAAGACAGGCTAAATTTAAACTCTGGCAGAAAATCAATTCGTTCGATCGCTGCTGTCAACATCAACTGATTCAGCCGTCCTAATTTTACCTGCACACCGTTACAAATACCATCTTTGAGTTCTTGCATGAGGTTTAGTAGCGCCTCGGAACCAGTTTCTAACATTGTGCGTGTCAACATTAAAGTCAGAATCGGACGCCCTAAATCACTCCAATATTTTTGAATATAAGCAAGTTCACTGCGTAATTGCGCGATCAAAAAATGATAATCCAGAGTTAAATAGAATTGCTGAGGATCTAAAAATGAAGGTAAAAATACAACTGTTTCACTACCAATACGAAAAATTCTTGATGTAGTTAAACTACGAGGACGACGGGGTGGACGTCCAGTTAAACCGAGTTTGTCACTACGTCCAATTTGAGCATAAATATTGATAAAATCATCAGCTTGGCGGATTTGAATTGGTTCTACTTGCTTGGGTGTTTGGGTTTCAATTCCGTAAACTTCTAGTTCTGCTTGTAAATCTTCATCTTCTGCCAATAAAGCAATTTGTACTAGAGGTTCTCGGTGTTTATCCATGCGTAAGTGTCGCCCCAAGGGATCAATATCTCCCACGGCAATTAATTTTTCACTGAGCATTTGACCGAGATAATATAAACTCTGCGCCCATACTAAAGGTACATTTTCATTAGGTAAACGTGGCTGAGTGGATGGTGTTTGTTTTTCTGCTTCGACCAATTCTGCACTCACATAATAAAGTTCTGGTAATAAACCCAAGCCATCTTTTTCTACAACTAAAAATTCTAAACGTTCTTGATAATATTTCGCTTGCTCTTCGTTGCCACAAAATAACCCATCTAAAAATAAATAGGTGAAAAATAAAGGCCATTCACATTCAATATTTTCAAATTGTTTCAGTTCCCACGGTTCATAGTGCAGACGTTTGTTATCTTCCAAAACAGTTTGGTGTCCGTCGCGTAAAAAACGCTTGCAACCGTATTTACCTTCGAGTTTTGTAATAATATCGTTCCGGGTGCGATCGCGTAATTGTATATCTTCAACTGCAAACGCCGGAAAACTAATCACACTCAAAAGTGCTGCATCTATTTCTTTAGAAGCAGATTCTCTTGGTAGTAGAGATTCAAGAGTAATTCTGGCACGCGCAATTTCATCTGGTAGTACATGAATTACTGATGCTTGACTACCACATACACCGAATAAATCTAGTCCATCAATTGCTTCTAAAGCAGCTTTCGCCATACCAATAGAACTAGCATTTAATTCTGCATTACCATGATTTATTTTATTGCCTCTTTCCCAAATTCCATAATCAGGTGTGCGATAAGCCCTACCAATGTAGTAAACCAAATTTTGGACAAAGTTGACTTCATCAAGAGTAAAAATAATCTGCAATCCTGAAGAAGTCATCTGTGCCAAAATCAACAAAAAAATTGATGTTGCATCTAGTTGTAAATGTCCCCATTCTTCATCACCAACAACAATATCTCCTGTAGCCGTATTGTATTTGGCATGTAAAGCATCTAAAGGTGACTGAGTATGTTTAAATTTTTCTACTTTGTGCGCCTGTCGCATCATCGCAAACAACAAACCCCGCATTAATTTGACGACGCTGTGTTCTAACTCATAGGCGCGTCCTTTGTCTTCATCAACCTTGCGGTACGCTAGCGCTAACCCCCAAACAGCCAAAATACTATAAACATTATCACGTACCCAAGCATCAGTGTAATCACCATGAGCAGTGATTGCTGTACTTGCAGGTAATAAACCAGTAATTGGATTTTGCCGTGCTAAGATTATTGTCTTGATTTGCTGATAATAATTCTCTAGACGTTGTGGCAATTTGGAAGCTTTTTTCATGTTGAATTAAACAGTAGATTCTGGAAAATAACCCTGTGACTTTGTATTTAATTATCTCAGCAAAATTTTATTTTGCTGTAATTTAATAGAACTTATGCAAAAACCTCTCAAACTCTTATTTCTCCGTGTACTCTGCGTCCTCTGCGGTTCATTTTTCCGTTACCTGTGCGTAAGTCCTGTTTAAGACTAATATTATATAGCAACATTAAATTATTTGTAAAATTCCTTTTTCTCTCCTTATTTGTATCCTTTGCAATTTGTTGATAAAAAACATTATTCTCTGCAATATATCAAAATAATTATTAATTAATTAACTATTAATAATGATGCCTAATTTAACAAAATTATGATTTTTTCAAATTTTGATATATAGCCGTCTTCTATAGACTATGAAAATAATCTTTTTTAACGAACCAGATAGACGATTTTAGATTATTTTTTCGGTTCAAGCCTCACCCCTTGTGGAGGGAACATACAATCATCAATCCAAAATCGCAAATCTAAAATCTAAAATCGGTTGGCTGCCAGCTTTCAGTGGAATTGCAGTAGTAATTGCTACTAGTAAAACTAATAGTGTCAGTTAGGATTGTTGAATTTTTGCCGATGAATACCTTGAAAATACCTTGCAATAATCACTAATTCTCAAGGAGTAATTGTTTTAACTTCGTAAAGTTGAAAAATTAATCCTGAGAGAAGCTTGACACATTTGCTAACAGTAGTAGAATCTACTCAAAGTAATCAAAAAATCAGGGTAGCTAAGTGGGTTGCTTGTGTGTAGCATTACATAATATCCACTTTGACGCTTAAGCGTTCACCGGATGCTTAACAGCTCCAGGGTAGTCTTAAATTGAGCGATGCCTTGATTGGTCATCGATGTTGAGTTCCAGAGATTTTATGGACCAAAGTCCACAAGACGGTAGTACTATCCTCCTCTAAGCTGGCGAGTTTGTCTCCCGGCGCGGGGGAGGCAATTGGGAGGTTAAATAAATGCTTGTACAGGACGTTCGCAATTCTGTCATTGACGTTGCTGACTTGAATCAGCTCAAATGGGATTTAAACCGTTTACAACCGGTTGATGTCGGAGAGTACATCACCCAGTTACCCAGAAAACAAAGGGCGATCGCATTTCGTCTACTTAATAAACATCAAGCTACAGACGTTTTTGAATATCTACCTCCAGACGTGCAAGAAGAATTAATCAATTCTCTGCATGATGTGCAGGTTGTGCAAATTGTCGAAAATATGAGTCCCGATGATCGGGCAGAATTATTTGATGAGTTACCTGCAAAGGTTGTTAAACGCTTATTACAGGAACTTAGTCCAGAGCAAAGACAAGTAACAGCAACAATTCTCGGTTATCCTGAAGGCACTGCCGGCAGGGTAATGACCACAGAATATGTACGCTTGCGGGAAGGACTGACTGTAGGCGAAGCTTTGAGCAAAATTCGTCGCCAAGACGAAGACAAAGAAACGATTTACTACGCCTATGTGACAGATGACAACCGCAAGTTGGTAAGTGTTGTCTCTCTGCGACAATTGTTGTTTACTTTTCCTGATGTTTTGATTGGGAGTATCGCAAGCGATCGCGTTGTCAATGTCAAAACAGAAACGCCCCAAGAAGAAGTCGCCCGCATCATGCAACGATACGACTTGATCGCTTTACCTGTGGTTGACCGGGAAGAACGACTAGTTGGTATTATCACCATTGATGACGTAATTGATATTCTTGAAGAAGAAGCTACAGAAGATATTCAAAAATTAGCAGGGGTGAGTGGTGGTGACGAAGCTACTTTGTCTTCTCCATTGATCACGCTCAAAAAACGTTTACCCTGGCTATTTGGAGTGATGCTGTTGTACATCGGAGCATCCAGTGCGATCGCCCCATTTCAATCTACTATTTCGATGGTGCCAGTATTGGCTGTAATTATGCCCCTATTCTCCAATACAGGTGGTACTGTTGGCATTCAAGCTTTAACAGTGACAATTCGCGGACTTGGAGTCGGAGAAGTCACACCCAAGGATACTTTGAAACTTCTGCGTAAAGAACTGACAGCAGGTTTGGGTACAGCTATAGCTTTAGGTTTGACGATGATTTGTCTTTCCTTAATTTGGGCGCCTCCTCAAGAACGTTGGGTATCATTGATTGCTGGAACGGTAATGGCGATAAATACCCTTGTCGCCGTCACTTTAGGGACTTTGTTACCAATGGTTCTAAAGCGCCTCAAACTCGACCCAGCACTAGTTAGTGGACCATTAGTGACAACCATGCTGGATGCGATCGGGTTTGTCATTTTCTTAACTTTAATTTCTAGTGCTTTGCATATATTCCACTTGAAACCCTAACTTTTACTATTTTTTAGCTCAAGGGGGATCGGGGATCAGGGATCGGAGATAGGGAGAAATTTCCCCCTTGTCCCCCTTGTCCCCCTTGTCTCCCTTGTCTCCCTTTCCCCTTTCCCCAATCCCTCTACAACGCCTCTGGTGGTGAAATATCTGGTCCGACGGTCACACCAGCATCGCTAGACTTGATTCCCGGTATAATTTTGGATTCATTATGCTTGAGTGAGCCTGAAACAGAAGAAGAGGTAGGAGCGGGAGTAACTGTATTTTGATTCACAAATCTGCTAGTTTCTCCTTGTTGGGAAATGTACGATAATCCGCTTACAGCACCAGCAACAAGAGCAGTGTAGCCCACATATAAATGCATAGGACGAATTTCAAAGTTTAGTTGTTTAGAAGTTTTTTTCGACTCACTCCAGGAGGGTAAAACAGATTTTGTTGTTTCTGGTGCTGGTAAGGAAGCGACTAAAGCTGTTCCATTGAGTCCTAAAACATTTGCCATTGTACGGATAAAACCGCGCACAAACACATCTTCTGGTAATAACTCCCAGTTCCCATTTTCTATCGCTTCCATTTGATGAGGTGAGATGTAAGTGTAAACGCAGAGCTGATCAAGACAAAGACCTCTAGACTCACGAGCTTGGCGGAGTTGTTCCCCTATTTGACGCAGACTTTCTGTACGTTGTTGATCTGTGGTTTGCGTTGTGACTTCTGTTTGGGAAACTGTTTTATTTTTGAGCCATTCTAAAGGTGTTTTTACTACCGTAATATTTTCGTTGTTAGCTATATTTGCTACTAACTGCTGTTGAGATGTTATGTTTTCTATTTTAGTATTTTCTTTGTTTTCAAAAGTATGAAATTTTACGTCTGTTAAACACTCTGATAAATTATTGTAATTATCTTGTTGCGTCTTTTCCGTGAAATCAGCAGTCTCTGCTTGTGGTTGATTACCTGTAAATTTTTCCAGAGGTTTTTCAACTTGTTGATACTTTTGAACTAATTGTTGAAATGCTAAATCAATCACTTCTCTAGCCACGGCTTTGATCAATAATTTACCTTGGTCAGCAGAGTCACCAAGTAGTTTTTGTATTGTAGCTAAAGCACGACGGTAAACCAGAGAATTATGCAGTTCTGCTTCTATTTCTCCTAACAGCGATCGCAATTCATCTTGAGAAATTTCAATAGTGGGATTCTCTAATATTTGTGAAAAGCACACAGGTGTAGTAACCATTACTATAAGTCTCTGTAGTAATCAAAGCAAAAAAAGTTATACCTGTGTCATTTCTTCTAAAATTATTTTCTCATATCCGGATTGTTAAGTATAAATTTATCACCATTCTCAAAAGCAATAACAAATAAATTTGTTAGTACTTTCAACAGTATGTTTTTGGTTTTTTATACAATAGTCTTTACTTAATTTACTATTAAAAATCATACTTTCAATGAAAAGATGATTTAATTTTTATTTGTTTGATTAAGCTGGTTGGATAACCAAAGCACTGCTTGTAAATACTCAGCAGCAGCTACTTCTGCGATGTTATTATGTCCACCATCGGAAACTAAAAGTAATCTTTTCGGTTCAGGAGCAGCAGCATATAATTCTTCACTCATGAAAGCAGGGATAGTGATATCACTGATCCCATGAATGAATAAAATAGGCATTTTTAACTGAGGTACTTTTTGAATTGATTCAAATCGCTGTGTCAATATTAAGCCGACAGGAAACATCCGAAAAATGTTCCGGTAAGCTACCACTTGGCGAATTGAGGTAAAAGAGCTTTCTACAATCAATCCAGCGGCTTCTGGCTGTTTAATAGCTAGATCAATAGCGATCGCACCTCCCAGAGAATGACCATAGATAAAAATTTGACTGGGTGCAATTTTGCGTTGATGTACTAAATAATTCCAAGCGATCGCAGCATCTTCACATACTCGCCTTTCATTAGGAAAACGACCTCGACTGTTACCATAACCTCGATAGTCAATTAATAATACCGAAAACCCTAGTTGATAAAATCTACTGGCATTAGCAATATTGGCGCCAATATTTATACCATTACCATGTAAATAAAGTACAACTTTCCCATTCGATTGATTTGGTCTGAGCCACCAGCTGTGAATATATTCCACCTGATGCGATTGAATTTGTATAGGTATCCAAACTTCTTCATAATGTAAATTTAAAAACCTTGGTGTTGTTTCAACTTTAGAAGACGGGAAAAAGATAAACCGTGTTTGTTGGAAAAAAAGAAGTATACATACAGCACAGTAGATGAGTCCTGTAAGGGTTCCAAGCCAAAATAATATATTGGTGAACAATTGTATTTTATGTTGCAACTTAATCTGTTAAATGCCAGTATTTATGTATACAATATAATCGCAAAAGCTTGTAAATTTCGTCTTTGCCAAGTAACATTGTTTATCAAAAAAATTATGATTTAAAAGTTTAATAAATAAAGAATAGTAGATTATTCAGTAGATTTTGGGAGATGACAGTGACGTCCTTTAATGAGGCTCAACAAGAGCAGCTCAAGGAAATCGGAGCATATTTACGACAGATACGCGAAGAGAAATCCGTGCGTATAGAACAAATAACTGCTCAAACCCTGATCAGACAAGCATTTTTAGAAGCATTGGAAGAAGGTCGATATGAAGACTTACCAGAGCCAATTTTTGTACAAGGGTTTATCCGACGCTACGGTGACGCATTAGGACTTGATGGTGTAGCATTAGCCAAAAATTTTGCAATTAACTTCTTCCTGCTCGATTCTGGTAATGATGGTAAGAAGGCACAGAAAAGCTCAAGTATACATATCCCTCTTGCTGTTCCTTACGTAGTATTATTAACACTTGCTTCTTTTATATTGTTTTTTCGTCTTAATCCCAAAACTCCAGCCGATTCTGTTGCTCAGAATCAAAAATCCCAAGCTTCTCCACAAACAACACTATCTACAACTGTAGCTGCATCACCAACATTGTCCCCATTTACTACCCCAGCAACAGCAACTCCATCACCAGCAGCATCCTTAGCTGCGTCACCAACACTATCCCCATTTACCACACCAACAACTACAACTCCCCTACCAGAAACATCTCCTTCCACCCCACCAGCATCTCCAGTTGAAGTAACACTAGAACTGCAAGGAGAATCATGGATACGAGTCAAAGCAGATGGTAAAACTATGTTTGAAGGGACTTTAAATAAGGGAGACAGAAAAACTTGGACAGCAAACAAGCAATTGACTGTACGTTCTGGAAATGCAGGTGCTGTATTGGTTTCTGCTAACAACAGTGAACAAAAACCCCTTGGAGGTTTAGGAAAGGCTAAGACAGTAACTTTTACTCCTGAAATTGTTAATAATCAAGAGTCCAGGGTTAATAGTCCAGAGTCAATAGTCAATAGTCAATAGTCAATAGTATTCAATTTTGGATTTTGGATTACTCTTTGAGAAGCCGCTATCGCGTCTATGGATTTTGGATTTTAGAATTGACTCCAATAGTGAAATCTGACTAAATCCATACCATCAAAGAAATATTGGTCAACAGTTTTTGACTATTGACCATTGACCATTGACAATTGACCAATAACTATACTTGCGGTACTTGTAAATGCCACTGAGTAGATTGTTCATAAGCGTAAGCCACTTGAAACAGTTGGTCTTCTCGTAAAGGCTTACCAATTAACTGTAAACCAATCGGTAGTCCACTGTCATCAAAACCACAGGGTACACTTATACCTGGTAAACCTGCTAGATTTACGGGAATAGTCATCAAGTCAACTAAGTACATACTTAGAGGGTCAGCAGTTTTTTCTCCTGCTTTAAATGCTGTGCTGGGAGCTGTGGGACAGGCTAAAACATCAACATGTTCAAAAGCTTTTTCAAAGTCTTCCTTAATTAGGGTGCGTACCTTTTGTGCTTTTAAATAATAGGCATCATAATACCCTGCTGAAAGAGCGTAGGTTCCCAACATAATCCGACGTTTGACTTCTGTACCGAAACCGCTTGCACGAGTACGGGTGTACATCTCAATCAAGTTTTCCGCTTCATCAGCACGATAACCGTATTTGACGCCATCGTAACGAGCTAAGTTTGCTGAAGCTTCCGAAGGAGCAATGATATAGTAGCTAGGCAAACCATAACGGAAGCGGGGACAGGAAACAATATGAATTTCTGCACCCAGATTTTGCAGTTGAGCAAGTGCTATATTAATAGCCTCTTCAACTTGTGAATCTAGACCTTCACCAAAGGTTTCTTTGATCACGCCAATTTTGAGTTGTCCTCTTGGCTTGAGGTCTGGCTGTAAACTTGCGGTATAGTCGGGAATCGAAACTTTTAAGCTAGTAGAATCTTTAGGATCGTGACCTGCGATCGCTTGTAATAATGTTGCAGCATCTTCCACAGAACGAGCAAAGGGGCCAATTTGATCCAAAGATGAAGCAAACGCCACTAAACCATAACGTGAAACTAATCCGTAGGTTGGTTTCATCCCCACCACACCACAGAAAGAAGCAGGTTGACGAATCGAACCCCCAGTATCAGAACCCAGAGATACAGTACATTCTCCTGCTGCTACCGCGGCCGCCGAACCACCAGATGAACCACCCGGAACTCTCGATAAATCCCAAGGGTTAGCAGTCAAACCATAAGCTGAAGTTTCTGTGGAACCACCCATAGCAAACTCATCTAAATTGGTTTTTCCCACCATCACAGCACCAGCTGCTGCCAACTTTTGTGTTACCGTTGCCTCATAGGGCGGCACAAAGTTTTCTAAAATTCGGGAAGCACAAGTAGTAGTGATTCCCTTTGTACATATATTGTCTTTAATACCAATGGGAACACCTGCCAATAACCCAATTTCCTCGCCTGCGGCGATTTTAGCATCTACCGCCCGCGCTTGTTCCAATGCTCGTTCGGCAGTTACGCACAAAAAACTGTGTAATTTTGGCTCTAGTGTTTGAATGCGGTCTAAAGCTTCCTGAGTAATTTCTACGGCACAACGTTCTTTTTTAACTAGCTGTTTGTGCAACTCGCGGATGGATGCCATGATTGCTTCCTTAGTGACTCAAATCATTGATTTTAGTACAGTTTGACAATTTATGATCAGGGATCGGGGATCGGGGACAAGGGAAGGGGGACAAGGGAGACAAGGGAGATAAGGGAGTGTGGGGAGAATTATTTAACAAGTCTCTTCCCAATGCCCCATGCCCAATGCCCCATGCTCTGACAAATGACCAATGACAAAGGACAAAATTGTGAAAATTGTAACACGCAGATTATTAGGTATACAGAATGTATATGACATTGGAGTAGAGCAAAACCATAATTTTGTGATCAAAAATGGTTTGGTGGCTTCCAATTGTTTCAATAAATCCCACTCTACAGCTTATGGTTATGTAACTTATCAAACTGCGTATTTAAAGGCTAATTATCCTTTAGAGTATATGGCAGCACTGTTAACGGCTAACAGTGACGATACAGATAAGGTGCAAAAATATATTGCTACCTGTACAAATATGGGTATTCAGATCGACCCACCTGATATAAATCGTTCTGGGATCGATTTTACCCCTTTGGATGGGAAAGTTTTGTTTGGATTGTCAGCAGTGCGAAATGTCGGACAAAATGCGATCGCTGCTATTTTGGAAGCGAGAGAATCTAAAGGCGAGTTTAAGTCTTTATCTGATTTTTGCGATCGCGTTGATTTGGGTACTGTAAACCGTCGCACTTTAGAATCACTAATTTATTGTGGAGCTTTTGACAAAATTGACTCCAATCGTAATCAATTACTTCATGATTTGCCTCTAGTTTACGATTGGGCCCAATCCCGTGCCAAAGATAGAGTCACGGGTCAAGGTAATCTCTTTGATTTATTAGGCGGTGGATTTGCTAGCAATACTAATAAAAATAATATCCAAAATAGTTTTGATAGCGCTCCCAAAGCTAAACCTGTTCCTGATTTACCTCCCCAAGAAAAGTTACGCAAAGAAAAAGAGTTATTAGGTTTTTACGTATCAGATCATCCGCTGAAATCCGTACGCAATTCCGCACGAGTCCTCGCACCAATTAATCTTTCTCAATTAAGTGAACAAAAAGAGGAATCTATTTTATGTGCAGTAGTAATGCTCAATAATGTCAAAAAAGTTATCACCAAAAAAGGTGACCCCATGGCAATATTACAAATAGAAGATTTAACTTCCCAATCCGAAGCAATTGCCTTTCCTAAAACCTACGAACGTATTAATTCACTTCTGCAAGTTGATTCTAGATTAATAGTTTGGGGTAAAGTAGACCGACGAGATGACCAAACTCAATTTATTGTTGAGGATGCAGAAGCAGTAGAAACAGTAAAAATGGTGATGGTAGAATTGAATGCTCAACAGGCAGCTACCTTTGAAGAACACCGTCGCTTACTAACAATTCTGCAAGAACAGTCTGGGGATAAAGAAAAAGCCAAAGTTCCAGTAATTGGAATTGTTCAAGCTGAAAATTCTCGTCATCTCGTCCGTTTCGGACGTCAATTTTGGGTACAGGATTCTCGAAATGCTGTTTTGGCTTTACAAAATGCTCGATTCTCTGCTCATGCACAATTACTTACTAATACATAGTTACAGCAGGGAACTCTTAACAGGAAACTCTTAACTATTAACAGAGTTGAAAGTTTCTTGGTATATGGCTTTGTTTTTAAAATTTGTACTTAATTTACCTGAAATCTGCTGGATTTTGGTAAAAAATTATCTAAATTGATTTTTTCAAGTAATACCAATTCTTCGTGAAGCTGCACAGAATTTTACCCCATCCCTTAATCCTCTCCCCGAAATCGGGGAGGGGAAATTCGAGCGTAAGCGGCTTCAAGGTAGAGTAATCCAAAATCCAAAATTGAATGACTTCTTTCTCAAGAGTGAATATGTAACACTAGAGAAGAAAAGCGCACACAAGAGGTATAAAGAAGGTGTTTAGAACACTTTTGGTGATTGCCATTGGTTTCTTACCATCGCTACTTTCCCTGTGGTTAATGCGTAAAACCCAGGCGAGAATGCGATCGCACCTTAGACGCGTAGCGAGAGGTTTTCCCAGAGAACCAATATCAATAGACACTAGACCAGATGCAAGCGATCGCTACTACCTAGAAGGGGTAGGTTATCTTATTGGTGACGTCAGCTGTCGGTATAATGCTCGTTCTGGCTATTTACGCTGTGCCGTCAATCCTAGTGGACCCTGTGAAGGTTGCCGTTACTATGAAGCTAAAGAATTTATGAACTAGGTCGGCACAAATTAAAGCTAACTAGCCAAGGTCATCATTTGTCGTTTGTCATTGGTAAAGTCTTACCAATTCCAATGTGTGTGTGCTGTCCAGTGGCGATCGCTTCATTGATAAACCTCCACTGCTTGCAAACCCACCTCAGCAAATAATTCTTTCATCTCATCTATAGTTAAAGCAGGGTGCAGAGAATCACAAAATAATTTTTTTGATGTTCGTCGTATTCGATATCAATATGCATATTTAGTTGGTTGTTTGTCCCTTCCCTTGTCTCCCCTCTCCCCCTTGTCTCCCTTGCCTCCCTTGTCTGTGTTGTCCGTGATCTCCAATCCCCATTTTCTGGACAGAGTACCCGCAGGATTGTCAATAAAAGATATATTTAGCGTCAAGATAAGTAAAGTGTTCGTCTAATTTTGGAACCAAATAGTTAACTTCTATGACCCCTCAAAAAAGTAATACACAAGACGCTTCTGCGTCGTCAGGAGTATGGCGCAGTGTGCGGGAGAATTTGGGTTTGATTGCCATAGCCTTAGTTTTAGCATTTTTGATCAGAACGTTTATTGCTGAACCTCGCTACATTCCCTCAGATTCAATGGTACCGACTCTACATACAGGCGATCGCTTGGTGGTAGAAAAAATTTCTTACTCTTTTCACCCTCCACACTTAGGCGACATTATTGTTTTTCAGCCTCCCGAAAAACTACAACAAAGAGGATACCCAAAAGACCAAGCTTTCATTAAGCGTGTAATCGGTGAACCCGGTCAAACAGTTGCAATTACTGGTGGCAAGGTTTACATCAATGGAAAACCCTTACAAGAAGATTATATTGCCGAACCACCAATCCAGCCATTTACACAAGTGCGAGTCCCAGAAAATGAATTTTTCGTCATGGGAGATAATCGCAATGATAGTAATGACTCCCGTTACTGGGGTTTTTTGCCCAGAAAAAATATTATTGGTCGGGCAGTTTTTCGTTTTTGGCCCTTTGACCGCATTGGGTTGGTTTAATAGACGGGGAACGGGGATCACGGATCGGGGAAAGGGGAAAGGGGATCAGGGATCGGGGATCGGGATTGGGCATGAATCAGTTAACTATTAACTGTTTAATTTGATAACTGATAACTGATAACTGATAACTGATAACTGATAACTGATAACTGATTATTCTCCCTTTTCTCCTTTGTCCTCCTTGTCCCCCTTTCCTTGTCTCTCCACACTCCCTAATCCCCGTTCCCCGATCCCCGATCCCCATTCCCCGTTCCCCGATCCTATTTAGAACCTGAGATAATACATCAGCTGTGTAAGGATATCACTGGATAGATTTAAGCGTTGTTGGAAATCTACCAGGTTACGATAAGGCCCAGCTGATTGACGATTTTCAATCACTGCTTGAGCGATAGATAGTTCTATAAATGGTATTTTGACTAAACTTTCAACTGTTGCTGTATTGGCATTAATTTTATAAGTAATATTATTTACAGAATCGTCATCATAATAACTAAAATCTAATATAGTCTCTAAAGACTTGAGTCGCTGTACCGATATACTCAAAGCAGCAGCGATATCTTCAATACAGTAAAATTTGATACCATTTTGAGAGAGTTCTACAAGCGATCGCGCCTGATGAATAGATAAACCAGGTAGGCGCAACCAATCATCCACAGTTGCTTGATTGGCGTCTATGCGTATACCTAAAGATACTGCGATCGCGATTTCTTCTGTTGACTGTAATCTATAGTAAGGATCATTCAGTAATTTAGAACGCAGTTTTTGCAATCTGGGGTTGAGTGGAAATGGCAGCCTATTTGAGTTCATTTCACTTTTTAGGTTATTGGTTAACGCTAACAACCAACAATTAACAAGCATCAAGTAACTAATCAAGAAATTTGATCAAGCAAATGACGGCGTTTTTGTTCAAATTCATATTCGGAAATCAATCCATCTTGACGTAAAGCATCTAACTCACGCAAAGCATCTGCGATCGCTCCGACTTGATTGACTTGTGAGCGTACAGAACGAGCTACTGACTTACCTTCATTAAAATTCTGATCAAAAGCTTCTTCGTCTTGAGCTAAATACCATACTCCTTCAATCGCACTTGCTACCTTGGGAATTGGTGTCCAGGACAGCAGCACATACAATAGACCCCACAACGGCTGTCCTAAATAAAATTTATGTAAACCAGAAATTGTCAACGTACCAGCAAACGCTAAAATTGCCGCAATACTCCGGCTTTTTCGCTTAGTCAACATCTTTGATTCTCCTCATCCGACTAACCACCACCATACTGTTTTTATTGTATTGAAGTGAACTACCTACACTGTACTCTTGGAGTACAGTGTAGGCTTCCTGTCCAACAGAAAGCGCAGTAGTAGATTTCTTGCGTCCTCTATTACTGCGACTTACATCTGGACGACAGGCTTTATCCCCCGTTCCAGAGGAGCCAGTGCGGTGGACGGGTTCCCCGGCATAAAGCACCTGGCGTGTCAAAATCCGTAGTCCCTCATCTCTGAGGTTAATAGCTGCGTTCACATCCCGATCATGCTTTGTATGGCAGTTTTCGCAAGTCCAGAATCTTACATCTAGCGATAAACTACCAACTTGATTCAAGCACACGTGACAGGTTTTTGAACTAGGGAAAAATCTATCAACTTCTTGGTAAACTTTTCCTCCCATTTCTGCCTTGTATTTTAACATGGTGCAAAACATTCCCCATCCTACCTGATGAATGGATTTAGCCAAACAATGATTTTGCATCATGCCCTTAATGTTGAGATTTTCCACCACAATAACTTGGTTTTCGTTAACTATCCTACGAGATAGTTTGTGTAGAAAATCTTCACGGCAATTAGTAATTTTTCTATGAACACTAGCAACTTTGTTTCTAGATTTAATGCGGTTATTAGAACCTTTTTTCTTCCTAGATAATTGCTGTTGCTTGAGTTTTAAATTTTTCTCGTGTTTGTTGAGTATTCTAGGATTATCAAACTTTGCTCCATCACTGGTAACGGCAAAGTGAGTTAGACCCAAGTCAATACCTATTGCTTTGCCATCTGTATTTGATTCTCGATTGTCTTTACCATCATCAAATAGAATAGCCGCAAAGTATTGATTAGAACAGTTTTTAGATATAGTCACAGTCTTAACTTTCCCCTCAATAGGTCTGTGAATTATTGCTGTTACATCTCCTATTTTTGGGAGGCTTACGCAATTATCATCGACTTTGACGTTTTGAGGATATTGTATTGACTGCTTACCATGTTTATATTTGAATCTAGGGTATTTAGCTCGTTTCTCGAAAAAGTTATTAAAAGCTACGCCAAGATTCAAGCAAACCTGTTGCAAGCATTGTGAATAGGTCGATGTTAACCATTCATGCTCTTTTTTTAACTGAGGAATTATCTTTTTTACTGCGTATCCAGACAACCCCTTGCCTGTCTCCTTGTATGTTTGGTTCATCAAATTCAGGCAATAATTCCAAAGCCAACGACAACAACCAAAAGCTGATCGTAGCTCCTGCTGTTGTTGGGCATCTGGATATAATCTGACTTTGACAACTTTTAACATATTAGACTGAAATCAATTTGCGATAAAACGCCATAACACAAGACTTGTACCCTGCGGGAAGCAAGCTACGTTTCCGACCTGTCCTTTCCCCTATTTCCCCTGCGGGTAATTTGGTCAAAGGACTGTCGTCAACTCACCCGCCATTCATCCCACGCTCCCCTCCGGGTGAGTCGTGGGGCTTCTGTCGGTTTTAGCTAAACGATAGGGGATCGGGGGTAATGCCCCATGCCCAATGCCCAATGCCCAATGCCCAATGCCCCATGCCCCATGCCCAATGCCCCATGCTCAATGACAAATGACAAATGACAAATGACCAACCACTAACCACTAACTAAATCGTCAAGTGTTGATATCTCGGTAAAAACTGTAATTTAACCGAAGCTTATTTTCTAGCTTAGTTTCTCAGACTAAAGACTAAAATAAACCTAGAGGCAAAATTTTAGGACAAAGAGAGGTACTGATCATCAGTACTTATTAAGATATAGAAGCAACATGGGATTCTTTGACTCCGAGATAGTTCAGCAAGAAGCAAAGCAGCTGTTTGAAGATTATCAAGCCCTGATCAAACTTGGCAACAATTACGGCAAGTTTGACCGCGAGGGTAAAAAGCTGTTTATTGAGCAAATGGAAGCAATGATGGAACGTTATCGCGTCTTTATGAAGCGATTCGAGCTATCAGAAGATTTTATGGCGCAAATGACTATCCAGCAGTTGAAAACTCAGCTCAGTCAGTTTGGCGTCACACCACAACAAATGTTCGATCAAATGAACATCACCTTAGAACGGATGAAAGCGGAACTAGAAAAACAGAAATAGAGATGAGGGATTACAGGCTAGAAAATTTAAAATGAAAAATTTTTAATTTCTAAATTTTTAATAAATTTATCCCTAATCTCCAGTTTCTCGTTTCTAACTCCCTACTTTTTAGGACGAGGGAACTTAGAAGGTGGCTTAAAGTACTCTACAGGTGTGTCTTTAAGTGCCTTGAGCATAAAGTCACGCCAAACGGGAGCTACCATCGTGCCTCCTGTAGCACCAGTAGCCAATTGCCTATTGTCGTCTCTACCCACCCAAACAGCAGTTGTCAGCTGGGGTACAGTTCCGACAAACCAAATATCTTTTTCTGAAGAAGTAGTTCCTGTCTTACCAGCTGCAGGACGGCCAATCGCTGCATTTTTCCCAGTACCATCAGTGATTACTGCTTGCATCACATTAACTACTGCTGCTGCGGCCCAGGGTTCTAGAACTAGCTGAGGCTTGGGAGTATTATCTAGTAATACATTACCGCTACTGTCAGTAACACGAACAATCACCGTTGTTGGTGATTGCCAGCCATAATTGGCAAAAGTTGCATAAGCACCAGCCATCTCGATAGGTGTCACCCCAATCGCACCAAGTGGTAAAGAAGTCACTGGTTCCATGGGACTCATAATTCCTAAGGTACGGGATGTTTCAACAACTTTGTTCATACCTATAGCTTTGCCAACCTTGATAACTGGGACGTTACGAGACAACTTCAAAGCAGTACGAATAGACATTGCCCCACTATAACCGCCATCGTAGTTGCGTGGACTATACCAACCACTACCATCTCGGTAACTCACAGGAGTATCATAAACAACTGTATCAGGTGTAAATTTACCAGTAGCAAAAGCGGCATAATAAACAAAAGGTTTAAAAGAAGAGCCTGGTTGCCTATAAGCTTGGGTTGCACGGTTAAATTCACTAGTTTTGGAATCTACACCACCCACCAATGCTTTCACGTAATGAGTGCGAGGGTCGATCGCCACCAAAGCAATTTGATTTTTATTTAGTCCTTGACTGCTTAGTCTTCTATGCCATTTACTGACAGTTTCTTCTGCCATTTCTTGAAACTTGGCATCTACTGTGGTTTGTACGCGCATTCCGCCTTTTAGCAAGGCTTCACGACCAAACTTCCTTGCTAGTTCCTGAGATACAGCGTTAGTAACATAAGGTAACGCACTACCTTGAAATGACCTAATTCTGCCTAATTTAATTTTTTCTTTTAAAGCGTCGTCATATTCTTTTTGGGTGATCCAGCCCAAAGTCAGCATTCGCCCCAAGACTTCCTTTTGCTGATATTTAGCTTTTTGCATACTGACAAACGGGCTATATTCCTCTGGCGCTTGGATCAAACCCGCCATCATTGCCGACTCACCTAAGGTTAAATACTCTGCCGATTTATTAAAATAGCTACGTGCTGCTGTTTGTACACCGTAGTTATTGTGACCCCAATATACTTGATTGAGGTACATTTCCAAAACTTGATCTTTTTTAAGTATTTGTTCGAGACGAATTGCTAATACTGCCTCGGCAATTTTACGGGTAAATTGACGTCTCTGGGACAAAAACAGATTTTTCACCAGCTGCATAGTGATGGTAGAACCACCCTCGCGCACCCCACCAGCTACCCAGTTGGTAACTACAGCACGCCCTACACCTTTAGGATTAATGCCGTGGTGAAAGTAAAAATCAGCGTCTTCGCTTGCTAGTACTGCACGTTTTAAGTGCGGCGAAATTTTATCTAGAGGTACAACTTCTCGGTTGGCTTCACCATGGATACTTGTTAATAACTTACCCTTGATGTCATAAATATAGGTAGTTTCTGAAGGAAAAAAACTACGTAGCTGTCTTACATCAGGCAAGTTGCGGAAACTAATGGCTAAACCAACTAATCCTCCGGCGACAATCGAACTCGCTAGCATGGTAATTGATAACAGAGTACCGCCAGCTACCTGACCTACTCCTTTCAAAAACTCAACGCCAGATGAAGGGCTACCTTGGGATTGCTTATCTTCAAAAGTCCTAGACGACACGGCGTTCTCACTTCCTCACTTGTAAATATAACTATATTTTCTTTGGCGCAGCAAGACGGTTAATTTTTTGCAATTATATTAGTCTGTCAGATATAAACAACGGAAGCATTGCTAGTGACTATAACTTACTCAACTTCCATATTGCAAAGTATAGATAACAGTCAAGATTCTAATAGTATGGTGCAGAACTTTTCTTGGTTACGTCGTGGCATTGTCGAAATTTTTCCCCAACCAGCTGATTCGGATATTGAATCTGAAAGTTTAGAAAAGCGCTTGGCCACAACCGACCGACCTTTACGAATAAAATTGGGCATTGACCCAACAGGCGCCGATATTCATCTCGGTCATAGCATACCAGTAAGGAAACTGCGAGCTTTTCAAGATGCTGGTCATACAGCAGTGTTGATTATTGGTGATTTCACGGCACGGATTGGCGATCCTACAGGTAAGTCAGATGTACGTCGCCAACTTACACAACAAGAGGTCGAGGCAAACGCTCAAACCTATCTTGAACAAGTACAACCCATACTAGATTTTGACACACCTGGAAGATTAGAGGTGCGATATAACTCGCAATGGCTTTCCAAGCTTGATTTAGGAAAAATTTTAGAATTACTCTCAACCATGACTGTAGGACAAATGCTCGCAAAAGAAGGATTTGCTGAACGTTATAAAAAAGAGAATCCGATTTTTCTACATGAGTTCCTCTATCCGTTGATGCAGGGTTTTGATTCTGTGGCTATCGAGGCTGATGTGGAATTGGGTGGTACTGACCAGAAATTTAACATAGCGGTAGGAAGAGATTTGCAACGTCATTTTGGACAAAAACCCCAATTTGGTTTGCTATTACCGCTTTTGATTGGCACAGATGGTGAGCAAAAAATGTCTAAGTCCTTGGGTAATTACGTAAGTTTACGAGAACATCCGAGCCAAAAATATCAAAAATTGCAAGGTATTCCAGACCACCTGCTAAAAGATTATTTTGAATTATTGACGGATTTACCTCTAGACACATTACCAGAAAACCCACGCGATCGCCAAAAACTCCTCGCGCAAGAAATAGTCCGGCAGTATCATGGACAAGACGCTGTCAATAACATTGAAGCAGGAGAACTACCGGAATTTTCTCTATCAAAAGTAGAATTTCCGGCAAAATTATCCTACATTCTCAATATTACTGGCTTATGCAAAAGTGCTGGAGAAGGAAAGCGGAAAATTCAAGAAGGTGGTGTGCGACTAGATGGCGATCGCATTAGCGATGTAGATACTTCTTTTGAAACCGCTAGTCAATTGTACGGACAAGTTTTGCAACTAGGAAAAAATAAATTTGTCCGACTTGTTGAATGAAGGAGATTGGGGATCGGGGATCGGGGATCGGGAAGAGACTTATTAAATAATTCTCCCTTGTCCCCCTTCCCTTGTCCCCAATCCCCGATCCCCAGTAATGAACAAGCGAATTATTGTGCCTTTAGATGTGGCAAATATTGCAGATGCGATCGCCTTGATTGAACAATTGCCACAAGTCAGTTTTTGGAAAGTTGGTTTGGAATTGTTTACCAGTACAGGACCGCAAATTCTGCAAGAATTAAAATCTCGGCAAAAACGGATTTTCCTAGATTTGAAGTTTCATGATATTCCGAACACCGTTGCTGGTGCTTGTCAGGCTGCTGCACGTTACGGTGTTGATTTACTGACAATTCACGCTACAGCTGGTAAAGATGCCCTCAAGGCAGCAACAGAGGCAGTACAAACAGGGGCAATACAAGCAGGAGTGGAACCACCAAAACTTATTGCCATTACACTTTTAACTAGTATTTCTTCCCGACAATTGGCGTTTGATTTAAAAATTCCCTTAGAATTGCCAGAGTATGCACTGGAAATGGCATTGATGGCGCAAGAAATTGGTTTAGATGGGGCTGTTTGTTCGCCTCAAGAGGTGGCACAACTGCGAAATAGTTGTGGAAATGAGTTTTTGTTAGTTTGTCCAGGGGTGCGTCCAACTTGGGCAGAAAAAGGAGATCAAAAGCGATCGCTCACCCCAAGTCAAGCACTACAAGCAGGAGCAAATTACCTTGTGATTGGACGTCCCATTACTGCTGCTGTTGAACCTGAGCTAGCCTGGAAAAAAATTTGCGATGAGTTAGCAAGTGTGGCATGAATTCCAAAGCTCAAAAAGATAGATATCAAATAGTTGAACCAGAATTAAAACATAAGGTAAAAGGGAAAAATGTCAAATCTTTAAACTTTCTCTTTTACCCTTTCCCCAAATTTTGCAAAAAGTCTAGTTACAAATTGTGGTTTGTAGCTTTTGGCTTTTGGTTACTTATTTCCAATTGCTTTACTTACCAAGCATTTGCCCAAAATCCTACCTCTTCGCCAACAAGCAAAGAAAAATCTTTTTGTTCACAGCAAAATATTGAATTATTGACTACGAAGCTTTTGTTGGATTTACCTAGTTATGCTAATCGTGTGATTCAACGCGCTCGCCGCACTAGTAGAAAAAATGATGTTTTTAGTTACGTTTTAATGGCAGGAAGACCGGAATTTGCACCACTACCTCTAAACACAAGTGGAGATATTCCTAAAGAATTAAAATATACTGCCAAAGATATTAATCAAGTATTTTTTACTACTTTAGAACGACGATATATTGGAAAAAAAATTGTGGAATTACAACAATTTCACTGGCTATTTTTAACAAAAGCTGAGAATGGTTGGTGGATGGTAATGATGTTTTCTAGGACTGGTTCTGATCCTAAACAAGAAATTCCCACACCACCACAAGATAGTAGTAATGGTGTTGTTGCTCAAGGGATTAAAACTTGGTTAAGAGATTGTCGCGCAGGAAACGCGCGTTTTTCAAATCCTCCAACAAGTCAACAAAAGCAAATTTTTGACGCGCAGCAGTAGCTGACTTTCAAAAAAGTAGAAAGTATAGAATCTATAAATATATAATTAAAGTAGCTGTTATTAACTGCATTTACTGATTACGCCTAAAAATTTGACTTTCTTACACCACTAATTTTTTATACTCTACACCCATTTTTAAGACAGTCAATCATCGGAAAAACCTACAACCAAACCTGAAAATATTATTCTTCCTACACCCGTAGACCTGATTAATCGCGTCTAATACACACCCACACCTATTTTCAAAACAAAGTGAGTGTTAATCTTATTTTCCAATTTTCGTCCCAAAAACTGTATAATAATCAACTTGAACTGAATAAAATTCGATACTTTAAGAAGGATAAGAGACTTATGGTACGTAGTAATGGCTTTTGGGCTGATTTTCGTAAGTTTCTAATGCAAGGTAATGTCATTGATTTAGCTGTAGCGGTCATTATCGGAGCTGCATTCGGCAAAATTGTTAATTCCCTTGTGGAAGATATTATTACACCTGTCATTTTAAATCCTGTACTCAAATCAGCAAAAGTAGATGACTTACAAAATTTATCAGTTAATGGCGTCAAATACGGTGTATTTCTCTCTGCAATCATCAATTTTTTAGTGATTGCTTTTTGTATTTTCCTGATTATTCGTGCTTTTGAAAAAGCAAAGAAAAGATTTGTTCGTAGTGGTGAAGCTGCTGAAGCAAGTGCAGTTGATCCAGCAGTTGTAGCCCAAGAAAGATTGACCGACGCAATCGAACGTTTAACAACTACGATTGAATCTCAAACAAACAGATAGTTAATAATCAAAAGAGTAGATGCGATCGCTCCTCAGAACTAGAAAATTGGTACTGGATGATCCGAAATCAAAGATAACTTGACTTGGTGAGTGATTTACTTTTGTACAGTACCAATTTCCTTTGAGTATATATTTGTGTAATCGATGTTCTAGCTTTTAGTTCCCATCATTTCATCGTATTTAGCACGCACTGCTTGAATATCTTGCCACATTAACCATTTTGGTTTGCCAACTTCACGGGATTGGTTACGCAGCAAGTAAGAAGGATGAAAAATCGGCATACATAAACGTCCTTCCCATTCCATCCAAGTTCCGCGAATTTGAGTAATTCCTCGTTTATCACCAATTATACCTTTGACAGCAGTGGCACCTGTCAAAAGTATGATTTTCGGGTCTACCAAGCGGATTTGTTCCAATAAGTAAGGTTTGCAAGCTTCGACTTCTTCATTAGTAGGAACACGGTTGTTGGGGGGGCGACATTTATTGATATTGGCTATATATACATCTTTTTCTGTATCTAGTTTGACAGATTGAAGAATTTTTTCTAAAAGCTGCCCAGCCCGACCAACAAATGGTAGCCCTGTTTCGTCTTCGTTTTGTCCAGGTGCTTCACCTATAACCATGATTGGCGCTTTGAGATTACCACGTCCGACAACAGCATGAATACGAGTGTTTCCTAATTCACAGCGGTGACATTGGTTGCAATGCTGTGCTAATTCGACCATATCGGTATAAATTCCCGTTGGAATGGGAATTTTGGCATCAGTGGGAATCAATTCTTTTTTGTCAAAATTAGATTCTTGTAAATTGGATTCCCCAAAAAGATTGAGTTGATGTTCGCTGCTCATGAAATTTTCAATATAAATCTAAGCGCAAGGTGTTTAAGCTGAGTTAAATATTTACCCAAAAACTTGCACGTTCAGCCCAGCAGCGCTGCGTCTTATGTCTGCTGATACTAATACTACGAAATTATACTTTCATTGCGCTCTTTCTGAACGTTCGTCCTACTCAAACTGTTCTAAGTTTAACAAAATGGGAAATTTTTTTACTTTAACGGAAATTCAGTCATGATCAAAATAATGGTAGCTTCATGTACTGGGGAAAACAATGTCAGATACCCCGCTTTTTACTGATCGTACCCAAGCTGGAGAGAGGCTAGCGGAAGTTGTTCAGGCAACTTTAATTAAACGAGCGTCTGAATCTGAAATCAAGCCTGTACCAATTGTCTATGCTTTACCACGAGGAGGATTAGAGGTAGCAGCACCAGTTGCGCGTGTTTTGGGTTGTCCATTAACGATATTAGTGGCGAAAAAGATTAGCCATCCAGAAAATCCAGAATTGGCGATTGGTGCGGTAACTGCCTGTGGTAGTGTAATGTGGTCGCAGCCAAGGAGATCGTACCAAAGACAAAATTTGCGATCGCATCAAACATCATTAGATACAGCAATTTCTCAAGCTAAATCTTTGGAAGCACAATTAAGTGTTGCTTGTCCACAGGTGAATCCAGAAGGCGCCACAGTGATTATTGTTGATGATGGGATTGCGACAGGAATGACAATAGCAGCTGCTGCTGTTGCAATCAGAAAACTTTCTCCCGCAGAAATTTGGTTATGTGCGCCAGTTGCACCTCTAAGATTATTACCCTGGTTACATCAATGGAGCGATCGCCTAATTATTTTAGCCACACCAGAACCATTTGCTAGTGTTAGCAATTTTTATCAACAATTTCCCCAAGTAGAAACCCCAGAAGCTCTATCATATCTTCAAAATCATTAAGGCTTAATGTTCCAACTGTAAGACTTAATGTTCTAACTGTAAGGCTTAATGTTCTAACTGTAAGGCTTAATGTTCTAACTGTAAGGCTTAATGTTCTAACTGTAAGGCTTAATGTTCTAACTGTAAGGCTTAACGTTCCAACTTCAAAGCGATATCTTCTCTTTTGTCTTCGCCACATGCTACAACGCTCTTAACGCGCAAGGGCGCAGTGGCTCCCCTTGTGTTGGTGAGTGCATTATAGCAAGCGTAGTATTTTAGCGATTTTTTTCATGGCTCGCTCACCTCGCAATTTTCAGCCTGGATTCTGCTATCACATNTAAGGCTTAATGTTCTAACTGTAAGGCTTAATGTTCTAACTGTAAGGCTTAATGTTCTAACTGTAAGGCTTAATGTTCCAACTGTAAGGCTTAACGTTCCAACTTCAAAGCGATTTCTTCTCTTTTGTCTTCGCCACATGCTACAACGCTCTTAACGCGCAAGGGCGCAGTGGCTCCCCTTGTCCTTCTTACCAATTTTTAATTTTTAATTGATTTGTCCCCCGTGTCCTCCTTCACACTTCCCGCACACCCAGGCGCACAGCTTGTACTAAATCATTAGGTGTACCAATATCTAAATAAGTTCCATCAATAAACGTTTCAGCTTGCACATGAAAACCCTGAGCAATAGCAGCTTGAATGATGTCTCCTATTGGTATTTCTGGTAGCTGTGACAAATTAGGATTAGCCTTGAGAGGAATAAGATACTCATGTAAAAACTGAGTAAAAGCGGGTGTCCAAACAGCAATACCCCACATGTAATGCAAATCCGACTGAGGAGGTTTTTCGATAATTAGCTGTACTCTACCCGTATCATCGAACTCAACCATACCAGCTTTCTCTGGTTGGTTGGTGGGGAACAGTCCTAAAACTACATCTGCTTTAGTTGCTTGTTGACGTGCCAACACCTTTACAAATGCATCTTGGGGTTGAAACAAAATATCAGCAAAACCTAATGCGATCACCGCATCCCGAACAAAAGGATAAGCTTGATCCAACGTAAACGGTACACCATAAGGCAAATCCATTATTAGATAGCCCAAATTCATAGAAAGCATCGCACCGTCCTTGAAATATTCTGGAATATCCCACTTTCCCGGACGTAGAATAAAATATGCTTGATTAATACCTGCTAGTTGCATTTTTTCCAGCAGATAGTGAGAAACTACCTTTGGTCGCCAGTTATGTTGCTCACCAAAATCTTGAAATCCGACAGGATATAATTCTTTGCTCAGTGGTAAAGGAGAAATCCGTTTTGCTTGTCCACCTGCTGGTAGAAGTCCTATAATCTGGCGATCGCTCATAAATCATTTTTTGGTTGTTGATAGTTAGCAGGACTTACGCAAGATGTGACCGAAAACCTTATTCTTGCGTAGCGGTAATTCATGAATTACCGCAAATGCGCGTTGTGTTTTGCGTAAGTCCTGGTTAATAGTAGTTAACTATGCCTAATCCAAAATCCAAAATCCAAAATTGTATAAAAAATACCCCCCTTCCCAAGCCATTCTGGCAACAGAAGAGGGTAACTTAATTTTAAGATGACATTTGCAACTACTTAACAGAAACTGCATCAACATCCACAGTGGCGCCGGAGGTTGAATCCTGAGTAGTATTAGCAGCTTGGGTGTCTACATTGGCGTCTACAGTACCTCGACGCGCTTTGAAGCCTTCAATGACCAGACCTGATACCTCAGTTACTAACAAAGTTAAAAGAAAAACATCATCAATTTCCCCCACAATCGGGAAAATATCTGGAATTATATCGAAGGGGCTGACAAAATATAGCAATGTTCCTAAAATCACCCACCAACGGTATTTAGGGTTGCGAATTAAGTTGCGATACCAATTATAAAGAGATTGTATTGAAAATTTCATGACCTTCACCTCTCATTACCCTTAATTTTGGCAAATCATTTTCCACACTTCTTGTGGGAATAACCGCCCTAAGATGGTTGGAAGATGCTACAAAAATGGGGATAGGGGATCGGGGATGGGGGATCGCTTAAGGTGGGGCCCCCTCTGGGGAACTCACCGGCCCCCACTCCCCCAAGGGAGTGCAGGGCTGTTTCATTCTAAAAAGGAAAATAGTAATAGGATATTATGGGCACAATGTCGTATTGCTCTGGTTAGGGAATCAAAACCATTGTGACGAAACAAGTTAATTACAAAACTGCGAAGAATGGAGAAATTTGCAGATGCATAACCATCAACCATTTGTGCCTTGTCTTCATCAAACACAACATCTTTGACCCAATGTCATCGATTTTCTACACCCCAATGACCACGAATGCCTTGGGCAAAATCTGAAGCTTCAAGGGTCATTGAACTTATGTAATATACGGTTTCCTCATAAGGCTTACCAGCACGAGTACCAAGACGTTCAAC
>NZ_NAPS01000002.1:1954048-2000313 GCF_004323185.1 Westiellopsis prolifica IICB1
ACTACTATAGTCTAAGACTGTAGCTTTGATGCTTTTACCATCAATCGCTAGCCATTCAAATTCGCCTAACTCCATGTACTGGTTTGCCCAGCAATTAAACACTTGTGTCAAGTCATTAAAGTTCACACGCATCATTACACGTCGAATTGTTGAATAAGATGGGACTCGTTGTTTAGGTATCTCCAATGTTTCAATTAAAGATTGTTTATGCCGTTTGACGAAATCTCCCAACCCTCTATAACCAAGACAACCACTCATTGTTCCCATGATTACTAGCAACAACACAAACCACAATGGATGTCTTTGTCCCTTTTTGGTGCGAAAATCTTTAATTTTTTTGAGTTCTTCAATCAAGCCTGCTGTCATAGATACCCCCGGACAATTTGTCGAAAGTCTGATTAGCGCTTGGGTGCGGCGTAGCCGCACCCTCGCTTAAGTTTGTTACCTCAGTTTCGATTGAATCATTTTTCTTCCAAGAATGAAACAGCCCTGCCCAAGGGAGTGGGGATTAGGGGCGAAGGGGTAACGGGGATCGGGGACAAGGGAGACTTATCAGTTATCAGTTATCAAATTAAACTGTTAACTATTAACTGTTAACTGATTCATGCCCAATCCCCAATCCCTTATCCCTTATCCCTTATCCCCAATCCCCTATCCCCTATCCCCTACTTAAACTTATATGCCACCTCAACTTTGGCCTTATATTAGTCCTGGTATTCCCGATGATTTATTCGAGCATTTACCGGGAATTCCCCTCAGTCAGAGAGAAATTCGACTGTTATTGATCGCCCAATTACGTCTATTACCCAACACTGTTTTGTGGGATATTGGTGCGGGTACTGGTACTATTCCTGTAGAAGTGGGATTGCTATGTCCCAAAGGGCGAATCATCGCCGTGGAACGAGATGAAGAAGTTGCTAACCTCATCCGTCGTAATTGCGATCGCTTTGAAGTCAAAAATGTTGAAGTCATTGAAGGTAGCGCCCCTGAATGTTTGCATGATCTTAAAGAAGCACCCCACCGTGTTTGTATAGAAGGTGGACGGGCCATCAAAGAAATTTTGCAAGCAGTTTGGCATTATTTGCCGCCATCAGGTAGAGTTGTCGCCACAGCTGCTAATCTAGAAAGTCTGTATGCAATTTCTCTAAGCTTTGCTCAACTACAAGCGAGAAATATTGAAGTTGTGCAGTCTGCGATTAATCGCTTGGAAACACGCGGTTTTTCTCAAACTTTCAGTGCTGTCGATCCAATTTTTATCCTTAGTGGCGAAAAGCTAGATTAAACACACATAAAACTATCTAGGAGATGACTAAATTAATAATTTTTAATTTTTAGTTTTTAATTTTTAATTGAGTAGTGCTTATTCTCTAGTCTTTAGTCTTTAGTTATTTATGCCTTGGTCTCGAATTTTTAGTGGAATTGTTGCGATCTTTGTCGCTTTATCGGCAACTGTTTTGGGCGGATGGTACTTTACCATTGTATTTGCAGTCATCATTTTTTTAGGTCAAAAAGAATTCTTTAATTTAGTCAAAGCTAAAGGCATAGCTCCCACTGTGAAAACTACTATGGTTGTTAGTCAAATTCTCCTAGTAATTTGCACATTAGATGGAAATTTGGCTGATGCTGTTATGCCAATAGCGGGTACTTTTATCTGTTTTTACCTATTATTTCAACCCAAAATGGCAACGATCGCGGATATTTCCGCTTCAATCTTAGGGCTTTTTTACACTGGTTATTTGCCGAGTTACTGGGTAAGGTTACGAGCATTTAATACAACAGCCAGCAATCTTCCTTTGGGAGGCTACTGGCCGCCAAGTTGGTCAGATTTCTTTGCACATAGACATTCAGTTTCTTTACCAGACGGTTTGACTGCTACAATGCTGACTTTCCTCTGTATCTGGGCAGGAGATATTGGTGCTTATACTTTTGGGAAATTTTTTGGCAAAACCCCTTTATCTGATATTAGCCCGAAAAAAACTGTAGAAGGTGCTGTCTTTGGTGTTGCGGCTAGTGTACTCGTTGCATTTGCTGTGGCTTATTATTTCAACTGGCCCAAGTATCCTATTACTGGTCTGACGTTAGGCTTGTTAATTGGTGTAGCTGGTCTTTTAGGTGATCTGACGGAATCAATGCTCAAGCGAGATGCTGGGGTAAAAGATTCAGGACAATTGATTCCCGGTCATGGTGGCATTTTAGACCGTACTGATAGTTACATTTTTACTGCTCCTTTGGTTTACTATTTTGTATCTCTTATATTACCGTTGCTGATTTAGTTATTAGTAGCACTCTAGGCTAACGCACCATCCCGGATTTTTGGTGCGTTATACGATTTCACAAAATTCTTCCCCTTTTCTTCCCAGTCGATACATTATCCTGATATTTCTTAATATTTAAAATAGTGATTACTCACAACAATAAAAGATTGAAATCTAAGTTTTAAATTCTGATTAAGATTGATTTTTTAGCATAAATCGAAAAAATATAGCTAATTTGTTAAGTAAGCCAGATAACTCAACAGTTATAAAGATTAGCAAACAAGAGGTTATAGCTTTTTCGTAAAAATAATACTAATGATAGATGCATAAATCAGAATCTTATCAATACCTGAAAGCGAATCTCAGCTTTAATAAATCTATGTAAATTTGTAGTGATCCTAATGGTAAATATTACAAATTTGAATTATTTATTTGGGTAATTTACCCTAAAAAATATACTTTAATTAGGAGAAGATAATTATTGTCTCAATTTATTGAGAAAAGCGGCTGTCTTGCAATCTTATAAGAAGCTGCCTCTATTTCTAGGCTGCATTTCATTAACAACTTCGTACTTGTATAAGTAGTGTTTTGAAAAAAAAGTGGCACTAACAGCCCAGCGGCAAAGGAGAAGATAATGCAAAGGGAAAAGTCTCTGGGTATTGACGTGACTAGATTAGATGCTCGTAAGCATGTCCTTACCAAGTCGCCCATATTATCAAGTCATGAATCAGGATGGAAAAATCTGGGTTTGGAGTATCACA
Organism: Westiellopsis prolifica IICB1; assembly: GCF_004323185.1. Taxonomy (GTDB): domain Bacteria; phylum Cyanobacteriota; class Cyanobacteriia; order Cyanobacteriales; family Nostocaceae; genus Pelatocladus; species Pelatocladus prolificus_A. The sequence goes on from NZ_NAPS01000002.1 coordinate 1,957,065, forward strand.
TCCAACCTGCTTATGAAAGCCCGGAACATTACTCCAAGAATTATGTGCTTGTAATTCGGCTAAAATGCCAGTTAGAATTACAAAGGTGGTTGGGAGAATGCCACAGAAGTGAAAACCCTTTAGCAGGAGACGTCGCAGTCATACCGCCCTACGTAACTCACAGAGCAACTACTATAGGGAAATCTGAGTTTATTGCTTTGACTTTAGACTCTGATTTCGTAGCAAACATAGCTTACGAATCAGTTGATTCAGAAGCGGTTGGAATACTACCACATTTTTCCAAACCTGACCCATTGATATATCAAATTACCCTTGCCCTCAAAAAAGCGCTAGAATATAATAGTCAGGTTAGTGGTCTGTATGCTGATTCTATGGCGACAGCATTGTCAGCCCATTTGTTGCAACAGTATTCTGCACCTAAACATTCTCTGCAAAACTATCATGGTGGTTTACCCAGACATAAGCTACAACGGGTAACTGAGTATATCATTGACAATTTGGCAGAAGATTTATTGCTAGGAGCAATGGCTCAGGAAGTTGGTATGAGTAGATACCACTTTGCCCGATTATTTAAACAATCCACAGGGCTTTCTCCTTATCAGTATGTCATTCACTGCCGCATTGAGCGTGCTAAGATGTTGCTCCTACAAAATAAACTAAAAATTGCTGAAGTAGCCTCTATAGTTGGTTTCGCTGATCAAAGCCAGTTTACACGTCATTTCAAGCGCATATTGGGAGTCACGCCCAAAGAAATCCGGAAGAAATAGCAATAATTTTCTAAAAAAGCAATAATTATCTATACAGCAACAATCAAGTTTATATATTTTTAGGTAGAAAGATTTAAAATCCCTATTGTCCTCGGCTAGTGGTGTTCAGCCCTAGCAATCCCCTCTATTTTTGCCCCAAGTAGTAGAGTAGCTAGCTGTCTACAACCCAAAAATTGATGGAGGGATGGGAAATTTGGGAAATGGGGAGATGAGCAATCATACTTTTTCTCTCCATTACCCCATCACCCTATCCCCACAGACCCCTCAACATTCCTGGGGCTACATATTTTATTTATAGGTGTGATGGGGGATTAAAGCTTTAGCCAAAGTTCTGAAAAGCAATTTACAGATACTGATGCAAAAAGCGCTAGCTGGGCGTTATACCACTAGATCCTTTCTTCTTTAAGGAAATCTAATGAACGGTAGTAGCGAACCTCTCGGTAAAAGCCTAGATCAAAGTGAAATTAGTCTATCTTTACAAGTTCGAGCGCAATTAATCGATATTCTCAATCAAACGCTTGCAACTACAATAGATCTCAAGACTCAAATCAAGCAGGCCCATTGGAATGTTGATATTACAAAATCCTCTAACCTGCACGAGTTGTTTAATGAAATCGCCACAGAACTAGATGTGTATATCGATTTGCTTGCACACAGAGTCACAACTCTTGGGGGTTTGGCAATTGGTACTGCTCGGAGTGCAGCAGAGCTATCAGTTTTACCTGAATATCCTCTTAATATTATAGAAGGTAAAGATCATGTGAATTCGATCGCAGAGCGTTTGGCTATCTACGGAAATTTGCTCTGGGAAAACATTGATCTTACGGCTGTTTTGGGGGATGCAGATACAGCCTATCTTTACGCAGAAGTTTCTATGGTTGTTGACAAGCGTCTGTGGTTCCTAGATGCTCATCTAGTTAGTTCAGTTTTGCAAGTGGAGCCTCAGCTAGCTGAGTATAACTAGATTAAGGGATGGAGTCAATGGTCAATGGTCAATGGTCAATGGTCAATGGTCAATGGTCAATGGTCAAGAATTTATTGCTATTACACTGGACACTGGACACTGGACACTGGACACTGGACACTTGACACTTGACACTTGACACTTGACAACTAAGGATTAACATTGATTTTTCCCTGACAAAATAACTTTCCTCTGATCAGCTTTAGTTCTTGGATCTCAACATCAGAACCGAGATTGAGATAGTGTCGATCATGAGTTTCTAGCACTACTCCCATAGGAGCTTTGGCTTGGATATGCGATAGCTCTAACTCATAACTACTCAGTAAGTTGATGTCTGCACAAACTTCTGAGACTGTGGAACTGTTGTCAGAAGGTTGGGAAACGTGAAGTATGATCTGGCTGTTGTCAAGAATAATTTTTTGGTAAAAAATTGACTTGGATTTTGGACACTGTTCTGGTAAAACTTTATCCAGTACATCATTTAAGCCAGTCGATAATAAAGTAGATGAAGTAGAAGCATTCAGATCATCCTCTTCTACTACTAGTTCGCCAACCACTGGTACAGTCTCTAATAGCCGTAACGGCTGACCCTTGAGTACTGAACCAATGTTGATACGAATATTTTCGGCTACAAGTTGAATTTGGGTAATATGAAGACCTTGATAAACCGCATGATTAGCAAAAATCGACACCCAAGGAATGGAACCAGAGAGAATTTGGCGATCGCTCGCTTTGATCTCGACTTCCAACTGAGATACTTGACTGACCTGGGATCTCAGCCATAATTTGAGTGCTGTCGTCAGTACGTTCGTAATGATGCGAACTTTATTGCTGGAAGTTTGTGTTTCTAAATTGTTTTGTGCCATCTACCACTTTATTGATTACTTATGGTTAATTACTTACAAATATATAAATATTTAAACGATTCTTAACTTTACCATTTGCGGCTATTAACCACAAATTGCCAAGGTAAAGTTTTGTGCAATTAATTGTATGTTTTACTATTGACTTAAAGTCAAGTAATTTCCGCATGGAGGAAAGACTACAAAAGATTTTAGCCCAATGGGGTATTGCCTCACGCCGTCAAGCCGAAGAAATGATTAGGCGATCGCGCGTGCGGGTAAATGGCGAATTGGCGCACTTGGGTCAAAAAGTTGACCCTCAAAAAGATACAATCACTGTTGACGGTAAGTCAGTATCACCTGACCAACGTCCAGCTTTAGTGTATCTGCTACTGCACAAAGAAGTAGGTGTAGTTTCCACTTGTCATGATCCCCATGGAAGAAAAACTGTTTTGGATCTATTACCAACAGAATTACATTCTGGTCAGGGTATTCACCCTGTTGGTCGCTTAGATGCAGACTCTACAGGAGCAATTATACTTACCAACGATGGAGAGTTAACATTTTGGCTAACCCATCCACGTCATAATATCCCAAAAACTTACCAAGTTTTAGTAGAAGGGCATCCGACCGAATCAGTAATCCGCACTTGGCGTCAGGGTGTGCTGTTAGATGGGAGAAAAACACGACCAGCACAAGTGAAATTCATCGAAAAATTTGCCGATAGTACTTGTTTGGAAATCATTTTAAAGGAGGGAAGAAATCGTCAAATTCGTCGTGTCGCCGAACAGCTAGGACATCCAGTAATTAAATTACATCGTACCGCCATAGGTAAGATTCAACTGCGATCGCCTAGAGGTAAATCCTTACGCGAAGGTGAATATCGTCACTTAGAAGAAAGTGAAATTCGCTTTTTAGAAAAACTTAAAGCAAATTCCTATTGAAAAATTTAGCTGGATTTTAGGAGTGTAAATAAACCATGAAATGGTTAAGCAAGAAAAAAAAGCATGAGTTCATAAATACATTGGATCATCAGCAAAGAGAAAAACTGACAGTAATGGGTTCACAACTTAGCTCCTCACGTCAAGAAAAAGGTTTATCATTAGACGAAATGGTTGTAATGACCAGAATACCCCGACGACTATTACAAGCAATTGAAGAAGGTAATTTACAAGAACTACCAGAACCTGTTTATGTTCAGGGTTTAATTCGACAATTTTCTGATGCATTAGGCTTTAATGGTGCAGAATTTGCTAGTGATTTTCCAGTTGGAATTAATCGAGTTAGCTTAAAATCTGGTTGGAAAAATAAATCAGTGGGTGAGTTACGTCCATTTCATCTGTATTTACTTTATATATTGATGATTTTTTGTTCTGTGGGTGGTTTATCTCAGTTATTGAATGCTAATGCTTTGCAAACAGCAAGCAATAATCAAAATTCCAAACATAATCAACAGACTGTAAATCCATCACAAAAGTTTCAGCCTGTGAGCAACCTTACTAGCAATCTCAATCATGCTCAACAGGTACAAATAGGTTTGACCTTAACAGAAAAAACTTGGATTCAGGTATTAGTTGATGGCAAAGTAGAGTATGAAGGCGAACTACCAGAGGGTACTCACCGGATTTGGAAAGCTCAAGAGCAATTAACAGTGAGAACTGACAATGCTGGTGGGGTATTGGTAAGTATCAACAAAGAAAAAGCCAAGCAACTGGGAGAACCAGGGAAACAAAAAGAAGTAACGATCGCAGCTCATACAAGGTCGTAGTTATATTCTGAAGAAGCAATTTTGTGCTGTCAATGCTTTGTGCATAGCAGCACTATTTTTTGATAAATTTATAGATTTAAGACTATAGTTAATGCTTGTGATACTAATTCCATTTCATCATTAGATAGTAGTCCTAACTTTTTTACTAATCTAGTTTCGGAAACTGAACGAATTTGAAATGTATCCACAGCAGAAGTTTTAATTAAGTTGTTTTCTGTGCTGGGTTCCAATCGCACCATCCAAGGTCTAACTGTATATCTTTCTTTCCATTCAGTAATTGGGACAATAACCTTCAATGGCAAAATTCCTATAGCATTGTCATTAACGATAATGCTTGGCCGAGTTTTGCTGATTTCTGTACCTATTGTTGGATCTAGATTAACCAACCAGATTTCTCCTCTACGCATGTGCATTTGACTCGTGGAGATCATCACCTGGATAATCGTAAAAATCTTCTCCCTCTATATCAGAGAAAACAATTAATTCGCTATCAGGAGCATAATCTGTAATGGCTGTCATTGCTGCTATTGCCATTTGATGCTTTTGCTCTTCTTTTGTGATTGATTCTTTTTCTTGACGGATTAGTAGCAAAGCTGCTTCAGCTATCTTTAAGCGATCGCTAATACTAAGTTTTGGCAGTGCTTGGAGAATTTCTTTAGTTTCCATACAACTGTGGTGACCATCTTAATTTAAATTTATGAGTATCAAAAATGCTTTTCTAGGGTGACGACACAATAGTAACTTATCTTTTTCTTCTACATGATATCCATTAAATTCCAATCACCTGTCAACTCAGCCAAATTCAAAAGGAAAAGGTCGAGGTACAATCCTGCTGACGGGTGCTACCCCTAGAATCAGAGGTTCGGCGTGGTTTGCGGCTTGAATTCAAACCCCTGATACCATTTCACAATATTTTTGATACAAATCTTCCCTCTTGTTCTCACACCCTCTTCTCAACGCGTGAATTTTGAATCAGCGATCGCACACCTGTTTTAGAAGCATGACATTTTGAGGTGAAGCGATCGCATCCTCATCTAAATTTTTACTAACGAACTGCTTCCCCACGAACAGTATTTTCTTTTCTTACTTCGTTAGAATAAACTCCTAGCAGCTAATTTCTTCTATTCAAACTTTAATTTAGTTACCTACTATTACTGATGTCTGGTGACTAATTGTGTTTGTTCATGCATACACACTATTTGTCTGGTGAGTTGTTAACTCTAGTTAATCAACTTGAATTAATGCCTAAGTATAGTTTAACGTAGGTATGCAGTAGTTTTTGATCAATATGCGGGGGAAAATTTGTATTTAAATTGACACATTAAAATTTAACATTCCAAGGGTGCTATATACTGATATCTATTAAGTAACTATTAATTCATCGGAGAGCAAAACGTGATTATTTTTGCAGATAGCATGAACTATATTGATAAAATCAAGTTGTTTTGTGTCTGGAAAAATGAGCCAAAAGTTAAATATTAAATTCCCTATTTTATCTAGTGGAATTGTTGACTAATTATTTCTTCTTCTGTTTGATTTATTTACAATTATCTGCACAACTCATTGCTGGCGCTAGAAGTTTGCAGTACCCTTGCGAGGTTTTTTGATGGATTGGATTAGCTTACTCAAAGCTCAACAAGCTGATTTCCTGCAACGAGTGAAAAAACCAAGGACTCATGACGTATCTTTGCTAGAAACTCAAGTCAAAGGTTGTCACACTGAAATCATGGCATTTTCAGGTGAAGCACTGGAAAAAATGCTGACAGTTGCTTGCCAAAAAGCAGAAATTATTGGTAAAAACCCACCTCCCATACCACCTGAATATCCAGAATTTTCTGACTGGAATATACCCTTTGATGCATACTTCCAGCAGCAAGCAGAAGATTATGTTTTGCGGGAGCAAATTGTTGATCAAATCATGCATCAATGCTTGGGTAAGTCAGTGAAAAAAATACCACAAGATGCTATTCAAAACATGGTTTTGGATGATGAAGGTAACTTAGGTGGAGAAAGCAAATTTCCTTATTTATTTCTCAATAATCTCAGCAATCAAATTCTTGTTTGTGTCGCCGATGGAGAAAGTTTTAATGGAATTAAAAAAAATAAAATTAAATGGTCAGTTACTCAAGAAGACATAAGAAATTATAGAGTCTTGATTTTCATATGTCTGTTTTATCCATCTCATAGTGAGAGAGGTTATGAGAAACAAGCGATAGTTACTGGTTTTTTGCCGACCAATCAAATTGAATTTAGCGAACCAAAAATTTATGTTTCTCCCAGTAATTTATTGTATGCAGGTGGATTGAGTTGGTATTTAGGAGGTGGAATCAGCAAAGAAGATACGCCACCATTGTTTGATAATATATTTATGCCAGAAAAAACTCAAACTTTACCACCAGAGCATCCCCTCAAAAAAATAGTTGGAGATTGGCAATTTTGGCAAACACTCAAAGGACATACTAAAGGTATTAACTGTCTGGCTTTTTATCCAGGAACTAATAATAGCGGTCATTCTACTTTAGTAGCAAGTGGAAGTCGCGGAGAAACAAAATTATGGGATTTAACTAAGGGAGAACTAATAGGTACTTTATCAGAGCATCCCTGGATGTTGTCTGGATTAGTAGATGAAGTCAATGCTTTGGCTTTTAGTCCAGATGGACATACTTTGGTAAGTGCTGGTGCAGATTCTACAATCAAAATGTGGCACGTCGGTGCTAGGGATTTGATCGATATTCTACACAAGCATAATGGCATGGTGCGGTGTGTGGCGTTTACTCCTGATGGACGTATGCTAGCTACAGGAGGAGACGATAGAACAATCTGCTTTTGGGACTTGATGCAACGCCGCGTTATCGTTACTCTGTCTTTAGATGATACTGCGGCTCATTCTCTAGCTTTGAGCCAAGATGGAGAAATTATAGTTACAGGTAGTTACCGCAAAATCAAAGTATGGCAAGTTTGTCAACAACCACAAGGTAAGACTCCAAATACCCAATTATTACATGCTCTAACTGGTCATTCTCATATTGTGACTTCTTTGGCGATGAGTAGCGATCGCAAAATTCTTGTCAGTGGTAGTCGAGATAAAACCATTAAAATTTGGCAATTAGAGACAGGAGAATTATTGCACACTCTCAAAGGACATGCAGATGGAGTCTATGCAATCGCTCTTAGTCCTGATGGACAAACTATTGCTAGTGGTAGCGCTGATCAAACAATTAAATTGTGGTACTTACAAACTGGCGAATTATTAGCTACATTTACAGGTCATCACCACACAGTGACAGCAGTAGCATTTACTGCTTCCGGGGAAATTTTGGTGAGTGGGAGTTTGGATAAGACGATTAAAATATGGCAACGGAGTTAAATTGTCTCAAAATATTTTGGGCAAATGCCCAATGAACTATAGTGCATAACTATGTAACTTTAAAACAGTTGCCCTTGCAGATAAAGATGCATGTTACACGAACTTCAATGCCTCAAGCAACTGTCTACTTGTCGAATAGCTATTGTGCGATCGCTCCCGGCTTTGAGTGATTTACTTTGTACTGTACCAGCTTTAAGATCGCTGAGAGCAGCTTTTCCTGAAGCTGAAATTATCTTCATTGCTCCAGGTTCAGCGCGTTCTTTTGTAGAACGTTTCAGCCATTATGTTGATCAGTTCTTAGAATTTCCTGGCTATCCAGGAATGCCAGAAATACCACCTTCAGTTCATAAATTACCAGAGTTTTTGGTGAAAGCTCAAGGGCAGCATTTTGACTTAGCATTGCAAATGTATGATAACGGCATTATTAGTAATTCCTTTACTGCTTTACTTGGCGCTCGTATTAACGCAGGTTTTCGTCTCCCCGAACATTATTGCCCGAATCCAGATTACTTTTTGTCTTACCCCCATAACGAACCAGAAATATGGCGTCATCTGCGGTTGATGGAATTTTTAGGGATACCACTCCAGGGAGATGAGCTGGAATTTCCATTGCAAAATGAAGATTTTGGGGTTTTGCGCCATATTCCTGATAAATATGTCTGCATTCATCCTGGTGCTACTTTGCCAGAAAAACGCTGGTCTTTGAAAAGCTTTGCAGTTGTTGCTGATGCGATCGCTGCTAGTGGGTATCAAGTAGTCCTTACTGGTATAGCATCAGAAGCAAATTTAACACATTCTTTAGCAGCAATGATGCGTTGTAAACCGATTGATTTGGCTGGAAAGACTAGTTTAGGTGCAATAGCAGCGCTTTTGAGTAAAGCTAGTCTACTAGTTTGTAATGATACGGGTGTATCACATTTAGCAGATGCTTTAAAAGTAAAGAGCGTTGTCATTTTTACAAATGCATCAATATATAGATGGGCGCCTTTAAACCGTGATATTCACCGTTCTCTCAGTCCTAGTTTTATGCAGATGACGGATGTAGAAGAATTATTTGTAGATTCTACGACCAACCTCAGTGATACAAAATTTGGTGGTTTTTATTTTCCCGTTATACCAGAAGTAGTAATAACTCAGGTCGAAGATCTACTGGCAATAGAAGCTTCAAATGTTACTTAATTTTTTGGAAAATCGCAGAGCTTCGGCGTATGGTGGGGGATTTAAATCAGTGAACAGTGTAGACGCGTAAGCGGCTTCCCGTAGGGTACAGTTATCAGTGATCATAAACCCAAGAAAAAAGACATCACTCTTTACTGATAACTGATAACTGATAACTGATATAGGACTCATATTTGATTTCTGAAATACACGTAGTGGCGTGTCAAGGCTAAAATAGTGCATTAATAAACCGCAGAGGCGCAGAGAACACAGAGATAGAATCAGAGATTTATTGCATCATTTTAGCCTTGACAGTCCAGTAGGGTGCGTTACGCCAAAGGCTAACGCACCAGTTAAGGATTTAGGTGCGTGATAGCTACGCCATAACACACCCTACAGATACTGTACAGACGGCTGCATTAACAATGTAAGCCGATACATTAACAATGTAAGTCGATACAATAACAATGTAAGCCGATACATTAACAATGTAAGCCGATACAATAGCAATGTAAGCCGATACAATAGCAATGTAAGCCGATACAATAACAATACAGGTCGATAAGTAGGCTTATTTTAGGAATACTATAGTTTCAAACCCGACGAAATCTCCTCAAACCCTTCATACTCGCTTTCTCACATCAGAAATATTCAGTTTCCGCAGCAGCAAAGCCAAACGGATTTGTACTGCATCATCGAAGTGGCGGGGGTTAAGCCCGGTTAACAGCTTCACCTTATCTAATCGATAACTCAAAGTATTTCTGTGAATAGAAAGCCGATTAGCAGTCGAAGAGGGACAGCAGTCTTCTGCAAAGAAAGTATCAAGGGTAGCTAACAATTCCGGTTCGTGGTTGAGAGGACTAAGTAAATAAGCAGCCAGTTCAATTTTTGTGCGCTCATCGCCAATACCGACAAACGCAGTAATTCCTAATCCATCTAAACAGTATACTTGGTTGCGATCGCTTATTGTAGTTTGACTAATTACTAGTTCTACAAGTTCTTGGACTAGACGAGAAGAAATTACTTCGCCGTTGCGTGGTTTAGAAACAATGACCTCACCAACTTGTGTATTAAATGATAATGGTACTCGCAAATAGTTAGAAGCTTTTTCTTTATAAATGTAGTTGAAAGAATAATTAATTAACTTGGGGTTGCTACTAGCAATCACATGAGCATCTTGGTCAATAACAAAAACTTCAGTACACAATAACTGTGCTACACGTTCTGTAACTATTGTGGCAATTTTTCCAAATTGTGTAGTAGTGTTCAATAAAGCGTTCATTTAATCAAATTCAAGGACACTGGCAAATAAACTTGTGACAAAATGACTATTATTTTAATTATAAAAAGTAGCCAAATTTACATTATTATTTTTTGAGATAATGGGTTAGAAAAATTTTCCAATCAAGTTATGAACAGCTAACTAAATTTTAGAGAGAAAAGCATCTTTCTTAAGTTGTATTTATATTTGGTAATTTTGTGAACACTTAGAAACAAAATTAAATATAGGTATTTTGTTAATTAATCAATGCCTAGTTTTAATGCTATTTTGCTGATAAAATAAACAGCGATCGCTCTTTTGTGGGGCGATCGCTATTCAAGCTTAAATTTAATCTAAAATTCTTACACCAGCAACGTTTGCATCAAAGGTTTATCTTCTGAGACTTTACCTGTCCGCAACCATTCTTCTAACTCTGCTGGTGGTTTGGCTTGGCTGAGTTTCTCTCGCAGTTCTGCACCTTCTAAAATTTCTTTTTGCAACAATTCTTGAGCAGTTTCCTCTAATAAATCACGGTTTTCGTGCAAAATTGTCAAGGCAATGTGGTGAGCATTATCTACAATTTGCTTCACCTCGCGATCAATTTCTTCAGCTACTTTCGGACTGATAGAACGACGAGGATTACCATAACCTTCTATAAATTGTTGTTGAATCTTCTCAAATGCAACAGGGCCGAGTTTATCGCTCATCCCGTAGAGAGTAATATAACGTTCTGCCAAATCAGTAGCTTTTTGAATGTCATCACTAGCACCAGTGGAGACTTTAGCAAACACTGTTTCTTCTGCGGAACGTCCACCCAACAGGATAGCAATTCGACCACGAATCTCATCTTCAATCATCAAAAAGCGGTCTTCTTCTGGCATTTGGATTGTGTAACCCAAAGCACCCACTCCTCTAGGAACTACGGAGATTTTTTCAACTTTACCCGCTCCAGGCATCAAAGCACCAATAATGGCGTGACCAACTTCGTGATAAGCTACGGTTTTCTTCTCGGTTTCATTGAGAACACGAGAGCGTTTTTCTAAACCAGCTACCAGACGCTCAATCGCTTCGTTAAAATCAGCCATGACTACTGATTGACGATTTTGGCGTGCAGCCAGCAGTGCAGCTTCATTCACCAAGTTAGCTAAGTCTGCTCCCGCAAAACCAGGAGTTTTGGCGGCGATATTACCCAAGTCTACATTATCAGACAACAAGACGTTGCGGGCATGGACTTTGAGAATTGCTTCCCGACCAATTTTATCAGGACGATCCACAACTACTTGACGGTCAAAACGTCCGGGACGACGCAAAGCTGGATCAAGGACTTCTGGACGGTTGGTAGCGGCGATGATAATTACGCCAGTGTTCGCATCAAAGCCATCCATTTCGGTGAGTAACTGGTTGAGGGTTTGTTCTCGTTCATCGTTACCACCCATAATCGGGCCTGCACCACCACGAGATTTACCCAAGGCGTCTAATTCATCAATAAAGACGATACAGGGTGCTTGTTGTTTGGCTTGTTCAAATAAGTCACGTACACGGGCCGCACCTACACCCACAAACAACTCAATAAATTCTGAACCAGAAATACTGAAGAAAGGTACACCAGCTTCTCCAGCGATCGCTTTAGCTAAAAGTGTTTTACCTGTTCCTGGAGGCCCTACCAACAGCGCACCTTTAGGGATTTTCGCACCCAAGCGGGTGTATTTCTCAGCATTTTTTAGGAAGTCTACAATTTCTTCCAATTCGGCTTTGGCTTCATCTACACCAGCAACATCAAGAAATTTGACGCCTGTTGTTCCTTCGGAATAAATACGAGCTTTACTTTTACCAACTGTCAGCGCCGCAGGGCCGCCGCCGCCACTACGATTAAGTAAGAAACCCCAAATTCCAAAGAAAATTAATGGTGGTATCACCCAACTCAGGATAGTAGAAATCCAACCAGTTTGATTTGGTGGTGGTGCAGCAAATTCCACATTATGATTGCGAAGAATCTTAGGTAAATCTAGATCAATTGCTATGGGTGTGGTTTGGAAAACCTGTTCACTTGGTTTACCATCAGGGGTTTGAGTTTGAAGTGAATATTCAATGCGATCGCTACCCACAACCGCCCTATCTACTTTACCTGCTTCTACCTGAGCAACAAAATCACTGTAGGGGACTTGGGGTATTCTGGGGCCAAGGAAGCTAGGAATAATCAAGTTAAGAATAAATAACAGAGTCAAAAGAATCAGCAAGCTACCACCAAATTGGCGTATTTTTGGGGGTTTAATTTGTTTGTTATTATTAGTTTCTACAGGCATTTGTGTTTTACTCTCCAATTGAAACTTTTTTGTCATTAGTTATTTGTCCTTTGTCCTTTGTAATAAGAAATAACCAATGACCAATGACTAATGACTAATGACTAATGACTAATGACCAATGACTAAGGAATAGTAGTAATAGCAGCAGAAATAGTAGTAATGAAACTGGCAAATAGATCATAAGAGGTGTGCAAGCAGAGAGTTTGCTTTTGCTCTGCTTGAATTTATTGTAAAAATTGGGTGTTACAATTCGTTATCGTGTCTACCGCCCAGAACAATGTGAATAGCCGTACTTTCTATGAAAAATCAACTTGGATTTCTTTTAAAGGTATTTTTACTCTCTGCTGTGATTTCGTTATTGATTAAGTATGCAGGCCCTTTTGTGTTCATCCCTGCAACGTCAATCAATGCCTTAATTATAGTTTTATTGCCGACTGTGATTATGGCGATCGCTCTGCTGTGGCGATTCCAAACCCAAAAACAAATGCTCGATTAAATTTAAAATCCTCAAGTCCTCGGATAAATGCTGGGGATCAATCCAAAATCGGATGACTACCAGGAGGTTCGGTGAATCTAGGTCAATGGATCGGCTTAATTGCCATACTCATGTCTGTGTATATATTGTGGCAACTCAAAGAAGTACTTCTACTAATGTTTGCTGCAATCGTATTAGCAACTACCTTGAATCGGCTCGCTCGGAGATTTCAACGCTCTGGGATGAAACGCGGGTTTGCCGTAGCCTTATCAGTGGGAATTTTTCTTGCTACTATAGTTGGTTTTTTCTGGCTAATTGTCCCGCCTTTTGCCGTTCAATTTCAACAAGTTACCTATCAGGTTCCTAGAGGTTTAGAACGCTTTAATATTTGGTTTTCCCAAATTAGATCAGCCCTTCCCAGTCAAGTAACTCCATTCATTCCTGATATTAACAGTTTGAGTCAACAAGCACAGCCATTTATTAATCGAGCAGTTGGTACTTCCTTTGCAGTCGTTTCTGGTTCTTTGGAAGTAGTTCTCAAAATATTATTAGTGCTTGTTTTAACAGGGATGTTTTTAGCCGATCCCCAAGCTTACCGCAAGCTATTCATTCGCTTATTTCCTTCTTTTTATCGACGACGGGTAGATGGAATTTTGGATAGATGCGAAGTTTCCTTGGAGGGATGGGTTACAGGTGCTTTTATCGCTATGTCTGTGGTGGGATTGATGAGTGTGATTGGCTTATCAATTTTGCGTGTTCCCGCGGCCCTCGCTTTAGGGGTTTTAGCAGGATTTTTAAACTTGATTCCCAATCTTGGCCCGACACTCAGCGTTATTCCAGCAATGGCGATCGCACTTTTAGATGCTCCCTGGAAATCTCTGGCTGTGTTGGGACTCTACTTTTTCATTCAACAAACTGAAAGTAATTTCATCACACCAATTGTAATGGCACATCAGGTTTCCTTACTCCCAGCCATTACTTTAATTGCTCAACTATTTTTTGCATATTTGTTTGGCTTTTTAGGCTTATTTTTAGCCCTACCTTTAACTGTTGTGGCTAAAATTTGGCTAGAAGAAGTTTTTGTAAAAGATGTTTTGGATCAATGGAATAGTAAACCTAAACGAGAAACTGAATTTATCATCGTTTCTGATAAACTCAACGATGAAACTACACGAGTAACAGACGATTTAACAGTGAAAAAAATTACAAATAACGAAGAACAGTCTGATATTGATGATAGTTAGTATCTTTGTGACCTATGATTTTTTGTTCAAGAATTTGTCTTGTTTTTACGTCTTCTGTAAATTTTATCAAAGATGCGATCGCATCTTTTGTTTAATTTAGATAAGAGTCGATAACTTTTGCGAACAATATCTAGGAAAAAGTAGGGAATTCTGAGCCGCAATGGTGAGAATATAGGGCGATACAACCAATAGTATGCTCTTTTGAGATTCTCCCATTTGAAACATTTTTCTTCATGAAGAAAGTCTGAAATATCTACGACTAATCCCCTACCTTGATACATCATCACATTACGCCCATGCACATCATGGGGATATAGTCCCCGCTGACGTGCATAGTCTAGGGCCTGGTCAATGTCTTTGATAACTTGCTTGGGGATACGCAAACCACGTTGAATAGAGTCATAAAGGGTAACTCCATGTAACCGCTTCAGGATTAAAAAGCCTTCTGTAGCATATAGACATTCAGAAAAAGCGGGGTGAGAACCCAGACGACGGTAGACTTCTACCTCTTCCTCAAAACCTGGACGTCCGGGTGCGTAAATCTTTACTACCCAGTCTGGGTAGTCCGGGTGGTAAACTACTGCGGCGTAATTTCCTGCTCCCAGTTTTTGCCAAGGATGGGGAAGATAGCTGATTTTTACTGGGTCATGGGGATGTATGCTCTCAATCTGTAATTTAGGAATTAACTCTTGGTGAACAGTCTCTATGATCTGATCTATGAGCGATCTATCCATATTGAGTCTCGTGAGAGTAGTTCAATTGTTCGGAATTATACATTATTGCTCATTTAGTGTCATTCATAGCCTAACAACACTTTGGAATTGATGAGCCTTGCTCAGAAAAATTCTCAATTTTTTGTCAGAGACAAGATCCCCGACTTTTATCAAAAGTCGGGGATCTAAGCTCTGCGATTCTCACAAATCATCTTATGGATTGTGATCTGATTTTGTGCGCTCTTTCATAAAGTTGTGAAGAAAGCTTTACATAAGTCATGATTATTCATAAATCATTAATTTAATTACTCAATATTAATCAAAAGTTAATTAAACATTTCCTGACACTTAACCTATAAATATCTTATTCTTTAAGTCAACGATTTTAAACTGAAATAAATAATTAAATGCGATTAAATAAGATATACATAATTACTTTTCTCGATTTCTAAACTTTACTTTGTTAAAAAGGAATATTCTTCCCAGATTTTTGCTCACTTTTCTATTGATTCTGAAATAACTTTAGAGAAAATCATGCTGAAAATTTTAAGTAAAATTACTGTATTACATTCAATTTTATGTTGTCGATTTTGCTAACGATATTCTATTTCTTATTTTTATATAGAGAATATATTGCAATTTTTATATAAATTATTCTTGCTCCAACCACACATAAGTACTTGAGTGAAATTAAGTAACAAATTTATTCACCATGACACAGGATACAATTCGCTTTGCTCAGTTTAATGCTTCCTTAAACCGGAATACAGAAGGTCAGCTAGTTGCAGATTTATCTACACTAGACAATTCTCAAGCTAAAGCTATTGCCGAAATTATTCAACGCACAAATCCTGATGTCATCAGTATTCAAGAATTTGATTATTATGCAGATGACCCAACCAAAGCAGTTGATTTATTTCGCAAGAACTATCTGCAAGTCAGTCAAAATGGAGCAGATCCCGTTGAATATCCCTACTTTTATATTGCTCCTTCCAATACGGGGATTAGTTCTGGTTATGATTTGAACAATGATGGCAAGATTGTAACCACACCAGGCGAAAGTGGATACGGAGACGATGCTTTTGGCTTCGGTAATTTTCCTGGGCAGTATGGAATGCTCGTGCTGTCCAAGTATCCAATTGATACAGATAACGTGCGTACTTTCCAGAATTTTTTGTGGAAAGATATGCCCAATTCTTTGCTATCAACGATCGCACTTCCTAATTCTGACACTCCCTGGTACTCTCAACAAGAGCAAGAAGTACTGCGGCTATCTTCCAAAAGTCATTGGGATGTGCCAATCGAGGTGAATGGTCAAATTATTCACGCATTAGTCAGTCATCCCACACCGCCTGTCTTCGATGGACAAGAAGACCGCAATGGCAAGCGTAACCATGATGAGATTCGCTTCTGGTCAGACTATATCACTCCTGGAGCAGGCGATTATATTTATGACGACAACGGCAATTATGGAGGACTGACGAAACAATCAGCCTTCGTGATTCTGGGTGATCAAAATGCCGATCCTAATGACGGAGACAGTTATAACTATGCGATTCGGCAGTTACTAGAAAATAGATATGTCAATACTAGTGTCACACCAAACAGCCTGGGTGGTTCGGAACAAGCGCTACTGGATGGTAGAAATAACACCACTCACATCAGTGATCCAGCGTATGACACAGCAGATTTCAATGACAATAATCCTGGAAACATCCGTGCTGACTACGTTTTACCTTCTAAAAACCTAGCAATTCAGGATGCCAAAGTATTCTGGCCTACCACTAACGATCCACTTTATCGGCTAGTGGGCGATCGCCAAAATGCAAATACCACGCCTTCTTCAGACCACAGTTTAGTTTGGGCAGATTTAACCATGACAAAAGCTTCTCTGATCAAATATTCTTCACTACCCGCTGATACCTATGCCGACGGCCCACCATCGGGTCAAAATGATGGTAATGGCAAAGTCATTTCCGGTAACGGGCGTACTGGGCCTTTTCCGGGACAACCTGTACAAGGTTTTAGTGGAGTCCAGTTTGCTGACTCCGATAGCTACTGGTTTTTGTCAGATAACGGTTTTGGTGGTCAAACCAACAGTGCAGATTATCTACTGCGGGTTTACAAAATCGATCCAGATTTCAAAACGGTAGACAATGGTAGTGGTAATGCACAGTGGACTGACTATATTCAATTATCCGATCCGAATAACCTCATTCCTTGGCAAATTGTCAACGAAACGACAACAGACCGCTTCTTAACAGGGGCTGACTTCGATCCTGAATCTATTGTTTTAGCTGAAGACGGTACAATTTGGATTGGTGAAGAATTCGGTCCCTATCTCTTACATTTTGATAGTAATGGCGTGTTGATTGATGCGCCTGTTTCTACCCCCAATATTTACCCAGTTAACACTCTCAACGGACAAGACCCAATTGTTATCGGTCATCGTGGTGGGGCGCCGGGAATTCGTCCAGAACATACAATTGGCGATTTAGGCGGAAATTTAGTTGCTTCTAATAATTTGGGCGCTGAATTTGGCGCTGATTTTCTGGAACCAGATTTAGTTGTCACCAAAGATGGAGTTTTGATCGTCCGTCACGAACCAGTGTTGGCGAGTGTGAAGACGGATGCAAACGGCAACATTATTTATGATGAGAATGGCAAACCTGTTATTCTCGAAGCCACAACCAACGTTGCTAATTTTGAAAAATTTAGCGATCGCCTAACGACTAAAGTATTAGATGGACAAACGATCACAGGCTGGTTTGCAGAAGACTTCACACTGGCTGAAATCAAAGAACTGCGCGCTATTGAACGTATTCCCAACATCCGTCCTGATAGTGCTAAGTATGATGGTTACTTCCAAATCCCCACACTGGAAGAATACATCAACTTTATCAAAGAGTACGAAGCCCAAACCGGGATCAAACTGGGTATCTATCCCGAAACCAAACACCCCACCTACTTTGCTCAAGAAGGCAAGTTTTTAGATGGTACTCCCATCAATTACAATACCTCACAAATTTTAATTGATACCCTAATTGCCAATAATTTCGTCGATCCTGACCGGATTTTCATTCAATCTTTTGAAGTTTCTAATCTCGTTGAACTAGAAAACGAGATTATGCCCGATGCTGGGGTTGATATTCCCTTGGTGCAGTTAATAGATAGTAGTGGTTCTCCCTACGACTATACATATCAGGGAATTGGTAAAACCTACACCGATCTAATTACTCCCGATGGCTTGACAGAAGTCGCTACCTATGCTGAAGGTATTGGTCCCAGTAAGCGACTGATTGTACCAGCTAAAACCGTTGATAGAAATGGTGATGGTCAACCAGACGATATTAACGGCGATGGACAAATTAGTGACGCCGATAGATATTTAGAAGAACCAACCACCCTAGTCTACGATGCTCATCAAGCAGGATTATTAGTACATCCGTATACCTTCCGTAGCGATTCATATTATCTCTCACCCGACTACAAAGGCAACCCACAACTAGAATATGAGCAATTTATTCGGTTAGGAGTAGATGGCTACTTCACCGATTTTGCCGATGATGGAGTGATTGCAAGAGACAAAATTATTGCAGATTATGTTGCTTCTCCCCAGAATCCAGGAGTAGAAAACAACGAAGCGATCGCCAATTTATCAGGTTCACGTGGCTTTGAAGCTATTAGTTACAGCCCTGATCACAAAACACTTTACCCAATTTTAGAAGGATACGTTACAGGCGACCCCACAGACGCCTTACGTGTTTACAAATTTGATGTTGCAACTAAAACCTTCAGCAATGATTTGGTTGGTTACTATCAATTAAGCGATCCCAGCCATGCGATCGGCGATGCAACTCCCATCAACGACCACGAATTTCTGATCATTGAACGAGATAATTTGTCAGGAGACAATGCAAAGTTCAAGAAAGTCTTCAAAGTCGATATTTCCCAAACCAACGCCCAGGGTTATCTCTACAAAGAAGAAGTAGTTGATTTACTTAACATTGCTGATCCCAATGATCTCAATGGCGATGGTAACAATGTCTTCACTTTCCCCTTCCAGACTATTGAAAATATTTTAGTTCTGGACAAAAATACCATCCTGCTCGCTAACGACAACAACTATCCATTCAACGCCACCCGCAACGCATCTCAACCAGACAACGATGAATTTATCGTATTGGAATTATCTAATCCCCTTGATCTTGATCCGCGTTTAGGAACACCCAAATCAACCATCTACGGTACACCAGGAGATGATTATTTTGATGATTATCTCTACGATCCAAATACCGATAATGCTGCTCTCTATCCAGATTTATTCATTGGAGATAATCAAAAACTCTTTACCGGAGATGGTAATGACATCGTTGATGTCAGTATATTTGGTAGCAACAACCAAATTGACACTGGTAATGATGATGACATCGTATTGGCTGGTACAAAAAATCTCATAAACACCGGTTCAGGTAACGACGAATTATATGTTGGTGTTGGCGGAGGCCAAAACATTGTTACTGGCGGTGAAGGATCAGATGAGTTTTGGATTGTTACCGATGAGACAGACTTACCAGCAAAACCTAATACAATTACTGACTTTAACATTACAGAAAAAGATGTAATTGGCTTTGCAAACATCAGCTTTACCTATGAATCTCTTGGTAGCGATTGGACAACCCGCCAAGAAGGTGATAACACCATCATCAGTGTCTATGGACAAGATGTAGCCGTATTACTCGGAATTCAAGCTACTAGTCTGACTCAATCAAACTTTGCTTTTGCTTAAGAAGAGGGAAAGGGGATCGGGGATCGGGGATCGGGGAAAGGGGAAAGGGGAAAGGGGAGACATCATGACAAAGGAAAATAACCAATCCCCAATTCCCGTTGTCCCTTATCCCCAATCCCCATTTCCCAATCCCCGATCCCTCATCCCCGTACTCTATGAGAAGCCGCTGACGCGTCTACGCGTAGCGTCTCCTCTGGAGAATCCCCAATCCCTAATCCCCAATCCCTGATCCCTAATCCCCGATCCCCGTTTCCCGATCCCCAATCCCCAATCCCCGATCCCTGATCCCCTAATTATGAGCGTTGTTTTACAAGTTCGCGAACAAAAAGTTACAGCAGAAGAAATTATTCCTTTGCTGGCAAACTACCAGTTATTGCCACAACTGTTGCGAGAAATGATCATAGATCAGGCGATCGCACCCTTTGATTGCACCCCAGAAGAAGAAGAAAAAGCCTATCAAGGTTTTTACTTACAGCAACGTTTAAAAACAGAAGCTGAACGTCAAGCTTGGTTAGGCGATCGCAACATGACTCCAGAACAAGTCCGCAAATTAGTCATACGGGCGTTGCGACTAGAAAAGTTTAAACAGGCTACTTGGAAAAACGAATTAGATGCTTACTTTCAAATTCGTAAACCCCAACTTGATCGAGTCATTTATTCGGTTATTCGTACCAAAGAAAGCGGTATTGCTCAAGAAATATACTTTCGTTTGCAAGCAGAAGAACAATCTTTTGCCGAACTTGCTCCCAAATATTCAATGGGGCCAGAAGCCCGCACTAAAGGTATCGTTGGACCAGTAGAACTAGGTAAACTCCACCCCAAGCTGGCTAAATTGTTAACTGTCATTCCGCCAGGACAAATTTTACCACCCACACCAATAGATGATTGGTTAGTCATTCTCAGGTTAGAAAAGATACTTCCTGTTGAGTTAAATGACGTTATCCGTTGGCAGTTGCGCCATGAGTTATTTCTCAAATGGTTGGGACAACAAGTTGCTGAGTTGAATCCGATAAATCACATTCAAGAGGCTGTAAATTTTGAAACTCATTAAATCAATGAACAGTGAAAGGTGGGGAACTTTGACCCAACGGATAAAACTGACAATTGGTAACTGATAACTGTTAAGACTCTTGGTGTCTTAGTGTCTTAGTGTTTCATTTTCACCGCCAAGACTCCAAGGCACAAAGGTACATAGTTGTGATCGCTTTATGACCCAAATTTCTAGTGCAATCCAAACTTTTTTATCAGGTATCCCACCCTTTAAACAATTATCTCCTGCTCAATTGCAGCAATTATGCCAAAAATTGCAAGTGCGGCGTTTCGGGATGGGACAAGCTATTCTACCACTGCAAGAGTTACCGTCTTATGTAGCAATTATTTATACAGGACAGGCGCGGGTAATTGGTAATCACTCCCAAAATAATATCCCTGTAACATTGCTCAAATTACAACCGGGGAAAATAGTTGGCTGGAGAAGCTTGTTGCAAGGTACACCCTGTGAAAAAGTCATGGCTTGTGAGGAAGAAACCCTGTGTCTTGTACTTCCAAGTGAAGAATTTTTGACTCTGTTAGAAGAGGAACCAAGTTTAAAAGCTTATTTTGTAGGGTCAAGTAGAGACGGGATTCATCGTAAAGACGCGATTAATTGTACAGACGCGATTAATTGTACAGACGCGATTAATTGTACAGACGCGATTAATCGCGTCTCTACAATCCCCGATTCCCAAAATAAAAAATACCCCCACGTCCGGGACTCTTGGCGCCATGCTACTCTCGCCTGTTTACAGATGGTGAGTCAGTATTATGGAATGCCTTTTCGTCGGGAGACTATTCGTAGAGCGATCGCCAATAACCATAAAGATACAAGCAAACCAGTTTCTCTACAATTATGTGGGGCAATTGCGGATTTTATGGGGTTGAAGGTGCAATTGGTAACAGTACCAGCCAGTGCGATGAATCGTTTACCGACACCTGCGTTGATTCATTGGCAAGATAGCATGGCAGTGGTTTATGAAACAAGCGATGCAAAAGTGGTTTTGGGTGTACCAGAACGCGGTATTGTGCGTCCAAAAATGGCTGAGTTCCTCAAAAATTGGGGTGAACAAGCTCAAGTTTTACTACTGACAGCCACTTCAGCGACACCACAGCAAAAGTTTGGCTTGAGTTGGTTTTTGCCTTCACTTAACCGTCACCGCACAGTTTTATTGGAAGTTCTGATTGCTTCATTTTTTGTGCAGTTGTTTGGACTTGCCAATCCGTTGATGATTCAAGTGATCATTGATAAGGTTTTGGTGCAGAACAGTATCGATACTTTGCAAGTTTTGGGTGTATTTTTACTGTTAGCAGCGATATTTGAAGCGGTTCTCGGTACTTTACGAACTTATTTATTTGCAGAAGCGACTAATAGAATTGACTTAGCTCTGGGTTCAGAAATTATTGATCACTTGCTGCGTTTACCTCTGCGTTATTTTGATCGTCATCCGGTGGGAGAATTAGCAACTAGGGTAAATGAATTAGAAAACATCCGCTCTTTTCTCACGGGTACAGCTTTGACTGTGGTGTTAGATTCGGTTTTTTCGGTAATTTATATCGTTGTGATGGTGATTTATAGCTGGGTGTTGACACTGGTATCTTTGTCTACGATTCCTTTGTTTGCCATACTCAGTTTAGTTGCAGCACCGATAGTTAGACGACAATTGCGGGAAAAAGCCGAACGCAACGCCGAAACCCAATCTTATTTAGTAGAAGTGCTTTCTGGAATTCAAACAGTCAAAGCCCAAAATATTGAATTGCGTACCCGTTGGCAATGGCAAGAACATTATGGCCGTTATGTTTCATCTGGGTTTAAAACTATAGTAACTTCTACTGCTGCTAGTTCAGCGAGTAATTTTCTCAATCAACTTTCAGGATTATTGGTGTTGTGGGTGGGCGCGTATTTAGTACTCAAGGGCGAACTTTCTTTGGGTCAGTTGATTGCTTTCCGGATTATTGCGGGGTATGTTACTAGTCCATTGTTACGATTATTGCAATTGTGGCAGAACTTCCAACAAACAGCCCTGTCTCTAGAACGTCTGAGTGATATTGTTGATACACCGCAGGAAGTTACACAAATCGACCAAGATAATATTCCCATGCCTGTGATTCAGGGTGCTGTTACTTACGAAAATGTTTCTTTTCGGTTTTCTGCTGGCGGTTCACTGCAATTAGACAATATCAATTTAGTGTTTCCGGCTCAAAGGGTAGTAGGAGTTGTGGGAATGAGTGGTTCTGGTAAAAGTACGTTGATGAAATTGCTACCACGTTTGTATGAACTCAATGCAGGTCGAATTCTCATTGATGGTTACGACATTAGTAAAGTTGAATTATATTCACTGCGATCGCAAATTGGCATTATTCCCCAAGATACTTTGTTATTTGACGGCACTGTTCTAGAAAATATCGCCCTGACAAATCCGGAAGCAACCAGCGAAGAAGTTATTACTGCTGCCAAAATTGCCGTCGCCCACGACTTTATCATGAACTTGCCCAATGGCTACAACACAAGAGTTGGTGAACGTGGTTCCGCACTATCGGGAGGACAAAGACAACGAATTGCGATCGCTCGTACAATTTTACAAAATCCCCAGTTGTTAATTTTGGACGAAGCAACTAGCGCCCTCGACTACGATACTGAACGCCAAGTATGTACTAATTTAATCCAAGCCTTTCGAGGGCGAACAATGTTCATCATCACCCACCGCCTTAGTACAATTCAACAGGCAGATGAAATTGTACTCATGCACCAAGGTAAAGTCGCTGAACGTGGTACGCACAACCAACTCATGAATCAACGCGGGCGCTATTACCACCTGTATCAACAACAAGATGGATTAGTTGTTGGTTAACCAATTCACAATCTCGGAAGTTCTAATTTGAAACCTGAAAGTTCTACTACTCCACCACACAAACTTTGCCAGGTAAACCAATTTCTAAACTTATCCTCTCTTTCTCTTCCTCTGCGTTCTCTCTCTTGAAAAGCTTTGATCGCCGGAAACCGGCGCACCCTAACGGGAAGCCGCAAAGCGTCTACAAACTTTTCGCTGCTTCCTCTGCGGTTTTTTATTTAACCCCTCATTGTTGACTCACACCTCCATGAATAACCATCCTCACTCTAACGGTCACGAAAACAACGGTAAAACTGCTGTTGCGACTCAGGGGGATACATCCTTAGCGACTCCTTCGCTTAATGTAGCGCCAACACTCAAACGCTTTGATCAGTCTGTGGTGTTACGACAGTCGTCGATTTTACCGAGAGCGGTAGCTTGGACTTTAATAACTATGACTACTGCTGGGGTAATCTGGGCTTGTGTGGCACAGTTGGAAGAGGCGATTCCTGCTCAAGGTAAACTCGAACCGGAAGGAGCTGTGACGGAAGTACAAGCACCGATTACTGGTGTTGCTAAAAGAATTTTAGTTAAGGATGGGCAACTAGTAAAACAAGGTGATTTATTGCTGACTCTTGATCCAACGGTTGATAATGCTGAACAAACATCACTGCGAAAAATTCGTGCTGCTTTGATGGCGGAAAATCGATTTTACCAGATGCAAATGGCTGGTAAAACTCCTGCTAATTCCCAATTGCTAGCGTCGCTACCTGCTGAACAAGCTTTTTTAACAAAACATCGTGCGGAATTGCTTGCGGAAAATCAACTTTATCGGCTGCAATTGCAAGGTGCTACGACTGGTGGAGGGTTAAGTGCAGAGCAACAAACACGATTACAGTCTGCGGAAGCTGAGGTGCGATCGCGCGTTAGTGCTGCGAAGTTAGAAGTTGAACAGTTGCAAAAGCAGTTAAAACAAAATCAAGTTGAATTGGCTAGTGCTAAAGATTTACTAGTTATAGAAAAAACGATTCTTACAGATTTGACAGTGTTGGCAAATCAGGGGGGAATAGCGAGAAATCAGTATTACAAGCAGCAACAGCAATTCCGTAGTCGAGAAGCAGATGTGGATCGACTTTTAGAGGAACAAAAAAGACTACAGTATGCAATTACACAAGCTGATGAAAAGGTAAAAAATGCGATCGCTCTCAGTCAAACAGAGGTGCTGACTAAAATTGCTGATAATCAAAAGCGAATTGCAGAAATAGACAGCCAATTAACTAAAGCAATTGTTGACAATGAGCAGCGCATTGCTCAAATTGATAGTCAAATCAGCAAGACTCAGCAAAACCTCCGTTATCAAGAACTTAAAGCCCCTGTTTCGGGTACTGTATTTGATTTACAAGCCCATAATCCTGGTTATGTGACTAATTCTTCAGCGCCAATTCTCAAAATAGTTCCCAATCAATCCCTTGTTGCTAAAGTCTTCATTACCAACCGCGATATCGGTTTTGTCAAAGAAGGAATGAAAGTTGATGTGAGAATTGATTCATTTCCTTATAGTGAATTTGGGGATATCAAAGGTAAACTAATTTGGGTTGGATCTGATGCTCTACCCCCAGATAATATTTATTCCTTTTACAGATTTCCTGCTAAAGTCGTGCTTGAACAGCAGTATTTAATGATTGGCGATCGCCAAGTCAATCTCCAATCAGGGATGTCAGTCAGTACCAATATCAAACTTCGCAAACGCAACGTTGCTAGCATTTTTACTGACTTGTTTAGCAAGAATATAGATAGTTTGAAGTTTGTCAGATAAATAAGTTTACCCTCATCCCCCAGCCTCTTCTCCCAAAATTGGGAGAAGGGGAGATACTCTCTCCCATGATTGGGAGCGGTTAGGATGCTCCTATCAAATACTCGTTTATCTATTTCAAACACTCGACGACGAGTATCAAAGACTCGACGACGAGTATCAAAGACTCGACGACGAGTATAAAAGACTCGACGACGAGTATCAAAGACTCGACGACGAGTATCAAAGACTCGACGACGAGTATCAAAGACTCAACGACGAGTATAAAAGACTCGACGACGAGTATCAAACACTCGACGACGAGTATAAAAGACTCAACGACGAGTATCAAACACTCGACGACGAGTATCAAAGACTCAACGACGAGTATAAAAGACTCGACGACGAGTATCAAANACGACGAGTATAAAAGACTCGACGACGAGTATCAAACACTCGACGACGAGTATCAAACACTCAACGACGGGTATCAAACACTCACGTTAATTTCTCAATCAAAAGTACCCGGATTTTGATCACCTGCAACTTGGGTTAATATATCCCCTATTGCTTTTGTGCAATTATGTGGGGAGTAGTGCAGGAAGATGACCGATTTCAAAACACTGGACATAGACAATCTTATTCATATCGCTAACCAATTCACTCTTCAGGGAAAGGTGAAAACTGTTCAAACCTTTGGCAGTGGTAATATAAATGACACTTTCCTGGTTACACTAGATTGTTCAAATGAAAAATATTTTGTTCTGCAACGCATTAATACACAAGTATTTCGTCAGCCGCAACTGATCATGCAAAATATGTGTACTTTCACTGAGCATGTTCGCAAGCGGCTACAGGTTAATCCCCTCAATCGTCGCTGGGAAGTGCCGCGTGTATTATTGACAAAGGATAATCAAGATTATTGCAGAGATCCTAAAGGCTCGTTCTGGCGGGCGATTAGCTTTATTGCAGGTTCCCAGTCTTTTGACACGATGCAAAATATCGAACAAGCCAAAGAAATTGGTTACGCTTTGGGGATGTTCCACAATCTGATCAGTGACTTACCACCCCAAAGACTCGCTGACACCCTCGAAGGCTTTCATATTACGCCGCTTTACCTGCAACATTACAACGAAGTTTTAGCAAAAACTAGCCCAATTCAATCCCCAGAAGTCAATTATTGCTTAAAGTTTGTGAGCGATCGCCAAACTTTTGCCCATGTTCTAGAAAATGCTAAAGCTACAGGTAAATTACCCCTACGTCTGATGCATGGCGATCCCAAAATCAATAATGTCATGTTTGATACTACGACTATGCAAGCCGTCAGTGTTATCGACCTGGACACCGTTAAGCCAGGACTGGTACATTATGACATTGGTGATTGTTTGCGCTCTGGTTGTAATCCTGCTGGAGAAGAAACTGAAGCATGGCAAGGAGTTTATTTTGATACAGATTTGTGTCAGGGTATTCTCCAAGGTTATCTCTGTGTCGCTAAAGAATTTCTGACTGAAAACGACTATACCTATATCTACGACGCGATTTGTCTTATCGCTTTTGAATTAGGACTGCGGTTTTTTGCTGACTATTTAGCCGGGAATGTCTATTTCAAAGTCAAGTATCCAGAACATAACTTAGCAAGGGCGCTTGTTCAGTTTAAACTGACCGAAAGTATCGAGTCTCAGGAAGCAAACATTCGCAAAATTATTCAGGATCTCAAATAAGATGAATAACCAAGAATTTTCGCTCCAACCTTTTGGTGATCACAAGTTGCTGCCTAATTTAAAAATAACAGGTAATATTACCCGAAATGGTAATCAGCTGCATCTGTGCTATGTACTTTCTGGCGATTTAGAAAAAGTTGCGATCGCTCCACCATCCAATTCACCAAAGCGCAAACATGAACTTTGGGAAAATACTTGTTTTGAGTTTTTCTTAGGTGTTAAAGGTTCAAATAAATATTGGGAATTTAATCTTTCTCCAACTGGAGACTGGAATATTTATCGTTTTGACGGGTATCGTCAAGGAATGCAAGAGGAAACAGTATTTTCCATCCTACCGTTTAACGTCGAGCATCAATCTGATGGTTTGGTGGTTGTTTTGAAAACGGATTTAAGTAAAATCGTCTTGATAAAACAAGCTCTTAAAATTGCAATTACTACTGTTATTAAATCCAAAGATGGCGAAGTTAGTTACTGGGCGTTAACTCATCAAGGAAAAGAAGCTGATTTTCATCTGCGAGATAGTTTCATCATTGATTTATGAAATGTGTTTTTAGGAAGTTAAAACATAATTTTCTGTTTATTTATAAAGATGCACAGAATATTATAAAATTAACCGCCATAGACGCGCAAGCGGCTTCCCGAACGGTAGAAGCCAAGAGCGCCAAGAGTGCAGGTTTATTCATTTAGTGTGGCTTTACATTAAATTGGTATTATACCAATTCTCTATAAACTTGCACTTAATGAATAATTCTGTCTTCCTTGGCGTTCTTGGCTTCTTAGCGGTTCGTTTATAAAGATTATTTATGATTGCTAGATAACAATTTTGTATGTATTTTGATTTATTTATATCTTAGAAAAACTAAATAATATATACCTATTTCTTTAGATGTAGACGTAATTTCTACCATTGGGAGAAATGCAAGTTCATCCAAGCGATTGATGAATAATTGATCACAAATAAAGCTTAATAGAGCTAAGTTACATGCCTCAATTTCACTTTAAAAAATAAATAAATTTTTGGTGGTAAGAAATATGGTTGTAGGTATACACAGACGTGCTGTAGGTGTATTTTCTCATCGTCGTGACGCGGAAGCAGCCCTACATGAATTAAGAGATGCTGGTTTTCCTATGGACAGAGTCTCTGTTGTAGCCCGCGAAGCTGATCGCAATGATCAAATTGCTGGCGCTGAAGTTACAGAGAAGGTTGGTAACAAAGCTGACGAAGGAGCAGCAACCGGGGCTGTTTCTGGTGGTGTTTTAGGTGGATTGACTGGTTTATTAGTTGGTCTTGGTACTTTGGCGATTCCCGGAATTGGTCCAATTATGTTGGCTGGTGCAGCTGCAACTGCTTTGGCTACAACTATAGCAGGAGCCGGAATTGGTGCTGTAGCTGGTGGTTTGCTTGGTGCTTTGATTGGTTTAGGAATTCCCGAAGAACGTGCCAGAGTATATAATGAACGAGTCGATAGGGGACATTACTTAGTAATTATAGATGGCACTGACGAGGAAATTGCCAGAGCAGAAGCAATACTCAGACGTCGGGGAATAGAAGAGTTTGAAGTTTATGACATACCTGTTGGTACAGCAAATTACACTGCTACTCCTGGACGGGATTTGGGTGTAACTCATAAACACGCCATTGGTTATTTTTCTCGTCTGGAAGATGCGGAAGCTGCAATTAACGATTTGCGGACTGCGGGTTTCCCCTTGGGTCAAATCTCTTTGATTAATAGAGATTGGTCACGACGCGATCGCTTTGCGGGAGTTACTTTACGCGATCGCTTTGATGAGGCGATTCATAATCTGAAATTAAGATTACCAGATCATCGCAGCCGTTTGTATCATGATCGCATCAATCACGGTGATTATGTAGTTGTTGTCAGTGGTACAGATGCAGAAATTCAACGTGCTGCGGCGATTCTCAATCGTCATGGAATTCGAGATTGGGAAATTTTTGACCCCACAGTAGATTACACTGCAACTTCTGGACGAAATTTGGGTGTAACTCACAAACACGCCATTGGTTATTTTTCTCGTCTGGAAGATGCGGAAGCTGCAATTAACGATTTGCGGACTGCGGGTTTCCCCTTGGGTCAAATCTCTTTGATTAATAGAGATTGGTCACGACGCGATCGCTTTGCGGGAGTTACTTTACGCGATCGCTTTGATGAGGCGATTCATAACCTGAAATTGAGACTACCAGATCATCGCAGCCGTTTGTATCATGATCGCATTAATCACGGTGATTATGTAGTAGTTGTTAGTGGTACAGATGCGGAAATTCAACGTGCTGCGGCGATTCTCAATCGTCATGGAATTCGAGATTGGGAAATTTTTGACCCCACAGTAGATTACACTGCAACCCCTGCGCGAAATGTAGTAAATACACCAGTTTCTGGTTACACTACAACACCTTTACACAGAAATAGAAGAGCGATTGGCGCATTTTCTCATCGTCGAGATGCAGAAGCAGCGCTCATGGAACTGAGAGATTCTGGATTTCCAATGAATCAAGTATCTCTGATTGCTAAAGATAGTGGCGATCGCCTTCCTGGTGTAAATACAGGTGTGGGTGTAAATCAGAATAATGTAGCAGCACAAACCAAAGCTGATGAAGGTGCAAAAGCTGGAGCAGCTACAGGTGGAGTGTTGGGTGGTCTAGGAGGGTTATTAGTTGGTTTGGGAGCTTTAGCTATTCCCGGAGTCGGCCCTGTAATTGCAGGTGGTGCAATAGCAACAGCTTTAGCAACAACTGTTGCAGGTGGTGCGATTGGTGCTGCTGCTGGTGGTTTAACAGGTGGACTAATTGGTTTGGGAATCCCTGAAAACCGAGCGCGCTTATATAGCGATCGCTTCAACAGAGGTGATTATTTAGTAATGGTAGATGGTACTGATGAGCAAATCCATCATGCAGAAGCCATTCTCAAGCGCCGCGGAATTACAGACTTTGATATCTTTGATGCTACTGACATAAACCGTACACATCACGCTGCATCAGTTACAGATACCAGTCAAACCAGCTATTCACCAGAATTAGGAGTCGAAGAGCCGAAGGTTATTATTGTTGATCGTCGGGAAGAAACAATCTAAGCAGAACCTGAATTTGATTATCTTCTCCTTCGCTTTTAAGAAAACAGGAGAAACCTAAAAATCAAACTTGTAAACCTCTCCCTTTCGGGGAGAGAGGTTTATCAGAGAGAGTAAATCTAATTTTAGCTCTCAATCACTCAATTTTTCTCATTTCCATATCTTGTATTAATGTTAAGAGTTAAACAAATGAAAAAGGTAACTTTCTTATTAATTAGTAGTCTTTTAGTATTGAGTGTTGGTTGTGAGAATGTTTCCAAAACCAGTCAGACAGCACCCGATAATACTAATGTCTCTCAAGTAGAAACACCAAGCGCTGAACAAACTCAAGAAGCTAAAGAAGACGCGCAAAGCGAACTCCGCAGAAGACAGCTAAACCAAGATATTCGCGCTCGTGAACAACGAAACAATATATTTAATGAAGGTAGCGCCCAAAACAGAAGTGAAAGCAACATCGAAAGTGAAGTTCGCTCTAAGTTAGAAGCAAATATCCCCAGAGGTAGTTTAACAGTTCAAGCCTCTGAAGGTGGCGTAATCACAGTTTCCGGGACTGTAACGAATCAACAAGAGCTAGCTAAAATTGAACGTTTAGCGAAGGAAATTAAAGGCGTTAAAACTGTGAATGTCAAAGCTGTAGTTGCTCAACCAAAAAGCTAAAGCTGTTCATTTGGTTAATTGAGTGCTGTTGATCAAGTAGAAAATATTTTTTCTACTTGATTATTTTTATTCACCCTAGTGTAGGTAGTTGATGATGGCTACTTTGAAAAAAGCCTCTTCACTAACCGAAGAGGCTTAAAAAATTGTTTTTTCCTCAAAAATCATTCTTTTGCTGTTGTTGGGATTGCTTCAAGATCTAAATAAATGGTTATGCGATCGAAACTTAACTTAAATCTCAAATTGGTTTTTACCATTACCCACACGGGCGGATAATAGAAGTATTCTAGCGGACATGATATCAGTCTGTTATTGACTTGTGATATTAATTTTTATTGACATGAAAATACTTTTATATACGCCTAAAATATTTGCTAATTCTCTATAAATAGACTATTTTTAATTTTTTTGCTGAAGCTAACGTTAATTAAATAGCAGAGAAATATCTAAGTTTTCGATAAGATTCATCTATGATTTATATAGAATTTTGCCAAACACAAATAAATATGATCTGTCAAATGATAGATAGAAAAATTTAATTTCACATTTTACTCTATCAGAAAGCTAAGATAAAACTGAAGAGTTCTTCTACTCTATCGACATGTAAATACTCATATTATCTGAACTCAAAATTTCAAAAAACCAAGTTTTGGACTTTTGAGGTTTGATTTTCGATGATTTATTAAGAATTCAATGTAAAGACGTGCCATAACACGTTTTTACAAGTCACCATTCTCACTAACAACCGTAAAATAAATATTTGGCTCAAAGCTTTAACCCATTTTAATTGGTTAAAATCTTAGGCAGTCGGTTAAAAAGCGACTTTAGCTTTAAGCCCAAATATTAAGTTAGGGCTAGGTGCAAGATATGAAGTTAAGCGACAAGCCAAGAATTTTCATTTTTGGCGGACTAGATGAGAATCAAATAATCTTTAACTAAACCGTATTCTTTTATCACCTTATATTTAATGATATTTGTCCAAAACTTTTCAGATATCTCTGCCTAACTTGATCAGCGAAACATGCAGACCAATTATCTTTTCAAAGTACCTTTGGTGCAATCAATAATGAAAATTCAGCTCCTGCATAGTTATCTTGTGCTTTTTTGCTCAATTTAATCAAGCTAACGAGTAAACATCAACTCAAATGTTCAACTGTATCGTAATTGTTGAAGAAACAGAGGAAGATTGGAAAGTGAAGGAAGCTCTACAGCAAGTTCGTGATGACTTAGAAAACCGAGTAAAGCAAAGAACTAGGGAACTTTTAAACATCAATCAGCAATTGCAGAAAATTTTGGGAAAACTGCACATTACAGAAGAAGAACTACACCAGCAGAGCAAAGAATTAACTGCTACTCGTGAAATGTTAAAGTTAGAACGCCAGCGTTATCAAGATTTGTTTGAGCAGAACAAAAACCTGGAAAAACAATTTTTGCGCGCCCAACGCCTAGAAAACCTTGGTAGTCTGGCTAGTGGTATTGCCCACGATCTGAACAATGTTTTTACTCCTATTTTAATGATTTCGCAATTACTACCATTAAAATTGCACACTGCTGATGGACAAATTGAGGAATTATTAGAGGTACTAAGACAAACTTCCAAGCGAGGGTCTGATTTAGTCAAACAAATTCTGGCATTTGCACGGGGGACAGAGGAAAAATGCAATTATGTACAACTTGGACACTTGCTTTTAGAAGCAGCCAAAGTTACTAAACAGACATTTCCCAAATTCATTGAAATCTCTACTCAGATTCCAACTACAAACCTATGGATGGTTGATGCTAATGCTACCCAACTGCATCAAATTTTGATGAATCTTTGTGTAAATGCTCGTGATGCTATGCCCAATGGCGGGATTCTCAAAATTTCCGCCGAAAATCAAGTTGTTGATCAAACCTATGCTCAAATGTATCTTGATGCCCGTGAAGGAAACTATGTTGTTGTCACTATCTCTGATACAGGGATAGGGATTCCCCCAGAGTTTATGGAACACATTTTTGATCCGTTTTTCACCACTAAAGAAACTGGTCAAGGCACAGGATTAGGTCTTTCAACTGTTCTCAGTATCGTTAAAAATCACGGTGGCTTTGTACAGGTGTTAAGTGAAGTGAACAAAGGTACTAAATTTAAAGTTTACTTACCAGCAGCAAACATTAGCCCCACTAACCAAGTACAAGAAGAGGATATTCCAACAGGTAACGGAGAATTGATTTTGATTGTGGATGACGAAGTAATGGTGCAACAGGTAACTCAAGCATCACTAGAAGAAGCTAATTACAAAACCTTATTAGCCAGCAATGGTATTGAAGCGATCGCACTCTATGCCCAGCATAAGCAAGAAATCAGTGTGGTCTTCATTGATATGATGATGCCGACAATGGATGGATTAATCGCTATGCGTACCTTACAAAAATTGAATCCCCAAGTAAAAATTATTGCCACTAGTGGATTACCTGTTATGGAACAGCAGTCTTTGTCAGCTGGTGCTAAGGCGTTTTTGCCAAAACCCTACACGGCAAAGGAATTATTAAAAAATTTACACCAGCTAATCATTTAGTAATCAGTTAATAACTGATCACTGACAACTGTCAAGGCATCCACTCCAAACCCACTCCTACACTGCTATCTTGATCTTGTTGTGAAGTCCGTTGTTTAAAACCAGTAGATAGACGTAGATTACGAGTGATCGCATAACCAATCGCAGCCGTTGTTAAACCTACTTCTTCTTCACTACCAGGAGAAATCCAGCTTTGAGTTACAGAAATATCAGCAGCACCACCACGAGATAATGCCAACAGCAACTTGATACCTATATTTACCCCATCTGTAGAATTATCACTAGTTCGTAAATACTGATATCCTACCAACGGCGCAAAGTTAACATAGCTACCTAAAGGACGCAGATAATAATATAAATCAGCACCATAAGATTTATGCTTACCGTTGAATGCTGACTCATACTCAGCACCCACCGTCAAACCACTCCGACCGATAAATACATTTTCGACACCAAAATTGATTCCCCCTCCCTCTTCACCAGAAGTGAACCGAGAATAGCCCAGCCGTATCTGAGTCCGAAAACTAGGATCATTCTGAATTTCTGACAATACATTTGGAACTCGACGCCGCCAGCGCTGCAAAACTGGACTCTTTTTAATAATTTCTGGACTTATATCTAAATCCTGGGCAGATTTACTAGGAGTTTCACACCAACCAGGGCTAGCTACCAAAAGCAAATTCATCCCCAACCCTAAACAAAAAATAGACAACTGGCCTCTCATTCCTTGGCGTCCTTGGTCTCTTGGCGGTTAAAAAAAAGTGGCCCTGCTTTCAGCAGAACCACTTAATTTTTAGCAAAACTTACAGAACTTAGCGCACACTACCTTCCACAGCAGCAGCATCAATAGGCTTAATAAAGTACAAGCGCAGAACTTGCCAACCATTGGAAATGTAATAGGGCAGCTTCTGGAAGAACTGTAAGAATTTAGGAGTGTTGGAATTTGCGATCGCTGTCAATTTTTCGTTATTCTTGACACAAGTTTCTAAGCGATCGTAAAACTCCGGCTTGTTAACATCCAGCATCACCGGGAACACTCGCCCAGCAGTTTCATTTGTCTTCTCAATCACATATTTGTCATATTCTCGCGCATCCAACCCAATAGAGGCGTAGAAGTCTTGACGCTGAATATCATTGAGATACATCGTCGCAAACACTGACAGCAAGAAGAACCGACACCACAACCGCGCCTTCCAGTCATTTAAAATTTGTGGCTGTGCTTTCATCACAGCATCAAAGAAATCACCGTGGCGATTTTCATCTTGACACCAGTTTTCAAACCACCGGAAAATAGGATACACCCGATCTTCAGGGTGTGCTTCCAAGTGGCGATAAATTGTGATATAGCGCCAATAACCAATCTTTTCAGAAAGATAAGTAGCGTAAAAGATAAATTTCGGTTGGAAGTAGGTGTAATTTTTGCTCTTAGTCAAAAATCCTAAATCCAGAGACATGTTAAAATCTGCCAATGCTTTATTTAGAAAACCAGCATGACGCGCTTCATCACGCGACATTAGGTTAAAGCATTCTGCCAATACAGGGCTTTTGTCCTTGAGGCGACGGCTGAGTTCTTTGTATAGCAAAAAGCCAGAAAATTCTGCCGTACAAGAACGCTCTAAAAATTCAACAAATAAGCGGCGAGTATCCCCGTCAATATGATCCCAGGATTGTTCAAAGTCCGCATCCCGAACAAAGTGATGGCGGTTGTAGTCAGCGCGGAACTCTTCTAGGATAGCTCTCAACTCATCTTCATTGACGGAGATATCCATCCGCGCCATCGCATCAAAATCTGTGGTATAAAACCGGGGTGTTAACAGGGTTTCTTTTGCCGGGACTTTAATTCCCGGACGCAATTCTTCAAAACCTGGTTTTTTTAGGGAATCTACCATGTTGTGATTGCTCTTGTGTTTTTTTTATTGTTCAATGCCCTAGAAAGCCAAGGTTTTTGCTTTCAGGCCGTGCAACAGACAGAATAATGCATTTTGTGTATTAAAAATCAGTCTAACAAGGCATGGCGTAACAGTAGAGGGATAAAACGTTAAGAGTTGCAACAAATTTGGGGGAAAGGGGATTGGGGATTGGGGAAGGTGGGGTCCCCTCTGGGGATAAGGGGTAACGGGGATTGGGGATTGGGGATCGGGGATCGGGGATTGGGGATCGGGGATTGGGGATCGGGTATTATTGTCTCCCTTGTCTCCCTTGTCCCCCTTGTCCCCCTTGTCCCCCTTGTCCCCCTTGTCCCTGTTCACTGATAACTGATAACTGATAACTGTTAAAAAGCGCTCCACTCAGTACCAACTTGTGGTAAAAATGTACCATTAGCAGTTGTGCCATTCATAAACCAAACAGCAACTTCACCGGTTTCACCATTGCGCCAGAAAACATCAGTCTTGCCATCGCCATCATAGTCGCCTATGCTTGGTTGCCAAGTTGCACTCGTTGCAGGTAAAAAAGCAGCAGTTTCGACTGATGTTCCATCCATTAACCAAGCGGTGTTCTCACCAGTTGTCTGATTGTGCCAAAATAC
Source organism: Westiellopsis prolifica IICB1 (assembly GCF_004323185.1). Taxonomy (GTDB): domain Bacteria; phylum Cyanobacteriota; class Cyanobacteriia; order Cyanobacteriales; family Nostocaceae; genus Pelatocladus; species Pelatocladus prolificus_A. The sequence continues at coordinate 1,992,915 of NZ_NAPS01000002.1, forward strand.
ATCTGTCTTACCATCGCCGTTGAAGTCGCCAATAGAAGGTTTCCAAGCAGAGTCTTGTTTTGACAAATTACCTTCACTGATGAAGATACCATTCATCAGCCAAACTTTATTCTCGCCTGTTTCGTAGTTACGCCAGAGAATATCACTGTTACCATCGTTGTTGAAGTCACCAACGTTAGCCTCCCAGTTACCTTCCAATTTACTCAGAGCATATTCTGATGTATTTGTGCCATCCATGAACCAGACTTTATTTTCACCGGTGATATTATTGCGCCAAAAAATATCGTTTTTGCCATCACTATTAAAATCAACAACACTAGAAGTCCAGGTTGTGTCAGTAGTAGGTAAAAAAGCGGCAGTTGTGACATTTGTACCATCCATCAACCAGGTAGCATTTTCTCCAGTCTGAGTATTACGCCACAGAATATCACTCTTACCATCACCATTGAAATCTGCTATGTTGTAAGTCCAAGCTGGGCTGATTGTCTGTACGCTAGCTTGAGACGCAATATTTGTGCCATCCATTAGCCAAATTACATTTTCACCGCTATTTTTATTGCGCCAAAATATATCAGTTTTGCCATCCCGGTTAAAATCAGCATAAGTAAAGTCCCAGGATGCATCTACTGTAGTTATATTAGATGCTCTAGGGTTGCTACCATCCATCAACCAAATTGCAGTTTCACCTGTTTGAGAGTTCCGCCAGAATTTATCAGCTTTGCCATCTCCATTGAAATCTGCAACAATGGCTGCATTGCTGAATCTAGAATTAGGATTAGGATTTTTTGCTGCTACTAAAGATTGTTTTTCATCATTTGAGCTTGAGGAACTTCCCAGGCTAAAATTAAGATTGGGAAGGGTATTGTCATCAAAAAGATTTGTGGAAGCATATTTTGAGGCGCTAGTTTCTATAGATAAATTCAAGGGTGAATTAGAGTTAGACATACTGTTTGTTGATTACTGGTATAGTCGGCAGAGTCTAATTTGTAATTTAGAACTCCCAATTAATAGTTGAGAATTGCAAATGTACAATAGTTCATCAAATTTTCATCTATTATTCATGTGATTTATGTCAGAAAATAACATCTGACACTTTTAATATTGTTGTTTATGATTAACAGTTTTGGGAATTAGAAATTAATTAGAGAGGCTAGATCCCCGACTTCTTTAAAGAAGTCGGGGATCTATAAAACCTGATAATTAGTTATCAGTTATCAGTTATCAGTTATCAAATGAAATTATTTACTGTTAACTGTTAACTGTTAACTGAGCTAGAATGTATACCATTCTTTGCCAAGTGTAGGCAGAGCGGTAGGAGTAGAGTCAGTACCAGTTACTATGACAACGGCGTTTTCACCTGTTTCGTAATTCCGCCAGAAGATGTCGGTTCTACCATCGCCATTGGTATCGCTGATACTAGGAACCCAAGCTCCACTGGGTGCATCCGCAGCTACTGTGGTGAGAACATTGCTACCATCCATGATCCATATCTGGTTTTTGCCAGTTTCCTGGTTGTACCACAAGATATCGGTCTTACCATTACCGTCAAAATCACCAATTAACGGTTTCCAATTAGAACCTTCGAGCGTAGGTAGAGCAGTGTCACTAGCAACGGTTGTACCATTCATTAACCAAACTTTGTTCTCGCCTGTGGTTTTGTTGCGCCAGAGAATATCGGTTTGGTAGTTGAGGTCAAAATCACCCAAGGTAGCTTCCCATTCTGTACCTAGTGTGGGTAAAGATGCACCAGTGGCGTTTGTACCATCCATTGTCCAGACTGCATTTTCACCTGTGGTTGTGTTGCGCCAGAAGATATCTGTCTTACCGTCGCTGTTGAGATCGACAATGTTGGCTGTCCAGTTGGAATCAACAGTCTGGAGAAAAGATGGGGTGGTTACTTGGGTTCCATCCATTAACCAAGCTGCGTTTTCGCCAGTTGTTTTATTCCGCCAGAGGATGTCAGTTTTGCGATCGCCATTGAAATCTGCAATTACTGGTGTCCAGTCTGGACTTAATGTTGCTAAAGAGGCTTCAGAGACAACACTTTGTCCATCCATCAGCCAAACCTGGTTTTCACCTGTGGATTTGTTATACCAGAGTAAGTCTGTCTTGTCATCACCGTTGAAATCGCCGATTTTAACATCCCACTCTGTACCCATTGTCTTGACAAAATCCGCAGAGGCGACATTTGTACCATCCATCAACCAAATGGCATTTTCACCAGTTTGAGAGTTACGCCAAAACTTGTCGTTTTTACCATCACCGTTGAAATCGGCTACAATTGCCGCACTCGTGAATACAGGGTTAGGATTTTGCAGATTCGGAAGCTCAAGCTGAGAGTTTGCATCCGAAGAACTCCTGTAGCCTGAGTATGTCTGTGTCTCTAATTGATTTTTGCTTGTGTATTTGTCTGTTGAGATTGGAGCGCTACTAGAAGTAGAAATCTGATCGGACATGGCGTGTGTTTGAGACAAGTGGTCATAAACCTTTTAACTGTTTTTTTCTTTGAGATTCAAGTGTTAGTTAATAACATATCTAGCTTCTTAATTTTTTTTTAAGAAGTGTCATGTTTTGCTTAAAATAAAAGCTTTTACTAGCTCTTTTCTGAAAAAAAACAAGTGCAAGATAATCACTTTTGCCAGATATTAATGCTAATTATAAACAAATTGTTAACTAAACAAACATCTCGAAATTATCAACTGTTTTTATATGGAGTTTAAGAGTTAAATAATAAACATGCACTAAAAATATCTGAGTATTTATTATTTTTTATACACTTATATAAATAGAAATATCCCCGACTTCTTAAAGAAGTGGGGGATCTGGCCTCTCTTATTCATCAATTCTGCACGAGTTGCTATATTTATATATTTAATTAGAAGAAGAATGATTTCGTTTTAATTTTGTTGCAGGTAATTCTACTAAGTAGTATGTAACAGTAGCTAGTATAACTGACAAAGTCAGTGTTGCTACTAATCTATTGTAAAAAGCTTCAATGGGAATATCTGAAGAGAATATTGTATAAATTCTAAGTAAAATTGGCATATGCCAAATATAAACACCATAGGATAAATTTCCAAAGACTTCTAGTATCCTAAGAGGATTTTTTAAAATGGCAGCAAATGATAGTTTTTCAGTTTTGGTGTAGATATGATAATTATCTGATTCAAAAGCAAAAATCAAAAAAGATGTAATAATTGCGGTTAAGGGCTGAAAAATAAAGAGAGTTGTGATTGTTCTCCAACCACCAGGACGATTAGGTAATCCCCATAATTCTTGATGATATAAGTGATGAGCAGTAAACAGATAAAGTAAAATCATCAAGAGTATAGCTATATATTTTTGAACAATAAATAGTTTATGATTAATTTTTTTATCTAATTTAGAAAATTTAGGTTTCCAATATTTAATGAATGTATTAACCAAAAAGCCAAATAAAAAAACATCTATATTGTTAAAAAACGGAGTGTACCAATATTTAAATGCATATCCCATTTGATGATTAATTTGAGTATAGAAACTCATCCAGTATAAATTTTTAATCAAAAATGCTAGTAATATAATTAATATTGCTGCTGTAATTACATGCTTTTGCTTGAGAATGAGAGATTTGCTCAAATTATAAATAAAAGGAACTAATATATAAAATTGCACTTCTGTAGAAAGTGACCAAAAAACATCATTAAAAGCTATTGGCACAGACGCAATGTAAGGATGATATGTGAAAGTACAAACTCGTAGCAGGTATCCCCAATTCTCGAATTTGAGAACATCAGGATAAACAAAGAGAGATAAAATCAAAACAGCAAAATAATAAAGAGGAAAAATTCGCAAAACACGATTACGCCAAAAATTAATTACTCCTGTGACATCGCTGCTATAACGCTCAGTGTAAAAGGCTTTTCCCATCAAATAGCCAGACAAACAAAAGAAAATCCAAACTGCGATCGCACCATGACTAAAGATGAGCCAACTGAAATCGTAGTTGTGATAAATAAGTGCTTTTCTGGGTGGAGCGCAATGGATAATTACTACCATTAAACAGGCAAAGCCACGCAAAGCCAATAGAATATCTAAACGATTGTTATTTTGAATAACTTTTGGCAGATGCAAGTAATTTATTGATTTTTCCATGAATACTTTTAAATCAGTGAACAGTAAATAATTTAATTTGATAACTGATAACTGATAACTGATAACTGATAACTGACTTAACATGTTGCCAAATTGGCAAAAATATGATTTTGAATTTATGAGTACTAAAACAATCACCATCGTCTAGCTATTTTGCTAAACGAGCATAAATTTCCGGTGCATTGTTTTTCAGGTCATTTAATAGTGCGATCGCACCCTCTTGAAAGTAAGTCTTGGCGATCGCGCACGTAGCAAAGTTGGGCAAGTTTTGTAGGATGGGGGTGAGGCGTTGGAAAACAGGTTGCTGTATCCTATTTAAACGAGCTACTAAAGTTTTAGTGTAGAGCAAGCTCTATTTGTTACAGCTTGTACACTGAAATTTGCTTATTGTCTTAATATACTCGTAGCTTTTGTTTAGTCGAAACTACTAGCTTCCTCTTTTTCTCCCAGTCCTAAAGGTGCTGGGTTTCCACACTACCCGCAAGATTTTATGAATCCATTTCTATTCGTGACCGATTTAGATGGCACTCTAGTAGGAGATAAACATGCTTTAGAGAAATTAAATTCAAAGTTAGAGTGGCATAGAAGAGAATACGGAACAAAGATAGTTTATGCAACTGGGCGTTCACTAACTTTATATAGTAAGTTAACAACTGAAGAACTTCTCATCAAACCAGATGCACTTGTGACTTCAGTAGGAACTGAGATATATTTTGACAATCATAATGCACCTGATACCGCATGGTCAGAAAAATTATCTGCTGGCTGGGATCATGGTAAGATACTAAAAGTTGCAGAAAATTTTGTAGAGTTAGTACCTCAGCAAAAATCTGAACAAAGCTTATATAAAATCAGTTTCAATATATCTGAACAAGGTGCAACACAAGTTTTACCACAACTAAAGTCTGCGTTAGACGATTTGAATTTGCAATTCAAGTTAATCTATAGTGGTGGTAAAGACCTTGATATACTTCCTATTCATGCAGATAAAGGACTAGCAGTAAAATTTTTACAACAAAAGTGGGAAATTCATTCTCATACAACCGTTGTCTGTGGTGATTCTGGTAACGACATAGCTCTGTTTAATGCTGGAGAAGAACGAGGAATTATTGTTGGGAATGCTCAACCAGAATTACTTAAATGGTACAAAGCAAATTTAAAAGACTATCGCTACCTTGCTAAAGCCGAGTACGCTGCTGGTATTTTAGAAGGATTGCAATACTTTGAGTTTATAGAAAAAGATTTGGCAAGTTAATATTAGATTTGCAAAAATTATATTCCTGGTAAGCAGTTTATCAAGATACTGCTTATACCAATTTAATATGAAGACGCATACAAAGACCCCACCCGCGCTAACGCACACCCTCCCCGCTTGCGGGGAGGGTTGGGGAGGGGTAAAATTCTATGCAGCTTCACGAAGAATTGGTATTACCATTATGTTTTTATTGAAACAACCTCAATCATTAGCAAAATGGGATTGAGATAAATCTGATTTAGTAAAGCGCTTAAATACAACTATATTGTGGAAATTACTGATGATTTAAGGTGTCATACCATTTCACGTTAATCGCGATACATATAAATTTTGTCCCAGACGCGATATATCGCGTCTCTACGGATTTGTATTTGTATCAGATTTTTTGTGAAATGGTGTCAGGGCGATCGCGAAGTTAACGAAGGTGTTTAATACCTGTTTATGAGGATGTCAATTAAAGATACTAACGTAGTTGTAGTTGACCAAGTAAATTTTAGACAAAATTAGATTAAGTTCTTTATAGCGGAATTATGCAGACAGAATATAAACAGCGTCGGGAAGCATTAATGTCCAAAATTGGTAATGGTACTGCAATTTTTCGTAGTGCGCCAACAGCAGTAATGCACAACGATGTCGAATATAACTTTCGTCAAGATAGCGATTTCTTTTATCTGACTGGGTTTAACGAACCGCAAGCAGTAGCAATTCTAGTACCACATCACCCAGAACATCAGTTTGTGTTGTTTGTGCAACCCAAAGATAGGGAACAGGAAGTTTGGAATGGTTATCGCTGTGGAGTAGAAGCAGCGAAGGAAGTATATGGCGCGGATGAAGCTTATCCAATTGCGGAAATAGATGAGAAACTACCGCAATATCTGGAAAAAGCCGATCGCATTTATTATCACTTAGGACGCGATCGCACTTTTAATGATACAATCCTCTATCATTGGCAACGTTTAATGCGGACTTATCCCAAGCGGGGTACAGGGCCGATTGCGATTGAAGATACTAGTCCCATCCTCCATAGTATGCGTTTGGTTAAAAGTAAAGCAGAATTGGAGTTCATGCGTAAAGCTGCTGACATTGCAGTGGAAGCACATAACCACGCCATGCAATTTACCGCACCAGGACTTTTTGAGTATGAAGTGCAAGCAGAAGTAGAACATATCTTCCGCAAGCGGGGTGCTTTGGGGCCTGCTTATCCTTCAATTGTTGCTTCTGGTGTCAATGCTTGTGTACTGCATTATGTAGAGAATAATCGACAGATGCAGGACAACGAGTTACTGCTGATAGATGCTGGATGTGCCTACGAATACTACAACTCAGATATTACCCGGACATTTCCTGTCGGAGGTAAATTTACTCCAGAACAAAAAACCTTGTATGAGATTGTTTTAGCAGCACAAAAACAAGCGATCGCCCAAGTCCAACCAGGCAACCCTTATAATCTATTTCATGATACCGCCGTCCGTGTTCTCACAGAAGGTTTAGTGGAAATCGGTATTCTCAAAGGCGAAATTGACAAATTAATAGAGGAAGAAAAATATAAGCCATTTTACATGCATCGCACTGGTCATTGGTTAGGCTTAGATGTGCATGATGTAGGAGTTTACCAGCACGGTGACAACCCACAAATTCTGCAACCAGGACAAGTGGTGACGGTAGAACCAGGACTTTATATAGTACCAGATACTAAACCAGCAGAAGATCAACCAGAAATAGATCAACGTTGGGTTGGTATTGGTATTCGGATTGAAGACGATGTCTTGGTGACTCCCACGGGAAATGAAGTATTAACTGCTGGTGTACCCAAAGAAGTAGAAGATTTAGAAAAATAGGGTATTGCTGAACGCGGTATGAATCCAAATGTAGAGACGCGATATATCGCGTCTCTATTTATTGACCTACATTGTTAATGTATCGACCTACATTGTTAATGTATCGACCTGCATTGTTAATGTATCGACCTGCATTGTTAATGTATCGACCTGCATTGTTAATGTATCGACC
>NZ_NAPS01000002.1:2000428-2018653 GCF_004323185.1 Westiellopsis prolifica IICB1
TGTATCGACCTGCATTGTTAATGTATCGACCTGCATTGTTAATGTATCGACCTGCATTGTTAATGTATCGACCTGCATTGTTAATGTATCGACCTACATTGTTAATGCAGCCGTCTGTACGATCTATTTGACACTCCTCGCGCCTCTTGGTACGAAGATTCTTGCTTCAACAGGAGATCCAAAATGCCCCAGTAATTCTAAGAGTCGCCAAAACTCGATTTCATCCTAATTTCATTTCTAAATGAAACACTAGTGTAAGAGTGCATTTCTCAAACCCGAAAGTACTTTTGATATCAGGTTCGGATAATTAGCTATACTTCCCACAGTCATTGTACCCCACCCCCAACCCCTCCCCGCACGCGGGCAGGGGGGTGGGGTTCAAAGGGAATTATAAGTAATCAAGCGAACCTGATATGACCACTCGCAATTCCTGATGCTCCATACTCAAGGATTTTATGGCGATGTCTTCCCCTGTGCGTTCCCAAACACCTAAAGCAATTCCTTGTGTTTATGGCACAGTTGTTAGCCTGCTGTTATTAGCAAGTCCCGCAGTTGTTCTGGCTCATAGTGGACATGGAAACGAATTTCATCAAGAAAGTGAAACTACTCAAACGACTAATTCTATTCAAGTTGATCCTGACACAGCCAAACGTCTAGATATTAAAGTCAAACCAGTCCAACGTCAACAGATAACTTTAGGGATAAAAACCACTGGACAAATTGAAACTCTACCTAGCCAAAAAGTAGAAGTAACTACCCCAATTGCTGGGGCGAAAGTAGTTGAATTGTTGGTGGAACCAGGTGTAAGCGTGACAAAAGGTCAAGCGGTTGCTGTTGTCACCAGTCCTGATTTAGTGACACTGCGCGTTGAATCGCAAGAAAAACTTGCTCAAGCTCAAGCTGATTTACAGCAAGCGCAAGCTGATTTAAGACTGGCTCAACAAAATTATCAGAGATACCAACAAATAGCCGATTCTGAAATCGCTCAAGCCCAAAGCCAAGTATCATTTGCTCAAGAAAAATACGACAAAGACCAACAGTTAGTTGCTACTGGTGCTTTACCCCGACGCAATGCTTTAGAATCGCAAACCCAATTAGCAGAAGCTAAAGCCGAATTCACCAAAGCTAATAGTCGTCGAGACGTGATTGAGGCAGAAAATCAACTTAAACGCGCTCAGGCCGCAGTTAGTGTTGCAAAAAGACAAATTCAACTCAGTAATACTATTTATCAAACTCGGCTGCAACAATTGGGTAACAGTGGTAATACTAAGGGATTAGTGACGGTGACTGCTCCGATTGCTGGTAAAGTTGCAGATAGGGAAGTAACAATTGGTCAAACATTTGAGGATGCTGGTGGCAAGTTAATGACGATTGTAAATGATAGTCAGGTTTTTGCTACAGCTAATATTTATGAAAAAGATTTAGGTAAAGTAAAAATAGGTCAACGGGTAAGTGTCAAAGTTGATTCTTTAGCTGACCGTATTTTTACAGGAAAAATTGCCGTAATTGGATCAGTGGTAGAAGGTGAAACGCGCATAGTACCTGTAAAAGCCCAAATAAATAATCCAGGTGGAGTCCTCAAACCAGGGATGTTTGCAGAACTAGAAGTTCTAACAGACCAAACCTCAACACCTAGTTTGGCTATTCCTATTTCAGCTGTAGTTGATGTAAATGGTAAAAAACAGGTTTATGTGCAGAATGGTAATGCTTACCAACCTGTGGAAGTTACCTTGAGTCAAACATCCGGTGATATGGTTGAGGTCAAAAGTGGTTTATTCGAGGGAGACTTAGTAGTTACTCAGCGCGCACCTCAGCTTTATGCTCAATCATTGCGGGGTGATAGTAAGACAAAAGCAGACGAACATACACCAGCTCCTTCACAAACAACTGAAGTTAAAACATCTAGCTTACCAGCACCGGTGTGGTTGCTAGGAGCAGGTGGAGGAGTTGCGTTAGCGACCTCTTTTATCGCTGGTGCTTTTTGGTCAAATCGCCGGACTCGTTCTCGATTAGTACCAGCAGGTAATTCTGATGAGTGAAACAGTAGTTCGTCAACAATAGGTTTGTTAATGCTGAGTGCTATTATTCGATGGGCGATCGCTCGCCGTTGGTTAGTCATTCTGGGTACAATTATCATCACAGTTTGGATATTTCGGACAATTATCCAAATGCCTTTGGATGTCTTCCCCAGTTTCGCACCTCCACAAGTGGAAATTCAAACAGAAGCACCAGGACTTGCACCAGAGGAAGTAGAATCTCTAGTAACTTTACCAATTGAAAGTGCAATTAACGGTACTCCGGGAGTCACAGCAGTCCGTTCTTCTAGTGCGTCGGGAATCTCCGTTGTTAAAGTTATTTTTAATTGGGGAAGTGATATTTACCAAGCTCGCCAGCTAGTAACAGAGCGATTGCAACAAGCGCAAAGTAAACTTCCAGAAGGTGTAGAAACACCGCAAATTTCCCCTACTAGCTCCCCCATTGGTACTGTACTGCAATACGCTTTTACATCAGAAAATACTTCTTTAATGGAAGTGCGGCGTATTGTTGATTGGCAAGTAACAAACCGCCTTTTGGCTGTCGGTGGTGTTTCTCAGGTAGTAGCATATGGGGGTGATAGTCGCCAATATCAAGTATTAATTGATCCAGCAAAACTCAGAGCTTTTAATGTTACTTTAGAAGACGTAGAGCAAGCCGCCTCTGCTGCTAATGTTAATGCTCCAGGTGGTTATTTAATTACTCCCGATCGCGAAAAGTTAATTCGGGGTATCGGGCGAATTGAATCAACAGAAGACGTGAAGCAATCTGTAATTACTGCTCGCAATAATACACCTGTAAAAATATCAGATATTGCCGATGTGCAAATTGGGGCAGCTATCAAACGAGGTGATGGTAGTTTTAACGGTCAAAAAGCAGTGATTGTCATGATCAATAAACAACCACAAGCTGATACCCCTACTGTCACCCGTGCGATTGAGGCGGCGATGTCAGAAATTAAAGCAGGCTTACCCAAAGATATCAAAGTTACTCCTACCTTTCGCCAGGAAAATTATATAGATTCTTCGATTGAAAATGTTAGAGAAGCTTTAATCGAAGGCAGTATTATTGTTGCGATTATCTTAATTCCATTCTTAATGAATTGGCGCAATTTAGCGATTTGTTTAACAGCTTTGCCTTTGTCTTTGTTAGTAGGAATACTACTATTAAATTGGGTGGGACAAGGTTTAAATACCATGACTTTAGGAGGGTTAGCAGTAGCAATTGGTTCAGCTGTTGATGATGCGATCGTTGATGCTGAAAATGTCTACCGTAACCTCAGAGAAAATAAATATTCTCCCAATCCACGTCCTGTTTTAGAAGTGGTCTTTGACGGCTGTCAAGAAGTACGTGATTCGGTATTTGGAGCCACTATTATTACTATAGTTGTCTTTTCCCCAGTGTTTGCTTTGACTGGCGTAGAAGGTAGCATTTTTATTCCCATGGGATTGGGTTATATGGCGGCTGTGATTGCTTCTAGTATCACAGCATTAACGGTAACTCCAGCTTTATGTGCTATCTTACTACCTTATGGTCACTTGCCAGAAACCGAACCTTGGGTAGCAAGATTTTTTAAGCGACTTTATTATCCTTTATTAACATTTTCTCTAAAGCGTTCGGGAATTATTTTAGCCCTAGCTATTGCGAGTTTAGTAGCAGCAACTGTAATTGTTCCTTCATTTGGAAGAGTGTTTTTACCAGAGTTTCAAGAACAAACTTTGGTAAATACTTTAACTCTTTATCCGGGGGTTTCTCTGGAAGCTACTAATGCAGCTGGTGAAGCACTTCAACAAGCTCTGAAGGGAGATTCTAGATTTCCCTACGTGCAGTTACGTTCTGGACGTGCGCCTGGTGATGGAGATGCAGCAGGGGTGAATTTGGCACATTTGGACATCGAGTTAAGCGAAGCAGGAATGCAAGATAGGGAGGAGACAATTAAGAAGTTAAGAGAAGAATTTGCGAAATTACCGGGGGTAGCACCGAATATTGGTGGTTTCATCTCTCACCGCATGGATGAGGTATTGTCTGGGGTGAGAAGTGCGATCGCAGTCAAAATTTTTGGTTCCGATTTAGAACAACTCCGCACAATTGGACAGCAAGTTGATAATGTCATGAAAACCGTTAATGGGATTGTCGATTTACAACTTGAACCGCAAATACCAATCGAACAAATACAAATTAAGTTTAACCGTCCGGCTGCTTCGAGATACGGATTGACGGTAGGAAAACTTTCTGAAATTATCGAAACTGCTCTTAATGGTAGAGTCGTGTCTCAAGTTTTGGAGAAACAACAAACTTTTGATTTACTTGTGTGGTTAAAGCCAGATGCACGTCAAAACTTGGATACCATTCGCAATCTGTTAGTTGATACTCCTGACGATCAAAAGATTCCCTTAGCACAAGTTGCCACAATTGAAAATGGCACTGGTCCCAATACTATCAACAGAGAAAATGTCTCTCGTTTAATAGTTGTTTCTGCTAATGCCAACGGTAGAGATTTGCGCTCTATTGTGAATGAAATTCAAGATAAAGTACACCAACAAGTACAGATACCTCCGGGTTACTATATCCAATATGCGGGGCAATTTGAGGCAGAAGAAAGAGCAACTCAAAATATTTTAATTTTCAGTGCTATAGCCTTTGTTGCTATTACAGTCATCATGTACCTTTCAGTTAAATCTATTCCTTCTACCGCCATGATTATGATTAATTTGCCTTTAGCATTAGTAGGGGGAGTATTTTCAGTGGCTTTGAGTGGTGGTATTATTTCTATTGCTTCTTTAGTTGGCTTTGTCACTTTGTTTGGAGTTGCTACTCGTAACGGCTTGTTATTGGTGGATAATTACAACACCAAATTTGCAGAAGGAATGCCACTTAAGGAACTATTAATCAAAGGTTCAATGGAACGGCTAAACGCTATTTTAATGACAGCTTTTACCTCAGCTTTAGGATTAGCACCTTTAGTAATTGAAAGCGGCCCAGGAAAAGAAATTCTTCAACCACTTTCGATAGTAGTATTAGGTGGATTGTTTACTTCTACAGCATTAACGCTAGTGGTTTTACCTGCTTTATATGCTAAGTTTGGCAAGTTATTAATGCCAACCAACTAATTAAACTAATTAATATATATAGTTATAACAATCCTATATGATTTGTGAAAATCCCAGAGCTTAGATCCCCGACTTCTTTGAGAAGTCGGGGATCTTGTCTGGAGCGAATGATTTAGGAATGCTATATAGCTTAGGTGATTCCCATACCTTTGAAGAAGGGTACGCCTACGAAGACGCTAGGCGATAATTAGACCCTGAAAGGGGCTTGCATCCGCTTTATAGCGATCGCATTGTAAATAAATTTTGATATAAAACAACATTTCATCTTGATTTCATTCTGAAATGAAAAGCTAGAAATGTGGGCTTTTGTCAACCTAATAACTCAAATTGGTCAGATTTGATAAGTAAAGTTTTGTTGCTGTAACTTGACTCTCCACTTGAGTAGAGATTTGACAATTGAAGTTAAGGAGGAAATAATCACGATAAAAGACAAATAAAACTGTTATATACTCAAAACTTCCTCATAAATTCCCGCTAAATTTAACTAGAGAAACCAAGTATTTAGCCTTCATTCTCTCATAGAGGTGAAGTTATGAAGAACAAAAATTTGATTTATGGTCTGATAGGGTTATTGAGCAGTAGTGCTTTGGGAGGACTATTAATCATCAATAACACGCAAGCTCAATCCCCAAATCCACAACATAATATTCATCACCGATTTGCTCAAGTTACTCCTTCCCAATCTTCCCAGCCTTTGCAACGACGAATGATGACTCAAGTGGATCGACATTTCATTGAAATGATGATTCCTCACCATGAAGATGCTATAGAAATGGCTAAGTTGGCTTTAAAGCGGGCTAAACATCCCGAAATTAAAAAACTAGCTCAAGCTATTATCAAAGACCAAAACCGCGAAATTGAACAGATGCGTTCTTGGTACAAAAAGTGGTATGGCACAGAAGTACCTGCTACTCCAATGGCTGGTATGGGGATGATGAGAATGCACCAAGGTAGGGGTGAGGGTATGAACCGAGGAATGATGAGAATGTCTATGCATCGAGATATGCAGGTGCATTTGGATATTCTCAAGAATTCCTCTGACTTTGATCGAGAATTTATTCGTGAGATGATTCCGCATCACCGAATGGCGGTAATGATGTCGTATATGGTTGTTAACAGTGGTACACACCCCGAACTTCGCAACTTAGCTCAATCCATCATTCAGACTCAAACGGCTGAAATCACACAAATGCAGCAATGGTATCAGGCTTGGTATGAGCCTGCTGCTAGTACTCTGTCAAGATAAAAATGACGGGTTGTAGAGACGTAGCATTGCTACGTCTCTACTTCACGCAACTGAATAACCAGCTGCTGTGACTGCTTCCTTAATTTCGGTTTCAGATGCTTGAGTTTCAATGGTGACTAACTTCGTATTTGGGTCAGTCTGAACCATAGCAGCAGAATCAACAGCTTGAATGGCTTTTGTGATAGTCTCGCCGCAAGCAGAACAAGCCATGTTCGGAACTGTGAGTTGAAGAGTCATAGTTTTCATCCTTGATTTGCTTAACTGATTATATTGTGGATTCTCTAGCTGACTGGAGAGTCAAGGGGGGTAAGAAAAATTTTTTGATGGGAAAGTCTTTATTTGTTCTTACTACTCATCAAAAGCAATATCCTGATGTTTTAGAGGATTTCATCCAAATTTCATCATCGAATGGCAGACTAATAGTAAATCACCAATTTCACCAACAAAATATTTCTGTTTTACAATCAAATCTGTAAACAAATGAACCGAATTCTTACTGTACTAACTATCACTTCAAGTCTTGTTCTCACTCAAGCTTGCGCCTCACAAGAAAAATCTTCCCAAACTAGCGAAATATCAATTCTGAATACAAATACTATTGCAAATGCCAAACCCCACACAGATCACAATATGGGGAATGACCACAATCAGCATTCTGGTCATTCTAACTTAGAATCAGCAAACGCGATCGCAGAGCTTAAAACACCCAGCAAAATTATTCCTAAAAATCCTGTCTCTTTAGCAATTGATATCAAAGATAAAGCAGGTAAAGCAATTGCTAATTTTGATCAATTCCAAGAACAATTAATGCATTTAATTGTCGTTAGTGATGACCTGCAATCTTTTCAACACGTTCATCCTACATATAAAGGCAATGGACGTTTTGAAGTGAAAACAGATTTTCCCTATCCTAGCGGTTACACTCTTTTTAGTGACTACAAAGTAGCAGGAAAAGCAGAACAAGTTTCAGTGTTAAAAACACAAGTTCCAGGACAATCACCAATTACACCAAAAATTGATTTAGCTACTAATAAAACATTTGGCAACACTAAAATTAACCTGAAATTAACTCAACCCACAATCAAAGCTGGACAAGAAGTTCATGTAATTTTCAATTTACAAGATACCGTAAGTAATCAACCACCCGCAGATTTGAAACCTTATTTAGGAGAAAGCGGACATTTAGTCATCCTCAAGCAGTCATCGCCATTAACACAAGCAGATTATATCCATGCTCATGCGATGAAAAATACTCCAAAAGGTGAAATTCATTTTATGACCAGTTTTCCGAAGCCAGGAAAATATAAAATGTGGGGACAGTTTAATCGAAATAACAAAATCATTACTGCTGATTTCTGGGTAGATGTGCAATGAGAGTCTTACTAGTTGAAGATGAACCCGATTTAGGTACTGCAATTAAGCGAACTCTTAGCCAGCAGAAATATTTAATTGATTGGGTAGTTGATGGTAACGATGCATGGGCATATTTAGAAAATAGCTGGACGCAATATACACTAGCTATTTTTGATTGGATGCTACCAGGAATATCAGGATTAGAATTGTGTAAGCAACTACGTTACCACAAAAATCCTCTACCTGTGTTGATGCTCACAGCAAAAGACAGTATGGAAGATAAAGTTGCTGGTTTAGATGCAGGTGCAGATGATTATTTAGTGAAGCCATTTGGAATGGCAGAATTATTAGCGCGATTACGTGCTTTGCAAAGGCGATCGCCTCAATTTCAACCACAGGAATTAACAGTAGGTAATCTGACTTTGGATTATGGCAATAATATAGTTGTCAATCAAAATTCTGGAGAAAATAAACAGGAAATTTCCCTGACTAATAAAGAATTCCAGCTACTAGAATATTTTATGAAACATCCAAACCAAATTATTACTACTGAACAACTTCGCAATCAGCTTTGGGAAGTGAATGCAGAACCGATTAGTAATGTAGTAGCGGCTCAAATACGTTTGTTACGTCGTAAACTAGTTAACAGTGGCTGCGGGAACATGATTGAAACTTTGCATGGTATGGGATATCGTCTCAATCTGACGGATGAATCAGAATAAGCTGTTTCAATTAACACGCTTGCATTTAGCTTTGTGGTACGCCCTTGTTATGGCGTTAATTTTAAGTGTATGCGGCTTTGGTATTTACAGAGCGATCGCTCATGCTCATTGGGTAACATTAGACCGAGAAATAGAATCAGTTGCGGGAACATTACACGATAGTATTGAACTAAAATTACAGCAACCTGGTCGATTAGAACCAGTAATACAAGAGCTTCTACCAAATATCTGTGTGGTAGGAAATAGATGTACCCCAGAACCATCAAATTTACGACGCCATACTCTGAGCGCGATTAATCAAGGTCACTATTATGTACGTTTTTTTGACAATTCTGGACGTTTGTTTGCTATAGCTGGTTCTAATCCCGAAGCATTATCATCTGAGTTTAACAAAGAATTATGGCAGACCTTAAAAGATGGTCAAGGTAAACTTTATCACCAGATTTCTTTGACATTGCATACTCAAAACAATGATGATTGGGGGTATATGCAAGTAGGGCGAAGTCTGGAAGACTTCAATAGTTATTTAGATGCAGTAAAACTCACTTTAGCATTAGGCTCACCAATTGTTATCGGTCTAGTTGGTCTTGCTAGTTGGTGGCTAGCAGGATTAGCAATGCAACCAATTTATAAATCTTACAGACAAATTCAGCAATTTACAGCAGATGCTGCACACGAGTTGCGGACACCTTTAGCCGCAACCCAAGCAACAGTGGAATCAGCACTTTTTATACCACAATTAGATGAAACAGAAGCACGGGAAATTCTGCAAAGCATACAACGTCAGAATCAACGACTGACTACTCTGGTAACTGATTTATTACTACTAACCAGATTAGATCGTCAAACAGTGCCAATGCGACGCGATATTTGCTGTTTAAATGATATTATTGACGACTTAATAGAAGAATTTGCCGCATTAGCGATCGCAGCAGGAATAAAACTCAAATCAACAATACGAGTTTCAGACCCTGTGAATATTATCGGTGATGGAGACCAGGTTTATCGGCTATTTTCTAATTTAATTATTAATGCCATTCAATACACACCATCAGCAGGAAAAGTAACTGTTTACTTAGACCGCAGTGATCATCATGCTGTAATTCAGATTGAAGATACAGGAATTGGGATTCCTCAACCAGAATTGTCACAGATTTTTGATCGCTTTTATCGTGTAAATTGCGATCGCTCTCGTACTACTGGCGGTTCTGGATTGGGATTAGCAATTTCCCAAGCAATTGTCCAAGCACACCACGGTAGCTTAAATGTGCAAAGTGAATTAGGTAAAGGTAGTACTTTTACGATTAAGTTACCTTTCAATATCCGCCCACTGAATAGCGTTCGCTCTATTTATAAGGAAAGCAGAGCTGTTTCATCGAACCGAAAAAATAAAGCCAAGCCTTATTATTTTTTCGCCTAGTCCACCAATTTCTTCGTGGGTAACTCAACTCAAATGCAAAAACCTGGCCAAAGGTGACCAGGTTATGCAAACTCCTTGGTGATCAAGTTGATGTTATCGCTCAGAGTTAAAAAAAGTAGATAGTAAAGGTGGACATCACTAACAGCAAACCCAGCATAATCTTGTTTTTCCGCTTAGGGATTTGGCTTCTCCTCTGTCGAAGAATATGCCACACTCTATGACTGTTATGCTGACAGTTTACTAGGGCTTCATGACGGGGGACACCAAGTCATTTGCCCAATTCAGTTTGGTTGTGCTTTGTCTGGTATCCTGTTTATTAATCTATCATCCCAAAAATTAGTGGCAAGTCTGTTTTAACTGAAGTTAACGAGTCTTTAAGTTTCTCAATATGGAAAATGCTTACCTCTATCCGGCATCTATCAACCTGTTCACGCCCATGCTTTGTGACTACTTGGTACAAATTCTGACCGCTCGCGTTTACGATGTTGCCCAAGAAACACCATTAGAATACGCTCCAAATTTATCTGCACGATTGAATAACAAGCTACTACTGAAACGCGAAGATATGCAGTCAGTATTTTCCTTTAAGCTGCGTGGCGCTTATAACAAGATGGCAAATTTATCTCCGGATCTGCTTGCTCAGGGTGTAATTGCTGCATCTGCGGGAAACCATGCTCAAGGTGTGGCTCTTGGTGCGCGAGAGTTAGGAACACGAGCAATTATTGTTATGCCAGTAACCACACCCCAGGTCAAGATAGACGCAGTTAGAGCGCGTGGCGGTGAAGTGGTATTACATGGTGATACGTACGATGATGCCTATGCTTACGCTCGTCAACTTGAGGTAGAAAAAGGCTTAACTTTTATTCATCCCTTTGATGATCCCGATGTAATTGCTGGACAAGGAACCATCGGTATGGAAATTCTCCGCCAATACCAGCAACCCATCCAGGCAATTTTTGTAGCGATTGGGGGAGGTGGACTGATTTCTGGGATTGCAGCTTATGTAAAACGGTTACGTCCAGAGATCAAGATTATTGGGGTTGAGCCAGTAGACGCAGATGCCATGTATCAATCGCTGCAAGCTGGAAAACGGGTTCGGTTGTCCCAAGTCGGCTTATTTGCTGACGGTGTCGCAGTGCGGGAAGTAGGAGAGGAGACTTTCCGACTGTGTCAGCAGTATGTCGATGAAATTATTTTAGTTGATACAGATGATATTTGTGCAGCGATAAAAGACGTATTTGAAGATACAAGATCAATAGTGGAACCGGCGGGAGCATTGGCGATCGCAGGCGCTAAAGCTTATGTAGAGCGGGAACAAATTCAGGGACAAACATTGATAGCTGTTACCTGTGGCGCGAATATGAATTTTGATCGTCTTCGCTTTGTTGCAGAACGAGCTGAACTAGGTGAACGCCGTGAAGCTATCTTTGCAGTGACAATTCCAGAGGAACAGGGAAGTTTACGTAAGTTTTGTGAATGTATGGGTAGACGCAACCTGACTGAGTTTAACTATCGAATTGCTGATCAAAAAGAAGCTCATATTTTTGTCGGTGTACAAATCGAAAATCGTGGTGATCGGGCAAAGTTGGTTACAACTTTTGAAAGTTGTGGATTCAAGACAATTGACTTAACCGATGATGAACTGACAAAATTACATCTGCGCCACATGGTAGGCGGACACTCTCCCCTAGCTCATAATGAATTACTCTACCGCTTCGAGTTTCCCGAACGCCCTGGCGCATTGATGAAGTTTGTCGGTTCTATGAGTCCCAACTGGAATATTAGTATGTTCCACTACCGGAATAATGGGGCAGATTATGGAAGGATTGTGGTAGGAATACAGGTTCCCCCTCACGAAATGGAAGAGTGGGAGGCTTTTTTGGATACACTTGGTTATCGTTATTGGGATGAAAATAAGAATCCGGCGTATAAGCTGTTTTTGGGATAGATCAAAATGTATCTCTTGACATGAAGTGTCAAGAATCCCCGTGCGTTCACGCCGGGGAGTATGTCAAAAGAGCAAAATAATTAATCTTAATCGGAATTTCCCCCGGTGAAAATGTCAGTAGACCGAAAAATGAGTGCGATCGGGCACAGAACGATAGCTGAAAAACAGATTATTTTCAAACAAACTGTATTTTTAGATACATTTTCTTCCAAAACTCTTTTGCAACTGATATTAAGTCTATTGACTATTGAAGTTTGAGGGTGGGCGATCGCTACTCCAAGCCCACCAGACACAACCACACTGACAGTGGTAGAATTCTTGCCATTTGCGACGGTATTCCTCTGTAATTACGGGCGAACGGCGATTAATCCAAACTTGTGTAGCTTCCAAACTGCTAGCATGACATGTGGGACAGCAAAACTCACGAGCATGAATTGCTTTACTAGTCCATTCGGGTGGAATAGGAGCAAAAGCTTCTATAGTCATTTGTTATTTGTCATTGGTCATTTGTCATTGGTCATCAAAACTGGGATTTGAAAATCCAATAGCTTAGGTATTCTAAGCATATATCAAAAAATCAAACAAACTGATGACTGAAGCCGCACAGCATTTGTTGTCTGCGATTGAGACAGTTACAAAAATAGAACGGCGTAATCTTCTAAATTTTCATGAATTAATTCGTTGTCAAAACTTGCGATCGCTCGCTGGTTTGTCTTCAGTAAATGTACCAAATAAATTCGGAATTATGAATTACAGTGATAAAGTTTATACTCATAACCATTAATTGCTGGTAAAGTTTGGCTGTGCTTAACACAATTTTTGACTGCTTCTGGTTCAGCAGCACGAAAGTTTACTAACCATAAGTCAAGAGGACGGGGTAGCTTTTCTAAGGTCTTTTGGAGAGTATTAGAAGCATTAGTATGTTTGTCTTTATGGGCTAGAAGGAATTTTGGAGAAAGGGAAATAGAATCGTGAAACTTGAATTCTCTCGCAACTCCCATCATTTCACCAATTTGTACGTGAGTTTTTTGGGTAGTCGCAATTAATATCGGCACTTTAGATGTATTTTGAATCAATTCAATAAATAAATCTGGGCGGTAATATTTTTGATACCCTAAATTACAAATAACTGTGATAGCACTGAGAAAGCCAATTACCCAAATAACTAGCACAGACATTTTTCCCGTTACTCCCCATTTTACTGTTTTCCCTGGGGGAATATTCCAAGTAATTGCTAAACTCGCTCCTAATAAAACCACTACGGCAGGAAAATACACAAAGTTATAACGAGCGCCTCTGGTAAGATCAATGCCAAGAAAATAAGTAAAGCAAAAGAATAAAGCGATCGCCCCCACAACTACACCAGCAAACATTTGTGTAATCATACGGCTTTGTGGTTTGTAAAGCTGAGTTTTAAAACCATTAATTAAAATTGGTACTACCCAAATCAAGAAGATAGCCATGACTAACCCAGAAACAATTACTACTGCTAGCTGCGGTGATTCCACTGGTAGTAAGACTATCATCGTAACCCAGGCTGCCATCGCTTGAAAAATTGGACTAATCCAAGCAATACCAATGCGATCGCCTTGAATCCAATTTGTTAACTTATCGCCATAGGCATTATGTAAAAATGCTGGTATCCAAACTATACCCCCGATCAAACTGCCAACAGCAACAGCATAAATACGGCCCCAAGGAGGAGAAAATACAGATACAGAGAACTTGAAACGTGGAAGACTTGGAACACGGAAAGAGGAAAACTTTGCTGAAGCTTGTGAAGATGTGGAAAAGGGGAAATGCGGTGATAGAGAGAATGTATCATCTTTCTTCGCTGTGTTTTGGTGTATTCGGATCTCCGTATCTTCTTTACTGTGTCTCCCTGTCTTCGTGTCTGTTTGTCTCCACTGTTCCCAAGCTAGAAAAATTAATACAACGGCTTCAGTAACCAGGGTGAGTGCAAAGAAATAATGAGTTGCAACACCTAAAGCATTAATTCCTATCCAAGCAAATACTAACCACAGGGGTAACTGATTACCTTTTTGGATATGGCGCGTGGTAACTACCAAGCAAGCCAGAGAAGCAATAACCCACAAAATAGCTAAACTATAGTGACGAGCTTCTTGAGCTAAAAAAATGCCGTAGGGTGAAATAGCCATAATTGCAGCAGCTAAATGACTCACCAAACGGGAACGAAAAGCCAGCCAGCTTAAACCATAAATAGCAGGAATTGATATTGCTCCAAAAATAGCAGCAAGCGATCGCGCTCCCCATAATGAAACTAAACCTGCTTGTGCGGGAAACAACTTCACCCATAAGTGAGTTAGCACAAAGTATAAAGGTGGATGATTGCTTTCACTAAATAAGTGTGTCAGCACATCTCGAATAGTTGCACCTGGTTGGGGTTGTAGTGGTTGTAATAAAACATCGATAGCGATTGGTTGATTTAACGGTACTGGCAAAAAACTATTTCCCAGACTGAATACCAAAGTAGAAAATTCGTCTGTCCAAGGGGGTTTTGCTGTCAAATTGATTAAGCGCAAACCAACACCGATGAACAGCCAAACCAAGAGCAAACAAGGATGAAACCAACGGGGATATGGTGGAGCCGCCATCACATTGAATATTGAATATAAGTATCAGACGTGAGTTTTGAATTAAAGTTCAATTCAACATCGTACCCCGAATCGCTCAGAATGCCTCATCCCTCTGGAGAGTGGGAATAACACATACTTAGTTGCTTGAATTCTAAAAATATTTATTTTACTTGAGTAACACGCCAACTGAGCTTGAGGTTCACCCAAAAATTCCAAATAGTAGCAATGGCGATCGCAATCAAATTCGCAATATAGCGGTTGCGAATCATGAAATTAAACACCAAGTTCAACACTACCACATTCAAAACCAGACCCGCCAAACAGATAATGTTGAATTTCAAAAACCGCTTCATGCGCTGACGCCATGAGTTTTGTTGCATCGCCACATCTGCAAAAGTCCAAGCATCATTCCACAAAAAATTATTAAAAATCGCAATCTCACCAGCCAGGATCTTACTCCGAGTTAAGGGCAATCCCAAGGTAGTTGGGTCGCTGAGTAAGTAAAGCACCGCCATATCTACAAATACTCCACTTAGTCCCACCAAACCAAAACGGACAAATCGACCAACTGGGAAGTTTTGACTTAATTTTCCAATGTGTCCAGTGGAAAGGCGTAACCGTAATAAATGATGAATGTATTCTAAATATTGCTTCCAAGTAACCTTGCTTTCACCCTGTTTGCGTTCACAAAATACGTAACCAACTTCAGCGATCTGCTTGATTTGACCACGCCCGATTACCTCCAGCAATATTTTGTATCCTACGGGATTGAGAATAACATTAGCTATGCTGTGGCGACGTAAGAGAAAATAACCACTCATTGGGTCTGAAACTCGACCAACCACACTAGGCAAAATTACCAATCCTAACAATTGAGCGCCACGAGACAAAAAACGTCTTGTTAAACTCCAGCTAGAGACTCCCCCACCATCTACATGACGACTAGCGACGGCTAGATCTGCTCCTTGGACAATTCCATCTAGTAGTTGTAGCAGCACATGGGGTGGATGCTGTAAATCACCATCTATCACCCCTAAAATACTTCCTTTTGCTACTTGCCAACCCCGAATTACTGCTGAGGAAAGCCCCCTTTCATGCTGACGCCGCATTACTTGCAATTGCGGGTATTGTTGCATTAAAGATTGTGCTACTTGCCATGTACCATCTAGACTATCATCGTCTACCACTATCAATTCGTAGTTTCCGGGAATACGCTCATCCAGTAATTGAGTTAATCTTTGGATGATTTTTCCGATATTGGTAGCTTCGTTGTAGGTCGGAATTACCAGGGAAAACCATACTAATTCTTGAGACCGTAATTCTGGTATCTGTAAGGTTCCTGATGGAACTGCTAACAATGAACTGGGTTGATTTCTATTCATTAAGCAAAGTAGGGATTATCAAAAAGCAGCAATATTCGCATTTTGTGAGAGAGCTAATGTCGTTTATATTACTCCTTAGTTAATGTGTAAGATAGTTTATATTTTTTTAAATTTTAATATAACTCAGGGTATACAAATTTTATCAATAGTTATTACATAAAATTTATCGCACTTGCACAAGTGTCATATAAAATTCTCATTTTTGTTTGTAGTAAGGACTTCAGTCCTGATTCTGAGGACTAAAGTCCTCACTACAAACTTGTAATTTATTAATTAATTTTGTAAAATTCAGATTTTTCGAGAAGGTAGATAGCATAAACTATTCTCAATAAATAAAAAATAGACTTTTTAATATCTAATATTATTTTTATAATTTTTTCCCCATCAATTTAATTAACACCTGATTTGATTAAAGCTCATAAAACAATAGCCGTAAAATTACTTTAAGCCTCGTAATTTTAGCTACAATTAAATATTGAAAGTTAAAAACCGAAAATATCAAAACTTAGTTAGTAAAATTTTATTAGTTCACTATAGTCAATTTCCAGTCAATCGAGTCTTTGAGAGCAACGGCATATTAAGGTGATAAACAGCACAGTAGAAAAAATTCTTGATCGTGCCTTGATGGGGTACGATTTATCTTCTGAACAGGGATTGGTATTGTTACAACAATCTGATGCAAGTTCAATTGCTGCAATTCGTGTGACAGCAGACAAACTGCGTCAACGGCAAGTAGGCGACACAGTTACCTATGTGATCAATCGTAATATCAACTTTACTAATATCTGCGAACAGCACTGTAGTTTCTGCGCTTTCCGACGAGATGAAGGTGACGAAGGTGCTTATTGGTTAGATTGGACAGCAATTGTGGAAAAAACGCAAGATGCTGTCAAACGGGGTGCAACAGAAATTTGTATGCAAGGTGGGTTAAATCCAGCAGCCCAAATCAACGGTAAGTCTCTGTCTTACTACCTTAAATTAGTCAAAACTATTAAACAAGAATTTCCTCATCTGCATCTACACGCTTTTTCTCCCCAAGAAGTACAATTCATCGCTAGAATCGATGGGCTAAGTTATGCTGAGGTCATAGCTGCTTTACGAGATGCTGGTGTCGGTTCTATGCCAGGAACAGCAGCGGAAGTATTAGATGATGAAGTACGGCGCGTACTGTGTCCGGAAAAAATTGACACCGCAACTTGGTTAGAAATTGTCACCACAGCTCATAAATTGGGTTTGCACACCACTAGTACAATGCTGTCAGGACATATTGAGAATCCAGAACAACAAATTCAGCATTTAGAAAAATTGCGATCGCTCCAACAAACTGCCATCAATCAAGAATATCCAGCGCGAATTACTGAGTTTATTTTGTTACCTTTTGTTGGACAAGAAGCGCCCAAACCCCTGCGCCGTCGTGTAGGACGAGATCAGCCAGTGTTAGAAAATGCACTTTTGCTTACCGCAGTTGCAAGGATTTTCTTAGGAAACTGGATTTCTAACCATCAACCAAGCTGGGTAAAACTAGGACTTCCAGGAGCGATAGAAGCTCTCAATTGGGGCTGTAATGATATTGGCGGAACATTGATGGAAGAACACATTACCACTATGGCAGGAGCAATAGGAGGTACATGTATGGAAGTTGAAACCTTACAAAGTGCGATCGCTTCTCTAGCAAGACCTTACCAACAACGAGATACTCTATATCAAAAGATAGGCAAGAGTCGTCTTTCGTAAACAAGTATTTGTATTTCGCTGATGAGTGTTTGAGACTCGACGACGGGTCTTTTATACTCGACGACGAGTGTTTGATACTCGCTGACGAGTGTTTGAGACTCGACGACGAGTATTTGTATTTCGCTGATGAGTATTTGTATTTCGCTGATGAGTATTTGTATTTCGCTGATGAGTATTTGTATTTCGCTGATGAGTATTTGTATTTCGCTGATGAGTGTTTGTATTTCGCTGATGAGTATTTGTATTTCGCTGATGAGTGTTTGTATTTCGCTGATGAGTGTTTGATACTCGCTGACGAGTCTTTTATACTGGGCGACAAGTGTTTGAGACTCGCTGACAGGAGAGAGTAAAAGACCGATAACCCAACGGCGAGCTAGCCCCTTTCTTTAGATATGGGGGCAAGCCGTTGGCGAATTTATTCGCCTTCAAACTTCTTTTTGCAATTGAAAGCAAGGAACGTCAGTGACGCTGGAATCCCCTGCCTTTAGGCATGGCAGGGCTGTTTCATTCTTGGAAGAAAAATGATTCAATCGAAACTGAGGTAACAAACTTAAGCGAGGGTGCGGCGTAGCCGCACCCAAGCGCTAATCAGACTTTCGACAAATTGTCCGGGGGTATCTATGACAGCAGGCTTGATTGAAGAACTCAAAAAAATTAAAGATTTTCGCACCAAAAAGGG
>NZ_NAPS01000002.1:2019368-2022444 GCF_004323185.1 Westiellopsis prolifica IICB1
GCCTACTAGCGTCGATACGAGTTTCGAGCAAACACGCGATCGCTTGACTCAACGTCGGGTATCGGTGTTTGATAATTTGGATCATATTTCCAATGATTGGGTTGGGCTAAAACGAATAGTTCAWGTTGAACGTCTTGGTACTCGTGCTGGTAAGCCTTATGAGGAAACCGTATATTACATAAGTTCAATGACCCTTGAAGCTTCAGATTTTGCCCAAGGCATTCGTGGTCATTGRGGTGTAGAAAATCGATGACATTGGGTCAAAGATGTTGTGTTTGATGAAGACAAGGCACAAATGGTTGATGGTTATGCATCTGCAAATTTCTCCATTCTTCGCAGTTTTGTAATTAACTTGTTTCGTCACAATGGTTTTGATTCCCTAACCAGAGCAATACGACATTGTGCCCATAATATCCTATTATTATTTTCCTTTTTAGAATGAAACAGCCCTGCTTTAGGCATGGGGAGTGTCAAAAGAGATAATCTATCCAAAATATTCGACCTGTCCCCGTGTTCCCTTCCCAATTTTTAATTTTTAATTTTTCATTTTTAATTGATATGTCCCCCGACACTCTTCACACTCTTCCCTTTGGAATGATCCCCAGGATACCAATCCAGGATAGGATGGACGTTGATTTACATATACTTTCACATCAATGATTATGAAGCGCTATTGGTCACGTCTGCTTGCTCTGGTCTTAGTTGTAGCTATTGGGCTAATGGGTTGTTCCGGTAGCCCAGATGGTTTATCTGGAGATTATCGCCAGGATACATTAGCTGTACTCAGTACTTTAAGACATACCCTAGAGTTACCAGACGATTCACCAGAAAGATTAACAGCGCAATCACAAGCGCGTCAACAAATTAATACTTTTGCGGCTCGTTATCAACGGGATAATTCTGTCGCAGGTTTGGGTTCTTTCACAACTATGCGAACAGCCCTCAATTCCCTTGCTGGACACTATAGTTCTTATCCCAATCGTCCTGTACCGAAAAAGCTCAAGGATCGTTTAGAAATGGAGTTTAATCAGGTCGAAATGGCGCTAAAGCGTGGTGCATAATTGTCTGTTACGCACCAGTCGATTGTTTAAAGTCATTCAAGGTAAAGCATTTGTACCAAGATATTTCGTTTTGATAGAAAAATATATGTACAAATGCTTCACCAATACAAGAAATTTTTACCATTAATCAAATTAAATAAAAAAGTGCGGCAACAGAAATGAGGTTTTGAAAGTCAGTACAATTGGGCTGCAAAGCCTCAGAACTAAACTCGCGACTTTACCACTTCTTCCCAACTCAAATGATTTAAAGTTAATAGTTTTTTTGTAAATTTATTCCTAAATATGCTTAACCGTCCCCTGAATGTTGTAAAGCCAATGTTCTTTTGGCGGCGTCTTTTCGCTGCGGTTTTCAGCAGTACTTTGCTGATGCCATACTTGGAAACTCAGCCTGCACGGGCGCAAGAAGTCAACCAATTTTGCCAAATATCAGCAGCAGAAGCGCAAGCAAAAGAAAAATTACGTTTGTCAGCCCTTGAAGGCGATCAACAAGCGCAAAACCAGTACCAGCAACTTGTGCGCCAACATACACAAACAGTACAAGAATGTCGAAATCGCACCTGGCCGCAAGTCCAAGCAATTTGGTTGCGTTTATATCCCTGCGACATTCAGCCGGGTAGTATTGACAGAATTATGGATCGAATAGTCAACCGAGGCTATAACCAAGTTTATTTGGAAGCTTTTTACGATGGACAGGTACTATTACCAGCAGCAAGTAATCCTACGGTATGGCCTTCTGTAATTCGCACACCGGGGGAAGAAAAAGCTGATTTATTATTGAACGCAATTCAAAAAGGACAGGAACGGGGTTTAAAGGTTTACGCCTGGATGTTTACCGCTAACTTTGGCTATACCTATGCCCAGCGTCGTGATCGAGAAGGAGCGATCGCTCGCAATGGCAAAGGTCAAACAAGCTTGTATGTTGTAGATGATGGTTCTCAAGTATTTATTGATCCCTACAACGCCCAAGCAAAACGCGACTATTACCAGATGGTACAAGAAATTTTACGCCGTCGTCCGAATGGAATACTGTTTGATTATGTGCGCTACCCACGGCAAACAGGCGGGGATTCTATAGCTACTAAAGTTACAGATTTGTGGCTATATAGTGAAGCTACCCAACAAGCATTATTTCAACGAGCGCAGAATAATAAAGGGTTGGAATTAATTCGCCGTTTTTTAACCAAAGGATACGTGACAGCAGGAGATATCAGTGAACTTGACAAACTTTATCCCCAAGAAGGAGAACCAATGTGGCAAGGACGTACACCACCGCCACCACCACCCGCAGAACCATCATTACCAATCGGACAAAAAGCGATCGCAGCGGTTATTCCCCCCGCACAAAGACAACCAATACTGCAATCAGAATTATGGCAACTCTCTGTTGCCCACGCCATGCAAGGTATTCTAGATTTTGTTAATCTAGCTGCTTATCCAGCCCAACAGCTTGGTATTCCCGCAGGGGTAGTGTTTTTTCCTGACGGAAATCAAACCGTTGGACAAGGTTATGATTCCCGCTTACAGCCTTGGGATCGGTTTCCAAGTTCTCTAGAGTGGCATTCTATGTCTTATGCTAATTGCGGCAATGTTGAATGTATTGCAGCGCAAGTCAAGCAAGTGCTAAGTATGGCTAAACCAGGTACAAAAGTGATTCCTGCGATCGCTGGTCAATGGAGTAAAAATGTCAATGGTCGCCCATCGCTAGATGCACAAATGCAAGCAATGAGACCATTCGCCTCGCAACTTACAGGAGTGAGCCATTTTGCCTACTCTTGGCAAGATCCTGAACACGACCAAGAACGGAAATTTTGTCGGGCGAAGTGAGCGGGGAGCGGGGAAAGGGGAAAGGAGACAAGGGGGACAAGGGGGACAAATAAGAAGGGATCTCTTAGCTCTTAGCAGGGAGACAAAGGAAAGTAACCAATCCCTAATCCCTAATCCCCGATCCCCGATCCCCGTTGCCCCTTATCCCCTTTCCCCGCCCCACCTTCCCCGATCCCTGATCCCTGATCCCC
>NZ_NAPS01000002.1:2022492-2049610 GCF_004323185.1 Westiellopsis prolifica IICB1
ATCCCCGCTCCCCTTTCCCCGATCCCCGATCCCCGATCCCCAATGAAATGACCAACTACTAACTTTGTTTCTGTACAAACAGCATCTAGAGGTTGATCCCAAGGTTCAACAGGTAATTGGGGTAAGTAGGCAAAATCAAAGACAATGCCAATAGTTGATTTGTTTGCCCACTCAGGTGTAGCAAGCAAGCGATCATAATATCCGCCGCCGTAACCCAAGCGATAACCTTGCTGATCACAAGCAACACAAGGCACGAGAATTAAATCTACTTGCTCAGGCTCGATAATTGGCGCTTCGGGTTCAGGTTCAGTAATGCCGTATGCCCCAATTTTTACTGAGTCATCTAGTGTCCAAATATACCAGGACAGGTAATTGCCAACGCAGCGAGGTATACCCCATATTTTTGGAGAGTTATTATCTTGATCTTGCCCAAATAGGGGAGTCAAATCGGGTTCCTGACGAAAGCTGAAATAAGCCAGTACTGTTTTGGCTTGGGTAAACTGAGGTGAGTTGAGAAGATTAGTACAGATGCGATCGCTTTTTTGTTTCCATTCTGCTACTGACATTAATTGACGTTGTTTGAGAAGCGATTTTCGTAGTTTGGCTTTATCCACGCGAGAAAACTAATTGATGAAACGGCATTTTGCATTTCTATTGTAAATATGCATCAAACCCTTACTTAATTAATTCTTTGACTTGATTCGCTACAAGGGGATGTGGATCTTTTTGCAGCAGGGGCAGAATTTTGACCAGAATGCGGGGTGATACTACATTTAAATAAGCGATCGCAGCTTCTCGAACAAATCCTGTGGGATGACTCAAGCTTTCTAAAACTTGTTCTGTGGTGAGTCGGATGCGCGCAACTTGAGCAAAATGGAAACAGCAAGCCAAGCACCAATCAGAAAGTAGGTTTTTATGCATTAATAAATTGCGGGTACGATCATTAACTGACATTTGTTGGTATTCTGCCATCTCTGCGGCTATGAGATATTGCAGTTTTTCTGCTGGCGATCGCCTATCTAAAATATTGATTAGCAAAGATTTATGCTGCAATTTGACTGTGTGGTCTAAAATTTCCAATCCCCGTGCTAAACTAACTACTGATTCTGATCGTAAATTAAAAGCTGCTGCTTGGATTATTTCTATCGGATAAAGTAGTTGCAATAGTAATAACAATCGCTCTTTAATATCACTTTCTATTTCTAAAATGGCGCGATTTAGTAAAGATATAACAGCAATAGTCTTGATTTCACAATAATATGTATCTGGAGTTTCTGGTGTCTTGAAATCTATATATTGATTGTAGGTTTCTAATTGATTTTGGAAATCTATATAAGCAGCATAAATCTCACCAATAAAATATAGTTCTTGCTTGATAAATCTCTTGATTTTTGTTTGATAAAACTGTTCTACTGAACCCAGAAGTCCTTCTTTTTGTAATCTTTTTAATAAAGGACGGAGAATGTGATCTCTACTATTACTCCGCGATGTTTCTAAAAATTGCCATAAGGTTTCTATCGCTTCTAAGGTGGGTATTTGACTAATTGTACGCCAAGCGTAAATTCTGACTATTTCTGGCTTATAGATATTAGTAGCTAACTCAACCAGCATTGGTAAGGCTTCGTTTTCCAGTTTTACCAAAGCTTGCATAGCTGCGTTTCGGGTTGATTTGTAATAAAGTCCCCCCAACAAGGCTGGATAATACTCTTCTAAGTGAGTTGCGCCGATCATTTCTATGACAGCAAAACGTACTCGCAGTGATTCATCTTGCAACAAATTGGGAATATGAATTCGCAGTGCTTGTAGATGAAGTGCTTCACTCAGGGCCTTGACGGCGTTCATCCGTTCTTTTTCTTGTTGGTGAGTAAGCATCCGCCGTAAAGTCTTGGTGGCTGCTACTTTATGCATAGGTTTTCCCTGACGGAGTAATAAGGCGGCGGCTGTGGCACGAATACTTGAGTGTTGGTCTTCTCTGAGGTAGTTTTCTAATAGGTTGACATTTGGATCTGACTCAGCCAACCAAACGTAGCGTAGGGTAAGGGCGAATACTTCTGGAGTTACACTATTTTGGGGTAGTTCTAAGAAAGTACGGATTTCTGGTAAGTAAGCAGGATTTACACCTGTTGTTAGCATGACTTCCAAGCTGGATTTCTGCAATTCAGGAGGTAGCTTGAGTAATAAGGGGGCTAAGACTTCACTTACACCTTTGGGATCAATTTGAGATAAAAGTTCAATACAAGAACGTTTATCTGTGTCAGTTCCTTTTTCTCCCAAAGCTTTAATTACTGCTTGTTTGAATGCACGTAAATCTACATTTGCACCACTAAATTGTCCTTGTCCTGCACTTAAAACTAACAGATTCACGTAGCGCGATCGCAAAAACCAAATCACTAGCAAACAACATAAAGCCACAAGTACGGTTTCTGCTACCAGAATTGATTCATGTATGGGTGTAGGTAGCAGTTTTCTACCAAACCACAGGGTAATTAAAATCACAAAACCTGCTGTCCCTGCACCAAAAGCATCAGCTACACCTCCGGCTAATGACTGGACATGGCTGCGAATCTTATCTGGGATTGGTTGAAAAAGTAGAGGTCCACTACTGACAACAAAGGTGTAACGCAGAAGTTCATCTAAGAATTTGAGAATCACTAAACCCCATAAAATATTATGGGAATTAAATAATCCTAATAAAGGTATGGTGACAGGCATTAACAAGCCTATGGTGAGTGGTAAAGTTGCAGCAGTCACAAATACTCCAAAGCGTTCGAGGGTGCGACTGGAAATAAATAACTGTATTGCTAACTCGCACAATCCCGTAATTCCACTTAGTAATCCTAAAAAAGTAGCAATATCTTTACCCTGAAAATTTGATTTCAACTGGGTAAGATATTGAAAATCGATTAAGACACCTATTGCTTGTAAAAGGGCAAAAAATGCAAATAATAACCAGGTGTAATGCTTAATTGGCCCAAACAGACGCCGTTTTTGAGAGTATTGTGCTGCTTGTATTTTAATTTGCGGAGTATCAGGAAAAGCTTGGGGATAATTTTGACTCAGATAGAAAAGAATAAAAGCCCCTAAGCTGATGAATATACCAGCGATGGGCATAATCACTTTATCTAGTCCTACAAATAGCAACAAAAATGGCAAACTAAAGCCACTGATGACATCAGCGACTAAAATACCGCTACTGATCAGAGGAAAGGCGCGTTTGATCTCACGAATGTTGAATAGTTGATTGGCTGTGATTGAGGTGTTGAGGTCGTTGATCACATAAAATGCATCTACCCACAACCGCAGGATAAATATGATAAATACGGAAATATAAGAAACGTGTAAACCTAAACTAAATAGAACTAATGGTATGAACATGCAAGGCGCGATCGCCACGATGACACGCCGTAAGGGAAAAATCTTTTGCAAGCGTGAGTATAAAATTACCAAGATTGTACCCATAATGGCACTGGCGATATAAATCAAAGGTAAGGATTTAGATCCGTACTCATCCAAAAACAGCGCCACTGTGGAGTCTTCTGACCACCGCAACCCAATTGATGTACTTGTATAAAAAGCGAACATTAACCAAGTGCGATCGCTTTCCTCTGGTCGGAGATTTACCCACTTGAGTAATTGTGAGAGAATACCTTTTTTAGGAGCAGTCCAATAATTTTTCAGTTCCATGCAGTTTGACTGGGTTATACGTTGAAATTGTTGGTGGTTGGTGCTTGCTAGCTAGTTTTTGGAAACAAGACACAACACACAAACTTAGTTACTCAGTTCTGCATGATCAGTATTAGACTTTATTGCGATCGCATTAATTTTGACAAATAAATGCGTTAAACATCTCAAAACTAACGCGATAGCCAACTAAGGTAAGGAATTTATGAATCATACTTCTTTACCTTATTAATCTCAAAATCAGTATATAGCAAAAACCCTGAGTAACTGAGTATTATTTTTCCCACTCAGAACTCAGGATTATCAATTTTATTTGAATTTTTTGGTTGTTGATACTTAGTAATTAAAGAGTTGGTTTTTTACCAGTATCTACTAACTACTAACCACTAACTAAATTAAATTATTTCTTCGGAGAAAGAAGCATCATCATGTTTCGCCCTTCTTTTTTGGGTGCTTGCTGCACCTCTGCGAGTGCTTCTAAATCGGTCGCCATCCGTTTGAGTAAATCTTCTGCTAAATCGCTGTGTTGTATTTCTCGACCCCGAAACATGACAGTGGCTTTCACTTTATCGCCATCCTTGAGGAAACGTTCTGCTTGCTTAACACGGACGTTGTAATCATGTTCTTCAATTTTGTAGCGCATTTTCACTTCTTTAACGTCAGCAGTATGCTGCTTTTTCCTGGCTTCCCGCGCTTTCTTCTCCTGTTCAAATTTGTATTTTCCATAGTCCATGATCCGACAAACGGGCGGATCAGCCTTGTCACTGAGCAACACTAAATCTAGCTCTTTTTCCTCGGCTAGTTGCAGCGCTTCCTGTGGGGACAGAATCCCCAATTGGGCTCCATCAGTATCGATGACCCGAATTTTCGGAAAGCGAATCCTTTCATTAATTTGGGGCAAATCGCGAGTTCTTTTTTTCTCAGTCACTGGCATTATGATTTGTGGCAGCTCTTTGTTAAGAATAGTGTTTGGTATTGTGTAATCTACCTCAGAATGATTAAAAATATCTGAGGACTCAAATTAAAGGTCTACATCTAAGGTAGCTAATCCATAGGATATTCTTTTGGACAATTCTACCTATTCTGTCATTCTACTCATTCTGAAAGAATTTCTATCCAATAGTTAATCTAAATTACACATCCGCAGCATTTTTTAACTATTTTAGCATTTGTCTATCGTATTATTAATACCTGATATATCTGAATGCCTCAGTATATTTACTAGTAACGGTATATGCAAAATCATAATTAAGTCATTGGGCATTGGGTATTGGGCATTGGGCATGGGGCATTGGGCATTGGGCATTGGGAACAGACTTGTTAAATAATTCCCCCCACACTTCCCGATTCCCGATCCCCTTTCCCCGATCCCCATTTTCAATTTATACCATAACGCTGACAAAGGGTTTGGAGCTTTTCACGGATGAGCGATCGCACGTTTTCTGGTGAGACGACTACGCAGTCTGGTGCGTACTGCATGACTTCGCGGATAAACCAAAAGGTACTAGATACACGTCTTGTCACTCGCCGCACTCGTTGTTTATCTGGTAGCCATTCATTTAATATGTCTTCTGGTTTGGCTTGGTAAGCAAAGCTTAAACCATTAAACAAGTGCATTTCTACTTCTATTTCTGCCAAGTGCGATCGCCATTCACCAGTAATTGCGATCACAGCAGCGTCTTGGATTCGATCTAAACGCAGACTCCAGTTATTTCTTAACTCTTCTACATCCAAATTTCCTTGTGTCTCTTCGCACCAACAATCAAGATATTGACGCTTTTCGTGGGGTGTAACTTTGGCGTGACGAACGGTGAAGTTCCATACTCGCTGTGCTGCGTCTTGATAGGAAATCTGAAATGGTTGTTGACGTAGAATGAAGCGCTCGATCTCTAAACGCCAAGGTGGAGGTAAATTTTCTAAAAAACGCTCTATTTCAGTTCGCAGTGGAATGGATAGTTCACTGCGTTCAAGAAGCAATTTGGCAATTTCCTGTGCTTGCTCATTTTGACCAAGATCAGTTAATGCACGCATGGCTCGATCCAGCGCTCTGAAGCGTGTTTCTGACCAATCATGATTTTTACCGATGGTTAAATGACGACGAGCGATCGCTTCTACTAGTTTAGAGATATTTGGGCGATCGCCCCACATCATACCGAATTCCCGCGCTAGGTTTTCTAATTCGGCTTTATCGCGTTCTGATACCGATAGGGTGATGGAATGACCTTTTCGACTCATTTTTATACGGACAATTTTATATGGACATATCTTGTCAATCTCTATTTTGCGTGCCAAGATAGGATTTAACAACTAGTTACGGACAGTTTTTAAAGTCAACACGAAAAAGTCGCACTCTTGGTGCGAGAAATAGGTAGAAAATTTTTATACCTATTTAAAAAACTGCAACCATTGATTGCAGAAATTATCTTCACTCTATAGAAAGGAGATTGTTTGAGTATATGTCTGAAAATTACAGTATTAATCTTAAACCTGTTTATTCTCAAACTTTACCTACACCTAATAGCGTGAAATTACCTGAGAATTGGTCACTATCACTTTATTGGCATCAAGCCGCTACTTTAGAAGCGTTACGTAACCCAAAATATGATGTAATAATTAACACTGCTATGACTGGTGATGGTAAAAGCTTGGCTGCTTACCTTCTGGCTATGATAGATGGTGTATCTACAATGGCGACCTATCCAACAAACGAGTTAGCTAGAGATCAGCAAAAGCAAGTACAAAATTACAAGGACAAGTTTCAGCCAGAGAAAGACCCACAGATTTATCGTCTGAATGCAGCTATTCTGGAAGACTTTATCGAAACGAATAAATTACCAACTAAACAGTCTGGATTGACAAATCTTTCCGACCAAGCAGAAATTTTACTGACCAATCCTGATATTTTTTACTATATCCATGATTTTCGCTATCTTCGGCGTTTTAAAAAAGACGGTAAAATCAAAGGCGAAAATGCAAATAAGTTATTCAGCAAAATAGACACTTATTATGATTTGTTTATTTTTGATGAATTTCATATATTTTCCTCTGCTCAAGTTGCAAGTATCTTCAATGCAATATTATTAATTAAGCATACTATTCCAGGTAAAAAGTTTTTATTTTTATCGGCGACACCAGATGATTTATTGCTAGAGTTTTTTAACAAATCTGGTATTCGTTATAAAGAAATTAATCCAGCTAAAGAACAGAAATATTGTTTTTCAGAAGGTGGTAATCAATGGCGAGCAATTAGTCAGCCAATAACTTTATTTTTTCCGCAAACACTAGAACCATCACTTTCATCTAGTTATGATTGGCTGATAGAAAATTCGGAATCAGTAATTTTAAAGTTTTTTCAAGATTATCCAGGTAGTAAAGGTGCAATCATTCTCAACTCGATAGCTGCGGTTAAGAAATTAGTCCAGCATTTTAAAAGTATTTTTGAGCCTTTAGGGTTAAAAGTTAGAGAAAACACAGGTTTAACAGGTGAGACAGAAAAAGCTACGTCAGTTGTAGAAGCAGACTTACTTTTAGGAACATCAACTATTGATGTTGGCGTGGATTTTAGAATAAATTTTTTGGTATTTGAAGGTGCTGATGCAGGTAATTTTATTCAACGCTTTGGCAGAATAGGTAGACATCAAGATTTTCACCCTCATCCTTATCATGCTTATGCTTTGATTCCCAAGTTTATTGTGCAAAGATTATTTGAAATTGATTCATCACCATTGCAAGATGGCGAAACTTACGACCGAGTAACCTTTACACAAGCTATTCGTTCAAGTTACCCATTTGTAAATGAATTTAAATTATACCCCAAACGCTGGGGTGCTATTCAATCAGCTTGTGTACATCAAGAATTAAGACGGCTGACTAGTCAATATCCCGATGCTGAGAAAAATTTTAAAGATGTGATTGAGGCAGCACTTGATGTTAATATTTGGCAAAAATATCACCAAATTAACCAATGTTTAGAAGAAAAGAAAAAGAAGATAATTGACGAAGCACGAAGTTTTCGGGGAAGTAGTCAGTTAGATTGTGCAATTTATGATTTAACAAATCCAGAAGAACCAGAACATGAACATTTTAAAATTTATAACTTACCGGGTATTCTCAGCAACTTTAAATTTGAATTGATGGATAGAAAGGAATTTATACAATTAGCTGAGAAATCTAGAGTTAGAACCACTCGTTTTCAAGAAGCCTTATGCTGTTTGAAATTGACTGGTTATCGGGAAGTAAGAGAAGACTGGCGATTTTACTATCCAGAAGACATCAGCGACATTGTCAAATCTGGTAAAGTCCAAGTTCTCAAAAACTTAGAAATTCGTCAACCCCACGGTAGTGGGATTAATAAGATAAGTGATGCTATATCGGGTAGAGGTTTAGTATGCTTTATTTCAGATTGCGATCGCGCTTACCTCAGAGCCAAGTTAGGTTTACCTATCCATTTTCAAGCATACTCTTTGGCAGATAAATATAGCAGTGATGATAAGAAGTCACCACCGTACACCATAGCATTTGGTAAATCTGCACTAATGCTAGAAACCTTACTTTGGTTTTGGAAGCCCAAAAAGGATGAAGGTTGGATTTGTTAGAAGTTCGTTTACCACCGCGTCCTATTTTTGAAGTTTATCGGGCAGTTACAGAAACCTTAATTGCTGGGCTTGAAGCAGCAGATGTAACTGGAAAATAATGGATTATTCGCCAAGTAAATATTCAGGAATTCCAAGATATAGAAGTAGAGGAGGTAGACAAATGACTAATGAGAATAAGTTTGATGAATATCCCGAAATTCCAGATCTAGATAACTATGAAGAAGAAGAAAAAGATAATCCTATTGAGCGCGAATTATTAACTATTAGTCTCTTCAAAAAGGCAATTAAGGAAGCACCAGAAAATCAAGAAGATTCCATACTTCTGAGTTTTGCTGATAATGTATTACCTCAATTAATTCATGGATTAGTAGGAGCAACTGCTAAGGGTGGTCAATTTACAGAAGACCGTAGAGCCGAAGGCAAAAATGTTGAACGCAGCAAGCATGACCAATCCTTATTATCTCACCTACTCAATGGTTTATTTCCTACCTACCGAATTATCAGGAAATTAAAGTCATCAGAATTACAAACTAATCCTGTCAAGCGTCAATGTGGAGAAAAAGAAACTCGTCTATTTGTAGCTGCGTATATTCTGCATGATTTTGAAAAATTTCCTGACTATCCAATTTGGCTAGAAGCAAATGACCAGGATGGTGTATTTGCTAACCGTGATTGGCGTAAAGAACTTGCAAAGAAATCAGATGCACCCAATTTAAGACGTGGGTATGTAAAACAAAAAATTCAGGATTTTAGTTTAGATATTTTTTTGGGTGAGAATTGGGAAAACTGTATTGATGATATTGTTTGGTTGAGTAGCAATGCTGGTGATGGAAGCGATGCTGACCGAGGTTTAGAAATTCGTGGTTTACATCCTAATTTAGATGGTCGAGTGCGGAATATACTGCACAGATTGTTGAAAATGTCTGATTTATTTGCTTCATTGTTAAAGCATCCTCGTGACGTAGAAAGTGATGGACGAAATGAGAAGCTACCTGAGTTATTAAACGATGTAAGTAATGGTCAATTGAAGTTTAGTTACCATGCTTTATCAGATAATCGTGGTGTTCTCACAAATATTATTAATAATGCTTTGATGGATGCACATCCTCAGCCATACTACACACAGTTATTGTATTTGCCAGATGGTGTAGTGTATCTTGCTACTAGTGATGCACCTGCAATTAATACTGCTGAAGTTCCCAATCAGGTTATCGATAAAATTAAAACCTTGTGCAGTAAGCAGTTAACAAAGCGACAAACAGGTTTTAGTCGAGATGGAAAAGGTTTCAAGTTCGCTGAATATTATTGGCTATTCTTTCAAGCCAATGAGTTAATGCAAGTCAGCATTAACGCAGCTAGAAATATACTACCTGATACTAAATTAGCTTCATCTGGTAAGCGGAGTGAAAGTTTACAAGCTTTTCAAACACAAGGAGAATTACCTCAAAATATAAATGTTGTATTTGGTAATCAAATTCAAATTGATAGATTAGCTGAATTTGGAGATATTATCTGTCGTGGTATTTGGGGTAAATGGCAAGAA
Source organism: Westiellopsis prolifica IICB1 (assembly GCF_004323185.1). Lineage (GTDB taxonomy): Bacteria > Cyanobacteriota > Cyanobacteriia > Cyanobacteriales > Nostocaceae > Pelatocladus > Pelatocladus prolificus_A. The sequence continues at coordinate 2,032,312 of NZ_NAPS01000002.1, forward strand.
CGCGCCAATGAATACCAAAAACAATTTCCTAAAGCTGAACGTAAAAATATTCCTGATTTAAATTTGACTGAAAAACTAGCGGAATATTTAGGCTTATCAGAGGAGATCCCAGCTTTAAGACAAATTCAGTCTCTAAAAAAAACAGGTGGTGTTCCTTTAGATTGGTACTATTTAGCAGCTAAATATTACCAGAAAAATCCCGGTAAGGATTTAGCGCAAAATATTGAGTTGATGGAAGGTATAGTTGATTATGCTTCTAACCTCATCAAATCTATTTTAGAAGAGTTTGCAATTCCTGATGGTTGGAGTGATTTACGTACTTATGTGAGTCGAGTTATTTCCTTATCAACAGGTGCAGTTTCTGAACCTAAACCAGAGCAATTTTTAGTAGAAATAAAGAGGTATAACGCCGCCAAAGTTATAGGAAGAGGTAGAGAAAACGTTTGTGCTATATCTAGCTCTCCTTACACTGTCACAGAACAAATGGAATCAGCAACGTTATTTGCACCACAAGTTTATAGCAATCGTCAGATTTTATTTAATGCTCAAGCTGCAAAGCGACAAATTTGCTCAATCTGGTCAATTGAAATCATGTTGAGACAAATTATGATGAGTAAGACTAACGCAACTGGCGCAGATTTTGAAAGTCGTAAATATCGCTATCTCTATCTATATCCAGCTTATTTCTTTACTCCTGAAACTAATAATTTTTTGCAAAAAGCTTACAATGCTATATCTCAAACTCGATTTGATGCCGAACTTCGCAAACATTTTATTTCAAAAGAGCAAGTTGCCAATTTGGAAGTTGAAAATTATCAAAAAGTAGATCATTTGTTGATTAAGCAGGATATTTCACCAGAAAATGATAAAACATTTAAAATTAGCTATCCCGATGATGAAACATTAACTTTTTTCTTCTTAGGTTTACCCCCAGGAAGAGAACCAACAGACACCGAATCTTGGGTAACACCTGCATGGCTAGCATTAACCTTACCGCTAGTTATGGATGTGAAAATTGTTGCATCAGAATCACCTGTACCACCTTTTATTAGTGGCGCTGATTTTGAACAAACAGTTTTACTAGATGGAGAACATCAAGCAATTCGTTCTCTGATTAAAAAAGATAATTATCGCTTAGATAGTATCTTACCTCGTAAATCGGGGGAATTTTCACCTTTAAATGCGCTTACTGCTGCTTACTCTATTCACTTAGAAGTTAACCGGAAAAAAGATGGCGATCCAGATTGGGGAAAATTAGCAGACTTAGCACGAGATTTAGAAACGAGTCCTTTGTATGTATTTCATTACTTGAATAAATGGTTACGGAAGCAAGACAAGATTGAGTCTGTGTCTATTGCCAAAACTCGTCTTTACTTAGATTTTTATTACTATTTTGAACCAGGAGGAGAAATCGTGAATCAACTGCGTAAGTTAACAGAACTCTACCGTCGTTTTTATCGAGCTAAAAGTTCTTATGCTAAAGCTAATGCAATTCTTAAACCCATTGATGAAGCTGCTGATGTACTTCTGAAAATTGATAAAGCAATAGCTAGTGACACCGATTCTTTAACAGATGTAGTCGCTGCACGTTTATCAAAATTAATGAATAATGTACGTCGAAAAGCAGCTGAAGGAAAACCTACGCTTACTTTAATAGATGGTAAATGGAAACCAGCCTTAACTTCAGAAGAAGAACGCCAAGCTGTTTATGAATTTTCTAGATATTTTGTCAAGGAAATATTTGAGGGAAGTTTTAAAAGCGATCGCGCACGTTTAGCAGGTACACAACTCAATCTCATCCGCGATACCTGTGAATACCTTTATCGCCTCGCAGACGATGAACAACGCAAAAATCGTCCGCAAGCAGAACCCGAAGATATTTCCGATTTGGATGTTAATGATGCAGCCTAAATTTGTAGAGACGCGATGTATCGCGTCTCTACAAGAAATCTTTTGTATAATCTTAACCCTTGGAGAAACAAATGAACTTTCTAAAATCCGTTGACACTAAATTTTTCCACAACGAAATCCCTGCTAAACCAATGGGCAAATATGCACATTTTATTACAATTCGGATCACCGAATCTTACCCATTGTTTCAGACAGATGGTGAATTAAATAAAGCCAAAGTGCGTGCAGGAATTGAACACAAAGAACCGATTAGCCGTTTAGCAATGTTTAAGCGCAAACAATCTACACCAGAACGTTTAACCGGACGAGAATTACTGCGTAACTATAAAATTGGTGACTGGGAAAAATGCGACTACAACGTAGATTTCAGCAAAACAACTCCTGATTGTATTCTCTATGGTTTTGCTATTGGTGATGCTGGTTCCGAAAAATCTAAAGTAGTTGTGGATACTGCTTATTCAATCACTCCCTTTGAAGATTCTCATCTTAACTTTACCCTGAATGCACCATTTGAAAACGGAACTATGAGTAGAAATGGGGAAGTTACCAGCAGAATTAACAGCCAAGATCATATCTTACCGCAGACCTTCTTCCCTAGTATTGTCACACTAAAAGATCCTACTGAAGCCGGATTTTTATATGTTTTCAATAACATCATTAGAACTCGCCACTATGGCGCACAAACAACCCGTACCGGAAGAGTCAGAAATGAATTAATTGGGGTTATATTTGCCGATGGCGAAATTATTAGCAATTTGCGGTGGACTCAAAAAATTTATGATTTATTGAGTTATGCAGGAAAAATGCAGCCTCCTGATCCATTGAATGAAGATGATGTTAGAGATACTGCAAACAAAGCCATTACTGAACTCATTACTCAAGAGTTTATTTCCCACACAGATTATATTGGCGATCGCTTTCTACCTCTACTGAACGAAGTCAAATCTATTACTAGTGATGAAAATAAACTCAAAGAATTACTGACTCAAGCAAATACAGAGTCATCTGCTTATGCACAAAAACATATCTTCAAGAGTTCTGAAAAAAGTAAGAAAGGTAAAAAAGCAAGTGCAGCAGCAGAGTAAAAGTTATGGCAATTATTTACCGTTGTCAAATCGAATTACATGATAGCCTCTATCATGCAACTCGCGAAATCGGCAGATTATACGAAACAGAACCAGTAATTCACAATTACGCTCTCTGTTATGCACTCGGATTAGTTGATAGCGAAGTCTATTCTACTACCGTTACAGAAGAACATTCCTATCGCTACTTTTGTCCCGAACAAGTTCCTAAATATGAAGAACATTTAACGCCGCTCAATCAACAGGGAATCTACATTACTCCAGCGCGTTCTCTTAATCATACTGCCATTCTCAACACTTGGAAATATGCAAATAATAACTATCATGTTGAGATGGAAAAAACCCAAAAAAACATTCCTAGTTTTGGTAGAGCCAAAGAAATTGCACCCGAAAGTCAATTTGAGTTTTTTGTGATTTCTCAAAAAGACATCAAAGATTTATTACCAAAATGGATTCGCTTGGGTAAATGGATGAGTAAAGCTGAAGTCACAGTTCAACAATTACTAAAACCCAAAGTTACTGAAGGTATATTCACTTGCACTCATCCTTTAAATCCTTTGGATGTCATGTTTACTAATCAAGTGATTAGCTATGATGTGGTAAATATGCCTCCAGTTAGTCTAATTCAAAACGTGCAAATGCAGGGAAAATACTACTATTTTGAGGATATCAAAGAAGTCAAAATTCCTGTGCAAATGGCATATCGTTTTAAAAATTAATCACTTCCCAAAACCCGAAGTGCGTTTTCTTTTCTTCGCTGATGCTTGCGCCAGCAACTCTGCACTAAAACCTCCTTGATGTTCCAACATCAATTTGCGGGTGCGCTGGCGTTGGTATTTCTGCACCTCAGTGGCGAGGGGATGACTGGAATCAATATTGAGATGAGTAATAGAGACAACATAACGTTCTTCTTCTTCTGGATTGGATGCTAAAACACACATAATCCCACCCATATCTCCAGAATATTTCACATGTTCAATCACAAATTCTTTGTTGGGATTTGCTACCTCTCCTCGTTCTTTCAAAGTTTTGAGAAACTCTTTTCCTGCTCGTGCTTTAATTGGTAAGCTTTCTTGCAATTTTTCTGTTAGGGCAACTGCTGCATCATAATCGTCAATAATCATCTATATTTCTCCTTTGATGATTTTCTCCTAATTTCAAAGTATCTCATGCCACACAGTCTTGTTCTCAATCTAATTCCCCAGTCTCCGATTTACCCTAATTATCTTACTGGCAGACATTACCACGCGCTATTTTTAAATCTTGTCAGTTCAGTAGATAAAAAATTGGGTGATTTACTCCACGACTCCAGCGCCGATAAAGCTTTTACTCTTTCTCCGTTACAAGTACAAACAAGTTACACAAGTAATGGTAGTGGCAAGCGAGGACATTTGAGCCACAAAAATTACATTTTGCAATGGGAACAAAATAAACCAATTTCTCCAGGTACTCCGTGTTGGTGGCGTATCTCTTTATTAGATGACACCCTATTTAGTCAACTCACACCACTGTGGTTAAATATTAATCCTGAACATGCTTGGCACTTGGGTTCTGCTGATTTGTATATCACAAGTATTCTTGGTACTCCCCAATCAACTCAACCTTGGGCGAATGCTTGTACTTATCAACAATTATACGAGCAAGCATCAGAGAGCGATCGCACAATTTCCCTTACCTTCTCCACACCTACCGCCTTCCGTCAAGGTAAATATGATACTACTTTACCTACTAGAGAATGTGTATTTAATTCTTTATTAGCGCGTTGGAATAAATATAGTGGAGTTGAGTTTGACAATATTTCTCTTGATGCGATTTTTCCCAGTTTTGTTAATATTCACACTGAAATATTAGCTGATTCTCGTAGTAAGTTTATTGGCATTATTGGAGAAGTTAATTATCGGATTTTGGGAGAAATTGAACCCATCATAATTAAGCAAATGAATACTTTAGCTGATTTTGCTTTATATGCCGGCGTTGGAAGAAAAACAACGATGGGTATGGGTATGACACGCAGAATTTAATTGACAATATTTTATTTTTACCACGATGAACAATACAGAATATATTCCGATTGCGGCATTAAATCAATATGCTTACTGTCCGCATCGCTGTTGGCGGATGTTTTGTGCAGAAGAATTTGTTGATAACCAATACACAATTGAAGGTACAAGTTTACATGAACGTGTGCATACTTTGGGAGAGGGAAATCGGGAAGAAACTTGGCAAGTGCGAGCAATTTATTTGAAGTCTGAAAAATATCAATTAATTGGCAAATCAGATTTGATTGAATTAGAAAATGGTGAATGGTATCCTGTGGAATATAAGCGAGGACGTAAAGGTGAATGGGATAACGATGAGTTACAAGTATGCGCCCAAGCCTTGTGTTTAGAAGAGATGACAGGAAAACCAGTCACAACTGGATATATTTATTATGCCCACTCTCATCAACGTCAATTAGTTGAGATTTCAGAAGAATTAAAACAAAGTGCGATCGCAACTATTAAATCAGTACAAAACCTCATTACAACGGGCATTATGCCAATAGCAAACTATAGCAAACGTTGCCAAGGATGCAGTTTTTATCAACAATGTTTACCGCAAGTTGCAGAAAAAATTAGGCGGTATGAAGAAGGTGAATAGGTAATTAGAGAAGATAACAATAAATCGGATTTTTTCATTCATCTAATTAATTTTGGAGTCAAGCATGGGTACAGTATATATCACACAAGAAGATGCATTTATTGGTAAAATTGATGAAAGGCTCAATGTTAAACATGAGAAAAAGACAATTTTAGATGTGCCATTAATCAAAATTGATGGTTTGGTAGTCATGGGAAGAGCAAGTATTTCTCCTGCTACTGTTGCTGAGTTAGTTCATCACAAAATTCCTCTGACTTTCTTGACAAATAACGGTAAATATATAGCCCGCTTAGAACCAGAAATGAGTAAAAATATTTTCTTACGTTCTGCTCAGTGGAAAGCTGTGGGAGAATCAACACAAGCTATTCATGCTAGCAAAGGATTTGTCAGAGGAAAGTTAAAAAACTATCGTTATTCTCTCCTCAAATCGCAACGCAGTTACTCTGATATAGATTTGAATGCAGGATTAAATCAATTAGCAACTGCGATCGCAAATCTTGAACAAGCCACATCTATTAATTCTATCCGAGGTTTAGAAGGTGCTGGTAGTGCGGCGTATTTTGGTTGTTTGAATCAACTAATTCGCGTTGATAACTTTCAATTCCACACTCGCAACCGTCGTCCCCCTACTGATCCTGTCAACTCTTTGTTGAGTTTGGGTTATGCATTATTACGTCATGATGTCCAAAGTGCAATTAATATTGTTGGCTTCGATCCATATTTAGGATATCTACATACAGAGCGTTATGGAAGACCATCATTAGCACTAGATTTAATGGAAGAATTTCGTCCTCTAATTGTCGATCCAGTAGTTTTAGCTGCTATTAATCGCCGTATTCTTTCACCCACAGATTTTATGACTGAACCAGTCAGTAATGCTGTTTCTCTGACGAAAGAAGGGTTACATAAATTTTTACGACTTTATCAAGAAAAGAAGCAAATAAAATTTAAGCATCCCGTCATGCAAAAGCAATACACCTATCAAGAATCCTTTGAACTACAAGCAAGATTACTTGCAAAATACCTCATGGGCGAAATTGAAAAATATCCACCATTGGTAATGAAGTAATTTGGTCAATTGTCAATTGTCAATTGTCATTGGTGTTTATTCTCTCCCGTGTCTCCCCCCTCTCCCTTGTCCCCCTTGTCCCCCNTGTCCCCCTTGTCCCCCGTGTCCCCCGTGTCTCCCTTGTCCCATGTTTATTGTTGTCAGTTACGATATCCCGGAAGATAAACGTCGTACCAAAATTCACAAAGTTCTCAAGTCTTATGGACAGTGGATGCAGTATTCTGTATTTGAGTGCAATCTGACGGAAACTCAGTATGCTAAACTGAGGGCGCGGTTGGCAAAACTCATTAAAGCCGATGAAGACAGCATCCGCTTCTATTTTCTTTGTGCTTGCTGTCAGGGTAAGATTGAGCGCATTGGCGGTGAAATGCCAATTGATACTACAGTGTTTTTTGCTTGATGAAGGTGCAGACCAGTAGGTGTAGAAAAAAAGCAGTCGATTTTTGAGGGTGAAAGTCTTGTTCTGTCTATGTTTGAGGCTGATTTGATGGTAAATGAGGTCTGCACCTTTTCTGTAAATCTTACCCTGACCAGGTTTGAGCGATTTTATCCTCATTTGCTCTTGACAGTGCGATCGCTCAAACGCTATATTTACTCCAGGTCTGCACCACTGAACCTTGAAAACCAAATACAGCAAGGCTTCTGAATCGAGCAGTTGCAACTTCAATTAATCCCTATTAGGGATTGAAACTATTCATATCTGTGTAGTCTCGTTTACCCTCTTAGTTGCAACTTCAATTAATCCCTATTAGGGATTGAAACGATTGATTAACAGCAGATACACCCAGTCCACTAGACGTTGCAACTTCAATTAATCCCTATTAGGGATTGAAACGAAAACAACAACCACACGCCAGGCACTGGATACGATTGTTGCAACTTCAATTAATCCCTATTAGGGATTGAAACCCCTTTTGGATCTTTAAATTCCTCAACCTCTCCAGTTGCAACTTCAATTAATCCCTATTAGGGATTGAAACTGGGGATTTTCTTCGAGTACTACCACCGCTGTATTGTTGCAACTTCAATTAATCCCTATTAGGGATTGAAACTGAATATTTTAGATCGGCATAATTTTGCTCTTTCAAGTTGCAACTTCAATTAATCCCTATTAGGGATTGAAACTTAATTTGTGATCATACAGAGAAAAAACATTATTTGGTTGCAACTTCAATTAATCCCTATTAGGGATTGAAACTCAGGAGATTTAGCTTTAATCTCTGGTATGCCAAGTTGCAACTTCAATTAATCCCTATTAGGGATTGAAACTAGCTGCACTCATTGGCATACCAGAGATTAAAGCTGTTGCAACTTCAATTAATCCCTATTAGGGATTGAAACACCCATATCAACATAGCTAGACTACGGCTCAAGGGTTGCAACTTCAATTAATCCCTATTAGGGATTGAAACGGTACTAGATGACGGCTTGACTGACGATGAGTACAGTTGCAACTTCAATTAATCCCTATTAGGGATTGAAACAATAGATTCATCTCCAGTATTCTTATTGTAGAAAGAAGTTGCAACTTCAATTAATCCCTATTAGGGATTGAAACTATTTCATTACTTCCAAACACGACTAAACTTCCGGTTGCAACTTCAATTAATCCCTATTAGGGATTGAAACGCTACGAGGTGGGCTAAAGCCGAGTGCATCAAAAGTTGCAACTTCAATTAATCCCTATTAGGGATTGAAACAATCAAAAGCAGCAGAGGGGATACAGTCTTTCGAGTGTTGCAACTTCAATTAATCCCTATTAGGGATTGAAACTTACACTACCAATCTCTCTCACAAACCAAGTGGTTGCAACTTCAATTAATCCCTATTAGGGATTGAAACTTGTCAACAACTTGAGACACAGCGATTAAGCTAGAAAATAGGAATATCAACAGGGAGACGAATGTGAACAGTATCGTTCACTGGCAACAACGAGTAGGGAATCAAAGAGATTGGGTATGGCGGGGTTGGCAAACTCGTTATACTTATATTCGCCCTAGCCAAAATCACCAGAACTCAACCCCCCTAATTTTGCTGCATGGGTTTGGTGCTTCCATAGGACATTGGCGACACAATTTAGAAGTATTGGCACAAAAGCATACAGTCTACGCGCTAGACATGTTGGGTTTTGGTGCTTCCGAAAAAGCTTGTGCGAATTACAATATCCAACTTTGGGTAGAACAAGTTTATGACTTTTGGAAAACATTCATCCGTCAGCCTGTAATCGTAGTAGGTAACTCCCTCGGTTCGCTAGTTTCCTTAGCTGCGGCTGCTACTTATCCAGAGATGGTACAAGGTGTAGTAATGATGAGTTTACCAGATCCATCTTTAGAGCAAGAAGCGATTCCTGCTTTTCTGCATCCTGTTGTTGCCACAATTAAAAATATGGTGGCTTCACCATTATTAATGAAACCCCTATTTTATTTTGTTCGCCGACCAAATATACTACGACGTTGGGCTGCTCTTGCCTACGCTAACCCAGAAGCAATCACCGATGAACTAGTAGAAATATTAGCAGGGCCTCCCCAAGACAGAGGTTCGGCGCGCGCTTTTAGTGCTTTATTCAAAGCAACAATTAGTGCCAATTTTGGTATTAGTGTCAAGTCTATGTTGCCTAACTTAACAATTCCCATGTTGTTAATTTGGGGACAAAAAGATAAATTTGTACCACCAGCACTTGCCAATGAATTTGCTCAATATAACGAGAATTTACAATTGCTGAGTCTAGAAGATGTCGGTCATTGTCCCCACGATGAAAATCCAGAAATTATCAACCAAGCTATTTTAGATTGGATTAATTCACTCTCGCGATCGCCAAAACAAAAATAAATCTGTACTAGATATTTAGCTTTAAAAAGTTTGTATAGGATTCATATTTGATTTCTGAAATACACGTAGTGGCGTGTCTAGACTAAAATGTTGCAATAGAAAAGTTGGTAGTAAGCGCTTTAACGCTAAAAAAACTAAAAATCTAATGCACTATTTTAGCCTAGACACGCTAGTAGGGTGCGTTACGCCAAAGGCTAACGCACCAGTTAGGGATTTAGGTGCGTGATAGCTACACCATAACACACCCTACAGATACTTAGATTTTTTCATAAATCAAATCTGACTCCTATAGTAAGCACTTCAGTGCTTAAAAAGTAAGGACTGTACACGCTGCATTTCCGCAGGATAGTCCTTAATACAAACTAGCCAATCGTAACTTGATTAGTATCAACAGCAGTCGCCCCATTCACATTTCGCGCCACAGAAACCATTTTGTTGAGAATATCTTGGCTAGGAACTTGACCTTTTAATACAACAGTACTACCAGTTTGAGCAACCCAAAGAGTATCAATATCATCTAATTGATTATCTTGGTCAAATGCTAGCGCTACACGCTTCGCTAAACCACTCTGATCATATTCTCCATTCAAACCCATCCGTTCGGGAGAAATTTGTTGAGTAGCAGCAGGTGCAGAAACCTGTTGTTGTACTGCTTGCGGAGCAGGATTTACTTGAGCATTTTTTGGTTTTTCTAATCCAAAAAGTCTTTTTAACCAACCCATAAACTTTGTCTCCTATAAGGTTAATAACTATTTGCAATATAAAAACTGAAACATAACATGTACATCTATCTATGTTCTGATGTTGAGTTAAAAAGACTGGTACTATAGGATGAAAAATTCTGATCTTTGTGTCTTTGTGTCTTGGTGGTAAAAAATTCTTGAACTATGATCTCAATTAGAAGAAAAAGGTTTAACCCAACCTTTTTGGATAGCTGCATCAAGAGCGATCGCAGCAAATTCAAACCACGCTAAACCCTCTAAAGTCAAAATCACAAACGGTAGCACATCACCAGTACAAGCAACGCCAACACCTATCTGGGCTAATCCTCGTACTAAACCGAAAGCTAACACTCCTCCAGCCTTAAGGTGCGGGTTTTGATCTTCACGGATGATATAACGATAAGCAACGCCAAATAGCAATCCAGAGAAGCTTGCTATTGCGCCACTCAGCAGAAACTGTAAATTGAAGAGTTCAACTGCTAGACTGTGAAGCTCAGGAAAATATTTTGCTAAAACCAAGTTGTTAATCAGCGAAGTGATCAAGAAAGCTGAAACTAAACAAAAAGCTGCCAAAATCCCAGCCTTGATAGATTCTAGGCGTTCTGCCATTAAATTATCTGAAGTATTATTCATTCAAAACCAATGCCCAATGCCCCTTGAGCCTTAACCCTTGACCCTTGACCCTTGACCCTTGACCCTTGACCATTAACCCTTGAGCCTTAACCCTTGACCCTTGACCATTGACCAGTGTACGCGATTAATCGCGTCTACCAATTCCCAGTATTATAAATATTAGAGTAGTTCTGTAAAATAAGTTAAAAAGTACAACTATGGAAATTTTGACATTAGGATGGGTTACACTGCTGGCTGTTTTCACCTGGTCAATTGCAATGGTAGTTTGGGGTCGTAACGGATTGTAGAGGTATCGTGGAAAGTCCACTCCTAAGTATTTTGGCTTTGGTTGCTCTGGTGCTATTAGTCGTAGTTACCGGAGGAGTTGGTTATCTAACGCTAGCTGATTGGCGCGATCGCCGTCTTCAAGAACAAGAAAAACGCGAAGTTAGACGCAGCAATCCGAAGCGGCGATGAAAATCTACAACTAGAGACGCTTCAACAGTTATCAGTTATCAGTTATCAGTTATCAGTTATCAGGTTTATCTGTGTTGACTAATAACTTATGACTGATAAGGATGAAGCGTCTCTACAGGTTATATTTTTGGTAGTGAGTTTTGCTTGATAGACAAAAATTATTGCTTTTGGTAGTAATCCCAAACTAATGCAATCAGTACTGCTAAACCAGTAATTGCCAAAGCATGGAAAGGGTTTTGTCCTTGACTGACTGCAAAGGATGTAACTACACCAGCACCCAAAGCAGCAGTAACGGCAGCAGTAACCAAGTCAGATTTGGAATTGCGATTATACATATTTTATCTTTGAGGATAAATTGATTCAATTGGTGGCTTTTATATCTTCCTCAAATTAACATCCAGCTTTTGGGATTTCGACATTTTAATAAATATCGCAATTAAGCTTTACTTTTGCTTACAAAGTAAATAAAACTTAAGGCAAAATTTAATTAGAATTTGTAGTAAGCACTTTAGTGCTTGAATATTTGAGGACTAAAGTCATTACTACAAACGAATTTACCCATCATAATTAATACGATTAAGCAGTAAGCTTTTAAATTTTTGCCTCAAAATTAATACTGAGGCAATTGTTTAAACTCTCTATTGTTGTTCTGTGTCATCTATTATTTGAGTATCATCTTGTTCATCAAGTTTCGCCACATTACCCGATTTTACCCAACCTTCTTGATCACCATTTTCTAAACGAATTTTTTGCCAATCATTATCACTGCTTTCTTCTAAAACTATGACTTTTTGATTAAAAGCAACTCCCCCAACACGTTCAGCTTCAGGAGTTGGTTCTTTTCGCAAACGTAAGCCCTGTTTCCAGGTTACACGCGCTTTATACGCTCCTGGCGGTAGCGATTCTGGTGATTCTTTTGGTTTAGGCGTTTCTTTAGGAGTTTTTTGAGAATTGGAAGTTGATGAAGACGGTTCTAAAGATACTTGATTAGTTTTTGATGTTTGAGATTTTGGTGCTTGTGTCCTCACCAGAGGTTGATCATTGGCATAAACTGGTTTAGGCGGGGGTGCAGAAACTCGATTCATAAAATATAGCGCCATCGCAAACCCGCCACCAATTAAAATCGCGATCGCTAATATAAACCCGAATATATACTTGAATATTTTAATCACCATAATTTAGAACTTCGGGATCAATAAATGTTTTTTTCGTGTTGGTTTTAGGGGATCGGGGATCGGGGACTGGGGATTGGGAATTGGGAATTGGGGAGCGGGAATTGGTGTTATTCCTCCCTTGTCTCCCTTGTCCTCCTTGTCCCCCTTCCCGATTAAGAGTTCCCTATCTTCACGAATAAATTTAATTTTGTCCAACTACTTACTAACTAAACCACAACTCGCTATTTTAACTGGCGTTGGATGCGATCGCTCAAAGGACTATGTTTAGATGCTAAACGCGCCCTCCCAGCAGCAGCCCATTCTTGTAGTTGTTGAATTTGTTCGGTGGCGGTGCGGGCTAAGGGTATGATTTGGCTAGCGGCTTCTAAAATATCATCGGTAGTAAAGTCGCGGTTTTGGCTAAAACCGATGTGCATGGCTTCAATTAAAGTTTGTTCAATTTCTGCGCCAGAAAAATCGGGTGTTTCATACGCTAACCTGTCGATATCATAACTTTTAATGTTATGAGCGCGTAGTCTTGATAAATGCACATTGAAAATAGCTTTTCTTTCTTCTTGGGTAGGTAAACCAACGAAGAAAATTTCATCAAATCGCCCTTTTCGTAGCATTTCTGGCGGTAGGGCTTGGATATCGTTAGCGGTAGAAACTACAAATACAGGTGAGGTTTTCTCGGCTAACCAGGTAATAAATGTACCAAAAACACGGCTAGTTGTTCCCGCATCTCCTTTACTACCCAGTCCCGAAAAGGCTTTATCGATCTCGTCTATCCACAATACACAAGGGGCGAGGGCTTCAGCTACTTGGATCATTTGACGTGTGCGGGATTCTGATTCACCCACTAAACCTGCAAATAATCGTCCCACATCTAAGCGCAGTAGAGGTAAGTGCCAGTGATGAGCGATCGCTTTAGCTGTTAATGATTTACCAGTTCCCTGGATACCTACTAACAGTAAACCACGGGGGTGCGGTAATCCGTACTGTCTTGCTCGTTCTGTAAACGCACCTCCTCGACGCAGTAACCAATCTTTGAGATTATCTAATCCGCCGATGTCGGAAATTTGCTCGGTTGCGGGGATAAAATCGAGAATCTGGGTTTGGCGGATCGTCTGGCGTTTTTCTTCTAAAACCAAATCCACATCTTCTGGTTGTAATTCACCGTGAGTGGCGATCGCTCTGGCTAATACCCGGCGTATCCTTTCCATCGATAGCCCTTGACAAGAGCGCACCAAGTCGTCTAAAAATTTGCTCGATGGAGAATGACCAGTGGCGATTAACAAACGTTCGACTTCCCCTCGAATTTCAGTAGCGCTCGGTAAGGGAAACTCTACAACTGTTAAAACTTCGGTTAAATCATCAGGAATTGCAACTCTCGGCGACAACAGGATAAGATTTTTCGGTTGTGACTTGAGGAGTCTAGCTAAATTGCGGAGTTTGCGAGAAATAGCGACATCGTCTAGAAAGCGATGATAATCTCGCAGGATAAATACTCCCGGTGCTGTAGCGGGAATTTTTTCGACAAATTCTAAAGCTTGCAAAGGGTTACGTCGCCCAAAACCTTGATCATTAGGGTTTCCCTGATATCCATCGACAAAATCCCAAGTGTAAACCGGACGATTACCCTGATTTGCTGCTTCTTCCCGAATTGCGCCTTCTAAACGTTCTTCTTCGTAGGTGGGAATATAGATGAGTGGATAGCGAGCGCGGAGCAATAGTTTGAACTCTTCACGGAAGCTCATGATATTTGGATGTTATTAGCGAGTTGTTATTTTATCTAGTTCTTTCATTTTTAAGGTTTGTACTACTCTTCACAACTGTTTGATATTTTTTCTCTATATAAAATGAATATATCAAAAGCCAATACTACTCGGATAAAACAAATTGATTGACATTTAAATTGTGTAGAGACGTTGCACTGCAACGTCTCTACATACCTAGAATGATGACTAAAAATCCTATCCCTTGCGGCATTGTATCAAAAACGATCAGGTAACAAACTTCCCAAAAATTATTCCCAGCCAGAGACTGGGAACGAAGAAATAGCCGAATGACCAATAACTAATGACCAATGACTAAGATGGAAGTTGCTTTTTCAAAGCTTCCAAAGAAGCCCAACGACGATCTACAGCACGAGTAGAGTCTTGATCATGACTTGGTTGAATACCTGGACAATTTTGATCACAGAGTTGGCGCTGAGGAATTTCTAGGCACACTTGCTCATACAACCATTCACCAGGGTCAAAATATCCGTGGGGTGATAAAGTTTCTACTAAATCTTCCACAGCTACTTCCCGTTCTAGGGGTAAAGATACTTCTTGCTCTGCTATTTCGTCTAACCAGATGATTTCGGAGGTATCAACCACTAAGCGATGATTATAGTTTTGCAAGCAGCGGTTGCAGGTACAAGTAATAATTGTTTCTGTTTTTCCAGATACTTCTAAGTAATTACCCTGATGTTGCACACGAATACGCCCGCGAACTGGTGTCAAGGTATCCAAACCAGACAGAAACTCTTTCACCTGGATCTCCTCTGTCCGCTCCGGCGCTTTGGTTAGCTGCGGAATATAAATTGCGTCCATAGGATTTGTGAGACATCCTCACGAAAAATGAGCTTTTCTATCAGCTATTTTGCTGATAATACTTTTTTAGTTTAACTTTTTTGGGTTGTTAGTTTGTTAGTTGTACCCTGCGCTTTGACACGGAGTGGCTACTTGCACGCCTGTCACTAACGCGCCTACCTTTGGTAGCTGCTGAGGCGTCTATGAAAGCATGAACAATCAACCAGCAACCACCAACCATCAACAATTTGATTATTCAGAGAACGCCAAGCGTACAACCAAATTACGATGTGGCTCCTTACCCCGGCTGAAGGTTTCTAAATCCCTAAACTCTTTTAAAAAGGTATGGACTTGACGACGTTCAGCCGAACTGAGAGATTTTATTTCCACTTCTTGTGCTGTCACGCGGACTTGTTGAGCAGCAGCTTCAGCGATCGCTTGAATTTCTGCTTGTCTCTTAATACGATAACCGTTTAATTCTACGGTGTATGAGGCTTGTTCCTCATGGGGTTGATTTAAATTGAGAGTAGAATTTGCTAGATACTGAATCGCATCTAGCACTACACCATCAGGTCCAATCAAAACCTGAATTTGTTCTGGCGTCATATTGATATTATCAATAGTCAACCAGTAATTATCTGGTTCTTGAGACTCGCCCTCAGCAATCTTAGCTACTTCTAAATTACCTTTAATTTCAGTATTTATCCCAGTAAATTGCAGCAGTGTTTTTAACCACTGCTGCCCTCTTTCCATCCGAGAGTCAGTCATCATCAACTTGTAGCCTTTTTCTTAGAACTCTTTGGTTCAACTTTCTTAGAACTTTTTGGTTCATTAGAACTCTTTGGTTCAACTTTCTTAGAACTTTTTGGCTCAAACGGCAACGTTTTTTGTTGTGCTTCCGACTGCTTTTCTTGAGTATCTACAATTTTTTGAAGTTCCTCTGGCAGGGCTTCACGCGAAAGGATGTAAGTTTGTAGAGTTTGGAAAATATTACCAATCACCATATACATCAACACCCCAGCCGGCAAGGGGAAGAATAAAAACATCCCGGAAAAGATTACGGGAGTGATTTTATTGACTGTATCCTGTTGTGGATTACCACCACTAGAATTTTGCCCCGAAAGGATTTGGCTAACGTAGAGAGTAATACCAAACAATACAACCATCGCCACAATATCCCAATGAATTGTGCCATCCGGATCAGTAGCTCCGACTCTACCCAAAGCCTCAATAAACAAAAATCCTTTGTCTGCTGCTAGCCCTGGAATTGTTCCAGTTATGGTGACATCTCCTGGTTGGAGGGCTTCGATATTACCTTGCTCATCAATTGTGATTCTTTCTTCCCCTTTAGTAATTTTCCATTGGGGAACTAAGTTGGTATCTGGGTGTTCTGTCAATAAGTCCTGAAATGGTTTACCTTCAGGAGTCTGATATTGAATCTTGGTATGTTCTCCTACTGCTAATTTGCTACCTCCAGGGAGAATAGCACTGACCTTAAGGTGTTCCCCATCAGCAACATAGATGTTTTGGGGAGGAGTAACAAAGGCTTGGGGTTGAATTCTTTCGATTTGTTCAGCAGGAAGAATTTGTAAGTTAACAGTATAGTTAACACCAGCAAAAGGTGAACCTCGCAGGGTCGCAAATAGTGCTAATAACACTGGCATTTGCAACAGTAATGGTAAACATCCAGCTAAAGGATTACCAAATTCCTTCTGGACATTCATCATTTCTTCTTGCTGCTTTTGCGGATCATCTTTAAAACGTTCTTTAATTTCTTGCATCCGCTTTTGCATCAAAGGTTGGACGACTCGCATCCGTCGCATGTTGCGAATTGAACCAGCACTTAGAGGATATAGTGCAAAACGAATAATTAACGTCAAAGCAACGATCGCCAATCCATAGCTCGGCACAATGCTATAGAACAAGTCTATGATTGGCAACATTACGTTGTTTGAAAAAAACCCGATACCAAAATCCATTATTCTGAATTCAACCTGAGGTAATGTAAATTAATTACCGATTTTATATTGAGAGTTAGTTGTTTGTTGTTTGGAAGAATTATTGACAATCACCAATCATCAACTAATTAACCAGCAACTACTAACCAAAATTTGAAAATCGGCTAACTGAATATAATTTATCGAAAATCAGGATCTATCTGCGACTGTAACTCAACTACGGATAGCCGCACATTATTGGGCATGGGGCATGGGGCATGGGGCAT
>NZ_NAPS01000002.1:2049719-2053760 GCF_004323185.1 Westiellopsis prolifica IICB1
GCATGGGGCATGGGGCATTGGGCATTGGGAAGAGACTTGTTAAATAATAATTCCCCCCACACTCCCCACACTCCCCACACTCCCTGCCCCCTTGATCCCTTGATCCCTTGCTCTCTTGCTCTCTTGTCCCCAATCCCCGATTCCCGCTCCCCGCTCCCCGCTCCCCGATCCCCATTATTTTTTCGCACTAACATTAAAATTGGGATTTTTGGCGGTGACTCGTTCAGTGATGTAATCATAGATCTCACGGAACTTAGGAACAGCCCGTAGTTCTAAACGACTACCATCTCTGAGGGTTAATACCATGTCTCCCCATATGCCAATACCGCGGGGAACTTTGACGATTTTGACAACTTCTGAGTAGATAACGTCGCTGCGATCGCGTCCCATCCAACCGCCAGTTACAGAAATTCGGCGATCGGTGATTCTATAACGCAGCCACAATGCTCTCACAATTGCTCCTACCGTCAACGGTAAACCTACAATCGTCAAGCCAATAAGTATGTTTATTATTAAATCCCCAATATGGGGACCACCTTCAAAATAAACTTCTTCACGAATGCCCATTTAATACCTCAGCTTTTGCCAACAACTGCTCTAATTCTTGCAGAAATTGTTGGGTTACGCACTTAGATTCTGCGGCCGTTGGTTTTACAACTACAACTAACCGCCATCCTGGTGACAATTGAGGCAACAATTTATGCAAAGCTGCCGATATTTGCCGTTTGAGGCGGTTACGAATTACTGCCCGTTTACTGACTTTGGTGCTAATCGAAATACCAATTTTGACTGGAAAAAGCACCGAATTTGTTGCTTTTACATAAGTTTGGGCAGTATCAAGAGAAGGTTTTTTCATAGAAGATGGCCGTAAGGCTCTCAAGGTGAAATAAGAACCATCACGGCGAGTACCTTCCCGGAAAACTGCCTGAAAATCTTTTCGGGATTTTAGCCGATTTGCTTTGGGCAAAGCCACAACTGCTGTCTAAGTTTCCTTACCCTATACACTCAGGCGATAACGTCCTCTTTTTCTTCTAGCTCGAATTACGTTTCTACCATCTGGTGTTCGCATTCTGGCACGAAAACCAGATGTTCTCTTCCTCTTTCGGTTTGTTCCTTCTAAAGTTCTCCGCATACCTTTATCCTTTTCGGCAAAATTTTATAAAAAGCCACAATCTATAATCTTATCACTTTTTTGTCAACAAAATAAGTCAAAAATCTATTGTCAAGAGTTTTTGATCTACGGGGAACGGGAAATGAGGGAACAGAAACGGGGAAATAAGCCGCTAATATTGGATACTTCCACTTTGATATTTATGAAAATAAACAAATTTTATTTATTGATATTTCCCTGTTCCCTGTTCTCTGTTCCCTTGTAAGCTTGACTAACTAATACTAAGAATCCAGGTTCCCAAATAACGCGCTAATGGGACATCACCCGGAGTTTGAATTGAGCAGTTCCAATAGAAAATGCCTCCAAAAGCTGGATTTTTGACATTAGATAACACTATTTCAACATTGCTACCTGCTGGTATGGCTTCTTGAGGGTAAATTTGAATCACGCGATTTTCTCTATCCCATTGCACTTCAGACAGTGGGACTTTTTTGTCTTTCACACGGATTTCAACTTTTTTGGGATCTATAGTTCCTTTGTAGTAATTGGGATAGTTAACAACAAATTGGGAAGCGGCGAATTTCATCTTTTTAGCGGGGATTTTTAAACGATATCTGTCCCAAGCATTGCTTTGTCCGCCAAAATCCAATCGGAAAGGCAATTGATTTTCACTTTTGACACCGCTAAACAGCGTAAAACCTGGCAAACTCTGCGCCCAACTTATTGCTGGTAAACCTGTCAGTAACAAGCCAGTCACCGCTAAGGCAGAAAATAAACGTCGCATAGTCAAGCTCCTGTGGCAGAAAGAAAGATGTTGTTTTAGTAACTGGGAGTAAAGGTTTACAACTAAACTTTACTACTGACTTTATTTAGATTTTAGACGTCTAACCCTTTACAAAAGTGCCGTCCTGTCTAGATTGAGGAAAATCTCTATTTTAAAAATAGTCTTTAAATTTACAAAAAATTGTACTAGAAGTCTAGCGAGCTTGTGAGGTATATAAAGTTCTAATCATTAGTTATTTTCTAATAGTTTTACCAGAGAACAAAAAATTATTGGAATCAAGTTGTATTTCTGAATATGTACAAGTTTATCTAAAATTAAGATTTTTGTTATAAAAATTAAGCGATTTAATAGAGCGATCGCCAGCTAACTTAAGCTAGATTGGTGGCAGTAAGCATTACTCACAGCAGAAAAAATTTCTAATCATGTGAGGAATTATTTGGTGAGAAATGAATCGATATTGCACTATGTAAACAAGACACAACAATATTTTGCAATCCCTAAAAGAATTTGAAGACATAGATGTAAAAGCTGGGGATCAGCATAGGATGTGCAATAAATAACCTATAAATGCAAGTATATGTAATTGCAACATCCATACAACAGCACAGTCAGGCTTTGTCTAGATAGCTAGAGTGGGAAAGCGTAAAGGTCTAAACGAGAAAAGCCTATAGCTGATAGCCCCATCCCAAAGTTAAGAGTACGTCTAAATACTCATCGCAAAAGTTTCACAACTTGCATCAGAAATAAGTATTTAATCTCAAGGAGATTACATGAGAATAGCAGTTGCTAAAGAAATTGAAGTATGTGAACGTCGTGTGGCATTAGTTCCCGACATTGTAGCGCGGTTGGTTAAACAAGGTTTAGAGATTTGGATAGAAACTGGTGCGGGTGAACGAGCATTCTTTAATGATGCTGCTTACGAAGCTGCTGGAGCCACAATAATTGCCGATACTAACAAATTATGGTCAGAAGCAGACATTCTCCTCAAAGTCAGCCCACCACAAGAGCGAGAAGACGGGCGCTCAGAAATAGAGTTACTCAAAGAAGGGGCTGTACTGATTAGCTTTCTCAATCCTTTAGGAAATCCAGTCATAGCTCAGAAATTGGCAAATCGTAAAGTTACAGCCTTGAGTATGGAAATGATTCCCCGTACTACTAGGGCGCAGAGCATGGATGCTTTATCATCACAAGCATCAATTGCAGGTTACAAAGCCGTACTCATCGCCGCCGCCGCACTACCAAAATATTTCCCCATGCTGACAACTGCTGCTGGTACGATCGCCCCCGCCAAAATATTTATCATGGGTGCTGGTGTTGCTGGCTTGCAAGCGATCGCCACCGCCAGACGCCTGGGAGCAATTGTAGAAGCTTTTGATATTCGTCCCGCCGTCAAAGAAGAAGTGCAAAGTTTGGGAGCAAAATTTGTCGAAGTTAAATTAGACGAAGAAACAACAGCCGCTGGTGGTTACGCCAAAGAAATTTCCGAAGCCAGCAAAAAGCGCACCCAAGAACTTGTCACCGAACACATCAAAAATGCTGATGTAGTCATCACCACAGCTCAAGTTCCTGGCAAAAAAGCCCCTCTTCTAGTCACAGAAGATATGGTTAAGCAGATGAAACCAGGTTCAGTAATTGTAGACATCGCCGCCGAACAAGGTGGTAACTGCGCTTGCACTGATCCTGGTAGAGACATTGTTGCCCACGGCGTCACCGTCATCGGCCCAATTAATTTACCATCTTCCCAACCAGTCCACGCTAGTCAGTTGTACGCAAAGAACTTGACATCTTTAATGCAACTACTCATCAAAGATAAAGCTGTAGAGGTCAACTTTGCCGACGACATTATTGAGGCAGCTTGCATTACCCACGCTGGCGAAATTCGCTCTGCACGGATTAAAGAAGCATTGCAAGCCATAAGTTCAGCAGTGAGTTAGGGACCGGGGATCGGGCATTGGGCATTGGGCATTGGGGAGCCAGTGCGTTGCGGAGGTTCCCTCCTTTGTAGCACCTGGCGTCATTGGGCATTGGGCATTGGGCGTTGGTTATTCTTCTTTGTCTCCCTGCTCCCTGCTAAGAGATCCCTGCTAAGAGCTCCCCCCCTCCCCCCTCTCCCCTGGCGTCATTGGGCATTGGGCATGGGGCATTG
>NZ_NAPS01000002.1:2053806-2155521 GCF_004323185.1 Westiellopsis prolifica IICB1
CCAATCCCCTTTCCCCTTTCCCCAATCCCCTTTCCCCTTTCCCCAATCTTCAAGGATTTTTCAACATGACAGAAGCATTAATTGCAGCTTTGTTTGTATTTGTCTTGGCATCGTTTACCGGATTTGAAGTGATCAACAAAGTCCCACCGACTTTGCATACGCCCTTGATGTCAGGCTCAAACGCGATTTCTGGTATTGCTGTATTAGGAGCAATTGTTGCTTCCGGTGCCAGAGAGTGGAATGTATCAGTCATTCTGGGTTTGATCGCTGTTGTACTAGCAACTATCAACGTGGTGGGTGGTTTCCTAGTCACAGATCGGATGTTGCAAATGTTTAAGAAGAAGGCAACTTAGCGCTTGTTGTGTGTTGTTTGTTGTTTGGAATACCACCAACAACCAACAACCAACAACTAACGACCAAAAATTCACAATTACCGCACTTAAACTTTATGACTGATTTTCTGCTAACTGGAATTCAACTGACGTATTTAGTCGCTGCGTCTTTATTTATTTTGGGTTTGAAGCAACTGGGTTCACCTGCAACAGCACGCCAAGGTAATGTTGTTGCGGCTGTGGGAATGCTATTGGCAATTGTGGCAACATTGCTCGATCAGCATGTGCTGAACTACGAGATGATTTTGTTGGGATTGGCAATTGGATCGGTACTCGGTGCGATCGCAGCCTACAAAGTCCAAATGACAGACATGCCACAAATGGTGGGTTTGCTCAATGGTTTAGGCGGTTCTGCTTCTGCTCTTGTCGCGGTTGCTGAATTTTGGCGCTTGCTGCAACATGCCCAGACAGTACCCCTAGATGCCAATATTTCTATGTTATTGGATGTGTTAATTGGTGGCGTTACCTTCACAGGTAGTATGATTGCCTTTGCCAAACTGCAAGGAATTATGAGTGGTTCGCCAATTACATTTCCTTTGCAGCAGCCATTTAACGCTTTGTTGTTGGGTTCCTATGTAGTGGGTAGTGGTTTTTTACTCATGCAACCACATAACCTAACTGCTTTTTTAGGAATTGTTGTAGTTTCTCTAATCTTGGGTGTAATGTTCGTCATCCCCATCGGTGGCGGTGATATGCCAGTGGTAATTTCGCTGTTAAACTCTTTTTCTGGTTTAGCTGCGGCGGCTGCTGGTTTTGTGGTGATGAACAACATGCTGATCATTGCTGGTGCATTGGTGGGAGCATCTGGGATCATCCTCACCGAAATTATGTGCAAAGCGATGAATCGCTCTTTGATCAGCGTTTTGTTTGATGCTTTTGGTAGTAGTGGAGGTGCAAGCGTCGGTGTAGCTGGTGGTGCTAAAACTGATCAAACCGTCCGCAGTATTGATCCAGAAGAAGGTGCGATGATGCTGGGTTATGCCCGTTCTGTAGTCATTGTTCCTGGTTATGGAATGGCGGTAGCGCAAGCACAGCATAGTGTACGCGAATTGGCAGATCAACTCGAACGTATGGGTGTTGATGTTAAGTATGCCATTCACCCTGTAGCTGGCAGAATGCCCGGACACATGAACGTCTTGCTAGCAGAAGCAAACGTTCCCTATGAGCAACTGCACGATATGGAAGATATCAATCCCCAGTTTGATCAAACAGATGTAGCGCTGGTAATTGGGGCAAATGACGTGGTAAATCCAGCTGCACGTAGTGATACCAACAGCCCAATTTACGGAATGCCGATTTTGGAAGTAGACCGGGCGAAGCAAACAATTGTGATTAAGCGGGGGATGAGTGCAGGTTTTGCTGGCGTAGATAATGAGTTGTTTTACAAAAATAAAACCACAATGCTTTTTGGTAGTGCCAAAGATATGGTAGCGAAGTTGGTTTCTGAGGTGAAGCAGTTATAGGGTAATAGGGTTCATTTAAGTTTATTGCTCTGGTTTCCCGATTTGTAGAGACGTTGCATTGCAACGTCTCTACAGTTTTTTTCGCTATATAAATTTTCGTGTTTTGAAAAATTTGAAATGCTCTTGCTTTTATTTAAGTTGAGCAGCTAACAGTTTAAGTCCGTTAGCCTCAGAATTGATACTGAGGTGGGTTGGATGAGGCTGAAATCGCCCTGTGTTTTTACTTACTAACTAGATTGGAATTTGCGTGAAATCCAATTGATGATACCACTAAGAATTGCACCACCCATGAGGATGCCAATTGCTGGATTGAAAACGGGTTGCCAAAGTTTATACCATAAATCTAAACCCAAGGGTATTCCTGATGCTTTGCCGATCGCCGCGATCGCTAACCAGCCAAAACCAAATAGAACAAGAAAGACATCCACTACCAAAATTAGGTTAAGCCAACTTAAAAATTTTTCTTTCATCGCTTAATGTAAATAATGTTCATGATTGTTTGTTGGTTGTTGTACCCCAACCTCCGGGAACGCCTAAGAGCTAATGGGAAGACGCTTGTGCGTCTATGGAACTGATAACCACTAACAACCAACAAACAACAATACTCCTAATTTTCAAATAGCCAATTTTTGACTTTTGCCAAACTCTGCCAATCTGGTTTTCTGTTAAAACCATCTGCAATGCTGTCTTTGATTTCCTCTTGCCATTCGGGGCTAAGAGTTAATAATTTACTAGCAACATCAATGTGTTGGCGTAAGCCTTTTTGATTAGTTTCCAACATCGCCAGGGCAAGATTTACTCTGGCCTGTGCATCTTGTGGATTTAACTTTACTGCTTTTTGTGCAGCCTTGAAAGCGGGGTTGGGTTTGTTATCCAACAAATACAACCACGCTAAACAAGTCCAAGCAGCACTACTTTTGGGAGCGCGATCGCAAACCTCTTTAAAAATAGGAATCAAAGTATCTGCTGATTCCCCAGCTTTATAGCGTTCTAAGCCTGTATCAAACAGGGATTCAACTGTATTAGTCATTGGTCAATTGTCAATGGTCAATTGTCAATGGTCAATGGTCAGTGGTCAATTGTCAATGATCAGTAAATGTATAGACGCGCTGTTTGAGGCGTTTTTACAAGTTTTAACACTTGACAATAGACAGTTGACACTTGACTAAACCCCAAATGACTTTCCGCAACCACAGGTTTGGCTGGCGTTGGGGTTGGTGAATTGAAAGCCACCGCCAATCATGGCTTCGCTATAATCAAGCATTAACCCGTAGAGATATAATAAACTTTTGCGATCGCAAACTATTTTGAAGCCGTCATAATCAAAAACATCATCATTTGGTGTAATCTTGCTGGGGTCTTCAAAGTCCATCAAGTAAGACATTCCGGAGCAACCCCCTTGACGTACTCCCACTCGCAAGCACAAGTCTTTGCTGCCTTGTTTTTCCTGTAACAATTTTACTTGCCGCAATGCAGTTTCGCTTAACTGAATTCCCCGTTGTGAAGACTGAGTTGCCTGTGTCATCTGTCTTTTTTAACTCCTTGTGCGGTTATCGATTACCCTATACAAGCAAAGCGGGAACCTTTAACCCAAAAGTTTTGTCATTGGGTAGCCCCGAAAATTTTCACAAACGCCTTCCAGCCACGCGTCTGTTAATAACTTTTTTATCTATTTTAGCGATATTGATGTTCTAAGTTGCCAAATTGTAAATACTCCGTCAAAAGCACGCAAAGATTTTTATTCTAGAATTGAGAGATTCAATGTGTTTAGAGATTCGCTATTTTTGGAGTTTCGACCTTTGGCAGCCCACAATCAAGATTACTCTTAATTAACAGCTAAGGGAGTTTTCATCGGAGGCTAGCCCTCATTCAAAAGTCTAATTGCAAATCGCTTGTTTTGATTCACTTACTCTATGACAAGTTTTAATCGCTCTACCAGCCGTCGTTTACGGAAATTAACTCAAATTCCTTCTGTATGGGAGGGCGATCGTCGTCCATTGTCATCACCAACCCAGCTATCAGACTCGGAGACTAAGGGTGAATGTATTCTTTGGGTGGATGGTACACAAGGTATTGTAAGGGGAATGGACGTAGTACCTCCAGAAAGTGGACCAGAGGCTATTGTTCGGACTTTGATGCGAGCAATGGAAAATCCCCATAGTCCTGCTAAACCTGCTCGTCCCCAAAGAATTGTGGTCAGAGACCGAGAAATACAATTTTACTTACGTGGAGTATTGCAAGATTTAGATATTGCTATTGATTACTCTCCTGATTTACCTCTGATTGATGAACTGTTTCGTGGGTTTGCCGAAATTCTCGACTCTCAAATTCCCGAATTACCCCCCCAGTATGCAAAAGCTTTGCGAGAAAAAGCATTAGCAATTTGGCAAGCTGCTCCTTGGGAATTGTTAGAAGAACAGCAAATTGTATCAATAGAGATCAATAAATGGGATGTTGGTACACTCTACGCCTCAATGATGGGGATGCTGGGGATGGAGTATGGAATACTTTTGTATCGTTCAGAAGATTCACTTAAGCATTTTCGCGCCACAATTTTAAGAGAAGACGAATCACAAGGGAATTTAGAAGAAGCTTTTCTAAAGCAAGATTGTCTATTTTTGACTTTTGAACATGCTGATGAAGCAGACGAAGAGGAAGAATTTGAAGATTTAGCAAAACTACCACTGTCAGAAATTGAACCTACCTTTGGCAATATCCATCCTTTAGAGGGGCTACGCTCAGTTTTATACGATGAAGAAGCACTGATTGTATATGTTGCTCTAGAAAGCCTTAGCCGTTTTATTCGCGATCACCGTCGTCAATTGGATCAGGATTTTTTTCCGGCTCTGAGTCGTCGCTATCGCATTTCTCTACCAGATTCTTGTGATGAGCAAAACAAATCAGTATCTATTACTGTTTCTAGTATGCCAGAGTTGGCAGCAGAGTTAGAGGAAATGGCAGGCTATGAAGATGAAGAAGACGAGGAGGAGATAGAATCGGATTCGATGCCGATGTTTCGGTCACTGCGAGATGACTTAATCCCCGAAGACTCTTTTCTTAGTTTAGGTGTGGTGTCTTGGGAAATGTTGGAGTACTTACGTCAAGGAGTTAGTTACCATCAAGCAGGAGAAATTGAGCCAGTAGGTGATGGTCTGCCAGTAATTTTAATTCAAACTTCTCGTCCCAAGGCTAAGACCGTAATTGAAAATATAGAAAAAGCTGGAGGCCTCAAAGCCATTTGTTTTAACCCTGGTGCAGATCCTTTTGGTGGCGATCGCTATGATTTGGGTTTACTACAAACTCAAAATGGGGAATTATTTTTATTTGGTGAATTTTTGGATGATGACCCAACTCACGTTGAAGCCAGAAAAAAATGGAATCAGCGCTGTAAAAATACCAAAGGCTACTGCGGTTTAATTATTGCCAAAGGATTAACTGGTGCAGCTCGTGGTAATCCCCAGTTGCGAGATATGATGGCTTTATTTGAAGCGCGATCGCTTTCACCTAAAGATCTAGGGATTGGTACTCTCCAACTAATGCCACAACTGCAATTTGAATAGCAAGCTGAACATGTGGACTTGTGCTTAAAAACACAAAAAAACACAAATTTTAGTTTTGTCTTGCTTATTCATAATTAATAGCTTTTAGCAAATAATAGGCTTATGTAGCAGCCCTAATCTTGACACAGCCAAGCTGATTCAAAATTCATATCTCTACTCAGATGAACAGGAAATCCTCAATTGTAAGGTGTCTTGATCGTTCAACCTAATAATGGGTGTGGGAATTTAGTGTTGTAGGGGCTAATTTACATGCGACCCATGCCAAATTCTTTGCGATCATGTTACCTTTCGTACTTTTGCTTATTTGTCTGAAAGTTTGTTATTTTTATATTTTATAAATTATTTATTAAGAATTGTAATTATAATAAAAATTATTATCTTATTGGATNTTTAAATAAAGTCATAGAAATAAACAGGAAAACATATACAATAAGAACATTAATAATTAGGGTGTTTATAAAATAAAATCAACATGATTAATATACTGTCTCTTATACACATCTAGATGTGTATAAGAGAAAATTAAAGTATATATTGCTTTTTTTAACTCTCCATATATAAAATTTATTATTTTCCCATAAAATACTTTAAAACAAATAGTAAAAATTTTTACAAGCTTGCTATTTATAGTAATTGTTGAATCTATTTTTTGATCAAAAATAAGTATAAAAATAAACTCAAATATAGGACTCCTATTTGATTTCTGAACAAGACTGCGAAATAATACGGAAATGTATACAAGTCTCATAAGCAACAATGATGAACCCGGATTTATCAACTCGGACAGTTCCAGTGGGAGTATCCCAGCAACAGTCAGCAGAGAAAATAGCACTTCATGCGATCGCCGAACTACAAGATTTTATAGCTTTGCGTCCAGATGCGCGTGAAGTAAGGAAAGCGTTGGCAGTAAAGCTGGTTTATCAAGGTTACTTAGATGATGAGATTCAAACAATTCTAGAGGTATCACGAGGATCAATAACAGGCTGGAAACAATCCTACGAAAAGGACGGGATTGATGGACTACGACTCAGCTATAAAGGAAGGAAAAGCTATCTCAACAGAGAACAAACAGAAGAAGTTTTGAGTTGGCTACAAACAAAGGAATACTGGGAGATTGGCGAGTTAGAGTATAAGTTAGCTTTTGAGTACGATGTGGTTTACGGGTCAAAACAAAGTTACTATGACCTATTTGAGGAAGCAGGGATTAGTTGGAAGAAAACAACAAAGCACAATCCCAAAGCCAATCCTGATGCTGTCGCAGAAAAAAAAAAGAGATTGAAACATTATTGGCAAAACACCGCTTTGAAATTGAAACAGGAAAGCTTAGAGTACTCTTAATTGATGAATGTCATCTAATGTGGGGAGACTTAAATGGTTATGTATGGGGGAAAACTGACCAAGAAATAACCGTTCCAGTGGTAAATGAACGAGATAAACAAACTTACTATGGGGCAGTTGACTATATCGACGGAAAATTACTGCTTAAAGCCTACGATCAAGGAAACTCAGACTCGACCATTGATTATCTGCGATATCTGCTAGCTGAGTCTGCTGACCAACGGTTACTGATTTTTTGGGATGGTGCTACTTACCATCGCTCTCAAGATGTTCGAGCTTTCTTGGACTCCATGAATCAAGGTTTATCCACTGAACAATGGAAAATACATTGTGTCCGCTTTGCTCCCAATTGCCCGGAGCAAAACCCTATAGAGGATATTTGGTTGCAAGCCAAAACTTGGGTTCGACGTTTTTGCGCTTTAATTCCTTCTTTTTCTCATTTAAAGTGGATGTTTGAGTGGTTTATTCGACACACTACCTTTGATTTCCCTACCCTTCAAATGTACGGTGCTTATTCAAAAATCAAATAGGATTCCTATAGCTTTTTCAAGAATATAAATATAATCTTCATATTTTTTATCAAATTACATTTTTTCTAATTCTTATTTTTGAGATTTTATGGATGTTTTTGCTGTTTAGACAGTCTAATGTAATTTTTTTACTATTTCTTATTAAAAATTTTATACAAATTAAACTCTAAATTTAAGTAGAATTTCTTTAAAGTTTAAATAAAGTCATAGAAATAAACAGGAAAACATATACAATAAGAACATTAATAATTAGGGTGTTTATAAAATAAAATCAACATGATTAATATATGAGCATGAATGAAAAATCAGAACGTAATTCAAATAATTTACTACAACTAGAAAAACAATATGCTGTTTTATATTTAGCTCATTGTTGAGCTAATTAAGTATTTGCATAATATAAAATTAAACCACTTGCATGAGGATAAACAAGATGGTGTGAACTTCAAAAATACATTATTTAATCAGGGTAAAAACAACAGCACAAAAGATAATGAATTCTTTTCCTACTGTGAGTTTACAAGCATGGAACAAAACAGAAGTATTCTTATCAGAAGCAATCAAAAAGCATCCTATAGACCCCAAATTAGTAAATCCTTGGGAAATAAAAGCAAATTCTTTTGGGATGTACGAACAAGTATTGCATCTATATAAGCTGTTATGCATTTAAATTGTATATTTTGCGAGCAGGTTGTCAAAAGTCAAGAGTCCAGAGTCAAAGACTAGCTTGGACTTTGGACTCTTGACCCTGGACAGTCCTAACGCAAGAATATTTAATCTAAGCGCACATCAGCTTATTCAGCAAGTGTCAAGCAAAAGAATACCTATAAAAATCCCATAGTTTGAAAGCATTCAGCAAATGAAAGCACAACATAGTGTATCCACTCAAATGGTAACAATCATCAACATAGATGTTGGTTTGCTGCGACAGAAATACACACAAAATAATCCTAGAGTGATTTCCTTTGTAAGTATGCGGTTTCACTATACTAACCTTGGCTTATTACAAGCTCTTTTACCTTGGGAACAAATTGTGATTGACTATTACTTAAAAATCATAGATGACCGTCTGTATATGCCACTAAAAGGTGCTTGTAATGCAGCAATAGCATATGACTTTGATTCTCATTTTTTCAAAAAAGTTCAAAAACTTTTGACTGTGAGTACACAAATTGCCAATAAAATTTACCAAAAGATAATTAATCTTTACCCTATTTATCATTCTCGGTCTGGTTTCCTAAGTGATCTCGTAGTTATAATTTCTAGTCTCATGGATATAGAAATTTTCCAAGTTGATCTTGGGATTTGTAGTTTGGAGGGAAGAGTGAATACTATTCGACAAGAATTGTTCTCATTGTATGCAATGTTCTACTCAATATTAAAACTTCACTGAGAAATTACTTGCTGTATGCTAAACTTGCTAGACAAAAAAATATCTGAGCATCTAAATCACAAACAAGCGAACACATTAATATCATATCTACAGGTGTTATGACACATGTTTTCCCCAAAGGTTTTTGGTCAAATTGGGTGATAGAGATAGATCAAGTTTCTTTAAAATTGCTATTTTCTAATAAATAGTTATTTAACTAGCAGCAATTACCTTTGCCAGGTAATCAAATTTTTGGTCAAGCTTGATTCTTCCTTAAGATAGTTTATCTTGTCTATAAGATAATATACGCTAGCTATTCTCATAGAACAACACTTGATTCATTTGTTTTTTGATTCTATTAAAAAATGAAGAACACTTCAAGTAAAGTAAGTTTTTTGTACAAAGGATTGCTTGTTTCCTGACAAAAACTCTGATATTCTTAACTCTTTCATCCTCACTAACATTTTGTACACAATGTCGATAAGCAGCAAATAACACAATCAAATGACTAATAAAAAATGGGCTGTAAAACGTATCACTGTGAATTTAGCAGCACAGGAGGCCGAAAAACTAGAAAAGTATTGTGAGCAAACTGGTAGACCAGCAACTGATGTGATTCGCGAGTTGATCCGAGGATTATCTGTAGCTGAAGATACAAAAGATAGTGACAGATAGGGAGGCAGAATTTAATAAATTAAGAGTACAAGGAAAAAAAATAATAAAGAAAGAAAAATTTGTTTTTGGCTTCTACTTTTTACTTTCTTTGACTCTTTTACAAACTTAGCAGGGTGCTTTTTGAATCTTTTGACTTTAGGACTCTAAATAGAATACAAGTAGCAAATTCCGACACCAACCCAGTTACAATTTGTAAAGAAATTGAAAAGGAAGGACGGAATGCGCGTTGCAATCATTGGTGCGGGACTGGCTGGGCTAGCAACCGCCGTAGATCTAGCTGATGCTGGCTGTGAAGTCCAGATTTTTGAGTCCCGTCCGTTTGTTGGTGGTAAAGTTAGCAGCTGGGTAGATGGAGATGGCAACCATATCGAAATGGGTTTGCATGTCTTCTTTGGCAACTACAATCAGTTGTTGAAATTGATGAAGAAAATGGGAGCCTTTGAAAACCTGCTTCCTAAAGAACACATTCATAACTTCATCAATAAAGGAGGAAAGACTGGTGCGCTTGATTTTCGTTTCTTTATGGGTGCGCCTTTTAATGGTTTAAAGGCATTTTTTACTACCTCTCAACTCTCATTACTAGATAAATTACAAAATGCTGTAGCACTTTCGACTAGTCCAGTTGTCAGGGGTTTAGTAGACTTTGAAGGTGCAATGCAAGATATCCGCAACTTAGACAAAGTTAGCTTTGCTGAGTGGTTTCGTAGTCATGGTGGTAGCAACGGCAGTATAAAGCGGATGTGGAACCCCATCGCTTATGCTTTGGGTTTTATTGATTGCGAGAACATATCTGCTCGTTGTATGTTGACGATTTTTCAGTTATTTGCAGTGAGAACCGAAGCCTCAAAACTGCGGATGCTGAAAGGATCGCCCTATGAATATTTGCATAAACCGATTTTGGAATATCTAGAAGCGAGAGGAACAACAATTCATACTCGCCGCAGAGTACGAGAAGTTCTATTTGCTGAGGAAAAAGAACAAACCTGTGTCACTGGTTTAGTAATTGCTGACGGTGACACAGAAGAAAAAATTACCGCGGATGCTTATCTAGCAGCTTGTGATCTGCCTGGAATTCAGCGTCTTTTACCTCAACAATGGCGTCAATGGTCAGAATTTGACAATATTTACAAATTGGATGCAGTTCCTGTAGCAACGGTGCAGCTACGGTTTGATGGTTGGGTAACAGAACTGCAAGATGTAGAGGCACGCAAACAGCTAAATCACCCAGCAGGAATTGATAATTTGTTATATACTGCCGATGCTGATTTTTCTTGCTTTGCTGATTTGGCTTTGACTAGTCCTGCTGATTATTATCGACAAGGACAAGGGTCTTTGTTGCAGTTAGTGCTGACACCAGGAGATCCGTTTATTAAAAAAAGCAATGAAGAAATTGCTCAACACGTTTTGGCACAGGTACACGAGTTGTTCCCATCATCAAGGGAATTAAATATGACTTGGTACAGTGTGGTTAAGCTAGCTCAGTCTTTGTACAGAGAAGCACCAGGGATGGATATTTATCGTCCCCGTCAAAAAACCCCTGTGGCTAATTTCTTCTTAGCAGGAAGTTATACACAGCAGGATTATATCGATAGCATGGAAGGAGCAACGATTTCGGGAATGCTTGCAGCAAAAGCTATTTTGGAGACTCTGAAACAATAGTTTGCTCATCCAAAATTCAAAATCCAAAATCCAAAATCCAAAATCTAAAATCTAATGTCTGATTGGTTAGAACATACGGTGCAAGTGGAAGTCGAGGCTCCTATAGATTTAGTATGGAGTCTGTGGTCTGATTTGGAGCAAATGCCTCGCTGGATGAAGTGGATTGATTCAGTGAAAGTTCCTGAAGACAACCCGGATATATCATTGTGGACATTGAAATCTGGTGGTTTTGAATTTACCTGGAAATCCCGCATTCTCAAGGTAATTCCTCGTCAAATCATCCAATGGGAATCTATCGATGGTTTACCGAATCGGGGAGCTATTCGTTTTTACGATCGCCATACTAGTAGTATCGTTAAACTTACTGCTGCCTATGCTATCCCTGGTATCCTTGGCAAAATCATGGATAATTTATTTTTGGGACGAATAGTAGAATCAACTCTGCACGCCGATTTAGAGCGATTTAAGCAATACGCTTTAAAAACAAAGGCTGAAGGATGAAGGTTAAAAGCTGAAGGTTAAACATGAGATGAAGAGTCAAAAATTAAAGATAAAAAACACTTCAAACCTCATTATCACCTACGGGAAACCGCCTTCAAGGGCGTCTGCATCCTTCATGCTTATTTACCAGGTTGGATCACTAAACAAATTGATCTCTAATTCTTCACATCCGTCTGGAACTGCACTAATGCAAGCACGAATGATTTCTCCATTGTCTAGCTCCACTGTACAAGCGTGACAAGTACCCATCAGGCAACCAGTGGGAATCATCACCCCTGCTCGATCAGCAACATCGAGCAAGGGTTCTCCTACTTGAGCGTCAACCGTAACATCATCTGGTAAAAAATTAACGCGCACAGTCATAATTTTTAGTTTACTACGACAACAAAGGAGTTAAATCTAGGTGCTGTTCAATTTCTGTAGCCAAGGAATCTAGTAGATTTTCGCGCTGATCTCGATAGTTGGCAACACCTGTAGGCAGAGATTTTAAACCTCGTTGTTGACGCAAGCGATTTAACCAAGCACGACGCCAGGGGCCATTGTCAAATATACCGTGGAGATAAGTACCCCAAACTGATTGGCAATTATCCACTAATCCTAAATTTGGGTCATCAAATAGAGGATAGTAGGATTGGGAATCTATACCTTGGGTTTCAATGCGCGATCGCCCTTGATGAATTTCAAACCCAGTCACGGGTAAACCCATTTGGGGATGGTTTGAGGTGACTTGACGTTGGCGAGCAATTTTTTGTCCTGTGATGACTGTTTTAATAGGTAATAGTCCTAAACCTTGAAATCTTCCGGCTTGCCCTTCTATACCTTCTGGATCAGCAATCATTTGACCAAGGATTTGAAAACCACCGCAGATACCCAAAACTGTACCACCTGCTGCCGCATAGTTTTGAATTGCTTCTGCCATACCAGTTCTTTGTAGTAACAGCAAGTCAGCGATTGATGTTTTCGTCCCTGGCAGAATTACGGCGTCTGGATGTCCTAATTCTTGCTTAGGACT
Organism: Westiellopsis prolifica IICB1; assembly: GCF_004323185.1. Taxonomy (GTDB): domain Bacteria; phylum Cyanobacteriota; class Cyanobacteriia; order Cyanobacteriales; family Nostocaceae; genus Pelatocladus; species Pelatocladus prolificus_A. The sequence goes on from NZ_NAPS01000002.1 coordinate 2,066,309, forward strand.
TAAGTATTTTACCATGACTGTTGATTCTGATTCCAAGGGGTCAAAATCGGTAAAATTAGATATTCTGGGTAAGCGAATTACGCTAATATTCAGGTCAGTACTAGATTTAGATGATTTACGTTCCAATAAATCTAGGGAATCTTCTGCGGGAAATACAGTTTCTAAGTATGGAATGACACCAACTACCGGAATTTTTGTGCGTTCTTCTAACCATTTTATACCAGGTTCGAGGAGCGATCGCTGTCCCCGGAACTTGTTAATCACGACACCACGAATCAGAGCGCGTTCTTCTGGTTCCAAGAGTTCCAAGGTTCCAACCACATGGGCAAAAGCACCACCACGATCAATATCAACTACTAGTAAAGTCGGTGCATTTAAATATTTTGCTACTCGCATATTAGTTAAATCACGGTGCTTGAGATTGATTTCCGCCGGACTACCAGCACCTTCACAAACCACCAAGTCAAATTCTGTTGACAAATGCTGTAAAGACTCTTCGATTGACCGCCATCCCAATTCAAAATATTGCTCGTAATAATCTGCTGCACTGACTTTCCCCACAGCTTTACCCTTAATAATCACTTGGGAAGTCATATCACCTTGGGGTTTGAGTAAAATCGGGTTCATTTCTACCCAAGGTATAACCCCAGCCGCCCAAGCTTGTACTGCTTGGGCGTAACCAATTTCTCCACCATTAGCTGTGACATAGGCATTTAAAGCCATATTCTGGCCTTTAAAGGGAGCCACTCGCCAGCCGCGCCGCGACAAAATACGACAAATAGCCGCCGTTAATAGTGATTTCCCTGCGTGGGATGTTGTTCCCACTACCATAATTGCTTTCATATTCAACTGTTTTTCCAATCCGGTGTGATATTAAAAGCATGAAGCCTGATATGGCTATGCTGGTTGAGTGATGAAATTGCTCTTAAATAGTCATTGGTCATTGGTTATTTGTCATTAGGGTTGTACAAATGACAAACAGCGTAGGACAAACGACAATCTTACGCAAGATCTCACATCAATTTACAAAGACATAGTAAAGACTTCATAAATGCAGTTGAGACTTCCGTACATATTGTTCCCGTCTCAGTGCGACTCCTAACTTTTCACCTCAAAATTGGTTGGTGGATACAGCTAAAATGGCAGTCTGAACCAACGAGCCACAAAATTTAGAATGCGATCGCTCCATGTTACAGTCGGCAGTGGTTGGTGTTCCCATTGTTCTACTATCTGACGACCAAGGGGTGTGAGGCGAAAACTATCTGTTATTCCTTGACCATCAACTTCACGTCGCAGTACACCTACTTGAATTAACCATGCTAGGGCGTTGTCTGCTCTTAATTCAGACAAATAAGCTTTGGTGTAGCCTTTGTTGACACCAAAATTACCAATAATTTCACTCATTGCTACCCTCTGTGAAAGCATGGCTGCAAATAAACCAAAATTAAAAGGACAACAAAGTAGCGATCGCTTGGCTCTTTCTATGGTCTTAGGTGGATATGTCAGGGTTTTGTGATTTTGAGCATCAACAGCAGACATTTTGGTTTCCAATTAACAGCTATCAGTTATCAGCTAGCTAGAGACGCGAGGAACATCGCGTCTGTACAATTATCAGTTACCAATTGATCACTGATAATTGTTGACTAATTTCTTTTTTTATTGTCCTGTAATGATTGTAAATTATTGTAAAATTTCAAGTGCATCAGTAATTTCAAATTTAGGAAAGGTAAACTATGCCTCTAGCAGTTGGGACAGATGCACCTGCGTTTACCGTTAAAGACACTAACGGCAACACAGTATCTTTATCTGATTTCAAAGGTAAAACAGTAGTTCTGTATTTTTACCCCAAAGACGACACTCCAGGCTGCACCAAGCAAGCTTGTAGTTTCCGTGATGCTAACGAGCAATATACCAGCAAAGAGATCGCGGTACTTGGGGTAAGTGCAGATGATGAAGCTTCGCACCAAGCATTCACCCAAAAATATAATCTCAACTTTCCATTACTAGCTGATACCGACGGCAGCTTAATTAAAGCCTACGATGTTGATGGTGGCGGTTATGCAAAGCGTGTTACCTATATCATTGATGGCAACGGTAAAATAATTCATGTTGACTCTAGTGTCAATACCTCCACCCATGCCAGTGATGTTCTAGCTGCCTTGGGATTATAAATTTTTTTACGTAGAGTTAAAGGGAACCTGTAAGCCTTTGCGGGTTCCCTACGTCATATCATCATTTAGCGAAGAAAATTTATCTTCCAATTCTATGGAGTTGAAGTAGTATTCACTGTTGGAGTAATTATCTGCAAACTAGGCGTCTGCTGTTTATTTTGTTGTGTTAATGCTCTTTGTCTCGCTTTAAAAGCTGCTGCGGCTTCATCAAGTTGTTGGTTTTGTGCATCTACATCTAAATCTGGCACACTTAAATTAGCACGATGAATTAAATTGAAGACGCCGAAACCATCATTTGTGTTGGAGTTAGAAAAAGGATTATTGTTGCTGTTGTATGGGTTGTCTGTGTTGTTCTGCGGATCGTAATTTTGTAAATTCAGTGTTTGGCTTGGTTCAGCAAGGCTAGGTTTTGGCATCAGCACAGAAATCAAACCGATTCCTGTTAAAGTACTAACAACAAGTAGTTTGAGTGGCATAAATGAGATTTTCATGCAGATTTTACCCCCACACATATTTTAATTAATTTCATCATGCTTCTATTTTAAATAACTCAAATCGCTATAGGTTTTTCGGAGTGGAATCAAAAAGGGATAAGTTTGAGAGTTATTCAACTACTCTATATATGTCTTTCATATTTTTTCATTATATAAAGAATAAAAAAAGACACAAGAATACTAAGTAATCCTAATTGCCATAAGCCACATCCAGCTATAATCCCTAAGCCAGCCGAAATCCAAATAGCTGCTGCGGAAGTTAGTCCACGAACTTCTATTGTTGGAGATTCTTGGTCTGAAGTTTCTCGCAAAATTTCCCCAGCACCCAGAAATCCTACACCCGCAGCTATACCCTGAATAACACGGCTGAGTCCATTGTAATCTTGCGCTTCTATATCTGTTTGTAAGATGACGAGAACAAACATTGCTGAAGCAACACTTACCAACATATGAGTTCTCAAGCCAGCTGGTTTGCGTCTGCGCTCACGTTCTAAACCAATTACGCCCCCAAAAAATACTGCTAGGCATAGTCTAAAGGCAATGTTACCCCAATCATTCGGTGCAAGAAAAAATGTATTTGGTGATACTAAAAAATGTGATATCATCCACCTATGATTAGTGTCGGCAATAATTTGCAGTATGTGAGCCTAAACATTCTAACTAAATTACCAAATTTAACCGCTGATACTCCAATTGTTGGTCTTGTTCAGTTAATTTTTTGCAAATTTTTCGGCGCTTGTTTTTCTGTAGCACAGTATAATCCTTTTGGGTAATGGTTTTGGTCAAAGCTTTGGCAATTGTAGTGTTGTGGTAAGATTTTTAATATAGATTTTTGTTTATAAAATGCCCAGCAAGCTACAGCACTAAAAGTTCAAACTCAGGAATAAGTGAATTTGCTTATCTGGTGTTTAGTTTACAAATTATGTTAACTAACAATAATGAAAAAGCTGCGGCGATTTTGGGAGATAATAACGCCAGTTATAGAAATTTAATCTTTAGTATTTCTCAGTATAAACTCAACCGCAACACCAAAAGCTAGAAAACCTGTTAACAAGTTGTCTATTTGTTCAGCTTGGATAGATTTCTAAAAAGTTTAGCGCTAGTCCTAGTAACACTTAGACACTGAAATTTAGTTTTAGTAGGATTTTGTTCTTTGTTAATTGTTTGGTAGTTCCAACGAAAACTGCTAGTAGGTTTATGGAACCACCAACTACTAATCACCAACCACCAACCAACAACTGACTAATTGAGTGGACAAACTCTACTGGCTTGAGAAAATTAAACTGCTAGATCGCGCCGAAGTAGGTGATAAAGCTTTTTATTTAAGCAGAATCATGCAGCGTGGTTATCCGGTGCTGTCTGGTTTTGTCATCCCAGCATCAGTTTTGCGAGAATTTCTAGAAAATCTCAACAGTTCAGAAGCATTAATTGCGGACTTACCAAATTCTTCATTGCACTTAGATGTTGGTAATTGGCGTCAGCTTCAGCAGGTAGCTGAACGGTTGCGTCAAGAAATTATTAGCGCAACTGTATCACCTGAATTATTAACTGCTATCTTACAAGCAACTCAAACATGGGAAACTCAGTGTCTGATTTTTCGCCCAAGTTTAACACTCCCCCCAGGTAAGCACGGAATTGCGAATATATCTGGCTTGCTGGAATCACAAATTTGTCACTGCGAGCTAGAGGCGATCGCCTCAGCACTCAAGCAGACTTGGAGCCAGTTGTTTCGTGCTAGAAGTCTTTTATGCTGGCAACAAGCAGGAATTGATCTTCAACAAATTAACTTAGCAGTTTTGGTACAACCAATCCACAATGCACTTGCCAGTGGCTTAGTCAATACCAACTCTTCCCATTGGGAAATTCAAGCCTCTTTTGGGTTGGGAATTGCGATCGCTCACGGTGAAGTTTTGCCAGATGTTTACTATATTCAGCCAGAAACTAGCCTGATTCAAGAGCAACAGTTGGGATACAAGCTACTCGCCTATGGTATTAACAATGAAAATTCTGGTGTTGATTTGCAATCCACATCAATATCACTACCAAAACAAGATGATTCTAGTTTGCAAGTATATCTACTTACTGAAACGCAACAACAAGCATATGCTTTACCAGAAGAATATTTGCAACAACTCATCAGATTGACAAATCAGCTTGTCAAAGAACTAGGTAAACACCTGACTCTAGAGTGGACAGTTTCTCAACAAACTTCATCGAGAACATTTTACATAACGCAAATTAGCTTACCCCAATCAGGACTTTCCGATATTCATTTTATCAAAGGACTAGGGGCAGGAACAGGACGGATCACAGCATCAGCTCATGTCATCCATTCTCATCAAAAACCAGAACAACTACCCAAAGGAGTAATTTTAGTCGCATCAGCCATCACACCAAGCTGGTTGCCTATATTGCAACAAGTAGCCGGTATTATCACTGAGCATGGAGGTCTCACCAGCCACGCAGCGATTCTGGCCAGAGAATTAGGTATTCCAGCAGTAGTCAATGCAGCCAGTGCTACGACTGTGATTCATCATGGTGAGCAACTGCTAATAGATGGTGATAAAGGAGAAATTTACCGCCTGAATACGAAGGGACAAGAACAAGAAACTAACAAAAGACAATCAGATCAATTTTTGCCTTTTCTCTCCTTTCCCCATCACACGACACCTTCAAAACAGTCTGCACCTCTATGGGAAGCAACAAAATATCTACAGAATAGAAATTCTTTACGTGCAGGAGTGTCCCCAATTTTACAAAATAGCGGCGAATCTTCCACAACTTTAAACACAGATTTGCACCATACTCCAAGAATAAACCACAATAATGTTTCATCTACAATTGACTTCTCAACACATGAATCCATGATTGCTACTGGGCTGCTAATTAACTTAAGTCAGCCTAACTTGATCGAGCAAGTGCTTTCTTTACCCATTGATGGAGTCGGATTATTGCGTTCAGAATTGATGGTACTCAATATTCTAGAAGGACAGCACCCCCTAAATTGGCTAACCAATGGACGTCAAGATGTACTATTAGAGCGATGGTACGAACAAATTTTACAATTTGCCCAAGCTTTCGCCCCACGACCTGTTTTTTATCGTTCATTGGACTGGCGATCGCGTGAATTACAATCAAGTAATCAGAATTTCCAATCTTCACCCCAATCTATGCTGGGAGAGCGTGGTACATTCAGCTACTTAGTCAATCCAGCGGTCTTTGAATTAGAATTAGCTGCTTTAGCAAATGTACAGCAATCTGGTTATACCAATATTCATTTAATTTTGCCCTTTGTACGTACAGTCGAAGAATTTAACTTTTGTCGTCAAAAAGTAGCAGAAGCAAAATTAAATAGAATACCCAATTTTCAACTATGGATCATGGCAGAAGTTCCAAGCGTGTTATTTTTGCTACCAGAATATATCAAAGCAGGAGTCCAAGGAATTTCAATTGGCACCAATGACCTAGCTCAACTACTATTAGGCATAGACAGAGAGCAAGGACAATTCGCAAAAGCATTTGACGAACGTCACCCAGCAGTCATGAATGCTGTAGCTCAATTAATTCGCACAGCCAGAGAATCAGGAATACCTTGCTCTATTTGTGGTCAAGCACCCGCATTGTATCCAGAAATTATAGAGCATTTGATCAAATGGGGTATAACCTCTATTTCCGTAGAACCAGAAGCAGTAGCAAGGACATATCAAGCGATCGCACGTGCTGAACAACGCCTCATATTAGAAGCCGCACGGCGACAAATGCAATAAAGGGAACAGGGAACAGGGAACAGGGAACAGGGAACGTGATAGAGAATATGTAATTAATTTTGTTTAGGTAATTAGTTGTTAATTAATCTTCCGCACGCAATAACCAAAAACCACTGAAAGTCATTCCCGAATCATCAGGTTGCACCAGTAAAAAATGTAACCCCTGACTTTCCTGCTTGCGCTGCTCATAAACCTTAGCCGCAGCTGCAACTTCCAAATCGCTAAACGTCGCTAAAATCCATCTATCTACCAAACTAGCTTCCAATACCAACCCATCCGGCGCACCCGCAACATAACTTAACTCCACAGGACGCGCTTGTTGTAACCATCGTGCTAGACGCATCGATTGCCGTCCCCCATAAATTATCACACCAGGAACTGACACCGTTGACGCCAAACCCAAATTAATCGGTTGCAGAAACTCTGGGATCACCAAAATCGGAATAGGCTGCTCTGCAAACGCTTCTATCACCTTACCTGCTGACAAAGTCGCAAATCGCCATTCTTCCCCCCAGAGATTTTCCGGTAATGGTGTCGGAGGCGGTTTGTCTACTACTGTAGAATAATCTTTTTCCTCCAACCACTGCTTAAGCACTAAAGTGCGGCGAGTCGGTTCAACATTAATACCCAAACTGCGTCCAGCTTCCTCAATTAAACCCAAACATTGCGGGCGGAACACCTGAATTACATCTGGTAATTTCCCATCCGCAGCCAATTGCAACTGAGCAGTAACCCAACTAGAATTCACCTGAGATTGAGGACAAATTGCTTCATACTGAAAACTGCGATCGCGATCGCAAATCAACAACTCCCATAAAACTTGTCCTGCTGCCTGTTGTTGGCGATGATGATAAAAATCAGCTTGCCAAATTAACATAATTCACCATTTAAAAAAAATGAACCACAAAGACACATAGACGCGGAGCGGCTACTTGCAGAAGTCGCTTACGCGCCTACCCGTAAGGGTAGACACGAAGATTTCTTGGTGANAAATGAACCACAAAGACACATAGACGCGGAGCGGCTACTTGCAGAAGTCGCTTACGCGCCTACCCGTAAGGGTAGACACGAAGATTTCTTGGTGATTTGGAGCCTTGGTGTTTCTTGATCCAATTCCTTGGATATAGGTTTTCTTTGTGTCTTGGAGTCTTGGTGGTTCATTAATTCTTAGACTAATACTTTGGCTAAAATCGGTGGTACTGTGACGGCAATTTCTGGGACGTATACTTGGGAAACGTAGTCAGCAATCATGCGATCAGTGTTAAATAGTGGTGCGTTGGTTTTAATGGAGGCTTTCATCATCTGTATCCAACCGTGGGGAATGGCGTTAGCATCTTGGTTGTAGTAGAGGGGAGTGATTTCTTCTTCTAATAATTTATACAGTGATTCTGAATCAATACGGTCTTGTAGTTCTTGATCACTGGTGTGGGCATCTTCGCCAATTGCCCAACCGTTAATGCCTTTACCGTTGGCGTCGGCTTGATAGCCTTCGCACCACCAGCCATCGAGGACGCTGCAATTTATACCACCATTGAAGCAGACTTTTTGTCCGCTTGTACCGGATGCTTCTAGGGGACGACGGGGGTTGTTTAACCAGACATCGACGCCTTGAACGAGTTTTTGGGCGGTGTAGATGTCGTAGTCTTCGATGAAAGCAACGCGGTTGGTGAGGGCTGGGTGTTTGCACCACTCCATCAAGCGTTGAATAATTCGCTTACCTTCTTCATCAGCGGGGTGTGCTTTGCCGGCGAAGATAATTTGTACGGGTCGGTCAGTGCTACCAAAAATTCTGAGGGCGCGTTCCATGTCACGCAGGAGTAAATGACCGCGTTTGTATGGTGAGAAACGTCTCGCAAATCCGATGGTGAGTGCTTTGGGATCTAGTAGGGTGTTGGTGGCTTGAATGTTTTGGTATTCTTCGCCTCGTCCTTCTCTAGCTTTTTTGACTTTATAGCGAGTGTGAGCGACAAGTCTTTCTTTGAGAATTTGATGTCGCCACCAGAGTTCTTCGTTGGGAATATCGTCTACTTTTTCCCACATTTTGGGATTAACTGCATGGGTTTTCCAATCTGTTCCCAAATATTGATTGTACAAATCTGCTATTAGGGGAGCAGTCCAGGTTGGTGCATGGACTCCGTTGGTAATGTAGCCGATGGGGACGTTATCTTCAGTGCGGTTGGGATACATGACTGTCCACATTTGGCGGGAAACTCGCCCGTGTAATTCGCTGACACCGTTGGAAGTACGAGACATCCGTAATGCTAAAACAGTCATACCAAAGGGTTCCCAAGGATCGCCTAGTCGCCGTGCGCCTAATGCTAAGAATTGTTCCCGTGAAAGGCGTAGTTGTGGCCAGTAGTGGGCGAAGAACGAGTCCATTAAATCTGGAGAGAAGACATCATGACCGGCGGGAACGGGTGTGTGGGTGGTGAAGACACAGCGTTTACGTACATCTGTTTCGACGTCATAGAAGGATTTGTTGGTACGTTCAATTTCTTGGCGCACAACTTCTAAGGTACAGAAAGCGGCGTGTCCTTCGTTGAGGTGATAGACGGATGGCTGGATTCCCAAAGCTGTTAAAGCACGGACGCCACCAATTCCTAAAACGACTTCTTGGGCGATGCGAGTTTCTTGATTACCGCCATAAAGGTGTCCAGTTAACCAACGATCAATGGGATCATTGTCTTCGCGATCGCTATCTAAAAGATAGAGGGTGACTCGCCCGACTCGCACTTGCCAAATTTGTACTTTCACCCAACGCTGGCGAATTTCTACTTCGATGGTGAGTGGTTGCCCTTGCTCGTTTTTAATTAGTTCTATGGGCATACGGTGGAAGGGATTATCTACATAGTAATCTTCCTGCCAGCCGCTACGGTTCAAGCGTTGTCGGAAGTAACCTTGACGATATAGCAAGCCAATAGCAACCATTGGTACACCCAAATCGGATGAAGATTTGAGGTGATCACCTGCGAGAATACCTAAACCGCCAGAGTAGACGGGTAAGGATTCATGAATGCCAAATTCGGCGCAAAAGTAAGCAATAGGATTTTCGATGGTAACTTGCGGTGCGACTCGGTTTACCCAAGTGTCTTTTTGGGTCATGTATTCGTCGAATTCTTTGGCGAGGGCAGAAATTTGCTTCAGGTAAGACGGGTTTTCTGCTAGCTGGGTGAGCCGTTCGTAGGTTGCTGATTCTAAGATTGCTACTGGATTATGTCCACAACGCTCCCATTCTTGGGGATCGATAGTTTCAAATAAAGCGATGCGATCGCTTGTCCAAGACCACCAATAGTTGTAGGCCAAATCTGCCAAGCGTCGCAGTGGTAAAGGCAATTTTTCACTCAAGCGAAACGCTGCGGTCATTGCAATGCTTTTAGTCATAATTATTGTTTGTTTAGTTTTGTAAGTTTACTTGTCAATCACGATAACTAAAGTGACTCTTTGCATCAATTATTGGGGGTCATTTCACCTTTTAACCTATCTCTTGCCTTACAGTTAGTTATCGACAAAAACCTTTATCTAAAGTCTCTGCTTTTTCGTTTTTACCTTAAATTAAATCATCCTGCTTTTTCTGCCAATTTGCATAGGTTTATACTTCAATTTTATTGACATTATTTTAACTTATTTTCGATATTTTTAAGTTTTATTTAATTATATTTTGCTTTGAAATCATGCAAAGTCAAGATTCCACTACATTACAACTAGGAAGTCTGACCAAAGAGATTCCTCAAAAACAAAATTTAATTAAAAAAGCAAAACAAATTAAGTTTATTGTGGATTTTAAAATTAAAACATAGTTCCGGGTAATTTCTGAAAAATTAGCATTATTACACGTAAAAAAATATATTTAGTGATTTTTAAGGTTGTATTTATAAGTCAAAATAAATTATCATTTAAGATTTTATTGTTCATCATTACTTTTTGTTACATTTCTGTTCCTTTACCATAAAAAGTAATCATTAAATTTGTATATGACCAAATCAATGAAAAGAATTTCCTCAGTAGTTTTACACTCACTAATCTTAAATAAAAGTTACAATTACATTACTAAAATAGATAAAATTACAGTTGACTAAGCAACAATTTAAAATATTCACATCACAAAAACCAGGAATTCCATACTGTTTGGTTCAGAATTTTTCGTCATAATTTTGGTCATGTAGAGACGTTGCAGTGCAACGTCTCTGGTAGGTTTAAATGTCAATCAATTTATCTGAACTAAGCAATATTGAATTGGATTTAATCTGCACAAGATTCAGGAAAGATGCAAAGTTCAGTAAATTATAGACTTTTGCCTGCTGCTCTATTGTAAAAGAGCGATCGCATGATGACGGATGTGATCTTCAATAAAAGAGGCTATAAAGTAATAGCCGTGATCGTAGCCTTCTTGATAACGCAAATTCAAAGGTTGATCTACTTCTGCACAAGCTTTGTCAAATGTATCCACAAGTAATCCTTCAGCTAAAAATTGATCAGCAGTACCTTGATCGATCAGAATCTGACTGTGGTATCCTACTTGCTTGACTAACTCGCTAGCATCATAACCACGCCAAGCTTCTAAATCATTACCAAGATACCGACTGAAAGTTTTTTGTCCCAAAGGAGAACGTATTGGTGCAGCAATAGGCGCGAAAGCTGACACAGATTTATATTGTTGGGGATTTCGTATAGCACAAACCAGCGCCCCATGTCCACCCATAGAATGACCAAAAATGCTTTGTCGTTCTGGTATAGCTGGGAAATTTTCGGTAATTACAGCAGGTAATTCATCAACTACATAACTATACATGCGGTAATGCGAAGCCCACGGTTCAACTGTAGCATCAACGTAAAAACCTGCACCCGTGCCAAAATCCCAGTCCTCATCCTCGCCAGGAATTCCAGTGTTGCGAGGGCTAGTATCTGGTACTACTAACATTAAGCCGTATTTTGCCGCAAAACGCTGCGCTCCCGCCTTCGCCATAAAATTTTCTTCTGTGCAAGTTAAACCAGAGAGGAAATAAAGAACAGGTACTGGTTCATTATTTGCTTGTGGTGGTTGGTAAACAGCAAAACGCATTTCACCATTACAACTAGTAGAGGGATGGCGATAAAAGCTGAGTTTACCACCAAAGCATTTTGATTCTGAAATGAGAACAACAGACATGTTTTATTGGTTAAATTAGCTAAACTAACGAGTGAAGGAGGCTGTTTAGATTTAGTTAAAAACATACTATGAACCAAGAACAACAGGATATATTTGACTCGAAATCTGTTCCAGATTCATCAATAACTGGACAAAAACCCCAGGAAACGAATGAAAAGGTTTCTTATATTCATAAAACTGATCGTATTCGAGCTTGGAGTGAATTTATTAAGTCTATAACCCCATATATTTGGGTAGCTGTAATTATTGTTGTCTTGATTCCGTTGTTAGGTAAATTTTTAATCGCAGGTTCATCACCACAAGATTATGTTATTGCTCAACCAACAAAAGAAAATATAGTGATTGTGGACAAAAAAGCTCCACCATCAGGAATAGAAGATGCGATCGCCACTGCAATTACAAATGCTCATGCTCAATCTCAGAGTTTCGCTTCTGCAAAATTAGATCAGTGGGTTGATGAATTAATGACTCGTGTTGATCAGAGCTTTCTAGATTGGTATTTTAATTACTTCAATCAAAAAAAGCTAGAATTTAGCACTCCTTTTGTGTGGTTAACTTCAGCCGTAGCCCACTGGACAAATGCTAATCATCCCTCGCCTACACAAGCAGTAGCTGAAAAATTGACTGAGAATTTCCAAACAGAATTTGCTAAACGTGTTCTTAGACCAAAAGTTGCTCAATTGGAATTAGAAAATATTACTAAAGAGACTATCGATTTTTATGTCGCCAAATTGAGTCAAAATATTGCTGATATCCAAAGTAGTTACAAGATTCCTCAAGGAGATTGGGAACGTTATCTTGGTGATATTGCTATTACTGTTAATGATACAGAAGGTAATATTTCTAATTTATCTTTAAAGATTTTAACTGGAGGTAGTGCTTATTTACTGACAAAAGCCATGATTCCCGTCGTTACAAAAGTCGGGAGTAAAGTAGTGACATCTTTTGCTGGGAAAGCTGGTGCAAAAATGGCTGCTAAAACTGGTGGTGCAGTTGCTGCGAAATTAGGTGCAGAATTACTCGATCCGATTGTAGGGGTTGGTATTATTATCTGGGATGTATGGGACTTTAACCATACAGTAGCAGTTGAAAAACCTATCTTACGAGATGCAATTAGTGATTATTTACAACAAGTCAAATTATCATTGCTAGATAATCCTGAAAATGGAATTATGTCAGCAATTAATCAAGTTGAAAATGGAATGTTTAAAAATGTTCGTAGTCGCGCATAAAGACTAATCTTAATTAAAGATAGAGAGACGCACCTGAGGCAAAGAAATTTTAATCGTAAGTGATTAGCCGGACTTAGTATCAGATGTAAATTCCAAATGATATATTCTCTTTATAGAGATTAACTGTAATTTAATTAACAGTTAAACATAATATAAAACGTAGCGTTTCCACGCTATACCTATGCTGCTAGCAGGTTACACTAGGTCTGATAACAGCGGTTTTACCGTTTACGATGAGGCTTTTATGGCTGTTGATCTGGTAGAGATTGCCAACTACTTAGATAACCTTGGTTGGGATTATCGTGTAGATGAAGAAGAAGAGCGTATTATCACAGGAGTAGAAAGTGATAATGTCGAGGACTTTTTAATTGTTGTGCAGTTAGATGAGGATGGGAAGTTTTTTCGGCTATTTGCGCCACAGGTGTTGGCAGGAGTGCAAGATCATCCCCATAAAGCAGCCATTCTCCAAACAATGCTAGCAATATCCTGGGAAACCAAAATGCTGCAATGGGAGTATGATCCTTCCGATGGTGAAATTCGTGCCATTATTGAGTTCCCCTTGGAAGATTCGATTCTTACAGAAAAACAATTTAACCGTTGTTTGAGTGGCTTAATTCAGCTTGTTGATAATGTCGCCATACCTCGTTTGCAAGGGGTGATGGAAACCGGTCATGATCCAGGTAATGTAGAATTGGGAGAAAGAATTTTATTAAGTATTCAACAAGAAGCACCAGGATTGCTAGACCTGTTAGAGAAAGCAATGGAAGCCCGTAAAAAGCGGGGGAGTTTTCCGAACGAATCAACCGAATGAGTAATGAAATAGCTATACTCCAAAGTGATACGCTCAATATACTGAAATTTTTCTAGGGTTGGATATTATGACATCTTATGCAACCTCCTCTGCTAAAGCAGAAATGAGTGAACTCCGGCGTCTTAAGGGTTTGCTACCACCAGAATTGCAAAGTTGGGTAACTGTTGAAGGTACAACAGAGGTAAATCCACCCCTAATTCGCTGCGAAGAAATTGGTAAAGACCAAGTAGAAATTCAAATTGACTTGGTGAAATGGGATACGCTGGCAATGGATCAGCGTAATCTACTATTCTGGCACGAAGTCGCGCGCATTCAAAATGATACCATTCCCAAAGATGGTTGGGAAATGGCTGCTTTGGCGATTGGTTTGGGTGGTGCTGTTGGCGAATTATGGGTACAGGATGCTTTATTGCTGATATTAGCCTTAGCACTATGCGGTGTTTCTGGCTGGCGACTTTATCAAAAAAACAATGGGGAAAAGCAACTTAGAGAATTTATTGAAGCTGATGAAAAAGCGATCGCTTTAGCAACTCGTTTTGGATACAGTCTTCCCAACGCTTATAAAAGTTTAGGTAGCGCTTTAAAAACCCTAATTGATATGACTCCTAGCAAGCGTCAACGTTCTAAATACGAAGGACGACTCTCAGCCCTCAAACGCAGTGCTAATAAAGTTAGGGCAAAATCCAAGACTACTGTGGATGAAGGGATATATTAAGGGAGACAAGGGAGACAAGGGAGACAAGGGAGAATCTTTATTTCAATCTTGATACTTCCTCACCTCTCTATCTCCCCATTAACCTTAACGAGTTAATCAAATTTTGCCAACCGTTACAAACCCCTATTCCAGGTGTCTTCGCTTCAACCAAACACCAGCTAACCCCAGTAAAACTAGACCAGCAGTTGTAGTTGATTTTGGTGGATTTTGCGCTTGATTGAAGTTACCCAATTCTGTAGTGTTTACCTTAAACGAGTAGAGGAAGCCAGGAACTAACCTTTGACCTTTGGGACAATAAGTGTCAATTGTGACTTTGCTAACGCTGCTACCGTCTTGATTGCTGCAAACATCGAATTGTACATCATCATCATTTTGGGTGACGCTATAGTCGTTATCAGTACCTATTAGCAAGGCATAAGAACCATTTCTGAGTTTAGGGCCAATTGTTAGACCTTCCATTTTTTCTGGTATCTTTGTCCAGTCACCAGGATTTTCAGGATTCAAAGTTTGTGCTACATCGAAAAACAGAGTTTTACTAACTGGATTTACACCTGTTGGTAAAGTGTTTGTGCCTGTGAGACTAGTATTACTGACGTCAGTTGCACCGACAAGGCTAATTTTGTAAACGCGCTTGCTTGCAACAGGATTGGGGGTGTCAGTGGGATCATCGGCTAAATCATTCAGCACGTCTACCCCGAACCCGCGATTATCTCTTTCCAAAACTAAAAATTCTTGTTGATTGAGAGCAGTTATAGCACTGATCCCGATATTTCGACCTTGGGCATTTTGTCCAAAATCATTGTCAGTACCAGGAATGCGATCGTTGATCTCTGTTAAACTTTCTAATTGATAAATATACTGAGCTGTACTCTGGCCAGTAGCAATATCAAATTCTACCAATCGCAGATTACGACTATAGCGTCCATCGTTCCTACCATTATTATCTACGCCTTCATTTACTAATGGGTCTTGGAGCATGGCAAATAATTTTTTGCCATCTGGGCTAATAGTTAATCCTTCAAAACCCCGATTATCTTGACGTCCATTTATGATTGTTGGACGACCATCGACATAGTTGAGAGTGCTTCCTGCTTTGGGAATAAGATTATCTGGGATCACGAATGATCTGATGAACTCACCCTTGGGACTAAATTCATAAACAGAGGGACCATATTCATCGGAAATGTAAAAATTCCCATTGGAAGCGACTGCAAACCCCTCTGGATCAAAACTCTGACCAAGAACTGCTTTATCACTGTTGAGTAATTGCGGGTTTAAGCCATTGAAGCTTTGACCATCTTTTTTGAAGACAATTGTCTCTAGAATTTTAAATTTTCTGATCTTCCCCGTGATTGGGTTAATATCAAGGGAAAATTTTTGTATCCGTGTTTCGTAGGGAATGACACCGCCACCAGGGCCGCGATCGCTCAAAGCATAGTAAACATTGTTTGTGCGATCGTAGTACAAATCTGAGAAAAATCCTAAGCGGTTTTTATTGGCACTATTACCATCGTAGGGATATAAGTCAGTGCTTCTACCGGGAATAGTTAAAGTATCGCTCAGGGAGATACCATAAGCAGATGTTGCATATCCAGTAACACTCAGAACGAGTGAGCAGGTGAGTACGGAAAACCAATGTCTGAATTGAACCATTACTAATATTCAAAATGTGACTATTTTTCAGCATTGGGCTACCGTATTAAGGCTAGGTTAACCGTCAGACTTAGTAGTGTTCTTTAACCAAAATTTTACAAACTTGATTTAATTCTTGGTTTTATCTTTATAAAGTTAACTAAGGTAAGGTGACTAAGAGCGATCGCTCGCATATGAATTCTTCTATGTATTTACATGTAGATTCGGGATAAATGTGCTATTTATTAAACTGTTATGTGATGCATAAAATAGTGAGTTTACTATTGTAAAAAATCTATCTTTCTTTGTCTATTAGTTTGAACTATTATTTTAGGGAAGTTGATGTATTTCTTGATCCTGTATAAAAATAATTCTTAATTTTCAAGTAATTAATAATACTTAAATAGGGTAGACGTTCCCGGCAGGGTAGGGCTTCAAGGCAAAGTAGCTTTTGTAGGAAAATATTTAGTTTTTGATTTGAAATCTACCTGCACAAATATCACGCCTCTACCCAGTAAACTAATTTAAAAACTTTATCTACTTGAAGATTTAATGAAATCTCACCGATTGTTCGGTATTCACAAAAGATGTTTGATAACTTTGCTTAAAGAATTGTTTAGTAATTAAATTAAGATAAATACTCACATACAAAAATTTGCTCAAAAAATATTTTTGTGAGTAAACAAGCTTGTGCTGTATTTGAATTCCCATTATGGGTATTCTAAGTACAAGCGCGATCGCGACTAAAAATCATCGTAAATACCTGGAAGACTATGAGAATTTTGGTGACGGGCGGTGCTGGGTTTATTGGCTCACATTTAATCGACCGACTAATAGCTGATGGACATGAAGTAATTTGCTTAGATAACCTCTATACAGGTCATAAACGCAACTTCCTCAAGTGGATGGATCATCCTTATTTTGAATTTATCCGTCATGACATCACCGAACCGATCCGCTTAGAAGTAGATCAAATTTACCATTTAGCTTGTCCAGCTTCCCCAGTACATTATCAGTACAACCCAGTCAAAACTGTAAAAACCAACGTCATGGGTACGTTAAACATGCTGGGGTTAGCAAAGCGTGTGAAAGCTCGCTTTTTATTGGCTTCCACAAGTGAAGTTTATGGTGATCCAGAAGTTCATCCCCAAAACGAAGAATACAGGGGTAGTGTGAATCCGATTGGACTGCGTTCATGCTATGACGAAGGCAAGCGTATTGCTGAAACTTTAGCATTTGATTATTACAGACAAAACAAAGTTGACATTAGAGTTGCTCGGATATTTAACACATATGGCCCCCGCATGTTAGAAAACGATGGTCGGGTAGTCAGTAATTTTGTAGTTCAAGCATTACGAGGTATTCCATTAACCGTATACGGTGAAGGGTCACAAACACGTAGTTTTTGTTACGTATCTGACCTAGTAGAAGGACTGATGCGACTCATGAATAATGACTATATTGGACCCATTAATTTAGGAAATCCTGACGAATACACAATCCTAGAACTGGCTCAGGCTGTACAAAATCTTATTAATCCCAATGCAGAAATTAAGTTTGAACCACTACCTGCTGATGACCCGCGCCGCCGTCGCCCCGATATTACCAGAGCAAAGACTTGGTTAAATTGGGAACCTACCGTTCCACTACAAGAAGGGTTAAAACTGACTATAGAAGATTTTCGCGAACGTATAAAAAATGGTCATTAGTGATTGGTTATTTGTCATTTGTCAAATGACCAATGACCAATGACTAATGACTAATGACAAATTTGCAGAAAACTTTTTTAAGAATTTAACCCCTAGCTAAAGTGAGGAATTAAGCAAAATGCGTGTTTGTGTTATTGGTACTGGTTACGTTGGTTTAGTCACAGGGGCTTGCTTGGCTCACATTGGTCATGATGTGATCTGTGTAGATAACAACGAAGAGAAAGTTAAGCTCATGAAGTCTGGGCAATCGCCTATTTTCGAGCCTGGACTCTCAGAAATAATGCAAAATGCCATTGTAAACGGCAAAATCCAGTTTACCAGCGATCTTGGTGCGGGAGTCAACCACGGAGAAATTTTGTTTATCGCTGTTGGAACACCCCCTCTACCAACTGGTGAAAGCGATACTCGTTATGTGGAAGCTGTTGCTCGTGGTATTGGGACTCACCTTGATGGTGGCTATAAAGTAATTGTCAATAAATCTACCGTCCCGATTGGCTCTGGTGACTGGGTACGGATGATAGTTTTAGATGGTATTGCTGAACGCCAAAAAACACTCGTACCTGCTGGTGGAGGGCGTGATAATGAACAATTAACAGAAATTACAGCCCAGTTTGATGTAGTCAGTAACCCAGAGTTTTTGCGGGAAGGTTCAGCAGTTTATGATACCTTTAACCCGGATCGCATTGTTTTAGGTAGCAATAGCTCTAAAGCGATCGCCATGATGGAAGAATTATATACTCCAATTGTAGAGCGTAAATATGCTGAAGATCAGTCTTTACCTCCAGTACCAGTGTTGGTAACAGACTTGAGTTCCGCAGAAATGATTAAATATGCTGCTAATGCCTTCTTAGCAACTAAGATTAGTTTTATTAACGAAGTAGCAAACATTTGCGATCGCGTTGGTGCTGATGTTACCCAAGTAGCCAAAGGAATCGGCTTAGACTCTCGAATCGGAAGCAAATTCTTGAATGCTGGTATTGGTTGGGGTGGTTCTTGCTTCCCCAAAGATGTCTCAGCTTTGATTCACACCGCCGATGATTATGGCTACGAAGCTCAACTACTCAAAGCCTCAGTCAGCGTCAACCAACGCCAGCGCTTGATTGCTGTTGAAAAACTCCAGCAAGCCCTGAAAATTCTCAAAGGAAAAACAGTCGGACTACTCGGTCTGACCTTTAAACCTGATACCGACGACATGCGCGACGCCCCAGCACTCAACTTGATTGAGCAGTTAAATCGATTGGGAGCCAAAGTCAAAGCATATGACCCCCTTGTTTCCCAATCTGGTTTACGTGATGGTCTTTCTGGTGTATTAGTAGAAACCGATCCACAAAGACTAGCCGATGGTTGCGATGCTTTAGTAATTGTTACTGAATGGCAGCAATTCAGAACTCTTGACTATGCTCAGATGGCAAAATTGATGAACCACCCCGTCATGATTGATGGTCGTAACTTCCTCGATCCTGAAATTATGCTCAGAGCTGGTTTCCAATATATTGGAATTGGTCGGTAAAAAAATTTAAAAGACACACAACAGCGAGTCTTTTTTTAAATATACCCACAGCTTGATGCTGTGGGATTTTTAACTTTTTCTGGTAATCAGCCGCAGACTATCCCAATAGCGTAGTGCTGATACCAATTTCCTTTAAAAGTACCAGACGTGCCATGGCACGTCTGGTACATTATTTATGTGTCAATACGGTTCAGTTAAGGATTTTTAGTACCGAAAATTGATCTGGCCAGACGCGAAATTTCGCGTCTGGTACAAAGGATTTTGGGCTTATCACCAAGCGTATTGATTTATGTGTATCGCGATTAACGTGAAATGGTATGAGAGTGATAAAATCTGTGCCAAGACCTCTACCGAAGTGATTTCAGGTATTCTGGTAGAGGTTATTGCTTATTTATTAACCTTTTACAATCAAGTAGGTAGATATCGTGGCACAGGCTTCGTCTTCTTGGCAGCAATTAATTGACCAGATCCTCGATTGGATGCTTCCAGAGTTCAAGTCAGGAGCTACAAAAAAGTTACCTCTAGAACGTTTCCGTGGTCCAGGAGGCGTTCTTGGGTTCCTGACTATAGTTGTGGCGATGCTATTGTGGAATTGGAAACTGCTGTTAGCTAGTAGTGCAGGTGTGGGGACAATGATGTTTGTTTATTCCATGCAAGCATGGCATTGGCAGTTACACTGGTCTGAGATTAAAAAGTTTTTAAATAGTCCGAACCGTCGGCTAGCTCTAGCTGTGATTAGTGGCGGTATAGCTTGCTTCAGCACTTACATGGCAACTGTAATTTGGTTAGAATCCAATAGCCATTGGCTGGCCGCAGGCGTAATTTTGCAAGGTTCAGCAACACTATTAACATTATTTTTATTGACATGGCAAATAGTTAGCATTTACGGAAATCAAGATGAAAATCAGTTAGATAATTTATTAAATAATCTCACCGAAAAAGATCCTCTCAAACGTTTAATCGCTATACGTTTGCTAACAAAATTAATCAATAAAAACCGAATTGATGCTTCCGAATTACAAAATATTGATCAATGTTTAAGACTCCTGCTTTGTCATGAGGAAGAAGCAGCAATTCGAGAAGCAGCTTTTAGCAGTTTGCAGGTCTTGGAGCGAATGCAAATGCTTTCATCAACTCCTGTAGCACTTAAAATACCTACCAAAACAAAGGTTAAAAGTCGGATTAGTTGTTAGTCAACCAATTTTAGATTTTAGATTTTGGATTTTGGATTTTGGATTTTGGATTAACTATTGACTAATTTGATGCAGTCTACCGTTACGGATTTGTACCACACGATGACTGCATCTGCGGACTAGTTGCTCATCATGAGTAGTAACAATTACTGTTGCTCCAAAGGAATTTAACTTTTGAAGAATCTGTATTATTTGCCAGGAGTTGTCAGGGTCAAGATTACCGGTTGGTTCATCAGCTAAAAGTATTGGTGGGGTTGCTATGATTGCTCTGGCAATACTCACCCGTTGTTGTTCTCCCCCAGACAATTGTCCAGGAAAACAGTCAGCTTTATTCAGCAAACCCACTAACTTTAACGTCGGTTCTAGACGTCGTTGAATTTCTTTACGGGTGTATCCTTGTGCTTGCAAGACAACAGCGACATTTTCTGATACAGTTCTTTGAGGGATGAGTTTGTAGTCTTGAAACACAATGCCAATACGGCGTCGAAATAACGATAAGCGATCGCCCCGTAACGAACCCACATCACACCCATCAACTATTACTTTTCCTTGTGTTGGTAACTCTTCGCCATACAGCAGTTTCAACAGTGTAGACTTACCAGAACCACTAGAGCCTGTAACAAATAAAAATTCACCCTGTTTTACTTCCAAATTCATATCTAACAGAGCATTATGACCGTTGAAATATGTTTTTGCAGTTGAGTGTAATTGCACCATCAGCTCAATATTAGGCTGTTGAGTATCACTGTCTTGAATATGAGTAAATTTGTCAGACCTCACTTTCTGTGATATCACTGTTGGCATTGCTATTTCTTCACACCCACAACTAAAAATGCATAAAATAATGATTCCCAAGTAATACCCAGGAATCTCATAATTAGTGGTTAATCATTGGGGATAGGGGATCAGGGATCGGGGATTGGGGACAAGAAAGATAAGGGAGACAAGGGAGACAAGAAAGACAAGGGAGAATTATTTAACAAGTCTTTTCCCAATCCCCGATCCCCAATCCCCGACCCCTAAAAAATTCACTGACTGATTGCTTCTCTGACGGTCAAACCATAAATCAAAGATTTCAGGGCAAATTTAGGTAAAGCCAACATTCGTCGCCAACGCCAAGGTTCTTTGTATAGTCGGTATAGCCACTCTAAATGATTGTTTCCCAACCAAGCAGGAGCGCGAGTCTTTGTCCCTGACCAAATGTCAAAACTTCCACCAACGCCGATCCAAATTGCTTGGGGACACAAATGGCGGTTTTGAGAAATCCACAACTCTTGACGTGGTACACCCAAACCAACAAAAATAACTTTTGGCTGGACTTGAGCAAGAGTTTGTCGTAATAGTTCTTCTTCTGCTGGGGAATGGAACCCAGAATGTGTTCCTGCTATTGTCAAACTCGGAATTTTCCCCTGCCAAAAATCTGCGGCTTTTGCAGCAACTCCTGGCGCGCCACCATAGAAAAATAGCTTTGCGTCCCTTTGTTTTTCTCCAATTTCTCGTAACAGTGTCTCTGCTAGCTCGATTCCAGGAATCCGTTGCACTTTTTGTCCGCGTAGCCACCGCAAAAATAGAACTACTCCTGCTCCATCTGGTATGACTAGTTCAGCGGTTTTAATGACCTCAGCTAGAGATTTGTTTTGTTCAGCCTGCATGGTCATTTCAGCATTGAGCGTAATTACATGCGCTCCCATACCTTGTTGCAAGCTTTTTAGCAACCAGCTTGGATAATCTGTCATGATATGAACTGGTAGCCCCAACACCGAAAACACTTTAGGCGGTTTAAACATAGCCTAGTCTTGAGTAGCCTCACACCAATGTCCATCGAACGATAGTTTAACAAATTTTTGTAAATAGAGATTTACAAAAAAATGCGTATTTTAGAATACAACTTTTGACTCAATAAACTTTAGATATATTCTGTCTGCGAATAGATTTCAAGCTAAGTTAAGTGATCTCATGGTCTAAGTTTAGATTGTGTTATCAAATACAAAGTAATTTCAAAGACAGTGCCATGAAATTTCAAAGCACAAGATGAGATTTAAAACCATTAAGCAATCAGTCAATCACGGGAAAATCCCTCTATGTAGTATGAAAATATGACTCCTCCGACATCCTTACAGCCCCACACCCATTTTGAAGACAACTAAACTCAAACAAATTCAACAATTCAAATTACAAATTCAGAATTCGCAACTAGTTTGCACTCCATCTTCTGAAACTTTTTAGTAAACTCAATCTTACACAGTTAAGAGTGTAATGGGCAGAATCGACTATGAATAAAATTCGCGTGGCATTGATAGAAGATCATGATCTCACCCGTGTAGGCATCAAAATCGCGCTACAGCAAAGGGAAGATATAGAAGTGGTGGGAGAAGCTGCTAACGCCGCCGATGGCATCAGATTATTAAAAACATTACACCCAGATATTGCAATTGTAGACATTGGCTTACCAGATAAAGATGGCATTGAACTTACACGAGATGTAAAAGCACTTGCCAATGGAGAAGAAGGGGTAAAGGTATTAATTTTAACGCTGCGTGATAATAAAGAAGCGGTTCTAGCTGCCTTTGCTGCTGGGGCAGACTCCTATTGCATGAAGGATATTAAGTTCGATAATTTACCAGAGGCTGTGCGTGTTACTTACAATGGCAATGCTTGGATCGATCCAGCGATCGCACGCATTGTATTACAACAAGCACAACAAAATCCATTGAAAATGGAAATGACGACAGAGACTAAAACGTCGGTGCAAAATTTAGAAACAACTAGCACCGATGAAGATTTAATTGACCCCTATACCCTGACAGAAAGAGAATTAGAAGTATTACAACTGATTGTAGAAGGTTGTAGTAATGCTGTAATTGCAGAGAGGCTTTATATCACGGTTGGAACTGTTAAAACTCATGTTCGTAATATTTTAAACAAACTATGTGCAGACGACCGCACCCAAGCGGCGGTTAGGGCTTTGCGTTCTGGATTAGTAGGATAAGCTAAAAAACGGGTGTGCAATAGTTTGAATTACCTATTGTATACAAGTAAATGTACTAAATTTTTTTCAGTCATATGTGTTAAAAATGAGTGAATTATCTTGAATAAAGTCTTTCTTAGCGTTCAAATGACCAATAATTCATTGACGATACAAGAAAGCGGATTTATTTGTGAATCAATCCGTAATCTAAAATCCAAAATTGTTTGACGATAGGGTGTAATGATGCCATTACGCCATCTCGCCACTAAAATATCTGGAATAGTGAAGTCAAATATGACTGGGACAGATGTCGAAAAACTTAAATTGATGGTGGTAGATGATGAGCCAGATAACTTAGAACTACTCTACCGGACTTTTAGGCGAGACTTTCAAGTCTACAGAGCAAATCACGCTTTGAAAGCACTGGAAATTTTGGAAAAAGAAGGCGAAATGGCTGTGATTATCTCTGACCAAAGAATGCCAGAGATGAATGGCACAGAGTTTTTGGGCTTGACTGTAGAGCATTTTCCTGATACGATACGCATCTTACTTACAGGTTTTACCGATGTTGAAGATTTAGTTGATGCCATTAACTCAGGTCAAGTCTTCAAATATATTACTAAACCTTGGAAACCGGAACGACTCAAAGTCATTGTTGAGCAAGCAGCGGACACCTATCGGCTAGTCAAAAAGCGTACTCAAGAGTTACGCCGCGCCCTACGAAGAGAATCATTATTTAATGCTGTCACCACTGCAATACGCGAGTCTCTGGACTACTCCAGTATGTTGGAGAAAATTGTTGCTACGATTGGTCAGTCTTTTAAAACTAGTTATTGCTTGCTTAAACCAGTAGAAAGCAATTGCTTGTCATCAAATCAGTTTTCCTACTTGGATTCTCAAAATCTTTGTTCCTGTGAAGCTTTCGATGTTAGTTTTTTGATTGAAAAAGTTCTCCAAACTCAGCATTATCAACATGGTCAATATATATATGAGGGTAATCCTTATTACGAATTAGCTGTGCCACTTACTTATCAGCAACATCTGCTTGCTGTTCTGGCTCTCTATCAATCAGGACGCGATCGCCCTTGGCCAGATGAGGATATTCAGCTAATTACAGGTGTGGCTGAACAAGCAGCCCTAGCCCTTTCTCAAGCAAAACTATACCAAAGTCTTCAGGAAAAGCAAGAGCAGATCCGAACTGAATTAGAAGTTGCTCGTCAAATTCAAAATAATCTGCTACGCCAAAGCTTACCTGATATCAAAGACGCAAAGGTACAAGCTTGTTGTTACCCCGCTCATGAAGTCGGGGGAGATTTTTTTGAAGTGTTTGTCCATCCTAAAGGAGATTTATGGTTAGCAGTAGGTGATGTTTCCGGGAAAGGAGTACCGGCTGCTTTGTTTATGGCTAGTGCAATTTCGGTGTTACGCCGTGAATTATCTCAAGAAACACCAGCCATGCCAAACATCGTCATTCAAAATCTTAATCAAGCTTTAGGTGATGACTTAATTAGTAGCAATTGCTTCATCACTCTCATTTTAGCCCGATATACCCCCACCACTAGAGAACTTGTTTATGCCAATGCAGGTCACATATATCCTCTGTTGTGGTCTCGCAACACTGATACAAAAAATCCCCACTACCTAAAAATACGTAGTATTCCCTTGGGTATTTTACCAAAATGGCAAGCAGATTTTGGTCAATTATTTCTTGCTCCTAAAGATATTCTACTGTTTACCAGTGATGGAATTACTGAAGCCACAGTGACAAAAAAGAGTCATACAGCCGAAAATTCTCTTAATTGTGTGAAGCAAAATCATCGTTCCATGCTACATCTCGATGGTCTTTGGCAACTCTTGCAACAAGAAACTCAACCATTATCTCTCAATAAATTGTTGGCTCGTATTCAAGCTGACAACCATATCCAAGAAGATGACCAGACCATACTTTCACTGGAGGTTTTTTAAGCAATGAAAAGTGAACTTCATATACCAAGCGACCTGAAGTTTTTAGGTATCGTCGAAAACTGGTTGTTGGGATGTTTGGAAGTCCAATTTAAAGAATCGATTGATTGGTCACGACAATCAAGTCGTCTACGACTAGCTTTGGTAGAAGCTTACTCCAACGTCGTGCGTCATGCCCATAAAGACCAACCCTATTTACCAGTTTTAATTCGTTTAGAATTAAAAGACCGAGATATAGCCCTAGAAGTTTGGGATCGTGGTGAAGGTTTCGACTTATCCAACTATTTACCTCCTAGCCCCAACGACAAAAAAGAAGGTGGCTATGGTTGGCTGATTATGAATCGTCTCATGGATAAAGTCGAGTACAAGTTACAGATTGATGGTTATAACTGTCTCAAGCTACAAGTGAGCGTCACAGAAACTGCTTAATATCAGTCTCCTTGAATATCGGTAATCGATCATTGGTAATCGCTAATTGGGTATTAGACTCAGTGTATTGTTGAGTGATAATTCCGATTAGGGTACAACAAAGCGGATTTATCCGTGGAATCAATCCAAAATCCACGCATCCAATGACAAATATTTATATTAAGAAGTATTAACTAAATTAATAACTTTTGCAAAAATTATTTGATTTATAGGTGATATTTATCAAAGAATAAAAATATGTAAGATGACCAAACCGTCTGTAATTTCAACAAGCGCAACTTTATCAGGCTTGTCTGTAGGATGTTGCGTGACTTGGTAGGGCATCAGTTATGGATAGAATCGGTGCGATCGCAAGTCCAAAAATCGACTTTGCATGTGTCCGATAGAAGTTATCGCTCAGAATATTGCATAACAAAATCACTGTTTCAACTATGGAAGCCTTGTTTTGTTTGTCACCACGCTATCGTCTTGATGATGAATCACCCTGGTTAGAAGGAATTGACCCCAGTCGTAACTACTGGATTATGGTAAACGGAGACAAAAATTTAACAGTAGCGCTTCCTGGGTTGAGCGTGTCTGCCAAAAGCGAATTGAAGCAAGCAATACAGCAATTTCGTTCCCTACGGCCAGGAGAACAAATGACTTTACTCAGAGTTGCTGATGCTTGTAAGATTCATTGTGTGAGTTCTAATTGCTATGCCATAGAAGCAGAACTTAATGGTGCTGCTGTCTGGCATTTATTTGATCAAGAAACTTTGGATAGTTTGTTGATGACAGCACATCCTGATTGGCAGTGTGCGCCAAAAGATATAGACTTAGGACGAAGATTATTACTGCGCTCTTTCGAGCAAATGACAGCAACGAAAAATTAAGAAATTTAAAGATTGTTGGCTATTGTTTGTTTATTGTTAGTGGTTAGTGGTCAATGACTAACAACTAACAACTAACTAATTTCGTTGCATTTTCAGCAATTCTTGAGGCGAAGCTAACAATTTTATTTTGGTGTAAAGAATTTCTCGCTGTGGGTTGAGGACAAATTGCCATAAAACGTTAACACCGCACCAAGAAGTTTGTGCTTTTCCTCTTACCTGAAATTGGATTAAACCTTCTTCTAAAGTTTCACAGATTCCTTGCTCAGGAGAAGCTTTAATACCTAGAGCTTCTTTTTTTAAATAATTAGCGATCGCCTCTGGTCCCACTATCCCAGATTCAAATGGCGGATGCATGACACCATCATTTGCAAATAAATTAGCAGTAGCATCAAAATCTCCTGCATTTAAGGTTTGAAAGTAATCGAGGATCGTTGCTTCTGTAATTCCTTTAATAGTTAATTCTTGTGTAGTATTTGCAGATGATGATTGTGATAATACCATAATATTAACTCCAAATTATATTTTTATTAATTTACAAATAAAAATTAATTTCAAACCTGCTGCTAGAGATGTATTTTTTATATTCGTTGGAAAAAACACCAAATTACAGCCAACCATCATCCAACAACATTTATACAAAAAATGCTCTTTACTTCTCACAATCGCTTGATGAGGATATAAAGAGCAGTTTGGTAGTTAAAAATAAGTGAGAATCGGGGATAAATCACAAATTCATTGAAGCAGGATTTGAAGAGGACATGGAAGAAGACGCGGGAACGTGGAAAAATTTCATCTCGGCGTCTTCTGGTTTGACTCCTACTTTTTTGATATGCTTAATCAGCCAAAGGGTCAACACCCATTTCAGTTACAACTTTACGAAGCACGGTGATTTGTTGACCGAAATCGAGTTCTTTAAGTGTTTCAAATACCTGTACACCATCACGAGAAAGCTGATAATTAGATGGCATAGGAACAACGAAGCCTTTAACCATCAGTTCTGATAGTTCGTACCAGAAAGCTAACTTGGTATTAGCACTGAGGATACCATAGGAGCGGCAGAACTGGGTATTTTTCTTACCAGCCAGGTCACGCATTACCTGTAACTGTTCTGCATGATTCATCTGCTTAATTTGATTTAGCAGACCTTCGGCTAATTGTAAACGAGCAGCACCTGTAGCGGCTGGAGTAATCGAACGTCCCATTTCAGTGTAAGCGTACCAAAGTACAGCTAATTGGTCGTCTACACTCAGTTTTGTAAATACAGCCACGGTCGATGCAACAGCATCACCTATTTGGTTACCATAGTTGAGAGTTTTGGAAAAGCGGCTTTGTGCTGAATCAGTAGTAAATGTCATGATCGCACCTCAGTCGATAGTTCTATAGTGCTGGGAATTGTTTAATGCATTGTTTTGCTCTTGATATACATATTGCATTATTTATTTACAAATTGCAAATAATTTTTACAAATACCATGCCTAAAAAATAGCAAATGTATGCATTGACTGGATAGTGTAGAAGAAATACGCCGTAGGTACGGCAACTTTTAAATAAGATAAATGAATCAATTGCCAGGAACAAATAGCGCTGAAGTTAAACAACAAGCTGTTGAATTAGGATTCCACAAAGTAGGAATAGCTGCTGTCGATGGGACAGATGAGCAACAGATGGAGCGGTTGCAAGCATGGATTGAGCTTGGTTATCATGCCGACATGGAATGGATGACTTCTCTCAAGCGTCAAGATATTAAATTGGTGATGAGTGAAGTGCGATCGCTAATTTGTGTAGCTCTTAACTATTACACCCCCCATCAACGTCCTAGAGGTGAAGAGTACGCCAAAATTTCTCGTTATGCTTGGGGACGAGATTATCACAAAGTCATGCATAAAAAATTGAAAGCACTCTCTGGTTGGTTGCAGGGACAAGGTGAAAACATCCAAGCGCGGTATTATGCAGATACAGGACCCGTACAAGATAAAGTCTGGGCGCAAAAAGCCGGAATCGGTTGGATTGCCAAAAATGGTAATGTGATTACACGGGAATATGGCTCTTGGGTGTTCTTAGGAGAAGTGCTAACAAACTTGGAATTAGAACCAGATAAACCCCATACACAACATTGTGGAAATTGTACTCGCTGTCTAGAGGCTTGTCCTACAGATGCTATCACTAGTCCGTTTGTTGTAGACGCTAATCGCTGCATTGCATATCATACAATTGAAAATCGCCAGGAAAAATTACCAGAAGCGATCGCATCCAATTTACAAGGTTGGATTGCTGGTTGTGATATTTGCCAAGATGTTTGTCCTTGGAATCAACGTTTTGCTAGTCCAACTGATGTGGAAGAATTTCAGCCATATCCTGGGAATATTGCGCCCAAGCTGGTAGAATTAGCCCAAATCTCAGATCATGAGTGGGATGAACGATTTCCAGCATCGGCATTACGGCGAATTAAGCCAGAAATGTTACGACGGAATGCCCGTGCTAATCTAAACGCATTCCAACAGGCACAAGAATGACCCAAAAAGTAATTATTTTTGATTTCGATGGTACAATCGCTGATACAGTAGACGCACTTGTAAGTGTAGCCAACCGTTTAGCTGAAGAGTTTGGTTATGTGCAGATTACTCCTGAAGAACTAAATTTGTTGAGAAATTTAACTTCTAGAGAGATTATTAATTACTCAGGTATTTCTGTATTCAGAATACCTTTTTTAGTGAAAAAAGTCAAAGGAGAATTAAAAAGGAAAATACCAGAACTCAAACCAATTGCAGGCATGAAAGAAGCCTTAATAGATCTCAAAAATGCAGGTCATCATTTAGGAATTATCACCTCTAATTCTAAAGATAATGTCACAGAGTTCTTGAAAATTAACGAATTAGATAATTTATTTGAATTTATTTATTCAGGTGTAACTATTTTTGGGAAAACAACAATTATTAATAATGTGCTAAGACAAAAACAAATTAGAGTGGAAGAAGTAATTTATGTTGGAGACGAAACCAGAGATATAGAAGCTTCTAAAAAATCCAATATTAAAGTAGTAGCAGTAACTTGGGGTTTTAATTCTCCAGAAGTTTTAGCTAAACAAAAACCCAATTATTTGATTCACCACCCCAGTGAATTGCTAGAGGTGGTAAATAATAGTTAAATGTCAAAAGTCAATTGTCAATTGTTAAAATTATTTCCACAAATGACTAATAGCTATTGTACAGACGCATAGACGCTCGTAAGAGCGGCTTCAAGGCAAGAGTTTAATCGTGTCAAATTACTGATGACTATTGCTTAGGTCTAATTTCTTCTGCCATTGCTTTATAATCAGCAGGATCACCTGTTGGCTGTGCTTCAGTTTTTTCCTCTTCAGATTCAGGAATTTGATATTCTCGTGCAGTAGTGTCTTGATCTGCTTTTGCACCTTCGCCTACACTAAATTGCTGTGCTGCTTGATAATCTTTGTCCATATCAACAGTAGGCGCTTTAGCTTCACCACTGGCAATTTCTTCAGCAACTAATCTTGCATCTTCAGTAGAAGCTTGAGCAACATTTGGTTTAATTTCTTCAGACATAAGAATCCCCTCTGATAATTTTTTGTTTATGTTGAGATTCTATCAAAGTGAACTAATCAAACTTTGATATCTGTAGATAGATATTTCTCCTCTATTGAAAGATAGATAAATTAAATTATTCGTGAATAACAAGATCCCCGACTTCTTTGAGAACTCGGGGATCTGACTTCTCAATTTTCAAAATCTAATAGGGATACTATACTTGATTCCTCAACCATTTACCGACTACTAATTCTAGGCAAGTTTCTTTTTTGGTAAAACCAAGTTTTTTGTAGAAATCAATAGTATCATCTGTGAATAAACAAACATGTTGCCCTTGTAAAATCAAGATACTGCCATGTGACTCAAGTCAGCGGGGGTGAGGTGGGAATGTACCACTTGTCCATCACGAAACCACACGATACGTTGAGTTTGGCGAGCAACATCTGGTTCATGAGTTACCATGACGACAGTAATCCCAGTACTATTGAGTTCGGTAAAAATATCTAATACTTCTTGGGTGGTACGAGAATCAAGCGCACCAGTGGGTTCGTCTGCTAGGAGTAAGACTGGACGATTGACAATAGCACGGGCGATCGCTACCCTTTGTTGTTGTCCCCCAGATAATTGATTAGGTTTGTTGTTGATACGTTTTTCCAAACCAACGCGCTTCAATGCTTCGGCGGCGCGATCATTTCTTTCCCCAGAGTCCACATTAGCATACACCATCGGCAACATTACATTTTCTAGTGCTGATAGCTGAGATAAAAGGTGAAATTGCTGAAAGACAAAGCCAATTTTTTTATTACGAATGTGGGCGAGTTCGCTATCATTCATTTGTGCGACATCGAGGTTATCTAAATAGTAATGTCCTGATGTCGGGCGATCCAAACAGCCAATAATATTCATAGCTGTGGACTTACCAGAACCAGATGGCCCCATAATTGAACAATATTCACCCTCATGGATGACTAAATTCACATCGTTAAGTGCTTTGACTTCAGTTTCACCACTACCGTAGATTTTAAAGATATTTTCTAACTGAATGATTGATGATTTGTGATTTGTCATTTGTGATTTGTCATTTGTGATTTGTCCCCCTGTTTTTATTATCTCCACTCATCCCCTGATCCGACCACTTCCTAATTTCTAGCTTTGTACTTTCATCGATTTTTACTAGAGGCAATTTATACTTGACACGGCTATGTATAATTAGGCTGCAAGGGTGCAGGGTGCAGGGGGAAAGAATTAGAAACTAATCATTTGTATCAAGGTTTTCGTGAAATGGTATCAACACGAGTTTGAAGGGGAGCATCCCAAATGTTCAAAAAAACGCCTGCGATTGAAATCGCAGTCTTATAGCAAAAGTCTGCTTAAAGCAGACTGTTTGATTTTGTGAAGTCGTCTTCAGACGACTTGTGCTACTAGCAAAGGGTTTAAACCCTTTGCTTTACGGTATTTTGAAAAAATTGGGATGCTCCCAGTTTGAAGTACCTCAACACAAGTTTGAAGTACCTCAACACAAGTTTGAACTACCTCAACACAACTTTGAAGTAAGTAAGTCGGTGGGAATAAACATAACTATATTAGGAAAAGTAAACACGCCTAGAACCCTTACCAATGACCAAATCACAAATGACCAATGACAAATGACAAATGACAAATGACAAATGACAAATGACGACCCCAACGAGTTAGCTTTATTTGTGCTGACTTACTTATTAGTCTCCAAATATCAACCTAATAAAACACTAATAAATGATTCTTAGCGACATTCTCAGCGACACATTACGCGCAGCTACGCCTTTAATTTTGGCAGCATTGGGTGAATTAGTGGCAGAAAAATCAGGAATTTTAAACCTTGGTGTAGAGGGAATGATGTTAGTTGGTTCTGCTAGTGGTTTTATCGCCGTTTCAGTTACAGATAATATCTATTTAGGATTGTTGATCGCTCTATTTGCAGGTATGGCGATCGCCTTCATTCATGCTGTACTAACTATTACTATAAATGCCAATCAAGTCGCAACAGGTTTAGCCCTTAGTATCTTTGGTTCTGGACTCAGTGCTTTTATTGGCTCAGATTATATTGGGCAAACAATTACTGGATTGCAACCTCTAAATATCCCAATTTTAAAATCTATACCCGTGATTGGTAAAGCTTTTTTTCAGCAGGATATATTAGTATATATCTCAATTATTTTAGTATTTTTGGTCGCTTGGTTTTTACAAAAAACGCGAGCAGGACTGATCCTGCGGAGTGTAGGTGAATCAAGTATAGCCGCTGATGCTTTGGGTTTACCTGTAAATAGAGTACGTTATTTAGCAGTTTTGTTTGGTGGGGCGATGGCGGGGTTAGCAGGGGCGTATCTTTCCCTAGCGTATACACCTTTTTGGGCTGAGAATATGACAGCTGGGCGGGGATGGATTGCGATCGCTTTAGTTGTATTTGCAACTTGGAAACCAATGAGAATTTTGCTAGGTGCTTATTTATTTGGTGGAGTTAGCGCCATCCAGTTAATTCTGCAAGGCTTAGGAGTAGATATTTCCCCTTATCTTTTATCTTCCTTGCCTTACCTGGCAACTATTATAGTGCTAATAATTATCTCACGGGATACCACTCGTATTCAACTAGGCGCACCCGCATCATTAGGAAAAACATTGCATAAATTATGAAAATCTAAATTTTTGTTTATTTTCTAAGACCAAAATATCTATTAAATGCTTTGTGTTTTTTGTGTCTTTTGTGGTATTCTGCGGCAAGTCACTGTCGCATCTACGTTAATATAAATATCCTTTTTATGTAAAAATAATAATTCCTCATTCTTATGCAGCCTCCATCATTTCAACCAATTACACAGCGTCCAGTTTTAACATTACCTAATCATGCCAGAGTTGCTGTATGGGTAGTCATGAATGTGGAACATTTCACCTTTGGGAAACTAGGAACAGCAATTCAACCTCATTTAAATAGTTATCCAGAAATTGCTAACTATGGTTGGCGAGACTATGGTAATCGTGTCGGTATTTGGCGTTTATTTGATTTATTCGCTGAGTTAGAAATACCTGTAACTGCGGCAGTTAACGGTGAAATTTGTAAATTTTATCCCGAAATTATCGCAGCCATTCAACAATATGGCTGGGAAATCATGGCACATGGTATTAATAATTCCACTGGTCATAGTGGGATGGATAGAGACACAGAAATCGAGATAATTGATACAACATTAAGTTTACTAGAACAAAACACAGGTCAAAGTCCAAAAGGATGGTTAACACCAGGTTTTTCCATCACAGAATCAACTTTGGAATTATTGTATTCAGCCGGAATTGTTTACACAGCCGACTGGGTAAATGATGACCAACCCTATTGGTATCCATTGGCAAACGGTCGCTTGCTAGCTATTCCTTACACCATCGAAGCAAATGATATTACTTTATGTTTGAGTAACCGTTTTTCTGGTGCAGAATTCGCCCAAGCTATAGAAGATCAATTTGATCAGCTTTGGCAAGAAGGAAAAACACAAGGACGAATCATGACTATTGGCTTACATCCATTTATTGTTGGTCAACCATTAAGATTAAAATATTTAAAGCAGTGTTTACTACATATCAAAAATCAACCTGATACTTGGTTGACTACAGGTGAAGAAATTTATGAGTTTATCAATGGAAATTCTGTTAGTAGTTAGTTATTAAATAATCAAATTATATCTAGCAAAAATACTTATGACAGCTTCATATACACAAGTTTTAAAAATTCCTGTAATTGATGCTAATCCTGATAACATCAAACCTTATGGATATCTTTTAGGCGATGATGTCAGTAAACCAGGTTTAGGAATTCCTTTTTATCAAGGTAGAGTTATAGAAGGTGAAAATATTGACTTTACCTATCGGGGAACAGCAACTTTTAGAACTGCAAAAATTATGCCAGGTTATCCTTCGATTCTCTGGCTAGAACGCCACATGCACATGACTCAATTATTTATTGGTTTAGGACAATCACCATTTATTATGGTGATGGCGCCACCTAATCATGAACAAGGCAAAAATTTACCAGATTTAACTGAAGCTAAAGCCCTAAAATTTCCTCCTGGACATGCACTTTTACTACACTTAGGTACTTGGCATGATTTTCCTATCGCCTGTGATCAATCAGTTGTAATTCTAACTGCAAATTCTGATGAAGTTGTCACAGCATTGAGTCAAATGCAAGAACCAGGTGAAATGAATCAAGGTGATGTTTATAAAATTTCTCTACCGCAAAGATTGGGTTATAAAATTCAATTAGATGTATGATTTTTCAAGCGCAATCCAAAATCCAAAATCAGATGACTCTGCGTGAAAAATTAATCAACAATGGATTTGCCAAATATTGAAACTTATTTATGTCCTCATGATGTCCAAGCTATCGATAATTGGAATCAAAATTGGGCTTGGTTAGCTGGAGGAACATGGTTATTTTCTGAACCACAACCACATTTGCGTGTTTTGGTAGATATGCAATCTTTGGATTGGTCAGAAATTATAGTAGAAAAAGATTATTTAGTGATTGGTGCGACTTGTCCACTCATAAAATTATTACAGTATCCTTGGCAATTAGAATGGATTGCTATTGAAGGATTAAAAAGTGCAGTTTCTGTCCTTGCTGCATCATTAAAAGTGATTAATGTGGCGACAGTGGGAGGTAATTTATGCCTAGCATTATCCGTGGGAACCCTCGCGCCAATTATGATCGCCTTAGATGCAAAATATGAAATTTTGAATTTACGAGGACAATCGCGTCTAATCGCCGCAGCAGATTTTCAAATTGGTTCTCGTCAGACAATTTTACAACCATCAGAAGTCTTAAGACGGGTTTTGATTCCTGTGGAAAATTTAAAATGGCGAGTTAATTATCAGCGTTTTGGAATTGCAGCAACAGATCCAGCTTTAGCAATAGTCGTGAGTGCTTGTAATCCTGATAATTCTCAATTAAGCTGTGTAATTGGTGCAAGTATTTCAGCACCGCGGCGCGTCGAATTTGATGATGATCTAAACTTAGATAAATTGCCTTCTCTACAAAATATCAACTTTATTGATAACTCCAAAGCAGGTGCAATCTATCGTCGGGAAATCACACAAATTTTAATCAAGCGATCGCTCCAGCAATTAACATGCACCAACCATTAAAATTCCAAATTAACAACCAAACTTTTACAGTAACTTCTCATCCCGGAACGACTCTTTTAACTCTACTCAGACAACTTGGTTGGTTTGGTGTTCATCGAGTTTGTGATAGTGGTGATTGTGGTGCTTGCACAGTTTGGGTAAATGATACACCAATTCATAGTTGCATTTACCCAGCAATACGAATAGCCAATCAATCAGTCACCACCATTGAAGGTTTATCAATAAATGGCGAATTCGCACCAATACAACAAGCATTTTTGCACAAACAAGGGTTTCAATGTGGTTTCTGTACTCCAGGTATGATTATGAGTGCAGCCAAGTTACCAGATTTTGCATCGCCAGAAGAATTACGTTTGGCGTTGAAAGGTAATCTTTGTCGTTGTACAGGGTATCAGGCGATTGTTGAAAGTATTAATCAATCTCGATCACAGATCAATACAGACACACACAAATGTCATGTGGTTGTAGATTCACCGAGTTTAATAGGAAAGAACATTCCTAAACAAGACGGTACAGCAATTGTCACCGGAAAAGCATCCTACACAGCAGATTTTGTACCACCTGGTTTACTCCACTTGAAAGTAGTGCGATCGCCTCATCCGCACGCGCGCATCCGCAAGATTCAT
Source organism: Westiellopsis prolifica IICB1 (assembly GCF_004323185.1). Lineage (GTDB taxonomy): Bacteria > Cyanobacteriota > Cyanobacteriia > Cyanobacteriales > Nostocaceae > Pelatocladus > Pelatocladus prolificus_A. The sequence continues at coordinate 2,102,257 of NZ_NAPS01000002.1, forward strand.
ACCGACACAGCTAAAGCACTCAAGGGTGTTGTTGCTGTCTTCACCTATGCAGATGTTCCCAGAATACCTTACACCACTGCTGGACACGCCGAACCAGTCCCCGATCCTCTAGATCATTATTTGTTAGATCAGAAAGTGCGATTTGTAGGCGATCGCGTTGCTGTTGTGATTGCTGAGTCAGTAGTTATTGCTGAGAGAGCTTGTGATTTGATCGAAGTCGATTACGAAGTTTTACCCCACGTCATCGACCCGATTTCAGCCATGAATGATGGTGTTGTCATTCATGATGAACCAGAATCCTTACAAATTCCTGATCGCGATCGTAACATTGCTGGACAAATATTTCTCGAATCTGGTGAACTAGAAAAAGGTTTTGCCGAAGCAGATTTTATATTAGAAAATACCTATGATTTGCCTGCTTTACAACATGTGCATTTAGAACCCCACGTCACGATTTCTTGGTTAGAAACAGATGGAACATTAGTTGTTCGTTCTAGTACTCAAGTACCGTTTCATTGCCAACGTTTACTTGCTCAAATTTTCAATATTCCTCAAGATAAAATCCGTGTTTATAAAGCTCAAATTGGTGGTGGATTTGGTAATAAACAAGAGATTTTATCTGAAGATTTGTGTGTTTTTGGTACTCTGATGACGGGCAAACCTGTACAATGGGAATTTACCAGAAAAGAAGAATTTACTGCTACAAATAGTCGCCATGCAATGAAAATTCGCCTGAAAAGCGGAGTTAAAAAAGATGGAACATTTGTAGCGCAAGATATGGAAGTAATTGCCAACACTGGTGCTTATGGCAATCATGGACAAACAGTGGTATTTTTAGCAGGTTATATTCCTTTGAGTTTGTATCGTTGTCCAAATAAAAGATTTAGAGGATTTGCTGTTTATACAAATACCATGCCAGCGGGTGCATTTCGTGGTTATGGCGCAACTCAAGGCACTTTTGCAATGGAAACTCAAGTTGATGAAATCGCCCATCAACTCAACATTGATCCTGTAGAATTACGACACAAAAATATTATTCGTCCAGGTGATGTGATCAATTTAGGTCGGTCATCAGCAGACCATTTTAATTTAATTGGTAGCTATGGTGTGGATGAATGTTTTGCCAAAGTTGTGCAGTCTCTTGGCTATCTTTCTGGTACACCACCAATCATAAATGATTCTCGGCGGCGTGGGGTGGGATTTGCTGTTTCAATGCAAGGTAGTGGTTTATCCAAAATCCACCTTGCTAGTGTCAAGTTATCGCTTTTAGCTGATGGAAAGTATGAGTTAAGAACTGGTGCTGTGGATGTGGGAACTGGTTCCGATACGACGCTGCGCCAAATTGCGGCGGAAGTTTTGGATGTAGATATAAGTGAAATTAATCTTATTTCTGGAGATACAAAAGAAACGCCTTTTGATGCGGGTTCTTATGCATCGGCGACATTGTATATTTCTGGACAAGCTGTCAAGTTAGCGGCCGAGAAGTTAAAGAACAAACTACAAACACACCAGGAAAACGAAGAAAATATGAGTGTTGATGTAGCTTATGCGGCGGATGAATCAACTTTAACTTTTGCTGTGCAGGGTGTAGAAGTGGAAGTTGATATGGAGACGGGGAAAATTGAGGTTTTGAGGTGTGTACAGGCGATTGATTTGGGTAAAGCCATTAATCCCAGGATTTGTGAGGGCCAAGCGACAGGTGGGATTGCGATGGGAATCGGTTATGCGTTGATGGAAGAATTGCTGTTTGATGAAAAAGGTAGAATTGTGAATCCAACGCTACGAGATTATCGCATTCCCACAGCTGCTGATGTGCCACCGATGGAAATATTTCTGATTGAAAAAGCCGATCCCTACGGGCCTTTTGGTGCAAAGGGCGTGGGAGAAATTACTACCAATTGTACAGCAGCAGCGATCGCTAATGCTGTTGCTCATGCTACAGGTGTCAGGTTACGTCAATTACCAATGCTACCCGAACGAGTTTGGCAAGTGATCGCTTTTCATTAGCCAATTTGGACTAACTGAATATCAAATATCAGTTCTTGTCCTGCTAAGGGATGGTTAGCATCGAGAGTGATTTGCGAGTCTGAAACTTCTGTAACCACAACTGGAATTGCTTGACCATTACTCTGAGAAATTTGTAGCATTTGACCCACCTCTACAGATACATCTGTAGGAATGCGTTCTTTCTCTACTACCATCACCAATTCTGGACGGTAAGGGCCATATGCTTCATCTGCTGGAATATTTGTCCTCTTGGATTCTCCTGGAGTCATACCAACTACAGCCTGTTCAAAGCCGGGAATCACTAACCCTTCACCAATAGAAAACTGCAATGGATCTCGTTCAGCAGAAGAATCGAATACTGTGCCATCATCTAGCTTACCTGTATAGTGAACTTTCACAGTATCACCTAGTTTGGCTTGTCCCATTTTCTTCTCCTTCAAATTTGAGTTCACTACGCCTTCCCACCCTAGTACTTCTACGAGCAAATGTATTCCGATTTTGTTATTTATTAAGATTTTGATTGACTTTGCAAATTTAGGTCAATGGTCAATGGTCATTGGGCAACAAGTCAAAAATTCTTAATTTTGAATTGATATGTCCCCCTTCCGAATCCCCAATCTCTATTGTCTCGGTGAATATTGATGTATGAGGGGACGCAATCTGTTTAAATCTGCTGCGATCGCAGTGGTGAATTTTTCTTGCTAGCAACAAGTAAAGTTTGTTATAATTATAAATTAGTAATTTGGGTGACTAGCTCAACGGTAGAGCAGTGGACTCTTAATCCATTGGTTGCGGGTTCAAATCCCTCGTCACCCACTGATTTTAATTAGTGGCATACTCAATAATCGCTCTTATTTGCCTAGAGCTTCCCTACTAAAATCCTACGATCGACTCCAGCAGGTATAAAAGGTCAATGCGCTTCGTGCAGGGTTTAAGGGTGTAGGCATATAAAATGTGCATTTTAGAAGTACAGTGAAATAGCCCCACCCCAGATAGTCATCTAGGAGAAAGTTTTATTGAATGGAAACCACAGTTAAAAAGTCGGATTTTGTTCTGGCTCCTTACATGAAGAGTAACGACTTGCGGGCAACTTATCAAATCCTTAATACGGTTGTTCCTTATGTTCTGTTGTGGTTTTTAGCAGTGAAAGCAGCTTCTATTTCTTTTTGGTTGCTTCCGCCGATTATAGTTTTGATGACGCTGTTTTCAGCGCGTTGTTTTTCTTTAATGCATGATTGCGGACACTATTCACTCTTTCGTTCAAAAAGGGTTAATCGGATTATCGGTTTTATTCTGGGTGTGATCAACGCGATCCCCCAATATCCGTGGTCAAGAGGACATGCTTATCACCACAAAACCAATGGTGATTGGGAACGCTATCGCGGTCCTTCTGCATTAATCTCTACTGAGGAGTTTGCAAAACTCACTCCATCTGCCCAAAGGCGTTATGAACTACTGAGGCACCCATTGATGATCTTTCCGGGAGGTTTTTTCTACCTTGCGATTAAACCAAGACTCGCCCTGATTGCAGGAACCTATGGCTTTATCACTCATCTACTGACTTGCTTGAAGCAAGATCCGGGTATGAGTTTAGGGAAAATCATCTCCTGCCATAAGTCTAGGAATTGGTACACGGCGGCTGAGTTTTGGGATTTGCTGTTCAACAACATTTGCGTAGTCAGCAGCTGGATTTTTCTGGGCTATTTACTCGGATTTGGTTTCTTCCTGAGCGTTTACTCAATCACGCTAACTTGTTCTGCGGCAATCTTCATCTGTGTCTTCTTTGTGCAGCACAACTTTGATGGCTCTTACGCCCACAAAACCGAAGGCTGGGACTATCTGCTGGGAGCGATTGAGGGCAGTAGTTATCTAGAGTTACCCACAGTTTTAAAGTGGTTTTCCGCTGATATCGGCTACCATAACATCCATCATCTTTCTGAAAAAATCCCCAATTACCACCTCGAAGCTTGCCACAAAAAAAACATTCACCTGCTTACTCGTGTAAAAACGCTGCGAATGGCAGATATTCCTGATTGTTTCAAATTTATTCTCTGGGATTCTACCTCCAATCGCCTCCAGTCGATCGCGTCATTTCGTCAAGCTTCCCAATCCATAGACCTTGAGACCGAAATAATTCAAAATTCAAAACTTAACAAACAATTTTGAATTGATTAATCGGCGAATTTGTTTGTAGGGTGTCTAACGCCTCTGGAGACATCGACCTCTGCTTTGGTGGGGAAACTCCTCAGAGTAAGTCGAGTCGCGCCAAGAGGAAACCTAAAATCAACCAGCAAGGCTGCCAAATATTTTTATTTGTCTTCAAGGAATTTCTCGCGTCGAATTTGTAGTTAAATTTTGTTAAGATTGGACTCGATGTGAGTTAGCCTTCCCGGCTTGTTGCCTACCTTGGAGACACTCAATGCTGCGACTAGAACATATTAGTAAAATTTATCCGACGGGCGAAGTTCTCAAGGATATCAATTGGGAAGTTAAGATAGGCGATCGCGTTGGTTTAGTCGGTGTTAACGGCGCAGGTAAATCTACCCAACTCAAAATTATCACTGGTAAGATTGAGCCAACCTCTGGCGAAGTGATTCGTCCTGCTAGTTTACACATAGCCTACCTCAATCAAGAATTTGATGTAGACCCCAGCCGTACCATCAGAGAAGAATTGTGGACAGTCTTCAAGGAAGCAAATCAGGTACAGTTATCTTTGCTGGAAGTGCAGCACCAGATGGAGAGCGCCTCCCCAGAAGAACTGGATAAACTAATTAATAAGTTGGATAAGCTACAACGAAAATTTGAAGCCCTCGATGGTTATGGCTTAGAAGCACGCATCGGCAAGATATTACCAGAAATGGGCTTTGAACCAGAAGATGGCGATCGCCTCGTCAGCGCCTTTAGTGGCGGTTGGCAAATGCGGATCAGTTTGGGTAAAATCCTTCTGCAAGAGCCTGATTTATTGTTACTAGACGAGCCAACAAACCACCTAGATTTAGAAACAATTGAGTGGCTAGAAAATTACCTCAAAGGCTTAAATACGCCCATGGTCATAGTTTCCCATGACCGGGAATTTCTAGATCGTCTCTGCACTCAAATTGTAGAAACAGAACGTGGTGTTTCCACTACTTACCTTGGTAATTACTCAACGTTTTTACAACAAAAAGCTGAAAGCCAAACAGCACAAATTAATGCTTACGAACGTCAGCAAAAAGAATTAGAAAAACAACAAGCTTTTGTTGATAAATTTCGTGCTAGCGCTACCCGTAGCACCCAAGCCAAAAGCCGGGAAAAACAACTAGAAAAAATTGAGCGTATCGAAGCCCCAATAGCTGGAGTTAAAACACTACAATTTCATTTTCCTCCTGCACCCCGCAGTGGCAGAGAAGTAGTAGAAATTAAAAATTTAACTCATATCTACGATGACAAAATCTTGTTTTTAGGAGCAAATCTCCTGATTGAGAGAGGCGATCGCATTGCCTTTGTTGCTCCCAACGGTGCGGGTAAATCAACTTTACTACGCCTAATTATGGATATGGAACAACCCACAGAAGGCGTTGTGAAATTAGGTGAACATAATGTGATTCCAGGATATTTTGAACAAAATCAGGCAGAAGCTTTAGACTTAGAAAAAACAGTCATGGAAACTATTCATGACGAAGTACCTGACTGGAAAAACGAAGACGTTCGGACACTGCTAGGACGCTTTTTATTTAGTGGTGATACAGTCTTCAAAAAAGTTGCGGCTTTAAGTGGTGGAGAAAAAGCACGTTTAGCATTAGCAAAAATGCTATTATGTCCAGCCAATTTATTAATATTAGATGAGCCAACTAACCACTTAGATATTCCAGCCAAAGAAATGCTAGAAGAAGCATTACAAAACTACGATGGCACAGCGATTATTGTTTCCCACGACCGATATTTTATTTCTCAGGTAGCCAATAAAATTGTAGAAATTCGCGATGGGGAATTCCGAGTTTATTTAGGAGACTATCATTACTACCTAGAGAAAATTGCTGAAGAAAAAGAACAAGCCAGATTAGCTGCGATCGCTGCGGAAAAAGCAGCTAAAAAAGCAGCCAAAGCTGCTAAGGCTGGTGGAAAGAAGAAGTAGAAAGGAAATCAGTGTCTTGTTTATTAACCAACTTGTGTAGTTTGAGAAGCGATCGCACAAACTCTTACTGATACCAGAAAGAACTATGGTTATTGTTCAGGAGTGAAGCGATCGTCCACTCATAATAGGTTATTAGTCAAGCGGACTGAATCATAACCTTTCTGAATTTAAGGAGTAACTTTAGTGAGTCAGAATAACGACTATGAAACTGATAAAAAAGACCTTTTGGGCAAGGCATCAGTTCTTCTAGGGATTGTGGCTACTGCCCTCGGCATACTTATCTCACTCCGAACCCACATAATTTCAGAACAAACGCAAAATATTTTAGCTAAAATTAATGAACTTGAAGTGATTAATAAAGATCTTAATAATAAATTCAAAAAACTTGAAATTGTACAAAAATCACAAGAAATAGAAAAATCCAAGTCAAGAATTGAAAAAGAGTTTTTGGTGCTTAATGCCAAAGTTTTAGCCAACCGTATTGATGCCAAAAATGTAAGGATTATTTGGCCGGATCAAGAAATCCAAAATGACATGATGTCATTTGTACGCTTCTGGAGAGGAGCAAATAAGCTAATGTTAGGATCTAGTCAAAAGGGTTTATTTCTTCGTCAGGTAGTATGCCTTAGACTAATCAACTATGGAGGCACACCTGCTAGAAATGTTGTTGTAACAATCAGCAAAAAAAACTTTAATAACAGTGACACAGGAGATGTCTTAGAGCAGCCATATTATAAGATCAACACAAGCGGTTGGGCTGAGAAAAATATATCTATTCAAGATCTTATGGAAAAGGATTTTGAAGATAAATTAAAGACAGAAATATTGATTCCACTTGCTCATATTTCTAGAAGAGATGATGGATACTTTAGATACTTCGGTTCTATGGCTGTACCTGTTAAAGTAACTTGGTACGACAATCAAAATGTACCGGAAAAACCTTATTCCTTTCAAATAAATGTAAGCCAAGAGAGTATTTTAAAGAGTGACTTAGATTTTATACTTGGAACTAGTGAGTATTGAACCAAGTAAGTAGCTTTTAACCTGGCAACGTAGATTGGGTTGATTGCTATCGAAAATCTAATATACCTTCAGGTTGCTACATTGCATGATTTATGTCACACAACACTGGCTGAGTTTGGCTACTGAGGGTTATCATAAGAACGGTAAGCCATCTGTAAATTTCTTTCAAGCTTATGAGTAATTTGCAAGAAATCGAACATGCTATTAGTCAACTATCAGCGGAAGAGCTTGCCGATTTCCGAGTCTGGTTTGCTGAATTTGATGCAGAAGTATGGGATCGGCAGTTTGAGGAAGATGTTGCAGCAGGTCGTCTCGATAATTTGGCTCAACGCGCATTGCAACATTTGCGTGAAGGACGTTGTACTGATCTGTGAGATATCGTGCAACTCCTGATTTTTGGTATCACTATCGACAGTTACCAGATGAGATTCAAGATCTGGCTGATCGCTGCTATGAATTGCTTAAACAAGATCCTCGGTATCCATCACTACACTTCAAAAAAGTCGGCTCTTTTTGGTCAGTGCGAATCGGAATCCACTACCGCGCCCTAGCAGTAGAAGAAAATGATGATATTGTCTGGTTCTGGATCGGAACTCATGCAGAGTATGATCAGTTATTGCGAGGTAGTTAACGCCAGCTAACAAGTCGTTGGAGCCGACCGCCGAGAGGTTATTTGTAGGAATCAGAGTTATCTGCGGCGGCTCAACCGGAACGTTAACCGTTAATAAGACCCACATTCCGCACTTCAAAATGCAATATATTGATGTTTTAAATAATACTAATGATGCTAGTGAGATTAGTCAGTATTAATACTGAAAATAATTGATAGGTGTGCGCTCGCTATTAAAGTTGAGCCTAGCCAAACTGTTAAAAGTATTTTTATTTGTAAAAAAGTGAGAAAATTAGGAGAAAGCTTTCAGAAATCAAATATGAGTCCTATATCCCTCTTCTGTCACTTTCCGGGTATTCTGAATAAAAGGACTAAAAGAAAAAACTCTGGAAACTAAGCAGGGCAATGGATGTAGAATTACAAATCCTGAAACATTTGGCAAGAGATGCCCACCCAACAGTTGCGCTCGTAGATGAATATTGTGCAGAGTACAAAGACCTGTTCAAAGAAGTAAGAAATTATGAATGTTTTAAATATTTACATTTAGGAATAATTTCTACAATCAAAAGAAAATCATTACCAGAGATAGCGAAAGTAGTAAGTATAAACTCAGCCCAATCATTACATCATTTTATAGCCAATTCAGACTGGTCAGTAAATAAGTTGAAGAGCCGAAGATTAAAGAAAATAAAAAGAGCATTAAATGATCGGGCAATTACGGTAGTAATAGATGAAACAGGAGACAGGAAAAAAGGTAAAAAGACAGATTATGTAGCTAGACAATATTTAGGAAGCGTAGGAAAAGTAGATAATGGGATAGTTTCAGTTAACGCCTATGGAGTTTATGCTAACATAACTTTTCCACTAATCTTCAAAATATTTAAACCAAAAGGAACACTTGCATGAGTCAGATAAATATAAAACGAAAATAGAGTTAGCATCAGAGATAATTACAGAATTAATGGAATTAGGGTTCAATATTGAATTAGTACTGGCTGATAGTTTATATGGTGAAAGTAGCCAATTTATTAGAAAACTAGCTGAATATAGCTTAGGTTACGTTGTATCAATTAGAAGTAATCATGGAGTCTGGTTACCTTCAGGTCAAAGCGTTAGGGCAAATAAGTGGTGTAAGTTTGAGAGAACATTTAGCAATTCCCTAATCAGAGACTAGATATATACGAGAAATAATTTATGGTAAAAAAAGAGCCATAACTTACTGGGAAATAACTACTGACCCAGAAACCATGCCGGAAAATTCTACCTCCTTCGTGATGACGAATCTGCAAGGTAATCTCAAGAAAACTTTAGGTGACTTATATGGATTAAGAACCTGGGTAGAATATGGATTTCGACAGTGTAAACAGGAGCTAGGCTGGACAGATTATCGTTTCACCAATTTCCAACATATTCAGAGGTGGTGGGAGATTATTTTTTGTGTTTACACGATGATTAGTTTAAATTCTTCAGTCTTCTTAAGCTTAAATCAATCTCGTAAACTTGAGACCGAGGCACAAGAAAATAGTGATGTTGATTTTTCTAATCATCCGCAATGGAACCATGAATCTGGATGGAAGAATGCTTTAAATAATCTGCGTCTCATTATCCAACCACTTTTACTATTTTGGTTAATTTATCCCTGGTTAAGTATTTTCCCTAATTCACATTTGTTACTAGGATTCAATCATTTAATAGCAGCAATGAATCAATTTAAACCCTATTATGCTTCTGGATAATTTCGTTCCTGAACTACTTGCTTATTCCGGAAAGTGACAGAAGAGGGATATTCGATCTCGATTGAATAGCAACTTCGTTTTCAATGCTCAAGAGTTGGTTATTACCACAAAAATAAGAAAAAATTACTAAAATTCTAATAAATATATAAAAAATGGGGTATCTCTTATAAAAGAAGTTAATAAGCACAAATCTACTTGCGACTGTAGTTAGCAGTGGTATCATTCGGGTATTACAAAAAGTAAAGGGCGATTTTATTATGACCAAAGCACCTGTTGCTCCCGTGGTGCTAGTCATTTTAGACGGATGGGGCTACTGTGAGGAGACAAAAGGAAATGCTATTGCCGCTGCTCAAACTCCGGTAATGGACAGCCTGTGGGCAGCATATCCGCATACCCTTATCCACACATCAGGAAAAGCCGTAGGCTTGCCAGAAGGTCAAATGGGCAATTCTGAAGTTGGTCATTTGAACATTGGCGCTGGTAGGGTTGTACCCCAAGAGTTGGTACGCATTTCTGATGCGGTAGAAGACGGTTCCATCCTCAAAAACTCAGCACTTGTCAGCATTTGTCAAGAAGTCCGCAGTCGCAATGCTAAATTGCACATGATCGGGCTTTGTTCTGAAGGTGGCGTACATTCACACATTAGTCATCTGTTTGGACTACTTGACTTAGCGAAAAGTCAGGAAATATCAGAGATTTGCATACATGCGATTACAGATGGCCGTGATACCGCCCCCACAGACGGTGTCAACTCAATCGCACTGATTCAAGACTACATCGACCGAATTGGAGTCGGACGCCTAGTCACCCTCAGTGGTCGCTATTATGCCATGGATCGCGATCGCCGTTGGGATCGGGTTCAACGTGCCTACAATGTGATCACACAAGATAGTTCTGGTAATGGACACTCTGCGGTGAAAGTTTTGCAAGCTTCCTATGCAGAGGGTGTAACAGATGAGTTTATAGCCCCAGTGAGAATAGCCCCTGGAGCTATAGAACCAGGAGATGGGGTCATATTTTTCAACTTCCGTCCAGATCGTGCCAGACAACTCACCCAAGCTTTCGTCAGTCCAGAATTTAACGGTTTTGAAAGAAAGCTAATTACGCCATTGTCCTTTGCTACCTTTACACAATACGACCCAGAATTGTCAGTAAAGGTTGCCTTTGAACCGCAAAATTTGAGTAATATTCTCGGAGAAGTTATTTCTCAGCACAATCTTAAGCAGTTTCGCACCGCCGAAACTGAAAAATATGCCCACGTTACCTACTTCTTCAATGGTGGACTAGAAGAACCTTTCCCAGGAGAAGACAGGGAACTGGTTAATAGCCCAATGGTTGCCACCTATGACAAAGCACCCAAGATGTCAGCCGCAGCAGTTACAGATGTGGCAGTCGCAGCAATTGAAAAGGGTATTTACTCGTTAATTGTAATTAATTATGCTAACCCAGACATGGTGGGACACACTGGTCAGATCCCAGCTACAGTAGAAGCCATTGAAGCTGTAGATCACTGTTTGGCTCGCCTATTGACAAGCATAAGCAAAGCTGGAGGTACAGCAATAATTACTGCTGATCACGGCAACGCCGAATATATGATAGATGAAAATGGCAATCCCTGGACAGCTCATACTACCAATCCAGTTCCTCTGATTCTATTGGAAGGAGAACAAGCGAAAATTTCTGGTCATGGCGGTAATGTGATCTTGCGTGAAGATGGTAAACTAGCGGACATTGCTCCCACGATTTTGCAAATTCTACAGCTGCCTCAACCAGCAGAAATGACTGGGCGATCACTAGTACAACCCACAGAGTACGATGTAGAACTTTCTCGTAAACCTGTGCCAGTGGGGCAGTAAAAAGTTGATAATAGTGAATTATGAATGAGAATTTCAGTACGTCAGTACACTGAAACTAGTGACGAGGATTGTCATTCGTTCTTTGTCATTTGTCATTGGTAAAAGTTTCAATGATGTTTATGTTTCGTAATATAATTCTGCTTATTTCCGCCGACCTACTTAACATAAGTTCATCATTCATAATTCAAAATTCACAAACACATTGTCACTATGACCATTTCTAACGTTGTACAAGGTATCTGGGTTTTTTCTGCTGTTGCTTTGACCGTCCTAGTATTGTTACATAGCCCCAAAGGTGATGGTATCGGAGCCATTGGTGGACAAGCCCAATTATTTAGCAGCACTAAAAGTGCAGAAAAAACATTAAACCAAGTTACATGGGCCTTGACAGTCATTTTCCTTGGATTATCTGTGGTTTTGAGTGCTGGTTGGCTCCCTAATTGACAATACAAGGGAGATAGGAAGATTCGGAGGACAAGGAGGACAAGGAAGCAGGGAGCAGGGAGCAGGGAGCAGTTAACTGATTATTCTCCCTTGCCCCCGATCCCCTATACCCAATCCCCCATACCCAACCCCCTATACCCTATACCCAATCCCCAATTCCCAATCCACCAACATCTCACAAAGTTTGATTTGGCAGCGTTTACTGGCATTTACTGGATTAGCTATTAGTACAGGACTGCTCGTGATCTTAACTAACGTGCAGTCTTTTGCCATTTCCCCCTCTACACCTCAACCCCATCCCCTACCGCCCACACTGGCGCAGTGGCAAGATCAGACAAATAGCGGTAACTATTTTTCTCAAGTTGTACCGACGCAAGTCGGTTATTTAGTTTGGTCACAGTTTCCCGTTAAGGTTTACATAGAAATACCGCAAGCAATAGACGCTAAACAAGCCCAAGCATGGATTAATGATGTCTTGCAGGCGGTACAAGAGTGGAATGTTTATCTACCTTTACAAGTAGTCGAAAATCAAAAATTAGCCGATATTACGATTATCAGGAAAAACCCACCACTACAAAAATTACCCAATAGCAAGATTCCCCGTGCGCGTTCCGCTCAAACTACTTACGAAGTCTATAGAAAACGAGATATTTTATACCACAATTTCACGATCCTGCTCAGTCCGAGTCAAACAGGTATATATCTTTTAGCAGCTGCTCGCCATGAACTAGGACATGCCTTGGGTATATGGGGACATAGTCAAACGCAAAGTGATGTATTATACTTTTCTCAAGTTCGTAACCCGCCGCCCATTTCTGCAAGAGATGTGAATACACTGAAGCGCGTTTATGAACAGCCTACAAGTTTAGGATGGGCTTTGTCCGATAAGTTTCATAATTGATAACAAAGAAGGCATTTTTGCCAAATTATATAATCTCAAACAATATTAGCACTCTCAGTAGATAGCATATTTTAGTCTCAGACAGTAAACTAAAGTGTCATAAGCCCTGATTTCACCCTCTGCCGTTCTGCATCCTTTGCGGTTCGTTTAATCAAACCTCATGTTACAAGGCTCCATACTCCAACAACTAGAAATAGCTCATCGCCATAGCAAAAGACCGATTAGATTCGGAGTGTACTATAAAAATACCCTAGTCGCTCTGTGTCATGCCCTGGAAGATCACATATTAAATGATGTCACCTCGCCCTTGGTAATTACCGCCTTTGAACAGGGGAAATGGTATCTTCAAGAAGCAGAAAGATATGCAGATATCGCAAAAAAATCCCGTCAAATAGCCATTATGGCCGCTCCAGATACTGGCTGGGCAGAACATCCTACAAGTCAATTACCTAATGTCAACTTAGTTGGTTTAGATCCAGCTGATCCAGTAGCCCAGGAATGGCACTTAATTATCCTATCACCAAGATACACAGCAATGGTAATTTGTCAAGAATTATCAGAGGCTGATTATGGTGCTTCTGGATTGCCTCCGTCAGATTTAGAGCGAAAATTTTACGGCTTGTGGACATTTGAACCAGAATTAGTCAAAGAAACAGCCACATTGGCGATCGCTCACATTCAACGCTACAATCCAGAATTGGCAGCAAAACTCACTACCGATCAACAAGCAATTCAGCCTAGCTTGGCTACACCAGAAGAATTGAATGCGGTAGTTTCCCGTGTAGTTGATTACCTCCAAACCGGACAAGAAAATATCTCTGTCCCCAGCAACATACGCCACCAAGCCCTGGATACTAACTTAGTTTCCAATGAAATCCAAGCATTTTTGCGGATGGCGCAAATTATAGATGCTGCTGATATTACCAATCCTATGGCAGCAGCAGAAGTTGTGACGCTAGTAGAAACAATGGGACAACTTTTAGATTTGCCCGCATGGCAGATCAAAAGATTGCGCCTAGCAGGATTGTTACACCGTTTAGATCCATTGCAAAGAGTAGAAAGCGTACTTACTCCCAGTACAACTACTTATTACCAAGAAGATGCACCTAGTTGTCCTTTAACTTGTTCTCTTGTACCAGGAGCGCAGGTACTGCGAACTATGCCACGACTACGAGCGGTAGCACAAATTATTACTCACCAAACCGAATATTGGGATGGAACTGGTGAACCAGCGGGATTGGCTGGTGATGAAATTCCTCTAGAATCGAGGATTCTAGCACTCATTGTTGAATTTCAATCCCTAGTACATCAAAAACAATCATCTCAATTGAGCCGTGAAGAAATCATTAATCAAGCTTTAGAAGAATGTAAACAACAATCGCGACGCTTTGATCCAAAACTGATAGATACCTTGACACTATTAGTGATGGGTTTACAACAAGGACTAGAATTACCCATAATTACACCCAAACTCAGTGTTGGTATGTGGTTATTGGATTATCGACTCGATAGTGAAACCAAGACTAGTACTCTGACAACCTAACTTTGAGGGGTAAAGGAATGAACCGCCAAGGCGCCTTAGACGCGCAAGCGGCTACTTTCACCAAGCCACTACCTACGGAAGCCGCAGAAGCGTCTACGTGTCTACCGTAAGGTAGTACACCAAGAGAAGAGGAAAAGAAGGTGAATCTAAAATTGGTTTACCTAGCAAAGTTGACTTGCCAGACTACTAGTATGGAAAGAAATCAAAATTTACGTATACAATAAGTGTTTTTTTGCTTAACCAGAACTTACGCAAAAATTATTTGAAAAACTCTTATTTCTTTGCGTACTTTTAGGTATTTGTGGTAACCTCCGGTAAGCCACTATGTGTCTACGTTTTTTCATAATTTTGCGTAAGTTCTACTGCTATTTTTTTGTCGTCTAGTGGTTGATTTTTTTTACTAACCACATAGACGCTTTAGCGACTTACCGTAAGGGTAGGACATAAAGATCACAAAGAGATTTTTTGTAGGTTTTATGAATATAGAAGCTATTAAATTAGGAAAAGTTAAGCACTTAGCAGGAGCTAATTTAGAAGATGAGGATTTATCAAATTTGGATTTAAACCGCATTAATTTTGCTGGTGCTACTCTTGTGGGTACAAATTTCACTGCTTCTAAACTTGAAGGTGGGCATTTGGAAGGTGCTAATTTGATGGGAGCAAACCTACAAGCAACTGATTTGCGGGCGAATTTGATGGGCGCGAATTTGATGCAAGCAGATTTGACAGGTGCTGACTTAAGGGGTAGCAATTTACGCGGTGCTAATTTAATCGGGGCGAGACTGAGTGAAGTGTCTTTTGCTGGTGCTTTCTTGAGTGGTGCAAATTTGATGAATGTCAACTTACAAGGAGTTGACTTCCGGGGTGCTGACTTGCGAGGAGCCAACCTGACAGGGGCGAATCTCAAAGGCGCAGACTTAAGCCGTGCAGATTTGCAAGGGGCGTTGTTGAGTGAAGCAAATTTAGAAGAAGCAGATATGAGAGAGGCTAATCTGTCAGGGGCAAATTTGACAAGTGCAAATTTACTGTGTGCAGAGTTAGAAGGAGCGAATTTAAATGGAGTAAATTTAGATCGGGCTTGTTTGGTAGGGACAATGGCTGAGTTTGCTTCGTAAACAAAAGTAACTAAAATATTATTTTTCCAGTAATTCAAAGGTTGAGCATTGATGTTGATTAACACAATGAGATTAGTGTTTAGCTCTACTGGTTCAACCTTATGCTGGTCAATGGAACAATCCTACGTAATCACTACCAGATAGTCCAACAATTGGGAAGTGGTGGATTTGCTGACACTTATTTGGCAAAAGATATGGATTTACCCACTTATGCCCAATGTGTAGTCAAACACTTAAAACCAACTAGCCCTGATCCATCCGTTTTACCTATTGCCAGAAGATTATTTGAAACAGAAGCACAAGTTTTGTATCAATTAGGCCAACATGATCGAATACCAAGATTGTTTGCTCACTTTGAAGAAAATGGGGAGTTTTATTTAGTTCAGGAATTCGTCGATGGGTATGATCTGGGAAAAGAACTGACTCCTGGTAGGCGTTTTAGTGAAAGTGAGGTTGTAAGACTGTTGCAGGAAATTTTGGAAGTATTGGTGCTTGTTCATGAGCGTAATATTATCCACCGGGATATTAAACCCCAAAATTTAATGCGGCGTAGAAGTGATGGAAAGATTGTAATGATTGATTTTGGGGCAGTCAAAGAAATTGGCAGTTTAGCAATGAACACTCAAGGTCAGGTCAGATCTACTATTGCGATCGGTACTGCTGGCTATATGCCAAGTGAACAAGCTAATCGTGACCCCAAATTATCCAGCGATATCTATGCGGTGGGTATGCTTGGTATCCAAGCTCTTACAGGCTTAATGCCGCAACAGTTACTTCAAGATAATACAACAGGTGAACTGATTTGGCGTAATTATGTGCAAGTGAGCGATAAGCTAGCAAATATTTTAACCAAAATGGTACGCTATCACTTTAGCCAACGCTACCAAAATGCATCTGAGGCATTACAAGCCTTAAATGCCATAACACCACAGTCACAAACACATTCACAACCTTTAATATCTTCTAGATTAACTACTATAGTTTCACAAATTCCCAAACCATTACTATGGGGAAGTTTAATTGGACTAGGTGGATTGGGAATAGGAGTTATTTCTATTGTTGCTCTATTAAGTCGTTCTCCATCTCCACCACAGTCTGTAATATCTCAAACTCCGTCAGCAATAGTTAGTTCTTCTACACCAGCAGATACATCAACTACACCACCAACCTCATCGCTATCTTCAGAAAATGTCAATTTTGCTATTGAGCCGAAATTTGACGGGGTTTCCGATTTTTCTGAAGGGCTAGCACAGATCAAGATTGACGGTAAGTGGGGCTATATCGACAAAACAGGCAGTGTCGTAATTCAACCACAATTTGATAAAACTGATAACTTTTCTGAAGGACTAGCACGAGTTTGGATTTCAGGAAAAAACTGGGGTTATATCGATCAGACTGGAAACTTTGTCATTCCACAGCAATTTACTGATGATAATTCTAGTAATTTCTCTGAGGGGTTAGCACGAGCATGTCTTGCTGATACTTGTGGCTTTATTGACAAAATAGGGCGTTTTGTAATAGAGCGGAAATATTATAATGTTTTCGACTTTCAAGAAGGGTTAGCAGGCATACAAATTGGTGGTAAGTGGGGTTTTATCGACAAAAACGATAATGTTGTTATCAAGCCACAATTCAATGAGGTTGGTCATTTTTCTGAAGGTCTAGCAGATGTAAATATTGCCAACAAATGGGGTTATATTGACAAAAACGGCAACGTTGTTATCAAGCCACAATTTGACTATAATCACACCTTTTCTGAAGGATTAGCAGTAGTAAAGACGAATGGCAAATGGGGATATATTGATAATAAAGGTAATGTAGTGATCAAGCAGCAATTTGATGATGCTAAAAACTTTAGCCAAAACTTAGCAATTGTTAAAGTTGGCAACAAGTGGGGCTATATTAACAAAAGTGGTAACTTCGTTATTCAACCACAGTTTGACGAAGCTTATAGCTTTTTGGAAGAACTAGCTCTTGTTAAAGTTGGCAACAAGTGGGGCTATATTAACAAGAGTGGTGATTTCGTGATTCAACCACAATTTGAGGATGCTGGAAACTTTTCAGAAGGACTAGCATGGGTACAGATTGGTGACAAAAATGGTTATATTCGCAATCCTTTAAATAGTCAGTAATTACATAAATTATCAATTTTTGATATTGAATTTTGCATTTTTAGATTCATCTATGGCGACTGTGGATACCTTTCCCCTCATCCACAACGCCAATATACCCATTAATACTAGTCCCATTACTCCCATCAAAGGATTTTTATTTACCCCTGTCACCCAATCAGGAACCTGATTCGTATATTCAATTAATCCGCCAATATTAACGATGTAATAACCCCAAACTATACCCATATGTAAACCAATAGGTAATCCCAAACGCCCCCGTCGCCAGTGCTTTCCCCATACCTGCGTCAACCCCAGTAGCACTAAAGCCGGAAGTTGTGGCAATGTGTGAAGAATCGCTTCCAAAGTCTTAATAAAATGCGATACCCCATAAATTATTGCACTTGCCCAAAGTGCTACACGGGGAGAATAATCTCGCTGCAATTCATCTAACAACCAGCCTCGAAATAACAATTCTTCAACCAACCCAATACCCAAACCTGTAAGAGAACCTTCTAATACTATTTTTAATAAAAAAACTTTGGGTTGTTGCCACACCAAAAATCCTAATAACCCTTCTAAACCAAATAAAATCAAAATGCTAATTAATCCTATCGCTAAACCTTGTAGTAAATCTACGCCGTTTAATCGCGTGAACTGTAAACCGTAGTGCTGGAAAATTTGAGGTTGTTTATAAACTTGCTTACCCCATATTCTGAGTAGAAAAATAAATTCTACATATAGTAGTACCATTGTTAAAATAGTTACTAAATTACTATCAGGTACTAATAAATATATTGGTATAGCAAAAGGCAACCACAGCACTAATAAAACCACTAGAAAAAAACCCAGCCTGATAAATACAGAACGCTGGGCTAAAAGAGCAAGGTTTATTTTCATACCAAATTGGCTAGAATTTTAAGAATTTTAACTAGTTTATCAAGAATATTTTTACTTATAGACCAACTTGATTTAAAAATGTATGAGTGATCAAAGCGATCGCTAATAACTAATAACTAATAACTGTTCACTGATTTATTCTTCTGGTTCAATTGTACTAATTAAACCATGATTTTTTAAAGTCTCACAATAAAACTCAGCAGGCTCCTGAGCGCAAGTAATGACTAAAGCAATACCACTGCTATGGGCTTCCATCATGATGCTAACAGCCTGTGGTTGAGTAAGACTGGGTACCGTAGTTAATAAAACCTGTACCACATACTCCATAGTGTTGTAGTCGTCGTTATGGAGCAAAACGCGATATTGAGGCGCTAGTTTTCTGGAAGTTGAAGGCTTCTGTTTGGTTTCGACTGACACGGCTGATTGCTCTGCTGGTAATTTACTACAACAAGTTTTTTTCTAGAGGTTGGTTGCTAGAATTAGCTTTACAGTTACTTATGAATTATTGTATAGCACCAAAAAGGGTGTTGGTTATTTGTTGTTAGTTATTTGTCATTGGTCACAGGTAATTAGTTTTTCTTCGCCTCCAGTGGTCTCCCTGCTAAGAGCTTCCTTGTCCTCTTTGTTCTCCTTGTTTCCCTTGTTCAGAATTTTGAATTTTGTACGCCCTTAGCGTTCCCGAAGGGTATTTTGAATTGTTTTGTCCTCCATATCCCACAACATACCATTCCCACCTTACAGGAGGATGGGGTATTTCGCAGAATTAGTTAAAATTAAAACAGCAGCAGCAATATCAATGCCACTGCCAAAGCTGTATAACTATGGAGATTACACTGAATTTTCAACCAGGACAAATAGTATCTTTAGAGCATGATGACAGCCAGCTATATGGAGAAGTTATTCAAGTTGTAATTTCCCGTCATTTGTGCTGGGTACGTCCTTTGGTATTATTGGTCAAATCTTCCGAACCTCCACTTATAAATGATTTACGAGAGGCTTCCGATTTACTTTGGCCATTAGATTTATTTCGACCAGCTTTAGATACAGAAATCATTTCCATCTTGAGTCAGCTCTTAGCAAAAGAACCAAAACCCGAAATAGATTCCCCTACTAAGCAGCTACTTCATCAGTTTATTCATGAAGTTTGGCGAGCTTATAAGAAAGAATCTAATGATTCATTACATTAATTTTGATGAGTCACGGGTGTTCACATCCCCGAATTCGTAAAGAAGTTGAGGATCTATTACCCTTGATAATGAACGCGATACACTACTAAGTAAGCCGGTGGAAATAAACATAACTATATTACGAAAAGTAAACACGCCTAGAACCCTTACGAATGGCAAAGGACAAAGGACAAAGGACAAAGGACAAAGGACAAAGGACGACCCCAACGAGTTCCAGACATGCCATGGCCCGTCTGGTGTATTTGTGCCTACTTACTTAGTACTGCTGCTGGAAGTTATAAATTACACTTTAGTTATACTCGAATATCACTAAACACTTCGATAACCATGTTCTGAATTGAAGTGTTTTTATACTTAAAGTATTTGAAATCACAATATTTAAAAATAAAATATCATGAAATATGAGCAGTCGTATTTCTCAAGATAACAAGCTTGCTGAAATAAAATTTGTCTCACAAAATTGTTCAGCTTGATTAACTGTGGAAGCTGTATTTTTTGTATCATCAAAACGTAATTACTAAGTATTAATTTAAATATTGGGAACTAATTGAATTCGACCAGCATCCATTTCTGCCATTAATAATTCCAAGGCTTCATAATCAATGTCAGAGATGTAACCCATTTGTGTCAGTTCTGAGTTAATTTCATTTTCTATTTCAGGAGTTAATTTCCTAATCAAAAGGGCTTTTTCTACTAGTTGACGAATGATATATCTGGTTTTCATACCTAATTACCAACTAATTTCCTTTATATAGTTATTATCCCAGGCGCAATTTTGTATAAAATGTGATCTAATACTTATGTTAGCAGTGATCTGAATCACAAGTTATGATTGGTTTGATTCGCGATCGCCTCCTGTATCTATCATATAGTTGAAGTGAAGTCAGGATATAGATTATTGCCTTACTGTTTGCATTAACCAACTTTAGTAATCACTAATTAAGAACTAGTCGGTATGGCAAGCAATATATTTAATTCTTATTGTAACAAAAGTATACTTAAATACTTTTTTCTGAGTTTATGAAAATCTTTAAAAAGATATAGCAAAGCAATAAAGATTCCGCTAAGAGAAGTAATACGCATGGTCGATGTCAGCAGAAAGAGTATATGGTCAAATACATCTATCTTTCATTATTGAAAAACTTTACATTTAGTAGGATGTTATTATGCAAGCGCTGCTTAAAAATCCAACAATTACAGTGATTCGTCCTCAAGGTAGTCTAAATGCTGCTAATGCTCTAAAATTTCAACAAGATTTAACAAAAGCACTGGCACAAAACACAACTAATCAATTGCTAGTAGATTTGGAACAAGTAGAAGCATTAGATAGTGCTGGCTTAATGGCACTAGTGTCTGCACTGAAATTTGCTCAAGACTTAGGAAGGCAATTTAGCCTTTGCTCGGTTTCTCCATCTATTAGAATTGTTTTTGAACTGACCCAACTTGATCAAGTTTTTGAAATATCTTAGGACTTAAGTCAGTTGGCACAAATTTAGAGATGCGAAAGACGAAAGTCTCTACAGGCTGAGGTCGTTATTTGTCAAAAGTCATTGGTAAGAGTTTGGTGCATGTTTACTTTTCGTAACAGAGTTAGATTTATTCCCGCTGACTTACGCAGCACTACAGGCTGTAGGGACAATTAATTGTCCTTACTTTGGCTCATCAGAGTTTCGGCGATTCTTTGCGTAACTTCTGATATTTGAAACTAAAGTAGTATCTTAGGTAGGTTGTCACTAAGTTTGGAGTTGATTGACATTAAAAAACTTTGAAACACTAATTAACACTCTGAAACTGCCTAATCAATGCTAATGTTGGAGGTGAGTAAGAGTCATTTATTTTGAAATCGCTAGAAAAATAGCACAGTGGCTATTGCAGTAGAAAAATTAATCACCTCGGATATCGCCAAACCAGCTCGTTACCTGGGTAATGAACGTCTAGCCATACACAAGCCGTGGGAAACGGCAGTGATTCGCTGGGTATTAACTTATCCCGAAGTATACGAAGTGGGAGCCTCTAACTTGGGGCATGTCATTCTCTATAACATCTTGAATGCCCAACCACGCCAGTTATGCGATCGCGCCTACTTACCAAATCCAGATCTATCGGCTAAACTACGGGCAACCAAGACACCGTTATTCGCTGTTGAATCAAAGCGATCGCTCACAGAATTTGATATTTTGGGCTTTAGCCTCAGTTATGAACTTGGCGCCACCAACATTTTAGAAATGTTGGACTTGGCTGGTATTCCCTTAACTTGGAAAGAGAGAAATGAAGGGACAAGGGAGACAAAGGGACAAGGGAGCATTTCTTCCTATCCTTTAATTTTTGCTGGTGGACAGACGGCGACATCTAACCCAGAACCCTACGCTGATTTCTTTGACTTTTTCGCCTTGGGCGACGGTGAAGAACTTCTGCCAGAAATTGGTTTAGTTTTAGAAGAAGGTAAACAATCAGGTTTAAGTCGTCAAGAACTTTTGCTCGACTTGGCACAAATACCGGGTGTATACGTTCCTCAGTTTTATGATCTAGCTGCGGATGGATCTGTCCATCCCAATCATCCAGATGTACCCAGACGAATTTTACGACGAGTGGCTACGCCCATTCCTGCCTATTCGATTGGGTTAGTTCCTTACGTTGAGACAGTCCATGACCGCTTGACGATTGAAATTCGACGCGGTTGCACTCGTGGTTGTCGCTTTTGTCAACCAGGAATGCTGACTCGACCAGCGCGAGATGTGGAACCAGAAAAGGTGGTGACGGCAATTGAGAAGGGAATGCGGGAAACTGGCTATAATGAGTTTTCTTTGCTTTCTCTGAGTTGTTCTGATTATTTGTCCCTTCCAGCAGTAGGGATGGAAATCAAAAATCGTCTCAAAAATGAGAATATTTCTCTTTCCCTACCCAGCCAAAGGGTAGATAGATTTGATGAAAATATCGCTAACATCCTGGGTGGAATGCGGCAAAGTGGTCTAACCTTTGCTCCAGAGGCAGGAACCCAGCGAATGCGAGATATTATCAATAAAGGTTTAACCAATGAAGAATTATTACGGGGTGTAAAAACAGCCTGGGAACAAGGGTGGGATAAAATTAAGTTATATTTCATGATTGGTTTACCTGGTGAAACCGATTCAGATGTTTTGGGTATTGCAGAAACAGTCCGTTGGTTACAACGAGAATGTCGAGCTAAAGGAAGAAAACCACTGGCTTTCAACTTGACGATTTCTAACTTTACCCCCAAACCCCATACCCCATTTCAATGGCACTCCGTTGCAACTGCGGAGTTTGGAAGGAAGCAGAAGTTGCTGCAACAAGAATTCCGCCGCATCAAAGGAGTGAAGGTAAACTTTACCGATGTGCGGCTGTCGGCGATGGAAGATTTTATCGGTAGAGGCGATCGCTCTCTCGGTCAAGTTTTGCGTCGAGCCTGGGAATTAGGCGCAGGTATGGATTCCTGGTATGACAGCATTGAGCGTGCATACAATGCTTGGGGAGTTGCGATCGCCGAAGCAGACCTGAGTTGGAAATATCGCCAAGTTGAGAATGGCGAGTGGAATTTGTTTGGCACAGAGGAGATAAGGGGACAAGGAGGACAAGGGGGACAAGGAGGACAGGGGGGAGAAGAAATTATTTCCTTGTCTTCCCACACACCCCACACATCCCACACTTCCCCCACTCCACTCCCCCCTTCCCTCGATAAACCCCTACCCTGGGACCATATCGACACGGGTATCGATAAAAAGTGGCTGCAAGAAGACTTAAAACGCGCCTTAGAAGCTGCGATCGTTCCTGACTGCTCTTTTGATAGTTGCTCTCACTGTGGTGTCTGCGGCACAGACTTTGGTCATAACATTGTCATTCCCCCGCCATCAATCCCAGAATTTGCAGGACAGTTTGTACCAAATACTACTAAAGTTCAGAGATTACGGGTATGGTTTGGGAAACAGGGTGATATGGCTTTGGTCAGCCATCTAGATATGATGCGCTTGTTTGACCGAGCCATGCGACGAGCCGGATTACCAATTGCTTTTACTGGTGGGTATCATCCGTCACCACGTATATCAGTGGCTTCAGCTTTGCCTTTAGGAGCTACCAGTAGCGGTGAAATTGTCGATTTTGAGTTTACTCAGTCACTAGATCTGAATTTTTTCCGAGAAGAATTGGCACAGGTACTGCCCAGTGACATACCTATATATGATGTGGTAGAGCTAGATTTAAAAGCTCCTGCTGCTACCCAAGGCTTAGAAGCTGCCGAGTATGTACTCACTATTGCTGTACCAGATTCATCAATATCTACACAATGGCAAGAGTGGTTGGATACAATTAAACAAAAAAGTGAGATTTGGTACGAGCAAACAACAAAGTCAGGTAAAACTAATTTAGTAAATCTGCGCGATCGCTTGTTTGAAATTGAATTAGTAGAAACTACTCATATGGTGACATCGGCAGTTAGTTTGCGTTATCTAGGTAGTTGTCGTCCAGATGGTACACTGTTGCGCCCAGAACAAGTTCTGTTTATGCTAGAACAAGTGGCAGGCATAGAATTCCAGCTACTGCAAATCCATCGCCATCGTTTGGTTTTGCAGGATTAGTTAATTGCTTGAGGACAGCTGGCGATTGAGTAGCTTCCCAATTTGCCTATGGGGAATTGATTTTTAACAAGGTTGCGTTAGAATGATATGAAGAGAATTTTTCTGGCGCTGCATTAAGTTATTTGGTTCACAATCCTGGTACTGAGGGTTTAAAAGCAGAGATTTAGAGAGCGACATCTAGGATTTTATCCCAGACTACCACCAGGCAGATTCAAGAATACTCTCTCTTGATGCTTATCTTGTGAATCAATAACTAAATAAAAGGCTTCGTCGGCTTCTCTAAACTTTATGATTTTTAACACACATGCTCAATGCCTAATTCTTAGAGAATGAGGGCGTTGCATCAAAAATTAACCATGGACGGGTGATTAAATTGCTTAAATAGTATGCAGCCGTTCTGGAATCATCGGGCGTGTAAACGCATTTCTCCAGTCAATAGCTCTTTAAGTGTGGGCTTGAGTTCGCAGTTTTTACTAACAGCAGCGCCTGTTTGGGCTTGCAGGGGCAATAGGGACTACATACCCCCAAGTCTATTTTTGCTGCCAAATTTTGAGGAAATTGAATGCCGAAACAAATTATTATCGCGGAGCAGCATCAAATAGCTGCCGTATTTTCTGAAGATCAAATACAAGAATTAGTTGTTGCTACAGGTCATCATCAAATTGGTGATATCTACTTAGGAGTAGTAGAAAATGTATTACCAGGAATCGATGCTGCTTTCGTCAATATCGGCGACCCAGAACGCAACGGATTTATTCATGTTACAGATTTAGGACCATTACGACTAAAGCGTACAGCATCAGCAATTACCGAATTGTTAGCACCACAACAAAAAGTATTGGTGCAAGTAATGAAGGAGCCAACAGGAACAAAAGGCCCAAGGCTTACAGGTAACATTACTTTACCGGGACGTTATGTTGTACTCATGCCCTACGGACGAGGTGTAAATTTATCCCGGCGCATAAAAAATGAAAATGAGCGTAACCGCTTACGAGCATTGGCAATTTTGATTAAACCTGCGGGGATGGGTTTATTAGTTCGCACAGAAGCAGAAGGTAAACCAGAAGAAGCAATCATTGAGGATTTAGAAAACCTGCAAAAACAATGGGAAGCGATTCAGCAGGAAGCAGTTTCTACCCGCGCACCTGCACTACTTAACCGGGATGATGACTTTATCCAGCGTGTACTACGAGATATGTACGGTGCGGATGTCAACCGAATCGTTGTAGACTCCAGCACTGGCTTAAAACGGGTAAAACAGTATTTGCAAAACTGGAGTGGTGGACAAGTACCACAAGGATTATTGATCGACCACCACCGCGATCGCGCAGCGATTTTGGAATACTTCCGGATCAATGCTGCGATTAAAGAAGCTCTTAAACCCAGAGTAGATTTACCTTCTGGTGGCTATATTATTATTCAGCCCACCGAAGCATTAACGGTGATTGATGTCAACTCTGGTTCATTTACGCGATCAGCAACAGCCAGAGAAACAGTTTTATGGACAAACTGTGAAGCAGCCACAGAAATTGCTCGTCAGCTACGTTTACGGAATATAGCTGGTGTGATTGTTGTTGATTTCATTGATATGGAAACACGGCGTGATCAACAGCATGTCCTTGAACACTTTAACAAAGCCCTAAAATCAGACAAAGCCCGTCCTCAGATTGCTCAATTAACAGAACTAGGTTTAGTAGAACTCACCCGGAAACGCCAAGGTCAAAATATTTACGAATTGTTTAGTGAATCTTGTCAAACCTGTGGTGGTTTAGGGCATGTTGTGCATTTACCTGGAGAAACCGAAAGCCGTTCGATCGCACCACCACCCGAATTACCAGAACGTTTTGTATCTGTGCCTCACAGAGAACCTCGTTTGCCATCTCCTCGCTTGAGTGAACCACGGGAAAGCTACGATGGATTTGGGGAAGGATACGAACACGAGAGCGATTTAAGTGGATTGAACCTATCCAATCATCCCAGCTATCAAGAAATTAGTGACAACAAAAGACGTCGCCGTCGTCGCATCGGACTAAATGGTGGTAACGGGAAAGAAGAGCCACGCATCAATGGCAATCCCTTATCATTGGTAAATGATCCAGATATGGACATTGATGGAGAGGGAGAATTAGTAGAGACTTCTGATCTACCCATACCTAACATTAGTAAACCAGGTTGGGTAGAAAGAGGAGAACGAGTTAAAATCTCAAGACCAGAAATAGTCAAACCAGTAGTCGAACCACCAGAAATTGTGACTGTGGAAATGACACCACCGGAACAAGATGTGTACGCTTTGATGGGAGTTTCACCATTAGTGAAATTGAACCGAGAAGTCAGAAATCCCAAGTCTGTCATTATTAATGTTACTCTCCCCGGTCAAACTGCCACACAAACAGAAACAGCCCCGGAAATTGCTCAAACAGCAACTACTACCATAGAAAGTTCGATACAAACAGAACCATTGTCATCAGTTGTAACTGAAACTGTGGATTCGCCCATGATGGCAGATGAAACAGAAGCTAGTACTAGTATTGCTGTTCGTCGTCGTCGCCGTCGTTCTTCCGCTTTGGAGACAGATCCATCAACAGCTGACTAGCTAAAGCTAAAAGTTAAAAACTTTAAAATATGGTCATGAGTAAGCCAGATACCGCTTCTGTTGATTCGTCAACACTTCAACAGCAAGCGAGTTGGCTGGAATTTTCCGCTTTTTCAGACATCTGTGGACTAGTTGCAGGCGTTGATGAAGTAGGGCGGGGCTGTTTGTTTGGACCTGTAGTAGCTGCTGCTGTGATACTACCAAATGACGCTCTGCCTGCATTGATGGCAGCAAAAATTAAAGATAGTAAAAAGTTGTCTAGCTCTCGTAGGAGTCAGCTAGCCCAACATATCCAGACTGTTGCAATTGACTACAAAATAGGCTTCGCTTCAGTTATGGAAATTGATCAAATAAATATTTTGCAGGCTACACTTTTAGCGATGAAGCGAGCAGTATTAAAGCTAAAGGTGCAGCCTACACTCTGTTTGATTGATGGTAAGCAATCAATTCAGGATTTGCCACTCCTGCAACAAACAATAGTCAAGGGAGATGAGCGATCGCTCGCCATTGCTGCTGCTAGCATTATTGCTAAAGTGTGGCGAGATGACTTAATTGTCAGGCTTGCCTCTAAATATCCCATGTACGACTTGGAGCATAATAAAGGTTATGGAAGTCCAAAGCATTTATTAGCACTGCAAGAACATGGATCTTCACCTTTACATCGCAAATCTTTTCGTCCTTGTCGAATTTGATTGATGGGAAGAAGGAAGAAAAGACGCGGTGACACTTCTGAAGACACGGAGAAAAACAGACGTGGTGACACTTCTGAAGACACGGAGAAAAACAGACGCGCTAAATTTACCCCGTCTCAATGTCCCCCTTCCGCATCCCCACCTCCCCGTGTCTCCTTCCCCCGTCAATCTCAACGATGATTACTCAGCTTTCAAGATAGGTAACTCTGGATTTTGCTCATTGCTACTAAGCTTTCCTTCTTGAGTTTGCAATGTTACCCAACGACGATAATCTACTATTAATTGATGTAACAATCTTTGCTTAATAGTTAACAGTACGCTTTTCAATAAACCATTACCAGTGGTTTCTAAAATTGGTTTGGGCGTAAAGGAGAATGGCGGTGGTAACTCTACCTCTACTTCTAAATCCGCTCTACCTTGTAAACGAGTTCCACTACTGAATTGAGATGGTGATAAATACCCTTTTAAATTCAGATTGAAGCGCTGGTTGATGTACTCAATACCAAGGATTTCACAATTTTGCGATCGCAAGTGAATTTTACCATTAGATTCTGTCCAAACTTTCATGTCTACGGTAGGCTGAATACTTAGTGACATAAAACTAAGGGGACGCATTTTTAAACGAAAAATATCATCAGCTAACGGCTGAATTCGATTCGGGTCTACTAATGCATAAACCAGACGTTGGGGCTGACGCAAATAGTGCTGAATGGGAATAGGCTGTTGTGGGACAGCAATTTCTACCGACTGGAAAGCGGTAAACTTGGTAGACATGCGTTCGTCAAAATAATTGTTTTATAATTCTATTATTTTTTAATTTTTGGAGTTTTTGAGAAAAAATGATAGTGAAAAGGCTAAAATTTTTTTTGGAAACTACATTGATTAACAGTTATACATTATCGATAAAAGTTTTCTATTTTTAAACAAACTTACACTTTGAACAAAATCTCATGACTTTATCGATCGCACATTTAGGTCCACCTGGCACCTATGCAGAACAAGCTGCTATTTTATACGTTAATTGGTTGAGCCACAATCAAGGACTTCAAGCTACCTTATGTCCTTATCCTAGCATTGCCCAAACACTCCGAGCTGTTGCCCAATCTCAGGTAAATCTAGCTGTCGTACCTGTGGAAAATTCGATTGAGGGTAGTGTGACAATGACTATGGATACTCTATGGCAATTGGATAATTTACAAATTCAGATGGCTTTGGTAATGCCAATTGTTCATACGTTGATTTCCTGTGCTGATAGCATAGAGAATATTAAAACAGTTTATTCTCACCCCCAAGCTTTAGCGCAATGCCAAAAATGGTTAGAGCAATTTCTGCCCAATGTACATTTAATTCCTGCTAATTCTACAACCGAGGCATTGCAGACACTCAAGCAAGATTATACAGCAGCGACTATCTCATCTGAGCGAGCAGCACAACTTTATAATCTACCTGTATTAGTTAATGGTATTAATGATCACCCAGAAAACTGTACTCGTTTTTGGGTTATAAGTCAGACTGATATGCCTAATAACTATAAAAAATCTTCTCTTAAAGTCAGTCACACCTCCCTAGCTTTTAGCGTTGGTGCTAACTTACCAGGAGCTTTGGTTAAACCACTACAAATATTTGCCCAATTAAATATTAACCTCAGCCGGATTGAGTCTCGTCCTACGAAGCGATCGCTAGGGGAATACTTATTTTTTATTGATGCGGAAGCAGACACATCTCAAATCCAAATACAATCTGCCTTACAAGAATTAACTGTATACACAGAAATACTAAAAATTTTTGGTAGTTATGGTGTTTTGTCTGTGGGATAGGGGATAGGGGAGCGGGGATAGGACATTGGGCATAGTAATATCCCAATTACAAATGACCAATGATCAATGACAAATGAGGACCCCAACCTGTAGAGACGCGAAATTACCCTACCTTCGGAACCCTATTCGAGGGAACGGGAACACCTTCGGTGAACGCGTCTCTAAATTTGTGCCGACTTACTGAATTTACAACTTTTGATTAAAAGTATCTTTGAGAACAGTACGAGCCGCTAAGTGATTGCGAGTAGAAGTCAAAATTTCTGTTTCCCGTTCTAAACGAGCAACAGTGTCTTGCATTTCTAGCAACGCTTGTTGTTCTAAAGCAACACCATAAAGATTGCTCGCTACCCAATAAGAAAGTTCTAAAGGCAAATCAGGTAAATCTTCTGGGAGTTCAATTTGTTGTTCAGTTAATTTGGCTGAGAGGCGAACAACATCTTTTAGCAGCTGAGATAACTCGTTAGCTAAAGGACGTAAATCTTTTGTGGGTGGATGATCTTCAATCCATTCAACTAAACCAACAGGATAGGGTTTCTCACGTACATACTCTAAAACACGAAATCTTTGTTGTCCCAAAGTCAACATTTTCATCCGATCATCGGGTAGACGTTGATAATGGACAATTTCGGCACAGCAACCCACATTAGCGATCGCACCTTTGACCGGATCAACCATTAATACGCCAAACCTGCGATCGCTTTCCAGAATCGTGTTCATCATGATTCTGTAGCGAAATTCAAAGATGTGCAAAGGTAATTGCTTTGTAGGGAACAAAACTACTTCTGACAACGGGAACAGAGGTAGTTCACGAACGGCAATTTTAGAAGAGGATGTCATTTTTACCTTGTTAGAACTTTGGTATAAGTTTTATCTGATAATTCTCTTTAAAATTTTTTTATTTTTTGCTTTTGCCGTACTATGCATACATTTTAGCATCTGTTTTCCAGTAAATAAAAAGCCCTGAAAATATATCTTTCAGGGCAAGGTAAATATTCACACCAAATAAAGTCATTAATGATCTGTCCTTTGTCTTTAAACTAATGACAAATGACCAATCACTAATGACTAATAACTAATTTATAGTTTTACTTCAATATCCACGCCTGAAGGCAAATCCAGTTTCATTAAAGCATCAATAGTTTTAGAAGAAGGCTGGTAAATATCAATAATGCGGCGATGGGTACGGGTTTCAAAGTGTTCTCGTGAATCTTTATCCACGTGTGGCGATCGCAGCACACAGTAGATCCGGCGTTTTGTAGGTAGAGGAATTGGTCCAATCGCTGTAGCGTTAGTACGATTTGCAGTGTCTACAATCTTCTCGCAAGATGTATCTAGTAAGCGACGGTCAAATGCCTGTAAGCGAATTCTAATCTTTTGCTGCTGCAAAGTAGCCATTTTTCGGTTGTCCTGGTTCTGATGAGTTAGGTGATTGGGGAGTGGGGACTGGGGAATAGGGATTGGGAAATAGGGCAAATTTTTTCCCAATCCCCGATCCCCGATCCCCGATCCCTTTTTTTGAGGGAATATAAAAGAGCAGAGAGGGATTATACCACCTCTGCTCCTTGTTTAATCAAGATAAACAGATGCTATTTGACGATTTTGGAAACGACACCAGCACCGATTGTACGACCGCCTTCACGGATAGCGAAGCGCATTCCTTGTTCAATAGCGATCGCGTTGATCAGTTCAACTGTCATCTTGATCCGGTCTCCGGGCATAACCATTTCTGCGGCATCACCTTCATCGGAGGTAAAGGTCGTGATGGTACCAGTTACGTCGGTTGTTCGTACGTAGAATTGAGGACGATAGCCTGGGAAGAAAGGAGTTTTACGACCACCTTCTTTCTCAGTCAGGACGTACACTTCCCCTTCAAATTGAGTATGAGGAGTGATAGAACCAGGTTTGGCAATTACCATACCCCGTTCAATATCAGCTTTTTGGACACCGCGCAAAAGTATACCGGCGTTATCTCCAGCCATACCTTCTTCGAGACTCTTCTTGAACATCTCGATCCCGGTGACTGTGGTAGCACGAGTATCTTTGATACCAACTAGCTCTACGTTATCGCCGATCTTGACTTTACCCCGTTCAATACGTCCGGTAGCTACTGTACCACGACCTGTGATGGAGAACACGTCTTCTACTGCCATCAAGAAGGGCTTATCAACATCACGCTCTGGTGTGGGAATATAAGCATCTACAGCATCCATCAGTTCGTAGATTTTATCTACCCACTTATCTTCACCCTTCTGTGTCTTGGGGCTAGCTGTCATTTTTTCCAGCGCTTGCAGACCAGAACCCTTGATTACTGGGATGTCATCACCAGGGAAATCATAGCTGGAAAGTAGTTCACGAACTTCCAATTCTACTAGTTCCAACAATTCTTCATCATCCACCATGTCTTCTTTGTTTAAGAAGACAACTAGGTTGGGTACACCCACCTGGCGTGCTAGGAGAATGTGTTCACGAGTTTGGGGCATTGGGCCATCCGCAGCCGAAACCACCAGAATAGCACCATCCATTTGCGCTGCACCAGTGATCATGTTCTTCACATAGTCAGCGTGTCCAGGACAGTCTACGTGAGCATAGTGACGGTTTTCTGTCTCATACTCAACGTGAGCGGTATTAATGGTAATACCCCGTGCTTTTTCTTCAGGTGCGTTATCGATTTGATCGTAACCTTTACCGGTAGCCTTACCGATCGCAGCCAAAGTCATGGTAATAGCTGCTGTTAATGTGGTTTTACCGTGGTCAACGTGGCCAATAGTGCCGATATTAACGTGGGGTTTAGTCCTTTCAAACTTTGCGCGTGCCATGAATGCTCGTTTCCTTTTTTAATTAAGCGTTCCCTTTGCTTTTAGCTATGATTGCTTCAGCCACGTTGCGAGGTACTTCATCGTAGTGGCTAAATTCCATTGAGAATATACCTCGACCTTGGGTCTTCGACCGGATGTCAGTGGCGTAGCCAAACATTTCTGCCAATGGGACTTTAGCAGTCACTTTGGCGATCCCTTGCTCGGAACCCATCCCCTCAATTTGTCCACGACGGGAATTGAGGTCGCCCATTACATCCCCAAGGAAGTTTTCGGGAACTTCAACCTCAACTTTCATCATAGGCTCTAAAAGGACGGGTGAAGCTTTCATTACAGCTTCTTTCATTGCCATTGAGCCAGCGATTTTGAAGGCCATTTCCGAGGAGTCCACTTCATGGTAAGACCCATCAATCAGCGTCGCTTTGACGTCAATGAGTGGATATCCAGCTAGAATACCCGATTCGCAGGTTTCTTTCATACCTGCTTCTACTGGGGAAATGTACTCTTTCGGTACAGTACCACCAACAATTTTGGAGACGAATTCAAAGCCGCTTCCTGGTTCTCCTGGTGCTAAGTCAATCACTACATGACCGTACTGACCTTTACCACCGCTTTGGCGGATGAATTTACCTTCAATTCTGTTGACTTGTTTGCGAATGGTTTCGCGGTAAGCTACTTGTGGCGCACCAACGTTTGCTTCTACCTTGAATTCGCGTAACATCCGGTCTACAAGAATTTCTAGGTGTAACTCTCCCATTCCAGCAATTACCGTTTGGTTGGTTTCTGGATCGACGTTCACGCGGAAGGTCGGATCTTCTTCGGAGAGAGATTGTAGAGCTTTGGACAGTTTGTCCATATCGTTCTTGGTTTTGGGTTCTACCGCCACCGAGATCACTGGCTCTGGAATAAACAACGATTCCAGAATCACTGGTGAGCCTTCATCGGTGAGAGTGTCACCTGTCAAGGTGTCTTTCAAACCTACTGCAGCTCCCAGATCACCTGCTCTGAGTTCATCTACGTCAATGCGGTTATCCGCTTTCAAAACTACGAGACGAGAAATTCTCTCTTTCTTGTTTTTAGTAGCGTTGAGGACGTAGCTACCTTTCTTCAGAACACCAGAATAGACACGAACAAACGTCAGACGACCATAAGGGTCAGCCATTATCTTGAACGCAAGCGCCGACAGAGGTTCATTGTCGTCAGCATGGCGTTCTACAGTTTCGCCATTGGGCAGTGTACCCTGGATTGCGGGTACGTCAGGGGGTGCTGGCAGGTAATCGACTACAGCATCAAGCAGGAGTTGTACACCTTTGTTTTTGAAAGCTGAACCACAAAGCATTGGCACAATCGTACCTGCAACAGTGCCTTTACGCAGAGCAGTACGGATTTCTGCTTCTGTGAGTTCTTCGCCTTCAAAGTACTTGTTCATCAAATCGTCATCGGTTTCGGCTACCGCTTCAATCAGCTTGTTACGGTACTCCTGAACCAAATCCTGCATATCTGCGGGTATATCCTCATCCTTGATGTCTGTTCCTTGGTCATTGCCGTAGACATACGCCCGCATTTTAACTAGATCAACCAGACCCAGGAAATCACTTTCGCTACCAATAGGCAATTGAATAGGAATAGCATTAGCCCGCAAGCGATCGCGCACTTGTTCGTAAACTTTGTAGAAGTTCGCTCCAGTGCGATCCATCTTGTTAACAAAGACGATACGTGGAACTTTATAACGATCCGCTTGTCGCCATACTGTTTCTGTTTGTGGTTGCACACCACCCACAGAACATAAAACTGTGATTACACCATCCAAAACCCGCATGGAACGTTCCACTTCAATCGTGAAGTCCACGTGTCCTGGAGTGTCGATAATGTTAATTTGATGATCTCTCCAACTGGTGCTAATCGCAGCAGCTGTAATAGTAATTCCCCGCTCCCGCTCCTGATCCATCCAGTCAGTGACAGCGGTTCCTTCATGGACTTCACCAATTTTATGAATTATGCCAGAGTAAAATAAAATTCTCTCTGTTGTCGTTGTCTTGCCCGCATCTATATGCGCCGCAATACCGATATTGCGTACTTTCTCTAGCGGGTTCGTACGTGCCACAGCTGCCTCCTATACTTTTCGCCTCATGATATCTTGTATATTACACTTTGTTAAGATTCTATCTTTTCTGGTAAACCGTCTTTTTATTTAGTAAGTACCACGATATATCTTTGTCCTTTGTAGAAACGCACCTGAGGGCGCTTCTACAATTGTTTAGTAGCGGTAATGTGCAAAGGCTTTATTTGCTTCTGCCATCCGGTGCGTTTCTTCACGCTTACGAATTGAACTACCAGTTTCGTTAGCAGCATCCATCAATTCTTGAGCTAGTCTGCCAGCCATTGTCCGGCCAGGTCTAGAGCGAGAAAACTGTACTAACCAACGTAATGCCAAACTTGTA
Organism: Westiellopsis prolifica IICB1; assembly: GCF_004323185.1. GTDB lineage: Bacteria > Cyanobacteriota > Cyanobacteriia > Cyanobacteriales > Nostocaceae > Pelatocladus > Pelatocladus prolificus_A. The sequence continues at coordinate 2,136,749 of NZ_NAPS01000002.1, forward strand.
CCACGCTCTGCTCGCACTTCCATGGGAACTTGATAGGTCGCACCGCCTACTCGTCGAGCTTTTACTTCTACCAATGGCGTTGCATTCCGCACTGCTCTTTCAAACGTTTCCAATGGATCGCTTCCGGTTCTTTCCTCGATACTTTTCATCGCAGCATAAACAATCCTTGCGGCAAGTGATTTTTTGCCACTACGCATCACCCGACGGATCATCATGCTTACTAGGCGACTGTTATAAACAGAGTCAGGTGGAACTGGGCGCTTTTGAGTAACACCACGACGAGACATACTTCAACCTTAAATTTCTGAATTTAGCAACTAGATGATTTATGCTTAGACAGTTTTTCATTGCTGAAATTGCAATGGAACTGACTTCTTTAACTTGCTGCCCTCAACTAGACATACAAGGCGACAATAATTATATACCTTAATAGCTAATTTAATAGCTAATCAAACTCAATTTAAAATGCTGCTGTCGCTGATAGCATTCTAAAAATTCCCATATTCACAGCAAACAGGGCGTCAGAGGCTTTACTAATCTAACTTATAAGTTTCTTAGACACTCATAATTTTTGACAGAATTAAGGCGATCGCACTTCAGATGTCCTGCGAGTGATTATCTTCATACAGGTCTTACATTCTGATGTACTTAGCTTTGCCCCTAGAAAACTATAGGAACAGCTGCTCGCTTCTGATGACATTGATTTTTGTACGTTTGCACAGAATCAATTCAAATTCTATCATTGATTTTTGTTGAATAGTGCCACTACAAAGCAATAGCAAAAACAAAAAAAGTAAACTTTTTTTGCTGATGCAGATACACACCTTACGCATTAAAGGTTGATTTGTATGAGCTATGCCAACTGCTCTACAAATAAATGTCAAGGCTAATTAGTCTTCAAACGCGATTAATCGCGTTTAAACTCGATTAATCGCGCCTTTGTCTATTTTTTTGGACGTTTGGTTCCATACTTGGAACGACCTTGCTTGCGGTCTTTGACTCCGGCTGTATCTAAAGTGCCACGAATGATGTGGTATCTCACGCCTGGTAAGTCCTTAACCCGACCGCCACGAATCATTACAACAGAGTGTTCTTGCAAGTTATGACCAATTCCTGGAATGTAGGCTGTGACTTCAAATCCAGAAGTTAATCTTACCCTTGCGACTTTACGCAGAGCCGAATTAGGTTTTTTCGGTGTGGTCGTGTATACCCTAGTACAAACGCCCCGACGTTGTGGGCATTGTTTTAGAGCTGGAGACTTGGTCTTTTGACGCGCTTTTTCGCGTTCGTTACGTATTAGCTGCTGTATGGTGGGCATGAGTTACAGCGCGTGAAGCTGCTTATAGTTTAACTTTTGACAACAAATTCTGATTGTATCTTTTTTAGGTGTCAAAAGTCAATATAATATTATTTTTTTGTTGTGAATAATCAACAAGCACTAAAAATCAACCCATAGCAAAGGAATTACCACAGCCACAAGTAGCGTTTGCTTGGGGATTTTGGAACCGAAAAGCGCCACCCATTAGATCCTCAGAATAATCAATGGTGAGACCATCAACATAATTAAAGCTTTCAGGATCTATAACGACTTGAATACCATCACACTCTAAAGTGCGATCGCCCGTCTTAATAATTTCATCAAAATAGATGTCATAATACCAGCCAGAACAACCACCGACTTTAACTGCCAATCTAAACAACGGATTTGGTTGTTGTTGTTGCTGCTTAGATTTTAATCTTCTAATCTCGCTTACTGCTGCTGGACTCAGATGAATCATGGAACGGATATGGGGTTAAAAGCTTTACCGTGAAGTACCCCACCGCATAGGCGGATGGGGTTTCGCGTCTCACTCGCCGTTGCTCTGTTGGGTATATCTATAAATATCAGATATCCGATATCTCCACTTGACAATTTTTAATTTAATCTTCTGCGCGAGCGTAATCGTCTTGGAAACGGATAATATCATCTTCGCCTAAATATTCTCCGTTTTGGACTTCAATTAAAACCAAAGGAATCACACCAGGGTTCTCTAAACGATGAGCTGTACATTGGGGTACATATGTAGACTGATTATTGCCTAGCAAGACTTCTTGTTCACCACAAACTACTCTAGCTGTACCAGAAACAACTATCCAGTGTTCGCTGCGATGATGGTGCATTTGTAAACTCAGCCGATGTCCGGGTTTAACTTCGATACGCTTAATTTTATAACCGCGCCCTTCTTCCAAAACTGTAAAAGAACCCCAAGGACGCAGCTCTGTTGCTGCAACACCTCTTGCAGTAATAGCTGAAGGTAAAGGTAATGCATTAGTTTGTGTTGTTTCTTGGTATTGAGCCATAGTTACCTCATTCGGAGATATAACAAAATCGTTAGTACTCTTAACCATTGATGGAAAAATATGGCGCTATGTTGCAACCGTATAAATCAGCAATTTAGCCCACACCTGCCAAACATAGCAAAATCACGGTCTAAGGTGTAATCATTGACTGCTACCAATAACATATCTATATCAAGTCTTCACTAATTTAAGTGGCAACTTTTAGTTAGCTTTAAATTTGGGGATCGGGAATTGGGGATTGGGGATCGGGGATCGGGAATCTGAGAACAGGGAAATGGGAGGGGGAAAGGGAAAACTTATCAGTTATCAAATTAAACTGGTCACTGTTAATTGTTAACTGATTCATGCTTAATTCCCAATCCCCGATCCCCGATCCCCTCAACGTGGTTGTAAGAAAATACCTATACCGTTGTGAACACGAGCTGCGGTATTGGGGAAACGATCTAGAAGTTGTCCTCCTAAGTAAAGGCTAGTAGAACTACCACCATCCAGATTTAAAGCATCAATACAACCCATTTGCTGCATTAATTGAGCGTGTTCTGCTAAGGTAGGGCCAGCACCGCCAGCACGGTTATGGACGGCGGCGATGATCAAGTTACCTGTTGTTGTTTTACAAATACCACTACGGATTGCTTTTTGGACAACAAAAGCATTACTGAATTGTTCGCCTTTGCCATTCAAGACAATTTGACTATTTTGTACAAGTAGGGGGCCTGCTCCGAGAATATAGGGGTAATTACTAAACTCTCCAGGACTGGTAGAACTGTCAATTTTGACTGAAGAACCAATCGGTAAAATAGCAGCGTTGGTGGCACCATTAGCACGTAGTACAAGCAAATATCCATCTGTAGGGATAGGAAAAGTAGTTTGACCGACTTTTCCTGCTGGTAACTGATTAGTAATTTGATCTTTCTGGACAGTAAGGATAATTTCGTTGTCGGTTAAGGGCGAATAGTTCACTCCCCAAGCAGGAGTATAACGAGCTATACCACTTTGAACATAACCACTATTGAGAGTTAAAATCGGCAATTTTTGGTTATTAGCAGTAATTAAATTTTCTAACAAGGCTAGACGACCCAGATAAAATTGACCAGAATCATTCCATGCGATCGCACCCCGGTTCAAAATGGGACTAGATAACCATTGACCATCTCGACGAATTGCACCCAAAGGTAGGCGATTATTGCGGTTAAAATAGCCACCATTAATCGCTGCGATTGCTAATTGTTGTTGGGCTGTTTGGATTAAAGGAGCAGTCCCCTCTAGGGTATTAGAGTTTGTAATAATTGGTCTAATTTTTAACCCGACAGTACGCGGATTGATTTCTAACCAAACAATTGGAAAGCGTTCTTGAGCTAAATTTAAATACTGCTGGCGCCAGATTAATCCCGGCGCCCAAGTAATTGTTCGTGGTAGTAGTGTATCTGGACGAACGTCGATAATCAGACGATTTGGTGCAGTGCTAACTAGGGGGGCTAACCCAATGGGAATCTCTAGACGGATAATTGTCTGATTGTTAACTATCTGTACTTGCTTAATTAATGGTGGGGGAGTGGGAGTAGTATTTTGTTGATTCTGGTTTGATGGAAATATTTGTTTTAAGAGATTTTCGGGAAATGGCGCGGGGGTAGGAATCTTTTCAATTGCAGGTGGTGGCGGGGGGGTGTAACGTTGAATTAAAGCTGGATCGGCGATACCATTTAAGGTTATTGTCCAATCTCTGGTGGTGGGAGCAGAGGGTTTGACAATTGGGTGATTTGGATCGTCGCTTAAAGGCTGATTTTGTTTAACTGGAGCTTCTTGGTTGATTTGCCAAGGAGTAGGGCGATCTAAACTGACGGTGACCCGTTCTATTAAAGATTCTTTGGTTTGATTAATCTCTGTGATTTTGACGTTCGGTGTAGATATCACTAAGGTATTACCCTGTACTTGCATTTGCCATTCAGATGTTTTAGCAAAATTGGTAATATCTAAGTAGCGATAACCTCCCGCCAAGGTACTAACCAAAATCGGTGGTTTAGCTGTGGATGAATACCACTGGATTGGCTGTTTGGTAGGAATGTTGCTGTTTAATAAATCTACGCCGAAAAACTGCCGAATTGCTGCATCGCTGATCTGAGTTGTCAGTTGACCAGCACTCAGCCGTCTTTGTAACCATGCCCCTGGTAAGATTCGACCATTGAGAGAAATTTGATTACCATAGTATATTACCCCTTGTAAAGGAGGTGCAGGTGGTTTTGGTTTTGGTTGAACTGTAGTTGTAGATTGGGCAACTTTTGTCTTGGTCTGTTTTTCGGAAGCGATTGACTTGTGAGAAATAGCAGGATAGGCGATCGCACGCTCTCCAAGTGCTGTGAAGCACAGTACAAATAAAAGTATAGGTGATGTCAAAAACTTGACGAACCTACTGAGACTACCAACAGCAACATGATGAGGTTGGCATTGACCAGAATTTAATGTTTTTAGCATAAATGATTCAGTGTTTTGGGAAAAATCTCACACACACACAAACTAACTGGACTTTCTAAAATATCAAAAAATAATGACGTAAGTTTGGAACACGAACGTGATAATGTATATATGGGCTTTTTGTTTCTTGTTCAAGCGACAAGCAATTCTGCCACTATGAAAACTGCGATTTTGAGTGCGCTAAATTACAACTAGTGCTAAAAAATATATAACAGCAGTTAAAAGCTTTTAAGCTGAATCTAGGTGGACCATCCTCACTGGTTAGTTGCTACTTAAGTGAGGTTTAGCTAGTAGCAATACAGGTAACAAAGGGTGGTCAGTTAAAATCTAGACAGCTAATCCAGAGAGATTTAGGAATTGCCAAATGAGTATATAGTGTAATACGCTGATTTTGTTGCTAAATCAGGATAATTTTTGTCTCAAAAATTAGAGATGTGAAGAATTGGATTTTTTTTATTAAGCTGCAAAAGGCTAGAGCAAATTAGTGAATTGTATTGGAAAATAAAGGGCATTGAGGAGTACATAGCTTCACGATATAAATAAAACACTGCGTAAGCAAACGTCGTTTGCTTAACTCAGCAAAAACCCATAAAAAATGACGCATAGATTTTAACACGAGCATGGTAAAAATCAACTCGAAGTTAAAATTTTTTTTCCTTAAATTTCGGTTATTGTGAATTTTTTCATTTGTGTATTTAGAAAATATTTCCCAGTTGCAAAGACCTAATTGTTAATTCATTGTCGGCATTACGATGGCAGGGTTAGTCTATGAATAAAAAATCGGTGAATCAAGAGCATAAAATTAGTTTTGCGGACAATTCTCAGGAGTGTACCTACCAAGGACAAAAATGGTTAGTAGAAGAAAGAGATGCCTGCGGTGTGGGTTTTATTGCCCATCGTTTACAATATGCTAGTTATGAAATAGTCTCGAAAGCTTTAGGTGCTTTGACTTGTCTAGAACACCGGGGTGGTTGCAGTGCGGACCAAGACTCTGGTGATGGTGCAGGAATTTTGACCGCAATTCCGTGGGAGTTGTTCCAAAAAGATTTTGCTACACGGGGAATACAAATTCCCGTTAATAACAATGTTGCTGTGGGGATGATATTTTTACCGCAAAACCCACAATTAGCACAAAAGGCTAAAGCTGTAGTTGAGCAAGTAGCAGCTGAGGAAAATTTGACTGTACTGGGCTGGCGAGTAGTACCAGTAGCACCAGAGATCTTGGGTGTACAGGCTAGAGAAAATCAACCCCAAATCGAACAAGTTTTTTTAGTATCTGCTGCTCAAAGCGGTGACGAACTCGAACGGCAATTGTATATTACCCGTAGCCTGATCGCTAAAGCCATCCGCAATCATAATCACGATTGGTCAGAAGAATTTTACATTTGTTCTTTGTCTAGCCGCACAATCGTTTACAAAGGTATGGTGCGTTCAGCGGTTTTGGGAGATTTTTATCTCGATTTAAAAAACCCAGCTTATAAAAGTGCCTTTGCTGTATACCACCGTCGCTTTAGCACCAACACGATGCCGAAATGGCCCTTAGCACAACCGATGCGGCTTTTGGGTCACAATGGGGAAATTAACACCTTGTTGGGTAATATTAACTGGATGACGGCTAGACAAGCAAGTTTAGAGCATCCAGTTTGGGGCGATCGCATTGACGAACTCAAGCCTTTTGTCAATCTTAATAACAGTGATTCTGCGACCTTAGATAATGTATTTGAGTTACTCGTACGCTCTGGTCGTAGTCCCCTGGAAGCTTTGATGATCATGGTTCCAGAAGCTTATCAAAATCAACCTTCTCTACGTGAGTTTCCGGAGATTGTTGATTTCTATGAATACTATAGCGGTCTCCAGGAAGCATGGGACGGGCCAGCACTTTTGGTATTTAGCGATGGTCGCAAAGTCGGCGCTACCCTGGATCGTAACGGTTTAAGACCAGCTCGCTATTGCATCACCAAAGACGACTATATTATTGTGGCTTCCGAAGCTGGTGTTGTCTCAATAGATGAAGCTAGTATCATCGAAAAAGGCAGACTTGGCCCAGGACAAATGATCGCCGTAGATTTAGATAGCCATGAAGTCCTGAAAAACTGGGAAATCAAACAGCGGATTGCGAAAAAACAACCTTATGGAGAATGGTTGCAACAGCATCGCCAAGAACTCAAAACTTTAGTCAATGGTCATTTGTCATCAGTTAATGGTAACGGAGTCCACACCAACGGACACCGAGTAACCACCAACGAACAACCAACAATTAATATAGATAGACAAAGCCTACTACAACATCAAATTGCTTTTGGCTACACCACCGAAGATGTGGAAATGGTGATTCAGCCAATGGCCATGGATGGCAAAGAAGCAACTTTCTGCATGGGTGATGATATTCCCTTAGCCATCCTCTCGGAAAAACCCCACCTGCTGTATGACTACTTCAAACAGCGCTTTGCTCAGGTGACAAATCCCGCCATTGATCCTTTGCGGGAAAAATTGGTGATGTCACTCAAAGTCGAACTGGGTGAACGGGGTAATTTGTTAGACCCCAAACCAGAGTATGCTCGCAGATTAAAACTAGAGTCCCCAGTGCTGACACAAGTCGAACTCGAAGCGATTAAAAATTCCGAGTTTACGACAACTGAGTTATCCACACTATTTACTATTGTCAAAGGCCCAGAAGAATTAAAAGCCGCAGTCAAGTCTTTGCAAGCCAAAGCAGTAGAAGCAGTGCGTGCTGGTGCGAAGATTTTAGTTTTGAGCGATCGCGCCCATGAAGGAATCAGTTCCGAATATTCTTACATTCCGCCTTTATTGGCGGTGGGTGCAGTACACCATCACCTGATTGAGTCAGGATTGCGGATGAAAGCATCACTGGTGGTTGACACAGCTCAGTGCTGGAGTACTCACCACTTTGCTTGTTTAATTGGCTACGGTGCTGGCGCGATTTGTCCCTACATGGCTTTAGAGACAGTAACTGATTGGTGGGCAGATCCGAAAACCCAGCAATTTATGGAGCGAGGTAAAATTGCTAACCTCACTCTGGACCAAGCTATCGGTAACTATCGCCAAGCTGTAGAAAGTGGTTTGCTGAAAATTCTCTCGAAAATGGGGATTTCGTTACTTTCGAGTTACCAAGCAGCCCAAATCTTTGAAGCGATTGGTATTGGTGGCGATTTACTACAACTAGGATTTAAAGGTACAACTTCCCGCATCGGTGGTTTGAGTGTCAGTGATCTGGCTCAAGAAGTCCTATCTTTCCACAGCAAAGCTTTTCCAGAATTAACGACGAAGAAATTACAAAACCTGGGTTTTGTCAATTACCGTCCCGGTGGTGAATACCACATGAATAGCCCCGAATTGGCAAAAGCTTTACACAAAGCTGTTGATGGCAAGAACTACGATCACTACGAAGTTTATAAGAAGTATCTGCAACAAAGACCGTTAACTGCACTGCGGGACTTGCTCGACATGCAGAGCGATCGCGCTCCAATTCCCATTGAAGAAGTAGAGCCAGTCAGCGAAATTGTCAAGCGCTTTTGTACTGGTGGTATGTCCTTGGGGGCTTTATCACGGGAAGCTCATGAAATTTTAGCGATCGCCATGAATCGCATTGGAGGTAAATCTAACTCTGGAGAAGGGGGAGAAGATCCAGTCCGGTTCACAGTCCTAGATGATGTCGATGCTGCTGGTCATTCGCCGACTTTAGCTCACCTGAAAGGATTACGCAACGGCGATACCGCTTCCAGTGCCATCAAGCAAGTAGCATCAGGACGTTTTGGTGTCACACCACAGTACCTGATGAGCGCCAAACAAATTGAAATCAAAATCGCTCAAGGTGCAAAACCAGGAGAAGGCGGACAACTACCAGGAAAGAAAGTCAGCCCCTACATTGCGATGCTGCGGCGCTCGAAGCCTGGTGTTACCTTGATTTCACCGCCACCACACCACGATATTTATTCGATTGAAGACCTAGCACAGTTAATTTTTGACCTGCACCAAATCAACCCGCAAGCTCAAGTGTCAGTGAAGCTAGTTGCAGAAATTGGGATTGGCACAATTGCGGCGGGTGTTGCGAAAGCCAATGCTGATATTATCCAGGTTTCCGGTCATGATGGTGGTACAGGGGCTTCACCACTAAGTTCTATTAAACACGCTGGTTCTCCGTGGGAACTCGGATTGACAGAAGTGCATCGCGTGCTGATAGAAAATAGTTTGCGCGATCGCGTGATTCTACGTGTAGACGGCGGGATCAAGAGTGGTTGGGATGTGATCATGGGTGCGTTGATGGGAGCAGAAGAATTTGGCTTCGGTTCGATCGCCATGATTGCCGAAGGTTGTATCATGGCTCGTATCTGTCACACAAATAACTGTCCTGTAGGTGTTGCTTCTCAAAGAGAAGAACTACGGAAGCGGTTTACAGGTATTCCAGAACACGTAGTTAACTTCTTCTACTTTATCGCCGAAGAAGTCCGCAGCTTACTAGCAAGGCTTGGTTATCGTTCACTATTAGATATAGTTGGACGTGCTGATTTGTTGAAAGCACGGCAAGATGTGCATATCAACAAGACACAAACACTCAACCTCGACTGTTTATTACGGCTACCAGATACCAAAACCGACCGTAGCTGGTTAGTCCATGAAAAAGTTCACAGTAACGGCGATGTTTTGGATGATCAATTACTTTGTGATCCCGACATTCAAGCTGCAATTAGTAATCATGGTGTAGTTACGAAGACATTAGCTGTTGTCAACACTGACAGAACCGTTGGTACACGCCTAGCTGGAGCGATCGCCTCTCAATACGGCGACAATGGCTTTAGTGGCCAAATCAACCTCAACTTCCAAGGTAGCGTCGGACAAAGCTTTGGTGCTTTCAACTTACCTGGAATGACTTTGACTCTGGAAGGAGAAGCCAACGACTACGTAGGTAAAGGAATGAATGGTGGTGAAATTATTATCAAACCACCGACAGCAGCTAACTACGACTCAGCACAAAACGTGATTATTGGCAATACCTGTCTCTACGGTGCTACTGGGGGGATGTTGTTTGCTAATGGTTTGGCTGGAGAACGCTTTGCTGTCCGTAATTCCAAAGGAACAGCAGTCATAGAGGGAGCAGGTGATCACTGCTGTGAGTACATGACCGGTGGGGTAGTTGTTGTCCTTGGTAAAGTCGGACGTAACGTTGGCGCTGGTATGACTGGTGGACTAGGTTACTTCTTGGATGAAGATGGTAGGTTCTCAGAATTAGTTAACTGGGAAATTGTGAAAATTCAGCGAGTAATTACAGCAGCTGGTGAAAAGCAACTCAAAGAATTAATCACAGTTCATCTGCATCGCACCGAATCACCAAAAGCAAAAATGATTCTCGAAAACTGGGAAGAATTCTTGCCGAAATTCTGGCAATTAGTTCCACCTTCGGAAGCTGATAGTCTAGAAGCAAATCCTCAACAAGAAAAGCAGTTGAGTGCAGTGTAGTTTACTTGAACGTGAGCGCGATTAATTCATTAAACCCTTAAACCCACTTGAAGTGGGTTTTTGCTATCAGCCTCAAATTTATTTGAGGGCGATATTGGGCTAATAAAATCTATCAACTTACATGAATTGAATAAACTCTTAAACCCACTTCAAGTGGGTTTTTTCTATCAGCCCCAAATTTATTTGAGGGCGGAATGTCGTTGCTCATCAAATCATTAATAGAGGAGTATTGATTACCGAGGCGCTTGTTTCTTTGTATTTGCAATTAAATTATAGTTTTTATCTTGTAATTCTAATAATTCTGGGATAGTAACAAAGCGATAACCTTGTTGCTTTAACTTACTAATAATTTTTGGTAAAGCTGCTACGGTATGAGAACGATCGCCACCTCCGTCGTGCATTAACACAATACCACCCGGCTTGGCCTGTTTTAGAACTCTACTCATTAATATAGAAGCATTGGGACGACTATAATCCACAGAATCAGCCGACCACATTACTACTGTATACTTATTGCTTTTTGCATAACTCGCTAAACCGTTGTGCAGCATTCCACCAGGAGGACGAAATAAAGTTGTTTTCGCACCTGTAACTTGAGATATTAATTCTGATGTATGGTCAATTTCAAAGGCTGCTGCTTGCTGATTAAAAAAGTGATACCAATGATGCCAAGTGTGGTTACCAATGACGTGACCATCTGTTACAATTTGTTTGCCCAAGTTGGGGTAATTTTTCAGATTTTGTCCAACTACAAAGAATGTGGACTTAATATTATTTTCTCTCAAAATATTTAATACTTGCGTCGTGTAATTAGGCCAAGGCCCATCATCAAAGGTAAGAGCTATGACTTTATCTTTTGGGGGAAGTTTTGCCTGATTAATTATTGCCCCTTGAAAGCGCGATGGTATAGTGTAGGAAATGCCTTTTAATGTTGCTTGTTGTTGCCAACTTACTAGCATGGCAGTCTTAAATTGTTTTAGGCGTTTTTGAGTCCCTACTTTGATCCCTGTATCATTTATAGTATTTATAGTAGATTGCGTCTGAATTTCAGAAGTACTCTGGTTAAGAGGCATAATCAAACCAAGGCTCAAGCTGCCGCACAAGGCAATAAGTGAAATCAATATTCCTTGCGGCCAGACAACAGACTTATTATTTTCCACGTCATAGCTCCTTCAGTAATTTAACCATCAGCCACCTTTCTGACGGTAATTTATAACACAGTTTTTCAAATTATTTTTAGATATTCTGCTGTTTTCTGGTAGCTCAAGAAAATCATCCAGAACAACAGAAAATTAAATATCGGACAGAGAGATTGTAGAGGTCTAACTGAATCCTATATGATTTAGCTTTGGAAGGCCAATGCTTGTAATTTAATATATTTATTGTTGTTAATATTTCGTTGTTTTTAATATTTAAAGTATAGATTTTATTTTTTACCTAAAGTATATTTTACTTACAGGTAATATTTTGACATTGAAAAAAAATATTAATTTTTTGTCAAATCTCACAGTTCAATTTACATAAGTCAGTTAAGACGTACTTCACTCAAAATAGTTTCTTTTTTTGACACCTTTCAAACTGAATTTTTATAATCATTTATTTAACTATTTTATACAGATAAAAATAAAGTTTTACCTTATTGTTTAAATCTATTGTGTTAAAGAACTCTAAAAAATAAGTTATTTAACTTCTAATACTGTTTGAATAAGATAAATTAATTGACATTTAAAATCTGTACCAGATGCGTAGCTTGTGGCGACAGCTTTGGGTGGGGTAAAAATCCTTGCCCAAAGCTTACACCCCTGTTAACCTACCCAACGATCCTGAGCAAAGCCAATAGCAATTCTAGCTAGCAAAACAGAAAACCAGCCTAGAATCAGGTATGCTTGACGAGGATAACGTTCTAAGAAAACACCGAAAGCAATGCTCAAGGGTACAATGCCGTAAGCTAAACGGCTCAATGATATCGTTCCGCCAGAAGCCAGTAGTAAAGCGATACCACAAAACCCGTAAAAAACAGTAACCGAGGTCAATTCTTTACGTAAGTGCCATAAAACATAAGCACCTCCCAAAACCATGACCGCGTTGAGTAGGTTAGTGATATAGCGATCATTAACTAGTATGAGAGAAAATGTAACCACAGCATAAAAGCCGTAAATCTTCGTAACTGAACTCAACTTTTGTTGATGACGCCACAACAGACAACCACTGCTAACTATGATACTAAATAAGAATGGATGTAATAATTTTTGAATCCAGCTTTGCTGTGTATCTGATTTACCTAGTGCGATTTCTGACAGCATATTCCACCAACCTTGGCTATCAAATCCAAAAGAGGGACGCCATCCTTTTTGAGCATTAATAAAGGCGATCGCATCACCAAATTCAATTGCACAATATAAACTAAATGCTAGCAGCCCTATAGCCGTAGCTGCTGCTGCTAAGTAAGCGACTTTTGGACGACGTTCTCTCCAAGCTGCAATCAAAAATGCTGGGATTAATGCTAAACCTGTAGGACGTGTTGCGGTCGCCATTGCACCCCACAAAGCAGTCCAACGATATTGGTGACGATCAAAAGCACGCAAAGCTGCTGCACTTAAAAACAGATATAGTCCTTCGGTATAAATTACTGTTCCAAATAATGATAGAGGACACCAAGCTAATACAGTAGTTGTCCATCTGGCTTTGCTTGTTCCATGATGTTCGGAAACCCAAAAGTATACACAGTAAAGTGCTGCCAAAAATGCGATGTTATTTACTAATAACCCAGCCACTTGAAAAGGTAAACCCAAATCCATAACACTGCGAACCATTAGGGGAAACAATGGGAAAAAAGCAATGTTGTGTTGACGTCCATCATTAATAAATTCATATCCAGAAGTGACAATGCTACGGTAATGTATGCTATCCCAAGCGTCAAAAACTCCCAAATCAAAGGTGGGTAAAATTCCCTCTACAGGTTTGGGTAGGTTTGGTGCGATTAGCAACATCGCAACCCAAATAAATAATCGGCTGACTAACCAAATTGTTGCGGGAAATAGGAAATCACTTTCCCATATACTTTTTTTGATAAATATCTGAACTTGAGCCATAAGCATTGATTTTTTAAACTCCTTGGTAAATGTTTATGCTTATGACTGTTAAGCAAATGTTTGTTGTTAATGTTTTATACATTTCACTCCTCCACCAAAATCAATAACTTACTGAAAGCAAACTGAAATGATGAAAATATTTAGAGTTATGATTCAGTAGTCAAGATCGAAGTACTATTTCTCTTAGCCTAAGCATTTGTAGTTACATATATAGTATTGTTGTTAACACTTTTTCAAAAAATTAAATTAGACCAATATATAAAGTCATTTCAAAATATACTGTTCTTCGCTTTTAGCTGTATTCGCATAAGTTTTGGAATAATTAGCATTAAGATAATCCATAATGTTTTTATCACTCTTAATTTGAGTAGTCCACCTGGTTAATATAATTTGCTCTGGGCGATATTTTTTTAATATGGCAAGCATTTTAGCAAACGTCAAATCTCCAGAATTTATTCTTTTATAAGACATAACGGCAATTTCCGGTGGGACAATTAAATCATTGTAGAAAGCATACATAGGATTATCTGTAAACACCCAGTTTGTAAAATTTTTGTATTTTTCAACCATTTGCATTAATTCTAAATTTTTGGGTACACTTCCATGAGGATTTGGGGGAGTCGTAATTACTAAAATAATTAAGATTACGACTAAAGAAAAAGGTAGAAATATTTTTTTGAAATTAATTTTTTGGGAATCTTGATGAAAATTCTGCAAAAACAAATCATATAATAAAGCCACTCCATAAGCAGCTAGCCAGCAAATCGGGATAGCAAGTAAGGGATAATAGTGATACCAGAGTGGTTGATGATTAAGCAAAATTAATATGGCAGTAATTAACCAGGAAAATGGCAGTAATCCATTTTTATTTCTTTGATATGTAATTGCCCAGATACCGATGAGAGCAAGAAAAATATAGTCATAATCTTGATGAATCATGTAGCTGAGATATTTCAGATTATGAAAATTTTCTATCTCTAAGTTTTGTGGTTGTCTGAGATGGGTAAAAATTAATTGTTCTTGGTTATCAAATTGTTGATACAAGACTCCAAATAAGCCATAAACTGATCCTAGAACAATCAACCATAAACTTATATCTTTAAAGAAAACTATTCTATGTTTTTTATTTTCCTGAATTTTGCTATCAGAAGCGAAAAAATTGAATAATATTAAAGGAATCAAAAAAACAGTAAATAATTTAGTTTGTAAAGATAACGCCAAGCATCCAGCAGATAATATTAAATATAAGTTATTTGTTTTCTGCTTATATATTTTTAACAAATAAATAGATAGCATCGCTAAAGCTATGGATGGGATACCAATCATTACTGAAATACTTAAGCGAATATATAACCAAGATGTAAATAATAAAATTGTCCCTACTAAAGCTGCAAACTTACTTAATTCAAGGAAGATTATTTGATAAAAACACCAGATTAAAACTGCTGAAAATATAAGTGTCAGTAAACGTGCAGCAAAGATAGAATCACCAAATAGTTTTAGCCAGTTTGATAAAATAACTGTATAGAGGGGTGGTTGATCATTCCAGATTTGACTATAGAGCGAAAAACCTTTTGAGTACAACAAGGCTTTCATTAAATTAAAGCCTTCATCATAGTCAAGTTGAAATGTTTGCGTGATTGGCTCAAACCTAATTGCAATTACTAAAATTATTAAAAATAAGATTATTGAGAATTGAAATAAAATGTTTTTTAGTTTGGCAATGTTCATATATAGGAGTCCGATTTGATTTATGAAAAAATCTAAGTATCTGTAGTATCTGTAGGGTGTGTTATGGCGTAGCTATCACGCACCTAAATCCTTAACTGGTGCGTTAGCCTTTGGCGTAACACATCCTACGTGTATTTCAGAAATCAAATATGAGTCCTATAAATCGTAAATTTGGCATAATTAGTAAGGGTGGGATGAATAATTTTATGTTTGAAAAATTTAACAAAAAGTATTATTAAATGTCTCCTACAGATATCCTGTTTTATTGGTGAAAATTTAGTGACTTGCCGCAGAGTAGGACACAAAGTAAACAAAGATGGAGATAAGAAAGTTTTTAATAAGGATTTTTGATTACTAGATAAAAGTTGATTATTAATTATGAAATTATTAGTAATTATTTATTTAGTTCGCTTGACAAATAAATACACGTCATCTCGCTGGTATATTAGTTGAAATATTTGCTCGGTTTTCAGTTGATTTACTAAGTTTGCAGCAAATTCTGGGTTGCGAGTGCCGTCTGGGTGACGCACGTTCAGCAATATATATTCAAATGGAGTGAAGTCTGTGGGTGGGCCGCTAATATCATCTACAAATTGAATCATCGGACGGTGACTTAAATGTGGGGCGATGCTGTGAGTAGTTAAAACAGGGCCTTTTGTTTGAACTTGAGCGATCGCCTGATTTGTTGCTTGCCAATTATCAACTGTTCTCAGATATCGTGACCAAAAATAGCCGTATTTTCCTAATACCATGAAACCTAATACTGCCCACAAAATAAATTTTTTTCTGGAACGCAGCCATCCTTGATCAGCAGCAAGACTGGCAATTATAGTCAAAATTAAAAATGGCAATATCGGCAAAGAATATTGATGAATTAAGTCACGTTGGGCTGATTTTTCGGAAAGAATATTTAAAGCTAATGCTGGAATCGCACTTACCAAAGGAGTTAAATGTCGCGGTGTGAGTCCCCAAATTACAGGTGCGACTAACAATCCTAAATATTCCAGTGTATCTAGTGAAAATACCTTCGCCAAAATGATATTTGGTTTCAAGATTATATTGCTAGCAATTGCCAAAACAGAATCGCCTAAATAGCTGTAACGTTCTACTGCTGCTGCTTCACTATTACTAAATAGAGGAATAATGACTTGGCTAGAAATTAAAAACCAACTGATACCAGCAATCAGAGCAAATGTACCGCAAAAACGCCGCCGTTCAAACACCAGCAGCCAGAAACCCATCGCCGCTACCGTCAGCGATAAGACAGCTTTACAACCCAAAATAAAAATAGTACCAAGACAAAACCACAATACCTTACCTAACCGTGCTGCCAAAACAACACCCAGAAATACAGGAATTGCCATTACTTCTGGGTGAAATTCAAAGATATTGACGTTAAAAATCAATGGATACAGTAGATAAACTACTGTCATTGCTACTGCTTGGCTTTGCTTGAGTCCTGCTTGTAAGGCAAGATAATAAGTCGGTACAGCACCTAAAGCAAGGGATATAGCTTGTACAGCTAACAACCAGTAGGCGCTGGGATAAATCTTGTAAAGTAAAGCCAATGGATAGACTGAAAAAGCTGCATGGTTCCCCATGTGATGAAAGCCCAGAAAAGAGGAAATAGGCGGTTGTCCTTGGCTGATTAAGTAAACAACCTGATCGTAAATTCCTAAATCCAGAACTCCTGACTGAAACAGTGTATGTCTGATACTGCTGCACGCAAACAATACTAAAGCACTGATTCCAGTCATCCAACCGATAATGCCAAATTGAAAAAGTTGTTTTTTCACTCCTCGTTACAAGTAAAAAATATTGTTAATATTTTCTTAACCTAACTATTTTACGATTTTCTGGAAAAAAGACAGACCTAGAGACATTTAAGTTTCAATTAATTTTTTTATCTCTAGCAGAAGAGTTTTTTACAAATAAATAAACGTCGTCTTGCTGGTAGTTTAGTTGAAACTGTTGAGTATTTTTGAGCTGATTGACCAACTTAATCGTAAAGTCGCGATTACTTAGCCAACCGGGATGACGGGCATTTAAGAGTATATACTCAAATTTCGTCAGATCTGCTGGTGGGGAATTTGCATTTGTAAACTCGATGAGTGGACGATGGGTTAAATGAGAAGCAATTTCGGCAGTTGTATAAACACCTCCTTGGGTTTTAACTTGGGCGATCGCTTGTCGTGTAGATTGCCAAGTATCAAATGATTCCAAATAAATTGTCCAAAAATATCCGTATTTAGCTAGTGTAAAAAAAGCTACTAATGACCAGAGAATAATTATCCTTGGTTTTTGTATCCATCCTTTTTTAGCAGCCAGAGTTTGAATTACAACTACTAACAAAAAAGGTAAGACAGGTAAAGAATACTGATGCACTAAGTTTCTTTGCTGACTAGCATTTGCGAGAATATTCAATATCAGTGTGGGAATAGCGCCAATTAAAGGTAGCAAATGTCGAGGCGATATTCCCCAAATTATTGGGGCAAATAATAAAGCTAAATACTCTAAAGTATTGAGTGAGAAAATTTTTCCTAGTACTAACTTGGGATTGAAAAGTAAATTTTGAGCGATTTCAACAAAAGAATTTCCCAGGTAGCTATAGCGTGAAATGTGGCGAGTGACTGAGGCTGCTTCACCACCAAAAAAAGGGATTATTACTTTGGTGGCGATCGCAAACCAAATAATTCCACTGAGTATAGCGATCGCACCATACAACCGCCTTTTTTCAAATACCAGTAACCAGACTCCCATAGCTGCAACTGTCAGAGACAATACAGCTTTACATCCCAACACTAGGAAGATACTGAAACAAAACCAGCCAAATTTTGCCAAACGCGCCGCTAAAATTGCTCCCAATAGTGCAGGTAGGGCTATTACTTCTGGGTGAAAATCATACAGATTAATGTTAAATATCAACGGATACAACAGATAAACTGCTGTCACTGCTATTGCTTGTCGCGTCGTTAGTCCAGCTTGACGCGCAAGAGAATTAGTCAACAGTGCGCCTGATGCTAAGGCAATTGCCTGTACAAACAACAACCAGTAAACACTAGGATAGATTTTATAAAGTAAAGCCAATGGATATAAAATCGTAGCCCCATGATCCCCAAGAATGTGAAACCCCAAGAATGAGGAAATAGGGGATTGTCCTTGGCTAATCAAGTAGACAGCTTGATCAAAAATTCCTAAATCCCAAGCAGCAGAATGAAACAGTTGGTGTCGTAAACTGCTACACCCAAATAATACTAAGGCACTAGCGCAAGTTATGAAACCGACAGTATTTTTGTCATTTGTCATTGGTCATGAATCAGTTAACAGTTAACAGTTAACAGTTTAATTTGATTAGGACTTACGCAAAATCATAGAAAAACGAACCGCGTAGACGCGTCAGCGGCTTCTCGTAGAGTAGGACGCAAAGGACACGAAGGAATAAGAGTTTGGGAGAGTTTTTGCGTAAGTCCTATTGATAACTGATAACTGATAACTGATAAGTCGTCTTTCTGTAAACAAGTATTTGTATTTCGCTGACGAGTCTTTGATACTCGTTAATGAGTCTTTTATCCTCGGCGACGAGTCTTTGATACTCGTTAATGAGTCTTTGATACTCGGCGACGAGTCTTTTATCCTCGTTAATGAGTCTTTTATCCTCGGCGACGA
>NZ_NAPS01000002.1:2155871-2157374 GCF_004323185.1 Westiellopsis prolifica IICB1
CCCGCTCCCCGCTCCCCGCTCCCTGATCCCCAATCCCCTTCACCCAACCCAAAGTTCCTGGGCAAATCGGACGGAGAAACTGGCAAGTAAAATCGTGAAAAAGCACAGGGTTAAGTATCCGTAACGAGGATAGCGAGACAACAATACACCAAGGGCGATGCTGAATGAAACTATTCCGTAGACAATGCGATTAAGTGACCAAGTTCCACCAGAGGCAAAAATTAATCCCAAACCACAGAAACCATAAATTACTGTGATCAAAGTTAATTGTCTACGTAAATGCCATAACAAGTAACCACCACCTAAAACTGACAAAGTGTTAAGCAGGGGATCACCTACGAGTATCCATAAAAGTAAAAATAAAGCTGCAAAACAATAATCTACTTTCGCTGCACCCAAGCGTTGGCGATCGCGCCAGATTAAAAAACCAATTAAAACGATTGCAGTAAATAATAGCGGATGCAGGGGATCTTTAATCCAACCGTGTTTCCAATTAGCTGTGCCGATTGTAATTTGCATCAGCATTTTCCACCAACCCTGCCAATCAAATCCCAAAGAAGAACGCCAGCCTTTTTGGGCGTGAATAAATGCCAAAGGATCGTCAAATTCAATTGCACAATACAGGCTAAATAGCAATATTCCCGTAGCAGTGACTAAACCAGCAAAATAAGCAAGAGGCGATCGCTTTTGTTTCCAAGCAGTAATTAAAAAAGCCGGGATCAATGCTAACCCTGTAGGACGTGTCGCTGTAGCCATTGCTCCCCAAAAGCCACTCCAACCATACTGATTCTTGTCAAAAGCCCGTAAAGCTGCCGTACTCAAAAATAAATATAATCCCTCAGTATAAATTACTGCTGTAAACAACGACGGTGGACACCATGCCAGTACAGCTGTTGCCCAACGTGCGCCCTGTATACTGTGAAATTCTTTCAGCCAAAAATACACACAATAAAGTGTGGCTAAAAAAGCAACATTATTGACTATCACTCCTGCAACTTCAAACGACAAGCCAAAATTCATCATTCCCCGGACAATCAGAGAAAATAAGGGGAAAAAGGCTATATTGTGTCCTTTACCATCATCCAGGTATTCATAACCAGAGGTAGTGATATTACGGTAATGAATAGTATCCCAAGCATCAAAAACCCCCCAGCCAAAAACAGCTGCTTTTCCTCCTGATGGTGCATCCAACAAAGGAGCAAGCAATAACATAGCACTCCAAATCACCAGTCTGGTCGAAAACCAGATTGTTATGGGAAAGAGTAGATCATTTTTTAACAGGTATTTTTTGATATGAAACATAAAAGGGATCGGGGATCGGGGGTAAGGGATCGGGGATCGGGGATCAGGGATCAGGGATCAGGGATTGGGGAGCGAGGACTGTACTGAGTTTTGTTCAAAAATTAAATATTAGTCCTAATATTCTATTTTTCAATTCTCAATCTCCCATTCCCAATTCTCAATCCCCAATTCTCAATTCCCAATTCCCAATTCCCAATCCCC
>NZ_NAPS01000002.1:2157619-2212033 GCF_004323185.1 Westiellopsis prolifica IICB1
CCAATCCCCAATCACCAATCCCCGATCCCCTATCCCCGATCCCCTATCCCCTATCCCCAAGAGTACGAAGCAATTTAAGATTGGAGTTGTCTGTTGATCCCTAAATAATTGTGAAAACAATAACTCTTCTTGGTTCTACTGGCTCTATCGGTACTCAGACTTTAGATATTGTCGCTAATAATCCGGATAAGTTTCGGATTGTTGGTTTAGCGGCTGGAAATAATGTGGAATTGTTAGCTAGTCAAATTCGGCAATTTCGACCGAGTATAGCAGCGATTTATGCAGAGGAAAAATTACCAGCACTCAAAGAAGCGATCGCGGATCTTGATCCCCAACCAATTCTCTTGGCTGGTGATTCAGGAATCGTAGAGGTGGCGCGCTATGGTGATGCTCAAACTGTGGTGACGGGTATTGTTGGCTGTGCAGGATTATTACCGACGATTGCAGCAATTGAAGCTGGTAAAGATATCGCCTTGGCTAACAAAGAAACTCTAATTGCTGGTGGTCCTGTTGTTCTACCTTTAATTGAGAAACATGGGATAAAATTATTACCCGCAGATTCGGAACATTCGGCGATATTTCAGTGTTTGCAAGGTGTTCCAAAAGGTGGTTTGCGAAAGATTTTACTTACAGCTTCCGGTGGTGCTTTCCGGGATTGGCCTACAGAAAAATTAGCAGAAGTGACTGTTGCTGATGCTCTTAAACATCCTAATTGGTCAATGGGTCGGAAAATTACTGTCGATTCTGCCACTTTGATGAATAAGGGATTAGAAGTAATTGAAGCTCATTTTTTGTTTGGTTTAGATTATAAAGACATTGAAATTGTCATCCATCCCCAAAGTATTATTCACTCTTTAATAGAACTTCAGGATACTTCTGTGTTAGCTCAATTGGGCTGGCCTGATATGCGCTTACCTTTGCTATATGCTTTATCTTGGCCGGAACGCATTTACACCGACTGGGAAAGATTAGATATGGTAAAAGCTGGTAATTTAACCTTCCGGGAACCAGACCACAAGAAGTATCCTTGTATGCAGTTGGCTTATGCTGCTGGTAAGGCTGGTGGTTCGATGCCAGCTGTTTTGAATGCAGCAAATGAACAAGCTGTAGCTTTATTTTTGTCAGAAAAAATTAGTTATTTAGATATCGCTCGGTGCATCGAATGGGTATGCGATCGCTTCTCATCCGACAACCGTTCAAATCCCACTTTAGATGACATTTTGGCTGCCGATCAATGGGCTAGACAAGAGGTTTTGACGGCTACTAAAAATTTAGAATTTCACCCACAAACAATTTCTTTTCGATAAAAAATAAAAATCTCCAAATAATCAGCGTTCAGTATCAGGCTGAACGCTGATGTTTTCATAAGTTATTTTAAAACTAAGCAAAAATATTTTATGTTTTTTTATAAAAATTATTTTCATAAATCAGATAACTTATGTTAACATCTTGTTTATTAATATTGCAGCAAAATTACACATAAAACCTAATAGTTATTTTAAACAATAGCTTTGTATTTGTGGTTATTAAAAAGATATTTTTATAACCACACTAGTGATATTTATAATGCTTGAAACAGAGTTGATAACCACAATTTAATTTAAAATTCAACCGCCTTTTCTGATGTCATCTCATTGACACTCAAGGCAAAACTTTGGGATTGATGATTATGCTTATAGCCCTAATTGTTGCTTGGTTAATCTTCACAATCTTAATTAAAGTAGTCAAAACGACTGTGAAAAACGCTTTTATGATTGCTGCGATCGTCGTTTTGCTACAGATTGGCTATGGTATTGGGCCTCAAGAAATATGGAATTATATAGTACAAATTCCCCAGAAGTTACCACAGATAGGTAAGTGAGGGATCGGGGATTGGGGATTCTCCAGAGGAGACGCTTCGCGTAGACGCGTAAGCGGCTTCTCGCAGAGTACGGGAATCGGGAATCGGGGAGTGTGGGGAGTAATGTAGAGACGCGATTCATCGCGTCTGGGAGTGTAGGAAGACAAGGGAGAATTATTTAACAAGCCTCTTGCCAATGACCAATCACCAATCACCAATTGTACAGACGCGATTCATCGCGTCTCTATTGACCAATGACCATTGACCAGCAATTATTTTTTCAATGAAGCTGATATTTTCGCAAATGCATCTTGAACATTGGCAGGTAGTTGACGCATGATCTTACCTCTTTCTCGGTCTACAGCTACTAATGTGACTTTGCCTGTAACATATAATTCTTGTCTATCTGGAGATTCAATGACGTAATCCCAGTTGATGCGGACGCTGGTAACTTCAGTCATGCGTGTTTTGACTACTGCTACCATACCCAACTGAATCGAACGGTGGTAGCGTAGCGAAAGTTCTACTACTGGCAAATCGCAACCTAAAGCCACCAAGTCCGAATATTGTACACCTATGGAACGCAAGCACTCTACCCGTGCTTCTTCCATCCACGCTATATAAGTACCGTGCCATACCACGCCTAAATAGTCGGTGTGGTGAGGTTGTACTCTTACGGGATATTCAAACCAATACTCAAGTGTCTGACTTGTGGGACTGTCTATAGCAGTTGTAGGTAGTTGGGGTAAGTTTGTTTTTTCTTCAGACATCTTAAATTTTCTTAGGATTTCTCAGAGATTTTCCATTTTTTGAAATAGCATAAACAATAGTAGCTTTGTGCAACTATTTTCCTTGAGTCAAAAGCAAACCGATACTGGCAGGGTTTTTATGCACCCTCAGAAAATATATTCAAATATTTTTACTGCTGGCTTGGTGTTTTCTCTAGGTTCAGGAATGTTGTTTTCAGAAAATATCCCGGTAACAGCAAATACAAGTATACAAAATAAAGATGCTGAAATAACTAAATTATCACTCCAGAATACAAGTAGTTCTGAGCAGATTAAGCAACTTAATCAAGAGGCAATCAAACTATCTCAACAAAAGCGTTTTCCAGATGCGTTGCGGAAATTACAAACTGCTTTAGAGATAAGCAGAAATATTCAGCAAAAGTCGCTGGAAGCAATAACTTTCAATAATATTGGCAGAGTTTACCAACAACAAAATAAGTTTTCCCAAGCATTTAATGCTTATTTGCAAGCTTTAGCTATCAATAAAGAACTGAGTATTAATGAAAAAACTCCTGGAAAGGCTCATATTGCTTTTGGCAAAACCTACAGTAATTTAGGATATTTACTAGCGAGCCAGAATCGACCTGAGTTAGCGATGTTCTTTTACAAGCATTGTGTTAATAATCGCGAAAAAGTCCGCCTCAATCCAGCAGCTTTTTCTGGAGAACAATTAGATGCTTATAATATTACTGTTCGCCAGACATACCAAGCTTTAGGTCAAGGTTTATTGCAAAGTGATCGCACCGCAGAAGGACAGCGTATTCTGGACTTAATCAAAGTCGAAGAATTGGAAGAATATCTTCAAAATGTCGAAGGTAATCAAAGAACAGCCAAAGGAATTGAGATTACCGCAACCGAAAAACCAATTAAGCAAAAACTAGATCAAACCCTTGATAGTGTAGTAGTACTAGGCAAAGAACTGACCAAATTACGTCAGATTACTCCAGAGAAGCGATCGCCACAACAAAAACAACGCATCCAACAAATAGTAGAAAATCAGCAGCAAATTTTGGATGAGTTCAATAATTTTATTAATAGTTCAGAGGTTAAAACACAGGTAGAACAAATTAGCCGCACAGCTAGGCGGCAAAATTTAGATTTGGAAAGTCTCAATGAAATTCGTGATAACTTAGCGCGGCTACCGAATAAATCTGTAATTTTATATCCTCTAGTATTAGAAAATACTTTGGAATTGGTATTAGTCACTCCTGATTCACCACCAATTCATCGTACTGTTGCTGTGAAAAAAGCCAACCTCCAGCAAACAATTCTTAGTTTTCGCAAAGCCTTAGAAAACCCTAGTTTAGATGTCAAAAAACCTGCGCGTCAATTGTATGATTGGCTGATCAAGCCGATAGAAAAAGAACTTACCCAAGCCGCTACCCAAACTATAGTTTACGCACCAGATGGGCAGTTACGTTACATTCCTTTAGCAGCCTTATTTGATGGCAAACAATGGTTAGTGCAGCGCTATAGTATAAATCACATCACTGCTGCCAGTTTGACAAACTTCAACACACAGCCGTCATCAAATATACGTATTTTGGCAGCAGCATTTACTAAAGGAAGTTATGAAGTCAAAATTGCTAATCGCCAAGAAACTTTTTCTGGATTACCTTTTGCAGCCAAAGAAATAGAAAATCTAGCGACCATAGTTCCCAGCACCAAGAAAGTTTTAAATGACGCCTTTAACCCAAAAATGACTGTGCCACAAATGGATGATTTTACAATTGTCCATATGGCAACCCATGCGGCATTTGTTGTGGGTAAACCAGAAGATTCTTTTATTCTATTTGGGAACGGTGAACGAGCTACCCTCAAAGATGTTGCTACTTGGTCACTACCACGAGTAGATTTAGTAGTGCTGAGTGCCTGCGAGACAGGGCTAGGAGGCAAATTAGGCAACGGTGAGGAAATTTTAGGTTTTGGTTATCAGATGCAAAAAACTGGTGCGAGATCAGCCATTGCTTCACTCTGGGCTGTAGATGATGGCGGTACACAGGCATTGATGAGTGCTTTTTATGCCCTACTATCTTCAGAAAAATTAACAAAAACTGAAGCGTTACGACAAGCACAAATAGCGCTAATCACTGGAAATTCGTCTAATGTGGGTCAGGAGCAAATTAGAAGTGAGAATCTATCACCATCTGTTTTGGGTAGCCTCAGTCATCCCTACTACTGGGCGCCGTTTATTTTGATCGGAAACGGATTGTAATAAATAATAACGTTGGAGATCGTACAAGCAGGCAACAGTGAAATTTCAAAACATTTAGTTGCAAGTTTTCTGTCTACTTATGAGATGCTAACTTGATTGACAGATTGCTGTCCCAGCCAATAGCCAATTGTTAATAGTTTGTAGACTATTGACTTGGGCTATTGACTTTACAGTAACTTCTGCTTCCCTATATGTCATTTTTTTGATTACGATTTTGTCCGTACTACCTGAGCAGTGACGTCTTAATTAGTAACGTTTAGCCAGGGTTTTATTGTTTACAGAAGTTGGAGTAGGGATTTTGACAATATTGGCTAGTTCCTGTAATTGGTTAACTGCTTCGGCACCCTCTAACTTCATGAGTTCGCGATCATCGCGCATTTCTGTCCAAGTAATCCCATAATCAGATACCAAAAATCGAATCAGGTGGTTTTCTCCCAAGCTAACCATAAATGACGCACTGTTCATCTGGTCGCCGCAAGTGTAACAAGACGCTGGATATCCACGTCGCTCTAGAACAATGGCCAAAGCTTGCAGATTCATTACTAGGTCTTGAACAAATTGCCGATGTTGTTGCGCTAGTCTTAGAAACACTAATTTCCTCCTAACACCACGGTTGTGTTATTCCTTTTATATTTTCTTTAGATTTTCCCATCACCTGGTATTGTAAACTATCCATTACAATTCCCAGACAAAAAACTCTTAAGTCGTTACAAACCTACCTAGTTTAAGGTAATGCATTACGGCTGGTATAGCCGTATCAGAATATTCAATTTGCAAACATCAAATTTCAGACAGAATTGTCAAATTAAATATTATCTTTACACGTTTCTGTCAGGGTAGATGGTGAGTTAAAACAATCCGCTATAAGATTAACCCATATTTAGCACAAGTCAACCACTAAAAAACCACATATCACACCTTGATCGACGATTTATAGTGAGATATTGAGATTATCAATGGCTATTACACCATTTAGCTTTGATTTAGCTTGATTTTTGTACGCAAACAGGTTTTGTGCGATCCAACAGCGTAATCTGGCATTACCCGACTATTGATTTATCTACTCACTTACTCCTGAATACATAGAATTTAGTAGATGACCGTGATGATTTAAAGTTGCTAGTGTACGGGTAATTTTTTTAACCAATTTTTGCCTGCACTCTGACTTTCCTGATCCACAATCTCAAATAAAACTCAATTCGTTTGACTTATTCCCTGACAATAACTAAACGTTATCAGGTGATGTTGCCATTTCGGCAGTATTTAAGATTAAAGCATTATTAAATTGTCATAAATAATACTTTTTTATTGGGATCGGGGATCGGGGATCGGGGATCAGGGATTGGGGACACGGGAAGGGAGATATGGGAGTGTGGGAAGTGTGGGAAGTGTGGGGGTGTGGGGAGACAAAGGAGAATAACCGATGCCCCATGCCCCATGCCCAATGCCCGATCCCTGATCCCCGATCCCTGATCCCTGATCCCTGATCCCCGATCCCTGATCCCCAATCCCCGATCCCTTTTAATACTTCCTTTCCTGTGGCTCAAACATAGTAATGGTCACTGGACGATATTGAATATCGATTCCTGCTGGTGAATAATAAGCCATTGTGTGTTTGAGGAAATTTTGGTCATCTCGTTGGGAATAATCTTCACGGAAATGAGCGCCACGGCTTTCTTGACGATTGAAGGCTGAAGCTAGAATCATTTGTCCGACAACCATCAAGCTTTGTAGTTCTAAAGCTTCAATAATTTCTGTATTCCAACAGCTACCTTTATCATCTAAGTATATCTGCGAGTATTGATCTTGTAACTGTTGTAATTTTTGTAGACCTTCGCTCATTAAATCTGCGGTGCGAAAGACACCACAAAATTGAGTCATTGTATCCTGAAATGTCTGACGGATTTGGTTAATCCGATACTGTCCTGACTGATCCAGCAAAGCCTGAATTTGTTGTTTGGCTTCGCTGAGGTAGCGTTGTTCATTGATCTCCGGCAACTTGCGATTTTGTATGTATTGTGCGATTGCAGCCCCGGTTCTGCGTCCATAGACTACGCATTCTAGTAAAGAATTGCTACCAAGACGGTTAGCACCATGCACGGAAACACAAGCAGTCTCACCAGCAGCAAAAAAACCTTCGACGAAATGATCCCCGCTACTGCGGACTCGACCATCAGTGTTAACAGGGATACCACCCATACAATAATGGATCGTAGGACGTACGGGCATAGGTTCAGTTACCGCATCCACACCCACTAAACGATGAGCTTCTTCCCAACAGAAAGGAATACGGCTCATGATTTTTTCCCTACCCATGTGGCGCAAGTCAAGATAAACAAAGGAACCACCAGCACTTCCATCAGGATTAATACCACGACCAGCCCGAATTTCGTAAGCGATCGCTCTTGAGGTAATATCACGAGGAGCAAGTTCCATGCGACTGGGAGCATATCTAGCCATAAACCGTTCTCCCTCACTGTTGATCAAATACGCCCCCTCACCACGCACCGCCTCCGAAATCAACACCCCGACTGGATACAACCCCGTAGGATGAAACTGTACAAATTCCATATCTTCTAAAGGTAAACCAGCAAGTGCGGTCATTGCTAAACCGTCGCCCGTGGAAGCGTAATCATTAGAAGTAGTGTTATATACCCGCCCATAACCACCAGTGGCAAACATGATTGCTTTGGCGCGGATCACCTCGACATGCCCATCTAAAATGTGATACATCACCACACCCTTGGCCTGATTCTCTTCCAAAATCAAGCGCATCACATACCACTCTTCATAAACCTGCACACCATAGCGCCGCAAATTATTTACCAGTTCATGCAAAATCGCATGACCAGTCTTATCAGCAGCATAGCAAGTACGATTATGAGAATGTCCACCAAAAGCACGTTGAGCAATGCGTCCATCACTCAAGCGGGAAAACAACACACCCATGTGTTCTAAATCAATCACTACATCCGGTGCTTCACGAGTCAGAATTTCGACTGCATCTTGATCTGCTAGATAATCAGAACCCTTAACCGTATCAAAAGCGTGTGCTTCCCAACTATCAGATGAGTCAACATTTTTGAGCGTCGCTGCAATTCCACCTTGAGCAGCGACAGAGTGAGAACGAATTGGGTGGGTTTTAGCAACCACAGCAACATTCAAACTGGGATTTTTTCTAGTTATTTCCACTGCGGCACGACATCCCGCCAAGCCACCACCGATAATAATTACATCATGTTCGAGCATAAATAGTTCTCAACTGTAAAAAAAGCCACTTTTCTATTTTAAGAATGCGATTAATTGCATCTGCAAAAAAATTCCCTGCCAATCGACAGGGAATATATACCCAATATCCAGACTTAAATCTAAAAACTAAAATCTAAAATTTATTAACTAGTTGCTTCTACAGGTTTTTGCTGCGAAACATTACCAGAGATTGGTGCCATTTTTGTTCCTGGTTCTACAGCGGACAATTCTATATGATTTAACAAAGTAGTAACGAAAGCAAAAAGTAAGAAAGGCAAAGACAACAAAACAACAAGCCCAACCGCAGCTAAGGCATAAACTGGTCGTCTTGCACCCATTAGTGCTAAAGCTGATGCCAAACTAATGGTAATCGTAATCAACCAAACAATGATTTGACCGTAAATATCACCGAAGGTCAGAGTACAGACAAATCTATACTTTTGAATGTTATTTATCATTTTATTTGCCTCTAGTATCTCCTTTGGTTCTACATTAGAACCAGGTTTGACTTTTTGACAATTTCTAAATATTTTTGAAACTATTGTAATATGACTTAACAATTAATCATGCTTTCAGAGAAAGTAATTGCCAAATTAAATCAGTCTTTGGATATAAATAGTTGGACAAAATTAAATTAAATTAAATTCATTTTAAGTACTTATGTCTTGACTTAGACCAAGAAACTCTGTGTGAAGTATCAATGGGGTTAATTTTAACTTATGTTAAATTAATTTATCTTTCCTTTATTTACTTCCTTTTTAGTAAAAGAATCGGGAATGCTCAAACTCTCTACCTGAACCATCGTCCCAGGCAAGAAACTCTTCAAAAGTCAGTGGTTGTGTAACGGTTGCGTACATCGGCCTCGCTCCATTGCTGACGGGTACTTGACTCAATGCTATCAAGATGTTCAGCTTTATCTATCAGTCCTGCTTAATTTTCGTGCCGTAGTTCTCAAACAACGGCTTGAGGTTGGGTAACAGAAGGCGATCGCTAGTCTGTGAATCTTCTCTTCTTACTTTAAAGATTTAATTATCTAAAAAAAGATATAGTTAATATTTGTTGAATATTGAAAAATTCCGTAAACAATATCTATGACAGCAGTATCGTCAATTTTTCTTGCTGGGGCGAGTCGAGGTGTGGGGCGAGAAATAGCGCAATGTTTGATCTCGCAAAAATCTCAAGTCAAAGCACTCTTAAGAACTGATGCAACTCGTGATGAACTAGAAGCACTGGGAATAAAAGTGGTTCTTGGAGATGCGATGAATGTTGAGGATGTCGAACGTGCAATTCTGGGAGATGAAGCCATTGATGCTGTGATCACAACGATTGGTGGTTTAGCTAAAGATAACAGCAGAGCAGATTATATAGGTAATAAAAATCTCATTGATGTGGCTGTTAAAGCAGGAGTCAAAAAGTTTATTTTGGTAACTTCTATTGGTAGTGGTAATAGTGTTGTGGCTTTATCTCCACAAATCTTAGAAGCATTACAGCCAGTTTTAATTGATAAGGAAAAAGCTGAACAACATTTAATTGCCAGTGGGCTGAATTATACTATTATTCGCCCTGGTGGATTGCAGTCTGAACCTGCAACTGGGAATGGAGTTTTAACCGAAAATCCAGGTATTGCTGGTATGATTAATCGGGCAGATGTGGCACAATTAGTTTGCCGTTGTTTAAATTCTGATGCTGCTAACAATAAAGTTTTGTCAGCAATAGACGCAAATATGTTGTTTGGACAACCAGAGTTTGAAAAATTTAATCTGGATTAATTTGAGAAAGTTCTGCTTGGCAGTTAAGATTTGATATTAGTAACGTAAGATACTATGTAACATGACTGTTCGTGCGTTTTTTCAAACAGCAAAAGTCGAAACTGTTAAGCCTCCTTACGATACGATTTATCTCAAAATCTTGTATCCGGCACAAATGTCAGGTAGCCATACAGAAAATAACCTGGGAATTGTGCCTGTTGATCGCCAAAAAGCCCCCTTTCCAGTGGTGATTTTTTTTAATGGGTTTAACTGTGAAGCCCACATATATCAATGGTTAGCAATGAAGCTGGTTGAACGTGGACTAGTGGTGGTTACATTTAACTGGATTGCAGAAAATCTTCCAGGAGTAGTAAGCATAACTCCAGGAGTGGATATTACTACATGGAAACCTGAAATCTATGGTACTGTTCCCACTAGTTCTACTTTATCGACACTGTTAGCAAAACTTGAACAGTTGCAAGCAGAAGGAATCCTAGCTGGGATGCTTGACTTAGAACGGGTAATTTTAGGTGGACATTCAGCAGGTGGGAGAGTGGCGATCGAAAATGCTAACCCTGGTTTTTTCCCACAGGTAGCAGCATCTTTTGCTTATGCTGCTCATTCTATGGGAGGAACAATGATGGGGTACGAACCAGGTACGATTTTGCCTTTACCGGATTCTCTACCGATGTTATTGATTGGGGGAACTCATGATGGAGTGATTGCAAATAGTAGCGATCGCTATGGAATCACTTCAGGTGATGCAACCACTGCTGTCATGCGTACATTCCAAGAAGCAATTACTGGGGGACGAAATGATAACTATTTGGTGTTTCTAGAGGGAGCAAATCATTTTATTATTACTGATCCTTTCGACTCCACCACAGGTAGAGCATTTCTTGACTTTCCAACTACTGAAAGTCCAGCAGCATTGCGGTTATTGATGGCAGATATAATTGGTTTATTTATTGATGCTCATGTTCGCCATCAAACAGAAGCATTTCATGAATTGAATCGATTATTGAATAATTCCAATAATTTGATTCAGTCATGGCAAAATAAATAGTTAATTCAAGTGAGCGTTATAACAGTTTTTTGCATATTGTCTTTGAGTAATCATTTAAAACTGGATTAGCATCTACTCTCCAGAAACTTGACATAATACAGTTCTTTGACGCGGCCCATCTAATTCAAAAAATAAAACTGACTGATAAGTTCCCAATCCTAATTTTCCATCAACAATAGGGATGATTTCGCTATTATTCAACATCATTGCCATCAGATGAGAATGAGCATTCATTGGTTCATCTGGTGGAATATTTTTTCTCAGATGCAAATCATTATGTAAATAGCGGTCTGATTCTGGTGCTATTTTTTGTAAAAATACTTTGAGATCTGCTAGCAACCTTTCTTCATATTCATTGATAGCTAAAGCTGTTGTCGTATGACGAGAAAATACCAAGACTTGACCATTCTGAATTGATGTCGAAGAAACCAACGCCTCAATTTGAGGAGTAAGATTATAAATATTAATTCCCGGTGTAGTTTCTACTTCAATGAATTTACTAATAATTGGCATTTCTTATAAATTTTTAGAATCAGCAATTAATCTTCACAGTATATATAGTTAACCACAAAGGCTTCAAGGCTCCAAGAAAATCATTCTTTGTGTCTACCCTTACGGGTAGGCGCGTAAGCGACTTCTGCAAGTAGCCGCTCCGCGTCTATGTGTCTTTGTGTTTAATTACTCAAATTTTAAGTATTTACAATCTTTTTTAAACCTCTAACTAATCTTTCTATCCCCTCTTTGGCTGTCTGTTTTTGCAATGCACCGTAAGCAACACGCAGGTAACATCCGTTATGCATACCAAAAGTAGTTCCAGGGATGACTGCAATTTGATGTTCCTGAATTAATCTTTTCACTAATTCAAAAGTATCTATTTCGGTATTAACTTTGAGAAAGAAATAGAAAGCACCTTCAGCAGGAGCAATTTTGCATAATCCTTCTAATGTTTGGAGAGAATTAATTACCAATTCTCGCACTTGAGCGATCGCTTGAATATGATTTCTCAAATAATCTGGTTTTGTCTGCAAAGCACCCAAGGCTGCATACTGGGAAATCACAGGTGGACAAATCAAGTTTGTATCCTGGACTTTTTTCACAGCGACAAGTAGGTGTTTGGGGATCACCATATAACCGATGCGCCAGCTTGCAAAACCATAAGCTTTGGAAAGGCTGTATAGGGAAATAGTATATTCACTACTATCAGGAAATGCAGCCGGGGAAGTATGTTTGACTCCGTTATAAGTAAAGTATTCATAGGCTTCATCGCTGATGTGGTAGATACCGCGATCGCGACAAATTTGATTTACTTCTTGCAAGGCTGTTTGGCTATATACAACCCCAGTTGGATTGTTCGGCGAAATTGTCACTACAGCTTTTGTTTTTGAGGTGATAGCTTGAGCGATCGCATCGGGACGCAGTTGATAATTTTCATCGGTTTCTACTAATACTGGATGACAACCCGCCATGGCAATTGCCATTTCATGATTGAAATAGTAGGGAGTATTTAAAATAATTTCATCCCCGACATTAGTAATAGCAAGAATGGCGTTCATAAATGCCATATTGCTACCAGCAGTCACAACAATACTATTGTCTGTATCGATTTTGATACTATTAAAAGTTTGTAATTTGGCTGCAATGACTGTTAGTAACGAGGGAATTCCTTCTACAGGTTTGTAGAGATGATTAGTTGGTTCCGCTAAAAATTTTGCTAAAAACTCAATCGCTTCTGGTGGTGGCGCGTAAGCAACTACACCTTGTCCCAAAGAAATTGTTCCGGGATTGTTGTTAATCAATTCGCCTACGACAGGTATAATAGGCGACTGCACCACCTCCATACGAGAGGTAAAATTTTGCTTGACAATAGCTTGATTCATCGAATGCGATCGCTACATTACATCAATTAGAAAAGTGCAATAATATAGTTCAATTCATCTTCATCATATGTCATTATTAGTAGGTTCATAGTTATGTTGGTTTTTGTGCATGAAAGGTGGCTGCGGAGATAAAACTTTTAGTAAGTACCTTTCTGCCATATCTAAATTAGGACTTACGCACACTCTACGAAATCTTGGCGTTCTACCTTACGGTAGACACGTAGACGCTTCTGCGGCTACTTGCAGAAGTCTACCGTAGGTAGTGGCTTCCGCAGGTAGCCGCAGAAGCGTCTAAGGCGTCTTGGCGGTTCCATAAATTAAGGATTTGGGAAATTTTTGCGTAAGTCCTGTAAATAATTTATCTATACTTCTAACTTAATATTTGCGAAGATTACTTATGACTGGGCGAATCGCCACACAAAAATTTAGTTCCACCACTCGGCTTATCTCTGTATATAAAAGGTCTAGTGGTGTAACTAACATAAGTCCTCTTATTCTAGAGGGACGATTTAGCTAAGTTCTAGTTACCAGTCTTGCGAATACCCCAGTATAGAGCGATCATCGTCTGGGATTCGCGTTGGTAAACCCAAGTGCTTGCGAGCTTCTTGTTCTGCGAGATTTCGATCTTTTTGGTTGTTAAATTGCCCTTCTTCTAGTAGATACTTGCTGCGTGCTGCCTTATCACGGGGAGGGACAGAGCCATTTTTCCATTTGTACTTAAAACTCATGAGTAAGCAACGCCTCAATTTTTATTCACGTTTAATTTCATCGATTACTAAGACCACCGTTCCTAGTACTGGGTTTTATACCATTTCACGAAAAGCCTGATACAAATACAGACCCTGTAGAGACGCGATATATCGCGTCTGGTACAAAATTTATATGGATCGTGATTAACGTGAAATGGTTTTACCTTGCACCATATCTGGTACGGGGGTAAACCTTTTGTGCTGTGGTCAACAATAGGTTAGTATCAAGCGAAGCAAGTTTAATCAGTGAAATTTTCAGTCTTGGATAATCAAAATTTTTTGCTCCAAATAATGTTGAAGCAAACGATCACTCTTGATAAATCGCCGTATTTCAGTTAACTGTTCGCTGCTAACTTCAGTTACTCCAGGAACAAAACATATTCCTAAAATAAATATTTGAGGTGGGAGATATTTTCCTGTTAGTTTATAATTTACTTTTGCCACAAATACACCATTTTTTCTAAAGCAAACGCGGAGTGTAAATCTTCTATTGGGACTATTTATCTGGATAAGTAACCTACACTAATTTATGTGACTAATGCCCAATATAAATATACGGATTAGATAGTTAAGTGATAACTAAAATTGCTCCGCAAGCCCAATTACTTCATGGATAACCCTTAAGAAATTCCTCAGAAGATTTAGTTACTTTCATAGTCTTGCAATTTGTATTTCAAGATTGCAGGTTTAACTAGAGATCTAGGCAGTAAGTTTGCGGTTGTTTGTAGCAAACTCCATAATTCTTCTTTCCATTTAAGGTTTAAAAGCTGTGGATTTTTGATTCCTAAAGCTTTCAGACATTTAATTATGTCTTTTTTCCTTAATGAATTTGGCTCTACTTCTAAAGCTACAAAACGAGCAAAGCTAGATGAGACAACTAGAGGCATTTCAAAATTCATTTAGTCCTCATGGGAGTATAGAAATCGTTAAATTAAGTACAATTTGTAATTAATGAGGTTTAGAAATTAAACCATGCGATCGCAAGAGTAATATTTTCCAGCAAGAGGTAAACATACTCATCTGAACTAAAAATCAAATTCTTGTCATGCAATCAACAGGTTATAAATGAGACGATAATCTTTTCTCTACCTTTGTAATACTTTATTAATTTTGAGATTATGACCCATATATTCAGTGCCTAAGAGTGAGTAAATTGCTGCTGCTTCTTCAGCGTCTGTTTCCATTTCTACAAAAGCAAATCCTCTATTCTCACCACTTTGCCGACATTTAGGCAAGCGAACTTCAATGACAGATCCATATTTTGAAAATATCTGTTTGAGGTCATATTCTTGAACCTCTTCAGAGAGATTAGCGACATAGATTGACATAAGAATCTCCAATATCTAATAGGGTGTAGAGATTTAGATTCGGAGAGGTGCTAATTGTGGTCAATCACATAGCCGAAAATAATTCTCGATGCTTTAACCCTAACATAGAATATTGATTTACGCTTATGAGATTCTATATTGAGCCTTTTATCTATTTCACTAACACACGAATGTAGATCTCATTCATCCTACGCTATAAGCAGGTATTTCTTGATAACAATGACCACAACGCCAGTAAATACCTCCTAAACGTATATGACAGAGTAGAGCATATGAACAGCAAGGACAAGTATGCTTACCCTGGATAGATTTCCAAATATATGTGGCTGTATTCGCTTGACTCGACCTATTGAATAAAAGTTGCATTTTCAATCCTAAATTTGGATGAAATCAGATGACGATTTCACCATAGATGACGATAGTAATTTGTAATTGATTTCACAATTATTCTTGATAATTAAAAGTTTAAATATCTAGATAACTGATTGCCACTTTTTATTTAGCCAGATAATTTTTTTAAATTATCAATTCTCTAGTCACTCCACACACCTTTCTCAAATGCTGTACTCAGTCATAGCTCTATTAACTTTGAGGCTATGTCCCATCAACTCAATACCTCTCAAAGCTCGAATTGCTGCTGTTTCCTCAGTAGCTGTAGCCATTTCGACAACCGCAAATCCTCTCTTCTCACCAGTTTTTTGATTCAAAGATACTTGAATTTTCTTAACATATCCATATTCAGAAAAAATCACTTTGAGGTCATTTTCTTCAACTTCATCAGATAGATTACTAATATAAATTGACATAAAAAATCTCCTGAATCAAAAGATGTAGAGATTTAGATTCGGAGAGGCGTTTGTTTAGATATAAATTTCATTCACATAGCCGAAAATAATTCTCGATAATTTAATCATAACATTATGCAAAAATAACGTGTGTGTAAATCTCTGCTATTCAACCTCTACAATTCTTATGCAAAATGAGTTAGACACAGAAATCGGCATATATTTGGTGGCGTGAACTACCTACACTGTATGCAGTTAACCACCAATATCACGATTTCATCCTAGTAAAGGCTTAACCATATCTGTCTCTTCCCACGGCACATTTCCCAGATCCATCCTACCAACATGACCATAGACGGCTAGTTTACGATAAAAGCCACCTTTGGCGATCGCACTCAACAACCGTAAATTAAATTTCTTGATAATTCCCGCCAATCGAAAATCAAAATTCTTTTCCAACAGTACCGTAATTTCTTCATCGGAAATTTTGCCTGTACCAAAGGTTTCTACCTGAATGCTGACAGGTCTAGCCAATCCCATCGAATAAGTCAGCTGCACTTCACATTCTTCTGCTAAACCTGCTGCGACGACATTTTTCGCCGCATAGCGTGCAGCATAAGCACCAACTCTATCTATTCGGGTGGGATCTTTACCACTTAAAGCAGCACCACTGTGGCGAGAATATTCTCCGTAGGTATCAATTGCATTTTTTCTGCCAGTTAATCCCGAATGTACAGACGGGCCGCCAATAGCAAAAGGTTGGTCAAAGTCAATAAAGATTCTCGTCTTTTCATCAGGCTGAAATTCAGCTTTTGCAAATACAGGATCAATTATGCTCTCTTTTACTTCTTGCTGGAGTGTTTTTTCATCAGCAATATTTGAACTAGACTTTTTACTAGCCAGAATTGAAATACTATGGATTCTGTAGGGTTTGCGATCGCGATATTCAATCCCGACTTGAGTTTTACCATCCGGTGCAATATAAGGAAGTATTTTTTCGTGTCGCACAGTAGTTAGTCGCCTAGCTAATTGGTGCGCCAACCATATCGGAAGTGGGATCAAAGCAGGAGTTTGATTACAAGCAAAACCAAATACTGTCACCTGATCTGTAGCAGGAATTAACTCTATTTCATCATCTGATAATTTCTTCGCATCCCAATAACGGTAGCTGCTAGATTGTAACTCTTTCACACTAGTGACAATACTGCAAGTTTTCGCATTAAAGTCAGGTTCATCATAACCAACTTGCTCAATTACCTTTCTAGCAATTTTCGTAAAATCTACAACTGCATCTGATTCAAATCTCGCAGCAATAAATACTATCGCCGTTGCAACTGCACATTCAGCAATTACATGAGAATAAGGATCTTTCTGAAGGAACTTATCAACAATTGCATCGCTAATTTGATCGCAAAGTTTATCCGGGTGTCCCTCCGTAACAGATTCCGAACTAAACATAAAATCTTTTTTCATATATTTAATTTTGTCTT
The DNA here is from genome assembly GCF_004323185.1 of Westiellopsis prolifica IICB1. Taxonomy (GTDB): domain Bacteria; phylum Cyanobacteriota; class Cyanobacteriia; order Cyanobacteriales; family Nostocaceae; genus Pelatocladus; species Pelatocladus prolificus_A. The sequence continues at coordinate 2,174,755 of NZ_NAPS01000002.1, forward strand.
AATTCATAACTAAAACTCTGCATTCCTCTGCGTTCTCTGCGTTCTCTGCGGTTTAAAAGTTATTTATTTAACCGCAGAGGCACAGAGAACACAGAGATAAGAACTAACAGAGGAGTTGATTGTCGAGAATTTTGATCCATGTTGAAAGGGTTAAGAATTAACCTTAAACGTAAAGGTACGGCATGACCGTACCTCTACTAAATGATTTGTTGATTATCTTTATTAAGAGACAACAACAGCAACAGTTTGTAACTCAACTTCTTGTTGTTCTGCTGCTTCCAGTTGCCGAGTGACAGCAGAGTCATCTTGACTACCAGCAAGTAAACGTGGGGAGTTGTGATCTCCTCGCAAATATCTAGTTGCTATCTCCTTTCTACCCTCATTGAACAGGAATGGCAATACAGCACTACTACCGATTACCGCAGTATCAACAAGGTTGATTGGCGAGATTTGCAGCAGACCTTTGAGTCCAGGTACGATCGCAGCTACAACTTGGAGGGCTAAGGAGCCACCTATCGCCATATTTAAGTATTTGTTCGGCGGTAGTTTTTGCTTGCTGAAGATTGTATGAGTCTGCGAACGACAGGTAAAGGTATGCAACAGTTGAGCGATTGTCAAACTCATGAACCCGATGGTGCTGGCTTGTGGGCCGAAACCATAACGGCTGATTCCATACCAGTAGGCTGCTAAGGTGCTAGCAGACAATGCTGCTGATTCTAGAAGGATTCTACCAAAGTCTGAACTTCTAATGATTGGTTCCTTGGGATCACGGGGTGGTGTGAGCAACACATCCGGTTCTGGTGCTTCCATTGCTAAGGCTAAAGCTGGGAAGATGTCTGATACCAAATTCACCCACAATAGTTGTATGGCTGTCAGGGGATGACCAATACCAGCTGTAGTTGCTGCTAACATCACCATGATTTCGCTGGCGTTGGTAGACAGCAGGTAGTGGACAGATTTGCGGATGTTGTTATAAATTGTCCGTCCGTGGCTGACGGCAATAATCATGGTTTCCAGATTATCGTCTTCCAGGATGACGTCTGCAACTTCACGAGCAACATCTGTACCAGTATGTCCCATGGCGATCCCGACGTCAGCAGCTTTTAACGCTGGGGCGTCGTTAATACCATCGCCCGTCATTGCCACTACTTTACCGCTACTCTGCAATGCTTGCACAACTTGCAATTTGTTGGCAGGACTGATTCTGGCAAAAACATGGACGCGATGCAAAAGTCCTTTCATTACCTCTGGTTCGAGGTTGTTCAGGTGGGTGGAGTCGAGAATTTGCAGTTGTTCGCCTTTGCTCAGATTTAGTTCTTTACCAATGGCGTAAGCTGTTGGGCTTTGATCCCCAGTAATCATGACTGTATCGATCCCCGCTTGATGGAAACCTCCCATCAATCCTTGGACGCCATTTCTGATGGGATCGATCATACCGACCAATCCTAGCCAGATTAAATCGCGAGTATGGATATTTTCGGTGTCATCAAGTTGGTAAGCGGCTCCTAATACCCGCAGCGCCTTACCAGCCATATCATCGTTGTCGTTTTCAATGGCTTGTCTGTCTGCTTCGGTGAGGGGAACTTTTTCTCCGTTCTGAATTTGCCAATTGCACAGACTGAGAACTTCTGAGGGACTACCTTTGACGGCGATTAGCTTTTGCTTTTCGTCTGGGGTGGCGTGTAGTGTCGCCATATAATTGCGTTCTTGGGAACGGTGATTGATCTTCAGTCGGGGATAATTGGCTCGCAGACTGGGGACATTCACTCCTCCTTTAATCGCAACATCGATCAGAGCATTTTCAGTGGCGGAACCTCTGACGCTGTACTCATCACCTTCTTTTTCAACTTCGCTTTCGTTGCATAGGGTTAAGACATGAATCAGCTTGAGAAGCTGTTCGTTTTCATAGGGATTAACTGCTTCGTTACCCAAAAGCAATTCGTCAGCAGATGCTTGGATACACTTGTTATCTGTACACAGTTCTACAACTGTCATCCGGTTAGCGGTGATTGTTCCAGTTTTATCCATGCAGATTGTCTGCACAGAACCCAGGGTTTCTACCGCATCCAAACGCCGAATGAGGACGTTGTGTTTCCTCATGTTAGCGATCCCCAAAGCCAGAGTTGTAGTTGCAACTGTGGGTAAACCTTCGGGAACTGCTGCTACTGCTAGAGAAATCGATGATTTGAGCATTTGCAGTAAACTATTACCGCGCAGGATGCCAATACCAAAGAATAAGGCACATACTGCACCGGATACCATAACTAGCTGGCTACCGGCTCGGTCTAGCTGTTTTTCCATCGGCGTTTCGGGCAATGTGGCCTCACTGACCATCATTTGGATATTGCCCATCTCGGTGTATTTACCTGTGGCAACTACTACCGCCGTTCCTTGTCCACCAGTAACTAGGGTTCCCATGTAAACCATGTTGGTGCGATCGCCCAAGGCAATATTTTCACCAACTAGAGTCTGAGCCGATTTAGTCACGGGCATACTCTCACCAGTCAGTGCCGACTCATCTATACTGAGGTGACGAGCTTCTAAGAGTCTGGCATCTGCTGGTACATAACTACCGGGTTTGAGAATCAGAATATCCCCGATGACGATTTCTTGAGCGCTAATTTCTACAATGTTGCGATCGCGAAGTACAAACGCCGTAGGATTAACTAAATTCTTCAGGGAACGAATCACCTTTTCCGAATTGCTTTCTGTGGCGTAACCAATGGCAGCATTGATCACCACCACCCCCATAATTACCACAGCATCGACCAAACCCCCGGTAGCAACTGAAACACCAGCCGCTACAGCTAAAAGTCCTACGGGTAAAGATTTAAACTGGTCAATAAACATACTTAACCCGGAGCGGGGATCAGCTTCCGGTAAAGCATTTGGCCCGTATTTTTTCAGCTTTTGTTCTGCTTTCTTGGTTGTTAATCCTGATTCTTGGGAAGTTTTTAACTCCGTAATGACTGCATCAGTGTCTTTCAGATGCCAAGTAGCTATTTGTTGTTGATGAGTATTAGCTGTCAGCTGATTGGATTTTTTGTTGCTTGCAGGTAATTTTTTCGCCTTTTTCGGAAATCGGTTGATTTTTTTTGTTGCCCCGACTATAGAGTGCTGACTTTGTTTAGCATACTCTATAACCAGGCGTTCAATCTGTGCAGCAAGCGCTAAAACACTATGTTCTGGTTGGTAGAGTACCAGAACATTACCACTAGAGGGATTGGCATTTACTTGTGTAATACCCTGCACCTCTGACAACTTTAACTCTAGGTATTTCTTGAAAGCTTCCGAGCCTTGCAACCCATTGATCTTATACCTAGCCCTCCCCTCTACAGCAGTATGCAATGCACGCACAAAAGCACCCCGACTGCGACGAGAGATGTTGCAGTGATTGTTCATTTCTTCATTCAGTTGTGAGAAAAACTACTTCACTTAGGATTTCTAATTGTAATCTTTATTCTACTCTTAACCTCCTTTTAATGCAAAAAATTAACTAACTTTATTGATTCTGGAACTCAATTAACCTAGAAAGTGCTGTTTAAGGACATTTATTTTGTAAACAAAGATTAATCTCAACTATTACTTTGTGTCTGGTTGGAAAAAGGGGATTGGGGATTTAAAGTCTAGATCCCCGACTTCTTAAAGAAGTGGGGGATCTTGGATGGTGTATTTTTGATTCTCTTGTTATGGAGCTAGTTGAAATTTGTAGATGTCTTTGATAGTTTGTACCCAACCATCGGCTAATGATTCCCAGATGCGATCGCCTTTTTCTTTTGTTGCTGTGCTTGGATCTCCGAGTACGCCACTTTGGGATAAGTCTTTTGTTGCCCAAGCAAAGGGTAACTTTCCTTCCATGCTCAGAACGCTATCTGTGGGTAGATTTTGCGGATACTCAGTAACTGCGTTTGCCATTTTTACTTGTTCGGGTAAAATTGCTAACATCAAAGAAGTTTCTGCATCTCCAGCGTGAATACCGAATTCTAATTCTTTGGGTGTGAGCAATTCTTTGGCTATGTTTGGTACTCGCCAAGTAAATAAAGGAAAAATCCAAAACTCATTATATTTAATATGTAAATCTCTAGCGACTATTTCTATAATTTGCGGTTGTCCACCATGAGAATTCATAAATACTAATTTCCGAAAACCTGCCCGATAAATGCTTTCGCCAACTTCCATCAAGAAAGAAATTAGTGTTTGGGAACTTAGGGTAATAGTACCGGGGAAATGCCAATGTTCGTTTGATTTGCCGTAATAAATATTAGGTAAGGCGTAGGCTGGAATATCGGCATCTAATTTAGATAATGCTTTGCCTAAAACGGCTATACTAATTGCGGAATCGACAATTAATGGTAAGTGCAAACCATGTTGTTCAATTGCACCAATGGGTTGAATGATGACAACATTTTGTTTCTCTGGCATGTTTTCAATATCTTGCCAAGTAAGATAGGGAAAAAATCTGGATGGGGGAATGAAGGAATTTAGCATAAATTGGTAAATTATCATTGGTAGAGACGCGATTAATCGCGTCTGTACAATAGGATTAATCGCGTCTGTACAATACAGGACTTACGCAAAACATAACGCGCATTTGCGGTAATTCATGAATTACCGCTACGCAAGAATAAGGTTTTCTGTCACATGTTGCGTAAGTCCTGCAATAGTCATTGGTCATTTGTTATTTGTATTTCAAATTCTTCCAAAGCTTGGAGATTTCCTACTTGCCAAGCGCGTTCTACTAAAGCAGGAATAATTTGTGTGAGTGGGATATTTTCAAAATGGGGACTGGTATCAGATCTTAGATAAATTCCTTGACTCAGCACATAAATTGTAAATTTACCACTGTCATAAACCCAGACTTCTGGGACACCAATTGCTCGATAAGCTTCAAGAGTAGTTTTAGAAGTTACATCTATTTCTATTGCTAAATCTGGTGGTGGGTCTTCCGGTTGCAGGCGGCGACGTCCTATCATGCGTTGATAATTCTGAATATAAAAGCAAGCATCTGGTTCTACTCCTGCGGTTCCTTCTTTTTTAAAAGTGGTAGAACCAAAAGGTTGAAATTTAATACCCTGAGCCTTCAATAACGTTTTAACAATATCAGAAAGGAGGTCTCTGGGAATTTCATGTTCGGGTAAAGGAACCATCATTTCTAGAGTATTTTTGCTATAGGCTATTCTTGCACTTCGTTTTTCTCCTAATTCGTGCAAAATTGACTCAAATTCTTGCCAACTCACATTGGGAATGGTAATTGTGCTACCAGGAGCAAGTTGCATTTGGCTAACAGGTTTGACAACGGGAGTGACAACAGTCATAACGCTGATGTTTGAGAGACAGGACTTACGCAAGATGTGACCGAAAACCTTATTCTTGCGTAGAGGTAATTCATGAATTACCTCTAATGCGCGTTATGTTTTGCGTAAGTCCTGAGAGAGTCTTCTAACTAATGTAATTCACTCTGCAAAATAGGTTGAGTGTGACACTTGCGTAAGTCCTAATAAAGAACATCGCGACATTTGTGGCTAACGTCGCGATGTTTGTGGCTAACGTCGCGACATTTGTGGCTAACGTCACGACGTTTGTGGCTAACGTCGCGACGTTTGTGGCTAACGTCGCGACGTTCATAAAGAACATCACGACGTTTGTGGCTAACGTCGCGACGTTCTTTATGAATGAAACGACATTCGTCACAAACGTCAAAGCGATGGTGCAAAGCAGCTGCTACGCGATCGCAAATCACAATTAAATTTATCGCGGTTCTTAGTCAGAGCAAACGCAGCTTAAAGTATCACCAAATCAATTGGTTTCCGTCCCCGTTAGGGGTGAAGGTAGTCTACGACCTCGACCGTTCACATGACGAATGGCAAGTTTGAGTCTCACTCGGTTTCCGTCCCCGTTAGGGGTGAAGGTAGTCTACGACGTCGAGGAGGTGCTCGGTGCATCAGGGGAGGTAGAGTTTCCGTCCCCGTTAGGGGTGAAGGTAGTCTACGACCCGAACTCGTGTCGTATCTCGGCTCTCGAACGGTTCTGTTTCCGTCCCCGTTAGGGGTGAAGGTAGTCTACGACTCATAGGGAGTATGATGCGGCTCACGCTCTAATTGTTCTCGTGTTTCCGTCCCCGTTAGGGGTGAAGGTAGTCTACGACGGAGGTAACTTTATTTTTACCTACTATCTTCTCTTTAAAGTTTCCGTCCCCGTTAGGGGTGAAGGTAGTCTACGACCCTACCCTGTGGAAACTCTTGCTATATTTAGTTTTCAAGGTGCAGTTGCGCCAACGTACGGAAGCAGCGATGTAACCTAGTTGTACAGTACACATCTCAAAAAACATTTAGCGCCAAAAATTACTTTCAGCTTTCATATTACAGCAAAACAGCCACGAGTCAAACTAAAAAATCTAACTTTTCTTTGATTTATAAACTTTGGCTCATTCATAGTTCTGAATCCTCACTGCGTCATTTTCACGCTTCTCTTTACAATTGGTTACATTCGTGAAAAAGTAGATATGCAGGCAGTTTCAGCCTTCATATCCCCGTTAATTTCCAAACTCTAGTCTTTACAAAATTAAATAATCTGGGACTTCGTATGGTGCGGCACTACCATATACTCGCACCTGCTGTTTTGCCGTTGCATCAAGGGGATAAACGCGCAGATTATCCTCGCTAAGTTTGAGTAAAGGTAGCCAGCGCATTACTAAAAGATGGCTCAAAATATTTGTATCCAACGGACATTCAAACACCGAATATTGAACACGCTGACAATTTTGTTCCAAGAGTTTTGCTAACTTATGACGACGTTTGTCATCAGCGATGTCATAGCAAACCAACCACAGTTTAGTCATTTGATTACAAACGCCTCATACTGTGACGTACCCGTCGCTGACTCTTCGAGTACAGCGCGGGCTTCTCAATGACTCCTCTTTGAGGACATTAATTGAGCTTTAAGACCGTGCGTCCCACGGTTCTTTATGTTTATAGCCGCGTTCAAATCCCTGCACAAACTTATATGACAAACAGGACAATTGTGCATTCTTTGAGATAGCGGCTTTTTGACTTTGTGTCCACAACTAGAACATTCTTGGCTTGTGCCGTTTGGATTAACAGCTATTACCTTCAAACCAGCATTTTCGGCTTTGTTTGAAAGTATTGATACAAACTGACCCCATCCAGCATCATTAATACTTTTTGCCAGTCTTGTTTTAACTAGTCCTTTGATATTCAATTTTTCAACAGCAACAACATCATACTTATTAAGCAACGCTTTAGCTGTTTTAAAGTGAAAATCTTTGCGAGTATCAGCAACCTTTTTATGCTGTTTCCCCAGTTTTTGAATAGCCTTTCTACGACGATTAGAACCTTTTTTACGCCTTGATACTCTACGTTGTGCTGACTTTAACTTACGTTCAGCTTTGCGTAAATGCTTCGGTGCGGCAATCCTAGTATTGTCAGAAGCGACATAAAAATCAATTAAACCAACATCAATCCCAACAATGTTATCAGGGTTAAAGTCAGGTTTAATCGTGGGAACCGTTTTGTCATCAAGACTTAGGGTTACATAGTACCCGCCTGCTTTTTTGGTAACAGATACAGTTTTAATGTCAAATCCATCAGGTATTGGACGGTGGACAATTACTTTGATATCCCCAATTTTTGACAACGTAATTTTGTTGTTAACAAAGTGATGCTGTTTGAATTGGGTATAAGTAAAAGTTTTGTACTGCCCTTTACCCTTAAATCTTGGTTTACCTGACTTCTTACCGTTAATATCACCCTTTAACCATCTATCAAAAGCTAGTTCAACTTTTTTAGAGACTTCTTGCAATACTTGAGAGTGAATATCTTTGTACCAAGGTCTATCTACTTTGAGTTGAACCAAAGATGCCTTTTGGTTGTAGTAATTAGGTTGTTCTTTTAGCTCTGGTAGATGGCAAATTAACGGGCATCTATCAATAGGGCAACGATTCATTTCATACCAGTCAAACCTTTGGGCAAGCAAATAGTTGTATTGACAACGCAACATTTCTAGCGTCTTATCAATCTTCTCTGCTTGCTCTTTAGTAGGTTTGATTTTGTACTGGTATGAAGTTTTCATTACTTTATTTTTGTTATCGACCTATGTTTAGGATCACATAAATGTAACGACGTTGTACTGGCAATCATGAAAAACAAAACATTAAATTTAAGAATATCTGAGCGCAGATTAAATAAATTACGATTATATGCAAGTCAAAGCGATAAAACTATGACTCATGTAATTGAAGACTTTATCGATTCACTCAAAGTTAAAAATGGCGATTCCTCATCGACCCACTGTCCTGTCAAGGAATAGCGGATTAATTTGATTGTGGGTCAATTCGTCATCGTCCAAAAATTCATCCCGACGCTCAACTAAGCGTTAGAGCGCGGGGCTTCTTTTTGATTCAGCTAAACTTAACTCCACCAAACACCGTCCCAAACTCCGAGCTTGTTCTAAGATAATTTGACTCATACTCAGGTGACGGTTTTGTGGTGGATACAAAACAGTATTACGGAATTGCTTTTCCAACTCTGCCAAAAATAGCTTTTTCGCCACATCACCGACCCAAACACCAACACCATCAGGTGATGTATGAAAATCCTCTGGTGTTAACACATCAGATTGGATAATTGAAATTACCGCTTGGTCTACGATAACGGGTCTAAATTCCTCCATCGCATCCAAGACTAAATTGGGACGGTAGGGTTCTGTCGCATGGAAAAAACCCAAATATGGATCGAGTCCAACCTGTACGCAAGCAGAAAACACCCGTGCTAACAATACTCCATATCCCCAACTCAGCAGTGCATTAATCGGGTCAAGTGGCGGACGGCGATTACGTCCGGTAAAATTCCATTGAGGAGGAAACCAATATCGCAATGCTTGATAATATGTACGAGCGCAAATTCCTTCGACACCCATCAATTCACTACGGTTTAATAGGGTAGAGTTGTTATGTAAATTGTAAGAATAGGTGTTAATTAAATTGATAGCCTCTGCTAATTCAGCTATTTGTCCTTGGGAAGCACGGTTGCGACGTTGCAATAATACCCGTTGATTACGAATTTTCCCCATCACCAATTTTTGCGCCAATGCCATACCAAAAGCACTTTCTAAGATACGATACTGAGAAATGCGAATGGCAGGATTTGTCGCATAATTACCTTGTAACCGTCCGCGAAAATGACCATCTTGGCGCAGAAAAATAGTTTCAATGCTTTTGTCGAGTAATTTAGAAATTGCAACATCGGTGAACTGAACCCCTGGTAAAACAACTAATAAATCTACTTCAGCTAAACGACAGTTTTTTGATTGTTCTTTTCTGATAATTACTAGCGACTCGTTGCGATAGCGAACCATAGTTCCTGGTTCGGTCAAATATAGTGTTGTTGTCATGGATCATTGGCGCAAAAGTTTTACTCGCCAATTATGCACTAGGGGAGGAAACCGCTATTTCCATCAGTCTCAGGAAAGTTTCTACCTTCAGATACTCATTATTCACTGGCAAAAATTAGTTAAATCGAAACAGATGACTCCAAAATCCAAAATCGAATGACCCCAGTTGAGTTAGACAATCTCCCAGTTGTACAGTCCAAACCTCAAGATACCCCGCCGTATTTAGGATTGGTTTGCATCACCTTTTCTAAACAGGTGCGCTTTCGGACGATTACGCGCACTCGCTATTTACAACTAAGTGAGGAACAGCGCGTTAGTACCCTCAAAGAATTATATCGAGATAACTTACAACGTCTGGATGGAGCATTAACTTTTTGTCAACAGTATAATATTCGACTTTATCGGATGTCTTCTGGTTTATTCCCGTTGAGTGATTGGGAGGATGAAGTCGGCGCCAATCTACTTGAGGAAATGAGTGATGATTTAAGTAAAATTGGACAACGGGCAAGTCAACTGGGGATCAGAATGGTGCTGCACCCTGATCAATATGTGGTGTTAAGTTCTGATTCGCCGCAGGTAGTGACAACAAGTATTAAAATTTTAGAACGACATGCTAGAACATTAGACTTGTTGGGTTTACCTGTTTCTTCTTGGTCGTTGATGAATATTCACGGTGGGAAATCTCAACGAGTCGAACAGTTGGTGGAAGTAATTTCCCAGCTACCAGAAAACATCAAAAGTCGCTTGACTTTGGAAAATGATGAGTATGCTTACAGTGCAAGCGAAATTTTAGAGGTTTGTCAACGTACTGGTGTGCCATTGGTATTCGATGCTCATCATCATATCTGTCACGAAAATTTAGATAGTTATGATGATCCCAGTGTGACAGAAATGTTTTACGCTGCTCAACAAACTTGGACTAATCCTGAATGGCAATTAGTTCATATTTCTAATGGGGAAGAAGCTTTTAATGATAGAAAGCATAGTGATTTAATTATTGCCATGCCGAGTGTATATCGCCAAGCACCTTGGATTGAAGTGGAAGCGAAGCACAAAGAAGAAGCGATCGCCTATTTGCGTTCTTGGTGGCTATTGCAGAATAATTTTTAATAAAGGTGAAGTAGCTATTTGCGTCTTGGCAACAAAAGCGCAAAATTACTAGATATGGCGATCGCAATCGATTTTGGTACAAGTAACACTGTTATTACTCGTTGGAATCCTGTCACCAAAGAGTCAGAAACTCTCAATCTACCTGGTTTATCAGTTCAACAAAGTCTGAATCCGCCACTGATCCCCAGTTTGCTTTATGTGGAAGATGCTGCTCAAGGGCAAGTTTTGGTTGGGCAACAAGTGCGCGATCGCGGTTTAGACTTGAAAAATGATCCCCGCTTTTTCCGTACTTTCAAACGGGGTATCGGTACAGAAATCCAAGGTTTCTTACCCGAATTAGATGGACAAATAGTTACTTTTGAACAAGTGGGACAATGGTTCCTCAACCAGGTAATTACCCAATTAGAACCCATGCAAGGGGGATTGGAATCACTAGTATTAACCGTACCTGTGGATAGTTTTGAAGCTTATCGTTACTGGTTGGGCAAAGTTTGTCAAGCATTACCAGTAGAACAGGTGCGGATGCTCGATGAACCAACAGCCGCCGCTTTAGGTTATGGTATGGCAGACCAAGAAATTCTCTTGGTAATTGACTTTGGCGGTGGTACGTTAGATTTATCCTTAGTGCAGTTGGATCAAAGTACCAAAATCGCCAGTAAACCGATTGGGTTTTTACTCAAGTTTGGTAATAAATCTTTAGCAGAAGACTCCAAACAAAAGGTGAAAACTGCTCGTGTCTTGGCTAAAGCTGGACAAAATTTAGGTGGTTCGGATTTGGATAATTGGATAGTTGATTATTTTGCCACAACTCAAGGTTTATCCGTTAGTCCTTTAACAATGCGACTGGCGGAAAAGGTAAAAATTCAACTCTCAACTCAAACTCAAGCGAGTGAAGTTTATTTCAACGATGAAACCTTTGAAAGTTATGAGTTGGAATTAAATCGGGAGACGTTGGAAGGTATCCTGAGAGAACACTCGTTTTTTGAACGCCTTGATGAGTCGATGACTCAGCTACTACAACAAGCACGACGCCAAGGAATTGAAGTTGGGGATATTAATGCTGTGCTATTGGTTGGTGGTACCGTACAAATACCAGCGGTACAGACATGGGTAAAGCAATATTTTACACAAGATAAAATTCGATGCGATCGCCCGTTTGAAGCCATAGCCCAAGGTGCTTTGCAAATCACTCAAGGCGTCGAAATCAAAGACTTTCTCTACCACAGTTACGGTATTCGGTATTGGGATAGGCGTAACAATAGACACAGTTGGCATCCGATTATCAGAGAGGGACAACCTTATCCGATGACTCAACCAGTACAGGTAGTTTTGGGTGCTTCTGTAGAAAGTCAGCCCAGCATTGAATTAATTATGGGCGAATTGGGGACAGACACAGGTGCAACAGAAGTTTATTTTGATGGCGATCGCATGATCACCCGTCGTCTTGATAGTGGTATAACAACTGTCAAACCCCTCAATGATCGAGATGGAGCGAGGACAATTGCGAATTTGACACCACTAGGATTTCCAGGGAGCGATCGCATTAAAATCCTATTTTTAGTTGATGAACAAAGATTTTTGCGAATCACCGTTGAGGATTTACTTACAAATGAAACTCTGTTGGAAAATCAACTCGTAGCACAATTGAGTTAGTGATTAGTCGGGGCGATCGCAATACGTTTGAATAAGACATATCGATTGACATTTAAACCTTGTAGAGACGCGAAATTTTGCGTCTCCACATGTCCAAAATGGTGACGAAAAATTTTTAACTGAAACGTATTGGGTGCGATCCCTGCTTGTAGATGCGAAATTTCGCGTCTCTACATGTCCTCATTGGTCATAATTTGATCTAGTGAAAATAAAAGTTTTCTGCAAATCCTTCATCATTAGCCTATTGTGTATTTTCTTCATCTTCAATACAGTGTTTATCTTGTCCGTCACTCGCATAATTGCATATTTTAGTTTTAAGCAATTTACCAAACATTGTATTAATGACAAACGCAAAGGAATCTATAAAAATCAAATCCAAAACACGGTTGATCATTGATATTCCTGGAACTTAATTATCTATAAAATCATGTTTGAGGTTGATTCTACACAACTGTATACTGTCTACCTCTATATAAATCTCCAAGTTTTTACAGAAATTTTCCAGATAAAAATTTGTGATTTAGGACAGACAAGTCTGTGATTTTGGTCTTATTCTTGCTAGAAATATCTGTTTTAGGGAGCGATGGCGTAGCTTTATATCGTTTCTTTATGAAACTGCGCTAAATTCTCTCTATACATCTTCTCTTCGCGTCCTTTGCGTCCTTTGCGGTTTGTTTTTTATTTCCTGCGCGTCAGCACATCTTCATACAGAATTGGTTTCAATCCCTAATAGGGATTAGTTGAAGTTGCAACTTTAGTTAAAACTCCGTTATGTTGAACGTAGTAGTTTCAATCCCTAATAGGGATTAGTTGAAGTTGCAACGTTCGCTTCATCAGCACCCACCACGGGGAGCTTGTTTCAATCCCTAATAGGGATTAGTTGAAGTTGCAACAAGCAAGAAAGACTTGCTGCGGTAGAAGCAATGTTTGTTTCAATCCCTAATAGGGATTAGTTGAAGTTGCAACCCAAATGGTTCAGGGTCAGAAGGGCAAAATAAAATCAGCAATCAATTTTTTATGTAAATCAATTGCTGATGGTATCTTAATTGACTTGTCATCTTTGCGAAGTTCTAACACTTCTTTAACGTGAGCATTAGCCCAGTTATAAGCATGACGCGCCACGCCACAAGCTTTTTTAAATGATGTTTGCTGTTTGTTGTTTGGTATCAATGCTGTCTTGAAACTAAGTAACATTGCTCGACCTCCAATGTTTTTGATTACTTTGACAATATATCCCCAAACCTACTCAATGCCAACTAATTTAGGTAGATTTTTCCGCATCTTGTACAGCTTTGGCTACATTATCAAGTAGCTTTTTGTTTTTGCGACTACGAGAGCCATATAACCTTGCTGAAAAGACCCTTTCGCGCAAATTGTGTTTTTTGGAAATAATGCTACCTATTATAAGGAAAGTGCTATTAATTGAGGAGTGAATTTATCATGTTCAGTCTGCTAAGAGAGTTTACACAGCGACTCTTGTGGAGTCTCGCCCTTGTCATCTTCCTAACCCTGTCAATACTTCCTGCTGCTACTTGGGCTTATGCTTCTGGCTTGGGAGTCGCCAATGGTTATCTTAGTTCTTGTCCAGCTTCCAACAACTGTGTGGTGAGTCAAGATGCTGACTCTAAACACGCCATTGACCCAATAGCATATCATGTAGATCGCAACACAGCACGAGAAACCTTACTAAAAGTTCTCAGCGTTGTTCCCCGAACAGAGGTCATAGAACAGACAGATAATTACATTCACGCTCTTTCAAAAAGTCGCATCTTCAAATTTGTTGATGATGTAGAATTTTATTTTCCTCCCAACGAGTCAGTAATTCATCTGCGTTCAGCATCTCGTGTGGGAGAATCGGATCTCGGAGTTAACCGTAGGCGTATAGAGCAAATTCGTCTGGCTTTATTAGATTTAAAAATTTGATAAGGATCTAACGACACTAAGTTGTGACGTAACGACACTATGTTGTGACCTAACGACACTAAGTTGTGACCTAACGACACTAAGTTGTGACCTAACGACACTAAGTTGTGACCTAACGACACTAATACCAATTTAATATGAAGACGCATACAAAGACCCCACCCGCGCTAAGGCGCACCCTCCCCTTAGCAAGGGGAGGGTTGGGGAGGGGTAAAATTCTATGCAGCTTCACGAAGAATTGGTATAAGTTGTGACCTAACGACAAAAGTTTAGATCTTATAGCCGTTAAGTATCTAAACAAAATTAATTACTTATGGACTACAACGACCGTTCCCACATCAGCCCAATTGAAAAGCTTACGAGCTTCCTTTACTGGTAAATTTACACATCCATGGCTAACTGGTGTTCCAAAATTACTATGCCAAAAAGCACCATGAATTGCATATCCTTCGTAAAAATACATAGTATAAGGAACACCAGAAATATCATAGCCCGGTCCCCGCATTCTGGTAGAGCGATGCTTTGAGCCAATCATAAACTTACCCTTTTTTGTGGGAGTCGAACGCTTACCTGTGGAAACTCGCATAGAGTATACAAGTTGGCTACCTTCCCAAGCATATAAGCGCTGTTTTGACAAATCAATTTCGATTTTGCGAGGAGGACGTAGTTCTTTCCAGATATCAGCTTCGTTAATAGAGTTGCGATCGAATATACGATAGGAAAAATGTGAAAGAGTTGTTTTTGTCTGAGAATCGGAAGAAGTAAAAGCAGCTCCACACAAGATTCCCACAGATGCTAAAAAAGTTGTTAACCAAGCTACCCAACTACTACCAATCCAGTTTCCCATGATCTTAATTTGTTAACTTGCAGAAAATGCCCAAACTTAAATCTTGCACCTAGTAGTCCACCAACCCAACTTTGCTAGGTGAATTAACTTCTCAAATTCTCTTTTTCTCTTGTTCTTGGCGCACTACCTTACGGTAGACACGTAGACGCTTCTGCGGCTACTTGCAGAAGTCGCTACGCGCCTACCGTAGGTAGTGGCTTCCGCAGGTAGCCGCTTGCGCGTCTAAGGCGTCTTGGCGGTTCATTTTATACCCCTCAAAGTTAGGTTGCCAGACTACTAGCCCGAAATTAAAATTTGGGCTAAAAGCTAAAATCGGTTTTTAACCGACTGGTTCAGGAACCCATTTGAATGGATTTAAGCTTTGAGCCGAAAATTTATTTTACGGCTGATTTCAATTAGTGCAAGATGTTATTGTTTATTATCTTTGCACAACTACAGGCGTACCTACCGAAGCCCATCTGTATACCCATCTAGCATGTTTCGGTGGTAAATTTATGCAGCCGTGGCTAACTGGTCTACCAAATCTTCGATGCCAATAGGCTCCATGAATAGCATAGCCTCCCTTATAGTACATCGTATGTGGAACATTAGGAACGTTGTAGCCTCTACCCCGCATTCGAGTTTTTCTCAATTTGGTTTGAATCCGAAAAACGCCTGTACGAGTCGGTGTAGATTTCTTTCCTGTAGAGACAATCACTTTATAAACAGGCTTGTTACCTTGCCAAGCAATTAATCGTTGTTCCGACAAATCAACTTGTATCCAGCGTCGTTGAGATTGTTTAAGGTTAATGATTGCTTGTCTAATTGTACTTCTTTTTGATTGTTTCAAAACTCCTTGTGAAGGAGTACTAAAAACACTTAAACAAAGCGCTGTACCAACAATGAGTACTTTGAGAAAATGCACCCAACTGGAAGAAGATGTCTTTTCCATGATGATTAGACCATAATGCCATTATTTAGGAAAACTTTATTTTTATTTGATGATATTTTGCTTGTTGCTGCAACAGGCGTAAGTTTTCCTAATTTCATCCTATAGCAGATGTAGTAATTCGGAACTAGTAAAATTCAATGAAAATGAGGAATTGTTGAAAAATTAAATTCATGTAATTTTATTCACAAGGAAATTCTTAACAGGGAACAAATAAATATTAACCATCTGTTAAGCTTTGTTTATTTCATGTAAAAAAACTTGAGTTGTAGGTTTCAATTAGCACTCAAAAAAGATGTTTTTTACCCTTGTCTATTGGAGGAAAAACGGAGTCCGTGTAGCTCGTTCTTCGTTCCCCGTTCCCTCTGAATAATCAATCCCTAACTAAACAAGTATTAACTAAAGTTTTTGCTTGCTGAGATATTACTTCCCAATTTTCAGTTTCTACAAATTGTTTAGGAAATAACTCACTACTCAAACCGACTGCGATCGCTCCTGCTTGTAGGAATTCTTCGGCATTTTTTAAAGTCACACCACCTGTAGGAATCAAAGGAATATGACCCAGTGGCCCTTGTAGACTTTTGATATAGCTTGCTCCACCTACAGCTTGTACAGGAAACACTTTCACGCAAGTTGCACCATGATTCCAAGCGGTGACAATTTCTGTGGGAGAAAGCGCACCCGGAATAATCGCTATATTTTCCGCAACTGCTGCTTGGATCATCCTTGGATCAACATGGGGTGTAAACAGAAATTGCGCTCCTGCGGTGATTGCCTGATAAAGTTGTTCTAAATTTAACAATGTTCCTGTGCCAATAATACAGTCAGTTAATTCTGAACGGAGCTTGCTAATTAACTCGCAAGCATTAGCACTATTCCAAGTAATCTCTATTAATTTTATACCTCCAGATGCCATAGCCAAAGCCATCTGGCGTCCAAGTTCTAATTTTGAAGCGCGGATAACTGCGATCGCTCGGTGTTTTTTTACCTGTGTTAACCAAGGGTGATTGGACATGTGAACAAAAAATTAATAATTAGCTCAAAAGCAATATAGTTTAGTTCACTAAAAGTAACACTAACTTCAAATTTTTGTTTAATCTAACCAAAGATAGATACCATAATTAATAATCATCTAGTTAAAACTCAGCAATGATAATTTTTCAGCTATTAACAATAGATTTTTTCATACTTAATAATTAAGATAATTCAGTCGCAAGCAAGAGGTAAATAATTAACTAAATTTTTAAGGTAATAGTATAGATGCTTTCATAGGTAATTTTATTATGCCTCTTTTCAAACTTGAAGACTTTGACCCTACATACCGAGATACTTTTGGCGGTGATGATATTAAAGGTTTACCAATCTATACCGAAGGTGGAAATAGAATTGGGACAGTTATTGATGCGCTAGTAGATCCAGACGGACGTTTTCGTTATTTAGTCATTGAAACTGAATCAGATTTTCATAGCAAAAGAATATTGCTACCAATAGGTCTTTCTCGGATCGATTATAGTCAACAGCGTGTTTATGTGGATGGCTTAAGCAAACAACAAGTAGAAAATTTACCTGCCTATAGAGAGGATATGACTGTTGATTATGATTATGAAGAACAGGTACGCAGGAATTATCGTCCAGAACAAAATTTAACTTATGATCGCGATAACTACAATTATCAAAACGATGCATCTTTATATAATTTGAATGAGCAAAACCACCAAACATTCAAATTGTATGAAGAACGCTTAATAGCCAACAAAAATCGCATCAAAACCGGGGAAGTTACCGTTGGAAAGCATATTGAAACAGAAACTGCAACGGTTTCAGTTCCAATTGAAAAAGAGCGAGTTGTAATTGAGCGTGTTCCAGCCACCACAGAAGGTATTGCAGTTAGTCCCGATGAGATTCAATTCCAAGCAGGGGAAGTAGCACGCATAGAACTCTATGAAGAAACACCCGAAATCCAAAAAGAAGCTTTTGTACGCGAAGAAGTCCGGGTTAAAAAAGTAGTTGATAAAGATGTAGTTGAAGCTCAAGAAACAATTCGTCGTGAAGAATTAGATATTCAAACTGAAGGTAATTTACCTTTGGATGAAACCAATAGACAGCAAAGAGATATTCTCTAATTTTGTACCAGACGTGCCATGGCACGTCTCTACATTATTTATGTGTATCACGATTAATACCATTTCACAAAAAACCTGATACAAATACAGACCCTGTAGAGACGTGCCATGGCACGTCTCTACAAAATTTATATGTATCGTGATTAATGTGAATTGGTATAACGTGAAATAGTATGACACTCCCCTGTCGCCCATATAGCAATCCTAATTGAGTTGTAGATCCCCGACTTCTCTAAGAAGTCGGGGATCTACAACTCAATTAGGATTGCTATAGGAGAAAATTAATAAGACTAGATACTTATTGTTTCAAACTAACAAATTTGACTCTGAATTGTTGCTGGATGCGGGTAAACAATATTCAGCCCGTCACAATGATTGAATAATTAGTAAGTCTACGGGAATAAACAGAAGGCGAGTTACAAATCCTTCCCAATGACAAATAACAAAGGACAAATAACAAATGACTGCTACAGCACCATCTTTCAATCTACCCGCATTGGCAGAATTAAGGTCAGGGTTGCCGAATATCTGTGGTTGGGAAGCAGATATTCAGTCAATAGTGAAACAAAATAACCCAGTATATTTAAACACTACTAATCTTAAATTAGAAAATATCACTGCGGGATTTGCTTGCGCTCTACACATGCATCAACCAAGCATTCCCGCAGGTGCGAACGGCGAAATTATCAGTAATCTCCAGTATATGTTTGAACATCCAAATAATGGAGATAACCATAATGCCGCGCCTTTTGCATGGTGTTACAGCCGCATGGGAGAATTTATCCCGCAGTTGATTTCCCAAGGTTGCAACCCTCGAATTATGCTTGATTACTCAGGTAATTTGCTGTGGGGTTTGCGTCAAATGGGACGCAATGATATTTTCGACAATCTTAAGCGTATAACTTGTGACCCTCAATATCAACCTCATGTAGAATGGTTAGGAACGATGTGGAGTCATGCCGTAGTTCCTTCCACACCTATTCCTGATATTAAACTGCACATCCAAGCGTGGCAACACCATTTTGCAGCTATTTTTGGTTACGATGCCCTTAAGCGCGTCAAGGGTTTTTCTCCTCCAGAAATGCATTTACCAAATCATCCAGATACTTTATTTGAATACATCAAAGCATTAAAAGAATGCGGCTATCGCTGGTTAATGGTACAAGAACATTCACTAGAAAATCTTGATGGTTCTGCCTTAAAACACGAGAATAAATATATTCCCAACCGTTTAATTGCGCGTAATTCTCACGGTGAAAGTATCAGCATTATAGCATTAATTAAAACTCAAGGTTCGGATACTAAATTAGTTGCTCAGATGCAACCTTATTTTGAAGCCAAGGGTAGGGGTAAGCAACAAATTGGTAATCTGATAATCCCCTCCTTAGTTACCCAAATCGCTGATGGGGAAAATGGTGGCGTGATGATGAACGAATATCCCCGCGATTTCTTTAGGGTTTATCATGAAATCCGCGATGCAGGTAATAATTATGCAGGTGTGGTTGCACTTAATGGTACAGAATATCTCGAACTAATTGAAGCAGCAGGTGTAAATTTTGAAGATTACCCAACTTGTCAAGCTGTGCATCAGCATAAAATTTGGCAGCGAGTAAATCCAGATGATGCAACACCGGAAACTGTAGAACAGATAATTGCAGAGTTAAAAGCAACAGACCATCAATTCCATATGGATGGTGCTTCTTGGACTAATGATTTAAGTTGGGTGGAAGGCTATGAAAATGTTTTAGATCCAATGAAGAAACTCAGCATTATGTTTCATGAAAAATATGATTCATTGGTGCAGCAAGATTTCTCAGTAACACAAAGTCCAGATTATCAAGCAGCTTTGTTATATAACTTGTTGTTGCAAACTAGTTGTTTCCGTTACTGGGGACAAGGAGTTTGGACTGATTATGCGCGCGAAATTTATCGACGGGGCGAAGCAGCTTTAAGCTAGTGGTCTGTCCTATTTGTTTTGATGAGTCATAGGTGTTCAGATCCCGGACTTTTGAAAAAAGTCGGGGATCTATAACTGCACAGACATTCAAACTGATGCCATTTCCCGTACTTCAACTGATTCACCCGTTAAACTAAAGGCACGAACTTCAGTAATTTTGACCTTCACTAACTTACCTTTGAGTTCGTTAATGTCACCAGTAAAGAAAGTTAGGCGGTTGGTACGGGTGCGTCCCATGACTTGGGTTTTGTCTTTGGGGTTTTGATCTTCTACCAGGACTTCTTCTAAGCGTCCCATATAACGTTGCGATCGCTCGGCGGCTTTGATGCCCACTAAATGGTTTAATCTTTGTAGGCGATCGCTTTTCACTTCTTCACTCAGCTGATTTTCCCACACTGCGGCGGGTGTTCCTGGACGGGGAGAATAAGCAGCAGTGTTCAACTGATCAAAACCAATATCTTCTACTAACTTGAGAGTATTCTCAAACTGTGCTTCTGTTTCCGTGGGGAAACCCACAATTGCATCAGCGCTAATCGCCGCATCTGGCACATACTCACGGATTGTGTTGATAATCCGGCGATATTTCTCATGGGTGTAACCCCGTGCCATGCGTTTTAAAACTTCATTATCCCCAGATTGAAATGGAATGTGGAAGTGTTCGCAGACTTTTGGCAATTCTGCACAAGCTCGAATCAAACGCTCAGTAAAATAACGGGGATGACTAGTAGCAAATCTGATTCGTTCCACACCCGGAACATCATGAATGTAGTAGAGCAAATCTGTAAATGTATGCTGATGACGGCCTTCTGGTGTCACTCCTGGTAAATCCCGTCCGTAGGCGTCAATATTTTGACCCAAGAGTGTGATTTCTTTGTAACCCTGACGTCCTAGTTCCTCGATTTCGGCGCGAATTGCTTCTGGTGTCCGAGATTGTTCCACACCCCGGACACTCGGTACTACGCAGTAGGTGCAGCGTTCGTTACAGCCATAAATTACATTCACCCAAGCCGTCACCTTACTATCTCGCCGTGGTTTGGTAATATCCTCAATAATATGAATTGGTTCTGTGGCTACAATCTGATTGCCGTCAAATACCTGTTGCAATAAATCTTTCAGACGGTTAGCATGTTGCGGCCCCATGACTAAATCTAATTCTGGGACTCTTCGCAGTAGGGTTTCTCCTTCCTGTTGAGCAACACAACCAGCAACAACTAGTGTTAAATCCGGTTGTTCGTGTTTGCGTTTTGCTTGTCTACCTAGATAAGAATATACTTTTTGCTCTGCATTATCTCGTATAGTGCAGGTGTTGTAGAGTATCACGTCTGCCTGATTTGGATCTTCTGACCACTCAAAGCCCATGTCTTCTAAAATACCAGCCATCCGCTCTGAGTCAGCTTTGTTCATCTGGCAACCGAAAGTAGTGATGTGATAATGGCGGCGTGAAATGGTCATGGGCGATTAAACTTAAGATTTACAAATTAAAGGGTTTTTCTAATATTGTATAAACTCTAGTTACCAATTAACATTTGACTGGGATTGAATTTTAAGTTATATGAGTAAACCTGTTATCTGGATACATGGGGATTGCTTGAGTCCACACAATCCAGCTTTGCAAGAATATCCAGATGCGCCTGCTATCTGGGTTTGGGATGATGTTTTACTGGAGGAATGGCAAATTAGTCTTAAACGTATCGCTTTTATTTACGAGTGCTTGCTAGAGTTACCTGTAATTATCCGGCGTGGCGATGTTGCTCAAGAGGTTCTGGCTTTTGCTAAGGAACATAATGCCACGCAAGTAGTAACAGTGGATAGTCCTAGTCCCAGGTTTGAAAGTATTTGTCAGCAAATAGAACGTTTTGCCGATTTAGAAATTTTTGAAGTGGAACCATTTTTTGATTATGACGGTTATATAGACCTCAAGCGCTTTTCTCGTTACTGGAAAGTAGCAGAAAAGTATGTCTTTGATTAAAAATTAAGGCTAAATTAGGTAGGGCTATTTCATTCTCATCCAGCCCGCCTCAGAATTAATTCTGAGGCTAATAGCAAAACTCGGTTAAAACCGACTGTTGATTGGTAATTTATTTAGTCCGTTTTAACGGACTTAAACTATGAGCCGCGGAACTTTAGTTCAGGGCGGTTTATGTCTAGGCTGAAATAGCCCTGCTAAATTAGGTAGCGGGTAAATTAGTCGGAATCCCTGTGAAACAAGAATCCCCTACCTTTTGGGCATGGGGAGTAGCAAAAACTAAGAATGAAAGATTACTGTAATTAAGGGCAGTAATGCTAACAGAAAGCTAATCCAATATATGAAGTGAAATTTTGATGTGGGTTCTGGTTGAGCTAACAAAGCTTCTATTCTTTGTTCTAAACGATCAACGCTACTAGCTGCTAGGGCTGCACAGCAAATATCTGAGGTTACAGGTGGTGTACTAATGACTAATACCAATGATTCCGCTAGCAGCAAAGGATCTACTTGTGATGCAGCGTGAGCATCGGCACGTAGTTCGCGCAAAACTAACAGTTCTTGCCATAAAGCGTCTGTATTTGGCAACCAAGCTGTACAGGTACGCACCCAACCCAGCCAGAAAAACCAGAATGTATCTCGGTAATGGTAGTGGCCTTGTTCGTGTGCTAAGACTGTCTCTAAATGTGCAGGTGACAAAGTTTGCAGCAATCCTTGGCTGAGGACAAGTTCAGGTTGCCAAAAACCTATTTGTCCTGCAAATAATGCTGTTGTTTTGAGTAGCCGCACTTGTCTACCTGCAAGGTTCACAATCGGACAATCACGTGTAGATTTTACTGATCGCCATCCTTGCCATGCTTGCTTTATGCATATAACTGCAAAAACAGCAAGTAAGATTAATGCTAATACATAGCTAAACCAACCAGTTTGCAAACCAAACATTCTGCCCTGGGGACCCATATACAGCAGAGCGATCGCTGTCATAATGATCAGCAAGGGGGGAAAAACAAAGAAAAACAGAGATCTTTGCCACTGTTTATTCCA
This sequence comes from Westiellopsis prolifica IICB1, assembly GCF_004323185.1. GTDB lineage: Bacteria > Cyanobacteriota > Cyanobacteriia > Cyanobacteriales > Nostocaceae > Pelatocladus > Pelatocladus prolificus_A. Next base: position 2,197,711 of record NZ_NAPS01000002.1, read on the forward strand.
ATTGTCTGAGCATTGAACCCAAGAGTATCTGATTCCCCAAGAAATAGCCAAAGCCATCAAAATCATCAGTACATGCATCATTTTTCCTCCCTTGCTTGGCGTGCAGATTGAATGCGTTTGGCGATCGCTTGTATTTTCTCACTAGCTGCTTCATCAAGACTATCTGCAAAAGCAGCCACAACATCAGGATTTCCTACTGCTAAAAATCGCTGTAATTGTTCGTGAGCTTTAATGACTGCGGCCTGCTGTTTTGTGAGCAATGGCCGCCAATAAAATGCACGTCCTTTTTTGTCGCAGACAAGCCAACCTTTGTCAGTAAGGCGACGCAGCACGGTAGTTACAGAAGTATAAGCTAGTTCTCGGTTAGGATCAGCCAGAATGCGATCGTGTACATCTTTGACTGTCGCTGAACCAAGTTCCCAGACAATATTCAAAATTTCTGCTTCTAATGGACCTAAAGATAACTGTTTGGGGTGATACTCAGGTAAAGGAGCCATATTGATTTCGTTAGTGGTTGGGGGTGTAAAGCCTTTTAATTTGGTGTTCCCAACAAAAAACTAGCATGTCTACGACCTGAATCACCAACAAGACAATCTAATGATGTTCACTTTCTTTCAAGTGCATCGCTAATAAGCTGATGTGCGCTTAGATTAAATATTCTTGCGTTAGGACTGTCCAGGGTAAACAGTCCAAAGTCCAAGCTAGTCTTTGACTCTGGACTGTTGACTTTTGACAACCTGCTCGCAAAATATACAATTTAAATGCATAACAGCTCAATGCTATATTTGATTATCTAAAGAGCAAATATCGCAAACCAATTATTAACAAAAATATACCATACAGCTTTTTCATCAATTCACTACTAATAAACGGCTGATTGGCAAATAAAGCCCCAAAGAAGTTACCAATAATCAAACCAACAGCAATAATTACAGCATATTTGATATTAAGATTACCATTACGGTAGTAAACAATCGCGGCTAAAATACCAATAGGCAAGATTTGAGCAGCAATAGAAGTACCAGTAGCAAATTTTTGATCCATACTCATGATTAGCACCATAGCTGGTACCATGATTGCACCACCACCAATACCAAACATCCCGCCAGCTACACCAGCCACAAGCCCAATTATCAACAATTGAATGAGTATGTTAGACATAAAATCATAAATTATTTGGATTAGTAAATTATAAATTTATTCCATTTACAAAAATATTTTTTGATAACATCCCATGCACACCTTTTTGAGGAGTGTTGACCACTTGAGTAATGCGAAAATTCACTGCTAAACTACATAATACGTAGGCGTCTTCTGATGATATTTTTGTAAAACCTACCAAAAAATCAATCATATTGTTTAAAGCTTGTTCTAGGGCTGCATCCAAAGTTTCACCAAATCCCATTGTGATCATATCAGTAGCAGTTTCAGCAATAGGTGCAGTTACTTGTAAATCTTTGCGAATTTTGAGTTGAATTGTGCCATTCATAGATGTTTCAATAGCGGTGACATTAACTTCACCATCTCCCTGGGCTGAATGTCCATCACCAATAGAAAATAAAGCACCAGGAACAAAAACTGGCAAAAATATTCTTGAACCAGCTTGCAATTCACGGTTGTCTATATTACCACCATAACAACCAGGAGGAATAGAAGAACGTTGTGTTTCAGGAGTAGCAACGCCAAGAATACCAAAAAAAGGTTTCAGTGGTATTTTAATCCCACTATTTACAGGAAATTCTGCAACATTATTTTCTAAATCTAGCTGAATAAATCTCAAAGCTGGTTCATTAAATTGATCTGGTAAAACTCCCCATCCCGTCCGAATAGCATTAAAACCAACAGGCAAACTTGGTTTAATTGTGTCCAATTTTACTTCTAAAATATCTCCAGGTTCTGCTCCCTGTACATAAATAGGCCCTGTAAGCAAATGCGGCCCACCTGCTATTTTTCTTTCTGGTCGTAGGTTTTGGCAAATGTCAACAAAATCTGGCGTCAGAAATTCTGCTGGTGCTTTATTGTAAATGTAGTAACCAGTGTAAGTTTCCACATCCACTGTATCGCCAGATTCGATTATTAATGCTGGTTCAATCTCATGCGAAAAACCACCGAGATGTACAGTATTTGCAGTTGCTTTCAAAATATGATGAGTCATCCGATTTTATATTTTGGATTGATTTTACTAGCGCTTTCAAGATTGACATCAAAAGAATCCTGATCTGAAATTATGAAGCTATATTTAGTCTTTGTGTCTTTCTGGTGAAAAAATAATTATTGAAACACGAAGACACTAATACCAATTCTTCGTGAAGCTGCTCCCGAATTTTACCCCTCCCCGCTTGCGCTTAGGGGTGGCGAAGCCGGGGTGGGGTCTTTGTATGCATCTTCATATTAAATTGGTATAAGAATTTTTTATTTCCCTGATTTACACTTTGAAAGGACTGGATTTATTCCATAAATTGAATTTGGAATTTATATTATCAGGGAATGATTAGTCAAACATGAAAGGTTTGTTAATTATTTATACTTAATTAACGTAATTGTATCATTTTTTTACACAAAGCCGAATTTTTGTTTAACTTTTTACATTGATATTTGTATTTTAAGTTAAAACAACTAAGCACCTCCAATTGTTCATTTTTTATTTTTATATATAGCAATGAATCAGAAATTACTGTCTTTATTAACTGCTATTATTACTATTGTCCCAACAATTCCAGCCCAAGCGGCGCAGGTAGAATTAGGTGTTTTTAAATCTGTGAATGCATCTGAAAAAAATTGTCCTCAAAAAGTAGTTGTGACAGAACAAAACGCGCCTTACTACGAAGGAGGATATACAATTAATGGTCAGGCAAAATTAGGTGCTTTTGCTGGGCCGTTTGCTATAGCGTCTTCAGATTCGTTTAGTGTCACTTGGGTAGCAAACCTCAAACCTGCTTATCGGCAATGTGTGGCAGGCGGTGGTATTGTCAAATATGACAATGAAGACTACAACTCTGGTTCTCACTTGCGAATCAGGTTTAATGGTGGCAAAGTATTTTTGATTTTAGATATGACAGGTAAACGAGATGCTAACAGTTTCACCCCTAGCATCACTAAAAAAGGTGTGAATAACGGAAACCCGACTTGGAGTTGGTCTGGAACGGATTGAGATAAGGGGGATGGACGCAATAGCTGTCTTTGGTAAAACTCTCACACCCATTTTCTCGCTAGTATATAGTTAAAAGTTAAGAATTGTAATGAAGCCGTGGCAGCAAACTCAGTGAATACTTCGCCTGCAATTTTTCGCCTCTCTCCTTTAATTCGGATTACGCTTTTAACCTTATATATAGCGCTAACCCTACCTTTACCTTTTTTAGCTGAAGTTACAAATGCGCCCATTCCACCAACGTTATTTTGGTTAGGAATTACCATTGGTTTCATTGGCTTGTATGCAGTCTTAACAGAACGTGTAATTTTAGATGACCAAGGGATTCAGGTAACTTATCCAAATTGGGTTCCACGTTTTTTTCGTAAAGGCTGGTCCTTACCTTGGTCGGAGGTAAAACAGTTAAAACCCCGCACGACTGGACAAGGAGGACTAGTTTACTATTTTCTCAGCAAAGACGCAAAAGCTTATTTATTACCTATGCGGGTGGCGGGTTTTGCTCAGATGGTAAAACTGGTACAAGAAAAAACAGGTATTGATACTACTGATGTTTATCCTTTAGCCCAGCCATGGATGTATTTGATTTTATTTGGTTTTACCTTATTGCTTCTATTGGTCGATGGTTGGACAATTGTTACTGCTATCACCCAAGGTAATTTGAATTAAAGTTTTATGTGTAAAAAAATTATTTAGTTCAGTACTATGAATTATGAATGTTGAAGGTTAAACTTTTCATCATTCATAATTTATAATTCATCATTAACTAAAGGTTTAATTTGGAAACTTTGCCAAAAGCAAAACTCAGACTAGAAAAAGTTAATTTATATACGACTTTACAAAGTCAACAGCAAGGATACCCCATTTTACAGGATATTTCTTTTGAGGTATTTGAGGGCGATCGCATTGCTATTGTTGGTTCATCTGGTGCTGGGAAAAGTTATTTATTACGCCTCCTCAACCGTTTGAGTGAGCCTACAAGTGGCAAAATTTATTTAGATAATCAGGAATACCATCAAATACCAATTTTACAGCTACGCGCTTGTGTCACACTTGTTTTGCAAGAGTCAAAACTGCTAGGAATGACTGTCAAAGATGCTTTAACATATCCTTTGGTTTTGCGTGGTTTGCCTAAACAGACTATTCAGCAAAGACTGAGTCACTGGATTGAACAGCTGCACATACCTGATGAATGGCTGGGAAAAACGGAAGTGCAACTTTCTGGTGGACAGCGCCAATTAATTGCGATCGCACGAGCTTTAATCATTCAACCACAAATTTTATTATTAGATGAACCTACTTCTGCCTTAGATATAGGTACTGCTTCCCATTTGATGGCAATTCTGACTCAACTAGCCCAAAGTCGTCAAACTACAGTTTTAATGGTAAATCATCAGCTAGAAATGGCTGAGATTTTTTGCGATCGGCTGTTGCACTTACAACAGGGACGCCTAATACTAAATCAAAGTGCTACTGATATAGACTGGGCTAAATTACGAAAAAGCTTGATACAGACACAAACACAAACTACTGAAGAATGGAGTTAGTTATTTGTTAGTTAGTGGATGGTAGAAAACAACTAACAACTAACAACTAACAACTCTGGAAGCATCTTAATCTTTTCAATATACTGCTAACGGTTTAAACCCTTAGCTAATACCACAAGTCGTTTTCATACGACTCTCAAGAAATCAAACAGTCTGCTTAAGCAGACTTTAGATATGAAACTGCGATTTCAATCGCAGGTGGATTTTTTGAACATTTGGGATGCTCCCACAACTGTTACCTCTGACTACTGATTGTTGAATGTTGATTATTGAATTTTTCTGCCGTTAACTTTGTCAGTGATTGTGGCAAATTGATATTCAAAATCTCCATATTAAACCGATATCCTACATTACGGATGGTTTGAATTAAGCTCGGTTGTCGCGGATCAAGTTCTACTTTTTTCCGCAGTGATAAAACATGAGTATCAATAGTGCGAGGATTATCGATCGCATCAGGCCAAGCACGTCGCAGTAATTCTGACCTACTTAAAGGTACTCCTCCCGCTTGTGCTAAAACATACAACAAACTAAATTCCTGCGGTGTTAAATCTATAAATTCTCCTTGAAAACGGACACGGCGTTGCACTAAATCAATTTGCAAAGTCCCATAATCCAAATAAGCTGGAGCTACAGGTGTACGGTTGCGGCGTATTAGCGCCTCTACCCGTGCTAAAAATTCCTGCATTCCAAATGGCTTAGTCAGGTAATCATCCGCCCCCGCCTTTAAGCCAGCAACGATATCAGCTTCATTACTGCGCGCAGATAGCATTAAGATTAATGGCTGCTGCTGACGATGCAACCATCGGCAAAACTCAATGCCATCTCCATCAGGCAAATCCGCATCTAAAATAACTAGTGTTGGATGGTGAGTTAAAAAAACTTCCCTAGCCTGATAAATACTTGCAGCTTGATGCACCCGATACTCCAGCTGTTGCAAGTGCCAGCCAAGCAACGACCTCAGATGGGGATTTCCCTCTACGATTTCAATACAAACCGAACCCACGGTGGCAAGACCCCTTAGCGTGCATGACTTTCAAAGTAACAAAGCCTATGTCTTAGGTTTTGTAATCCTTGTTACTCCAATTGCTAATAATTTTTAATTTACTCATACACACTCTAAGAATAAATTTCATCAAAAGCCTTATCCAGAAACGAATTGGCAACATTATTAAATTTTTGTTATAATTACTAAATATTTTTTTAGTTAACTATCCTGTTCCAAATCTAGGGTGTCATTTACCAAAAAAGCAATTGTGGTAACTTGTTGATTATCAATGACATACTCCATCTGTTTAATCAGAACAGATACTATCGGCACAAAAAACTACCAAGTGCGTCAACAAGTGTGAAGACGACGTTGTTGTGAGAGGCAAATATAACAATAACTTACCAACCCATCAAAATCATGTTTTTCTGGAATAGGATCAGTTTAGGTTGTAGCTCATGCAAGACTACTCCCTATAGCAGAAGATAGGGATTTTAAATAGATGTCAAACTGAAATGTACTTCACATTTCAGCTTGAATAATTTACAATTCTCATTCCAAAGAGATTTTTACAGCAGTATGCTCCAAGACACACAAACCATCCGCTATTACCAAAGACTAACCGACGCCTTCGTCGAGTTATGGAATCGCGGTTATCGTACTGATGATATGCGGATGTATTTGGATGGTTATCTAGCCGCGCTGCGACATGGTAACGCCATTGAGCCATATTTGATCCATCGCTTAGAGGAGGAAGCTACCCGCTATTTGTACGATGTATCGAATTTCACGATGACACTACCAGAACCAGAGCCAGATTACTACAGGTGACTTTCAGTAAGTCACAAGATGCTCACTCCTGATTGACGCAGACAATTATAGCACGTTGTCTATCCTCGTCAATGACGGTGGCAGTGTAAAATTTGGAGATTTTTGATATTTTTTAGTGATCAATCCCCCCTGTGACGTTTTAGCTTTTCGATAGGGGGGATTTTTGGTAATCTTGTCCTTGGTCATTAGTCATTAGTCATTGGTGTTTGACTGAGGACAAAGGACAAATAATTAAGAAGCTAAAGCGACTTCCACTTTTTGCTGCAATTCACCTTTTTGATAAAGTTCAATCAAGATGTCTGAACCACCGACAAATTCACCATTGATATAGACTTGGGGAATTGTTGGCCAGTTGGAATATTCTTTTATTCCTTGGCGAAGTTCGTAGTCGTCCAAAATATTAACTGTCTCAAAGGGAACTCCTAATGTGTTCAAAATTTGCACAACATTGTTGGAAAAGCCACAGGCGGGCATTAATTTGGTTCCCTTCATAAAAACCAAAATTTTGTTTTCTTTAACTAAATTGTCAATACGTTCTTGAAGTTCAGGTGTCATAATTTTTGTGTTCCTACTCTTTAGTTGTGATTGGTCATTGGTCATTGGTCATTTACTTGGAACAAATGACAAATGACAAATGACTATGGACTATTACTAGCAAATGTTTCGGGAGTATATGTTTTTAGTGCTAAAGCATGGATTGCTTCACTGGACATAGCCTGTCCTAAAGCCCTATAAATTAACTGGTGTTGCTGCACCAATCCTTTACCTGCGAACTGCGATGAAACTACTGTCAACTGGTAGTGATCACCACCACCAGTTAAGTCTTGTACTTGAATTTGGGCATCTGGCAGTTCCGCCTTGATCATTTCCTCAATCTGTTGCGGACTAATCATCGCGATTCCTAATCAAACTTCTTTATATATTATTATCAACAACGAGGCTAAGACATTGCCAATCTGCGATTCTGAAATCCTGAGTATAAATACTGTTTATAAACCAAAACATTCTATCATTCAAACATTCAAAAATCCGCTCACCTGATGGCAGCGGTCTATTGGATGAACTTATGGTAAATATTATTTTTCTATTATTTTTTGGGCTGAGACGAAGAAGAGGTGGTTCCTCCTGTGGAGAAAGGTGCATTGACAAAACCCAACTCCAATAGTTGCTGATAAGCTTTTTTACCTAAGTCTCGTGTGGGATTTTGACTCTTGATGATTTGAACTAGTAAAGGAACTGCTAATTCTGGTTTATTTTGCGCTCGATGAACTAATGCTAGTTGATAAGTGGCTTCATCACGCAATTGTGCAGTTTCTAGCGCCAATTTACGCTGGGAATCAGCGACTCTATTGTCAATTCCAGAAAAGCTGGAATTGAGTTCTTGATAAAAATTCGATAGCTGGTTAAAAACTAATCTTGCTTCTTGAAGTTTTTTCGCAGCTGCATCATAGTTTTGAGAATTGACAGCTTGACTTGCATCTGACATTAACCGCTTGCCACCATCAACGCTTAAAATGCTATTATTTTGGGCTGTTGGACGCAAGTTATTGGGATTATTGGGGTCAATAGGTTGTGCTTGGTTAGGGATATTTATAATCTGTGCTTGTTGAGCATGAACAGGTAACAGCAGACTGAGGGCTGTTATGACTGATAAAGAAGTGAAGCGAATTAGGGGAACATTAGCTAAAGACTTCATGGGATAAATTTATGCAACAACTCAACAAAAAAAGATAGAAACTTCGGGTATCTTAACTTTGTTTTGCACTTTAACAAAACAAAGCCACGTAATAAACTGCTTACAGAAGTGGGTGAGAAGGGTAAGGAGAAACTTAGGGTTTTCACTCTTTGAAGGAGTGATGGTAAGGGATAGAGTTATTTTTTTCAAAAAGTAAATTTAAAAACTCTTTTCCTCCTTACTCTTTAGCCTTTTCCCACATATTGCAAAAGGTACGATGGTCACGAGACCGAATATAGTTTCTCCGATCTAAAACGAAAATCGGTGAAATCATGTTCCCATTGCTTTCCTACAGTAGCTTAAATCACTGCTATGAACGATCGCCTAAATTCCTCTGATTATCCTCCCACAGAAATGCCTGCAAGTAGCCAGGGATTTATCTTACAACGTGGTGGTGAAGAATTAATCTTAGAAAAGGTGAGCGATCGCTTCACCGTCCGTCCTCATGATGATCTCTCACCCCAAGCATTATCTCAGGCAAATTGGGGCAATTGGCGTTGCAATATTCCCAAAGCACAGCTAGCCTTATTCACTGTTCCACCTTCTCAGCTAGAAGGGGCGATGTCTGTAGCGCGGGACTCTAAAAATGTGGTGTTCGCCAGTCATGTTTATCAAATCAAAGATAGTCCCAGCACCAAAGTTTATCTGAGTGATCAGATCACAATTCAATTTGCAGCTTGGGTAGACAGCGCCACAATTAATGCGATCGCCACCAAATTTGGCTTAATCCTACAAAAATCGGTGCCTAGTCTTCCCAATACTTTTGTTTTCCTTGTTGGTGAACAAGCACAGACAAACCCTATAAAAATTTCTAATCAATTAATTTCATCACCAGACGTTGTAGTTGCTGAACCCAACATCATCACCGAGCAGCAAACCCATTATCAACCCCGTGACCCCCTCTACCCGCAGCAATGGTATCTTAACCACAACGGCGGTAATCAGTTAGCTAATGGTTCACATATTGCTGTGGAACAAGCCTGGGATATCACTCGCGGTATTCGTTCGGTTGTCGTGGCGGTGGTAGATGATTCTTTTGATTTAAATCATCCAGATTTTCAAGGTAGTGGCAAAATTGTCGCCCCTAGAGATTTAAAAGAAAACGATTTTTTACCTTTGCCAAATGAAAAACAAGCCAGTCACGGTACAGCTTGTGCAGGCATAATCGTAGCAGAAGAAAATGGTACAGGTATTGCTGGAGTTGCTCCTGGTTGTGCTTTTATGCCAATTAGGAGTCCAGGGTTTTTAGATGATCAGTCAATCGAAGAAATTTTTAATTGGGCGATTGATAAGGGAGCAAGTATAATTTCTTGCAGTTGGGGAGCATCAGCTGTTTACTTTCCCCTCTCCTTACGCCAACGCGCTGCTATTACCCGCGCCGCCACTCAAGGACGTAATGGCAAAGGTTGTGTAATCTTCTTTTCCGCAGGTAATGCCAATCGTCCGGTAAGTGGTACTGTGAATGAGCAGGGATGGCAAAAAGATTTAGTTAAAGGTAGTACTAAATGGCTCAGTGGATTTGCGGTACATCCTGATGTAATTACAGTATCTGCTTCTACAAGTTTGAATAAAAAAGCCGCTTATAGTAATTGGGGAACGAATATTTCTGTGTGTGCGCCTAGTAACAACGCTTTACCAGGAATGTGGTTTCAAGACCAAGGTTATGTGTACACCCAACCAAGCATCGCCACTGCATTGTCTGGACGAGGAATATTAACAACAGACCAAATAGGAGCTGCGGGCTACAACCCAGGTGATTTTACTAGCAATTTTGGTGGAACTTCCAGCGCTACCCCCGTAGTTGCAGGTGTAGCAGCATTAGTTTTGTCAGTAAATCCAGACTTAAGCGCCCAAGAAGTCAAACGGATTTTAGAAGAAACCGCCGATAAAATTGTTGACCTCGAACCAGACTTGCAATTGAAGATGAGTTATGGCACTTATGATGAGAATGGCCATTCGCAATGGTTTGGTTATGGGAAAGTGAATGCTTTACGGGCGGTACAAGTAGCCCAAAAACTTCGTACAGCCACATTAACTACTAGTGGGGTTGTCAGGGGAGAGAATAACAACAAAGTCGCGATTCCAGACAATGACAAACAGGGAATTAAAAGTGCGATCGCGATATCTGATTCTAGCCTAGTCAAAGATATTCAAATCAATGTCAACATTACCCATGATTTTTTAGGTGATTTAGAAATTTACTTAATAGCTCCTAATAATCACCTAGTATTATTGCAAAGCCGCACTTTAGGTCGTCGCAGTCAACTGCAAGCAACTTACACCGTGCGATCGCATCCAATCCTTAGACAGTTACTATCTTTACCAGCCAAAGGACGTTGGCAATTATGGGTAATTGACTACGCACTACAAGATACAGGGAAACTCAATAGCTGGGAACTCATTTTGGGAATTTAGTCAAATGTCAAGAGTCCAGAGTCCATAGTCAAAAGTCCAATGACTATTGACCATTGACAATTGACCATTGACCATTAAGAATTTGGCATTTCTGCAAACGCATGAGTATTAATTTTTGATTCCTGATGACTTAATTGTTCAAGTGCATTTGCTAAATCAACTGTCAGACGTTTAGCATCTTTTTTTACAGAACCCTTAATATAATCAGCTACTTTAATGACAGATCCGATATGAATGCTAACATCAGTACCCCAATCAGGATAAGGTTGACTATAGTTGATACCAACTGGCAGAATTTTTACACCTAAATCTGGGTGATTAGATTCAGCAGTTAAAGCTAAACGAGCAATTCCAGACTTGAGAGGATGAAGTTCACCATCACGAAAAATGTTGCCTTCAGGATAAATCACTAACATTTCTCCACGCTGAAGCAATTCTACTGCATGGCGAAGAGTACTAATCGATGGGCGTTGAGGATCTACAGGAAAACCTCCTAAGCGCCTGACAAACCAACCCTGCAAACCTTGACATTCATTAATAGTCACCATAAATCGCAAGTCTCTACCTGTGACACAACGACCACTAGCGTAGGGTAACAGTAATGAATCCCAACGGGCGCGATGGGTAGGCGCAAGAATCACAGGCCCTGTTGTGGGAATATTTTCTTGTCCGGTAATTCTAATTTGCCCAAAAAACAAAGGTAAAAGCTGACCTCCGAACAAATAAGCCAGAGGAGTTAACCAAGGAGATAACCATGAGGTATTAGTAGAAATCGCTGTCTCAGCATTGATTGGAGTTTGGGCTAGTTTTCCGTGGCAAATTTGATCGTTGTAAGAGTGAAGTTCCATGATCACAGGGCAACTGACTGTAGGTTAGAAAAGTAATAAAAAGAGGAATTAGATACACCGTAGATTTTCTTCCTAGAGTTGTGTTGCACCAGCTGGACAGTTTTACCTCTGTCCGTTATTCGGTGCGGTGTCGTCGATTTGCAAACCATGTTTGTAACTGCTGACGACAAGGAGTTTCCAAAATACCTCCAATCACGCGCAGACGGTGATTAGAAGCGGCACTATCGGGGATATTAACAACAGTACGAATGGCACCAGTTTTTGGGTCGTCCACTCCATAGACGAGAAGTCCAACACGGGCTTGGACAATTGCACCCGCACACATCGGACAAGGTTCGAGAGTAACATAGAGAGTACATTGGTTTAGACGCCAAGTTTGTAACTTGCTAGCTGCTGCTTTCAGGGCAAGGATTTCTGCATGGGCTGTTGGGTTTTGGTCGCGTTCTTTACGATTTTCACCTTCAGCAATCAAGTTGCCTGATGAATCAATCATAACAGCGCCAACGGGTACTTCACCTCTTTCACCAGCTATTTGTGCTAATTTTAGAGCGTGATACATCCACTGTCGATGTATAAGATATTCTGAGTATGTGTGTGACATATGATCACCAAGTCCTTTTGAGACGGGGGTGGGGTCAATACGGTTCGGTTAAGGATTTTTCGTCATAATTGTGGTATGTAGAGACGCGAAATTTCGCGTCTCTACAGGGTTTAAATGTCTATCGATTAGTCTTATCCGAACCGTATTGGGGGTGGGGTCTCCTACACCCTTATACCCCTATTCCCCTACATCCCTAGTTATCAATAGAACCAACCTTGAAAGGGCTGATTTTTAATCCCTGTGTTCTTGTTATCACGCAGACAATGTTAAAGTGCTGGCTGGGCTAAAAGAGTGTCGAGTTGACCTTTTGTATCTAATTCGTATAGGTCATCACAGCCACCAACGTGTTGATTATTGATAAAAATCTGGGGTACAGTGCGGCGTCCGTTGGCACGTTCTGCCATTGCTGTTCTAGCTGTTTCGTTACCGTCGATTTTGTATTCGGTAAAATTGACACCTTTCCACCACAACAGCATTTTGGCACGAATACAGTAAGGGCAAGTTTGCCAAGTATATATCTCTACATTTGCTTTTACATTTTCTGGATGACGGTTTAAAACAGAGTTGATGAAGTTGAGCATATTTGTTGCTTAAATAGATTTTGTAATTAATCTCTAGTTTAAACATTATTTCTCAACTGTCTTTTGTCATTGCTCATTTGTCCTTTGTCATTAGTAGAGGTTTTAGGTATGCTTATTTTTCGTAGCTGGCGTTATGTTTCATTTTACTTAGTTGTATTTTTTGGTACTTTAAAAGCAATACAGAATTAAGTATAAAGATTGAATTTGAATATGAGAAAAATTTATTTTTAGTTAGATACTTCAACTTTTAGTTTTACTAATCTACACACTAGTAATATTTAAGTGTTATCAGGAAGAATTTTGCTAGTTTTTATACATAACTTACAAAAATTAACAAAGGCTGTGTCAGAGAGTATTTTCCACGGGTATCCGCCCTTTGGTAGACTGTAAAACTGAAATCACCTGATGAAAAGTCGCAAAATCAAGCTATCGAGAGGGCAGACTCTGTGGAAAATACTCTTGGGTTGGAGATTATTGAGGTAGTTGAGCAAGCCGCGATCGCTTCTGCTCGTTGGATGGGTAAAGGCGAAAAGAATACTGCGGACGAAGTGGCTGTAGAAGCCATGCGGGAGCGGATGAATAAAATTTATATGCGCGGTCGCATTGTCATTGGGGAAGGCGAACGCGATGATGCTCCCATGCTTTACATTGGAGAAGAAGTTGGTATCTGTAGCCGCGCGGATGCTAAGGATTTTTGTAACCCAGATGAATTAATTGAAATTGACATCGCTGTTGACCCTTGTGAAGGTACTAACCTTGTGGCTTATGGTCAACCAGGCTCAATGGCAGTATTGGCAATTTCCCAAAAAGGTGGTTTGTTTGCGGCTCCTGACTTCTACATGAAGAAGCTAGCTGCTCCCCCAGCTGCTAAGGGCAAAGTAGATATCAACAAGTCTGCCACTGAAAATTTAAAAATTCTATCTGAATGTTTAGATAGATCCATTGAAGAACTTGTTGTAGTGGTAATGAAGCGTGAACGCCACAACGACTTGATCAAAGAAATCCGAGAAGCAGGAGCGAGAGTCCAACTCATTTCTGATGGTGATGTGGGTGCAGCCATATCCTGTGGTTTTGCTGGAACCAATATTCATGCTCTGATGGGCATTGGTGCGGCTCCTGAAGGTGTGATTTCTGCTGCGGCTATGCGCGCTTTGGGTGGACACTTCCAAGGTCAATTAATCTATGATCCAGCAATAGTCAAGACTGGTTTGATTGGCGAAAGCAAAGAAGCTAACATCGAACGCTTAAAGTCAATGAATATCAACGACCCTGACAAGGTCTATGATGCTCATGAACTAGCATCCGGCGAAACAGTCTTGTTCGCTGCTTGCGGTATTACCTCTGGTAATCTCATGCAAGGCGTCCGTTTCTTCAACGGCGGCGCAAGAACTCAAAGCTTGGTAATTTCCAATCAATCAAAAACAGCTCGCTTTGTGGACACCATCCACATGTTTGAAGAACCCAAGACATTGCAGTTGCACTAAGTTTTAGGGATCGGGGATAGGGCATGGGGCATGGGGCATTGGGCATTGGGCATTGGGCATTGGGCATTGGGCATGGGGTATGGGGCATGGGGCATGGGGCATTGGTTATTCTCCTTTGTCTCCCTGTTCCCCGTTACCCGTTACCCGTTGC
>NZ_NAPS01000002.1:2212065-2252676 GCF_004323185.1 Westiellopsis prolifica IICB1
GGCATTGGGCATGGGGTATGGGGCATGGGGCATGGGGCATTGGTTATTCTCCTTTGTCTCCCTGTTCCCCGTTACCCGTTACCCGTTGCCCGTTGCCCGTTGCCCGTTGCCCGTTGCCCGTTGCCCGTTGCCCGTTGCCCGTTGCCCGTTGCCCGTTACCCGTTGCCCGTTACCCGTTGCCCGTTCCCCGATCCCTGATCCCCGATCCCCAATCCCCTATTCCCAATTAGTAAATACGATTTAGCAAATGAATATAGCAGTAGTGGGGTTAAGCCATAAAACAGCCCCAGTTGAAGTCCGGGAAAAGCTGAGTATTCCAGAACCACAAACCGAAAGTGCGATCGCGCAACTACTTAGCTATCCTCATATTGATGAAGTGACCATCCTCAGCACTTGTAACCGTTTAGAAATTTACATTGTCACTGAAGAAAGCGAACAGGGTGTTCGAGAAGTCACACAATTTCTCTCGGAACACAGCAAAATCGCTGTGACATCTCTACGCCAACACCTATTTGTTTTGCTTCATCAAGATGCTGTGATGCATTTGATGCGGGTTGCTGCTGGTTTAGATAGCTTGGTACTTGGTGAAGGTCAAATTCTTGCTCAGGTAAAAAATACTCATAAGCTAGGACAGCAATACAACGGTATAAAAACTATTTTGAATCGATTATTCAAACAAGCGATTACGGCTGGTAAACGAGTACGTACTGAAACTAGTATTGGTACTGGAGCCGTTTCTATTAGTTCTGCGGCTGTAGAATTAGCGCAGATGAAGATAGAAAATCTCGCAGCTTGTCGAGTGGCTATACTCGGTGCTGGCAAAATGTCACGCTTGTTGGTGCAACACCTAGTTTCTAAAGGTGCTGGCAAAATTTGTATTTTAAATCGCTCTGTTAGTAGAGCAGAAGAATTAGCGAAAACTTTCTCTGAACATAATATCCAAACTCATCCACTTTCAAAAATGATGTCAGTAATTTGCGAAAGTGATTTAGTATTTACAAGCACATCTGCAACTGAGCCAATTCTGGATCGTGGCAAGTTAGAACTTGTGTTAGAAGCCAGTCGGGCGCTGATGTTAATTGATATTTCCGTCCCGCGCAACGTTCATGCAGATGTGAACGAACTAGCAAACGTCAAAGCGTTTAACGTCGATGATTTGAAAGCAGTAGTAGCCCAAAACCATGAAAGCCGTCGTAAGATGGCTCAAGAAGCCGAAGGACTTTTAGAAGAAGAAGTAGACGCTTTTGATGTTTGGTGGCGATCGCTTGAAACTGTGACTACAATTAGTTGTCTACGCAATAAAATCGAAACTATTCGAGAACAAGAACTAGAAAAAGCTTTGTCCCGTTTGGGCTCAGAATTCGGCGAAAAACACCAAGAAGTGATCGAGGCTTTAACACGAGGTATCGTTAACAAAATTTTACATGACCCCATGGTGCAACTGCGAGCGCAGCAAGACGTTGATGCCAGACGCCGTTGTATGCAATCCCTGCAAATGTTATTTAACCTGGATGTAGGAGAGCAATTTAGTTAGGAATCGGGGATCGGGGATTGGGGAAAGGGGATCGGGGAAAGGGGATAAGGGGGACAACTAATCAGTGAACAGTGAACAGTTTAATTTGATAACTGATAACTGATAACTGATAACTGATTCATCCCCGATCCCCAATCCCCAATCCCCAATCCCCAATCCCCAATCCCCGATCCCCGATCCCCAATCCCCGACCCTTTATGAACCGCCTTTTTCGAGTCATTGCGCTGGTGTTAGGTTTGTGGCTATTGTTGGAATTAGCCTCACGTCTGGTTGCGGAAATTCTTTGGTTTGATGAAGTTGGATATTTACAAGAATTTCTGTTGCGTTTACAGACACAAGCGGGGTTGTGGGCGATCGCTTTTTTGATCTCAATCAGTTTTTTACTAGGGAATTTATTTATAGCCAATCGTCTCAAGTACCACTCTGGGAAGATTGAGACGCCAGAACGCGGGGACTTTAATAAATTGCGACACACAAACGTGGGAAATATCAATGAAAGATTATCCGCGTCACCCCGTCTCCCCAGCTCCGCGTCTTCGCAACTGTCACCGCGTCTTGCGATCTTCGCGTCTTCTCATCTGAAGCTACACCTACTTTTCCCAGTAGTTTTAGGACTGAGTGCTTTAGCAGGATTGATTCTGATTTATTACACTCAGAGGGCTTTTGAGTTGTGGTTTGTCAATATCAAACTCTTCACTTTATCTTGGCAACTACCACCACCATTACAGTTATTTTTGCAACTTTTTAACACCGCAGAAATACGGCTATCTATTGTCAATACAGGTTTGCTGGTAGTTTTGGTGATCGCGATTTTAATTAATCATCAGTTTTTTTTAAAAGCGATCGCTCTACTGATGAGCTTACTATTAGCATTTTTACTATCAGCAAAGTGGGTACTGGTTTTGCAGTATTTACAACCTACAAGTTTTAATAGTACAGACCCTCTTTTTAACCGAGATATTAGTTTTTATGTATTCTCTCTACCAATTTGGCAGCTATTAAAATTTTGGTTGCTAGGACTTTTTTTATACAGTATAGCTTCTGTAACATTAATTTATCTGCGTTCGTCAAATAGTTTGAGTGAGGGATGGTTTCCAGGGTTTTCTGTACCGCAGCGACTTCATTTAAACGCCTTGACAAGTTTGCTGATGCTGGTAATTGGCTTGCATTATTGGTTATTGCGCTACGAACTTTTATATTCTAAGAGTGGATTCAACTTTGGTGCTAGCTACACAGAAGTCAAGGTACAGTTACCAATTTATACTGGACTGAGTTTATTGGCGGTAGCGATCGCACTTTACTTACTGTGGCGAATATATATTTTATCTAGACGTAAAAAAGCGAGATTAAGACCAATTCCCTTTCCCCGCCAACTAGTCTACTTGCTCGGATTATACCTAGTAGTAGCAGGGATTTCTGGCGAAATTTTGCCCACAATTGTACAGCGTTTAGTTGTCCAACCTAACGAATTAGCTCAGGAAAGACCTTATATTGCTCGTACTATTGCTTTCACCCGCAAAGCATTTAAATTAGATGCGATCAATGCAGAAACTTTTGATCCACGAGGTCAACTGACAGCAGCTGATTTAAAGACCAATGATCAAACAATTGGTAATATCCGTTTGTGGGATACTCGTCCTTTGTTACAAACTAATCGTGAGTTGCAACAAATTCGACCGTATTATAAGTTTTCTGGTGCTGATATTGACCGCTATACATTATTACGAAACCTTCAAAATAAAACAACACAATATCAACAAACCATTATCGCAGCAAGGGAATTAGATTATGGTGATGTTCCGCAGCAGGCGCAAACTTGGATAAACCAACATTTAGTTTATACACATGGCTACGGTTTTACACTTAGTCCTGTAAACCTTGTTGGTCCCGGTGGATTACCCTATTACTACGTTAAAGATATTGGTGTTGAAGATACAGGTAGTCAAGGAGCTTTACAAATCACCACTGAAGAAATTCGTGCTAGTATTCCCATCACCCAACCACGCATTTACTACGGCGAAATTACTGACACTTACGTGATGACTGGGACAAGAACCCAAGAGTTAGATTATCCCAGTGGCAACGAGAATGTCTATAACGTCTACGATGGGCAGGGTGGAATTTATATTGGCGCGATGTGGCGACGGTTGCTGTTTGCTCAATATCTTAAAGATTGGCAAATGCTACTGACGCGCAACTTTAATTCTCAAACTAAATTATTATTTCGCCGCAATATTCGAGAAAGGGTACAAGCAATCGCGCCTTTTTTACGTTTTGACAGTGACCCCTACCTAGTTGCTGCGGATGGGGGAGGGAAAACTCTCAGAGGTAAATCAACAGACCTTTACTGGATAATTGATGCATATACTGTAAGCGATCGCTATCCCTATTCTGATCCTGGAAAAAATTCATTTAATTACATTCGTAATTCTATCAAAGTAGTTGTTGATGCTTACAATGGCACAGTAGATTTCTATGTTGCTGATCCCACAGATCCAGTAATTAATACTCTGGGAAACATTTTTCCTCGAATGCTCAAACCTCTGCAAACTATCCCAGATGGGCTTCGTAGTCATATTCGCTACCCAGGAGATTTTTTTAGGATTCAATCTGAACGCCTGCTGACTTATCACATGATTGATCCACAGGTATTTTATAATCGGGAAGATTTATGGGAGATACCGACAGAAATTTATGGTAGCGAACAGCAATCGGTAGAACCATACTACCTGATCATGAAATTGCCACAAGCACAGAAAGAAGAATTTGTTTTATTGTTACCTTTTAAGCCTAATCAACGCGCTAATTTAATTGCTTGGTTAGCAGCACGTTCTGATGGCGAGAACTACGGCAAATTATTATTATATGAATTTCCGAAACAATTATTAGTCTACGGAACTCAACAAATCGAGGCATTAATTAACCAAGATCCGGTAATTTCTCAACAGATTTCTTTGTGGAATCGTGAAGGTTCAAAGGCTGTTCAAGGAAATCTTTTAGTAATTCCTATTGAGCAATCTCTTTTATATGTTGAACCTTTATATTTAGAAGCCGAACAAAATAGTTTGCCAACATTTGTAGCAGTCATTGTTGCCTACGAAAATAAAATTGTGATGGCAGAAACTCTAGAAAAAGCCTTTGCTGCAATCTTTCAGCCAGAAAAGCCAGCTTCGCCGACAATCATACGACCTGTGGAGTAAGGATATCAAGCAGAAAAAATATCTTTGAAAAATATTCCAAGAAGAGCGAAGCATCACTATGATTAAATCAATTAAAAACAAGGAGTTTCTTGAGAGTAAGTCTTAAATAAATTCCAGTTCCTCTATAAAAACAAATTCGCACTCAATTGGTGAGATCCAAACATGACAAATTTTATTATCGTAGATTTCGGCTTCCACAATAATACCTGGTGCCAGATACTTATTACCGACAAAATCAGAATTTCTAAAGTAAAAATTACCACCTACTAACAGTTTAGCTGGCTTCAACTTTCCTTCTTCTTTAGCTTGATAATATGCTTGGGAAAGTTCTTCATTAGTGAGATGATGGTGTACATACTTCATCAATGATTCCCATTTTTCTGGGATTAAGCTTGATTTTAAACTTGAAGATAAATTTACTTTGTCTTCCTGTTTATGTTCAACTTCCAATTTCAACCTTTGAATATATAAACCTAAAGCTTCCTTGCCACTAATTTTATGAGTTTTAGCAATTGTCAAGACATGAGCAATAATCTCTAGTTCTTTAATTGGATCAAATTCCATCTTTAGCAATCCTAATTGTTAGATAATACATCAGTTGTTCACATGATAGTACTTCAAGCTGTTCTCTTGATAACATAATAATTGTTTACTATTGATAGTGGACTTATACCATTTCACAAAAAACCTGATACAAATACAGACCGTGTAGAGACGCGATATATCGCGTCTGGTACAAAATTTATATGTATTGTGATTAATGTGAATTGGTATTAGTGGGTTATACCCCTGTTTCTACAATCAGAATCGGAGATTAAAAATGACCGAAGCGTCGCAACGTAAAAAGGTGATAGTTGTTGGTGCAGGTTGGGCTGGGTTAGGTGCAACCTATTACCTAGCAAAACAAGGTTATGATGTGACTCTTCTCGAAGCAGGTTCTTACCCTGGTGGGTTAGTAGCAGGTTGGAAAACCCCAGGAGGACGTTCAGTAGAAGCGGGAATTCACGGTTTTTGGTATCCTTACAGAAATATCTTTGCCCTGATTCATGAATTAAAGATTAACCCCTTTACAACTTGGACTCGTTCATCCCAATATTCACCCGCAGGTTTAGAAGTTGAATCACCTATTTTTCAAAACTTACCCCAACTTCCAACACCTCTAGGAACTTTTATTTATACTCAATTTCAACGCCTACCATTAATTGACCGTCTCAGCGCCTTACCTTTACTTTACGCTGTCATTGATTTTGATAATTCTGATGCAGCTTGGCGGAAATATGATTTTGTCACAGCACGAGAACTGTTCAAAGATTTTGGTGTTTCTGCACGACTTTACAGCGAATCCTTTGAACCAATGTTATTGGTGGGTTTGTTTGCGCCTGGTGAACAATGTTCCGCAGCAGCAGCATTAGGGATGCTTTACTATTTTATTTTGGCGCATCAACCAGATTTCGATGTGGTTTGGTGTCGGGGAACTGTTGGAGAAAAAATCTTTCGCCCTTGGATACAGTATATTGAGAAATTAGGGGGAAATTTCCTCACAAATAAACGTGTGACTGACTTAATTATCGATAGTAATAATCAAGCAACAGGTGTAGTTTGCGGTGACGAAGTGTTTGATGCTGATGCAATAATTTTTGCTGTCGGTGTCACTGGAATGAAAAAGATTGTCTCTAGTAGCAGCAGTTTGCAAACTCGTACAGAATTCCGCAATTTAAATAACTTAGGGGCGATTGATGTTTTAGCAACTCGTCTTTGGTTTGACCGCAAAATTACAATTCCTCGTCCTTCTAATGCTTGCTTTGGCTTTGATCAAACTACAGGCTGGACATTTTTTGATTTGAATGCTCTACATGATGAATATCAACATGAACCGGGAACAGTTGTAGAAGTTGATTTTTATCATGCTAATCAATTTCTTCCTCTTGAAGATCAAGAAATCATACCGATAGTGCAGCGTTATTTAGCAACTTGTATACCAGAATTTCAGCAAGCAAAGGTAATTGATAGCAGCGTTATTCGTTTACCACAGGCGGTTACTCACTTTGCACCTGGTAGCTATCGCCATATGTTACCAGCTAAAACTAGTGTGAAAAATGTATTTATGAGTGGTGATTGGATTGTTAACCGTCACGGTTCTTGGTCTCAAGAAAAAGCTTATGTCACAGGTTTAGAAGCAGCAAATTTTGTAATTTCTCACTTAGGTGAGGGTACACCAGTGCGTATTATACCAGTGGAAGCTGATGAACCTCATATTCAATTAGCAAGGACAGTGAATAGAACTGTACGTCATGTAAGTAAGTCTATTTTACCTAGTTTTTGGCTACCATAATGCCCATCATAATTCAGCAACGCCTTTATTTGAGTCGTCTGAAGACGACTTGTGCTATTAGCTAAGGGTTTAAACCCTTAGCGGTATATTGAAAAAATTAGGATAGTCCCTTTATTAAAGGACTACCGACGCCGCACATTTAAGCTATCAAGTCCTTGCTTGATCCAACTCAGACATTCATATTCTGATGTGAATATTTTGGGTGCTGCAATGTTATTCAATGAGTCTGGTGGATAGTGATCGTAAAAAGATTTACCTTCTTGTCGATAAACAATTATGAGGCTATTACGGTAAACATAGCGGTTCTTAAAGTAATCACCCTCGCTGACGAATTCTGAATTTTGGTCTATATGTTCTTTAGCAATCTCCAGGATATTACTGACAGTGCTGCCATATATTTTGGCTGGATTTTCTATTTTGTGGAATTGACTTGTGTAACCAATTGCTGATAATAATTTATACGAATAAATTTCGTAATTATCCGCTTTTCCAAAAACAAAAGGAATGATTAAATATCCCTTGTAAGAAAATGCGTGTTCATATAGTAGACGACCCATCTTTACCTCCTATATTGTCACTTTCTTAGAAAGTCTCCTCACTTTTAACCACAACAACAATTATCCCTCTTTTTGCGAATTGTTCTGAGTTAGTTCACACAAAAATGAGGGCGATCGCTCTTGGTATTTTATCTTCTGAACTCAACTTACCAATCATTATATTGGTGATTTTGTTAGGAAGATTTTTCAGCCGCGATCGCTAATAATATCATTTATTGAATATTGCAAGTATGATGGGTGATACCCATCATACCAATTTTGATTGAATATAATCTTTGAAATTTGAGATTGCAAAACGTAATAATTTTAACAATTATCTTCTTTCATCAATCTTAAATAATACAAGCTATCAGAATTTTCTATACATTAATGTGAGTTTGATGGATTTCATGAGCTAAGATTCATCAAACTCACGTTTTTTTAAGTCAGTTCTTCAAATAAAGTAGAGATGCGATCGCTCACATCTCTACCTAATTGGTTAATGCTTAAATTAAGAAGCTTTCGCATGTTTATAATTTGCATCCATCCAACAACGAGGTAGATTTTCACCTGAAGGAAAAACGAGATTTTCCTTTTTATAAGATTCTGGTGACTGTTCTTCTTGACCTTCTTGATCTCTAGCTTGAATACTATCAATACTAGGGTCAATTAACTCTTGAACATCAAGAATTTTCAACAACTCACCACTATCTTTAAGTTGTAGCAACATAATAAATAACCTCGGTAAACTAGATTGCTTTAATAAAGAATCTAAAAAAGCATAAAAAAACTATGTATCAGTCCTGTTTCTCAAGCTTGAGCAAATATATTTGCTACTAGAGTTAACTTATAAATGGACTGATACGCGGTATAGTTTCTCTTTTAGAAAGAGAAAGATTGATTATTAAGTCAAGTAAAATTTAAGCTACTTAACACAAAATAAAAAAGATTAAATTTCGCGTTGGAATTTTTCTAATATATCCACCAAATTTACCTGACATTGTAGAGGTAATAAGTCAATTAGAGGAACTTCCCTTCTACCACCACCGATTTTGACAGGAATAGATTCTAGAACCTTGATCACATCCTCTTCATCTACTGGCTTACTCCCAGTAATTATGGGGTAAACTTGTTCTGCAACAACAGTATGTAACTTGGCGTTTGATAGATATAAATGCCATTTGGCAATATCGATGTAAACGTTTTCGCCAATTTCATTTGCTAGGGCTTCCAGTAATTCTGTGGTGTTAGTCTTTGCCATAAAAATAACCCTAAGGAACGGAAGCGAATTTATAAACTATTACTATTATCGCTCAATTCCCAAAAGACTCTACAGCCACAAGTTACAATTGCCCCAGCTTGATCAGTCCGTCTTCAGGTGGATTTAGACGGGACTTCAGAATAATTAGCGATCGCCGCAATATAAATCAAGTGAACCAATAATATCACTGACCAGCCAGCTGTCACCCAAGGTAGCCATTCCCAGGTAGTTTTTAAGAAATTGTGAAAAAACCACAACCCTGAATTACACGCTGCAAATATTGCCACATGGACAGCAAAATTCATCCGGTCATCGAGTTTGCGGTAAGCTGGGTCTTTGCGATCGGGTTTACGAGGCCAACGAGGAGGCATATACTTTGTTACAGAGTTTAATAAAATTTGCTTTCTGAACCATTTTAGGATTTTTTCAGCATATTGAAAAATTAGGATGCTTCCTCACCCTGCTTGGAATAATTGGTCAGGGAACAGGGAATAGGTTAAAGAATGTGTAATTAATAATGATTTCGGCGCACACAAAAACTACTCCGGCGCACACATAAATCACTTCGGCGAGCGCAAAAATCATTTCGGCGCACGCAAAAATCATTTCGGCGAACGCAAAAATCATTTCGGCGAGCGCAAAAATCATTTCGGCGAGCGCAAAAATCATTTCGGCGAGCGCAGAAATCATTTCGGCGAGCGCAGAAATCATTTCGGCGAGCGCAGAGGATGTCTGAAAAGTTTGCCAAAGGTATATTTGTCATTTTGTAGGCGTAAACCTTCGGTGCAGGTTACTTATACCATTTCACTAAAACCTTGGTACAAATACAGGCGGTGTAGAGACGCGCTGTTTGAAGCATCTCTACAAATTTATATGGATCGTGATTAAGGTGAAATGGTATCAGTTATAAAATTTCTGGTGAAAATCTGTCGTCATTATGGCATTTCTCGATACTTTTAAGAAAACAAAAATAGGACTGACAGCACAATCATTGTTGTGAATTATCCTGTCAATCCTGTTATACATTATATTAGTGTTTTTCAAACAACCCGAAATATCAACGGCAAACTAATTTACTAATTAATTTCGGGTAAAGTTAACTTGATTGAGATTGTAGTTGCTGTTGAGTTTGTCTATCATACTGATCGCCGATTGCCTGAGTTTCTTGTCCCTCTAAATTAACGGTGACAACTTTATTTTTTTCTTCCTCAGCTTTCGGCATGGTCAAACACAAAACACCGTTTTTAAATTCTGCTTGTACTTGATCGTTTTGAATTCTACTAGGTAAAGGAATCATGCGTTGGAAACGACCATAGCGAAATTCCGAACGTTTTATTCCTTTTTCTTCGGTTGTAATTTCAGATTTTCGTTCACCACTGATAGAAACAGCTTCAGCAGTAACTTTTACATCCAAATCCTTAGCTTCTATACCAGGAAGTTCTACCCGCAGTTGGATATTATCATCATTTTCGTGTATTTCAGCTAGTGGCATAAAAGCAAAACCAGCCATTTCATCACTTTCATCACTAGTAGTGATCATGCGATCAAACAGGCGATTCATTTCCCGTTGCAAGCTAGAAACTTCCCGGAAAGGATCGTAACGGTTAATTTGCCGGAAAGGGTCCCAACGTATTAATGCCATATTTCAGCCCTCCGATTCTATCTCAGGCAAGAAGTGCTAACTTCTTACTTTTAATTTTAAACTATCAAGGGTAAAAATTTGCCTCATCAGCCAAATGGATGACCTTTTATTTTTCAAAAATTAAAACTACTTAATCTGCTGATAGAGGAAACAAATATACCTAGTTGTAAACATGGAAATTATATTTACAGGTGAATTTTGCAGCTAAATCAAAATGGCTAAAGTTAACCCATTTCAACTACAAAAAAATTTGAAAGGTGTGAACTATCCAGTCAGTAAAGAAGAGTTGATTCAGCAGGCTCAACAACATAAAGTCTATTTTTGTTGTAAATAATCTCCTGATTTGCCACCAGTTTTACTTATTAATTGAATTGATTCAATTTGAATCGACTTTTCTAAAGCTTTTGCCATATCATAAAGGGTCAGAGCAGCAACAGAAACAGCTGTCAAAGCTTCCATCTCTACACCGGTTTCGGCTTTGGTTTTAACTATTGCCTGGATTTGATAACCAGGTAGTTCTGGTTCCGGTGTGATGAGTACTTCTACTTTGTGCAAAGGCAAAGGATGACATAGAGGAATCAAGTTAGCTGTTTGTTTAGCAGCCATAATTCCCGCTAGTCTTGCTGTTGCTAACACATCTCCTTTAGGGGCGTTTCCTGCTTGGATAGCAGTAAAGGTTGTGCTTGACATTCGCACTCTTGCAGCTGCTGTTGCTTGGCGGACTGTCGATGGTTTTTCTGACACATCTACCATTTGGGCTTGCCCTTGGTGATCTAGATGGGTCAGTTCAACAGAAGCAGTTGGAAAATTATCTTGCGTCATTTAATTTCATGTGTTACTATTAGATCCTGTGACCGCAAGGGCGTGTAGCTCAGTGGACTAGAGCACGTGGCTACGGACCACGGTGTCGGGGGTTCGAATCCCTCCTCGCCCGTTTATAAATTTAAAATAAAAAATCAAAAAAATAAAAATGAAGAATGCTGTTTCTTCATTTTTATTTTGTACTTATAAGTCTTGAATTGCATTTAAGGCGTAATAATCTTGACCACGACCAAGGGCGAAACGTAGGGAAGTGCGAAGAGTTTTACTAGATTGGGTAAGAAAAACAATCATAGCAAGTCCGGTTAATGCTGCTGTGAAACCGAAGCTAATGCGGTATCCCACTTGTTCAGCAGCAAAACCCACAATTGGGCCTGCGATCGCAATGCCAAAATCAAATCCAGCTATACATATGGCAAAAATACGTCCCCTTTGTTGAGGAAGGGAACGATCAGCCATCAGTGTCGCAATCATAGGAATTAGTGTACCGCCTCCAATACCTTCAACGAGGGCAGCGAGTAAGAAAGTACTAGCATTGTTAGCCAGATACATCAACACCATTGATAGAGAATAAAAAACTAAACCAATAGTTACAAACAATCCTCGCCCTAAGCGATCGCTTGCTTTACCAGTAAATACCCTACCACTAAAGCTAGAAATTGCCGAAGCTGTGTAAAACAACCCAGGGTTTAAGTCAACTTGAGTGGATTTGATATACAGTGGTGCAAAAGTATGTAAAGTTCCAATCGTCAAACCAACCATTAACATTACAAACGCTGGTACTCTCACCCTGGGACTAATCAACATTCGCCAAAAATTAGAATCAAGGTTTTTGGTTTCCTGCTTGTCAACAGGTGGATTAACAATTGGCAAAATACATAACACCCCTAACCCACCTAAGGCCGCAGATAACAAAAATAACGCCGTATTTCCAGCCGCAGCTTGTAAATAACCACCTAAAGCTGGCCCTATTGCTAAACCAACCGGATTAACCAAGCTCATGTAGCCAATAATCTCACCACGATTACTAGCCGGGGCTAAATCTGCTACCAGCGCTATGTAAGCAGTGGCAAAAGCAGCGATACTAATGCCATGAAAAGCACGCAACACAATTAATAAAGGTATGGATGTCGTGATTTCATAACCAAGGGGAGCGATCGCCACCACCACCATCCCAATCAGCAGTACAATTTTACGACCCCGCTTGTCTGCTAAACTTCCTAACCAAGGACGAAATAACAGCAGCCCAATCGCAAAACTACCCATCAAAACCCCAATTTGTTGCTTACTCGCCCCTACTTCTTCTAGATAAAGTGGTAAAGTTGGTAACAAAGAAGTCAAACTAGACCAGAACAGTAAACCTGCTGTAAATAAAATCAGCAGGTTTCGTTGTAATTCAGTATCAATTTTATTAAGTAATCTCACGGTAAATGCAAGTTAATTTAAGTGAATCGTCAAGAGTCAATTATCATTGAATTTTAGATTTGGCATTATGAACTTGGAACTTATAACTAACAAGTATTGTTACATTACTTAATAATAGCTAATACTTCAGAATTGTGGCAGATTCGAGGTTAGTTGACCATGGGGTATTGGGCGTGGAGCTTTAAGAGTCGTCTTTCGTAAACAACTATTTGTACTTCGCTGACCGAACAATTTTAGATTTTAGATTTTAGATTTTGGATTAAAATGAAAATCTGAAATCTAAAAACATGGTTACCACCGGACAGCGCCGCTCCGCGTCTACAAGCCTCTCCATTCATGGAGAAAAGACCGAAAAAGATTCGTTATTCAAGCCTCTTGTTTAAAGAAGAGGTTAATCTAAAATCCACGCGTCCAAAATCCAAAATCGAGTGACGAGTCTTTGATACTCGGCGAAAGTGGAGAGTAAAAGACAAGGGAGAATCTATCAAAAACGTGAGTTCGACCTGTACCCCACACACCCAGACGCGATGAATGGCGTCTCTACATTACTCCCCACACTCCCCACACCCCCTACACTCCCTAATCCTTGCTCCCCGCTCCCATTACTACTTCCCTGACTCGATAAATGGGACGCCCTTGGGATTCATGATAAGTACGCATTAGCAACTCTGCTAACAAACCAAAGCAGAATAGCTGTACTCCTGTTACTAATAACAGAACAGCCAAAATTAATAAAGGGCGATCGCCAATATCTTGACCCAAAGCTAATTTTACCCAAGTCAAATAAATGCCGATCGCACCTCCCGAAAGTATAGAAATCAAGCCCCATAGCCCAAAAACATGCATGGGACGGGTGAGGAACTTTTTCATAAAGGCGATGGTAAATAAATCCATCATTACCCGAAAAGTTCTTGACAAACCGTACTTACTGTGACCAAACTTACGTGCGTGGTGACGTACGGGCATTTCGGTAATTCTTGCACCTTCGATATACGCCAAAGCTGGTAAAAATCGATGCAGTTCTCCGTATAGATTCATATCTGCTACCAATTCTGCACGGTAGGCTTTTAATGAACAACCATAATCATGTATGTGTACGCTGGTGATCTGCCGGATTAACCAGTTGGCAATTTTAGAGGGTAATAGTCTTGTCAAAGCTGCATCTTGGCGATTTAGCCGCCAACCACTAACCAAATCGTAGCCTTCATCTAGTTTCGCCAACAGCATCGGTATATCTGCTGGATCATTTTGCAAGTCGGCATCTAAAGTTACAACTGCCTTGCCATGTGCATAGTAAAACCCAGCCGCCATCGCCGCAGTTTGGCCGTAGTTACGCCGCAGAATCACTGCTTTTAAATCGTTGCGGATTTGTGCTTGTTCTTTCAGGAACTGCGCGGAACCATCACTAGAACCATCATCCACACAGATAATTTCATAACTAAGATTACTAGCATTTAAAGTAGAAGCGATCGCCTCCAATAAATGAGGCAAACTTTCCACTTCATCACGCACGGGTACCACCACTGAAACACTGGGAACTGGTGAGGACATCGCCTCATATTGTCCAGCCATCCCATTAGAAACTAATCCACTCCTCATATTTTTTCTTTCAATCCTCTATGACTCTGCGGTTCGTAACTTTTCACCACTGTGCCAGCACCGCGTAGTTGCTGATAGTATGACTGACTCACCTCATCACCTTGTTCCGAGAGAATGTCAATCCCTATACCATTACGCCCTTTATCTTTACCAGAACTATGGATATAATAACCATCTCCTAAATAGAGTCCCACATGAGTAGCTTTTTGGGGAGTCCCAAAGAAGACTAAATCACCAGGTGTCAGCAGTGCTAGGTCAATTGATTGGGTAAAATCTTCCTGTTGGTACGCATCTCTGGGTAAGCAAATACCCACCGAACGAAACGCCGCCTGCATCAACCCCGAACAGTCGTAATTTGGCCCAACTGTACCACCCCAAAGATAATAATTAGGTTGTTGCATCGCTTTGTGAGTAAAAGCAATCACTTCTGGGAGCAATTTTTTGATTTCTGATTCGGAAAATGATTTAGCCTGATAAGGTACAGTAGCTGTTTGTAACAAAACCAAATCTGTAACTGACAACCAGCCTGGGTAGTCATCCTCACACAAACACACTTGTACAGATGTGCTACGGGGTGTGTCTACATCATTTGATGTCACCCACAAATGTCGCCCAACGTGAGCTTGGGTAGCCAAGCGTGTACATTCTGGAGAATCATATATGTTCAGGTTAGCTAGACACTCGTACTCACCTGATTCTAAATTTGCGATTTGGGATTTGAGATTTAGAGACATTCTGCAAACACAACAATGACTTTTTTTAATCAAGAAGAACAACTGGAAAAGCTAGGTAATGGCATTTTAGAAGCAACTTGGACAAAATTTCCCACCTTAGACCGCAACCAAATTGCTTTGACTTGGATTGTCTACGATCCACCTGTGTTGGTAAATACTGGCGGTGCGCTGACTCCAGATGCTTTTTGGAACCATCCAGTCCGTGGTTTTACTTATCGAGGCTCAGAGCGAATTTATCCAGCCAGTGTAGTGAAGCTATTTTACTTGGTAGCAGCACAGGAATGGATAGAAAAAGGTATGGTTCAGACTTCTAGTGAGTTAGAAAGAGCCATGGGCGATATGATTGTTGACTCTAGTAACGATGCTACTAGTTTGGTAGTAGATATACTGACAGGAACTACATCTGGTCCCGAATTACCAGCAGGCCCATTTGAGACATGGAAACAACAACGTCATATTGTTAATCGCTACTATCAATCCTTGGGTTGGCCGGAAATGGAAAGCATTAATGTCTGTCAAAAAACTTGGTGTGATGGACCTTACGGACGTGAACGCGCTTTCTATGGACAATTATTAGAAAATCGTAACATGTTAACAACTAATGCGATCGCCAGGTTGTTACATAGCATTATTGGTGGTGTCGCAGTATCTAGTATGCGATCGCAAGCAATGATGAGTCTACTCAAACGTAGTCTCAATCCTGATGATTTACCAAAAGATGTAGAAGAAGATCAAGTTACAGGCTTTTTAGGTGCTGGTCTTCCCCAAACAGCACAAATTTGGTCAAAAGCAGGTTGGACTAGTCAAGTTCGACATGATGCTGCGTATATAGAAATACCGAATTGTCATCCTTATCTTTTGGTCGTATTCACTGAAGGCAAAGCACACGCTCAAAATCGTGATATTTTACCTTTTGTTTCTCAGCGTATTGCCGAAGCACTTGCCAGTTTAAATTAGAAAAAGATCATGGAAAAGGGAGGGAGACAGAAAAAAACTGCTTCCCTCTTTCAAACCTGCTTTGACAATTTCGGGGAATAGGAGAGCATCAAAGAAGTATCGGTCATCCGCTAACAGGATTTTAGATTTTGGATTTATTCCACGGATAAACCCGCTTTCTTGTACCATCAAGGAATGATTGGTCAATAAAAATATATGGATTTAGTTGATCGTCAGGAATGCCAATTAAACAAGTTGAGTCAGCAACTGCAAAAGGAAATCGGCAAGTGCAAGTTACTTGAACAAAGGCTAAAAACTTCTGAAGCTCAGATGCGTGCTGTGTTTGAAGCAATGACTGATGTAGTGCTTGTGATCAATTTGCACAACAATCAACTCGGAAGTATAAAAATTCTGCCAACAAAACCTAATCAAATATATACAGATGATACTGATGTAATTAGCCAGACGATAGAACAATTTTTTCATGAACAGACTGCTCAGGTATGGCTAGAAAAAGTTAGACAAGCTCTAGAACTACAGCAAATACTTTATTTTGATTACTGTTTGTGTCAGCAGGAGCATAAAGTTTGGTTTAGCGCTAGTATTTCCCCGACCTCAGACCAATCAGTTCTTTGGGTAGCACGAGATATTAGCGATCGCAAGCAAGCTGAAATAGAATTACAACATGCTAAAGAAGCAGCTGAAGCAGCCAATAAAGCCAAAAGCCAGTTTTTGGCAGCAATGAGTCATGAACTCCGGACTCCCCTCAACAGTATTTTAGGTTTTTCTCAAATCATGTATGACGATACTTCCTGCATCGGTGAAAACCGGGAGTATCTTGAAATTATCAACAAAAGTGGTCAGCACCTGCTGCAACTAATAAACGATGTCTTAGAAATGTCCAAAATTGAAGCAGGTAAAATCAAACTGAATGAAACAAAATTAGATTTATATAGTCTGTTAGATAGCTTAGAGGATATGCTGCGCCTCAAAGCTAGAGAAAAAAAACTTACTCTTGTCTTTGAGCGATCGCCATCAGTACCACAATATATCATCACCGATGAAAGTAAACTGCGGCAAATTCTATTGAACTTATTGGGTAACGCGATCAAATTTACTCAAGCAGGAAGTGTAACTCTACGTGTGAGAATGGGACACGAGGGACAAGGAGGACAACAGAGACAAGGAGGACAAGGGAGAAATTTCTTCCAATACCCAATACCTAATTCCCAATCGCCGTACTCTGAGAGAAGCCGCTTACGCGTCTACGCGAAGCGTCTCCTCTGGAGAATCCCTGATCCCCGATCCCTTACTTTCGAGGTAGAAGATACTGGTTCTGGTATTGCTTCAGAAGAAATCAACAATTTATTTGAAGCTTTTGTCCAAACTGGTACTGGTAAGCGCGAGCAAGAAGGTACAGGTTTAGGACTAGCAATTAGTCGCAAATTTGTACAGTTAATGGGTGGAGATATTACTGTCAACAGTGTTTTAGGACAAGGAAGCATATTTGCATTCCACATTCAAGCCAAGTTAGCACAGACGACACAACAGCAAAACCAGTTGTCAAGTCAACGGGTTAAGTCTTTAGCACCAAATCAGCCAATTTATCGCCTACTAATTGTGGAGGATAATCAAGATCATCGCCAGTTTCTCATCAAACTTTTAAAACCCTTGGGTTTTGAAATACAACAAGTAGAAAATGGTCAAGAAGGCATAAATATGTGGGAAAGCTGGCATCCCCACATTATATTTATGGATATGCAGATGCCAATTATGGATGGTTATGAAGCTACTAGGGAGATTAAGACTAGACAAAGAAAATACGCACAGAAGAATAGATACGAGAATGAAAAGAATAAAGATATCCCCGCATCTCCCAATTCCCATCTGTCTACCTCTTCTTTTCATACCAAAATTATTGCCCTCACGGCTTATGCTTTTGAGGAACAGCGACAAGCAATGATCTCTGCTGGTTGCGATGATTTTATCAGCAAACCATTTCGCGAAGAAGAAATTTTTGCTCACCTGGCAAAACACTTAGGCGTACGCTACATTTACTTGGAACCAGGTATAGTTGACCAAAATAATGTTCTGCAATCTAGAAAGTTAACTCCTGAAGACCTAAAAGTAATGCCAGATACATGGATACAAAAACTACACACAGCAGCTAAAGAATGTAACGATGAAAGTATTGTCCAACTCCTTGCTAAAATTCCCATACAATATCCACATTTAATTGAAATTCTCACGCAAATTACTTATGATTTCCGCTTTGACGAAATTCTAGAAATAACTGAATTTTGCTCAGGTATAAACTCGAACTAGTTTTAAATTTATTAAAATAATTAACAATAATTAAATGTATTTATATCAATGTGATATACCCTTATAATTGACATTTTGGTATTTAGTTAATACTGATAATTTAAGGATTTTTCGTTATAAATCCGAACATGTAGAGACGTTGCAGTGCAACGTCTCTAAAGTATTAAAATATCAATATATTTTTCTGACCCCAGCAGTATTTATACCATTTCACGAAAAGCCTGATACAAATACAGACCCTGTAGAGACGCGATATATCGCGTCTGGTACATATTCAAAATTATGACGAAAATCCTATCCCTTGCAGTATTGACATTTATTTTTCATGCCATTGCAAAATAATTAAAAAATCAACTAATAAAAAATAAACATTAATAATTAATCAGCAAAAAAGCAAAATCTAATAATTCTTAGAAATTGATTTTTTTTCATTGAATAATTTTTGTCATTTGTTGGATTGAGGATCTATCTCTATATATAGTGAATATCCAAATCTTTGGACTACCTTAGAAATAGGGATGTAGAAATAGATTTTTTGATGTTAAATGTAGATATTGCCAAAATTGGCTCAATATGGGCAAAACCCATCATCTATAAAAGTAATATTGTTTGAGGAGTGAATGTGAATAAGATTGTTTTTTATCCAGAAGTAGTCAATTTAGTTAGTGTAGCAACTGTCGCTGTTTTAGGTGGTGGTTTACCTGCTGTTGCTCAAACGAGTAATTCTGCTAGCGTTGAAACACAAGCAGTTACTACAACATATACAGTAGAAAATCCATTAGTAGTCTCCGATTCTAGCCAAACTCAGGAACAGTTTTGGGCGATCGCTACACCAGAGACAGATAGTCCCACATTTACACCCGTTCCTGGTACAGTAGCAACATCATCTGCGGCACTTACGACTCAAAACCAAGAGCAAAACCAACAGCCAAGTACTCAATTATCTACTCCTGCTCCTAAAGTAGCGCAATCAGATATTCTTCCAGGTCGAGCTA
This sequence comes from Westiellopsis prolifica IICB1, assembly GCF_004323185.1. GTDB lineage: Bacteria > Cyanobacteriota > Cyanobacteriia > Cyanobacteriales > Nostocaceae > Pelatocladus > Pelatocladus prolificus_A. The sequence continues at coordinate 2,231,404 of NZ_NAPS01000002.1, forward strand.
CTCGTGGAGGATCTAGCTATATTGGTATAGCAGCAAACATTGGTTTGAATGGTGGTGAGTCCTCTTTAGGTGATGGCAATTTTATGGCCATTAGCAAAGTTGGTCTGTCAAGAAGTTTATCTGTTAGACCTTCAGCAGTATTTGGCGACAACACCACAATTCTAGTTCCCATTACCTACGATTTTTCCCTCCAGCAGTTAGGAGATACTTTTAATGAACCTGTACCAATTTCTCCTTACGTCGGTGGTGGTGCAGCAATTAAAACAGGTGATGACTCTGAGGTTACTTTTCTTTTATCTGGTGGTGTAGATTTTCCACTGAGCGATCGATTTACTGCAACGGCCGCTATCAATGCAGCATTTTTTGATGACACTGATATCGGCTTAACACTCGGAGTAGGTTACAACTTCGGTTTATAGAAAATAGGGAAAGGCGATCGGGGAAGGTGGGGCCCCCTCTGGGGAACTCGGGGCCCCCACTCCCCCAAGGATGCAGCTGGCGAATAGGGGGTCAAACCCCTCGTTCGCCCACAAATTGGTTGTAGAGACGCGCCATGGCGCGTCTCTACATCTGGTGGAATGACGAAAAATCGTCGGTGAGGGGTGTCACCCCTGATTCGCCAGCTGTATCCCCAAGGGAGTGGGGATTAGGTGCGAAGGGGTAACGGGGATTGGGGATTGGGGATTGGGGAAAATCAATAGAAAGTGATTCCCCTTGTTTGTTTAATCTCCCTTGTCCTCCTTGTCTCCCTTTCCTTGTCCCCAATCCCCAATCCCCGATCCCTACTCTCTACTTCGGACTAACCTGCTCAACTGTCTTGATTTTGCCATCATCACCTACTGTCCAAACATCGTAGACACCAATCACATCGCCATTTTGATCAATATCTACGTTACCGCTGGCTCCTTGGTAATTTATATCTTTACCTTCTTTGAGTAATTTCAAACCTTCGCATACGTCACTAACCTCTACGCCAGGAGCATTAGCAACTTCACGGATTTTACTGGCGATTCCGACACCTGTATTTTCCTTCGCAGCTTGAGCAGATAAAACTAACAAAGCAGCTGCATCCCAACCATGAGGGGTGTATGGTGCTGGTGCGTATTTCCTTTTCTCTTGCCAAAGCTTAGTAAAAGCTTCTAGTCCTTTACCATTGGAACCGGGAACTGTACCTATGGCTCCAGCAACAATATATTTACCATCTTGAGTTTTACCAACTCTATCTGGAAATGTATCTGACTTCACACCATCAGTCAGCATGATCTGCACCCCTTGAGTACCACCCTGCTGATATGCGGATTTCAGAAATAGAGCTCCGGTTTCTTCGTAGAATACGCCTAGTACTCCATCAGGCTTACCTGCAAAAGCCGCTTGCGCTTCAGTATCAAATGTTGTAGCTTTGGGGTCATAGCGAACGGGGTTGTTTTTGTTAACTACGGTTCCCCCTAATTTTTCAAATGCTTGTACAAATGCTTTTTCAAACCCTACACCGTAGTCATTGTTAATCACGACAGTGGAAACTCGCTTAAAACCTCTTTTATTAGCAAGTTGGGCTAAAGCTTGAGCTTGGTAAGTATCTGGAGGTGCAGTACGCGCCCAATAGCCTTTATAGTCACCTTTTGTTGCCTTTTCGGTAAATACGGGGCTGGTGCTACCGGGAGAAATAAGCATAACTTTATTTGGCACAGCAATAGAGACCGCTGCACTCGAAACACTACTAGCAAAGGAACCAACTACACCAGCAACTTTATCTAAGGTCGCCAGCTTTGTCATACCAGCAGCACCAGCTTTGGGGTCAGTTTGATCATCCACTGCAACTAAAGTCACAGGTTGTCCATTAACACCGCCACAAGCATTGACGGTATTAACGGCTAGGGGGACAGACTCTACCATCTGCTGTCCGATCGCAGCTAAGTCACCAGTTGTCGGTAGCAGTGAACCTATTTTTAAACCTGCTGTAGTTGCAGCTACCGGGGTAGTAGTGGCTCCACTATCACTAGTATTCTGGGGATTAGTAGACGATTGGCTGTTGTTATCACCACAAGCTGCAATTAAAACGCCTGTTGTGAAGGTAATCATGGCTAAAGCAAAGGCATTAATAGTTTTTTTCATATACTTCAATTACACTCCTATTTTGCTCAGAAGCTTATCATTACCAGATGCAAGTTAACTTCTTAATTGCAAGATAAGTTTAATCTGTGATTTCTAAACCATAAATAATAGCATCTGCCAATAGGAGTAAAGTAGTTAATTTTTTCAGGCTCTAAATAAAATAGAGACGCTTTAAATAAAATAGAGACGCGATATATCGCGTCTCTACGTTAAATACGGAGAGGGAGGGATTCGAACCCTCGGTACGGCCTTTCGATCCGTACAACAGATTAGCAATCTGCCGCTTTCGACCACTCAGCCACCTCTCCACCTATGTCGAATATAAATATTAGCAGATGTTTAGATGTAAGTCAATAGTCATTGGTCATTGGTCATTGGTCATTGGTCATTGGTCATTAATTCATAGTTACTAATTTTTGCAAAGGACAAATGACAAAGGACAAAGGACAAATGACTAGTGACTAATTTTATAGCACTTGCGATCGCAACCACGCTAATGGTAAGCTGCCTAACTTTTGCCATTGAGGTACGTAAGCACGCTGATTGAAAACGTTGTAGTCGTTACGCTCAATCTTTTCCAAAATTCTACTGTAGTGCATTAGAGCCGCCCAAACAGGCAACCGCGCATCTGGACAGAGGTAGCTAATTCCCTTTTCTGCTTTTTTGTAAAATTGGCGAGTGCGAGCAATTAAATAACGCATCAGGGAACGCCAGCGTTCATCCACTACGCCTTTGAACAAATCTTGTTCAGTGTAGTTAAATCGCGCTAAATCCTCTAGGGGAATATAAATTCTTCCCCGTCGTGCATCCTCATGTACATCCCGTAGGATGTTGGTGAGTTGACTGGCTATTCCGAGTGCGATCGCTTCTTCGGTGGGAATATAAGGTGGTTGATTGCGGTTCCAAGGAGCGGTGTTTTGCTTGGTATCGGCTCCCATGACCGCCGTTGACATTAGTCCTACCGTACCAGCGACACGGTAACAATACAGGTACAAATCATCAAATGTTTCGTAGCGACTCCGGTGTAAGTCCATACGCTGACCGGCAATCATATCCCGAAAGGGCTGGATATCTATCGGAAAGCGCTGGAGGGTATCTACTAAAGCCACATCAAAATTATCCACTGGATATCCCGCAAAAATGGCTTGCAGCTGCTGTTCCCATTTATCTAAAGTTTCTGGTGTGGTAATAGCAGCCGCCGGGCCATCTACCAATTCATCGGTACGGCGACACCAGGCATAAATTGCCCATATAGCTGGACGTTTTGCCTTACTCATCAGCAAAGTGCCAAGATAAAAAGTTTTGGCGTACTTTGCTGTAATTTGACGGCAAAGTTGATAGGACTCATCCACAGAGACCGGCGGTTTCATGCGCGGGGGGGAATCAGACAGTTGCAGCATTCGTTGCGGGCTGGGGGGTTTGCATTTGCAGGTTTGATGAATTTGCCACTGAGTGTCCTTCAGCAATTACCTGCGCTGTCAGCTTACCAGAAAGCACAGCACCTTCCATACTACCGAGATAGGGTTGCATAGTGTAACTCCCACTCAGAAAGAAGTTGCTGACCGGTGTTTGCTGAGAAGGACGATACTGTTGACGACCAGGAGTTGCTGTATAAACTGAACGCGGCGTTTTGACTACGTGATATTTCAGCAATTTTGCTGGATTGTCTCCGTGAAAGTGTGAGGGAAAGAGTTTTTGCAATTCGGCAAGAGTTACCTGCAAAATCTCTTCATCGGATTTGGCAATCCAATCTTTTGCCGGAGCCAAAACCAATTCCAGCATTGAGCGCTCCGGATTGGTGTACCCACGGCAGGTATTGCTCATATCAGCGTAAACGCTGAGTAGAGGCGAGCGCGAAAATAGCAACTGGTCTATATCAGTAAGCTTGCGGTCAAACCACAACTGCAAGTTTATCACAGGCACGCCCTCTAACCCTTCCAGCTTTTGAAAGAAGTCATTTTCTTTCCAAGGAGGTGGTACCATCACCTTCATAACGTCTACAGGCATTGCCGAGACATAAACATCAGCAGTTTCTATATAATCTGCTGCTTTATTGAGTCCCCGCATTAAAAAGCCTTTCACCGTACCGTCTTCATTAAGCAAAATTTCTTTTAGTGGGGCATTTAAGCGTACTTCTCCGCCACGTGCTGTAATGTAATCTACCAATGGCTGACACAGGCGTTCTGTTGGTGAACCATCCAAAAAGGCCATTTTTGAGCCATCTTTTTGTTGGAGGAAGCGATTCAAGGCAGTCAGTAATACTATGGCTGAAATTTCATCTGGATTGATAAAATTTAGCGATTTTGAGGCCGCAATAAAAATATCTTGTTGCACATCCTCGCTGACTCCTTGCTGTTTGAGCCATTGGGAAAAAGTATATTGATCTGTGGAGTCAACATATTTTTGTCCTCGCAGCATCGCGGGAACTAATCCCTTGGCTAGCTCGATTTTTTCTCCCCAACTGAGCATATCGTTGTTTCGCAAAATTGCCACAATCCCATTTAAGGGTGCTGGCAATTCTGGAAAATCAAATCTACTGTATGTTCCGGGTTTTTCTGGTTGGTTGAAGATCATAGTGTGTTTTTTCCACTGCAAACGGTCTTCAATATCCAGTTCTTTCAGTAGCTGCAACATATTGGGGTAAGCCCCAAAGAAGACATGCAAACCAGTTTCGTACCAGTCGCCGTCTGCATCTTGCCAAGCAGCTACTAACCCTCCTAGTACGTCCCGGCTTTCCAGGACAATGGGGGTATAACCTAAATCTGTGAGATATTTTGCACAGGAAAGTCCTGCTAGTCCAGCTCCGGCGATCGCTACTCGCATTTAACCTTACTACTCTTCAATATTTCTTAAGGGTTTTGCCGTACTCATTATACTTTGCAAACCGTTACATTTGTGTTTTGTCATTTGTCATTGGGCATTGGTCATTGGGCGTGGGGCATTGGGGAGCCAGTGCGTTGCGGAGGTTCCCTCCGTTGTAGCACCTGGCGTCATTGGGCATTGGGCAAACAAGTCAAAAGTTCTTAATTTTGACTTTTGACTTTTGACTTTTTTTGTCCCCCTTGTCCCCCACTTGTTCACCTCACACAAACTCTCCCCTCGCCACCATTACTACCTTTCCTCCTACATTCACGTCTATGGCTGGAGTTTTTTGCTCTGCTCGGAGCAAAATTAACGAAGGTCTGTTAATTTCATATCCCTGCTCCACTCGTAAATTAATTTCTGATTTGCCGAAATAAGAATATTGAACTAAATAGCCAGCTAAACATCCATTGGCACTACCAGTAGCAGGGTCTTCTGGTATGCCCAGATAATCACAGAATACGCGCACATTCAGATCATTCTCTGGTTTGTATGTTTCTGGGCAAAATACAAGAATACTTTTCGCATCCATACTATTAACCAGTTCAAAATATTTCTCTTTATTGACCTGAATTCGCTTGACAGATTCCAGAGTCTTTAGAGGGACAATAATAAAGGGAATTCCTGTAGAAACTGCTTGAATTGGAAAACGAGAATCGATCTCTTGTGACTGTATTCTCAGAATTTCAGCTATTGTTTGACTATCCAATATTTGATGAAAAGTTGGCGCTTTTTGCTGCATCCACAAATATTTACCAGCAGCATTCGTGTCATCGATTGTTACTGGTATTTGTCCAACTTGTAAGTTTAATAAAATTTTTTTAACTGAACTTTGAATAATCTCTTTTTGGAGGATATAAGCTGTACCTAAAGTAGGATGACCTGCGAAAGGCAGTTCTTGATTTGGTGTAAAAATTTTTACATTATATCCTCCAGATACTGTTTCGGTTGAAGTCACAAATGTAGTCTCAGAATAGTTGATTTCTTTAGCAATTTGCTGCATTTGCTCTGAAGAAAGACTAGCGGCGTTGGTAAAGACAGCTAGTTGATTACCAGTATATTTTGCTTCAGCAAACACATCTGCAATGTAAAATATAAGACTTTTCATTTGTTTAAATTACTTAATAAGAATAGTTGATTGTTAGCAAATTTTTGCATGTTTACTCGGCTTGAGTTGTATCTCTTATAAAAAATTTAAATTGAAAAGCCAGTATAATTTGCCTTTTATATCTAAAAATTTTATGAATCTTTGATTTGCTTATTGAGCATTAACAGTATAAGATGATCCCTGCTGGTAATCGCTGATTTGTGTGTATCTAGCCCGATGCATATTTTTCTCAAAAGAGAAGAATTTATGCACAAATATTTGTTGAAAAAATCAGGAAAACATAAATAAATTTGCGCCTGTAGGAAGGTGCTATGTTCTGAACATTGACAATAATCATGATATTTTTTGGACTACTTTGGGTTACATCCTGGATTGGTTCTTTTTTGTCGTTAAATCAAACCTTGCCACCAAGCATTGTATCAAAAGTTGATTCGACAAAAATTTCTGCCAATATAGGTAAATTGGTTAGTAAGCCTCATCCATTTTTTGTACAGCCAAAGCAACCAGTAAAATTTTGGACTACGACGCTACTACCTACACGTTTTTTAAAAATAGATTGGGGAGACAAGACAACAAAACCTATCCTAAATAAACCATCAAATGCTTTGAAAACAAAAGCTAAAAGCAGCAAAAATCAATTTTGCTCTTCCCTGCAACTGACTGAAATTCGACAGCCTGTTGTCAAAACTGCCAATAATTTATCAGCCGCTACATTTATAAAAGCAGCTTCTACCCAAGCAGATTTTCTCGCAGATAATATTTTGCGATCGTCCTTGAGGACACTGCATCTAGGACAATCACTGCATAATTTATTCCGCTTTTCTAGTGCTTTTGAGCCAGTCTTTAGTTTTTCTGCAACTTTCCCAGTGGCTGTTGTGTATCGTGACGAAAGTAATTACGAGGTCTGGGTGAATAACCGCTTAATTGCAAATTTACCCAATAGATTACAAGCTACTTTGATGCAACAACGTTTGCGCCGATTGTTGGAGTCACCAAATCTAAATGCATCACAGCTGCAACCAGCATTAGTTGATGGTGTTCCAGCACTAATGTCAGGAAACCGCTATCTGTTTGGCATTAATAAACAAATTACCCAAAAAGCCAACCGAAGCGCTGAATTATTAGCAATTGAATGGACGAATAACCTGCGTATCGCGATGAGCGCACCAACATTATCACTTGTGGAAGGTCAATTAAAAATGTATGGCTTAATACCTTCCCAGAAAAAGATGTATGGCTTGGCTTCTTGGTATGGTCCATTTTTTCATGGTCGCTTGACAGCAAATGGTGAAATATTCAATCAAAATGAATTGACAGTTGCTCACAAATCTTTGCCTTTTAATACCTTCTTAAAAGTGACTAACTTGCAAACTGGTAAAGCAGTGATTGTGCGAGTCAACGATCGCGGTCCTTATGTTCCTCCTCGCAGTCTGGATTTGTCAAGAGTAGCCGCTCGTTGTATCAATAGTGAAGTAGCTGGAGTTGTACCTTATGAAGCAGTGATTATGCAACCAAGTGAAGCAAAAATAACTCTCAAAAATCTGAATTTGAGTCAGAAAAATCAGAAAACTAAGAAAAAGCTGGCAATTGTCACGGATTTTTGACCAGGTTCATAGTTATCAGATCAGCAAACCGTGAACTAAAGTTTCGGCTGAAAGTTTAAACCCGCTGAAGCGGGTTGGGGTTATTGGTGGTGTTCCTACGTTTTTTCAGAGTTAAAATCAGTTAAAATTTTTTCTTAGTTAATTGGAGCTAAAAACCTAAGTTAGCTCTAACTACAGTTGTTGCAACTGCTGAAAAATCTGAGTAGGAAGGAACCCATAATGGTAGCAGCGCCAGATATGCATCGTTTTGGACATCATTTAATCGTCGGTATTTCTGGTACTAAATTAAACGATGATGATAAACGTATTCTGAGCGAACTCAAGCCTGTGGGGATTATTTTTTATGCGAAGAACTTTCGTTACGGTGTTCACTACGAAGAATGGCTGCAAATCTATCAGGATCTAGTTAATCAAATTCGTCAATATGCTGAACGTGATTCGATGCTGATGAGTATTGATCATGAAGGTGGTACTGTCCATCGTCCATATTTACCAATCACTCGATTTCCCCATGCTTTTTTGTTGCAGTCCCGTGCGCGTGAAGTTGCTCAAGCAGCAGGAATAGAATTGAAATCATTAGGAATTAATATATCTTGGGCGCCTGTAGCAGATATTTTCTCTAACCCTGATAACCCAATTATCGGACCTCGTGCTTTTGGTATGACTCCAGAGAGTGCTGCTGCTGGTGCGCGTGAATATTTTCTGGGATTGCGGGAGTCTGGAATTATTGGTTGTGCTAAACATTTTCCTGGACATGGAGATACCAGCACAGATTCCCATCTAGAATTACCAGTACTGAATTTAACAATAGAAGAACTACGAAATCGCGAACTTATACCCTTTCAAGCACTCATCGCTGAACAAGTACCGATGATCATGACTGCTCATATTTTATTTCCTCAGATAGATGTAAATGTACCTGCGACACTTTCGCAGACTGTATTGACAGGAATACTTAGGGAAGAACTTAATTTTGCAGGGGTGATAGTATCTGATGATTTAGATATGAAAGCAGTCTCAAATATGTATGCTAAAAGTGGGACTGTGGCGCAGACATTTAATGCTGGTTGTGATTTATTTATTGTTTCGCGCAATCTACCTTCATCATCTGTGGAACGCACCTTTGCGATCGCTCAAGATTTTGTAAATTCTCTCAGCAATACTAGCCTTGACGAACGCATTGTTGAAGCAGCAAGAATGCGAATTGATAGCCTAGTAGCTACGACTCCCCAGTACTCAGTTTCAATTCTAGATCAAGACAGACTCAAGCAACATGCAGAGTTAGCGATCGCTTGTAGTTTTAAAATGACATAGACCTGTATTTCGACAAGGCGATCATACTCCTAACAATTTGGTTTTAGGTTAAATTATTATTTGTGAACTAGAGAATAAATTAATGGCTTGGGTTTTTTTATTTTTGGCGATCGCTTGTGAAATATTTGGAACTATTTCTCTAAAATTAGCAGATGGCTTCTCAAAACCGATTTACTTAACGGGTGCAATTATTGGATATCCTTTAGCATTCAGCTTTTTTGCATTTTCTCTGAAAACAATTGAAGTTAGTGTTGGGTATGCTGTCTGGTCTGGAATAGGAATTATCGGGACATCAATACTAGGTGCAATGATGTTTCAGGAACATATCAGCCTAGCCAAAGCTTTATGTATTGGCTTCATTTTTGTCGGAGTAATTGGTTTAAATTTAACCAAATATTAGTAAAATTATCAACCAATCAATTGAGGAGTCATAAAGTATAGTAACATTGATGAGATTGTAACAATAAACACGCAACCTACTTGAATAATGTTAAAAAGTTATGTCATGACAATCTAACAATTGGCACATAAATAATTTGGGTATAAGAAAGTATTTGGAAGTTTCATTTAATACTATACTCTATCTCCCAAAAATTGCAGACATATATACAAAACCTAACTTTATAAGGTTCAAATTTTTAATTTTCATTATCCACATACATAAGTGTGTATACTCAGATCTTGCACCTCTACGTACAACCTCAGATAAAGTAAAAATATGCGCGATAAAGCTACCTCATTTTTATGGGCTTTTATCGATAAATCAAGGTTTTCACTTTTTTACTGAGTAATTAAATTACATCAATTTTTATTGGTGCAAGATGTGAGTATAGTTTTTGAGTAGCAAATTATATTCACTTGATAGTTGATAAATATACTTTCAAGTTAAGTTATTGCAATATAAATAAATTGCTTTGGAATATTTGTAACAGTACACTATAAATTTATTAGGAGAATGATTATGGTTTCCCTTACAGAAGATGAAATCAAGTTGTATGAAGCCTATGAGACGAACTACCAAGCTTTTCTGAAAAATTGGCAAGTTAATCGCCAAGTTGGTCTTGATTTGATGCAAAAATACCTCAAGCCACAGCCCCCACAAGTTGCTGTGTTAAGTGTAGGAGCTGGTCCTGGTGATTTTGATGTACAAGTGATACGTACTCTCAAGCAAAAAATATCAAAAGAATCAAAGCTTCGTTATGTCGCTGTTGAACCAAACCATTTACATCGACAGCGCTATGAACAAAAAATTAATCCTTCAGAGTTTAGTGATGTTGATTTAAAAGTTCATTCAGAAAAAATTGAAGAATTTTCGATATACGAAAAGTTTGATATTATTCACTATACTCACTCGATGTATTATATGCCAGATCACGAGCAACAGCTTGTGCAAAAATCAATGGAAATGCTGAAAGAAAATGGCTTTTTGATCATCACTCTTGATACTAGAGATAGCGTTATCTATGACACTATTTTTAAATACGCTGCTTTCACAGGAGAAGGCTTTACAGATATGCTAAACATAGGAAAAATGCAAGAAATTGTAGACGATTTGGGATTGTCCTATGAAGTAGTAAATTATCCAGAATATATGGATATTACCCTTTGCTTTGAAGAAAATTCATCAGAAGGGAAAGCGCTTCTGGATTTCTTCTGTCAAGCAGATTCGAGCCTACTTTCTGATAAACAACGGCAAGAAATATTACATATATTAGCGTCTAACATAAGTGAAAAGGACGGTAAGAAACTAGTTCCAATACCTGCTGCAACAATGGTTATTTGCAAATAAGTTAAGTGCTAATACCAATTCTTCGTGAAGCTGCTCCCGAATTTTACCTCTCCCCAACCCTGCCCTTAGCAAGGGCAGTGGGGTCTTTGTATGCGTCTTCATATTAAATTGGTATAAAGCGCTTAATGAGGACTAAAAGTCCTCACTACAAACGCCTCCTTGTGTCCCTTGTCCTTTTAAATCCCGTGACTCTTCCCAATCACCCAATGACGCCGAAAAAATCGTGCTAGAGAAGACTCTTCTAGTGATAGAAAAATTGGGCGTCCGTGAGGACAGGTGCGGGGGTTGCGGGTGCGTTGCCAATCATCTAAAATTTGTTGCATTTCTGGTAAGGAAAGGGGTGTACCATTGCGAATGGCACTGCGACAAGCAACAGCTACTTGTGCTGTTTGTAAATCTCCTCCCCGACTCAGTTCTAAAATTGCGTCTGCACAGTCGTCTCGCTGCTGTAACATTGCGGGTATACTGCGGATTGCCCAAAGTTGTTCACCAAAGGGTTCAATATCTAAACCAAGGCGCTGTAGTTGGGACACTTGCACTGAGGACAATTGATAGAGAATAATCGGTGGTTCAATCGGGATAATTTGCCAGCGATCGCACAATTGTTCGTACAATATTCGCTCATGGGCGATGTGTTGTTCCACTAACCACAAACCACCCGGATGTTCAGCAACTATATAAGTATTGTTAACTTGTCCGACGGCTTTTAAAGTGTGAGAAGTTGAATTATCTTCAGACACAGTGGAAGGGTTAATATTGTAAGCACCGCTTTCTTCTGCGACTTTAATTAATTTCCCAACTCTACTAGTGTGAACTGCTTCTTGAATCGTGTCAGAATTAATTCGGAGTGCTTGTTCAATAGCTTGACTGACTTGCTTTTGCCAATAACTCAAGTCATTGAGATAAATTTCTGTCTTGGCTGGGTTGCGGTTCCAGTTGATTTGGTCTGGGGAAATTACCAGATGTAGACAACAAACCGGATAGCGATCGCGTGGTAATGTTCTATGAAATGCTCCTAAAATAGTTTGTTCTAATTCCGGCGCTTTGACTATTCTGCCGTTTACCGCTACCCGCAGCCAATCTGGACGATGACGATGACACCTATCAGGTAATCCCACAACTATATTTAAGGAATGCTGGGGAGAACTAGACAATTCTATTTGCAATTCTTGTAAGTCTCCTGGACGCACCTGGTGGATAAGTTGCGGTAGGAGTTTCCCCATTGTCCCAGCCGGAGAAATATTAAACCATTCTCGGTCATTTTGCCAAACTTGCCAAGCAACTTGCGGGTGACAAAGAGCTATTTGATAGATAGTTGCTTGCACTGCTTTCATTTGCTGTGCGATCGCTGGTAAACCTTGACGTCTGGCGATACAACTACCAAAGAGATTGGAGACTGTGACAACTGTACCAGGTGCGATCGCAGCTGCTTGTTGATGTAGTATTTGCCCTCCATAGGCATATACTACCCGTGTTCCCCCAGTAAATTGATCAGATACAACCGGAGATGGACGACTCAAGATTTCTAATTCAGCCAAAATCGTCAAACTGTGCAACGCTTCACCACGAAATCCTAAACTAGTGATTTTCCATAAATCTGCACAGCTATGAATTTTACTGGTACTATGGGCTGATGCTGCTCGTTGCAAATCTTCCAAGTTCATCCCGCAGCCGTTATCAGCGACTCGGACTCGCCATTGTTCTGGCCAAATAGAAACCACTATCCGCGTTGCACCTGCATCAAGGGAATTTTCTACTAATTCCCGCACTACAGCTGCAAAAGAGTCTATAACTTCTCCAGCTGTAATTAAATGTACGACTTCTTTTGGTAAAACTTGGATCGTGGATACCATAAAGTCTAGTTTAGACAAGGCGTTAGTCAGTGTATCATCTAAACAAATTTCATTAATTTTATATACAAAATTTTACTTTCTGACATAAAAATACACAGCTTTATTAATCTTAAGGAAAATATTTATTCTTTTTAAAAAAAGCTCGATAAAAATAAGTTTTTTGGTAGATTGCTGTTGATAGTGGAAATCAACAAACTATTAGGCAAAAACAATTAATTTAGGTGGCTATTATGCTTGATTCTGTTGCACACGACCTGAAATCTCGTCTGGAATTGGGTCAACCTGGTTTTACGATTCTGGATGTACGCGATCGCAGCAGCTACAATACAGGTCATATTACAGGAGCAGTACCAATTCCCTTAGCTGACTTGACAAGTCGCGCAAAAACTGCTTTCCATAGCAAGCGCGAGATTTTTGTTTATGGTGAAAACGACGAACAAGCAGTCGAAGCTACAAAAGTGTTAAAAGAGGCTGGATTTGCTCATGTTTCTGAAATTAAAGGTGGCTTGTCCGCTTGGAAAACAGCCGGAGGTGCAACAGTAGGGGCTTAAAACAAATAAAAGTATATTAATGGCTGATTTTTCTTAACACTCCCACGGTTAAAGCGTGGGGGGATTTCATGGTCATGGGTAATGGCCCAATTACCAATTACCAAAGGCGGCGGTTCCTCCTAACCCTAGAAGGAGCGTTCCGAGCCGCCGTCTTTTTGTGAGAAATGGGTTGCCATCGGCAGTCTCTTCATTTTTTGATACTGATTATTATTATTGATTCTGAGATAATTTATTTTCTGTAAGTCCCTAAGTAGTTCATATCTCCAGTTTCTATGGCAAAATTCAGATAAAATAAAGACGCTTGTAAGTTGAATGATCGGTAAAATCCTCGATAGCCGCTATGAAGTTATTAGTAAGCTTGGACAAGGGGCTTTTGGCACTACTTACCTAGCCATAGATAGGAAATTGCCTGATAAGGATCAGTGTGTAGTTAAGCACTTCTCGCCTCGCGCAACCGATCCTGCTACTTTGGAACTGGCACGAAGGCTGTTTGAGACTGAAGCCAAAGTTCTCAATCGCTTAGGTAGTCACGACCGGATTCCGCGTCTGTTGGCTCACTTTGAACAAGAACAACAATTCTATTTGGTAGAGGAATTCATTGCTGGGCATGATTTGAGTTTTGAATTCATACCAGACAAACAAATTAGTGAACAAGAAGTCATTGTTTTATTGCAGGATATTCTAGAAGTCTTAGAATTTGTCCATAAAAATAATGTCATTCACCGTGATATCAAGCCCTCGAATTTAATTCGGCGTCAGCAAGATGGCAAAATAGTTTTGGTTGACTTTGGAGCAGTCAAACAAATTAGCTCTCAAACAGGGAACCTCCAAGGAGCAGCGAATTTAACAGTTGCGATTGGCACACCCGGCTATATGCCTAGCGAACAAACCCAAGGTCAGCCCAGGTTATGCAGTGATATCTATGCAGTTGGAATTATTGGTATTTGTGCGCTGACAGGATTAAGAGCTACTCAATTGCCACAAGATACTCTTACAGGTGAAATTATTTGGCGTAACCAGGCACAGGTTAGCCAAAAGTTGGCAGAGATTATAGAAAAAATGGTCAAGTATGACTTTCGGCAGAGATATCAGTCAGCTACAGAGGTTTTGCAAGCACTCCAAAGCTTAAAACCCTCGGAACCAATCCTGTGGAAAGCATTAATTGGAGTCGGAATTGTTACAGCTAGTGCTATTGCTCTAGTGCCAATATTGATACCGAGCGAAAAACTGGAGAGCTATAGCAATATGACTTATGGTATCAGTATCAAATATCCACAAACGTGGATGCTATCTGAAATTCCAGATAGCAGAACAGGTAGTTTAGCAAAATTTATCTCCCCTAAAGAAAGTAATTCAGATCAATATCAAGAAAATGTAATACTCTTTGTTAATTTGCCAGCAAATAATAAAAAACTTGATGAATATACTCGAAATTCTATTACTGAGATTAAACAGTTTTTTCCTGATGCAAAGATTATTTCAGAAGGTAAAACGGAGTTAGCAAAATTACCAGCTTACCAAATTGTTTACACAGGCAAAGAAGAGGGCAATGATGTACAAGTTCTCCAAGTTTGGACAATCAAAGATAACAGAATTTATCTTATAAATTATACAGCACAAGTCAGCAAATATTCTAAATATTTGAAGTCTGCTCAAACAATGATTCATTCGTTGGAAATTCAGTAATATACATTTTCTGTATAAATTTGCTAAATAGATTTATGCGTTATAAAAAGTAATTTATCTAAATCCAAGTTTGCTTATCCTGTTGTTTAACAATAGATTGCTGTACACTCAAACAAAAATATTAAGCAATTTATGAATTCATTTAAAACTACATCAATACTTCAATAAATTTTTACAAGATTGATTAGCTTCAGTAGTTTTTTTGAGAGGATACTAGTGATTATAGTTTCTTGTTATTAGCGAGAAATACTTGAGTATGAAAACACAGTTACTTGTCAATATACTGGGCGCTGGTGCAATGACTCTGGCAGCTATTGGCGCTATGAGTCAACCCAGTTCGGCTCAAGCTAAGACGTACTACTGTAGCACTAGTGATGATGGTGTACCAACAACATTTGCTAGAACCGTTACAAGAAAACCTATTCAAGTTATTCGTTGGGAGTTTAGTTTAGGCGGATTGAAACCTGCACAACGCTGTCAAATAGTATCTGACAACTTCCAGAAAGCCTATGAACAGGGTCAGTTGAATTATCTAACATGGGGATTTTCCAATAAAACACCTGTTATATGTGCTGTCAGTCAATACGCTCGTTCTTGTCGTGATGGGATGTTGCTGTTCACACTCAAACGGAAAGAGGATGCTAGCTTGGTGCTTCAACATCTAGATGGATATACAGCCGGAGGTCCTTTAGTGCAATCTGAAGATGGTTCTCCTCATACCAATTCTTTATGAAGCTGCGCTAAATAAAGCTTCAAGAATGAAATCGTAAGAAGTAAGAGAAGCAATCATCGAAGGTGTAATATTTTGAAGTACCTCAGCTAGCTTTTGACGTAGCTGGGAAAGGGAGGAGCAATTTTCCCATTGCAGTTGAGTTTTGAGAAACTCCCAAAACCTCTCAATGGGGTTGAGTTCTGGAGAGTGAGGAGGTTGAAAAATGGGAATGATATTTTCTGGACAATCAAGAGTTTTGACGGTATGAAATGAGCCTTGGTCACATTGGATAACTGCAACATCCTCTCCTAGTTCAGGCACTTCCAAGTAATAAAATGCCCAGCCGTATTAAATATATTTTGGCCAAGCCCAAAGATTTAGGCGCTTTCGCCTCTTAGGCGAAAGCGACGGCTGGGCATTTTATTATTTGGAGATCCCTCAGCAGACAATAACTCTAAAAACTTTTGAAAACAATCACCATCGAGATGAGAAAACTCGTAGAAGAAACTGTAGCCAGTTAAAGGTTCTACGACACCGTACAAATAAAAATTATCACGTTGCCATTGACTCAAACCAACGGGCTTAACGCCAGGAGCAGTGATTACACGTCCGGCAAGGGTTTTTAACCCTAAACGTGTCTCGTCTTGACACATATATCTCAGCCGCTTACCTTGCCCAAATTCATCTTGTAAGAATTTGAGTGCTAAAGGCAGTTTTTTTTAAAATGAGGCTGACTCTCTGGGTGCTGTTTTCGGCTTTTTGGACGCGGCACTTTCAGCTTTGCACCTAGTTGGTATCGTACTAGCTGATATACCGTTTTATAAGCTATCTCCAGTCTAAATTCGCTGATTAACCATTCTTGAATTTGTTTATAGCTGTGGAATCCTTGTGGTTCTAATAATCTTTGCTTTAAACGTTCTAACATGAAGCCACTGACTATCGGCTCTTTACCTGGGGCATGTTTCACCTCTAATAAGCCTTTGTATCCCCCATCCTTATATTTTCTGATCCATCGAGTTATTGTTGCTTCGTCTCTCCCTAAACGTTGTGCTAAAGCTTGCCGACTTCTTAGTTGACCACTTTTGAGCCAGTAGAGCATTTGTAATCTCTCCTTGCTGTTTCCCTGTGTGGCATGTTTAACTGCTTTTTCCAGTTCTTCCTGACTCTCTTTGATCTCGACTTTTAATCTCAACCCCATCACACTTGTACCAAATGCACTCTTTTTCACAATTTAGCGCATCTTCATACAGAAATGGTATCAGAATTGCTAGAACGCTCCTTAAAAAGAGGCTATCAGATTGGATATACCAATGAAATCGAAAAGGGTATGAGTGGGGGACCAATCCTCAATAGTGAAGGTAAGATCATCGGTATCAATGGTATTCATGCTCAGCCTCTGTGGGGGAACCCCTATGTGTATGAGGATGGTTCCCAGCCTAATGATGATCTGCGAAATCAGATGAGACGTTCGAGTTGGGGAGTTTCTATTGCTAAGTTTGCTCAACTAGCTCCCCAATTTGTATCAACTAGCTCATCGCCAAAGCCAGACAATAATATA
The DNA here is from genome assembly GCF_004323185.1 of Westiellopsis prolifica IICB1. Classification (GTDB taxonomy): domain Bacteria; phylum Cyanobacteriota; class Cyanobacteriia; order Cyanobacteriales; family Nostocaceae; genus Pelatocladus; species Pelatocladus prolificus_A. The sequence goes on from NZ_NAPS01000002.1 coordinate 2,248,553, forward strand.
ACTAAAGCACCTACTCCATCAAACGAAATAGCAAAGCAGGTAGATAGTATTGCCAAAGAAGTTACAGTATTGGTAACTTGGCAAAGCAAAAATGACTCACAAATCAGAAATGGTTCGGGAGTAATCATCGCCCAGCAAGGGAACACATACTATGTCCTCACTGCTAGACACGTAGCCAGTGGTAACAGAGAACTAAAAGTTATTACCCCTGATGGTAAAGAAAATGTGGTGAGCAATAGTACAATCAAACCCTGGGATGGTGTAGATTTAGCTTTATTGCAGTTTAATAGCAACCAAAGATACCAAGTAGCTACCCTGGCAAATTATGATCAAAAGCTTGAAGAACAGCTAGCTTTCGTTTCTGGTTGGCCTGAGTCAAAACAAGCGAGCGTTGCACCAAACCGTAAGTTGAGTGCTGGCTTTCTTTTAGATTGGTCTAGTAGTACTAATTTAGCGAGGGATGACCGCTCATTATCGCAGGGATACGGACTAGTCTATACCAACATTACAGATACAGGAATGAGTGGTGGCCCAGTATTAGATACAGAAGGTCGCGTCATCGGAATTCATACAGCAGCAGAAAATGACAAAAAAGAAAGGCCAGGTTCTATTTCCCAAAAAAGCGATCGCCAAAGTGAACTTGAGCTAGGTTACAGTTTGGGTGTTCCGATCCAGACTTTTGTTGCACGACTTCGTTCAGACAAAATCAATCTTAGTCTCAAACAAGAGAACTCTCGCCCGCGACAACTCACACCCTCACAACAAGATGATATTGTTACATCTTCATTAGATTTAAAAGCACCACCAAGCAGTGCTGATGAAATTGACTGGTTAAATTATGGTAATAAGCTGTGGCGATCGCGTCGATATGAACAAGCACTAGTAGCACTTGAAAAAGCCATTGCAATTAAACGTAACTTCTCAGAAGCTTGGTACTTACACGCTCAGACACTGATGCGTCAGCAAAAATACCAAGAGGCAATTAAATCATTTAACAAAGCCATTGAATATAATCCTAGTTCCGATCTAGCTTTTCTGGCTTTACGCCATCTTAGTGATGCATACTACTACTTAGAAGAATACGAGGATGCACGGAAAATCATAGAAAAGGCAATTCAACTTAGACCTGATGACTTTATTGTTTATACTTGGCTTGCTAATTCATTAGAACAGTTAGGGCTTTACCCAGAAGCACTCGAAGCAGGTAATAAAGCAATTAGACTCAATCCTCATCATCCTGAGAACTATACCCGCCGTGCTTACACTCGTAAATTACTTAAAGATTACTCTGGAGCCATTGCTGATTTAAACAAAGCCATAGAACTTCAGCCAGACTTAGCTTATGCCTTCAGCCAAAGGGGTTTTGTTCGCTATGAACAGGGAGATCATGCTGGAGCAATTACTGATTTAGACAAAGCCATAGAACTCCAGCCAAACAATGCCCGATATTACACTGATCGGGGTCTTCTCTACGCTCAAATCGGAAATCAGCAAAAATATACTGAAGATTTTAAAACTGCTCTGCGTCTACAGCCTGACAGCGCTTACATCTATGACAACCGAGGGGATGCTCGAAAATTACTGGAAGACTATCAAGGAGCTATAGCGGATTACACCGAAGCCATGCGCCTTGCTCCTGAGTCAGCAGCTTACTATTACAATTCGTTGGGTAATGTCCGCTATGACCAGAAAGATTATCAAAAAGCTGTAGGCGATTACACCGAAGCTATTCGCTTAAAGCCTAAATTAGCATTATATTACAGCAATCGCGCCAATGCCTATAGAGAACTCAAAGATTACCAAAAAGCTATAGCAGATTACACCGAAGCTATTCGCCTTGCTCCCAGTTCGGCAGCTAAATATTACAATGCGCTGGGTAATGTCCGGTATGAGCAAAAAGATTATCAAGGAGCTATAGTCAATTATACTGAGGCTATTCGCTTAAAGCCAAAAGAAACTTCATACTACATCAATCGCGCTGATGCTCGTAACAAATTACAAGACTATCAAGGAGCAATGGCTGATCTCAAAAATATTTTAAGCGTTGCTCCTGAGTCAGCAGATGTGTACTACGATGCACGGGGTTATATTCACTATAAGCAGAAAGATTATCAAAAAGCTGTAGCAGATTACACCGAAGCTATTCGCCTCAAACCCAAAGAAGCAAAATACTACAAAAACCGTGCCTTTATACTTATAGAATTGAAAGATTATCAGGCAGTTATAGCTGATAGCAACGAAGGTATTCGCCTCAAACCCAAAGATAAGTCGCTTCTAGCCAATCTTTACGCTGTACGGGGTGTTGCCTACTCTATGCAAAAAGATTATACAAAAGCGATCATTGATTTAAATGAAGCGATCCGTCTTGGGCCTAACGTTGCTAATTACTATAAAGCAAGAGGTGAAGTTTACTTTTCCCAGATAAAAAATCAGAGCGCGCTAGCTGATTTTAATAAAGCAATCCTCCTCAACCCTGACTTTGCTGATACCTACGAAATAAGGGCCTTGCTCCACTATCGACAAGGAAACGATCAAAAAGGGATTGACGATATGAACACTGCGATTCGTCTCAATCCTAACAATGCTAGTTTCTACGTGACTCGTGGTTTAAGACAGAGAGACTATCAACAACAAATTTCAGATTACACGAAAGCAATTAGCCTACAAGCGGACTATGCTATCGCTTACGAATTTCGAGGTGATGTTCGCATTAAACTCAAAGACATTCAAGGAGCGCGTCAGGATTATCAAAAAGCCGCAGACCTCTATAAACAACAAGGGAAAATGGAATATTATCAAGGTGCATTGGCAAGAATTAAAGAGCTTGAGCAATAATCAATAAACCTTAGTGTCTTCGTGTCTTCGTGGTTCAAAAATCATTTATTACCACCAAGACACAAAGACACCAAGTACTAATTTTTCATCGCCACAAGTTTACTATCTTCAGTATTTAGCAATCTATTTAATAGTGATGCTGGACGTTGAGTGTAAGGCCAAGCAAAAGCATGACGGAAAGCTGCATCTTGACAAGCTTGGAGTTGTTGAAAATTAATGATGTCGTAGGTGAGAAGATTTTCGTACTCAAAGGGTAAACGGACGTTGTGTAGTCCAGCGTTGTCTGTACAAATGGCAATATCGACTCCAGCATCAAAACAACGGTCAAAGACAACCTTAAGTTGGCGAATATCTTCTAAAGTACCTGTTTTGAGGTAAGTTGTGGGGCAAACTTCCAAACACTGATTGCGTTTTGCTAAATCTGGAAGTAATTCGGGGTACAACAAAGGAATTTGGATACCGTGACCAATTCGCATCAAAAATGGTAACAGTTGTGGATAACAACCAGCTGTCGTTTCGTACAGGTGTCCTGTTGTACTAATTCCTAAAGACAGCGCATAACTATATAGTTCTACCCATTCTTCTATGCGATCGCCATAATAATTATCTCCTCCTGCCACGTCTATCGCACAAACATACTGCTTATTTTGTGCAGCTAAATCTACAATCGCTTTATTCACCTCATAGGGTAAACGCGAATGCATACAAAGAATTTGACTAGTGACAATTGGATATTCAGGTAGTTTGCTTGCTTTACCCACAACTTCAACAATTTCTGCCATTTTGTCAATTCTTTCTGATTGACTCAGGTGTTCTGGTGTCCGCAGGTAAGGTGTATAACGCAATTCCAAGTAAGCCAAATTTTCAAATATATAAGCACCCCGTAATAGCCGATAAATAAAGTAGGGTAGAGTCTCTACAGTTTGTACACTTTCTACTAAAGTATGTAACTCTAAATACTCATCTAAAGTATTACGCGGACGTGTGTAAAATTCTTCAAAATCTCCATAGTCAGCAAACCGAGAAATTAACTCCGAGCAATGACGTTCAAAGTATCGCCATAAAACTCGCGGTACAACCGAACCGCCCAGGTGTCTATGTAACTCTGCATATAAGGCCATAGTGGTGCTATTCAGAATAAATATTAATTATTATTAACAGTAACAAATAAAAAAATAATTTGCTTAGAGAATCGGGAGCATCCCAATTTTGCAAAAATAGAGAGAGAAAAATAATTCGCGAGATATCATCGCGAATAAATAGGGAGTTTCAATCTTGCGGCTCTTCCT
>NZ_NAPS01000002.1:2254096-2301140 GCF_004323185.1 Westiellopsis prolifica IICB1
TTTTCTGGTGGCGTGTTTTTATACAGGATTTTGGCGATGGCTTTTACGTGTGCATCTAATTCTTTTTTCTCTTCTGGGGTCATTGGCCTTTCTACTAGGGATGGAACACAAGTCATTGTCTCTTGAAGGGGTGCTGATGTACAGTCCCCCCTTTTATTCGCGAGAAACAATCGCGAATATTTTCCCCTTCTCCCCATCTCTTTGCAAAATTGGGATGCTCCCAGAGAATCAATTTTTTATTTATATGTTTCTTTAAATACTTAAAGTAGCCGTCAATAGATTCCGGTTTTCTCCCTGATTATACTTTCCCCGTAGTAACAAAAGAGGGATTAGTTGCATTTAATGTGGTTTCATTTGCAATTATTGTGGTTTGGAGACCACCTCTAGTTGCAGATTAATGTGGTTTCAGAATTACCTTGATTGCAGTTTTGGACATTTATGATTGGAGCTCGCCACCATGTAAGAAAAACTCTTGAGTCATGGCTTTTTACACTGAATAGCTACCGCATCTACAAATCTTCCTTGTTCTTCAACACTTTTAAACATTGGATCTTCAGAATCGTTGAAATAACCTCTCCTGATTTCAGTAAAGCCAATTTTTTCAAGTTCTAACTTCATTGAATTGTAGTCCCACATCCAAAGATGCTTCTCATTACCTAAAAAAGCTTGAATTATACCTTTTACTCCTCTTGGTCTTGCAATTAACCCCATACCTATCTCTTCAATAAACGAAATTGAAGCGTAAGTCCTAAAATTCACAAGTATGTAACAAAAAATTAAGCAAAAGAAGTATGGCGATCGCTCTTCTCAACAAGCAATTATTTTTAATAATGTACACCATAGAGACTTAATATTGGCTAGTATTTAATTGCAAGAAAATGCTTGATAATGCGATCGCTTAGATTAAAAGACGTATCTATGTTTACCATAGGTAAAATTTTGCTTTCAAAGCTTGACATCTGCTACAAATTTTGTTGATAATTAGCGTTTGTGAAAACTTTAGCTTTTTAATATAAACTCTTGGCTAACGTTATAGTTATAGGTGCCCAGTGGGGCGATGAAGGAAAAGGAAAAATCACCGACCTACTCAGCCGCTCCGCAGATGTAGTAGTACGTTATCAAGGGGGTGTCAATGCTGGACACACAATTGTAGTCAAGGGTCAAACCTTTAAATTGCATTTGATTCCCTCTGGTATTTTGTACCCGAATACAGAGTGCATTATTGGTTCAGGAACAGTCATCGATCCACAGGTTTTAATAGCAGAACTCGATCAAATAGAAGAACTTGGCATTTCAACTAGCAATTTATTAATTGCTGAAACAGCACACGTGACAATGCCTTATCATCGTTTGATAGATCAGGCATCAGAGGAACGCCGAGGAAATCATAAAATAGGTACGACTGGTCGAGGTATTGGCCCAACCTATGCGGATAAATCCGAGCGGACAGGAATCAGGATGTTAGACCTGATGGACTCCCAAGGGCTAAGTGATCAACTAGAGTGGACGATCAATTATAAAAACCTCATTTTAGAAAAGCTTTACAACTTACCACCGCTAGAACCCCAGAAGGTGATAGATGAATATCTGGGGTATGCGGAAAGATTACGACCTTATGTAGTCGATGCTTCCCTAAAAATTTACGATGCGATTCAGCGACGACGCAATATCTTATTTGAAGGCGCACAAGGTACACTCCTTGATCTTGATCATGGGACTTATCCCTATGTCACCTCTTCTAACCCAGTAGCTGGGGGGGCTTGTGTTGGTACAGGGTTAGGCCCGACAATGATAGACCGGGTTATTGGGGTAGCAAAAGCCTACACTACTCGTGTTGGTGAAGGGCCTTTCCCCACAGAATTAGATGGGGAATTAGGAGAATTGTTGTGTTCCCGTGGTGCAGAATTTGGCACAACCACCGGACGCAAACGCCGATGTGGCTGGTTTGATGCAGTCATCGGTCGTTACGCTGTACGTATCAATGGCTTAGACTGTCTGGCAATTACTAAACTAGATGTCCTTGATGAACTAGAGGAAATCAAAGTTTGTGTTGCCTATGAGATAGATGGGGAACGCTGTGAACATTTTCCTACAAGCGCCCGTAAGTTTACCCAATGTCGTCCCATTTACAAAACCTTACCCGGATGGCAGCAGTCTACCAGTAACTGCCGTTCTTTAGATGACTTGCCAAGACAAGCGTTAGATTATCTCAAATTTTTGGCAGAATTAATGGAAGTGCCAATCGCGATTGTTTCTTTAGGAGCCAGCCGCGATCAAACTATCATTGTCKAAGACCCGATACATGGCCCCAAACGGGCTTTGCTACACGCCGATGGTTCTCCAGCTTCATTGCTGAGTGCTTAGGAATGGGGAACGGGGATTCTCCAGAGGAGACGCTACGCGCACGGGGATCGGGGATCAGGGACAAGGAGGACAAGGGAGACAAGGGAGAGAATAAACACTGATCCCCAATCCCCGATCCCCGATCCCCTTTCCCCGATCCCCCAATTTGTCAATTTACAACTAACAATTTCTATGGAACTTACGATTGATTGTAAAAAGCGACCGGAAGGTAGCAAGCCCAAAGCTTTGCGTCGTTCTGGATTAATACCTGCTAATTTGTATGGTCACAAAGGTAGCGAGTCTATTTCTTTAGTTGTTGATGCTAAAACTGTTGAGAATTTACTCAAGAAGGCTCGTGTCAACAAAACTGAGTTTGAACTCAATGTTACAGATTTGGATTGGCGCGGTAAAACGGTGATCCGTGAACTTCAAACTCATCCGGCGAAGGGAACACCTTACCACTTGAGTTTTTTTGCTGCCAGCAAAGGTTGATAGAGTTTATCATAATTGCTGAAAAGACCAGGGTTTTCACCCTGGTTTTTTGTTGATTGAACCACATAGAACACAAAGGAACAAACAGAACAGATGACAGTTTCTATTCCACCTTTAATTGAGCAGATGTTACAACCTGGTTTTTATCCCCATGCGGTACAGGAACCAGTGAAGTTAATTCAGACGCATGTTTCTTATGTGTTGTTAACAGGGGATTATGTTTATAAATTAAAGAAGCCTGTAAATTTTGGCTTTTTGGATTATTCGACCTTGGAAAAACGCCAGCATTTTTGTGAGGAGGAGTTAAGGTTAAATCAGCGAGGTGCGGGGGAATTATATCTAGAAGTATTGCCTATTAGTTTGGTAGGTGAGCAATATCAATTGGGGGGAACCGAAGCGGTAGAGTATGCGTTGAAAATGCGTCAGTTTCCCCAGGAAGCTTTGCTGAGTGAAATGTTTGAGCAGGGGAAGTTGGAGGAGAAGCACATCGCAGAATTGGGACGGGTAGTAGCAGAGCTTCACAGGAAAACTGTTACCAATCATTACATTCGTTCTTTTGGGGAAGTATCACAAGTCCGGGCTGCATTTGACGAAAATTACCAGCAAACAGAAAAATATATTGGTGGACCACAAACTCAGGTACAGTTTGAGGAAACGAAGCAGTATACTGATCGATTTTTTGCAGAACGTGCGGATTTATTTAAGAGTCGTATTCATCACAATTACATTAAGGAATGTCACGGTGATCTACATTTAAGAAATATTGCGCTCTGGCACGATCAGATTTTGCTCTTTGACTGTATTGAGTTTAACGAGCCGTTTCGCTTTGTTGATGTGATGTACGATGTAGCGTTTGCGGTGATGGACTTGGAAGCACGGCAGTGCAAAGATTTAGCTAATGTGTTTTTGAATACTTATATTGAGCAAACCGGAGATTGGGAAGGTTTACAGCTATTACCTTTGTATTTAAGTCGTCAGGCGTATGTGAGAGCGAAAGTAACTTCGTTTTTGTTAGATGATCCTGGTGTACCACCAGAGGCTAAAAAAGAAGCGGCGAAAACTGCGGCGGCTTATTACCAACAGGCGTGGGAATATACTCAACCGCGTCAAGGACACTTAATTTTAATGTCGGGGGTATCTGGTTCTGGGAAAAGTACAACAGCTCGGTATTTAGCTCAACAGATAGGAGCAATTCACCTGCGCTCAGATGCAGTGCGGAAGCATTTAGCGGGGATTCCTTTACTGCAACGCGGTGGAGATGATTTGTATACCCCCGAAATGACTCAAAAAACCTATGCACGCTTGCTGGAATTGGGAATCATGCTGGCAACTCAAGGATTTAAAGTGATTTTGGATGCTAAGTACGATCGCCAGCAATTACGACAAGAAGCAATTACTCAAGCCCAAGATAAGCAAATACCTTTACAAATTCTGGGTTGCACTGCACCTCTAGAAGTTTTACAACAACGTCTGCAACACCGCACTGGTGATATTGCTGATGCAACTGCTGAATTGTTGGAATCACAACTTGCTGCTGCTGAGACTTGGACAGAAAAAGAAAAACCACTAGTAAAAATTTTGGACACAACTCAACCAATACAGGCACAATTAAAGGAAATATTTAACTAATGTCTTAACAGAAAATTTGAGATTTGAGATTATTCATGAGTCAATACAGTTCAGATAAGACCAAAAATGTAGAGACGTTGCACTGCAACGTCTCTACACATCATCAAATCTCACTAAAAATCCTTAACACCAACCGTATTGATTCGTGAGTAGGAAAGTAATTTTTGTAATTCACTACGAAATCCGAAATCCAAAATCCATAGACGCGTAAGCGGCTTCTCGTAGAGTAATCCAAAATCCAAACTCCTGTTAGAGGTTGACCTCATGGCACCACAAAAGAACAATTTCAACCAATTTCTATCGATTTCGCCCAACTTCCTCAATCAAATCCTGTTTGGGGTATTTTTAACACTCATTTTTTTGGTAGTCGGTTATGCACTACCTGTAAGTCTTTTCTTGGGCGTGTTGGGTGGTTTGGCTGTAGGGTGGCTGACTACAGCTAATAAAAGTAGCCCTCAGAGTGATGCAATTGCTTCTTCTGAGGGTATTGACGCAGGTTTGAAATACTGGTTATTTTTCTTGCTTGGCTTTGTGTTTTTAGGATACAAACCATCCGTAAGCATCTTGCTGGGTTCCTTGGCTGGGATTGGCGGAGGCTGGCTAATTGCTTGGTGGAAAAGCAAGGAAGAAACTAGAACTCAAATCCCCGATGAATTAACAGATGAAACACAACTAGAATTACCCGCAACCCCAACTGTCAAACGGCGCATCCGAAAGCCCACACGTCATTACCGTCGTTCATCTGGTAATTCCAACTGGCCACGCTTTTGGCGGAGGTAAAAAAGTTTTGGGGATCAGGGATCGGGTATTAGGTATTATTCTCCTCCTTGTCCCTCTTAGCAATTTTTAATTTTTAATTTTTAATTGATAAGTCCCCCTTATGTTCTTATATCTATCAAAGTTGCTACCACTATTCCTTTATCCTTTGGGGCTAGCTAGTATTTGTCTAGTGGTGGCCCTATTTATGGTATGGAAACGCCCTCGCACAGCAGCGATCGCAATGATGTTGGCACTACTAATATTGTTATTGAGCAGTAACGCCTGGATTGCTAATCTGATGGTGCGATCGCTTGAATGGCAGTATTTACCACCCGCACAATTACCCAATACTGAAGCAATAGTTGTTTTAGGTGGTGCTACCAAACCAGCTTTACCACCACGACCGGGTGTAGATTTAAATGAAGCTGGCGATCGCGTAATTTATGCTGCTCAACTTTATCGCCAAAACAAAGCCCCCGTGATTATTCTGAGTGGTGGACGTATCAATTGGGACGACAACCAAGGTTTAGCTGAATCTGAAGATATGGCTCAAGTCCTTACATCGATTGGTATCTCACCAGAAGTTCTTATTCAAGAATCGGAATCTCTCAATACCTATCAAAATGCAGTCAATGTCAAAAAAATACTTGACAGTCGTGGAATTCGCCAGATTTTGCTAGTAACTTCAGCTATGCATATGCCACGATCATTTTTAATCTTTAAGCGTCAGGGTATTGATGCTATCCCTGCACCAACTGACTTTCTTGTGACTCAAAGTGAAATGGAAGCACTAGGCCACACTCCTAAAGCTGCTATTTTAAGTTTGCTACCCGATAGCTCTAATTTACATAAGTTTACTGCGGCAGCAAAAGAATATGTGGGTATGTTTGTCTATCGTTTAAGAGGTTGGCTTTGATTTGAAAAATCAACACTCACCACTCACTAAGTCATAATGGATCAGGAGTTGCACAATTACTTTTGACCGATAATTCCTTAATGGTACAAGCCCCCAGATTTATCTGTGGAATCGAGCCAAAATCCAAAATCCTGTTAGAGGTTGACTCCTTATTTTTATGTCTAAATACTTACCGTATATTATTCCTGCGCCTCAACCTCAAGTTGAGGAAAGTTTTGCTGTCTACCAAACTACTCACCAGTTTTATCACGAAGTTAAAACAAGATTAGATCATCAAGAATACTGTGAGTGGTACTACGCAGTAGCAGAACAGCATCGTCAAGACCTAAAAAAAATGCGCGGCGAATTGAATATAATGCAGTTTTTTGTTCGCCGCAAATGAGGGATATTAGATAATTTCTAACTCCTGTTCACGGAAGTGAGCTTTAAATTTTTTACTAAACTGCACTAAGACGGGCAAGTTAGCACTAACTGGTCTATCGTGCCATTGAGTAACAATAGCTATCACTTCTCCCTCTGTACCTTTCATGTCAAATGCATTACCGCGATGTTCGGGATGATGGTACACTACCACGGATTCTTTAACACGAACGCGATCGCCTTTATTCATAACAAAGTTTACACCTAGCTTCTGCTTTTCCACAAGTGTCTCCACTGCCATCCCTCACTGAACTTGTTGCTCATAAAATAGACTGCTTGCAAAAGTCGATTTTGGCTTCTAGCAGTATAGAGGCGCAATTTAACGCCTTTATTCCTCCTAGACAAACAAAGCCTGCCCATGCAGGCTTGAATATAATTCGTTCTCTTAGTCTAAAACCCTGTTTTCCAATCGACGAGAAGAATAAGAGAACAAAGCGACATCAAAAATCGCCTATACTTTGACAACAGTCCCAACCATTTTATCTTCACTCCACTGTGATACAGCAGTCAACCTCTAACAGGATTTTAGATTTTGGATTGATCCCACTTATGAAATCTGCTTACTCTGTACCCTGCTCGGAATAATTGGTCAAGTTAGTACTTGTGGTTGATAGTTGGTTCGTAGTTGTTGATTCATAAAAATCTAAAATTTGAAATATAAGACTTCATTTTAAATATCTAGTGCCTCAAGAATCCTATCCAATCGAAGCTGATTCTCTGTCCACTTTCTCTTCTCTCAGAGAAAGTGCGATTTTAAGCATTCGCAATACTCTGCGTCCTGGACAGCAACAAATGGCTGATTGGAACTCTGGCCCATTGGCTGTCTCTGCTGTTCCTGGTGCGGGTAAATCCACAGGAATGGCAGCGGCTGCGGCGGTTGCGATCGCCCGTCAGTATCAGCGTTCAAATTCTTCAGGTTCGTCTCAACGTCAGCAGTTGGTTGTTGTGACCTTCACTCGTTCTGCTGTTGCTAATATCAAAGTTAAAATCCGCAAATACTTACGTGAAGAATTATCCTTACCTCAAACTGGTTTTGTTGTATACACGCTCCATGGACTAGCTTTAAATATTGCTAGTCGCCATTCCGATTTATCAGGATTGCAATTAAATAACGTCACATTAATTACACCAAACCAAAGCCACCGCTTCATCCGTACAGCCGTAGAACAATGGATTGCTAGCCACCCAGGGCATTATTTTCGCTTACTAGAAGGTATACAATTTGACGGTGAAGAAACTGAAAGATTGCGTCGTCAGTCAGTATTGCGAACAGAAGTACTACCAGACTTAGCAACAACCGTAATTCATGAAGCAAAAAGTTCGGGAATGTTGCCAGAAGATTTACGACGTTTGGGTCAACAAACCACAGACAACTATGAAATTTTAACTGTAGCTGCGGGATTATACGAGCAGTACCAAAAATTAATGCGATCGCGTGACTTCATTGACTACGACGACATGATTTTAGCTGCACTGCGAGTACTAGAAAATCCCAGCGCCCGCAAAATCGAACAAAACCAAGTATTCGCCGTTTTTGAAGACGAAGCCCAAGACTCTAGTCCTCTCCAAACCAAACTATTACAAATTCTTGCCACCAACCCCGACGATCCTAACCAACAAAACTTAATTCGTGTCGGCGACCCCAACCAAGCAATTAACTCCACCTTCACCCCCGCAGACCCAATTTATTTTCGTGAGTTTTGCGAAGATTGCAACAACAAAAATCGTTTAGCAACAATGGATCAAGCAGGACGCAGCACCAAAATGATTATTGATGCTGCCAATTTCGTGTTGCAATGGGTAAATAGTGCCTATCAAGCCAAAAATCAAAATTCCCCTACATCCCCCTTTCGTACCCAAATCATTCGCCTTGTTGATTTTGGTGATCCTCAAAAAGATGCGAATCCTCAACCAGTAGGACAGGGACTAGAACTGTATACACCGCGAGATATTCATCACACAGTCGAATTACTTTCCCAACGAGTAATTCAGTTATTTTCCTCAGAACCAAATACCATTAGTGCAGCCATATTAGTCAGAGAAAACCGTCAAGGTAGATGGTTAGCAGAAGCACTGACACCTGTATGTAAAGAGCATCAAATTACACTTTATGACGTCGGAGAACGCGATCGCCATTCCCATGTACCCCAAGAAATTTTGGCATTACTACAATTTTGCGATCGCCCCCACTCCCCCGACCACTTGAAAGCAGCCTTAGAAGTCTTTGTACAAAGACAGTTAATTCCCACTCAAGACCTTAACGCCCCTGCTTCTGTACCTGAAGAATTCTTGTATCCAGGCCCCTTGTCTGCACTCCAGCCAGAACCAGCACAAAAAGCCGCACACTTATGTCGAAGTTTACTACGGGCGCGGATGGAACTACCCCTGTATCAACTCATTTCCTTCCTAGCTTTGGCATTAAACTACGACCAAGCAGAACTTGCAACTGCCGACAAACTCGCAGAAAGAGTGAACATACAAATAGCTGGTCATGCTTCCATGACAAATATGCTGAGTGTCCTGAGTGAAATCGTCAATTCCGAAAGATTTGAACCCGTAGAAACAGAAGACTTAGAAGCCCGTTACACCCGTCGCGGTCAACTGACAATTATCACCATGCATAAAGCCAAAGGTCTAGACTGGGATTACGTATTTATACCATTTTTGCATGAAAACTTAATACCTGGGCGCTTTTGGGTTCCTCCCCAAAGCCAATTTCTCGGAGACCTTACCTTATCAGAAGTCGCCCGCGCCCAAATTCGGGCTGCACTTCACGATCAAGCAAACTTACCAGATGTCACCCAAGCTTGGGAACAAGCAAAATACCTCAAAACAGCCGAAGAATATCGTTTACTCTACGTCGCCATGACACGAGCAAAACGCCTGTTGTGGATGTCTGCTGCTCAAAAAGCCCCCTTTACCTGGAGTAAACCAGAGAATTTGCAAACCTCAGCACCATGTCCAGTCTTCCCCGCATTAAAGCGACAATTTCCTGAATGTGTCCTTTAATATTGTCAAACCTGCTCACTTCTCCTCTTTTTCTTGGCGTTCTTCGCGTCTTGGCGGTTAGTTTCAAACTCCATAGTTTATAATGATGGATTGTGTCGAATTATAGCCATCCCATGCCCAAACTCAAAACTCGTAAAGCTGCGGCAAAAAGATTCCGCGCCACCGGCAGTGGTAAAATCGTACGTCGCAAGGCATTCAAAAACCACTTGCTCGAACACAAAAGCTCCAACAAAAAGCGTAAGCTTTCCAAAACAGTTCTTGTTGACGAGCGTGATGCCGAAAATGTACGCTTGATGCTCCCCTATTTGTAATTTGTTCAGGAAAATTTAAGCCATGACAAGGGTAAAACGCGGTAACGTTGCTCGCAAACGCCGCAAAAAAATTCTCAAACTCGCCAAAGGTTTTCGTGGATCTCACTCCACTCTATTTAGAACCGCCAATCAACAAGTAATGAAGGCGCTGCGGAGTTCTTATCGCGATCGCAAAAAGCGCAAGCGTGACTTCCGTCGCCTCTGGATTACCCGGATCAACGCTGCTGTTCGTCAACACGGTATGAGCTACAGCCAGTTTATCGGTAATCTCAAAAAAGCTAACATCCTACTCAATCGTAAAATGTTGGCACAAATGGCAGTCCTAGATCCAACTGGTTTTGCTAAAGTAGCAGAATTGGCAAGCCAAGCAAAGAGTTAAAAATGGGTAATCCCAAACAGGTAATGATGGGGGGATGGGAAAATCGGGCGGTGGGGAGACAAACCCTACACCCAAAACCTGTCACCCGCAATTACTTTTTTAGGAGTATTGGCAAAAAAATAATTCTTTTGTTGTTGCTATTTGCCTTTGTGATTGCAGATACACAATCCTCAGCATCTGCCGCAGAACTCCCAGAAATTCAGCGGCGGGGCTATTTAACGATTGCTGTCAAGAATAATTTGCGTCCCTTGGGATTTACAGATCAAAAAGAAAAAGGTAATCTTCAAGGTTTTGAGATTGACTTAGCGCAACAATTAGCAGCAGACTTACTTGGGAAAGCCAATGCTGTTAAACTCAAACCTGTAGCGAATCGCGATCGCCTCTCACAAGTTATAGATCATAAAGTTGATCTCACTATTGCCAGGGTGACAGCAACCGAATCACGCGCCCGCGTAGTGAGTTTAAGTATACCTTACTACTTTGATGGCACAAGATTAATTACCAAAAATACCTCTATACAGAAGCTAGGCGACTTAGATAAACAGAAAATAGCCGTTCTCAAAAATTCTAGTACCATAGCTGATATTAAGTATTATTTGCCACAAGCAGATTTGGTAGGGGTGAATTCCTATGCAGAAGGGCGATCGCTTTTAGAAAATAATACAGTAGTGGCTTTTGCTGCCGATACTAGCGTTCTGAGTGGCTGGGTGCAACAATATCCTCAATATCGGCTAGTACCAGTCAAACTATCAACCGAGCCTTTATCTGTAGTCATGCCCAAAGGATTGCAGTATGATGATCTGCGGCGTCAAGTAAATGGAGCGATCGCACGTTATTTGGAAAAAGGTTGGCTCCAGCAACGCGCTCAACACTGGGGTTTACCGTAAAATGGTCATTTGTCATTGGTCAATGGTCAATGGTCAATAGTCAATAGTTTTTTTACAATTGACTCTGGACACTTGACACTTGACGATCAACTGTAGCGAAGAAGTTGATAATAGATAAAGAAGATATTTTTAATAAAGGCAATGGATAACAATTTACCAGTTATTTATCTTGCAATTTTGGTGGGTATTCTCTTATTCACCTTTATCAATGTTGTTCCCCAGATTTTCAAAAATCGCAAGCTAGAAAGAAACTTTTCCCGCTTACGAAATAAGCTAGCAAAAGAAAAGGGAACGGCTCAAGAGTATTACGAATTAGCTAGTATTTATTCAGAAAAAAAAGTTTATACTCAAGCGGTGAGTCTGTTTCAAAAAGCTTTGAAAGCCGCAGAAGAAGAGGAAGAAGAAAATGTTGCTGTGATTTATAATGGCTTGGGTTTCGTTTATTTTGCTCAAGAACAATATGATTTAGCAATTCGTCAATACAAAGAAGCAGTGAAAACCAAACCTGATTATGTCACAGCATTAAATAATCTAGCTCATGCATACGAGCGCAAAAATTTAACTGCTCAAGCACTACAAAGTTACGAAGAAGCACTCAAATACGATCCGAAAAATTCCACTGCTAAACGTCGCGCTGAATCTTTACGGCGTTTGGTAGCTGCGTAATTTATAACCCCTCCCGCAAGCAAAGGAATGCTTGGGGATGGGGTTTTTCCTATTTCTTATTCTTATCTTCTAGGTTCTCAGTTTTTTGCAGTATGGGGATGCACTGGTTAATTATCCAAATTAAGACTTCGATGGGTGCGTCTCCTTGTTGAATACGGTTTTCAGCTTGGATACCGACAAATAAGATTTTCAGGACTAGTAATAAAGTGATAATTTTCTGATTTAGGCTGGAAGTTTGTTTCTTTGTAGTCATTTATTTGACCTCATGTTTTTATTTACGAGGTCAATTGTTTTTTTGGGTATTTCCCCAGACACATTCCCCACGTAATGTCTATAATGCTTGTATCATCAAGCGTTGCAGCGTGGGGAAGTTTGTTTGTTTGGGCAATTTAATTTTCTTAAGATTCTCTTTATATTTGACCGATGGTAAGAAATATTCGTTGGGATGAGTCAGTTTTAAAGAATATTCTAAGTTTGGTAGATGCTTTACTTTTATTAGCGGAACAACAACCAGAAAACTTACAACCAAAACCCCAGATCTATGTTTATTGGGAAGATGATAAACTGCGAGTTACAGGATATGAAACCAAACAGACAAGTAAAAAAAGAGCCAAAACAGTTGAAGTTGGTACAACACAGAAACACCTACTGAACTTACTTAAAAAAGTAGACAAAAGCTTAATACTCCCTCGGCGCAAACAGAAATCTGGTAGCAGTGACTCAGAAAGAAAATTGCGGGAAGTACAGTATTTTTTTGACAGTCTCAAAGAATTGGAATTGTTAAAAGTACATAAACAAAGTAGAGGCTATTGGATATTTACAATAGCCCTAAAACATCAAACAGCCACAAGGGAAGAAAATTTGGAGGTGGTAAAGCAGAAGTGGAAGAAACATCCAAAAACGAATTCTCCACAAATTTCCCAAACCCCACTTCAAATAATAGATGACACCATCGATTGGCGGGAAGTCTGTCGCCAACCATTGGAAAAGCACAAGCAACTAACTTCCAAACAATTGATGTGTGCAGATGCAATGGTATTTGATATCGATAAACTTCACGTACCTTTGGCATTAATTGAACGCAAAGAGCCTGATAAACGCAGTGGCGATGATAACACTGCATCTTCGCGGTTATATCAACCAGAATACGAAGAACGGGAAAAGTTTGAGTACAAAGAATTTCTTAGCAAAGTTCTACAATCACAGCAAAGCCACAAAATTGCCATTATTGGCGAACCAGGCGCAGGTAAAACGACGCTGTTGCAACGCATCGCCTTTTGGATTTTGGATCAAAACGATAATTTACCAATTTTTATAAGCTTGGGTAATTTGGGGAATTCTGCACCAAAATTCCAAGATATTCTCAATAATTGGTTAGAGGATATTTTAGGTAGCGAAGCAAAGAAGAGACAAGCTGAATTTGAAAAGCTGTTGAGTGATGGTAAGGTGTGGCTGCTGCTGGATGGCGTAGATGAAATGGCAGCTGACAGAAATCCTCTGAAATTTATTGATACATGGATACCAAATTGGTGTCAACGTTGTCGCGTTGTCTTAACTTGTCGATTGAATGTCTGGGAAGCAAACCCTTATGCACTCAATGCTTTTCAAACCTACCGCACGTTGCAGTTTAGCCAAGAGAAAGTTGAGGACTTTATCAAGGCTTGCTTTAAAAACCCCAACGATGCACAACAATTGCAGCAAGCGTTAAATCAACCAGGGAAAGAAAGAATTAAAGATTTAGTTAAAAACCCTTTGCGCTTGACGCTGTTATGTTCCACTTGGCATTTACGCGATGGTAAGTTACCCAATACAAAAGCAGAACTTTATCAAATGTATGTGGATAAATTTTATGATTGGAAAAAAGATGAATTTCCTACAACATCCCAACAAAGAAAGCAACTTAACGCCAAGCTGGGAAAGTTAGCACTAAAGGCAATTGATCAGAAAGAGAAGCGATTTTGTTTGCAAAAGAAATTTATTGAAGATGTATTTGATGATGATTCACTGTTTGATTTGGCAGTTAATAAGCTTGCTTGGTTAAATCAAGTTGGGGTAGATGCGAAGAATCCAAATGAGCCTGTTTATGCTTTTTACCATCCCACGTTTCAGGAATATTTTGTAGCACATTGGTTTATGCAGCACCAAGATTTTCGGAGGCTTTCCCGTAATGTTTATCAGCCACATTGGCGTGAAGTGTTTTTGCTGACTGTAGGTATGTTGTCGGATTCTGTCTGGGAAAAGCTATTGAAGCTAATTCAACAACAGATTAATGCCTCAATCAAGAATAATAATAAACTCCAGGAATTTCTAACCTGTGTACAGCATAAAGCCCATTCAATGAGTAATGGAAGATACAAACCTGCTGCTGTGCGTGCATTTTACTTTTACTTGGCTCGTCTGGAATTTAGTTGTATCCAAGAACTTATCCACCCCAATAGAAACATCCTTGCCTATGAGATTGATCCTAACTTCAGACGGGATATGTCTAGTGGTTATGAACAATGTAGTGATTTCAAGTTCATCTTCAGCCTCCCAAATGATATTGCTCTTGACATTGCTCTTGCGCTTGTCTTTGACGGTGATATTGCCCTTGTATACGCTCTTCAAGTTATTAAACTTATCTTTGAATTAGAACTTACTCCTCAGTTTCAACTTGAACTACAGTTCCTAGAGAGTTTGCTACCTTCTCAATTTAAAGATTGGGACAAAGAAAATTGGCATACGTGGTTGAAGTATTTGCACAACACGATGATTGAACATCGCAAAATTGGGCATGACTGGCAGTTTACTAAAGCTCAGGAGGCTTTGTTACAGCAGTATTATGACGCAAACAAGCTGTTACTAGACTGCTTGAATGAAAGCAAGATCAGTTCAGAAGTTAGGCAAGAAATTGAAGGTACACTGCTTTTTACAACAGCTTAATTATCAAAATTTGTCGCGATCGCCAGCAACTCGCCATCATTACCTTGCAAGTTCCCAAATACTAAGGAATTTACCAAAACGTTAATTTTTATTGAACTTTAGCAACACTAATGTTGTTTTAGTAGAGCATCCAATCCCAATCAGCAACAACGTTTCAAGCTTTATTAGGGGATGTAAACTTACAAGAAGCCAACTACTGTCAGGCTAGAACATTTGAGAGAATCAAAAACGATTTAATAATTTAGACGCAAAAGTCCACCCCTTATTCGGACACGCCTGGTTTAATGTAAACGGAGAACACTATTATGAAATTGGCTTACTGGATGTATGCAGGCCCAGCCCATATCGGCACTCTGCGGGTTGCCAGTTCTTTTAAAAACGTTCATGCTATCATGCACGCACCACTGGGCGATGACTACTTTAACGTCATGCGCTCGATGCTGGAACGGGAACGGGACTTTACCCCAGTAACTGCTAGTGTTGTGGATCGCAACGTTTTGGCGCGTGGTTCCCAAGAAAAGGTGGTAGACAACATCACCCGCAAGGATAAAGAAGAAACTCCAGACTTAATCGTTCTTACCCCCACCTGCACTTCTAGTATTCTGCAAGAAGATTTGCAAAACTTCGTCGAACGGGCGCAGTTGGAAGCCAAAGGCGATGTGATGCTGGCGGATGTGAACCACTATCGCGTCAACGAATTGCAAGCAGCCGATCGCACTCTGCATCAAATTGTTCAGTTCTACATCGAAAAAGCTCGTAAAAAAGGCGAACTTCCAGAAGGTAAAACCGAAAAGCCCTCTGTTAATATCATCGGTATTTCTACTCTCGGCTTCCACAACCAGCACGACTGCACCGAGTTGAAACGGTTGATGGCAGACTTAGGAATTGAGGTAAATGCTGCTATTCCTGAAGGTGCTTCGGTTCACGAGTTGAAAAACTTACCTCGCGCTTGGTTCAACCTCTGTCCTTACCGCGAACTCGGCTTAATGGCAGCTCGTTACCTCGAAGCAGAATTCGGGATGCCCTACGTAGACATCACGCCTATGGGTGTAGTTGAAACTGCTCGTTGCATCCGTAAAATTAAGCAGATTGTTAATGCCCAAGGCGCTGATGTTGAATACGAAGACTTCATCAACGAGCAAACCTTGCATGTATCCCAAGCTGCTTGGTTCTCCCGTTCCATCGACTGTCAAAACTTAACAGGTAAAAAAGCGGTCGTCTTTGGTGATAATACCCACGCTGCCGCTATGACCAAGATTTTAGCGCGGGAAATGGGCATTCACGTTGTTTGGGCTGGAACTTATTGCAAATATGATGCTGATTGGTTCCGGGAACAAGTCAGCGAATACTGTGATGAAGTCATTATTACTGATGATCACGGTCAAATTGGGGATGCGATCGCTCGTGTCGAACCCTCTGCTATTTTCGGTACACAAATGGAACGCCATGTTGGTAAGCGTCTGAATATCCCCTGCGGTGTGATTGCTGCACCTATCCATATCCAGAACTTTCCTATTGGTTACAAACCATTTATGGGTTACGAAGGTACTAACCAAATTGCCGACTTGGTCTACAACTCCTTTACACTGGGAATGGAAGATCATTTGTTAGAAATCTTTGGTGGACACGATACAAAAGAAGTAATTACTAAGGGTATATCTGCGGAATCTGACCTCAACTGGACTAAAGATGGTGTCGCAGAATTGAATAAAATTCCCGGTTTTGTTCGTGGTAAAGTGAAGCGCAACACCGAGAAATTTGCTCGTGAGCGAGGTATTAAGGATATCACTGTTGAAGTGCTGTATGCTGCGAAGGAAGCTGTAGGAGCATAGTTATATAGTTAGGTTTCAGCTTCAAGCTAGGTATGATCACAAAGTGTTTCCTAATTGGAAACACTTTTATTATTCGTATTATTTAACTAATTTGAAAATAGAAATTTATGAGCAGTAACCAATCACCTAACAGTTCTAATCAAAATAGACTATACACAAGATTAATTACTATTCTAAGAATACTTCAGTTTGTCGGCTATTTCATTGTAATTGTTTCTTTTGTTATACAATTTTCATTTTTTCGATCTTTGAGTTTTCAATCATATAATGGTGCAATTTTATTAGGAGCCTTACTTTATTTAGTAATTAGTTGTATAATGGTATATATTTTTACAGAAGTATTAATAGCAATTATTGATCTCTTAAGTCGTATAGAAAAAAATACAAGACCCTAAATAATAAGTGGACTTGATATGAGAGCGATCGCACCTACCAAGCGATCAAATTCGAGCTAGTTTAGTTAAGCTGTTATGCATTTAAATTGTATATTTTGCGATCAGGTTGTCAAAAGTCAAGAGTCCAGAGTCAAAGACTAGTTTGGACTTTGGACTGTTGACCCTGGACAGTCCTAACGCAAGAATATTTAATCTAAGCGCACATCAGCTTAGGATCATGTTTGAGCAAATCGCCATGAGTGCGATCGCAAACCCTGAATCGGGTGCTTTTGGAAACGCTTGTATAACGTTGGAAATTTCTTAATTTAGCATTTTTACTGATTATCTTCACAACTTCCTCAACTTTTATTCCTAAATTTAAAGAGTAGGGTAGTTTGAAAAAGACATCATAATCAATGACAATTAAGACAATCTTATTTCTGGCAGCCAATCCGCTAGATACGACACATCTGCGTTTAGATCAAGAGTTCCGAGAAATCCAGGTAGAGCTAGAGCGGACTAAACAACGAGAGCAATTTAAACTAGAACAGCGTTGGGCTGTGCGGTCAAAGGATATCCAAAGAGCAATGCTGGATTTGAACCCGCAAATTATTCACTTTGCAGGACATGGAGCGGGAGAAAAGGGGTTAGCCTTTGAGGATGAAAGCGGATATGCCAAGTTAATAGATGGAGACACTTTAGCAAGCTTGTTTGAGCTGTTTGCTCGTAGTCTGGAGTGCATTGTGCTTAACGGCTGCTACACACAGATACAAGCAGAAGCGATCGCCCAACACATTCCCTATGTTGTTGGTATGGATAAGGCAATTGGGGATAAAGCAGCAATTGAATTTGCTGCTGGCTTTTACAGTGCATTAGGTGCAGGAAAGTCCTATGAATTTGCTTACAAGATGGGACGTGTTGCTATTAAGCTTGAAGGAATTCCAGAAGATTTAACACCTCAATTACTGATAGGAAAAGGCGTGCCACTGCCACCAGAAGAAGATATTCAATTAACTGGAAATCAAAGGGCAGAATTTAGAGTTGCTCTTGTCAATGCTTATGATGAAGGCAGCATGAGAATGATGCTGAATGAGAAGCTAAACATTAATTACGATCAAGAAATTCCACAAGGGCATAATTATCAAGAAACAATTTTTAACTTAATTAGGTATTTTGAGCAACTAGGACAAGTTATTGATTTGTTAGAATCTGCCTCTCAAAATCGACCTCGTAATTCACAACTCAAAAACTTTTATCAATCTATTATTTTAACTAAATAATTTACAGTGGGAGGTAGATATGGAAAATCAAAGTTACGAAAAATGGCTAGAGTCCAGAATAAATTCCAGAAAAGAAGATTTTAAACTTGCTCTTAATAGTGCTTATACTGAAAGCAGTATGAGAATGCTGCTTAAGGAAAAATTAAATACCGATTATGATACAAATATTGACAAAGGAAAGAATTTTCTAGAAACTATTTTTAACATAATTAATTACTTTGATAGAAAAGGATGTTTAATTGAATTACTAGAAAAAGCTTGTGATAATCCAACAATAAATCATGAACTCCGTAATTTCTATAATTCAATTCTAGAAGATATAGATGGTCTCACTATTAAAGATAAATTACCAAAGGAATTTGAAGAGATATGTGACTCTTTAATGAGAGGAAAATTAATTTTTTTTCTGGGTTCAGGCATTAATTATCCTCCTGATGGAAACACGGAAAATCTACCACCTAGTGATATTGACATCGCTAAACTATTAGCTACAAGTAAAGATTTCAAGAAAGTACTAGGGCTACCTTGCCAAGTCTGTCCTACCAAATTAGAACACAGACCTAGTTCTTTAGCTTCCCAAAATATTTGTCCTATTTGGAAGGAAATAAGAGAAAGTCCTAATAAAAAATATAAACAATTAAGACATGAACAAGATTTAGCATTTGCTAGGTTAGAGATGCGTTGTTTATCTCAATGTATTTTGAATGAGGCAGATTCAAATTTAAAAAACATTCTTAGAAAAATTTTCAGAAATAACTATAATAGGCATCCTTACGAACCCAACACGGTACACAAAACCTTAGCGAAACTTGCTCAAAAAATACCCAAAAATAATTTGTTTATCCTAACAACAAATTATGATTATGGATTAGAAAAAGCTTTTGATGATGGAAAGTTTAATTTTGAGGTTATGTATTACTTTATTGATGTTAATAAATCATTTTTTACTGGTGATTTTTGGCACAAATCCTATTTTAGTAATGATAGGAAAAATGATGATAGTCCAGGGGAAATAGTATGCCAAGACTATCAACTGCCTCAAACTCCAATTATCTTTAAGTTGTATGGCGGTGTTTTATACAAAGCAAAGGAAGTTTACGATAGTTTTGCCATAGCAGAGTCTCATTTTATTAATTACTTGCAAAGTCCTAAAGAAAAATTTCCTGAGAAGCTGACGAACTATTTAAAAGACGGTAATATTCTTTTCCTTGGCTGCAATCCTAATGATGCTGATATACTTGCTCTCTTGCATAGATTTTTCCCTGAAAGGTTTTTCACAAACAAACCAAGACCTGAAGGATGGTTTATTAACCCATTAAAACCTGGAGAAATGCATGATGAAGGAAAATGGAGAGAACTGGGAATAACTCTCATTGATGAATGTTCCTTAGATTATTTATTGAGTGAATTACAGAAGTATGTGGAAAAGAAGTTAGTCTCTCAATAAGCCTTCATCATATTCTCAAAATAAAATTCTTACAGAGGTTAAATAATGATTTACAAACCCTATCCAGGCTTAGAACCCTATCAGCAAAAAGATGCAATATTCTTTTTTGGGCGAGAAGTATGGCGGCAGAAAATTATTGATTGCTTAAAAGCAAATAAACTGACAGTACTTTATGGTGAAAGTGGTGTTGGAAAAAGCTCTCTTCTCCAAGCGGGTGTTGCTACTCACTCGTACCTATTAGCGGAAGAGAATCATAAAAATAAAGAGATTGGAGTGCCAAAATATGTTGTTGTAATCTTCAAAAATTGGCAAGAAAAAGATTTATCTTATTTGTCAAGAAAATTGTTAAATAAAGTTCAAGAATCCGTTGCCGAAGTTATGGAATCTGATTTAGAATCTTTAGAACAGGAAAAAAAAGAAATTAAAGATAAACTTCAGCAGGAAGCCGAAAAAAAACAATACGCTTTTCCATCTGATTTTTATCTAGAATTAAAAGTATTAACAAAAATAATTGGCGAAAAAAATTGGGATGGTCAATTATTTATTATTTTGGATCAATTTGAAGAATATTTTCAAAATTATCCTCAAGAAGAAGACCCATTTGTAAAAGAATTTTCTCACGTAGTTAACTCTGAAAGTTTGGCTGTTAATTTTTTAATTGCCATTCGATCAGATGAATTTTATAAGATCGAACGACGATTTAAAAAATATATTTCCAATTCCATTCGCAATATAGAATTACCACCTCTTGATATAAATTCAGCACAAGACGCTATTCAAAAGCCTATTGAGAGATATAACTTCATTCAGTGTCTTAGAAACTCCCGTCTAACTGTACTTACTGGAGATAAAGATGTAGGCAAAAGCTTAATGATACAAGGAGGGATAATTCCTTATTGGGTTACAAGTAAAATTAGCCAGGATTCAAGCTCACTGGAATCAGAACTATCTTCGTTTCCGCTGATTGTTTTTGACACTTGGGATGTACGCAGTGAGTTGGTAAAGCAAATTCGAGATCAAATGGGTGATTCGCAAAATAAACATCGATTAATTATATTTGATCATTTTGAGGACTATATTAATACTCATCCTTTATGGAAAGATGAATTGAATCAGGTACTAACGAATATTCCTATTAATTTATTGATTTCCACTCGCAATAAATATATTGAATATTTAAAATATTTCATTGCTCAATTTCAAGATTTTAAGGAAGAAAATCATGAATATAAAGTTCCATATTTCAGTTTATCTGAAAATTCTCTTATTTTTCATAACAAGGAGCAATTATCGAATATAGAAATAGCGGAAATTAAAGAAGAGTTATTTGCTAACAAAATTACCAAGGTATTGGTTAATTTGGCTAAGGAAGAAAAACTGATTGTAGCTCCCTTTTTACAACTGGTAATGACTGAGTTGTGGAAGAAGGCAAAATGCGAAGACGGAAAGCGAATTCTCACATTAGAGACAGTAAAAAAACTAGGAAAAAAGAGAATAGTTCCCCAGACTCAATCGGAAGAAGTGGAAAAAACACTATCAGAGGATGAAATTATCAAGAAGGGAATTGAGGAAATTATCCAACAGTATGTAGATACCACAATAAAAAAATTAGGAAAGAATATAGAACAAAACATAAAATCTAAAAGCCTGAATACAGTTTCTCGTATCCTTTATTATCTAAGTACCCCCTCTGGTACTAAAAGCGCCCTGTCTGTCAGGGAAATCATCGCTTTTGCTGAGGAAGACGCTAAAGTTCTCAAGCACCTATATCTACCAAAAATGGAGAAAACCGAGGTTGTGAAGGTTCTTGATGAATTAGATCGCAAACGGATCTTGCGACCAGTCGGACCCTCACCAAAACAAGACAAGATTGATAAACCTTACGAGATTTATTTTGATGGTTTAATGCCAGCTCTTCAATCTTGGCGAACAAAATATATAAGTCAACTTCGCAGGATTAGTCTAAAACAGAATTTACCAACTCAGTCCTTGGCTTTGTGTAGACAAGGAAAAAGAGAGTTAGCTGCACTATTAGCATGTCAAGCTTATGGATCTCATACAAATATGGGCTATCCAAAAGATTTATCTGAGGTTGATGAAGCTTTACGGGAGATTTTGCAATATCCATATTTTAGTTGCCTGCTTACTGTTCCTAATAAGTCCTCTAATAAAAGAGATTTCTGGCAGGTAAAATTTAATGCGGATGGAACAATGTTAGCTGCCAGCAACCATGATGGAAGTCTTTGGGTATGGGATGTGGAGAAGGAAGGTACAACTCCTAAACTGATAGGTTGGCAAGAAAAGGCTCACGATGATCGTCACATGTCTCCTGGCTCAAATCTAGACATGACAGTTGTCTTCAGTCAAGACAATCAAATGTTGCTTTCAAGTGGTCGAGATGGGAGAATTAAACTTTGGGATCTTTCTCACTTAGAGATTAATAATTTGAATTTACAACGAATAAATTGCATCTCTGAAATTAGAGACCCAGACCAAAAAAAGCTAAGTCAAGATGGTTTTACCTCAGTGTCACTTATTGATCGGCAAGATGGGAAAAAAATCCTAGCAGCAGGTAATTGGACAGGTAAGATTTGGCTATGGGATATCAGTCAACCTCAACAACCTGAGCGATTCCGAGAACCATTACAGCGCCAACTAGATTGGCTAGCTAGCCTACAAAAATGGTTAGATAGTCTCATTGATGGACTGTCAAAGCTCTTCTCCAGAAACAATCATCGGAAAAATAGACCTTCAGATCCTTGGATTTGGTCAGTTGATGCTAGTCCAGATGGTAAGCTACTAGCTGCTGGAGGAGGGGATGGAATTGTCTATCTCTGGAATATTGAAGATCCTCAAAAACCTAAGTTATTAAGGAGTTTAAAGAAACATAAGCAAGAAATTTTTTGTGTGGCGTTTGCTCCAGATGGAAAATGGTTAGCTTCAGGAAGCAAAGATTGTACGGTTTGTCTGTGGAAACTAGATCAGATTAATGTTTATATTCAAAGTCCACTAGAAAAAATTTTGAAAAGACATAAAGGATGTGTCAGAGCAATTTCCTTTAGTTCGGAGAACCCGAATTCAGTGAGTGATGGTGAAGTTTACAAGAAACATTCAACGAAGCTGGCCTCAGCCAGTGAAGATCAGACAATTAGGGTGTGGAATCTTGAAAATCTTGAAGAAGAGCCAGAAGTATTGCATGGTCATTCCTACAGCGTTTCTTCAGTCGCATTCGATCCAAATAACCCGCAGCGTTTGATTTCATGTAGTTGGGATCGGACAATGCGATTTTGGACTTTGGGAACTGAAGCAAAAATTTTTCAAGTGGCTGAGAAAGATGTGATTTGGGATAAAATCATTATCAAATTTTTGAATTTAAGGGCTGAATCCAAAATTTTAAAATCACGTCAAAAAGAGGTGATAGGAGTTACCTGGATTGACGAGACACACTTTGCTTTGGTCTGCTCTAATGGAATTTTAGAAGTCCGAGAATGTGACAATTATATTAATATAAATAAACCGCTTACTTCTTGTTTCATCTCTCCAGATATCTCGACAGTAGCCTTTTTTGGGGAAGGTAAACAACAAAAGATAGCTGTCGGAAATTCAGATGGCTCAATCTGGATATGGGATTTAAATTTTCAAGATATAAAAAATAAGCCAAATAATAACAAAAAAAATCTTATAGAAAGCAACAAAGAACGTAAGATTAATTCACTTGCTTTCAGTTCTGATGGTAAGTTTATTGCAGCCGTGATCGAGAACAATCTTCAAGTTTGGGAGCGAGAGGAATCCACACAGGAATATAAAATTATACATAACATTCCACTGAACAATAAACTCACCATTACTTCTGTACTTTTCCAACCTTATGCCTCTAATGATGAACAGATTGTAGCCATTGCTTATAAAGCAGGGAAAATAAATTTATTGAATCTAAAAACTGGAAATTTTCTCACTAAATCTCCGCTTGTTCATGAGAAAACCTATGAAGATGCGCCCATCATTTTGGCTTTTAGTTCTGATGGAAAATGGCTAGTTTCAGGTAGTGATCAACGGTATTTTGTGTTGTGGGATACAAATCAGCTTGATAATGGGCAAAGTCAAGTAATTCCTCCTAATTCAGAAAGCGAGTCAAAGTTGAATTGCTGGGTAACTGCCCTAGCATTTAAAGATAACCGATGGATCGCTTCAGGACGTTATGACGGTAGCATCGAGCTATGGGATCGGGAAAATTTAGACAATGATCCCTTTGTTCTTCAAGGACATAAAGAAAAAATAACCGCGATCGCCTTTAGTCCTTACAAAAAACAACTCGCTTCAGCTAGCTTTGACAATACTGTTCGCCTCTGGACTATAGAAACTGAAGAATTGGCTAAGAAACTGAAGCAAAAACTATATCGTGATTTAACCAGACAAGAAAAGGATAAGTTCCTAGGTTGAGTTAAATCTTTTTCCCCTGCAATACTATTAGCGATCGCGCCGTCACTATCACAGATTCATTACCTTGGTAAACACGGCTCTCCTCAATAAAGCGAGGTTCAGTCGTATCAATGATCACCTTCCACTCTCTATCCTCTAGCCCAAGCGGTAAGGCAAATTCCATGATTTTATCCTCCCCATTGAAAAACATGAGAAAGCTGTCATTGCAGACATCTGGTCTGGAAATTCCTTCACTGTTCAAGAAAATACTAATGGCACAAATGCCACCTTGCCACTCTTCCTCGCTGATCTCACTCCCATCTGGATTGAACCAATCAACACTACCCGTGCGCGAACTCCGCTCTAACCAATTGTGCTGCTGAAACACCAAATATTGACGGCGAAACTGGAGTAACTGGCGCGTAAATTGCAACAATTCTTTTTGTTTTTCAGTCAAGTCCCAATTATACCAAGAAAAATTGGCATTATCTTGATTGTAAGCATTGTTGTTTCCCTGTTGGGTTCGCCCGATTTCATCTCCTCCCAACAGCATCGGCACACCATGAGATAGCATCAAAGTCGTCAGGAAATTGCGTTGTTGCCTCTCCCGTAGCTGTAAGATTTCTGGATCGTCCGTTTCTCCTTCAACTCCACAATTCCAGGAGCGATTGTTATTGCTGCCATCCTTATTGTTTTCTTGGTTAACTTCATTGTGTTTCTCGTTGTAGCTGACTAGGTCGTTGAGCGTAAAGCCATCGTGGCAAGTGATATAGTTGATACTGGCACGGGGGCGTTTCCCTTGGTTTTTGTATAAGTCAGGGCTACCCAAAAAACGATTGATCAATTCTTGTCTATTTTTCTGTTCGCCACGCCAGAAGTCGCGCATCGTATTGCGATACTTGTCATTCCACTCTGACCATAAAATCGGAAAGTTGCCCAATTGATAGCCACCGTCCCCCGAATCCCAAGCTTCAGCAATCAATTTCACTTGAGAAAGAATTGGATCTTGATGGATGATGTCAAAAAAAGCGGCTCCCATGTCGTACTGAACCTGAGTGATTTTCTCACAGAAAGTTTTGGATTCACTTTGGTTGTTGTCTTGAGAAATGGTTAGCTGGATTTGATAGTCAGTGGAAAAGCATTCCCGCGCTAGTGTCGGAGCCTCATCAAAGCGAAAACCATCTATGTGCATCTCCGTAACCCAGTAACGCAAGCTATCTAAAATCATTTTCAAGACTTGGGGATGACTGACATTGAGAGAATTTCCGCAGCCTGTAAAATCTAGATATTCACTCTTGTTATCTTCGTTCAAGCGATAGTAAACTGCATTATCGATACCGCGCCAAGATAGAGTCGGTTCTGATGGGTTTCCTTCTCCCGTGTGGTTATAGACCACATCTAAAATGACTTCGATACCCGCAGCATGGAGACTTTTTACCATCTGTTTGAACTCAGTGACTTGCTGTCCTAAGATGCCACTAGCACTGTAACCAGAATAGGGAGCAAAATAACCGAGAGTTCTGTAACCCCAGTAGTCGCGGAGTCCATATTCAGCCAAAAATTGGGGACAAGGGAAAATGTGATGGACAGGTAGCAGTTCCACTGCTGTAACACCAACAGACTTGAGATGAGCGATCGCAACTGGATGAGCTAACCCCGCATAAGTTCCCCGTAAGTTTTCAGGAATGTCTGGATGAAGCTTGGTGAAACCCTTGACATGAGTTTCGTAAATAATGGTTTCAGACCAAGGAATTTGCAGGAGCCTATCTCCTTCCCAATCAAAGGTATCATCAATCACAATTGCCTTGGGAATCAAATGAGCATCATCTAAGCCTAAATAGAACAGTGATGGAGATGGATCTTTTCTTGAATCTTCTAATGAATAATTAAAAATTTCTTGCCCGTAGATCACATCGCCTGCGATCGCCTTGGCGTAGGGATCGAGCAGTAATTTAGCTGGATTGAAGCGGTGTCCTTTTTCAGGTTCATAGGGTCCATAGACTCGAAATCCGTATTTTTGTCCCGGTTTGACACCCTGCACATAACCGTGCCAGATATGGTTTTGCACCTCAACCAGAGATAGGCGAGTTTCCTGCTCCTTTTCGTCAAACAGACAAACCTCAACACCTGTGGCGTTTTCCGAAAATAAAGCAAAATTTGTTCCCTGACCATCCCATCTCGCACCTAGAGGATAGGGGTTTCCAGCCCAGAGTGTCATATCCATGATTATTCACCAAACAAGGATTATAAGTAGCGTAACTGCAACGAGACACTACATAATCTTTATTTCAAAGCCAAAGCATGAATAAGCTGTTATGCATTTAAATTGTATATTTTGCGAGCAGGTTGTCAAAAGTCAACAGTCCAGAGTCAAAGACTAGCTTGGGCTTTGGACTCTTGACCCTGGACAGTCCTAACGCAAGAATATTTAATCTAAGCGCACATCAGCTTATCAATGGATGCTGTTGGTGAAATATAATTTAATTTATTATTTAATTGAAAAAATATTAAGTATTTCTACTTCCTGAAAATAAAATTTCTATAGGGCTAGTATTTGATTTTTGAAAAACTAAATGAGCTAAGAGCTTACCGTACAAAGATTTAGTTCTCAGTATACATAGCAAGAATCAAATATGATTCCTATATATTATCAACACATCATAATATTAAACTGAATCAGATATGAAAATCAAAACTATAATTAAATTTAACTAAAAGAATAATAGTTTCTCTAGACAC
This sequence comes from Westiellopsis prolifica IICB1, assembly GCF_004323185.1. Lineage (GTDB taxonomy): Bacteria > Cyanobacteriota > Cyanobacteriia > Cyanobacteriales > Nostocaceae > Pelatocladus > Pelatocladus prolificus_A. Next base: position 2,280,921 of record NZ_NAPS01000002.1, read on the forward strand.
TTTTTAGGAGAGTGAAGTATGACTCAAGACTATAACACAAAATGGTGGGCTGCTTTTTCATGCCTTGCGTTTATAGAAGGCGTTTTACTGGTGATGTTATTCTCTGGACGTAGTTCAGGATTAACTATAGCAGCATTGCTTTTCATTGCGATTTTAATGGTATTTATCCCACGAGCAGATGATGTTGTTGCGCTGACATTTGACAGAGATAAAATTGATAACAAAATCAATTCTCTCAACAAAAAACTGAGTACTACTAAGAACAGAGTAGATAAAATATTTCTCTTAACAATCCCAGACTCAATGTATAAGTCATTGCAAAAAATTAACTCTGGTAACTATGGAAATTACGATTTGACGAATAAATTAGAAAGAGAATTGTACCACTTACGAGATATTGGGTACATAGAAGATACAAAGGAAATTCGTGATATTCCCTATGAAGGAAATAATTTATCTAATTACCTCAAAATTACCGCATTAGGTAAGCAGTATATCGAACTCCGTAAGAGTATTGAGGAGGAAAATAAGGGAAAATAATGTACACTCTTGAGTAAAATTTACTAGACTTTCAAACTTATGATTGTCTAACTAAATATGTTCGTCAGAAGTATTTTAATAATGGAGACTGCATTTAAGTGAAATCTTTAGGTTGATTATTTTTGCAGCAAATGATTTCTGAGAAAAGCTCCAGCCTCAACAATGGCTTCATGTCCTTCAGTGAGCATCGGTGCAAATAAATGCAGGGAGTGAATCATATCTTTCCAAACTTTTAATTCTACAGAGACATCATCTAAAGCGGCTTTGCGTGCTAACCTAAGCGAGTCATCGAGAAGAACTTCCTGATTTCCCACATGAATCAACATGGGTGGTAAACCTGACAAATTGGCATAGATTGGTGAAACCATAGGATCACGGAAATTGGCTGTAGGTAAATACATATTTATCCCTGCTTCAAGTATCTGAGGTAAAACCATTAAATCAATATCAGCTTTCGTTTTGTGCGTCTGACCTGTTCTTTCCATATCTGTCAGTGGTGATATGAGCAATGCAGCTACAGGAAGCGGTTTACCTGCATTACGTAACGACAGCAGTGTTGTCAACGCCAGGTTTCCGCCAGCCGAATCGCCTGCGATCGCAATGTGAGAAGGGCTAAAATCACGCTCGTTCATCAACCACTCGTATGCTGTTATGGTATCCTCTAAAGCGGCTGGATATGGACGCTCTGGTACTAGCCGATAATCAATCAATAAAACAGTCGCATCTGTCGCTTCGGAAAAATCGCTGGCTAATCGGCGATGACTAATACGAGAGCCAGCAATAAACCCACCACCATGCAGATATAATATAACTCGATCTTTAGCTGCTTGTGGTGTTGAAATCAAACTTGCTGGTATACCATTAGCATCAACTTCTTCAATGATTGCAGTTGGATGTGGTGGTAGGAGATTTGCTGAATCATTAAAACTGGCGCGCATTTCTGTTGGAGTTGTTCCCCAAGAAAAGTTACGCATTATTTCAATAATGCTATTCTTCTTGAAATAAGAATTCACCTTTATGAACTTTTCTTGGTTCCAATAGAGGCTCAATCAGGATTCGAGGAATTTTAAATTCAGGTAAAAGCTGCTGTATATATTCGTAAAATGGCTCATACATTTAAATTTACATCTAAAAATACTTATACTTCTATAATCATCAATTTATCAGTTATTTTTTACAAATACTTTCAATCATGAATTGCAGAAATTACACACAATTTTTCAACGCTTCAACATCTGCACCAACAATTTTTTCTAAATTTCTGGTAATTTTTTCTATATCCCAGTCCCACCAAGCAATTTCTAGTAGAGTTTTGATGATTTCGTCTGAAAAGCGTTGGCGCACTAAACTAGCTGGATTACCGCCAACAATTGTGTAAGGTGCGACATCTTTAACAACTACAGATTTTGCAGCAACGATCGCACCATCACCGATTTTAACTCCAGGCATAATCATTGCTTCATATCCAATCCACACATCGTTACCAATCACAGTATCACCCTTGAAAGGTAATTCATCAGGTTTTGGTGTCACACGTTCCCAACCACTACCAAAAATGTTAAATGGATAAGTTGAAAACCCGGACATCTGATGGTTTGCGCCATTCATAATAAATTTTACGCCTGTAGCTAAAGCACAAAACTTACCAATAATCAGCTTGTCGCCAATAAATGGATAGTGGTAAAGCACATTGCGCTCAAAATTTTCTGAGTCTTCGAGATCATCGTAATACGTATAGTCCCCAATGATGATGTTCGGATTGGAGACAGTATTTTTGATAAAACAAACCTGGGGAAAACCCTGCATTGGGTGCGGGTTTTTTGGATCGGGATATTGCATTGCAAAACTTGTCGAGTTCTTTATAGATAAAACTTATCTCAAAACAAGCTACAAATCAGGATTTCATGTTTAAATCAGTTATTTTACTTATGAATTAAATATATATTTCAAAAAATATTACAATACATACTTATTAATATGGCAATAAAACAGACTCCATAGCTTGCAGAATTATTCACCGATGTGTCTCCCGTAACTTAGTAAAAAAAAGCAGCTGTAAATAGTCAATATTACTTCTATCAAATCTAGTAGGGGCATGGTAAGGTTTTAAATCCGTTGTTTCCATTTTGCCCTGACTAATGCATTTGCACTATTTACAACCCCAACATCTAGAGGAATTAGTCAACAGTGGCGGTATTGATTTACACTTAGCAAGTTTGAATTTCCAGTCTTTACAAGACGAAACCGCCTATAACTATTTGTTAATTTCCGAACACATACCACGCACGAATATTGGTATGGTGAGGAATAGCTGGTTACAACGCTACGCTCATGTAGCTGCTGGTGGCTGGTGGTGTGCTGGACTTGATCCTCTCAATAATTGGGAACCAATGGAATGGGGATGTTTTAAGCCAAATCAACCCCGATTCAATGAAAAAGGTAAACCAATTAAATACGAACATCCTCCTTGTACACCGACGCGGGTGTTTTGTTTGCGAGTCAGTTTGCGCCTGTGGCAACAAGTCGCCCAACGTTACAATCAAACCATGCCAGAAAATATCAGCATTACCGAAAATGGGGAAGCTGTGGGTTTTTGGGCGTGGGTAATGGCGAGAAATATACCTATAATTATTTGTGAAGGTGTGAAAAAAGCTGCCGCACTATTAACCCAAGGGTATGCAGCTATTGGTATTCCTGGAATTACTAGTGGTTATCGCGTCACTAAAGATGAATTTGGTAAAGTTATCAGTCGTCAGTTGATACCAGACTTAAATGCGATCGCGATCGCCAAACGCACATTTTATATTTGCTTTGATTTTGAAACCCAACCAAACAAAATCGCAGCAGTAAATAACGCTATCTCGCAACTTGGTTTTTTATTTCAAACCCAAAATTGTCCTGTTCAAGTTATTGAACTACCAGGAAATGAAAAAGGAGTTGATGAGTTTATCGTAGCCAAAGGTGCAAACGCCTTTGAAAAAATTTATCGCCAAAGTGTTGATTTAGAAATTTATCTGGCTCAAACAAAACCCCACACAGAATTAACTATACCTCCTGCACTCATTTTGAATAGTCGCTATTTAGGAGATATACCTTTTCCTACTTCTGGATTAGTCGGGATAAAATCTGCTAAAGGTACAGGTAAAACTACAGCACTTCAGACAGTTGTGCAACAGGCAAAAAATCGAAATCAACCTGTTTTATTAATTACTCATAGAATTCAACTTGGTCGATTTTTATGTGAAAAAATCGGTATTAATTGGGGAATTAACAATGAAGCCTTAACTCGTAGTGATAATTTTCATGCTCGCTATCAATCTAGCCAATCAGTGGGATTATGTATAGATTCTGTCTGGAAGCTTAATCCTAAAGATTGGCAAGGAGCTATATTAATCTTAGATGAAGTAGAACAATCTTTATGGCATCTCCTCAATAGTAATACTTGTAAAGAAAAGCGAGTCAAAGTCCTCAAATCTTTCCAACAATTAATTTCTAATATTCTTACAACAGGTGGATTAGTTATTGCTCAAGATGCAGATTTGTCTGATATTTCTTTAGAATATTTACAAGCATTATCAGGAATTAAATTAACACCGTGGGTGGTCGTTAATCAATGGAAACCTCAACGCGGGTGGGATGTTACTTATTATGATTCTCCTAATCCAACTCCACTTATTCATCAACTAGAATTAGATTTGATGGCAGGTCGAAAATGTTATGTAACTACTGATAGTCGTTCTGGACGTTATAGTTGTGAAACCATCGCGAGTTATTTACAAGAACGATTGCAAAGACTGCAAAAGCAATTTTCTAAAACTCTAGTTGTCAGTAGTTTAACAACAAATACACCTGGTCACGAAGCAGTCGATTTTATCACATCTATTAATCAAAAAGTACCAGAATACGATTCTGTTTTTGTCACTCCTAGTTTGGGAACAGGAATTAGTATTGACGTTCAACACTTCGACTGTGTTTATGGCATTTTTCAAGGTGTAATTCCTGATTCCGAAGTCCGACAAGCATTAGCAAGAGTACGGGATAATGTCCCACGAGTAATTTGGTGTGCTAAACGAGGTATTGGTCTCATTGGAAGTGGTAGTACAAATTACCGTTTACTTTCTTCTTGGTATCAGGAAAATCAAAAAGAAAACTTGGCTTTACTTAGCCCATTACATAAAATTGATGTAGACTTACCATTAGTTTACGACCCGATTCATTTACGAACTTGGTCGAAATTAGCAGCAAGAGTCAATGCTTCAATTAAACTCTATCGTCAATCAACAAAAGAAGGCTTAATTGCTGATGGTCATCAAATTCAGACGCGAAGTAATGCTGTTCAAAATAATATAGTTCGAGATTTACGCTTTGCTTTTTTGGCGACTGACCCTCATGATTTAGCAACGCGTAGGCGATTGATTATTGAAATTGTAAAAATCCAAAAAGATTGGTCACAAAGACACCAAAAAGCCAAAGAAATTAAACGTAAAATTAAAGAAATTAAGCAACACAATCAATTAGCAGCAGCAAAAGCTGTAGCTCATGCTAAAGATATTGATTATGTGGAGTATGACCAACTCATAGCTAAACATTCACTGACAGATGAAGAACGAAATCAAATTCATAAATATATTCTCAGGCAAAGATACAGTATACCAGTTACACCTCAAATAAAATTATTAGATGAACAAGGTTATTATGGTCAATTATTAATTCACTATTATCTCACTCATGAAAGTGAATATTTTTGGCTCAGGGATCAGCAAGAATGGGAACAACAATTAATTTGGGGTGAGGGTCAAGTTTTCCTTCCAGATTTAAAAACATACACCCTCAAAGTTGAAGCGATGAGAGCTTTAGGAATACTACAGTTTTTAGAACCAGGGCGAGTATTTACTGAACATGAGCCTGAGCTAATTCTCCTGCAAAATACTGCTATCCAGTGTAGTAAACATATTAAAAGAACACTTGGCATAGATTTAGTAAAGAATAAGCAGTGCGTTTCTGCAATCAAAATATTGAGCAGATTACTAAATTTGTTAGGTTTGAAGTTACAGCGAATTGATCAAACATATCAAGTTGATATCAATACTCTCAATGATGGTAGAGACAAAATATTTGCTGTTTGGCATCAAAGAGATCAGTTGATGTTAGCTAATATGACCGATTATGCTGATGACAAACCTATCTTACGGCACATATCTACTCAGACTAAAGGAGCAACACCCCTTTATGCAGGCTATAAATAAAATTATGTAGTAAGAACGATATGAAATAGTCTCCAATACTGTACAGTCTTACTATAATCGCTCTGATACTGTTTGAGTTTAATACATTTAGCGAGCAGGCAGACAAGGAGGACAACTAATCAGTTATCAGTTATCAGTTATCAGTTATCAAATTAAACTGCTCGCTGTTAACTGATTCATCCCCAATGACAAATGACAAATGACAAATGACAAATCAAACCCGCAATTCCTCCTCACACCAAATTGAAGATTATTGTGTGGGACTCCTTGGGGGACTAGTTGGAGCAATAATCATCTACATTTATAGAAAATTTAATTTATTTTGCCAAATCTGCACATAAAAAGAGGTGACTTTATGGTTTATCTGAAAGAAATATTAATAAATCAAGTTTAAATATAGTCAACGAAAGTGGGAATAATAAAATAAATCAGAAATTTGTAAGTTTTTTACTAAATTTACGAAATTTATACAGTTTAGACTGTATCAGCACAATAAAGGGCAAAATTTAGTCAAACAATAAGCCGATGAGTGTAAGTAGTTACCGACGAATAGTAATTGGGGATGTGCATGGTCACTATGAAGGTTTAATGAGATTGTTAGATGCTATAGCCCCCGCATCAAATGATCAAGTCTACTTTTTAGGAGACCTAATTGATCGTGGTCCGCAAAGCGCCCAAGTAGTTGATTTTGTGAAAGACACTCCCTATCAATGTTTGCTAGGGAATCACGAACAAATGCTATTGAATGTTCTCACGAAACGCATCCCCACCCCTACAGTACAAGCATGGCTATATAGTGGTGGACAAGCAACGGTATCTAGTTATGAAGAAGCTACTATTCCCCATGATCATCTCGAATGGTTTGATAATTTGCCTACATATATAGATTTAGGTGATATTTGGTTAGTTCATGCTGGTGTTAACCCTTTCATACCTTTAGAAGCACAAACTGCTGACCAGCTCTGTTGGGTGCGAGATGAATTTCACAGCATTCAAAAGCCATACTTTGCCGATAAATTGATGATTATCGGTCATACTATTACTTTTACCTTACCTGGCGTATCTCCTGGTCAATTAGCCCAAGGGGAAGGATGGTTAGATATAGACACTGGTGCTTATCATCCTCGTAGTGGTTGGTTAACGGGATTGGATATTACAAATAATTTGGTTTATCAAGCAAACGTTCTCAAAAATTGCATCCGCATCTCACCTTTGGAAGAAATAGTGACAACCGTTAAACCAGAACAGTTTCATATAAATCGCCGCAATAAGTGTTTGGCCTGACCCCCACAAGAGGGAAGTCACGCATTCACGCATACCCTTCGGGAACGCCAAGGGCGTACAAAAGTTAAAATTATTGGGAAGATATGCAAAATTTGGATGAGGTCGAAAACCCCAATCCAAAACTCAAAATTTTAAATCTAAAATTGTTTCAAGACCCAAGCAGGGCTTGGATATTAGTTTTATATGTAGAATTATTTAAACCATCGTTGCCATTGCTTGGTTGAGTATTGATAGCCTTTTTAATACTATTAATGCGATCGCCTGTTGCTGGATGAGTACTCAAGAATGTTGGTACAGAACTCTTTTTGACAAGCTTTTGCATAAACGAAACCATCGCTGTTTGACTATAACCGCTACGTGCCAAAGTTCTTAATCCTCTTTTATCAGCATCAAATTCGTGGTTTCGACTACCTGGTAAGTTACGCGCTAACTGATAACCAATTTGTATGGCTCGATTGCGATCTAATCCAGCTGCTGTTAACAAACCTTCATCAAGTGCTTTTTGGCGCATCTGCTTGACTAGGTGTCTACCGCCAATATGACCAATTTCATGGGCGATGACGCTTGCTAGTTCCGCTTCATTTTCAGCAGTTTCGATTAAGCCTGTATTTAAATATACAAATCCCCCAAGAGTAGCAAAAGCATTAATTTTATCATCGTCAATAACTTGGAAAGTAAAAGGAAGATTGGGGCGATCGCTATTTGCTACCAATCGCTGACCAATTTGTTGGATGTAACGGTTAATATTTGCATCCTGGTACAATCGAACATCACTATCTAGCAGTTGTTGATTGATTTGTTTACCAATCTCAACTTCCTGGCGATCGGACATACTAGAAAGCTGAAGTGCTTGCACTCCTTGAAAAATCAGAGGTACCCAATCAAAAGCTTGAGATGGTAAAGCGCTAGTCAAACAAATACATAGCGCCACCAGCACCGAAATCAATGGATAAAACAAACGACGTCGAAAAACAGTGTAATAGATATATAATCTTTCCCTATTATTCATAATTCAATCTGAAAAGACTTTAACAAGAACGTAAAAATAACAGACGCAAGCAGGATATAACAAGTTGCATGAAACATTTCTCATGCAGATGTCACAAGCAGACTTGACTATAATGCAGTTTTAACCGATTGTTTTTGGCAGCAGCAACTAAAAACAGCGCTTATGATAAACTGTCGCATGTCAAAACACAAGAAATAGGAGGAAAAAGACACAACACAAAAGCTCGTCTTGGATGAAACGAAGAATCAAAAAGAGTTACTGCGCCCTTGCAAGTTCCTCCCATCCTAGCTAGCACGTGGCGTTACATTGTCAAATTTAGCATTCATAAAGTCAAAAATTGAATTTAGGAAAATTTCAGTTATGGCTATTTTAGATTCCAAAGGTCGTTTATTTGGTAAATTTAATGTCCTTGATATCGGTGCTGGACTGGTAATATTGCTGGTTATATTTGGCATCTTTTTCTTCCCTGGTACTACTGGTTCTGTAGCTCAAGTAGGTTCTAAAACAGTACCCATTGAAGTAGATTTAGTTGTTCGGGGATTAAATGTACGTGATCCGGAACAGTTATACAGCCAAGGATTTAAAAAAGGTGGTAAAACAAACGTTATTATCCGTAATCAACCCCACGGGAAAATTGATATCAAATCTCTTCAATCATTACCTAAAACTGTGCTTGTTCCTCAGCCAGATGGTACTGTTAAAGAATTACCAGACCCCAAATCAAACAGTTTTAGTACAGACATGTTATTGACATTGGAAGGTAAAGCCCAACTTACTGAAAATGGACCAGTTCTAGGTAACAGCAAAGTCAAAATTGGGATGCCATTTGAGTTGGAAGGCTTTAATTACAACTTTAATGCTAGCGTGATAGATGTACGAATTAAAGATAAATCTTAGTTAGAGCAATACAAGCTTGATGGGGAAAAATCATCGCTTGACTTAACCCCCTAGCCCCCTTACCTAGCAGGGCTGTTTCATTTTCGAGAGTAAAATCTCAAACCCTCTTTTTTAGTTCGTTAATAACGAATATCTAATCAAAACAGAACGAGATTTCAAAGTTTCCACTTTTTTCCTTTTAAGAATGAAACAGCCCTGCCCTTACCTAGTAGGAAGGGGGAATTTTTTGCTATATATAACTTTGTGGTTAATTAATAATTAATAATGAAAAAACTGTTTACACTTTTTAACGAGGAACGTCACCAACTCCAAACTGAGATTGACAAGGTGACTAATGTTGAGCAGGTGGTGAAGTTGGTGCAAAACCGAATTGATCATCTGGAAAAAATTTATATAGGTGAGCTAAATATGGCTCAAGTACGTTCGGCTGCTTTTTTCTTGGATGCATTGCGCCAGTCACTAGCTACGCTCACAGCTGCTAACCAAATTCAAGTCACTATCCCAGAGTCAAAGCAAGTTACTAGCCAAATTACCAAGTTGTCTCCTAACAGGTTAATCCTAAAACTACTGAAGACACTTCTTTATATAGGTATATTAGCTTGGTTATTTTATCTAACAGAAACTAGCCCTGGAGCGTGGATGGCTATTTTGCTTGCTTCTGTGCTTATAGGTTTAGAAATTGTCTTACAACTCGATAAAGATCAACAGGAAAATAATTCAAATTCTGCTGAGTTAAGAGAATTACCTCAATCGGTACTAAAAATTGATAGCAAAATTCTTCTTGATAACCTGGGTGATGCTCTCAACACAATAGATTTAGCAGTTGCTAGAGTTGAACAAGGGAATCAATCTTTAGACGATCGCGCGATTGAAGAACTACCAGAACTCTTAAATTTTCTGCAACGACTAATAGGTGCATCATTTCTAGATAAACCTCAAATGATGCTGGAATTAACTAAACTTTTGCCTCAAATTTTAATGGAGCAGGGAATTCGGACTCAAATTTATCAACCAAAAGATCCTCACAGCGATCACGAATATTTTGATTTTGAGCCAAGTATCGACCCTGACACCAAGGATTTTGTGACTATTACTCCTGCTTTGCTCAAAGGCGATCGCTTGCTCAGACGTGGTCGGGTCATTGAACCAGCTTCCAAGTAATTTGATTTTAACCCAATAGTACCTTATATAAGATAATGATAATTGACATCAATTTGACTGATTTTTGACAGGTAAAATATGATCACTACTGAGCGATTTAAAAAGTTTACCATCTTACATTCAAATGATATGCATGGAGACTTTTTAGCAGAAGCGACAGGTACAGCAGGAAATTATGTTATTGGCGGAATGTCCTTGCTTTCTGGATATATAAATAAAGTTCGCCAAGAAGAGAAAAACGTGCTTTTTGTCATTTCGGGTGATATGCTTCAAGGTTCTATGATTGATACCGAATACAAAGGTATTTCAACCATAGAAATTATGAATTACCTTGCTCCTGATGTAGTAACTTTGGGGAACCACGAATTAGATTATGGCTTACCTCACTTACTTTTCTTGGAAAAGATGGCCAATTTTCCGATTGTCAATGCCAATTTATATATTAAAAAATATAACAAACGCTTGATGAATCCTTATCTAATCCTAAATATAGATGGATTCGATATTATGTTCATCGGAGTTGTGACTGAAGAAGCTTTGAGGACATTAAAACGTGATAGCAGTATTGGCACTTTTGTAAGTCTTGAAGATGCGGCATTAGAAATTGGTAAGATTTGTAATGCTTACAAAAATGATGACGTTGATCTAACAATTATTCTGACGCATATCGGTTTTGAAGAGGATAAAAAACTAGCAGCAATGCTAGACCCAGAATGGGGTGTAGATCTAATAATTGGAGGACACTCCCATACATTTTTAGAACAACCTGCACAAGTCAACAATATTCTGATTACACAAGCAGGAGTTGGTACAGATCAGATTGGACGTTTCGATATTCTAGTGGACGACGATACTAACAGTATTGTGGAATGGAAGTGGCAACTTCTACCTGTGGATCACAATTTGGCACAACCAGATCCCAATATCGCAAATCTGATTGCGACTTTCAAAGAACAAGTTGACCGCAAGTATAATCGAGTGGTTGGACGATTAGCACGTCAATTAACCCACCCTAAACGTGAACAAGAAACTGAATTGGGTAACTTAATTGCTGATATTGTTGCCCAACAAGATAAGTTGGATGTAGTTTTTGTCGCGAGTGGTGCAATACGTGGAAAGGAATTAGGACCTCTAGTTACATTAAGCGATCTAAGAAAGGTTTACCCTTACAACGATACTCTTTATAAGTTTACAGTTAGCGGGGTAATTCTCAAAAAGATATTTACACATATTATGAGACCTGAAAACCGAATACCAGGTGGAGGAAATGAGTATTTCCAGTTAAATAAAGGTATTAAAGCAGTTTACAATGATGCTGAAAAGAGGCTTGAATCTTTAAGTATTAATGAACAATCCGCAGAGGACGCAGAGTACACGGAGAAATAAGAGTTTGAAAGGTTTTTTGCGTAAGTTCTAATTGTAGAGACGTTGCATTGCCATGTCTCTACAAAATTTAATGCGTACCATTCTTAAACAAGAGGATCAACCAGCATGACAACCTTTGAAAATCAGCCCATCCCAGTGCTTGTGGATACAGATGGAGGTGTTGATGATGCTTTGGCGCTGATTATGGCATTAAATTCACCGCAATTAGACCTGAAAGCAATTACTGTTTTAGCTGGTAATATCGATGTAGACCAAGCGACTAATAATGTATTGCGGGTATTGAGTATTGTCCAACCCAAAACCTTACCCATTGTTGCTAAAGGCTGTGAAAAACCATTAGTTAAACAGCCGTTGAATGCCGCAGGTATTCATGGTAAAGATGGGCTGGGTGAATTAGATCAATTTAAAGAAGCTGATGGTACACCCCGCTATCCGCAACTGACGATTGAAGCATCTGGTGAGAATGCTATTGATGTTATTCTCAATGCAGCCCAGGAGTACGGCGAGAGTCTGACTGTTGTAGCTTTAGGACCACTAACAAATTTAGCAACAGCAATTCAAAAAGATGCTGTCACGATGAAAAAAATAGGGCGAATTATCATCATGGGCGGAGCTGTTACCGTACCTGGAAATATTACGGCTGCGGCTGAATTTAATTTTTTTGTAGATCCTGATGCGGCTCAAATCGTCATGGAGTCAGGGATTCCCCTCACTTTAGTGGGTTTGGATGTGGCGATGAAAGCCCCTTTAGCGCGCCAAGTTGTTGAAGATAATTTACAGCGTCGTCCTTCAAAAGTCACCCAGTTTATTGCCGATTGCACTGGAATTTATATGGCTTTCTATCGAGATTATGAAGGCTTTTACGGTTGTTATTTACATGATCCTTTGGCAATGGCAGTTGCGATCGCTCCGAGTTTGGTAAAGACTGAATCACTCTATATGGTGGTCGAAACTGAAGGACGATTTACCACTGGGTTATCACTGGCAGATCGGCGCGATCGCCGAGATGAGAAAACCAATCCACCTAATGTCGAAGCCTGTTTAGATGTTGATACCGAACGGTTTTTAAAGCTGTTTGAACAACTTGTCTAATATCTTCTAAGTTGCACATTAAGGAACATTCCAATTTTTTCAAAATACCGCGCTTGGGTTTAAACCCTTAGCTAATAGCACAAGTCGTCTTGAGACGATTTATGCTATGAGACTGCGATTTCAAGCGCAGGCGGGTTTTTTGAAAATTTGGGATACTCGCATAAATCAAGCGTCAGACTTGATAGATTAGGGATGGACAACAGATTTTTGACATCTGACGCACCCTAGTAATATTTTACTGGAAAAATACAAACAAATAAATTATCTCATAATCATCAAGTAAGATAAAGATAAAAATATGGAAATTTTAGAAACAATTGGTTTTGATTTGGGACATGGTGAAACGGCTGTTGCTAAAGCCATTGTGGAGAGTATTGAACCTCCCCAAATGTTGGAAATTAATAATAAGAAAAACCAAATTACGGCTCTTGGTTGGCATCCCGAACTTGGTTATCTTGTAGGAGAACAAGCATTAATTCAAGCTGGTGTTACTCAACTGGAAATTTCGTTTAAGCAAAAACCAAATCATGATCTAAATTACAGAAAAACAATAAGTACTTTTGTTGCTACTTACTACCATCTTTTGCAAGCAAGTAAACAAATTGAAGGTGGTAAAAATAGCTATTTTTATGTTGGTTGTCCTTCTGGATGGTCAATGAGCGATCGCGAGGAATATCAAAAGCTACTGCAAACGGCTGGGATTTCCCAATTGTATGTTGTACCAGAATCACGTGCTGCTTTTATGCAAGCCAAGGAAGCCGGGAAACTGGAGTATGAAAAGCTGAAATCATCGGTACTAATTGTGGATATTGGTTCTTCAACTACTGATTTTACTTTAGTTAAAACCTTACATGAAATTCCTGTAGATTTTGGTAGTAATGCTTTAGGAGCATCTTTAATTGATCGGGCTATTTTTGAACGTACTCTCGCTAAACACGAGCAAAAAGCGTTACTCGAAAAAGTATTTCATGAATATCCACACCACCAAGCTCGTTGTGAACTTGCTTGTCGCAAAGCTAAAGAAAATTATTTTTCTAACGAACAACTATACAGTGATTCTCAATCTTTTGCTCGTGGCTTTGAATCGATCAACGAACAGATTTATTTTATTCCCCAAGTCAACAAATTGATGATGGAAGAAATCTTGAATCAACCTTTGTCTGAACTGGGACAAAATAGTTGGATACAATCATTTCGCGCCGCAGTCAATGAAGCAAAACAACAGCTGGATCAACAAAATATTGTACCGCAACTTTTACTAATGACTGGTGGTGCATCTCGGATGCAGTTTACTCATCAAATTTGTCAAGAAATTTTTCCCGAACCCCAAACCTTACTGCGTCCCGACCCAGAACCAGAACGATGTATTGCTTTGGGATTGGCGCGAGTTGGAAGGTGGGATTTACGTGCATCTGCTTTCAAACAAGAAGTAAATAAATTATTTGAATCACAAAAGCTGAAAAATTTGATTGAGAGACATATTCCTGAGTTAGTTGAATTGTTAACCAAGCCACTAGCAGATAATTTGATTGAAAGTGCTGTGAGAATTAGTATTAAAGATTGGCAAAAAAATCAAATCCGAACTTTGGCTGATTTGGAAATATCGATGAAAGATAGAGCAGAACAATGGTTAAAAAGCGATCGCGCTCAACAAATAATCAATCATCAATGCATTAGTTGGTTTAATCAGAAAATTCAACCAGATTTAGCCACAGAAACCGATCCAATTTGTCGTCAGTTTCATATACCCAGAAGCAGTTTAAGGTTTGAGGAAGGAATTGATCCCGCTTTTGTCAATCCAGACTTACGCATTGGTGATGCAATTCTGGCTGAAACAGTAGCATTTATCATTAATGTGGTAATTGGTGGAGGTACTCTCGCCAGCATCATCACTCTAATCCTCACTGGACACTTTACCTGGCCGATTGCTTTAGTATACGGCGCTTCGGTGATGGCAGCAGGTATGGAGTTAAATCGTCAGGGTGTCAAAGAAGCAATCAAGACAAATGTCGATGTTCCTGGTTGGATGCGTCCTAGTTTTTTAAACGACAAGAAAATCAATGATATTTGTAAGCAAATTCAGCCAGAGTTAGAGAAGGTGTTGCAAGAACAACTCACAGCAAATCAAGAAGCTTTTGAGCAATTAATTGCCAAAGTTGAGCAAGGTTTGCAGAAAGCTCTTGCTACCAAGGTTCAAGAGGCGGTTATTCTGATTCAATAATATTAAGCTCATTTTGAACTGTGTCGTTGGAATGATGTTTTAAATCACAAATAGTTGCGACAATATGCAACAAAATCATTTATTTTTCAATGACTGATCTAACTTTACCTAAACCGATAAAAAACATTCTAGATACATATAAAGAGCCAGATTCTGTATTTGCTGCCTTGCTTCCGGCGCTTGGAGAAGTATTACAATGCGATCGCTGTTTCCTTTTTCTGAGAAATCCTCAAACTAAGCTTGGAAAAGTTGCTTATTGCTGGCGACGCAATCAGGAGATTCCAGAAATTTTAGACTCTGATTGGAAATTAGAGCCAGATTCATTACCAAAAGAAGACCCCTTGTATGCAGCAGCACTGCGAACCGATCCTTCTGTTTATGTTGAAGATGTAGAAACTGCAAGTCCAGAAGTTGTCAACAAAGAATATGAACGCAAAAATTTTGGACATCGAGCGTTAATTCATGCTCACTTGTGTCAAGACGGTCAATTATGGGGTATTTTGCAACCAGCAATTTTTGGTCAAAAGCGAGTTTGGTCAACATTTGATCGCGCCGTAATTGCTCAACTTGAAACCAAACTCACACCTTTGGCAGTTGCTTATATTCAAGCAACAAACGAATGGTCTATCATAAACTAACTTACTTTATAGTTTGAGCGATCGCCTCAATTAATTCTTCTGGTTCAACAGGTTTGGAAATATGCAGCGGAGCAGACGCGATATATCGCGTCTGGGACAAAATTTATGTGATCGTGATTAAGGTGAAATGGTATCACCCCTGATTCGCCAGCTGTATCCTTTAAGAAGTCGGGGATCTTATTATTCGCGAAGCATTTTCAAAACCAATTATGAACAAAATTACTTATAGTCCGGCTTACACAATTGTTCCTACTTATGAATGTTTTAATCGCTGTACTTATTGCAACTTTCGTACAGAACCGGGTCAAAGTCCTTGGTTGACAATAATAGCAGCAGAAAAGATTTTAAAACAACTTAAAAATCAAAATGTTTGTGAAATTCTCATCCTCAGTGGCGAAGTTCATCCCCAATCATCACGGCGTTTAGAATGGTTTCAACGTATTTATGATTTGTGTGAATTAGCGTTGAAGATGGGTTTTTTGCCGCATACAAATGCTGGTCCATTGAGTTTTACAGAAATGCAAAAACTCAAGCAAGCAAATGTTTCGCTGGGATTAATGTTAGAACAGTTAACCCCAGATTTATTAAAAACTGTACACAAACATGCACCGAGTAAATTACCAGATTTAAGACTGCAACAATTAGAATGGGCTGGAGAATTAAAAATACCATTTACAACAGGTTTATTGTTGGGAATTGGGGAAACGGAAAATGATTGGTGGGAAACTTTGGAAGCGATCGCCAACTTGCATCAGTGTTATCATCATATTCAGGAAGTAATTCTGCAACCTCATAGTCCTGGGAATCAGCAAAGCTTTAATGCACCACCATTTAATCCGAATCAGCTACCAGAAGTAATTTGCAAAGCACGTCAAATTTTACCGTCAGATATTACAATTCAAATTCCACCAAATTTAGTGAAAGATCAGCAATGGTTACTTGCATGTATAGAAGCTGGCGCGAGAGATTTAGGCGGAATTGCCCCCAAAGATGAAGTTAATCCTGATTATCCTCATATTCAAGAGCAGGAGTTAAGAGAAATTTTACAGCCTGCGGGATGGGAATTAGTGCCAAGGTTGGCAATTTATCCACAATTTGATAGTTGGTTGTCGGAGGAATTGCAAACACTAGTAAAGCAATGGCGAAAATTTTCTTCGTGTCTATGTGGTGAAAAAATAGTTTTTGAAACACCAAGACACAAAGACACAAAGTAAAAGTAGTGGCGCGACAGCCTTAAAATAGTGCATTAATAAACCGCAGAGGCGCAGAGAACGCAGAGAAGGAAGAAGAAATTTATTGCATCATTTTGTAGGGTGTGTTACGGCTTCAGCCTAACACACCATGTTATCTGACAGTGCTGAACCGTATTGCGTACACCTCTACCCGTCGGCGAGTATTAGAACTGCGTTGATGAGTATTAGAACCTCGTCGTCGAGTGTTTGAACTCCGTCATTGAGTATTAGAACCTCGTCGTCGAGTGTTTGAACTCCGTCGTTGAGTCTTTAATACTCGTCAACGAGTCTTTGAACTCCGTCGATGAGTCTTTGATACTCGTCAACGAGTCTTTGAACTCCGTCGATGAGTCTTTGATACTCGTCAACGAGTCTTTGAACTCCGTCGATGAGTCTTTAATACTCGTCAACGAGTATTAAAGCTTCGTTTCACACGAATTATAATTCTCGCTGGGTTAGCTTTACCCAGTAGTTGTCAAATTTTAATTAAGAGTTTGTAGTAAGCACTTTAGTGCTTAAAAAATAAGGACTTTAGTCCTTACTACGAACTTTCCTCTCCAGCATTTAACCCTCTATAATCTCGTTATTATGAAAAACATAGCTATATTTATTACCTATGCTTGATAGTAATGAGTTATTAACAAACCTATACAATGCTTTTAACCCCTTTGAACCTTTACCCGCAGGTGATCCAAAATACGTGGACTGTCAGGAAGTCAGGGGAGATGGGGATATTTTAAATGAGTTGGGAAATCGGATGCAACGGGCAAATCAAAAGACTTGTCAATTGTATTGTGGTCATCGAGGTTCGGGAAAATCTACGGAGTTACTGAGGTTAAAGAGCTATTTACAAAATCGGCAATTTTATGTCGTGTATTTTGCAGCTGATGAAGAGGATATTCAATCAGAAGACACGCAGTATACAGATATACTTCTCGCCTGTACCCGACGATTGCTGAAAGATTTACACACACTTGGTAATCCTGATCCGATACTGAACTGGTTAAAAAAACGCTGGCAAGATTTAAAAGATTTGGCACAGACTGAGATGGAGTTTGAGAGCATGGAAGTAGAATCACAACTTGCTCAATTTGCCAAGCTAACAGCAAATTTAAGAAATATTCCCAATTTACGTCACGAAATTCGCAAAAAAATAGATCCCGAAAGTCTCACTTTAATTAAGGTGTTGAATGAATTTCTAGCGGATGCGAAAAAGAAACTCCCTGCTGGCTACACTAAATTAGCGTTAATTGTGGATAATTTAGACCGGATGGTGTTAGTTAAAGAGGGAGATAGCACCAACTATGAGGAAGTTTTTTTTCACCGCAGCGAACAACTAAAAGCTTTAGATTGCCATTTGATTTATACTGCACCCATTTCTCTCCTGCATTCTAAACGAGCGCCAGATATTCGGGAAATCTATGGTGAATGCTTGATTTTACCGATGATTATGGTCAAAACTCGCAATGGGGAAATTCACCAACCTGGACTGAAGAAAGTTCAAGAAGTAATTAGCAAACGAGTTCGGCAAATCGCACCGGAACTATCACTAGAAAAAGACATTTTTGATAGTCCTAACACTTTAGAAAGACTTTGTTTGATGAGTGGAGGGCATGTTAGGAATTTGTTATTGTTAACTCAAGATGCCATTGCACGTACTGAAGAGTTACCAATTACAGAAAATGCAGTGCGACGAGCAATTACTCAAGCTAGAGATACCTATCGCCGCGCAGTAGAAGATAATCAATGGGATATATTGGCAAAAGTATCGCATTCTAAGCAAATTCGTAATGATGATCAGTATCGGAGTTTGATGTACAATCGCTGTCTTTTAGAATATCGCTATTTATATGATGAGGGAGAAATGCAACGTTGGTATGATATTCACCCGCTTATTCAAGGAATTGCAGAATTTAAAGAAGCTGTGGCAAAACTTCCATGAACCTCAATACTGCTTGGTTAAGGATTTTTCGTCATAATTTTGGCCATGTAGAGACGTGCCATGGCACGTCTCTACAGGATTTAAATGTCAATTTATTTGTCTTATCCGAGCAGTATTGTCATGAATCCAGATTTAATTGATTGGGATGAAGATTTACCCCCAGAACCAGAAGCAGTTTATCAAGACTTGGTTCGTGCATTAAAGCGAAAATCAGGATTTGGTTTGTATTTTGTC
Source organism: Westiellopsis prolifica IICB1 (assembly GCF_004323185.1). Classification (GTDB taxonomy): domain Bacteria; phylum Cyanobacteriota; class Cyanobacteriia; order Cyanobacteriales; family Nostocaceae; genus Pelatocladus; species Pelatocladus prolificus_A. Next base: position 2,299,803 of record NZ_NAPS01000002.1, read on the forward strand.
CAATGTACACCTGTGGAAGCAGAGCGTTTAATTGCCAAACTTCGCCAGGATATTCCCCAAAAGCATATAGAAGTTTTGCACTTGGTTGAAGCGATTGATAATTTATATGAGCGAGTGGCTGAATTTGTTAAAGACAAGCAAATTGATATTTTATTAATTAAAGGTCTGGAATATTCTTTATATAAATATGAGAAAAGAACTTTTGGCGAAATTACAGAAGGGAGATTTAGCGATATAACCAGTGTCCCGCATATTTTAAATCATTTAAATCAACAGCGAGAACGGTTTAGAGATGATTTTTCGATTTGCTTTGTTTTTCTCTTACGCTCATTTTCGATCAACTATTTAATTCATCGCGCCCCAGATTTTTTTGATTGGCGTTCTGGAGTATTTGAGTTACCAACAACACCAGAATTAGTTGAACAAGAATCAACTCGTCTGATTTTGGAGGAAGACTATGAGGAATATTTGAAACTTACTCAAGAACAAAAAATTGAAAAAATTCTAGAACTCCAAGAAGTACTTCAAGATAAATATCAAAAAGATAAAAATAGAACTAGCTTATTATTTAAACTTGGAAATTTGTTTGTTGCTGCCAACGAATATGAAGCAAGCATACAATTCTACGATGAAGCAGTAAAACTGCAACCAGATTACTACAAAGCTTGGTACAATCGGGGTCTTGCACTCCAGTATTTAGGCCATTTTGATGATTCTTTCAATTGTTTTGAAGAAGCTTTGAATATTAAACCTGAATTTGATTCAGCTTGGAACAACCGAGGGGTTGTGCTATGTGATCACCTGCAACGGCATGAAGACGCGCTCACATCTTTCGAGCAAGCTGTGTACATCAACCCAGAATTACATGATGGTTGGATTAACCAGGGTATCGCACTGTTTAAGTTAGGACGGTTTGAGCAAGCAATTGACAGTTTAGACAGGTTGCTCAAAATGAAACCTCCTGTCCCCAAAGCTAAAGCTCCAATTGCTCGTAAAGTGCTAAATACCTGTAAAAAAGCTAATAATACCAATTCTATGTGAGGCTGCATAGAATAGTAGAATAGAGAGTGCCAAAGATTCAAGACCAGAAGTAAACAATGGCACGCGGTTTCAATCTAGAAATATCAGAGAGTGCTGAGTATTTGTCCAAAAGTCTCAGCAAGGCTCGGACATCTGTGGAAAAAGAACGATTGCTTCTTCTGTGGTGGATCAAAACAGGACAAGTGACACAGCATCAACAATTGAGCCAGAGACTAGGTAGAGATGGCTCAACAGTAACACGATGGTTACAAAAGTATCGGCAAGGGGGGCTAGGGAAATTATTAGAGGTGAAAACAT
>NZ_NAPS01000002.1:2303430-2328430 GCF_004323185.1 Westiellopsis prolifica IICB1
ACTGTACGTTCGCTCATTTTTAAAGGGTGAGAGGAATTAATGCCTTACTGTTAAAGGAAACAATACGATTTTGGATATCCTAAAAGCATCACCGTGTAATACATGGAAAAAGGAAAAAAGCCCTTTCCATGTATTACATGGAAGCTATGGCTCATTAACATCTCATCTGTAATACTGAATATTACACTTTAAACTTCACTAATTTGGGGTTAAACTTACGATGTAATACACGGAAGAGGCGAATGTTAAAGCGGGATATTCAAGGGAAGTTCGCCCTGAAAGACGATGATTATCGTCAAGTGCGCTCTTTAAGATTAACGGATGAAACCTGGAAGGCTTTGGGGATCGCTGCCGAATGCTTGGGTATGACTAGAGCTGATTACGTCGAACAGGTGATTAGAAGGAATGCTCATCCAAGTATTACACGGGAAAAAAAGTTGGCACATAAAGCCAAAACTAGTGTTGTTGAAGTTGCGACCATGCCTCTAAAGGTGGCAACACTCGAAAGTTTACGTAACCAAGTAATATTGGAGTTGAAGTTAGGTAAGCAATCACCGGGCTACAAAGCAGCACTCAAAGCCCTCAATCATTTTATTGTGGTACTAAATAGCGAGTATACACAACAGTAGGAATTCGCTGTTTTGTATCAGTAAGCGGGGAAAACAGTGGACATAAGTTCTGAGCGGATTGACGATATTCCCGTCATCGTGGAATGGCTTGTTCAGATGGGGATAGCTAAATGTATTGACCAAAAACTCAAAAAACCACACGGAAACCACAAAGGCATGAGTTATGGTCAATTGAGTGTATTGTTACTGACATATATAATTACTCAATCAGACCATCGGTTGTGTGCAGTGGAATCATGGGTAAAGGCACATCGAAGGATTTTAGAGTTAAGTACAGGGTGGCCAATAGGAGAAAAAGATACCAGTGATGACAGATTGGCAAGGGTAGTCGAAGAGTTAGGTAAGCAAACACAAGCAACGCGGGAAATAGAGGTCAAGTTAGGACAACATCTAATTCGCGCCTACGAATTACCCACACAAGTGGCACGAACTGATACGACTAGTTTTAGCGTGAATCATCAACAGGGAGATTCCCCAGAAGAAAATATATTACGTTATGGCTATTCCAAGGACAAACGCCCAGATTTGTTGCAATACCGTCAATTATTGGCAACCCTCGACCCAATGGGAATGCCATTAGTCAGTACAACCCTTGAAGGTAATGGAGCTGACGACCCATTATATTTCCCTACTTGGCAAAAAATAGCACAAGTGATTGGACATAAAAAGTTTGTCTTCATCGCTGATTGTAAAGGCACTTCCAAGTAATAAAATGCCCAGCCGTATTAAATATATTTTGGCCAAGCCCAAAGATTTAGGCGCTTTCGCCGTTTAGGCGAAAGCGACGGCTGGGCATTTTATTATTTGGAGATCCCAAAGCTGGGTCGATTGCAACTCGCGCTCAAATCGCAGCTTCTAGGGGTATTTACTGCGTTCCTGTAGCCATGAGTGGGCAACACCCTCAATATCTTCAGCAATGGGTTCTCAACCCACCAGCAGAAATTGTGCCCATTCGTTTACGGCGACAAGATGAAGAAGAACCTGCGGTGGGAAAAGGTTTTGAAGTGGAGTTAGGTAAGTTTTGGTTCAACAAACAAACCAACAAATGGGTGCGTTGGCTAGAACGCTACTTAGTAGTTTACTCCCAAAGCCTTGCCGCATCAATGATACGTGGACAACAGCAACGCATCTTGACTGCTGAAACCGCTCTCCAAAGTTTAGCTAACAAGCCAGGCTCAGATCGGGAGCTACTCACCCATAAAGTAGAAAACATTCTCCAGCGCTATCGTGTCAAAAATTTTTTCTCAACCATGATTACAGAACAGATCACTAAAAAAACTCGTCATCTCGGACGGGGACGACCATCAAAAAACTCGACCACTGAGGAATTGACAGATATTTGTCTTCAACTTCATATCCAGAAGATAGATACTGCAATTCAGGAGGCAGAAACTTTGGCAGGGTGGCGATTGTATGTTACTAATGCCGATAGTAGCCAGATGAGTTTACCACTTGCTGTGATGTATTATCGGGATGAATGGCTTTTAGAGCGAGGTTTTCACCGTTTTAAAAGGGGTTCTTTGCCAGCCCTACCCATTTACTTTCAAAATACTGACCGAATCACTGGCTTAATGTTCTTGTTGAACATAGCTTTGCGTGTATTTACTTTAATGGAGTTTGTAGTACGGCTGGCTCTTGAGCAAACCCAACAATCTTTGGCAGGTCTTTATGACGGTAATCCAAAGCGAAAAACTGCTCGCCCCTCTGCTGAACAGATGCTCAAGGCTTTTTGTAATTTAACTCTTTATTTTTTACCCGATTCTACCATCTTCATTACACCAATTAACGCGCTTCAAAAACAAATTCTTTATTTAATGAAAATGTCTGAATCCCTTTATCACATAGATTCGGTGGTGCGCTCGACATAATTCCTCTTACTCAATTACTTGCATCACTCCTGAAGGAGGATACACAGAATTGAAGTCCCATTTCAATATTAGCACTTTTCGTGTAATACACCAGAAATTGAATTTTGAATATTGCTGCTTTTCCATGTATTACATGGAAAAGCCTGACTTCAGATAACAGTCTCACAATGCATTTCTTTCATCGGTGTAATACACGCAAAGCCGCGATTTCTTTCCCCTGTATTACACGGTGATGCTGATTCAACTTTTTCCATGTATTACATGGTGATGCTTTTAGGATATCCAAAATCGTATTGTTTCCTTTAACAGTAAGGCATTAATTCCTCTCACCCTTTAAAAATGAGCGAACGTACAGTTTAAGAAATCAGGAATAAAATATAGTAAAGATGTACTTACCCTGAAATAGCTACTGTTGACTGGAAAATCTTCTCGGAATGCGATCGCATCTTTTGACAAAGCTGTAGAAATTAAACCTGACGACCACCAAGCTTATGCACTGCAAGGAAATATTGAACAAGCAATTGCAAACTTGCAAAAAGCAATTAATCTTAATCCCGAATATCGAGAAAAGGCAAGAACCAACTCTGATTTTGATAGTATTCGCGAAGATGAGCGATTTCAGGCGTTAATTCAACGGAAGGAATTATGAATATTTCTTGGTGTCTCTGTATCTTGGTGTTTCAAAAATTATTTTTTTACCACAAAGACACAAAGACACAAAGAGGAGATATAACGCGATGTGCGACTTAACTTGGTGTTGGATTACGAACATCGCCAGCATTAGGTGCTGCGATTTGAACTCCCGCAAAAAGCCTATCAGTCTTGCTGAATGATCGGACAAATTCTATCTTCCGGCTTCGTTGACACACTATGCCATTCTGAAACTAATTCTTGGAGTTCGCCTCGTAAAGTCAACAATTGCTCAATTTGATAGTCAATATCCGAGATTTTATCTTGTAATTTGTGTTGAATTTCATCACAGGCGGGTTTACCACCGTCGTAAACTTGGAGGATTTCGCTAATTTCTTGCAAACTCAAACCAAGGCTTTGAGCGCGTTTGATAAACGACAAACGTTTGAGGACATCAAAGGAAAACTGTCGGAAACCTCCCTCTGTGCGTCCTGATGACTCGATAAGACCAAAGCTTTCATAATAGCGAATGGTTCTAATTGGAACTCCGCTTAAAGCTGTTACCTGACCAATTAACAGCATATTCTTTCTAATTTTTATACAGCTTTATTACTAATTTACATAATTTATGTATCTATCGACAATTATGTTTACATTTATTGTGGTTATTTATATCGGTGGCTTGAACTAGATTAATGATGCGACTGTTGGATTATTGAGAAATATATTGACAAAATAAGTTACAGAAAAAGAAGTGGCAGAGCCACTTCTAAGTAATTCCCAGGTAGAACCTGAAAACAGTATAGCGGTCATAAGAAATATAAATAGTATAAAGTAACACTTATTAACTTATATGTTAGTTTTTGTTAATTTTGCAAGTACAAAAAATAACATATTAGAGATATATGACAGGGGTTTTTTTGATAAAGTTGTTTTTATCTATGCTAAAAATTAAGCACTGACAACTAGAAGCTATAGCAATCTATGTAGGAGTTGTGAAAATTGAAGCTTATCAAGTAGGGGATCAAATAAACATTGTAAATAAAAAGCAGAGATTACCCTCGTCAAGAGCTAGCTTGACACACCTGAAATTCGACATTAGTGCATGACTAAATTCTAGTCCGGTTATGGATTTTTTCAACATCAAAAAGTGATTAAAAAAAGCTTATAAATTGGTTGTATTGATACGAAATTGGATTTTTATGTAAACTTTGATTGTTTATTTTTAGAAATGATTAACTTTATTTGAGAAAGCTAATAATTATTGACCAATAATTCCGAGTAGGGTAAAAAGAAAGTGGATTGATCTGTGGAACCAATAGATTACCTTCATCCCCCAAGCTAGTTTCTCTCATGCTTAGGAGAGGGTTAGGGTGATGGCAAAGAAAAATTCATGCAATACTAATCCAAAATGGTATTAGGAAGTGCGATCGCATTCTATAACCCTATCTTGATTCATCAAATTTGCTATCAAGTGGAAAAATTTTTAAATAGTTGACCTCTCCCCTCGCCGCGTCTCAATTCTATCAGGGGCAACTTTATCTAAATCAATCCACTCGTCCCAGTTAAAAGTTTCTGCAAGTAGCTTGCCCGGTCAGTAATTTTGCTTTGCTGATAGCATACAGTATGCCTTTATCCGAGGCGATCGCATTGTTGCCCAAGGAAATTACCTGCGAATAATCTTTATCTTTATCAATGTGTGGTTTGGGCGACAATGTTCCCCGCAACGACAAGCGATCGCCTCGCCTGTAAATTACTACCCTTGTCCCCTTCTTCTTTAGCTGATCGTTCGCTTGCTGTATCTTCTGATCAATCGCTTCCATTTGTAGCAAAAATTGTGGCAACTTTTGACATGATACGGCTAAAAATGGCAAAGAATGGCAAGGCAAAAAGCAGTTAGTTGGAGGTTGATTTACCCCAGTTTTACCCCAGAAAATAATTAAGGAAGGAGCGTGAAACCCCTTCCTGTAATGCTTTTGATGCTTGTCATTTCTTCAAGGCGGCACCCGGATTTGAACCGGGGGATGGAGGTTTTGCAGACCTCTGCCTTACCACTTGGCTATGCCGCCACATTTACAAACTAGAGCCAGCCTTGGCTTGAACTTGGTAGCCACTCGGTAGCCATCGACTGACGTTAATTAATGATATCACAATAGCCGCACTTATTAACCAAGACCAGTAAGAAACTAGGGCGCTCATATCTGAGTCATTAACTTATAGCTGAGTTTGCTTATCGGGGTACATTAATGGCTCATAAGGTACGTTTAGCGTTTAACAGAGTATGGAACCCAGGTTATCCAAACACCATACTTATCACCGACGGGGTACAGCATGAGGTCTATCAGCCTTGCTACGCCGCATTTAAAGAAGAAGCGTATACCACCATTGAAGGTAGAGAAACCCTATATCGAACTTGGTTAAGGTGCGAAACTAAAAGCGTGGGTGTCGGTATGTGTTGCGACATAGAGAGAGTATTGTACCCCAGAGAATGATGTGTACCCCCAGAGATAAGATAACTCGGCTAGGCTAGTGCGAGCGATAAAGTCTTACCTGCTAATGGTTCTAGCGTTTTTAGTTACCTGAAACTGCGAGCGGTATCTATACATAAAACTAAATTCCGACCACCTAATTTCCTTATATGGTAAAGCTTTCAGCCATTTGACCCTAGTTTTTCCGACCACCTACTTGGGGTACTGCTATTGTCATTAACGCAGCTGCTTATTGAGAATACCCACTTATACTAGCTTTAGGTTCTAATTCTACACCTTCACTAGAAGTAAAACCAGTAGTGTGTAATATCCAGGTGTGAATACCCACTTTAGCAAATTGGCGGTATGCTTCTAAAGCTTGCTGAGACTTAGCACGAGACTCAAAAGCGTAGTATTCAATGATACTAGCACATACATCAGCAAAGATGACTCTAGGTGCTTCCCAGTTATGGTTTCCTGATGGAGACAATTCTTTACCACGTAAGACTTCTAGGCTTTTTGGTGCTGTTTTGCTGATGTCCGTTAAACTACGTAGTAACATAGAAACAGTGCTTTGACCAATACCACAAAGTCTAGCTAGTCCGCTTACACTCATACCACTTTGAGTTCCGTCGTTGCTCACATAGAACTCAATACCTTCAAGTCCTTCGCATTCGCTCGGATGAACGTCTTTCTTATCGAACCTACTAAATAGTGGCTAGGATGCTTGCTGGGTAAGACTTTGAATTGGTGAAAAAATTCGATAAGCGTCTCATATATTATTTTCCCCGCTTCGTTCCCCCGGTGTAGTTTCGCTATACGTAGACGAAAGAATACCCCAATATACTACTACTATATCGTTTGTAGTACTAGTGTATTGTATATACTACACTTTGCACCACCTACTTGACATACTCCTTAGTTATCGTATACGTTAGATATTAAGCGAGGCAGAGAAAACACTTCACCTAACCACTGCCTCAGTAAAGTATTAAGGAGTATCGAATATGTCTACTATCAAAGAATTGAAAGCGCAAGCAGCAGCACTGGGTATTACCACCGAGCAAGCAAAGCAGTACGGTAAGCTATCCTCCAAAGCCGCTTGGAAGCGAGCTATTGCCGAGAAACTGGCTGAAGCTACATCTACGGTAGCCGAGAGAAACGAGAGCCTTGAGCAAGCATCTGAGGGTACTAATACCTACGAACCTGAAACCTTATCGTCTCCTTGGGATGAAGTACAAGAAGATGAGAATAGCTCAAAGCCTTACGCTGCGGAAATTCTACCGACAAATGAACCTAGTTATAAACCATTACTTTTGCTACCTCCTACAGCCGAGCGAAGCGACAGCCTTGACCACGCAGTCATTAATATAGAGCGTCAGCGGATAGATGAGTCAGTGCCAGGTAGCGTCTACACTCCAGCGCCACCGGTAGAGCGCAATGACTTAGAAGACTTCAGCCTAGACATCGAACCATTGGGGGTATCTAATAAACCACAGCCACGTCCTAGCACTCAGAAACGCAATGTACTGGGTACTCTAAAGACCATTGCCGAGTGTGCGTACTGGTTTGGTGTAGGCTTTATGCGCGGTCTAGCTGCTGCTTAATGTTCTTAGGTGGGGTATGCCAATAGATACCAAGACGTGCCGTACTGGTGGTATCCATACCCTAAACACTACTACTAACTTAATAGTACTAATGTCTATGTTTACCGTCACGGTTTTAGCGTTTCTCGTTCTATCTATCTGGTATCAAGTTCACTGAGTATAAGTACTCTATACCTCACTTGAGGTTTTCACTCTACTGCTACGTGCAACAAAAGCTATGTTAGGAGATACCCCAATGTTAACCACCACTAACACACCATCGCCGAGCGAAGCGACAGCCTTAAGCATTATTACCCACTCAGCTACACCAGACTTTGATAACGTGGTCATGCTCTGGTTAGGTCGATATGCTAAGACGACTGCTGATAACTACCGTCGAGACTTATACCAGTTCCTAGCATTCGTAGGTGAGGTGAAGGACTTTAGACTCATACCCGCCCACGTCTATGCTGCTTATGGTTTGTACCTCCAGAATGAGTGCGGTTATAAACCTCGTACCACCAGACGTAAGCTAGCCGCTCTATCGTCGTTCTGCAAGTGTGCATTTGAGGTGGGATATATGAAAGCTAACCCGACCGTGGTCATACGTAAACCTAAAGTTAGTAGTACACTAGCTGGTCGTCGTCTCACTGAGAAGCAGGTGTGGAAACTTATCGACGGCTGTGAAGACCTACGAAACCGTACCCTAATGAAGACACTCTATGCTTTAGGCTTGCGTATTAGTGAAGCTTGCAGCCTTAACTGGGGAGACTTTCATATAGATAGTCGGGGTAAGATAACGGTCAGTGTACTAGGAAAAGGCGATAAGCACCGTACATTGGTGGTACCCCCAGCATTATGGTTAGAACTAGAAGTACTGCGAGGTACACAAACACACAGCACTGATAACGATGCGGTATTTCAAACGTACTCTAACCGTTATAGAAAGCAGAGTGGTAAACGCTTAGACCGTACAAACGCACATCGAGTGGTGAAGCAAGCAGCACTAGACTGTGGACTACCAGAGAATGTTAGCTGCCACTGGTTACGTCATGCTAATGCTTTTCATGCACTCGCTAATGGTGCATCGCTGCCACTGGTGCGAGACTCGTTAGGGCATAGCAATATCAGTACCACCAATGCGTACCTTGAGACTGACCCAGAAGACTGTACCTCACTTTACATTAAGCTCTGAGAACTATATTATGCGTTACTCATAAATACTGTAAGTTTCTCTTGAAGTTACTAACTAGTAAGAGATGTACGTTAACCATAAATACTGTAAGTTTAACCTGGAGGTAATAGTATGTTTAGTGGTGAAAATAATAAACTCGATATGAAAAAGCTTGAAGCGAACAAAGCTAAAGCTATGAAGAAATACCGCAATGAGCTTGGATGGAAGTTAGTAGAGCATGAGTTTTGGGGTATAAAAGTAAACGCTTTGAGGTACGGTTATGTTCTCATTGCCAGACCTCCACTAGAACCTGCGCCTAGCTATAGATACTTTTACCAGACCTCAGATATAGCTACTAGCTTTGAAATACCCGAACTAAGGTTATCTCACGCGATAAGAAGAACAAAACCTGGTAAACCTTATAACGCTAATAATGAAGCAGGAGAATGCTTAGAGCTATATTCTAATGTGTACTACCAAGGAAAACTTTATCTAAAAGACTCAATAGTTTCAGAAATACTTAAAGACTTAGCACATAGAAGACCGTACTTAAACACACTCAGAACAGTTTACGCTGAATACCTAGCAGAGCATAAACCTAAAGCTAGTTCTTACTTCGGTAGGCAAGGCGTAGTAAAAGAGTAAGATAGTTAACGTTAGCAGTACGTTATATGAATACGTAGTGTGTTATTGGGGGTACATTAATTTACTCAGACTTAGTAGGGTTTTTAGAATAAGGACGAAATTTATAACGATAAAGTTCCCGAGTTTTACAAAAGTTTTTATCTCTTGGAGGGTACCCCAAGCCGGAGAGTTTATAAACGTTTATGTGGTAAGCGCTTCGGGCTATAACGTCCGATATTTGGAGAGTTTAGAATTAAGTTCGGTCTTCAATTGGAAGTGCTAACTTTGTGGGTACCCCAATTAAAACGAGGTAGGGTAGTAGTTTCATACTGTCACATTTTGTGACGCATTCATCGACGAGTGACATTTTCGCACGCGTTCATAATAGCTCAGATGTGAGTAGTTTAGATACCGGGATAATTCCGGTTTTCGATAGTGTAATTTTCTCACTAACCTTATCCTTCAAAGCTTTGTCTCTACTGGGGTACCCTCAATACGTTCTCTACTCTTGGCTACGTCTTCTGGTTTAGCGCGTTCGAGTATCTCTACTGCTAGGTCTACATCACCTTCTAGGTAGCGCTTAAATGTTTCCTTAACATAGATGTCAAACTCAGGCGATAACCACTCGGCTAACTTGATAGCTACCAGTGGATGTACGTAGGTTCCGCCTCCTTTACCAGAGCGGGTTTCAAAAGGTGGGATATTCCCATGTTTTGAAGTGAAGGCTGCAAGCCACTTTCGTACTTCAGGTAAACGCTTGAATTCAGCCCACATTTTGTTAAAATATTTACACCACTTAGTGGCGTTTACGTAGTCATCAGAGCGGGTACTATCTTGAACTAATAAATTAAATTCCATTGTGTTTGTCCTTGTTGTCAGTAGTGTTCCTTCTTTGTCGGATACTGGTGTAGTTTGTCTAGCGTCACCTTTTCTACCGTCTTTTCTAGGGAAAATGAACGCATGACATTTTGTCACTAGTTCTGGATAGTTATTACATAAGCGTTTCACACTCTCACATTTTGTGAGTAGTTCAAAGCGCCTACTATATAAGAGTTTCACACTATCGCATTTTCCGACGGTGTGAAGTTATGACATTTGAGCGGAACCTCGGGGTACTCTCTCTCTCAGCCTTGGGTAACTGGAAACCCTCTCCTAGCAAGGCTTTGACCTCTCTAGTGGCATAGTTTTTGGGTAACTGGAAATGCTCGGAAATTCGTGAGGGTATATAAGGCTTGGGCGCTTATCTATTTGCAACCTATTGTCAAACTAAACCCACATAAAGTAGCCAGAAGCCATACCACATAAGGATAGATATCCATTAGCAAATAAGTCCATGCGCGCTTACTATCCCCCAAATGAGAAAGTACCCCAAGTTATTATCCCTGGTGGTACTCTCTCTGGTGTCAGTAGTTATTAGTATGCTTCTCTACACCACGCTGGTGTATACCTCATTAGGGTATGACGATACTATATTGCTTTAAGTTCCTCAGTCTTCTGGGGGTATCTCTATCTAAGACTAAGGTGGCTAATGTTCCGGTTCGTTTGCGTCTAGCCACTGCTTTACTACGTCTGCTAGCAAGTCTGACATTGTCTTATTTCTCTTAACTGCTGCTAGCTTTAGCCTAGTGTGAAGAACTTCTGGGAAGTCACGCACTGATAGAAACTTAGTCTTAATATTTTCCTGGTCAGACATGTGTGACAAGTGAACAAGTAAACTATAATGTTATGTGTACACCCCAGTATAGACGCATATGACCGAAGCATTAAGTAGCAAAGTAATTAACGACACTAAGCCACAAGCTAGCAAAAGACAGCGTAAGAGTTTACCCACACCTAGCAGCGGTGGCGATGGTAAACGAACAGCCACACTCAGCATGACCGTAGCCAGCACCGCAGTAGATGTAAGCGATAGCCGTTTCCCACTCTATAGCTTATTCACTATGGACGCTGGAGCCACTGAGGTATTCATGAAAGTATCCAAGTCTGAAGCAGTGAGCTTAACCACCAAGCAGCGTTATAGCACAAACGTTCGTGGGTATCAGGTAGTAGTGGCATGAGTAAACCACACCAAAACGTACACCTAGAAACTATTGACCGTTTGTATAGCTATCTAGGCGACGAACGAAACAAACCAGAAGTGGATAGAGAATGGATACGTAAAGAACAGCAAGACGAGAGACAAGCGGCACTGTTTGAAATGAATGACCGAGGTAGTGGGAGGTAAAACTAATGAACATTAACCCACTGATAACTCTATTGCTCTTAGCTGGTGGTGCTTTTCTTTTTAGTACCCACTTCATCAATAAGCAAGACACTCAAGCCCAGATGCAAGAGTACATCCAAGACTTAAGACTTCACGAGTGTCAAGCAGAGTACCGAGGTTTTAGAGAAGGCGCTAAGTAGGGTACACCGAGCGCCAAGAGTAACAAACAATGAACGAGCTAGTGGGTGGGAAGGTCGGATATCTCACCCACTTTTCGTTTCTCTAACTAAAGAATAACAGTCATATGAACGAACAAGATAATAAGACATCAGTACAGCAAAACTTAACTATCTCAATACCAGACTCAATGCTTCAGCGTGAGGAGCAGAAAGTATTACCCCAAGAGCTACCTGCATATCGGGGTATAAACCTCGCGTACACTGCTGGTTCTATAACATTCGGTACGGCTATCGTGACTCATGCTGGTATCGAGTATTGCAAAGCTACCGATGGATGTGGGGTACCCCAATATGCAATACCCAATGCTTCTGGTGGTATCGCTCTCTTGGCTGTGGGCTGGGTGTGGTGTGTAAAGAATAAAGTGCCAATGCTAGGTAGTTCTTATACGCCAGGAATATTTAGCTTTGCATTAAGTCTCGGTTTAATTCTAGGACTCTAGTAGGAAACGTATATGATGGCTGAATACCCCACCTCATATATAACGCAGCTATTAAACTTACTCCGAGTAACTGGTGCTGCTACTGCTTTAGTCACTGCTAGTACTTTGCTATGTGTACCATCAAGTATACTTGCTCATCGTGGTGTACCTAAACTATTGACGCTAGGCACTGGGCTTATCTCATGCGAAGCTGCGAGACGGTTAGCAGTGGCACGACTTAAGCTTGGAGATACCGCAGCAGACTTAGAATTAGTAGACCGTAGAGCTAACATTGGGTGGTATAAGAAGTTTGTTACACCCACCACCGAGGTACAGCTACCTGCTTACACACTGCAAGACTTGCAAGCCGATATGATAACCGACCTACCGCGCTACATTTGGGGGCGTCAGAAGCACATAGCTTTAGTAGGTGGTACGAATGATGGAAAAAGTACACTGCTTAAGCACCTCATATCACAATGGCATGGCGAGGTGAAAGTCTACGACCCAGACGCTACGGTCGATGACTATCGAGATATGTCAAAAGTTCAAGTGGTGGGTACTGGGAACGATACCAAGGCTATCTTCAAGCAGATGGAAGACGACCTAGAACTTCTCAAGAAACGCCTCCAGGAGCGCTCACAGCAGGGTAGAAACTGGCAAGCTATACCTTACCTCATCGTGGCAGAAGAGACACCAGCACTAGCATCAGAGAGCGATATTGTAGGCGAGTGGTTAAGCAAGCTAGCCAAGCGTGGACGTAAACCTCAAGTGTTCATATGTGTGGCAGCGCAGAACGATACGGCTAAGAACTTCGGTTTAGAAGGTGACTACGAAGTATTTAATAGCTGCTTCACTAGGGTATACCTCGGTTCTAAAGCTATAGCTAGGGCTAAGTACCTTAAGAATGATGCTCTTATAAGGTGGCTACAAGGCAGTAGGTATGGTCGAGTATTGGTAGATGATAGACCATGCGAGGTACATATAAACGGTTCTTACACCACTCCCAATGCTACACTTCTCGACACTCCAAAAACGCTGGAACCATTGCAGGAACTAGCGGAACTGGAAATTGAGGAGGGTAAAATAAGTGACGAAAAGCCTAGCCAAGAACTGCGGAACCTGGTTTGGAGACTGCACAATGACGGCTACTCTAAAACGAAAATAGCCGAACTACTGGGCGGTAGAAAGCAGGATGCACTACGCCGAGTCAGTGAACTTCTCGATAACAAATAAGTATTTATACTTAGAGCTTTAGCGAATATCCTAGTGTTACTATTATGTATACGATAGATATGGAGTATTGTTATGACTTTACTTAAGCGCAATAGAGTAGCTGGGAAAACTGGTGGTAGACAAAAGAAATACCTCAAGATGAATGAACTGATAGAGCTAAGGTATGGTGCTTGCAGTGGTGAGGTGAAGATGGCACGAGTACCTAAAGAGATAAGCGCGGCTGAAGTCAGCGAAGCAATAGAACTCTGGCTTACACATAGCTCTCAGGAGGAGGAGGAGGGTACCCCAATGCCGAGCGAATGCGGGAGACTTGCCGAGCGTTGCGAGAGCGTAAGCGGACAGAGCCTTGAGAACGACACTATCCTACGAGACGACTTGGTATTATTCATTGAGAACTGGAAACTGAGGGTACACCCCACCTCACCACGATGGCAGCAAGCGAGAGAAATAATAAGCGAACTCGAAGAGCTAATAGAGTAGACAGTTAAAGAAGTGTCCACTCGTATTCGTTTACCAATAAATGAATGACCATTGGGTAGTTACAGAGAAGTATAAGACAGACAAAAAGAAACTGAGAAGGAGGTAATACCACCGATATGAATAACACCACAGTAGAGCGTACCCCAGCTAAAGCTAAGACTAAGAAGCGTTATCCTGGTGTACCCCACGAGTTAAAGATAAGGCTGACTGAGGAACAGTACGAACGACTAGGAGAAGTTATGAACATTACCGGAGACTGCCGCGCTGTCATCATCCGTCGAGCCATTGCCCAGTACTTAGACCAGCAAGGAGTTTAACAATGCCACCAGAAACAATAAGGCTAGCCACTGAACCACACAGCGCTAGCCCTACACAAACAAAACCTTATTATGGAGACTTTTAAAATATGAGCCACAGATACATCGATATCCGAATACACCGGACACCTGAACTAGAAGCTCTACCATTCTACGTAACGCGACACATAGATACTTGCATGGAAGACATACACAAAGATGAGCAAAGTGACTCGTTTAGAAATGCACTGGTGAACGGTAGAGAGTGGGAAACATATGTAGCACAGCAGCTTTATGAGTGCGGTATAGACGATATACACCAGCCAGAGTTTGAGGCGAGTAACCAAAACGCACCAGACATCATCGTTAACGGTAGACACTACATCGAGGTAAAGAGCAAGCAAATACGGTTTACCTCACCAGAAGACTTTTCGTTTAGCGACTATATCGTAGGCAGCGTGCGCGGTATTGATGAGAAGTACCACCAGTTAATTGAGCAGAAGCGTGGCGGTTATATGTTTGTACTGAATGTATCGAGAGTAACTGGTGCAATAGTGGGTGCAAGGTTTAAACCTGAGTACTTCTTTAAAGATGGTGACGAGTGGCAAGGTCTACGCAAACATTTGTTACCGCTCAATAAGCTAGTTCAATATATGTGAGTGGTAACATACCCCACATAAAAATAAGTACCGAGGTACTGAGAATACTTCGGCACTACTGACATTCGAGATACATAAAAACCAAAGAACAAGGATACTCACACATGAATAACACCAATGCTTCTCTAGCTTCCTACACCGATACACAAAGATATCAGAACATGAATAGCACCAATGTTTCTTTAGCTTCTAATAACATTGTAAGACCTGAAACGCTTACCGACAAGCACTTTGATAAGCAAACAGCGCAAGAGTTTCTAGATATTTTAGGCGCTTCACCTTACGTCTTCCAAACGTTCGACGATAGAGCGTCAGCGGATAAACAAGACGATAGAGACCCAAGCTTAACTAAAACCTTCTACGGTACGCTGGAGCAGCACTATAATAAACTGGTCGAGGTAAACAAACGTGGCGCTGGAATATTCGTGACAGTCAATGAGACATCGGGTAATACGAGAAAAGCTGAGGACGTAGTGAGCGTTCGAGCTTGCTTCATTGACTGTGACAAACAGCTACCCAAGGATAGTTACCACCTCGACCCTACAATGATAGTTCGCACCAGTGGAAAGCGAGGTCATGCCTACTGGGTATTTGATACACCAGATAAAAACGTCACACAGTTTAAGGACGCACAAAAGAAACTAATTGAACATTATGCCAGTGATAAAGCCGTGCATGACCTACCGCGAGTGATGCGGATACCAGGCTTTTATCATATGAAGTATATCCCCACATTGGTAGAACTGGTTCGTATAGACCCTAAATGCAAGTACAAAAACATAACCGAAGTAGTGGCTGGTGTTAATACCCAAGCTGTGCTACGGAACAGAGCGTCAGCGGATAGAGCCGAGAGTAACGTTAACCCAAGGAAAGTAATAGCTCTACCAAGTGTTTGTACCCCAATAACTAATAACGAATTCAAGGTGCTACTATTCGATGTACAAAATGCGGTAGAAGGCACGAGGAACGATATATTAAACAAAGCAGCGTTTAAGACAGCAGAGCTAATAACAAACGGTGCTATAGCATATGACGTAGCACACCAGGCTTTAGTTAATGCTGGGGTACAAGCTGGTCTATCCGAGGCTGAAGCTAGGCGCACAGTGGATAGTGGCATCAGTGGTGGTACAAGCAAAGCATTAGCATCAGACCCAAGAAGCAAGAGTTTAAAGTTAAGTATGCTACTTCAAAAAGAATATTCACATAGACTATCTTGGGATGTATTAAAAGACGTACCAAGGCTTGATGGTATAGAGTTTAATAACCAAGAACTTGAGCTTGACATCACACATAACTACGATATCGACGTAGACTACGCAAGGCTTGAACGTTTCATATCGGTATATGCTAAGAAAAACTTATATCATCCAGTGCAAGAGTACTTAAACTCACTAGAGATACCAGCTAATACTGATATACTTGACACACTTTACAATGATGTGCTAGGGCTTAAGACCGAATTAGAGAAGACGTACGTTAGAAAGACTCTCATTGCTGCGGTCGCTCGTGCATTAGAACCAGGATGTAAGGTGGATACCGCGCTGATATTGAATGGTAAACAAGGCTGCTTTAAGACTACGTTCTTTGAGAAACTATTTAGTGAAGACTTTTTTACCACAGTCACAGTCACATCGGGTAACGAGCGCGACGACCTACCAGTATTCCATGCAAGCTGGTGTGTAGAGTTTGGCGAACTTGAGACAGTAATTAAACGCAAGGAGGTATCTCAGCTAAAAGCGTTTATGACTAGAAGCATCGACCGATACACACCAAAGTATTCTAATACCCAGACTGAACGACGACGCGGTTTTATTTGTGTGGGTACCACCAATAAAGATGAGTTTCTTAAAGACCCTACTGGCAATAGAAGGTTTTGGATATGCAGCATCACCAAGAAAATAGATGTGCGCTGGGTAGAGATACACAGAGACGAAATATGGTCGGCTGCATTGAAGCTCTATAAAGCCAAGGAACAATGGTGGCTAACTGATGAGGAGCAAGTACAGAGCAATGAGCATAATGAACAGTTTACCGAACATTCCACGAGCGAGGAGTGGGTACTTAACTGGTTTAGCGGACGATACATAGCACCTGGTGGTACATCATTTAAGCCATCAATGCTAGACCGAGGCGAACTAACCACAGCTATCATTCTACAAAGCGCATTAGGCGTAGAACCTAGCAGACAAAATAAAGCGTTAGAGATGGAAGTAGCAGACGTAATGACTAGGCTGGGCTTTAAGAAAGAACGCAAAACTTTAGCTGGCACTCGTCGGTATGTGTGGGTACACCAAGATATCACTAAGGTTATTGCAGTAGAAACTGAGGAAGAGAGCGCGTTCTAGCTTCTGCCTAACCTCACCGATAATTCTCTCTCTATTTCTCTGCCTAACCTCACTGCCAGTACGTTAGCCAAAACCATAATAGGTTAGGCAATGGCTGAAATAGTTACCACACTTAGGTTCTAGCTTCTGCCTAACCTGCCTAACCTCCCTCAGCCTAACCTCGAACTTAGTCGCTACCGTATGCCAGGTGTGCCGCGGTAGCTTCTTTTTAAGTACATAAATGTTATTTTTAGGTATAGCCTTAGACCTCCTGCCTAACCTCAAGTACTTACTGCCTAACCTCCTGCCTAACCTCGAATTCTCTGAAACGCTTACCCAGTAAGGTGTTGCCTAACCTGCCTAACCTACCTAACCTAATTTAAAAGTTTCTGTAGAATTGTAGCTGTATAGTGTTCTGTAAAAGTTTGGGAATAGGTGAGGCAGGCTGGGCAAGGTTAGGCAGAGAGCCTGCAATGCTTACTGCATAAGGTTTGTAGCGCTGCCTAACCTCATTGACTAACCTGGTTAGGCTAGGCAGAGAGACTAGGTTAGGCAGAGAGAGAGAGAAAGAGAGAGCAATTAACCATCACTTATCAGTACTAGACCATACCTCGGCTGCTGTGTTTATATCTTTCTTTCCTTGTGACCATTCATATGCTGCTGTGTCTATAGTTCTTTTGTCTATTTGTTCCTTCTCCTGAGCAGTTAATGTTCTCTCTACCAGGTAGTTAGTGAGCGGTACTGTGATGTAGGTGTAAGCTAATGATACTATGAACCACCATTTAAGTATCCGCAGTAGTATAGTTTTCATATATACCTCACCATATCGACACTCTTACGCCTAACCTAAATACTTAAGTTTTATACCAAGAGCATTTAAGCGTCATCAGAAATATCTCTGAGGGTAATACCCCAGCAAGGTTAGTGGCTATTGGGGGTATGTGGCTATATCACTGGGACTTCACTTTCAATAGAACACCCAGCATAATGACGCATGATAACTTCTGGGCTATTACCCACCCACTTGGCTATTTGTGCAGCAGATACCCCAGCTTCAAGAGCCATTGTTATAAACGTATGTCTGGTGTTATAAGGAGGTCGGTAGCTGCTTACCTTGCCTTCTTTCACTAGAGTACCCACCACTCCTCGGTATGTCTTATCACCGCTACTACACCCTCGCCACACCTGGTTTGTAAACTTACTAGCGTCGATAGTTTTACCAGTAGGACTCTTAAATACTAGGTCTTCTGGTTTGTACTCGTTAGGTCTAATATCATTTAGTAGCTGCTTAAGTACCGCATTGCAAGGAAACTTTCTGGTAGTACCAGTCTTGGTATCTTTTCTAACTCCCAGGCGGGTATCGTATGACTCGCAGAAAGTCACATAACTAAAGTCGTGGGCTATGTGCTTCCACTGTATGGCTATTGCTTCGCCAGTACGACAGCCAGTAAGAAAGAGAAACCGTACGAACGATGTGTAGTGTTTGTGGTATTTGTGTGCTGTAAAAGCTGCTATGATAGCTTCTCTCTCTTCTAACGTAAACGGCTCTACTTCTACCTTCTTCTTCCGGGCTTTAACGTCAGCCTTCATATCCTGGAATAAGTTAGCAGTTAACAGCCCAGACTTTACAGCCCAGCTACAGCAAGCGCTTAGATACATCAATACTCTCTTGGTGGTATCGACTGACTTATTAGCTAAGAGATAGTCTCTGATGGCTATAGCTTGCCTTGGGTCTTTAGTCGGTAAGCTCTTAATGTGGTTTAGATATTTACCCCGATAGTCTTTCTGGTATGTGGTGACTGCTAGCTGTGGCTTCATGTACTCGCAGTACTTTTCCCAGAGAGTTAGTAGGTCTATCTGAGTGGGTATTACCCCCAATGGTTTATTGAAGCGGTTAATGAGACATTTGTACTTTTCTAGCGATACATCAAAAAGACCAGCCTGGATGTCTTCTTCTATCTCCCAAGCTAGTCTTTGTACTTTCTTTAAGTTATCGGGGGTATCGTCTAGTCCAGTGCTAATGTACCTACTACTATCAATGGCTATTGTTCTTGGTAGCCTTAGTCTAAGCTTCCCTGCTTTAGTCTCTACACCTACGCTTCCTCGGTTTTTTCTAGTAGCCATTGAGTAGCCAGAGTCGTTTACTCGCTGTCTTGGCTACCTAAAATGTACTTTCTAGAGTATGTATAAATGCTTATGGAGGTTTTGCAGACCTCTGCCTTACCACTTGGCTATGCCGCCACATTTACAGGTTTTTATCATACCAAAATTTAATAGAGAATTGCATCCCCAAAACGATAAATTTTTTGGGGATGAGTAGAAACTAAATTTTTACTTCATCAGCAAAGCTTTGCCAGCGAACAAAGTAAAATGGTCCAGCGACAGATCCCCAGATATGTTCATCAGTTTCAGGATCACGTCCTCGATCAAGGCTAATAAATTTTTCTTCATTAATCTCAAACTCACTGTCAAGATAAGTTTTGTGACCTTTACGGAAGACAATACAGGCTTTTCCTGTCTCTACCCTGCCTTTGAAGCCATTGCCAGTCCACTCTACAATCATGTTGCAGCCTGGTAATTTTTCCAAGTCATCAACGCTTAGTGTTTTCAGACGTTCGATATTACGGGATGCACCGTAGAATCTTTCTTCTTCTTTAATAATATAGTTTTCGATCAGAATGTGATCCTCTGCACTCAGCAACTTTAATACCCGCATCCTATAGGGGTCATTGAGCATGTAATCGTAAGCTTGCTCCACAAAAAAACTTACCCCCGATAGTAACTCTAAGGGAAGAGGACGCATACATACGCGGATATGAGCGTAAAAAGGTGGATTTTCAAAAGCTTGTTCTTGATTGCTAAAGTCTGCTGCCATTAAGCGGGCTAAGGTAGCAATATCTGTAGAGCTAGTCATTACAAAAAATACACTTGTTGTTTAATATTTATCTGCAAGTATTTTAAAACTTTGAGTACGCACACTGGCATATTAAATTTGCAGGTTGATAATATTTTTCAATGCGCCAAATTTCTGAAATAAAGTTTTGACTGGATATAATTGGCGATCGCGCTACAAGCTGGATGACACTAAGCTGTTCAGCATTTAAATAGGCTATAATAGGAAATTGAATTAAATTTCATAATACCGAAGTTTTATTTTCCGTGATCTGAATAAATGATTCAAACTCTCTTTGAGGAGTCCATTGGATCGCTCCATCTTTTCCTGTAAAGTATAGTTTTGTTTGACCTTGGTTAATTTCTGACACAGCTTTTTGATCAATATTTGTACTAGTAGTGATCGCTACTTGTGGTTGCAATGTCGTCACAAGTTCTTTTAAAGATTCGCCAGAACACCACAAAACTTGTGGACGAGGTACTCCTCCTGTTTGCACTAATTGGCGTACTTCTGTAGATTTAAAATCACCTACAATTAACCAAGATTGACCTTGTATTTGGATCTGTAAAATTGGTGATTCTTGATTAATTAATTGAGCTAAAATGATATCATTAGTAACTGTTTGACCTACAGGTAAAGCTTGATAAACTCCTTTTTGTTTTTGTAATTCTTGTTGAATTACCTGACTAATCAGAAGATTTTCAGATGTAGGAACATAATCATAGAAAAATTTTATTGGTAAATTTTGCATCACCTCTAACCAACTATTGCTATTACCTTTATGTTGAAAATCTGATGCGATCGCCCAATCAATTTTATTTATTCCCTGTTGTTGCAAAAAAGGTAATATTGTAAATCGTCCTGTTCCTTCATCGCCACTATTAATCAGTGTTACTTTGCCTTTATTTTGTATAACAATCACGGGTTGTTCATCGGCGGCTAAAACTGTAATCCGAAATAATGTGTTAGCAGAATACCAAACCGGAATTAATACCAAACCAAAGGCAATAAAAAAGGCAAACCACCAGCGTTTTTGCCACCAATTTATTAACCAAACTGATATTATTAGTCCATAAATAGCAAATAGTTGCCAAATGCCAATTTTACCGACAGCATAGTAACTTCCGGGAACATGCCTAAAAACTTCTACTAACTTGATTAACCAATCAGTAGGGTAATTTAAGATTCCAGCTACAGCACTACCAGCATCGGAAACAATTAACGCAACAACTGCACTAAGAATTCCACCTATACTAATAACTGAAATTAAAGGTGTGCTAATAATATTTAAGAAAAGACTATAAGTTGGTACAACTCCAAATACAAATAGTTGAAGTGGTAAAGTCCAAATCATTGCAGCGAGAGGAACAACAATTAAAGAAGCGATCGCAGGTGGTAGCCATTCCAAATGTTGAGTCAATGGTGGAACTGTAACTATTAATCCTAGTGTAGCTAAAAAACTTAACTGAAATCCTAAATCCCAAATCCACAAAGGATTAAATAATAATAATATAGTTGCCGCAACTAGTAATGATCCCAGTTGTTTGACTTTGCGCTTTAATCCCAAAGCAATTAAAGCCGCAAATCCCATAATTACAGCCCTTAATACCGCAGGTTGGAAGCCAGTTAAACACAGAAAAACAAGTAAAGCTAAACTACCAAGGGTAATTTGCGTTGATTTTTTCAAGCCTTTTGTTAACCCCAGTATTACACCCAAAATCAACGAAGTTTGAAATCCAGATGCTGCTAAAGCATGAGCCAAACCAGCTTGCACAAAAGTATCACGAATATCATAAGGTAAATCAACTGCTTTGCTACCCAATACCATTGCACTCACAAGTGGTCCTGCTGGAATACCCAATAATTTAACTTGCGATCGCACAATCCTTTCTCTAATTTGCCACCATCCCCATGAAGGTTGTTCTTCATCCAACACATTTACCAATCGTCCCACCAAACCAGCAAATGCACCTTCTTGTTGCAAGTATTTCTGAAAATCAAAAGCGCCAGGGTTAGATGGTGGTTTTGGTTTATATAAAATCCCAGTAATCGCTACTTCCTGACCAGGGTACAATCCAGTAGCCTGAAGTATAGGCACTGTGACATACAACTTACCTGTTACACCTTTACCTAAACCTACTGCACCCTGATCATTTTTAACTTCATCTAGCTTAGTTGCTTCTAACCAGAACTGTCCCCTTTGACTACGAGTTAACCGTGGTGTACTGATTACCTCACCCCGCACAATTAAAAGTTGTTCTTGATTACTATTTTCTGGTGGGACAAATTTACTAATATCATTTACCCCTGCTTGGGGAACACGCAATGGAAAATATAAAGTTGCTAGCAATCCCACTACCCCAGCAATTAACCATACTCTGAAGTGGACGATATTAGATAACTGTGGTGCTGTCTTGTTTTTTGCCAAAACTTTTTGTAAGGTTAAGCGTCGTCTTTGCAAAAAAACTGCTATCACCACACTAAGAAGCAGTATCCAAACTCCACCCCAAGGAATTGCTGTAAACAACAATCCAAGAATATAGCTAAGACAAATAATTACACCACTGATTTGAATCATGAGACTATATGTAAAAAAATTAGCGCCTCACGCCTTAAATTAAACTCAGTATACATGTAAAAAAGTCCACATGCGTGGACTTGAAATACTTGATTGCGATCGCCCTTGCCTGATTCTATTCAATATCTGAGAAATTTCGTTTGCTTTTCACCTGATAGGTAACTTGCAATAATCCAGAGTTATAGTTTTTCACATCTTGTAACTCCAGTGCAGTCTCTAGGCTTGGATCTTTCACAATCAAGGGAATACCATCCCCAAGAATAATTGGGTGAATTGATAGAATCAGCTCATCAACAAAACCATGTTTCATAAAATCATGAATAGTCTTGCTTCCTCCCACTAGCCATATATCACTACCAGGAGATTGACGTAGTATACTGATGAATTCCTGTAAATCACCTCCCACAAATTGTACGTTCTCGTCGGTTTGACCAGATAAGCTTGTAGATAAAACAATACCTTGCTTATCTTTGGTAAGGATATTCACCGAAACCAAGTATTTTTTGATACGTATTATTACCCATGATTACTGTATTAATTTGACTAATAAACTCGGCGTAACTATAGTCTTGATCAGCAAATAACCAATCGACATCACCTGAAGTTCTCGCGATATATCCATCAAGACTGGAAGCAATATACAACCGTATTTTTCGCATGAACTTTAGAAAGACAAACCCAATTTTAATCCCAGTACAACGTGAACAAGCATCAGGCACAATGCAGTACTACCCAAGTATGCATGAAGTGCGCGTAAACTAGGTTTATCGCCACCAAATTGGCTGAAAGAAATTACAGCATTGATCCCCAGCAATAACAGCAAAATTGAACCAGTCCAAAAGTGAGGACTTGCAAAAATTGGGTGATGCTGCATGACCAGGGATAGCACTCCCCCCGTGTAACCCAGGCCCATAAATAAAAACATCCACGGTGCAAGTTTGCGATGCTCACTGCGACTTTTCAACACAACTTCTTTATCTTCAGCAAGTCGTCCTCGCCAACCAGTAAAGCCAACAAAACTACCTATAACAAAAATGACAATCCCCATCATCGCCGGATGTCCCCAATGTACAATCGGTTCGGGAACTCCTAAAGAACAGAACCAAGCTGCTATGGATTCTAAAATCTCAGTCAAATTCACCATTTATATTCCACAGTTTTCCCAGTATTTACACTAAGTTATACGTTCCTAGATTAATTAAGGTAGTTAATCAAACATTATTTTTGTTGTAAACTTTTGAGAAAATCTAGCTTTGCTGTAAATTTATCACCAAAATAATCAGCAATCTCTCGAGAAGTCAATGGTATCACTTGTGTTGCATTTCTGATGGGCTGTAAAGCTGCTCCCAAAGTACAATGTAAATTGATAGCTTTTCTATAAACATACCTAGCATTTGTTCCAGGTATCCGAAAGTACTTACCTATTTGTAGTTCTTCAAAAGTCGTCATAACCCTCTACTTTTTCAACAATGGAAAACCTAACTTTTCTCGCTGTTCCACATACAGTTGTGCTACTTCACGTGCCAAATGTCGAATTCTGCCAATATAACGAGTCCGTTCCGTAACTGAAATTACACCTCTTGCATCCAATAAATTAAACGTGTGTGAACACTTCATCACATAATCCAAACTGGGTAAAACCAATCCTTTCTCTGTTAATTGTTGCGCCTCTTGCTCATACATATTAAATAGAGTCAGCAGCATTTCTGGATTAGAGGCTTCAAAGTTATAAACACACTGTTCTATCTCGCCTTGGAGGTGGACATCACCATAAGTAATGTCGTCTGTCCAGTGAATTTTAACCATAGCTTCAACCCCTTGGAGGTACATCGCTAAACGTTCCAATCCATAAGTAATCTCTATGGAGACTGGACGACAATCGATTCCTCCACATTGTTGGAAGTAGGTAAACTGAGTGATTTCCATCCCATCTAACCACACTTCCCAACCAGTACCCCAAGCACCTACGGTTGCATCCTCCCAGTTATCTTCCACAAACCTAATATCATGGTCTTCCGGACGGATACCTAAAGCTCTTAAAGAATCTAGATAAATATCTTGAATGTTATCAGGGGAAGGTTTAATCAGTACTTGATACTGATAATAGTGTTGAAATCGATTTGGATTTTCACCATATCGTCCATCAGTAGGGCGACGACAAGGTTCAACATAAGCTACAGCCCAAGGTTCTGGCCCTAATGCTCTTAAAAATGTATGAGGGTTTTTGGTTCCCGCACCCTTCTCAATATCATATGGTTGAGCAATCAAACATCCACGTTGACCGCCAGGTCTCTCTGAAAGAGACTCGCTCCAAAATTTATGCAAAACCTGTATTACAGACTGAAAATTCACAACAATCCTTCCGTAAAGTCAACATAGCCTAAACCATTGTTGCTTAAAGTCGTTATTACAAGCAGCTTTTAAGTCTAAAAAACATGAAGAAAAATTTTTTTTCCAAAGTAGTTGACAAAGAGGGAGAGGGTAGGTAGTATAGGAAAGTGCCAAACGAGCAAAGCGCTGCAAAGCGAGGCTTCGAGGGCATCCGAACCATGAAAACTTTATAGTTTGAAAGAATTATATACTAGATAGCCTACGTCAATCAAGAGAATAGACCAAGGCTGAGGTCAAAAAAGAAGCCGTAGATAGAGCTAAACAAACGAGATTTGTTTTTGTTTATAGTGAAACAAAACGGAG
>NZ_NAPS01000002.1:2333684-2361532 GCF_004323185.1 Westiellopsis prolifica IICB1
GTAAGGTCACAGGTAGAACACCTGTTCATAGGCTCTAAGTGGAAGTGCAGTAATGTATGAAGCTGAGGAGTACTAATAGACCGAGGGCTTGACCTCTACTACTACATTTTTTTCGCTTCAACATTCTATGCAGTCTTCAGGGTTTTGTGATTTTAAGATTTGAGATTTGAGATTGTCAACTTCAATCCAAAATCCCAAATCCAAAATCCACAGGTTTTCCTGGTGTCTATGGCGCGGTGGAACCACTCTGAACCCTTCCCGAACTCAGTTGTGAAACGCTGCTGCGGCGACGATAGTTGTCGGGTTGCCGACCGTCAAAATAGCTCGATGCCAGGATTTTATTATACAAAACCAAAGCCTCCTACAACTTTAGGGGGCTTTGCTTTTTATGGTTCTTCAGGACTTAGACAACTGGCACAAGGTGAGGGTGGTCTTTAGTACATAAGCTCAAGCTGACTTTTCACCGGATGTGGAAAGGTCAGATTTGTTCGCGAGAGCTAGTGGCGAACCAGTCCGACTCATTTTTTGTATTTAGAGGTTTCCTCAAGTAAATCTTTAAAACCTTGGTTAAGAGTTTGAATGGAACGGGCTAAAGCTTCAATTTTAGCTCTGGTGGTAGAAAATGCTTATCCTTCGCTTATCCCCTTTTCTTCGACCTGAATCCTTACTTTAAATTGTTATTGTAGACAAATTATTTCACCAAAATTCATCTGTTTGGAGCGATCGCATTGGCGTACCCAACAAAAAACCTCGGTACTTAACACCGAGGTAAAACAGAAGTGCGAATGACATTGAGAGATATGGCGATAAACAAAAAATCTTAGCTAACGCTAAAAGCAACCAAAACTAAAGTAGTGACAATGGCTGAAGCAAAAACAGCTTGGATAACGTATTTGCGTTGTTCCCAGATTGCAGGGTACTGAGCATAGTACATCTTGGGTTCAGTTGCGTAGTTGTTGAGAACGCCGTCTTCATTAACAGTGGTATACATAGCTTGCTTCCTTTATTTGTTTCTTTATGTAAATAAATATAACAACTTTGTTACAAACAGTCAACAAGACTTGACAACAAAAGTTTGATGCCCTTGATAAGATTCACTTATCAGGGATGAGGGCGATGTCTAGCGACAAGTCGCTTTGTGTCTACGCACTCTGAGAAACTTCTCAACATCATTTCCACTTTTGGGAAATCACCAAGTGCGCCGTGGTAGTAATCAAAAGACTTGTAACTATATCTAATCTCTATAAATAAAGTTGCGGGGACATACCCCAACAAAAGCCCAGTCACAAGACTGGGCTTTTGAGTGCTTGCTGTGGTATCAAAGAGCAAAATTCCCAAGTGGATCAATTCCCACAGTTCTTGAAGCGATAACACCAATAAGTACAATCAGACCTAGTGATCTACGAAAATAATTAACGCCTTGAAATAATTCTAGCCATGCCCAAGTAAACAAAGAGCCATTTGCCACTACGTCTAAACCTGTATTAATTTCGCCTGTTGTAAAAACTAGTTTGAGTAAACTAGCTGTGAACCAGACAATAATTGGTAGATTTGGCATTTGAGCTACAACAATTTTGCCATCGCTATCACGGAAGGTTTTATCAAATAATGTACTGTTCATGATGATGGTAAGTATTTAATTTACAACAAAAAAGTAAGGGAAAAACTTTTCCCTTACCACTTTCCCATTACCCTTGACACCCAAGCTTTATACCAATTTCCTTTAAAAGTGAAACATATTTTTTTGTACCAGACGTGCTATGGCACGTCCGGTACATTATTTATGTGTATCGCGATTAACGTGAAATGGTATTAGTATGCTCTGCGAGTAAATTGGTAGTACAAGAAGATTGCAATAATCGCACCAA
Source organism: Westiellopsis prolifica IICB1 (assembly GCF_004323185.1). Lineage (GTDB taxonomy): Bacteria > Cyanobacteriota > Cyanobacteriia > Cyanobacteriales > Nostocaceae > Pelatocladus > Pelatocladus prolificus_A. Next base: position 2,335,553 of record NZ_NAPS01000002.1, read on the forward strand.
TCACCGCTACAAACAAACCAGGAATACTAAAACTTGCACTTGTTATTGCCAAACTTCCCGTTTGTAATAAATTCAGTAAAGATCCTCCGATGATTGCACCTACAATTCCCAACAGCATTGTTGCAAGAATGCCACCACCTTGATAACCAGGATAAATTGCTTTAGCGATCGCACCAGCCAATAAACCTAAAACAATCCAAGCAAGAAGACTCATGATTTGACTCCTTAATCGTCGTGAAATGGAATATAGTCGAAGATATAGTTTTAGAAACAATAAAGTTGGAGCTTTATAGACCCTAGACGTTCGCAAATATCGACCGCTTGTGTAGAGTTTTACCTCTCGTTATTGGCGACAAAATAGAGTTAGCTAGCAACACTCTATAGCCGTCTATGTCTGTGTCATATATGCACTGTCGGTAGTTTTAGCATCGCTTTTGATGGTGACTACATATAAAGAACTTGAGCGGTTTAACGTTCTGCCAGTGCGGTTTTCTATCATGATCACAGATTAACAGACTCAATAAGCTGACCTAACCATCTTTAGTCAGATAGTCCTTATTTCTAGAGTTAGAATCACAAAAACAATCATTATCTGTCTTCACACGTAAAAAGCTTATGTTCGGAGCTAATAGCTTGAGTTAACAATATACACAAATGCGATCGCTAACTATTTCTTATAGATTGTATAGAGCAAAGTTGAATCTGTACTTGCTATTGCCCTAATTTGCTTGTGTGGGTAAAGTTATTATGGTGCCAAAACCAGCGATTGTAAGTAATTCCTACCCCGAAGTTTAATAACAAAATTAGAACCGTTGGATCACTAGTGTGAGATCATGGTGGGAATCAACGGTGGTCAATGTAGTCTGAAGAGAATGGAACACAATCGGAAGTCAACGGTCATAATTACAGGTGCTTCTTCTGGGGTGGGCTTGTATTCTGCAAAAGCCCTTGCCAAAAGAGGATGGCACGTAGTTATGGCTTGTCGCGATTTAGCGAAGGCTGAAAAAGCTGCTCAAAGTGTGGGAATTCCACAGGACAGCTATACAATAATGCATATCGACTTGGCCTCATTAGAGAGTGTGCGACAGTTTGTCAAGGACTTTAGAGCCAGTGGTAAGTCCTTAGAAGCTTTGGTGTGCAACGCCGCAATTTATATGCCTTTGTTAAAGCAGCCATTGCGAAGCCCAGAAGGCTATGAGTTGAGTGTTGCTACAAATCACCTTGGTCATTTTCTCTTGTGTAATCTTATGCTAGAGGATCTGAAAAACTCACCTGCTACGGACAAACGGCTGGTGATTTTAGGAACTGTGACGCACAACCCGGACGAACTAGGCGGAAAGATTCCTCCACGTCCAGACTTGGGCGAGCTCAAAGGCTTTGAACAAGGATTCAAAGAACCGATCACAATGATTGACGGTAAGAAATTTGAACCAGTGAAAGCCTACAAAGACAGCAAAGTCTGCAATGTGCTGACAATGCGGGAACTACATCGACGCTATCACGATTCAACTGGCATTATCTTCAGTTCGCTGTATCCGGGGTGTGTTGCGGAAACACCTCTATTCCGTAACCACTATCCCCTGTTTCAGAAACTCTTCCCCTTATTTCAGAAGCACATCACTGGGGGATACGTATCTCAGGAATTGTCCGGTGAACGGGTTGCAGCAGTTGTTGCTGATCCTGAATACGCCCAATCTGGAGCCTACTGGAGTTGGGGAAATCGCCAGAAGAAAGACGGTAAGTCTTTTGTGCAACGCGTTTCTCCCCAAGCCCGCGATGATGCAAAGGGCGAACGCATGTGGGATTTGAGCGTCAAGTTGGTTGGAATTGCTTAAGAAAAACAGAGTTTGAATAATTTGAACAATTTGATGGGGCGATCGCTCCATCATATTTTATATTTTTAAGTAAAATAAACTCCTGAAAAGTTTACATCAATAGTGGTTGATTTTATTCATCAGGTTGAACAGTGAGTCAAAGCGAGCTCAAAACTTGCTGTCGTTAGGAATAGACAAACTGTCGTAACGACACAACTTGTTGTCGTTATGACACAACTTGTTGTCGTAACGACACAACTTGCTGTCGTTATGACACAACTTGTTGTCGTTATGACACAACTTGTTGTCGTAACGACACAACTTGCTGTCGTAATAAACTATTGTCTTGAATTCAAATCAGCAAAGCGATCGCAGCTAAATATCTAAACCCATTCCCCAGGATTTACCTGATAATAACCTTGTAATAACTCATACAATCCCGGATGCATCTTCAACAACTGCTGCGGTTTTTCAAAAAATGTCTCAGTCGCCACAGCAAAAAACTCTGCGGGATTAGTCGCACCATAATTATTTAAGACATTTTTTATACCTCGTTGCACATCATTGCAGAGTTGTTGATATGCTTGTGTCATCACCCTAGACCAAATGGGATAATCTGATTTTTGTGCCAAAATCGGCACACCTTGCGCTTTACCTTCTTCTTGATCTAATTGGTGAGCAAATTCATGCAGAATCACGTTATGTCCATCACTCCAGTTGCAAGTGTCTTGTTGCACCTGTTCCCAAGATAATACTACTTGATCGCGACTCCAGGACTCACCCAATCTTGCTACACGCCTTTCTTCAACAACATATTCACTAGTCGCAACAGTTTCATTAACAAAATACGCGCTGGGATAAATTAAAATCGAACGTAGTTTGGGAAAATATTCGCCACGTTCATTGAGCAATAGTAGACATGCGACAGCAGCAATAGTTAACTTCATTTCTTCTGTCACCTGCAATCCTTGACAGCCAATGAATTGTTTTTCTGCTAAAAATACTTGCACATGTCCCTGTAGGCGTCTGCGTTCATCGGGAGAAAGACGTGTGTAAATAGGAAGATTAGCTTCAATAATAGAGTTCCAAAGTGGAGGAAAAAGACGTTTTTTAAGACGATTTCTTCGTTGTTTGGTGATGATGGGACTGATTAAAATTCCAGTGATAATTAAACCAATTATAAGTAAAACAATAATAGTTTGAATCATTGTTTTTAAACTTACCCTTTACCCTGTAGTTAAAGCATCACATTAAATAATCTTTATTTTAGTATTCTTGTACTATTAAGACAAAATAAGAATTAATACGATTTCATCAGTCTACACAAACTCAAGGGTGTATAACTTCTACAGTCCTACAGTGATCTACCGCGATCGAAAAAATTTAGTTCAATACCCCAATTACCTATTATCTATTACCCATTACCGAACTCAACGGTTAGAATATAGGCTTCTCGTAAGTGTTGTATAAAAAATAGGGTGTCAAGTGGCACAGGAATATTATTCAGAAATAGTACCTCCATTGCTTTTGAGTGGTAGCGATCGCGATCTTAATTTAGAGTCTACGCTCCAAGAGCTACAGCTGTACAACTTCCAAGTTGAAACCAGCTGTACTGGTACAGAGATCATCAAAGTATTTGAGAAAAACCCACTTCTACCAGGAGTAATCTTAGTGGAACAGGGAAAATATACTGGGATGATTTCGCAGCGACGACTGCTGGAATTTTTCATCCGTCCCTATGGACAAGAGCTATTTTTTAGCCAACCCTTAAGTGTGATTTACAGTTATGCTCGGACTCCAATTTTAATATTGCCTGAAACCACAGCGATTTTGGCAGCGATGCAACTAGTGCTGAGGCGATCGCCTGAACTTTTAGCAGAACCAGTGGTTGTACAAACTGTCCACGATACTTACACATTGTTAGATATACAACAATTGAATATTGCTTCTTGGCAAATTCGTGGTATCGAAACTCAAGTGCGGTATGAACGTAGCCAAGCCCAGATGATTCAAAATGATAAGATGGCAAATCTAGGACGCTTGGTAGATGGGATTGCTCATGAGATTTTAGATCCAGTAGGTTTTATTTGGGGTAACTTAACTTATGTCTCCAACTACAGCCAAGATTTACTCAAACTGATTGCAGCTTATGAAAGTAAGTTATCTTCATCTTGTGAAGAAATAAATCTTCTCAAACAAGAAATAGAATTTGATTTTTTAGAACAAGATTTATTACAATCTCTTACTAGTATTCGTACGGGAGCAGAAAGATTAAAAAAATTAGTGATCAGCTTACAAAATTTTTGTCATATCGATGAAGTTTATCCCAAACCTGCCGATTTACACGCATGTATTGATAATATTTTGTTAATCATCAACAGTAGAATTCAGGGAGAAATAGAAATAATTAGGAATTACGGTCGTCTACCTCCGATATCCTGTTTCATTGGACAATTACATCAAGTATTTATGAATCTTTTAAGTCACTCTGTAGACTTATTACTTGATGAAGCAGTACGACATCGGTTAAACCCTATCAAAAAAACTAATAAACCACGTATTAATATTACTACAGAAGTCATCTCTCAAGAATCTAATACACCAGAAGTACCAGATTCAAGATGGATTGCTATTTATATTCAGGACAATGGCCCAGGAATTTCTGATAAATTAAAACAGCAGATTCTAGAATCTTTTTCTGTGGAAAAAAGAGCTAATAAAGAAACTAGCCTTGGAGTAAGTTATCGCATTATTACAGCCAGACATGGAGGTAAATTTAATTTATCTTCAGAAGTTGGTGTGGGTACAAAATTTACTATTTTGTTACCTTTGTTGTAGTCCAGAACTATAGTTCTGGGTTGCATATGAGCGATCGCCAACCTCACTTACTTAAATGGAAATCAGAACTACTTTTCCATGTAATACATCGTACAAGCATAAATAGAAAAGCTTTCAGCCGAAATCCAGGGTTGCATTAACGCCAATATTATTGTGTTGGGCCAGCGTAATTGCTGTGTTGCACCCCATAAGCATGAAATTTAGATCAGGACTTACGCAAAACATAACGCGCATTTGCGGTAATTCATGAATTACCGCTACGCAAGAATAAGGTTTTCGGTCACATCTTGTGTAAGTCCTGTAGATGTGTTTGCTGTGCATTGCCTAGCAATTAAATGCTTGTTAAGGTGTTATTAAGCTTTTACTTAACTGTCTTAACTGTCCTTGCATTTCCATTAGGAATGTAATAGCCTGTTGGTGTGAACTTACAGTAATGCCCGCTAGGGTGTGTCATCAATTAGCTTACGTGGGTCAAGTACCACTCACAGTTTGTACTGATACAGTAAATAAATGCTTCAGGCTGCTTTGTTTGCAGTGAGAACATTTTGTCCATCAAAAAAAGTAAACCATGACAAGCACGCTGGCATATAACGTGGAAAAGCAGTTAAACTTTTCCGGTTCGCATATAGATGCGAAATACATTGAAAATGTGATAAATTATGACATTAACAAAGAAACCATTGTAGTTAACCCACACATGTGGGATGTTTCAGTTGGTCAGCCCGTTAGAAATATCATTCCTGCTTTCTCCTCAACTATCCTCAAAAACATAACCATTGAGAAGGCTCAAGCACTAATATTGATCGAGGTGAAGGACATCACCAACATTGGGAATATTCTTTTAGAAGAGGGTTGGTTTCTATTAGGCGATACTATTGAAGATCCTCCCAATGGTGGCGACACCAGCGAACTACACTACCCCAAGAATACACCTCTATGGAAATCGCCACAAGATGATGCGGGGATTGTAGAAATTGATCCATATTACATGACAAGGCAAGTGAGTACACCCAGTGAAAAGCAAAGCTTTGTCGTGAAACTCAACTTATGGTTTGCACCCTCACACACCAATTGTTTTATACACAATCAGCATGACTTTATCGAAATCCACACACAGGTATTCGGTACTGGAAGAATGCAGAAGTTTAAAGCTCAAGATTATGGCACTCTCTACGAAGACATGTTGATGAGTCCAGGTTTTACAACTTTTGTTCCATTTTGTCAAGTAGAAGAAAACAAATATACTTATCCGTGGCATCAATATTACGCAGATACCGATTGCATTTGGATGGCAATAGAATATCACCCGTTGGTTAAAGCTTAAACTCAGTAACTTGATTGAGGGAGATTGCCAACTAAATTTTGATATGGCGATCGCATCACTCCCCGCACATCCTTTGTCCTTGGCTCCAACAGATTACACTGCGTCAGGACTTACGCAAAACATAACGCGCATTAGCGGTAATTCATGAATTACCGCTACGCAAGAATAAGGTTTTCGGTCACATCTTGTGTAAGTCCTGTGCGTAATCTTAAGAATTGGGGGTAGGAAGTTAAGGTAGCTCTACCTCATTTAGCCTTATACACAAGTCATTTTAAAATTACCAGAGGTTTACTATATGTCAGGACCGATTTTATCTGATGTCTACAAATTCGTTAAAGTTGAAGAATATTTCAAAGACATCAAAAGCTGGGACAGCTTGAAGAAAGTCTCTTCTTATCAATATATAGACAAAGATCAAACACTAATACTTGAGTTTCAAAAGAGCGATGGCAATACCACTGCCATGCTGCTTCAATTTGTTCAAAATGATACCTTCCGGGTTCGTTTCAACCCCAAAAAACGTAAGGAAGATTATACCAGTAACAATACTCGTGCGATCGTCCAAAACACCTTTGAGCAGTTAAAAGACGCAGCCCAACAGGGAGATGAAGAGTTTTATATAGACTACGAAGACAAAGGTGGTCACGGCTGCATACTAACTACGAAAAAGCAGCGGAATGACGAAGCTGTCATGCAAGTAATTCTTACCACAGATCCATTCCAGATCAATGTGATCAATTGCGAACCTGACGGTAGCAACTTTAAAGTCTGGGAGACATCATTACCTGGCATATTATATACTCCGAACGGAAATGATGATTATGCCATTATCCAATCTGTGGACAAACCCGCACCAGCCAAATATATTGGTTTTGGCGAACAAGGTGGTAAGTCACTTTGCCGCAATAGTGGGCAACTAAACTATTTCAACTTCGATAACATGCGGTACCGCCAGGTCTATAACTATGGTCCCTTGGACGGACGGGAACCGCTTTATCACTCGGAACCGTTCTTTATTGAGTTTAACGGTGTTCCTGAAAAAGATTGCGTCACTGGTATATACGTTGACAACCGCGGTCAAATCCTGATGGATATTGGCTACTACAACTCCAGTACCTATCTGATCGGTACGCGCTTCGGCGATCTTGACTATTATTTCTTTATGGCAGACACTCCTGCGGAGCTAATAAACAGCTTTACTGAGATTGTTGGGCGATCGCGGCTAAAACCCAGATGGGCTTTGGGATATCACCAAGGATGCTATGGATATGAAGATCGCGGAGCTCTAGAATGGACTGTTCGCAAACATCGCGATTACCAAATTCCCCTCGATGGTCTTCACGTAGACGTAGACGTACAGGATAAATATCACACCTTCACCATTAATACAGACAGATTCCCTGATCCCAAAGGGATGTTTGCTAATTTAAAAGCGCAGGGTGTAAAGTGTAGCACCAATATTACCCCAATTATTAGCAGCAACCAGAAGTCGTATTACAAAACCTATACCGAAGGTGTGGAAAAGGGCTATTTTGTCAAAGATCAGCGCTTCTTTGGTGATCTCAATCTCAACAACCCTGAAGACCTTAACAAAGGTTACAGCTACCAGAATTTCGATCCTCCAGGACAGGAAAGCGTTTTCTTCGCATACGACCCAGAACACAACGCCAACACAAACAATCCTTATATCGGCGAAGTATACTACGGAAATGACCGACTTACGGGACAAGAAATGGGTACACCCGGTCATTACCCGGATTTAGGACGGCAAGAGGTGCGTGATTGGTGGGGTAAGCAATATCAATATCTGTTTGATATGGGTCTGGAAATGGTTTGGCAGGACATGACAACACCTGCGATCCGTTCCCGTCGTGGGGATATGCGCGGCTTCCCTTTTCGATTGCTGGTTACTGACGATTCTATTGTGGGAGAGGAACCCAAACTGACGCCTGCTATTAAGGTGTGGAACTTGTACTCGTACAATCTGCACAAAGCCACGTACCACGGTCTCAACAACCTTGTTTACTCAGAGCAGTCAGATAAACCAGGACAGCGCCGCAAGGATCGTAACTTCATTGTCGGGCGCGGTAGTTTCACTGGAGCGCACCGCTTTGCAGCATTGTGGACAGGGGACAACTCTTCGACCTGGGATTTTCTGAAGATGAACGTGTCCCAAGTAATGTCCCTTGGTATGACTGGTGTTACCATCTGTGGGCAAGATATCGGCGGCTTTGAACAAGAGAACGACGAACAACACTGGGTCGGCCCTGAACTTTTTATTCGCTGGGTTGCTGCGGGAGCTTTCCTACCATGGTTCCGCAACCACTATATGCGTAAGGGACGCAAAGAGTTCCAAGAAATCTTCATGTACGAAGAATGGTTTAACCAACATCGAGGTGGTCAGCTACCGGAACCACAAGATTTGTATCGTGCAGTTTTGCCTGCCTGCAAGTATTACATTGAATTGCGGTATCGGTTGCTACAGGTATTCTATGATGCCATGTTTGAGAACACATTTGATGGGTTGCCCATCTGCCGACCCATGTTTCTCAACGACCCACAAGACAAGGCGCTCTACAATGATAAAATTGCCTTCCTCGACGATCAATTCTTCGTCCGCCATGATATTCTCGTAGCTCCACTTTTAGATCCGCAATCAGCTCAGAACGGCTACGGCAAACGGGATGTTTATCTGCCAGCAGGTAGCAACTGGTATTCTTTTAAAGATAATAAACAGCCGCTAAATGCTGCTGTCGATGGTGGGACTACTATACGCGGTTTTGATGCAAGTCTGAGTAGCGACCCCAAACACATTCCCTTTATCGTTCCTATTTTCATACGAGCAGGCGCGATCATACCCACTATAGAAGTTGAACAATATGTGGGAGAGCGGAACAGCAAAGGTCTGCTCAATCCGATCACGCTGAACATCTATCCCGGTGAAAGTGGTCAATACACCATGTACTTGGATGATGGTGTCAGTCGTGCTTCTGAACCCAAGGAGTCAGCAATATACGATAACGATGACCTAGCAAATAGCGAATATCGCGAGGTACTGATCACCCACAGCAAAACTGGTTCAACACGCCAGATTACCGTGGAGCGTAAACATGACAATTATCAGCCCAAGGAAGACTTTTTCTTTGTCGCGCTCTTACACGATCCATCAGAAACTACAGGTAATTCCGGTTCCTTGAAGAAGCTGACAATAGATGGACAAGAAATTGGCTTAATTACAGGTGGCGATCCTGGAGAACGGGCGTACAACCTAAGTGGTTCTACCAAAAATGCCTGGTATTACAACGAAAACATTAGTATCAGTTTTATCAAGGTGTTTGATAATAGTCCGTCGATCACAATAGTGGCAGAATATAACGCCTAAACTCTGGGAGCATCCCAATTTTTTCAAAATACCGCAAAGCAAACGGTTTAAACCCTTAGCTAATAGCACAAGTCGTCTTTATACGACTTCATAAAATCAAACAGTCTGCTTTAAGCAGACTTTCACTATAAGACTGCGATTGCAATCGCAGTCTTTTTGAACATTTGGGATGCTCCCTAAACTCTAAACTATCTACACTCCTCTGACGGGTGAGTGTAGGTAATTTTCTACCAGTATTTTCTATGGGGTAGTGCAACAGCACTGCTCCCACTTTTTTTTCTAAATTGCTTGTTTCCCAGTTACGACAAAATTTACTTAATTGATGTACGTTCAAACCACTCTTCATATTTTTTCTGATATTCTTCATTTTCAACCACAATAGTCACTCTTACTTTTTGACATCCATGATTTCGTTCTAATGCGATCGCATTTAAAAGTAGACTAGCAATTTTAGGTGAATTAAAGTCTCCGCTTACAGTCAAATTGTGATCATGTATATCAACTTCATGTTTTTCTAATTGGCTGAGTTCAATACCAGAAATGTCTCCTTGACTGAGAGCAAATTCTGCAAGTACTTTATTTTCTGGACTGACTTGTTCAATCACAAGTTTTTCATATTGTACTGGTACTTGTACCATTCGGGTTTCGATTTCTTTCCGAACAATGACATCACCTATTTTTCGTTTTTTCTTATTTACAATCAATCGTTCACTTAACAAACGAATAATTTCTTCTTCTGTTTTTTCACCAATTTCATTTTGCTCTAAAGTAATATCTTGAGCAGTACTAATGACTGGCTCTATATTGGAAGTTTCTAGATTATTATTAGTCATTGGTGATTCAGAATATTCAGGCATATGTTTAATTTGTGATTTATCTATGTCTAATAAAACAGATTTAGTAGCTATGTCAATTTTATTGATTAATTTGCTAGGTAATAACAGGTAACTGTGATGTTCCGAAGGATGTTCAAAAGATTGACTTGGTAATGGTATAAAGCTAGTGACTATTATATTAACTTTATGATTGTAATCTATAATTAAATCTCTTACTCTACCAATTAGTAAACCTTGCCTATCAAGGACTGCAAAGTTTCTAATCTTTCTGATCAATTTGTTGATCAAATCGTGAACATGGATTTGATGATTATTAATTAATTGCTTTTTCATTTTCTTAACATAATATTATCTCAAATAGAAGACTGTTATATTATTTTTTTTACAATTGATTAAGTGCAGGCAAAATCAATTTGATTTACCTACACTTTTAATTGAACTAGTGATCAGTCTTAAGTTTATAGTTCTGTCTTAAGTTTACATCTTGCACTTAGCTATGAACTCAAGTTCATATCTTGCACTTCGCTATGAACTCAAGTTCACATCTTAAAGTTGAAACCTGTTAAAACAGGTGATAATTCTGATTCAATTTGGTATCTTCAGAATTTAGCTTATTAACCAGTAAATAGATTTACTGGCAGTTAAAAATGTAGTGCAAGAATGAGTTTAGTTCATAATTTAACTCATAACAGACTCTAAACAAACTTAGGCTAGTTACATCTCTATCACTAACGTTCATCAATTGGAAGATTAGGGCTATTTACATCCAATTCTTCACGGCGAATTGTGTCTTGAGCCTCAACAGTATCGCGCTCTACTTCTTTTCTAACTCTGACTTCTTCACGCAATATAGCTTCTTTACGAATTTCGGGAGTTTCTTCGTAGATTTCGACGCGAGCAACTTCACCTTCACGGAAGTTTGCTTCACCAGGAGCAACTGGTCTACCAGCGTCATTAGGAGTAACTCGTTCAACCACGACTCGCTCTTTTTCTACAGGGACTGCAACTCGTGCAGTTTCTGTTTCAACGTGCTTACCAACTGTTACTTCCCCAACTTTCTGACGTCGTTTATTAGCAATCAAGCGTTCTTCGTATAGTCTGAGAGTTTGATGATTTTGCTCATTTAACCCAAACAAAGAAGGTTCGCGATCATAGGTGTAGTTATCACGATCATATACGGGAGTTGTACCAGTATAACCAGCAGTAGAAACTGGCTGATAAGGCATCTCGACACCGGTTTGATCAGTCAAAGGAGCAGACGCTTCTAGTGGTGCGGGATTACGATATACACCTCTGACTCGTTCTTCATAATCGTAATCAACTGTTTGACGTTCGTCATATTCAGGTAAGTTATCTGCTTGCTCTCTGGTCATACCGAGAACATAGACGCGATCGCTAGTATGATCTATGCGAGAACGTCCAACGGGTAATAATACTTTCTTACCAAAAATCCAGAAGCCCATGTCCACAACTAAATAGCGAAAATGACCTTCTTCATCTACTAAAACATCATGAACTGTACCAATCTTTTCATCAGTTCCTTCTGCATAAACGCTCATTCCTTTGATGTCATTTCCACCAAGAGTATCGCGATAGTTAGAATCAAAATCTGTTAGTTTATAAAGAGCCATATTGATCTCCCTAAGCCGTTTTTTATCTTTTCAGTACTACGCTATTAATTTATTGAGTTTTATTTATCTTCCTAACGAGTGAATCAGTTTCTTAGGGATGTTATCTATGGATGTATTTTGGGGATCGGGGATCGGGGATCGGGGACACGGGGATCGGGGATCGGGGATCGGGGACACGGGGGACAAATGACAAATGACCAATGACCAATGACCAATGACCAATGACCAATGACCAATGACAAATGACAAATGACAAATGACAAATCGTAACTTCAGTTATCACCGCACTACCCTATTGTCAATGAGTACATCTTTCATATACTGGTGAGTAGATAGTAAAGATGAAGTTTTGTGAAGCGAGGGTAGGGCATGTACATTGTGCAAATCGCCTCAGAATGCGCTCCTGTAATTAAAGCAGGGGGTTTAGGCGATGTAGTTTACGGACTGAGTCGAGAATTAGAAGGTCGTGGGCATTCTGTTGAAATTATATTGCCCAAGTATGATTGTATGCGCTACGACCATATTTGGGGACTGCACGACGCCTACATCAACCTGTGGGTACCCTGGTATGACGCTGCAATCCATTGTTCTGTGTACTGCGGTTGGGTACATGGACGGATGTGTTTCTTTATTGAACCCCACTGTGAGGATAATTTCTTTAATCGGGGCTGCTATTACGGTTGTGATGACGACAACATGCGCTTTGCGTTCTTTTGCAAAGCAGCTTTAGAATTCTTGCTCAAAAGCAACAAGCGACCTGATATCATTCATTGTCATGATTGGCAGACGGGCTTAATTCCAGTCATGCTTTATGAAATTTACAAATATCATGGCATGGAGTATCAGCGCGTTTGTTACACCATCCACAACTTTAAGCATCAAGGACTTGGTGGTATTGATCTTCTCCGGGGAACAGGTTTAAACCGAGAGTCCTATTACTTCCAGTACGATCACCTACGCGACAACTTTAATCCCTTCGCCTTGAACTTGATGAAGGGGGGTATTGTTTACTCCAATGCTGTAACCACAGTTTCACCTCACCATGCTTGGGAAGCACAAACTACAGATATTGGTTGTGGTTTAGGTCATACTTTACATCTGAACCAAGACAAATTTAGCGGGGTACTTAACGGGATTGATTATGATTTTTGGAATCCCGAAATTGATCGCTACATTCCTTACAATTACACCCAAGCTGATTTTGAACAAAAAGCATATAACAAAAAAGCTTTGCAAGAACGATTAATGCTTGCTCATAGTGATAAACCAATCATTGCTTATATCGGTCGATTGGATAATCAAAAGGGTGTGCATCTGGTTCATCATGCAATTTATCATGCACTTAATAAAGGAGCGCAATTTGTTTTACTAGGTTCTGCAACAGAATCTGGAATTAATGCTCATTTCCAGCATGAAAAACAGTTTTTAAATAGTAATCCTGATGTTCATTTAGAACTAGGTTTTAATGAAGAATTATCTCACCTAATTTATGCTGGTGCAGATATGATTATTGTCCCCAGCAATTACGAACCCTGTGGTTTAACTCAAATGATCGGCTTAAAGTACGGAACTGTACCCATTGTGCGTGGTGTCGGTGGACTCGTAAATACAGTATTTGACCGAGATTACGAGCAAAATTTACCTCCAAAACTACGTAATGGCTACGTCTTCTATGACACCGATTATCATGCTTTAGAGTCAGCAATGGATCGAGCGATCGCACTGTGGTATGAAAAGCCCGAAGAGTTTCGCCAACTAGCCCTTCAGGGTATGGATTATGACAACTCATGGAACCATCCAGGAGCAAAATATGTAGAGATTTACGACTGGATCAGACATAAGTGGTAAAGCTATGATCATCCTCTAGCTTCAAGTTATTTACCCTGTAAATCTACAACGTAGAATTATCAATCTTTTACGTTGTAGACAAATACATGCCTAAATTATCAATACTTAAAGTCCAGCTTCAGAAAATACTATTAATATAATTTGATACTCCGTGATGACCATTACCAAACTCTTGAATAAATTCATCAGTTACTCTATCTGCACAACTATCTATCTCTTCTGAGAGAGATTTTTGGTGTAATACTTGCTGTGCTGATTCACGTAAAACTTCAAATAATTTAGAACTATAATCAGGGTCTTCACTCAAAAAATTCCACAGATCTTTGCCGATTAAAGTTTGTATTTCCCAATCAGGTAGTATTTGTTTTAATAGACCAATTGTCACTGTTTTACTTGTTATTTTCCCATAAGTAAATCCTATATACGCTTTATATCCTTCTTTAAGCTTTTCTTGAATTTTTTCTGACCAATATACTACCTGATCTTTATCCATGTTGTTGGGTCCACTTTTGATTTGTAGCCAAAATTTTTCACCATCACTAGTAGTTTTTATCAAATTCAAAAAGTGAAAGCTGTTCAAAATATTTTTGTGAATTTGGCTTCTCGCCTTTAATTAATCCATATAAGTGTTTGCCAATAGCATAAGCCAATTGAACTGGTACAGAATTACCTATTTGTCTATATTTAGATGTTACGGAACCATAAAAAATCCAATTATCAGGGAAGGTCTGGATTCTAGCATATTCACGTACACTAAGAGGACGTAATTCAAATGGATGGCACATATCTGTAGCTTTCTGATGGGGACTAGTTGTCACAGTAGGAGATGGTTTATCCCAAGACAATCTTCTATAAAATCCAACCTTTCCCCCTCCGGATTGATAGGCTCCTCCCATAGCGTCAGGCTTTAATTCATCTGGTAAATAGGTTATTAATCACATTGACCTCAAATTTTCAAGTTTAATTCAAATAGTCATCGGATATGATTATTATTTATTGATAAACTTCTGGATTCACACAATTAGGTAATCTTTCTCCTCTTAACCCAGCTATCAAATTATCAATAGCCATATTCGCCATTTTTTCTCGTGTTGGACGACTGGCGCTACCAATGTGAGGGGTAATAATTAAATTATCAAGAGTTAATAATGGGCTATTAGTTGGTATTGGTTCTGGTTCTGTCACATCTATCGCAGCAGCTGCAATTTCACCAGTGTGTAAAGCTTGGTACAAAGCATCAGGATTTACAATTGCTCCTCGTGCTGTGTTGATGAGAATTGCAGACTGTTTCATCAATGCAAATTCAGCTTCTCCAAATAAATGGTAGGTTTCTGCTGACAACGGTGTATGAATAGTGACAATATCCGATGTCTGTAGCAAACTAGCAAAATCAGCAAACTCCGCGCCTAGAATTTGCTCTAATTCTGAGTTGCATCTGTGCTTACTAGTATAAATAATTTGCATATTAAAACCTTTAGCACGACGGGCAACAGCTTGACCAATCCGCCCAAAACCAACAATTCCCAACGTTGCACCCGCAATATCTGGACTCAATAGCAGATCAGGTTCCCATGTTTGCCACAGGTGCGATCGCACAAACCGATCCGCCTCCACCACTCGCCGCGCAGCAGCCATCAATAAAGCCCAAGTCAAGTCCGCAGTCGCATCTGTCAACACTCCAGGAGTATTACCAACAGGAATACGTCGTGCTGTCGCAGTTGGAATATCAATATTATCGAATCCCACAGCCATTTGACTGATTACTTTTAAAGACTTGCTCACTTCTATCAACTGTTGATCAATCTGGTCAGTCAGTAAACACAATAATCCGTCTATCTCTTTCGCCTTCTCCAATAAAACTTCATAGGGAGGTGCTTGGCGTTCCGGCCAAACTTCTACATTCGCAACTTCTTCTAGTCGGTGTAACTGTGTAGGTAAACGACGAGTGATCAAAACTTTAGAATAGGGCATATAAATATTACAAGATTACAAAAGATTTGAAGATCGATGGCGATATATCCAACAATAATTAAAGATGCGATCGCAACCTTTAGTTAATTAAATTCCTGATGTTATTAGCTTTCTGTCTTAGCTGAAGGACGGTAATATAGATAATCGAGACCATAATTCCTCAACATCATGGGCAACACATTCGGACATTTATTTCGCATCACTACATTTGGCGAGTCCCACGGCGGTGGTGTGGGAGTTGTAATTGATGGTTGTCCTCCTCAACTAGAAATTTCCACCGAGGAAATTCAAATAGAACTTGATCGCAGACGTCCAGGACAAAGTAAAATTACCACGCCTCGCAAAGAAGAAGATAAATGCGAAATTCTTTCTGGAGTATTTGAAGGCAAAACTCTGGGAACACCGATCGCCATTTTAGTACGCAACAAAGACACTCGTTCCCAAGATTACGATGAGATGGCACTCAAGTATCGTCCTTCCCATGCAGATGCAACTTATGATGCTAAGTATGGCATTCGTAACTGGCAAGGTGGCGGTAGATCATCAGCACGAGAGACAATAGGTAGAGTTGCAGCTGGGGCGATCGCCAAAAAAATTCTTCGTCAAGTCGCTAATGTCGAAATCATCGGTTACGTCAAGCGCATCAAAGATTTAGAAGCTGTGATTGATCCTCAAACCGTTACTTTAGAACAAGTTGAAAGCAACATCGTTCGCTGTCCTGATGCTGAATGTAGCGATCGCATGATTGAATTAATTGAAGAAGTACGACGGCAAGGAAATTCTATTGGTGGTGTAGTAGAATGCGTAGCACGCAATGTACCCAAAGGTTTAGGTGATCCTGTTTTCGATAAATTAGAAGCAGACCTAGCTAAAGGAGTTATGTCTCTACCTGCTAGCAAAGGATTTGAAATTGGTTCTGGTTTCGCTGGAACTATCCTAAGTGGATTTGAACATAACGATGAATTTTACATTGATGAAGCAGGTGAAATTCGTACTCGTACCAACCGTTCTGGTGGTATTCAAGGCGGAATTTCCAACGGCGAAAATATTATTATTCGTGTAGCATTTAAACCAACTGCAACGATTAGAAAAGAACAAAAAACTGTCACTAATGAAGGTGAAGAAACAGTTTTAGCAGGAAAAGGACGTCACGATCCTTGTGTATTACCACGTGCAGTTCCGATGGTTGAAGCAATGGTAGCGTTGGTTTTATGTGACCATCTATTAAGACATACTGGTCAGTGTCGAGTTATATAAGTTGTAAGGGCTTTAGCCCTGGCTTTATGCAACTTAAATGCTCATTAGCTTATACCATTTCACAAAAATCTTGATACAAATACAGGTGTGTAGAGACGTAGCAATGCTACGTCTGGTACAAGATTCATATGTATCGCTATTAACGTGAAATGGTATTACACCAATTCCCAAAATGATTGATACAGATAGATCGCAAAATCGAATTTGACGAGCGTAACTTAAATTTAATAAACCTCTTGTGGGTGTTTGACAAAGAATCGGTTGTGGCATCATATTTAATAAGACCTTTAATAAAGGTTGGGTAAGAGAGGCGTTGTCTACTTGGAGGTGGGAACGTCTCTCTTATTTGTATATTAATACGACTGGCTATTATTTGCAATACCTTTTTAACTATTATTTCATAATATTATATATTGATAATAGCGCTGTGTATACTGGATGTGTCGCGGGAGCAGAGACGCGAAATCACCTTGTGGGATCTTGCTACGCATTTCTACTTGACAAATGAAAGCAGCAAATCATACTCTAATTGAAGTGTGTTGAGTTTCATCTACACACCTCGCCCGAACCTTGAAAACCCCATAACTTCGTTGAAGTGTGTCGATGCCTTATGCAGCAAGGTTTCCAGGCTGCAAAATTGGCGACTTTCTGAAATTTTTTTTCCATTTTTCAGAGGTGTGTCGATTAGGGGGTCTAGAACCCTCTCTGTGTAAGCGTTCTAGATGTGAACTCTTTACAATCACATCGCCCCGAAAGGGGATGGAAACAAAAAGGAATGCTCATGGGAAAAGCATGATAACTTTACAATCACATCGCCCCGAAAGGGGATGGAAACACAATCACCCGGCAGTCTCCACCTGCGGCGGCCAAGATCTTTACAATCACATCGCCCCGAAAGGGGATGGAAACTCATTTTGAAGACTTTCATAGCTAACGGCTGGGAAGCCGATACTTTACAATCACATCGCCCCGAAAGGGGATGGAAACTTATTTGCCACATCGGAGTGAACTCCGATGGTATTAGCTTTACAATCACATCGCCCCGAAAGGGGATGGAAACCATTGAAGGCTTTTTAGTCCTCCAGGCATATCGCATACTTTACGATCACATCGCCCCGAAAGGGGATAGGTGTAACTATCAGTTGCTCATGTCGTAGATTACCTTCACCCCCTCACGGGGATTAAAATTCTTCATCTACGTGGCTTTTTAAAAGTTTATTCAACCAAGAACCGCGATAAATTTAATCATTTATTTGCGATCGCGTAGCGCCTACTTTGCACCATCGCTTTGACGTTTGTGACGAATGTCGTTTCATTCATAAAGAACGTCGCGACGTTTGCCACAAATGTCGTGATGTTCTTTATGAATGGCGCGACGTTACCCACAAACGTCGCGACGTTTGCCACAAATGTCGCGATGTTACCCACAAACGTCGCGATGTTACCCACAAACGTCGCGACGTTACCCACAAACGTCACGACGTTACCCACAAACGTCACGACGTTACCCACAAACGTCGCGATGTTCTTTAGACCTCTGGTGAAAAAGAATAGACCTCTTGCATGAATCTTTGCCCTCTCCCTAAATCCCTCTCCCAAACATGGGAGAGGGACTTTGAAATTGGCTCCCCTTCTGGTCAAAATTGGGAGAAGGGGCTGGGGGATGAGGGTAAGTATTGTATTCATGCAAGAGGTCTAATGTAGTACTTCGCCATCGGTGTCAATACTCCTCGGATAAGACAAATCAATTGACATTTAAATCCTGTAGAGACGCGATATATCGCGTCTCTACAACCCCAAAATTATGACGAAAAATCCTTAACCGAGCAGTATTTCCACCGGTGTTACCCCTCACCGAGATTTTTCGTCATTCCACCAAATGTAGAGACGCGCTGTTTGAAGCGTCTCTACAACCAATTTGTGCGCGAACGAGGGGTTTGGCCCCCTATTCGCCAGCTGTATCCTCTAAAAAGTCGGGGATCTTTTACCCCCTAAGAATTTTGTGCAATCGTGTTTGATTGACGCCGAGGTATAAGCTTGAGAGTGCGTAGCGCAACTTTTGCCAAGTTTGGTACCAATTGAGGTTGGATGAGTCGTTTGTCAAACACGCTCATCCGTTGGGCGTTTTCTTCTAAACAGTTGCCTAGCAAAACTTCCGGCGTTAAATTATCTATAAAGCTACTAGCACCAGTGGCAGTAAAACCCTCTTGTTGTTCCTCATTGGAACCAGTAAAAATTTGAATCTTATCTTGCAGCGCTCTCTTATAATGCCAAACAGCATTTGTTCCCCGCAACCAATTGCTTCTACCGTCCTGAATTTGCTCGTAAGTCACCCAATTCACAAAAAACATGATGTGACGAGCTTCTTCATTCAAAACCACATCAAAAATTTCAAACAATGCTTCGCTGATATAAGTTGCGTGACGACGAGCAAGTCCAAATAAACCAAAGGCTAAGAAAGAATCAAGACACTCACCAAAACCAAAGTCAAGAAAAGCGGTTTTGATATTATTAGGAAGTACAGGTTCAGGAAGTGGGGAAATTTGAATATCGTAATAGTCGATCAGAAATTTAATTAGTTTACCATGACGTTCTTCCTCCATAGCTTGCAGAGCGATCGCTTCTCGTAATAAAGGATCGCTGATTGTCTGTGCAAAAGCGTTCACCATCACTCCTGCTTCTTGTTCTGTTTCGAGTGCTTCTCTCCAAAAGGGAATACCGCGCACACTTTCGAGAGCTACAGGATCAAGATTAGGCCAAGGAAGTTTCTCAGGCTCATACTTCACGTGACTTTCGATGAAACTGCGACAAAAAAGTTCTTTGTGGTCTTTGCTTCCTATTTTCATGGATTGGGGATCGGTTAGGGATTGGGGATTCTCCAGAGGAGACGCTACTTTGTAGACGCTGTTCGTTTGTCTGAATCCGTAACTAGCAACTTGGGTTAACTATCTAAATTTCCGTTAATTTTGGCGTTGAATCCGTAGACTTGACGTGTACCAGCAAAAGGAACTAGAGTGACTTCTTTTTCATCGCCTGGTTCAAATCTCACTGCTGTTCCGGCGGGAATATCGAGGCGCATTCCTCGTGCTTGTTCGCGATCAAAGTTTAAGGCGGTGTTGACTTCAAAAAAGTGGAAGTGAGAACCAACTTGGATGGGTCTGTCTCCTGTATTTGCTACTTGTAATTTTATAGTGGGACGCCCCGCGTTGAGTTCTATTTCGCTTTGTGCTGTAATTATTTCTCCAGGAATCATAATATTGGTATTTATATAATGACTGTTAACCGTTAACTCTTCATTTAAAGGTTTGAAACTGTATGGGTTTTTCGGAGCGGTAACTCAGTCTGCATATAAGAAACTTCCTTTAATATTACTCAGGCTAACGAATGGGATTATGCACAGTTACTAACTTTGTCCCATCAGGAAAAGTCGCTTCTACCTGCACTTCATAAATCATCTCTGGTACTCCTTCCATAACATCATCTCGCGTCAATAAGGTAGTACCATAACTCATCAACTCTGCAACTGTCTTACCATCTCTCGCACCTTCTAATATTGCAGCAGAGATATAAGCAATAGCTTCTGGATAATTTAACTTTAAACCTCTGTTTTTACGTCTTTCTGCGAGTAAAGCAGCAGTAAAAATGAGTAATTTGTCTTTTTCCTGCGGTGTCAGTTGCATTTCCTCACTCTTCCTTTGTGTTTTACTGGTTTGTAGTAAGCACCAAGCGTGCTTAAAAAATTCAAAGCTGCCAAACTCTTGGTACACAGCTACCACGACTCAAAAAAAATATGCGTAATAACTGCCAAACACCGATAAACCAGTTTCTCACCTCAGTAGTTGAATATCCACGATATCTACACAAAAGTCCATGTTCTAATCGAGTCACACCTATTTGAGAGTGGGTGAGGGTGGGTTTCCACAGATTTCGTGCTTGATGTACTAATTCTGGTGATATTTTTTGACCAATGTAGACTAGACTACCTACAATTGGTTGTCCTGCCAAACCGTGGGGACTGTGAAAAACTTCTTCGCTACCTGGTAGCCATTGTCTATCTATCCATAAGGGTTTATCTTGCTGCCAAATTTCCGTGTGCGATCGCCATTCTCCTTGCAAAAATTTCTCTCCTCTCGCACTCCGCCCAAATCTAGTAATTTCCCACCCAATATAACTAGCTGTTGTTGCTAATTTTACATTTATATCCTGTCGATATAATGCACCATCAAAAACAATTGTTTCTTGCGGCAACCACTCCAAACAAGCACCATCATCAACTTTGATCTCAATCATTTGTTTGGCAGTCATGCCGTTAGTACGGTAGATTTTACCAGCAGTTGCAGTAGTAATTAATGCTTGGGCATGAGGTTGGAGGTGAAAGTTATAGGAGAGGCGATCGCCTCCAACAACACCCCCAGCTGTATGTAAAATTACACTATGACAAACTTTTTGTCCTTCTGGATAAAAAGGACGTTGCACTTTTAATGGTGCTTGATTTTGATTGAAAATCAGCTGGGTTTGGTTTTGGCGATCGGCGTAAACTAAGTGTAGATTTCCATGCCAAAAATCTTTGCTTGGTGTTGTGCTTTGATCAGGTTTTTCATTCATTTTGGTGATGGCTATTTAATCTATTCGGAAATTAATGATCACAGTAGGTAGATTATTGTGTAAAAGCACACCATATCTACTCTAATTTCTCAATTTATGTCTAAGTTACAAGAAATGTTAAATTTCATTGAAAAAATTGAAAGTGAAAATTTTGGTAAATCTAGCTATGAAATAGCCAATCACTTGCGTGGGTACACTAAAGCAGAATACACAACGAGGTTATGGACTTTAGCAACAGGATACAATCAAAAATATATTGAAGGAGAATTTAAGGGAAAGCTCAATCAAGAATTAGTGTTGAGTGGTGAAAATCTTGATTTCGCTCATTTTATTGCCTCACTTTCAGACCAAATAAATTCTTTAGGAATGAGTAAATCTGATTTAACTAGTTGGACGGGTGATCATACTTCCTGGGCTGGAGATATCGGTTCGGCTATTATTTTTTATCGCTCTAAATCTGACAAAACTTCAAAAACTACTCTTAACGAAGTACTAAAAAATTTGGCTAGTGACTCAGATTATACTGCAAACATTACCGCTTATTTAGTTGGATTAATGCTGAACTCTGATCCTCAAGTTAAGATTTCTAAAGCGATTTATCAATATGACACTATTGAATATTCACAACATATAAAGACATTTATCCAGAGACGCTTTGACGGAATTATTGAAGGTAATAAAATTAAGAATCCGGCAGCAGTTGAAGCTGAAATACGTCGTTCTATATCTACTTTTATCAGATTATATACTCCAGCAAATAATCTATTTAAATCTGTGAAAAACTTAGTCAAATTGCAACCAAAATTAGAGTGGGAAAACACCACAGAGCCAAATGGTAGCGATTTGCTGACAGGATCTCTACATTTCTTGACTCACATAGTTAAATATGGAGGTTTAGAGAGTCTGTATTTTCAACCATACCAGATGCCAGGATTACCTTGGTTAGGAACTGTGGATTATTTTGTGAGTGTACCTATCAGTGTTAATAAGTAAATATTAAAGTAGGGTGCGTTAGGCTGAAGCCATAACGCACCCTACCAGTTGATTTTGATGTTGAAGTATTTTAAATCAATACGCTTGGTGTTAAGGATTTTTAGTACCGAAAATTGATCTGTAGAGATGCGAAATTTCGCGTCTGGTACAAAGGATTTTGGGCTGATCACCAAGCGTATTGTATTTTAAATGAGAACTACTTAGAAAAATGTGGTTCTGTAATTTCAGGCCAAGTTTCAAAATTTCGCCGTACCCAATCCATTCCAACTTCGTTATTGAGCTTAATTTTTTGAGGTGTATTTGGATAAATTTTCAGCAAGATATCTGTATCTTGTTCTACAACTACTTTGGCAAAGTTAAGAATACTCTTACTAAATATTTTAAAGACTGGATGCTTGGGTTTACCAAACATTAATACATACATGCGTGTCCGCTTTTCCGATTCTGGCACAAACAAATGACATTGAGCAAGTTTACCAATCGCAGTTTCTCCATGAAAAATGACTAAAGACGGAAAGTGATTTTCTAAATGCGCTTTGATTTCTTTTGCTATTAAAAACAAATCAGGTTTTTTGATTTTTTCAACTATAGCTGTAGGTGCTGTTGGCATATTATAAAAAGCGTGAGATTCATGGCCATTATCCAAAAATTTAGCAAAATTAACTTCTGTGATCCGAAATAGGGGACGATGAGTACCATTTTGATGATTATAATCATGCATATTTAGCAGCATAGAAAGCAAATCTGTCTCTACACTGGTGTCTGCTGTATAACCAATAAATTCATACTCAGCAGCAATTTTATTTAAAATCTCAGGAATTTTAGCTTTTGGTTCTTGCCCACCATAAGACCAAATAAAATCCCCTTGAATAATTAACTCTAACGGTTGCAATTGTGGTATTGTTTTCTTCTGTGAACCTGGCAAAATAGTACAACCTTCACCATCAAATTCTAAGGCGTGAAACGGACATACTACTACGCTGCTATTATCGTTTTTTTGTTCACACCAACCTTCTGATAACATTGCTCCCATGTGGGGACAGGCGTTCGGTAAGGCGTTAATTTTACCCGTCGTATCTTTCCATAATACATAGTCTGAGCCGTATATAGAAATTTTTTTGGGTTTATGAACTTCCAACATGGATTTATGTGCCAGTAACCAGGGAGCGCCAGCCAGCATGGATTTCATGTTATTACCTTTTTATTAATTAATTTTTTAATTAGTATGATTTAGTATTGATGATGTTGTCAAGTATTAATTAATTTTTTAATTGAATGAGAATGCCAATGTATCAGGATAGGCTATAAAAACATGTTTGTGGAGAATTTTGACAATAGTGGTTCGTTCAGCTAAGACAAAACGCTCGTCTAACACGAGTCGCCAAGTTAGAGATCCGGAGGCGACCAAAAAGCAAATTTTAGATGCAGCAGAAGCAGAATTTGCTAAGTACGGTTTGAGTGGGGCGCGTATAGAAGCGATCGCCAAAGGTGCAGGCGTAACTACAGCGATGATCCACTATTATTTTGAGAACAAAGAAGGGTTGTATAAAACAGTCTTGCAACGTCCGGCAACGGAAATGCATGATATGCTTGAGCAACTCGATTTTGAAAAAATATCACCCCCAGAAGCACTGAAGAGTTTCATCAGAATGGCGATCGCTTACGAAGCTACTCATCCTTTTCGGGGAATGCTTTGGTTCCAAGAAGCCAATCAAAATCAAGGCAAATATTTTAAATTAGGTAATTGGCAAAAAACCTTTGCTCATATCATCAAAGTCTTAGAACGAGGTATAGCAGAGGGGAGTTTTCGCCAACTAGATCCATTTCTAGTTTGCTTACAAATTGCTGGTATCTGTACTTTTTACTTTAATGCTCATGAGAATATTAAGCATCTTACCCCAGATGTTGATAGGCTGAGTTCAGAAATGATTGAAAAATATACTCAAGAAGCAATTAATTTGATTTTGGCAGGAGTTGAATATTAGGGATCGGGGATCGGGGATTGGGGATCGGGGAGAATAATACCCAATGACAAATGACCAATGACTATTGTACAGACGCGATGAATCGCGTCTCTAGACAAATGACCAATGACTATTGTACAGACGCGATGAATCGCGTCTCTAGACAAATGACCAAAACCATCGTTGTCAAAATCGGTACTTCTAGTCTCACCCAGCCAGAAACTGGACAGTTAGCAATTTCTACGATTGCAACCTTAGCGGAAACTCTATCGCATTTGCGGCGACTGGGAAATCGGGTGATTTTGGTTTCCTCTGGTGCTGTGGGAGTGGGTTGTGCGCGCTTGGGTTTAACAGAAAGACCAAAAGCGATCGCCCTCAAACAAGCAGTAGCAGCAGTTGGACAAGGGCGGTTAATGCGTGTCTATGATGATTTATTTACCACCCTGCAACAGCCAATCGCTCAAGTATTGCTAACTCGTAGTGATTTAGTACAGCGCAGTCGCTATTTAAATGTCTACAACACCTTTCAAGAATTACTGGAACTAGGTGTAATTCCTGTGGTAAACGAAAATGACACTGTAGCAGTAGAGGAACTAAAATTTGGTGACAATGATACTCTTTCAGCTTTAGTTGCTAGCTTGGTACATGCAGATTGGTTATTTTTGCTCACTGATGTAGATAGACTTTACTCTGCCGATCCTCGTTCTGTACCTGATGCCCAACCGATCGCACTAGTTAGTAGTATAAAAGAATTAGAAGAATTGCAGGTGCAAACAGGCAATCAAGGTTCCCAATGGGGTACAGGTGGCATGATAACGAAGATATCCGCAGCCCGAATTGCTACTGCTGCTGGCGTTCGTACCGTAATTACCGAAGGTAAGCGTTCTCAAAATATAGAAAAAATACTACAAGGTGAACCAATTGGGACTCATTTTGAACCCCATCTAGAACCAACATCGGCTCGTAAACGCTGGATTGCCTATGGTTTAGTTCCTAGTGGAAAATTGTATTTAGACGAAGGAGCTGTAGTCGCAATTTCTCAAGCTGGGAAATCTTTGTTAGCTGCTGGTATCACAGCCTTAGCAGGCGATTTTGATACACAAGATGCTGTGCTGCTGTGCGATTCTAAAGGTAACGAAATCGCCAGAGGACTGGTGAATTATAGCAAAGCCGACCTACAAAAAATTTGTGGGCGTCATTCCAGCGAAATTCCAGGAATTTTAGGATATGAAGGTGCAGAAACTGTAGTTCATCGGGATAATTTAGTTCTAGCTTGAAAATAGGAACCTGCGATTGAAATTGCAGTCTCATAGTAAAATTCTGCTGAAGCAGACTGCATTTTTTCGCCGACCCCAAAAATGATTTCGCCGACCCCAGAAATGATTTCGCCGACCCCAGAAATCATTTCGCCGAACCCAGAAATCATTTCGCCGAACCCAGAAATCATTTCGGCGCACACAAAAATCATTTCGGCGCACACAAAAATCATTTCGGCGCACACAAAAATCATTTCGGCG
>NZ_NAPS01000002.1:2361844-2375896 GCF_004323185.1 Westiellopsis prolifica IICB1
ACACAAAAAAAAATTCGGCGCACACAAAAATCATTTCGGCGCACACAAAAATAGACCTCTTGCAAAAGTCGAATGAACTCCCCTCAATCCCCTGGTGATACCATTTCACTAAAACCCTGATACAAATACAGGCGGTGTAGAGACGCGATATATCGCGTCTGGAACAAAATTTATATGTATCGCGATTAACGTGAAATGGTATTAGGGTGGGGTAAAAATATTTTGGGATGCTATGCTTCAAAAAAATAATTTTTACTAAAAAAAGCTAAGAGATGCAATGTTAATCGCATCTCTACAATGAAAATATATATCAGGTTTGAACTGTAATCTAAACTTAAATGTTATTTTTAGAAAAGCTGTAATTAAGCTAGACAATTTTTATAATTAATACCACGATACTTAAGTTGCAAACATTGCTGATTCGTAGTACTTTTAACCTGATTAATGTTGTAAGACGCTCCTCGATAAGAACCTTTTTTTGTATTATCTAAAGTAGGTACTTGAGTATCATGAGATTGATAACGAACGCCACGATAAGATAGATGCATTTTTGCCTCTTTAATTAACGAATTCTTGATTGGTTACTATATAACTAATCAAGCTCTTCTGAGGCTTTTACGAAAAAAAACTATTAATTTATGTAAATTAATAGGTCATACCAATTCATATTAATCACGATACATATAAATTTTGTACCAGACGCGATATATCGCGTCTGGTACAGGGTCTGTATTTGTATCAGGTTTTTTGTGAAATGGTATCATTGGTTATTAGACGCGATGTTCCTCGCGTCTGTACAATAATCATTAGTCATTGGTTATTGGTTATTGGTTATTGGTTATTGGTTATTGGTTAGTGGTCAGCAACTTCCTTCGTAGTTGATCTAAAGCACTACAAGCGCTGAGGTGACGAATTAAAGCTCGACCCCGCTTTGCACCCCAACGATATTCAAAACTTTCTACTTCGCCGTTTGGTTTTGCCAAACCTATGTAAACCAAACCAACTGGCTTAGTTTCAGTTCCACCAGTCGGGCCAGCAATACCAGTAATACTTAGTCCCCAACTAGTTCCAAAACGCGATCGCACTCTTAATGCCATTTGTTCTGCAACAATACCACTGACTGCGCCAAATTTTTCTAAATCTGCGCCATTGACACCTAAAAAATTAACTTTAACAGAGTTATCGTAAGAAATTACCCCGCCCCAAAAATAATGAGAACTTCCCGAAATTTCTGTCAGCATCTGCCCTAATCCGCCGCCAGTGCAGGATTCTGCCACTGAGAGAGTTTCTTTCCGATTACGCAATAACTCACCAACTACTGAAGCCAGCGTATCATCATCAGTACCGTAATAATCCAGCCCTGCAATATCTTGAAGTTGCTTGTGTATAGGTGCAATCAATTCCCGTGCTTCACTTTCAGAAGTAGCTTTTGCTGATACTCGTAACTTGACTTCTCCTTTGCTAGCATAAGGCGCTACTGTGGGATTGGTCAAATTGAGATAAACAGCAACTTTTTCAGCTAAAGCAGATTCAGGAATTCCCCAAAACTTCAACATTCGACTATAAATAATTTCCTGACCCCAACCAAGCTTTCGTAAATAGGGTACTGCGGTTTCTTCCCACATCTGTTGCATTTCACTCGGTACCCCAGGGAAAGTAAAAATCGTTAATCCTGGTTGAGGTTGCCAGATGATACCCGGTGCTGTACCCGTAGAATTAGGTAATATTTCTGCACCTTTGGGTATTAAAGCTTGCTTACGATTGCTGGGCGACATTTGCCGACCGCGTTGAGTGTATTTGCGAGTAATATCTTCGATAATCTCCGAGCGTTCTACCAAGGGAGTTCCAAAAAAATCAGCAATAGTCTCACAGGTTAAATCATCTGGTGTGGGGCCAAGACCGCCTGTAAAAATTAATATCTCTGCTCTTTGACTAGCTATTTGAATAACATCCTTGAGCCTTTGAGAATTATCCCCGACAACTGTTTGATAGTAGTGAGGAATCCCTAATTTTGCTAATTCAATTGCTAAATATTGAGCATTGCTGTTAAGGATATTTCCTAACAGCATTTCAGTACCAACACAAATAATTTCTGCACTCATAAAAATTAGCAGGTAGGCTCAAGAGAATAGAGAGAATAGACTATTTATTGTTAATACCCCTTTTTGTTGACAAAAAGGGGTGGGGTAAGCAGATTACTAAAAGAACCAGCCGTAAGAGTGTAAACCCTTACCCAACAAATTTACACCCAAGTAACAAATCCAGACAACGACAAAACCACTAGCAGCTAGAATAGCTGGGCGACGTCCTTGCCAACCACGAGTGATGCGGGCGTGGAGGTATGCTGCAAATACTAACCAGGTAATTAGCGCCCAAGTTTCTTTTGGGTCCCAGCTCCAGTAAGAACCCCAAGCTTCGTTCGCCCAAACTGCGCCAGCAATAATACCAATTGTTAAGAGAGGAAATCCAAGTCCAATGATTCGATAGCTAATATTATCTAGAGTTTCAGCAAGGCTAAGGCGTTGGGGAGAAAGGGGTTGAGAATTTTGAAGATCAGATTTTGGATTTTGGATTGTCGGTACTAATACACTATCTAATACGGCAGTTTTACCATTGTTGTTAGATTCATAACGGGCAACACCATTACCATTATTCTCTGCAATAATTACTTGTGATGGAGAAACTAATTCACCTGCTTTTTGTAAGCGGTAATCCTTGCTGCGATAGCCACCAGTACCGACTGAACTACCTTGAAGTTGGATATCTTGACCACGAGTGACAACAAGAAAAGCGATCGCCAAAAGTGAACCAACCATTAAAGCAGAATAACTCAACATCATGACGCTAACGTGCATCATCAACCAATTTGATTTCAATGCAGGTACTAAAGGTTCTGCTACTTGCATTTCGGATGGTAGTGTGAGGGTAGCAAAAGCGGTAATACCCATGGCGACGGGAGCGGTAGCAACTCCTACCAAACGACTGCGACTGTTATTTTCTGCTATCAGATGGATAGTAGTGATTCCCCAAGCCAAGAAAAACAAAGATTCATACAAATTGCTCAGAGGAAAATAACCAGCCTCTAGCCATCGCGCCCCTAACATTGTCGCAATACATAAATTCGCGATCGCCATTCCTGCTGTTCCTAATGCTGGTAAGTACGGCAAATTGGGAAAAGCCGCCCCACTCCAATAAATCAGCATCGTAGCAAACAAGATAGCAAAGGAAGTATTATCTAGCCAACTTTGAAGTTGCAGCAAATTCATAAAATGTTTTCCCCTGTTAATTCTTAGAGGTATGGATTCTCACAGTATTGATCCTAGCTGTTTCGGCGTAATTAGTGGTTATGTTCCCTCTTGCCTGTTCCCGCCCCGAAGGGGCTTTATTAAAACGCACAACGCGGCGCAAGCCGCATTGATTCTCGGTCATTCGTCATTCGTCATTTTCCTAATCCCCAATCCCTATCTCCGACTTTCCTGACTAGATGAAGAACCTAAATTTCCAGCTTTTTTTAGTGCGAGAAAAATGTCGTAACGATTACTACGACTATCATCAATAGCGGATGTGATACCGATTGAGCGTGTTGCATTTAAGAATATTTTTTGATTTGGTAGTAAAGTCGGTAGGGGAAAGTTTTGAGTTGCGCGTTCTACATCTAGGAAAAACTGACCATTGGTAGGATTGGGTTCTGAAGGTACTGTTTGTTGGAATAATGGAGTGTTAGCTAGGCTATTGTTGAGTTTGGGAATAATCTTATCGCTAACAGGAGCGCCAAGTGCTAGGAAAGCAACATCTCCGTCTAGCCAACCGTGGCTAGCGGTTAAGGTTCCCAAAGGTCCAATCCAGTTGACAACGGGTTTACCTGCTACTGTTGTCTGTTGAATCTGAAATTGATATTGAGTCTTCATCACTTCATCAAGTTTTGTCAAAGATGTTTCCGCGCGGGTGCGATCGCTTGCTTGTACTATGAATACTAAAGAGGCCCGGAAATTATCTGATAAAGTGTCCTTGGGATGGTTGGGAATGACTGAAACTGAAAATTCATCACCCATCCAACTCAATAAATCTTGCTCAAAATCAAGATTAGTCAAAGATTTTACACCTGCTTTGAGCTGTTCTGGCGGAATTGGTGAAAGAGGATTTCCTTGTGATGTAGAAGCGTAGTCTGTCCACAATTGCTGTAAGTTACCGCCAGAAAGCATCATCAATGTTTCTGGTGGTACGAGGTTTGGCATCTTTCCGGCTTTGTTTTCTACTCTGAGTGTGCGTTGACTATTGGGATTAAGCCAGGAAATGCCTTTAATACGTATTCCTTGTGACTCTAAAGAAATGCTTCCAGCTAGACCTTGGTTATTTTGTAACTGTGCTAAAACTTGAGCAGGCAAATGACGATTACCAGACGCAGCAGCTATTTTCGCCGATGAAGGTATATTTACATAGAACTGAGCAAAGGCTTGAGAAGTAGCAATTTTAGGAAAATTATCCGTAAATCCCCGGCTGGTAGCAAGGGAGGTTTTATTTTTATATGCTTGAATCGCACGTTCTGTATTTTTAGGATTATCAGTGATCACCAAGAAGCGCTGGTCTATTACTGCTGCTGATAAACTTTCTCCCGATGGTAAGTTAGTTTCGTTGATGGCAATTCCTTCATAGGTACGATGAATCCATTTATCTGCTTTTGGATTTCTTGGTTGTGCTAGAATCTTCTTTGCCTGTTCGGGATTTTTAATTGGTAGCACTACAACCGTAGACTTTTGATTAGTGCTAGTATTACTATCGCTGGCTACAGGTTTAGATGTGGGTTTAGTAGTTTCTGGATTAAGAATTGCAATTGTGACTTGTTCGCCAACCCAAGGACTGATATCGTTTTGAAAGTCGTAACCATTATTAGTCAGAAAGCGATCGCGCAACTGTACTAAATTTTTATCTAATTCGGTTTGAGTTTCTTTTGTGCCAAACTCTCTTAGTTTCTGCCATTGAGTGCTATTGGTAGTCAGGGAAACTGTAAACAGAGCATCTTGGGGAATAATATTTGCACCTACGGGTAAATTTCTAGACCATGATTGTCCCTGGGTTAACAACCAATACGCCGCAACACCTCCACCAATTAATATCCCAGCAGACGAGAGTGTGAGTACCAGAGATGGTTTTTTTTTCTTCATCGAAACAGATACGACGGGCAGCGCCATTGAAACAAATACCTCATTATAGGGAACTCTCTACTTGCTTGTTGGCAAGGTAAGCCAAAAGGTTTCCTGACCTATAAAAATGTTAATTACATTATTTCTTAATATCAGACAGTGCAATATACTTCGGTAATAAGTTACCATTTTTTTCCAAAATTGCCATTGCTGTATGAACTATAGCAATCCTAGTTGAGTGATAAGAAAATACGAAATCCCAACTCCCCGATTTCTCATGGGAAGTCGGGGAGCTTGGCTCTCATAAATGATTTCGGATTGCTGTATAAGAATTTGGTTTAGCTCATTCGGGCAGAAGCACCACACTGTAAATCGGGGAATATGCTAAAAAGTACAGACGTGATGTTCCTCGCGTCTACAAATGACAAATGACTACCCCAACTAATGAGTTTTACTTATGCCAATTGATTGAGAATTTTTTAGGCTGCGATCGCTGGATAAACCAAACTGTAAAGAAAGTAGTTTGCAGTGTAATTTACACTACCAGACCAACCTAAATTTTGCAAAGATTTCTCTAATTGAAGTGGTTCATGGAAAATCTTTACAACACGATAAGTTCGCCCATCATTAGAAAACCATTGCTGACGATGTTTCTCACCGCGATCGTAGCGTCCCTGACGCAAAAACCACTCATCGTATTCTGAGGCACGTTGACGATAGTATTCAATTTGCTCTGCCAAAATGTCAGTGTTCATTAACTAACAACTTTTTTGTCTTCTGTTCTTTGTCTTTTGGCAATAACTCGGTTGATCCTAAGTACTTTGTTAAATAAGGCGAGAATACTTCATAAATTAAAGTTAACGGCTGTCCATGATGCCAAAACAAGTAATGACGTCCCCAAAATGGCCCTTCCTCATTAAAACCAGACTGTAATGCATCTGAGTAACCATGATATATTCCTTGGATATCTCGATACAATTCTGTGCGAAGACGAGCTAAACTCGCCCAAATAGGTAGTGAACGATTTTGTAAGTATTCATCTACATGAGAGGCTTCCCACCATGAAGTAGCATAGGCTAGCCTTTGCCCAGAAGCAGTACGTAGCCATACTTGGCGTCGCAGTCTTGGCCCTGGTACAGCTTTGATTAAATCAGGAGCGTTGTCCAAATCCATGCCAACCAAGGACATATCAATGACATCCACTTCCGTTGGTTCACCTGTGAGCAATTGTAAGTGTCTAGTTGGGGAGCCGTCACCTAAAAGTAGCAATTGCCAAGCTGGTGCTAGTTGAGCATGTGGCAAACCTTGTTGAATAATTTCCTCCCCACCTTGCCATATTGGAGTGAGACGGTGCCACCCTGCTGGCAATGTTAAGTTGTTTGTCGGTGTAAAAGTAGCAGTCAATGTTCTTTACAAAACTTCACCTCTTTATATGTAAGCACAAAAAACCTTATTGCCCAAGAGGATTTAGGGAAATAAAGAATTAGTGATTATTTGTTGGAGAGACATACCATGGTACGTCTCTACATTTGTTATTAGTTAATGGTTATTTGACTGATGGCGAACTGCCTTGAAGATATTTGGTGACTTTGTGCCTTGGTGGTAAAACTCAATTATTGAACTACTAAGACACCTAGACACAAAGAGTTTACAGTGTAAGCAGTTGAGGATGAGTAATTATTTTTCAACAAATACCAAATCTTCAGGCTGGTAATTTAACTTTAGATTTTGACCATCAACTTCAACCACATAATCAAATCCTGTCACATGACCTTCGGTAATAATAATCAGTTTGTCATCTACAGATTTAAGGTAGTTGGAAAAACCTACTAAAGATACACTGCCATCATTAATGCCAAGATAACTAAGCAATCGTCTAAACAATTTAGGTAGGATTACAACCTTGTCAGTAATTGTTTCTAATGTTTCTAAAACAAAACCTGCATTAGTTTTATCTACTTGCCACAAACCTTTCTGTTCTTGACGAGATTTTTCTGCTGCAATAGTTAATTGTTTGCGGATATCTGGATATAATTTGGAATAAAAAGTTGGGTAAACTAGCCCTTTTGAGATTAGATGATAATTAGCGCTTTTTTTCACTAAAGATTTATCGAAGAAAACACTAGTCCCGTCCTCAGCTTCTGATTCTCCTTTAAAGGCAAAAGCTACACTTCTACCATAAGCATCTGCAAAGCGGGTGAGAATAAAACCAGGAACTTGTTCTGGTTGTGCTTCAGTAACGACTTCTCTGGAATTACGGGTAATATTTTTAAATCCTAAAAATTTTAACAACTCACTTGCAGCAGCATGAGCATATTCTAGTGGTTGATGCTGCGTACCCAAACTACCTACCCTAGTTTGAAAATGTGTTTCCAGAGCATCAATACTATCGAGACGTAACTGTGCGCCGCCAGAATGGTTAGTTTGGATTCGTGTAGGTAATTTCTTCCAGTTTTCGGGGTTATTAGGATAAAACCGGACAGAATCACCGTCAGGAGAAGCTTTCACAACTCTATAGTTGCCCTTAATCAGGGTCATTGGCATATTTGAAACTCCTGTTAGGTTAGAAATTATAAGTATGTCTGAGAGTCAATTTCGCTACACTAACTTGGAGTTTGCCGCTTGGTAAATTATTTAATAATTTTTTATATTTTATCGTAAATTTTCTTAACCCAATAACCTCTGGGTGGTTTTTCAACTCCATAAACTTTACACCATTTTTCCACCGCCTTGTCAGATACACCGAAGTCTTTGGCTATTTGTGTTGTTGGTTTTTCCCATACTAATTTTTGCAGTTCTTCTTTTGATGGTCTTTCTACTTTTCTGATGTGAATTCTTGAGTCTGGGTTAACTTTTCTAGTTGTTAAATCAACTCCGAATTCTTTATAAGTTCGTTTCGGTGCGTCTTCTGTAAAATCTATAAAGTCTTCCCACCAGTAAAACGGGCTGGGTGATTTGGGGGGTGTTGTCCTGATTTTACAACCACCAAACTTAATGGATGGATAAATTACTTGATTTATTTCTGGCAAATAAAGGGCATAAAAATCAAAGTCTTCAGTTTTGTATTTTTTCTCATGACAACCGTTTTTATCAGTCCAACTGGTTTTATTTTTAACTGCACCTTGACTATTATATTTGGCTTGAATTCTATAGGATTGCCCATCTTTATAAGCGATTAAATCAAACGGTAAATGCTCACATACAACTGGAGTAAAAACAGAATAACCTTTATCAACCAAATCTGCTATTGCTTTAGCAGCTGCCATATCTCCCTTGTCTTTTGTATGATGCATTTTACATATAGCTTTTATGTTAGAAATTAATCTACCATAGGTTAAGTTTTGATGATTTGTTTTCACTTAAAACGAGCGCGGCAGGATTTGAACCTGCGACCAACGGATTAGAAATCCGTGGCTCTATCCACTGAGCTACGCGCCCACATAAAAAAAGGCTTTAGATAAAGCCTGCGTGCTTATTATATATGTCTTGTTCTCATAATGCAAGCTAATTTTATTTGCCACCGTAAAAAAAGGCGATTTCTTTTTCCTTAAGAGGTGCAAAGCCAGCGTCTACTAGCTTTTGGTCGAGTTCATCTTGGGGGATATGTTTGGCACCGATCCGGACTATGCGCGATCGCATGGTATTACTAACACCACTACGCTGTCTATTTGCCTCTAATCCCATGACTTGATGATAAAGTTCCAGCTTGGCAGGTGGAATGGGAGTACCGTCAAAATCAATTCCTTGGGCGATCGCCTCATCAATAGCATCAGCACCCTTAGTCGTTGGCTGAACTTCGTTGCTTCCGGTAGTCATGACTATATCACTTTATCGTTACACTTGGATTTTACCAAGTATAAGGACACTCAGTAGTAGAGACTTTTTCCAGACTCCTAATTTTTGGAAAAGACTGTTCCCAAGCAGATTTGATGCAGAAGAAGCAACAAAAACTAGATCATAATATCCAGGGTATTGCCGTATATTTTCGTATACGCTTGTATATATAAAATTTTTGGTTTAATCTCTAACCAACGGTGTAGTCAATCTAATTTAAAATTGACTATTCGGAATTTTGGAAGTTAATTTTAAGTTCTAAATTCCGAATACCTAAATTCACAATTGTTTTGGTCATAGGTGGTGCAATGTCTGAACCTCATACTCCTCAAAAAAAAGACCGTACCCTAGAAAAAGCTCTGACCAATAAAATTATTGATGATTATTTTGAAAACTCAGAAAGCTGGCTAAGAGCAATTTTGCGGATGTGCATCTTTTCTTTGGCTCATCTTGATGGACAACCCGTGTTTATGGTGGAATGTCCTAATCAAGCCGTAGCCAAGCGATTGAGTCGGAAAACCTACCCTTTTCGAGGCATGGTATATTATTTAACAGACAACTTCAATGCTAGCGATCGCTGCTTGTTTTGTTATCAAGAAAACAAAGACGGATCGTGGCGCTGCTTTGACACCAGCATCAATGCTTGGACTAACTTAAAACCAAAAACCAGGAGACAGGAAGCAGAAGGATAAGAAAAGGGAGAGAAGGGAGAGAAGGGAGAGAAGGGAGACGAGGGAAGGGGGACAAGGGGGACAAGGGAGAGGGGGGAAGGGGGACAAGGGAGTAACTATTTTTCTCTTTAATTTCCCTGCTCCCCGCTCCCTGCTCTTTGCTCCCCAACTTATCATCTTTGGGGGCGTGTCACTAAACCACCAACAAACGCCCCCAAAATTGTGCCAGTCCATAATCCTGTAGTACTACCTTGCCAAATTGCTCCTGGTGTTACCCAAGCACTACAAGCCTGCTTTAAACCCCAAGCTTGATTTTGACATTTTTGGCTATGAACACTTAAGCTGATTTGGCCTCCAATATAACCACTCAAAAAGCCAGATAGTAAAGCAAAAAAGGTACAAATTAGAATTCGGTTTTTAGCCATTCTTTAAATATTATCAGACTAAGCAATTGAGTTATTCGCAAACCCATAAACCCGCAAACCTGCAAGTAAACTCGCGGCTCATAAGCTAAGTCTACTGGAAGTAGATTAATTATCAGTCTACTTCCAGTAGACTTTTGCTATGAGGCTGCGATTTCAATCGCAGGCGGGTTTTTGCTCATTTGGAACGCTCCCAGTGGAGTTGCGATCGCACTCAAAGTTAACCGAGAATCGAAGAATACAAGTACCCAATATAGTTTCTCAAAATCCTGATACATCAACCAGTATTTCTCATACCAGCAGCAATACCGTTAATTGTCAACAGTGCGCCGCGTAGCAATTCGCCTTTACTGTATCGTGAGTGAATCACTCCAGATGTGGCTATATTCTTAGATTGGCGTAGGCGCTTGAGGAGGGAAACCTGAATGAATCCCAAGGGTACAATCGTACCATTGCGTAACTGTACTGATCGCTGTAAGACAGGATCGCCATCTAAAAGTCGTTGGTGTTCAGTGATTTTTAGGACTAATTCCCGTGTGAGATAGTATTCGCTAGCTATTTGTTCAAATAATTTCTCAAAACGGGGCTTATCTTCTGGATCAGATAACTCTTCGACATAACGTTGCGCCATTTGCAAATCTACTTTTGCCAAAGTCATTTCTGCTTTGGAAATCACCATCTTGAAGAAGGGCCATTTCATATAGAAATAGCGTAATAATTGCAAGTTCTCTTCTGGTTCTTCGTTTAAAAACTCTTGCAAAGCTGTACCAACACCGTACCACGAAGGGAGCAAGAACCGTGTTTGCGTCCAACTAAAGACCCAAGGAATCGCCCGCAGGCTACTTAAGTCTTTTTTACCGGAAGGACGACGGGCTGGACGAGAGCTAATTTGGAGGAGACTAATTTCTTCTATGGGTGTAACTTGGTGGAAGAAGTCGATAAAATCTGGTTGTTCGTAAATCAGTGAACGATAATGACTGCGCGATCGCACTGCTAATTCTTCCATGATTTCATTCCAGGGTTCAATATCATCAAACCCTGTTTTCAGCAAGCTGGCTTGAATGACAGCAGTAGTAACTGTTTCCAAATGGTACAGCGCTAAATCCCGCAAGGAATATTTAGAGGCTAATACTTCCCCTTGCTCAGTAATTTTGATGCGTCCATTGATACTATGACCAGGTTGTGCTAATATAGCTTCGTATGCTGGGCCACCTCCACGTCCGACAGAACCGCCGCGCCCGTGAAAAATCCGCAAATTTATGCCATTATTCTCAGCTATTTGCTGTAGTGATTTCTGGGCTTTGTGAATCTCCCAGTTGCTACTTAAAAAGCCAGAGTCTTTGTTGCTGTCAGAATACCCCAGCATGACTTCTTGGAGGTTGAGAGTCAGGGGAGATGAGGAGACATTTTCCCTATCCTTTTGAATTTCGGCGTAACCTCCGGCTAATAAGGCACGATATAAAGGTAGTTCAAATAGCTGTTGCATGACACTGCGGGAGCGTTGCAAGTCTTCTACAGTTTCAAATAGAGGAACTACTTGAATCGTACCTACTGCTGTTCCAGGATCGTAAAGTCCTGCTTCTTTGGCGAATAGCAAGACTTCTAGGACGTCGCTGACTTGGCGACACATACTAATGATGTAGGTTTTGCAGATATTATTACCAAACTCACGTTGCAGCGATCGCACTATCCGCAAAGTTTCGATAATATCGTTGGTTTTTGGTGAAAATGGTAGTTCTGCGGGAATCAGTGGACGGCGAGTTTGCAATTCTCCGACTAACCAAGTTACTTTCTCTTCCTCTGTGAGTTCGTTGTAAGAAGACTTTAAAATTCCAAAGTATTCTAGAATCTCATTTAAAGCATCCGAATGACGTGTTGATTCTTGTCGGATATCCAAACAAGTCAAGTTAAAACCAAAAATTTCTACTTGGCAAATCAGGTTTTCTAGTTCCTGACAGTTGAGTCCTGTTTCTGCTAAGTTACGTTCAATCAGACGTAGTTCAGCTAAAAATTCTTCTCCAGAACGATAAATAGGAACTTCGGTTTTGGGTGTCTCTCTCGTGTATAAAGCTACGTTGCGATCGCGTGTATTTTCCAGTCGCTTCAGCAAATAGGACATTTTCAAGCGATAGGGTTCTTGACGATAACGCAGTGCTAATTCGTCGTAAACTTCACTTAACTGGGATTGGTCTATTTCTAATGATTCCAGCAAGTCTGGCAAGACGTCACTCCAATGGAGCGATACACTCAATAAATTAATCAGTCGTTTGACTGACTGAATATATCTTTCCAAAACAATTGTGCGCTGATAACAAGCAGTCTGCCAGGTGATTTCGGGAGTAACTGACGGGTTTCCATCTCTATCTGCACCCACCCAAGAACCAAACTTGCAAAAGTTCTTACTTGGTGGTTCTAGCCAGGGAAAAGTATTAGCCAAAGTATATTTGAAGCGTTTGTAAAGTTGGGGAATCGCATCAAATAAGACTTCTTGGAAGTAGTGCAGGGCATAATCTACTTCATCAAGTACAGAAGGTTTAAACTGGTGTAATTCATCAGTACGCCACCAGAGGCGAATTTCTTGGATTAACTGTTCCCGCAGTTCCGCGACTTCCCAAGCATAATCAGGGTTTCCCACACGTTTTTCTGCTAGATCAAGTTGTTGCAGCAAATTGACCACTCGTCGCTGTTTATCGCGGATGGTATGACGAACAATTTCCGTGGGGTGGGCGGTGAACACTAATTGCACATCCAATTGGGCAATTATGCGTTGAATTTGTTGTGGTGGTACGTTTAGCTGGTATAACTGGGGAAATAGAGTAGCGAAAGTGTCTTTACTTTTCCGATTTGGATTAGCTTGCAAACTCTTGCTGAACAATTGTGTCCCCAATCCATTGTTGAGACAGCTTTCTGAAGCTTCAGAATTTGCAGAGGGAATTGGGTTTGGTATTTCCTGAGTTCCTGGTTCACTTCCCGCTTCATAGCGAGTCATTTGCTGCCGTTGTTCGTAGTCCTGCTCTATGATATTGATCAGCTGGAAGTACAATGCAAAAGCACGAGCCGCCCGGATAGCTTCGTTGATATTTAACTGCTCAATTAATTTGAATACAGAGGAGGCTTGGTCAAGAGTTGCTTGTCCTTCTGGTGAACACAAATCACGTAATTGATGCAAAAGATCTACCATTTTTTGGCCGCATTCTTGCCGGAGTACGGACTCCCATAATTCTTCTACTATTTGTAGCCGATGGCGCAAAAATAAATCGGAGGCGGGGTAGATATTAACTTCCTGGGCGAAAAAGTATAAAAGAGAACTCATATGTTGTGTTCTAGTAAAGCCAATTATTTTTTATGATTTCAGGTTTTGCTCTTGACCGTCATGGAATTTGCCACAATAATTTTGAGAAAAACTAGTATAATATTTAACGCTAATTTTCGGAATTTGGTTCTGGAAAGTCAAGGATAGGAAGGCGATCGCCACGAAATAATTCTTCACTTGCTTCTCCAAGAGCTTGTAATGTTTCTGAAGTGGCTTTCTCTGCTATTAGCAACATCATGACTGATGCTGTACCCATTTGCAAAAGCAAAGATTGGGGAATGGTGAATAAACCCAAATTAAGTCCTGAATTGGCTGAAGATTGTGAATTAGTAGCTTGCATAGGTAATTCTCGTGTTCTGGAGGAAATTAATATCAAGTAGCAAATTTAAACAAAGCTCTGAATTGACGATCTTAAAATCATTAATCTTTAGCCATTTTGCAAATTAATCAAGTTAACAAAAGTGTTAAAACTTTTTGGTGGATAATTCTATGCTTCTAGTTTACAAGTGATTAGGGAATAGGGGATCGGGGATCGGGGAAAGGGGAAAGGGGACAAGGGAGACAAGGAGGACAAGGGAGACAAGGAGGAATTAGCTAACAAGTTTTTTCACGAATCCCCGATTCCCATTCCCCAATCCCCGATTCCCATTCCCCGATTCCCATTCCCCAAT
>NZ_NAPS01000002.1:2376082-2453772 GCF_004323185.1 Westiellopsis prolifica IICB1
CCTTAATACAGTGGGTAAGCCAAGCAACAGGAATCAGTTCTTTGGGCGTGAAAGTCCGGTTGCGGGGAAATGACCTACACATTCTTTGTGAAAGTCTAGAGTGTCCTCAACGTTGGCGTACTCTTTTGGATTTGTTGCACGCGCTCCAGCATACAGACTTGGATGCTTTAACCAAAAACGACCAGCCCTCAATATACCAAGTTTTCGTCTACGGTCGAAAGAAGGGAGAAAACCAACCGCAGTGGTGTCATCAGGTTTTCTTAAACCAGTTGGATCGACATTTAAAAGAGGTAGAACAAGCCTTAATTGCAGATGCGGAAAAATCCAGTCGCACGGGTGGAGCGCTAATTCTTTCTAATGAAAGTTTAGCACGTCAAGGCAACCCAGAGGCGATCGCTCGCTATTTGAGCGAAACTCTCAGTAGTTTTGGGATTGGGGTAGAAGTTAAAGCTAAAAAGCAACAAGTCACTCTTGAAAATCCCATCAATCAAAATCGGTTATTGATTTATTGTCAGTCTAGTTATACTCCCGATCCTTCATTAATTGCGGAACCAGTAGCCCAGAAATTACGTAGTCTTAAACTATCTGGTTATCAAGATGCAATTATCGCCACACAAGTTGAAGGTGAAACAGACTTTGACTGGATGTTGCGAGTAGATTTGACGCCTCCAGAGATTATGTTGAAAGAATGGGGGCGTTGGGGAGATGTCCAGGCGATCGCTAGGATATTAAATGAAAAGCTGTCTGATCTCACCATCAAAGTCACAGCAACTCTCAAAGAATCAACGCTACATCTATTTTGCAGTCCTGCTAACCCCAAGGCAACTAATCAAATCCCAGATAAAACCCAGTGCTTAGGTACTATTATTCCTCAACTTCAAGCCCTTGCGCCCCAAGGAATTCTCGCCGCTACAATTTACGGACACAAAACAACTGATCACGAACCCACTTGGATTGATTGGCAATCTTTACCTGCAACAGAACACCCAGATTTAGCAGTATCGGCGTTAGAATTAGCTTCAGCTGGCGATGAACCTGCTATGATTTTTTTACTTGAGCGTTTGCTCAACCCTGACTTAGATATTCGCCTCAAAACAGGTGGGACTCGTGTCCTCTTGTTACGAAAAGGCGATTTACTACACATCATGTGCGAAGCACTTGTGTGTCCATCACGTAAACGAGTAGCAAATAAGGTTACTGATTTTGTTAAGCAGTTAAAGATAGTAGGAATTGCAGGAGTACGAATTTATGGCCGTCGTGCTGGTAACAAGGAACCTTTCTGGAACTACGGCGTCGATTTTACAAATCGGCAACGCTTAGTACCAGAAGCTACTCCAGAATTTGCTGCTACTGCTGCTTATGTTGGTGAGCTTTTAACAACTGAGGCTAACCAGCCTGTGCTACGTCCCGATTTAACCAGCCAAGATATACAGAGTCTTTTTGCAGAAGTGTCTCAGGACTGGGGTGCAAGAATCAAAAGATGGCTTTTAGCAACACAGCTATTTGCTGAAACAGAATCGCAAGAGCAACAAGCAGAAGACAATGGCTGGCGAGTAGCTTTAGTTTGGGGTTTGCTTGGTTTTTTGCTGATTCTCCAATCAGACTGGATTTTAGGTTACATTACTTCTCGTCTCATTCTCGAAGCACCAAAAATTGCTAGTACTCCACCAGAGTTGTCTTCTGGTGAAGATAAAACTCAGAAGTTGGAAAGAACAGTCTTTTTTGCAAATACATCGTCTGCTTCTAGAAATGAAGTATTTAACGCTTCTGGATTCACCCAGCAAGAAAATGAATCTATTACTAGGGGAAAAGCAACTGCAACTGCTATTTTATTGGCAGCGCGATCGCAAATGCCAAGTTTCAATGTTCGCCAATTAGATGAACAACTAGCACTCTACAAACAGCGTCTTGCTAAAAATGGTAAACCACCAGATGTATTGATTATTGGTTCCTCTCGTGCTTTAAGGGGAGTAGACCCCACTACTCTTTCTAAAACTTTGGGAAATCAGGGTTACTCAAATATCGATGTGTTTAATTTTGGGATTAATGGAGCGACAGCGCAAGTTGTAGATTTTGTCCTGCGTCGGGTGTTAAATCCTTCAGAACTTCCAAAATTAATCATTTGGGCTGATGGTGCGCGTGCTTTTAACAATGGTAGAGAGGATATTACCTTTAATGCGATCGTAGCATCCCCCGGTTATCAACAAGTATTGCAAAAATCTTCAGCAAACAAAGATTCAAATAATTCACCAACTACTCCCGGATCTATAAAACCGGAGCTAAGCTTGAAAACCGCAACTCATACAGATAATACTTATCAAGCATTAGATGAATGGTTAAACCAAGCTCTAGCAAGTATTTCTACTACCTATCACCAACGCGGTCAACTTAAGAATTTATTGAATAAAACCCTGAAATCTTTACCATTATTCAAAGAACATTCAGCAATTAATCCAAAAGTATCATCACATCCAAAACAAGATACTTTTGAACAAGCGGTTGATTTTGATGGATTTCTATCAGTACCTATCCGTTTTGACCCAGCTACATACTATCAAAAACACCCCAAAGTTAGCGGTATCTATGACAATGACTATCAATCTTTTCAATTAGTAGGTGAGCAAGACACCGCACTCCAAGAAGTATTGAAATTTTGTGCCGCTAAAAAAATTACAATAGTTTTTGTTAATATGCCCTTGAGTACAGAATATCTTGATTCAGTACGCAAAAATTATGAACAAGAATTCCAACAATATATGTTAGATTTAGCGGGAAATTCCAATTTAATTTATCGCGATTTAAGTTTAATTTGGCCAGAAGTCAATGAAAATTTTTCTGACCCCAGCCATCTGAATCTTTATGGTGCAGAAAAAGTATCCAGAAAACTTGCGATTGATCCCATGATTCCTTGGTCAACAAAATAGGTTAGTTGTTAGTTGTTGCTTGTTGGTTATTAGCTCTTGGTTAGTATTAGTAATTGAGTAAGTTGGCGGAAACAACCATAACGGGACTTACGAAAATAGACTTTAAACCCTCACCAAGGACAAATGACAAATGACAAAGAACAAATGACAAATAACAAATAACAAATTACACTATTGATTGTATCAATGAACTTTATATCAATTCTATACGGAATCTTTTTACTAAGTGTGCTTTTGATTTATTGGTCATTGGCACAATATAAATTAAGAATATGGGTGCTATTGATTGCTAGTATTGCCTTTTATGTATCTTTGCAAATTCAATATATCCCGCTTTTACTAGCACTAACTTATTGTAATTTTCGTATAGGAATAGCTCTAGACCTATATAATTTATCTAATCCCAATTCTTCCAATAGCCAAGATTTTAATGAAGAATTGCAATTGTCTCAAGCTGATTGGAATAGTCAGCGTTTAAAACTATTAGTGCTGGGTATCAGTATAAATGTTTTATTACTTTTGGGTTTTAAATACATACCACCTTTATATAAAATTATTAATCATGACACAAATTCAGAATTTAATTCTTTTAAATTAATTGCACCTTTAGGAATTTCATTTTTCACCTTTGAGTGTATTTCCTATTTAGTTGATGTTTACCGTGGAGCGCCTGCTAGTAAAGAATTTATTCAATTCGCATCATACAAATTATTCTTTGCTAAATTGATTTCTGGTCCTATTACTCGCTTTCATCACCTCGCACATCAATTTCATCAATTACACTTTCCTAGCAGCAATATTTTGGCAGAAGGCGTTTGGTTAATTGCTCAAGGAACATTCAAAAAAGCTATTCTGGCTGATCACTTGGGAATTTATGTAGATTTATGTTTCGGTAATTTGCAACGAGCTGGTAGCAACGATTTATGGTTAGCAATATTGGCTTATGGTTTTCAGTTGTATTTAGATTTTAGTGGTTATGTAGATATTGCCCGTGGCACTGCTTTATTATTTGGTTTGGTTCTACCAGAAAACTTTGATTTTCCCTATTTCAGTACTAGTATTGCTGATTTTTGGCGGCGCTGGCACATCACACTAGGAGATTGGTTACGTAATTATATTTATTTTCCTTTAGGTGGTTCTCGTCGGAGTTTAAATCGCACCTGCTTAAATTTAATGATTGTAATGTTAATTGCAGGTATTTGGCATGGTGCAGCATTAGGTTTTGTAATTTGGGGTGCGTTTCACGGTTTAGCTTTAGTTATACACAGACTCACTGATACCCTTAGCGATCGCTTTGAGACTTTGGAAAATT
This sequence comes from Westiellopsis prolifica IICB1, assembly GCF_004323185.1. GTDB lineage: Bacteria > Cyanobacteriota > Cyanobacteriia > Cyanobacteriales > Nostocaceae > Pelatocladus > Pelatocladus prolificus_A. Next base: position 2,380,319 of record NZ_NAPS01000002.1, read on the forward strand.
TTTGGCACAATCCTTTGGGTACACTGATAGCTTGGCTATTCACACAATTTATGGTTTTTACTTCTTGGATTTGGTTTCGCTTACCAAATCTCCAAGATTCTTCTTTTGTTTTTAGACACCTTTGGGGTTATCCTGCGGACACCCAATTTGCTCAAAAAGTCTATGTAGAAGCTCTTAATATTAGTCAGTATCAATTAGCAATAATTTTGGGCGTGATTGCTTTCTGTATGACAGTAGCTTATTTCTTCAATCGTCAATTAAAGTTACAGTTCAATTGGCCTGTCAAACTCTTGTTCGTGCTTCCTTGTTTCTACGCTGTCTGGATACTCGCTCCAGAAGGAAGTTTGCCATATATTTATTTTGATTTTTAGTATCAAATTTATATTTAATTTCTAAAAAAAACAATAAACTTTACTATTGCCTGTTCCCTGTTACTGTTTAAAGTTATTTATTGAACTTTAACTTTACATAAATACATAAATTTAAGAAACATAAAATTAAGCAATGTAAAGACATAAAAATTAATAAAAATGACTGCATCAACGCTTGTCATAAATAAATTTTTGTGTAAAGTTTATTAATACAGACAAAATTAAATGTTTGTCTGAATACATTCTTCCAAAAATTCATTCATCGCACTTATAAGAGCAAATGACTACAACATTACAAAGACGCACAAGCGGCAACGCGTGGGAGCGTTTCTGTGAGTGGGTAACAAGCACTGACAACCGCCTTTATGTGGGTTGGTTTGGTGTGTTGATGATCCCAACTCTGTTGGCTGCAACCACCTGCTTTATCATCGCTTTCATCGCTGCACCTCCTGTAGACATCGATGGTATCCGTGAACCTGTTGCAGGTTCCTTGATTTATGGCAACAACATCATCTCTGGTGCAGTTGTTCCTTCTTCTAATGCGATCGGTTTGCACTTCTACCCCATTTGGGAAGCAGCTTCCTTAGATGAGTGGTTGTACAACGGTGGTCCTTACCAATTGGTAGTTTTCCACTTCCTAATCGGCATCTTCTGCTGGATGGGTCGTCAGTGGGAACTCAGCTACCGTTTAGGAATGCGCCCTTGGATCTGCGTTGCTTACAGTGCGCCTGTAGCTTCTGCAACCGCAGTATTCTTAATCTATCCCTTGGGTCAAGGTTCCTTCTCTGATGGTATGCCCTTGGGTATTGCTGGAACATTTAACTTCATGATCGTGTTCCAAGCAGAACACAACATTCTGATGCACCCCTTCCATATGCTTGGTGTAGCAGGTGTGTTTGGTGGTAGCTTGTTCAGCGCAATGCACGGTTCTTTGGTAACTTCTTCCTTGGTTCGTGAAACAACCGAAACCGAATCTCAGAACTACGGTTACAAATTTGGTCAAGAAGAAGAAACCTACAACATCGTTGCAGCCCACGGTTACTTCGGTCGTTTGATCTTCCAATACGCTTCCTTCAACAACTCTCGCAGCTTGCACTTCTTCTTAGGTGCTTGGCCTGTAATCGGAATCTGGTTCACCGCGCTAGGAATCAGCACCATGGCGTTCAACCTGAATGGTTTCAACTTCAACCAATCAGTAATTGACTCACAAGGTCGCGTCATCAACACCTGGGCAGATATCATCAACCGCGCTAACTTGGGTATGGAAGTAATGCACGAGCGCAACGCTCACAACTTCCCTCTCGACTTGGCTGCTGCTGAAGCTGCACCAGTTGCAGTCTCTGCTCCCGCTATCAACGGTTAATCTTTAAATAACTGAGGTGCGGTAAATCGCGCCTCTACTAAAATACAAAAGCGCTTACCTAAGTTAGGTAGGTGCTTTTTTATGATTGCTAGGACTGACCTGAAATACCAATTTGAAAAAAGAATGCGACAGATGGACTTACAGAACTCTTATGCAGCAAAGAGTTTCCCTGCCCAAAATCCAAAATAAAGCAACAAATCCAAACCTGGAAAAGCAGGCTGAATCTAAGTTTCTTAATTGCAAATTGCGAATTGGTATAAGTACTGATTGCGATCGCTTCAAAAGCTTCACAATTAATAAAGTGATTATTGATATTTCACTCAAAATATCTGTCTATGAAAATCTATTTTTAATTAACAGAATTAACAGAATGAACTATAGACTTTTGCAAAATCTATTTTCTTATACTTACCTACCGCTACCGCGATCGTCACTTGCAAACTTCATAAGATGCCCTCGAATTAGCTGTTAATTCCTTCTACAAAAAGCAGTCAGATTAACAGGAGTAGTTGAACATCATTTGGCATTTTGGCAGAAGTCAGCAGTAAGCATTGGGGATCGGGGATTGGAATAAATTCTTCCTAGTCCTCCTTGTCCTCCTTGTCTGCCCACATCCCCTTCTGTCTGCCTGCTATTTAAATTTTGGATTTGAAAGTCTCTTAGCTAGCCAGTAGTTTCTCACCTTTAAGCATCCGCGATGCTGCTTCTAGTAAGGCTTCTTCCAGATAAGGTTTGGTGAAATAACCACTTGCTCCCAAGCTGATAGCCATTTGTCGATGCTTGTCTGCACCTCGCGAGGTGAGCATAGCTATGGGTAAATGATTGAGGTTGGAGTCTTTTTGAATGCGAGAAAGTAATTCTAGACCATCGCAACGAGGCATTTCAATGTCACAGAACACGAGATCACAAGGTAAACCGGAACGCAGTTTATCCCAAGCTTCCTGTCCATCACGTGCTTGTTCTACCCGATAACCTGCTTTATTAAAGGTTAAAGAAAGCAACTCTCTAACTGTAATTGAGTCATCGACAATCAGCACTGTTGGGTCAATTGTACTTACAGACGTATCTAGCTGATTTGGAGTTGATTTTTGACTCAAAATACCGATTGTGCTTTGTTTAGAAGTCCGTCCCTGGAAGATATCGATAATTTCTATAACATCAGCGATCGGCATAATTCGACCATCACCTAAGATAGTAGCACCAGCTACACCAACTGGTTTGGGGGCGGGGCCTTCAAATTGTTTAATTACAATTTCTTGTTCACTCAGCACTTGGTCAACCTGTAAGGCGACTAGTGTATTTGCCGATCGCACTACAACCACGGAAATCATATTATCGTCTCGGTTCCCACCGTAGACGTTACCTCGACTAAGTAGCCGATTGAAAGTTAAAAGTTCTTTTAAAGGTTTGAATGGCAGCATTCTATCACGCCAAGGAATAAGCTTTTCACCTGCGTCGCCCTCTTGGATATTTTTTACAGGTACGTCTAGGGTATCTTCTACGCCATCCATCGGAAAAGCTATTCTGGCTTTATCAGAAACACAGAAAAGCGCTTTGCAGATACTGAGTGTCAGCGGTAAACGAATCGTAAAGCTGGTACCCTTACCAATCGCAGAATCAACAGAAATCCCCCCCCTGATTTCACTGATTTTGGTATGAACTACATCTAAACCGACACCACGACCTGCTAGGTCATCTGCTTGGTCTTTGGTACTAAAACCTGGTCGGAACAGTAAATCATAAACCTCTATCGGGGGCATATTTTTGGCTTGGCTGGGAGTAATCAAACCAACTTTGATTGCTTTTGCTATTACCGTGTCCGAATTAATTCCAGCACCGTCATCACTGACACAAATGATGGTTTGATTACCTTGGTGAAAAGCAGAAACACTAATGGTTCCCACAGGAGGTTTTCCTTGAGAGCGGCGTTCTTCTGGCGTTTCGATACCGTGAGCGATCGCATTATTGAGCAAATGCGTTAGTGGTGTTTTGAGATGTTCCAAAATCATTTTGTCAATCAAGGTATCTCGACCTTGAACCACTAACTCTACTTGCTTCCCATACTTAATAGAGTTGTCGCGCACACCTCGCGGTAATAAATCGGTAGCCTGGGAAAAAGGCTCCATTCGCGCTCTTGTCAGTCCTTCTTGCAGTTGGCTAGTAACTTGTCGGAATTGTCGTGCTACACGTTCGCTTTCTTCGGTGACAAAATCAATATCGCTTGCAGACTCACGCACCCGTACGATCAGTTCAATCATTTCTTGGGACAAAGTATGGAAAGGTGTGAAGCGATCCATTTCCAATTCACTAAAACCCCGATCTGTATCTGATGTGCCGAAATTGCTGTTTTTGCGACTAGCTAACAAAGATGCTTCTAGTAGCGATCGCTCATACAATTCTTGCATTCTCGTTCCCACATCCGAGAGATGCTGTACCTGATGCAGTAGATTATCTAATGACTGGCGTAAACGTTCCTGATCCTGTTCTAGGGTATTGCGGTTTACTACCAACTCTCCAACTAAATTACTCAAATCATCAAGATGTTTAACAGGTACTTTCATTAATTGCTCAAATCTGGAAGTCGTATTCCAACCAGAGTTACGTCCACCTGTTAAATTGACTGTATTAGGTGTTACTGCTCCCCCTACCATCCCTTCTAATTCTTTAAATTCATTCTCAATTTCTGGGGATAAAATCGGGTTGTTTACATCTTTTTTAGAAAATCGTGGCGTAGATTGCTCTGCTACTACTGCATCTCTATCTTCTTCCAAAGTTAGCATTTCTTCTAATGCAGCAAATTCAAGATCTGGGATTGTGGAAGTATGAGCCTTCAGTGTTGCTTCTTCGTTCCATAAACCATCTAACTCGGTAAATGCATCTTCTGCAAAAGTATCACTTTCTAATCCACTTTCCGGTTCTGCTTCGGTAATTACTGATATTTCTTCAATTAAATTCGCATTTTTGATCTCATGATCATAGCTGGAATCTAGTACATCTAATTCAGAATCTCTAATCTCGAACTGGAAATTAAGTTGTTCATATTCATGCTGCAATTCTTCTGTTTGCAAATTTGACAGTAATAAATTTTCACTCAAATCTAGGTCAAAAGATTCTGCTATTATCTCTTGATTTGCAGCAATTAATTTATCCAGAAAATCCATTTCGGAATCTGCCTGTATTTGAGATGCAATCATATCTGCAAAATTTATATTTGCGACATCTGTTGTAAATAATGCATCATCATCTGAACTAGACTGAAAAGCAAGAGGATTATTTCTATTATCAACTTGTAAATTATGATGATCTGGTACTGTTAAATCATTAAATAAAACTTCTATATTTTCGTTGCTATTTTCTTCTATTCTGAGCGCCTCTAACCAGTCAATTTCTTCTTCAGTGATTGATTGCTGTAAATCTAAAGCTTGTATTTCTGTAGAAAAATGAGTAAATTCAGGAGTGAATTCTAAAGCTTCTGGTTGTTGTGAAATATTATGAATATTCTGAGGAGACAATTCTTCATCGACAGAAGATGGAGATACAATTGTAGAGTCATGTACTACTAATTCAGCAAGTAAATCATTCCTACTATCCCCAGAGAGGATTAAGTCTTGGGGAAAACCTAAATCTATATTTTCTAATTCTAAATCTTCAACTGACTCTGGTATTTGATCTTGGCGATCGCTAAAAATATCATCAGCAGCAGCTGCTGCAAACAAAATTTCTTCTAATGCTTTAGCAGCATCTTCTTCAACAGTAAATTCTAATTCTCCTAGCTCTGATATTTCTGTCTGTATCGATGAAACTAAATTATCTTTAGTTGATATATCAGTGTTTTTAACACTAAGCTGATCAAATAAATCCTCATATTCTGATCCATCAATTCCAATAGTCGGACTATCGTCTTGTTGTTCTTCATTCAACAGAATATCTAAAGTGGAATTTTCTTCTATTGATTGAGCAATTGTTTGCTCAAATTCTTGTACTGAGCTTTGATGATCAAAGTCTGACAATAAATCATCATAGATACTTTCTAATTGCTGAGATGTTTCTATTTCGTCTGTTTCGTAATTAGATTGTGTTTTTTGATATTCTATACTTTCATTGAGTGCAACTTTTTCTGATGAGTTCAGATTTTTTTCTAAATTTTCTTCTTCTAAAAAATCATCTCCAAAAAGTTGTACAATAGTTAATTCTTCTTTAGCATTTATTTTTGGTCTATCTTGAATACTCGTATTTACTTCTACAGACAGTAAATCTGCTAGATCGTTGATAGTATCCTTTGGATCGATAATCTCAACTTCAACTTGATTCTTTGTGTTATCTTGTTCAATAATTTCTTCTTCAATATCCCATATTTCGTTAATATCAGGAGTTTCACGTTCAAATAATTGGGCAAGAGTATTTAACTCTGCTAATCCGACTTCGGGTCCGTGAACTTCTAAACTTTGAATATCTAAATCTTCGCTTGCTTCATCATCTATATGAAATTGATAAGATACTTCAGATAAACTGATAATAGTATTTTCTAATACTAATTCCTGGAATTCAGATTTATTTCTCAAGTCAGCAAAATGATCTGTATGTTCATGAATTTGTTCAGTTAATTCTGAAAGGCTGTTTATCTGATCTTCTTGTGCAAACTCTATTAATTCTGTTTGTGTTGTCAATTCCACGAAATTATTTATACTACTACCCGATTGTTCAGATAATTCTAAAAGGTTGCTGATTCTATCTGCTTGTGCAAATTCGATTGACTCTGATGGAGTGATTAACTCAGTAATATTATCTGTATTGGATGTAGTATTGTCGTCAACAGTATCTTTCTCAACAGATGTAGTGAAATTTTCCTCTAATGCTTTTGATGGCACTGCTTCTATATCAGTTGTGATGTCTAATAATTCTATTTGAGGTGGAAGTAATGCTTCTAGCTGCTGACTAATAGTGATTTCAGCTTCTCTACCAGCAAGAACTAATTCTAGAGCTTGCTTGATATCTGTAATCACGATTTTTGCTAATGTTAAATAGCTATTTTCTTGATTAGCGATCGCTTGACTCGCAGCTTGACACAAATTACACCAAGATGCACAATTTAATTGTTGACCAAGTTCGACTAGTTGTCTACAGCATTCTTGCAAATTTTGGCGCGTTTCAGGTGTTGCTGGTTGCTTAAATAACTGCAACATTTCCCGGAGGTTTTGCAATACCAGATTTTGCTGCTGTTGCCAGCGTTCAGTATCAGCTAGTGGTAGTCCTGTAGAACCTTGTTTGACCAACAAATCCAGATGTTCATTTAGCCACCCAAATACAGGTTCTGCTTCTGACATGATATGATTGGCAGTCTCTTCTGTCAGACCAAACGGCCCGCTTAAATTCTCTAACAGTGCTTTGAGGGTATCAGATACACCCAAAAACAAAGACTCAAGCTTTTGATCAACCCGCACCGGACATTCTTTTAAGACTTTAAAACAGTCTTCTAAGCGGTGAGCAGTATGCTGAATACTACCTAGACCAAGCATCGCCGCTCCCCCTTTGATCGAGTGAGCCGCCCGAAAAACTTCATTCAGCATTTCTGGATCTTTAATAGTACTTTGCAGATTCAGCAACCCCTGCTCTATTGTAGTCAGGTGTTCTTTGGCTTCTTCAATAAAGTAACCGAGAATGCGCTGTTGTTGTTCTGGAAGCATAATCAAGGGTCATCCTCTAACAGGATTTTGGATTTTGGATTTTGGATTGATTCCAATACGTGGGATCTGCTTGCTCTGTACCATCAAAGAAGTATCGGTCAAAGGTCAACACTCAAGGGTCAATGGCTAAAAAGTTTTAGACTAATGACTAATGACTAATGACTAATGACTAATGACTAATCATCTAGTTTCTGAGGTTTCGACTCGGAACCTTTCTACAGAGGCGATTAAGTCACGGGAGACGCCTACTAAATTTTGTAGGGCGCCGGAAACTCGTTGAGCTTCTTGGGATGTTTCTTGAGCGGTGAGTTCTACAGATTGCATCACCTGAGCTACCGCGCGGGAAGTTTCTGTCTGTTCGACAGTGTCGGAAGTAATTGAGCAGACGAGAATATCAATACGATTTGCTACTCTAATAATATTTTCTAGCGATCGCTTGGCTTCTTCTGCTAATTTTGTACCTTGAATTACCTGTTGAGTACCTTCTTCCATCGCAGTCATCACTGAGCCTGTTTCGCTCTGGATTTGCATGACTATTTGTTCAATTTCTTTGAGAGATTTGGCTGATTTATCAGCTAACTGGCGTACCTCATCCGCGACAATCGCAAAACCCCGTCCCGATTCTCCTGCTCGTGCTGCTTCAATACTGGCGTTAAGAGCTAATAAATTCGTTCTGGAGGCAATTTGAGAAATCAACGCGACAATTTTGGAAATTTCTTGTGATGATTCTGCAAGTCGCTTAACTTTGCGGGTGGTTTCTGCGACAGTTTCGCGAATTTCTAAAATCCCCGCTACAGTATTTTCTACTGCTTCCCCTCCTTTGAGAGCGATCGCACTGGCTTCACGAGCAACTGTTTCTGCTTCCCGTGCTGCTTCTGCTACTCGTTGGATAGAATCAGTCATCACCTGTACCGAATTGAGGGTGACTGCTAACTCTTCGGCTTGGCGCAAAGCATCGCTAGATAAAGCTCTGGCAAAGGTTTCAGAGTTAGTTGCACCTTTTGTGACTTCTCGCGCTGCTATCTTCACCTGTTGGACAATATCTCGCAGGTTTTGAATCGTTAAGTTAAATGCATCAGCAACTGCTCCTAAGACGTCGGCTGTCACCTCGGCTTGGACAGTCAAATCCCCCCTTGCGGCTCCTTCTACATCATCTAATAAACGAATTACTTGCCGTTGTAAGTTTTCTTTGGCTTCTTCCTGTTCTTGGGCTTTATGTGTGGCTTCATTGGTGGTCGTAAAAATCACCCGTGCCATTTCATTGAAGCCAGCAGCTAACTTACCTAATTCATCTTCTGAGTAGACTGTGGCTTGGACATTGAGGTTACCTTTTTGCACCGCATCAAATTGGTTTTGCAAATCTTTGGTTGTCCGTCGGATTTGCTTGAGAGTGAGATTGCCCATAATCCCAGTGGTAGCAAAACTTACAAGCCCTGCTGCTAGTGCCATTGCCCAGCCAGTATTACGTACAGACTCCCGTTGTTGGGGTGGAGAAACTGTCGTAGCGGTGAAACTAACTAAAGCTACAACTACTGCTGAAGCTACACCAACACAGCCAGCAACTATCCATTGTTTTTTGTTTAATGGCGCATTTTCTAGGGGTGCGAAAATTCCTTGTTCAACGCTGACTTGAGGTTTGATGTTGTTAACGTCTGTTTGAGCAAAGACTGGGACTGCTTGTTGGGAACCGGTGATACTAAACAATTCATCATCGCGATCGCCTTCTGTGGAATTATTTACATTTTCATTTCCTTTTTCAGCAATCTCAGAATTTTCTACAGGTTGAGTGAAACTCTTGCTGTTTGATATGAGTGAAGCAGAATTTAGTTGCGAGTCAGCGAAACCAGAATTACTAACAAAATCAAACTCTGCCTGAATATTTCCCAAATCATCAAATTCACCAAAGTCATCTAGAAAATCAATATTGTTACCTTGAGAAACGTTGCTATTTAGTTGGCTTTTGATATCTTCTTGTTCATTTTCAGAAAATGATTGGGAACCAAAAGCTGATTCAAAGGCTTCTAGATCAAAACTGTCATCATCAAAGTTGTGATTTTGCTTTGTCTGGGAATTAGCTTTGAGTGGATTATCTTTAATAGTAAAATTACTTTTTAAAGATTTACTCTTGTATTCCACAGGATTAATTTCTGTGATTTCAAGATCATTTTCTAGTTTTTGAACCAGTAAAGTTTCATCGTCGGCATAAATTTTATTCAGGTCATGCAAATTATGCTCACTAATTATTGGTGAGATTTGCTCCGCAGCATGATCTTCTTGACTATTTAAATTAGGACTGGGTGTAAAATTAATTTTGGCAAAATCTAAATCACTAATATTTGACTGATTTTCCCCCAAATGATCATTTGCGGTACTTGTATTAGTTTTTTCTGTAGATGATGAAATATCATCCTGTAAAAAATCAGGTAATTCTAATTCTGCTTTTTCCCAGATATTAGCTTGTGAAGTTAGCTCTAATTCTTTTTGAGATGAGGTAAAAGGATTACCATTATGAGTTTCTGAGTAATCTGTGTTTGGAGCAGATTCACTACTATCGGTAGGTGTATTAAATGGATTTTCCACCAAGGAAAGCTCTTCTATCTGCTCTGCTGTTTCCTCATGATTAGCGATCGCATTCAACTCAAAGCTATTATGATTTAAATCCTCTAGATTTTCTAAATTTTCTAAGTCTTCTAATATTTCTAGCTTTTGTTCTGCTGGATTTTCTTCGGCAAACACAGAAACATTTTGTGCAGATTGCTGGAATTTTTGATCATTAGTAGTATTATCTAATGCTTGTTGATATTGATTGATATGTTCCAGCCCTGTTTCCGCAAAAACAGTGACTTCTGGATCTTTAGTGAGTTCCAAGACTTTTTTGTATTCGACTTTTGCCACATCATACTGCTGTAAAACATAGTAGATGTGACCCCGGAGTAAATGGGTGTTGGGGTCATTTGGTAGATTTTGCACCACCTCATCGATGAGGATGGCTGCTTCTTGGTAGTCTTGTTGCGCGTAGGCTGTTAAAGCCTGTTGGTATGTCTGCGCGTTATCTTCTATACTCGCTGCCATTTCTTAACCTCCATGTTTCATCCTGCCCAACGCGCACTGCGTAAAATTGCAGTTTGATCTAGTAGTCGCAAACACTGTTTGTTTTGAGCATCTAATAACCACTCTCCTCGCAAAAAAGGAGCCATTGTATCCGGTACATTTGTTGGTGTCAACAGATGCTGTGCATCTAGCCAATCCATACCGCCAATTTCTTCTACAGCCAAACCGACAATTGTGTCTTGTTCTTCTATGGCGATCACCGGAATTTCGGCGCGATCTGTATTTAATACTGTTGCTTCCCCTAGAAATTGACCCAAATCAGCCACCCAAATAACTCGACCTCGTAAATTTAGAGTACCCAAAAGTAAAACAGAAGCATTAGGGATTGGGGTGATTCGATCAGGACTCAATTCAATGACTTCCCGAATACCAGTGGCTGGTAGTGCAAATTCGTGATGCGAAGGAATAGTAAATCGCAAATGTAACTCACCTTCAGGACTTTCTACTCGTAATTCAGGACGAAAGTGATCTTGTCCATTACCTCCTAAAAAGTCCGGTTTATTGACCATTTTCTGCTTATCCTTATCCTCGCAATAGTTGTTTGACTGTTCCCACCAATTCAGTCGGTTGAAATGGTTTGGCTATGTAGGCGTCTGCACCTTGTTTCATCCCCCAATAACGATCAAATTCTTCCCCTTTGGAAGAACACATCACCACAGGGACATTTTGGGTTTTGGGATCAGACTTTAAGCGGCGGCAAACTTCGTAGCCATTCATTCGGGGCATGACAATATCTAATACCACTAAATCAGGAGCAGTTGTTTGAATTGCTTCCAAAGCTTCTATTCCGTCATTAGCATGGGTTACTGTTAAGCCACTCGCTTTCAGGAGGTCTGTGATCATCTCCCTTTGTGCGATACTGTCTTCCACGATCAGAACTGTACTCATAAACCCCCCTATCTACCTCCTGATGTAGACGTCCCTACTTGGAACACGCCCTGCTTTCCCCGTAAGCATTTACTGTATAAAATAATTTTATTTTTCACTTTTACTAGACAATGAGGTTTCTTAGGCTGGCTGGTTCTGTAGATATTATTTTTTACTCTATCTTCTACCAGATCAACAAGTGCTATGTTTGTTTTATTACTTTATATTCCCTGTAGTTTAAATATTTCTTCACAAGAATTACTAATTCAGTATGCCCAAATGATTTGGTTAAATAATCGGTAGCTCCTACCATTGTGGCTCGGATTCGAGTAAAAAATCCTTCTTTGGCAGTGAGCATAATAATAGGTATATTCCGAAACGATTGGGAGTATCGCAGCATTGCACAAATCTCGTATCCATTTAACTGTGGCATAGCAATATCACAAAAAATTAAATCGGGTTGGAATTGAAAAACAAGGGTGAGTGTTTCTAGGGGATTTGTGATGGCGATCGCTTCATAAGTATTAAAAACAAATGACCAATGACAAATGACTAACCACTAATTAGTGGGTGATCACACGGTAGTCATCATAACTCACAACAGTAGAAAATATTGGATAAACAACGAGTTATTTCTATGAATATCCAAACGTGATATTTCCTTTCTATACATATATTTTGCCTGCCTTGTTTACCTATGATTTGAGTTAGACAAGGTAGGTTAACGCAATTATTTAATGTATAACCAAAAACATAACTATTAAGTGCATCAAAAGGATTAAAGGAGTGCTGTATTTAGCAGAAGTACAAAAACAAAAAGGTGGTTTACTTGGTGGTGGTGGTAAAACGGAGCTAAAACTTCTCGCTTGTCAACGGACAGATCAAACTTGGAGTGCTGGAGCAGAAGAAATTATTACAGCGGAAGAAGCCAGTAAATTAAATGATGGCGCGCTCATACTCGTAGAATTGAATCCTCAGCGTCAAGTGCAGCGAATTCAAGAAGCGGGACGGCCGTTGGTAAATATTTTGCAGAATTTTTCCCGTCAGCTAGAAAAATTTAAACTGAAAGAAGAAGAAATTGACCAATGGAAAGAGTCGCTAACATTTCAAGCGCAGGAGCTGAACCGCCGCGAAATAGAAATGGAAACGCGCTTAGAACAACTCCAGCAGATGGAGGAGGATTTTCAACGCTTGGATGCAGAAAAACAGGAAGTGGAAACTTCTCGTACTGATATCAAAAAGCTGCAACAAGAAATCGAGGGTAACCGCCAAGAACTTGAAGGAGCTTGGGAGCATTTACGGGGTGAGCAGCGTCGCTTAGAAGAATATCAAGCACAGTTGCACCAAGAAAATGTGGTAAATGAAGAACAAAGTCGCACCTTCAAAGATTTGCTCGACCGCCTTTCTAGTAGTGTTGTTCCGACAGAAATAGTCCGAGAAAATCTACATCTAGCATTTGAAATGGTGGAAAAACAACAAGCTTTGCTTAATCCCTATTGGGAACAATTAGAACAACAAAGAAGATTAGCTGATGAACAACAGGCTGAAATTGAGTATTTGTCGCAAATTTTTTTTGAACGTCAAAATGAATTGCATCAAGCTCAAAATTCTCTACAACAACAAACAGTTGATTTACAAAAAAACACAGTTACTCTGAATAGTAAACAAGAGTATTTTCTGATATTGGAAGTACAACTGCAATACCAAGAACACTTATACCAAAAAATTTCCGCTTTATCTGCAACTTCTGGTGATGGAATTTCATCTGCGGAGATTGATATTGATACTTTAGAAAAAATGCCTATAGAAGAACTGCAAAAAATAGTGCAGGACTTACAAGATAAGTTAAATATAGACTCTAGTTTTGTTAATGATCAAGAACAAGAACTGAAACATAAACAACAAACTATAGAAGAAATCCAACAAAAAATCAATCAATCATCAGCAACTGAACGAAGTCAATTGGAAACAGAATTAGCAGATGAAAAAGACCACTACCAAATGCTCAATGAAACTTTGGTGGGACAACGCCGTCATTTAATTGAGCGTCAAGCACTTCTTAAGCAGCATAAAATAGTATTAATGCGGCGACAAGGACAAAGCCTCGCAAATGTTCAGGAAGATGAAAAATTAGATTTAAATCCGATACTCGAACAAATCCAAAAACAGCGACAACAACAGTCAGAAATACTACAAAATTTAGCAACAGAGATTGAACAGATAAAAAATAGCATTTATCAAATGCAAGAAAACATTGAGCAGCAAACTCAACAACAGTCGATGAAACGTGAGGAACTGCAAACAATAGAGCAGAACTTGCTATCTTTACGAATAACAACAGCTAAATCTCAAGGTCAGCTAAATTTATATCAACAAGCATTACAACCAATTCAAGATACCTTGGATGGATTGCGACATAAACTACAAAGTGTTTCTGAATCTTTTGCTGAAGTTCAACAAATTGGAGATTCCCAACTCGACGCTATTACCCAAATTCGTCAAGTAATCTTAAATTTGATTTCTCAACCAGAATTAGTAGGGACATAGAGATTAGGGACTAGGGGTTAGAGATTCATAAATAATTTCTAATCCAGATCCAATCACCTTCTACTCTCGCTGTCGCACCACCGGGAAATGGATCGGTTTGCGATTTATTTGGTGCTGTTATTAAGGTTGTAAGTTTCTCTATTTGCTCAAAACTAGGACTTATAGGAAGTATTTGTTGTAATACTTGCCGTATTACCCGTCTTTGCAGAGCAAGAGGGGCTTTTTGTAATACATGACGATTGAGTTTGAGAGGAACAGAACAAGAGGAAATGGGGACATTCTCATACGGTGACACGGAGAGTATTGTTGATAAATCCACTGTGTCTTCTCCTTCTTTGCTCATTGCTTCTTCTCGCAACTCTTGAGCAGCTTTTTCTAAGTATTCTACTTCTGCTTGCAGTAGTTCTGCTGTTTGGGCTAAAGCTGATTCTACTTTCGGGTTAAAATTTTGGCACAAATATGGTAATAATTCTTGGCGAATACGGTTACGGGCGTATTTTAAATCTTGATTTGTAGAATCTTCCCAGATCGGTAGTTGAAAATCCTCACAAAATAGCCCGGTTTCGGCGCGGGTGATTTCTAAAAGTGGTCGCACTAGCATGATGCCATTAACAAGTGGACGTTGCCAAGTTAAAGCTTGCAAACCATCAGCCCCAGTACCACGAATTAAGTTGTAAATTAGGGTTTCTGCGCGATCGCTTGCTGTGTGACCGGTAACTACATATTTATAGTTATACTGCTGGGCGATCGCACTCAAAACTTTATACCGCCATTCACGTGCAGCAGCTTCAGTTTGTATAGCTTCTCGCTCTTGCGTTTCTACAGTCTCTAAGTAAAATGATATACCCCAATTTTTCGCTAAATTTTCTATGTGTTGGGCATTAGCTTCTGAATCAGAACGCCAGCGATGATCACAGTGGGCAATACCTAAGTGCCATTCCCATTTTTGTTGCAAATCTAACAGCAATTTTATTAAACACAGAGAATCTTGTCCACCGGAAACTGCTACTAGTAGGTGCTGGTTACGTTCAAATAGGTGACGCGATCGGATCGTGCGATGTGTTTTTACATGTAAAGGAGTCCATGCCATTTTGGATTTTGAAATGCAGATGGACGCATAGGTGTAGGTTTTTTAAGAGTGTGAGGGTGTAAGGGTGAAATTTAATTGTTTTTCTTCCTCTTACACCTCTACACCCCTACATCTTTATGCTAAAGCTGGTACAGGAATTACCAAATGAGGGTACAAGGGGAAGCGATCGCACAGTGCTGCTACCCGTCGCCGACAATCAGCCGCAACACTTTCGGAATCTGGATTTAACAGGCGATCGGCAATAATATTGCCAATCTCTGTAAACTCTGCTAATTCCATACCCCGTGTTGTCATCGCCGGTGAACCCAATCTCAGACCACTAGTTACAAAGGGTGATGCTGGATCAAAAGGAACGGTATTTTTATTCGTGGTAACATTTACAACACTGAGTTCCTGTTCCGCTTGCTTTCCAGTCATACCTATACTCCGTAAGTCTACGAGCATGACATGATTTTCAGTCCCATTAGATACTAGCTTAAAACCACGATTTTGAAGTTGTGTAGCTAAAGCACGAGCATTTTCAATTACTTGGGCAGAATAAGTTTTAAATTCGGGCTTCAAAGCTTCTCCCAAAGCCACTGCTTTACCAGCAATGACGTGTTCTAATGGTCCACCCTGAGTTCCAGGAAAAACAGCTTTATCAAGTTTTTTACCCAATTCTGGGTCACGAGTCATAATTAAACCACCTCTAGGCCCTCGTAGGGTTTTGTGGGTAGTTGTTGTCACCACATCACAATAAGGGATGGGGCTGGGATGTAAACCGCTAACCACCAAACCAGCAATATGGGCAATATCTGCGAGTAAATATGCACCAATTTCATCAGCAATGCTACGGAACTTTTCAAAATCGATGATCCGGGGATAAGCAGAATAACCACAAATTAAGAGCTTAGGACGCTCCCTTAGCGCCTGCTCTCGAATTTGGTCATAGTCTAGTTGTTCTGTTTCCTGATTGACACCATAATGAACAACCTTAAACCATTTTCCCGACACATTTACAGGTGAACCGTGAGTCAGGTGTCCCCCATGGGATAAATCCATTCCCATGATCGTGTCTCCTGGTTCTAGGAGCGTTAGAAAGACAGCAAAATTCGCTTGAGCGCCAGAGTGGGGTTGTACGTTTGCATGAGCAGCATTAAACAATTGTTTAGCACGGTCAATGGCGATTTGCTCTATTTCATCTATAAATTCACAACCGCCATAATAACGTTTACCAGGCAAACCCTCAGCGTATTTATTTGTGAGTACTGAACCCTGTGCAGCCAGTACAGCTGCTGAGGTAAAGTTTTCACTAGCAATCAACTCTAAGTGATCACGTTGACGCTGTAGTTCTTTGTTGATTAAATTGGCAACTGCGGGATCGGAGGAAGTCAAAAAATCTGAATTTGTCAGAGTCACTTTTAGCTATCCTTGAATGGAAATTTGTGTGCAAGTGGGTTGTTGGTAGTTAGTTGTTAGTTGTTGTAAGGGCGCAAGGACTTGCACCCCTACAGTGGTTGTTCTAAACAACAATCAACAACCAACCACCACAAGTAATATATTTATTTAGGCTAACCCACATATCAAGTATGGATCATTGCTGGAATTTGTTGGTTCTCATGAATTTATGTATTCGTTTTTACTACAAAATATTTGATCCAACATACAATAGAATTAAAGCCCAATTAGATCCATTTTTTTGGTTTGTTATCAACTGCATATTTCCAAACTGAGTTTGGAAAGCGAGAATTCATAGATGTTGAATTGATGAACAGGTTATTGATCTGTTAAGTAGACTAAATACATTATTAAATACATCTGCGATTAAATTACAATCTACAATCCAAAATACCAGCTTAAGGGGAAATATAAGAAACTATTGAGGAGTTAAAGGAGGGATTTGGATGCTAGTAATTTTAATGGAGGATCAGATCCTTGCCCCTCAGCAAGTTTGTCAATCTTGTCTACTCGCTGATAGTAGTGGTCAACCCCGTTGGCGTCAAGGTCAACTATATTGCGGTCACATAATCAGCAAAATCACTGAGCGTCAACCAGATCAGTACGAGTGTATGATGGGTTTTCGCATTGCTAACATAGAATGAACCATAATGTGTGAGAAATAAGAAATAACTTAACTGCGTTATTCTAGGGTCAGGTGACTATTGGATTTTAATCTTAGGAGAGCGCAGTATGACTTGGCGTGGATCTACAACAGTTAAAGACAGGATTTTTGCTTGTTTACCTTATTTACTTCCGATTATTGAAGTTTTTGCTTATGGGCAATTTTTTCTGAAACAGTTTCCACCTGTACAAGTGTTGTTTCTGCCCTTGGTGCCATTATTGCAAATTTACTATGGCGTCCGTTATGCCGGATTGATTATTTTCTTTGGTTTATTTATCTTCGTAGTCCGAAACGAAAAAATCAGTCATTTTATTCGTTTTAATACTATGCAGGCGATTCTTTTAGACATTGTAGTTTTCTTGTTTGGAATCCTAACTGATATTGTAGGACTGCTTCCATCTGGAGGTTTTGCGATCCAAACCTTGTATACTACAATTTTTCTAGGAATAGTGGCAGCATCTGTATATTCTATAATCCAGTCGCTGTTAGGGCGTTATGCAGAAATTCCTGCTATTTCTGATGCAGTATACATGCAACTGCCACGTTAGCGATCAACTACCTACTACTGTGTTTTCCAGGCGACCAATACCTTCAATTTCTATACGGACGCGATCGCCGATTTTCAGAGACCCAACTCCCACAGGCGTACCTGTCAGCACAATATCCCCCGGTAACAGTGTCATTACCTGACTGATGTAAGATACAAGATAATCTGGGGGAAAAACCATTTGGTCGATAGTTGCAGATTGTACAGGAGCAGGCTCTTCATTTAAGAAAGTCTGTAGTCTGGCTCCTGGGCTGATTTCGCGCACAATCCACGGTCCTAGGGGACAAAACGTATCAAAGCCTTTTGCTCGCGTCCATTGACTATCTTTTCTTTGTAAGTCTCGCGCTGTCACATCATTGGCGATTGTATAGCCCCAAATTTTCATTTGGGCTTCTTGGGGTGTGCAATTAAAAATGCGATCGCCAATAACTAATGCTAATTCTCCTTCATAGTCTACTCGTTGTGACTGGGGTGGATACTGAATTTTTCCTAGCGAAGCAATGACAGATGTGGGCGGTTTGAAAAAAAGCAGTGGTTCAGGAGGAACATCAGTTCCCATTTCCGCCGCATGTTCTGCATAATTTTTGCCAACAGCCACGATTTTTGAAGGCGCACAGGGAGCCAAAATTTCGTAGTCATCTGGTTCTAATATTAAATCCGTGGGTTGACCTTGTAACCAGGGGGGAGCATCCAGCACCTGCACTTTCATCGAAAGTTGTAGCAAACCATAATAAATCTGCCCTTCTGGATTCTGAACTCGCACAAAGCGCTGCGCCATAACTTTGATAAGTACCTCTGTTTGTAATCAAATCGCTTCTAAAGTCAATTGTCTACAGTCCGAAGTCTATAAACTAATGACTAATTGCCGGAAACTGGCGCACCCTTGCGGTAAGCCGAAGAAGGTAGTTCTACAAACATTTCACAAAATCTAAAATTCTTATCATTCACCTCCTTGTTGGATCATATTTTAATTTCACTCTTAAAAAACGCTACGCTCAGAAATTGTGTCAAACTCCTAAACATCACAAATAAAAGATTTCACACTTTGGCAAATTTCTTGTAAGATCGTAATTCCTTGTTGCTGTATGTATAGTTAGTTGAATTGTATAAATAAATACTTTTACTAATTATTGACACCAGCAGCCACACAGTCCAAAAGGAGATTTAAAGCCATGCAAACAGTTTACGAAACAATGTACATCTTGCGTCCTGACTTGGGTGATGAGCAAGTAGAGCAAATTATTGCTAAGTATGAGAACTTGCTACGGGAACAAGGTGCTGACAAAATTCAAAGTCAGAATCGAGGTAAGCGTCGTTTAGCTTATGAAATTCAAAGGCAAAGAGATGGCATATATATCCAATTGAACTACACTGGTCCAGGCAAAATGATTGCTGTGTTGGAACGCGCTATGCGTCTGAGCGAGGAAGTTATTCGCTACCTAACACTCAACCAACAGGTAGAAGAGCCAAAGGCTTCTACAGAAGCAGCATAAGTAGTTAGTGGACAGCAGGGGCGCAAAGCTTTGCGCCCGTTGGTTAGTGGTTAATAGATTATTTATTTACTCAAACCCACTAACAACTAAGAACTAGTTATTTATATTTTAAGAAAGTAAAAAAAAATTCGTTTTTCTACTTGCCGAATTCTCCGGGAATGCTAAATTAACTAGTAATTGGAAGTATTAGCCAAAAGTAGTACAACCGCGTTTATACCTAATAAGGGGAAAGATTATTCACCGGAGCTAGTTGCCACTGTGAGCCAAACTGATAACTCCAATATTCAAGCTCTCTCTACAGAACTATCAAAGTTGCGTCAAGAATTGCAACTTCGTGATCAATTAGTGCAACAGCTGTCTCAAGAACTGTTCCGACTGGTGAAGGGTAATGCTAATTTTATGCCCCAGCCAGAAATGTCTGAGCGTTATCAAAGTCAGCTTCAAGCTTTGCGAGAACAACTAGAAGCAGTTGAAAAACAAGTAGCTTTTTATCAAGAACAAATTTCTAATCGAGATACTGAAATCTATCAGTTGCGTCAGTCGGTGCAAGAACTAAGCGATCGCAGTCGGATGCTGGAGCAAGTAGTACAGGAACTACCACAAATTTATCGCCGTAAATTTGATGAGCGTATGACTCCAGTTAGAGAAAAAGTCGCAATGCTACAACGAGAAAACCGTCAGTTACAAGCAGAACTGCAAAGTGTGAGTTATCGTTTAGCCCAGAAAACTCGTACGACTTCTCACAGCGCTATTGATTTACCAAATTTTCCACCCATGGCATCTGAGGCAGGTAATATTTCTACTGTGCAGAATGCTTAAACTTATTTTGGCTATGTCAGCATGTGGCATGGCAGTTGCAACTGGTAATGGATTATGGTTGCTTTTAGTGATTCAGTAGTCCTTACTAGCAAAAACACCAATTATTGAGAGAATCAACAGCTTTAGCCAAAAAGTTTATCAAAAAATTGTTTCCCACCCTAGCTGCTTTGAGTAGCCTAGAAAATGCAAAACCTAGTACTGCAAAGCCACTGCTTGACCTAACCATTAGTTTTCAAGTACGGAGTGGCAATTTTAACGTACCAGCAACAAATTACTTTTGTTTACAAAACCCAATATTTCTTCTTGATTGTGAACAATTTCAAATACTGAATCGAGTTGAGTCAGTTCTAAAACTAACCTCACAGGTGTTTGTACGTTGCACAGTACTAAACGACAACCATTTTGTCGTGCAGCTTTCAATCCATTAACCAAAGCAACTAAACCGGAGCTATCCATAAAATCCACCTCAGCTAAATCAATCACCCAGAGTTGATCACGCTGGGGTAATAATTCAGTCACCTTTTCACTGAAAGCCACACTACCCTCTAAATCCATGCGTCCTTGAGGCTGAAACAAGATGATTTGGCGTTCTGATGTGAGAGTCATAAATTTTTACTGGGTTATTGAATCAATCAAAAAACAAAAAAACAGGCATAAAAACCGCTTTGTTTACAACCGTAATAATACTGCTTTCCTTAGAAAATTGGTAGCCTTACAATAGTACGGTTGAGACGAATAATTTCAGTATTCATGCCGTATAATTTATCTTAATCTTTCCTCAATATAGGCATAACCCTCTAAGAATTTTAGTACTACATGTACTTTTTACAAAATTTTTATAATTAGCTAGGAAGTTTATAAATTTTTCATAAAAAAATTTTGCTTTACTTCTGTACATGTACTGATGTGGTAGAACTTAATGTACAGAAACAGTGGTTATGACGTCAAAATAAATACTAAGTAAAGTGTTGATAAAAATGTATTTTCCCTGCAATCCCACTAAAATAGTGAGTAAGAGCATTCTTGAAATCGAATTTAGCGATTTCCCCAGTTCAGAGAAATTGATGAGTTTGATAAAGTTTATTTAAAGTTAACAGGTACTTAAATGTAGTTCATGTGTCTTTCAAACACTCGATTGACACCCTATTAAAACACGAGACAAGATATAGTAAAAGTAAACATTTGTAAAGGCTGCGGTGCTGAATGTCTTTGGAATTTATCTCGTTAGAAAATATCCAGAGAATTGCCCATGATTATGGATACTGGGCAATTTTTTTCGGAATATTGTTAGAGAACTTGGGCATTCCCATTCCTGGTGAAACCGTAACCCTCGTCGGTGGGTTCCTAGCTGGTAGTCATGAATTAAATTACTGGCTAGTTCTGGGTGATGCTGTTGCGGGAGCCGTAATTGGTGGTATTTGCGGTTATTGGGTTGGTAGGACAGGGGGCTGGCCAATTCTAGTACGAATTGGCAGCCTGTTTAGATTTTCAGAAGCTCGACTGTTGACTATAAAAGAGCAATTTAGTGAAAATGCAGCAAAAGCAATCTTCTTTGGGCGTTTCTTAGCCTTATTGAGAATCTTTGCTGCACCTATGGCTGGTATAGCTGGAATACCTTTTGGAAAATTCTTTTTTTATAACTTCATCGGGGCGACTGCGTGGGGTGGGGTGATGGTGACACTGGCATTTTTTGCTGGTACTGTTGTTTCCCTAGAACAGTTGGTTGCGTGGGTTAGTAAATTTGCGATCGCTGCCCTATTAATTCTTGCAGCCTTTATCATTATTCCCCTGTGGCTAGAAGCTAGGCAACAGAGAATAGGGACTGGGGATTAAGAGGACAAGGGGGACAAGGGGGGCAAAGGGGGACAAGGGAGCAGGGAGCTCTTAGCAGGGAGCAGAATAACCAATCCCCGATCCCCAATCCCCGATCCCCGATCCCCGTTACCCCTTATCCCCAGAGGGGGCCCCACCTTCCCCGATCCCCAATCCCCTATTCCCTACCGTGCTGCGCCCAAATCCGAGTTGGCAAACCCCAAACGTAAATAAAACCTTCGGCTGCCTTATGATCAAATTTGTCATCAGCTCCGTAGGTTGCTAACTCAGGAGTATACAAAGAGTTTTCGGAATGACGCCCAACTATGGTAGCGTTACCCTTAAATAGCTTGACTCGAATTGTTCCAGATACTTGCTCTTGTGTTTTTTGAATAAAAGCATCTAGGGCTGCTTTCAGGGGACTGTACCACAAGCCGTTATAAATCATTTGGCTGTAAGTTTCTTCTATACCCCGTTTGTAATGGGTAACATCTGCTGTGAGAGTTAAACTTTCTAAATCGCGATGGGCTTGAATTAACACTACCATTGCGGGAGATTCGTAGATTTCCCGCGATTTAATCCCTACCAAGCGATTTTCAATCATATCGATGCGCCCAACACCGTGATTTCCTGCAACTTGGTTGAGATGTTCGATTAATTCAATCGGTCTTTTTGTTTCACCGTTGAGACTGGTAGGAATACCTCTTATAAAACCAATATCAATATATTCTGGCTCGTTGGGGGTATCAGCGATCGCCTTTGTTAATAAATAAATTTCTTCTGGTGGTTCCACTGTAGGGTCTTCCAGGATTCCGGCTTCGATACTCCGACCAAGGAAATTGCGGTCAATACTGTAAGGAGAAGACTTTTTCACGGGTGCAGGAATGCCGAATTTTTCTCCGTAAGCAATGGTTTCCTCACGACTCATACCCCATTCCCGTGCAGGTGCGAGAATTTTGAGGTTGGGGTTGAGGGCTGCAACAGATACATCAAAACGCACCTGATCGTTACCTTTACCAGTGCAGCCGTGAGCGATCGCATCTGCACCGTATATTTCTGCTGTTTCTACTAAAACTTTAGCAATCAGCGGACGAGCTAAGGCTGTTGCAAGAGGATAGCGATTTTCATAAAGCGCATTGGCTTGAATGGCAGGAAATGCATAATCTTTGACAAACGTCTCTTTAACATCTGCCACTAATGACTCACTTGCACCTGATTTCAGGGCTTTTTCTCGGACTGGTTCTAATTCATCTCCCTGTCCCAAGTCTGCTGCTAAAGCAATTACTTCTTCTACACCCCACTCATGCTTGAGGTAGGGAATGCACACCGATGTATCTACTCCCCCAGAATATGCCAGGACAACCTTTTTGGCGCGACCCATTAGCTTCTCCAGTCAAAAAACAAATAACCGAGTCAATATTATATCCAATTGACACTCACCAGGCTAAAGCTAGGGTGATTCTTAAGTTTATTAGTACAGTGAACAGAGCCAAGCCAGGGCGGGTAGTGGTTAGTACTGATGAACAACTAGAGGTAGAGCTTAGAAAAAGACTAGCTCTATAAAAAGTTTTCCAATCCAAAATCCAAAATCAGTTTATCCACTCCGGGGTATACGCTCTATCTCCGCATATCCACTGAAAATTAATCGTTTTCCCTCCGTTTCTAATCGATTCAGTCGCATTTTGACTCCATCTAAGTCAAAGCGATCTAAATCAACCATGTTATCCAGAATTTCTACCAACGCCAGACTCAAGTTTTGCGAAAGTTCTCGCTGTGCTTCCGGTACTTGTTCAAGATCAATTCCTTGATTGGTAAAAGAAATACGCCGCCGCCGTTCAATACTCACAGCTACAGTCATACTGATTGGCACAAGTTCACCGTTGTCCAAATCCGCTTTTGCCAAAATTCGCAGTCGATTTTCTGTCAATAGTTCTACTTGCACGTCAATAAATGAGACTGGCTTTCCACCAGATAATGCAGTTAAAGCAGGTAAAGATTGATTCAATAGTCGCTTTGTCACTAGTTCTGCTTTAAAGGCCCGGTTAATACCTGCTTCTGTCAATACAACTTGAGCGATCGCCTGGGTGGGTTGCTTGAGACTGAGTTTGCCACTTAAAACAGAGCTAAAGTCAATAGCAACCGCATCGGTTTCGATAAAAATTTCTTCAGCAGCAAAATCTTTACGGATAACCAAGCCACGACCTTTCATTGTGAAGCTATCGATGCTGCCTTGCAATAGCTTGCTGGAAGGGTGACAACGGACAAAGACTTCTACTGACTCGCTTTTGGTGAACAGATGGCGAATTGTTTGGGTAGCAACAGTGTTGAGCATCTGCTCTCCCCAGTCTGTGCCTTTTGGATTTGTTAAACCAGTAAGTCCGCCGAACATTTTGGTTGATGTCTCTAGAAGTTCTTTGTATTTTTGTAACAAATTGTGAAGAGAACAGCAACCATCTAGGGATTAGTTGTGTTAATGGTTAAGTGTGGGTGTTGCATATTTGTGGAATGATCTTATTTTATTCCATGGCTCGAATTAATTTATTTGCTTGTGTTTGCGCCCGTTGCATCGCCTGTTGTAGCGGTTGTTGTCCCAGTAAAGCACTGATAAATTGATTATCAAAGTTGTTCATAATGGCGGCGGGGTATTTACCTGCTTGCCAAGGCATAGCATAACTGACTCCTGCAACAAAGGGCGATCGCAATGGGTCTTTGTCGTAACCCAATTTTTCAGCTACTGATTTACGTGTCGGTAAAGTAAAGCCTGTTGCTGTCCACTTTTCCATACCTTCTTTACCTGTGAGATAGGAAATCAACTCCCAAGCTTCGGTTTTATGTTGTGTTTGTTTGTTCATGACGTAGGCAACAGTAAATAACATTGTGCCTTTTTTGTTATTTATAATTGGTATTTCTACGGTAGTAAAATCTAATTGAGGAAAAGTTTCTTTCAGGTAGTTAATAGCCCAGTTACCTTCAATCACCATTGCGACTTTACCTTGACCAAACATTTCACTACCTGAGTTTGTTCCAACGTCCGATTTTTGAGCGGCGGTATGGTCTTTTTGATACTGATCTACTACCAACTCTAATCCTTTGATCCCAGGTTCCGAAGCAAATACAGCATAACCATTTGCATCTACAAGTTGTCCACCAAAGGCTTTGATTTTGTAAGCTTGACGCCCTAACTCTGGGATAATGCCATAACCGTATTGGTCAATTTTTCCGTCTTGGTTTTGATCTACTGTCAACTTTTTGGAGTAGGTACGCAATTCATCCCATGTTGTGGGAGGACTTGTTAAGCCTGCGGTAACAAAAGCTCGCTTGTTGTAAAAAAGAGTTAGGGTAGAGTAGTCTTTAGGTAAACCATATATATGATTGTCATACTTAAAGCTGTTAAGTATTGTCTCCTCAAAATCAGCTAGGTCAAATTCCGGGTTAACATAAGCGTCTAATGGCTCTAGAACGTTCTGGCTCATTAAAAAAGGAGCCTCAAAAGCATCCAAATAGAAGACATCAGGTGCTGCTTCGCCAATCAAGCGCGTTTTAATCACATCCATGTATTGGTCGGCGATGACCTCATACTTTATTCTGATACCTGGATGCTGTGCCTCAAAGTCTTTGAGTACTCGTTTCAATAGTTGTTGCTCAGTCGGATCTGCACCCCAACCGCTAAGTTTTAGGATGACTGGAGTGGTTGTCGTGGTAGTGTGGGGCAAAGGCGAATTCTGGCAACCAATCATACAAAGAGCGACCGCTACCATGAACGCCAAAAATTTCCCAAAAATTCTTTTGCTCACCAGAATCTCCGCGACGAAGAAGCCTTAATTCATGTGCCGGGGTAAGCCATGGGCGAATTTATTCGCCGCCGCATAATTAACATTCTTCTTATAGTTTCTCTTACTCTGGAATGAATTTTAAAAAAATTAAATTTTTATTAATACATGCACGGTAGAATAACTAACAATTGACATTGATTCTGAGTGAAGAAGATATGTCTCGAAACATTGATATATTTTAGTTTTTCTCAATAAGACAAGAACAAAGAAAAACAAAAAGTAATTTTCTCGCCTTAAAAGCAGATGTAGCTAATAGCTAATAGGTCATAGCAATCAACAATTAATGATTAATTATCAACTCCGTTTATGAATCATGATCAGATGGAAACCGATTCATCTATAATATCAAAAATTTCTGAAATTGAAATTTCAAAAACAACTATTCCTTCTGATATTCTACCAATAGATAGAGACAAATTTTCCAAAGATGCTATTCGTACTAGCCTCAAGGCTTCAACCCTGGATGGTATATTTGCAGGCATTTTTGGTATTACGACTGGCGGCATTTTATTGAGTAATTTTTTAGTAGAATTGGGCGCTAGTCCAGTAGCTTTTGGACTGCTTGCTTCTATTCCTATGCTGGTGAATTTAATTCAACCTCTGGGTGCTTATATATCAGAACGTTTTCACAGTCGCTGTCAGTATTCTCTATTAATTTATGCACCTTCTCGACTAATATGGTTGATTTTAGTAATTGGTATAGCAGCCTTTAGCCGCAAACTAATTGATTCTCAGCAGTTAATTACATTAACACTCTTGATTGTCTCAGTAAGCCATCTTTGGGGTGGTTTAGGTAGTGCATCTTGGCTTTCATGGATAGCCACGTTAGTCCATCGACGCTTGCGGGGGCGATATTTTGGCATACGCAACAGTGTTGCTAGCTTGACCAATTTGATTTGCGTACCTTTAGCTGGATTGGCTATATCTCATTGGTATGGCGGTACTCTCCAAGGTTACGGAGTAGTACTGTTTACAGGTATTTTGTTTGGGATAATGAGTTTGCTCTGTCAGTACTTTAAACTAGATATCAATCCTCAAGTACAAAATGCTGTAGTTACAGATGCAAAAAATTTAGATATAACTACCAAGGGGCAAATAACAGATGTTAACTTGGTCTCTCAACCCAAATTTTGGCAGAATATCCGCAACGACACTAATTTTTTAATGATTTTGCTCTACTTCAGTATATGGATGTTTGCTGTTAACCTTTGTAACCCCTTTTTCAATCTTTACATGTTAGATACCTTGAACTTAGATGTTAGTTGGGTAACTGTTTACAGCAGCCTGCAAGCAGGGGCAAATATGTTAATGTTGATTCTCTGGGGGAGATTAGCAGATAAAATCGGCAATCGTTCTGTTCTATTCTTTATTGGAATTTTAGTAGCGATCGCACCTTTATTGTGGTTAGGTATTGGCTACACTCCCCTTGATCTATGGCTATGGTTGCCAATATTACACCTTTTCTTGGGAGGAACTGGGGCGGCTATTGATTTGTGCGGTAACAATATGCAGCTAGAAGTTGCACCAGTCAGAAATCAGTCGGTATATTTTGCAACTATAGCAGCGGTTGCTGGCTTGTGTGGTGCTTTCGGTACAATTCTGGGTGGTTTTCTCGTACAAATTAATTTTTGTGGAGGTTTACTAGGATTGTTCGTTTTCTCCACAATATTTAGGCTTGTTGCACTTTTACCACTTATTTTTGTGCAAGAGTCACGGGGACAGTCTTTTATCCAAGCCTTCCAAATTTTTCGGCCGTTTAGACTAAGGGTTAGAGGTTAGGCATTTGGGCTGCTAAGAACCTGCTTTCATCAGATCATTGTTTACAATTCGACTTGGTGTCTTAGTGTCTTGGTGAGTCCACTTGCCGTCTTGGACGCCACGTGCTACAAGCCGGGGAACCCGTCCAACGCAGTGGCTCCGCTTCCCGTCACGTTCAAAGTAGCGTCCCGGAGGGAACTTGGCAAGGTGGCGAACCTGAAGGGTGGTTAAATTAAGGTTTATTTTTTCACCACTTAGACACTAAGACAAAATGCTTTTACCCTTGACTATTCTGCAAGCGTCGAACTTAAACTCATAGTTTTTTCCCACAACACTACATTGTGAGTGTTAGTTGTAGCGGGGGGCTGATGTAGAGAGATTAACTGAGTTAAAGTACTTTTTAATTGGGTACGCGGCACAATTTCATCAACAAAGCCGTGTTTTAATAAATCTTCCGCAGTTTGGAAATCATCAGGTAGTTTTTCTCGTAGGGTTTGCTCGATCACTCGCCGACCTGCAAAACCAATAGTTGCTTTGGGTTCTGCTATGATGATATCACCTAACATAGCAAAACTGGCGGTAACTCCACCTGTGGTAGGGTTAGTTAATATCGGTACATACAACAACCGTGCTTCTTTATGCCGTTCTAAAGCTGCGGAAATTTTTGCCATCTGCATAAGTGAGAGCATTCCTTCTTGCATTCTTGCTCCACCAGATGTGCAAACGATGACTACAGGATACCGTCTTTGAGTAGCTTGTTCTATTAAGCGGGTGAGTTTTTCGCCTACGACTGAACCCATACTTCCACCCATGAAGCGAAAATCCATGACTCCCAGGGCGATTGGTAAACCGTTGATTTCACCTAATCCTGTTTTGACAGCATCTACCAAGCCGAGTTTTTCTTGTGTTTCCCGGAGGCGATCGCTATAGGCTTTGCGATCACGGAATCCCAAAGGATCGCCAGGACGCAATTGTTCATCAAGCGGTCTCCAGGTATTAGAATCTATCAACTGACGGATGCGCTCATCACTATCTACCCGATTATGATGTCCACATTCGGTGCATACCATGAAATTTGCTTTTAAATCTTTGGCGTAACTTAATACACCACATTTAGGACACTTGTTCCATAGTCCATCTGCGATTTCACGTTCTTGGCGTTCTAAACTGATAGGTCCTGATTTCCGTCGGTTTGCAAACCAATCAAACAGAGATTTTAAACCACGTGATTCTTCGTTGTTTGCCATTTGTTTCTTATGCCAGTAGAGTATGTCAAAAACAGGTTTATCCCTTTGGAGGAGTCATTGTCATTTGTCATTCGTCACTTGTGTTTAGTTTGTAGTAATGACTCAATCACTAATGACTACACAACAAACTTTGTCTTATAAGCAATATTTCAGATCTAGTTTTGCATCTGTGCTTGTCAGCTTAACGAAAATAAGTAAACCAGTTCAAGTGTGTTGTTCTAGATGCCAAGATGTTTATAATTTTTCAGGTACGAAGAATATACAGTTGCTTATTGGACACGGTAAATTTCAAAGTGAGATCAGAGAAAATATTGCTTTGTTTTAATCCTTCATATCCAAAAGTTACCTGCAAAGTTACGGATATACCATCCCTGAAATAAAATTTCATCCCCAGACCAATAATAATTTGTTGATATGTGGTTAACAGCTAGATTTTGCTGCATTAGTTTAGTTTTTACACTGTTAATTTTGTAAAGAAGCTTATCCATCGTTACAGGATTAATCTTAACAGAAGTTAAATACTATTAAGGGTAATGAAGTTTACAGTTGAAGGTTGATAAGTAGCGGTGTCCTGAAATGGCGAGCTTTTTTCCGATCTCCTTGTAAGTTCATGTTTCGGCTTTCTGCAAAGAATATATGTGCAAATGTTCCATGCAAGTCTCTATTCGTTGTTCCCTTTTACCTTCAATTTACAAACAACCGTAAGTAGCTAGACAAAATTGTCTCTCCACCAAATAAAGTTACTACAGATCCAAGAGCCAGAAACGGGCCGAAAGGCATTTTATATCCGTATCTTCGCCGCGATAAGATGATCATACTGCCACCTACGGATACTCCCAACAAACAAGCAACAAAAGCAGCCAAGAGTAAATACTTCCAACCTAACCAGGCTCCCATCATGGCTGCTAGCTTGGCATCACCTCCACCCATTACAGTTTTACCAAAAATAATTGAACCAACTGTAGCGATCGCATCAAACAGCCACAATCCTAACACTATTCCCCAGCTCGCTATCATCAAGTTACTAGCTACTGCTGTCCAGCTAGAATTAGGCAAAAAACCAACTACTGCTTGAAATACTATCCCAATCACTAATCCTGACTGAGTCAGTTGGTTTGGTAAAGTCATTGTATCTAAATCAATCAGTGATAGTGCTAGTAACCAACTACAAAATACCCAGTAGCCAATAGTCAACAAAGATGCATCAAAATTCCAGAAAATTAGTAAAAATAACAATCCTGTCACCACTTCTACCACTGGATAGCGCAGAGCAATCTTACCTTGGCAATAACGACAACAGCCTTTTAACCATAGCCAACCTAGCACTGGTATATTATCGTATGGCTTAAGTTTAGTTAAGCAATGGGGACAGCGAGAAGGAGGAAAAAGCAAAGATAAGCCAGCAGGAAGCCGATAAACTACAACATTAATAAAACTGCCAATAGAAATACCCAAGGCAAATACAATTAAATTTGCCAGGATGAGCATCAAAGTATCCATAATTCAGTGCTTTGTCATTTGTCTTGTATCCTACCCTGCGGGTAAACGCTTAGGCGTCTATGTCATTTGTATAACACCAATAACTAATGACCAATGACTATTGTACAGACGCAATTCATCGCGTCTCTAATACATATGCGATTCAATTTGATTCAAAGGTACAAAACATTCTGCGGGCAAGAGGGCTGCTTGAGCATTAAAAATCACCTTGCCACGATGAGTATCACGGTTAATTGCTACACCAGATGCTTGTCCAGCCACTTCAGGATGTACTTCGCAGTAAGTGTAGTAGATTTTACCAGCTGCTCTGATGATGGCAGGATCAATCAAAGGTGGCTGGTTCTTAGACCTGGTATAGTTTGCTTGTTCTTGTCGTAAAGCGTACACAACTTATGGGGTATAGTTATGAGGTTTTGTGTTAATAGTGTATACGAAAGTTTCAGCAATGGTTGCTAAAATTTTCGGTTGCTACTAGGGCAGATTATTCTTCCAATACTTGAATTAACGCCTCACCCATTGCACGACAACCCAACAGTTGCATACCCGAAGACATGATATCTCCAGTACGAGCGCCATTTGCTAAAACTTGCAACACACCTTTTTCCACATAGTCTGCGGCGGCGGCTTGGTTTAAACCATAGCGCAGCATCATGGCTGTACTCAAAATCTGGGCTAAGGGATTAGCTTTATCAAGTCCAGCAATATCAGGAGCAGAACCATGAACAGGTTCAAACACTCCTAGACCAGAAGCACCTAAACTAGCAGAAGGCAACATGCCAATGCTACCAGTGAGCATAGCAGCAGCATCTGAAAGGATATCGCCAAACAGGTTCCCTGTGACAATAGTATCGAACTGTTTAGGAGCGCGTACTAACTGCATAGCAGCATTATCTACATACAGATGAGTAAGTTCCACATCCGGATATTGCGCTGCTAACTTCGTCATGCGATCGCGCCACAGTTGTGATACTTCTAAAACATTGGCTTTATCTACTGAACAGAGTTTGCTTTGGCGTTTGCGTGCGATTTCAAATGCGACTCTACCAATGCGATCAATTTCAGACTCGGTGTAGGCCATTGTATTGACACCACGCTTTTCACCAGTTTCCGTGTCAAAAATTCCCTTGGGTTTACCAAAGTAAATTCCACCAGTGAGTTCGCGCACTACCATAATATCAACGCCTTCCACGATTTCACGTTTCAAAGTAGAAGCATCAATTAATTGGGGTATGATTTTTGCCGGACGCAAATTAGCAAATAATTCCAAACCTGCACGTAGTCTAAGTAAACCTGCTTCTGGACGTAAATGAGATGGCAAAGAATCCCACTTATAACCACCAATCGCCGCTAATAATACTGCATCACTGTTGCGGCATACATCTAAAGTAGCTGCTGGTAGGGGTTCTCCTGTGGCGTCAATTGCTCCACCGCCGATCAGTGCTTCTTGAAATTCAAACTGAAGATCAAATTTTTTTTCCACGACTTTAAGCACGTTTACCGCCACAGCCATAATTTCAGGGCCGATGCCATCGCCAGGAAGTAAGGTAATGCGGTATTGCTGTGCCATAGTTAGTTTTAATGGGATGAATGTTTAAGCTTGCAGAAAAATATCATATCGAGCAATGGCACCAATGGCATGGAAAATATATCTTAAAGTCGGCCACAAATAAAGCTAACTAGTAGTCTGACAACCTAACTTTGATGGGTAAGGGAAGGAACCGCGTTCGACAAAGTCGTTCCCGGAGGGTAGACGCGAAGTACGCAAAGGAAGAGGAAAAGAAGGTGAATCTAAAATTGGTTTACCTAGCAAAGTTGGGTTGCCAGACTACTAGTGGTCTGACAAGTCAACTTTGATGGGTTCGTAGTGAGCGCTTAAGCGCTCATAGAGGACTTAAGTCCTCACTACAAACCCCTCATAGCGAGTGTGGTGAAGTACTAGTTAGGATCACAAAAAATGCACACAAATAATATGATTGAGTGTTTATCTGTGTGCATTAGTGGTCGTATTTTGGAATTATAACGGACGGTAGACGCGATAGTTGATATTGGGGAAGATATTATCCATAAACTCGACTTTTTCTAACCAACCGCTATCGATTTTGCCAATATTGATATCTTCGTAGAGTTTGTTAAACCGCATGAGATGCGATCGCGTCCTTCTCACAGCATAGGGAACCATTGTTCCTGTCCGCATAATAAATGCCCAGTCGGAAGATTGTGCTAAAAGCAACTCTCTTGCTGCTTGGTTAAGTGCTTTCCATTCCAGTTCATCAGCTGCTTCTTTGTTAGATAACTCAATCATACGTTCAGCAGCTTTATGTAAATGTGGGTAAATCCACGCATTCGTTTCATTCAACCAATACTCGTGGAAACCCTTGAAACCCCAGCTTGATTGAGATGGACGACAAACTTGTTGATTAGGATGAGCGCGCAAATAATCTGCTAAGTGAGTCATTTGATACGTTTGTTGGTCATACCATGACTTGCGGAACAAATAATCTATAAACCAGGGTCCTTCGTACCACCAATGTCCAAATAATTCTGCGTCATAGGGCGAAACCACAATTGGTGGACGGTGCATAATACCGTAGAGATGACCGACTTGCTGCTCCCGGTTATACATGAAGTTAGCTGCGTGTTCGGCAGCTTTTTCTCTTGCCCAGTAAGGATCATAGAGGGCTTTGTCTGCTAGTCCGAGACCTCTACCAGTAATCTTATGATACTTGATGCCCGTATTTTTTCGCTGACCATTGGGCATAATGTAGGGCTTGATGTATTCGTATTCAGCTTCCCAACCCAAATCTTTGTAAAACTCTCGATATTCCGGCGCACCAGGATAACCTACCTCAGAAGACCATACCTGTTGAGAGGATTCATGATCACGTCCAAAAGCAGCCACACCAGTTTCTGTAAAAATAGGGGCGTAAGTGCCAAACCGGGGACGGGGGCGGGCGTAGAGGATACCATGTCCATCAATCAGAAAATAGCGCAACCCAACATCTGCCAACATCCGCTCTAAACCTTCATAGTAGGCACATTCAGGTAGCCAAATTCCTCTAGGCGGACATCCAAAAATTTCCTCATAGTGTTCACAGGCTACCTTTAATTGCGCCCACACAGATTGTGGATACATTTTCATCAGTGGTAGATAACCGTGGGTAGCACCGCATGTGATGATTTCGAGATTATTTGTATCTTGGAACTGCTTAAAAGCTGTTACTAAATCACCTTTATATTGCTCCCAGATTTGTCGTGTAGAGTTAAATTCACTAGCGTAATGTTCGGCTAAGTATTTAATATGACCGTTGTGAGTATTATGGTCAATTTCTAGTTCTACAAGTTCTTCCAACTTTGCTAAGTGTTCATCATAGCGTTCTTGTAGCAACGGATCACGCAACATAGACACCAAAGGTGGTGTCATACTCATAGTAATTTTAAAGTCTACACCGTCTCGCTTTAAACCTTCAAAAACTCGTAGTAAAGGGATATAAGTTTCTGTAATAGCTTCATAAAGCCATTCTTCTTCCAGTACATAGTCACTTTCTGGATGCCGGACAAAGGGCAGATGTGCATGAAGTACTAGCGCAACGTAGCCGATAGCCATAATTATTCCGGGGTGGTATTGATATATCGAAGGTTGGGGATTTGGCAGAAGTTAACAATATTTTAAGACTTTCTGGGGATCGTAACAGGCTTTAGCCAATTCTTTTATGATGAGTGACACTCTAGGCTCAAAAAAAGCAGCTATCCTGGAGGGATTGCCCACAAATTTATAGTGGGGTAAGGGTGTTTGTTGTTTACCTTCGATTGTTGAGCTTGTGAGCAAAATGAAATTATTACAAATGAAAAAGCAAATTGCTTTAAGTTTATCTATCTTCACCACTGCTGTTTTTGTAGCTATCCCAGTTCAAGCAGTTCCTTCTGTTGATACACCCCAAGAACCAACTTCTCCAGTCTTAGAAAAAAAAGCACCTATACAAACCACTACACTTACACTTCAAGATTTGCCGTCTGGCTATAAAGAAGTTCCACCAGAACTAAAAGAGGCCATAGCTACTCAGTTGGAACCTTTTAAACAGCTAATTGCTAAAGAAAATCTGCCATTAAATAACTTTTTTGCCTTTATAGATCCCAAAAAAATGGAAGTAGTTTTAGGCTTTACGGGAATGCTAGCAAATCCAAACCAACAAGCTCAATTCGATGCTGCTTTAGAGCAAGTACAAAAACCAGAATTTGAGAAAGAAATCAAAAAACTACAACAAACATTGCCATCAGATCAGCAAGTTCAATTGTTAGGTTACAAAACTCTCCCAGAAACGAATAAACTAGCTAATAATTCTACTGGATTTAGTTTAGGTGCAAAAGTGCAAGATCTACCAGTAAATTTCGATGTAGTCGGCTTCCGTCGTAGTAATTTTGGATCATTTACCGCAGTAATGTATTTAACTGAAAAACAACCTTCTATATCTGTCAAAGATATTGTCACCAAGCTAGATAGACGTTTTTTACAATCATCATCTACAACAAATTTACCAAAGTAAATCAGTACAAATAAAGTTAATTCATAGGGATCGTCATTTGTTATTTGTTATTTGTTATTTGTTATTTGTCATTCAATTTTAGATTTTAGATTAATGTGAGTCCGATGGATTTCATAAGCAACGACATCCCGTCCTCAAATAAATAGCTGGCTCAGAGAAAAAACATAATCCAAATGGGTTAAAAGGCTTATTTATTAAGTCTATTTAGCTTTTTGTATCATTTGAGTGAGTCGGTCAAGTAATTGCATTTCTTGCTTACTGTCTTCTAGCACTTTTGCTAAATTAATAGCCCTTTCATAAAAATTACGGGCGGTTGGGAAATTACCTATTTGCTCGTATAACTGAGCATAAGACTCAAAAGATTTTAATTCTTCATGTCGATTTTGTAGTTCTTGAGCTAGTTTTAATCGCTGCTGTAACAAATCAAAAGCACGTTCATAGCGTCCTACAGAACTATGAGCAGTCACTAAACCATCAATTGCTCGTAATTCGTTGACGCGATCGCCACTATATTTTGCAATCCGCAGTGCTGATCCATAAGTTCCGATTGTACCTTGATAATCTCCTGCTGCTAGGTAGGTCTCACCTAAATTATTCAGAGTATTAGCTTCACCGATGGAATCACGAACCTGACGCCGGAAAGTTAAAGCATTCTCATAAAGTTTAATGGCTTTGTTGTAATTTCCTAACCTCGCATTTGCTAGCCCTAAATTACTTAAAGATAGTCCTTGACCTTCAAGATTTTTTAGATGGTGAGCAATTTCCAGAGCTTCTTTTAAAGTTTGCAAACTAGCATTTGGTTCGCCTTGTTGCAATAGCAGTGTACCTATATTATTCAGGGCAAAGATTTGACTTTGAAAGTCATGGGTATCACGAGCGATCGCTAGGCGTCTGCGTATGGCGTTTTCTGCTTCTTTGTAACGACCTAATTGCACATAACCTCTACCAAGGTAATCATAAATTAAACCCTGGGCATTGAGATCACCAATCGAATGATAAATTGAGAGTGCTTGTAACCAAGACTCGATTGCTTTGTCAGGTCTGTTAGAAGCCTGTTGCTGCTGACCAATTCGCAGTAAAATATCTGCTTGATTTGTTGATTCTTGGACTATAGATTTATCTGTCTGACGATGGAGTTGTTCAGTAATATCCCCAGCATTCACCACTATGGGATGAAGTATGAAACTAGCAACTACAAAGGGTAAGGGAAAGGGAGACCAAGGTATCAAATCCCATTTTTTCATAAATTTTTACCGTAAAATTGCGGTTTGAAGAAGAAAGTGAGGTAATATTGATTGTTTTTTGTTACTAGGAAACACATTATTTAGTTATTTCTACGCAATAGCAGGTGGCAGTAAATTTTCACCTAAATAAATAGCACGTATATCTGTTGGTAATTTATATTCTAGCATACGATAACCTTCTTGGAGAAAATTTGCTACTTCGCTGGGGGCGATCGCTTCTCCTTCAGCTTGTAGATAGGCTGCTATTCTTGTTTCGCTCCAATGGAAGGTTTGAGCCATCAACACCATCAAGCGTAATATTGGTGTCATTTGATCGAGAGCTTGTTCTAAATAACACCATAAAGGTACAGAAGTCGCTTTGAGGGAATAATGAATTGCTTCTGTGGGAGGAAGTTCAATCTCGTTGATGCAGCAAGCAGTGTGATCAATTAGCCAATTTTGTAAAGTCAGACTTTCCCTACCAGGTTGAGTGCTACCGAGATTAAATCCAGCCAACTCATAGTAGATATGTCGCCAAGTTAGAGCAAATAAATAATCTGCTTGTACTGGCGATCGCGCCGAATGACGAATCACTGTATAAACTATAGGGCTATAACGGCAAAAAATAGCTGTAAAGTATCTTCCCGACTCTGGATGTTGCTGGAACAACCTGACGAGTTCGGGATCAGTGTGATGGAACAGTGACTTCACTAGAGGATGATTAGCTTCAGGAAAATGAGGAATTTGCACAGTCCGAATCAGCTTATGTTGTTAGAATTAACTTAGCAATAGCAATCTTTAGTAATTAATCGCATAGTCTGTTGGTGTAAGCCTGTTTTTGAACTAACACCAAGGCAGACTAGCACTTGGTACACTAGAAATAAAGACTTTAATTTAAGTCATAATTTACAAAACAAAAGCGACTCCCTTATATATAATTCCCGATTCTGTTCATGTTTATAGCAAGTGTGACACCATTGTTGGTTAATACATATACTTTTGGCTCTTTTTTGCCTTCTATACCATTAGATAGCCTTTTCTCTACCCAAGGCATAATGGTGATGCTACTAGCTGCCTATGCCGGCGCCATGTGGATGTTCCTTACCAGTGCGCCAAAGGTATATACCGTTATGGTGTCGGATCTGGAAATTGCACGACAGTTGTATGAAGGACTTTTAGATTTACCAGCAGCAGAAGTACCGCTACACTACTACTACAATTATGAACAAACTATAGGCGCAACAGGAGTTGATCCGCTTTACTTAGGAAGCAGTCCTTCCTTTGCTAACAAAATGTCGAATGGGAGTGAAGGACTTTGGTATCAACTAAAGAAAAACATTCAGTTGCACGTAATTACAGGAGCTAGTTTAGGCACAAAAAATCAACAACGCCACGTTTGCTTTGACCATGAATGTATGGAAATGATTTTAATGCGGGTAGAAGTGCGAGGACTGAAATTCAAAATTCGCAGCAGAAAACCCTTAAATTTTTTGGTCAAAGATTACGAAGGGCGAGTTATTGAAATGGCTGAAGTAGCGAATTAATATTTATCAAATAGTCATTAGATTTTGGATTTTGGGTTGACCCAACGGATAAATCCATCTTCTTGTACTAATAAGAAATTATTATTCAGATGTCTTAAAATCTGAGTTTTATATCAGCTTTTCATTCAGCCAAAAAATTTATGGACTGCATAGCTAAAGTCTGATAAATATGACAAGGAGAGTGTTTGAGTCCGTTTTAGCGGACTTGTACTAAGCCCACGTCAGCTTATGTCATTTTATGAACAACTAGAAACTGGACTTCTTGAATAAATCCAGTTTGTAACATATCAATTTCCACCTACATTCATAGCAGCTAAAAAGGCTTTTTGGCTAACGTCTTTGTAAACAGTATCTAAATATTTCATGGCTAGATCAGCAGCAGTTAAACTTGCAAGATTTTCCTCTTCTTTAGCAAGAGGAATTGATCCTAAAACATCTAACACTGTTTCAGTAGTGGATGGTGCAATTACTACTAAAGAAGATTCTAATGGCTCATGATATTGCCAAAAAGATACTAGATTTAAAGAATCTTGAGTTTGTGAAACCAACTCTTTATCGTCTGAAGTTTCGTCTGTTGTGACTTCAATTTTTGCGCTACGTAACTGACGTAAATTGCTAATAATTTGCTCTTTGGTGCGTCCTCGCAATTGAAAGAGTACAAAAGGATCTTCACTAAAGCGATCGCCTAACTGATAGTAAACTGCTGCAATATGTTTACAGGGATTTGCTTTATCAGGGCAAGAACATCTACTATGAACGTCAGATAGAGTAAAAGGAAATAGCGATATACCATTAGCACTAAACACTTCTTCTATATTTTGTGGCATTTCTCCTGCCAAAAGTTTAGCTGCAAAGATTGCTTTTTGAGACATTGTTTCTACTACATAACCCCACTCTTCATCATTAAAAGATTCAAGAGAAAGAGAAACTGTATAAGGTTCTCTTTCGCTACCTTGTACTTTCGCTAATACCTTTGCACTCTCAAACTCAATACTAAGTACATTTCCTTGACGTGCATAGTTTCTACCACGTTCCAAACGCTTTTTAAAGCGATAGGAATCTAATAATTCTAGCCACCGTTGTGACCACCATTCTCGACTTGCTTGTAAGGTGTCATTTGTCATTGGTTATTTGTCATTTGTCATTTGTTATTTGTCATTTGTTGATTTTATATTTTCTCCCTTGTCTTCCTTGTCCCTCTTACCAATTTTTAATTTTTAATTTTTAATTGATAATGTCCTCCTTGTCCCTTCACTCTGAATCTTCTTCCATAACTGCACTACGATCTAATAGTAATAAATTACGGAGTTGGTTTGTATCGAGTTCAGTTAACCACTCTTCACCCGCACCTACAACTTGTTCAGCTAGTTGCTTTTTGCTTTCAATCATGTCATGAATTTTTTCTTCTAAAGTACCAGTACAAACAAATTTATGTACTTGGACATTGCGAGTTTGACCAATACGAAAAACTCGGTCTGTGGCTTGATTTTCTACTGCGGGATTCCACCAACGGTCGAAGTGGAAAACGTGATTTGCACGAGTTAAATTGAGTCCGACACCACCAGCTTTGAGTGACAAAATCATGATTGGCGGCCCTTGGGGATCGTGTTGGAAACGGTCGATCATTTCCTCGCGTTGTTTTTTGCTAGTACTACCATACAAAAAGAAAATTTCTCGTCCTAGCTGTTGTTCTAAATAGGGTTTGAGTAGTTTACCCCACTCGGCAAATTGGGTAAAAATTAAAGCGCGATCGCCTTCTGATAAAACTTCTTCTAACATCTCCTGCAATCGCAGTAATTTACCAGATAACTGCGGTTCCGAGAGAGCAGTTTTTTTCAAATACTGGGCGGGATGATTGCAGACTTGTTTGAGTTTCACGAGTAAACCTAAAATCATTCCTCGACGTTGAATCCCCTCGGCTGTTTCAATTTCAGCTAGTGAATCTTCTACTACTTTTTGATACAGTTCTGCTTGTTCTAGACTCAGACCACAAAATACATTTATTTCCTGCTTTTCTGGCAAGTCTTGAATAATTTCACGGTCACTTTTTAAACGACGTAAAATAAATGGTTGCACTAATGAACGCAATTGATTTAATGAAGAAGTATCTCCATATTTTTCAATTGGCATAGCAAAGCGTCGTTGGAAGAATTGTTTGTTTCCTAAATATCCTGGATTGAGAAAATCCAAAATTGACCAGAGTTCTTGTAGCCTATTTTCTACAGGTGTTCCCGTTAAAGCAATCTTATAAGTTGCTTCTAACTGGCGCACTGCTTGAGATTGTTTTGCCTCTGCATTTTTAATATTTTGGGCTTCATCTAAAACAATTCCTTGCCATGAAACAGCTTGTAATGACTTGATATCTCTGTGAATTAGCGCATAACTGGTAATGACTAAATAATGCTTGTTTGCTATTTCTACAAAAGCCTTACCTTTAGGGCGTTTATCACCGTGATATTGCCAAACTTTCAGTGTTGGAGCAAATTTTTTAACTTCTCTTTCCCAGTTTCCTAAGACTGAAGTTGGACAAATCAAAAGTGTTGGTTTTTCTAATGCATCTTGTTCTTTTAAATGTAGTAGAAAAGCGATAAATTGAATTGTATTATGACAGATTATATTGTTAGCAACAAAATTATGATGTTCACTTACTTCAAAGTCATAAACCCATCCTTCGTAATCAACATTCTCAATACTTTCTATCTTGCAATAAAACACTTCTTTATCAAGAAGAGATTGTATTGTTTTTTGAGTGATACTCAATTCATCTATATCCAATCGGTTATAAGCTTCTAAAGTTTTATTAGTCCATTTAGAAGGCTTTAAAAGTTGATATTCTTTCAAATATACACCATTAAGGATATAATTGATATTAACTAGTACCCGTTCCAAACTATCTCTAGAAAATTCTTGTGAACCATTGATATAAACAGTATTATGCATTCCAAAATGGCGCAATGGTAATCCTGTTGTTGCAACTGCTTGAGCAACAATATCAGAAGCAGGAATTCCCTCAACATTTGTGTTGCGAATACTCTGACAAATTTCTTGTAATTTCAATTGTTTACCAGAATTGCTAAACCCAATTTTTTGTAAAAATCTACGAGCGCTATTACCTCCAATAGTACCTATATAGTAAGTGCGATAAATACCAGTCCCATTGCTAGCACACTTCTGTTTGGGTGAAATCCTCAACCAAATTCCAAAGCGTCGCAAGAGTGCAGAAAGTTGCTGGATGATTAGCGGTGAAGCTGTAGCAATTTCTATACTCCGCATACTAGTAATAACAGCAGATTCAGCATCAAAATAATTCTGTAAAAATATCCGTACACTTTCCAAGTCTGCCTGCATAATGAAGGGCGGAATAGATTTTTCTGCTGATAATTTGCCCCAAATGTAACCTTTGGCTTCTAAAAACCGACGATAAGCTTGACTGCTAACTCTAAGACAAGGAACTTTGCTAGGAAATATACAAATGTTTGGGCTGTTAATTTTGAGGTTATAGCGCTTTCCAATGGACTGGAAAGTCTGAAGTAGATTTTCTAGTACCTTAGTATCTTTTTGAAATACTCTAACTCTTGCCTCGTCAGATAACTCATGTCCTTCGGCAATTTGCCAAGCAATAAACTTGACTAAATTAGGATCTTCTGGCTTCCCGTTCCAAAGCATTTTACTTGGAACACAAATGTAATCACCCACCTGTAATTTATTTGTCCAACCTTTATTTGTTAGTAAATGATGACGATGGGTAATGGTAATACTGTTACCATCTTGTAGCGTGACTTTTTGTAATTTTTCACAGACTTGCTGCCGATAAAGTCGTTTGACAGTTGCCTGAACAATATTGCCTGTTTTATCATCTATGGAATTAACTAGTAATTGCTCACTAGGATTAGCCCAAAATCCTTCACCATCAAATGCTGTTTCTCCAGCATAAGTTGTCCAGATTTCTTGAGCTGTACATAACAGACCATTAACGTTTACTAATGTATCAGGAGCTACGCATTTTCCCAGTCCCATATCGTCCGCCAGACAAGCACCCAAACCCCAGCGTTCGAGAAATCTCAACCAAGCGACTCCACGCTGTTGGTAGGGGCGCAACTCTCCTTGAAAATCGGTGGGTGTAGGTAAGGGTTCGACTGCTTTGTTATTTGTCAGGGTAGTGATTAACTCTTGCAATGTACCTGATGCTTCAAAGCTAACCACTGGTAATTTTTCAATTGTCTGGGTATCTCCCGTACTCAGACGCAAAGCATCTTCCAAGGAAAGGGCCATTTGCTCTTTGCGAGATGCAAAAAAGGCTTGGGCTGTTTTGATATCTTGGGGGCGCAGTTCTACCCACTCGCCGTTAATTTCCACTAAGGGACTATTCAACCCCACCAATCTGTCAAATTCTTTTTTGGAAAGAGTCTGTCCCCCAATAGCCAATTGCCATTGGAAATTTAGTAAACTTTGTAAACCCAAGCGTCCCTGTTTTTGATTTGGTGTTTGGGCAGAAATTTTCAAACCCAGACGGTTCGCCCATCCTTCCCGGTTTGCCAAACTTGCAGGTAAAACTACACCCAAACCATTATCCTCAAGCCGTGTCTTCACCGACTTAATAAATTCGTAGGCTTGGATGGGGTTAAGGTGGCAAGATTGGGGATAGCTTGTATCCATACTGGGTGTGATAATTGGATACAAGCGCGATGCTAATCCCAATCCGCGTAAAAATGTCTCTTGTGGTTGTTTAATAGTACGATCGCGATAAACAAAGTTTTCAACTGGATGCTGCCATATTGTTTCTGCATCCACTAAAAATTCTGGATCATCTGGGGCTTGCAAAAAATACGCTAAAATCCAATCTGTTTCGTCTGACTCTGGCGGATACAAAACAAAAGCAGTACGAAACAGATTTTTTCCTGCCAGCTGGTATTGTAGCGGCATCGTCCAAGCTTTGAGCGCCGCTTCTAGTCGTTCTAAACCCATCGATTCAGCGTTGACAGTACCTAGTGTACCTGTTAGAGACTGCAACCACTGGCGTACCGCCGATGGTATAGACGCCATTACTCTTGCTTCCAGCACAGTTTGGGAACCAAACATTTCTCTGATTTGGACATCAATCGTACTGTTGAGAAATCCTAGTAATAATTCTTGTGGTTCCACAGGTAAATTTACACTCAGTGAGGATTGAGAATTATTGTGTATTTCTCCTTTCCCCTGATAAGTCCGACATGCTAATGGCATTAATTGCGAAAATTTTTCTAGGCGGGTTCCATCCAAAGCACTATCTAAAAGTGCTTGCCACTTGGCAATGAAAGAACCATCTATTTGGCGTTCAAGAGTAGGCAAAAATTTACATCGGGAGATTAAATCCAAACTCCAACGGGCTATCTGTGACCAAAAGCGTAAATCTCCTCCGACAAAATCATCCTCAACTTTGGCAACACTCAAGGGTAAAGAAGCCAAAAATTTTACTGCTTCTGTAGGATTGAGACAAAAACCCTCTACTCGCCACGGTTGTAGGTATTGGTTAGATGATTTTTCTGAACCCAATATTGCTGAATGTACCGGATAAATTGCTGTTATTCCTTCGGTTTTACTTTCTACAAAATTAGTGGGGAAAGCAATTATTGTTTGCGAGGAGGTTGGCAAAGTTTGTGTAGTAGTTGTTTTTGCTGGACGTCGCCCTGTTTGACCTGATGCGATCGCTTTTGTCTCTATTGATTGCGATGTTGAATTTGGAATTTTAATATTACGAGAACTTAGCCACTCACTTAATTCGTTTGGTGCGATCGCGTAAGGTAATAGTGGTACTTCTGTTAATGTCTTTGGATCAATATCCGTCCCTAGCGATCGCCAAGTCTCTCCCCAAATAAATAGACAGTTACCTTGATTTTGTATTAACCAACTACCGTGTAATATTGCCATTTGCCAACTACTCAAATTTTGCCAATATCAAAGTCTTGAATCTGCTTATTCTCTACTTAATATGAATTCTGTAAGTTTTAAAATTTAAATACCTAATGTTAATAATTATTAAATATAATTAAGTAAACAAAAACAATCTTAATCAACTTGATGAAAAATGCAGTTACCCCTTTATAAAAGTTTAAAAAATAACATAAAAGTAGAATGAAATTATATGCATCCAGAAGAACAAGAGGAGGTAAGGAAATTACTTAATGTTGTGATTTCAGAAGGAAAAACCTATCCCCAAAAACAACCCCTCTCACCATCACAATTTGCAGCTTATTGGTTAAATCAGGATGCTTTTGTCATCAGAACAACCACTAAATATGCCATACAGCAACCTAAAGAAATATGGAGAGCATTTTATCTCAAACCAAACTTTCCAGGTCGATGTAGCCATATTTGCAACGCTGGTTTTATTGTACAACCTGACAAGGGGGGATCGGGGATTCTCCAGAGGAGACGCTACTTTGTAGACGCGTCAGCGGCTTCTCATAGAGTACGGGGATCGGGGAAAGGGGACAAGGGGGAGAATAATACCCAATGCCCAATGCCCAATGCCCAATACCCAATACCCAATACCCAATGCCCAATACCCAATGCCCAATGCCCAATGCCCTTTCCACGATCCCTTTTCCCCGATCCCTTTTCCCCGATCCCCGATCCCCTTTGTAACAAAATTGTTAATCATGAATTCTA
This sequence comes from Westiellopsis prolifica IICB1, assembly GCF_004323185.1. GTDB lineage: Bacteria > Cyanobacteriota > Cyanobacteriia > Cyanobacteriales > Nostocaceae > Pelatocladus > Pelatocladus prolificus_A. The sequence goes on from NZ_NAPS01000002.1 coordinate 2,424,418, forward strand.
TATACAGCTCAAGCCAGTATTAGATCATAAATGTTAGGATTGCCACAGAGAGAGAATAGCGAGCATAGTAAGGAAAAAAAACTGAATGGGAGAATTTGAGAAGTCAATATCCTTCGATGGAAGGGATATTCGACTGAAGGTGGGTTTACTAGCACCCCAGGCTGGTGGATCGGTGTTGATACAATCTGGGGATACGGCAGTTCTAGTTACAGCTACGCGATCAGCAGCCAGAGAAGGCGTTGATTTTCTGCCCCTCACAGTAGATTACGAAGAAAGATTATACGCAGCAGGTAGAATCCCTGGAGGAATGTTGCGACGTGAAGGTCGTCCACCAGAGAGAGCAATTCTCACCAGCCGTCTTATTGACCGCCCTTTACGTCCTTTGTTCCCCTCTTGGTTACGGGATGATCTGCAAGTTATTGCGCTGACTCTTTCTATGGATGAGCTAGTACCGCCAGATGTGCTAGCTGTTACTGGTGCTTCTATTGCTACACTGTTGGCAAAAATTCCCTTTAATGGGCCTATGGCAGCCGTGCGCGTCGGTTTGGTGGGTGATGATTTTATTATTAATCCCACTTATGCAGAAATCGAAGCTGGAGACTTGGATTTAATAGTGGCAGGTTCGCCGGATGGTGTAATCATGGTGGAAGCGGGAGCTAATCAGCTACCCGAACGTGATATTCTTGAGGCGATTGAATTTGGTTACGAAGCTGTGCAAGATTTAATTCAAGCGCAGCGTGATTTAATTGCACAATTGGGTTTGGAAATAGTGCATGAAGCACCACCAGAACCTGATCAATCACTCAGTAACTTTATTAGCGATCGCGCTACCGACGAAATTAAAAAAATCCTCTCACAATTTGATTTCGATAAAACCGAGCGGGATACAGCTTTAGATGCGGTCAAAGAATCCATCGCAACTGCGATCGCCGAACTACCAGAAGAAGATCCAATTCGAGTGGCTGCAACCACTAATGCCAAAGCTCTGGATAATACTTTCAAAGACATCACCAAAAAGCTGATGCGCCGCCAGATCATCGAAGATAATGTGCGGGTCGATGGTCGTAAGTTGGATGAAGTTCGTCCTGTTTCCTGTGCAACTAGTTTATTACCCAAGCGAGTCCACGGTAGTGGTTTATTCAATCGGGGACTAACTCAAGTTTTATCTGCTTGTACGCTTGGTACACCCGGAGATGCTCAAAACTTAAATGACGATTTGCAGCAAGACCAAGCAAAGCGCTACATGCACCATTACAACTTCCCGCCGTTCTCTGTTGGGGAAACCAAACCCATGCGGGCGCCGGGACGTCGAGAAATAGGTCACGGGGCGCTGGCGGAAAGATCTATTTTACCAGTGCTACCACCTAAAGAGGAATTCCCCTACGTAATTCGCGTAGTATCGGAAGTGCTTTCTTCCAATGGTTCTACCTCAATGGGTTCGGTGTGTGGTTCCACTCTGGCTTTAATGGATGCAGGTGTACCAATAATCAAACCTGTGAGTGGTGCAGCCATGGGTTTGATTAAAGAAGGTGATGAAGTACGAGTTCTGACAGACATTCAAGGGATCGAAGACTTTTTAGGTGACATGGATTTCAAGGTCGCCGGTACAGATGCAGGGATTACGGCCTTGCAAATGGATATGAAAATCAGCGGTTTGTCCTTGGATATTATTTCCCAAGCTGTCAATCAAGCAAGAGGCGCACGCTTGCATATCCTGGAGAAAATGCTCCAGGCAATTGACCAGCCACGCACAGAGATGTCACCCTATGCTCCACGTCTGCTGACGATCAAGATTGATCAAGACATGATTGGTCTGGTGATTGGGCCTGGAGGTAAGACCATCAAGGGAATTACTGAAGAGACTGGTGCTAAAATTGACATTGAAGACGATGGTACCGTAACTATTTCTGCGGTGGATGAAAACAAGGCCAGGAGAGCTAAGAGCATCATTCAAGGCATGACGCGGAAGCTGAATGAGGGTGATGTTTACGTAGGCAGAGTGACCCGAATTATACCGATTGGCGCGTTTGTGGAGTTTTTGCCAGGGAAAGAAGGCATGATCCACATTTCTCAACTTGCTGACTACCGGGTTGGTAAGGTTGAAGATGAAGTTGCAGTTGGTGATGAAGTAATTGTCAAAGTACGTGAAATTGACAATAAGGGTAGAATCAATCTTACTCGTTTAGGTATTCATCCTGAGCAAGCGGCAGCAGCACGTGACCAAGCAACATCAAACAAATAACAAATAAATAGGAGGTCTGGTAGTGAGCGCTTAAGCGCTCTATCAAAGGACTAGAAAATACAATTGCACAAGCGATCGCAAACTAAAAAAACTAAGCCCGCAAGCCCGCTAGTGTACTGCGGGCTAATAGTCTAAGTCTACTAAAAGTAGACTGACTGAATAAGCTTTTAATTACCCGTCACTTTTACAACTGCTGACATTCCGGGAGTGATACGCGATTCATACCCTTTAATACTCGCCGGATCAAACATAATTTTGACAGGAATTCTGCGTATATCACTGGTATTAACAGAATTTCCTGTGTTATTGTTTGGCGGAATCATAGCAATGCTTTCTACTTTACCTGCAAAGTTACGACTCGGAAAGGCAGATATTTTGATATTCACCCTTTGTCCTGGTTGTATCTTTTCTAACTGGTTTTCAGGGAAATTACCAATAACCCAAGGGTCTGGTTGCACGACAGTGAAAAGAGTTTGACCCGGTTCTACCCGTTGTCCTATTTGGATATTTTTGTTACCTATTTTGCCAGGAACCATGGCATTAATATTGGTATAGGATAATTGTAGTTCAGCTTTTTTAACCTCTGCCTGTTTTTGAGCGATCGCAGCCAATGCAGTTTTATACTGTTGTTCGCTGATATCTCTTTGTTGAGTCGCTTGTGCTTGGAGGAAATTCTGTCTAGCTTGAGTATTGCTGTCTAGGGGAAATGGCTGCGATGCTGAAACCGGAACTGGAACATTTTTAATTTTTTTCTGTGCTAAAGCTGCTTGTTGTTTGGCTAACTCTAAAGATGCTTTCGCCTGGGCAACAGATACTTGATAATCTTGAGGATCAAGTTTTACTAACACTGTTCCCGGAGTTATCAATTGATTCTCGTTGACTGGAATTTGGTTGACTATCCCTGAGACACGAGCAGTTACAGGATAAATGTCTGCGGTAATATAGGCGTTATCGGTTTGGGGAAAACTTTGGCTATACTGCCATTGACGATAAGCGTAAATTCCGGATGCAATAGCTCCTGCACCTAAAATTACTCCCAATACCACAACAGGCAGCAAACGGTTTTGAGATAGAGGTACTCTGGTTTTGGTATTACTATTTGATCCAGCAGGAGTGATAGCTGTAACCTCTGGCTCTACAACTGGAGTTTTTTGTTCCTCCACTCCTGTAACTTGTTGTGCGTGTTGTTGTAAAGAATCTACGCCTTCCATCTGCGACCCTCTTTTCAGTAATACTTCAAGATTTCTTATTAACAATTGACAACAAATATACAAGTGCTTTAATACACTAGGTGCTAGGAGTAATGTTGATATTATTATATGCTTTCGCCTGATTTTTTTATTTTGAATATTTATTTATATTTTTGCTTAATTAACCACTGATACATACGAACTTAAATTAAGTGTATTTTGTATATATTAAGACAGTTTAATTATAAAAACATTGAAATTCAAGGACTAAAGTCCTGATTCCAAACTTGAGCGATCGCAATTTTTCATAATGATATATATATTTGTGGGACAATCAAGATAGTTCATCCCACAATAAAAACTACTATATTGTTGCTTCTGGCAAAATCAACATTGCATCACCAAACGAATAAAAACGATATTGAGATGCTATGGCTTCTTGATAAAGATTCAATAATCTTTGCCTACCAATTAACGCACTTACTAACATCAACAAACTTGAACGTGGTAAATGAAAGTTAGTAATCATACCTTCGACTACTCGCCATTGATAACCAGGATAGATAAACAAATTAGTCTTACCACAAAATGGTTGTAGTTCACCTTTAGTTGCAGCTCCTTCCAAAGCACGGACTACCGTTGTACCCACAGCAATAATCCGACCACCAGCAGCTTTAGTAGCACGAATTTGTTCTACAGTATTTTGAGGTACTTCTATCCATTCTTCATGCATTGTGTGGGTAGTGACGTTTTCCACTTCTACCGGACGAAATGTTCCTACACCAACGTGCAATGTCACAAAAGCTTGATTAATATTTTGTTCGCGTAACTTTTGTAATAATTCTGGAGTAAAGTGCAGTCCTGCTGTGGGAGCAGCAACCGCCCCTGGATTTTGAGCATATACTGTTTGATACTGTTCGCTTTGAGCTTCAGTTGTCGTGATGTATGGCGGTAGAGGTATTTCACCAAATGCATCCAGCAATTGCAACAAAGAAACTTCTTCTGGCAGTTCAAATTGTAGCAAACGACCTCCAGTCGCGGCGTCGGTTGCTATGACAGTCGCAGTTAATGAGTGATAGGGAACTGGGGTGGTGGGGTGGTCGCCATCAGTGTTAACCTTCGCTGTGAAAACAATTTGCGAACCGCGTTTAAAACGTTTTCCCGGTTTGACTAAAGCTAACCAACGGTTATGCTGTCTTTCCTCTAGCAGTAATACTTCTACCTCTGCTCCTGTTAATTTGTGACCATATAACCGGGCTGGAAGAACTCGTGTATTATTCATCACTAGTAAATCCCCCGGACGTAGGATTTGTGGTAAATCTCGAAAGATGTAGTGTTGGGGTGCGGTTTCTGTACCTACATTCTGAGAATTTACAACTAGGAGTCTAGAACTATCTCTGGGAACTGCTGGGTTTTGAGCAATTAGTTCGGTTGGTAATTCATAATCGTACCCAGCTAACGAGAAATCTAGTTCAGAATTTTCTGATGTTTGTTTAGATATTAAATGAGAATTTGTTTTTGCGAGTTGTTCCTGCATTGAGATTTTAGACTTTCTTAAACAAGGTGGTTGAGAATAGTGGGTTCTAAAAGAACTCTAAAGTATTGCCGACAAAATAGATTCTTCGACTTTAAGATAGATAGCATTAAGTACCACTGAGGCAACTATATGAAAATTGGGTAAACCTCCCTATCCAAAAACGGGGGCTTTTACCCTACCAGGTTGTGACTCACTCTACCGATAATAGAAATGTAGGATTGGCTTTGATCCCAAGCACCAAGATGGAATACTTGTATTATCTGGCAAATGCCAGTCTCACTCTGAGGGTTGTTCAATACTTGCACGCTAAACCCCAAATACCTGTTTCCTTCATCACCGTAATTCATCAAATTGATGGTTGGGTGGTTAGAGTCAAACTGAGAAAACAGGTATCGCCCCAAGAAGATGGTGACATTCGAGCTTTTTTGAATGAATTAGGAATTAGCTACGAACCGCCAATGCGAGTACAGATGGCACTTTGGAGTTTAGAGGCTGGTCAGTGTCCTGTTGATGTTATGCGTCGTTATCAAGTTGCTATTGTTTCTCATGGTAGACCAGAAAAAGAGGAAATTGAGGCATTTAGACAACAATTTGTTAGAGGATTAGGTTATTGTCCAGAAACTTTGGCGTAACCAAATCAGTTAACAGTGATCAGTTATCAGTTATCAGCTTGAAAAATTATAGGTCAGCCTTGAAATATAATTAGGGCAAAAAACAAAGATGTATGGAGGTAATTGGTAATAGTTGATAATTTGTTGTTAAAAACAACAAAAAACTCACAATAGCCACTATCCAAAATCATCGGCTACATCAAAAGCCGCAGGAATGTATTCTTGTAATGTTAATTTATACCCTGCCATATACGAGCTAATTAGGTTTTTTTCTTGAAATTTATCCTTACTAAATTTTGTTGATATTTGACGATAACTAACAATAGCAACGTCAAATCGACAAGGGTAATCTGCTTGATCAGGGTGTGTTACTAAAAACATCTGTGCTGTACGCCAAAGCTTAACTTGCTTTGATGAGGCTATAGCACTTCTTCCTCCCGCATCCCAATTATTGGGACTGCGGGTTTTTACTTCGACAAACGCCAGTGTGGGAGAAGCGGTGAGTGAGGACATAAAAGACAAGGGAGAGAGGGGAGACAAGGGAGAGGGGAGAGACAAGGGGGAAAGATTGCTCCCTTGTCCCCCATGTCCCCCATGTCCCCCATGTCCTCCTTGTCCCCCATGTCCCCCACGTCCCAATGTCCCCGCGTCTTCTTCCACATACTGAGCAATAATATCAATTTCTCCCCAGCGACAACGCCAGCGACGATCAATAATTACCCAACCTTGAGATTGTAAGCAATGTGCTACTAAGTCTTCTCCTGCGTTGCCGATATCGAGATAATGGTAAGGAGAATGGTTGGTCATTGGTTGAAAGTTACAATGAGTTCTAAGTTGAGCGATCGCATTACAATAAGCATACTAAGTGTGTTGTTTTTGGCTGTGATGGCTATCACAGTTGCTCTAGCTTTCCCCGAAAGTGCTGTAGCAATTAACTACAACAACCGAACCTTAGAAGCGGCTGATTTTTCCAAGCAGGATTTAACAGATTCTAGCTTTGATCATGCCAATCTTCGTAATAGCAACTTCAGTAATTCCAATTTACGTGGTGTCAGATTCTTTTCGTCAAATTTAACTTCGGTAGATTTCACCGACTCTGACCTCAGTTATGCCGATTTAGAATCAGCACGAATGACTAAAGCCAATTTGACGAATGCTGTCTTAGAAGGCGCATTTACAACTGGCACTATGTTTAATGGAGCAACAATTGATGGTGCAGATTTTACTGATACCTACATCCGTGAGGACATGCTTAAGAAATTATGTGAAGTAGCTCAAGGTACTAACCCAATCACAGGACGGAATACTCGCGATACTTTAGCTTGTCCTTAATTGTTGATAACTTGGTGTCTTGGTGTCTTGGTGTTTTAACCACAAAGACACTAAGACACGAAGAGAATTTGCCTCATGTGAGTGTATGTAAAATCTATTAGTTTGCAGTTTTTCCTCAAATATCTTTCTCTAGTATGGTTAAGCTTGGTTAGTAAAGTTGTAAGTTGAATAAAGAATAAAGAAAAAATTAAAAAATAAAAATTTAAATATTATTAAGCAATTCTACTCATGATTTTGTTTGTATTAGGGTCTTTAGCCTTTATTTTGAGGACTAAAGTCCTAACTACGAACTTAAAATCATATGCCAGTTGCATAAGTCTTGACTATTTTGAGCTTTAATCATCAATCAAATGAATACAGATTAGGATTTTCCCTTTACCTTTTACCGATTTACTTAAGAAGGGTATGCTTACTCAATTGTTGCAAATTATTTAGTTAGCAATTTCCAGGTAAAGTTTATTTTCAAATGATGCAAGAAGAATGAAAGTACTGTTAGTCTGTTTATGTAAGAAAATACTAGTTTGAAGTTGCTTAGAGGTAGATTTTGTTCTTAATAAGTTTTAACAATTGCCGCAGCTAATTAACTGAAAAGAGATTGATGAATTATTAAGATTAACTAAAAAAATTATATTTATTGGTTTTCTAATTACTATGTTGAATTTCTTGAAGCGAATTGGTAGTCGGAATATGAAACATTACTCTGATGCATGGATTGAAGAATGGTGTAAAGATAACGGCTGGACAGATTTATTTATTGAGCGCTGTAACAGTTACTGGGCTTTTCCTCCTGGCGCAGTAATGCCAGAACCAATTCCGATGCAAGTTCTCAGAGTTATTAAAGCCGAAAAAGGATTAACCTGTGAAGAACGTTTTTGGTCGCTCACAGCAGTAATTGCAACTATGATTGCAGCTTTTGTGACCTATTGGTTGAGATGTCCGATACCATTGGTAGCAGCTTTCGCTTTTAATGCGGTGACGGTGGCTCAACTTGAGGTTGAGGATGCTTATTAAAGCAAGAGAAAAGTTAAGGCGTAAAGGGAAAAGAAAAGATTTATTTTTGATTTTATGGTTAGAAGAGGTGCTGCGATCGCAGCACCTTTTGTAGTTCTAAATTGCAGCAGAATAAGCTTCATCAAACTTGAGGGTCGTACCTGTGATAAACTTGGCATCCTCAGAAATTAGAAAAGCAACTGTTTTCGCAAATTCAGCATAGGTAGCAGGACGACCCAACATTAGGTCTGTCGGCAGATTCCAGCCTTCAAATTCTTCCATACTATCCCCAACAAAGTGGGGTGCTACGGAAATCATACGAATTTTATCAGCTTTGTAACGCTTGGCATAAAGTTTTGTAAATCCTTCCATTGCAGTGCGGAGTGTACCGCTAAAGGGTGTCCCCAAATCTGGTTCATGGGAGTCAGATGCGGAAATATTGACAATCACCCCACCCCCTTGTTTTTGCATAGGTTCTGTAACCAGCCTTGCTATGCGAACAACGCTCAAAAATAGCATTTCAAAATTTTCTAGCCACATTTCATCGGAAATTGATAGTAAATCTGGGCGGGGTGGATCTCCAAAACTATTGACCACTGCATCAATGCGACCAAAATTAGCCAACGTCGTATCTACCAAGTGCTGCAAATCTTGGGGATTTGCAATCGAACCTTGGGTTGCTATACCTCCCAACTCTTCAGCCAACTGGAAGACACTCTTGCTTCGAGCTATGAGTGAAACTTTGTAACCCTGTGCTGCTAATTCTCGCGCACAACCTCCTCCGATACCACGACTTGCAGCTGTAACAATCACAACTTTGTGCTGATGCATCGTTTCTGTTCTCCCAATGATTATTGCTGAAAAAGATTCATCGCCAAGCTGAGGTTTGTAGTAAGCACTTTCGTGCTTAAAAATAAGGACTTAAGTCCTTACTACAAACTTTCTGAGCTAACGTAGAGGTTTTGGCAGAATTAATTGTATTGGATTTGATTTTTGAATTGCTTCTACACCAGTTTTTGGCTGAGTTACTACTTGTGGTTTAGTAATAATTATATTTGGTTTAATAACTGACAATTGGCTTTGGGCTTTGTCTCGTGCTTGGATGGCTTGCTGATAGTCTGGTTTAATTTTTATTGCTTGATTGTAAGAAGCGATCGCTTCTTGATAACGTTGTAAATTGAACAAAGCATTTCCTCTAGAAAACCAAGTTTCGTAGTGTTGTGGATTGTAACGAGCGGCGCGATCATATGAGGCTATAGCTTCTTCATATTTCTGTAAAAGATATAGCGAATTGCCCCGGTTATACCAAAGTTGATCATCGTTTCGTTTTAATTTTGCTGCTTGTTCGTAAGCTGCTACAGCTTCGTTATATTTTTGCATTTGATGTAGCGACCAACCCTTATTATACCATGCTTGGAAATTATTAGGGTTTAATTCAATAAATCTATTCAATGATTCAACTGCTTCTGGATAGCGTTGTAAATTCATCAAAATATTACCTCTTGCTAACCAAGCTTGATAATAATTTGGATTAGTTTGCACGGCTTGCTCATAGGCTGTCAATGCATCTTGCTCACGTTGCAGATTCACAAGAGAATTGCCGCGATTATACCAAGCTTCTGTATAACTTGGTTTAATTTCAAGAGTTTTATCGTATGCTTTTATTGCTTCTTCGTAGCGTTTTAAATTTTGTAGAGTCTGGGCTTTATTATACCAAGCTTCATCATCATCTTTTTTCAAATTAATTGCTTGTTCATAAGCCGATATTGCTTCATCATATCGCTTTAAACTGTTTAAAGCTTCTCCTTTTGCATTCCAAACTAGGGGAGAGTTATTTTCTAACTGTAAGGCTTTATCAAAAGAAGCGATCGCTTCTTGATATCGACGCAAATTTTTTAATACAAAACCTCTACCTATCCAAGCTTCTAAATAATCTGGTTCAATTTGAATTGCTCTGTCATAAGCTGTGAGAGCTGCTTTGTATTCTCTTAACTTACTCAGTGTACTGGCTTGTCCATTCCAAGCTTCAGCATATTCTGGTCGGATTTTTACTGCTTTTTCATATACTGACAAAGCATCTTGATAGCGTTGTAATTCATAAAGTATATTAGCTTTTTTATATAATTCGGTGGCGTTGACAGAATTAATGCTGTTAAGAATATATATAGATGCTACTGTTCCCACTCCTAAAATTATCATTCCAGCTAATATTTTTTTGATAATCTTTTTTTGAGGTTTGTTATTTGTAATTGATGGTTGATTGTGATCAGGAATATTTAATGCTACTGTTTGCCAGTTGGGATTATGCAAATCTTTTAACGCTTGTAAAGCTAAAGTTGCTGATGAGTAGCGTTGACGAAAATCATAACGCACCATTTTATCTAAAAACTGAGCAAATTCCTGGCTGACTTCAGTACGATTTCGCCAAATAATTTCATTAGTTTCTGCATCTTTTTCCAGTTCTTCAGGAGATAAGCCAGTGAGTGCTTGAATCCCAAGAATACCAACAGCATAGATATCGCTACTATATTTTGGGTTACCTTGGGCTTGTTCTCCAGGAATATAGCCAGGAGTACCAATCGCGACGGTAAATTTAGTTTTGCTACTAGGATTAATTACCTGAGTCGTAATTTGTTTTACTGCTCCAAAATCGATTAAAAATAACTTGCCATCTGGTTCTCTTCTTAGTAAATTATGGGGGTTGACGTCACGATGGATAACTTTTTGTTGATGGACAAAATCTAAAACTTGTAAAATCTCTTGCAAAAGAGAAATAACTTGAGATTGACTGAGGAGCTTTCCTGGTATGATTTCTTGGCTAAGATTATGACCTTCAATAAATTCTTGCACCAGATAAAATTCTTCGTTTTCTTCAAAGTACGCCAAAAGTTGGGGTATCTGATTGTGTGTACCTAATTTATGCAAAACTTGGGCTTCTGTATCAAACAGACGTCTAGCAGTTTGCAGACTTGCTGGGTCTGTAACTTGGGGTTTAAGTTTCTTGACAACACATTTAGGATTACCAGGTAATTGAGTATCATAAGCGACGAAAGTTTCACCGAATCCTCCTCCTCCCAAATGACTGACAATTTGGTATCTTCCAACAAGTATGTTTCCCAGCATTTGGTTTACCCAGTTGAATACGCTACGACCTGATTTTGATCTTGCCACAATTTTCTGACTATGGTTAGTAGTTAGTCGTTGATGGCTAATCAATTACCCATTACCCATTACCCATTTTTCAATGATTCCTATTAGCGATAACCTTTTCATTAGTTCGCGTAAAAAACCGATAATGATTTATTGGTTAATTGGTATGAACCTTGCTTTGTTTTTATGGGAATTTAAGCTAGAAATTAGTGGACAGTTAGGTATTTTTGTGAGTAATTGGGGTTTAATTCCAGCACAAATGCATAGCGCGATCGCGAATTTATTTGCTGGTAATTCTGCTGCTGGAATATTTGTGTTGTCGCGTTCTGCTTGTTTGTTAACTGCAATGTTTATTCACGGTAGTTTTAGCCAAATTTTGGGTAATCTACTATTTTTATGGGTTTTTGGCAGAAATTTAGAAAATATTCTCGGTCATGGACGATTTTTGCTGTTTTATCTAATGTGTGGCGTTCTGACAGGAATAATCCAAATTCTTGCTAATCCCAATTTGACCGTACCATTGATAGGTGCAAATGGTGCGATCGCAGCTGTTTTGGGAGCATATATTTTCAAGTTTCCCAAAGTTAAAATTGATACTGTTATGCCTCTGTTAGTAATATTTATACCTATGCAAATACCAGCGATGTTCTATACAATTTGGTGGTTTGTCCAACAATTATTTTATGGTATTGGTAGTTTAAATATCCCTGGTGGTGTCAACCCGCTGAATAGTATTAATTATTGGGCGCAGATTGCAGGATTCATTATCGGTATAACTACAATGAAAAGATTACAATTAAAATGAGTTATGAAGAAACAACTACCAATCACCAACCATCAATAACTAAAATTTTAAATCATCCAAAGATTCTTCGATTTCTAAATCTAAAATTCTTTCTTGAACTTTTTTATGTTTTGCAAGATTGCCTTCTTTATAATATATAGCTGTAGCTTTCTGAAAATCTGCGATCGCTCCTTGTTTATCTCCTAAATCATAACGAGCATTACCGCGATTATAATAGGCATCAGCATCATTGATATTTATTTTAATCGCTTCTGTATAGTCTGCGATCGCTCCTTCGTAATCTTGGACATCATAACGAGCATTACCGCGATTATAATAAGCATCGGCATCATGAGCATTTATTTTGATTGCTTGGGTATAATCTGCTATTGCTCCTTCATAGTCTCCCAATTCTAAGCGAAAGTCTCCACGCTTTTTATAAGCAATAAAATCATCAGCATCAAGCTCACTTTCTTGGACAAAATCTTCAACTTGTTCCTGATAATCTCCAATTTTAATATTTTTTAAATTTATTTTACCTTCTGGCTGTGGATATAACTTGACTAATTGAGTATAATCTTCAATTGCTCCTTGTTTATCCCCTAGAAAATAACGCACATCAGCACGATTTTTGTATGCGATCGCATCATTGGGATTAATTCTAATTGCCTGAGTATAATCGGCAATTGCTCCTTCATAATCTCCTAAATTATAACGTGCTAAACCGCTTTTATTGTAAGCTTTAATGTATTTAGGATTAATTCTAATTGCCTGAGTATAATCAGCAATTGCTCCTTCGTAATCTCCTACTTCATAACGTGCTAAACCAAGTTTATAGTATATATCGGCATCATGAGAAGAAAATTGTAGTGCTTCATTATAATTGATGATAGCAGCATGATATTGTCCTTTTTCACTGCATTCATCGCCAAGTTTTATGTAAATTAAATTTAATTTTTCGCTTTGAGTATTTATATTTGTAACTGGATCTAAATCAGGTTTTGTGAATGAAGTGTATGGTTGTTGATAGATTAATTCGGATTTAATATTTTGTTTATTATTTGTAAATATTTTTTCATTTAGCTGATGATTTTTCGCATCTTGTAATTGTTCTAAATAACCGCGTAAACCACCACCATAAAGTAATTGCTGTATTCCAAAGGAAATTCTGCCAGTTTTCAACTTAATCATTTGAGTTGGCAGAAAACCAGCTAGGAAGAGATGATATTCTGATTGTGCCTCATTGACTTGCTCTTGAATTAAAATGCAAACAACAACTGCATTTTTCTCAACTTCTTCCGCACTGATTGACCATCTGACTTTATCAATGTTACCGTAACGAGATTTCACCTCAATACCAATAGATGGATTAGCCGTCATCGTAAAATCTGTTTTACCATCTCCGCCAATTCTCTTTTCGTAATCTACTTCTGTAATCAAATCAGCTAGGCGTTCTTTGACAACTTCCTCTCCTAACTTTCCTTTGAGGTAGCTGATAAAAACGTCACGTACTGGTGAAACGCGTTTATATTTTTCTGCCATTAGCCAGCAAAAATCTCTCAGGGTTTTTAACCTTTCTCCAGAGATTATCGTTGTTTCACTATATTGACCTTCTATTTGACAATGCAGCAGACAACCAGATGTTAACCTTTTGATGAAGTCTGATTGAAGCGATCGCAGTAGTGTTATCCAGTCCATTGATATTTCTGCGAATCTTTTGATCAGGTGATTCTATCTAAGATATCAAAACTGGACTGACTGTCAAAATAAAACCCCACTCCTACTATCTAAGTTAGGGGTGGGGTTATGTAATTATAGGGGATTCGACAATCTTTACTTTTGCAAATCCCAGAAAATTACTCTATTTTTAGCTGTTTTAGAATCTGTAACCGACTCCTAACATAAAGCCAACATCTGTGTCATCAACAAAAGAAGCATTCACAGAACCTGTGATCATAAATTGAGAAGACAAAGGATAATCTACACCACCGGTGAGTAGTAAACCAATATCAGTGTCATCACCAGTTCCTATAGCGACACCAGCACCTATATAAGGAGATATAACAGCATCACCACCACCAATATCAGTTGGTCGGAAAGCAAAGTCAAAAGTAATAGGAACTAAAAAGACAGTATCATCCCCAATCACTGCGCCTGGTCGGATTGAGAAATTGTTTGTAACACCAAATTTGCTTGTGACTGCAAAGTTTCCACTGCCAAGAGCGGTGTTACCACCTAAACCAATGTTACCACCAACAGCAATATAGTTTCTCTTAACTCTAACAGCAGTCTCTTCGCCTTCTGTTTGTTGCTCTTGTGCCAATTCAGGTGGAATCAAAACTTGGTTGATGACGTGTACAACACCATTAGTCGCTTTCACATCTGGTTGAATGACACTGGCATTATTGACGGCAATCTGATTGTTGGCAGTATCAACTTTTACATTTACAGATTCATCTTCCAAAGTTTTGACTTCACCAGATGTCAGCTTGTTTGCAGGCAAATCACCAGAAACTACGTGATATCTCAAAATTTTGATTAATGTTTCTCTATTTTCTGGTTGCTGCAACTGCTGTAAAACATCTGGAGGTAAAGCAGCAAATGCTTGGTCTGTCGGAGCAAAAACTGTATAGGGACCTGGTTGTCTCAAAGCGTCTGCTAAACCTGCTGTCTTCAACAAAGAAGTCAGAGTTGTAAAACTACCACTAGACTCCGCAATGGAAACAATATCACCTGTAGTTTGAGGATTACCACCCACAATATAGCTGACAGCTGCCACATTGCCAGGTAATGGTTGCACTTGTCCAAGTCTCACCAATGCTTGGTATAAAAGTGCAGCCGCCTCCGCACGGGTCAGACCTCCTTGAGGATTAAGCGTTCTAAGATCAGGATAGTTGACGACAAGATTAGCTTGTGTTGCTGCTGCCACCTGATTAGTAGCATAGGTCGGAATTTGCCCAGCATCTACATAATTAGTAGAAAGAATTTGTTCTACAGAGCCACTGGGAGTTAAATTCAGTCCATTAGCTACAGCAGTAATTGCATCTACTTTAGAAACTGTTTGATTTGGCTGAAACAAGTTATTGGGAAAACCTGCCAGAAATCCAGCTTCATAAGCAGCTCTAATTGCAGATGCTGCCCAAAAATCAGAAGGTACGTCTCTAAAACCCTCTGGTGGTAGCTGACGAACTGGATTTAGCGTAAAAGCTTTTTGGAACATAGCTGCAATTTCAGCCCGCGTTACAGGTTGATTTGGTCTGAAGGTTCCATCTGGAAAACCAGCAATTACATTTCTTGCAGCTAAACCTTGAATAAATGGTAACGCCCAATAATCTGCTGGTACATCAGCAAAGCTAGGAGTCGTCACAGCAGGTGCAGGTGTGGGTGCAGGTGCTGGAGTTGGCGCATTAACCTGAGCAGATACAGGAGCGGACATTATTATTGGACTTGTCACAGTAGCCATCATTCCTAAAGCTACTAATGCACTACTTGTGAACGACCAACTAGATAAACTACGCATGAACACTTCCTCCTCAACAACACATATCGATAGTTAACAAAACAGAGCTTTTACCTTGACTTAGACATGCAAAATACAATCCTTCTTGCTTTTATTTGTGATGATATCAGTTGATTTTGTAAAATCAAACAGAAGTTTTTATTTTGACTTCCGTTTAAGAAGTTTCATAGGTCTAATGTCAAACACATCCATAAAAAAACAATACTTTTTAATGTATAAATTCTTTCTAGTGGTGGTTGACAAATATTTAAGTTAAGTATTGTTAGTGAAAGAGCAATTTATTTCTCATTGTTTGTCAGCTACATTACAAGCTCATCAATTCATGATAATTAAACTAGAAAGTGATAAATCATTACACTTTCCAAAGTAGGCAATTGCTTCAGTCAATATTGACTCCTCCATTAATGATACCCGTTTTTGAGTGTCTGAGTAATATATCAAAAGCAAGGAATATATATCTACCGAAAGCAAGGGATCTTAGGTGCTAAATGTCTGTTATGCTGATAATATGAAGCAAACTGTTCGCTATTCCAGCAAAATAGTGGAATCATAATTACAGTGACTTGTGACTGGGAAAACAAACTTAATAATCAACTCAATCACTTAGCAGCTATACACAGCAATCCTAAATCATTAGTGAGAGGCATGATCCCTGACTTCGCATGAGTTGTCGGGTATCTCGGATTTTGTATCTTCTCACAACTCAATTAGAATCGCTACAGTTAGCCCTTATAACAGAGTTATTTTCATAAAATATGGGTGAAAAACAAAATCCCCGACTTCTCTAAAAAATCGGGGATTTATGTATTCAAGTTTCACAAGTCAAATATGATTGCTATATTTTAAAGCAACACATTGTAGTTATTAAAAACTGCTTTTCTTCAATTCATCTCTAATGTTTTCACTTCTGTTTGAGGTTATAGATTATGGATGGTTCGGTTTTTGGAATATTTACGGAAGAGTAATTAGCAATAACTAACAGAGGCAATGTCAAAGTTAGCAACCCGATCACAGTTCCGATGATGTCTGCCAAACGATGGGAAGATGCGTCGGTGGAATTGGCAGACTGGCTGTTTGAATTCATAAAAAGTTTGTTTGATCACTTTATTTTGCATTTAGACTCTGACAAAAGAGTCTAATTACTATTTTAGCTACTTTTTAACTGTAATTTTTTTAATCGTCAAGCATTGTATCTATCTTAATCAATCAACTTCTGAGTTTTTGTATCTAGCAACACTTGATACTAAATTTTTATGAGAAAAATTTTGCTAACCATGTAATTATTATTGCTTAACTTTTTATTAACCTATATAATCTCTGCATTGTTGACCAACTAAATTTTTAGCATTCAAGAATACAATTTAAATTTTATTTTAAGTTATTTATGTAATTTTATATACAATTTATTGAAAATATAAAACTCGAAAAAGCTTAAAATGCTTAGGTTGTGGGTTTTTCGTTTTTGTAAATTTCCTCAAAAATACACTAAATCAATAATGTTTATATATTTATTTTTACATTTGTGAGATTAGTAAGTAATAGTACTGAAAAAATAATTTTGAGAGCATCTAAATAGTTAAAGACTTTAAACCCTAAATATATATTGAGTATATACAAGTATTGTTTGATATTTTGTAGTTTTTATCAGTGATTATACTCAACAAAAAATAAATTCAGATAAAATATTAAATAAAAGTGCTTTTTGATATTTTGTCAATCTATAAATAGGTAGATAAAAATGATTTCATGCTCAAGCAATTAATATGGTCGGTGCTTTGCAGTCTAATTCTAAAGTAGAAATTAGCATAATTATTAAAAACTAGTATCTCAAATGAAAAAACCGCCACTAATCGAGTAGGGCGGTCTGGTTAAGCAATCGGAGGGTATTTTTAGCTTACTCTGGCGGTTTTGAAATTGCTGTAGCAGAATTTGCACTTGTTGTGGCTAGCTTCTAACATAAGCGCTGATTGGTTCTTTGATAAACTTGATATAGAGATGTTTGAAGGTAGATTTGATGACGCGAGGCATACCAAAATCAATAGGAATGAACTTGTCTGGTAATCGCCAATCATCTATTTTTAGTAACTCAGGATGCAAACAAGGATAATGGATAGCGTTTAGTTCTGGACAGACCCCCAAACGCATGGATGCAGCGACAGTAGGTACTGTTATCGCTGGGACATTAAGTATCTCTACCATAGCTCGATCTAAGGCAAATACATCTGGTGATGCACCTAAAATACCCAATAAACGAGGTTCGCCACCACTAGGACCATTGCCTTCATGACCAATAATACCGTCTAATATGGTCAGATTTGGGTTAATTGTTCTAGCAGTTTCTACTAACATTTCTCCGAATCTGTTAGCATCTTTTCCTGCTTCCATGTGCCACCAAGCTTTCATTTTGCCAGGAACGCAACCAAACAAATTTTTTACACCCAATGTCAGCACTAATTGAGCATGAGATTTGACTTTGGGTAGATTGATCACTACATCTGCTTCTATCGCTTCTTTAGAGAGTAGGAGATGGTTGAACTGTTCGCTAACAGTTTGATAACGAACACCTTGAAAATCAATAATTGGCAAATTGAGTTCTTCTAAAATCGGTTGATAACCATTGGCTAAAGCTACTCCCTTGGCGCTACCGAAAGCAGGACTATCGCCTAAAAATGGCTTACCACCAGCTTCAATCACCATCTGTGCTACTACATAAACTAGTTGCGATCGCGTGGTACACTCTTTGCCAGGACGTGCGCCCGTCAGCAAATTAGGTTTAAGTAAAACGCGATTTCCTGGTTTGACAAACGCCACCATTCCTCCAAATGGTTCTAGCAGCGTTTCTAAAGATTTTCTTAAAATATCTCGTTCGTAAGAATTAGCTCGAATGAAACTAACAGTTGATGTTTGAGTTTGCATATTAGAAAGGGGATTGGGGATCAGGGATCAGGGATCGGGAATCGGGGATCGGGAATCGGGAATCCGGGATCGGGGATCGGGAATAAGTAACAAACAACCATTACCAATTACCCATTACCAATTACTAGCCTAAGTAAGTCGGTGAGAATAAACATAACTGAGTTGCGAAAAGTAAACATGTCTCAAACCCTTACCAATGACACTTGACCAATGACAATTTCTATTCCAAGGGTACAATTTGGCTCATTTGTTCCAGATTTAAAACCTCGGCTAATTCTGCTTCACTCATCAGTCCTTTTTCCAGCACAATCTGTCGTAGGGATTTGCCGGTTTCCAAGGATTCTTTGGCCACGGATGCAGCATTTAAATAACCAATGTGGGTGTTTAAAGCTGTGACTAAAGCTAAACTTCCTTCTGCATATGCTAAACAACGTTCCTGGTTAGCGGTAATTCCTTGAATGCAGCGTTGGGTGAGTGCAGTAATGGTGTTACCGAGAATTTCTATACTATGAATCAAGTTATAGGCAATCAGTGGCATCATCACATTTAATTCTAATTGTCCTGCTTGGGCTGCAAGTGCGATCGCACTGTCGTAACCCATCACCTGAAAACACACCATTGATGTCATCTCTGCCATCACAGGGTTGTACTTACCTGGCATAATCGAAGAACCTGGCTGCACAGGTGGGAGTTGAATTTCTTTTAAACCAGTTTTTGGTCCAGAGTCCATCAATCGCAAATCATGAGAAATTTTCACTAAATCTTGCGCTATGTTACGTAAAGCACCAGAAACATTGACAAAAGGTGCCATACTCTGCATTGCTGCCATGAGGTGGGGTGCAGGTTGTAGTGGACTATTAATTAATTCTGCCAGAGTTGCTACCACACGAGCGCGATATTGGGGATGAGTATTCATACCTGTACCCGCTGCACTTCCACCCAAACCCAGTATCATTAAATCACCACTAGCAGCGTAAATCCGGTTTTGGTGTTCTGTAAGAATGTGCGCCCAAGCACGAAAATTTTCACCCAAGCGCACCGGAACAGCATCTTGCATATGAGTTCTGCCAGAACGAACGATATCTTGAAACTCTGTTGCTTTTGCTTCTAAGGTCGCGATCGCTGTTTCTAAAGCTGGATGTAGTGTTCTAGACAACGCCAATAAACCACCAATTCTAATTGCCGTGGGAATGACATCATTGGTAGACTGTCCATAGTTAACATGATCATTAGGACTAACACGCTTGTAGTTACCTTTCTCATCACCGAGAATTTCTAACGCCCGATTTGCTAGTACTTCATTGACATTCATATGATGAGATGTACCAGCACCCGCTTGATAAACATCTACCACAAACTGATCACGGAATTTACCAGCTAGAACTTCATTCGCAGCTTGGATTATTGCTTGACTGATTTCTTGGGGAATACAACCTAGTTCACCATTGACGATCGCAGTAGCTTTTTTAATTAAAATACAGGCATCTACGTAAGTAGCTAGTGGTTTAATGCCGCTAATGGGGAAGTTTTCTGTAGCGCGTAGTGTTTGAATACCGTAATAAAGGCTACTAGCAATTTGGCGATCGCCCATCGAATCCCGTTCTATTCTGTATTGAGAATCTATTTGTTGAGTCATAGTGATTTTGGATTTTAGATTTTAGATTGGGTATAGTTGCTTATTAAAATCAACAATCTAAAATTAAATATTATTTATTGGTATTACCGCAAACGAATTAATCTATCAAAATAAATCCAAAATCTCAAAATCAAAAATCTAAAATTTCATGACTTTACCTAACTGGATTACATTTTCCCGCTTATTGGGCTTACCATTCCTGCTTTATGGTTTATACAACCCCACACCAACAGCTAGGTGGGTGTGTTTGGCAATTTTCTTGGTTGCAGCTGGTACTGATTGGCTAGATGGGTACTTAGCGCGAAAACTTAACCAAATAAGTGATTTAGGTAAATTTCTTGATCCGTTAGTAGATAAATTACTGGTACTTGCTCCTTTACTAGTCTTGATTGAACTACAACAAATTCCTGCTTGGGGAGTATTTTTGATACTAGCACGGGAGTTAGCGATCGCTGGTTGGCGTGTAAATCAAACTACAATTACCGGAGCGAATATTTGGGGTAAACTCAAAACTGTTAGCCAAATCATTGCGATCGCTCTTTTGATTGCACCATTACCAGAAGTTTGGAGAATTGCCTCTCTCATTGCTTTTTGGGTTTCTGTCACCCTCACCATAATTTCTGGAGTGATTTATCTTTTACCGCAAACAAATAATAATTAATACGGTTTCTTGTTTTATTCCAATTCACATATCAATGCAACCGAATTACCTTTGGACGGGTATCTTCATCAGGGAAATGACATCGAACCGCATCACGAACCATTTCTTTTAAAGTCGTCATGTCTGAGGTCTGGGTGAAAATAGCTTCACCCAATGCTGTTGCTACATAACCACTTTCAGGGTCTTCTTCAATCAGAAATACAATTTCTGACGTTGTATTTTTCACGAATTCTTCTGTCAGTAGCTAGTTACAACAATAATTTTACAGTAATTAAAACAAAAAGCCTACAACAGCGACCCTCCACAATCTCCCACCTTATCTAAAACCCTACGTTTCATCTAATTCTTGAAAATAAGCTTGCAAAGAAGTTGGGGAGTTTAACCCCATGCGATCGCATTTGATTTGAGTGCCGATTTTGGTCGAAAGTAGAACTAGTGTCTTGCTGTCTTGGTGGTCAAAAATCGAGGGTTATTGAACCACAAAGACACAAAGACACTAAGCTTTTACAATCGGGCTAAATAGATACTAGTATTTCTTCATCCACAGAAAAATAAATTTCTGCTTGATTTCGCCCTGATACTAAATAATCATTCTCAAAGGAATCTTTTAACCCAGAAATTAAATCATACTCAGGTTGCCAATCTAATTGAGTCATGGCTTTATTGACTGAAGCAAAAAAGTGTTGTGTTCGCAAGGGAAATGCTTTACGCTTACCAAAGTCAAATTTTTTTGGGTCGTAATGAACGATTTTAATATCATCTGGTGATTTTCCCGCCGCCACAGCACAAGCACGGGCTAAACCATCAAATGTGACAAAGCGATCGCCTGAAATATTGTAAATTTGTCTAATTGCTTGGGAATTACCTAAAACTTTGGTCATTGCTGTTGCTAAGTCTTTGACATGGCCTAGCTGGGTCATATGTAAACCATTACCGGGGATCGGAATTGGGCGATCGCGCACAATTCTATCAAAAAACCAAGCTTCTAAATCGTTATAGTTCTGTGGTCCATAAATATATGTGGGACGAATAGAAGTAAAGGGAATTCCTTGTTGTGTTAAGTAAGCTTCGGTTTCATGCTTACCTTTGTGGCGACTTTTCGGATCGACTGTATCACCTTCAATGTGAGGCATTTGGTCGGATTTGAGGTATACTCCAGCAGAACTCATGTAGACAAAATTTTGTACACGGCCTTGAAAAATTTCTGCAAGTGGTTCAGTATCAGTAAGTTCCCGCCCGTTATTGTCAAAAATGACATCAAAATTCTCTTGAGAAAGTTTTTCTTTTAATAGGGTGGTGTCAGTGCGATCGCCTGTTATTTGTCCTACACCCTTAATTGGTACTGGACGATTACCGCGATTAAAAAGTACTATTTCATGTCCTTGTTGTACTAACAGTTGTGTGAGGTAAACACCAATGAATCGAGTACCACCCATGATTAGAATTCGCATAAATCCCCAATTTTTATGTTAGTTACCTTTTAAAGAGATTGCGGAATAGGGATAGAGGAAGGGGGACAAGGAAGACAAGGAGGACACGGGGAGGTGGGAGAATATTTTTGATAGATTCTCTGTTGTCTTTTGCTCTCCCTTCCGCGTCTCTTCTCAACCCCTAATCCCCAATCCCCGATCCCTGCTCCCCGATCCCCGATCCCCGATCCCCAATCCCCAATTTGAGGTTATCAGCTTGTGGAACCTATTTGGAGAAGATAACGTCTTTTAGTTGATATGGGGCATTTCCCATTTTCAATGACAACGGGAAACTTTTCAGTTAACCTCACATTCACATGTACTTTTCTTTACCTATTAATTAAAGTTAGCTGTGCCCTTGAAATATGCTTTGGTGCATGAGTGGCTGACACCTAAAGCCACTGGTGGTTCAGAACTAGTTGTGCGGGAAATTCTGAACTCTATTGATGCGGACTTGTATGCCCTCATCGATTTTGAATCTCGCAATCCAGACAGCTATTTATATAAACGTCAGATTGGCACGACGTTTCTCCAAGACTTCCCCTTTGCCTATACAGGTGTACAAAAATACCTGCCCTTTTTACCGTTAGCAATTGAACAACTCGATTTGCGCGGGTATGATATCATTCTTTCTTCATCTCATGCTGTTGCTAAAGGAGTTCTCACTTCCCCTGAACAGTTACATATTTGTTATTGCCATAGTCCCATGCGCTACGCTTGGGACTTAACTTTTGATTATTTGCACCAAAGTAAGCTAGGTAAAGGTGTACCTGGTTGGATAACACGATATTTATTACATAATTTACGTATATGGGATGTATTGAGTGCTAATCGTGTTGATTATTTTGTTGCTAATTCCCAACATACAGCTCGTCGAATTTGGCGTTGCTACCGACGGGAAGCAACTGTAATTTATCCGCCTGTTAATATCGAAAATTTTGCTTTTTCACCTGACAAAGAAGACTTCTATCTAACTGTTTCCCGATTAGTTAGTTACAAACAAGTATCTCTAATTGTCAGAGCTTTCAACCAAATGCAAAAAAAATTAATAGTAATTGGTACAGGCCCGGAAATGAAAAAAATTCGTCAAATAGCAAACTCAAATATACAAATTCTCGGTTGGCAGCCTGATGAGGTTGTCAAAAAATATATGGCTTATGCTAAAGGTTTTGTATATGCAGCTTGTGAAGATTTTGGCATTGCCTTAGTAGAAGCACAAGCTTGTGGAACGCCAGTAATTGCCTACGATGCTGGTGGTGCGAAAGAAACGGTACGGGATATCCGCACTTGGGGAGATCAGGGAACGGGTATATTGTTTGAGGAACAAAAAGAAGCCTCTATCATTAGAGCGACACAAACTTTAGAAGCCTCTTACAGTAAACTCAATCCAGAATATGTCAGATTACACGCAGAACAGTTTAAAACTCAAAATTTTGTCCAGCGTTATCTAGAATTTTTACAGAGGTGTATCGAAAAAAATTTATCCAAGTAGATGTGAGATATTGTTTTTGCAGAAGCTTTTGGAAAATTGCTCCCAGAAGCACCTGCGTTTAGCTTTAAGATTGGGACTATGTGTGGTGTGGATTATTAAGGAGTATGATGACTGCCCAGAGCTCACTCCTCTCCGGCAAGCGCTCGCGTAGCGCATCCGGGACGGGGCGTTCTTTTACAGACAGCCCCTCTTTGCCTGAAAGACGATCGCCATCTGGCGAAGCCAGGTTAACGTGGATCGGGCGATCGCGTACGTTCATAAAACGCGGTCAACCAGTAAAGACGCCTAGAGTTAAACCTAGAGGTCTGTCCTTTCAGGCTCTCAACGGAGAGTTTGGTAAACGACTATTTGATATTGTCTTTTCGCTTTCTGTACTAATTTTGTTTTCTCCCGTTTATTTAATTTTGGCCTTGCTAATTGCTTTGAGCTCAGAAGGCCCAATTTTTTATGTCCAAGAACGGGTTGGTAAAAACTACAAGCCTTTCAATTGTATTAAATTCCGCACCATGGTAACGAACGCTGACGAAATTCTCATGCAAATGATGGATACATCGCCAGAACTGCGGCAAGAATTTGAAAGCACTTTCAAACTCAAACACGATCCTCGAATTACAATGATCGGTAAATTTTTACGAATTACCAGTTTGGACGAATTTCCTCAATTTTGGAATGTTCTCAAAGGAGACATGAGCGTTGTTGGTCCACGACCCTTAGTAGCGGAAGAATTACCAAAATACGGTTATTACATTGACCAAATCTTAACTATCCGACCTGGCATAACTGGATTATGGCAAGTCTCTGGTCGCAATGACATTCCCTATCCTCGGCGAGTCCAAATAGACCTGCATTATGTGAAATTCCGGAATTTTTGGCTAGATCTATGGATTGTTTTGAAAACGATTCGTGTGGTAATCATACCAAAAGATAACGGAGCTTACTGAAAAAGTACCACACCTTGATTTCGTGGGACATTAACAAAAGCGGCGGGGATGCTACAACCACTTTCCAGGTGTAAAGGAAATTCGCCCCGTCGTGTAAATTGGTAATCGGTAATGGCAAAACTAATTACCAAATTCCTCGCCCATTAAGGGACGAGGAATTTTAATCAGTATTTTGCTTATAATTTCAGCTTTATTATTTCTTCACAATTAAAAAAAAATATAAACTTTCAGTAAAAAATTGCAGAAAATATAGACGGCTTCGACAAATTTATTTGTTTGAATTAGGAAAGATCCTGAAAATAATCTAAAATCGGCATATTTACTGAGGTGAAATAACATAGAAGCAAGGGAACTCGTGGGTTTCCCATTGAGCAATTGAGCAATTTACTGCTAAGTTGTACCAGGTAGCTTGTATAAATAATCATCAGAAACGACAAGGGATAATTGAGCATGACGCAACAAAAGCGAGCGTTGATCACTGGTATTACCGGTCAAGATGGTTCCTACTTAAGTGAATTTTTACTAGAACAAGGTTATGAGGTTCATGGGATTATTCGTCGGACTTCCACCTTTAACACAGACCGCATCGACCATATTTACGAAGACCCTCACAAAGAAGGAGTGCGGCTGTTTCTTCACTATGGGGATCTGACAGATGGTACTACACTGCGCCGCATCTTAGAAGAAGTCCAACCAACAGAGATTTACAATTTGGGCGCTCAATCCCATGTAAGGGTCAGCTTTGATGCACCAGAATACACAGTTGATGCAGTGGGAATGGGAACACTGCGTCTGTTGGAAGCAATTCGCGACTATCAACACCGTACAGGTATTCAGGTACGCTTCTACCAAGCTGGTTCTTCAGAAATGTTTGGTTTGGTACAAGAAGTACCGCAAAAGGAAACTACACCTTTTTATCCCCGCAGTCCCTATGCCTGTGCTAA
Source organism: Westiellopsis prolifica IICB1 (assembly GCF_004323185.1). Taxonomy (GTDB): domain Bacteria; phylum Cyanobacteriota; class Cyanobacteriia; order Cyanobacteriales; family Nostocaceae; genus Pelatocladus; species Pelatocladus prolificus_A. The sequence goes on from NZ_NAPS01000002.1 coordinate 2,449,833, forward strand.
GGTTTATGCCCACTGGCAAACTGTAAACTACCGGGAATCTTACGGCTTGTTTGCGTGTAATGGCATATTGTTTAACCACGAATCACCGAGACGGGGTGAAACCTTTGTCACACGTAAAATAACAATGGCTGTAGCCCGGATTTTTGCTGGTAGACAGAAAAAACTATATATGGGTAATCTGGATGCCAAGCGGGATTGGGGTTATGCCAAAGATTACGTCAAAGCAATGTGGATGATGTTGCAGCAAGACGAACCTGACGACTATGTAATTGCTACTGGTGAAACTCATACAGTACACGAATTTCTAGAACTGGCGTTTGGTTATGTAAATCTCAAGTGGCAAGATTATGTGGAATTTGATCCACGCTATCTGCGCCCAGCAGAAGTAGACTTGTTGATTGGTGATCCAACAAAAGCCCAGGAAAAATTGGGCTGGAAACCTTCGGTAACATTTGAGGAACTAGTTTCTTTAATGGTGGAAGCAGACTTACAAGCTCTAGGTTTGACTTCTCCCAATGGACAATTAGCAAACGCAATTATGGATAATGCCATGATTCGCCAGGAAGTAGGGGTGCTACATCTGTGAACAAAATCCACGAGAACAAAAGATGAACACCTTGGAACTCAAAGATAAACGCATTCTTGTGACTGGTGGGACTGGCTTCCTGGGACGTCAGGTAGTCAACCAGTTATGTCAAGCTGGAGCTAATCCAGAAAAAATTTCCTTGCCGCGATCGCGTGATTGTGATTTACGCTTAATGGAAAATTGCCAGCGTGCGGTTGATCAACAAGATATTGTCATTCACTTAGCAGCTCATGTTGGCGGTATTGGTCTGAATCGGGAAAAACCTGCCGAATTATTTTACGACAACTTGATGATGGGAACCCAGCTAATTCATGCTGCCTATCAAGTTGGCATAGAAAAATTCGTTTGTGTGGGTACTATTTGTGCATATCCCAAATTTACCCCAGTGCCATTCAAAGAAGATGACCTCTGGAATGGTTATCCAGAAGAAACTAACGCCCCCTACGGAATAGCGAAAAAAGCGCTTTTAGTCCAGTTGCAATCCTATCGTCAACAATATGGCTTTAACGGCATTTATCTTTTGCCGGTGAATTTATACGGGCCAGAAGATAATTTTGATCCCAGAAGTTCCCACGTGATCCCAGCATTAATTCGTAAAGTTCACGAAGCCCAAATTAAGGGAGAAAAGCAAATCCCCGTTTGGGGTGATGGTAGTCCTACCCGCGAGTTTCTCTATTCAGAAGATGCAGCGCGGGGTATTGTCATGGGGACACAATTTTATAACGACTCAGAACCCGTGAATTTGGGAACTGGTTATGAAATCTCCATCCGTGACTTGATTAACTTAATTTGTGAATTGATGGAGTATGACGGCGAAATTGTTTGGGAAACCGACAAACCCAACGGTCAACCCCGCCGTTGCTTAGATACCGAGAGAGCAAAACAAGCCTTTGGTTTTACTGCCCAGGTAGACTTTAAGCAAGGGTTGAAAAATACGATTGAATGGTGGCGTCAAAACGCTGCTTAAGCTTAAAAATTAAGGTGGGCAAAATTTGCCCACCTTAACTTGGAAATAGGAAACAAAAAACGGAAACCGGGGATCAGGGTAAAAAAAATAGAATTTTTATCAATGCTGCTGGTATACGCAGCTTATTTTTATTATTAAGAAATTTTAAGTTTATCTTTCTTGACATCAAATGGGGATAAGAAATTGGCTTCAAATCATATTTGGCAGTTATAGGACTTACGCAAAAACTCTCCCAAACTCTTATTCCTACCTTTCAGGAAGCCACTGCGTGTCTACGTGTCCTACCCTACGGGAAGCCGCTTGCGCGTCTAATGCGTCCTACTCTACCTTGAAGCCGCTGACGCGTCTACGCGGTACCCAAAGGGAAGCCGCTGACGCGTCTACGTTTTTTCATGATTTTGCGTAAGTCCTAAGTTAATGTCAAGTAAATTAATTACTTATTAAAAAATCCTCTGCGTCACCGTGTCTCAATATCTCCGCGTCGTTTTGCTCGTCAATTTTCAAGCGGACATGATATAAATTAAAAAATTTGCATATTGCCCAGAACTGAAATCCAAGAAAATTTTCGGGGATTAAAACTGAATTTTACATTGGCGATCGCAATCTAAAGTAGTATCAAAATTAAGATTTATTAATACTCTTCTCAACAGTTTTAGCTTAACAAATATGTTATCTACCGTTGAACGTTTATTATTAGTTCGTAGAGTACCCATTTTTAAAGAACTACGGGATGATTTTATCGTTCGCTTGGCTTCTGTCATGGATGAATTATCATTTCCAGGGAATTATACTATTTTTAATGAAGGAGACGAAGGGCGATCGCTTTATATTGTCGTTTCCGGTAAAGTTAAAGTTCATATTGCTAAACAACAACTAGCTATCTTTTCCAAAGGCGAATCCTTTGGTGAAATGGCTGTCTTTGATGCTCAACCGCGTTCCGCTTCCGCCACAACTTTAGAAGCTTGTGAATGCTTGGAATTGACACAAGAACAACTTTATGAAGCAATTGATGAAATTCCTGATATCGCCGTAAACATTATTGGTATTCTTTCCCGCAGAATTCGAGAACTGAACGATAAAATTAATGCGATATGAGCGCTTTTTTAAGTAAGACTAGAATGAGAAAGTAAAAAATAAGGTGCCTACACAAATTATGCAATACTCTCCTGATGTGGAAAGTAGGGCGAAGAATAAAACTTTCTCCAAAGAAAAAAACTTACTGAAAATAGCCCAAGAACACCATCTTTTGGCTAAAGTCGCTTTAGCAAAAAGAAATTGGCATAATGCTAAAGAGGAAGCTCAAAAAGTACTGGAAATTTTATCTAGTCACGAAAATAGAAAAAATTGCCTGCACAGTTCTACCTCTATTCCTGCTCATTTGAGCGAGTGCTTATTCCTGAAAAGTTCTTGTCTATTTATTCTCGCGCAAGCCCAAGAACAATTAAACGAAGTGATCGCAGCTATCAGTAATTTAGAAGCTGCTAAACAAATTGGTATTACTGAAAATATTCCCTATATTTACATTAGTATTTTAAATAGCTTGCAGAGACTATATAAACAGGAAAAACAATATCTAGAAGCCTTTTGCACCAAGTTGGAACAAAGATCTATTGAACAAAAGTATGGCTTGCGGATATTTATTGGTGCAGGTAGCTTGGAAGCTATACAGCAAGCAAAGTTAATCCCCAGTGTAGAAAAGCAACTGTTCACATCTCAACAAGAAAATATCGCACCAGAAATAACTGCTTCTGGTCGCCAAAAGGATGTAGAACATTTACTTGAACGTATTGGTTGTGAAAATAACAAATTAATAATTATTTATGGAAAATCAGGTGTTGGCAAAACTTCGCTGTTAAATGCAGGATTGATCCCAGCATTGAAAAACAAAGCGATCGCCACTCAAGACAACTTGGTTGTGCAAATACGAGTTTACCGCAATTGGATAGAAGAGTTGGTACACCAGATTGAAGAAGGAGTGCGGAAATTAGCAACAACACAAGACGCACAGACGCAGAATAGAGAAAATGGAAAAAATCAAAATTTGAATTCTGAACTGGGAGTTTTCCCCTCAGAACTTGAAACTTCGACCTCAGAACTCGAAACTTCGACTTTAGAATTTGAAACTTCAACTTCAGAACTCGAAACTTCGACTTTAGAATTTGAAATTTCCACATCAGAACTCGAAACTTCGACTTTAGAACTCGAAAGTTCCACTTCAGAAATTGAAACTTTAGCCTCAGAACTCGCAAGTTTGACTTCCGAAATCGAAATTTTGACTTCTGAGTTTGAAAGTTCAACTTCAGAACTCGAAACTTCAACTTCAGAACTCGACAGTTCCACCTTAGAAATTAAAACTTTAGCCTTAGAACTCGCAAGTTTGACTTCCG
>NZ_NAPS01000002.1:2453784-2494684 GCF_004323185.1 Westiellopsis prolifica IICB1
GAACTGGGAGTTTTCCCCTCAGAACTTGAAACTTCGACTTCAGAACTCGAAACTTCGACTTTAGAATTTGAAATTTCCACATCAGAACTCGAAACTTCGACTTTAGAATTTGAAACTTCAACTTCAGAACTCGAAACTTCAACTTCAGAACTCGACAGTTCCACCTTAGAAATTAAAACTTTAGCCTTAGAACTCGCAAGTTTGACTTCCGAAATCGAAATTTTGACTTCTGAGTTTGAAAGCTTGAATTCAGAACTTGAAACATTGACTCCAGAACTCCAAACTTTCACCATCTCCCCACACTCCACTCTTCCCCAATTTCACTTCCTCTTAGAACAACTACGTCAAAACGAACAGCACAACCTTCGCACAGTCTTGATTTTTGATCAATTTGAAGAATTTTTCTTGATTCACACTGAGTCAGAACCAAGGCGACAATTTTTTGAGTTTTTAGGAGAATGTCTGAAGATTTTGTCCGTCAAAGTCATTGTGTCGCTGCGGGAAAATTACTTACATCATTTGCTGGCGTATAATGATCTACCCGGCATGGAGATCATAAATAAAGATATTCTAAGTAAAAATATTCTCTATAAATTAGGGAACCTTTCACCTGGTGACGCTAAAACAGTTCTCGAATACTTAACCGCAGGTACTCGTTTTCAACTGGAACCTGCATTGTTAGAACAATTGATACAAGACTTAGCAGGAAAATTAGGTGAGGTGCGTCCAATAGATTTACAGATAATGGGCGTCCAATTACAAACAGAGAATATCACTACCTTGGCAGAATATCAGCAGTATGGTGATCAAGCACAAGAAAAGCTGATTCAGCATTATTTAAATGAAGTCATCGAAGACTGTGGGATAGAAAATCAGCAGTTAGCAAAACTGGTACTGTATTTACTCACAGATGAAAAAGGTAGTTGTCCCCTCAAAACTCGTACAGAATTAGAACAGGATTTACAGCAATATTTAATTAGAGATAGAAAAACAGAGAAATTTTTATTGGATTTGGTCTTACAGATATTAGTCAAATCCGGGATTGTGATCTTAGTGCAAGAAAACCCTTATGATCGCTATCAATTAACACATGATCATTTAGTTAATTTCATTCGTCAGCAACAACAACCAAAATTAAAACAGCTAACGGCGGCACAAGAAAGAAAAACAGGCTTGAAATCAGCGAGGAAAATCATTGTTGATCGTTTTTTCAAACAAATTCTCTTTGGTTCATTTGCCGCAGGATTTATATTTGCTGTGATGACAGTTATAGCTTTTGATGCTACTAGGCATAAGCATACTGAATTGAGTGAAATGTATCTGATTCAAGGTGAAAAATTAGCAAGAGAAGGCAACTTTGAAGATGCTGCTAACCACTTCCGCAAAGCCCAAAAATGGAATTCTGATTTAAAGTTTGATTCCAAAGCCAAAGCACAAGAGTTTATTAACAAAGCCAAAGCCGAACGCTTGTTTGTGGAAGGACAACAACGTTTGGAAACTAATGAACTAGAAAGCGCAGTAAGTAAGTTCCAAGAAGCACTAAAACTGGATACTCAAATCGGGCGGTTAGCAGCTCCAGTTTTAATTTATGAAGGAAACAAATTTATGAAACAGGGCAAGATAAAATTAGCTGCGATCGCTTATATCAATGCCCAAAATGTAGATCCAAAAGTAGAAATTTCTGCTGACGCCTGGAAAGAAATTTGCTTACAAGGTAGCTTAAAAAAACAAGCAGCAGATGTTATGCTAGCCTGTGAAAACGCTGTACAACTAGCTGCTGATAATCAAAAAATTCGAGTTGTACGTGGTCTTGCTAGAGCAATAACCGGCAACAAACAAGGAGCAATTGAAGACTTTGAAGCATATATCGCCGCAACAGATAGTAAAACAGGAAAATCAAAAGTAAGAGCTTGGATTAAAGCTTTACGCACTGGCAAAAACCCCTTTACAGATAAAAAATTGAAGAGATTACTAGGAGAAAATAAAGAGTAGTATTTAATTATAATTGTCAGTCAATACAAGTGTGCATCCCAATTTTGCATGAATAGCCAGGGATTTAAATCCCTGTCTGAAAGCTAAAGTCCTCTATAAGAGGACTGGGAAAATTCTTTAACAAGTATTTTTCAAAATTGGGATGCTCCCGTTAACAATTGCCTCAGAGAAAGCTATGGCGGAGCAAGCAAAGCAATTAATTGAGCGAGTAAAATTAGAAGAAACAGGTACACGGATAACTAACTTCTACAACAATTTTACTCACTCCAAACAACGTCTTAAAAACCTCTGGGGAATTTCTGAGGAAGCACCCCAGTGCATGTGAATATAAGAGGCGTGAAGATTGAGATGTGGTGAATTAGATCCCCATCCTTCACACCCTGTAAATTCTTCATTGTCAAAGCGATAAGTTTCAAATAGTGGCTGCTCAAAATTGGACATTAAATAGGAACGATGAAACTCATGTCCATAAACTGTTGTTCCTGCATTTACTAATAAACTATCTTGCAGAACAACAGCGCGGCGATATCCCAAAGTTAAACGTCCACTCATAACTGCGGTTGTAGGTAACACTCCCACCATCGACCAAGATTTACCTGCAAAATCGATAACTTGCTCACACAAATACATCAACCCGCCACACTCGGCAATTGTTGGCATTCCCGTCAGAATCGCTGTTTTAATTGCTGCTTTGGCATCAGTATTTTCAGCAAGGTTCTGGGCGAACACTTCTGGAAACCCACCACCAAAATACATACCTTGGACTCCTTCTGGTAGCTTAGGATCTTCTAAAGGACTCCAAAAAACCAACTCTGCACCCAGTTGTTGTAACAAGTCGAGATTGTCTTGGTAGTAAAAATTAAAAGCGCGATCGCGTGCCACAGCAATCTTTACAATAGACGAAAGACAAACAAGCAATTTATCCCCCCTGTCCTCCTTATCCCCCTTGTCCCCCCTGTCCCCCCTGTCCCTCTTGTCCCCCTTGTCCCCCTGTCCCTCTATTCTCAGCAACGGTAACAACCTCTCCCAATCAAAGCAAGTGTCACCCAAATCAGCAAATCGCTCAATTAAAGCATTGAGTTCGGGAAGTTCAACTGTGGGTACTAAACCGAGGTGACGATCAGGAATGGTAATGTTATCTTGGCGACGCAGTACACCAAGAATTGGTAATTGTAGGGGTGTAAGAGAATCTTTGAGTAATTGCAAGTGGCGATCGCTACCAACACGATTTAAGATTAATCCGGCTATTCTAATTCTGGGATCAAAAGAATTATAACCGTGAGCGATCGCAGCAACAGAACCAGACAAACGGCTACAATCAATCACTAATATTACAGGTAAATCTAACAGTCTTGCTATATGAGCAGTACTGGCATAATCAGTCATTTGTCCTATGTCATTGGTCATTTGTTCTTGGTGTTTTGCCAATGACAAATGACTACTGACTAATGACGAAACTCCATCAAACAACCCCATCACGCCCTCAATTAGGGCATAATCCATACCTTGGCTGTGACGAGTAAAACACTGTTGTACGTATGTTTCTGAAGTTAAAATCGGGTCTAAATTACGACAAGCACGTTTAGTTACATGCTGATGAAACATCGGATCTATATAATCCGGCCCTACTTTGAAAGATTGCACTTGGTGCGATCGCCGACACAAAGACGCCAGCAGGGTGAGTGTGACTGTTGTTTTACCCACCCCGCTACGTTCTCCTGCAATAATTAAAGCCATAGCAATTTTAGATTTTAGATTTTAGATTTTAGATTTTATACGCAATCCAAAATCGAAAATCTAAAATCCAAAATAGAATTACCCATTCCCTAATTTGAGTATTTGTCCTATGACTGCGAGACTTTCTTCAAACAGCGCTTCATTTCCCCAACGTTGTACCTGTTGACTCAACAAAACTTCGGCTTTCTGTTCAGAGAGTGAAGTTACTTGCTGGAATAATCCGGCAGATTGGGCGCCACCTTGGGTTTCCATCCGCATACAACCGCCAGTTTCCGTACAGATTACAGTACCACAGTTAGCTTGAGGATTGGTAGAACTTAAGCGTAAAGCAATCAAGTCCCCTGGAACTTCGCCTACATCAGCTACAGGGACTCCTGCTAATTCCGCTTCTACTTGCCGTTGGTTATCGGTGCTAAAGCTGACGCGGGTAATATCATAATCATCACTTTCTTTTTGATAAGAAACCGGACGCCAATTCAAACGACTTGCTAACCAACCTAAAAAGAGTAACGCCTGTGTGGAGTTACCTTTTTCGTAATCAATATTTACTCTGTCAATCTCAATCAAGGCGGCGCGACGCTGGGGTGGGTCGTAAGCTTCTGCTGTCAATTCTTGCCATCCAGAGAGGCGACGCCAGTTCAAGTCAGCTACAGGTACACCATTTTCCACTAATGCTTGTAGGCTGAGTAAATCTATTTCTGACTTATTAAAGTTGCAAGAATCTACAATCACATTATTGCATATTGCCGCCAAGCGTTTGAATAAACCGTTGTTGGCGTCAGGCGTGGCTTTCCACCACAAAAACTTAGGTAAACCGCCAATCGTCAATGCTGGGATCATACCACCAATCCGTTCTAAAGCGGTGGCGGTTCCAGTAAGGGTAATGTATTCACAACACACCAGACTGGTGGATGCGCCTTTTTGAATGGGACAGTAGGCAGAGACTTGTGCTTTGACACCTTCGTCTTCTCCGACTACTGGTAAAAGAGTAATAATCCGACAGGGGTTACGCAGAGCAATTTCGTCAGCAATTCTGGGACTTTTTGCATCTAAACCATAGGATGCAGACCCATTCTCTGTTGTCCCACTCTTGTAACGTTTAGCAACTTCTTCCCGCAACAGAGTCAAAGTTTCCTCGGTAGCTGTTCCAGTTTCTGTCAATCCGTACTTTTTCTGTAATTCTCGCAATGCTGCTTGGGTTTGCGGGCCAGGGATACCATCAATTGGCCCATTGTAAAATCCCAACGCAGCAAGTAAATGTTGGGTTTCTTCCGACTCATAAACCACCAAAGTAAATGTGGTTGCTCTTGTCGCTGCTGGAAGTGTACCATCTTCGCCAGCCATGCCATAACTTTGCCAAATTTGGCTGAGTTCCGCTTCAATATCTGTTAGCGAAACATCCTTGGGAGCCTGTAGTGAAAAAATAGTAGGAGCTTGGGGAGTCATAAGAATAATTTTGTCATTTGTCATTGGTTATTTGTCATTGGTCATTGGTCATTGGTCATTGGTTTTACTAATGACTAATGACTAATGACTAATGACTAATTTCTATAGTCTGCGCCAACGGCGACCATCTTGGTTAATCAATAATTCCGCTTCCACGGGTTCCCAGGTTCCAGCTTCATAGTGGGGAATGGTTGTTGGATCTGCGGGTGCATCCCACACAGAAAGAGCTGGCGTGACAACCTGCCAAGCAGCTTCTACTTCGTCTCCCCGTGTAAATAATGTTTGATCGCCCATCATACAATCTAAAAAGAGGCGATCGTAGGCATCAGAAGTTGCGGTGATGCCAAAGGAACCATAACTAAAGTCCATATCAACCGAACGAGTCCGGAAATCTGCCCCAGGCATTTTAACTTCAAACCGTAGAGAAATACCTTCATTCGGCTGAATCCGCATTGCTAAAATATTTGCATTCATCTGTTGCGCTGCGGATTGAAACATCCGAGAAGGAACTTCGCGGAAGTGGATAGAAATCTCGCTAACTTTTTTTGGCATTCGCTTACCAGTACGCAGGTAAAAGGGAACTCCTTGCCAGCGCCAGTTGTCAACCAGGAATTTCATCGCTACGTAAGTAGGTGTAGTTGAATTGGGATTGACTCCAGGTTCTTCTCTATACCCAGGTACTGGCTTACCTTTCATCCAGCCAGCGCTGTACTGTCCACGCACAGCCGAAAGATTTAAATTGTTGATATCTGCTAAACGTGTAGCTTGGAGTACTTTAACTTTTTCTGTACGGATACTATCTGCATCCATAGCGTTGGGAGCTTCCATTGCTGTCAAGCAATAAAGTTGCATCAAGTGATTTTGCAACATGTCCCGCAGTGCGCCGGAGCTTTCATAGTAGCCAGCCCGATCTTCTACTCCGACGGTTTCAGCTACGGTAATCTGGACGTGGTCAACAAAGCGACGATTCCATAATGGTTCAAAAATAGCATTAGCAAAGCGAAATACTAGCAAATTTTGAACTGTATCTTTACCTAAGTAATGGTCAATGCGGTAGACTTGCTGTTCTTTACAATATTTCTGCACTACTAAGTTCAGACTTTTAGCCGAAGCCAAATCTCGACCAAAGGGTTTTTCAATGACTAGACGATGTTTGTAGGGATCGTCCAGCATTCCCCCGGTTCCTAGTTGTTTAATTGCTTCTGCAAAGAAGTTGGGCGCCACAGAAAGGTAGAACATCCGGTTTCCTCGTGTTCCCCGTTTCTCGTCTAACTCATGCAAAAAAGTCTTGAGTTTATGGTAATCTTCGGGCTTATCGATATTACCAGAGCAGTAAAATAATCCTTGAGAAAAGTCCTGCCAGAGTTCCTCTGGACCAACACCGCCATGAACCTCTTCCATCCCTTTTCGCATTTGTTCGCGGAAGTATTCATGAGTCCAGTCCCGACGTGCTACGCCAACGATGGTTGTCTCTGGTGGAATGCGTCTCTCGCGTCTTAATTTATATAGTGATGGCACAAGTTTGCGCCAAGTAAGGTCTCCAGAAGCACCAAAGATAACTATAATCTGGGGTTCGGCCATCCCTTGTTGTTGTAGACCGACCCGCAAAGGATTTTCTAGCAGACTGACCATAGGAATGAATTTTGAATTTTAGGTTTGAGATGTTGGATCGGGGATCGGGGATCGGGGATCGGGGATCGGGGATCGGGGAAGGTGGGGCCCCCTCTGGGGATAAGGGGTAACGGGGATTGGGGATTGGGGATCGGGGATTGGGGATTGGGGATTGGGGATCGGTTATTCTCCCTTGTCTCCCAGCTCCCAGCTCCCAGCTCCCTGCTCTCTGCTTCCTTGTCTTCCTTGTCCTCCTTGTCTCCCTACACTTCCTCCACACCCCACACTCCCCACTCTCCCTTGTTTCCCTTGTCCATTATTCTTATACTGGCGACAACTGCTTGACTTTGTTTTCTAAAGAATCCATTAAGGATTGGAAGGGCTTGACAAATTTGTCGATTCCTTCTGTTAGCAGTTCGTCCATCACTGCGTTGATGTCGATGTTCACGTCTGGATCTTTGAGATTTTCGATCAGGTTGTAAGCCTCATCTACGTCTGTTTCCACTCGGTTAGCGACATCGCAGTGATCAGCACAAGCTTCGATGGTTGCTGGTGGTAAGGTGTTAACGGTGTCCTGACCAATCAACTCATCAACATACATGACGTCGCTGTATTGGGGGTCTTTGGTGCTGGTGCTAGCCCACAGCAAGCGCTGCACTTTTGCACCTTTGGCTGCCAATTCTTGCCAACGATCGCTTTGTACAATCTTTTTATATTCCTGATAAGCAATCTTTGCATTAGCGATCGCTACTTTTCCTTTAATTGCTTTTAGCTTGGCTTCAACGTTGAGATCGTCAACGCCTTTGGCTAGCTTGGCATCAATTTTACCGTCAATGTTGCTGTCAATCCGACTGAGGAAGAAGCTAGCTACAGATGCAATTTTGCTGATATCTTTACCTTCTGCTGCTCGTTTTTCTAAGCCGCGAATATAAGCCCAAGCTGTGTTAATGTAGCTTTCTACAGAGAACAGCAGCGTGATATTGACATTAATCCCTTCGGATATTACCTGCTCAACTGCTGGCAAACCGGGTTCTGTGCCAGGAATTTTGATCATGACATTTTCCCGACCAATTTCTTGAAAGTAACGACGAGCCTCAGCAATTGTAGCTTCGGTGTCATGAGCAATTGTTGGTGGTACTTCTATGCTGACGTAACCATCCAACCCATTTGAGGCTTCGTAAACAGGGCGCAGAATGTCGCAAGCATCACGGATATCTTGAAATACCAGTGACTCATAAATTTTGTAAGTTGGCAATCCTGCTTTAATTCCAGTTTCGATATCTTGGTCATAAATAGCATTACCAGCGATCGCTTTTTCAAAAATAGTTGGATTGGAAGTAATGCCACAAATACCTTTATTTTCCACCAAATCTTTCAATTCACCAGACTTAATAATGTCACGAGTCAAATTATCCATCCAAATACTTTGACCGTAATTTTTGATCTCTAATAAATGATTTGTCGTCATATTTTTTCCCTCCTGCTTATTCTCTTTGCTAGAGAAATTTTCAAACCTAGTAAGTTGTTAGTTGTTAATTGTTGCTGATTTCCCGCTAACACCTTACGGGCTAACGACCGTTAGCCCCTACTAACCATTAACTTTTACTACTACTAATGGCCGTTTTGAATAAAAGACTCTACCTTTGCTACATCCTCTCTACTACCAATAATTAGAGGTGTACGTTGATGTAGTTTCTTTGGTACCACGTCCAAAATGTTCTCATGTCCGGTTGTTGCTCGACCACCTGCTTGCTCGATCAAAAAAGCAAGGGGAGCTGTTTCATAAAGTAAGCGTAGTTTACCTTCTGGCTTTTGAGCGGTTCCAGGATAGAGAAACACACCACCTTGAATTAATACTCTATGGACATCGCTAACCATTGCCCCACTGTAACGAGCGCTATAACCTTCTGTACGATGAACGTAACGGATATATTCCCGAATTGATTCATCCCATTGCCAAAAGTTGCCCTCGTTCACACTATACACCGGACCATGGGCAGGAATCTGAATATTTTCTTCAGTGAGGATAAACTCTCCTAAACTAGGGTCAAGGGTAAAGGAATGAACGCCCCTTCCTATAGTATAGACCAGCATCGTACTAGGACCATACAGGATGTATCCAGCAGCGATTTGTTTACGTCCCGTTGCAAGCAAATCTTTTGCTGTACCATCAACATCTTCTCCTTCCTGTTGACGAATTGAGAAGATGGAACCCAAACTCAAATTAATATCAGTGTTAGATGAACCATCAATGGGATCATATAGCAAAGTGTAGCGGCCAATGGGACAGTTTTCGGGAATATAGTAGGGATTTTCCATTTCTTCAGAAGCCAAGCGACATACTAACCCGCTTTGCTTAAATACTGCGATAAATACGTCATTGGCGTAGACATCCATTTTTTTCACAGATTCGCCCTGGACGTTAGTCTCGCCTGTAAAGCCGAGAACACCTTCCATTAAACCAGCGCGACTGAGGTGACGAGCAATGAGTTTGCCAGCCAAGCCAATACGATTCATCAGCGCACTTAAATCTTGTGCTTGTGGCGAAAAAGTCTGGAGTTGTTGCAGGACGTGACGGGATAAAGTAGTACAATCACGATCTAAGCTGCGGTTAGCTGTAGCATCTTTAATGGACTGCTCTAAAGATTCTGCTGCTTTCGTCATTATCTTTGTCCTCCATAGCAATTAGCTATTTGTTGGGTTGATCCCGTGCCTTGCAACTTGTGGTTGCTGCCTCTATCTTAGAAAGTTAATTTGACAATTCAGAGGTGACTTTAGACAAACTAAAGAAATCAACCTTTTATCATGCTCAATTAAAGTTGTTTGCTTACTTGAGATGATTTTTTCAGGCAAATCTACCTAGTCTTACAAGTAATCAAAATTTATTCGCTATGCACCAGCCATTAGTAATAATGACCAATAATTCCTTATTCAGTGGGGGACTTACGGCGATTTAGCTAAACTCTTAATCAAACAGCAATAGCCAACTAGTGGCTAACTTACCTGGAAGTCACAACTAGCTGGCTATTTAGCTGCTATTTAATTTTTGATCGATTCACTACGTTTTGGTTACTTGCGGTAACTTATAACTTGCCTAAAAAGTAAGCAATTTGCTATTATTATCTTTCGTCAGTTTTAAAAGATATATATTACCTTTTCGCCCAACTGCCTCGTCGGTTATCCTCCCTTGGTCTTGCCTTGTTGACTTTGAGTTGACGGCCCATCCATTCAGCACCATCTAATTCTGTAATCGCTGCATCCTCTTGGGCATCATCATCCATTTCAACAAAAGCAAACCCGCGCAGTCTACCCGTATCGCGGTCGGTCGGTAACACAACTCTTTTAACCTGGCCGTATTCGGCAAAAACAGCCTTTAAATCGTCTTCGGTAGCGCTGTAGGAGAGATTTCCAACGTAAATAGTCATTTGGATCACGTAAGTCTCAACTCGAGGCGATAAATTCAGCTAATTAGTAAAGTTAACAAGAAACGAAAATACTTTCGTCTGGTCTAACATTTAGGCTGAATTTTTCGCGTACGCCTCATATGATAACCGATCTTGACATTTTTTAAAGTGTGAGATTTTACAAACACCTTTAACTTCAAATTAGTCTCTCTTATATGTGGAGTTTGATTGATGATAAGGTGAATCTTTGAAAGATTTATTCATGCTATTTCTACCAAATATACCTATTTGTGCAGATGCGGGATTTGCCAATTTAGGAATACGTGATTCACAAAAAAATAATAACCATTTGTGAACATATGTTCTTTCTCTCAGAATTGCTACGCGATCGCACCCAATCCTAAAAGTATATTCAACTATTATTTCTCAAAGGAATTAGCTTAAGCGAGTTTGGGGAAAGATGGGGACGGACACTAAAGCGTCCTACGCATTGAGGCGGCTGAAATGTCGGAACCTGTGTCCGACATTTCAGCCGCCGTCCCCACGGCTGAAGCTCGTGGGCTTTCTGCTTCTATTGCTGTAATTTCATTTTTGCTTTATTCAATAGCTATTGATTGAGGACCACTAGATCTACCATTCGTTTGTTCAACGCTAGAAGCTGTATGAACATTTGGGTCAGTTTGTTGATCAAGCCAACTTTTAACAGGGTCATCAGCAAGATTTAGTCGCAGTACCCCAGAGAAAAAACCACCCATGAATGATACTGGGTGCTGGGCAAATTGTTGAAAAATAGGCGTTAGTTCATCCAAAAACATAATTATAGTCTCCTAAATTACCTAGATGAGTCTCAAAATTGGTGAATTTTATTCATCGTAGTGTGTGCGAGGAAGTTTGTTAGAAAGAAATGCTTCACTAAACTAAGAAGAAGAAAATCAATCTAAATGATTCCTTCTTCCTAGTTTCTACATTAATGTGAGTCCGATAAATATTATCAGACTAAGCAATCAACTCGCCCGCAAGCCCCTTAAAACTACAGGAAGTGGGTTTTTGCTATTAGCTCCAAATTGATTTGAGGGCGGGATGTTAGGCTAATCAAACCCATCGAATTCACGTTAAATTAACTAATTAATTGGGATTTACTTCAGGCATCATGCATTTATCTGAATCACAACCTGCGGGTCCTACTTCGATTAATTCACCGAAATCATAATGACTCAATGCTGTGTGAAAATCATTCGTTTTACGACGTACTATGACTTCTTGCATCAGTTTTTCGTACTGATCCTTTGTAATTGGTTCAAAGGGCAAGCGTGGAAAAGTTTGATGATCATCAAATCGCGCTAAAAGAGCTGCACTGATATAACCTTCATCATCACGAATAGTTTCGTATATACGACTTCCCAAAGCTTCTACTTCTTGCTCTCGCAGTTCAATTGTAGCAGATGTGTTATGGGTCACATAAAATTTCTGCACCTGCATATAGAAATCCATCTGAGATAAAGCGCTAAATTTACTAATGTCAACTTCATCAGCGCCTGATAAATCAGCCCAAGGAACAGCCACAGGAATTTCTACTAACCACTCACTGACTCTAGAATCAAAGGGGTCATTTAATAAATTCCCCTGTTCATCTTTATCAGATTGAGAAGGTATGACATTGTAACCATAGTCAATACATGCTAAAGCTACTGGATCATTTTTACGGAAAGTGATTCTGCGAATAAATCTTTGGGCTTTGGGGGGGTGCCATCCTGGAGAAGCACTAGTCAACAAAGATTTTGTACCACTAGGCTGAACAGTGGTGCAACGATTTGGACGTTTAAGATTATGCTTGGAGCAATAATCCCAAACTACCTGATGCACAATATTTTTCCAGGTACTCAAGTATTTTTGTTCTTCATGTTTAAACGCCAATCCTTGAGCAGTGTTTGGTCTTCCTTCAGCCCACCAATATAACCAATCAACCCCAAAAGCATGAACAAAGAAATCAAATAAACCAGTAAAAGAAACTCCGACAATCGGGTCAAGTTCACGGCTGTATTGATAGCGTGGCTCTTGGAATTTGTGATGCAAAAGAGCAGCTACAGATAATGCACCTGCGGTGAAGGCTTCTTCCTGTTCTTTATAGTTAAATGGATCAATTTGATTGAGATGGATTTCTGATAAATTACAGTGGAAGTTAGCACCAATAATCTCCAGTTTTGTTACCCTAAAGGCTTTTTATCCTCTAGTTCTACAGGTTCTATAATTCCCTGTAGCTCGGCATACATTTTCTACCATTTGGTAGCCAGGGACTCTTGGAGACATTATTGCTCTCTTAACGCTCAGTCTCTATGCTCTACGGTGTCTGGTGATTTTCCAGATTACCACGGGATTGGCAGGTTCATCTGCTAATGATTCCTGTTCTCAGCCTTCCCCGTTTTTCCCCAGTTTTTTACGTGAGGCAAGTATTATCAAATACCACACGGATTTAAACCATATCTACTCAAACGATGTTCTAATTCTTGAGCATCAATATCTGGGTGACGTTGTTGTATCCATTCTTTGGCTTTTCCTTGCTCATAAGCTTGCAAAAATTCAGTTTTCAATTCTGGTATATTTAGCAGATCACAGTTAGCTCTGGCTACAGCTTCACCAGCCCATTGAATTGCACCTTCGCCACTGTAGTATTGTTTGCGAACAGCATCAACACATTCTTCTAATGTTGGCTTACGGTGAAAAACTCTGGTGTGGTTTGCCATTCGCAGTGAATCCCGTTCTGGATCAATACGCCAGTTGCCGTTTTCATCCTGATGCCAAAGGTTTGCTTTCGCATCAGCAAACAAATTATCACTGCTATAACCTTGACGTATTCCCGCACTTCTTCGGATATTGCCTGCAACAATTGTTACAGCAGCTTCATCGATCAACAAACAGCATTCTACTGAATTTAATTGACGCCCAATTGCTTTATTAAGGATAGAAGCGCAGCGCTGGTACAGTCCAGGCAGTTTTACAGGATTGGCAACTCCTCCAAAGCCATTAAGAACTTCTCCGGCTTGACGCACATCACTGATATCAACTATTACTTGAATTTCCTGAGTCAATCTTTCATCTGTAGAGAGTTCTAGTAAACTCTGATATGATTGCACCCAGCCTTGACGGCTGTCTCCGACATGGATGATAACGCGGTTAGCATTTGTATCTATTTTGACTTCTGTCAATTCATGCCGTTCTAGACGGGGAGTAAAACCAATTTCTCCCTGTACAGTTACATTTAAACGATTACGAATTGGGGGCAATTGGTTGATGTATTTTGGTTCTAAAATTGCTCCAGTACCACAGCCCATCATTGCCAAATCCATCATCAAACCAAAAGCACTCCAGTCTTGGAGGTTGGTAGAAGTACAATTGTAAGCCCCAGAAAAATTCTGTGGCTTGGCTATCCAGTCTGTACCACCAACCCACAGCCAGCGCCCACTGGGTAATGCTTTCAAGTTACGCTGCATCCGTTCGAGAATGTCAGCCTCTTGTGGTTGTAGTTTCCCTAAACTGATTAAACCTCCCAAAGTGCGATCGCACACCTGTTCCCATGTTTCTCTTGTTTGTGCCTCTCTACGACGGCTGTAAGTTCTAAAAAACACTGGGTTAGCAGCTGGGGCTGTTTCTGGAAAGTTTGCACTCTGGCGTTTTCGTTCAAGCTCTCGAACCATAAATCAAGCCTTGTTGGTCTCTCATCAGATTATGACTATACGTTAACTAGCCTCAAGGGTCAAAGCTTGAAAAAAGTATCAGTTTACGGTAAATTTATATCTACAACTACCCAGTAATCTTGTAAGCTTAATCGTATCTTACATATATAAAATTAAAATAATTTATACTTATTCATATCACGTATTATATTTAGGTATTCAGACACATTAATTTTGGATTTATATAATATAACTTTTTTCAATTTTATTAATAAATTAGGTGATTTACAATTATTTACTGGTGTTGAAAAAGTTAATGATATTGCTCAATACGGTTCAGTTAGTATTTTTTAGTTAAATGGACGATGTTTAAAGACTTACCATGATACATATCTATATTTGCTTAAACACAAAGGTTTTGGCGTGGTTTGAACTATATTGAATTATTGATTACTTTCAATTTATGTATAAGATTATTAAATAATTATAAAAAATAAAAAAATCTGATTTCGCGAAATCAGATTTTTTAAATTTAAAATATTACTAATTTATTCGCAAAAAACATTGAAGACAAGAAAATACTAAGTAATTTTTAGGAACCCATATCTGATTGATCAAGATATTTTTATTACACATTCAATCTTGAGCATAAAATAAGAAATAATTTTGCTGAGAAGCTAATTTCAATATGTTTAAGATAATTGAATATTTCAGATAGCAATATTTTTGACTATATTCAGCAAAAATTCGGCTTTGAGCAAGATTTGATCAAAAAATAATATTTTTGATAAATTGAAATAATTCTATGTAATTCATTATATATTTCTAATGGAATATATAAATTAAAGGATATATAATCCCTCTTCTGCCAAGAGTCAGAAAATAAACTATGTGCAGACTCTGACAATAGGCGTTTGTCAGATGCCATTAGTTAGACATATACTATGACCAGAAATGCTTGATTATCTTACCAGCACTAGTATTTATGGACTTACATGAATCGCAGTGCGATCGCAAAGAGTTGATGAAACAAATACATTTTGACAACTTGTTTAGTGAGATAATTAGATCGTGAGGAAAAGAACGGAAGCACGTTGAAATTTCAAGGGGGAAATATGAAAAGTAAAATATTGGCAGCTTTAACCTTAGCAGCTCCCCTGTTCTTTACTGGTGCAGTTAGCGCCAACAATCCGCAGCAAGTACAAAAGCTGTTATCAACTGGGGAATGTATACAGTGTAATCTATCAGGAGCAAACCTCAGTGGTGCTCACCTAATTGGTGCTGACTTAAGAGGTGCAAATCTTCAAGGAGCTAACTTGGAAGGAGCAAATCTCGAAGGTGCCGATCTTACGGGTGCAAACTTGGCAGGTGCTAATTTAGAATCAGCATTTGCAACCAATGTTAATTTCAAAAATGCCAATCTCAACGGCGTCAATTTCACCAGTGCCACGATTTTAGATTCTAATGTCCATGGCGCATCAATGAATAACCTCAACATCACTAATGCTGAAATATACAATACAGGAATCGGTATTGGTGGTGACAGCGCGGATATTCCTGATTGGGACTAAAGGAATACCAAAAAAGAAATTATTCAATATTTCGTAGGTGCATTACCAAACAATCTCTGATTTTATTGCTGGTGCGTTAGGCGTTTTGCTAAAACGCACCGTAAGATTTGAAGAATTTTTAAGGAATTTTTCGCATAAGTTATACAGCATTTGAACCCAGTTAAAGTGACGTGAGCTTCCAAAGAACAGCATTCGTTATATCTTAAGAGAAACTGTCTAGTTTGCTAGTAGACTTGAGCTATAAGCCAGCAATTTATTTGAGGGCGAGTAGGTTGCTTGGTCTGATAATATTTATCGAACCCACTTAAAGTGGGTTTTCGCTATTAGCCCGCACTTAAGTCGCGGGCTATATTTTGGTAAAAATAAATACTTTGTTAAACTCACATGATATTTTGGAGATAGTAGGTAGCTAATTTAGTATTTTCCTATATACGTACAGCCACCATTACCACAAATAATTTTAAAAGTCTAGGCTGTGTGAATACATAAAAATTTTTATTAAGTCTTAATATCAATCTTACTATCAACATTAAGAATAACAGCTTAAGATTGCCTAAATATCAGGTAAAATCGGCATTTAGACTTGTATAAATAAGGGATGAACTTATTAGTGCATGATTTGTACTTGAATGAGTACGATCATAAGCAGCTTACCAGTCTGAATGCTAGCCCACCAAATGGGCAAAATTGGTAAGAGCAAAACTTGAACTTTAGTTCAAGGCACATGTCTATATGTGTAAAGTGATGTGTTAGTGCATCGCCGACTCAACAGCCTTTTGGTTGTAATTGTCCCGATCAAAGTAACTCAACTGTCACAATCATGGGAGCGGAAATGCAAGAACCGGAAGTAGTAGAAACAAAGTCTCCAGAGGCAATAGTGCCAGAAATGAACAACCAAACAGGAACCATTACAAAAATCCAGCCTACTGCACAAACTCAAGACCAATGGTTAAAGTATGGAGAAGTCGCTTCTAGCTTTTTAGCGACACTACCTGAATACTTGGGAACCTTCTTTAACAAGTACAAACAGCCCCTGGTTACTATTGGTTTAATTGTGGGAGCAATTGTCGCTGTTAAAGTTGTCTTGGCGATTCTGGATGCTTTAAATGATATTCCTTTAGTAGCACCGACTTTTGAATTAATTGGTATTGGCTACTCTGCATGGTTTATCTACCGTTATTTACTCAAAGCTTCTACCAGGCAAGAATTAACCAGTGAAATTGCAACTCTCAAATCACAAGTGGTGGGTAAAGACGCCTAAAACTGAGTAATTCAGTACCCAAGCGCGATGGCGCAGTAGCGCCCGCCGCCGGCGATCGCATTATTGGTACGCCACAAATTGCTGCTGGATCTCGCCTCCTCCCAAGTGGTCAAGTAGATTCTTACCAACACTTGGCCACTTGTGTCATCACATTTAATTAGACGCTTTGACAATGTATTCAGATTCAATTGCGTCTAGTCTTCCCGTTCGCACCAAAGCTTGATAAACCATAGCGGCTACCTCAGCACGGGTAGCTTCTTTATTTGGATTTAGCGTTTTGGGATTGGGGTAGTTGACTACAAGATCATTGACTGTGGCTGCTGCTATTTTGTTGTTAGCATACTTAGGGATTACTTTTGCATCCCTGTAAAAACTTAATATTTGAGTTGGGGAATCAGGAACATTTAAATTCATACCACTAGTAAGGGCAACCAATACCTGTACCCGTGGAATTCTTTGCTGTGGTCTAAAAACTTTGTTAGGGTAGCCTTTCAAAAATCCTGTACCAATAGCTTGATCAATAGCTGAGTTCGCCCAAAATTGAACTGGTACATCCTTAAAAGCGATCGCACTCTTAGTTTTGCCAACTTCTTTCCCAAATGCTTGTTCCACAATCGCTGCAAATTCAGCCCGCGTTACAGGCTGATTTGGTCTAAAAGTGTAATCTTCATAGCCCTTAATAATATTTCGAGAGGAAAGCGCATCAATAAAACGACGCGCCCAAAAATCGCCAGGTACATCAGTAAATGCGATCGGTGGGGGAATTGTTGATTTTTGCTCAGGAATGACTAGTGGGATCGTTTTGTTGGTAATAAAAGGTGGTGAAGATGGTTGTTGTTGAGGTAAAGTATTAAAGTTAACACTAGGAGATGGTGTTACTACAGGTAACTTATCCTCAACAGATGTAGATGATTGCTGGCGAGATTCGACATTAGGAGCAGTTTGCTTAGGTGGAGTACTAGGAGAAGTTACCGAACTAGAGTCAGGTGACAACAAGCTGTTGAAGTTCCATCCAGATTCCTTACGAGAAAATGACCAAAACAAAATTGCCCCGATAGTAGCAAAGGCAACAAGAATACCAATAAATTCATCAAAGCCGAGGGCATTTGTTTGAGATGACTTAGGATCGGGAGGCGTGTCTGTCATCGATGATTATCCTTGATTGTTGGTTGTTAATTGTTGGTTATTGGCTGGTCTTTTTTTATTACCAATTACTTGCTTCCCGTAATAACCACTAACTACTATCTACTATTTACTCTCTACTAACAAAGTTTCTTATAAAACTCGTAACAAGCTGGGAATGCTGTGTATTGCTGCTAAAGTCTGAATTTCTGCCAAAGCTTGTCGAAAATCTCCTTCTCGGACATCGTGGGTAACAACAACAATTTCTGCTAAATCTCCTTGAAAGCCTGTTTGAACAACTGATTCTAAGCTGACACCGTATTTACCAAAGCAAGTGCCTAATTTACCAATTACTCCTGGTTGGTCTTGAGTGAGAAAACGGGTATAGAATCTGCTAACAAGTTCTTCTGGTGGTGTAATTTCGCAGTAGTCTTGATGTCCACAAGTCAATAGAGGATTGGGTGTGGTTGTACTGGCTTGTAGTGCTGCTACTAAATTTAAAATGTCAGATGAGACAGCGCTAGCAGTCGCACCTGCACCCGCACCTGGGCCAAAAAACATTACCTGTCCAATCGGTTCTCCTTCCACAAGGATGGCATTATAAACACCGTTGATACTAGCTAGGGGATGTGCTTTGGGAACTAGGGTGGGGTGAACTCTAACGGAGATGGGGTGATTGGGGGATGGAGTGATGGAGGAAGAATTAACTGTTTTAGCTATTGCCAATAATTTAATGACAAACCCTAATTTATCCGCATAGGCTATGTCTGTTTTGCTGATTTGGCGAATACCTTCACAATAGACATTTTGCAGTTTGATGCGTCCACCAAAGGCTAATGAGGCCAGAATAGCAATTTTGTCTGCGGCATCCAAGCCATCAATATCGGCTGTCGGATCGGCTTCTGCATAACCCAATTTTTGAGCATCAGCTAAGACATCATTAAAACTGCTGCCTTCAGTTTGCATCCGTGTCAGGATATAGTTGGTCGTACCGTTGACAATACCTGTAACAGTATGAATCCGGTTAACGCTCAAAGATTGCTTCAGGGGTTGAATCACCGGGATACCACCACCAACAGCAGCCTCTAGCATGACATAAACACCAGCTTTATTGGCAGCTGTAAAGATTTCATCTCCAAAACGGGAAATTACTGCTTTGTTAGCAGTCACAACGTGTTTGCCATTTTCAATAGCTTTGAGAATTAGCGATCGCGCTGGTTCGAGTCCACCAATGACTTCGACGACTATATCTATCTGCGGATCATTGACAATTGCTTCCAAATCTGTTGTTAATACAGCATCTGGGACTTTGACCGCGCGGGGTTTATCGAGCGATCGCACTCCCACCTGGTGTATTTCTATATCTCGCAACAACGGGTGACGTCCGACACTATCTTGCAAAAGTTGCACCGTACCCGTACCTACCGTACCCAAACCTAGTATTCCCAGCTTTACGCCCACGAATCTTATACCAAATTTCACCAACAATAATTCAATAATAATTGTAGGGTGAGCATTGCCCACCCTACAATTATTACTTAGTCAATTGTCCTACTCTACCTTGAAGCCTATGAGCGCGTCTATGTCATTTGTCTTTTGTCACTAATGACCAATGACAATTGTACAGACGCGAGGAACATCGCGTCTCTACCAATGACTAAAATTAATATGTTTCAACGTGCCAGCGACCAGCTTTCTTAATTTCTTTCTGGTAGTCGCTCCAATTAACACCCTCTTTCGCTGCTGCTGCTGAAAGTGCTGCATCAATGCCATCTTCCATACCACGCAAACCGCAAATGTAGGTGTGGGTTTTTTCGTTCTTAATCAAACTCCACAGTTCATCTGCATGTTCAGCAACGCGGTCTTGAATGTACATTCTGCCGCCTTGGGGGTTTTTCTGTTCGCGGCTAATGGCGTATGTCAAGCGGAAGTTATCAGGATACTTCCCTTGCATTTCTTCCAATTCTTCTTTATAAAGAATATTTGGAGTTGTGGGAACACCAAAAATCAGCCATGAGAAACCTTTGAACTGGTATTCTGGGTTAGCAGCTTTTTCGGCATCCTTAAACATCCGCCACAGATAGGCACGCATAGGGGCAATACCTGTTCCTGTTGCCATCATAATTACGTTGGCATCTTCGTCTGCGGGTAGTAACATTTCCTTACCCACTGGGCCTGTGATTTTCACATCATCTCCAGGCTTGAGGTTACATAGGTAAGTAGAGCAGACTCCGTAGACTGTTTCGCCACTTTCTGGATGCTTGTACTCCAATTGACGAACGCACAGCGATACAGTTTTGTCGTCTACATCATCGCCGTGACGAGTCGAGGCGATGGAGTACAGTCTCAATTTTTCTGGTTTACCATTCTTATCCAGTCCTGGCGGAATAATACCAATACTTTGACCTTCTATGTAACGCAAATTTCCGCCAGAGAGGTCGAACTTGAGATGCTGAACGATACCAATACCGTTTTCTCCTACTAATGCTTCATTGGAAATACATTTACCAATGTAAGGTGCATTCGGACGGTAAAGATTGACAGGAACGTCAGCGTGGGCATCTTTTTTAGCTTTCGCTTGAGTCATGGTCTTGCCTTTCGTCTCATTCTTCTGGGGCTGTTGCTGGACTGGTGGTTCAGCATTCACAGGTGTGGCATTACCATTTCCTTCGTAAGCAGATTCAGCAGATGTGGCTTTACCATTTGTTTGCTGTAAAACACTCACTGGTTGTATGCTAACTATTCTGCCACCCAGGCGAGTAATACGTCGCATTTCCTGATTCATGCGGCTGTAAGGCACTTTGATGAACACACTGCCACTGTTACGAATTTGATGGTTCGTCTGATCAGTTTCTTCGCTCTGACGTAGACCAACCACTTCGTAAACGAAAACACGGCTACCTGATTCTGTGTTGGCAGCTCCTTCAACAGTACCTCTGTAGTACATTCGTTCTACCACTCCGATATTTACTTAACCTGTTCTCACAAAAAACCCTTTCACCACAGATGCTGTTCTTTGAATTACCAAATTTTGGTTACAAAAAACTAACACTGGGAAAAGCAGCATCAGCCAATGCCTTGTTACGTAGACTCACCAAAGATACTAAGGCATGGTAATAGTCACACCTGTTCACCTTCTAAGGTAGAGGATAAGTTCTTTGGAGAATGTTAATAATGAGTCAATTTAATTTTTTTTTCGTGATATGGCATCGCTACAACTTGACACTCTCACCGCCAAAGCTCAAGGTTGGCGCGAGATTCCTGATTCAACGAGCGATGCTTTTAGTGCAAGCACTACGAGTCTTACTCGCTCTCCACAGGCTTAAAATCCCGTATGTCTTACGGTACTGTAATACTTTGTTTACTTACTCACCAGTTATGCCGCTTAGTTTTTACGACTACAGGTATTTTCGGTAAACTATTGGCATTTTACCACAGTCCCTGCATGCAATTCATCTTACGGCCATAGAGCAATCTTGACAGTGAGATAATTTTCGCAAGAAGGATAACTCTGTTTGACAATTTTTAATATTATCGAGTTTTGCTTGTTCTCTAATAAAAATTTGAAAAAGGTAAAAAACTACTTTAAAAATCAGATTATACCCTATAGACTTGAATTAACAGAGTCATAAACTGCAATCCGATCATACCATAACGCTCTTAAGAGCTAGCATTTTGCTGCCACATAGAATAAAAATTCCAAACCCATGATTTCTGGGGTTGTGACTTAAACTTTAGTGGTTGGGGATTGACTAGACAAAACTGAACAACCCTTCTCACTCACGTTCGGAGTTGTTGCGACTATTTTCAGTATTGTTGCGAAAAACCGAACGTGAGTGAGAATCCACCCCAAAAATATAGTTGGCCAAGCCAACAAACCACGCATGGTTGTTCAGTTTTGTTCAGTAAAAATGAAGCGGCTGTACAGCTAGTGTTTCGGGAGTTTTCGTGATTGCTAAACATTCACAACCATGATTTGAAAAACGCAATTTCTTGCTGTTAGCAAGCCTTGTATAGAGTAACCCCTTCTGTTAGAATCCAATATATCACTAGGATTAAATACTTACCAGCAACAACTTAGACAATAAAAACGGGTAACAATTATTACTGTTAAGCTTACCCGTTGTATTTCTATTTGTGCTGTTAAGTAGCAAGAACGCAGGATAAACCAAAGGGGTAAGCTCTTGGCTTGATTTCTTGTAGGTGTGAAAAATTATTGATTGACTCATCTTTAGCATTTAGAGGAGATTTATGAGTAATAAACCAGAACGAGTGGTACTAATTGGAGTAGCCGGAGACTCTGGATGTGGTAAATCTACGTTTTTGCGTCGTCTGACAGATTTATTCGGTGAGGAGTTGATGACAGTTATCTGTTTGGATGACTATCATTGTTTGGATCGCAAGCAGCGTAAAGAAACAGGTATAACCGCACTTGACCCCAGAGCCAACAATTTTGACCTGATGTACGAGCAAATTAAAGCGCTCAAAGAAGGTCAATCGGTCATGAAACCTATTTATAATCACGAAACCGGCGCTATCGATCCACCGGAACACATAGAGCCGAATCATATTCTAGTGGTTGAGGGGCTACATCCTTTATATGATGAACGTGTGCGATCGCTAATTGACTTCAGTGTCTATTTTGATATTAGTGATGAAGTTAAAATTGCTTGGAAGATCCAGCGAGACATGGCTGAACGTGGTCATCGTTATGAAGATGTTTTAGCTCAAATCAATTCTCGCAAACCTGATTTTCAGAAGTACATTGAACCACAAAGAGAATTTGCTGATGTAGTTCTTCAGGTATTACCTACCAACCTCATCAAAGAGGATAAAGAG
Organism: Westiellopsis prolifica IICB1; assembly: GCF_004323185.1. Lineage (GTDB taxonomy): Bacteria > Cyanobacteriota > Cyanobacteriia > Cyanobacteriales > Nostocaceae > Pelatocladus > Pelatocladus prolificus_A. Next base: position 2,476,439 of record NZ_NAPS01000002.1, read on the forward strand.
CGTAAAGTTCTGCGGGTACGGATGCTACAACGTGAGGGTAAAGAAGGCTTTGAACCAGTTTATCTGTTCGATGAAGGCTCTACAATCCAGTGGACTCCCTGTGGACGCAAACTGACTTGTTCCTATCCTGGTATGCAACTGTACTACGGTTCAGATGTGTACTACGGTCGCTACGTTTCTGTTTTAGAGGTAGATGGTCAGTTTGACAATCTCGAAGAAGTGATTTACATCGAAACTCACCTCAGCAAAACATCTACTAAGTATCAAGGTGAGATGACTCACTTGTTACTCCAGCACCGCGAGTATCCTGGTTCCAACAATGGTACAGGTTTGTTCCAAGTGCTAACAGGATTAAAAATGCGCGCCGCCTACGAGCGTTTAACAGCAAAGGAAGCCAAAATGGCCGTTCAAGTTTAAAAAAACAGTATTTGTGTCAAATATCTAAGGGACACCAAGAGTGTCCCTTTTTTTATAACTAGAAATATTGTTATGATTGCAGATTGAGTAGCTAGATTAAATGTTGTCATTTAGTCAGCAAACTCACATTGTTTTGGAGGAATTAAATTTGTCTAAACGCTATCTATTTACCTCCGAGTCAGTGACCGAAGGTCATCCAGATAAAATTTGTGATCAGATTTCTGATGCAATTCTAGATACCTTGCTCACACAAGACCCGACTAGTCGTGTGGCTGCGGAAGTTGTGGTTAACACTGGTTTGGTATTGATCACTGGTGAAATCACTACTAAAGCAAGTGTTAATTACGTCAATGTCGCTCGCAATAAAATAGCAGAAATTGGCTACACCGATGCTATTAATGGCTTCTGCTCCAACAGCTGCTCAGTCCTGGTAGCTTTGGATGAGCAATCGCCTGATATAGCTCAAGGCGTAAATGTTGCCCATGAAGCTCGTCAGGATAGCGAGGAACAATTCGATAAAGTTGGTGCTGGCGACCAAGGTATTATGTTCGGTTTCGCTTGTAATGAAACACCAGAACTGATGCCTTTGCCAATCAGCCTTTCTCATCGTATTGCCCGCCGACTAGCAGCAGTTCGCAAAACAGGTCAACTATCCTACCTGCGTCCTGATGGCAAAACTCAGGTAAGTGTGGCTTACCAAGATGGACGTCCTATAGGTATTGATACTATCCTGATTTCCACACAGCACACACCTACCATTGGTGATATCACCAATGAGGTAGAAGTGCAAGCCCAAATCAAAAAAGACCTCTGGTCAGCAGTGGTTGAACCTGTGTTTGGTGACTTAGAAATCAAGCCAGATGAAAATACCCGCTTTTTAGTTAACCCCACTGGTAAATTTGTCATTGGTGGACCACAAGGAGACTCCGGTCTAACTGGACGTAAAATCATTGTCGATACCTATGGTGGTTACTCCCGACATGGTGGTGGAGCCTTTTCTGGTAAAGACCCCACTAAAGTAGACCGTAGTGCTGCCTATGCTTGTCGCTATGCGGCAAAAAATATTGTAGCCGCCGGTCTAGCAGAAAAGTGTGAAGTCCAGCTTAGTTATGCCATTGGTGTAGCACGACCAGTGAGCATTTTGGTGGAGACTTTTGGCACTGGTAAAGTTGATGATGAAACCTTGCTGCAACTAATTACAGATCATTTTGAACTGCGTCCAGCTGGGATTATCCATTCCTTTAACTTACGCAACCTACCAAGTGAACGAGGCGGACGTTTTTATCAGGACGTCGCAGCTTACGGTCACTTCGGTCGGACAGATTTAGATCTGCCTTGGGAGCGTACTGATAAGGCAGAATTGTTGAAACAAGCACTCAACAAACAACCTTCAACTGCTGCGATCGCTTAATTTAAAACCAGAGTTAGGAGCCAAAAGTAAAAACTATGGCTCCTAATTTTTTGTTATCCCCTATTCCTGATATTTGTATAAAATTCATCAATATAAAAACTGCTTAAATACCATCAGAGTAAGACTAATTATAATATTGAGCGAATATTAGTTCTTGCTATAAAGGAAGATAAGATTAGGTGAGAGTCACTGATGTCAGTGATTTCATGCCTAAACTAATTTGCTAATTTTGGCGGATGGATAAGAAGATTTGAGGGATATAAACTCATAAGCCAACCGCTGTTGACAATAGTTTACAAACAACAAAAGTGTCAGCCAACGAACCCTCAACCGATGAACTACCAACTATCGAATTTCCCTCGCGAGGGAAACTCAAAGCTAGTTCTTGGCGCATCCATCAAAAAATAGGCTATGGTTACTTTCTGGCAATTGGGATTGGGTTTTTTGGTTCACTTGCTGGATTGTTTGTTGCGAACTTTTACCGAGGACAACAAATCAAGGAATTAGATCACGCCCATTACCAGACGCAAATGCTGGTAAATTACAAAGATGCGATCGCAGATGCACAAATCCAGAGTACGAATTTGCCTGCTGTTGTGGAAGATCCCGAAAGACTAGCCTACAGAAGAGACAAATTTCTGGAAAATATTGAAAAAACCAAAAAAATAGAAAATCAAATTATGGCTTTTCTGGAAAGCAAGCCTAGAAACCTAGCAACCAGTGAAGCTTCTTTACAGACTTTATTACAAAATTACGCGACTAATTTAGACTCCTACGTTCAAGATATTGAGTCTATATTAGAACCAATTAATAACCAGCAAATATCACAACAACAAGCATCCATAGTCCAGAACCAATTATTAGCTGTGATGCGCGGTGAAACAGCTGCGCGCCTAGATCAACTATACAAATATTTGAATGATCTCCTGCAAAGCGCTGAACAAGTAGAAGAGAGGATGAAAAATGACGTCAGCCAGTCTAAAGGAATTGAAAGATCAATAGTCATAGCTAGTATGCTCTTGTCAGTCGGAGTGGCCGCTGTTGTGGCTTGGCGTACTTCGCGAGCGATCGCCGAACCAGTGATCACAGTTACTCAAGTCGCGGAACAAGTCGCACGGAAATCAAATTTCGACTTGCGAGCGCCTATCACCACTGAAGATGAAATAGGTTTACTAGCAAAATCACTGAATCGTCTTATTGGTCAAGTATCAAAACACACTAAAGAACTTGAGCAAGCCAAAGAATTAGCAGAAGGAGCAAATAAAGCCAAAAGTCAATTTTTGGCAAATATTAGTCACGAACTACGTACACCCTTAAATGCAATTATTGGCTTGAGTCAACTACTTCAGGATGACGCTGCTGATACCAGCTTAGGAGAAGAGTTTATTAATGACTTGGAATCTATAAACTCTGCTGGTAGGCATCTTTTGTTACTGATTAACGACATTCTAGACTTATCAAAAATTGAAGCAGGGAAAATGACTTTTTACCCAGAGACATTTGACCTGATGACATTAATCAATAGTGTTGTTTTAACAGTAAAACCGCTAGTAGAAAAAAATGCTAATGTCCTAGAAGTCGATTATGAGCAAGAATTGGGCATCATGCACACTGATCAGACCAAGCTCAGGCAGGTACTTTACAACTTGCTCAGTAACGCCGCTAAATTTACTACCAACGGTAAAGTGGTACTAAATGTCAAAAGAGAAAAAGTTTACAAATCCCGCGAAGAAGCCGTCGAAATCATAATCTTTACTGTAACTGACACAGGCATTGGAATGTCTTTACAGCAACAACAGCAGTTATTTCAACCCTTTACACAAGGGGACGCCTCAACTACGAAAAAGTATGGTGGGACTGGACTGGGGTTAGCGATTAGCCGTCACTTTTGTTTGATGATGGGCGGTGAAATTTTTGTCAAGAGTGAGCAGGGAATAGGGTCGATTTTCACCGTACGTTTACCAATGATTGCTAATGGGTAGGGATCGAGAATTAAGCATGAATTCAGTTAACAGTTAACAGTTAACGTTTATCTACAAAATTATTTTCAAACTTCTACTATTACTTACCAGTCAGGCTTTTATCAAGCTACACTATGTCGATTATGCATGATTTGAATTTATAGCAAAATTTCGTTTATATCTTCGGTAATCTCTGTTTTTCTTGTATTTGAGTGAGCAAAAGATTTATGCGAAATATGCATAGATTGCAAAAAATTCAAGATTTGCCAACTACTAAAAGAAGTATATTTTGAAGAATGTCTGAAAACGGACTAAATTTAAGTAGCTTCTAATACAGAAAAAAGTATTAAAAATTACTCCAATAAATGTACGTAATGAAAAGATTTTGGCGGAAAGGGACAATAAACAAGTGCTGAAGAATATTTTGATGATTGGGGCGATCGCCCTAATGTTTCTTATAGGCCCGCTTATAGGCAATGCTGTTGCTGCACCAGTTGATGTGAACGCAGCAATTTCTAATGCTCAAACTGCTGCTGATACAGCATTTATGCTAATTTGTGCAGCTTTAGTATTACTAATGACTCCTGGACTTGCCTTTTTTTATAGTGGATTCGTACGTTCTCGCAACGTTCTCAATACGTTGATGATGAGCTTCGTACTGATGGCGATTGTGGGAGTAACTTGGGTTCTGTGGGGCTATAGCCTTGCTTTTTCGCCTGGAAATCCGTTTATTGGTGGTTTACAGTGGCTAGGTTTAAATGGTGTTGGCACAGAAGTAACTGATTATCTCAAGGGGTCAAATCCTCCAGAGATTCTGTCCTATGCACCAACAATTCCCCATCTGGCATTCATGATTTACCAAGCCATGTTTGCTATTATCACCCCAGCTTTGATTTCTGGTGCGATCGCCGAACGAATGAGCTTCACTGCCTATAGTTTATTTGTACTACTATGGTCTACTTTTATTTACTCTCCTCTAGCCCATATGGTTTGGGGAAAAGGTGGATTCATTGGTTTAGCAGGGGGCTTGGGCGCTCTCGACTTCGCAGGTGGTACAGTCGTTCATATTAGTTCTGGGGTTTCTGCTCTAGTTGCAGCGATCGTTCTTGGTCCTCGCAAAACCTATCCTGATCGTCTTAGTCCTCCTCACAACGTTCCCTTCATTTTGTTAGGAGCTGGCTTGTTGTGGTTTGGCTGGTTTGGCTTCAATGCTGGTAGCGCTCTTGCTTCAGGTAGTTTAGCAACAATCGCCTTTGTTAACACCAATACAGCAGCCGCAGCAGCGGCATTAACTTGGTTAATTTTAGAAAAAGTTTTGCGGGGTAAACCAACCGCAGTCGGTGCAGCTACAGGTGCTGTGGCTGGTTTAGTGGGTATTACTCCCGCCGCAGGCTTTGTCACACCACTAGCAGCCATTTTAATTGGCAGTATCACCGCTTTTGTTTGTTTCTACGCTGTTAGCTTTAAACATAAAGTACAAATTGATGACGCCCTTGATACTTACCCTGTACATGGCGTGGGTGGAACAGTAGGTGCAATTTTGACAGCAGTCTTTGCAACCACCACAGTTAACTCCGCAGCAAAAAACGGTTTACTTTACGGTAATCCAGGCGAATTATTAGTCGAGCTAGCAGCAATTGCGATCGCTTACGTTTTTTCTGGGGTAGGAACCTTCGTCATTCTCAAGTTGATTGATGCTACCGTTGGTCTGCGTGTGAAGGAAGTAGCAGAAATGCAAGGTGTAGATATCAACGAACACGGAGAAGAAGGTTACAACGAAGAATTTGGCGATCGCATTTCCGTGAGTAATAAGTAGCCATCATGGGGTAAGTACATATAATATCTGGTTAAAGATTTGGTATATTCCCCAGAATCGTGTCCACTTCTGCAAAAACTTCTCCTACCTGGGCAATTTTATCGCTGATCATCAACGGTATACTCTTGCTAGCGGTCATCCTCCTAATTTGGCGACAGCAGGGTGTTACCGCTTTTTTAGCGAATATATTGCCAAATCACGTCAATGCAAATGCTTCATCCCAACCCACACCAGAATTGGGTAATCGTCATCAACTCAATTATCAAGAATGGGTAGGTATTCTCAAGCAAGAAGCCAAAGTTGCTGCTGAAAAACACCCCACTCATCTGACCATACTAGCTGGAGATTCTTTAAGTCTGTGGTTTCCTCCGGAATTTTTACCTGAAAATAGGAATTGGCTAAACCAGGGTATTTCAGGAGAAAACAGCACTGGATTATTAAAAAGATTAGAAATTTTTGACCGTACCCAACCAGAAACAATTTTTGTAATGATTGGTATTAATGACTTAATCCAGGGCTATGACGATGAGATAATTTTAAACAATTATCGGCAAATCATGCGTTACCTGCGTAAGGTGCATCCGCAAACACAAATAGTGATTCAGTCAATTTTGCCACATGCAGGAGAAGAAGCAACTTGGGAAGGGCGAGAAAAATTACTAAATATTCCAAATAATCGCATTCTGAAGTTGAATCAGCAATTAAAAACTATGGCGACAAAAGAAGGCGTCAAATATTTAAATTTGCATCCGCTATTTGTCAACAACCAGGGTAATCTCCGTCCCGAATTCAGTACCGACGGCTTACATCTTAATCCCCAAGGTTATTTAGTCTGGAGTTCTGCTTTACAGTTATATAGTCAGATAGAACTAGAAAATAGGCCCTAGTAGTACAAGATAGGGAACTTCCTAATCTCCCAATTTCCCACATCACTTAGTGCCTCGGTACGAGAAAATATGAAAAAGTGATTTTTGTTGAAAAAAACCAATGGATACTAAAGCTTTTAAACGTTCACTTCAACATTCGGAAAATTATCATCGTAAAGGGTTTGGTCATCAAGAAGAAGTCGCTACCCAGTTACAGTCAGAATATCAAAGCTCACTGATTCAGCAAATACGGGACAATAATTATACCATTAATCGGCAAGACGTCACAATCAGATTAGCCCAAGCTTTTGGTTTTTGTTGGGGTGTAGAACGTGCTGTAGCGATGGCTTATGAAACTCGTAAACACTTCCCTACGGAACACATTTGGATTACGAATGAAATTATTCACAATCCTTCTGTTAATCAACGAATGCAGGAAATGAAAGTAGACTTCATCCCAGTCATAACAGGGAAAAAAGATTTTTCGGTTGTGGAAACTGGTGATGTTGTGATCTTACCTGCTTTTGGTGCCAGTGTTCAAGAAATGCAGGTACTGAACGATAAAGGCTGCAAAATTGTTGATACTACTTGTCCTTGGGTATCAAAGGTTTGGAATACTGTTGAAAAACATAAAAAGCGTGAATATACCTCAATTATTCATGGCAAATATAAGCATGAAGAAACAGTTGCAACTAGTTCTTTTGCTGGGAAATATCTCATTGTTTTGAATTTAAAAGAAGCAGAATATGTAGCTAACTATATTTTGCATGGTGGAAATCGCGAAGAATTTCTCGCTAAATTCAGTAAAGCTTGTTCACCAGGATTTGACCCCGACAAAGATTTAGAAATGATTGGCATTGCCAACCAGACTACAATGCTCAAAAGTGAAACTGAACAATTGGGTAAGCTGTTTGAGCATACCATGATGCAAAAGTATGGCCCAGCTAATTTAAATGACCATTTCCAAAGCTTTAATACCATCTGTGATGCCACTCAAGAAAGGCAAGATGCTATCTTGGAATTGGTAGAACAAAAACTAGATTTAATGATTGTAATTGGTGGGTTTAATTCATCAAACACTGCCCAATTGCAACAAATTTCTTTTGAGCGGGGAATTCCTTCTTACCACATTGATAGTGTGGGTAGGATTTTATCTGGCGATCGCATTGAACATCGATTATTAAATGGTAATTTGGAAATCACAGAAAACTGGTTGCCTAAAGGAAAAATTGTGATTGGTGTAACTTCTGGTGCTTCTACACCTGATAAGGTAGTCGAAGATGTTATCGAAAAGATATTTAAATTAAAAACAACAGTAGCGATCGCCTGATTTGGTTTTGAGATCACGTAGCATTCCTAAATCATCCCCTAGAGAGTAGACCCCTGACAACTCTGGCGAAGTCGGGGGTCTTGGCTTTGCGATTTTCACAAATCATAAAACACTTAAAACAGCACGTCTCTGGTGGGTTTAAATGTCAATTGATTTGTATTATTCAAGCAGTATTGGGTATTGTTATATATACGGTTTAGGACGGTATATCATACCAGAAGTAGATATTTATGAAAAGACTTTACAAACTGCAATAATCACTTTAAGATATGTAACAAGGGTAAAAAAACACCCGCACATCATAAGTAACGTAATTGCAATCATAAGAACAATGACAGCAACCTTACAAAGACGCGAAAGCGCTAACGTATGGGATCGCTTCTGTAACTGGGTAACCAGCACCGACAACCGCCTATATGTAGGCTGGTTCGGCGTACTCATGATCCCAACCCTCTTAGCAGCAACCACCTGCTTCATCATCGCCTTCATCGCCGCACCTCCCGTAGACATCGATGGTATCCGTGAACCTGTAGCAGGTTCCTTGATGTACGGAAACAACATTATCTCTGGTGCAGTAGTACCTTCTTCCAACGCAATTGGTTTGCACTTCTATCCCATCTGGGAAGCAGCTTCCTTAGATGAGTGGTTGTACAACGGTGGTCCTTACCAGTTGGTAATTTTCCACTTCCTCATCGGCGTATTCTGCTACATGGGTCGTGAGTGGGAATTGTCCTACCGCTTAGGAATGCGTCCTTGGATTGCAGTAGCATACTCAGCACCTGTAGCAGCAGCAAGCGCAGTATTCTTGATTTACCCCTTGGGTCAAGGTTCCTTCTCTGATGGTATGCCCTTGGGTATAAGCGGAACATTCAACTTCATGTTGGTATTCCAAGCAGAACACAACATTCTGATGCACCCCTTCCACCAACTCGGTGTAGCAGGTGTATTCGGTGGTAGCTTGTTCAGCGCAATGCACGGTTCTTTGGTAACTTCTTCCTTAGTTCGTGAAACAACCGAAACCGAATCTCAGAACTACGGTTACAAGTTCGGTCAAGAAGAAGAAACCTACAACATCGTAGCTGCTCACGGTTACTTCGGTCGCTTGATCTTCCAATACGCTTCCTTCAACAACTCTCGTAGCTTGCACTTCTTCTTAGCTGCTTGGCCTGTAATTGGAATCTGGTTCACCGCATTGGGAATCAGCACCATGGCGTTCAACCTGAATGGTTTCAACTTCAACCAATCAGTAATTGACTCACAAGGTCGCGTGATCAACACTTGGGCAGACATCATCAACCGCGCTAACTTGGGTATGGAAGTCATGCACGAGCGCAACGCTCACAACTTCCCTCTCGACTTGGCTGCTGCTGAAGCTGCACCAGTTGCAATCTCTGCTCCCGCTATCAACGGTTAATCTTTAGATAGCCTGGATGCAATAAGTCTCTACAATTAAATAGATGAGAAAGCGCTCTCCATTTCGGAGGGTGCTTTTGTTTTTGGTATACTGTTTCCTTGCGATCGCACACTATTTTTTATACTTTAGTTGATGGAACTTTTGGAACTGAAATTGCTTGAGTATTTTTGATCCAGCTATTATTATTAATTTCCTGCTATTAATTCTCTGCTTAGTAGCTGTTTGGTTTTACTGCTATGCAATCTATGCAGCGATCGCCTTTTCTCAGCATCCCTATCCAGTTGCTACAGAATTTCATCCACCAATCACGATTCTGAAGCCGATTTGTGGACTTGAGGCTGATGCTTACGAAAATTGGGCTTCTTTTTGCCAACAGCAGTATCCTGTTTATCAGATTATTTTTTGCGTTCGTGACAATCAAGACCCTGCAATACCTTTAGTCAAGCAAATTATCAATGACTTTCCTCAAGTCGATATTCAGTTGATAGTTAGCGATCGCACTATTGGTACAAACCTGAAAATCAGCAACATAGCAAACGCCATACAATTTGCCAAATATGAATTGCTGCTGATTGCTGATAGTGATATCAAAGTCACAAATGACTACTTGCAACGAGTCATTCAACCATATCAAGACAAAGAAGTTGGTGTCGTCACTTGTTTGTATCGTTCTTTACCACATGAATGGGTGACAACACTAGAGGCTATTGGTACTGCGACTGATTTTCATGCAGGTGTTTTAGTCAGTAACAAAATTGAAGGTATAAAATTTGCCTTTGGTTCTACTATTGCCATTCGCAAACAAGTATTGGAAAAAATAGGAGGATTAGAAGCGATCGCTGATTATCTCGCAGATGATTTTCAACTTGGCTACCTTCCAGCTCAAGCAGGTTACAAAGTTGTCCTTTCTGATTATGTCGTCGAGCATGTACTGACAACCACATCTCTAGCTGATTCAATCAATCGTCAGATCCGTTGGGCGCGCTGTACAAGAGTTTCTCGTCCTTGGGGTTATTTAGGATTGATTTTTACCTATGGCACGATCACCAGCTTGCTATTACTACTTACCACAGGAGCATCAATCGTGGGCTGGACTGCACTATTTATAACTTGGATAATGCGGTTAATAATGGGTTGGGTTGTGGGAGTTAAGATTCTTAACGATTCTGCTGCTAAAAAATATTTGTGGCTAATTCCTGTATGGGATTTCATCGACTTTGCAATCTGGTGCTATTGCTTTGTTGGTAACACAATTGAATGGCGGGGACAGCAATTGAAAATCACAAAACAAGGTAAGTTAGTTGCAATGAAAACATAGGGATTGGGGATTGGGGAATAGATTTTCATGTTCTGGTTGTGTAATTTATTATATGACCGATACTTCTTTTGATGGTATAGAAGAAGCAGATGACCTAAGTGGAGTCAATTCCATTTTCCAAAATCGTTCGACTGAGCGCTCACGACGGAGTCCAAAATCCATAGACGCCCCTTGGGCGGCTTCTCGTAGAGTAATCCAAAATCTAAAATCAAATGACCGTTTAGTTAATTACAAGCTGCGAATTATTAATGGAGATATATATACCTGTGAAGAAAACTTTATTTCTCAGTCCTCCCTCCTTCGATGGGTTTGATGGTGGTGCAGGTTCTCGATACCAAGCCAAACGAGAGATTACCTCATTCTGGTATCCTACTTGGCTAGCACAACCTGCTGCTCTTGTACCTAATAGCAAGCTTGTGGATGCGCCTCCCCACGCACAAACAGTGGAAGATGTGCTGAAAATTGCTAGAGAGTACGAATTAGTAATCATGCACACCAGTACACCATCACTACCTAATGATGTGAAGTGCGCCCAAGCCATTAAAGCTCAAAACCCAGATGCACAGATTGGCTTAATTGGAGCGCATGTAGCAGTATTACCAGAGCAGACGCTACAGGAAAATCCCATAATTGACTTTGTTTGTCGCCACGAATTTGACTATACCTGTAAAGAACTGGCGGAAGACAAGCCTTGGGACAGCATCAAAGGTCTAAGTTATCGCGATCGCCAGGGTAATATACATCATAATGAAGACCGTCCGTTGATTCACGATTGGGATTCTATGCCCAGTGTCCTGCCAATTTACGCCCGTGATTTAGATATTACAAAATACTTTATTGGCTATTTGCTGCATCCATACATTTCTTTTTATACTGGACGCGGTTGTCCGGCAAAATGTACCTTCTGTCTTTGGCCGCAAACGATTGGTGGACACCTGTATCGTCATAAAACCCCGGAAGCAGTGGGACGCGAGATGGCAGAAGCGAAAGCCATCTTTGGGGACAAAGTGCGGGAATATATGTTTGATGATGATACATTTACAATTGATAAGCAGCGAGCGATCGCCATTAGCGAACACATGAAGCGATTGAAGTTGACTTGGAGTTGTAACGCTCGTGCTAACTTAGATTACGATACTCTCAAGCAACTACGCGATAACGGCTTACGTCTATTATTGGTAGGATTTGAATCGGGTAATCAGCAAATATTAGACGGTATTAAGAAAGGAATTAAGCTGGAAGTTGCCCGTAAATTTATGGAAAACTGTCACAAGCTTGGTATCACTGTACACGGCACATTTATTATTGGTTTACCTAACGAAACTCAGCAAACCATTGAAGAAACGATTCGCTTCGCTTGTGATCTAAGTCCTCATACAATTCAGGTTTCAATTGCCGCTCCTTATCCTGGGACAGAACTTTATCAGCAAGCACAGGACAATGGTTGGTTTAGTGATAATTCTTTAGTTGCTAATTCCGGCATTCAAATGTCTACACTACAATATCCGAATCTCTCCAGTGCTGATATCGAAGATGCAGTTGAACGGATGTATCGTAAGTTTTACTTCCGTCCCAAAGCCATTATTCCAATTGTCGGTGAAATGCTGACCGACCCACAGATGTTAGTGCGTCGTTTGCGTGAGGGACGTGAATTTTTTGCCTACCTCAAAGAACGTCATACCCAAGCAGCCGCGAAAGCATAATCAAAGCGAAACCACCCTAGAAGTATATTATGAGTTACAGAATGGATCGCCGCGCCTATGCGGAAACCTATGGTCCGACGGTAGGCGATCGCATCCGCCTAGCCGATACAGAATTATTTATCGAAGTTGAACAAGACTTTACCACCTACGGCGATGAAGTAAAATTTGGTGGTGGTAAAGTCATTCGCGATGGAATGGGACAATCCCCCATCTCTAACGCCGATGGTGCTGTGGATATGGTAATCACCAATGCTTTGATTCTCGATTGGTGGGGTATCGTCAAAGCAGATATCGGTATTAAAGATGGCAAAATCTTTAAAATGGGTAAAGCCGGCAATCCCTATATTCAAGACAATATAGATATTATTATTGGCCCTGGTACAGAAGCCGTCGCTGGTGAGGGTATGATTGTCACAGCAGGCGGTGTTGATTCCCACATCCACTTTATTTGTCCCCAACAAATCGAAGTGGCGATCGCATCCGGAATTACTACAATGCTCGGCGGTGGTACTGGCCCAGCTACAGGTACAAATGCTACTACCTGTACACCTGGCCCTTGGAATATTTACCGAATGCTGCAAGCCGCCGACGCCTTCCCCGTCAACCTGGGATTTTTGGGTAAAGGTAACACCAGTCAACCCCAAGGACTTACAGAACAAATTTTAGCTGGTGCGATGGGATTAAAACTCCATGAAGATTGGGGAACCACACCAGCAACGATTGATACTTGTCTTAACGTTGCTGATGAGTACGATATTCAAGTAGCAATTCATACTGATACCCTTAACGAAGCAGGATTTGTAGAAGACACCATCGCCGCTTTTAAAAATCGTGTCATCCACACCTATCACACCGAAGGCGCAGGTGGTGGACATGCACCGGATATTATTAAAGTCTGCGGTGAGGCAAATGTTTTACCATCTTCCACCAACCCCACTCGTCCTTACACTGTTAATACTCTCGATGAACACCTAGATATGTTGATGGTTTGCCATCACCTTGATCCGGGAATTGCTGAAGATGTGGCGTTTGCTGAGTCACGCATTCGTCGCGAAACCATCGCCGCAGAAGACATTTTGCATGATTTGGGTGCATTCAGCATGATTTCTTCTGACTCCCAAGCAATGGGAAGAGTAGGAGAAGTAATAATTCGCACTTGGCAAACTGCACATAAAATGAAACTGCAACGGGGAAGCCTTGGTAGAGATAGTTTAGCCGATAATTTACGGGCTAGGCGCTATGTTGCTAAATATACTATAAATCCGGCGATTACCCATGGAATTTCTCAGTTTGTGGGTTCAGTGGAAGAAGGTAAATTAGCAGATTTGTGTTTGTGGCGTCCGGCGTTTTTTGGTGTGAAACCAGAAATCGTCATTAAAGGTGGAGCGATCGCATGGTCACAAATGGGAGATGCTAATGCTAGTATTCCCACACCCCAACCTGTACATATGCGTCCGATGTTTGGCAGTTTTGCAGGTGCGCGTCACGCGACATCCTTAACTTTCGTTTCGCAAACAGCATTAGAAAACGAGATTCCTAGTCAGTTGAAGTTGCAAAAGCAAGCAGTTGCAGTTTCAGGAACACGCCAGTTAAGTAAGCAGGATATGAAGTTGAATGATGCACTACCGCAGATTGAAGTTGATGCAGAAACTTATGAAGTGAGAGCTGATGGGGAGTTGCTGACCTGTGAACCTGCAACAGTTTTACCAATGGCGCAACGCTATTTTTTGTTCTAATAGGATTGCTATGCTGACATCTTGCACCAGCTGCAATCAGCCGTAAAATAAATTTTCGGCTCAAAGCTTAAACCCATTAAAATGGCTTAAAACTTTAACTAGTCGGTTTTAAACCGACTTTAGCTTTAAGCCCAAATTTTAATTTAGGGTTAGGTGCAAGATATAAGTATGGCGATCGCACTCTTCAAATTCATGTTGGTTACAAAAATCTCTGATCCATAGAGAACATTAAAGCGTTTGTTCAATACGCTTCAACGTTGCTTATTAACCTTCCTTGATCCATAGAGAACATTAAAGCGTTTGTTCAATCCGCTTCAACGTTGTTTATTAACCTTCCTTGATCCATAGAGAACATTAAAGCGTTTGTTCAATACGCTTCAAGGTTGCTTATTAATGTGAAAATCTGAAAGCGATGCTGCAAAGCAATGTATGCTGAGAGCTTGCATCTACCTTATATCCCGCAATAAGGTTCAGATAAGACAAATTACACACATTGTTTTCCTGTTCCCTGTTAAAACTTTTTCGTTCTCTATCTCCTTATTAACTAATAAATTTTGTATAAACAGGTCAATTTTTTGGGTCGAAATATGCTGCATAACAACGACGTGGGCAAAATTTTCCTCTGTGGCTAATTGCCATTTGCGGCACAGTTCGATTCCAGGTTTATCAAAAACCACTGTGGTTGAAAAATCATTAAGTAAAGGATGATAATTTATTTCTAAGAGGCGATCGCGCAGATACCGCGCATTTTGCAAGCAGCTAGCAACTTCCTTTTGAAAGTGGTGACTTCTGGTTTGGATAGCATACCACAAAAGTAAAGCAGCGATGCCGCTACGTGAACCCAAAATAGTTGTATCTTGACTACCAATATATTCAACACTTGTCTCTATTTTGTTGACATAAGGTTGACGGGTGAGAACAATTCCATAAGTGATCGGAGAACCAATAAACTTATGACCGCTGACAGAGATACTTCCAATTGGATAATCCCGAAAACTAATTTTTGGCGCTCCTTTGATAAAAGGAATTAACATTCCCCCGAGTGCGCCATCACAGTGGATGTAATAGCGAACTCCTACCCTTTCTACTATCTCAATAATTCGCTCTATATTATCTACTGCTCCTTTCATAGTCGTGCCTAAATTGATATTAATGATGGCACTTTGATGTTTTCGCTGTGATAGCTCATACTCTAGATGTTCATAGTTAATTTCCCCATTAAATTGAGAACATATCACAACATGAGGTATTTTTAATAAACGTGCTGCTTTGGCAACTGAATAATGAGTATCACTGGAAGAATAAAGAATTGCATCAGGGTTGAGTTCTCTACCCAAGAATATACCGTAGAGATTGCCTTCTGTACCACCACTGGTGAGATATCCCCAGTATTCTTCTAACTCATAAAGTTGGGCAAACCAGCTAATACATTGTCGTTCAAATTCTTTAGAATGAAGAGCAAAGTTGCCCTCGACAAATGGATCACCTACATTATTAAGATAATATTGAAAGAATGGTAGTAATAAAGCGTAATCAAAGTCGAGATTCGCAGGATAGCCTATAGAAAGTTTTGTGCTTTTGGCTAGATGCTGCTGTAATCGTTTCAAAATTACTGAAGTATTTTTATCAACTAATCGGGGAAACATAAGTTTATTTTTCTTCTTAACTTTGTGAATTTTCTTATGGTTTCTCTGTTATGAACTGATAAAGGGTACCAGAGAACAGAAAAGCGAAAAAACTGGATTTAGGCTGAAATACTTACTGCACGATCTTTTTACTCGTGCTTTTTCGCCTTAATCACATGATTTTTGGGATAAAAATATGAATGACAATGAATTGGTTAGTTATCTTCTGTCTAGGTTGTAGCAAAGCTTCTCTGTTTTGCAGCTATGTAATCATTACCTAAACATAAATGAACTTTCTTGAGTCGAGAGAAGTTTGAATAGTATCAAATATTCATTTAACAAGCTTGTCAGCTAAACTCATCTCTACACTAATCACATCATTTGTTTATGTCTTTTTGGTCACTAAGTTGCTACAGCCACTAACAATTTCATTCTAGCTCTTTGTAAAGGGTTTAAGCTCTTTGCTAATAGCGCAAGTTGTCTGAAGACAACTTCATAAAATCGGCGTTGCTGATTTCATGTATGAAAATGATTTTAGGTAATTCCAAAACCTTTGTACTAGACGCGATATATCGCGTCTCTACACTAGATTCATACCGCGATTCAGCAACGCCATCAAATCAAACTGCGATTTCAATCGCAGGCGTTTTTTTGAACATTTGCGATGCTCCGTTTCTTGTTTCAACCTTGGAGTTTCAAGCTCTGAACTCGAAGTTTCTCGTTTCAAACCTCAATCATAGAGAATTTCAACAAGCGATCGCACAAATCTCAGAGTGTAAAGCACCCTGAGATTAATCACCCACAACTGGGTTATTGAAGTTTGTAGTAAGTACCAAGCGTGCTGACTACAAACTTATCAAAATTAATAATGATTACCAGCTTTGCGGTGATGCATCGCTGTCACGGTATCCGATTGTAATAACTTACCATTGTCAACGATCGCATACACAACCCAATGGTCGCCGCATTCCATGCGTTTGTTAACTGAACATTCCAGATAAGCGATTGAGTCGGTGATGATTGCACAACCGTTATCTGCAACTGCTGTGGAAAAGTCCTTAAATCTATCTTCTCCGGGAGCAAAGTTTTTGCGGAAGTGTTTCATATAATCTTGGTAATTTTCTTCACCCAAGATATTCAAAACAAATTTACCACCTGTATGCATGATCGATTCCACCGCTCTTTCTTTGGCGATCGCCACAGTAATTCCCGGTGGATTAAAAGTTGCTTGTGATACCCAAGCACCCAACATTCCCGTAGAAACTTCACCTTGTTTGGCTGTGACGACGCAAACAGAACCAACAATCCGCCCAACAGCTTGTTCCATCTGGCTTGCAGCAGCTTGAGTCAAACGTGGTTTTTTCGCTTTTCTCAGGGTTTGGGCAAAATCTGTCGCCATTTCTTCACATTCTTTGAGCATCACATCCGTAGGTTTAAATCTTGCTTTTAAAGTTTCAAACCCAAATCGATAACCAGCATCTTTAAGCTTACCTTCAATTAAATCAAAAGCCTCGCCACTCCAACCATAGGAACCAAAGACACCAGCTAATTTACTGTTGTCACCAACGGCGAGAACAATACCCAAAGCTGTGTGAATCGGTGTAGGTGCATTCCCACCAATCGTCGGAGAACCGATAATAAAACCATCACATTTTTCAATTGCGGCGCGAATTTCATCAGGTTCAGCAAATTCGCAGTTAATGGATTCGACAGCGACTCCACCTTTGGTAAGTCCCAAAGCAAAAGCTTGTGCCAGAGTTGCTGTGTTACCATAAGCTGAAGCATAAAGCAAGGCAACGGAAATCTCACGTTCAGTTTGTGACTTGCTCCAAATTTCGTAGGCTTTGGCTAGTTCCAACAAACCATAGCGAATTAATGGCCCGTGGATAGTAGCATACATTCTCACTTGCAACTCTGATAATTTTTCCAAAGCGGCTTGCACGTGAGTAGCATGGGGAGCCATCAAACAGTCAAAATAGTAGCGCTGGTCTTCTTTAAGGAGATCCCAATCTTCATCAAAGACTTCATCACCGCACAAATGCGCCCCAAATAGCTTATTCGAGTAGAGAATTTGGGTTTGTTCGTCGTAAGTGCAGAGTCCTGTCGGCCAGCGTGGACTGGGAATTGGAAAGAATCTCAAAATATGACCCTTACCCAAATCCAGAGTTTCTTTCCCCCGCATGGAAATAATTTTCAGTTCGCGATTCGGGAAAGCTGCGCGTAAATTTGCAGCACAGGGAAGCGAACAAACAAAAGTCAGTTTGGGAACTAAATCTAAAAGTGCTTTGATTGTGGCAACGCGGTTAGGATTAAAATGACCAAGAATCACATAATCCAACCGTTCCCAATCATTCAAACACTGCCTGAGTGCATCTAAATAAATTAAACTAAAAGTCTCCGGTGGTGGATCAATAACTGCAACTTTCTCACCACTAATTACATAAGAATTAGAGGTTGTACCTCTAGCTAGCGCGTATTCAATTTCAAACCGCAGGCGTGTCCAACTGCGCGCGCGCAGCACAGTTGTATTTGTCGCAATTGGTAAAACCTGCACATCGCGAGGATTAGGATTGGTCATAGGTATTTACGTGAGGGGAGGGGATTTTTTGGAGATAGGGGATCGGGGATCGGGGATCGGGGATCGGGGAT
>NZ_NAPS01000002.1:2494824-2507298 GCF_004323185.1 Westiellopsis prolifica IICB1
CCGATCCCCTTTCCCCGATCCCCTTTCCCCGTTTGCCTTCTTAGTAATAATTGCCTACCTTACGATGGCGAACTGCTGTTAATCCGTCGGGTTTGGAGACTCGACCATCGGTGACGGTGCAGTATAATAGCCAGTGGTCGCTGCATTCCATGCTGCTCTTAACTTCGCATTCCATGTAAGCAAGAGCGTCTGTGAGAATTGGGGAACCGTTTTTAGCTGTTTGAGTTTTGACTCCTGCAAATCTGTCTGCACCAGGAAGCAGACGCTTGAGGAAATGTTTCTTCAGTTCTTGATAGTTTCCTTCTTCCAAGACATTCAAGACAAATTTATCGCCGACTTGCAACAACGAATCAATTGCTCGGTCTTTAGCGACGGAAATTGTAAATCCTAAAGGTTGTAAACTAGCTTGTGCGACCCAAGAAGCCAGCATTGCTCCTTGTACATCGTTCTTTTTAGCAGTAATAATATAAAGTCCACTACTAATCCGACCTAGTGCTTTTTCCAAGTTAACGTCGATGGACTTAATTTGTTTGATGTTGCGTTCCCGGACTAGCATTTGTCCCAAATCAGTACCCGCTTCTTCGCAAAGCTGGAAGGTGATTGGGGAAGGAGTTTCTTTAATCCGAATTGCGGGGAAAGCTTCTTTGACGCCAAAGTCAACGAATCTTCTACGTAAGGGATCGATGGGTTCATCGTCACCACCGTAACATTCAAAAAATCCTATGACTTGCTTTTCTTTGACTACACTCAAAAGCGCACTAATCGCAGCTTGCGCCGCAGCGTTTGCAGTTGGGGGCATACCAACAATAATGCCAGATGAACGACCTGCTAATTCTTGAATTTCTTGGATCTCAGCTGTTGTTAGATCCATGATTTCAGTCCCGACGCCAGTTTTCTGGACTCCATGAGCGATCGCCTGAGCAATGCGATCGCCATAACCATAATCAGAGACATAAAACATGCCGACAATTGTCTCTGTTTTGGCTTGTCTTTGGCTCCAACCTTGGTAGCACTCTCTGAGTATACCCAAATGGTGGTACAGTAGAGGCCCGTGACCGTTAGCGATAATTTTGATGTTGCCCAACTCGTTCATTTTCTTCATCGCATTCAGCAGCGAACGAGCATTTGGCCCCATTAAGCAATCATAGTAAAATCTAAAGTCGGGTTCGATTGCCTCTAAGTTGACATCAAAAGTGTCATCGCTGCAATAGTGCATCCCAAAAGCGTCACAGGTGAACAGAGTTTGGGTTTTGTGATCAAAGCTGAAGATAGTATCCGGCCAGTGCAAGTTTGGCGCACTCACAAATTCTATTTCGTGACCTTGTCCTAAATCTACGCGATCGCCACTTTTGACAATCCGCTTCGAGAAGGGATCGTGAACCAAATTTTCCAGAAACTGAAGTGCAACTTTCGATGCTAAGACAGTGGCTCTGGGTGCTAATTGTAGAACGTCCTCAACCAAGCCACTGTGATCTGGCTCTGTATGGCTGACAATGATGTAATCAATTGCTTTTGGGTTAACCAGTTTCTTAAGAGTCTCTAAATATAGGTGGCGAAACTTAGTGTGAGAAGTATCCACCAAGGCAATGCGATCGCCTTTAATTAGATATGAATTATAAGTTGTACCATTTTGTAGACCGAATTCAATATCAAAGCGATCGCGATCCCAATCAAGCGAACGAATCGCCGTTGTGTTAGGAGCGATTTCGACAGTTTGTATAGTAAGTCGTTTGTTTTGAGGGTTCTCTGCAAGAGTTACCATTAGTCGTCTCCAAGCACAAATCATCAGTCTGCTTTTCTGACTCTATTTTGCTCATAATTATTTTTGTAAAGTTGTTCAAAATAGTCTTTTTTGAAAAATAAAATTTGTAGCTAAAATGTCTGTTTTTTGGCATAATTAATAACCAAAAAACTGTAGTTGATTTTCTATTTTTTGAGCGCAAATTTTAGCAAAAAAACAGTAATTTATTCTATGATGTTTCCCTATATAAAAGTAATCAAAATAATGTTGCTGCTCCAAATTTTGTAACGAAAATCATCATTTTGGCAACCGTTGTATCTAATGTAGAAATAGGGAACAGGGAACAGGGAACAGGGAACAGGGAACAGGGAATAGGGAATAGGTTTAAGCTTTTAGCTAAACTTTTGTGTTACTTGCCTAACAACAGTCAAAAACTGCTGCATTACTGGTGTAATTTCTTCTTTTTTCCACACCACAGCTGTTTCTACTAATGGTGTTGTTTGAGCGATCGCTCGATACACAACACCCTGACGTTGCAGATTTTGCAACGAAGCAGGTACAATTGCTATTCCCATCCCAGCGGAAACTAACCCAATAATTGTTTGCATTTGAATAGCTTCTTGAGCAACTTTTGGTGTGAAATTAACTTCCTCACACAAAGCCATAATTTTGTCGTAAAGTCCAATTCCCAAATGACGCGGAAATAAAATAAACAATTCATCCGTAAGCGATCGTATTGCAATTTTTTCTTGTTTAGCTAAAGGATGATTTGCAGGTAAAGCCACAACCAGATTTTCTTGCTGAATACACTCCCAAGCAAAACTATCATCTTCTAAAGGCAAATGCACAAAACCAACTTGGATACGATGATTTTGCAAAGCCTTTTCTTGTTCTGATGTCGTTAACTCCTGCAATATCAATTCCACCCCCGGAAACTGCTGATGAAAAGCTTGCAAAATCGCAGGTAGTACATCATAAGTCACAGAACTAATAAATCCTACCCGCAATTGTCCTGTTTCACCCCTACCAGTGCGCCGTGTTAACTCAATCACCTGTTCAAGTTGCGCCAGCAGTTGATAAGCTGACTGTAAAAATACCCTTCCAGCTTCCGTCAACTGTACCTGTCGCTTAGTTTTGCGCTGAAACAATTCCACCCCTAGCTCCATTTCTAGTTGATGAATTTGCTGACTTAAAGGTGGTTGCGCTATGTGTAATCGTTCAGCAGCTCGGCTGAAGTGTAGTTCTTCCGCCACAGTAATGAAATAGCGCAGATGTCGCAGTTCCATAGTTTTAATATTTTAAAAGTTTCAATTATCAATAAATATATATTGGACATCTGAAAAAACCGATCGCCTCATACTAATTAGTAGTACACATCACATTACTACTTACAGTCGATACGTGACCAAATAAAATCGAGGTATTTTTTAAACGGACACCAAGCACATCAGAACTATGCCTCAGAATTTGAATAGAAGAACATTCATCATGGCATCCCTAGCAACAGGTTTCGCTGTCGCAACTCATCCTGTGACTGCTCAAACAATTAAAACAAGTCCCACAGGATTAGTTGCAGGTGAAGTCAAAATTCCTGTTGCTGATGGTACAATTCCTGCTTACCGGGCTATGCCTGCTTCTGGTACTAATTTTCCAGTTGTCTTGGTAGTTCAGGAGATTTTTGGTGTTCATGAATATATTCAGGATATTTGCCGTCGCTTTGCCAAATTAGGATATTTAGCGATCGCCCCAGAATTATATGCTCGTCAGGGAGATGTTTCTAAACTCAGTAATATTGAAGAGATTCGCACTAAAGTCGTGTCAAAAGTCCCTGATGCTCAGGTATTATCTGATTTAGATGCAACCGTTGCTTGGGCAGCAAAATCAAAAGGCGATGTGAACCGTCTCGGAATCACAGGTTTTTGCTGGGGTGGAAGAATTGTTTGGCTGTATGCAGCCCATAATCCTAAGTTGAAAGCTGGAGTTGCTTGGTATGGACGTTTGGTCGGTGAATCTACACCACTTCAGCCTCAATATCCCATCGATGTTGCAGCTTCACTCAAAGCCCCTGTACTAGGATTGTATGGAGGTAAGGACGAAGGTATACCCCTAAGTACAGTCGAAAAAATGCAACAAGCTTTAAAAACAGCCAAACAACCATCTGAAATAGTTGTTTACCCAAATGCTCCCCACGGCTTTCATGCTGATTACCGTCCAACTTACCAAAAACAAGCGGCTGAAGATGCTTGGAAACGTCTCCAGGCTTGGTTTAAGGAACATGGAGTAGTATAAGGAACTATGGTAGGAAAAACAACGCGGCGCAATTTCTTAATGACCAGCGTGGCTGCTGCTAGTGGTATTGTAGGAGCAAATGCCTTGCAAAAAGATACTTCTAATGCTACTAAATTACCAGCCCTCATGCCAGAACGAGTACTAGGACGCACAGGGGTAAAAGTTCCCATTTTCGGTTTGGGAGGCGCAAGTGCAAAAACACCACTAGACAAACAAGACCGCGAACGTGATGCTGTGGATATTATTGAAAGAGCGCTCGAACTCGGTGTCCGTTACTTTGATACTGCTGCTAGCTACGGAACAAATGA
The DNA here is from genome assembly GCF_004323185.1 of Westiellopsis prolifica IICB1. Lineage (GTDB taxonomy): Bacteria > Cyanobacteriota > Cyanobacteriia > Cyanobacteriales > Nostocaceae > Pelatocladus > Pelatocladus prolificus_A. The sequence goes on from NZ_NAPS01000002.1 coordinate 2,499,163, forward strand.
AGATTATTTAGGCAAAGTACTGCCATCTTTTCGTAAAAATGCGTTTTTAGCTACTAAGACAGGTAAAAGAGACCGAGATGAAGCATGGCGAGAATTAGAGAGTTCACTCAAACGCCTTAATACAGATTATCTTGACTTGTGGCAATTGCATCATGTCTCTTATGCAGAAGAAATAGACACTTTATTTAGTAGGTCTGGCGCTATTAAAGCTTTACAAGAAGCTATGCAGCAAAAAATTGTGCGATTTGTAGGTATTACCGGACACCGTGATCCAAAAATCATCGCCGAAGGACTACGTCGTTTTCAATTTCACACAACTCTTATCCCTGTCAATGCTGTTGATAAACACCATTCACATCCATTTATTCCTGAAGTTTTACCCTTAGCACAGCAACAAAACTTAGGTGTGATTGCAATGAAAGTTCCTGCTTACGGGAAGTTGTTTCAACCAGGTGGTTTGAAAAATATACAGCAAGCTTTAGGATATAGTTTGTCTCAACCAGGAGTTCATTGTTGCATAATTTCTGCTGATAGTGTGCAACAGCTAGAAGAAAATGTGAAAGCAGCAACTTCTTTCCAGCCCTTATCTTCTAACCAACTTGCAGCAATTGAACAACGCACTGCTAGTATCTGGCAAGATAGTACATTTTATCGGTCTTGGGACTAGTAGTCTGGTAAGCTAGGTTCGTAGTGTAGACGCGGTAGCGACTTCCCATACGCCGTAGGCGTTCCCGTAGGGTAGGGTACGCTTAAGTGCTAACTACAAAGCCATTCTAAAATTCGATTCCATGCCCACCAAGGATCAGGATCTTGTGCTTGGTATTGACAATTTTTACTGCTGATGTAACCCACATGACCACCGTAACGAGTGAGTAATAAATCTATCATGGGATTAGCTGCACAAGCTAATTGTAAATCAGGTACGATCGCCGGATCAAAAAGAGGATCATCTTCAGCATAAATAATCAAAGTCGGTTTTTGCAGATTTGGTAGTAACTGCAAAGCGCTGCTGGCGTCGTAGTAGGCTTCCACTGAGGGAAAACCCAAGCGTTCTATGACTAATTCTTCGTCAAAACTCCAGATACTATTGACTCGTGCGATCGCTTCTGGGTCAATACTACCAGGATGAGCTGCATAAATTTGCCAAGCCAGTTTTTTAAGATTACGAGTGATTGCTTTTTCCAAATAGCGACCTAAAGGATGCTTAACTAAATAAGAAAGCGATCGCCGAGAATCCAGACTTGGACATATTACCGCCGCACCACCAATTTCTTCTTCCTCCAAACCCAAACTCTCTAAATCTAAAAATACAGAATTCTTCTCTCCCCCAACTCCCCCCACCGCCCACAGCGCCAATTGTCCCCCTAAAGAATATCCCGTAAACCAAAACTTTCCTGGACATCCCATAGCTTTAGCCACCGCAGCAATACGGATAAAATCTTCACCTTCGTACAAGCCATCGCTGGTCAACATCGGCGATAATTGCGCTGTCCTGCCGTGAGCGCGCCAATCAAATAACACGACTGCATAACCTTGGGCGTAGGCTTTACGTCCTAGCAGCTTGAGAAACCATTGATTCTCTAACTCACCTGTAATACCATATGTTCCTATGATCGTACCGCAAGCATTTTCAGGAATCGCTACCCAACCAAAAATCGGTACGCTCTGTCCACCGATAAAAACCTGTTCTTGATAGGGCGGCTCTGAGTATTTTGTAGTTTGTTCCCAGTTACGCCCAGCAAAAAGGGCGGTGTAGAGAGTCATGGCTACACCATTTCGCAAAAAAGATGGTGGATTGTATGACCAGTAACACATTCGCTTTAGGATTTAGTATAGCTTGAACTTATTTTTCAAATCTTTGAATTTTAATCTTTATGTTAGATTTAAAATATTTTTTATAATCTAATGAAGCATCTTTGTATTTCCCAAAGGTTCTTATTTATCCTTAATAAGTAGTAATAATTTTTTAATAATGCCGAGGATTCTAGTCATAGACGATGACCCAGCAATTTCAGAGTTAGTTGCCGTCAACTTAGAGATGGCTGGCTACGACGTCAGCCAAGCAGAAGATGGAATCAAGGGTCAGGCGCTGGCTTTACAACTCCAGCCAGACTTAATTATGCTCGATCTGATGTTGCCTAGAGTAGACGGATTCACTGTTTGTCAGCGCTTGCGGCGGGATGAGCGTACAGCTGAGATTCCTGTGTTGATGTTGACAGCACTCAGTCAAACTCAGGATAAAGTAGAAGGCTTTAATGCTGGCGCGGATGACTACCTAACGAAACCGTTTGAAGTTGAGGAAATGCTGGCGCGGGTGCGTGCTTTACTGCGGCGTACTGACCGGATTCCCCAAGCTGCAAAGCACAGTGAAATTCTCAACTATGGGCCTTTGACCCTTGTTCCTGAACGGTTTGAGGCAATATGGTTTAATCAAACAGTCAAACTGACTCATCTAGAGTTTGAGTTACTTCACTGCTTGCTTCAGCGCCATGGCCAAACTGTTTCCCCAAGTGAAATCCTCAGAGAAGTTTGGGGATACGATCCAGATGATGATATTGAAACCATTCGAGTCCACATTCGCCACTTACGAACCAAACTAGAACCAGATCCTCGCCATCCCCGTTACATCAAAACAGTATATGGTGCTGGATACTGTCTGGAGTTGCCTAGTGTTCCCCAATCAAGTGAAGGTGTCTCTACATCAAAAGTCGATTGATCCTGTTTGGGCTATTGTGTAAATGTTGTTAAATTAGTGTTGGAATTGGCACTCGTATGTTGTCTTCACTTCAAGAGTGCCAATAAGATTTTGCCTTGATCAAAACTTCTCATCAATTAGTGCTTTTCGCCATCACACTAGACTAGAGGCGAATTTAGCAGGTTATTGAAGTTATGTTGTTTGGCAACTTCAGGAGGAATGGTTGACTATGCGTGACACCCACACCCTTGATGACCACAACCCTCTCCATTGGGATGACCATTTGCACAGGCTTCTCCACAATAAGGCTTGCCATCTTTGATCACAGCATCGGTTAGAGAAACTACACAAAGGCAAGATTCACAAGCGCATTTCATCTGAGTAACAGTTGTCATAGCAAACACCAAAATAAATTTGTTTTCAAGTCATTAATATAAAACATATGAACATAAGTTCAGCTATTGACTTTAGATATTTAAGGAAAAAATTAACAATTTTTCTAAAAAAGTAATATAAATTAATAAACGGAATAATAACTCAACGTGAGTTCGATTAATCTGATCGGACTAAAAAATTGAATCACCCGCAAGTTATTGATGATTGAATGCATTTTTTATTTGAAATTTCTAGGTAAATAACAACAAAATATATTAAGAATATTCACAATTTTGCTTAAGCGATCGCTTTGTTATAGCAGAATAAAATATACAGTTAAAAAAACATTGATCATTGTTTAAGTAAACAAAGGTTAAGAAATTCAAACATCAGCTAATTACGCATCTAGTGATTTGGATATTATGGCTAATTGTTTGCGTATGTAGTGAGGTGTAATCAAAATTTGTGAGGTAGGAATTATGGCAAGTCGCAATAATTCAGAAAGTAGTTTATGGCAGAAAATACAAGAAGATTCTGTTAGTTGGGGAGCCTTAATTCTTTGGATTTTTGGCTTGGCTGTAATGTTGATTTTGGTGACAATGTTTGCTTCTGTTTAAGTTTCAGTGAAATTGGTGGGTTAATTTATTTAACCGCCAAGGGGCCAAGAACGCCAAGGATTTGTAGAGTGTATGTAAGTCCTATTTATGAAGCTATTAGCTAATACCAATTCTTCGTGAAGCTGCACAGAATTTTACCCCACCCCTTAATCCCCTCCCCGAAATCGGGGAGGGGAAATTCGAACGTAAGCAAGAATGGGGGTGGGGTTCTTTCTCTGTAACTTCATATTAAATTGGTATAAGGGTTTAGACCCTTAGCTATATTGAAAAAATTGGGATGCTCCCGAACCAACTTTTATCGACTTTGCCTTTCTGATAATAAAGCATTGATCAGCAACAACACAAATACCAACACCAAACCAAACATCAATTTCAGATGAAACGTTAAACTCCAAAGAATATTTTTTGCTTTATATTGAGAATCGCAAAGTCCAGACCCCCAACAATTCATGCGAAGTTGGGGATCTTGTCTTTCACAAATGATTTGGGAATGCAATATATGAATATCAAATACCTGGCAAATTTGACTATCGTATTCTGTAGTCAATTTTTCTGAAAAAGTGAATCAAAATTTTAGTAATTATCCACGTCAAAAATTAGGGTCATGTTCAGAATCCCAACAATGACCATCACGCCAAATTCTATGAGGATGATGTTCACACTCACCTTTATTTGTTAACCAAGGAATAGATGTTGGATAAGAAGAGTTGGATGGAGGACTAAATTTATCAGTAATGAAAGTCAACAATAAAGGATAAATAGCATACAAGCAAGTTGAGATAACAACACAAAATATAATGACAAATACTAGATTTCGATAAACCCAAGATGCACTGTTTGAGTAATACTGTAAAGATTGATTTGGCTTTTGTGTTTTACGTAATGAGAGCATACAAAACTAAAAAATAATATTCTGCGTTGATTATGTATTAAAGCAAGTTTTCTAAGATTTTATCTCAGCATATTACACTATTTATCTAGAACAGCATGTTGAGTATTATTTTATTCAAATATTCATGAAAATGTATAGTTTGAAAATGACAATGAAAATTATGCTGAATTTGAATTTAAAATTTTCATGAATTATTGAAGCAATCGCCGAAACTCCGATATATCAAGTAGAAAAACCCATGAATTAACCCTACGGCATATGGTTTGGCGTATGGTATTATCATGTATCATAAAATATATTGATTTGCGCTTGTGAAAATCACTAAAAAAACTTTACTTTGGCTTTGTGCAGCGATCCTAATCTTTGCAGTTATGGGATGCGATCGCCTTTTTCCTTCTGGCGATGTAGTAGAAAGAGTCAGCGATGGTGATACTCTCAGAATCAAGGATAAAAAAGGTAATGAATTTACCGTCCGCTTTGCTTGTGTTGATGCGCCGGAAATACCTCATTCTACAAAAGAAAGACAAAGTAAATCCGCAAGCGATCGCAATCAATTTACTTGGGGAACCAAAGCAAAAACACTAGTCCAAAAACTAGTCAATCAAGGAAACGACCGCGTTAAATTAACAATCACAGATAGCGATCGCTATAGGCGCAAAGTAGCAGAAGTCAGGTTACAGAATGGTACTTTTATCCAAGAAATATTAGTTCGCGAAGGGTTAGCATTAGTTTATCGTCCTTATTTAAATAAATGTCCTAGTAAAGAGATAATTCAACAAGCCGAAACTGAAGCGAAAGCAAATCGAAGAGGGGTTTGGAGTGATACTAAATTTGTAAATCCTTGGGAATACAGGAGTCTTTACAAGTTAAAAGCTAAAAGTTAAGCTCGTCATTTGTCATTGGTAGACGCGATGAATCGCGTCTGTACAATAGTCATTGGTAAGGGTTTGGTGCATGTTTACTTATGAATTATAACAAGTCATAATTTTTTCACTGGACTCATCCAAGCTTCTAATTTACTAAATGCTTGGGAAGAAAGTAATGTTAAACATAAATATATTAAAGCGACAGCTGTATAAATTTCAAAAGCGCGGTAATTATCTACAACTATTAATTGTCCTTTACGGAATAATTCTTCAAAACCAATCACAGAAACTAAACTCGTATCTTTCAGCAAACTAATAAATTCATTACCCAAAGGTGGTAACATGCGCCGAAAAGCTTGAGGAAAAATGATGTAACGCATAGTTTGTACAGAACTTAAACCCAATGATTGTGCAGCTTCTGATTGTCCTATTTCTATAGATTGAATCCCAGCACGAACAATCTCTGCTATATAAGCAGCACAATTCAAACTTAATGCGATGATTGCTGCTACGAGGCGATTAAAATTAACTGTAAAACCAAGCTCTTGTGTAATCGCAGGTATACCAAAATAAATCATAAAAATTTGCGCTAATAACGGCGTTCCTCGAAAAAAGTCGATATACCCTCGTGCGATCCAACGTAGAGGTTTAATCTGAGAAATGCGGACAATTCCAATTAAAGAACCTCCAACTAAACCTAAAATTACAGAACTTATTGTTAGTTGTAAAGTTACTAAAGCACCCTGTAACAAAATTGGAAGAGATTTTAAAATTACATTTACAAAAGAAGATAGTTTAGATACTCCTGTCTCCGCATCACTAGTAAATGGTAATTTTTCAGGTAAATTAGGTGGCGTTCCTTTAAACCATTTTTGATAAATTTGGGCGTATTCACCATTTTTTAGCACATTTGTCAAACCTTGATTAATTAATTTCAAATCTGGTGATTTTTTTGCCGTAGCAATACCGTAATACTCCTCAGTTAATAATTCATTAACTACTTTGACTCCTTGCAAATTACCTGTATTAATTGCGTATAAAGTCACTGGTGCATCATTAATCACCGCATCCACATTACCATTTACTAACTCTTGCAATGCTAATGGTGCAGAATCAAAATTGCTAATTTGCACTCCCGGAACACTCTGAGCTTTTTTCGCGCCAGTAGTACCAATTTGAACAGCAATTTTTTTATTCTGTAAACTTTCAAAATTAGTAATATCTTGATTGTTAGTACGCACAGCGATCGCTAACCCCGCCTTAAAATAAGGACGTGAAAAAGAAACAGCTTTGGCTCGTTCCTCTGTGATAGTGATCGAACTAATCGCCGCATCTACCGTTTTTGCTTGTAACGCTGGAATCATCCCATCAAAGGCTATACTCTGAAAATCAACTTTAAAATTACCCGCACGTGCGATCGCTCTCATCAAATCATAAGAAAAACCTTGGGGTTGACCACCTTCTCCGATAAACTCAAAAGGTGGAAACGTTGGTTCTGTCGTTACTTTCAAAGTTTTTCCTGAGTCAGTGACATTACCGTAAAAACTGCAACCACCAAGCAACAACAAACAACACAACCCCGCAACTAAACCAAACCGCAACCAACCTAAAACCCTCATCTTCTCTTCCTTAACATCTCTGTGATTTTAAATAAACTAAACCTAACACCAATCATTTCACCCCATGAATTCCTTCACCCCCGCGATCGCATTTCATAACATCGAAAAAAACTTCGGTTCCTTCAAAGTCCTCAGAGGAATTAGTGGTGAAATCAACCAGGGTGAAGTAGTTGCTGTGATTGGTTCCTCTGGTTGCGGAAAAAGTACCCTACTGCGTTGTTTCAACCGCTTAGAAAAAATTGATGGCGGACATTTAACAGTCAATGGTATTAATTTATCCCATCCCCAATTCAATCAAAAGCAACTGCGACAATTACGCACCCAAGTTGGAATGGTATTCCAACAATTCAACTTGTTTCCCCATCTGACAGTTTTAGAAAATTTAATACTAGCGCCTTGTAAAGTTTTAAGTAAAACCCGCAAAGAAAGTAGCCAACAAGCAGGGTTTTATCTCGAAAAAGTCGGACTATTTGACAAAGCATCAGCTTATCCCGAACAACTTTCTGGTGGACAAAAACAACGGGTAGCTATTGCTCGAAGTTTATGCATGAATCCCAAAATTATGCTATTCGATGAACCCACCAGCGCCCTAGATCCGGAACTGGTAGGGGAAGTTTTGCAAGTTATGCAGCAACTAGCAACTGAGGGGATGACAATGATAGTTGTCACCCACGAAATGCAATTTGCTCGTGAGGTTGCTCACCGCGTCATTTTTATGGATAAAGGCATTGTGGCAGAACAAGGTTCTGCTAGTGAAGTAATTTCAAATCCTCAAAGCGATCGCCTACGTAATTTTCTCAGTCGCCTGAATGGGGAAGTGTGAGGTTTGCTTGGAGTTTGAGGAAGGGGGATGCGTCTTTTGCTCTCCCCTATCAGCGAGTATAAAAGAGTCGTCGTTGAGTATCAAAGACTCGTCGTCGAGTATAAAAGAGTCGTCGTTGAGTATCAAAGACTCGTCGTCGAGTATAAAAGACTCGTCGCCGAGTATCAAAGACTCGTCGCCGAGTATCAAAGAGTCGTCGCCGAGTATTAAAGACTCGTCGTCGAGTATTAAAGACTCGTCGCCGAGTAT
>NZ_NAPS01000002.1:2507635-2572542 GCF_004323185.1 Westiellopsis prolifica IICB1
TCCCCAATCCCCGATCCCCTATCCCCTATCCCCAATAACTAAATTCGACATCAAATACTTCAGCAAAAGACTGTGCTATGGTGACGCGCACTTGCTGGCAAGTTATGTCAGGTATCCAATCGGCTAAACTAGCTACAGGCTTATCAGCTATCCCGCAAGGTACAATTTTCTCGAAGCCTGTCATGTCAGGACAAACATTTAATGCAAAGCCATGCATAGTAATCCAACGGCTGACTTTAATACCAATCGCGGCTACTTTGCGTCCTTGAACCCAAACACCAGTGAAACCAGAAATCCGCTCTCCTACTAAACCATATATAGCTAGTGCGCGAATTAATACTTCTTCTAATTGCCGCAAATACCAATGCAAGTCTTTTCGATAACGATGCAAATTTAAAATTGGATACCCTACCAGTTGACCGGGACAATGATAAGTAACCTCTCCACCTCGCTCAACTCTGTACACCTCATACGTATTATTGTCAAGGTCAAACTTGATGAATTCTGGGGTAGCTCCTTGTCCCAAAGTGTATACAGGCGGATGTTCTAGCAGGATTAACACGTCGTCTAGGTTGGGGTTTTTGATCCGCTCTTGCAAAAGCGATCGCTGCAACTCTAAAGCATCCAGGTATGGCAATAGCCCTTGGTCATATAGTAAACAACGGTATTTGTGTGAAGGGACACTACGGTTCATACCAAAAAATAACTAATTATCAAGTTTAAATGTATATAAAGTCACAATAGCAGGTGAGAAATCTCAAGCTATGCAAAGGATCATAAAGGAAAGTAAAGGGAAGCGGTTTTGTAAAATACAAAGTGCTAGTTTGAATATATAACCTATATTTAACCTCAATGCTGTTGGGAGGAATTCTCTACAAATTACCATCACGCCAAAAGTAAAGAAAAATAAATGCACTGGCTGGTGGATTTTAACTTAATTGTTTTCCGTTGAAAAAAGGGATAAAACTAACAATAAGACGCATATTGTCTATGAAAAGCGAATGCAGCCCATGTTGGAGAAGCAAAGCTAACGATGTCTGCGTGAATGTCCATGAGCCTTTTTTACATTTGGAGCTATTGCAGAGATTCCTAAATTGATCAAGACTAGACATGAGTAAGTACTCACCTAAATTTGGCTTAGGTTAGTCGCATCAGCAGTACTTTAGGAATTTCCCAATTTCGGCGGCAGTATTAGATTTTAACCGCAATATCTTATTCTCCAAAACAAATACAAATCAAAAGCTTTGAGCGGGAGAGTTTACATGAAGCTTGTCATCCACGGCAAAAATATTGAAATCACCGATGCAATCAGAGAATATGTACATCAAAAAATTGAAAAGGCGGTGAGTCATTTTCAAAACATCACAAATGAAGTGGATGTACACTTGAGCGTAGCTCGCAATCCCCGAATTAATCCGAAGCAAGCGGCAGAAGTTACAATTTATGCCAACGGAAACGTCATCCGTGCCGAGGAGAGTAGCGAGAACTTGTACGCCAGTATAGATTTAGTAGCAGACAAAATTGCTCGTCAATTACGTAAATATAAAGAACGGCGTCATGAGAAGAAAACTCATGCCCAAACGACTATTGAAGGAGTAGTACAACAGACAGTAGTCAAAGATTTAATTGGCGATCGCGCTCCCGAATTACCTGAAGAAGTAGTTCGGACAAAGTATTTTGCCATGCCACCAATGACAGTAGCAGAAGCTTTAGAACAGCTGCAAATGGTAGGACACGATTTTTACATGTTCCACAATAGGGAAACAGGTGAAATTAACGTGATTTATGAACGCAATCACGGTGGTTATGGTGTAATTCAACCCCGCAATAGTAATGGTCATGTAAATCATACCAATGGGAAAAACGGCAAAACTGCTCATGGCAACACTGGCGTCACGGAGGCTTCGCACGCACATAAATAAAGCGATTGGTTAGTAGTTCATGGTTAGTGGTTGGTTGTTAAGCAGTTCTCCCTTCCTCACTCCAACCACACTGCAAATAATTTTATTTAATTGTAGGGTTGGCGTTTTGCCTGCCCTATTTTATTTAGTGGAAGAGATGAAACACAAATACTTGCTAAAGTAGAAAAATGAAATAAAAATTGAAGGGGAAAATATGCAAGAAATTATTAATTACAATCAAGAGCTTATTAACCGCATCTCACCAATCGTAGAAAAACTATTTCAAAGTAATAGCCTATACCTAGTAAAATTAAATAAACAGGAAATGATCGAAATATTAGTAGACCTGTTTGGTAAGTTTTCGCCAGAAGAATTTATGGCGATTACTGATCATCAGTTAACAGACAGGATAGATAGTATTTTGGTATTAGAGGCTATTTCAGGTACTTTAAATGATTTGACACCAGAACAAATTAAGATATTTGATGAAGCAGTAGAAGGCAGATAGAAAGAGTGACTTATTTACTGGATACTAATATTGTCACTTATCTTTTAAAAAGAAATGCAACTGTAGATAAGAAATTAAGGGATGTACGCACATCAGGAAAACAAGTTTTTATTAGTTGTATAACTTTTTATGAAATCAAAAGAGGGCTGTTAGCTATCAATGCAACTAAACAACTATCTGAATTTAATCGTTTTTGCCAAAACTATAAAGTTTTGTTGTTAGATGATATGGAAATTCTTGAGAAAGCATGTGAAATTCATGCGGATTTAAAAAATAAGGGTACTCCTATTCAAGAAGCAGATATATTGATAGCGGCGACGGCAATTACACGTGGTTTGATACTTGTTTCTAATGATTCTGATATGTTGAGAGTCTCAGAAATTTCTTTGGAAAACTGGCTGTAGACTAGTTTTGACACTCCCCTCGCCTTTAGGCGAGGGAATTCTTGATATTCTTCGAGAAGGCTTCGCCTACAACGAGACCACTTAAGCTAGGTTCCTTGCGTTACCTAATTCAGAGGTGGGACTCTCCTCAAGGTTTTCAACCTATTTTCTGATCAAAACTAAGCCACCACGATATAAGGCGAGTCAATCACCGCTACACGATCAGCATCAACTAACGCTTGATACACCATCGCTACGACTTCTGCGCGTGTAGCTTCGCGGGTAGGGTTGAGTTGCTTTGTTTTCGGATAGTTGACAATAATTTGTTTTTCACTAGCAACGATGACCTCATCTTTAGCATAATCAGGGATTTTTGTTTGATCATCGTAGGGTTTAATAGCTTTATTTCCACTAGCAGTTAACCCTAGTCCATTTATCAGCGAAACGATCACTTGTACACGCTGGATATTATCGTTGGGACGGAAGGTGTTATCGGGATAACCAGAGAGAAATTGTCCTTGATAAGCTTGTTGAATGACTTTATTCGCCCAAAAATCCTGTGCGACATCTTTAAATTTTACCGCTTGGCGTTTGGCGCTTGGGTTGAAAGCTTTGACTATTAACGCAGCATACTGCGCCCTTGTCATTGTCGCATCGGGTTTAAATGTGCGATCAGGAAAACCCTTAATTATTTCTAGTTCGACTAATTCCCGAATAAACGCAATTGCCCAATGATTACTAATATCAGTTATGTTGTCAGAAATTGGTGTGGGTGTTGGAGTTGGATTTGGAGTTGGATTTGGAGTTGGGTTTGGTAGTGGAGTTGGTGTCGGATCAGGGAATGGTTCGGGTTCTGGTTCCGGTGTGGGAGTTGGATTTGGGGTTGGTGGGGGATTGGGTGTTGGACTTGGTGTGGGACTGGGAGTTGGATTTGGACTTGGTGTAGGATTGGGTGTGGGAACTTGAGTATCAAGAAACTCGATTAAACCTTTGACTTTTGTTCGGTCTATTTGATTTCCTATAGATGTTAATTTGTTAGAACTGGCATTTTGGAGATCGAATTGACCATTACTACGAAAGATATTACCTCCTGGATTATTGGTGCTACCAATATCTGGAAAAGCGTTTGCAATCACCGTTAAACCATCTTGGGTATTTCTTTCGCAGAGATTATTGCGTAATATTGGACGGGCGCTACCGGAGATGACAATACCAGAACGATTTTCCGAAATTTTGTTATCTACTAGTTTAGGAGAAGCTGTATCACTAATGGCAATGCCAAAACCCGTATTAATGCATGTATTACCTTGAATCTCACCTTTAGCATTTTTGGCGATCGCAATTCCATTAGCAGCATTTTCTATAAACTGATTGTTGCGGATGACTGGATTACCTTCGCCAGTGACAAACACACCTTCTCGCTTACATTTTGTAAAAGTGCAATTTGCAACCGTAGGACTAGTAGATTCTACCCACACAGCACTACCACGGGTAGCCAAGTTAGTCACAGTGACACCCTTGAGTTCTGCACCATTATCTAGTACAAATGTGACATTCTGCCCAGCAAAAGTACGGCTGAGGTATTGACCACTACCTTCAATCAATATACTACTGCCCTTGTTAGCTTCATTACCTACTACTGAGACTCCAGTTGGAATCGACAAAGGAAATACTTCGCCACTAGCAGCATTGTAACTACCATCTGCAAGTTGAATCTGCGTACCAGAAGTAGCCTTCTTGAGTGCTTGTGTAATAGTTTTTAAAGGTGCTTGTGGTAGACCACTAGCGGTATCATTACCAAGAGCAGAATTTACGTAAAGAGTTTGAGGCATATTTATACTGTTAAAAAAGCCATTGACATCCTACCGCTTACACTTCAACTTTGTAGCAGTGGATTCCTTAAAAGTTTCTGTTGTGTTGTAGCGATCGCTATCTATCGGTTCTTAAACGTGATTTGATGTTTTCTGAATCACAATCTCAATCCGATGGTTATTTTGGCTTACTGCTGAGTTCTCAGAAGTTGCGATCGGCTGAGTTTCACCGTAGCCTTGTTTCGTCATCAAAGAAATGTCAATACCACCTTTTTCACTCAACCAACGTTGTACTGCTAACGCTTGTTGCTCTGATAATTTGAGATTCTCACCTTCACTACCAACAGAATCGGTATGTCCTAAGATTTGTAACCAAGTGTTAGGGTAGCGATCGCTTATAGCTTGACTAACTTGACTGAGGACTTTCTCTGCTTGTGGACGAATTTGATCTTTGCCAGAGTAGAATAAAATATCCGCAGGCAAGGTAATTATAGCTAACTCTTTATTTTCCTGAACACGGATTTTTGAGCATTTAATCTCTGAAAGTTTCACCTCTGGAAACACCTCATCTGGAAAATTCACACTCGGAATCTGGACTTCATAAAATAATATTTTTGAGCCTTGCTTTTTCAAATATTGTTTGGCTAACATCTGATGATTTGAGGAATAATCTTTTAACTTGGTAGGAAGACGGAGTACAAAATTATCAACAGTACCAAGCAGAAACATAGTTAACAAGTAAGTAGAAAAACTCAGGAAATACATTTTATGATTTATTTTTATTTACAAATCCACTAACTATTTACGGAAATTACGCTAAATCGACTCAAAACACTTATTTCAAAAGTTAGAAGCAGTGAATAATTGCTCACTTTATTTGAAATCCTGATGATTCATATAATTTTGTACCACAATTTTTGCAAAATATCGCATCAGCATCATGAAAAGCTAAACCGCATCCAGGACAAACAGTTTCTATCTGGTTAGCAGTTTTAACTAAACGTTTAATTAAATCACCTACTTGCCAAGGAATCAGTGCAATCCCTGTTAGAATCATTAAGACTGTCAGCAAACGCCCGAATTCTGAAGTAGGAGTTACATCGCCAAAACCCACAGTCGTCATTGTCACAACCGAAAAATAAAAAGCATCCAAAAAAGTAGTAAATACTTTCGAGTTTACAGGATGCTCAACTTGATAAATTAAGCCAGAATACACAAATATAATTGCAAACAGAGTAAATAATATCCTGGCAAAAATCACACCATCTTCGCTGCTAATTCCAAATAAATATTTTTGATCGATAAACCTAATTAATCTTAAAATTCTGAACCAGCGTAATAAACGCAGAAAACTAATATCAATTGCACCCAAAAAAGACGGCAGAATAGCTATTAAATCAATAATTGCATAAAAACTTAAAACATACTTAAGTTTATCTTCCGCGCTCCATAAACGCAGAAAATATTCCAAAGCAAAAACAACTAAAATAACATTATCTAAAATATTTAAATATAGCCTAACAACATCAGGTATCTTATAGGTTTCTGCCACAAAAAAACATGATGACAATAAAACCAGCCCAGCAATAGACAAATTAATTACTTTACCTACTGGCGTTTCCAAATCTGCTAAATAAAAAGCAGTTTTTTCCTTCGTCAACAGCATAACAATTCTTCGATTCTCTCACCTAAAAATCTCTATACTCTTCGTGTCATTTGTGGTTCGTATCAAAAACCCTATTCCCAACTCTAATTATATTGATATATACTGAATATGCATCATTTAAAACCCATAAATTATATCTTAATTATATGACTCCAGAAGATTTTATGCGTTTAGCCATAGCAGAAGCAAAGAAAGCAGATGCACCTTATGGAGCAGTAATTGTCAAAGAAGGAGAAGTAGTTGCAGTCGGTCATAACACAGTGAAACGAGATCACGATCCATCTGCTCATGCAGAAATAAATGTCATTCGTAGTTTAACAGCAAAACTTCAAAATCATTCTTTAGAAGGTTATAGCATATACACAACAGGCGAACCATGTCCAATGTGTGCTACAGCTTGTGTTTGGGCTGGCGTATCAGAAATTATTTATGGAGCTTCAATTCAAGATTTAATATCAATTAATCAAGCACAAATTGAAATATCTTGCGAAGAGATTATTGCTAAAAGTTTTAGAGAAATTAAAGTAAAAAAAGGTGTTCTCAGAGAAGAATGTGTAGAGTTATTTAAATAGTAGTTGATCGAAAAAAATGTGGTGAAGTCATAGCACGTCAGCGGCTACATCTATGTTCGATAACATAACTGATATCTTGCACCAACCCCGTATCCCGCCTCAGAATTAATTCTGAGGCTAATAGCATAAGGCTAATAGCATAAGTCCGTTAAAACGGACTCAAACATCGTCCTAGTCAGATTTATCTGACTTTAGCTATTAGCCAATAAATTTATTTATTGGCGGGATGAAAAGCTGATGCAAGATATAACATAATTTTTGCATCAAACACAAAGAATCTTGCTTCTCTGGTTTAAAACTGGAACTAAGCTTTTCAAGATTTTGTCTATTTCATTTAATAAACAAATTGCCAAAATCATGCTTGTGACTAGATATACTCACAAACAGCGCTTAAATGTCATAGTTTCCCAAATTGCGATCGCTTGCATCTGTCTTTCATCACCTCTAGTTATCATCAACGCAACTTCCGCACAATCACCAACCGCGACACAAATTAACTACCATATTCAACGTTTAAAGCATCCTCAACATCGTTCCACCGCTATAGATTATTTAGCAAAAGTGGGTAAACCTGCTGTTCCCGCCTTAATTACAGCTTTGCAAGATAGTGATCCCCAAGTTCGTACCAGTGCATTAGTCATTATCGGTAAAATCGGTGCAAATGCTGCTCAAGCAATACCCGCCTTGATGCGTGCAATAGATGACAAAGATGCGACAGTTCGTTCTCATGCAGTCCAAGCGATCGCCAAAATTGACAGAAAAGCTTATGTTCCTTACATAGTAGTTGGTTTAGACAGCAAGAATCAACAAGAACGTTACGGTGCAGTCCACATTTTACGCGCTATGGGCAAAGATGCGGCATCTGCTGTACCCGCCCTCATGAAAAAATTAGATGATCAGGATAATTGGATGCGGGTAAATGTGATTTCTGCTTTAGGTAGTATTGGAAAAGCTGCAACACCAGCAGTACCGACTTTAGTTAAACGTTTACAAGACACAGATGAAACTGTTCGCCACAGTGCAGCTTATGCTTTAGGTGATATTACTTCGAGTTGGCAAGAAAACTTGAATCAATTATCGACAAAAGAACTAGATATAACTGTCTCTAATTTAGAAACAGCTCTAAAAGTTTTGCAGAACTCCTCATTTAAATTTCGCCCAGAAGCAATTACTGCTGTTAAAAAACCTCTGGTCATTTTGAATCAAGAGAAATTGAGGCGAGCAAAATAATTATCTCATCATCCTAGTTTAAATAAGATAAAAATGAGTTGGCGAAGATTGCTGCTTGAGTGCGATCGCGTAAATTTAAGCGATTTAAAATATTAGTGACGTGATTTTTAACTGTCCCTTCAGAAATATAAAGTTTTTGGCTAATTTCTTTATTAGTCGCACCAGTAGCAATTAAGCGCAAAACCTCTTTTTCTCTGGGAGTCAATTCAGTTAAACTTGGTGGCGGAGGTGACGAGTTATGAGGTACAACTGGCGGGAACTGAGTTAAAAGTTTTTTGACTATTCCTGGTCCTAATTGGGTATATCCTTTATAAACAGCACGAATCGCAACAGCTAATTCTTCAGAAGGAGTATCTTTGAGTAAGTAACCCATGGCGCCATTTTGTAATGCTGCTGTTACATATTCATCATTATCAAAAGTCGTTAATACTAAAATTTGTATGTTGGGAAAACGCTTGTGAATTTCTCGCGTTGCTGCAACTCCATCCATAATTGGCATTCTTATATCCATTAAAATCACATCTGGATATAATTGTTCAATCAAATGAATTGCACTCTTACCGTTTTCAGCTTCTCCAACAATTTCTAAATCTGGTTCTAGTTCTAATAAAGCTTTTAATCCTTGACGAATTAAATTTTGATCATCTACCAACAAGACTTTGATCATTAGCTGTACCTCGGTAAGGGGATTTCAACTCTAATTTGGCAACCAGAACCAGGAGTACTGTTAATATTAAATTTTCCACCTAATGCTAAAGTGCGATCGCGCATACTTTGTTGTCCAAATCCTGTAGTGTTTTGTTTTAAATCAAAACCTTTACCATTATCTTCAATTATTAAGTATAGATCTGTATCTGTTGTTTGTAATTCCAGTTTTACTTCTGTAGCTTCAGCATATTTACAAATATTGGTAAATGATTCTTGAATAATTCGATAAATCGGCGTAGTCATCTCCAAAGAAATGGGATGAGATAAATTTATTTTGAGAATTGGCGAGATTCCAGTTGTACGCTGCATACTTTCTGCAAGATTAGCGATCGCCTGTTCTAATGATTGTTCTTGTAAGGGATGAGAACGCATCGTAGAAACTGATTGTCGGACATCTTGTAATGCTTTTGAGCCTAATTCTTTTGCTCTTGCTAAAAATGTTTGAGCTTTTTCTGGATTAGATTGCCATAATTTTAAAGCAGTTTCTAATTGTAAATTCAACGCCGTCAAAGAATGTCCTAAAGAATCATGAATTTCTCTAGCAATACGATTGCGCTCTTCCAAAGTTGCTTGATTTTCAATTTGCAAAGCATATTGACGTAGTTTTTGATTTGCAATAGCTAGTTTTTCTCGGCTTTCTCTTTCAGATAAAATTGTATTCATCAACATTAATACAAAAACTAAAGCTAATCCAAATAATAGAGCAACAACAAAATTATAAAATAACAATCTCTCTTGGAGAGCCGGTGAGATTTGTATTGGCGGGCGAGGGGGTTTTCTTTGTGATAAAGAAAAGATAAATAATATCAATGATAAAGTCGTAATAAATAAACGACCTTGTATTTGAAAAATAAAACAGCTACGAGTTACTAAAACTAAGTATAAAAAAGGAAAAAATCTTCCAGATGGTTTAATATTGTAAAAAGAAATGAATATAATTAAAATTATTTCTATGACTGTGTAGATTATCTTAACAATTTTATTTTTAGTAGGCAATCTCAAGCCCATTAAGCCAAAAATCAGCAAGCTCAAAATTGTTAATTCTTTAGACTGATTAGTTGAACGTTGAAAATGAGAAGGTATGAGGACAGCAGAAGCAGAAATAACTAATAAAATCCACTCCAAATAAAGTAAAAACCGAAAAGGATGATTGCTAACTTTAATTGGTTGATTCACAGAAATATACCTGGATGGAAAATAGGGTTAATAAAAAAGACAAGAGAGATTTTTTATATATTATTGGTGTTTAGTATAACTACAACTAATTGTAAACAGATTTCTGTGAGTTTACATTATATTATTTGTCACGTCACAAACATGACTTAAGTCATGGGGTATATGTGACTTTTTACTCATGTGACTATTAAATATAACTTCTTAAGATAGAGACAAACAAACACAAAAAACGCCAGAGGTTGCAAATGAAACTCCAAAAATTATTACTGATCGTTGGTGCTGTTGCTCTCAGTTTAAATACTGTCCCCTTTGCAGTTCAAGCACAAACAACCTCATCTCCTTTTGTAGTTGCACAAGTTCCTCAAGGTAAAGGCCCATTCCAAAATTTAGGTCTAACGGAGACACAAAAAGCCCAAATCGCAGAAATTCGCCAGAATACAAAGGCTAAAATGGATGCAGTTCTTACTCCACAGCAACGGGAACAACTCGCAAATGCAAAGAAAGATCGTCAAGCAAATCGTCAAGACAGACGCAATTTAAAAGCCTCCCTCAATCTTACTGAAGATCAGAAAGCTCAAATGCGACAAATCATGGAGTCCCAAAAATCTCAAATTGACGCTGTTTTGACTCCTGAACAAAGACAAAGACTACAAGAAATGCGTGCAAATAAACCCTCACGTCGTTAATTCATATTTTGCATCAACTTTTCATCCCGCCAATAAATTTATTTATTGGCGTTCTTGGCGTCTTGGCGGTTTGATAAATTAAACTTTTCGGCAATTTTTGCATAAGTCCTAAACAAAATAAATTTATTCAGGCTGATCTATTGAAACTGAACTATCAAATCAATTATTTTCTCTGGGGTAGCAATGTCTACCCCAAATAATCTTTGTTTTGGATTTTAGCAAGGGTGCAAATAAGTTAAAAATCCATCAGTGTAAAAATAGTATCTACTTCGCTCACTGGTATATTTGTATCTATATTTTGTTGTGTAGAGTGAATCCACTCGTGTTGAATTTGTTCTGGTTTACCGAAAAAATCATCCCAAGCTGGTTGTACTTTTTGTAGTAGAATTTGCCATTCATTCTCCACATCTGCTGTACGAATTGTGCGATCAACAAACTCTTCTGCGATCGCAAAAGCAACTTGACTAGGCTCACTCAGCAACTGTTTTAAGGCTATTTCACATTTACGAAGACTTTGAGCATGAGCTATCTTGAGATTGAGAAATACTTGTTCAGCAGAAGGCGAATTCGTCAACTGAGGAGTTTCAACCTCTTTCGGAGTTAATCCATCTATATGAGGACGAATGCGATAAAGTATAAATTCTCGATAGCTCAGTTTACACTCAGCCAGAATTTGAAATGCAATTTTGAGCTGACTCGGTATATTTGGAATCAGTTGATCTGGTATTTCTGTTGCTAGTACTTGGATAAATTCAGAACTTTTGCTGGCGGTGAATTTTCCTAAATCTGTCTTGTTAATTAGTATCTCTGCTATTTGAGATTTCACTCGCTCAAGCGATCGCCCCAGTTCATGATCTAGAGATAATAAATTTTGCAAAAAATGAGCGCGCACTTCATTCAAGTACTGTTCATAGACAATTTCATAGCGATTCTCAATCTCAAAACGCCTTTGTATCTCTGATATAGAAGGAATTCCTGTATCAGTTCGACAAACTTGCAAAGTTATTTCTACTTGTTTTTTTAAATCAGCATCTATATTTTGCCGCTTTTTACTTAATTCCCAAACCAGTTTCTCAAAACTATCTGTAAGTTCCTGCCACAGTTGTATAAAGTTCTGCTCGAACAACGCTATGCTTTGAGAATCTAAATTTGTCTGTTTTAGATCTTTTTGGACAGTTTTTTCTACAAGGGGAAGATGCTGATCAATTATGTCAGTGATATTTTCAGTAGTATTTGTGTTCATTTGAGAGCTTATTCGACCAATGGTTTAACGTTTAGTGAGATTTGAAAGAAAAATAACATCTTATTTCTACATAATTATACTTAAAGTATGGTTATAGAATAAACGTATTATTTTAAACTACTAATATTTACTTAGTTCCACAAATAAAAATTGAAAAAAGAAAATATAGTTAAATACTCGGTCAATACAAGCATAACATGTAATTTTTATTACTCAAATTTTAATCATGATTATTAGTTGAGTAGTTACACAAGCTATATTGCAGTTATATAGATTATTAGGAACAACACCTGTGTTTCCTCTTTACGACGAAAATCCAACGCGAATTACCCCATACATCACCTATGGGTTGATTGGGATGAACGTTCTAATTTTTCTGCATGAACTTCAACTATCAGATGAACAACTAAATCAGTTTTTGCAGTTATATGCAGTGATCCCTGAACAATTAACTACCAATTTTGCTGGCGAATGGACAACATTATTTACGTCCCAATTCCTCCATGGTGGTTGGTGGCATTTAATTTCAAATATGCTATTCCTGTTTGTTTTTGGTAACAATATCGAAGATAAACTGGGGCATTTTAAGTATTTAACTTATTATCTAACTTGTGGTGCTTTTGCTGCCCTATGTCAGTGGTTTATCAGTATGAATTCTGGGATTCCTTCATTGGGAGCAAGTGGCGCAATTTTTGGAATTTTAGGAGGCTATATTATTGCCTTTCCTCACTCAAGAGTTGTCACATTAATATTTTTAGGTATTTTTGTCACAACTGTCAGAATTCCAGCCTTATTTCTGATTGGGCTTTACTTTGTTCAAAATTTGATTTCTGGTTTTGCAAGTCTACAAACGGCAGCCAATATGGGTGTAGAAACTGGGGGAATTGCTTACTGGGCGCATATTGGCGGTTTTGTTGCTGGAGTGGTACTTTCTCCCTTCTTAGGACTGCATAGACGAGAGTATTAGGGGATGGTTAAAAGTTAACTCTTAACTTGCATCAGCTTTTCATCCCGCCAACAAATAAATTTATTGGCTAATAGCTAAAGTCAGATAAACCTGACTAGGACGATGTTTGAGTCCGTTTTAACGGACTTATTTTATTAGGCTCAGAATTAATTCTGAGGCGGGATACGGGGTTGGTGCAAGATATCAGTTAAGGGTTTAAAGGGGTGTAGGGGTGTAGATTAAAAGTAACTTTACTTTTAACCTTTGACCTTCCTTTTTCCCCTAATTTCTCTATGGGCTTTCCCTTATGGCTTCTTCATCAAAAACGTATTGCAGCAGACCTCCACAAGCGTCAAGGAGTAGTTCAATTACCTGATTGAAGCCCTCTGAACCACCATAGT
This sequence comes from Westiellopsis prolifica IICB1, assembly GCF_004323185.1. GTDB lineage: Bacteria > Cyanobacteriota > Cyanobacteriia > Cyanobacteriales > Nostocaceae > Pelatocladus > Pelatocladus prolificus_A. The sequence continues at coordinate 2,520,867 of NZ_NAPS01000002.1, forward strand.
AGGGATCTGGAACTTCTTTAAGGGTATGCCGAGAACAAAAGTCACACATTAAATGTACTTTGTGGTGATATTGTCCAGTTGGATCAACAGATAGGATATCGTCATAATTTTCCCGATCCATAGCTAAGATCAAATCAAAGTCTTGAAAGTCTGACTTTTGAAACTGACGAGCATGACCACGGAGTTTGATTCCTAGTTTTTGAAGCGCCGCAGCACTCATGCGTCGATCCGGTGGGCTACCGATGTGATAGTTAGATGTGCCAGCAGAGTCACAGATAATGCGATCGCCTAGTGTCTGTGTTGCAGACTCGCTCAATTCATTCTGCTCGATCAAGTAATTCATGATATTTTCTGCCGCAGGCGATCGGCAGATATTTCCCAAGCAGACAAACAAAAGTTTGTAAGGCATATAAATTATATAGTCATTTGTCCTTTGTCATTAGAATAAGACAAATGACAAACAACTATTAACTTTAGAACCCAGGAAGTTCTAACCCACTTGTCAAATCTTCCATGCGTTCCCGCATTGTTGCTGTGGATTTGTTATAAGCATCTTTCATAGCAGCAGCTACTAGATCAGAAAGTACCTCTGCACCTTCATTTAGAGCATCTGGAGAAATTTCTACCCGCTTAGGTTCTTGGTTTCCACTGACTATCACCTTCACTAAACCATTGCCAGCTTCGCCTTCAATTTCCATTTGCTCCAGTTCTTCTTGAAGGCGCTTTGCTCCTTCTTGCACCTGTTGAGCTTTCTTAAAAGCTTCAGCTAGTTCTTTCATTTTGCCTAAGCCAAAGCCAAATCCTTGTCCTTTACCTGTCATATGAGATTATCCACCTGTATTTTGATTAACAAGTCAATTTCAACAAATTCAATTATAGATGGGCTATGTCATTTACCCATTGTTACCCCCAGATATCCTATTCTCCAAATTTTGTCAATATTAGCAAGGGTGAAGGGGAAAATGCTAAGTATTAATACTTTAATTTTAGTTGATTTCGGTTCATGATTGCAAATCTAGGTAATCTCACAAGTTAGCGATCGCCTGTATCCCTGCATATTACGTATCTCTTCTTTTAAGTGTTTCCTGTACTGTGGGAAGATTATTGATGGTTAAGTCTACTCAAGTAAGTTCCCATTTCCGAATAGTTTTAGTCAAGAAATTAATGCTGCGTTTGAACCATCCCATGTTCAAGTTATTAAAATCTCAGTTGAAGAATACTCTCATTACACTTTCGTTGGTAACACTCTTTTTAGGAGTAAGTACAGCTGGGTGGACTCCCTCCAGCAGTGCTGGACTACCAGCAGGAAACGCAATCACTGACGGGAAAGCGCTTTTGCGCTATGCATTACCAATAGATAATAAGCCTGTGCGAGAATTGCAAGGCAGTTTGGAGGATATATCAAACCAGCTAAGGGCCAATCGACGTTGGGGTGCTGTTTCCAAAGACCTCAGCAAAGCATCACGGGTTCTCAATAATCCCGGCAAAATTTTGGCTAGTGTACCACAAGCAAACAAAACCCAAGCTGAAGCTTTGATTTCTGAATTGAAATCAGGTGTGAGCAATCTTGAAGAACTAAGTAAAACTAAAAACAAGGAACAAGTATTAGCACAACGAGCCGACCTGTTAAACCTCGTTGGTGACCTAGAAGATTTAATGGTGCAGGGATTCCCCTTTGAAGTTCCCAAGGAATATAGCAATTTACCACAACTCAAAGGTCGTGCCACTATCGAAATGAAAACTACAAAGGGTAATATTACTTTTGTAGTGGACGGTTACAATGCTCCTGTAACTGCTGGAAATTTAGTTGATTTAGTACAACGGGGTTTCTATGATGGTTTACCATTTACCCGTGCAGAAGAATCTTACGTTGTTCAAACTGGTGATCCACCAGGAAAAGAAGTAGGCTTTATTGACCCCAAAACTAATAAATACCGTGCTATTCCTTTAGAAATTCTTTTTGAAGGTGACAAAGAACCAACCTACGGTATTACCTCAGAACAAGCAGGACGTTACACTGATTTACCTGTATTGCCATTTTCGGCCTATGGTGCAGTAGCTATGGCTCGTCCTGAAACTGACAACAATGGCGGTTCTTCGCAATTTTTCTTCTTTCTCTATGAACCAGAACTTACCCCAGCTGGACGTAATCTTTTAGATGGTCGTTACACCGTTTTTGGTTATGTCGTTGAAGGTAAAGATGTTTTACGTGAAATCAAAGCAGGTGACAAAATTGAATCAGCAAAAGTCGTCAAGGGTGCAGAAAATTTAGTAGAGCCAAAGGAAGCATAATTACAACACTTTTCTGTGCATGTCAGGGTTCTCTAGGGTGGGCATTGCCCACCTTAAATATTAAATATGTGATATTTGAAAAGCAAATGGCAGTTTACCAAGTTCGACTTATTAATTCTGCAACTGGCTTAGATCGTGCGATCGCAGTACCAGATGATCAATATATCCTCGATATGGCTCAAGAAGCTGGTATCCGTCTACCATCTGGATGCAAACAAGGCGAATGTTCAGCCTGCGTTGCTAAAATCATTGCTGGGGAAGTAGATCAAAGCGAGCAAAAGTTTTTGCGATCGCATGAGATAGCAGCTGGTTACACTATTACTTGTGTTGCTTATCCTTTGTCTGATTGCACTTTAGAGACTCATCAAGAACAAGTCTTGTATCAAAACTCTCTATATCTTAAATTAGATGTTCCTAAACCAGAGTAATATGTTTAGAATCTCGAAAACATTTACTCTACTAAACTCAGAAAAAATATTAAATAATTCTTAAGAATTGAATTGGTAATTTTGCTTTAGTCTGGTCTGTCAAAAATTCTTTCCTGATATCTTGCACCAACCCCATATCCCGCCAATAAATTAATTCTGAGGCTAATAGTATAAGTCCGTTAAAACGGACTCAAACACTGTCCTAGTCAGATTTATCTGACTTTAGCTATTAGCCAATAAATTTATTTATTGGCGGGATGAAAAACTGATGCAAGATATGATTTTCATCTAAAACTAGCCTAATGGTAGAAGCAGAATCTACCTTGTTAGAGAGGTTAAAGAATAATACATCGCAGAAGATGGTATCAGAACATAAAAACCTCTATTTCTGCTTTTTAGGTGAAAACGATGACCGGAAACTTATTAGCTGCCCTAGTTACAGCTTTAAGCTTATTAATTGTTGATTTAGTTGTTCCTGGTGTTAATATTGCTAACTTCCCAGCGGCTTTAATTGCAGCGCTAGCAATTGGTTTAGTTAATGGTTCTGTTAAACCAGTTCTATCTTTCTTATCGTTACCACTTAATTTTTTATCATTAGGAGCATTTTCACTCGTTGTTAACGGTATCTGTTTTGCTCTCGCAGCATTTTTAGTACCTGGTTTTTCTGTACATGGACTAATAGCTTTTATTCTCGGTCCTGTTGTTCTGTCTTTTGGTAGCACCTTGATCAACAGATACTTTGCTGAGAAAAATTTGGCTTTATCCAGCAGTGATGCAGCGAAATCCAAAGCTGAATTACCTTCTAGCTAAATCTTAGTATTAAGTAGAACAAAAAAGAGCGATCCCCGCATTTCTCAAAATCGCAAATCCGAATTGAATTAATTCCTGAGAAAGATTTGAAAAATTAAGTCAATTTCGGAAAATTGTAAACACAAACAAAAAAACTTACAACTAACAGCAGTAAAAACACCATGAAATTACTTCGTTATCTCCTCGGATTTTTCCTACCTCCTGTTGGTATTTTCCTGACATATGGAGTGAGTACAACTTTAGTGATCAACATTCTTCTCACTCTTCTTGGTTGGCTTCCTGGTGCTATTCACGGTGTCTGGGCTATTGCCAAATACGAAGAAAGATTAAACACCGTATCCTAATTATTGAGAAGATATTTAGTTACTAAGCCATACTAGAAACAAGATTCCCGATTTCTCAGAGAAGTCGGGAATCTGAGCTTAATTTTATAATTAATTCTATAAATTATATAAGTAGGGTCTGCTGAAAAACTCGAGAAAAAGCCTATTAAGGATTAGTAAGTTATTCAGGCAAGGGTCGTGGATAAGTTTGTATTATGTGGCGTCAGACCAAATATAATTTTCACTAATAACAGACTGTAAAAAAGGCGCAGTTTTTAAAAATGGACATAAAAAAGCATAAAAAAGCCGTGACAGATGAGTAGACAAATTCATTACTAAAAAAGTAATAGCAATTGCAGTTTCAGAAGTATAAGAAAGCTTTGTCATCACTCTACCCAGGCTAAATCTTCGTTTAGCTTGTCCAAACTTACCCTCAATAGAATTACGAATCCTTTCGGATTCCAAAGCTTGTTTCTTTTTTTCTTCACTAAGATCAATTGGAGGTCTACCTAAAGGGGGAGCACTGATTTTAATACCTCTTTCTTTACACCAAGCTCGGTTTTCTCTTGTGCGATAAATTTTATCAACATGAACGGATTCTGGATAATAACCGGTATAGTTTTTATATGCTTCTACTTGCGTTTTTAAATCTCCTGACTCATTTGCATTGTCCCCTTCAAAAATAGGGAGGCTTGATACCCCTTGATTAATCTGTGGGCCGACGAAATATTGATACCAATTCTTTATGAAGCTGCGCTAAATAAAGCTTCAAGAATAAAGTCGTATGAGGTGAGAGAAACAATCACTTCTGGTGTAATAGTTTCTAGTATCTCAGTTAATTTCTGACGTAGTTGGGCAAGGGTTTTACAATTCTCCCATTGGAGTCTGCTCTTAAGGAACTCCCAAAACCTCTCAATAGGGTTCAATTCTGGAGAGTGGGGTGGTTGGAAAATTGGTATAATATTTTCTGGACTTTTCCCGGGTTTTAACTGTGTGAAAAGAGCCTTGGTCAAACTGGACAACTGCAACGTCTTCGCCCAGTTCTGCCGACAGCAACTCTAAAAATTTCTGAAAACAATCCCCGTCAAGATGGGAAAACTCGTAGAAAAAACTATATCCGCTTAAAGGTTCAATTACACCATACAAGTAAAAATTATCACGTTGCCACTGACTCAAACCTATCGGCTTTACACCAGCAGCGGTAATTAAACGTCCGGCAATAGTCTTTAATCCCAGGCGGGTTTCGTCCTGGCACATGTATCTCAGTCGCTGACCTTCTCCAAATTCTTCTTGCAAGAATTTGAGTGCTAAAGGGAGTTTTTTTTAAAGTGAGACTGACTTTGTGGATGTTGTTTGCGGCTTTTGGGACGAGGAACTTTTAGTTTGGCACCCAAACAATAGCGAACAAGCTGATAAACCGTTTTGTAGGCTAGCTTTAATCCCAGATCGCTCTCAAGCCATTGTTGAATCTGACTATAGCTGTGAAATCCTTGTGGCTCCTCCAATCGCTGTTTCAAACGTGACAAATTTTCTCCACTCACTATAGGCTCTTTACCAGGCGCATGTTTCACACATAGCAATCCACTTCGTCCCCCGTCTTTATACTTTCTTAACCAACGTGTTATGGTTGCAACATCGCGTCCTAAACGTTTTGCGATCGCACTGCGACTTGTGAGTTGACCACTTTTTAGCCAGTAGAGCATTTGTAATCGCTCTTTGCTGCTTGCCTCCCTCGCACCTTTTACTGCTTTTTCCAATTCTTCTTGGCTTTCTTTAATCTCGACTTCCAATCTCAGACCCATAAGGTTTAAACCAAACCCACACTTGTTTTTAATTTAGCGCAGCTTCATACAGAAATGGTATTAGGAATGCGATATCTATTAGACCTCTTGCAAAAGTGCAAAAGTCGAATTATCCCCCCTCAATCCCCCCGTGAACGAGGGGAAGATTTAGTTCCCTAAGCGTTTACGCTTAGGGTTAGGGTGGGGTAAAAATATTTTTGCAAGAGGTCTATTATTTACCAACCTTATCAACCGGTTCTTTTTCTTTTAACCAATCAGCACCAGAGAGCAATAAATCTCTAAGTATTTGTCTAATTTGACGCTCTTTTTTAGCTATTGAACTACCTGCTTCCCCAATCTTTTCTTCCAACTGAGCATGTTTTTGTTGCACTTGAGCAACTGCTTCTTCTGCCTGTGGACGAGCTTGCTGGAACCAGTTTTTTGCATCATCAAGATAACTTTTTACTTCTTCCGAACGTCCACCATAGCGTGCAGCTAAATTAGCTTTGACAATCGCTAACTGTGCTTGGAGTTGAGCATATCTTCTTCTCAATAAAGCTAATTCATCACTATTCTTGATCGCATCTATAGCAGAATCAATCGCTGTCTTGCTTTCCGGCGAATCGACATTATTAGTATCTTTGATCTCTGCTAAAATCCCATCAACTTCTTGCTGGATTTTATTTTCTTCCTCATCTAATTGAGCTTCTAGCTGTTTAACCTGTGCTTGAGTTCTAGCAATAGACTCATGTCTTTTCGTATTTACAGCCTCTAGCGCTCCTTCAATTGAAGCTGTCACATTTTCTTTGTACTCACTGCTTTTAGTTTGTAAATTTTCAACAACAGTCGAAACAGCATCTTTTACAATGGAACGAATTTCGGTAGAGCCTTCTTGGAATTCAGAAACTACTTGTGAAACCGCCGCTTTCACAATTTCCCGAATTCGCTCTGCTCTCAACTGTCCGGTTTCTTTTGCTTGTTGAAGATCAGTTCTAATTTGTTCTTTGATATTGTTAGGCATTTTTTAGATACTTTAAGAATTAACTAATTTGGATAGATTTTCATAGGATCACTATGTCACACTACGATTGTGGCGTAAGATATTTTAAAGCAGTACTTCCTTAAGATAGAAAATTACTAACTAAAGTTGTATTATATGTGTGTTAAAACTACTCTAAAATTTATACTGTTGCTCTTCACAGTGTTGATAATTAGCTTCAGCCAACCAGCATTAGCCGCAGATACAACCAATGGCGCAAAAATCTTTGATGTTCATTGCGCTGGTTGCCATATCAACGGTAGTAATATCATCAGGCGAGGTAAAAACTTAAAGCTTAAAGCACTAAAAAAATATGGTATGGATTCAATAGAAGCTATTTCTTCCCTTGTTGCTAACGGTAAAAATAATATGTCAGCCTATAAAGACCGTCTTAGTGAGCAAGAAATACAAGATGTCGCCGTCTATGTTTTACAACAAGCCGAAAAAGGCTGGCGTTAAAAAAAGTTAGGAATAACAATAATTCCTCGCAAGATTCTATAAGTCCAAGCAATCCAAAATCTAAAATCCAAAATCCAAAATCGCATGACTCTACCCGCATCAAGTCGTCTGCAATTTACTCCTGACTTAAATATCTGTCGGATATTAAACGGAATGTGGCAGGTATCTGGCGCACATGGACGTATTAACCCGACTGCTGCAATCCAAAGTATGTTTAAGTATATGGATGCAGGCTTCACCACTTGGGATCTTGCTGATCATTACGGGCCAGCAGAAGATTTTATTGGCGAATTTCGACGTCAGCTAATTGCAACTCGCACTCAAGAAGCTTTGTCTAATATCCAAGCTTTTACTAAATGGGTTCCTCGTCCTGGGAAAATGACCAGAAAAATTGTCGAGGAAAACATTAATATCTCTCTCAGAAGAATGGATGTTAGTTCCTTAGATTTGATGCAATTTCATTGGTGGGAATATCGAGATCCCAATTACCTAGACGCCCTCAAGTATATGGCTGAATTACAAGCTGAGGGCAAAATCAAACATTTGGCTTTAACTAATTTTGATACGGAACACTTACAAATTATTATTGATGCAGGGATCAAAATTGTTTCTAATCAAGTGCAATTTTCTTTAGTTGACCGCCGACCAGAAATTCACATGATGCGCTTTTGTCAAGAACATGATATAAAACTTTTTACTTACGGTACTGTGTGCGGTGGTTTACTATCAGAAAAATATTTGGGACAAGCAGAACCAGGACTTTTTCAACTTTCCACTGCCAGTCTGAGAAAATACAAAAACATGATAGATACTTGGGGCGGTTGGAAGTTATTTCAAGAATTACTTTTAACTCTCAAGCAAATTGCTGATAAGCATCAAGTGAGTATTTCCAATGTTGCAGTACGTTATATATTAGATCAGCCGACTGTGGGCGGTGTAATTGTCGGTGCCAAACTTGGGGTATCGGAACATATTGAAGATAACGTCAAGGTATTTAGGTTTTGCCTTGATGCTGAAGATATACATAGTATAGATGTTATATCTGGCAAGTCACGAGATTTGTATCAACTCATCGGTGACTGCGGTGATGAATATCGAAAATAGAAAATTCAGAAATTAGAACCTAAAAAAGACTAGAGTTGGCGTTGCTGACTTCATGTATGAAAATGATTTTAGGTAATTCCAAAACCCTTGTACCAGACGCGATATATCGCGTCTCTACACTAGATTCATACCACGATTCAGCAACGCCCTGGAGTTTAATTGTAAATCCAGTCTTTCGGATGCTCTCACCTATTTCCGCAAGGATAGTTTAATAGGCTGAATTTTGTTTATGATCGTTGCTAACGACACCTAAAACATTCATCCGAGACGTTTTCAAACTCTCTAAAGCCCGCTTCAATACGGAAGAGTCTGTTTTTTCCATCCTTACTATTAGTAAAATGCCATCTGTATGGGGTGCTATTAAACTAGCATCAGCTAGCCCAAGCAAGGGAGGAGCATCATAAATTACTAAATCGTACGTATTTTGAAAGTCTTCCATCAATCGCTTCATCTTTTCTGATGAGAGCAACTTTGTTGGATCAGGTGGTATGGGGCCAGAAGTCAGTATAGAAAGTTGCTTCATAAAAGGTGCTGGACGGATTGCTTCTGTGATCGGCAAGTTTGTAGTAATTAAATTACTTAAACCCCAAAAGTTGCTGAGATTTGCTAGCTCATGAATTACAGGTTGGCGCAAATTAGCGTCTACAAGTAAAACTCGTTGTTCCATTGCACAGGCTATCTCAGCTAAGTGGAATGCAACTGTAGATTTGCCATCTCCTGACATAGCTGAACTAATAACTATAGATCTGATTGGGCGATCGCTACTGAGTAGTTGAATATTTGTATTCAGTACACGCAAAGCCTCTAAGAAACCTGTACTGTAGCTAGTAGAATCTCGCACAGCGATCGCGCCAGGTTCTGAAATGTCCTTTGGTAGGGAATTTGGTGTTGTCCTTGCCAAAATTTTTGGTAGAGAAGTATGCTGTTGGCTACCTTGTAAACGCCTCTCAAAAGGTATTGATCCCAATAAAGGCTCTTTAATTTTTTGCTTGAGAACATGAGCACTATGATAAGTGCTATCTAGTTTCTCCAGTAACAAAGCCAAAGCTATTCCCAAAGCTAAACCACCCAAAAATCCTGATATTAAACTACGTTTGATATCTACTAATGCAGGATTTTCTGGCAAAGTTGGTGCTTGAATTAATTCCCAAGGTAATTCTGTTTGTGCTACCTGAATTTCTAAGGTTTCGCGAGTATTGAGAAAACGATTTAAACTGTCAGTTGCAACTTGTAATTTCCGTTGTAATTCAGTATATTGTCTTGTTAAGACGGGCAACTGCTTACGCTTTTCTTCAAGTTGCTGCTCTGCTTTGGCAAGTTCTTGGCTCTGCACCTCTAAAGCTTGAACTTGTGTTATCGCTTCAGCAAGCCTTGTATTCATAAACCGTTGTGCTTCTTGACTTAGCAACGGTAACAGGCTTTCCCGTTTTTCTTGCAAATTTTGGATTGTAGGGTTTTCTTCCTGGAAACGAGTTGTCTGGGCAGCTATTTGAACCTCTAATGCACGCAACTGAACAAGTAATTGTTGGTACAATTGTGCATTATTTAGTGTAGCCAGTTCTCCTTCTTCCCCCTGTAAGCTCACTAAACTGTTACGAGCTATTGCTAACTGCTGATTGATAGTTTGCCTTTGTTGAGCTAAGTTATTAGCTTGAGTAGCTATTTGTTGTGCTTGTGTTTGTGGATCAACAAAATCGTACTTTTGTCGGAAGATCTGCTGTTCTTTTTGTAGCTGATCTACTCGTCTCTGCATGACTACCAGTTGCTCTTTTACGAACTTGAGACCTTGTCGCAGACTAGTTTGGCGCTGTTCTAAGCTATATTTTAAGTACGCTTTTGCAATTTCATCCAGTACAGCTTTGACTTTAACAGGATCATCACCCTGATAACTAACTTCTATAATCCTTGTTTCATCAAGGCGAGTAATAACCAAAGATTTTACTAAATAATCATAATTAAAGTCTGGATAATCTTTTTGCAATTTCATCACAATATTTTTCATTAGTCCTGGGCTTTTGAGAACCTGTATTTGACTTTCATAATCCAGACTAGGGTTTGATGAACTAGAATTTTGCTGAGAATCTAGTTCTGCCAACTTGTTCTCATTATTAAGAGGCTCGACTAATAGCCTAAAACTGTTTTCATACACAGGCTTTTGATTTAGGGATGAGTACACTGTAGCTGTCATCACAACAGCTACTACTCCGGCTATTACTAGTACTCGTCGCCTTACAACACTTAAAAAATCTCGTAAATTCCAATCATCTCCTTGGGTTTCGGATAAAGCAAAAGGTGGAAATTGGTTACTCAGTTGTTGCGGTAAAAAGTTCTGATTTCTGTCAGAACTTGATGGTTGATATGACCGATTATCCATAATTTATAAAGATTTGGTAAATATGTAGGTGCTATTTACTACATAAAGTTTGAATTAAGTGCAATTCCACAGAAAATAGCTATAGTAATATTTTTGTATAATTTTTAATTATTACAGTATATATACTTGTCTTTAATCAAATAGCGATCATTACATAATTGTGACTAAAGTATATCATCGGTTTATAAATTCATGTGCTGCCTTACTCAAGCTTTATGCATCGTGCTTAATGATGTACTATGTGCAGCTTGATAATACAGCTTGGTAAGAAAAGAATAAACAAAGATTTGTTTTACTAATACTATGCCGTCTGTATACCAAATTTTTCAGGCTAATTTTTAGCCAGACAATCCTGTTTTATGAGTTTGGTAAATACTCAATCTGCATTTGGAATCGCTGTGATTTTGAGTAGCATTTTATGGTGTTGCCCAAGAATGGAATGATTCAGGCTGACTCTCAGACACGGAGACACGGTAATTCTTGTTGATGAAAATTCCAAAATAATTGCGTAATTATGCAACGCCCACTTTATTTTCAAACCGATAGAAATAGAAAACTCAACGACAGATTATATTTCATGCCCAGAAAGCATGATGACAGTAAGTTTTATACAACTAAAGTGATAAAAGAGGACTAAATTATATTTTTTTCCTTGTCAAGCAAATAACTATTTAATAGAGTGCTAATTTTAAAGAAATATTAACGTCTTACCTGATATAAAAGTAAATTTAATCACGTTTACTTTAATTATTTGATGGAAAATAGTCATTATTTATACAACAATATTTCGTTGATTTTTTTGCATTAAATTTAAGTTCTTTTGACAGAGCAATTTAGAGACTGCTTTGCAAACAGGATACTTGACATAAAAACAAACACTGTATTTTTTATTACATGTATTCTTTTTAATATAAGACTAACATATTGTCTTCAAAGTCTCAACACAAGAATAAATTTGAAACATGCTAATATACTCATGCAGATTGATGTTATGACAAAAAACCACCAAAATAATGATTTTTAATTATGTAAAATATAAAGCAGTGTGTGTGTTCTCCAAAATTTACAGTTAAGATCCCTCGCCCATCAGAAGACCAGGAATTTGGTCATAGGTAATAGGTAATAGATAATTGGTTTTCCATTACCGATTGCCGCAACGGAGCGAATTTCCTCTACACCCCTCATGGGTTTGGCATCCCAGTAGCTTTGGGTAAAATAAGTAAAAGATGCAGCTTCCTTAAAAAGCTATATTGCCATGGCTTATAAGTAATGTTGTATAAATGCATCAACTAAACAAATAACAACATCATATTAAAAAGTTGATACTTGAGTAGTTTTGTTTTTACATGTTGTGTTTTTCTATACGATTAATACTGTGCAGGCCAATTCATGTAATCAAATTACCTTTGTTTTGGGATGCAGTATAAAATTAAACAATTGATAATCTATAGTTTCAAAAAACCTCCACTGATAAATAACTTTCAACTAGCTTAGTATCAAAACATACAACTAGTTGTCCAAAATACCCTATTACTGACTGAAAGAAGTTCAGCGCCATTTTTTAGATACATCCTTTGATACTGCATAAAACCGATGACGCTAATTTGTATTTTGTTAGAGTTACAGTTTGTGTATTAAACATGTATTTAAACACGGAGAGATATTTCTATGTTTAAAAATTTAGATAATGCTGAGTGAGTGAGGGTTTATCAGTGATCTTATGATTTGACGTTGTAGATTTTGTGTCTGTTTAACAAACACCTACCATTGAAATATTTTTGTATGGCGATGTTCGTTGACACACAATATTATTCGTCTCAGTTTTGTTCGTCTATTCACCGAAAATTATGCAATTAATTTACTTTTTAAAGATTCCTTGAAACTTATATGAAAATACTTGTATTTTATGCGAAATATATTACTTTGACGTCGAAACAACTATATAATCAAATCCACGGAGAAATGCTTGTATATTTTCTCAGAAATAAATTACTGCGTTTAACTTAGAACTAAGTGTTTTTCAGACATCTAACAAAAAGTGTTTACTTTAATTTGTGTTGTATTCAATACTGAGATATTCAAGATGTTTTTTAAGTAATGTGTATTTTACTGACTTTTTTTATTAAAAACAGCGTCTAGAAAAGTATTTGTACAGGATATAGCCGATGACACTCAGTAAATGGATTAATCAGAAATTGTCTCTATCTAGCTCTACTGATTCAGATAATTCAGAAGCTAAAAGAGAGCAGTTGCTAAAAACTGGAAAAAAGATCCAATTGTCGGTCATGACTCAGTTTTTTCCGCCAGATTACGCTGCTACAGGGCAATTGTTAGAAGAACTCACCAGACAATTGGGATATCTTGGGGTAGACATAGAAGTTTTTACAAGTCAACCAGGATATGCTTTTAAATCTTCTCATGCACCATCAGTCCAGCACCTAGGTAAAGTGCTAGTACAGCGATCGCGCACTGCTCAACTATGGCCAGGACGAATTCGAGGTAAAGCAGTCAATGGAGTTCTATTTACTCTGCGTGCTGCACTCCATTTACTAAAAAACGGTCGTCGTTTCAACTTATTATTATTGACCACAGCACCACCATTTTTGCCAATTCTAGGATATCTTGCTCATACCTGGTTTAAACTTCCCTATGTGTGCATACTCTATGACCTTTATCCAGATATCGCGATCGCTCTGAATGTCATCTCAAAAGATCATTGGGTAGCAAAGCTGTGGCGAAAACTAAATAAGTTAGTTTGGCAACAAGCCAAAGCAATCATAGTTCTCAGCCCTGCAATGAAAATGCGAGTGACTGCTATTTGTCCACAGGTAGAAGATAAGGTTTTTGTAATTCACAGTTGGGGAGATCCTGATTTAATTGTACCCATAGCCAAACAAGAAAACTGGTTTGCATGGAAGCATAACTTAGTAAATAAGTTTACTGTCCTCTACTCCGGTAACATGGGTCGTTGTCACGATATGGATACTATCTTGGAGGCTGCAAAACTACTGCAAGATGAACCGATTCAGTTTGTGTTTATTGGTAGTGGAGCAAAACAAGAAGAAGTTATTAAAGAAGTGAATCGCTTAGGACTGCAAAAAAATTTTGTATTTTTACCTTATCAAGACAAAGAAATATTGCCCTACTCTCTCACAGCTGGTGACTTATCTCTTGTCAGCGTTAATGGGGGTATGGAAAGTTTGGTCGCTCCTAGTAAACTTTATCCAGCCTTGGCGACTGGCCGACCAGTTGCAGTTATTTGTTCCGAGTATTCATACCTGAGACAAATGATTACACAAGCCAATTGTGGTGACACCTTTGAAAATGGAGATAGTCGTGGTTTGGCTGAGTTTATTCGCCTGCTGAGTCAAGATCGGGAATTAGCAAAGCGTATGGGTAAGGCTGGTCGTCAGTATATGCGATCGCACTACACGCCAGAGATTATATCTCGACAATATTTAGATGTATTGCTGCGGAGTATTAGTTAGGAGCAATGAAACTAGAAATCAAGCGTTAATTAGTAGCAGTTTTTTAATAAGTACATACTTTGTTCAAATGCAAATTAGACAACCAAAAAAATTTATGGATATATTTAATATCTTGTATTTGAACTTTGTATTTTTCTCATAATATTGAATGAAAAAAATCATATATTAACCTTGATAATGTATGATTTTTAAAAGATTTATTTTACGGTAATTGACTATGTTTGATGACAAAGAATAAAAAATAATACGTATAAAAACACAGCTTCCTATTTTGTAGTTAAATACCTTTTTTGTCTCATCATTAGGAAAACTAAATTTATTTAAAAATACATAGGTTGCTATTTATTTAGGAGTTGGGCTTCGATGGTCTTTTGATCTCAGTCCCTCCAACGTAACCTTCTAACTACTATTTGGAGGCCGAATTGTAGAGAAGGTGCGATCGTTCATAATCGAAAACATTCAAAACTAAAGACCTATATACTGTCCAAAATATAGCTGCTTTATCAAGAGCGTCAGTCAAAAGTATCAGTTGTATTAACAACACAAAAAGTAATTATGAGTAGTCAAGAAATCGCCTCTAATCAAGAATTAGTGATTGAGGCTGGACGCACAGAACGTCAATATTGGAAAGACATTTGGCGCTACCGGGAGCTATTATATTTTCTTGCTTGGCGAGATATTTTGGTGCGTTACAAACAAACTGCGATCGGCATAGCCTGGGCATTGATCCGACCATTTTTAACGATGGTTGTTTTTACCGTAGTATTCGGAAATTTAGCTAAATTGCCTTCAGAGGGAGCGCCCTATCCAATTTTAGTATTTTCTGCGATGCTCCCCTGGCAATTTTTTGCCAATGCCTTGAGTGAGAGTAGTAATAGTTTAATTAACAATGCCAACTTAGTTTCTAAAGTATATTTTCCCCGTTTGATAGTACCAATTAGTGCAGTAGTTGTCAGCTTTGTAGATTTCATGATCTCCGGCATGATACTGTTAGGATTAATGGCATGGTATAACTTTGTTCCAAATTGGCGAATATTAACTCTACCAGTATTTATCTTGATTGCCTTTGCAGCATCAATTGGAGTGGGTTTGTGGTTAGCAGCATTGAATGTTGAATATCGCGATTTTCGCTACATAGTACCGTTTATTGTGCAGTTTGGCTTGTATATCTCGCCTGTGGGCTTTAGCAGTAGTGTTGTACCGTCGCAGTGGCGATTACTTTACTCATTAAATCCAATGGTGGGTGTAATAGATGGCTTTCGCTGGGCAATTTTAGGCGGAAATTCACAAATTTACTTACCTGGATTTACACTGTCTGTCGGATTAGTTGCCTTGTTACTAGTAACTGGCATTTGGTACTTCCGCAAAATGGAACGGACGTTTGCTGACGTAATTTAAGAAGGAGTAGAGCAGATGTCTGATACTATGATTCGCGTAGAAAATCTGGGTAAAAAATTTATTATTGCACACCAGCAAGACAACTCTAATCGTTACCGTTACAAGGCTCTACGAGATGTAATTGCTGATGGAGCTAAATCTCTGACAAAGAGCTTGATTAAGCCAAATCCCAAAAAAATATCTAACCCTACCCGTGAAGAATTTTGGGCATTAAAAGACGTTTCTTTTGAAATTAAGCAGGGTGAAGCTATTGGTGTGATTGGACGCAACGGAGCCGGAAAATCAACACTCTTAAAAGTTCTCAGCCGTATTACCGAACCAACAGAGGGACGTATTACTATCAAAGGTAGGGTAGCAAGCCTCCTAGAAGTAGGAACGGGATTTCATCCTGAACTTACAGGACGAGAGAACATCTTCCTCAACGGTTCTGTTTTGGGGATGAGTAGAGTTGAGATTAAGAAAAAGTTTGATGAAATAGTTGCTTTTGCGGAAGTAGAAAAGTTTTTAGATACACCAGTCAAGCGCTATTCTTCTGGAATGTATGTGCGCCTTGCTTTTTCCGTTGCTGCTCACTTAGAGCCAGAAATTTTAATTGTAGATGAAGTTTTAGCAGTCGGCGATTCTGCATTTCAAAAGAAATGCTTAGGGAAAATGGGAGATGTCGCCACCAAAGAAGGTCGTACAGTTTTGTTTGTGAGCCACAGTATGCAAGCTATTGCCCAACTCACTAAACGTTGCATATTGCTTTCTAAAGGCAACATCCAGTTTGATGGTAATACTAGCAAAGCGGTGCAGTTATATCTTACAGGGCAAAAAGAAGATTCCGAACAACCTGGCTATTACCAAGCTCCTACAAACAAAACAGGCAATTATGTAGCTTGGGCGCGGGTACATGCTTCCGAAGGAGAAGGAATTCATGCTTGGGGAGAAGCGATTACGTTTGAGTTTGCTCTAAACATCACCAAACCCCATGAAAGTCTGTGGTTCTCTTTTCAGATACTAAGCGCCTTACAACAACCTATTTGTATTTTCTGGTTTTGTGATCCCGAAGCTCCCTTTCGTCGAGAAACTGGGACTTTTATTCTACGATGTGAAATACCAAAATTGAGACTCTACATGGGTTCGTACACCTTAACAACATGGTTTTCCGAACGCCGTAGCGAGACTCTGCTAGAAAATTTGAGGGAAATTTGCCCCTTTGAAATCACCATGCATAAGTACGAACGTCCAGAATATCAATGGCAAGCTGATGAATGTACTTACTTAGAAGATGCGGTTTGGAAAACTGGAGAAAAATATTAATCAATTAATTAGAGGGGATAAATAATGCCAATAAATAATGATGTCAAGTTGGGTAATAATGTGAAAATTTTTCATCCCCAACTTGTCAACTTGTACAACTGCATCATTGGGGATGACACTAAAATAGGCACCTTTGTCGAAATCCAGAAAAATGTCACCGTAGGCAATCGGTGTAAAATTTCGTCCCATAGTTTTCTTTGTGAAGGTGTCATCCTGGAAGATGAGGTATTTATTGGTCATGGTGTGATGTTTACTAATGACCTTTATCCCCGTGCCACAAATGAAGATGGTAGTTTACAAATAGATGATGACTGGGATGTTGTAGAGACAAGAGTCAAACGCTGTGCATCTATTGGTAGCAATGCCACCATTCTCGCAGGTGTAACCGTCGGAGAAAAAGCCATCGTTGGTGCGGGAGCAGTAGTGACTCGTGATGTCCCTAATTATGCAATTGTTGCAGGAGTACCTGCTCGTGTCATAGGTGATGTACGCGATCGCAACCAAAATACACAAATCACAGCCACTATTTCTAGCTAATCAATCAGCAGTAATACCAAAATTAGAAAACCCATGAAATATCAACGCACCTGTACCCCCTAATTCAAAAATTAGAGGTATTGCATTTATATATAGTCCAAAAGTTCATTAACAAAAACCTATAAGACAAAAATGGGTAACAACATTAATATCGGTGTAATCGGTTACGGATACTGGGGTCCGAATCTGGTCAGAAACTTTGCGGAAATTCCAGGAACACAAGTAAAAACAGTCAGCGATTTTAAACCAGAACTGCTGGCAAGGGTACAAGCAAGATACCCCAAAATTGACATTACAACAGACTGCCGCGATATATTTAACGACCCCAAAATAGATGCTGTCGCGATCGCCACGCCTGTCTCTACCCACTTCGACTTAGCTTTGGCTGCATTACAGGCTGGCAAGCACGTATTGGTAGAGAAACCAATGACTGTCTCTTCAGAACAAGCCCTGCGGTTAATTGAAGAAGCAGAAAAACGTAACCTAGTCTTAATGGTGGATCACACCTTTGTTTATACAGGTGCGGTACGTAAAATGCGGGATCTGGTAGTTACTAATAGTATTGGTGACATTTATTACTATGATTCTGTGCGCGTCAACTTGGGACTCTTCCAACATGATGTCAATGTTATTTGGGATTTGGCAGTTCACGACCTTTCAATTATGAACTATGTATTGCCATCTCAACCTTATGCCGTTTCGGCCACGGGCATGAGTCATGTTCCTGGAGAACCGGAAAATATTGCCTATTTGACCTTGTTCTTTGAAAGTAACTTAATAGCTCACATTCATGTCAACTGGTTAGCACCAGTGAAAGTACGCCGCACACTGATTGGTGGTAGCCAACGCATGATTGTTTATGATGACTTAGAACCGAGCGAAAAAGTCAAAATCTACGACAAAGGAATAACAGTCAATGGCAATAACTCTGCGGAAAATGTCTATCAAATGTTGATTGGTTATCGCACAGGAGATATGTGGTCTCCTCATTTAGATATGACAGAAGCACTACGGACAGAAGGATTGCACTTTATTAATTGTATTGAAAAAGGCGATCGCCCCATTACCGATGGTCAAGCCGGACTGCAAGTAGTAAGTATTTTGGAAGCTGCTACCCAGTCTATGAAGCAGCATGGTCAATTAGTCGAACTGAATTCAGCACAGGTAGCAGTATGATTCCATTTGTAGATTTAAAAGCCCAGTACCTAAGTATTAAAGAAGAGATTAATACTGCTGTCCTTAAGGTATTGGAAAGTACCCAATTTATTTTGGGTAGTGAAGTCACAGCTTTTGAGCAAGAATTTGCTGACTATTGTAATGCCGATTACGGTATAGCCTTAAATACAGGAACCAGCGCCTTGCACTTAGCATTACTGGCAGCTGGCGTTGGTCCTGGTGACGAAGTCATTACTACACCTTTCACTTTTGTGGCGACGGTTGCGGCAATTGTGTACACAGGAGCAACACCAGTATTTGTAGACATTGACCCCGTTTCCTACACCATCGATGTCACCAAAATTGAACAAGCCATCACACCCAAGACTAAAGCCATTCTGCCAGTTCATTTGTATGGACAACCAGCAGACATGAACCCAATTATGGAAATTGCTCGGCGTCATGGTTTGACTGTGATTGAAGATGCTGCCCAAGCTCACCGCGCTGAATACAAAGGACAACGAGTAGGTAGTATTGGGGATATAGGTTGTTTTAGCTTTTACCCTGGAAAAAATTTAGGTGCATATGGTGAAGGTGGCGCAGTCGTCACTAATAATCCCGAATATGCAAAAACAATGCGTATGTTGCGTGATTGGGGACAGGAAAGCAAATATCATCATGTTCTCAAGGGTTATAACTACCGCATGGATGGGGTACAAGGTGCGATTTTACGGGTCAAATTACGCTACTTAGATCAGTGGACAGAAGCACGCAGGACACACGCAGCAGCGTATGATCATCTGCTGACAGATTCTGGTATTACTACTCCTACTGTGATGCCCTACAGTTACCATGTATACCACGTTTATGCAGTACGTAGCTCTCAACGAGAAAAACTGCAACAACAACTCAACGCCCAGGGTATTCAAACAGGCATTCATTACCCTATTCCTGTACACCTACAAGCAGCTTACGCAGATTTAGGCTATAAACCTGGAGATTTTCCTCATTCAGAACTAGCAGCTAGGGAAGAACTTTCACTACCCATGTATGCTGAACTGACCACAGCCCAGGTTCATACCATTGTTGCAACTCTCCAGAGTATTCTTCAGGGAGTTACAGTTTAATGAACGACATCCGTCCTGGTTTGAACTCCCAACGCCTCGTCACCCTGATGGAACAGTCAATAAAGCGTTGCAACCTGCAACTTGAGAACCTTAAGGTACTGACAGAAGCTGCGACTGGAGCCTACGTAGTTACACCTGTATTGGCAGCTATGGCAGGGGCAGAAAAAGTGTTTGCAATTACCCGTAGTAGTCGTTATGGCAGTGTAGATGCTGTCATAAAAAATACAAACTATCTAGCGGAAATTGCAGGGGTGAGCGATCGCATCGAATTTTTCAGCGAGAAAACAAAAGATGTTGTCGCCCAAGCAGACATTATTACCAACAGCGGACATGTGCGCCCTATCGATGCCCAAATGATTGGGTGGATAAAACCCACCGCAGTCATTGGCTTAATGTACGAGGCGTGGGAATTTCGACCAGAGGATGTGGATCTTAATATCTGTCGTCAACGCGGTATCCAGGTTGTAGGTGTCAATGAACGACATCCAGCAGTAGATGTTTTCTCCTTTCTAGGTATTATGGCAGTTAAACTGTTACTAGATGCTGGTATTGCTGTTTACGCAACTAACATCTTATTGTTGTGTGACAACCCTTTCAGTTCGTTTATAGAAAGTGGGTTGATAAACGCTGGTGCGACTGTAGACACAGTTGATAGTCTCACAGCAGCCCCTAGAGACAAAATCTACGATGCTGTCTTGGTGGCTCTGCAACCACAACAAGAGCCAGTACTATCTGGAAAAGATGCAGCTATGATTGCCAAGTATTGGCCAGGGGTGGTGGTAGCTCAATACTGGGGAGATATTGAGCGTCCTGCTTTTTCATCCTATAACGTACCTGTATGGCCAGAAATTGAGCCAAAACCAGGACACATGGCTATCTTGCCATCAGGAGTGGGAGCAGAACCAATCATTCGCCTGCAAACTGGAGGATTAAAAGCTGCTGAAGTTATTTGGCGACAACAATTTTCAGAGTTAAATCAGGAACCTCTTGAATTTGTACAACTTGTGTAAATTTTAATTACTGATCTTGCATCAGTACTTAAATTTAGTGAATAATAAGCAATTATCAGGTTTTCACAACCATATAAGTACTCAAGCATAATTAATTACACATTCTCTTCCTGTTCCCTATTGTCCGTTCCCTATTCCCTAACCGAGACAATGCGTGGATTTTAGATTTTGGATTTTGGATTAAATCTAAATCTAGAATCAAAAAAAAACGGTTACCTACACGCCCGCCGCTCCGCGTCTACAAGCCTCTCCGTTTAAGGAGAAGAGAACAAAAAAATTCAAGCCTCTAAGCTTCTGCTTTACAAGCAGAGGTAAATCCAAAATCTAAAATCGGGTGACCTCTACCAATAAATTTAATTTTGCCTAACTACTTATAAAGCTGCATAGTTTAAGTTCGTTACGGACTAAATTACTACTAAACAGTCGGTTTTAACCGAGTTTTGCCATTAGCCTCAGAATTGATTCTGAGGCGGGCAGGATGAGAATAAAATAGCCCTGGACAAATAGGTAAATGACTAATGTATTCTTAATCGGTTTGGGACCGACAACTTTCACGGCTTTGGAATCTTTAATTCCCAGTTGCAAGGTGCAAGGGATAGTCAGAAATATAGATCCTAAATCTGAAACAGATGACCCAGTTGTTAACTTAGGGCAACAGTTCAATATTCCTATATTTATAGATACTTCACTGTCAGACATTAAATCTTTAATTTTAAAATTGCAGCCAGATTGTGTAGTAGTTTCTTCATATAACAAAATTCTACCACCAGAATTAATTAAATTGTCTACTTTTATCAATGTTCATTATTCGCCTTTGCCTCAATATCGGGGTCGTGCCAATGTTAATTGGGCAATTATCAATGATGAACCTTGTGCAGCAATCACTATTCATAAAATTTCGCCGGAATTAGATGAGGGGAATATTTTATTTCAACAAACAATTCCGATTCACTTAGATAATACCGTAGCTGATATATATAACAGCCTCAATGAAATTCAACGCCAGTATCTAGGAGAAACAGTTGTCAAAGCCTTACATGGCTATGAAGGTGTACCACAAAACAACTCTGAAGCTACTTATTGTTGTACTCGTTTGCCAGAAGACGGTGAAATTAATTGGTCAAAATCTACTAGACAAATAGACTGTTTTATTCGAGCATTAGTCTCTCCTTTTCCTGGTGCTTATACTTACTTTCAAGGGAAAAAATTATTAATTTGGCAAGCCGCTCCAGTAGATAATCCCTCTACATATGTCGGACGTATTCCTGGTCGAATTATTGGTAAATCAAAATCAGAAGGTTATGTCGATGTTCTGACTGGTGATGGTGTTCTCAGAATTTTGGAAGTGCAATGGGAAGGCGAAGAAAGAACATCAGCTGCAAATGTTATTAAGTCTGTCAAAAGCACTTTAGGTTTAAGTAAGTCTGAATTACTAAATCGTATTCAAATTTTGGAACAAGAAATTACAAAATTAAAAGGAGCCTATGTAAAATAATTGCGTATTCAAGCTAGATCGAAAATCAGTGTTCAATATTCTTAACTAGTGGTTCATCACATTAATGTTGATGAATCGCGGGTGTTTAGATGCCTGATTTTTATTTAAGAAGTCGGGGATCTATAACCCTCATATATTAATAGGACAAACCACTAGGTAAGTTACTTCTAATCCTAGAAATTTCATAATAGCTATGACTACCCTCTTTACCAATCAATCCCCAAGCGTTGCTAATTTCACCGATAATGTTCCCTACGAACTAGGCATGAAATTTCGCAGCGCCGCAGGGGGACAAATTACCACCCTTCGGTTTTGGAAAGCTGCTAGCGAGACAGGAACTCATACTGGTAGGCTGTGGACAGCGACGGGAACTCTCCTAGCAAGCGTGACTTTTTCTAATGAGACTGCTTCTGGCTGGCAGGAACAAGCTCTCAGTACGCCAGTTAACATTCAAGCTAACACAACCTATGTAGTCAGTGTCAACGTCAACACTCATTATGTCTTCACCAATGATCAACTGGCTAACTCCATAACCAATGGGGATTTAAGTTCAGTGGCAGATGGTAACAATGGGGTGTTTAATGGAACTTCAGGAGCCTTCCCAAGCAATTCTTACCGGAATACGAATTATTTTCGTGACATCAACTTTGTAGTTGTCTCCCTACCGACGATTACAAAGACCGGTGGTGACAATCAGAGTGGTGCGACAGGTGCAACTTTGCCTAACCCCTTAGTTGTTCAGGTCAAAGACAGTGCTGGTAATCCTCAATCTGGAGTGACGGTGAATTTTGCCGTTACCGCTGGCGGGGGGTCAGTTTCGCCAGCAAGTGCAGTAACTAATGCTAGCGGTCAGGCTAGTACCACTTTAACGCTGGGAACTGCTACTGGGGCAAGCAGTCCTGTAACTAATACTGTCAGTGCTACAGCAACCGGCGTTGGTAGCGTAACCTTTACTGCTACTGCCAACCCTTCAGTGAGCAGCCAAAAGATTTTCACGACTCAAACCCCAAGTAATGCGAATTTGACTGATAACGTCCCCTACGAGTTGGGCATGAAGTTCCGCAGTGCCAGAGGGGGACAAATCTATGGCGTTCGCTTCTGGAAAGCCTCTAGCGAAACGGGAAGTCATGTTGGCAAAATCTGGACGGCGACGGGAACTCTCCTGGCAAGCGTAACTTTTGTTAATGAGACTGCTTCTGGCTGGCAAGAGCAGTTGCTAGAAACGCCAGTGAGCATTCAAGCTAACACGACCTACGTAGTTTCCGTGAACGCTAACGCTTATTATGCCATAACTTATAATGGATTGGGAAGTTCCATTGTCAATGGTGATCTTAGCTCAGTCGCTGACGGCAACAATGGAGTGTACAACGTCAACCCGAATTCTTTCCCAACTAATTCTTACCAAAATAGTAACTATTATCGCGATATCACCTTTGTCGTCGGTAGTAATTTAATTAAAGTCAGTGGAGACAATCAAAGTGGTGCGACAGGAGCGACTTTACCCAATCCCCTAGTTGTACGAGTCGTAAATGCTCAAAACAATCCCCAATCAGGCGTCACGGTGAACTTTGCCGTTACCAGTGGCGGGGGGTCAGTCTCGCCCACCAGTGCAGTCACAAATGCTAGCGGTCAAGCAAGTACGACTTTGACATTAGGGCCAGTACCCACCGCCCCTGGAGGGGTAGTAGTAACCGCGACGGCAGTGGGCATCGGCAGTACCACCTTCTCCGCTTCAGCAACTCCGGCGAACCCCAATCCCATCTATTTGGAAAATCTGAATACTGGCACAACTAACTGGAAGCTTGTCAACCGAGCCAGTGGTGAAATCGCAGGTTATGCCTCAGCAACCAGTGTCAACAAAGGTGGGTCGCTGGACATTAAAGTTTCTCTTGGACAAGCTGGACAGTTTACCATCGACGTCTACCGTCTGGGCTACTATGGTGGCACAGGAGGAAGGTTGATGGCCAGCAGCGGTTCGCTCAATGGCACAGTCCAACCAGAATGTACCCTAGACTCTAATACCCGTTTGGTTGAGTGTAACTGGACAACTTCCTACGTCTTGCAAGTAGGCAATAACTGGACTAGCGGTATTTATGTTGCCAAGCTGACCGACCAAGCAAGTAGCAAAGTGGCGCATGTGTGGTTTGTCGTCCGAGATGATAGCAGCACTGCCGATGTCTTGTTCCAGAGTGCCGTTTCTTGTGTCCTAGCGTATAGCACGACTGGAGGCTATAGCTTGTACAACTTTAACAGTATTGGCGGTCAGCGGGCTTTCAAAGTTTCCTATGACCGACCCTTTTCCCAGGCAAGCAAGCAAGAGTCCTACGAGTTCGATACACCCCTGCGATGGGAATACAATATGGTGCGCTGGCTAGAATCTCAAGCTTATAATGTCACCTACACCGACAACATGCAGATTCACGCCAATGGTCAAACATTGCTTAATCCCAACAAACACAAAGTATTCCTGTCTGTAGGCCACGATGAGTACTGGTCTAAAGAAATGCGTGATGCCGTCGAGGCTGGCCGCACTGCTGGGGTTAACTTGGGATTTTTCTCTGCCAATACTTGCTACTGGCGAGTGAGGTTTGAAAATTCTACTTCTGCTGCTGGACAAGTGCAACCAAACCGGGTGATGGCGTGCTACAAACAAGATTGGGCATCAGATCCAGTTGTCCAGCAGCAAGGAGCATCAGCAGCCACTAATAAATTCCGCAGTGTCCAGAACCAACGACCGGAAAACGCCTTGCTAGGAATCATGTACGGTAGCGACACCTCAAACCTCTATGGAGGTTATAACTACATCGTCACCAACAGCAACGATCCTTACTATGCAAACACGGGACTCCAGAATGGAGATCAGCTAGAGCTTTTAGTGGGCTATGAATGGGATTTTAAGGTTAGCAACGGGTCTGCTCCTGCGGGTCTAGTCACCTTGTCTCAGTCAACAGTTGTACCTGCTGCCTTATTGCCAACCTTCGACGAACCACCAAACGAACAAACTCTTCCTGCTAACCAGGACTTTACCAAGGCTCACTCAGTTCGCTACACAGCCAGTAGTGGAGCTAAAGTTTTTGCTTCTGGCACTAATCAGTGGGCATGGGGGCTAGACAGTGATGATGTTAGTCCAGCTAGGGAAGATATTCGAGTCAAGCAAATAACTGTCAATATTTTGGCAGACATGGGAGCTAGACCTCAAACGCCAAATGCAAACCTCATTGTTCCTTAAAAGCGCCCGACGGGCAGTCCACTAACCGCAATGAATGGAAGAAACACGAGCTATTTTGCTGAATATTTTATAAGCTTTATAGCTCGTATTTCTTAAAAGTATCCCACAAGGAGTATGTATCGTGACACCATTAAAACGCCGACAATTTACCCAACTGGCCGCTGCCGGTTTGACTTCCACTATTGTTGCCGATATCTCTAGTAAGGCGGTTGCTCAAAATAATGGAAAGAGTGAAGAGGTTCTTTATGGAGTAAACCTTCCTAATACAGCCAAGGCTCTCAACCGGGAAGACCAAACTCCGCCAGTGGAATTAGGTACTAGCGAAATGGAGACGGGAAGGGTTGTTTCTAGAAGCAATGTACCAGTTCAGTCTGTGGACAATCCATCGTCTGTACGAAAAAAATCTCGTGCCTTCTTTACTGGTGACTCTGATCGTGTTACCAAATTAACAGCACCTGGAGATGGAAATTTAGTAATTTCTACAGTTTCTAGTACTAGGAATGGTTATTTTAACCATCTTATTTATACTGTTGGAGGTGCTAGAAATCCTCAATTCAGAGCGAAAAAAGTTCTGGATTTAGAGGCAGCCAATCAGACTATTGAAAGCTTGTTAAGTCTTCCCAAAGATCAACTTTTGTGCCTAGTTGGAACTGAGGGTATCCCACCTTTTACTTTTAGAACAATAGATTCCAGAAGTGGTAAAATTCTTTCTGGTGATGATCTGGCTCTACCCCCATTGCCGCCTAACTATCGATTTGCTAACCTATGCCAAGATCCGAAGGGAAATATTTTCGCAACCGAGACTGGTCCAGATGGTATCCCCGTTTTAATCTTGATGAACTTGCAGGAAAAAGCCACAGTTACTGGCAAGGTTAAAATTCAGAGACTGACTCCACTGAACTTTGAAGGAAGCCCTATAATCAACGATCTTAAAGACTTGAATTTCTCTTCCTCTGGTCAATTGTATGCGCTGACTACTGATAAGGGTGGAAAAAATAATGCCCTATTTACGGTAGACACCAGAAGCGGCAAGATGGGACTAGTAAGAGAGTTTCCATTCGAGAAATTTGCGTTCTCTGTCTAGTACAAATTGATCAAAATTTAGTCTAAAAATAGATTGTTTGAGTACGGTTGTAAGTCTCTTTTTCCTAGCATTTATACATACGTTCGCATAATTCAAATTCTGGAACGAGAAATAATTAAACTAAAAGAAAATGCAAAATAGTCGCGTATTAATTACAGGTGGTGCAGGCTTAGTTGGCTCCCATATTGCTGATTTGCTAGTTAACGAGGGAGTTGCGGAAATTGTTGTTTTGGATAATTTTACGCGCGGACGACTGGCGAACCTAGCTTGGACAAAAGAACATGGACCTCTGGTGATTGTTGAAGGCGATATTCGAGATCAAAAACTTTTAGCAGAAGTCATGCAGGGTGTTGATTATGTCTTTCACCAAGCAGCAATCCGTATTACCCAATGTGCAGAAGAACCCCGTTTGGCGTTGGAAGTCCTAGCTGATGGCACATTTAATGTTTTGGAAGCCGCAGTCAACGCTAAAGTCAAAAAAGTAGTCGCCGCTTCTTCTGCTTCGATTTACGGGATGGCAGAAGATTTCCCCACTACTGAATCTCACCATCCCTATAATAACCGTACGCTTTACGGTGCTGCTAAGGTCTTTAATGAGGGATTATTACGTAGTTTCTACGATATGTACGGTTTAGACTATGTAGCATTACGTTATTTTAACGTCTACGGACCGCGTATGGATATTTATGGTGTTTACACCGAAGTACTGATCCGGTGGATGGATAGAATAGCCGCAGGTCAACCACCACTAATTTTTGGCGATGGTAAGCAGACTATGGACTTTGTGTATATTGAAGATATCGCCAGAGCAAATATTTTAGCTGCTAAAGCCGATGTGACAGACGAGGTATTTAATATTGCTAGTGGTGTTGAAAGCAGTTTGAATGACCTCGCTTATAGCTTGGCTAAGGTAATGGAATCGGACTTGCAGCCAGAATATGGTCCAGAACGCAAAGTTAACCCCGTACAACGCCGACTTGCAGATGTCAGCAAAGCTGAGAAATTATTGGCTTTTAAAGCAGAGGTCTCTTTAGAAGAGGGGTTACGTCGGTTGGTGAATTGGTGGCGTTCTGAAAAGCAGACGAAGGAAACAAGTAATGTCTGAAAAAATACAAACTATACCGATTGCCAAACCCTGGCTGGGTGAAGCCGAAGCAGAAGCATCTAGGCGTGCAATTATGTCTGGGTGGGTGACACAGGGGCCGGAAGTCTCCGCCTTTGAGCAGGAGTTTGCTGCTTATGTAGGGGGAAAATATGCTTGCGCTGTTTCCAATTGTACAACAGCTTTACACCTAGCACTGTTAGCTGTGGGAGTGCAGCCTGGGGATGAAGTGATTACTGTCAGTCATTCCTATATTGCCACCGCCAACAGTATCCGTTATTGTGGGGCAATCCCTGTGTTTGTGGATATTGAACCACAGACATATAACATTAACCCGATGTTGATTGGAGATGCGATTAGCGATCGCACTCGCGCTATTCTCATTGTCCACCAAATGGGGATGCCTTGCGACCTCAAACCCATCTTGGACATTGCCCGTAATCACAGTTTACCAGTCATTGAAGATGCAGCCTGTGCGATCGCCAGTGAAATTCTCTGGGACGGGAAGTGGGAGAAAATCGGTAAACCACACGGTGATATTGCCTGCTTTTCCTTTCATCCCCGCAAAGTGATCACCACTGGTGACGGGGGAATGCTAACCACCAATAACCCAGAATGGGACAAGCAGTTTCGCCTCTGGCGTCAACACGGAATGAGCGTTCCTGATACCGTGCGTCACGGAGCAAAACAGGTGATATTTGAGTCTTACCCCATGCTGGGTTATAACTATCGGATGACTGATATCCAAGCAGCAGTTGGACGGGAACAACTCAAACGCCTCCCAGCAATTGTCGAGCGTCGGCGTTATTTGGCACAACGGTATCAGGACATGTTGGCGGATGTACCCGGTTTGAAATTACCGACAGAACCAGCTTGGGCAAAAACTAACTGGCAGAGTTTCTGTGTGAGGTTGCCAGAAAAATGTGACCAAGTGCAAGTGATGCAGGTAATGCTAGATGCTGGAGTATCGACACGTCGGGGAATTATGTGCGCCCATCGGGAACCAGCTTATAGTATAGAAGCTTGGTCTTGTGGAATTGATGGTGATGCTTGTGATTGCAAACAAGGAAACTGTCAGCGCCTCACTGAAAGTGAACAAGCTCAGGATCATACAATTATTTTGCCACTGTTTCACCAGATGACCGAGCAGGAACAAAATCGGGTGGTTGAGGTTATGAAAACAGCTTGTGAACCGATTTTGGATTAACCCAACAGATAAATCTGCTGGCTCCATACATCCAAGGAATTATTGCGTGAACAACAGCGGTGACGAGCGATCGCAACCCCCGTCGCTGAATAATAGAAGACTAAAAATATGATATGGTGCTGAGAAATCAGAGGACAAATGTCTAATTTTGTATTTGTAATTG
This sequence comes from Westiellopsis prolifica IICB1, assembly GCF_004323185.1. Lineage (GTDB taxonomy): Bacteria > Cyanobacteriota > Cyanobacteriia > Cyanobacteriales > Nostocaceae > Pelatocladus > Pelatocladus prolificus_A. Next base: position 2,549,774 of record NZ_NAPS01000002.1, read on the forward strand.
ACACGATCGCTTTTCTTTAGAGAGAGTGATCGTTTTTTGTTCTAAAAAGAAGATGAAAAAAACTGTATGAAGCAATTAGCAAACGATACACTCAGCCTTTGGCGTGAAGAAGGTAAACAGCAGATTCAACAAAATTATCAGGAATTTCGCAATTTAGTTGTTCAAGCCAAAGATCATCTCGCTCGTGGTAACTATAATGTTGCAGCAGTATATGCACAAATGGCAGCTCTATATGGCTTTTGGCGACATAGTGGTTTATTTGTCAGTCCAGAACTAGAGCAAATTCTGATTACCATTGGATTAAAAACCATACCAAATTTTCCCAAGCAAAATATATTACTACCTGGTAAACAAAGGAGAGTCTTACATGTAGCCAGTGCAGTACAAAGCATTGGTGGACTTGGTAGAATGATTTGGCGCTGGATAGAACAAGATACAGAAAGTACTCATTCCCTTGTTTTAACTCAACAAGCTTCTGCCTATGTACCCAAGATTATTAAAGATGCTGTTTCCAAAAGCGGCGGCAAAATATACTCTTTAAATGAAACTACGATTGGCGGTATGTTGTCTTGGGCAAGAAAATTACGCAAAATAGCTGCATTTGCAGATGTAGTAATTTTGCATATCTGGCCAGATGATGCAATTCCCCTCATCGCCTTTGCTAATAAAGAACAATCTCCACCCGTTCTTTTTTTAGATCACGCTGATCACGGCTTTTGGCTAGGAGCTAGTATCAGTGATGTTGTAATTAATCTGCGTACTTCTGGAATGCTTCTAGCACAAGAACGTAGAGGTATTGCAGCTGAACGGGTTGCCCTTTTACCAATCATTTTACCTGCTATCCACAGAACTATTTCCCGCACCGAAGCCAAACAAAAATTGGGCTTAGACTCAAACAGTATTCTTTTGCTATCCATCGCCAGAGCGCCAAAATACAAGACAATTAATGGTACAAACTTTGCTGATGCCCATGTTCCACTTTTAGAAAAATACGACAATGCAGTTTTAGTAGTAATTGGCCCAGGTGACAGCGAAGATTGGTCAGCAGCAGTTGAGCGGACAGGAGGAAGAATTAAAATATTTGCAGAGCGGGAAGATACGGCAGTATTTTACCAAGCTGCTGATATCTACGTAGACTCATTTCCGATTATTTCCATCACATCATTACTAGAAGCTGGCAGCTATGGTGTACCTTTAGTAACTCGTTATCCCTACTCCGATGCTTGCGGTATTATTGGTTCTGATGCCCCAGGTTTAGACGAAAATCTCCTACGTGCAGGTAATCTTGAGGAATATACAGAAATTCTATCTCGCTTGGTTGAAGATGAACAATTTAGATTATCCCTCTCAGAAGCAACCAAGAAATCTATTAGTGATCAACACATGGGAAGTAACTGGCAAGATTCCCTAGAGAAAATTTATGCTCAGGCTAATAACTTACCTCGCGTAGACTTCAATTGTAATTTACAAGATGAAGTGTATTTTGGTGAACCAGATATATTATTGCCGCAAATATTTTTCCACGCTTGCGGACAAGAAAAAATCGATCCAGAAAGCCTGAAGAAATGGCAGATGATGCCGTTTAATCAAAGATTCTTGTTCTGGATGAATCAACTCAAAACAAAAGGTTTTGGTCGCAATGGGAAGATAGACTTGCTTCTACCTCAATGGCTTTATTTGAATTTAAGAAAATATGTCATCGATGTTGTTAAAAAAAGCATAGCTTGAATATGAACTTAATTGAAAAACTAGAATATAAAATATTTAAACTTATCAACCCCCTTTGGTTTTCATCGTTTTTTATTAAGTACATTGATTCCCAGCCAAATTTCCAAACATCGAGAAAAATCTCTGTGGCTATTCCTCATTATCAAAGAGGTAAAAAAATACATGTTACTTTAAAAAATATTTTGAAAGACGATAGAATTGATGAGATAGTTATTTTAGATGATGGGTCTAGTCAAGAAGAATTTAATTTTCTGCTCAAAAATTTATCTAGATTTTCTGAAAAAATTAAGTTATTTCACAGAAAAGAAAATTTAGGCATCTTACGGAATAAAATTCAGGTTGTTAATCTTTGTAGTAATGATTGGGTAATTTTATTAGATAGTGATAATAGTCTTTTTAAAAAATACCTAGATGCTATTTTTAATTTAAATAAATGGGAAGAAGACACCATTTATTGTCCTGATTTTGCTTATCCTAACTTTGATTTTCGCGTTCTGAGTGGAGAAATAATCGATTTTCATAAATGTTCGGACTTCGATTTTAGCAAGTTGGGAGCTTTTATGAATGATGGTAATTATTTTTTAAATAAGCGAAACTTTGTTAGTACACTGTTTGCATATAAAGATTTTCATGCTTTATCAGATGTAATCTTTGCAAATTATATTTGGCTTTCGGCTGGTAATAAATTAGAAGTCTTACGTAATGCTCCTTATTTTCATAGGGTTCATTCTGGAAGTATATGGGTGAATACTATGAATAAAAATGTTCAACATGCTGAGATAATTTCAGATTTATTAAGCAAGAGAATTAAAGCTGAACCAGATTATTTGAGTAAATATTTTGAAGTTTTGTCTGATAATTGGTTAGAGCCAACACCTGTTTTTTTGTCAGATATATAAGAGGATGTTTGAAAAGTTTTGTTGTTGGTAGCAAAGTTGTAGATCCCCCTAAATACTCCTTAATACCAACTTCGGATAATTAGATCTCTTGCACAAATATTTTTTACCCCACCCTAACCCTAAGCGTAAACGCTTAGGGAACTAAATCTTCCCCTCGTTAATACCAGAAAATATAAAATATTGTAGTTAGTATGATCAAATAATGGAAACAATTAATAATCAACTTCAGATATGGCAAGAAGAAGCAAGCCAAAACATTGAAAAACATTTCAACATTTTTCAAGAATTAGTAACTCAAGCACGGGAATTTGCTGAAGGTGGTAAGTATGATGCAGCAACAGTATATGCAGATGTGGCAGCTTCCTATGCATTCAGGCGTCATTGCGGTCTTTTTGTCAGCCAAGAACTTGAGCAAATTCTCAGAGAAATTGGTCAAAAAGGTATAAAAGCAAATTCCTTTTCTTCTAGTCAAAAACTCAACCAAAAATCTCATCAACCCAGAAGAGTTTTACATGTTGCTACTGGGGTTAAGGGTATTGGCGGACTTACTAGAATGATTTGGCGATGGATTGGACAAGATAGTGAGAGTTGTCACTCTCTTGTATTAACACGCCAACCACTGAACCATGTACCAACCATTCTCAAAGATGCAGTCCTCAATAGTCATGGTGATTTGTATACGTTGAGTGAAATCTTCGGATTTGTCTCAGCAGCAAAACGACTACGCCAAATTGCTGAATCAGCAGATATGGTAGTGTTACATATATCCCCAGATGATACGATTCCCATTATTGCTTTTGCCAATAAAGAACAATCTCCGCCTATTCTATTTTTAGATCACGCCGATCACGCTTTTTGGTTGGGAGCGAGCATCAGTGATGTTGTGATTAATCTCCGCTCTGCTGGAATGCGCCTGTCGCAAGAACGTAGAGGTATTGAGGCTGAACGCATCGCCCTACTACCGATTATTTTACCTCCCACTCAAAGAAATCTTTCTCGTACACAAGCAAAGCGAAAGCTTGGTTTTGAGGACAATAACCTACTACTACTCTCTATTGCTAGAGCGCCTAAGTATAGGACTATTGATGGAGTTAACTTTGCAGATGCACACGTTCCATTATTGGAAAAATACGAAAATGCTGTTTTAGTAGTCATTGGTCCAGGTAATAGTGAGGATTGGTCAACAGCAGTTGAGAGAACACAGGGAAGGATCAAAATTTTTCCAGAGCGTGAAGATACTGCTGTTTTTTACCAAGCTGCTGATATTTATGTTGACTCGTTTCCTTACGTTTCTATTACTTCGTTATTGGAAGCTGGAAGTTATGGTGTACCTTTGGTAAGTCGCTATCCCTACTCTGATTTATCTGCTGTCTATGGTGCGGATGCACCTGGTCTTGATGATAATTTAATTCGCCCACGTAATCTTGAGGAGTACACAGCGATTTTATCCCGCTTGGTCGAAGATGAAGAATTTCGATTCAGCCTCGGTGAAGCAACTCAAAAGCGCATCAAACAAGTGCATACGGAAAGTTATTGGCAACGTGCAGTAGAAGATATATACGTCCGTGCTGCTCGTATGTCTCAAGTCACTAACAAATTGACTACGATAGATCGAACATCTATTAGTGAACTGGATGTTTTATTGATGCATCTGTTTTTCCTAACCTTTAGCCAACAAGAGGTTCAGGTTGAGGAAATGATTAAAGACCGTGCTACTACTATACCTTATGCTCAAAAATTGTATATTTGGATGAAGTTGCTGAAAAAGCATAACTTGCATTGGGTTGATCAGATCAATTTTTTGCTGCCGATTTCGCTGTCTAAAGCCTTACGAAAAAGCATTTTATTGTGCCTGAAACTAACAAAAACTCTTGAAATTAAGAAAATGATCAAATCATAGATTGGTAGCAATATTATTAGATTTTTATTATGTATGTACTACACTTTAATCAATCAGATATTGTCGGTGGAGCTGCAATTGCAGGCTACCGCTTACACCAAGGTTTATTAGCTGAGGGTATTGATTCGCAATTACTAGTAGGAACAGCAACAATTAACAGCGATCGCGTAGCTGCTACACCTAATACACACCGTGTTGCAAAACAATTTAATCGCTTTAGTTGGCGTCTTGGTTTAAACTACGTTAACATCCTTAGCACCTTTGATATTCCTAAACATAAATTTTACAAAGAAGCAGATATTCTCAACTTTCACAATATTCATAATGGTTACTTTAACTATCTGGCAATTCCATTATTAACTGAAGAAAAACCTGCTGTTTTTACGCTCCACGATATGTGGAGTTTCACAGGACACTGTATCTACAGTTATGAATGCGATCGCTGGAAAATTGGTTGTGGGAAATGTCCATATCCAGATACTTATCCAGCCATTAGTATAGATAATACCCATCTAGAATGGAAACTGAAAAACTGGGTTTATAGCCGCTCAAATCTGACCATTGTTACTCCTAGTAAATGGTTGACTGAGCAAGTGAAGCAGAGTATGTTGAATCGCTTTCCGATTTACCATATTCCTCATGGGATTGATACCACAACTTATGTACCTCTAGATCCTGAACAATGTAAATCTCTTTTAGGAATACCTAGTGTTAAAAAGGTTCTAATTTTCGGGGCTGAATATATTAATGATTATCGCAAAGGAGGTGATTTACTACTTAAAGCTTTGCAAAGCTTACCGGAATCTCTCAAAGCCGAAATTGTACTACTGACTTTTGGTAAACATAGTGAAACCTTAACAAAAGCTGTAGGACTACCAAGTATAAATCTAGGTTACGTCAGTAGCGATCGCCTCAAATCAATAGCTTATTCTGCTGCTGATTTGTTTCTTTTCCCGACTCGTGCTGATATATTTGGCTTAGTAGCTCAGGAAGCAGCAGCTTGTGGTACACCGACAGTTTCTTTCAAAGTTGGTGCGGTATCGGAACTAGTACGCCCTGGATTAACAGGTTATTTGGCTCAAGAAGAAGATGCTCAAGATTTTTGTAATGGCATTGTACAGCTATTAGAAGACGAAAATTTACGTCAGAGCATGAGTAAAAACTGTCGTGCTATTGCTCTGGAGGAATATCCACTAGAGTTACAAGCGCAGCGATATATAGAGCTATATCATCAGGTGTTGCAAAACTAGAAAATTAAAATCTTAGTCACTCGGTTAAAAAGCGACTTTAGCATTCAGCCCAAATTTTAATTTCGAGCCAGGTGCAAGATATAAATTTACAAACTATTCAGAAAAGATTAGATAAAAAACAATGAATAAATTACTTGTAACAGGTTCTTCTGGTCTCATTGGTTCAGAAGTTGTAGAATACTTCTGTAAACAAGGATGGGAAGTTTACGGCATAGACAACAATCAGCGAGCCGATTTTTTTGGTACTTCTGGGGATACTAGGTGGAACCAAAAACGCCTTTTAGAAATACATAAAAACTTTCAACATATTGAATTAGATATTCGCGATCGCCAAGGGGTTCTCAAATGTATTGAGTCTCTCAAGCCTGATATGCTAGTACATACTGCTGCTCAACCGAGTCATGACTTAGCAGCATCTCGACCTTTTGATGATTTTGATGTTAATGCTGTTGGTACACTCAATTTATTAGAATCAGTTCGTCGCTATACTCCAGAAACAGTATTTGTTCACATGAGTACTAATAAAGTTTATGGCGATCGACCCAATACTATTGCGTTAAAAGAGTTAGAATCTCGATGGGATTATGATGATCCGACATATTACAATGGCATCGCAGAAGACTTTTCTATTGACCAAAGTAAACATAGTCTTTTTGGAGCTTCTAAGGTAGCAGCAGACATTGCAGTTCAAGAATATGGACGTTATTTTGGTATTAGAAGCTGTTGTTTACGTGGTGGTTGTCTAACAGGACCAAATCATAGCGGTGTAGAATTACATGGATTTTTAAGCTATTTGATTAAATGTAATTTAGAAGGTAAACTCTACCGCATTTATGGTTATAAAGGTAAGCAAGTTAGAGATAATATTCATTCTTTAGACGTTGCTAGATTTATCCATGCTTTTTGGAATAATCCCCGTTGTGCAGAAGTGTACAACTTAGGAGGTGGTAGGCAAAATAGTTGTTCCATCCTAGAGGCTTTTGATCGAATTGCTTCTTTTAGTGGTAAAAAAATGCAGTATGAATATGTGGATAAAAATCGTGAGGGAGACCACATTTGTTATATCAGTGATTTGAGCAAAATGCAGGATCATTATCCTGAATGGAATCTGAGTAAAAGTCTAGATAATATATTTGAAGAAATCTATCATAGTTGGTCTCAAAGACTGGATTTAAAACAGCTTCATCTTGCCTAGATACCTCGTTTCAAGCTCGAAAATAGATGTAGAGGCGTGAATATCGTCTCTATAATTTTTTGCATTAAAGTTCAGATGAAACAATTAAAACATATCGTATTGACAGACCCAACTCTAAGCGGTTTTGCCTATGGAATGCTTAGAGATTTTGAAGAAGAAATAGTTCGTATTACCAATGGACAAAAAGTTATAGCGCCAGGACGAGAATTACCAAGTTTTATTAAAAATCGTCTTACTCATGGTACTAGATACGCTAGTTTACGACAATTTATTCCCAAATTACAGTATGACTTAGAAGCTGATGTGCTTTGGGTTATGCTAATGGGACCAGAAGATTTCACTCTCGATATCTTCAAGAATTGGGATAAAAAAGTAGGAATAAAAATTCTTTATTTTTTTGATACATTTGAACAACAAATTAATCCGATACGTCGGGTATTAGCATCTACAAATTGGGATTTAACTATTACATCTTTTCATGGAGCAGTACCTTTTTTAGAAGAACAAACTCAAAGAAAATGGTACGCTGTAGCGCAAGGAGTCAACCTGAATAGATTTAAGCCGGTTAGCAAAGAAGAAAAACTAATAAGTTTTTCGGCTTACGGTCGTCGCTTAAACAATGTTCATAAAAGTATTCAAGAATTTTGTTTAAAAACAGATAATTATTATGAATATACTACTACGACTGGACTTCAACCCCAGCTAGATCCTAGAGAAAATTATCGACAATATGCTTGGCATCTTGCACATAGTATTTTTAACTTTTGCTGGCCTGTAGAATTAACAAATCCTAACAGAGTTAAGACATTTAGTCCGATTACTTGTAGATGGTTTGAAGTTGCAGCTAGTGGTACAGTTATTATTGGTCAGCCTCCTAAAGACCCTGAATTTGATCAGATATTTGGTTCTGATTTGGTAATTCCTATTGACTATACGAAGACTCCAGAAAATTTGCAATTTATTTGGGAAGAACTGTGGGAGAATCGGTACTTTTACCTCCAATCAGCTTTAACAAGAAGAGAAAAATTTGCTGAACAATGGAGTTGGGAAAGTAGAGTCAAGGAAATTTTACAGTTGTTAAATATATGTTGATACTTAGAGATTAAATTTAAAGTTGTTTGTAAAAAAATACAATAATATTAGCTTTTCAGGAATACAAAAATAAATGATTTTAATTATTTTAACTTTTCATGGCTACGAAAAATACTGCAATGCCTTTCTTGAATATCTCAAATATACCTGGCCGAATCATCCAGAAATTTGGTTTTTAACAGATGGTAAAACTATCAATTATCCTAATGTGATTTCTATTGATTCAGACCAATGGTTGATTGTTTTGCATGAGGGTTTGAAACAAATAAAAAATATCTATCCTCAACTAGATTATGCATATCTAGTTTTAGAAGATTTGATACCTCTAGTCAAAGTGTCTGATTCTCATCTTGCCAAAGTTGAAAGTATTGTCACAAAACATCAACTTGATTGTGTAAGCTTTGTTGTTTACGATCACAAGTATTTAGGCAATGATTTAGTGGAAATTGATGGAATTAATTTTTATCGACTTCCCTCTGATTTCCCATTTTATAGTCAACTACAACCAGCTATTTGGAATGTTGAATATTTACAAAAAATTTGTCAACATGCCTATGATCAGAAAACTTTAGATCCTTGGTCTTTTGAAAAAATAGTCCTTGGGAAACAGCACTACGTTTCTGAATATCCATGGCCTAGTGTCATGCATGGATTCTTACATGCTAAACATCCTGTCTGGGAAGCTATTTGGAAAATTCAAACCCCTGAAGGGACAAAATTTAGAAATAATTTAATTAGAGAATATATATCCTGGGGTCTGAATCGGACATTGGAAAAAATTTCGGGAAAGTAAAATATGCAAATCTTTGACAAAAGAATATCTTGGTAAGTCAATTGTATGTAGGACTTACGCAAAAAACCTCTCAAACTCTCATTCCTCTGTGTACTCTGCGTCTCTGTGGTTTGTTTTTCTGTGACCCGTGCGTAAGTCCTGGTATGTTTGATAATTCAAATTATTGATATTTGATTACATAAAAACTACTTAAAATTTAGAAAAAATGACACGTGTCGCTTATTTTGTCTCTCACCCTATTCAATATCAAGCTCCTTTATTACGATTAATTGCTGCCACTCAAGATATTGAATTAAAAGTTTTTTTTTACAGTGATTTTTCCCTCAAAGAATATGAAGACAAAGGATTTAGGCGCTTAATTAAATGGGATATACCTTTAACAGATGGCTATGATTACCATTTTTTAGATTGCTGGGGTAGTAAAGAACAAAAAAATTTATTCCAACAACCGATCGCACAAAATATTTATAGACATTTAAAAACAGGGAATTTTGATGCAGTTTGGGTACATGGCTGGTCTTGGTTTTGCAGTTTGCAAGCAATTGTTGCAGCTAATAAATTAGGTATTCCAGTATTGCTGCGGGGAGAGTCTAACGGGATTAGTGAACCTCAAAATTTTTGGAAAAAAACAGCAAAAACAATATTTTTAAATTGGCTATTTGCAAAGATTACTGGATTTCTTTACATTGGCACTTTGAATCATCAGTTTTATAGGAAACATGGAGTTGAAGAAAAGCGTCTGTTTTGCGTACCATATGCCGTTGATAATGATTACTTCCAAAAGCAAGCAATGCTAGCTCATCCACATCGCGAGGAATTGCGGCGATCGCTAAATTTAGATCCAGGTAGACCGATAATTCTTTATGCTGCCAAACTTATTGATGTGAAGCGTCCTTTTGATTTGATCGCAGCCTACAAATTACTCTCACCTGATGGTGTGCAAGAACCAGAACCTTACTTATTATTTGTAGGAGATGGAGTATTGCGTTCGACTTTGGAAGCTCAAGCTCAGGAAACAGGCTGGGGATCGATTCGCTTTTTGGGTTTTCGGAACCAATCAGAAATACCTGCTATGTATGATTTGTGTGATGTGTTTGTCTTACCCTCTGGTTTTGAGCCTTGGGGATTAGCAATTAATGAAGTCATGAATGTTGCTAAAGCAGTAGTTGTCAGCGAACAGGTCGGATGTGCGGCTGATTTGGTGAAAAATGGCCAAAATGGACAAATTTATCATGTAGGAGATATCAAGGCTTTAGCAGAAGGAATTCGTTGGGCGATCGCCAACAATGCTTCAGCAGGAGAGATTAGCCTTAAACAGATTCAAAAGTGGAGCTATCACGAAGATTTGCAGGGACTTAAACAAGCCTTGAATTACTTAAAGGTTAAGGTAACATGAAAAAAGTTTTGATTGTTGGACAAACCCTAGAACTAGGGCGTACCGAAGAAGTTTACAGCCGAGGTTTTTCTGCTTTTGGCTGTGAAGTACAACATTTCAGTTGGCAAGAAACTGCACCCAGTTTACTCTCTCGTTCATTGCAGGATAGAATTGCTTGGCGACTGGCGTGGAAACTACTAGCAAAGTCAGCAAACCAGAAATTAGTGGAGATAGCAAATCAGTTTCAGCCTGATTTGACTTTAGTGATTTCACCTCTGTTGTTTCATCCTGATAGTATTTTGGCTTTGAAACAACACGGTTTAGTCTTTGTTTTTTTTACTGATAATCCATTAGATGGCCATCATACTCATACTAATTCCTGGGTACAAGGTGGATTTCCCTTATGGGATGCAGCTTTTATTTGGAGTCAAGAACTTGTTGAGCGTCTCAAGGAAAATAGTGTTAAAAAAGCTTTTTTTCATCCCTTTTGTAGCGACGTTGAATATCATTTTCCCAAACGACAAACTCATCCAATATATGATGTAGCGTTTATTGGTAACTGGGACGCTAGCCGCAAGCGAGAACAATATTTAAAGGCGATCGCAGATTATCGTCTAGGACTGTGGGGATCTAATTACTGGAATACTCATTGTAAAGAGCCTGCATTAAAAGATTTGTGTCAAGGAATGTGCAGTTATCAAGAAATTCCTCAAATTTTAGGCTCGGCTAAAATGGGATTAAATATTTTGCGTCCGCAGAATGAAGAAGGTCATAATATTAGAACTTATGAAATTCCTGCCACAAGAACCCTAATGCTTAGTGAGCGGAGTAAAGAATTACTAAATCTCTTTATTGAAGATAAAGAAGCTGTCTATTTTTCAAGTCCTGATGAGTTGAGAAAAAAAGTAGAGTATCTTTTACAAAATCCCGCTTTAATTGAATCCATTGCGGAAGCAGGTTATCAAAAAAGTTTAGAAAACACAATTAATCATAGAATCAAAGAGATTTTAACAATTGAGGAAAAGATCTAAATAGCTGTCATGAGCTTCTGCTTTTATAAGTCTAATAATTAATAATGAAAGTAACAATTTCGGTATGTGGTCGATTTCATGCCTTTAACTTAGCTCAACAATTACAAAAAAGAAAGCATTTACATAAGTTAATTTCTACTTATCCAAGTTTTGCAATTACTAAGTATGGTATTGAAAGTAATTTAATTCATTCTATATGGTATTTGGAAGTATTATCTCGTAGTTGGTATCGACTACCAACTTGGCTTAGGGGCGATCGCAACTTACAACTATGGTTTTTAGAGCAATTTGATCGTTCTGTCACAAATTATCTATTACCTGGTTTTGATCTGTTTGTGGGTTGGTCAGGCTCTAATTTTTCATCTCTCTATCGGGCTAAAGAACTGGGAGCTAAAACAGTAATTGAGCGCGGTAGTAGCCATATGCATTACCAAACCAAAATTCTTAAAGAAGAGTATGAAACATGGGGATTAAAGTTTACTGAAACACATTCTGGAGTATACGAAAGAGAAATAAATTCTTATGTTGATGCTGATCGAATTGCTATTCCGAGCTTGTTTGTTAAACGAACTTTTTTAGAACAGGGAATACCAGAAAGTAAGCTGATTCATGTTCCCTATGGGACTTCATTAACAGAATTTTATCCAGTTCCTAAAGAAGATAATATCTTTCGAGTTATTCACTGCGGAGCGCTTTCATTACGTAAAGGTGTGCAATATTTATTGCAAGCATTTTATGAGTTAAATCTACCTGAAGCTGAACTGTGGCTTGTAGGTTCAATCAGTCCAGAAATCGAGCCTTTTTTAAAAAAATACCAGAGCGATCGCATAATTATTAAAGGTACATATCCGCAAAATAAACTGCGTTTTTTATATTCTCAAAGTTCTGTATTTTCCCTTGTTTCAATCGAAGATGGTTTTGGTATGGTGATTCCCCAAGCAATGGCGTGCGGTCTACCTGTTATTCACACAACTAACACAGGTGGTGAGGATATTGTGCGAGATGGAATTGATGGTTTTTGTGTTCCCATCCGAGATGTAGAAGCTTTGAAAGAAAAAATTCTTTTCTGTTACAAAAATCCAGAAAAGCGAGATGAAATGGGGCTAAATGCTTTAGCGCAAGCACGTCACTCCCTCACATGGGATGACTATGGTGAAAAAATAGTCAATGCTTATTTACAGATGTTTATTTGAGTACAGATTTTAGAATTTTAAGATAATTATTTATTGAAAATATATTAATTATGGGTAAAAAAAAGATTGGAATAGTCATTTACGCCAATCCCGACCACTATCCTCCTACAATCAATGCCGTTCATTTATTATCAGAATATTTTGATGTGATTTTGATTGGTCGTAATCAAGATGAGCCTCATTGGAAATATCCTGCCAATGTTAAAGTACATCGTTTAGGAAAATACACATCAGTCAAAGAAAGAGAACAAGCATCAGCTACTACTAAATTTTGGGAATATCTTAACTTTATAGCCCAAGCAAGTTGCCTTCTTAAAAATGTATCTCTAATTTATGCTTATGATGCTTTTGGCTATACGGCTTCCTATCTTTGTCGGCTGTTGCAAGGTAAAACTACTCCACTGATATACCATAACCATGACCTCAACAGTCAATTATTTCCCCTATCTTCTTTGTCAGGATGGGTTCAAACAGGAGAAAGGAAGTGGGTAAATCAAGCTAATATTGTTGTTTTTCCTTCTCAAGAACGCGCTTTGTTGTTCAAAAAGCTTACAAATTTCAATGGGCAATTAATAATAGTACCTAATTTCCCTAGAAAATCATATTTTCAAGAAAATCCAGACTTCAAAAATATCATCTCAAAACGTTTTCAAAAACCTCAAATATTGCTGCAAGGTACTATCGCTATCAAAAATTCATTGCTGGAATTACTTGATGCACTAAGTTTTTTGGATGATTCTATAGAACTGAAGCTACTAGGACCTATTCAGGAAGAAGAAAAACATTTAATGGATGATTTTGCTGCTCGCAAGAAAGTTACTGACCGTGTTAAGTATTTTATGCCAGTACCCTATAATGATCTTCCTTCACATACTTGGGTTGCTGCTGTAGGTGTGTGTTTATATAAAAAAACTGATATCAATCATCAAACAATGGGAACAGCATCAAATAAAATTTATGAATATGCAGCTTGCGGTTTACCTGTAATTGTTAGTGATCAGCCAAATTATCGAGAACATCTTGCAAATGAAATATGGGTTCGTTTTGCTGATCCTGATAACCCTCAATCCATTACCTCTGCTGTTAATGATATTCTTAAAGACTTTGACAAATACGAACAAATGTGTGTAGCGGCTCGACAAGCTTTTGAAGAAAAATATAATTACGAGTCTGCTTTTTATCCTTTGCTGTGTCAAATTAAAGACTTAGTTAATAGTTAAATAATAAAAAGTAATTATCAATGAATATTTCGCAATTTAAATTACAACTGATTACGCAAATTCTCCGCCTTATACCGATGGAGTTACCAGGCAAATCTCGTCTGGCACGGTTCCTAATAAATTCTTCTTTAGATACTAAAGATATTTATTTAAATGGCCGGGACAACTCCAGATATCTCGTTCCTTCGCTTCGAGAACCAGTGGCATTTTATTTACTAATTGATGGTATTTATGAGCCAAAAAGTATTGGCTTAATAGCGAATAATTTATCCCCAAAAACAGTTTTCTTAGATATAGGAGCTAATATTGGTTTATTCTCAATAACAATTGCAAAACTTCTGAGTCAGGAAAGCCAAGTAATAGCACTTGAAGCATCTCCTAAAATTTTTAGATATTTGCAAGAAAACATAAAGAAGAATAATTTACAAAATGTAAAAATATTTGAACTTGCTATTACAGATACAGATAATTCTACAACTACTTTTTATGAACCACCCGCTGAACATTTTGGTATGGGTTCTATAGCTCCTCAATTTCATAATCATCCAATTTTAGTTCAAACAAAAACTATAGATACTCTTCTGGAAGAATTACAAATTGAGTCTGTAAATATCATAAAAGTTGATGTTGAAGGTTATGAATCTATGGTTTTTAAAGGTGGACAACGATTATTGAACTCTGCTAATCCTCCTTTAATATTGTTTGAATTTTGTGATTGGGCAGAATCAAGGGTTCCAGGAGCCAATGTAGGTGATGCTCAAAGAGTTTTATATGATTACGGTTATAAAATTTGGCGGCTTGAAGACTTTATTTCCAAAAAACAGCCTTTAAACTCTGTTGTTACCCAAGGTTTTGACATGCTAGTGGCAGTAAAAAAATAACTTAATAACTTAATAAAGTTAGGCAGATGTAAGTGTAACTTTGTTATAATTCATGCCAGCCGACTCAAGTCAAAATTTGAGTAAATATGCTGGAGCTAATGGAAGATCAGCAAAGACAGTGGTTAATTTTTTCATTATTCATTTGGGTAGTAGTCATCATTTTAGTCACTCGCAGTCAGTGGAATAAAAAATTTCCCTCTGTGGGCTTACCATTGATGTATTTGTTTAGCCTATCTATGATCCACTGGTTTGGAGCATTAATCTATGCCTTCCCATGGTACGACCCCAAAAAGAATGCATATCTAATTAGCCAAGGTTCTTCACTAACTTCTACAGCTTTAGGTTTTCAGGAAAGTACTTATGGTGTTATAGGATTTGGACTAGGTTGTCTGATTCTAGCTCCCTATTTGCTTAAAATATTTCATCCTCCGTGGCTATACGAGTTTTATAGCCAGCCCAATTTAAAACTTATCAAAACTTATATGATTATAGGCCAAGTATTTAGCTTGGTATTAAACCCTATTTTGTCTAGAATTCCTAGCGTAGGAGCGTTAACAGTTTCAGGCTCATCATTCTTTATTGTCGCTATATGTTTAGTTTGCTGGAGATCGTGGCAATCAGGCAACAAAAAAGCGTTTTTCATCTGGATCACCATTTCCTGTCTTCTACCTTTATATACGCTGTTGACAACGGGATTTATGAGTTTTGGAACTGCTGCTGCTACCGTTGTATTGTTGTTCGTATTTAATTTTTACCGTCCAAAATGGAAATTGATATTAATCGCATTACTAGCTATCTATTTTGGGCTATCTGTTTTTGTTACTTATTTTCGTGACCGAACAGCCATCAGATCAACACCAGGTGGTGGTGACTCCCGAATTGAACAAATGCAAAAAACAGCAACTACATTTGAGTTTTTTAATATTTTCAAACAGGAACATTTAGAACATATTGATACCAGATTGAACCAGAATATTTTTGTAGGTAGAGGAGTCAAGCGTCTTTCAAGTGGTCTAGTTGATTATGCTAATGGTGAAACCATAGAACTATCACTAATATCAGCAGTTCCTCGCATCTTTTGGCCAGATAAGCCGACGGCTTCAGGTAGTGGGAATCTTGTAAGCCAATATACGGGTTTAAAACTTGCTGAAGGAAGTAGTTTTGGAATAGGACAAGTCTTGGAGTTCTACATTAACTTTGGTTCATGGGGAGTATTTTTAGGATTTGTAGTCTTTGGTACTGTGCTTCGAGTTATGGATATCACCGCTGGGTATAAGTTAATGTCTGGCAATTTGGTTGGTTTCACCTCATGGCTCTTACCTGCACTGGCACTGCTTCAACCTATTGGTTCGTTAGTAGACATTGTACAAACTGCATCAAGTTCGCTGGTTTGCGTCTATCTGATCAATGGAGTTTACTTGAAGAGAGCAAATCGGAGAAAGCCTTTAATTAGTGATGTGAACATCCATTAATAATTTTTACAATCACAAAAATTATCGGCGCGTCTCCCTCGAAAGTTTTTATTTGACATTGATCAAACCTAAAAAAATCGTATACAAAGGGAGATATTAATTGTATGTTTAATTATAGTTTTAAAAATATAAATACTGAACAAATTGTTAATGCTATAAAAAACAACGGATATTTTATTTGTGAAGAAGCATTGAAAGAAGAATACATTGATGAATTACTCAAAGAAGTAGATTTCAATAATATTTTAGTTAATAATAATGATGTTGGTACAGTTATTTCTCAAAACTGCAAATTTTTAACACACTGTTTAGCTAGCTCAAGAAAAACATACGATATTATTACAGCGAGAAAAATTTTAGATATTTGCAAAGAATACTTTGATGATAACTATAAGTTAACAAACCATAGAATTTATCAAGTTTACAAAAGTGGTCATATGCCCTGGCATACAGATAATAATTTACAAACTGGCAAGCAATTAGTGGCCAAGCATAATATGCCAGGTTTATTGTTTTTATTTTATTTATCTGATGTTACAAAAAATGCTTTTCAATACCTAAAGAATTCTCATAACTGGTCTCATAAGTACGATAATGAAATCTATTTAAGTGATAGTTTTATCGACAAAAATTATAAAAATGATATATTGTCATTTCCCATGAAAAAGGGAGCGCTCATAATCTGTGATATTCATGGAATTCACAGAGCAGATCCTTTTCAGGATGATAACTACAGCAGAACTAGTTTACTTTTTCAAGTGGATCAAGTTGGGAATAAATATATAGGGCATGGGGAAAAAAACTTAGTCAATACCGAGTATCTTGATAATTTAACTCCAGAAGTGATGGACTATCTTGGATTTGGTTTTCCAAGAACTTATCCAGCTTTTCCTAACAGTTCAGTTGCTACCATGACACCTCAAGATATCTTAGCTCTACAAAAACACTTATTGCCCCAAACAATCCAAGCGTTAATCAAAAGCCTAGCCAAATATTTATTACCTGCTGAGACATTTATTAATATAAAAAGAACCCTATGGAGCCTCAAATTAAAACATAAAAACAAGCAAGATTAATAGTAGTTAATGAAAATTTTATTGATAGGTAATTATCAGCCAGATGCCATAGAAAGTATGGATAGATTCGCTTTTATGCTGGAAGTTTATCTAACGAAATTTGGTCATCAAGTGCGTGTAATTCGCCCAATTCCTCATTTTGGCAGGCTTAATTTACCTTTCCAGTTATTCAAAAAATGGTTAGGTTATATTGATAAATTAATTTTTTTCCCATCACAATTACATCAAGCTTTACCTTGGGCTGATGTAGTTCATATATGTGATCACGGTAATGCTGTTTACACAAAATATTTGAGAAACATACCTCATGTAATTACTTGCCATGATTTACTAGCAATTCGTTCTGCTTTGGGAGAATTTACTGAATTTAAAACTAAATGGACAGGCAAAAAAATACAGCAAATTACTTTAAATGGACTTAATCAATCCCAAAAAATCGTTTGTATTTCCGAACAAACAAGAAGTGATTTATTGCGCCTGAGTTCTCTTAGTGAAAGTGCTGTATCTTTGATTTCTATGGGGTTAAACTATCCCTATACTCCGATGTCAACCGCAGAGAGCAAGCAATATTTAAAAGTTTTAAAAATTCCTCACGATAGCCAATTTATTCTTCATGTTGGTGGAAATTTCTGGTATAAAAATCGGCTGGGAGTTTTAGCAATTTTTCAGCAATTAATGTTGAAACTTCAACAACCTAATTTTTATTTAGTCATGGTGGGCAAACCCATGACTGCGGAAATGCGCCAGTTTATCAACATACACAAAATGACTGAAAAAGTCATAGAGTTAGTTAATGTTGATAACGAAAGTTTACGATCGCTTTATTCTTCTGCAACTGCTTTACTATTCCCATCCCTTTATGAAGGTTTTGGTTGGCCTATTATAGAAGCTCAAGCTTGTGGTTGTCCTGTATTTACATCAAACCGTCCTCCGATGAATGAGGTGGGAGGACAAGCAGCGATATACATAGAACCAGATAACCCTGAAAAAGCTGCGGAAAAAATCATTAGCTATCTTCCTAAATTAGAAGAATTTAAGCTAAAAGGATTTGTTAATTGTCAAAAATTCACAGCAGAGGGAATGATTGAAAAATACATTGAAGTTTATCGTCAAGCTATTGACTATAAATCTACTCATCTAGTTAAATTTATATAAATAATTATTTGATATAACAATGACAAATATTAAGGCAAATAGTTTATTGAAGCAAGACGGATTAATTATAAAAAATCACCAGCAATTTCATCAATATAAGCATTTACATATATGGTTTCCGAATATTTTTGAATTTAAAGGAGGAATTCAGGTATATTCAGGTTTTCTATTAGAAGCATTACAAAGTTTATATCCCAATATCGAATATGATGTTTTTCTGAAACACGATACTCGCTGCTTATCAAATGTTTCTTTTATCAAGAAAACCCAATTTCACTTCACAGGTAAGTGGCCTAAAAAGTTAAGAACACTTGCTTTTGCTACTCAACTTTTAGGACATGGACTATGGCAACGCCCTAGACTGATTATCTCCTCTCATCTCAATTTCACTGTAATTGCCTATTTGTTAAAACGTTTAACTGGCATACATTACTGGACTGTTGCCCACGGTATAGAAGCCTGGGATATTGAGCGTCCCACTCTAAAGGTTGCTCTCCAAAATGCCGATCGCATCTTAGCAGTAAGCAGTTACACACGCGATCGCCTCTTACAGCAAGGTCTTGATCCGGGCAAAGTTTTAGTTTTACCCAATACATTTGATGCCAATACTTTGAAGATAAAGACCAAGTCTTCTGTCCTTCTGAAAAGATATGGCTTGAACGCTGAACAACCGATTATCCTCACTGTCGCTAGACTTTCTAAATCAGAACAGTACAAGGGCTACGACAAAATTCTGACTGCTTTACCCCAAATTCGTCAAACTATCCCTAATGTCCATTATCTTTTAGTAGGTAAAGGAGATGACCGAGCGCGAATTGAAGAGCTAATTTCCAAACTTCAACTCCAAGACTGTGTCACCTTAGCTGGCTACATCCCCGACGAAGAATTGACTGATCACTATAATCTGTGTGATGTCTTTGCAATGCCAAGTAAAGGTGAAGGATTTGGTATCGTGTATTTAGAGGCACTTGCCTGTGGAAAGCCCACGCTTGGAGGTAATCGAGATGGAACACTAGATGCGCTCTGTAATGGAGAACTAGGGGCGCTTGTCGATCCAGATAATACAGAAGCGATCGCCCAAACTCTGATTCAAATATTACAGGGTCAGTATCCGAATCCCATACTATATCAACCAGAGTTACTGCGACAGAAAGTGATTGAGAGATTTGGCTTTGAAAGCTTTCAACAAACTCTTGGCATTTACCTAGAACACTACTTTCAATATATCTAAATGTGCGGTATTGCAGGCATTCTTACAACTGAATCCTACCAGAACAATCTGGAACACCTGATTGGGTCGATGCAAAAAGCATTACAGCATCGAGGTCCAGACGACCAAGGAGTGTACATTGCAAAAGATCGTCAAGCTGCCTTTGCTCATACTCGTTTGTCAATCTTGGATCTAAGTCCTGCGGGACACCAACCCATGTCCACACCAAATGGACGCTACTGGATTACATTTAATGGAGAAATATACAACTTTCATCAGTTACGATCTCAGCTAAAAGCCCAAGGAGAACAATTTTACTCTCAAACTGATACCGAAGTCATCCTCAAGCTTTATCAGCGCATTGGCACAGACTGTGTTAAACAGCTGCGAGGAATGTTTGCCTTTGCTATTTGGGATGACCTAGAAAAAACCTGCTTCATAGCACGCGATCCTTTGGGTATTAAACCTCTCTATTACTGGCACTCAGGTTCAACACTAATATTTGCCTCTGAATTAAGATCACTTTTAGCCTCTGGTCTTCCTCAAATTTGCTTAAGTCAAGAAGGATTGTATGGCTATTTGACTACTGGCTCGGTTCCTGAACCTCTAACATTGATTGAAAATATTTGCATGTTGGAAGCAGGAAACTGGTTGTTTTGGCAAGCAGGAAAAGTTCAAAAGTCACAGTATTGGCAAATTGCCTTTGCAGCCGAATCGATAGCTGCCCCAGAGGCAATTGCAATGGTTCGCAAAGCACTCCTCGATTCTATTGGGCATCACTTTGTTAGTGATGTTCCGGTAGGAGTTTTCCTAAGTGGCGGCATTGATTCCACCGCCGTTGTTGCCCTTTCCCGTCAAATTCAATCTGGTTCATTAAATACATACTCTATAGCTTTTGAAGAATCAGAATGGAATGAAGGGGATCTGGCTCAAAAAGTAGCAAATAAATTTAATACCGAACATACCGAGTACAAAATCACGGCTTCTATGGGGCGATCGCTACTGCCCCAATATTTAGCTGCGATCGATCAGCCCAGTATTGATGGCTTTAATACATTTTGTGTGTCTCAGATTGCTCATAAATCCGGAATGAAAGTTGTGTTATCCGGGTTAGGTGGCGATGAGCTGTTTGGTGGCTATAGATCGTTTCAAAAAGTGCCGCGAATGGTTCACTTTGGTCAGCAGTTGCAGCCACTTAAACCCCTAGTTGCTGCTATTGGCATGGGCTTAGAACGCTGGGGAAGATCAGCACAGGTTCGACGGCTAGGAGATTTTTTACAGCAATTTCCCAGTTCTGTTGTTGCCTATCGCAGTTTCCGAGGCATTTTCTCCCATTGGGAAGCTTGTCAGATCATGAAGTCTTACCTTCCGGATCGGGAACTACCCTCTGGTAACAGCCATTACATAGATAGTAACAGTCTGCCTTCTTTGGAAGATGAAATTAGCTACATGGAAATTAGCCACTATATGCGAAATCAGTTACTGAGAGATAGTGACGTGATGAGCATGGTTTGGGGGCTAGAATTGCGGGTTCCTCTTGTAGATCACACGCTGCTGGAAACAATTGCCTGTATTCCTAGCAACCTGCGTCTAGCTTCTGGCAAACAACTCCTGATTAAAGCTGTTCCTGAAATACCTGAGTGGATTGTTAATCGTCCCAAACAAGGATTCTTTTTCCCTTATGAGCGGTGGATGCAAGCAGAATGGCAGGACTATTTCCGGGAGATTAACTGCCCTGCTAATATTCCTTTAAAACCCTGGTATCGTCGGTGGAGCATAGCGATTCTTCAGCATTGGTGGAGGACTATTTCACGATGAAAATTCTGCATGTCATTCCCTCAATTGGTCCTAAGCGAGGTGGTCCAAGTGAAGCAGTTTTAAAAATGGTTAAGGCATTACGAGAGTGTGGGATCGATACTGAAATTGCTACAACCAATGACAACGGTTCAGACCTGCTAGATGTTCCTTTGAACCAACGAATTGAGTATGAAGGAGTATCGGTTTGGTTTTTCCCTAAATTTTCTCCACAAATTAAAAATTTCACCTTTTCTGTAGGTGCGGATAAAGGATTTATCTTTTCTAAAGATTTGACTCAATGGCTTTGGCAACACCTGCAAGATTATGATCTCGTAGAAACTCACTATATTTTTTCCTATGCTTCTACCTGCGCTGGAATGATCGCTAGATGGCAAAAAGTTCCCTACTTAGTTCGGACAATAGGTCAGCTGGCTCCTTGGGCTTTGTCTCAAAGTCGCCTCAAAAAACAAGTATATACTTTCCTAATTGAAAGACGTAATCTAAATCAAGCCGCTGCTATTCATTGCACCTCGGCTAGTGAAGCTGAAGATGTCCATAACTTTGGCATTACAAGTCCCACTATTACTTTACCTTTAGGAGTAAATCAACCAATCTATTTACCAGATGCCAAGCAGAAACTTCACCATCTTTACGACATTCCCACAGAAACACCAGTGGTGTTGTTTCTCTCTCGCTTGCATTACAAAAAGCGTCCTGATTTGCTGATGCGATCGCTCGGTCAATTGGCTGCTCAAAACCATAATTTTCATCTCATCTTAGCTGGTTCGGGAGATCCAGAATATATTGACGAGCTAAAAAATTTAATAGCATCCCTTGGCTTAACTTCTCAAACTTCATTTGCTGGTTTCGTCACAGGTGAAAATAAACAATTACTACTCCAAGGCTCCGATATTTTTGTCTTACCTTCGTTTTCCGAAAACTTTGGTATAGCAGTAGCAGAAGCTATGGTAGTGGGATTGCCAGTAATTGTCACTCCTGGTGTGCAAATTGCTCAAGATATTG
The DNA here is from genome assembly GCF_004323185.1 of Westiellopsis prolifica IICB1. Classification (GTDB taxonomy): domain Bacteria; phylum Cyanobacteriota; class Cyanobacteriia; order Cyanobacteriales; family Nostocaceae; genus Pelatocladus; species Pelatocladus prolificus_A. The sequence goes on from NZ_NAPS01000002.1 coordinate 2,572,064, forward strand.
CCGAAGCGAAAGCAGGATTAGTTGTAGAAGGGGAAGTCGATGCTCTTGCAAATGCGATCGCTCAATTACTCACATCTCCACAATTACGGCAACAACTAGGTGAAAACGGTAAAAGTCTGGCAAATAGTCGATATTCTTGGAATGCGATCGCTCAAAGTTTAAGCACCGCTTATCAATCTATCCTTGCTCAAAAGTCTTCTTAACTCTTAACGAGGAACAGGTTGAAGAATGTGTAATTAACTTTGTAAGGTACTTAATAAAACTTACTTTTGATCCACAAAGACACAAAAAAGACTTTATAAATCATTTCGACGCACACAAAAATCATTCCAGTGCATACAAAAATCATTTCGGCGCACACAAAAATGATTTCGACGCACATAAAAATGATTTCGGCGCACACAAAAATGATTTCGGCGCACACAAAAATGATTTCGGCTAACCCAAAAATGATTTCGGCTAACCCAAAAATCATTTCG
>NZ_NAPS01000002.1:2572764-2592659 GCF_004323185.1 Westiellopsis prolifica IICB1
AACCCAAAAATCATTTCGGCTAACCCAAAAATCATTTCGGCTAACCCAAAAATCATTTCGGCTAACCCAAAAATCATTTCGGCTAACCCCGAAACTAAGTACTTAGGGACTTCCACTTAATTTACTTTGGAGGAAATTATGACATTAATGCATATTTATTATCCAGAGAGTAAATTTGGGGACTTTACAGATATAGATGGGACAATAGTCTTCTATACACGAGTAAATGCCCTAGCTGAACCATCGTCTGTTGTTCTTGATCTTGGATGTGGTAGAGGTGAATACGTAGAAGACACAGCGAGGATAAGACGTGAAATTCGAGTATTGAAAGGAAAAGTAAAGAAAGTTATTGGAATTGATGTTGACTCTGCTGCTCAAGAAAATCCTTTCATAGATGAATTTCATCTTCTTAATAGTGAACAATTACCGTTAGAAGATAATTCAATTGATTTGTGCATTTGTGATTGTGTAGTAGAACATCTAGAAAATCCAGAGTCTGTCTTTTCAGAATTGCGAAGAGTAATTAAAGACAAGGGATATTTCTGTATGAGAACACCAAATATCTGGAATTATATTGCTATAATCTCAAGACTTATTCCCAACAAATTACATGTTAAAGTTTTAGCGATCGCTCAAAAAGAACGGCAAGAAAAGGATATTTTCCCGACTGTCTACAAATGTAACTCAATACCAAAGGTAAAAGAAATGCTCAAGAAATACGGCTTTGAGAGCGTCGTGTACGGATATGAGTCAGAGCCACGCTATTTATCCTTTTCAAGATTTACCTATTGGCTTGGTGTTATGCATCAAAAATTTTCTCCAGGATTTTTGCGTCCTGTTATTTTTGCATTTGCACAAGTACATAAAGAAGCCTGATAAAAAGCGCTGATCGTTGTTGAGAAGTTAAGGTTAGTTTATCCATGAAACGCTTCAATAGCCAATTTAAAAGATATTTGATTTTGGCTATAGCAGGTTTTATCTTCACCGTAGTCAGTTTAATTCCTGTACGGTTGGCGATCGCCTACTATCAAGCACCCCAACCCCAAGCCTTCTTTTGTTTGGGTGGTGGAATCGAACGGGAAGAGTTGACCGCTGAACTAGCTCGATGGTATCCATCTCTAGAAATTTGGCTATCTTCTGACTCCAGCTTAAAGGAGATACGAAAAACTTTTCAAGCCGCAGGTGTTTCACTCAAACGCGTACATGTTGATTACACTGCTGTTGATACAGTTACTAACTTTACCACTTTAGTGAATAAATTCAAACAACGCCATATACAACACCTATTTTTGGTTACTTCTAGCTTTCATATGCCCAGAGCCAAAGCGATCGCCACGATCATCCTTGGTAGTCAAGGTATAGTCTTCACTCCTGTCTCAGTTCCAACGATAAACTCACCAGAATCTCAACTTCGCATTTTACGTGATTGTGTTCGTGCTTTGGTTTGGGTTTTTACAGGTTACACCGGATCAGAACTCAAAAACAGTCCTATTGATTCTCCGCTTTGACACTCTCCTGTAAAATTAAAATTTTTTCAACAAACTTATAATCAAGAGTCCCACATAAATGAACATTCTTGGAATTAACGCCTATCATGGTGATGCATCAGCTTGCCTGATTCAAAATGGTCAACTTATTGCTGTAGTCGAAGAAGAACGCTTCACCCGGATTAAACATTGGGCTGGGTTTCCGGCTCAATCTATTCGCTATTGTTTGCAAGTGGGTGGTATTAGCGCCGCAGACTTAGATCATGTTGCTGTCTCTTTCAACCCCAAAGCCAACCTGAACCGCAAACTGCTTTTCACCCTGCAACAACGTCCTTCCCTATCATCACTTTTGGATCGGTTTAGCAAACAAAGTAAATCTGCTAGTCTCAAAGAACAGTTAGCAGAAGCTTGTTACTGTCAACCAGAAGACATTAGCGCTCCGATTCATACATTAGAACACCACACAACCCACCTAGCCAGTACTTTCTTTGTTTCCCCATTTGACAAAGCTGCTATTTTATCCATTGATGGGATGGGTGATTTTGTGAGTACCCTCTCCGGTGCGGGTGAAGGTAATCATCTCGATTACTTTTGGCGTACTCACTATCCTCATTCTATCGGTTATCTTTATAATGCCATCACTCTCTACTTAGGTTTTCCTGCCTATGGTGATGAATATAAAGTTATGGGATTAGCACCTTACGGAGAACCAGAATATCTAGAAGCATTCCGGCAAATTATTTATCCTAAAGGCGATAGTTTTGAGTTGAACTTAGATTATTTCACTCATCATGAGCAGGGTATCGCCATGAAATGGGACAATGGTGCGCCCCAGGTTGAACCTTTCCACAGCCCAGAACTAGAAAAATTACTAGGCCCAGCCCGACAGATCAAGTCAGAAGTGACAGCAAAACATCAAAATATTGCAGCATCTTTGCAAGCAGTCACCGAAGAAATTATATTTCATTTAATCAACCGCTTGAGCGATCGCTACAAGAGTGAAAATCTCTGTTTAGCAGGTGGTGTAGCAATGAACTCTGTTGCGAATGGCAAGATTACTCAAAATACTCCTTTTAAAAACGTATATATTCCGGTGGGCGCTGCGGACAATGGTACATGTATTGGAGCAGCCTTCTTTGTTTGGAATCAAATGCTCAAACAACCTCGCCATTTTGTTTTAAATCATGCCTATTGGGGTTCGGAATTTACTGATGAGGAATGCTTGCTAGCATTACAGTCTCATGACTTGCAACCCAAACATCTAGAAACAGAAGCTCTACTCAACCAAGTTGTTGATTTTCTGTGTGAAGGAAAAGTAGTCGGTTGGTTCCAGGGGAGAATGGAATTTGCTGCTAGAGCTTTGGGGAACCGTTCTCTCCTTGCTGATCCGCGTCGCTTAGATATGCGCGATATCATCAACCTCAAAATCAAGTTCCGGGAAAAATTCCGCCCCTTCGCTCCCAGTATATTGGAAGAAAAAGTTGGTGAGTATTTTGAACTCGATGAACCTGCACCGTTTATGGAAAAAGTCTTTAAAATTCGCCCAGAAAAAAGAGAATTAATTCCTGCTGTTACTCATGTTGATGGTACAGGGCGTTTACAAAGTGTCAGTCGTCAAACAAATCCTCTCTATTGGAACTTAATTAATACTTTTGCTCAACGTACAGGTATTCCTATTGTTCTCAATACGTCTCTCAATGAAAATGAACCCATCGTTCGGACTCCCACCGAAGCAATTCAATGCTTCTTGAGAACTAATATGGATGCTTTGGTATTGGGTTCTTATTACATAGAACGCAGCGATATTAAATCATAGATTGAGTATCCCGCCTCAGAATTAATTCTGAGGCTAATAGTATAAGTCCGTTTTAACGGACTCAAACATCGTCCTAGTCAGATTTATCTGACTTTAGCTATTAGCCAATAAATTTATTTCTTGGCGGGATGAAAAGCTGATGCAAGATTATGAGTGTACTCAATTTATCTAAATTTTTTGCATATGTCCTGAAGAACTCCAATATCTAATGTATTAGTGTAGAGACTTTCACAGTTATCAGTTCTCAGCTAGCAATTGCTAACTTTTCACTGATTTTAATTGTAAAGTCTCTTTTCTAGTTATTGGTTCATCGCATTAGTTCTGAGGGGTAATAGATCCCCGACTTCCCACAGAAGTCGGGGATCTAAACACCCGCTACTATGCTCCTGTTTAATTCTTGTTGGCGGGTGAGCTACTTTTTTGTTTTTTTAATCTGTCAATTAAAAATATAACAACGAGCAATCAAACTAAAGTTCAAGTGGTAAGCACACAACTAAAAATGACGAAAAACTGGGCCTTGGTAATTGGTATCAACCAGTATGAGTTCCTGCAACCTCTCAAGTATGCTAACAGAGATGCACAGTTAATGCAGGAATTTCTCTGCAATGAAGCTGATTTTGATCAGGTTTACTTGTTTTGTGATCACTCCCTCAAAGGGTTGGAAACTTCAAATCACCCTTCTCGGAATAAATTGTTGCAATTTTTACAGAATTTATTTGAAAAATCCTGCTTGCAGCCAGGTGATAACTTTTGGTTTTTCTTTAGTGGTCATGGTATTGTACATGCTAATCAAGACTACATCATGCCCTGTGACGGTAATCTCCAAGATGTAGAAAATACGGCAATCCCTGTTAACTATCTGACGGAATGTTTACGTAGCTGTGGTTCTGGAAATGTTATTCTCGTCTTTGATGCTTGTCGTCATCAAAACAAAACTTTTGGGGAAAAATTTGGGCGACAAACTCAACAAATCGCACGTCAAAATGGATTCACCAGCATTTTTTCCTGTAGTTCCGATGAATGCTCCTATGAAATTGAGACGTTAAAACAGGGAGTGTTTACTTATGCATTAGTGGAAGGTTTAGGCAATCAAGGGCAATGTGCCACAATAGAACGTTTGCATCAATATCTCAGTTTTCGGGTGTCACAACTTGTTAATCAATATAAACATGCTCGACAAACACCCCAGATAGTTGCTGAACCAAATGCCAAATTACACCGAATTGTTCTACCAAAACATGCGACTTTAAATGATATTTCTCAACTCAAAATTAGTGCTTTTCAGGCTGAAGTTGACAACAATCTGGAACTAGCAGAACAACTATGGATGCAGACGAATACAATAGCTTCTACTCCAGATATAGATGCGATCGCAGCAATGCAAAGAATTGCTCAGTTGCGGTCTGAATTTTTATATTCTCAAACTAATATTGTACTCCAACCGTCTTATCTAGAAAACAATGGAAGGTCAAGTTTACCACTCCAAACATTAGAATTAACAGGCACTAGTACTTGTGAGCATGAAGTTAATAAAACAACAGAGTATTTTCTAAAACTTAACAATATTTCAGTCTTCAAGCCCGAATTTAAGAACGATAAAATCAATAACAAAAATACAATTAAAGATCAAGATATTAATCTCTGCTCTACACTAGAAATAAACTATCAGCAATTAAACGATCTCTTAGCAGCTGGTAAATGGAAACAAGCAGACCGAGAAACTGTTAGTTTACTGCTAAAGGCAGCAGGTAGAGAAGAACAAGGCTGGCTGAATATTCAATCTATCAATCAACTTCCCTGCATAGACCTTTGTACTATAGACCAGCTGTGGCTGAAATATAGTAATGGGCGCTTTGGCTTAAGTGTGCAAAAGAGTATTTGGGAAAGTATCGGCGCTCAAACTGATATTGATTATGAAATATGGGGTAAATTTTGTGAGCGTGTTGGCTGGCGCGTAAATGACAACTGGTTGTTTTACTCTGACTTAACTTTTAGTTCAGATGCTCCTCAAGGACACTTCCCCGCAGCAGGTGTAATTCACTCTTTAACAGAATGGCGGGGTTGGGTTGTAGGTTCTTTGAGTTGTGTGATTGGTTTCTCTGCTCTGACATCTAAAATGGAGATATGCGACCTGTAGAACAAGAACGCCAAAGAGCCTAACGTTTAGCAGCAAAATTGCGAGAATTGGGTATGAACCGCAATTTCTGGCAATGGCAAGGGCGCAAAGGTTAAAATATTAACAGTTATTGATCATTATTCAGTGAACACTGGTAACTGTTCACTGAAAACTGATTTCGCCTCAAAGCCAGGAGTCAGTCAGCCATGAAAGCACCTCTTGATATAGAATGGATACTTGCCCAGTTTCCGGCATTGACCCAAAAAATTAACAACCAACCTGTGATTTTTTTTGATGGGCCGGGAGGTACACAAATACCAGGGTCAGTAATAGATGCGATCGCCGATTATCTGGTGAGGTCAAATGCTAATGCTCACGGGCCTTTTGCCACTAGCGCCCGGACAGATGCACTAATTGATTCGGCTCGAACTGCGGTGGCTGATTTTCTTGGATGTCACCCCAGCGAAGTTGTCTTCGGTGCAAACATGACCACCCTCACTTATGCATTCAGTCGGGCTATTGGTCGAGAAATTCAACCAGGTGATGAAATAATTGTGACACGTCTTGACCACGATGCGAATATTTCTCCTTGGTCTGCATTGGCTGAACGTGGTGCAACTATCCGGTTTGTTGATATTAATGTTGAAGATTGTACTCTCAACTGGAGCGATCTCGAACAGCAAATTAGCGATCGCACACGTCTAGTAGCAGTTGGGTACGCTTCTAATACAGTCGGTACAATTAATGATATCGCTGCGATCGCCCGACTTGCCCATAGTGTCGGGGCGCTGGTTTTTGTCGATGCAGTCCATTATGCACCCCACGCTCCCATTGATGTGCGATCGCTTGATTGTGATTTTCTTGTCTGTTCTGCTTATAAATTTTTTGGGCCTCATGTCGGGATTCTCTATGGAAAACACGAACATTTAGCCCGTCTCCAACCTTACAAAGTCCGTCCCGCTTCTGATGAAACACCATCGCGTTGGGAAACAGGTACACTAAACCACGAAGGTTTAGCAGGAATGGTAGCGGCGATTAATTATTTGGCCAAACTCGGTTGTCATGTCTCACCTTCAGTGGAAAGTCAGTTGCTTTCTAGTCTCTTAGAAGCTGATACGGGAAAATGGGAAACATTTCGCTGTCCCCCCAGACATGCAACATCGTCATCTTATCCCAATCGCCGTGCAGCTTTAGTGACAGCAATGACAGCTATTCAACAATATGAAGCAGAACTCAGCAAACAATTGATTTGTGGGCTTTTGGATATTCCTGGCTTAACTCTCTACGGTATTACCGATCCCGCACGCTTTGCTTGGCGGACACCAACGGTAGCATTTCGATTAGAAGGACAATCTCCCCAAATGGTGGCAAAAACTTTAGGCGATCGCGGTATTTTTACCTGGTATGGTAATTTCTACGCCATAAACTTAACTGAAAAGCTAGGAATAGAAGCTAGCGGTGGTTTGTTGCGAGTTGGATTAGTACATTACAACACGGTAGCAGAAATTCAGCGATTGTTGGAAGTATTACATGAGATAGCAGTGCTATCAAAATAATTTAAAAGTGTGACAATCCGAAGATCAGCAATCATGTTGTTAGTAAAGTTTTATTTAACTATACGCAACTCACATCTTTTCAGATTTTTGAGCATTTTTTGCAATTGCGGATCTCTTTTAGAAAATAGCATTGGCAAACAGGTTTGCTGACGCCTACATCTGTCGCAGAGCATACTACTTTACCCCCTTTTTGTGGATTTTGCAGAGATTGGTTTCTCCAGAAAAAGCTAACTCTAGGGAGATAACTTTTCTGGAATGTTAGTGTGTTAGGAGTAGTATTTTTATCACCCTACTATCTTTACTTGGGGATCACTGCATGTGGTATCACAGGAGTTAAAAAATACTTAAAGTTTATTTAAGAGCATGATCAATAAACATGTTTATACCCAGCAACTGGGGTCGTCATTTGTGAGCCAGCGCGGTCTTGGGGGTCTCCCCCATGAGCGACTGGCGAACCCGTAAGGGTCATTGGTAATTGGTAGAGACGCGAGGAACATCGCGTCTGCACTTTTTGAGCTTGCTTGCTTTTCGTAATACAGTTAGGTTTATTTCCACCGACTTACTTATTAACAAAAATAATGTACGATTATGTAATTATTGGTGCAGGTTCAGCAGGTTGTGTTTTAGCAAATCGCCTCACTGAAGACCCAAACACAACAGTATTATTGTTAGAAGCAGGGAACTCAGATCAAAAACAAGAAATTCATATTCCCGCAGGTTTTCATAAGTTATTTAAAACAGAATATGACTGGGCTTATTACACACAACCACAGTCTCACCTCAACAATCGCCAATTATATTGGCCTCGTGGCAAAGTCATGGGTGGAAGTAGTTCAATTAATGCCATGATTTATATTCGTGGTAATTGGCGTGACTATGATGATTGGCAAGAATTAGGTAATTTAGGCTGGAGTGCAAAAGATGTACTTCCCTACTTCATCAAAGCTGAAAATCAGAATGTCCTGAAAAATGTATACCACGGTGTAAATGGACTTCTCAACGTTACCAATCAGCGCTGTATTAATCCACTTTCTCATGCTTTTGTGAAAGCAGCACAACAAGCAGGTTTTTCACTCAATCATGATTTCAATGGTGCAAAACAAGAAGGAGTAGGATTTTATCAAGTTACTCAAAAATATGGGAAACGTCACAGTGTAGCAAGTGCTTATCTGAAGCCGATATTACGACGTCCCAATCTTACAATTAAAACCAATTCCCAAGTTACAAAAATAAATTTTTCAGGAAACAAAGTTGTTGGGTTAACTTACATTTACAATCAAGTAAAACATAAAATTAAAATTGCCAAAGAAATTATTTTGAGTGCTGGTGCAATTAATTCACCACAGTTATTAATGCTCTCAGGAATCGGAGATGCAGAAAAGTTAAAATCTCTGGGGATTCCTGTAGTGATTAATTTACCCGGTGTTGGCAGAAATTTACAAGATCATCTGTGTGTACCTGTTGCCTATAAATGTACACAATCTATATCTCTCGCAAATGCAGAAAAGTTTATCAATCTTCTGAAGTATGTAGTTTTAAAAAATGGGCCTCTTACCACAAATGTTGCAGAAGCGGGAGGTTTTGTCAAAACTCATCCTGACTTAGCAATAAGTAATCTACAATTTCATTTTGCGCCTGTTTTTTTTCTAAATCATGGCTTCACACAACCAAAAGGACATGGATTTACTTTCGGTGCAACTCTTTTATATCCGCAAAGTAAAGGTAGCATTACTTTACGTTCTCTCAATCCTTTAGAAGCACCAATCATTCAACCAAATTATTTAGAAAAAGCAGCTGATTTAGAAGTTTTGGTAGCAGGTGTCAAACTATCACGTCAGTTAGCAAAAATGTCAGCTTTTGATTCTTACCGAGGTGAAGAATTAGTCCCCGGTTTGCAGGTACAGAATGATGAAGAAATACGTGCATATATTCGAGACACTGTAGAAAGTTTGTATCACCCAGTTGGCACTTGCAAGATGGGTAATGATTCGATGGCGGTAGTTAATTCCCAACTGCAAGTACACGGATTTCAAGGACTGCGAGTAGTAGATGCATCAATTATGCCATCTATTATAAGTGGAAATACTAATGCCCCCACTATTATGATTGCGGAAAAAGCTGCTGATTTAATTAAAAATTCTTGATAGCAAGATCATAACTATTTAAATTACACCTAGACGGGGCAAACGATGTTTGAAACCGCAGAGAATTTCCCAGGAAATCGTGTTTAATTGATTTGCCCAATCATCAGCAGATATTTGTTGTTTACCGTCTTGACCGAGTAAAGTGACTACTTCACCTTCTTGTATATCTGGTAAAGCACTGATATCTAGCATTAGCTGATCCATCGTAATTGTACCGATTTGTTGCACTCGTTGACCACGAATTAATACCTGCATTTTATTAGAAAGATTGCGCGGTACACCATCTGCATAACCAATTCCGACAACCGCAATACGCATTTCTTCCTTGGCGATAAATTGATGACTGTAACTCACACCAGTACCAGCAGCAATGGTTTTGACTTGAGTAACTCTGGCCCTGAGTTGCAAAACAGGTTTGAGATCAATTTGCGATCGCAAATGTGTAGCTGGATAAAGTCCATAAATCAACAAACCTGCACGCACCATGTTGTAATGTAATTGTTTATCACTAAGGGTAGCGGCTGAATTTGCCAAGTGTAAGCAAGGTGGTTTGATTCCTAAGGCTTTAATTTGAGCGATCGCTTCTTGAAAGCGACGATGTTGTAGTTGCATGACAGTCGGATCAGGACTATCTGCTGTTGCTAGGTGAGAGTATACACTAGCTATCTTTAAATGTGGCAAACTCCGGACTAGCTGGACAAATTCGCAGGCTTGTTGCCAATTAGTTCCCAAGCGGGACATACCCGTGTCTAATTTAATGTGTACAGGTATAGGAGAACTATGATTGATCGCTTCTAAAATATTAGAAAAAACCAGTGCTTGTTTGGGACTGCATAGTGTTGGTTGAAGTTCCCAATGAGCGATCGCATAAATTTGTTCTGGAGTATGAGTTGCACCCAAAATCAAAATCGGAGCTTTGATTCCAGCTTCGCGTAATTGAATTCCTTCTGGAACTGTAGCAACACCAAGCCAACTTGCTCCTGATTGTAATGCTGTTTGAGCAACTGTAATTGCTCCGTGTCCGTAAGCATCTGCTTTCACAACAGCCATTAGCTGGGTACGTGGTGATAGGAATTGACGCAGTTGTTGGACGTTATGCGACAAAGCCAATAAATCAATTTCCACCCAAGCACGTTGTGAATACCAAGCATAGGTGTCACATTGCCCAACTGCAACACCCTGAGATTGCTCATGACTTAACATTCTGTTTACTCCTATCACACCACTGTTTTGCTTTCAGCTTATATACTTATTCATGTTGCTGAAAGCTACTCTGGAATAATCACAGAAGTTTAACGCTCATCGTGTCAATAGGACAAGAGCTAATAGCAGGATTAGGTGTTTGATCACTTCATGATTTGATTTAGAACTTCCTTTGCTTCGGAGCGATCGCTAAATTCTTGCTCTGGGAATCTTATTTTTGTACTCATTTAGACCAAAATTTCAGCAGTATAATTTCTCATCATTACCAAACCAGACTACATTATGTGTTAATATATGTAAAACTAATACCTCGAACGATTATCAATGGGGAAGGTTTTAGTACTGAACGCCTCTTATGAACCGCTCAACATCACGAGTTGGCGTCGTGCTGCGGTTCTGTTAATCAAGGGTAAGGCAGAGCGTGTAGAGCACAATGGCAAGTTTCTCTACTCCGGTTTTCCGCTTCCAACGGTAATCCGATTACGCCATTATGTCCGAGTTCCCTATAAAGAAATTCCTCTGACGCGTCGAAACATATTGCATCGGGATGGTCACACTTGTCAATACTGTGGTTACACAGGGGATGAGTTGACCTTAGATCATGTGTTACCGCGATCGCGTGGAGGAGGAGATTCTTGGGAAAACATTGTTACAGCTTGCGTCCGCTGCAATGTTAAAAAGGGTTGCCGCACCCCCCACGAAGCACATATGCTTTTACGCCATCAACCTCGCAGACCCTACAGCAGTTTGTACTTTGAGGTCACAAAGCATCTCAAAACTGGAACACATAAGGAGTGGCAAAAGTATGTTATAGGCCTTTAACAATTACCTTTATTCAATATCAATCGGTAAAAGTTTTTTATAGCTTTTGCTGTTCACCAAGTGTGGACGAGGTTGGTTTTTTGGCTTGTTGTCGGCTATTTTTCCTTTACAAGCTGGCGTAGGAGTTTGTAAAGTTTTATTGCCGATTTTTTATCAACCTCGTCATCATAACACATTTTCGTGTTTTAGCAAGTAGCTCAATTTTTGAATTTGCCAATTATACATAAAGCATATTTCGGTTATTCACCAAATAAATGTAGAAAAAATAGACCCATATATACATTCTCAAGTTCATTTATTTTTGCGAAGATCGAGAGAGTGTGGCTAAATCAGTGATTTGCTGGTTGTAGTCTTGATTGTTGAACTTAATATCACGCCACACTGTACAAACCATTTACTATGCAGTTTCATTCTTCCCTTACTCAGTTTGAGAGATTGCCATTGACAACAGATCCAACTCCAGAAGCGAATCCGGATGAGGTAGACATAGACAAAGAGTCTTTGGATACTCCACTCATCAGGCAGTCAACTGGAACGCTAACATCAACAGAAGGAGGCAATTCTCTAGGTCAGCGTGCCAATTCTGTGACACTACAGAAATCAGAAGAATTGCGTCAGCTGATGCTTGCACACCGTCATGATCGCCAGTTAGTAATTCTGCAAGATTTTCCAGACCCAGATGCTCTTTCTTCTGCTTGGGCTTATCTGTTAATAGCTCAACAGTATGATATTAAGTGCGAGATAGTCTACGCTGGTACTCTCAGCCATCAAGAAAATATTGCCCTTGTGAAGCTAACTGGTTTACCAGCGATTCGTTGTTCGCTGCCAAATCTTAAAAGCAAAGATTTGTCTTCTTACCAAGGTTATGTCTTAATTGATAACCAAGGAACCACCTCTGGATTAGTGCCAGTGGTGCAACAGGCGGGAATTCCACTGATAGCAGTTATTGACCATCACAATTTGCAAGGAGACCTCAAATCAAAATTTGTTGATATTCGTCCTGCCGTCAGATCTACAGCTACAATTTTTACTCAGTACTTACAGGCTGGATTGCTCCCTTTAGATAGCAGTATCAACCAGCATGTCAAATGTGCAACTGCCTTAATGCATGGTTTGCGTTCTGATACTAACCTGCTCATGCAAGCCAAAGAAGAAGATTTCATGGCAGCAGGCTATCTGAGCAGATTTTACGACGCCCAGCTACTGAACGCCATACTGCAAGCTAACCGTTCTAAACGGGTAATGGATGTGATTGAGCGATCGCTCAAAAACCGTATCGTCCAAAACAACTTTTCCATTGCTGGAGTCGGTTACTTGCGCTACGACGACAGAGACGCCATTCCCCAAGCCGCAGATTTTCTCGTCACCGAAGAAAATGTTCACACTGCCCTAGTTTACGGTATTGTTCACGATGAAGACGAAGAATTAGAAGTGGTTGTAGGCTCTTTGAGAACAACTAAACTTACCCTAGACCCTGATGAGTTTATCAAAGAAGCTTTTGGACAAGATAGCAGTGGTCGATTTTTTGGTGGTGGACGCACCAGTGCAGGTGGTTTTGAAATTCCTATGGGTTTCTTATCAGGCAGTAACGAGAATTCTGCTTATGCAAAAATGAAGTGGGAGGTTTTCGATACCCAGATTAAGCAAAAGCTGCTGAGATTAGTTAACCCCAAAGATAACCCAATTCAATCAGAATAAGTCATTTGTCATTGGTAGAGACGCGAGGAACATCGCGTCTGTACAATAGTCATTTGTCATTGGTAAAGGTTGGTGGATGTTTTCTTTTCGTGACTTGCGTTATGTTTCTTTCGTCTGACTTTATTTAATTTTGCTGGAGATTAATTTCTTGAAATGATTGAGAAGATTCTTCTAATTGCAAATTACCAGGTAAAGCTGGCTTACCGTTAACTTCTAGAGCATAGTTTCCTTGTGGCAATCCTTCAAGATAATAAACTCCCGCACCGTTAGTCACAGACAATCGCCGCAAACCTGAGTTTGCTTGAACAGCTTCTACCCGTACCCCTGCAACTGGCTGGCCTTTAACATCAGTTACAACTCCGGTACGGGTGTAAGATTTGATTAGAGGTAACTCTACTGTTGTATAACTACCAGCGACAACATCCACGGCTAAAGCGTCTGTTGTAGCTTTCCAATCAAGGGGAAACCCTGCTGGATCGAGATCAAGGCGATATTTACCAGGAGACAAACGCACCAAAGCTGCTTCATTTTGAATTTCTGGTTGAAAAAACTTCAAGGGACGGTTATTGAGGATCAGCATTAACTCTGGCTGATTGAGATAAATAGCTTCATTAAGATCACGTTTGCCATTTTGATTGCGATCAAAAAATGGTTGAATCAATATACCGCCTTGGGTACGAAAATAGTTAGAACGTCGAGAAGAATCAGGCTTCATTCCTCTTTGCATGTCAAAGCTAGAAACTAACTCTATCCCAAAACTCGGTTGATCTGAAGTGAGGGATACCCCTTGGTAACGTCCCCGCAGCATTATACCTGGGATAATTGTTGTTCCCAAGCTGGCGATCGCTCCTGAACCTTGCGAACCAATACCATAACCTAGTTGTGCTTCCCACAAGTAACTCCCATCAATGGCGCGTGCTGGAGAACGATAACGCCAACTCGCACTAGCTAGACTATTTTCCTGGGTGAAAAAATTACTAGTTTCGTAATTCACAAGCAATGAATGTCCTGTATCTAAAGGACTTTTCCCGGAAAAATTGTAAGCCAATTGGGATAGAGAACCAACTTCATTTCCACGAGTTGTAAATTCCATATCACCTAAGCGTTGCACAAAACTCCAACGGAAGTGATTTTGACTGTCTAAAGTAGCACGAGCAAAGGTAAAAGAATTTTTCCCACTATGGGAAATTTCCAAACCCCCAAAAACACCATCTCGACTGTCATAACCTCCAAGGAAACCTAGCCAAGGAAGCATTCGCCAATCGAAATTAAAATTAGAACCAAAGCGATCGCTAAAAAATCGGGTACGCGCAGTCCGAGACAAATCAAACCGAATATCAGCGTTCACATCCCAGTGATTATTTTCATCCCCGCTTAAAGCTGAAACAGCTACTGTTAAAGGTAAATTTTGCGGCTGATAAAATATTTCTCCCAACCCCCGAAATGAATTGTCATAAACTCCACCAATTCCTACAGTTAAGCTTTCCGACAAACCCCAACGTTGAGCCATACCCCCTCTAAAATCAGTAAATTCTCCCAATAAATTTGCACTATCTGTGGAAAATTTTCTCCGCAAACCACCAGAAAAAATCAACGCATTCGCGCCAGGTGGTAATTGTCCTGGTGCGGAAGAAAAAGTTAGCTCGCGAATTTCTGGTGCTTCGGTGAGTCGTCCTTGGGGGTAAAGTAATAGACGGTAATTACTAGCTAAAAAACGACCATCAACTGGAATATTATCAAAACGATAAATACCAGAAGAATCTACTAAGACTTCTGCAATTGGGCGATCGCTAAAAGCTTGAGTCAATCTTACCAATGTTCCTGGCTCTGCTTTTCCTGTAATCACTCGCCCAATTTCAGCAGCTTGCAAACGCTGACGCGGATCTGGGGTCGCACCTAACAATGTTTCTTTTGGCTTATATCCCTGGCGCTGAATTGTCGTGAAACCCCAATAATCGCCGGTTTGTTGACCAAACCAAAACGGTGTCTGTGAACCAAGAATATAATCAGCTCGATTTGTCTGGCGCAGAAATTGAGCCTCAGAAATTTGCCAAGTAGCAGCATTTTTGAAGTTTGGTTGATTGGCGCGAATAAACCAACTACCACCTAAAGCTGTACCAACTGCTGTCAAGTTACCTTGATAACTAGTAGCATAATTAGTCAAACCATTAACATACAAACGTTGTTCAACATTAGTAATGCTAAAATCTGGAGGGATAACTTCTGGTAGTCCCGCCATTTCTGGTGACGCTTCTTGGGGTTCGCCAAATCCCTGCGGTACTGGAGTTTTTAACCAAGGTGGAAGTAAGCGCACTGCATAATCATTGATATCAAATTCAGCCGGAACGCCAAATAAAGTTTGCAAGTCTTGCACAGAAAAAACTAACCCTAATTTTGGGTCATTGCGGAGTAGTTTGGGATTAATGCGAATCACAAAACCAGGCGCACGCACTTCTTGCAGCCCATCTGGCAAGGGTGTAACATTTAAATTTAAAGCCTGAATTACCGCATCATAAGGTATAAGCCATTGCTCAAAGTCAATGGCTTGGATTCCGTCTTCTTTTCCTCGTACTAAAACACTTTTAATGACATTGCGCTGTCCAACATCTAAGCCTACAGGAAAAACCTGAGAATTCTCAGCGATGGAAGGAATTGATGATCCTGTTGCTGCGGTTGATTTCGATACAGAAGTTTCCGGGACAAAGCTTTCTGGTGGTGTGATCGAAGGGATAATTTGTGCTTGAATAACTGGAGCGATCGCCTGATTTTTGTCACCGGAGCTAGTTTTTAAATCTGCAACTAACTTTTGATGACTAATAGAAAATTGTGGTTCGGAAATCTCTGGCAATGTAGATTTTGGATTGATGTTTGTAGTCTTTTTTGTGACTAAATTCAAATCTTTTTTGCCAACATTTACAGATACTAAATAGCTATCATTAGGTAATTTTGGAGGAGATATTACATGAGTCATATTCACAAAAAAATAGCTTTTTGATGTCTTTAATTTGCATGTCAAATTCTGCCTTGGCTTCAGATAAAGCAAGGTTTAAAAAATATTGAATAATTTTAATTACAAAATTTATATAATTTTATTTATGCTCCTTCTAAGCGATGAAAAAGCATAAAAAAGGTAAGTAGAGAACAAAACTACTTACTAGGTACAATAATATTCATGTTAAAAGGTAGAGAGGTTTGATTAGGAGCTTGACCCCAAATCAATTCACCAGAAAGCTCATAGTTTCCAGAGGAAATTGGTGTTTTTTCCTGACCTGCAAGATTCAATAATAAATTGCGATCGCTCTGTGCAGTAATTCCTGTTGCTTCTACCTTACCACTGCGGATAACTTTTCCTTGTTGTTTTAAAGTCCAATTAGCGATCGGGAGAACAGATGCTTGGCCAATGTTGCGAACTAACAATTTTATTTGGTTTTTAGCTGCATCAAAACTACTACTATCTACAGTCAGTTGAGGAGATAAATTTCCTTTACGTACATAAAAAGTAGACCCAATTTTTGCTCTGATATTCAGAGAATTGCCGTTTTGATCAGTTGTTTTAATTTCCTTTAAATTTTCGGTGAAAACTACAACTCGATATTCACCATCAGGAAGATTCGGAGGAAGTTGAGCTATTAAACGTATCCGTCTGGTAGTACCTGGAGTTACAACTAATTCACCCGGTGAAAATTGCAAATAAGGACTCAGGTCGGTGGGGCTAGATGACAAAGTTTCAAAACCTTTATCCCGGTTATAACTAAAAGGCTGAACGTAAACACGAGCGCGAAAAGGTTCATTTGTAATATTGGTGACGTTAATTACTCCTTCGGCTTGGTTACGATTTGCTTGTGCCTCAATTACCATTGGAGAAATTCTCACCTGTGCCTGAACTGCACTAGTAGATAAAACTGCTGATAAAGTACAGATACCTAGCAAAACAGCAGAACAAATAATAGATTTTTTTCTATTGAAACTATTGTACAAAACAGAGGGTCTTGCTAGCATAAATTTATGAATCATTTTTCCAAATTAGTGAACTTTAAAAGCTTGGGAAGGAGTTGATATTCACTTCCCAAATTTTTTTTAGTTGATACGTGAAACCTTGTAGATTACCAACAACTTCTTACACATCTATAAGGGCTTATAGATCCCTAACTTCTTATAGACACCCGTAGGATAGCTTCCCAGAGAGTAGAAGTCAGGGAACTGAACACCCGAAACTCATCAAAATTAATAGAACAAACCAGACTTTGACTTATAGCCAAAGTACAAGATATCTATTGTGAGATTTAGTCAGAAAATCCAAAAAGTCGCGAAATTTTACGGTGTGACTGTCATGTCAACAGTGAAACCGTAGGTTCCTGCTGGTAAAGCAGCAGTATCAACTACATCCATGTTTACAATTAAAGGGATAGCAAGACCAGGAAGTACTGGTGCGGGAGTAGAAACACCTGCGGTATAAGTAGCGTTAACAACTCCTCCAACAGCAGTTGCATTATAAGTGGGAGAACTGAGATTAGGACCAGCCGTTTTGGTCACGCCAGTAATTTGAAGACTTCCAGTAGCACCACTACATTGCACAGTTGCAGAACCAGCTGAACCACCCACCAAGCTACTTAAAGAAAATGGAGTTGGGTTAGCCAATGTACCAGAACCAGGAGTACCAGAGAAAGAACATGATGCGGTTACTGTTCCACCAAATGGTACATTTACTGTACCAGCGGCAAACGCTCTAGGAGCGATCGCAATCCAACTTCCCAACACTAAAGCTGAGGTAACAACAATGTGACGAATCATTCCTAATTCCTAAAAATATAGTAAGTGAACTTTGGTTTGAGTCATCAACAGAAATTTATTTTGGTAGCGCGATATTAAGGTACAAAACAGGTAGATTCCCTGATCAATATTTCATTCCTGTTGAGACCTGTGTTTTCATAAACACCATGTTTGTATTGTGATGTTTAAAACTTTGTACGGCTTCAGAATTTATACTGAAAAAAAGTAAAATGTAATAGTTACAACCAACAAAATATACAATTTATATGTAATAACAAATATTCCATAGTGATTTAATTTGATTTATAAACTTACTCGTAAAGAAGAAAATCACAAATCATCACCAATTATTTTTGCTGTAAAGTGCTTGATTAAGCATTAAAAACTCAAAATAATGGAACTATACTTCATTCGTCATGGCATTGCTGAAGCAGCAACCGACGACATCAAAGACGAGGAAAGACAACTTACAAAAGAGGGGCGACAAAAAACAGAAAAAGTTGCTCGACGTTTAAAGAAATTGGATTTGCACTTTGATTTAATAGTAACTAGTCCCTTTATCAGGGCAAAACAGACAGCAGATATACTTATGATAGCTGGATTGAGTTCGCAGATAGAAGAATGTACTCATCTAGTCCCTGATGGTCATATCTACACTTGGGTTGTAAACTGGTTAGAGCCAAAGAATTTTGCACCAAATACCCAATTAGCTTTGGTTGGACACGAACCGTGTTTGAGCCATTGGGCAGAAATAATTGTTTGGGGGGAAGTCAAAGAACGTTTGGTGCTGAAAAAAGCAGGTATGATCGGGGTAAAGGTACCAGAAACAGGTTCTGTTTTGGGTCGTGGTCAGATGTTTTGGTTGACACCACCCAAATACTTGCTTTAACAGTTTTTCCACAATTCCGTAAAGAATTTGTGCGACCAGGAATACTGTTATGGCAATAATTATTTCTGGTAAGTTAGCCTGGTCAAATCTTTAAAAATCAGATGGTGTTGCCATGATGGTGTGCGAATACAGGCCTGGTTTGGAAGGCATCCCTGCTGCCCAATCAAGTATTAGCTTTGTTGATGGGCAAAAGGGATTACTAGAATATCGTGGCATCCGGATTGAGGAACTTGCAGAAAAAAGTACATTTCTGGAAACTGCTTATCTTTTGATCTGGGGTGAGTTACCAACAGCAGAAGAACTAGCAGCATTTGAGGATGAAGTTCGCCATCATCGGCGGATTAAATACCGCATTCGCGACATGATGAAATCCTTTCCAGAAAGCGGTCACCCCATGGATGCCCTACAAGCCTCTGCTGCTGCTTTAGGCTTGTTTTATTCACGTCGTGATTTGGATAATCCGGTTTATATCCGAGATGCAGTGGTTCGCTTGCTAGCAACTATTCCCACAATGGTAGCAGCGTTTCAGTTGATGCGAAAAGGAAACGACCCAGTACGTCCGAAAGATAATTTGGACTACGCTGCTAACTTTTTGTACATGCTCAACGAAAAAGAACCAGATCCACTAGCAGCAAGAATTTTTGATGTCTGCTTGATATTACATGCAGAGCATACAATGAATGCTTCTACTTTTAGCGCTAGGGTGACAGCTTCTACCCTGACAGACCCCTATGCAGTAGTTGCTAGTGCAGTCGGAACCTTGGGAGGCCCGTTACATGGCGGAGCTAACGAAGAAGTAATTCAAATGTTAGAAGAAATTGGCACTGTAGACAATGTACGTTCTTATATAGAGGATCGGCTACAACGTAAAGCCAAAATCATGGGTTTTGGACATCGTGTCTACAAAGTCAAAGATCCACGCGCTACGATTTTGCAAAACTTAGCAGAACAGCTATTTGCTAAATTTGGCAACGATAAATTCTATGACATTGCCCAAGAGATGGAACGGGTGGTAGAGGAAAAATTGGGCAACAAAGGAATTTATCCCAATGTTGACTTTTATTCTGGTTTGGTGTACAGAAAGCTGGGGATTCCCACAGATTTGTTCACACCAATATTTGCGATCGCCCGTGTCGCTGGTTGGTTAGCACATTGGAAAGAACAACTGGCAGAAAACCGGATATTCCGCCCCACTCAGGTATATAACGGTCAGTACGACATTCCTTACACGCCGATTGAGAAACGGTAGGGATCGGGGAAAGGGGAAAGGGGACAAGGGAGTGTGGGGAGTGTGGGGAGTGTGGGGAGACAAGGGAGTGTGGGAGGAATTATTTAACAAGTCTGTTCCCAATGCCCAATGCCCAATGCCCCATGCCCAATGCCCAATGCCCAAT
>NZ_NAPS01000002.1:2592744-2604004 GCF_004323185.1 Westiellopsis prolifica IICB1
AAATTTCGCGTCTCTACACCGTCTGTATTTGTATCAAGATTTTCGTGAAATGGTATTACCCCTTCGTCCCTAATCCCCGATCCCCCCGATCCCCGATCCCCGATCCCCGATCCCCGATCCCCTCAATTCTTACCATAAGTAGAAACTCTACATCTGGCTGATCGAGGTAAAACCCATCCAACGATATACTAGGCATGGACATTGCAAAAAATCTTAAATTTTTGCCAAGTTTATGCAGTGTTTGTCGCTGGATAAATTTACAGTTATTCACAAGTGTAGATAGTTGTAAACGACCATGTATTGGTGACTTGAAGAGCAACAAAAAATGAATTCAGGAATTGATCTGCAAGGAACTTTTATTCAATCTCTCACAGAGTTGGGAGTACCAGGAGACTTAGCCAAAGCAATTTGGATGCCACTGCCAATGATTTTGATGATTATTGGTGCAACAGTGGGTGTTCTAACCTGTGTTTGGCTTGAGCGGAAGATTTCAGCAGCAGCACAGCAGCGGATTGGTCCTGAATACATTGGTCCTTTGGGTTTGCTGGCTCCTGTAGCGGATGGTCTGAAGCTCGTATTTAAAGAAGATGTAGTACCAGGCAAATCAGACCCCCTCTTATTTACCCTCGGTCCGATTATCGTTACAATCCCGGTTTTTCTGTCCTACCTCATCGTGCCATTTGGACAGAATATACTCATTACAGATATTAGCATCGGGGTTTTGTTGTGGATTGCCTTGTCTAGCGTTGCCCCAATTGGCTTGTTAATGGCAGGCTACGCATCCAACAATAAATACTCCCTATTGGGTGGACTGCGTGCAGCAGCACAATCAATTAGTTACGAAATTCCTTTGGCGCTGGCGGTACTGGCGATCGTCATGATGTCCAACAGCCTCAGCACCGTTGATATTGTCAACCAACAATCTGGTTACGGTATCTTGGGATGGAACATCTGGCGACAACCAGTCGGTTTCCTGATCTTTTGGATCGCAGCCTTAGCAGAATGTGAACGACTGCCTTTTGACCTACCAGAAGCAGAAGAAGAACTAGTG
This sequence comes from Westiellopsis prolifica IICB1, assembly GCF_004323185.1. Lineage (GTDB taxonomy): Bacteria > Cyanobacteriota > Cyanobacteriia > Cyanobacteriales > Nostocaceae > Pelatocladus > Pelatocladus prolificus_A. Next base: position 2,593,796 of record NZ_NAPS01000002.1, read on the forward strand.
GCAGGTTATCAAACAGAGTATTCTGGCATGAAGTTTGCTCTGTTCTACCTAAGTTCTTACGTCAACCTCGTACTCTCAGCACTTCTAGTATCAGTATTATACCTCGGTGGTTGGGATTTTCCCATTCCTATTAACACACTAGCTAGTTGGTTTGGAGTTAGTGAAGTCAATCCGGTGTTGCAAGTAGTCACCGCCTCATTGGGTATCACTATGACTGTTCTTAAAGCCTACTTCCTAGTATTTTTGGCCATCCTATTACGTTGGACTGTACCCCGTGTTCGCATTGACCAACTACTAGACTTGGGATGGAAGTTTTTATTACCAGTCGGTTTAGTAAATTTACTACTAACCGCAGCTCTGAAACTAGCTTTTCCCGTCGCCTTCGGCGGATAGAACAATTTTAGATTTTAGATTTTAGATTTTGGATTGATACTGAAATCTAAAATCCAAAATCCAAAATCCAAAATGAGAGAGACACTAAAAATGCTAAAGTTCCTCAAACAAGTTGGTGATTACGCCAAGGAAGCAGTAGAAGCTGGGCGTTATATTGGTCAAGGACTTGCTGTTACCTTTGACCATATGCGGCGACGTCCGGTAACAGTACAGTATCCTTACGAAAAATTGGTTCCCAGTGAAAGGTTTCGCGGCCGGATTCACTTTGAGTTCGATAAGTGTATCGCCTGTGAAGTCTGTGTGCGGGTTTGTCCAATTAACTTACCTGTAGTGGATTGGGAGTTTGACAAAACCAGCAAAAAGAAAAAGCTCAACCACTATAGTATTGACTTTGGTGTTTGTATCTTTTGTGGTAACTGTGTGGAATATTGTCCAACAAACTGTCTGTCTATGACAGAAGAGTACGAACTTTCCACTTACGATCGCCACGAGTTGAACTACGATAACGTAGCGCTGGGTCGTCTCCCCTACAAAGTCACAAATGACCCAATGGTAACTCCCCTACGTGAATTAGTTTACCTGCCCAAGGGAGTTATGGACCCCCACGATTTACCAGCAGATGCACCTCGTGCAGGTTCTCACCCTCAAGAACTCATCCAGCAAGAAAAGTAAATATTTACTCATTTGTCCTTAGTCCTTAGTCCTTTGTATATACCATTGACAAATGACAAATGACAAATGACAAATGACACTTGACACTTGACCATTGACAAAGGACAAAAAAGTGAATCTAGCCCAAGGAGTACAGGTTGTTTCGTTTGGCGTATTGGCTGCAATGATGATTGGAGCAGCACTGGGTGTAGTGCTGTTTTCTAACGTTGTTCATTCTGCCTTTATGCTGGCTGGTGTTTTTGCCAGTATAGCTGGGTTGTACCTGCTGCTAAATGCTGATTTTGTAGCAGCAGCGCAATTGTTAATTTATGTTGGTGCGGTGAACGTACTAATTTTATTTGCCATTATGTTGGTGAATAAGCGGCAGAATTTTGTTCCTTTCCCCACTGCTTGGGTGCGTAAAGCCCTAACGGCTGTGGTGAGTTTAGGGCTATTTGCGCTGTTGAGTACGATGGTATTAGCGACACCCTGGTCGTATTCTACTGCTACTCCTGTAGGCAACCCCATAGTTGCTATTGGTCAGCATTTCTTTAGTGACTTTTTACTACCGTTTGAAGTCGCTTCTATCCTGTTATTGATGGCAATGGTAGGTGCAATTATTTTGGCACGTCGCGAATATTTGCCAGAACAAATCGTCTCATCTGATTTGCCACAAACAGTTTTGACATTGCCAGAACGCCCCAGAGAATTGGTGTCAGCTGGTAGCGACAAGGAACAGTGAACAGTTAACAGTGAACAGTTAACAGTTATCAGAAAAACCATGATTGATAACTGATAATTGTACAGACGCGAGGAACATCGCGTCTCTAACTGATAACTGAATAACTAACAACTCAAAAACATTAGTAGAAGTTACAAAGATTTATGCAACTCCAGTACTTTTTGTTACTAGCAGCAGCATTGTTTTGCATTGGCATTTATGGTTTGATTACCAGCCGCAACGCTGTGCGCGTATTAATGTCGATTGAATTGCTGCTGAATGCTGTTAACTTAAACTTAATGGCTTTTTCTAACTTCCTAGACCCAACAGGGATTAAGGGTCAGGTTTTTACTGTGTTTGTCATCACTGTAGCGGCAGCAGAAGCGGCGGTAGGTCTAGCGATCGTACTGGCAATCTATCGCAACCGTGATACTGTCGATATGGAGCAGTTTAATCTCCTCAAATGGTAATGCTGTGGACCTTAAAAAGGTAATTATTGCTTATAAAGCAAGAGACGCCCAAAGTAAGCGCTGGGCAGAAATTTGTGCAAAGCAACTAGAAAATCACCAATGTCAGGTATTAGTGGGACCAAGCGGGGCTAAGGATAATCCTTACCCAGTATTTTTGGCTTCGGCTGGACAACCAATTGACCTGGCATTGATACTTGGTGGTGATGGTACTGTATTAACCGGTGCCAGACATTTAGCCCCAGCTGGCGTACCCATTTTAGGAGTAAATGTGGGTGGTCACCTGGGGTTTTTAACTGAGTCAGTAGAAGAATTTCAGGATACGGAAAAAGTTTGGGAACGGCTGTTTGAAGATCGTTATGCTATCCAACGCCGAATGATGGTGCAAGCCGCAGTTTATGAAGGTCATGGTAGCAATTTAGAACCTGTAAGTGAACGCTACTTGGCTTTAAATGAAATGTGTGTCAAACCTGCGTCTGCCGATCGCATGATAACTTCTATTCTGGAGATGGAAATTGACGGCGAGGTGGTAGATCAGTATGTAGGAGATGGATTAATAGTTTCTACACCTACAGGTTCTACTGGTTATACCGTTTCTGCGGGTGGTCCAATTGTACATGATGGTATGGAAGCACTCACTGTCAGTCCCATTTGTCCGATGAGTCTTTCTAATCGTCCCTTCGTTTTACCCCCTGGTTCTGTTGTCAGTATTTGGCCATTGGGTGATTACGATTTGAGTACTAAACTATGGATGGATGGGGTGTTAGCGACTTCGATTTGGCCCGGACATCGCGTAGACGTACGAATGGCTGAGTGTCGAGCTAAGTTTATCATTTTACGGGAGAACAACTCCTATTACCAGACTCTACGAGAAAAGTTATTGTGGGCAGGAACAAGGGTTCGCTACAACACTACTAGCCATACTAATTAAACTTCTTGCATAAGTTGAGTCAAGCTGGAAAATAAAGGGTTAAAGGGGGTGATCTTTTCCATTTCTCTTTAACCCTTAAAATTTTCCCATTTCTAAATTTTCTTCAGGCTAGATAATGATGAAATAATCAGGATCAAAGTACGAAAGATGATACAAAATTACTTCATCATGATAGTTTAACTAACTAGTTTATTTTAAACAACTTATAGAAAAATTTGATTATGCGGCGTCTTGTACTTGCTCCCAAGTGGTTGCAGTTTTTTATTGTTGTGGTTGTAGTATTTGGTATATTTTTTCGTTTAGTTAATCTTGATGACAAAGTTTATTCGCCAGGTGAAACTAATACTTTATTAAGAATTTCTGGTTATACAAATAACGAAGTAAAAGAACAACTTTTTAATGGTCAGCTAATTACAAAACAAGCTTTTGCCAAATTTCAACGTCTCAATCCTAAGAAAACTTTTGGAGACACTATTAAATCATTGGCAATAGATAGCCCGTTAAATCCGCCATTTTATTTCCTATTAGCACGATTTTGGTCACAAATTTTTGGTGATTCAATTACAGCAATTAGAACTTTATCTGCTGTGATTAGTTTGTTTGTTTTTCCCTGCATTTACTGGTTATGTTGTGAATTATTTAAGGTGCCTTTATCATTACCCGGTATTGCGATCGCACTTCTGGCGATCTCTCCTATGCAAATTCTCTATGCCCAGGAAGCACAGGAATATATTCTTTGGGAAATCACTATATTATTATCTAGCGCTGCTTTGTTAAGAGCTTTGCGTTTAGAATCAATACAGCAAACAAATGAAAAACGTCTCTTGAATTGGGGATTTTATACATTTAGTTTATCATTAAGTTTATATACATCATCATTAAGTTTATTTTTAGTTTTTGCTTATATTTTTTATGTAATTGCAACCGCCAAATTCCGTGAACACAATACGGTTAAAACTTTTTTAGTATCTACCTTGATAGGAAGTTTAATCTTTATGCCTTGGATATTGGTTATATTTTATAACCAGTTTGGATTTAATGGATATTCTAACGCCATTAGTAAAAATTTATTTTTAGCTAATATAATTATATCTTGTTTAAAACAGACAACCCGTGTTTTTTTTGATTTAATTTTTCTTGATGATCATCCTTTATACTTAATAGCATTCACACCCTTAATTTTTTATTTAGTTGGATATGCAATTTATTGGCTTTGGCGTACCAATCACCAAAAAGTTTGGTTGTTTGTGATCAGCTTAATGACGATAGGTACAATACCTCTGTTAATTTCGGGTTTATATATATCTTTAATTCCATATTATTTAAGTATACAAATAACTGTTGCTTATTTACTAGCAACACAGCTATATAATGGCAGCGTGTCACGACAAAAATATTGGCAATTTATATTATTTACGTTAATCACAATTGCACTATTGTCTGATAATCTCTATTTCCAGAGTAATACTTCCTGGATTAAATTTATTAGCAACGATTATATAAATATAGCTAGTATTCTGAATCAAAACTCTCGTCCGATACTAATTATAAGCAATCAAAATAATAGTTATGAAAATATATTTTCTCTGAGTTATCTGATTGAACCAAAAGTTAGATTTTTATTATTTAAACAAAATAAAATTACGAAAATACCCAAAAATTTAAATAATGTATTTCTACTAAATAATTCTGATACATTTCGCCAATCAATTGAAAAAAAATATCGATTTAATACTAATATGATTTATCAAGGTCAATATTCTTCATTATGGAAAATATCTCAATGATTCAGGTAAATCTATTTTGAGTTCACACTTAAACTGAAATTTAAATTATGAACATAGAGGTTGAAATCTTTACGGTTAACAAGCGCTTTCCCTTGACTATCAGTCGTGGTACAACCGCACAAACGACCAATGTCTGGGTTAAGATTTCCGATGATGGTATGGAGGGTTGGGGAGAGGCTTCACCGTTTAGTGTAGGCACTTATCCCCAATCAACAGAGATTATTAAAGATACTTTGCAACAACTTGCTCCTACTTTGCAAGCATATAGCCCTTTACAAAAACAGCAAATTGAACAGATTTTCACAACAGCCAAAGTTCCTTCAGCAGCTAGAGCTGCGTTGGATATGGCGATGCACGACTGGTTGGGAAAGCGTGTCGGATTACCACTATGGCAAATATGGGGACTTGATAGAAATGCGATCGCACCAACTTCGGTAACTATTGGAATTAATTCACCAGCAGGCGCTAAAGCTAGGGTACGGGATTGGTTAGAATTTCTAGATGTTCGGGTTTTCAAGATCAAATTGGGTAGTCCAGAAGGGATTGACGCAGATCAAAAAATGTTCATGGCTATACGAGAAGAAGCACCAACCCAGGAATTATATGTTGATGCTAACGGTGGTTGGAATTTAGAAGATGCAACCTACATGTGTAGTTGGCTGGCAGATTGGGGTGTAAAGTATGTAGAACAGCCATTGGCAAAAGGTCAGGAGAAAAATTTGGCTGAACTCAAGATGCGATCGCCTTTACCTATTTTTGTTGATGAAAGTTGTTTCACCAGTACTGATATCCCGCAATTGGCTAAAATTGTCGATGGTATTAATATCAAACTGATGAAATCCGGGGGATTAACTGAGGCGATGCGGATGGTAAATACAGCCCGCGCCAATGGCTTACAAGTAATGTTCGGTTGCTATTCTGACAGTGCGCTTCTTAACACAGCAGCCGCACAACTAGCACCATTAGCTGACTATTTAGATTTAGATAGTCATCTGAATTTAATTGATGACCCTTTTACAGGGGCATTTGTACAAGCAGGAAAAATTATACCAAACGACTTACCAGGCTTGGGGGTACAACGCAGTGCGTCTGCCGCTTAATCAAAGAATAGCTATTTTATTACATGAGGGAATCAAGGGAACTCGTGGTAAAACAGGGTTATCACTTTTACGCTACAGTGAAGCCCCGATTGTAGTAGTGATTGATCGCGAATCTCCAGGAGAATCATTACCAGAGTTGACGGGTATTCGCCGTGAAGTACCAATAGTTGCATCAGTAGCCGCAGCACTTGAGTATAAACCGCAAGTCTTAGTCATAGGCATTGCACCTCTAGGCGGCGTTTTACCAGATAGTTACTGGCATGATGTCAAAGATGCTTTGGCTGCTGGAATGTCGCTGGTAAACGGTTTGCACGCCCCACTATCAACCATACCAGATTTAAAAGCACTCCTAAAGCCCGGACAAATGATTTGGGATGTGCGGAAAGAACCGCCAAACTTGGGTGTGGCTGGTGCTATTGCCCGTAATCTTCCCTGCCGGCGGGTGTTGACAGTGGGAACCGATATGGCAGTCGGCAAAATGTCAACTAGTCTCGAATTACACTGGGCATCAAAATTGCGAGGTTGGCGTTCTAAGTTTCTGCCTACAGGGCAAACTGGTTTGATGTTAGAAGGAGATGGTATACCATTAGATGCCATACGCGTAGACTTTGCTGCTGGGGCAGTCGAACAAATGGTCATGCGCCATGGTAAAAACTATGACATTTTGTATGTTGAAGGACAAGGTTCTCTACTGCATCCCAGTTCTACAGCCACATTACCCTTGATACGCGGTTCCCAACCAACCCAGATGATCCTAGTCCATCGCGCAGGACAAAAAGAAGTAGTCGATGGTGTACCAATTCCCCCTTTAACAGAGGTAGTCAAACTTTATGAAACAGTTGCTAGTGCAGGTGGTGCTTTTGCAAAAGTACCAGTTGCAGCCATTGCTTTAAATACTCGTCACTTAAACGAAGCCGAAGCAAAAACAGCGATCGCCCAAACAGAAACAGAAACCGGACTACCTTGTACAGATCCGATTCGTTTTAGTGCTGACAAGTTGTTAGATGCAGTCATGCAGGCTTGTTGAGGGGATTGGGGATTGGGGATTCTCCTCTGGAGAATCCCCAATCCCCGATCCCCGATCCCTTATTTAAAATTTCCGGGATTGAGACGAGTACCAGATTGAGTTTGGGTTTGGGTTCTAATTGCTACGCCTTTTTTGAGTTGGCTACCAGTACCACCGTCTTTTTGATCTAAGAAAGGTTTGAGGTTGACTGGTTCTTTAGATGTACGACGGCTGTTGTTGGTGTTATTATTGCCACCACCGAAAATAGTTCTAGCCTGGTTATATATTTGTTCGACTTGGCTACCACCACTACTACGGCTGCTGTAAGTATTGACAGCTATGGTTTGTTGCCCATTGTCAGCAGAAATCAGGTTTTGGAATACACTGTTGCGTACATTATAAGCATCGTATCCGGGGGGTACTGTCAATACAATTCGGCAAGCTGGGTTAGATTCACTAGTCACACAAAGAATATTGTATCCATTCTCTGTGGAGGTGCGGAGTTCTGTTAAGCCGTCTGGACGGTAACTTTCCAAACGTTCAGCGATGGTGGCGCAGCGTTTGTATTCATCCCAATCACCGCCCAATCTTTTGGGAGTTGCCCAAGCAAAGAATTGCCCTTGTTTACTTTCGGGTTGATACATCACTGTATACTGTCCGTTATAGTTTTGACAGCTAAACCGGGCATTTGTACTGTATGTGGTTGAAGTGCTGGTTGTGGTATTTGAAGAACTAGTTCTACTGGAAGTACCGTTCGCTGGTTGTGTTGGGACTACTACATCACCAACTTGTGCTGAGGCGATCGCATTACCGACAAATACAGTTAAACCTAAACCACTGGATAGAAGTAATTTAAAGACTCGTGAAGACATAAACATACATTTACACTGGTATTAAATTAGGGAGTTGTTAAATTCAATGACGAAAAAATTTTAGTTTTGATTCAGCGATCCTCTGTATTTTTTTCTTCCCTGTGTTTACGTTCTTTTGCTTCTTTGAGAATTTGTTTGGCTTTGGCTTGCATTTCGAGGTGTTGGGCTACACCTTCGTAAGCATAGCGATTGTAGTTATTGTTTGTGATCAATTTTTCTATGTATGCTACTCGCTCTTTGCTATTTGGGTGAGATGATAACCAACTAGGAGGAGAATCTTTTTGTTGTTCTTGGAGTGTGAGCATCAAGTTATACACACCATCAGCCGCGTAACCATTACTAACAATCAGACGTGTACCCAAAGTATCTGCTTGACGTTCCATGTCACGACTGTAGTTGAGTGCAAATAATTGACCGACAATACCACCAAAGGGAACATATTGAGTTAAGTTGCTAATTAAGTTACCTTGAGTAACTAGTTGGAAGCCGTGAGAAAGCAGAACGTGAGATAATTCATGACCAAGTAACCCAGCTAATTCGGCTTCGGAGTTAGTTTTGGCGATCGCACCAGCATGAACGAAAATTTTACCTCCAGGTAATGCAAAAGCATTTAGAGATTCTTCGGGAATCACAAAAAATTCGTACTTAAACTCATCACGTCCGCCGACTTTTGCTAATTTTTGCCCGACAGAATTGACATATGCTACAAGTTGTGGGTCTTTAACTAAAGGTAGTTGTTTTTTTGCTTGTTTTGCTACCGACTCACCCACGGACTTTTCACCCTGTAGCAATAATACGGTGGAGTTTAAAGCGGAAAATGGCCCGACAAGGCTACCAGTGAGGGCATATCCTAAAGCACCAGTGATAATATTGGTGATTGTGTTACCTCTGATCTCTGAGCGAATATGAGATTTATAACGTTTGAGATTTTCATCTGCTAGTTTCTTAAATTCAGCCGCTTGGGAGTCATTCGGATTGAGAATCGCAAATTGTCGTGCTGCTAAAGACGCTTCCATCCATTTTTTGTTACTTGCGAGGGTTGTGACTTTAGCTTTAATCAAATCTGGTTGATTTGGATAAAGTGTAGCAGCGCGTTCTAAAACCTCCAGCGCTTTTTTCTTCTCACCAGAATTTTGCAGTTGTTCTGCATATGTAATGTGACCAGGAATAAATTCGGGATTCTGCTTTACTAAAAGTTCTAGTGGTACAAAAATTCTCGTTGACAGCTTACTTGCAATCCCAGCTTGTACTTCTCGCCAATAGACTTTACCTCCTGGGGATAATTGGTTAACATCAGCGATCGCTGGTTTGATTTGTGGTGCGTTAGATATATCCGCAAATGGTTTTTTCACTTCACGATATATTTTCTGTGCAGCTGTGTAGTCTCCTGCTAAATACAGCTTGTCTGCTTCGATCAATTTTTGCCGACGGGCTATTTCTTCAGGACTGGGTGCTGGTTCTGCTACTGTTGAATCTGGCTTTTTGTCATTACTTGCTTCTGGTGTCGGTGCAGGTTTGGGAGTTTCAATCACAACATGAGGCTCTTTAGCAGAAGTTGGTGCCAGAGGTTGTGTCACGATAATAAAAATAGATGTCCCAACAGCTAGCATTACCCAAGTAACAGCCAAGAATAATGACTTCCAACGTCGTTTCATGATCAAATCTACCTATGCAAACAAAGTCTTTTTTTTAATGTATGAGGAGTTACCAAAAATCGCCCAGAGCGATCGCCTCAGAAAAATAGTTCTTTGGGAATTTTGAGTATCTGCTTGAGCAAAACCGTGACTTGGGTGGTTACAGATATCCCGTAGATGCTATTTCCTTATCCCAAAACGATTGGCAGCAGCACTTTCGTCCGGTTTGGGGCAAGCTGGTCAGTGCAAAGCGGCGTTACGATCCTGACAATTTGCTAACGCCCGGTCAAGGTATTTTTTAATACTTATAATCTCCGTCGTCGAGTGTTTGATACTCGTCATCGAGTGTTTGATACTCGTCATCGAGTGTTTGATACTCGTGGTCGAGTCTTTGATACTCGTCGTCGAGTCTTTGATACTCGTGGTCGAGTCTTTTATACTCGTCGTCGAGTGTTTGATACTCGTCGTCGAGTCTTTTATACTCGCCGTCGAGTGTTTGATACTCGTCGTTGAGTCTTTTACACTCGTCGTTGAGTCTTTGATACTCGTGGTCGAGTCTTTGATACTCGCCGTTGAGTCTTTTACACTCGTCGTTGAGTCTTTTACACTCGTCGTCGAGTCTTTGATACTCGCCGTCGAGTCTTTGA
>NZ_NAPS01000002.1:2604075-2617574 GCF_004323185.1 Westiellopsis prolifica IICB1
GAGTCTTTTACACTCGTCGTTGAGTCTTTTACACTCGTCGTTGAGTCTTTTACACTCGTCGTTGAGTGTTTGATACTCGTCGTTGAGTGTTTGAAATAGTAAATTTTAAGTAGGGGGAGTTGGGGTAATCAAACGCCTGTGGAGAAACTTTAAAAGACTTGTGTGTACACTGTAGCTGGGGTTGGGGGGAAACCTTCCACCGTAGTGGCTCCGGGAGCATCCCAAATGTTTAAAAAACCCGCCTGCGATTGAAATCGCAGTCTCATAGTCAAAGTCTGCTTTAAGCAGACTAGTTGATTTGATGAAGTCGTATTCATACGACTTGTGCTATTAGCTAAGGGTTTAAACCCTTAGAACCCAAGCGCGGTATATTAGACCTCTTGCAAAAGTCGAATTAACCGCCCTCAATCCCCCCGTGAACGAGGGGAAGATTTAGTTCCCTCCCAGTTTACGCTTAGGGTTAGGGTGGGGTAAAAATATTTTTGCAAGAGGTCTATTGAAAAAATTGGGATGCTCCCGTGGCTCCAAAATCGAAAATCCAAAATCCAAAATCGGATGACTTTTTCTTCACTCATTGGACAACCACAAGCAATAGAATTACTGACGCAAGCTGTAGTAAATAACCGAGTTGCTCCGGCTTATTTGTTCGCTGGCCCGGATGGTGTGGGGCGCAGTTTAGCAGCACGCTGCTTTATGGAGTTTTTATTTACCAATGCTCAACCAGATAATACTGGTGTCATTCGTACTAAATTGCAAAAAGCAAATCATCCTGATGTCCTATGGGTGCAGCCAACCTACCAGTACCAAGGACAGCGTTTGACAGCCGCAGAAGCAGCCGAAAAAGGACTCAAGCGCAAAGCACCACCAGTGATTCGTTTAGAACAAATTCGTGAGATTACTGAATTTCTCTCCCGTCCACCTTTGGAAGCACCAAGACATGTAGTCGTGGTGGAACAATCAGAAACAATGGCAGAAGCAGCTGCTAACGCCCTACTTAAAACTTTAGAAGAACCAGGACAAGCAACACTGATTTTAATTGCTCCTTCGCCAGAGTCAATCTTACCAACATTAGTTTCACGCTGCCAACGTATTCCCTTTTATCGCTTAGATACAGCGACAATGGCTGAGATATTAACACGCACAGGTAATCAGGAAATTCTCCAACATCCTGCGGTTTTGAGTATTGCTGGTGGTAGTCCTGGAGAAGCGATCGCAGCTTATCAACAACTACAAGCTATTCCTTCAGATTTACTCGAAGCTGTCAGCAAAAAACCACAAAACTATCGCCAAGCCTTAGAATTAGGTAGAAATATTGATAAAGCTTTAGATACAGAAGCCCAACTGTGGTTAGTTGATTATCTCCAACAATTTTACTGGCTCCAGTGGCGTCAACCCCAGATGATCAAACTATTAGAACAAGCTCGTAAATCCTTACTTTGTTACGCCCAGCCCCGCCTTGTTTGGGAATGCACATTTATTCAATTGTGTCGATAATATCTCTTGACATTTTTTGTAAGTTTTGTATATGTATATGCCCAATTTGTATATTTCAATAATTCCAGGACAGGATTTAAGGTGATATCAATTTAAACAGGACTTACGCAAAAATTGCCAAAAAGGTTAATTTATCTAACCGCCAAGACGCCTTAGACGCGCTAGCGGCTACTTTCAGAAGCCACTTCGTGTCTACCGTAAGGTAGAAGCCAAGAATTCGTAGAGTGTGCGTAAGTCCTATTAAAAAAAGAATGCGACAGATAAATTTTGTACCAGACGCGATATATCGCGTCTCATATTCTGAATGTGTTGCAAAAATTTTTTGAATCGAATGATTTTTGAAAATTTGTTATGAAGGAGCAAAGTTTTTCTCTCTGCTCCTTCTCTCTAACTACAATCCAAGAGGTACGTTGAAATCTGCAACAATCCCACTGAGCGAAGCTCCAGCGCAATCTGCATTCGGTCCCATGCCAAATTTAGCAAAGGTTTCCCAGATGGCTTTTCTTACTTTGCCATAATCGCTATCGTTCAAGCGTCCTGATGTATGTAAGTCATCGAGAGCTTTGAGAATTGAGTCACGTTCATCTAAAAAACTGGGATTAGAGGGAGAGAGTTTCAAGCCATCGACAACAATTTGCCAGCCGAGTTGATGACCGAGATCTTGTGATCCTAGTGCAGCTCCAATCTGGCGATTCATCTCCATCAAAGTGGCACACCAAATCTCACCGAGATTGTGTTCTTGAGTGTATCTTCCCTTACCAACCTTGTCAAAATGATCAGGGAAATTACTATCATATTTTAGACCCCGAATACCATTAGGATCATTGACCAACCAGTCTCCTGTTACAACCTTTTCAACTGGCTTGCCAAAATTTTGAATTGTAAGGGCAAAATAATCACTCCAGCCTTCTCCCATGCCTCGGCTTTGAGGTTGTTGGAGTCCTTCGGGACTATTCATTCGACCACCTACTAAACGGTTGGTTACACCGTGAGTAAATTCATGGAAGACGACATCGGCATCAAAAGCAGTGTGCCGTTTATCAGTAGGGGTGATATTTACTGTACCCATATTCATAATGGGTTTGATTCCATCCCGAAGGGTGAGCATATTCGCCGTTCCTCGAACTGCTTTCTGAAAGGCACGAGCATCGACTGGATCACCCGCAACTGGAACTCCACTGAAATTGATCTCTTGAAAATTTCCTACTTCTTCATTAAACCCTAGCAAATAGAAGAAATCATGCATATAGTTGCAGAAGTAGAAAATGTTTAAGATTTTCTGCTCATCTCCTGTAGGGTCACTAGGATTAAACACGATTTTCCCATTTTGCATCTGTCCTTGAAGTTTCTGAATTTCACGTACTCGTCCGGGAAATATTTCTTCCCATAGAGCAGCGATAGTATTATTGCCGACGGACTTGTCGTTAGTACACCAATCACCAGGAAATTCAGGAGGTAGATTGTTAGGTTGGGGAATAGGATAATCATTTAAATTCTGAGGAAAGGGAATCATTTGCCGAGGTGTGGTACGCGGATTTTCTTTGTAAACATTGCCCTCTCCCAGAGCCGTTCGCATTAAGCTTTGACAGTAGAGAATTTCTGATTCAGTACGATCCGCTGAGACAATGAGTTCGTATTGATCTTGATAATTCGGTAAAGTAATTTGCAGATACCATCCGAGGCGCGTCTCAGGATTTTGGTAAAACAGAACCAGATGAGCGGAAATCAATTCAGCAAAAGGCCCATTATCCAAAACCGTGGGTTTGCTCGGCAAGGGAAAAGTAACGAGTACTCGCGGAACATAATCAGATATATCAATGCGGATTGGCGTCATTGACTGTCCCCAACCATCAGTCATTGCCTCTGCTTCGTTGCTATTAGCCACATACTGAGCGGCGGCTATTACTGCTTGGGTAACATGAATTTGTGGTGCAATATTAATTTCGGGCGGGAGATTAACGTTGTTTCCTACTACGTCGCTAATTGCGTTGGCAGGGGAGAAACGAACGGTGCGAACCATTTGAAAGACGGGAATGCCACGATAGGTTTGTTGTAAGTGAACGGCTTTACTTTGGGAACTACTGGTTTCAATTGTAGGATCTGGGATGAATTCAACTGGTTCACCAGGGGTAAATCCTAAGGCGGCACTGGTTTGAGTCACAAAGCTTAAGGCTTGGTCAATCAGCGATCCTGCTGTCCTTGGCGCATTGCTTGACAAGAGACTATTGGGAGTACCTGTGAGCGAATTTAAGGCAGGAACACTAACCGTATGGGTTCCGGGCAACTGATTGGAGACAAAAGAAGCAGCCCGACTGAGTTCATTCATCCGAGCTTCAGTCGCACGATTGGTAGTGAAGTTACGAGTGTCGATCGCAGCTACCATTTGTACACCTCATTATTTAGATAATTTAGTGATGAGAAAGGGAAGTTAAAAAAACAAAAACGAAACTTAGGTTGTAATAACTTGCTAAGATCTGTCAAAATTAAGCATTTGCAGTCACCCATGTGGCGGCGGCAATAAGGCGGGCAATATCAGCAGCGTAGTCAAAATCTACGAAGGTATCCCGATCTTTGTGATAATTGGGATTTGCCTCAGCCACTGGAGAACTAGGTTCTGGACCGATGAAAAAATCCTCAGAAGTTACACAAGCAGCATAGCCACGTTCATGAAAGCTAGCATGATCGCTTCTTCCAGCAGCGGGGTCTGGCTGTATATAAATTTGAGGGAGTTCCAAATTAGAAGATACTTGGGGAATCAGGCGCTTCATTCGTTCTGCAAGTACCAGAGAGCGAGATTGCACATCCGCTGAAGGTATATAGCCAACATGAACCTCAAAGGAACGGGGAGGGGCGACATTGTAGCCAATCATATCCATCTGATAAACGCCAATGATAGGAGCCGCTAACCTTGCTTGAGTTCGCGCGTAAGCTTTGCTACCTACTAAACCGTGTTCTTCAGCGTTAAAAAGAACAAATCGAATCGTTCTTTTGGGAGGTTTAATAGCAGTCATTTGTTTGATAAAATCAGCGATCGCCAAAACAGCAGCAACACCACTAGCATCATCATCTGCACCAGGGGCGGGATCTCGCTGAGGATGGTAATCACCACGAGGGTGGCTCGAAGCAGCCGTAGAATCTAAGTGAGCAGTGACTAAAACTATTTCTTCTGATTCACTACCTTGTAGTTCTGCTTCAACATTATCCAACTCGCGTCCTTCATGGACAAATCGATCCATTCTGATGCGGAATTGACCGCCACCGATTTTTTCCAGGTCTTTTGCTAAAGCTGCGGTGACTAGACCAATATCTGAACTGTGTATATGTCGGCTTTTAATTTTAATTCCTGTTGATTCATCAAGTGGTTTTATTCCTGCATATCTTTCCAGATATTCACGAATTGAATCTGGGGTAATTGTTTTAAGCTTTTCTAGTTCAATCTCATTCAAAGATGGTTCTACTGTGGGTGCTTGGAGAAAGCCTGCGGTTCTAGCATTGTTACCTTCTCCAAACGGTTCGAGTAAATTAAGATCGGGTAACAGCTTGAGATTATGTCCGTGATATGCTTCTTCAAAATGATACTCTTCCACAGAGCGATCGCCTGGTAAGGCAACATAAATTCCTTCAAAGGAAGAAGCTAAAACCCATTTAGACTCTTGATCACCAACAAAAAAGCTACTAGATTGCCCTTGAGGGTTGAGAAAACCAGTGCTAGTTTGCCGATCATCCCGTAGCAGATACACTTCTGTTGTCAGAGGATCGCCCTCGCTACCCAGCAAATCGACTTGAAATCCTAGATCAATTAGAGTCGGGATAGATGAGGTTGTAGCGATCGCATACACTTGATTCCCCTTTTCTCCAGTCACATATAAGGGAACGACTGATAAACCTCTAATAGCCGATCTCCATGCATTGTCACTTTGCTCTGCTGAAACAGTTACACGAATATATCTCAAACGGCTGCCTTCTAACACATCCCAAACTAGAATTGGATGCGGTGTTACGCGCCAACCGACATCATGAGCGGCTTTACGTTCTTTACTATCTTCTCCTACAAACAAACAATTCTTAGGCTTCTCAGCATAGCCTGCTCTTTCGGCTGCTAGACGAAATATTTCTGGAGAAGGTTTTCTGACACCAACCACTGAGCTATAAATGAGTAAGTTTGGCTCAAAAAAGCTATAAATTTTAGCTTCTTCAAGTACTCTTCTCATATCATGTTCTGTTTCATTACCAGTATTAGATATGATGCCTATTTTGACACCGTTATCTTTTAAGCGCTGAAGGACATTTGGTATGTATGGATAAATATCTAGTCCT
This sequence comes from Westiellopsis prolifica IICB1, assembly GCF_004323185.1. Lineage (GTDB taxonomy): Bacteria > Cyanobacteriota > Cyanobacteriia > Cyanobacteriales > Nostocaceae > Pelatocladus > Pelatocladus prolificus_A. The sequence goes on from NZ_NAPS01000002.1 coordinate 2,609,887, forward strand.
TCTAAACGGGAAGGAGGAGGTGATATCTTCGGAGTCCCTAAAGTATCACCAATATCAAAAAAAACTATTGATGTTCTGCTCCCATTCATTGTTAATCCTCTTACCTAAAATCAGATTAAGAAACTAAATCAATTCACCTCGATTCACCTGCCTCTATGTTTGTCTTCAGCAATAGGTTTCAAAGTTAGATCTCACACACATGCCTTGCTGCCTAACTAATTATTCATGGGATTAACAGTTTCCACATATGCAAAAAAATTGAATTTAGAGACAAAACTTTACATTAATAGATAATTAATATATGACCTTAACCAAATCAACAATTACAGATGAGCAGTTCGTCAAAGTACGTTGTGGTACTGATGGTAAAACTTACTACTTTGAAGCTACAGGTTCGATGTATGCTCAACCTTTAGATCAGGATGAACCAATTCATTTGTTTGACTTTTTAGGTGTGGACATTTCCCGTTGTATTCAAGACAAAGTTAACTCGCGCTGGACTTTGGTAAGTCGTAAATTTTCGCTTTATCTTGACCCTCAAAGTGGTCAAATTTTGAAGCAATGGGAAAATCCCTGGACAGGTGAAACTCTAAATATTATGCATCGCTCTTATGATTACCAGGAGTTTCAGATTCCACCCCAGATTAACGCTTATATTGCTCCAGAAATATCCTTTGTTTCACTGGATTTTAACAAGAAGCTTCCTAATCCACTCGCCAAAAATCCTAAGTTTACCGATTATTCACCAGAAGAATTTCTACGTTCCTCAGACTCTTACAAATTTATTTTTCCTACAGCTATATTGGATGAAAAAGGGGAAAATTCTCAAAGCGATCGCGCCGTTGCGATGTCTTATTACCGTATGGGTCCTTGGGAACCATGGATGAAAATGAAAGGAAAACCAGGGTTATTAGTACTAAATTATACAGGCGCTAAAACAGAAACTTTTGAAGATTTACATCCACATATTAAGGAAAAAATTGAACATCGCCTACCACTATTTCGTGAAGCTCCTATTTGTAGATTAGAACGTTCGATTGGGACAAGTTGGAGCCGATTTGAAGAAGAATTTGATGCATATCTCCGAGGTGAAGAGTTTCCCCTATCAGCTCCTATAAAAGAAGAACCTTGCTTAGAGTAAGGTTAAAGAAGCGATCGCTTTGACTTGAATTTAGCCATTTTTTGAGTTTCTACAATGCAGTAAAGAATAATTCGTAAGTTCAAAGCTATTACTAGCAAGCACTTCACGCACTTGACCACTTAACAGAGCAGCAAGTTCTGCTTCCCCTGCTGTTGGTGGACCATTCAGAGGTTCACCACTCATTGCGATCGCTGGATGACAATAAATTTCTACTACATCTGACCGAATTTGAGGTATTAAGTTAAGCAAGTATTTCTCTGTAACACAACCAGTTTGCAGCAATCCGTAAACTCGTTCTGTGAAGTTAATATTTTGAGATTTCAACAAATTTTCACCGTAGCAGCGCAGTCTACCAAATACTCCTGACCAAACTAGCTTAGTCAGCAAATTACTAGATTCTAGCTTGAGATTCAGTCCCAGTTCTTCAGATGGTAAACGAATGGCTTTGATGTCAAACTCTGCTGCCAGTTCAACTAGAATACGGAGTATCACTGGATGCATATGCATATGTAAATGTCCATCCACATGGGAAAGAGGTAAACCAGTAGAGCAGAATTTTTCCAGTTGGGAACGGATTTCTTGTCGCAGTTCAGAGCGAGTTTCTCTGATAAATTGATAACGCAACCCAGCCATTAATGAACTGTTGGAAAAATTACCTTGTTGGTCAACCAAATGGGGAATTTGCTCTGGTGGTAAGGCGGATTTTCCACATACCAATACTAGATGTAAACCAACTGACAAATTAGGATGTGTGCGTGCCAAAGAAACAGCCTCCTTGGCAGCATCAGCAGTTACCATTAGGCTGGTACTAGTTAGTACACCTTCTTCATGAGCCTTGATAATTGCTTGATTAACGCCACTAGAAAAACCGAAATCATCACCATTGATAATGGCGAATCTTTTCTGCATAGATTCTTTTTTTGTTATTCACTATAAATAGTAGTCTGCCACAAAGATTTTGACAGGCTAAAGGATTTCGTAGTAAGGACTTTAGTCCTTTCTTGAGGACTAAAGTCCTCACTACAAACTCAGTATTTTTCAGCAGTGACTTCCTCTTTCTTAGATTGATTTTGCAACCAAGCGTATAGTCTATTTAAAGCATTAACAAACGCCTGCGCCGATGCCACAATAATATCCGTATTTGCGGCATGACCAGAGAAAACTCTATCTTCATATCGTAGGCGAATAGTTACTTCTCCTATGGCGTCTATTCCAGCAGTGACTGATTGCACAGAAAACTCTATTAATTGGTTAGGTACATTAACAACACGGTTAATGGCTTTATAGACTGCATCCACAGGGCCTGTACCAATCGCAGCATCGATTAATTCTTCACCTTCTGGGTTACGCAGGGTGACTGTCGCTGTGGGTTTAGCGTTGCTACCACAAGAAACTTGCACTAACTCTAACTTAAATAAATCTGGAGCTTGTTGAATTTCATCATTAACAATAGCTTCCAAATCCCAATCTGTAATTTCTTTCTTTTTATCTGCGACTTCTTTGAATCTGACGAATGCTTTGTTTAATTCTGTTTCTGTTGGTTCATAACCTAATTCTCGCAGACGTGTGCGGAAAGCATTTCTACCAGAATGTTTACCCAAAACAATTTGGTTTTCTGTCAAACCAATTAATTGAGCATCCATAATTTCATAGGTGAGCTTGTTTTTCAGCACACCATCTTGATGAATTCCTGATTCGTGAGCGAAAGCATTTGCACCAACAATTGCTTTGTTTGGTTGCACCAGCATTCCTGTTAAATTAGAAACCATGCGCGAGGTTCTATAAATCTGCTTGGTGTCGATATTTGTGAGTGGTTCTTCAGATTCTGCTGGACGTCCTAAGAAAGAATTAAAATATTGTCGCCGCACATGTAACGCCATTACCAATTCTTCTAGTGCTGCGTTTCCGGCTCTTTCTCCAATACCATTAATGGTACATTCTAACTGTCTAGCCCCATTCTTTACTGCTTCTAAGAAGTTGGCTACAGCTAAACCTAAATCATTATGTCCGTGAACAGAAATAATTGCTTGATCAATATTGGGAACGTTTTCTTTAATTCCTTTGATTAATCCTCCAAATTCAGTTGGAGTTGTGTAACCAACGGTATCGGGGATATTAACAGTTGTTGCACCGGCCGCGATCGCTCTTTCTAAAACTTCATAGAGAAATTCTGGATCGGAACGTCCTGCATCTTCCGGAGAAAATTCTATATCATCAGTAAAGCTTTTGGCATAAGCAACCATTTCTTCTGCGATCGCTAATACCTCTTGTCTGGTTTTTTTCAGCTTGTATTTGAGGTGAATATCAGAAGTAGCTAAAAAAGTATGAATTCTCTTTTTTGCCGCTGGTTGAATTGCTTGGGCTGCTGCTTTAATATCATCTTGTCTTGCTCTTGCCAAACTACAAATTACAGGCCCATTTTCTGTCCCCACAATTTGGGCAATTTTATTAACTGCTGCAAAATCCCCAGGACTTGCAAAGGCAAAACCAGCCTCAATTACATCCACACCTAGACGGGCTAATTGCTTGGCAATAGTGAGTTTTTCATCAATATTTAAAGTTGCACCCGGACACTGTTCGCCATCTCTAAGAGTGGTGTCAAAAATAATAATTTTTTCTGGTTGGTTTTTCATTGGCTGCTAGTTGTTTAGAATTTACTTGTGGCTTAAAATACCTTAAAACTTAATTTTTTTGCTTTTATAATTTGTAAATAGATGTCAAACTTATAATGCATCAACTTTTTCTATTTGGTCACGAATATCATTTAAATCTATATATCTGTCCGTAGCATTGCGTAATTCCCTGGCTATCATTCCTTCTGTTGATACAACTGTAATATGAGTATTTTTAGAACGTAATAATTCAATTGCTCTTTCAAAATCTCCATCTCCACTAAATAACACTACTCGGTCATATTGGTCTACTGTGTTAAACATATCTACAACTATTTCTATATCTAAATTAGCTTTTTGTGAATAACGACCAGAAGAGTCATCATAATATTCTTTGAGAACTTTAGTTCTTACTGTATATCCTAAACTAATTAGAGCATCTCTGAAACCTCGCTGATCTTGTTGGTCTTTTAAGCCAGTGTACCAGAATGCATTTATTAAGGTTGTGTCTGACTGCTCATGTCTGAAGTATTCTAATACTCGCCGTGGATCAAAAAACCAGCCATTTTTTTGTTGAGCATAGAACATATTATTTCCGTCTACAAAAATAGACAGACGATTCATAGAGGAACCCATAATAAAGTTACACCTAAGAAGATAGATAAAGTAGAATTTAGATTGAACAATAGATTATAGCAATTATAAAATCACAAATTTGCTATTATCTATAAATTATAATGTCATATATAAGTTATATTTAACCCCTCTTAAAGTATAAAATTGCTGAAAACATAGTTATTAACGTTAACCGAGTGCTTAACATTTTTTACACTTGGCACTGTTAATTGCACCCTATAGGCAAAATCTACCAATAAAATTGACTTAAGTAAGAACTTATAACGACTGTATATCAATTAAGTTTACTCCTAAAATGGTGTAATCTAGGCTGAGTGTAAGGTTGAGGTTGAGAATATTTCTTTGGACAGAGCAAGGACTGCACACAATACGAGATTGCTTTTCAGTAAAGCCTTTAAACTGAGAATACTTCTTCGGCTAGAGCAATGATTTCACTCTTACACACAGTTCATACACTCGATTGGGGATCAACTTCTGTGGAAGTGTATCCTTTAGAAGGAATAGCCGCTGATTCTATAGCAGCAATATTTCTGTGCAACCCATGTCTTGTTGGAAAAATAACTCTAAAAGGCTAAGTTAAGTCAAAATTCACGTATTGTCTAGCTAATATGTCAAATATTTTCGTATTCACGAGTAATGGAACTTTGGTAAGAAATAAAGGTTAGTTTACAAATGTATAAGATTGTCATTTAAGCCAGATTTTAAGTTTATTGTTCTAAAAGAGTGTGTAAATAAATAAAATCACAGTAAATCAATGAGCAAGAGGATATGGCAGAAGAACCTATATATACATTAACTAAAAAAGATGTCTCAGCTGCCAATCAAACCTCAAGTAAATCAACAAAAGCAACTTTAACAACATCAGTACGTCAGACAAAGCTGATGAAGCGTTTAGGTAATTTACTTGCTGGTAGTTGGGTATGTGGAGCAGCACTGCTGAGTGCTTACAGTCTCGGCTGGGTAAAATTACTAGAGAATCAAGCATATTCTGTTTTTTTTATTCTCCGAGGCTCCGTAGTTCCAACACAAGACATTGTAATTTTGGCAATTGACGAACAATCGATATCGGTACCAGGACAATATTACAAAACAGATCCGCAAGCCTATGCTTACTTAGAGCCACTGCAAGTTTTTCCCTATCGACGTGTAGCATATGCTCAAGTAATCGAAAAGCTAGCGCAAGCAGGGGCGCGTCATATAGCGGTAGATTTGTTATTTGATTTACCAAGTAATAATCAAAACGATCGCAAATTGCAGGCTGTTTTGCAGCGTTATGGAAGCAAAGTATCCTTAGCCGCAATTTACGAAAATACAGAAACTCATCAAGGGGTTTTTTGGCAACTCACCCAACCTCACCAGATGTTTCGTAAAGGTTCGGTGTCAATTGGTTCGGTGAATTTTCCCAAAGAAGTAGATGATAAAGTCCACCGTTTAGCGAGCGAGTTTCCCAAGTTATTAGAGGCGCAAGAAGGTTTTGTTACTACAGATAAAATTCCCTCTTTTGGCGAAGCAGTTTTAAGGTCTGCCCAAATTAATTATCCCCGACCAAAAGGCGATCGCATATATTTTTATGGCAGTGCGGGTACATTTGAGACATATCCATTTTGGCACGTACTTGATCCAGAAAATTGGAATACTTATTTACAACAAGGAAAGGTATTCAAAGACAAAATAGTCCTGATTGGAGTCACATCCCAAGCGTCAAAAGATTATTATTTAGTACCTGCGGCTTCTAGCTGGCTGTATCCAGAACCCATGTCAGGAGTGGAAATTCATGCCAATGCGATCGCAACTTTGATGGAAGGAAAAAGCATTGCCCAAGCCATAAAAACTCCACCTTTACGTGGTTTATTTGTATTTAGTTTAGTGGGGATATGTGCAGTAGTTATTGGTAAAACAAAGCGCGTAGTCAGGAAATTTATCTATAGTGTCATTTTGGCTATTAGTTGGGGTGGAATTAGTTATATACTATTCATCTATGGTCAGTTAATTGTTCCTGCTGCCATTCCGATGATTGCGATCGCTGCAATTGGATTATCTTATTTGGTAACAGAAGCAGCGAAAGAAGTTTTCCGAAAACATCAGTTATTAGTTATTTTTAATAAATACAAATCTTCTCCCGTTGTCCAAGAAATTATCAGCCAACAAGATGATTTGCAAGACCTACTTCAAGAACTAGACATAGCGTTATCAGGGAAAATTTTGGGCGGACGTTATAAAATTGTCAAAGTACTTGGTGCAGGAGGATTCAGCGAAACCTATATAGCAGAAGATATCCAACTACCAGGTAATCCTTTATGTGTTGTCAAGCAACTAAAACCAGCGACTCATAAACCGGAACAATTGGCGGTTGCTAGACGACTATTTAATGCAGAAGCTCAAACATTACAAAAATTGGGAACATACAAGCAAATACCCCAACTTTTAGCTTATTTTGAACAAGAAGAAGAATTTTATTTAGTTCAAGAATACATTGATGGTCATGCTTTAAGTCAAGAAATGCCACCAGGTAAACAACTTGCAGAAGCCGAAGTGATCGAGATTGTGCGAGAATTATTGCAAATATTGATATTTGTCCATCAAAATGGTGTAATTCACCGAGATATCAAACCCAGCAATATTATCCGCCGAGAATCAGATAACAAGCTGATACTTATTGACTTTGGTGCTGTTAAAGAAGTAACTACACAAATTTTGGGTAGTCAAGAACAAACTGCCTTTACAATTGGCATTGGTACTAAGGGTTATGCACCCACTGAGCAATGTTTTGGCCGTCCGCAATATAATAGTGACATTTATGCAATTGGCATGATTGGGATTAAAGGGCTAACTGGTATCCCTCCTCACGAACTGCAAAAAGATGCTGACGGTGAGTTGCAATGGATGCACAAAGCAAAAGTTAGTCCTGCTTTGGCTGAAATTATTTCAAAAATGGTGCAAGAAGACTTTCAACACCGTTATCAATCTGCATCAGAACCAATACAAGCACTCAACGCCCTAATTAGTTATGAAAACACATATACTTTATCCAGCGATAATTCATTATCGAGTTCCCTTTCTTTGAAAGAATCAGACATTCTGACGACACCTTGGTTCGACGAATCCCTAGAAGATACTTTAGTACAACAAAAAAGAGAAGAAGGGACAACAGACAAAAGCTGACTTGGCGAATTTAGATTTTGGATTCAAGAAAAAATCTGAAATTCAAAATAGACCGGGAAAAGCTAAAGGGGTAAAGGGAAAAATCATCCCTTTACCCCATTAAATTTTTCTGGTGCTTATATGAAACCACCCTTGGT
>NZ_NAPS01000002.1:2620119-2628429 GCF_004323185.1 Westiellopsis prolifica IICB1
TGTGTGGGTGTTTTTTGATTATTGGAATTATTTTGGTCGGTTGTGTTTGTCTGTGTGGTTTTTTGATTATTGGAATTGTTGTCGGAATTATTAGTGTTATTTGTTGATTGTGTACTAGTTTGTTGGTTATTACTATCCTTTTGTTGTGTCGTGTTTGTTCCGGTTTGTCCTGATGTGCGAGAGGAGTTTGTAGAGGAGTTTGTAGAGGAGTTTGTAGAAGTTTTTGTGCTATCTGTGTTATTGGAAGAGTCTGAAATAGTAGGGGTTAGCTTTACAAAAGATGGATTTTCTATGACTTTTTGGCCAGTAACTGGTTGTTGGGAACTCACAGCTTCGGCTGTTTCAGCTTGAACTTTTGCGATCGCTGGGTCTGGATTTGATTGTTGTTGTCGAGGTAGATCCAATCCCCGTACTATATCGCTAGTTTCATAAAAAGTTCTCAGGTCAAAATCGTACAACCCTTGAAATTGACCTTTTACTACAACAAGCATTTGGCCTGCTTTTAGTTCCCGACCCTGGGAACCATCTTTATTGAAAACTTCAATACCGCTATTTGTTAGTGCTGCTACAACTGTTGTATCTTTTTTCTCATCGTAGCGGACAAATAATGCTGAACCGCGAATTGCTGCTGCTGCATTTGGTGTGTTTACCCGTGTTCGTCCCTGTCCCGGTGGAATCAATAGCAACACAGTACCATTGGTCAAGCGAAAATTCCGTGTTTTGGGTAAGAATCGAAATATTGCTTGTTCTCCAACTCTTGCTAAAGAACCATCATTAAAACGCAACTCTGCTAGAGAGGCTCTACCAGTAGACAGTCCATCCCCCGGTATTATAGCATCTGACTTGCGTGCTCGACGCTTAGGTTGCTTGTGGGGCATGAGCTGTACCACATTATGAAGATTTTGGATCACAGCCCTAGTTAGAGGTGTTGTAGCAGTAGCCTGTTCTGGCAAAGGTAACACCGCAGTTCCCCAGCAGGTAGCCACCAAGAATGGGAGTAATTTACGAAACATATTTTGGAGCCTCGGTAATTTCACTACAGCCAAAGCAGTATAAAATAAGCTTTTAAATTAAAACTTTACGGTTCTTAATTTTTCTAATATGGCAAGATTCTTTTATAATTTTTTGTTGAAATATGTTTAATTTTTCAATAGATAAAAACATGCAAATTGACGATTACTAAAATTATTTAAATATTATCAGAAAATTTTTGCTGCGAAGAGCACTGGAGGGAGATTATATCATTATTTATAAATAATGAATCAAATACAATGATCATTTACAATGACAGAAGTCGCTCAAAATACAAAATCCTCATGTTACCTCACCGATTTCAAATTCGCAGTTAATTTGGTTACGAGACGGGTTACATTTTTAAAATCAAACCTTTTCTCTTAACTGTCTACCCTTTTCCCACCTGTCAATGTTATTTGACTCAATACTAGGCAGGAACTTCTAAAGAAGTTTATGGGTCTAATTTTTAGAAAACAGATTTTAGTATGCAACCCAAGGGCTGGAAAAATTTTTTAGTCAAGGTTTTGTTGGCCTCTAGTGGCGTCAACTGGTATTTCATTAGTGTTGATGCGGTAGAGGCTGCAAATTCAAGCTTGAGTAATTTCGGAGACAATTCAGGAGCAAAAGCTCCATTTTTGCCAGTTGATCAAATTACAAATCAACGATACCAGCAGTTACGACCAAAAAGCTTAAGTTCAAGATCAAAGCTTTTGTGGTCACTAAGCTTGACAGACAGGGTAGATGTACCAACAAACGATGTAGTCCCTGAAAAAGAAGAAAATGTTCCTGTATTTTCGACTACTGCTATCTTTTCTACAGGTGAACCATTAGAATTATACCCTCAGAGGACGCAAAAATTACTTTTTGTGCAACCAGAATCAACACCAAAAAGTTCTCCTGTTCAGATTGAACAGCCAAGTGAACTTCCACAGTCACAAACTCAGCCAACCTATACTCCCAAACCTTCCTCTACAAAAATAGGACAAAGTTTGGAAACACCGGAGACAGAAAGAGAAAAAAGACTGCAACGATTGATACAGCGTCTCAAGGGTAACTATCTACCATCACTAGAATCAAATTCACCAGAATCAAGTTTTGATGAAGAACTTGGTAAATTGAAACTACGAGAAGTGACACCGAACCAAGAACAACCACAACTTCCATCTATAGAACAACCAGCAAATCAATTTAAACCTGTAGGGTATTTATTGGCTCGTATTGGCTATTTTTACAGCAGCAACATTTTTTCATCAGCAGTTGTTCCTATTGAAGATAGCTTAATTTATTCTGGACTAACGCTTGGAACTGTTTCTCTTCCCTTGGGGAAAAAAACTTTTATCAATGGATCTATTGATGGTTACTTAATTCGTTACTTAGACCAATCAGAATATAACTATAATCAGGTGAGATTTAATCTCAATCTTCAGCAGAGATTTACGCCGCAAATGTATGGTGAAATTGGTTGGAGTAATCAACAGCTTTTTTATGCTAGAGATAATAATAACTTTGATGATGGCGATCGCTTTTTGGGTGAAAATGTCCTACGCCTAGCTTTGGGACGGCGAGATATTTTATCACGAAAAATCACACTAGATAGCTTTTATGAATTTCGTCTTAGTCTCACCGATCCCCCAGAAGACCGTAACCGAATCATTAATTTCTTCTGGCTTTCTCTGAATTATTATCTCCACAGATCTCTCCAAGCTGGTGTTGACTATCAATTTAGTTTATCCAATTTTACACAATATGAACGAGAAGACTTATATAATCGATTCTTTGGTCATCTAAATTACGGAATATCTAAAAATAGTAATGTTAGTGTACAAGCTGGTTTCACATTAGGTAACTCTAGCGAGAACAATATAGATTTTGATGGTTGGTTTTTAGGTATTAATTATAATTTAGAACTTGGTAGATTTTGAAAATCATCAATTGTCAATTGTCAAAAGTTTAATATTTTGTCGATTGACCATTGACCATTGACCATTGACTAATAACTAATCCAATCACTCCAACTACCTGCGTAAAGTTTACCTGTGTGAATCCCTGCTAATTCCAAAGATAGTAAATTTACACACGCAGTAACGCCAGAACCGCAATAAACTATAATTTCCTCTGCTTGTTTTAGCTGTAACCAACGGTGACTTTGTTCTTGTGGTGGAAGCAAATAACCTTTGCTGTCAGTAACTTCTAACCAAGGATAGTTAACTGCGCCAGGAATATGACCAGCTATTTTATCGATGGGTTCACGAATACCGAGGTAGCGATCGCTTTCTCGTGAATCTACTATAGCTACTCCAGGTAAATCTTTACGATTGATGACCATTTGACGGTCAACTACCATCTGTGTTTGCAGCGCATAAACAAAATTACCTTTTTGCTGAGGTTGAGGGATGATATCTGTAACAGGGTAGTTGGCTTTTTGCCATTCGCTAAAACCACCATCTAGAACCACCACTTGTTCATGACCAAGATAGCGCAACAACCACCACAATCGAGACGCAAAAGCAAGGTGAGAATCATCGTAAGCTACAACTAGAGTTTTTTGGAAATTTACTCCAATGGTTGATAATTTGTCAGCTAATTGATCAAGATTAGGTAAAGGATGTCTTCCCCCATGTTCTTCTACAGGACTAGAAAGATCTTGATTGAGATCTAGGTAGTAAGCACCTTGAATGTGACTGGTTTGGTATTGCTGTTTTCCTAGTTGTGGATCTGCCAAAGAAAAGCGACAATCCACTATTACGACTTGTGGATCTGCAAGATGTTCTAGTAACCATTCACGAGAAACGATGATTTTGGTCATTGGTCAAGTGTCATTGGTCAAGTGTCATTGGTCATTGGGGATTGGGGATTGGGGAGTGGGGAGTGGGGAGTGGGGGTTAGGGATTGGGGTAGACGGGGGAGACGGGGGACATGGGAAGGGAGAAAAACTAACTACTAACTCTAACTAGTCACTAAAAATAATGTCAGAATTAGATAACTTTACACCTGAACTTACCGCAGATGGTTCTTTCACTTTTTTTTCTCAAGAGTTTGGCGAGTCTTTTCATAGCCATTATGGAGCCAAGCAAGAGAGTTTTTTAAAGTTTGTTGAACCTACTCAACTGGTTGTGAAAGCTAAGTGTAAATCTGTGTTGCGGCTGTTGGATGTTTGTTATGGATTAGGATACAACACAGCGGCTGCTTTGCAAACAATTTGGTCTGTGAATCCTGATTGTGATGTAGAAGTAATCGGTTTAGAAATAAATACTGTTGTACCCCAAAGTGCGATCGCTCATCAATTATACGAAAATTGGAATTATGAGTATATTAATATACTAAAAAATCTAGCTTATGAGCAAAAAATACAAACAAATCGTCTCAAAGCCATGTTACTCATTGGTGACGCTAGAAACACTATTCAACAAGTGTACGCATCCGGTTTTCTAACTGATGCTATTTTCCTTGACCCCTTTTCACCACCCCAATGTCCGCAATTGTGGACGATTGAATTTATGCAGTGGCTGGCTTTGTGTTTGCAAAATGATGGTATTTTAGCTACATATTCTTGTGCTGGGGCTGTACGTACAGCACTTTTAGCAGCTGGATTACAAATAGGTTCGACTCCACCAGTCGGAAGGCGATCGCCTGGTACTGTTGCAGCCCATAAAGAGGACAGTGGGACAGAGGGACGCAACGACAGGTCTAGTATAGTTGATAAATTCTCTGCATTACCGCATCTGTTAGTTTCCAAGTCTTTACCACTCCTCTCCCAGCCAGAAATAGAACATTTACAGACTCGTGCTGCTATTCCTTATCGTGATCCTCAATTAACAGACTCTACCGAAGTTATACTGAGGCGGCGACAACAAGAACAACAAGCTTCTTCCCTTGAACCAACATCTCGTTGGCGAAAACGTTGGCACTCAGAGAGAATTAAGATTTGTGTGAATTAAAATACAATTATTTTAACTATGCTGTGCGAAAAAAAGAAGTATTACTGAAATGTAACAATTGTTACCTATATAGTGTAGACTTTTGTAATAATCATAGGACTTGCGTAAGTCCTATTAATTTTGAAATAAAAGTCAAAAACAATGACATTATTTGCCTCTACCATGTTAAGAAATATCTGTAAAAAACCTAATTTAACATTTGCACGAGTTGAACTGCTGATACAACTAGGAATTGTGGGCAGCAACATTTCATTTTTATGAAATAAAATGAAATAAAATAAAATTAGATAAATATTTATAGCAATTATAAAAAATAAATTGCTTGCTTAAGGAAATCATGCAGAGAAAAATGCAGACTTAAAGAGACTCAAGAACTACACTGGTTTTTGAAGACTCATTTTGTTAAATGATTTTGAAAATTGGAGTGCCTTTGTGATTCAATGGACATCCAAGGTTGCAGTCTCAACTAAAGAAATAAGCTGTTATGCATTTAAATTGTATATTTTGCGAGCAGGTTGTCAAAAGTCAACAGTCCAGAGTCAAAGACTAGCTTGGACTTTGGACTGTTGACCCTGGACAGTCCTAACGCAAGAATATTTAATCTAAGCGCACATCAGCTTATTTGGTAGTTTAATCCACCTAAACAATGTGAATAAAATAAACTCCAATGATCCTGTAGCATTACCAAATGCAGAAAATTATTCTTGGGAGTTATCTAAACAAAACCTGAACATTGAACAGAAAGAAGCCTTGTCCTCTTGTCGGATCAAAACTTGTGTGAATGTCGGTTACGATACACGGGAATTTAAAATACAACCAGACAAAGGGTCTACAGTGAATGGTTTTGATTCAGATACCCCTAAAGTCTTAGTCGTAGATGATCATGCAGCCAGTCGCATGACTGCTGTTGCCCTGTTGGCAATGGAAGGCTATAAAGTAATTGAAGCAGATAGTGGTTCTAGCGCGGTTGATTTGGTAACTCAAAACCAACCGGATTTAATTTTGCTAGATATAATGATGCCGGGTATTGATGGGTTTGAAGTATGTCAGTTACTTAAGCAGGATGAAGCTACGCGACTTATACCAATAATTTTTGTCACAGCTTTAAATGATCGGCGATCGCGTATTCGGGGTATAGAAGTCGGCGCAGATGATTTTTTGAGTAAGCCTTTTGACCGTATAGAGTTAGCAGCGCGTGTCAAGTCATTGGTGAAACAAAAGCGTCTGAATGAAGATTTAGATCATGCAGAACAAGTTTTGTTTTCTATAGCTAGGTCAATTGAAAGTCGCGATCCCAATACTGGAGATCATTGTGAACGACTAGTAACACTGGGAAAAGCTTTTGGTGAATACTTAAATCTCTCACGTAATCAAATTCGGGATTTGATGTGGGGTGGTTATCTTCACGATATTGGTAAAGTAGGAATTCCTGATTCTGTGTTACTCAAAAAAGGAAAACTCACTTCCGAAGAATGGAAGATCATGAAGCAGCACGTTTTAATTGGCGAAAAAATCTGCCAGCCTTTACGTAGTATGCAAGGCGTCATTCCTATTATTCGCCATCACCACGAGTGTTGGGACGGGTCGGGTTATCCAGATGGACTCAAAGGCGAAAAAATTCCCTACCTAGCACAAGTATTTCAGATTATTGATATTTATGATGCCTTGACTAGCGAGCGACCTTATAAAGTTGCTTTTTCTCCAGAAGAAGCACTTGCTGTCATGCAAGAAGAAACTGCTAAAGGATGGCGCAACCCTCACCTGATGCAACAGTTTGTAGAATTTAATCGCAGTTATCAACCATAGTGGTTAGTTGTTAGTGGTATGATTTGAGGCTGAATCTTAAAGTACCAAGCTCAATCAACGCAATTCACTTGGCTGATAGCTAATTATGGTAGTTGTAGCAATTTTAGCAGCAGGACGTGGGACACGGATGAAATCTAACCTCCCCAAAGTTTTACATTCTTTGGGTGGGCGATCGCTTGTCGAGAGAGTGATCGAAAGTGTCCAACCGCTTTCCCCTTCACGACAGATGGTAATTGTAGGGTATCAGGCTGAAGAAGTTAAAGCAGCGATGCTGTCAATTGGCGATCTAGAGTTTGTAGAACAAAGTGTTCAGCTAGGAACAGGTCATGCTATTCAGCAATTGCTACCTTACTTAGAGGGATATAGCGGCGATCTGCTGATACTCAACGGCGATCTGCCTTTAATACGCACGGAAACTTTGCAAAATCTCCTACGAACACACCAAGAAAAACAAAATAGCGCCACTATCCTAACTGCGTACCTGAGCAATCCCAAAGGCTATGGACGAGTTTTTTGTGACGATGACAATATTGTGCAGAAAATTGTTGAAGAAAAAGATTGCACTCCAGCCGAAAGACAAAATAATTGTATCAATGCGGGGGTGTACTGTTTCCGTTGGGAAAATTTGGCTAAAGTATTGCCGCATTTACAAGCTAATAATGCTCAAAAAGAATATTATCTGACTGATGCTGTCACTCAAGTTTCTCCAGTGATGGCAGTAAATGTGGAAGATGACCAAGAAATTTTGGGTATTAATGATCGCCTACAATTAGCATCTGCCTACGAAATTTTGCAAAGGCGCGTTAAGGAAAAATGGATGATCGCAGGTGTTACCATTATTGACCCTGCCAGTACCACGATTGACGATACTGTAGAGTTACATTCAGATGTAATTATTGAACCACAAACTCACTTGCGTGGGAATACGGTAATTCAGACGGGTTGCCGCATTGGCCCTGGTAGTTTGATTGAAAATAGTCACATCAGTGAAAATGTTACTGTAATGTATTCAGTGGTGACAGATAGTACTGTCCAAACTGGTAGCCGCATCGGTCCTTATGCCCATCTACGCGGACACGCAGAAGTTGGTGCTAAATGTCGGATTGGTAATTTTGTAGAATTAAAAAATACCAAACTAGGTGAACGTACTAATGTTGCTCACCTATCTTACTTGGGTGATACCACAACCGGAAATCAAGTTAATATTGGTGCTGGAACTATTACCGCTAATTATGACGGCGTCAAAAAACATCCAACTAAAATAGGCGATCGCACTGGTACAGGTTGTAATACTGTCTTAGTTGCACCAATCACTCTTGGAAATGATGTTTACGTAGCAGCAGGTTCCACAGCTACAGAAGATGTCCCCGATGATTGCTTAGTAATTGCTCGTGAGCGCCAAGTGCTGAAACCGGGTTGGGTGTCAAAAAAACATTCAGCCCAAAACTACCAACCAAAAAACCCGAGTTGATAATATCAGGTTATAAGAATGGCTGGCAGTTAACAGATTCCCCCCCCCCCCCCAATCCCCAATCCCCAATCCCCAATCCCC
>NZ_NAPS01000002.1:2628464-2650655 GCF_004323185.1 Westiellopsis prolifica IICB1
ATCCCCGATCCCCGATCCCCGATCCCCGATCCCCGATCCCCGATCCCCAATCTCTAATTCTCAATACACCCAACTTCTGTACTTTCAGGAAGTTCTAGGGTGTCACCGATTTTTTCGCCGTCGTGAAAAGCAGCGAGTAAGGATTGGCTAGTTTTTCCCCAAGCGATCGCCCCAGTTGCATCTAAGGCGATCGCTCCAAAATCCCGCTTATTCTCATAAGCTTCTGCAAATGAGCGCTTCATGGCTTCTTTTAGTGACATACCATCGGTAACACGCACCACTATCTTTGCTGCTAGGCACTCATCAATAATGTCTTCTCCAATACCAGTGCAACTAACACCAGCATACTTAGTGGCATAAT
This sequence comes from Westiellopsis prolifica IICB1, assembly GCF_004323185.1. Lineage (GTDB taxonomy): Bacteria > Cyanobacteriota > Cyanobacteriia > Cyanobacteriales > Nostocaceae > Pelatocladus > Pelatocladus prolificus_A. The sequence continues at coordinate 2,628,826 of NZ_NAPS01000002.1, forward strand.
TACCAGCAGGCATTGCAGAATCACTCACACGTCCAATCCTTTCAAACCCTTTCCCACCAGTAGAAGTACCAACAACTAGCTTTCCTTCGGTATCTAAAGCCACAACACCAATTGTTCCACGGCGATCGCTGCTGGTTTCTACTAGTTCTGGTTCTGCAACTACCCCAGCCATTGTACTTTTAAAATTTTGCTGGCGTTCTTGAATCCACTCTTGCAAGCGCAAATCAGTTAAAGCGTTATAACTAGGAATTTGTAATTCCCGCGCCAACTCAGCTGCACCATAATCAGACAACACTCGGTCTGGAGAACCTTGTAAAGCTTTTGCCAAATCGATGGGATTTTTCACCCGTGAAACATTGATTACACCACTAAAGCTTTGAGTTGTGCCATCCATCAAAGCAGCACTCATGCGGATTTGACCATCTGATTGCAGTACAGAACCAGTACCTGCATTAAAACGAGGGTTATCTTCTAACATTTGACACCCGCACACTACTGCCTCTTTCGCAGTTGCACCAGAAAGTAAAAGAGAATACACTTCTTCTATAACTTTATGAAGTGAATTGCGTACCGCTTCTACTCCGCCTTTTCCATGCAAAGAACTACCAGCCCCCCCATGAATAATTAACTTAGGTTGCACCTGTGTCTTCATCTCCCCTTGATTTATGTAATTTGTGTAATTTGAGTCTAAGTATTTTTACAATTCATTATTTTGATCTTCAGCTGTAGAACGGCGACGACGACAGCGTTCTGAACAGTATTTCACCTTGTCCCAGCAATCTGCCCATTTTTTGCGCCACGTAAACGGACGCTGACATACCGGACAAATTTTTGTAGGCAAGTCAGATTTAGAACGGCTACGTCCCATATTTCTACTGTGCTGCTTTTTAAATCGATTCCACTTGAGATGGAGATCAATTATAGCTGTTTGTTACAGATGTAGACGACTTTTAAAATTCGGAATGCGGAATTTGAATTGCAAATTCATCAATTATGAAATAGTTAGGTTAAGCCCGTCATTGAGTAACTAAATTTTTTTAACCCTGATTTTGAATGACTCAATCAAAGCAATTATTCGGACTAATTTCTGTATATAATTTTACTGTATTGAGCAGAAGAAGGTTACCTGATTACCGTTAAACATAGCTTGCTAATATATAAGATGGTCAGAGCAGAGTTGCAAACAACAAACAAAAACCATACTTAAAATCAAGCAAAATTTGGATATTTATCAAGCTTTAATTCGTCCGTTATTCTTCGATTTGCTCGACGCAGATCCAGAATGGCTGCATTATTCAACAATTCGTAGTCTTCGGTGGCTAGCAAACAATGGCGATCGCCCTCCTACTAGTTTAATCGTCAAACGCTTACAAAATTCCTTGTCTGTTACTGATAAACGTCTTGAACAAACCCTGTTTGGACTAAATTTTCCCAACCCCGTAGGTTTGGCTGCTGGGTTTGACAAAGATGGGGTTGCTACTAGTATCTGGTCGAGTTTTGGTTTTGGTTTTGCAGAAATCGGAACTGTAACTTTTGTTGCTCAACCGGGTAATCCTCGTCCCCGCTTATTTCGCTTACCCTTAGACAAAGCTGCTCTCAATCGCATGGGCTTTAATAATAGTGGAGCTGCTACGATGGCGGGGCGGTTAGCAGAATGTAAACAACTGTTCCCTCCAACCATACCTATAGGTATAAATTTGGGCAAATCTAAGGTGACGCCACTAGAGGAAGCTGCCCAAGATTATCTCAATAGTTTTCGCCTACTCAAAGAATTGGGAGATTACTTTGTAGTGAATGTATCTTCTCCCAATACACCAGGTTTGCGATCGCTCCAAGATGCAACGATGCTAAGTTCAATTTTGGCAGCATTACAAACAGAAAATAATTCACAAAAGCCTATTTTTGTCAAGATAGCGCCGGATTTAGAGTGGGAAGCGATCGCTGACATTATTTCCCTCGCTCAAACTTATCAATTGGCGGGAATCATTGCTACTAACACCACCATTCGCCGTGATGGGCTTAAAACACAGGTGATTGCCAAAACAGGCAAATCACCACAAGAAGAAGCGGGTGGAATTAGTGGTGCGCCAGTGCGCGATCGCTCCACAGAGATCATTCGGTTTATTTGCCAGCAAACTCAAGGGAAAATACCGATCATCGGCGTTGGTGGTATTTTTACCCCAGAAGACGCCTGGGAAAAAATAACTGCTGGTGCTTCCCTCATCCAAGTCTATACAGGCTGGATTTATTCTGGCCCATTGATGATACGCCGTATTCTCGAAGGGCTGCTTGCTCAGTTAGAACAAACAGGATTAAATTCAATCTCCCAAGCAGTTGGTATGGATCAGTGATCAGTTATCAGTGATCAGTTATCAGTGGAAGTTGTTAATTGATGAATGGTAATTGTTTATTGTAGACTGCGGCAAGGCGCTAGGCATCTACACTGATTTCATCCTTCATCCTTTAGCTATTTTGTTCTTCTAAAGGGAAAAACTCCTTAGTTTTCGGTGAAAAACTCCAAGCGATACCATCTGGATCTTTGCTACGACTCCACTCAGGAAAGTTTGGGTCATCTCTTCTTTTGTATACAGTGCTGGAATACACATTGAGACGCTTCGCTAATTCCGATTGAATTAGAGAACCGAAAACTAATTGTTGTTCTAAAGATTGCTTAACTTCTTCCTGATGTGTGTGTTGTAGAGTTTCAGTTTCTGGTTCTAGTTGCTGTGGTTGTGAAGGTGGTGGTGCCAGTAAAGATTCCATCATTTTGTTATCCTTTGGATGAGGAAGTTCTTTTACTGGTTCGCTACTATCAAAGATACTACCGAGAGTACCAGCAGTGATAAAGTAATACACCTTACCACCCTCTGTAGAATTAATCACGCTGCCGGCAAATTCTGCTACTTTTGTATCCAGATAGCGTTTTGCCGTTTCCCCAGAAAAATTCCCCTTAATTGCTAAATCCATTGGGGTGATTTTGCCTTGATTCTCCCGAATTAACTGGTTAAACATCGGGTTCACTTGCAAACACCATTTTTGCCACTGATAGCGCTGCCAGATATTGATAGCCAACGCCAGAAATATTAACGCCAGCCAAATTCGCCAAGTTGCGACCAGGAAAATTATTAAAAACGATATTGGCAAAAGCAGAACTAGGTATCCTTTGCCATAATATTCTATTTTGTTTTCACTCATGCCCATTTTTGCCAGATGACTTTTAGGGAAATAATATTATCTTGGCAAAAATTGGGACAAAAGTTTGTAGTTTTTGTGTATTTGCCAAAAATTTTCCAGAAAAGGGATCGGGGATCAGGGGACAAGGGAGACTTGTCAGTTATCAGTTATCACTTATCAGTTATCAAATTAAACTGATAACTGATTCATGCCCAATGACAAATGACAAATGACAAATGACCAATGACTTAAAATTCAATTCCTGGTTGAGCTTTTACACCTTGGTCACGGAAGGGATGCTTTACTAATGTCATTTCTGTGACTAAATCAGCACGTTCGATCAAATCTAGAGGTGCGCCTCTGCCTGTAAGAATAACGTGATTATTGACTGGTTTTTGTGCTAAACCCCGCAAAATTTCTTCTACACGCAAATATCCAAGTTTAATGGCAATATTTATTTCATCTAATAGCACCAGCTTAAATTCTGGGTTGCGGATGTATTCTAATCCTTTTTGCCAAGCGGCTTGTGCTTTTTCAAGGTCGCGATCGCGATTTTGGGTTTCCCAGGTAAAGCCTTCTCCCATAGCATGAAATTCTAATTGATCTGGCCAAAGGCTAAAAACCTTTTTTTCTGACGGTTCCCAAGCACCTTTGATGAATTGGACAATCGCCACTTTGTATCCATGACCGAGCGATCGCAATATCATTCCCAAGGCTGCGGTCGTTTTTCCTTTACCATTGCCAGTATGAAGTATTATTAAGCCTTTGTCTGGTATTGCTTTTGCTATGCGTTGATCTTGCACTTGCTTGCGTCGCTGCATTTTTTGGCGATACTGTTCATCAGTTAGGGTTGAGGATGACGCTTCCTCTATTAAGCGGTTAGCCTCTATGTCTAGATTCAAGTCAGCAAATTTGTCGGTATTCATCTATGCTTAAACTCATTAAAAAGGGTTAAAACCTTAGCCAGTTGATTAAAAACCAACTTTAGCTTGAAGCCCAAATTTTAATTTAGAGCTAGGTGCAAGATATCAGCTTACCAACGTTGAAGCAATTGTTATTTTCCGTCAGCGTTTATAATTTTGGGGAACCCTATTGTGATTTACTTAAGTAGGTAGGCAACGAAATTTTCCACTACAGTAACAAAACATTAACTTGGTAATCTAGAGTTGGGCTGCTGCCCCCGACCGCTGGCTTCGCGGTGTCAGTGATCTAAAAACCATAGAAGAATATCTATACATACAAAAACTTTTTTCTTGATCACTCAGATAAGTATTACTACCCGAAGTAGCGTACAGTTAAAAATATCCAAATGATTTAACTATTACGATTTAGTTTTTCAGAGCTTGAAGTCGCTCGGCAATCATTCTCGGCAGTCTGTTGTTGAGACTTCTTTGAATGCGCGATCGCAGATGTTAGATTCCATTCTCCAGCCGACTTTTATCTATAACCCATCCTTTCTATGAAATGGGTCGGTTCTAGTTGGTTAGATCTACCGTTCATTTACCTCAATGATAGCAATCACCAGTCTCATCCAGTTTAATAACGTCGGGGGCGATATCTTCGGTGGTATCACGACTGCCGTTGTCTCATTACCCCTGGCTCTGGCCTTTGGGGGTTGGGGCCCTCGGCGGACTCTATGGGGCAGTTGGTGGCGGCTTTTTTGCCGCCCTGTTTGGCGGTATCCCAACGTTGATCTCTGAACCGACCGGGGCAATGACCGTAAGCCCTGTCTATAGGTTCTCGTGCAACACCTGTGTTGTAGCAGAGCTGTTTCATTCCCTAAAATGCTTGAAAATGCAAGGGTTCAGGATATCAAAAACGAGCTTGGGATTCAATTTTAGACATCAAGATAGTCAAAAATTTATGAATTTTGCCCTGAGATTTATCGCCAATGATATTGACAAAATACATTTAATTACGAATGAAACGGCCTTGCTGTGTTGTAAGGATGAAGTGCCTCACTCTTACTCTCTTTAACTCTTTAGAGTTCACTTAGTTCATTTATTGCAATAATCCTCGTCAGAGGAGTCACAAGGAGGTATTCGTGGATTTTGTGTCGCTGTTCGTGAAGGACTTCATTGCCCAATTGCAGTCCCCAACGCTCGCCTTTTTGATTGGTGGCATGATCATTGCTGCCCTCGGTAGCGAATTGGTCATTCCTGAGTCGATTTGTACGATCATCGTCTTCATGCTGCTCACCAAAATCGGTCTGACCGGTGGAATTGCGATCCGCAATTCTAATCTGACGGAGATGGTGTTACCCATGATCTTTGCTGTAATAACAGGGATTACGATTGTATTCATCTCGCGCTATACGTTAGCCAAGCTGCCAAAGGTCAAAGTCGTTGATGCGATCGCAACTGGGGGGTTGTTTGGTGCTGTGAGTGGCTCTACCATGGCTGCCGGTCTGACGGTACTGGAAGAACAAAAGATGGCATACGAGGCATGGGCTGGCGCACTCTATCCCTTCATGGATATCCCAGCGCTCGTAACTGCAATTGTTATCGCCAACATTTACCTCAACAAGAAGAAGCGTAAAGAAGCAGCCTACTCTATTGAGCAGCATTCTTTTAGCGAGCAGCCTGTTGCGGCTGGTGATTATCCCGATCAAAAAGATTATCCCAGCACCCGGCAGGAGTATCTCAGCCAACAGCAGGATGCTGGGGATAACAAGGTCAAGGTATGGCCAATTATCGAGGAAAGCCTCCGGGGTCCTGCCTTATCGGCAATGTTGCTAGGTCTGGCTCTGGGACTGTTCACCCAACCGGAAAGTGTCTATAAAAGCTTCTACGATCCCGCCTTTCGTGGCTTGCTTTCGATCTTGATGCTGGTCATGGGGATGGAAGCTTGGTCAAGAATTGGCGAACTGCGTAAGGTAGCCCAGTGGTACGTTGTATATAGTGTGGTGGCACCGTTTGTACATGGGCTAATCGCCTTCGGTCTCGGCATGATTGCCCACTACACCATGAACTTCAGCATGGGCGGTGTTGTGATCCTAGCTGTCATCGCCTCCTCTAGTTCAGACATCTCAGGTCCGCCCACCTTGCGAGCCGGTATCCCATCAGCTAATCCCTCCGCCTATATAGGCGCGTCCACAGCCGTCGGTACGCCAGTTGCGATTGGCTTGTGTATACCGTTCTTCCTCGGACTTGCTCAGGCGATCGGCGGCTAATCCCAGACGGATTGAGGTCTGTCGGCGCTTCCTTGACCGGGCAGACCAAGTAGATAAATTACATCATTTCAGGAGGTAACCAACATGGCCAAGCGTGCCAACAAGCTCGTCATCGTCACGGAAAAGGTTCTGATGAAAAAGGTCGCCAAGATCATTGATGAATGCGGGGCGACTGGTTATACGGTGGTGGATACTGGCGGTAAAGGCAGTCGCAACGTGCGCTCTACGGGTAAACCCAACACTGCCGACACCGATTCCAATGTGAAGTTCGAGGTACTCACCGAAACCCGGGAGATGGCAGAGAAGATTGCGGATCAGGTCGCAATCAAGTTTTTCACCGATTTTGCGGGCATTATCTATATCTGTGAAGCAGAGGTACTGTACGGGAGACATTTCTGTGGACCAGAGGGCTGTTGAGTCGAAACGACGCGCCATAAAAGGAACAAGCGAGCCATTAGTGCGAGTTTCTGTGGGTCAGACGGCTGTTGCATCGAGACGACGCAGACCCCAAAAGCCGAGGTCATGACCTCGGCTTTTGAGTGACCGTGTTTCGTGTCCGCAGGACGTTGACCCTGGCGCAGAAGTCCTTCCCCCCGCAGTTTTATAACTTCCTCAAACCCTTAACCTTCATTGCTTTAAACTCATGATTTTGTCCAACATTCTGCCTCCTTTCAGTGGGGGGATGTCCGCTCTCATGGCTCCGATACCATTCCTGGCAACCGTTGTTGCTGAGGATTCACCCATTATTTTGTCTGGCGTATTGCTGACGCTGGTGGTGATTTATCTGGCCAGCAAGTTCGGCGCAGAGGTCGCTAGGCGATTGGATTTTCCGCCCGTCCTGGGGGAACTGGTCGTCGGTGTGATTGTCGGCGTTTCGGCGTTGCACCTGGTGATCTTTCCTGAAGGGGGGCTGTCTGCCTCTGACTCGGTGATTATGACAGCGCTGCAAGGATTGAATCAATTGGCACCGGATGCGCTGACCCGGATCTTTGAGTCGCAAAGTGAAGTGATTTCTGTTCTAGCTGAAATCGGCGTGATTATTTTGCTGTTTGAAATTGGACTGGAATCCGATCTGCGGCAACTTAAGGAAGTGGGAATTCAAGCCACGGTTGTCGCCTGTGTCGGAGTCGCGGCACCTTTTGCAGCAGGCACGGCAGGGTTAATGATGCTCTTTCATGTAGCAGCCATTCCAGCGATTTTTGCAGGGGCCGCGTTAACGGCAACGAGTATTGGCATTACCTCTAAAGTGTTGTCAGAGTTAGGTCAACTCAAATCCAAAGAAGGGCAAATCATTGTTGGCGCGGCGGTGATTGATGATGTCCTCGGCATTATTGTCCTGGCTGTAGTCGCCAGTTTAGCCAAAACCGGTGAGATTGATGTCGCCAATGTTATTTACTTGATTGTCAGTGCTACGGCATTCTTGATTGGATCAATTTTATTGGGGGGTGTCTTTAACAAAAGTTTTGTGGCGATCGTAGAGCAGCTCAAAACCCGTGGAAATATTGTGATTCCAGCATTCATCTTCGCTTTCTTTATGGCATTTTTAGGTAACGCCATTCATCTCGAAGCGATTTTGGGTGCCTTTGCAGCGGGTTTGGTGCTCGATGAAACCGATGCCCGGAACGAGTTAGATGAATTAATCAAACCAATCGCCGATTTACTGGTACCCATCTTTTTTGTGACGGTGGGAGCGCGTGCCGACCTCAGTGTTTTGAACCCGACGGTACCGGAGAATCGGGCAGGACTATTGATTGCTGTCTTTTTGATGGGGGTGGCGATTATCGGCAAGCTGATCACAGGTTGGGCAGTGTTTGGACAACCCGGCATCAATCGAGTAGCGATCGGGGTTGGGATGATCCCTCGAGGTGAGGTGGGTCTAGTGTTTGCTGGCATCGGTTCAGCTAGCGGCATTTTGGATAAGCCGCTGGAGGTGTCGATTATTATCATGGTAATTTTGACAACTTTCCTGGCTCCACCTTTTTTACGGGTTGCTTTTGGTTCATCCACGAATCCCATCCCAGAATCTACCACGGCTGTAGAAACAGCAAGTAAGTAACGGTTTCACGAGATTACGGCTGTTCACTCAATGGATGATTGTGGCACGAGGTTGGGTAAACTACCTACGCTCACCGCAAGCGGTGAGCGTAGGCTTTTAAGTAGCCATTTGTCCACAGAGACGGTAGTTTTTTTAATTGGGGAAACTCTTTACTAATACATTGCTTCTCTTCGAGTAAGCGGGAGCCTCCTTGCGGGAATAGGTGACACAAGAGGTTAAAATCTTGTTTCATATTGAATTTCTGCTCGACTTTCATCATTTAAATCGGTAGAACCTCTGATGACTAGTTGATCGCTGAGTTCATAGAGCAAGTTGTAACGGAAGGAGTCATTGGCATAAAAAACTCGTGATACTGAAAAAGAAATATCGTTAGAAATACCAATTGCGGCTTCTGCTGCTAAACTCAGGACTGAATTTTCTCCCCTTGCACTAGGCTGGATGGTGGGAAAAATCTGGAATTCTCTTAAACCGATCGCCTCAGCAAGTTGACTAATCCTACCTTGAAAGTTTGCAAATATTTCAGAGTTAGTTAGAGTCGCAATACCGATACTGGTTGCATCAGGTTGACCAAAGACGTTGATAAAAGAACCTCCCAACAAAGCAACAATTTCTGCTTCTGTACGACTAGGTTCACTAGTCAGTTGTAAATTTTCAGATAATTTACTGGCTGGGCCTTGGACACTGGCTTGGATGCGAACGGTGTTGAAAGTACCCAAGGCGTTGGGAGAAGAATCATTAATCTCGCTAGATGTGGGTGTGGTTGGTAATCGACTCCTGTTATATTGCGGTACCAATGTCACTAGTCGCACATTCAAAATAGGGTCTAATCCCTGTTTAGGGGTGAAAGTGGCGGTTTGGTCATAACCACGGGCTAAGGTAAATCGAGTCACAAATAAATTGACTTGACCTTGTTTAAGATTGATCACTCCTTGAGGACGGGGATTAGCTAAAGTTCCGTTGAGGGTAATATCTCCTTTTGTAACAAAGCTGAATAGTGGTTCTTGAGTGACGCGCACATCGTTATCGAGGATGACGCGGAAATTTGCAAATTCTACAGGTAAATTGATGCGTTCTGAAATGGGAGAAGCTGAAGAATTAGCTGTTTTTTGTGACGGGCTAGGGGGAGTGTTTGTAATTCTCAGAGCAGGTTTTTCTAAAAAAATCTCGCTATTTGTTACAGAATTATTTACGGGTGTTGTACCTGTGGCTTGAGAAGTCTCAGCATTCTGATTTAAAGATATTTGACCGTTTTGGAGTCGCACATTTCCAGCTAATCGGGGGGTTTGTACTGTGCCTCTAATTACCACATTCCCACTGACTCCCCCTGTATACAATTCTGGTAAATTCAGCCTGAGGTTTTCTAATACGACAGTCAGAGGATTAGTTTGTGCTTGCTGGAGGGCGTTTTGAGTGGCAAAAATAGGTAGAATCCCTGCTGCTATTAGTTGTCCCCGGCTATATTTTCCTTGTAGACCTTCAACATTGAAGCGATCGCCTGCAAATCTAATTGTTCCTGTGACATCTGTCAATGGTTGAGAAAGGTTAGGTGATTTCAAAGTAGCATTTCTCACTGTGACAATACCAGTAGTATTGGGCTGCTGCAACGTACCACCAATTTGAATATCTACATTTCCCTGACCTCCAACCCAATTTACTTGGTTGGTCAAAGCATTTAAAATTGCTAAACCTTCATTTCTAACATTTGCATTGATGTTAATTTGGTCACTATCTGGTTTGACTGTGGCAAAAGGCAAGCTTAAGGGAATGCTACCTATAATGTCTACTGGTTCTGTACCTGTTCCCGTGACTGAGATATTGCTGCCAAAATTTAACCGAGCATTATTGTAATTAAAACTTACTTGTGCTGTCTGAATAGATTGATTATTAATACTTCCATCCACCAGCGCTATTTCTCCAATCCCTGTCGGATTTTTCAAACTACCTGCCAGAGTCACAAGTCCATTAAAATTACCTGTAACTTCTACAGGTAAATCTCGGATGAAAGGCTTGACGAGTGCAACTGGTAATGCTTCGATGCGCGCTTGTCCAGATAGTTGTTCTTGACTCAACTGTCCACTAAAAGCAAGAAGTGACCCATCTAAATTTACTCGTAGGGGTTGTAATCTGACAACACCATCTGTAAAATTGCCATTGGCAATGACTTCATTGATTTTATAATCACCCCAAACCCAGTTAGAACCTGTCAGATTAAAGCTAGTATTCAATCCTGATTGCAAAGTCCCTGTGACTTGAATTTGTCCGTTAATTGGACCGCTTAATTCTGCTAAGGTAGGGACTCGTGCTTGTTGCTGTTGCTGTTGTTTTTGTTGTGCTACTAAAGCTGAAATTTGATTATACAACTCTAATTTTGTTGCCAAAGATGCATTCGGTTGACCAACAGGGACAGTACTCAGTGCTTCTGCACCAGCGAAATTTGGAGGTTGCAAACCAGTGCTAATGTCTGAAAAATCATAGATATTCAGCGCCGATAAGATATTCTCGATTCTGGCTTGGTCAAAGCTGAGTTGAAAATCTAATGGTTGATTACCTGTGATTGGAAGTTTACCACTGAGTAAGTAACGACCTGTACCTTGGCGCAATTCGCCTTGTGATAAACTGAAAACACCATCAGCAAAACCAATCTGACCACGAAATTCATCGGCGGTAAGTCTACCAATTTGAGGTTGAGTTACATTCACATTACCTGCAACGGTAGACTCGGATAAATTAACGACAAAGTTACCCGAAGCATTTCCAGCCACAGGACCAAAATTTCTCGCACCGCTAGGAATAAAACCTTCTACTACAGATAAAGGAAAGTTTCGCAGATTAACTAGGAGATTGTCTCCTTGACTTCTACCAGTGGCGACAGTACCATCACGTTGAACTAAAAATGAAGTGGGACGATAGTTAGGGTCAAGGTTCAAGGCGATTTGGTCTTGTTTTCCTCGTAGTTGCAGTTGAGTTCCTTGTTCTGGTTGATAACTAATCTGACCAGTTAAGACTGGATCAAATGCTAGTTGATTAACTTTAAAGTTTTCTAATTGGATTTTACCAGAAGCTATAGGAGTGCTGGGAGTGCCTGTGACTATGCCATCAAAATCAAGTGTACCTGCGATCGCCACATTTCCAGGTAAATTAAAAGGCAGGGTTTGCAAGTTGTAATTCTGTGCTAATACATCCAAGTTGAAGTTTTGGATTTGTGGTGTAGTTGTGTCTGTAAATGCGATCGCCACCGTACCCGCAGCCCTCAAACCTGGTGCAGTTGCCTGTATAATTCGTAATTGTTCACCATTCCATTGAAATTGAGCAGTGAGTGGTTGTTGGAGTTGGGCTAAACCTTGAGACAGGCGTACATTTCCATTGGCTTGAATGGCGGATGGCCCAAATGATGCTACAGTTCCCGTTAAGCCGACTCGACCACTGAGTTGACCGCGTAAATTTTGGGATAAATTATTCAGTTGAATTTTATCAGCATTAGCAACTGCTTGCCAGCGACCATTATTCAGGCGAATATTACTTAAGTTTAATGTTCCTGATGCTACATTTACATTAGCTTGTCCCGCAGCTTGAATATCTGCAAGTTGGAAAGAATTAGTGTTTCCCGACAGGCGTAAGTTAGCACTAGCGATTTGACCCTGTATATTTTGAGCAACACGACTTAGTGGTATTCGGGAAGCATTTGCTATTGTCTGCCAACGACCATTATTAAGTTGAATATCCCTGAGATTAACAGTACTTTCTGCTAAATTTAGTCTCGCCTGACCTGTAGCTTGAATATTAGCAAGTTGGAAGGAATCAGTAGTCCCAGCTAGATTAAATTCACCGTTAACAACTCCCTCTCGATACTGGGGTGGTACTTGAGCAAAGTTACTAAGTTGAATATTATTGGCATCAACCACACCTTGCCAGCGTTTTTGTACAAGCTGTCCTCTAGCTGTGATTGTACCCCCTGCGATTTTGGCAACAGCATCTTGGAGTCTAATCACTCCAGAGTTGTTGCTGGCGATCGCAACTTCTAATCTCGCGGGATAGGTAGCATTAGGTGCTTGTACCTGAGCTACTGCTTTGAGGTTACTAGGAACACCAGTTATTTGTGTATTTACCGATAGATTGCCAATTTGAATTTGGGGTGCAGCTTCGTAGGTTTTGGCGATCGCATCTCCTGGTAAATTTTGCCCTTGTAAGTTAACAGCTACTTGATTTTGCTCTCCTAAAGCAACTCGACCACTACCAGTAATTTTCCCTCCTACATTGGGAGTAGCTTGGATGTCAGCCAGAACTAGTTCATTGGGAGTTAGCCGTAGGTTAGTGCTAATTTGATCAAAAATGAGGCGGTCAATTTGAGCAGTTTTGACTGTACTAATATTGCCAGTAGCGATGGGTTTTTGTAGTGAACCCTGCACTTTAATATTTGCTTGCACTGTACCAGCTACAGGTACTGGTAACTTTGCATTCAAAGAGTCTAAAGCATTCTTGAGGTTAACTGGCTTCACCTGTGCTGTGAGGTTATACCCAGTTTGAGTATTGATTGTCCCTTGAGCTTGAACTGGTACACTACCATAAAGTGTAGTCAGATTTTCGAGAGCAATCTGTTGATTTTGAAAGTTTAGTTGACCTGTGGTCTGAGAAATTTTTGTGGGAATATTCGCAACTTGTGCAGTGATTTGATTTAATTCTACGTTTCCAAACAGAGCAATTTCTGGCTGATTAGGTTGTAACTGAACTGTTAAATTACTATCCACACGACCAGCTTGGATATCTACTGGTGTCTCTACTAAGCGAGAAAGATCAGACGCTAATAAATCAGCAGCATTAATCTTCAGGTTAATTTTCCCTATATTAGGGCGTGTATTGCCAACAAGTTGTAAATCGCCCCCATTGACAGGTGTAGTGTTGACTTTAAAGGTAATTAGTTGATTTCGTTCTAAGAAGCGAGCCGAGCCATTGACTTGATTAAATCCTACAGCTGCTTTCGGTTTTTTCGCTTGAGAAAATGGTTGTAGAGTGAGATCACCACCTTGAAACTGAATTCCTTCTAATTCGGTTTGAATAAAACCAACCTGTTCTTCAGGACTAGACTTAATTGTTGTCGTCACCCAGCGACCTTGTTTATCCTGTGCAATATAAATATCAGGCTGGACTAACGTTACATTTAACTTTAAAGTCCGGTTTTGGATTACTTGCCAAGGATCAAATTGTACTTGGACAGCTTTGATCTTAAGATTATCTGGGTCGGTGGCAGTTGCAGGAACTGATGATGAGCCAAACCGCAAGCTATTCCAAGAAAAATCTTCAACTTTTCCCACTTGCACAGGTCGTCCGAGTAATTGCTCAAGATTAGTTTCTACTAATGGTACTAACTTCTTGTTGATAAATGTCCAAGCCCACCAAGCACCTCCTGCAATTCCAACTAGCAAAATCACACCTAGAGTTATTCCAGTACGACTTAACAGCAGGAACCAGAAGTGTCTGTTGGAATGAGACGGAGGTTGATTATCTGGAGTAGGAGAGCCTGTCATTTTTATTTAAACAATACTGCTGGGGATGAGCCTAAAACATAAGTAGTACAAAAAGGCAGAAAGTACAAGGAGCGTAGGGCGTAAGTAATCATATTAGTGATTGGGCATAAAAGAATAGATTTTCACGCTTTCATTGTGTGGTTTATCACATGACTGTTTAGATCCCCGACTTCTTAAAGGATACATCTGGCGAATCAGGGGTGACACCCCTCATCAAGATTTTTCGTCATTCCACCAGATGTAGAGACGCGCTGTTTGAAGCGTCTCTACAATCAATTTGTGGGCGAACGAGGGGTTAAACCCACCATTCGCCAGCTGTATCCTTAAAGAGGTCGGGGATCTATTAGCCTTCAGTATTGATTTTTTTCTAATTTTTGTTATATTTATTTACATAAGTTTACAAAAAAAGTAAAGCAATATGCATGAGTGTTGGGATTATGGACGCTAATGACATTCTTGATCGCTATACTGCGGGTAACAGACATTTTTTGCAAGTGAGCTTGCAACGAGTTAACTTGAAAGAGATTTGCTTAGTTGGAATTAACTTGGGTCAGGGTAACTTGAGTGGGGCGAATCTATCGGGAGCTTGTTTACGGGGAGCAAATTTAAATGAAGCAAATCTGGTAGAAGCAACTTTATGGAGAACTGATTTAAGAGAAGCCTTGTTAATTTGGACGAATTTGAGCAAAGCTTGTCTAATTCGGTCAAACCTTGTAAAAGCAGATTTACACAAGGCTATATTAGCTAGGGCAGACCTGCGACTAGCTGATTTACGCTATGCTGATCTAAGTGATGCAAATCTAGAAGGTGCGGATCTGCGCTACGCTGACCTAACAGGTGCAAATTTGGCAGGTGCAAATTTGAGTAAGACAAATCTTACAGGTGCTAATTTGAGTAAAGCAGACCTGTACCAAGCAAACATGGCTAAAGCTATTTTGTCAAGAACAGATTTGCGTTATGCGGATATCAGTTGTACCAACATGGATAATATTGATTTGTGTGATGTCAATTTGAGTGGCGCTTGTTTGTCTGAATCATTACTTTCATACAGTTTTAATTAACGAACCACTCATAAGAAAAGCTTAAGTTTTTACTCAAAGCAATGTTGGTCTGGTTTACTATTAGACTAAAATCTATGTGAACTGACCAAGTATATTTGTCATAATAAAGCAACATTTGCAACGCCGAATCTACATAGTCTTGGTATTTTGAAGTCAGAATGGCGATCGCTACACATATAATATAGCCATCAAAAACTCAAAAGACGTCTTCTAAAAACTGACCATTGACTAACATGCACGTTCTTTCTATTCCCACCTGGATTATTCACGTTTCTAGCGTTATCGAGTGGATTGTTGCCATTTGGTTAATCTGGCAATACGGTGAAGTAACTGGTAATCGTGCTTGGTGGACATTATCTTTGGGTATGTTACCAGCCTTAGTGAGTGCAATGTGTGCTTGCACTTGGCATTATTTTGAGAATGCAGAATCACTACAATGGTTAGTCACACTACAAGCTACCATGACTTTAGTTGGTAATATTACGCTTTGGGCGGCTGCTGTGTGGATTTGGCGCAGTTCTAAATCTAGCGAAGTCGCAACTGAAGTAACTTCTACAGAAAGTATTGAATCAAAGCAATGATTTCAAAAGAAGCCCTATTTATCCTGTCACTGTTTCCCTACTTGGGTTTCTTGTGGTTTATTAGCAGAGTCAAGCAGATGCCACGCTTGGCATTATATGGTTTTTACTGCACCCTCGTGTTTGTCGGTGTGACTATCCCCGCAGGAATTTATGCTCAACTGCACTACAATCAATCTTTGGCAAATGTTGATTGGTTGCATGGAAGTGCAGAATCTTTTTTAACCCTTGCTAATATTTTGATTGTTTTGGGTTTTCGCCAAGCAGTAGTCAAAGGGACGAAACAGTAGGACAAGGGAGACTTGTCAGTTATCAGTTATCAGTTATCAGTTATCAAATTAAACTGTTAACTGATTCATGCTCAATGACAAATGACTAATGACCAATGACAAATGACCACTAACTACCAACAATCAACAACAAACAAATTTGAGGGTAATCATGGAAGTTATTCCAGCGATAGATTTACTAGAAGGTCGTTGTGTGCGACTTTATCAGGGAGATTACGATCGCTCACAAGTTTTCAGCGAAAATCCTGTCGATGTTGCTAAACAATGGGTAGAACAGGGCGCAACTAGGTTACATTTGGTTGATTTGGATGGCGCAAAAGTCGGTAAGTTAGTAAACTTAGATGCAATAGAAGCGATCGCTCAATCTGTGTCTGTACCCATTGAAGTTGGTGGAGGCTTACGGACACGAGAAAGCGTACAACAGTTATTTAATTTGGGTATACAATGGGCAATCTTGGGAACTGTGGCTGTAGAACAACCGCAGCTTGTGCAACAACTTTGTCAAGAATTTCCCGAAAAAATAATTATCGGCATAGATGCTCGTAATGGCAAGGTAGCAACTCGTGGTTGGTTAGAAACTTCAGAAGTACTTGCCACGCAACTTGCTGTACAAATGCAAGAATTAGGAGCAGCAGCGGTAATTTACACAGATATTCATCGTGATGGTACTCTCACAGGGCCGAATTTAGACGCTTTACGTGAACTAGCTACTGCAATCAATATTCCTGTAATTGCTTCTGGTGGGGTTAGTTCCATTACAGATTTGCTGAGTCTGTTAGCGTTAGAACCCCAGGGTGTGACAGGTGTGATTGTTGGTCGTGCTTTGTACACTGGTGATATCTCTGTCTCAGAAGCAGTTCGAGCAGTTGGTTCTGGACGTATTCAAGATATACCTCCCGATTTGGGTTTTTCAGCATTTGCCTAGTACTCATTTTCAACTTAATATTTTTTAACTGACTATCAGGTCGGTTATTTTTTTTATTTTCCGGATTCCAAATTTTCCACGGTGTAGTTCATGTTGTAGACAGTTAAAAAATTACCTAATGATTATGAGTAACCAACAACCTCCTGTCACAAATAAACCTAGAACCGAATCTGGTAGTAATAAGCCTAAAGCCCAAAACAAGAACTCCAAACCAAAAGCAGCATAAATGAAATACTCAGGTGAAGTAGATTGCTGATTGCTTTTTTAATAACTGATTTGCTTTTTTATTTCACATTTATTGAAATTTTTAATTTTGAGTTTTTAAATTTTCATAATGGGTTTCCTCTTTGTAGAGACGCTGATTTTGCGTCTCTGTTTTTTTATCAGGACTTACGCACAGGTAACGGAAAAATGAACCGCAGAGGACGCAGAGTACACGGAGAAATAAGAGTTTGAGAGGTTTTTTGCGTAAGTTCTATTTCTTTAAAATTTGATTCTAAATAATACCATTTCACGTTAATCACGATACACATAAATTGTGTACCAGACGCGATATATCGCGTCTGGTACATGGTCTGTATTTGTATCAGATTTTTTGTGAAATGGTATAAGTCGGCGGAAAAAACATAGCGGTAGTTACAAAAACAAAATATGTACCAAACCCTTACCAATGACAAATGACGATTTCAACTCGTACCAGACGTGCCATGGCGCCTATCTACATTTGTGCCGACTTACTTAAGTATTTTCCGGAAATGAAATCAACAGTTGTGTTGTTAATCTTAGGAACTAAATTTAATGGTAAAAATTATGGCTAGTAAAAAACCAAATCGACCTCAACCACCCATTAAAGACAGACCCATAAGAAGAGAGCGTAGCGTCGCTCCTAAAACTAATACTAATAAAGAAACCAAAGGATGAGAGGCTTTTTAAAAAGTAAATACTGAATGAAAAGTGTAAATGATCACAAAATGTAACGCACCATTTATATAGATAGGTGCGTTACGGCGCATAATTAACAAAAATTTACTTATTCTTTACTTGACTTTTCGCCTGTTCTAAAGCTATTTCTTTAATTGCTTGATAAGAATTCATACTTGCAGATCCTTCAATAGCTTTCACTGCTAAATCTTGAACTTGTTTTAAGGCTGATTCTAGTTGTTTAGATAGGTTTTGAATACGTGCTTCCTGATTAGTAATTGTTTGTTCTAAAGATTGCAACCTTTGTTCATAAAAACGCTTTTGTCCTTCGACTTCTTTAGCAAATAAGTCTGCTTTTATTTTAGCCTGATAATGGGCTATGCCTTTACCTTCTTCTGTCGCTTTTTTGATTGCTGCTTCTTTTTCTTTTGGGAAAGCTTCTACTTTAGTTTTATGCTCTTCAAATTGTTTTTCTTGTTCTGCGATCGCTTTCTCTTTTTCTAGCCATTGTTTCTCTATTTCTTGGCGAAATTCTTCGAGTTCTTTATATAAAAGCTTTTGCTGTTGTTCGTACTCATCCATTTCCAGTTGGCGCTGGAGTTCTAGATTATATTTATATTCTGTTGCATCTCTGTGTCGAGATTTTTTAAGATTATCATCTCTTTCTTTCATTGATATTCTATACTCTTCTTTTTCTTTTTCCCAAACTTGCTTTTGCTCTTGAATTTCTTGTATTAAAGCCTCTGAACGCTGACGATATTCTTCTTGATAAGCTTTAGCGTTTTCTTCATAAGTTTGAATGAGACTATCTAAAATTTCTTCAGAAATTTCTAAATTATGTAGTTCTTTGAGTTGCTGGATTTCATCCTCGACTAATTGTCTAATTTCTGCTAGTGTTGACGCTTTTGTTGTCAGTTGCTCTGATAATTCATTCGCTGCACTACCGAAGCCAATCTGAATTTTACCAAGACTTTCAATAGTAAAGTTCATTTTTTGTTGAATAGTTGATTGCTGATTCATGACTGGTTTATTTTCTGAAGTTGATTTAGGCAGATTTTTTTGAACAGAATCGCGTTCTTTTGCTAACTGCTCAAGTTGAGATATTAAAGCTGATTTCTCTTTGACTAGTTCGTTGTAAGCTTCAAGTATTTCTGATTTAGTATTTTTTTCATTAGGTTTTTTAGGTGCCATAATCAACCTCCATTCGCTATTTTTGATTGAAAGACTTCATGAATAAGCAAGTCAACCCACTCAACGTGAGTTTTTGCTATTAGCCCTAAATTTATTTGAAAGCGTAATTTTGGGCTATTTTATTATTTATCAGAATTACTAAAAGCTCTCAAAGCCAAATCTTGAGCTTGCTTTAATGCAGTTTGTAGCTGGGATGTTATTTCTTCTATTTGCTCAACTTGTCTTTGAATGGTTTCTTCTAATGATTGAATTTTTAGTTCGTAGCTTTGTTTAGTAGCTTCCCATTCTTTTTCAAATAAATCTGCTTCCACCTTTGCCTTTTGGCTAGTTTCTTTAATTGCTTCTTCCCTGGCTTTTTTACTCGCTTCTTCAAGCTCAACAGGAAATGATCCTATTTCTTGTTGATATTCTGTAAACAAAGATTTATTTGCAGAAAGTATTTTTTCTCTTTCTGACCAATTTTTTTGTTTTTGTTGATTGCTTTCTTCTATTTGCCTTTCTTGTTGACGTTTTTTCGCTTCGTAGGCATCTGTATTAATTTTTTTAGTATTATCTGACTTATATAGATATTCTTCTACTTCTAAAGCTCGCTCTTTTACTAATACATCATTAATTTTTTTGACAGATTCTGCATATAATTGCTCTTCTTGCTGCCAAGCTTTTCGTGTTTCTTCTATCTCTTTTTCTAGTGATTCTCGCTTACTATTTGTATCTTGTTCTAGAGTTTTCAGCTTTTCTTGATGTTCTTGAGTAAGGATATCTAATATGTCTGCGACAACTCTAATTTGTTGAAGTTCTTTCAAATTTTGAGTTTCAATTTCAATAGCCCGATTTAGTTCATCTAATTTAGAGTTTTCTTTCGCTAATTTCTCAGAGAGTGTATTGACTATCCCACCAAATTCCAATTGTAAGTCTGCTAAACCTTTGACAATACTATCAACTGTGTATGTTGAAGCTACTTCTAAAATTTGTTTATTTTTTGCCTTTTCTGCTGACTCTTGCTTGGTAGCTATTTTTGATTCTAGCTTTTTATTCTCTGCCAATATTTGCTGAAATGCCTGTAAGAGTTGTTGTTTACTATCCTTAGCAGCAACTATGCTCATACTTAAACTCCAGTTAATGTGCAATATTTTTTGGTAGCAAGCAAGACTGTGACTTACCCCATACTTTGTCGAGAGTAGCCTTGAAAATAATATTTTCAGACTAGTGGAAATACTGAATTGAAAGCAACTTTGTTGTTGAGGTTGCTATTTGTATATTGACCAACTTCCTGTTTTTGATCTGAGCCAATAAACGAAAGTTGAGTTTTTGAGGTGAGATGCTAGTATTTTTGTACTAATAATTATACTCAGGCTCATCTGTTTTTGTCAACTTCCCGCTGTCATTTTTAAGTCATATTTATCTTTAACTCTAGAGATAGGGAAATTAGTCAGTGCTCCCTCTTTACCATAAAGTTCACCGTACTATCACATATGGGACAAAGTTAGAGGGTAAGCAGGAAAAATTCTCAAAACTTACTCCTTCTAGCTTTTCCCTTTCTCTATACAATATGAAACGTGAAAACTATGCCTTATCAAAGCAGACAGGGACAACTGAAGTCACAGCACCGAAGCCTTCACTAGCATTTGTTGATGCTGTAGCCCTGATTGTCGGTATTGTAATTGGGGCTGGTATTTTTGAAAGCCCTGCTTTGGTTGCGGCTAATGCAGGTAGTAATGTTGCGGTAGTGCTGTTGTGGTTGATAGGAGGTGCAGTATCTTTAATTGGGGCTTTGTGTTACGCGGAGTTAGCGACGACTTATCCCCATGTGGGAGGTAATTATCATTACCTCAAGCGCGCTTTCGGAAAACAAATCGCCTTCTTATTTGCTTGGGCGCGGATGATAGTCATTCAAACAGGTTCTATTGCGCTGTTGGCATTTGTTTTTGGTGATTATATCTCCCAAATTTTGCCACTTGGAGCCTTTTCCGCTTCGATTTATGCAGCAAGTGCGATCGCGCTATTAACAGCATTAAATATTTTTGGTTTGCAGCAAGGTAAATGGACACAAAACTTATTAACTCTGGTAAAAGTCCTTGGCTTGCTGCTGGTGGTGATTATTGGACTGTCCTTAGCAACTCCCCCTAATCCCGCCACTCCTCCGACTACCTCCAACTCTGAAGGTACTTGGGGATTAGCAATGGTGTTTGTCTTATTATCCTATGGTGGATGGAATGAGGCAGCTTACATCTCGGCAGAAATCAAAGATAAACAACGTAATATAGTTCGGTCTTTACTTTGGAGTATTGGCATTATCACCGCTATTTACCTGTTGATCAATCTAGCTTACCTGCGGGGATTGGGATTGGTAGAAATGGCCCAGTCGCAAGCAGTCGCAGCTGCTTTGATGCGTCAGGCTTTAGGTGAAGGGGGAGCATTTTTTCTCAGTTTACTGGTTGCAGTTTCTGCTTTAGGAGCAATCAACGCCACTATTTTAACTGGCGCACGTACGAATTATGCCTTCGCACAGGACTTTTCACTGTTTCGATTTATGAGAAGTTGGCAGTATCAAAAAAGTACTCCCAATATAGCTTTTTTGTTGCAGGGGGCGATTTCCTTAGCTTTGGTGGGGCTAGGTAGTATCACCCGCAATGGCTTTGAAACAATGGTAGACTACACAGCCCCTGTATTCTGGTTTTTCTTCCTACTTTCAGGTATATCGTTGTTTATATTGCGAAGAAAAGAACCTCATCTTAACCGCCCGTTTCAAGTCCCGCTTTATCCTTGGTTACCTTTGCTATTTTGTCTTGTCTGCGGCTATTTACTCTACTCCAGTTTGGCTTATACGGGAGTAGGAGCAATAGTTGGTGTCGTAGCAGTGACTTGTGCAATCCCGTTATTTTACTTGGATCACTACCTTTTGAGGGATAGGGGATAGGGGATCGGGGATCGGGGATAAGG
>NZ_NAPS01000013.1 GCF_004323185.1 Westiellopsis prolifica IICB1
TTCGTGCCGACCTAAGTGATGCCGACCTAAGTGGTGCTTATCTGACTGGTGTCTCTCTGAATATTGCTAACCTAAGTGATGCCGACCTAAGTGGTGCTTATTTGAATGGTGCGAACTTGATTGTAGCTAACCTAAGTAATGCTGTTTTAAGAAATGCCATCCTGATAGATGTCATCTTGAAAGAAGCTAACCTGAGTGGTGCTAACCTGAGTGGTGCTAACTTGAGTGGCGCTGACCTGAGTGGTGCTGACCTGAGCGATGCAAATGTTGAAAATGCCCGATTCGCAAATAATTTAGGAATTTCAGAACCCATAAAACTCGACCTAATTCGACGAGGCGCAATCTTTGAAGATTTTCCAGGAGATCGTTCAGGAGTTTTGGTTACTAAGTAAAGAATTTGGTTGCTTGAATGCACATTAGCTAAACTGCAAACACTACACACCTTTTGTTGAGCGATAAATTATTTGACCGTGAAGATCGCTATAATTTTCAAGAGCATCTGGGCAAAAGCGATCGCAATCTCTGATTTCATAATACATAAGTACTATAAAAATTCATAACTATCCAGTATAATGACCGCGTGCCACCGAATCAGTTACCAGTTATCAGTTATCAGTTATCAATCTGTTCACTGTTCACTGTTAACTGATAACTGTTAAAAGTAATGACCACTGCACCCAACCAAACGCATCAACAAATAAATGTTACTCCCAAACACGAATCAATTACGGGAGTAGTGGAACGCCTGACTTATTACAGCGAAGAGTCAGGTTACACGGTGGCACGGTTACAACGCCCTGGCGCAAAGGAACTAACCACGATTACTGGTAACTTTGCTAACATCCAGGCTGGACAGACATTACAACTAACTGGTTTTTGGCGCGAACACCCGCAATATGGCCCCCAGTTTCAAGTCACCAACTATAAGGAAACCAAACCAGCAACACTTACGGGAATTGAAAAATATTTAGGCAGTGGTCTAATTAAAGGTGTTGGCCCGGTTACAGCTAAACGCATTGTTGCCCATTTTGGTTTAGAAACCCTTGACATTATTGAAAACCAAATTGAGCGCTTGAGTGAAGTTAACGGCATTGCTAAAAAGCGTATTGCCATGATTCAAAAAGCGTGGAATGAGCAATCATGCATCAAAGAAGTAATGGTTTTTTTGCAAAGTCATGGCGTTTCCACTACCTATGCAGTCAAAATTTACAAGCAGTATGGCGATGGGGCGATCGCGATTGTTACTAACAATCCCTACCAATTAGCAGCTGACATTTACGGCATTGGTTTTCTGACTGCTGATAAAATTGCCCGTAACTTAGGAGTGCCGCCCGATTCAGAATTTAGATACCGTGCCGGGTTAACGCACGTACTTAGTGAAGCTGCCGAGGATGGACACTGTTATTTACCGCAGCCAGAGTTAATCAACGATGCGCGAGCACTCCTGAAGTGCTCTTCCCACGAACCAACAGAGGATGCAATAGTCCAAATCATCCGTAATATGTCGCTCGCAGATGAACTGATTAGAGAAAGCGCCACTGATAAAACTTTGCTTTGCTATAATCCTGCGTTCTTCAACACCGAACAAAATTTAGCGATCATTATTGGTCAGCGTTTAACCCGAAGCGTCAATTCAGACATTAAGCGCGTCCGCACTTGGCTGGAGCGTTTTACCCAAAGTCGTAAAGTTGAACTTGCACCCCAGCAACAAGAAGCGGTGGAAATCGCAGCTTACTCTAAAATCTCGGTGCTAACCGGCGGTCCCGGTACTGGTAAAACATTTAGCGTGCGTACCATCGTGGAATTATGGAAAGCTATGGGTAAATCCATCGCTTTGGCTGCACCCACCGGACGGGCGGCACAACGGTTAAGTGAAATGACTGGTTTGGAGGCAAAGACCGTACACCGATTGTTAGAATTTGACCCCAAAAAAATGGGTTTTAAGCGGGATATGAGTAACCCCTTGCCGCAGAAAGCAATTATTGTGGATGAGGCAAGTATGTTGGATTTATTTTTGGCATACAGTTTAATCAAAGCCGTACCAGAAGACGGTCAAATACTGTTTGTGGGGGATATTGACCAGTTACCATCAGTAGGTCCCGGTAGCATACTTGCCGATTTAATCAATTCGGGTAAAGTCCCTGTAGTGCGCCTCACCCAAGTATTTAGGCAAGCTGCAACGAGTGCAATTATTAGAAGCGCCCATCAAATCAACCGTGGACAGTACCCAAATATCGAACCAATTTCTAATACTCCCAGTAATGATTGTCTCTGGCATGGTGGCGGACATCAACCAGAACACGGGGTACAGGCAATTTGTGAATTAATTGATGGCTTAATTCCGACTCTTGGGTTTAACCCCGTTACCGATGTGCAGGTACTTTCCCCAATGGCACGGGGATTGGTAGGCACTCGTAACCTAAATAACGTACTGCAACAGTTAATTAATCCCCCTAGCCCCGAAAAAGTGGAAATTACTAGGGGTGGAACAATTTTGAGAACAGGCGATCGCGTGATTCAACAAACCAACGACTACAACCGGGAAGTGTTTAATGGTGATGTCGGGTTTATTACCAACATTGATACTGAAGAACAAGAAGTTACAGTACAGTACGCAGAACGGGAAGTCAACTACGACTATGCAGACTTAAATGAAATTGCCCTTGCCTGGAGCGTTACTATCCACAAGTCCCAGGGGTCTGAATACCCGGTGGTGATTTTGCCCTTGTACACGCAACATTACATGATGCTTAGTCGTAATTTATTTTACACTGGGCTAACCCGTGCTAAAAAGCTAGCAATTGTGATTGGTTCTCAAAAAGCCATTGGTATGGCTGTGCGTTCTGTTAACAAACAGCAGCGTTATACTCAGCTTGCTAAAAGGTTGATTCAAGTGGGTTTGCGTCCATTGGAGCAATAAGCGCAATTATTGATTAAAACATCACCAGTGCGATCGCTTCTTTTTTCTGCCCTGTTACTCTGGCTTTCGTCCCCGTGAGGGGTGAAGGTAGTCTACGACAAGGACGCCCCTCTAGAACAAGTAACAGGGCGCTACTGTCCTCGTTTCCGTCCCCGTGAGGGGTGAAGGTAGTCTACGACTCACAGAACTTATGTTGCGAACGAATCTGAGGACGTTAGAGGAGTTTCCGTCCCCGTGAGGGGTGAAGGTAGTCTACGACAGGGAATTGAGTGTCAACCGGGAAATTATGTCTTCACCCCGTTTCCGTCCCCGTGAGGGGTGAAGGTAGTCTACGACATACGCTATGGATTGTAGGAAAATCAATAGTAACGTTAATGTTTCCGTCCCCGTGAGGGGTGAAGGTAGTCTACGACTAAGAGTGTATTTGGTTCAAGTGTCTGCCGATATCACGGTTTTGTTTCCGTCCCCGTGAGGGGTGAAGGTAGTCTACGACCAAGGAAATTGCTAAAATTTCTATCCAAGATTTTACTTGGAGTTTCCGTCCCCGTGAGGGGTGAAGGTAGTCTACGACTTCAAATTCTACCCGCGCTGTTCGTGCGTGGTGTGATAATGTTTCCGTCCCCGTGAGGGGTGAAGGTAGTCTACGACGCGAAGCACGCATCGTAGTCCCCTCAGACTACCTCGAAGTTCAAGTTTCCGTCCCCGTGAGGGGTGAAGGTAGTCTACGACAGGAGATGGAAGCTGCAAATCAGACTCGTGATTACCTTGTTTCCGTCCCCGTGAGGGGTGAAGGTAGTCTACGACAGGAGATGAAAGATGAGTAACGAAAATATCCCTCAAAATCAAGTTTCCGTCCCCGTGAGGGGTGAAGGTAGTCTACGACGTAGGAGTTTATTTGTTAAGCTTTGGGACGTTTAAAGAAAGATTAAGTTTCCGTCCCCGTGAGGGGTGAAGGTAGTCTACGACCCCAGGAAGGCACCCGACAACGGCAGAGCGGTTTTACATCAAAGGTTTCCGTCCCCGTGAGGGGTGAAGGTAGTCTACGACTTCCTTCTACTGGAGATATTCGCAAAGACACTGATAATGCGCTTGTTTCCGTCCCCGTGAGGGGTGAAGGTAGTCTACGACTTCTGTTGAAATTCAAAAAGGTTTTAGACAACAAGATCAGAAGTTTCCGTCCCCGTGAGGGGTGAAGGTAGTCTACGACGCAGCAAATTTAAAAGTTCAAGAATTGGCTCTAAATATTCAGTTTCCGTCCCCGTGAGGGGTGAAGGTAGTCTACGACTTGGTGCGCTCCGTTGCATATTGAAATGCAATGGAGTTAGTCAAGTTTCCGTCCCCGTGAGGGGTGAAGGTAGTCTACGACCCTACCCTGTGGAAACCCTTACCATATTTAGTTTTCAAGGTGCAGTTGCGCCAGTGTACGGAAGCAGTGATGTAACCTAGTTGTACAGTACACATGTTAAAAAACATCTAGCGCCAAAAATTACTTTCAGCTTTAATATTACAGCAAAACAGCCACGAGTCAAACTAAAAAATCTAACTTTTCTTTTATTTACTTTGCTTGACTCATCCATAATCCTGAATCCTCACTGCGTCATTTTCATCGGCTTTTTTACATTCCGTTACAATCCACCAAAGCTTGATATGAAGAGACTTTCAGGATTCACATAGCCCTTAAACCTCAACTTGTGATGTTTACAAAATTAAACAAGCCAATCGCCCATCCTCACTCCTCACCTCTTGGGGAAAAACATACCCCATCCAGCTGTACAATTTCTACACTTGGTACATACATTAGTGTAGACATGACACCCATCGAGCGCGAATCGATTAACTTCAAACTGCCCAAACCCTTAGCCGCAGCCCTACGCAAAGCAGCCAGGGAACGCAAGACCACTGCCACAGATTTAGTTATTCAAGGGCTGCATCATATTTTAGGCGATGTACCAGGTACAGAAGTGAGTGTAGAAATTCGCTTGTATCAACTGGAAGAAGAGTTTTTTCGCCTAGCTGACAGTCTCAATGCGAAAAACACAAACACCCACGATGAACAAAGACTAACCAACCTAGAGGAAAAAGTTGATGCAATTAGCAATCGACTGGCGAAATTTGAAGGGGCATTGATACAGATGCAAAATAGCATTAACGCTAGATCGCGTTATAAATCAAGCGGCTACCCCTATCAGTACAACTCAGCACCACCCCAACCCCAACCTTTTGAGTCAGAAAAATTGGCTTTTAGACTCAATACTAATGTCTCAACGCTTACTGAAAAACACACAACTCTATCACAGAAAGATTTTGAATTGTGGTGTAAAGACCGTGACCCCAGTCAATATGCGTGGCGGTTGAACTCAAAAGATGGACTGTATCATCCGGTTAAGTGAGCAGCTGCGGGGTGGAGCATTGCCCATACCTGTCACACATCAGAAGTCGTTACCCCTACCCTAGCAAATAACTACAACTGTCCCCCCAGTAAGCTTTAATAAAGAAGCATTCAACATAAGAATAGGCAATGTTGAATACCCCAACTACACTTACTAACTCCCAACTCGTTGATTTGTGGCTACATGGCAAAAGTGCCAACACCGTTGACGGGTATCGTCGCTATGCGGAGCGGTTTTTTCGCCACATTGGCAACAAAGCTTTAAGTGAATGCACCCTCATGGACATTCAGATGTGGTCAATTACCCTTGGAGGGAGTAATAATTCCAAGCGGGTAGCTGTAGGAGCCATCAAAAGCTTGTTTTCATTTGCTAAACAGTTAGGTGTCATCTCATCCAATCTGGGAATACTTGTTAAGTCCCCAACAGCAAAAAATCGATTGGCAGAGCGAATTTTAACTGAATCGGAAGTACAACAGGTAATTAATAACACCACCAACGGACGCGATCGCGCGATTATCCGTTTACTCTATTTTGCAGGGTTACGGGTCAGTGAATTGTGTGATTTGAAGTGGCGCGATCTCAAAGCCCGTGGCGACGGCGGACAAATCACGGTGTTTGGTAAGGGTGAGAAAACTAGAACTGTGCTAGTGGGTGCAGGTATTTGGCGCGAGATTAATGAGTTAAAGGGCAACTCACGTAAAGATGACCCAGTGTTTGTCTCAGCTAAAGGTGGGCATCTGTGCCGCAGTATGGTTTTTCATATAGTAAAAAATGCTGCTAAAAGGGCAGGGTTAGAAGGTAATGTTAGCCCCCACTGGCTGCGGCACTCTCACGCATCACACAGTCTCGACCGTGGCGCACCAATTCACCTGTTACAAAAAACACTGGGGCATAGTTCGGTGGCGATTACCGAGATGTATCTCCACGCCAGACCGACTGATAGTAGCTCTTTGTATTTGCCAGATGATGATGAGTAGAGGAAGTGCGATTCTCTCCAAGACCAAGGGCCATCGCACTAATAACGCTATATATAAGGTATGCTGCAAATTTCTCACAAAATCATCATCCCCCATAGCGAAATCGAAATTAGCGCGATTCGCTCACAAGGAGCAGGTGGTCAAAACGTCAACAAGGTTGCTACCGCCATCCACTTACGCTTTGACATTGAAGCTTCATCATTACCCGCTTTCTATAAAGAGCAGCTTTTGAAGCTAAACGACAGACGCATTACCCAAGAGGGAGTAATTGTCATCAAAGCCCAAGAACACCGCAGCCAAGAGCAGAACCGGGAGGAGGCTTTAGAACGACTCAAAGAACTTATTAAAAGTGCAGTCGTACTGAAGAGAAAACGCAAATCTACTAAACCTACTCGCAGCTCTCAAAAAAAACGTCTTGACTCCAAAACGCGCGCGAGGACAGATTAAGTCCGCCAGAAGACAGGTCATTGATTAAAATGCGATCGCTTGTATGAATTCGGTTAAGCTTTTGTACTGCTAGAAGCATTACAATTAGTCAAGCCGCAGTTTAATTACAAGAAGTGACCTTCACCCATTCTCTGTACCCAGATAATTGGTCAGACCTTGCTGCTTCAGTTAAAAAAGAGGCTAAATGGTGCTGTCAAAAATGCGGGTTACAATGCATACGCCCAGGCGAAGATACTTCTAAACTGACGCGTTCCGAAAGAATGAAACGCACGCTACAAACCCATCATTGGGACAGAAACCCATCTAATAATTGTGCGGAAAACCTGATTGCCCTCTGTAGTGCGTGTCATCTTTATTACCATCAAGGGGGTAAGTCTAATGTTTCACCTGGGCAATTGTCTTTGTGGTGAGAGGGGCATGGAGTGAGAGACTATTAGCAGCAAACTGTTTAATTGCAAAACAATGAAGCTGTACTACATTCCTACAACACGGGCAGTACGCCCTCGCTGGCTCTTAGAAGAAATGGGAGTCCCCTATGAGTTGGTACGGGTTGATATGAATATGTCCAAACAGCCAGAGTATCAAAAGTTGCACCCACATGGGAAAGTACCAGTTCTGGTAGATGGGGAAGTCACGATTTTTGAATCTGCTGCCATCTGTGCCTATCTTGCTGACAAATATCTAGTGAAAGGGCTAGCTCCAGCACTAGATGCTCCTGAACGTGGCTATTACTATCAATGGCTGTTTTACGCCACATCTACATTAGAACCACCTGTAGAGCATTTTATGTTTGATGTTTTACCTAATCTGCCGGAAAAAATCATACCAATCAAGGTACGCTCCGCAATTGACACAACTGAAGCTCTGCAATGGTTTGACCGAGTTGCTGAACCCTTGAGAAAATCCATTGTTGGTAACAATTACTTGGTAGCAAATCGATTTACGACTGCTGATATTGTGACTGGAGGGGTTTTGTTATGGGCAAAAAAGCTAGGGATGTTATCAGATAGTGACCCCTTGAGTAGGTACTTAAACAACTTAATGCAGCGTCCAGCTTTCAAAATTGCCGATGAAGACTTTTACGCCAAGATATCTCACAAGCGTGCTGAATACAAGTGATGAATGCTGCGGCGATCGCTTTGGATAATTGCGTTTCGCCTAACTCCCCTATGCCTCATAAGCGCTCCTTATTAACCCCATTTCCCTTTTGTTGTCAAGTCCTGTTGACCTATTGTAACAATATTGTTATATTAGTTTACATAAGATAACAAATAAAGGAAACGAGCTATGTATACAACAGTTAATGAAGACGGCGTTCTCAATAACTACGCAACTGAACCCAAGATGTACTACGCCGAGTACCCTGCAATTTGGGAACAACGCAAATACGTTATCCAAGCTGTTTTTGCTTCAGCCATTGTCACTACTTTAGTTTTGGTTGGTTTTAGCGTTAGCTAAGATTTTCAACTTATCGCTATATCTCTGCTTTACCTCGGTAGTTAACACCGGGGTTTTTTGTTGTGGAATTTTAGATTAAGAAAAACATTCAATTTTGGTGGGTCCTTATGTGTGATATTGAACAGATGAGTACAAAATTTCTCTGTCAGTAAAAATGTCTGAAATAAAAGATTTAGTCAGTCTATCTTCACGGATGATGGCTGCTGTTCGAGCCATAGAAACACAAAGACCTGATGGTTTATTTAAAGACCCGCTAGCAGCCATACTAGCTGGGGATGACATTATTGCTGAAATTGCGCCAAGCGCTCAACAGTACGAAGACCAAGGTACACCCGTCGTTGCCGTGCGGACGCGCTTTTTTGATGACTTCTTGATGTCACAAGTTGATCAAATACGGCAAGTAGTTATTTTAGGAGCCGGGATGGATACTAGAGCTTTCCGCCTTCCTTGGCAAAGAGATACCCATTTATACGAACTAGACCGAAAAGAAGTACTTCAATACAAAGAGTCTGTTTTAGGAAATATACAAAGTAGATGTACACGCCACTCGATTGAAGTAGATATTAAAGAATCTTGGGCTGACAAACTTATAGGCTCTGGATATCTTCCAGAAATTCCTTCAGTATGGGTGATGGAAGGATTTGTGTACTATTTAAGCGAAACCCAAGTGCATGAATTATTAAAAACAATTACCAAATTAAGCGCTCCAGGAAGCTGGTTTCTTGCTGACCTGATCAACTCTTTCTTTGTATCTAAAAGCACTGATGAATTGTCCAARCATTGGAAATATGGATGCGACGAACCAGAAAATTTATTGTCTACCTATAACTGGGAGGCATCAGTTCTACAAGCAGGAGACGAAGGAGCTAACTTTGGTCGCTTTACACATAAGTTTCAACCCCGCAATGTTCTAGATGCGCCTCATTACTTTTTCGTCAAAGCCGTTTTGAAAATGGAGATGGGGAATTCTGAAATATAACAGGAATTTTGGGAATTTTGATTTTTTGATTTTAGTAGCAAACAGTGATGTGGATTGGATAATGCATCTCAGTAGTGCGATCGCATCTTCAAAGTAACAGTACTAGCTAAGATTAAGTTCGCTGTTGCTCAAAATTTGTCCTAAACTAGGACAACAAAAGCAACTCCCAAAAGCTTACACCCGTGTCTAAAATTATCGCCATCTTCAACCAAGCAGGTGGTGTGATGAAAACCAGCCTCACCATGAACTTGGGCTACCAACTGCACCTGAAGAAACATAAAGTTCTTCTTGTTGATATGGACCCGCAGGGGTCGCTGACTACATTCATGGGTTTAGAAMCCCACGAACTAGAAGCAATTGTTGGTGGTTCAATTCTCAACGAAGAAACAAAGTTGGCAATTCATCACAACCTGCATGGCATGGATTTAATTCCAGCCAATATTACCCTGAGTGCCGTTGAGCTACAACTTGCTTCTGTGATGGCAAGAGAAGTAAGACTTCATAAGGCTCTAGAACCTGTTTTAAATCAATATGATTTTATCCTGATTGACTGTCCTCCATCTTTGGGAGTTCTCAGTATTTTGAGCCTGAGCGCTGCAACTGGTGTTCTTATCCCCATTCAAACCCACTTCAAAGCCTTTAAAGGTACAGAATTACTGCTAGACACAATTAAACAGGTAAAAAAACACGTCAATCCCAAACTAGCAATTGCTGGAATTGTCCCTACTCTTTATAGTAATGCCAGCCAAGACAAAGTTATCCTAGAAGCACTGCAACAGCAGTTATCATCACTCGCCCCTGTTTTTGATCCTATTGGTCGCGCTACCGCGTTTGCTGATGCGGCTATGAATCGTCAACCACTAGCTGTTTATGCCCCCAAACATCCAGCAGTCGCGGTGTTAAATAAGATTGCTCAAGGGATGGAGAAGCTGTAATGTCTAAAAAACGCCTAGAAGCGCCAAAGATGCGTGGTGTTGAAGATTTGCTCACTATGGATGTAGAGCCAAACCAAACTACCACGGCTTCCATCAACAAAATCCAAACCTCAAGCAACCAACCGCGCCGTTACTTTGACCCAAACAAAATGGCGCAACTAGTTCAATCTGTGAAAGAACATGGCATTTTAGAACCACTGCTCGTTCGTCCACTTAATAGTGACGAA
>NZ_NAPS01000014.1 GCF_004323185.1 Westiellopsis prolifica IICB1
ATGCCATCCGGCACGCTATGCGATCGCCACTCTAAAAATTGAATTTAACCAGAGCGATCGCACTCCAATTGCGTGTTCTAACAGTGAAGCAGAACTGCTAGGGGCGTGTTGGTGTGGAATTTAAAGTGAAAATTCAGGAAATTTCGGTCTTATTCCTGTATAAGAAGATTAAGTCTATCTTCTGCTTCAAATTATGCCCCTGGACTTTTCTGGACAAAATCTCCAAGGACGCTCCTTTAGAGGTCAAAACCTTAAAGGGGCAAACTTCAGCGGCGCAGATATACGAGGTGCAGATTTTAGCAAAGCTAATTTGAGAGGGGCAAACTTCACGAGTGCTAAGGCTGGACTGCAACGTCGGTGGGCAATTTTCCTAGTTCTTGTCTCATGGTTGTTGTCGGCATTATCAGGATTATGCTTGTATGTCAATGGTTATTTTGTGTCTCTAATTTTTGATACCCAGAGCTTAGAGAAACAGATCGCGGGCTGGACTGCCTTAATCGTATCGATTGCCGTCTTTTTCCTCATAATTCGCCAAGGAGTAGCAGCCTTCGCCGTCGCCGTCGCCGGAGCCATTACCGTCATCGGAGTCTTGACTGTGGGCATCGCCTTCCGCCTCATCGTCTCCTTCAACGGAGTCTTGGCCGCGGCCATCGCCTTCGCCTTCCCCTTCGCCTTCGCCGTCACCGTCGCCCTCCCCTTCGCCGTCGCCGTCACCGGAGCTGTCGCTTTCCCCTTCCCCTTCCCCTTCACCGTCACAGTCGCCGTTACCGGAGCCGTCGCCTTCCCTTTCGCCTTCCCCTTCACCTTCCCCTTTGCCGTCGCTGGAGCCGTCCCCTTCCCCTTCGCCTTTGCCGGAGCCGTCGCCAGAGCCGTCGCTGGAGCCTTCGTCGTCACCGGAGTGTTAACAAGCATTTACATTGGTTGGCGAGCAATGAAAGGAGACGAAAAACATTCTTGGGTTCACAATATTGCTGTTGCCTTTGCTGCTACAGGAGGTACAAGCTTTCGTGGCGCTAACTTAACTGATGCTGATTTCACAGGAGCCACTCTCAAAAATACAGATTTTAGAAAAGCTAATCTGACTCGCACCTGTTTCCATAAAACTAAAAAACTTGACCGTGTTCGCCCAGGAATAACTTACCTGCAAAAAGCACAAGTGGTAAGCGTGCTAGCGACAGGTCATGGGCAAGACAAGAATTTTGATCGTGATGACTTGCGAGGAGTCAATTTTCAAGGAGCCAATTTGGTAGATGCCAGCTTTATTGGTGCAGATCTGAGCTATGCCAATTTGCAAGACGCAGACTTATCAAGGGCGAAATTAGTACAAACACAACTTGACGGCACAGATTTAACAGGGGCTACTCTCACCGGGGCATACATTGAAGATTGGGGTATTACTACTGACACCAAATTTGACGGGGTGAGGTGTGAGTATGTTTATATGCGACTCCCCACGAAAGAGAACCCTGACCCACTCCGCAAACCTGATAATAACAAAGAGGTATTTGCAGATGGAGAATTTGGGGATTTCATCAAACCTATTTTCGACACACTGGACTTGTACCATAACCAAGGTGTTGACCCTCGTGCGATCGCGATCGCATTCAAACAATTAGCAGAAAACAATCCTGACGCAGAGTTACGTATAGTCGGGATGGAAGTCAAGGGTGAAGATAAATTTTTACTCCGTGCTAAAACTGCACCAGAAGCAAATAAATCCGAACTGAGTGCTGAGTATTTCACTACATACAATCAGCTTAAAGCCTTAACAGCACGAGAAATAAAGTTATTAGTAGCAGAAAAAGAGAATCAAATTCGTAGACTAGAAAACATGGTAATGACAGCGTTAGAGCGCCCTAGTTTTTACACCGAAAATCGCACCATAAATATGGATAGCGGTAATTACAACGAGGATATTCAAGGCGATTATGTAGAAGGAGATTCTTTAGAAAGACAGCAATCAACTGAATAAAAATACTTTGATGACTTAAATTTGATAAATTACACTTTTATCAAAAGTATGAAAAAGATTTTAATATTATCAGCTAATCCAAAAGATACAAATAAGCTCCGTTTAGATGAGGAAGTGCGGGAAATCCAAGCTGCTTTGGAACGTTCTAGAGCAAGAGAAGAATTTGAATTAATTACCAGGTGGGCAGTTCGCATTGATGATTTGCGCCGTGCTTTATTAGATAATGAACCACAAATTGTACATTTTTCTGGTCACGCTACAAAAAATAATGGTGTAGATTCAAAGAATTATTCTCAAGAGTATCAGCGCAATGCTATTCGTTTAAATTCACAGCCAAGTGGCATAGCTTTAGAAAATAACTCCGGTCAAATGCAACTAGTTAGTACAAACTCACTAGCAACTCTATTTGAGTTATGTAAAGACACTATTGAATGTGTGCTACTTAATGCTTGCTACTCTGAAGCTCAAGCTGAGGCAATTTATCAGCATATTGACTGTGTTATTGGCATGGAACGCGCTATTACAGATAAAGCTGCTATTAATTTCTCTGTAGCATTTTATGACGCTCTTGGTGCAGGAAGAAATTATCAAGATGCTTTTGAATTTGGTCGCAATAATATTGACCTCAATGGCATACCAGAGTCTTTAACTCCAAAAATAAAAATTAGAAATAATTCTAAAACTTTATTCATACCTAATTCTAAGGAGAAAAAAGCAAATATGGCTGGTGATCGCACTATTAATATGGGTAGCGGTAATTACAACGAGCGCATCCAGGGCGATTATGTACAGGGTAATAAATACGCTGCTGGTGAAAAACAAAGCCTTGCCGAAGCAGCCGCCGAAATCCAGAAATTACTCAAACAGCTAGAACAGACCAACCCTACAGCTACAGAAGTACAGAAAGAGGCTTTTGTGAGCGCAGCTATCCCACCAACAAAGAAAGAAAGGCTTATTAATGCTTTTATTGAAGGTGGGAAAGGGACTATTGAAGAGTTTTTAGATAATCCTTATGTAAACGTGGGAATTAAGATTATCGAAGGATGGAAAAATGCTTAGTGCAGAGTTCGGATTTTCTGCTGATTTTGGCATGAACATGACTTGACATCTCAACTAACTGAGAATTTATAAAACTCGTTCGGACATAGACTATGACTGAAGAGAGAGAATCTGAGCAGCGCGATATCAAAACGGAAAGTGGCAATTATAACGAATCAATTGAGGGAGATTATGTTCAAGGTAACGTATTCAAATGGATTATCAATATTCTGGGTGGACAGCAAAGATTAGAACAAATAGAAAACTTTGCTTTAATAAAAAAGAGAAGTATTTTATCAAAAAAATGGTACTATCTTCTAATATTATTTATTTCTAGCTTAGGATTGACACTAACGTATTTTTTTATTTTAAATAATCAAAAACAAACAGCACTTTTATTATTGATTTTGATGCTATTGCTGCTGATGTTCCTTAATTTTACTAGGATATTTATTTTAGTATTTATAGAAAGAATAACTCAAAATTTTGAGAGAAAGCAACAGGAACTTGCAAATAATTTAGCAGACGAATTTGAAAGAAAACTTGATCCTTGGGAGCAAAAATCTTTAATTTTTCAGACAAAATATTACCATCAATTAATTGAGTCTTGTCGTGACTACCGAACTCAAGGATTAAAAACTAAGGGACCATTCACTCTAGATTTAGAAAAGGTATTTGTGCCACTTAAGGTTGCACCAGAGAGTGCAGAACAAATACATAGTGCAATGATTTCCCTTAGAGAAAAGGTTGAATCTACAAGTATTTGGGATTGGTTAGTAGCAAGTCAAAATATTTACACTTTTCGTAGCATAGTAATCATTGGTCCACCAGGTTCCGGCAAAACAACTCTACTAGAACATTTGGCATTGATCTATGCTAAAAATGAGCAACGCAAACAGCACTCAAAAGCGACACGACTGATTCCTATACTACTTTATTTGCGTGATGTTCAGGAGATGATTGTTAATTCTGAACTTAGCTTATCAGAACTGATTGAGCAGCAACAACTTATTAAAAAGCTTAACCCACCCAAGTATTGGTTTGAGAGGAATTTACAACTTGATAAGGATTGGCATACTCAGCAATGTTTGGTGATGCTGGATGGTCTGGATGAAGTGTCGTTTAACAAACGCACATTAATTAGCCAGTGGATAAATAAGCAAATCCAAGAGTATCGGCATGTTCTTTTTCTCCTTACCTCACGACCATTTGGTTACCGCAGCGCTCCCATACGGCAAGTTAGGACTGTTTTAGAGGTACAGCCATTTAATTTGAAGCAGATGCAGACCTTTATTCAAAACTGGTATCTGCAAAACGAAATTATGAGTCGATTAGGACAAGAAGACCAAGGAGTACGACAGATGGCTCAAACAAAATCAAATGACTTGATTGAGCGTATTAAAAATAACCCATCCTTGGCTGCAATGGCTGTCAATCCATTACTGCTGACAATGATTGCCACAATACATAGTTATCGTGGTGCTTTACCGGGGCGGCGTGTGGAACTATATGCAGAAATTTGTGATGTCATGTTGGGAAGAAGACAAGAGTTTAAAGGAATTCCTGACTCGCTATCTGCCAAACAAAAGAAAGTAGTGCTGCAAGTATTAGCATTAGAGTTAATGGAACAAAATACTCGTGACTTTAGTCCGGAATCAGGAAGTTGTATAATTCAAGCTGAGTTAGCCAAACTAGTAGAGAATAATTTAAAACCAGAAGCATTTATAGAAAATATTGAAAATGTATGTGGTTTGTTAGTTGAAAGAGAAAAAGACGAATACGAGTTTGCTCACAAGAGTTTTCAGGAATATTTAGCAGCAGTTCAGATTAAGGAAGCAAATAAAGAGCAGTTCTTGATTTCTAAAATTAATAATGATTGGTGGCATGAAACTATTCGTCTTTATGCGGCTCAAAGTAATGCAACTAATATCATTCGTACTGCTTTGGCAAATCCAACCGTTGTCTCTCTAAAACTCGCCTTTGATTGCCAGGAAGAAGGTTTGAAGGTTGAACCAGAAGTAAGGCAACAACTCACAGAGAAGCTTGAAGCTGGACTAGAGTCAAATGATTTAGAAATCTTTAAACTAGCAGCAGAAGTTAAACTGGCAAGGCGATTGAGTAATCTGGTGCGTGTTGATGAAAACTTAGAAATTGATAATAACTACATTACCTGTGCAGAGTATCAGCTATTTCTTGAAGAAACACATGAATCTCGTCAACCTCAACACTGGCAAACTAACAGATTCATACCTGGAGATGCTAAAAAACCAATTACTGGAATAAGTTGGCAAAATGCATATCGATTTTGTGCATGGCTAACATTGTGGAGTATAAGACAAGGGTTCGATAGCCAGCTAAACCTAAGTGAATTGGCAGCGCATTATAGATTAGCGACTGAAGACGAAATAAAACAACATTATATCGATGATGACAAACAATTTTCAGAGAATGGAATTCGTATAGTAAAGTCTAAATTACCTTCTAAATACAGTCAACTTGTTTACTACTTAATGAGTGGTGAGTGGCAAAAAGCTGATCAAGAAACAGCGAAGGTAATGCTTGAGGTTGCTGAACGACCAACTAATAGCTATTTAGATACAGAAGATATCAAAGCTTTTCCCTGTGCGGATCTTTGTATCATTGACCAACTTTGGGTGTATGCTAGCAAAGGCCACTTTGGTTTTAGTGTTCAAAAGAGAATATACCAAAGTATGGGTGGCTTAGGACAATTGTGGAATAATGAGAAAACATGGAATGCCTTTTGTGAACATACACGGTGGCGTAGAGGAGAAATGTGGTTATATGAGACCGCAATGATCTATAACCTAGATGCACCTTGGGGACATCTCCCAAGCCCTTGCTGGGGATGGTGGGCGTATCCTTTAGGGTGGTTACTCCTTGAGCGAATAGAGGCCTGTGGCCTATAACACAAATATATATAATCATTATAGTCTTTAAACCTGCTACTCCAATGTGTAGGTACGTGCTACTGCTTCATCCACAAGCTACTGCAAGACCACTTTGCTCAAAAAGAGTTTAAGCGAGATTAGAAAAAAAGTCTGAGACTATACCACGCCAAAATGCATAGGCGATCGCTTCTTATAAACCTAAAACTCCCTCATGCCTTTTTAGCTTTGGGCAATGTCCAGCAAATACCAGAAGACAACACCACGCTAGCAACAGCAGCAATCAGAATAACTTGAACGGCATCAGTGAAGTTAAAAATCATTTTTGTTACCTCAATTTTTGATTTCTACAAATATCTTCAAACTAGACAGGCAATTCTCCAGATATCTAATTGTGATTTAGGACAATCAAGTATGTGATTTTGGTCTAATCATTGTCAGAAATCCTTGCGGTAGGAAGCGATCGCGTAGCGGCTACTACGGAGCGATCGCACTTCTTGTAAAAATGATATTATTCATGCTTCCATTGGGTCTGGTCTTGTGATTCCCAATTCAGTCAGTTTGGTTTTCACATTCTCCCACTTCGTACCGCAGTAGTAGTATTTTTTATCCAAGATATTCGCTATGTAATAACCTTGCTTGCCGCCGTTAATGCGGAATAGTTCAATGGCTACTTTCTTCATAGAAGTACCAAAAGCTGCAAACTCTTCTTCCGGTGACAAATTCGGGGCGTTAAATAAGTTAATAAATGGCTCACCATGTTTAAAAGCCCAGCCATTACCTCGGCGCTGAATAATTTGATAGTAAACAGGACAAAAAACTGCGGTGTTGGAATCTGCCATAATCAAACTAGGTTTTAATTTAGAGTAAAACCCCTAGCAATTTACTAGGGGCTACTAACTATATGTTAGTTATCAACGTTGTCTTGAGAATCTGGCTCGTCTGCAATATCGTCCAGGTCATCTCTGACAACTTCCGAGTCTACGAGGTATGTTTCACCCGATACTTCGTCCCGCTTTTTCCAAACTCCTTGGATTAAACGGATAAAGACTTTAACCGGGTTCCAAAAACCTCGATGACCGTTACCATTTTTGCTCAATCAATCACCTCCTTTATTCAGTAACTGGGGACTAAATATGTCCCCAGATTTATTTTAAACCACTTTTATCCATAAAATTAACCATTTTTACCAGCATTACTTCTATTTTTAGTAGCAATTAATATTAATTCACCTGAGGCGATCGCATCCAATAATTGACCTGTTGAGCCTTCTTGATCATAGATATAGCCTAGTATATGTGCGATTTCTTTGAGCTTATCCCCTGTCCCCGGTGCAACCCGTGCGTGTAAATTTACGCGGTCTAATTTCTTCCTTCCTGCCATAAGTGTAAACAGTAAATATCTAAAAGTGGTGTACACATATAGGATAACAAATATAGCGCTCGCGCAGCTACTCGTGTGGAATCACTGCGTGAGCGCACTCTGGTAAAATTTTTAACTAGCAATACCCATTATTAGTTAGATTATGTTTAAAAAATTAGCAGCAGGAATTGGTTTTGGGATACTACTTGCTATAAATCCTATAGCTATGGGTGAGAATAACAGTTCAAACTATCATAATAATCTTCTTGATAAGTCCAACAAAAAAGCAATTGATGTATCTCAAATATCCATAGGTGGTATGAAGCTGGGGATGAAAGAAACGGAAATTATCAAACAATTAGGTAAACCGAAAAGTCGAACTACAAAGTATGACGATGTTTGTTATAGCTCCTATATTACAACTTGGAATTACGACGGATTAGAAATTGAAGGGCTTTCAACTTCTAGCAATGCAAGTCAAAGTCAAGTCCATTCGATTAAAACTTCTAGTTCGCTTTATCCCACAGAGAAAGGGATAAAAGTAGGCGATCGCATCAGTAAGGCTCAAAAAGCATATTCTGCGTTTTTATCAAGAAATGATACTAAAAATGATTTAGTATATTCAAATGATGCTTATGGTGGTTTAGTATTTTCTAGTAACAAACAAAGGGGAATAAAAGAAATTAGATTGCTAGGAGCATCCTGTTAAAAAGATGTTTTGTTAATAGCATAAATCAGTTTTATAATAACTAAACTGCTGCGGGAGCCAAAACTTCTGATGTGCGATGACCAAGAACTGCGGGAACCTCAAGGGGCGAGGTATATCAATGATGAACTGGTTATAGAGCGTGTGACCTATAACGGCGAGGAAATTATTCAGCCGCCGCAGCGCTGGACGAGGGAGGAACAGCTTTGGTTACTGGACACGCACCCACTATTTACTGGCAAATGTCCTCAATGTGGTGCTGAAATGAACCGTGACTATACTTCAAGGGTGCATTGGGATTGTGAGTGTGGCTGGATGGATGATTCGGTGTAAACAGATTTCTAACTACTGACCTGCTGCTCTATTTTCAATTGGCGGATGTTTAATCTCTCCTTCGCTGTAACCTAAGTCGTACATACTAGCAGCTTGAGAATCATGTTCTGGTGGCACTTTGGGTTGTTTAGCCCAGGCATCAGATTTTCCTAAATTAAACCAATCTTCATCACTCATCCCAGAGCCAAATGTGTTCTGTGTGATTTTTTTGATACAGGCATTTCTACTTATGTTAAGCGCGTCAGTTTCTTTCATAACTATCCCAGAGCGCTACGAGCCATACATAATGACAATTGTCCTGGTAATATATTACCTCTTCCCCAAGTATGAAGGTCTGGAGATTGCGATCGCACCTTACTCGTGTTGCACCATGCGATCGCAGTTCTACCTTAATTTTGATCCTTTAGCTCGGCTAAAACTTTGTCGAGTCTATCGTTTGTGTCTTTAGCAAACTGAATGCATCGCACACTTGCAGCCATTCCCCCGGCGGCGGTAACAGTTCCTTCGGGGACTTTTCCTGAAAGCAAAAGCCCTGCACCTACAAGGCTAATACAGGCAGACAATGCAGTTGCGATGAGTGCGAGATTAAAGCTATAGCGGGCTTGTCTCAAGCGTTCCTGAGCAATGCTCAATTCAATTGTGGAGTAAGAGTTAGGGGCTAGCTTGTTATTCATAAATTTTGCAGAGCATATAAACTTCACACTTCTAATGTGGAGCCAAACCCCTGAAATACTGACTACGCAAAGATTGTGTTGTCAACCACCTGTGACCTTTCTATGATTGTCTTATGCCCTAGTTTTGATTACATAAATAGTTGCCATGACAGACCCAAGCCTTGGCAGAAAAAAGAAGAAAATAACTTACACCGCTTCTCCACTAGGTATAGAGAGAGCAGAAAATGCTTTGAAAAGGCTAGGATTTGACTCAAAAATCAACTTTGCAAAATCTCAACTTTTAGCTCGCAATACAGTTACAAAATTTTTTCAGCGAGAGCCAATTCAGCTTGACTCATTTAAAAGAATATGTGAGGCATTGAAACTGAATTGGGGAGAAATTGCAGGGATAATAGAAGAACAATTGGAGCAGATAAAAATAAAAGATTGTAGTAGTCCTGATACTAATGAGAGGGTGAAGCCAGTGCAAACACTTCGCCGTCAAGTGACTGTAATAGATAAACAAAGTAAAAAAATTAAAGCAGTTATCGTATTAGAAGGCGATATAAATTCAATTAATAATGACTTGTCAGTATCTCTTGAATTGATTTTACGAACATATTCAGGAGACACTATAAAAATTACTGATATTAAAGAAGGCAGTATCCGATTAATTGTAGAAGGTTCTCAAGAGGATATCGAACGGCTTGTATCTCTTATTAAATCAGGAGAACTAACTGAAGTAAGGGGTTTTCCTGTTGAAGATATTCAAATTTTGAGCGAAAGTTCAGATGATGACGAAAGTACTAAAGTTGATGATAAATGGCGTTTAGTACAGGAGATTGTTAATCAGCCAGTTAAGGGGCGAAACTTGAGCCGTGCCGACCTGAGCGATGCCGACCTGAGCGGCGCTGAATTGAGTGATGCTGACTTAAGCAATGCTGACTTAAGCAATACTGAACTACGTGATGCCATTCTAATTCTTGCCAACCTACGTGATGCAGACCTAAGTGGTGCAGACATGAGCGGTGCAGACCTGCGTGGTGCTATTCTGGTTCGTGCCGACCTAAGTGATGCCGACCTAAGTGGTGCTTAT
>NZ_NAPS01000015.1 GCF_004323185.1 Westiellopsis prolifica IICB1
ATATTTGAAATAAGATACGTGAGGGGGAATTCTGACACTGAAACTTACCTGCAAAGGCAAAATCAACTAGACAACACAAAAGCCCAGGTTTACTCATCCTGGGCAAAAATGAGGAGAGCTTTATTTGAAATTAAGCTTCTTGTCCTTAGTGTCAAAGAAGCAGAGATATAATTTAAAAAAAAAAGCGATCGCACATTCTTAAAAAATAGAGCGATCGCTTTTTTATTTAAGGGTCAGGCAAGCCAAAAAATAAATAATCTGCTTGCCTAATTTTTTATTAAAGCCATGTCCTGAAAAATTTCAGCCAGACGAAAGGAAAAAATTTGGATGCTTCCATTCAAAAAATATCAAAAGGAATTGAAATTACCAAGAAGAAGGCGTATATCCAGTAGAAACCCCGCCAGAAGTTCTGCAAATAGGCGCACCGGGTGCAGTGGGCAAGGAGCTTGTTGTATAAGAATCTGTGCCAATTTTAAAATTAGCAGGCAAAGGAGATGAGGAACTAGATCGAAGAATCCCAAATCCACAGCCATTTAAAGTAATATATCGAGTGCTATCAGCCTGAAGCGTAACTTTGACAGCAGAACCAGGTGTTTTGTTAACTATTATGACTTGCCCAGTCGGAGTTTTGAAATTCGCAGTACGAGGTTCAGCAAATACACCATTCACACAGCTAGGTAAAGTTTGAGAAGGAAGACTTGAAGCATCAACGTCAACATTATCAACCTTCAAGCCCGTATAATCACCAGTAGCAGAGCTAATTCTAACCTCACCACAGCCACCAGCAATTCTGCCAGTACTGCGATCCTGATTCTCAATCATAACGGCAACACGAGTACTAGCAGTGCCGCTAATGATAACCTGATCAACCCCGTCAGTAGAAGTCTTATATACAGTTGCACCATTATAAGGAATAGCAGCAGCAGGAACAATACTAGATGCGATCGCACCCAGTGCAGTAGTAGCAATTAATCCTGATTTAATTAGTTGAATTTTTTTCATACACCACTAATGTTAAAATTCAATTTCGTCTTTTCTTAAAACCATATTCATTGATATTTTTATTTTTCACAAAGAGTAAACTTACGGAATAATCATCTTTGATTTGAAATTAAATATATATTTTTCAGAATTAATACTGAAAAATATGTGAAATTAGTATGAAAAATAGCTAATTAATAAGTAATCTATTGTCTGGCAGATAGATGTTTAAAAATTAGATTTTTCTGGCAGACAGATATTAGTAATTAGGCAGATTTTATAATACAAGTTTCATCTTTCACCAGACAATTTAATAGTGTCTGGCAGACAGTAATCAGTGAACAGTGAGCAGTAATCAGTGAACAGTTTAATTTGATAACTGGTAACTGATAACTGGTAACTGGTAACTGGTAACTGATAACTGGTAACTGATAACTGATTACTGATTATTGGGCAAACTGATATTAAGTATCACAGCCCTGATCATCAATGCTGAAAAAGCTCCTCAATAACCCAGTGTTCTTACTTGCCTGTGTCGCTGCTATTGCTGCGGCAGTTTCCCCTCAAACTAAAGAATTTATTGAGGCGGCGGCAGATTCCACATCACCCCGCGCAGTCGCTATGTCTGAAAATTGGGAAGTGGTAAGTGTTGCGGATGGCGACACCATCACCGTAAAGCGTGGGAGTGAAACTACAAAAATCCGGTTCTGTGGGATAGATGCCAACGAGAGCCAGCAGGAAGGGGGTCAGGAAGCTAAGGCTTATTTAAAAACTCTCCTTGAAAAGTCAGGTAACACGGTTATGGTTTCTCCTGTCACTACTGATAGGTATA
Organism: Westiellopsis prolifica IICB1; assembly: GCF_004323185.1. Taxonomy (GTDB): domain Bacteria; phylum Cyanobacteriota; class Cyanobacteriia; order Cyanobacteriales; family Nostocaceae; genus Pelatocladus; species Pelatocladus prolificus_A. The sequence continues at coordinate 1,814 of NZ_NAPS01000015.1, forward strand.
AAAGAACTGTGGCAGAAGTTTTCATAGCTGTCGGAAACGATCAAGAGTTGTTTATACAGGAAGAAATGCTAAAAGCTGGAATGGCTAGGGTCTACCCTCAGTTTGTTTCTTCATGCCCTAATAAAGATGCGATTCTGAAAGCCCAGGAGATAGGTAAACAGAATCGCGCTGGAGTATGGGCTAATCCTAATTCAATCCCCCCTTGGGAATGGAGAAAACAGCATAGGAGAAACTAGAATAAAGGAATTTGACCTAAAACTATTTCTTTTCCAACTAAAAATAGTAACCTACTCCAACATTGGTTACTATAAAAATCTTGTTTTGGATACCAGTTAACTACATCTCGATTTCCCTTAGAACCATTGCAGAAAGAGCAGGCAGGAACTAAATTACTTACACTAGGCTGACCACGCTCTAGGGTGTTCCCGCACCGCTAGAGCATTTGTATTATTTTACGATGAAAGCCTTGCACAGTAAAGCTTTTGTCTAATTCAATCCTTATAAATTTTTATCAAGTTGTCCCAACGTCACGGCTTTTTCAAAAGCTGAGAAGATAGCGATCGCAAACCGCGCTGGGTTTTGGAGCGACCCCAATGCAGTGCCACCTTGGGAATTTAGAAAGCAGGAGCGTTAAAACGGCTTTTGAGAAGGCCCAGGAGATTGCAATCGCTCATTTTTTGTCCCCTCTCACTTGCATCGCCTTGCTCCCCTTTCAAACTTCTGGGGCTGCAAATCGCCTGGGGCTATGGCAGACTGGCGTGGTGTTATGGGTAACTTTCCAGTAAGTACGATCCTTCCAGAGTTTATATTTTCTTAATCTCTACTACTATCGTAAACATAGTGAGATTGCTAATATCAATCTGGAATCGTGTTCTGTACATTTGTAGTTTTGTATAGACAATACCTATAAAATTCACTGTTATGCACATTAGTATTCCAGATGATCTCAAGAAGCAGTTTTATGCTGCTTGTGCTTTGCGTGGGCTGAAAATGAGTCAAGTTGTGGTGGAGCTAATCAAGCAATGGTTGGCTAATGAAGCGCGATCGGTTGGTGAGTTGAAGGGGTGAGGAATTGTTCTGAATTACAGTTTGCTAGGACATTGTTGCACAAATAAGAAAGATAAATATCTTAATTATCATTGAGAATACATTTGTTATGACAAAACTAGTTAAATTTGATGTTGGTGATGGTCAGACAGTTTTGATTGAAGTTGAGGAAGTTAAATCTGAAGAGATTAAGCCTGTTTCAAAATCGCCAGGGGAACTGGCAGCTAAGGCACGCAAAACTTTGAGTGAAGCATTGGATGGTATTGAACCAATGGTGCGAACGTTGAAGCAGAGGCTCAATGCCCTAACCGATCCGGAGGATGAAGTTGAGGTGAAATTCGCTGTTAAGCTGAGTGCTGAAATTGATGCTGTTGTAACAAAACTAGGGAGTGAAGCAACCTACGAAATTACATTGAAATGGAAAAATAAATGACCTTCACCATTGAAGATTACGAAAAGGCGATCGCCCGAATATTTATTCTGAAAGAAGATAAAACAGAGCATGTGATAGGGACGGGATTTTTGATTGCGCCCGGTTATGTTTTGACCTGTACCCATGTCGTGTTGCAAGCGAACAATGTGGCTCAAGACGACTTCACCAAGGACGAGTATAAAAATCCGCCCAAAGCAGAAATTTCCCTGGATTTTCCTGTCCTTGCAAGTGGTCAAAAGATCAATGCGGAAGTAGTCTTATGGTTGCCCTATAATCTAGAAAATGGTGATGTTGCGGTACTTAAACTACTCACTCCTCACCCACAGGAAGCGAAGCCAATGCCTCTAGTTGAGGTTTCACGGGCTGAGGTAGAGAATGATAAACACTCAGTCTATGGCTTCGGCAAGAGTCGGACTGGTGGACGATCTGACGCCTACCGACCTAAAGCTAATGTTGCTGGAGGTCGATTCCAACTGTGCAAATACGGCGATCCAAATGATGAGACAATACAGCCAGGCTTTAGCGGTGCGCCTGTTTGGAACGATTCACGTCAATGTGTTATTGGCATGGTGGCAACGGCAACTGTACCCCAGGACAAGGAAGGACAACAGAATACAGCTTATGCCATTCCGACCAAACAGCTACAAACTATCCTCAAGCAAGTTGATGCTTTGTACTTACACGATATCCTGACACAGAGCCTCAATACGTGTAGCGATGATAACAAGCCACATCTGCTGTGCATAGCGATTGATAATGCTTTACGGCAGTGTAATCCTAAAGGAGGCGATCGCACCTGGCAACAGCAGCTAGTGGATTTAATTGATCGTCCTCCTCCCCCTGGCTGGGAAACCGAAGGCAAGCTTGTCTATTTTGTGATGATGTTAGCTTGGATGAAAGACACGCCAACATCCGCCTTAGAACAACTAAAAGCTTGGGTAGAGCGATGCAGACATAAATATTCAGATTTATTTGTTCGCTTTGATGACGAAATGAGACAGAAGAATGTCTTACCCAGTAATGAATGTAAATGTCTAATGGTGGCTGTTGAGCAAGTAGAGACATCAATGGATGAGTTGCGTGTGTCCCTATGGGCTATTCCCAATCTCGAAACCTATAATCCGCACAAACCACCAATGCCGATCATCTTGGAAGAAGTACTTCCGCGTCAAGAACTACCTAAATTTGTGCGTAAGAAAATTCGGGACAAGTTTCGGAAACAGCCGACTCCAACTATTCATTTGTTTGTGCCACGGATTTTATTTGGTGACGATTTTGAGATGTTGACAAGTAGCGATTTTGGTGCTGTTCTGGGTAGTGAATACCCATTTGTTGTCCGAACAAACTTGAAGACGCACCCAATCGGATGCTACTATTACGACGATTGGCATGAGAAATGGAAACAAATTGAAAAAACTTTTAAAAATAAAACTTGCGAAGTAGCCAAGTTCATAGACTGTTCGCAGCCAGCAGAGGATTTGATTTCAGAACTAGAAAAAACCTGTGCCGTGATTCTTAAAAATTGTGATTCTGTAGGTAGCTGGTTTGATTTGATTGCAGAAGAGACAGCATTGCCAGTGGCACTATGGTCGCGCAATCCTCAATTTCAAGACCAGTTAGCTAATGTATCGGATGGCATTTTTGAAGATTTACCTGATCGCATTCGTCAGGAGCGAGAAAAGGCATATAACTCTGAAAAACCTTTACTAGGTCATCACCTAAGCCTGTTATGGGAAGATCCAAAAATCTTGCCTCCCGATATGCAGTTTTATCCGGAGATGTTTTGACACCATGAGCGACGAAACTTTAGAGGCTCAAGCCAGCACCGAAACACTATTCAATCCAATTTTCAAAGGCAATGGAAAAGAGCAATTTAAACCTCAAGACCCACTACCATTGCCGCCTGCTCCCACCTGGCGACGGGCTGAACGCCGTAAGGAAGGCCGGGGAAAAACATTTCAGGTACGCCCCCAAGAAATTGAGATGGTAAATGCGGCGCTGTATCTGCGGCGACCTCTTTTGGTAACAGGCAAACCCGGCACTGGCAAGACATCCCTGGCTTATGCTGTTGCCCACGAACTAGGAATGGGTGAAGTTCTCTACTGGCCAATTACCACCCGGACAACTCTTCGAGATGGACTGTATCTTTATGATGCGATTTCTCGTCTGCAAGATGCCAACAGTTCACGTCCCCGTGATGGGAACTCAGGAGAACAAGATGATCGCTTTGATAACATTGGTAATTATATCCGCCTGGGACCATTAGGAACGGCGTTGGTTCCTGCCAAAAAACCGCGCATTTTGATTGTTGATGAAATTGACAAGAGCGATATCGATCTGCCAAACGATTTGCTCTACGTCTTTGAGGAAGGAACATTTGAAATTCCAGAGCTGGTGCGGATTGAAAATATCAAATCCGACGTAGAAGTGCGGACAGCTTACAAAGACGAGCAAGAGTTTACATTCAACGATGATTATAAGGTGAAAGCAGGTAAAACTAAAATTATAGGTGGCAAGGTTGTTTGCGAAGAATTTCCTCTGATGATTTTGACTAGCAATGGTGAGCGTGACTTTCCAGCTCCATTCCTCCGTCGATGTGTGCGTCTAACGATGGAAGAACCAGATAAGAATCGTCTGGAGCAAATTGTCAATGCCCACCTTCAACAACAGGTGGAGCAAGATACCAAAGACAATAAACAGATAAGCGTTCCGTCAGCAGTAGATATCCAAAAACTCATTAAAGATTTCGACACAAAGCGGAGCGATCGCAGTCGCGGAGACTTAGCTACCGATCAACTGTTAAATGCAGTATACCTGGTAATGAGTGAGCGCGATCCAGATTTGAAAAGCCGAGAAGACCTGATTAATCGCCTATGGAAACATCTCAGCAGCAGCGAGGATCAACAGTCGGACAGTTCGCGAAAACCTTAGCAGATGCCAAACTGGATTTCGATGCCATCGACTTAGTTGATATCCTTTGGCTGGCTCAATTTATCGAGCCAGCCAAGTCTTTGCAGGCAGAAGATACCCAAGGGCAAACAACGGTTGAACAAATTCCAAAGCATACTGAGAAAAATGGCCACAGCGAACCTACACTTAATCTGTATCCTAAAGAACCGCCATCTCCACAGCCGCTAGAAACCATCGCTACTAAACCGAAATTAGAACAAAAAGCTGAGAAACCAAGCGGCACTCCGTTTTCAGTCCCAGCAGCGCCAGCATTGCGAAACCGACTCGATTTGGCAAGAGCGCTCCGTCCTCTGATGCGAAAAGTACCATCGCGAACCCGATTTGAATTAGATGAAGATGCCACAGTAGCACAAATTGCCGAGACAGAGGTTTGGTTGCCCGTAGTACGTCCAGTACCAGAACGCTGGTTACAACTAGATTTAGTGGTCGAAGAATCGAAGACAACCGTAATCTGGGAACGGGCAATCATGGAACTGAACCATTTAGTAGAATATCAGGGGGCGTTCCGATCTGTCCGGACTTGGCGACTGTCTGCCCAAACAGGAAAGGTACAGTTGTTTTCTCGGTGGCGTGATGGCTCAATTCATTCTGTAGCAAAGACCGAACTAGCAATAAATCAACGTTCCCATACTCCAGGTGAACTGATTGACCCAACGGGGCGACGCTTGATTTGGTTGGTAACAGACTGTACATCAGCACTGTGGCAACAAAGCCTGATTTACGAAACACTGCTTGCTTGGAGTAAGGTACAGCCGATCGCCATTTTCCAAATGTTTCCAGAGCGATTATGGTCAAGAACCGCATTGCGCGATGGGCATATTGTTAGACTGGGTTCTGTTGCTCCAGGCTTATTGAGTACTCAGTTGGTAATCGAAGGTTTGCCCCAACGTCTAGAACGACGTAAGAATGAAGATTTAGTTACGGTGTCTCTTATTACTCTTGATGCAGCTTCAATGTTCTGCTGGGCAAGAGTAGCCTCTGGCTTTGGAGATAATCGTACACCAGGACGAACTTTTGACCTGTCTTTTATCCGCAAACAAGCAGAAAAAGGGAAATCAGACTCCTTTTTACGCTCAATCTCACAAAGGACTGCTCAAGAGCGAGTGGCACTGTTTCGCTCAACAGCTTCTAAAACAGCGCAGCAATTAGCAGATTTAATGGCGGCTACTCCAGTAAGTTTGCCCGTGATCGATCTATTACGAGATGTCTTTCATGCTGATTTTGAGGAGGAGGTACAACAATCTCATGTAGCAGAAGTACTGCTCAGTGGTCTCTTGCGGCGTTGTGATACAGAAGAAAATGACCTATGCCGTTACGAGTTTTGGGGTGATAACTCGCCTGATGGAGAAGAGCGAGTACGTCATATTTTGCTGGGAGATACATCGATATTAAAGACGATTGAGGTGTTGAATGTCCTATCAGCATCGATTTGTCGAAAACTGGGCAGTCCCTCTAAAACTTTTGAGGCGTTACTTGGTGATATACATACCTTAGAGAGCGATCAATGGGATGCTGTCTTACCCTTTGCTAGAGTGGGCTTAGACGTACTGCGCCGTTTGGGAGGTGAGTATGCTGCATTAGCAGATAGATATATTCCCGTAACTGAACCAGAAGTGCGACCTCTAAAAATCTTGCCCCCACTCAAAAAATTTCAATTTGTAGTAGCAATTATCACCTTTGAAGATGAGCCAACCATAGATCTGCGATCTTTTGAATTTGAAATAGCCACCATTGAACCAAAACAATCAGGCTGGCTCAGACGAAAAACAGAATTGATAGTCAAGCGTCGTCGTCTGCAATCTCAGTGTTTTATCGAAGACTTAGGGAATGGAGTACAACTAGAAATGGTAGCTATCGCTGAAGGTAGTTTTATGATGGGCGCTCCCAAAAATGAGAAAGATAGCAGTGCTAATGAACGCCCTCAACACCAAGTAACCATTAGCCCTTTCTTTTTAGGCAAATATCCCGTAACGCAAGCACAGTGGCAAGCAGTAGCCTCTCTCCCACAAGTTAACCGCGAACTCAACCCTAATCCATCTACATTTAAAGGAGAAAATCGCCCCGTTGAGTCAGTTTCCTGGTATGATGCGGTTGAATTTTGCGATCGCTTATCATCTCATACAAAAAGACAGTACCGCCTCCCAAGTGAAGCCGAATGGGAATATGCTTGTCGTGCCGGAACTACCACTCCTTTTCACTTTGGTGAGACGATTACATCAGAACTGGCTAACTATGACGCTAACTACACTTATGGCAATGGAGTAAAGGGAACATATCGAGAAGAAACAACAGAAGTAGGAAGCTTTGGAGTAGCTAACGCTTTTGGGTTATACGATATGCACGGGAACGTGTGGGAATGGTGTCTGGACGATTGGCACAATAACTATGAAGGTGCGCCAACAGATGGCAGTCCTTGGTTTGACAATGAGAATAATAATCTTTCTCAAAAACAAGGA
>NZ_NAPS01000003.1:0-52746 GCF_004323185.1 Westiellopsis prolifica IICB1
CTAATACTGCATAAAATAGCCAAGTAGCCCACACCTGTAATTTGATACCATTAATAGAGCCAGTCCACAAATAAGACAGCCCCAATAAACGTTTAGGGACTTCCAAGGAATAAAATCACCAAATACAATAATGATAATCATTCTGAGGGGGTGGAAGGAGAAGCAGCCGTAGGCTGCTTCTCCTTCCACCCCTATTCGTAGTAAATTCAATTTGGATGGAAATTTTTGTGTGGAGAGGAGTGTTGCTCGAATTAACTGATTCAGTCAAAAAAGTATTCAAGCAAACAGCTAGCCAACTCAAAGGAGCAGCACGACGGCGGTTTCAAGCACAAGTTGTGTTGGAGTTCGGTTATGGAGGACAATTACTGGCTCAAAAAGAATTGGGGTGGGATAGAAATACTATTCGTAAAGGAATTAAAGAATTAACTAACAGGATTACTTGTGTAGATAATTATTCGGCAAGAGGACGTTGGAAGGCAGAAGAACATTTACCAAATCTTTTAGAAGATATCAAAAAATTAGTCGATTCTCAAAGTCAAACTGACCCAAGTTTTAAAAGTCAAAGGCTGTATACACGCCTGACTGCAAGTCAAGTAAGAAAGCTATTAATTGAAAAGTTAGGTTACAGTAATGAACAGTTACCGACAGAAGAAACAATTCGCGTCAAATTGAATTATTTAGGTTATCGCCTCAAACGAGTGGCAAAAGTTCTTCCCCAAAAAAAATTCCAGAAACAGATGCAATCTTTGAGCAATTAGCAATAGTTAATCAATCGGCTTTAGATGATAAGAGCGTTTTACGTCTAAGCCTTGATGCAAAAACTCGTGTAAATATAGGCTCATTTGACCGAGGAGGTAAAAACAGAGTTTCAACTGAAACTGAAGACCATGATTATCATCCAAAAACAACCGTAACTCCTTACGGTATATTTCTTCCAGAGTTAGATGAACTATTTTTATACTTTACAGAATCCAAGGTGACGAGTGATTTTATTGTTGATACTTTAGCAGATTTTTGGAAATCAGAAAGCTGGCGATTCCCAGAAATAAAAACTTTGGTTATTAATCAAGATAATGGAGGAGAAAATAATTCTCGGCGAACTCAGTTTCTGAAACGTATAGTTGAGTTTTCTCAGTCATATAAACTAAATATACGTTTAGCTTATTATCCTCCATATCATAGTAAATACAATCCAATTGAACGAACCTGGGCAGTTTTGGAAAACTACTGGAATGGCAGCATTTTAGATGAGATAGAGACAGCTTTAAACTTTGCTCAAAATATGAAGTGGAAAGGTAAACATCCAATTGTGAAGTTGGTAACTCAAACTTATGAAAATGGAATTAAGCTGACTAAAAAAGCTATGTCCAAAATCGAAAAACAAATTAAACGTCTGACCAATTCTACAAATGAAGATTTCCCAAATTTAGGTAAATGGTTTATTGATATCTATTGTGAAGCAACATAGTCTTTAATTTTTTTAACAGCTTTTATAAAGCTATAAATTAAATAAACTCGCAACTACCCCAAGGACAAACGAAAGAGAAAGGGGTGTAAATCCTTCACGAATATTTGAGGGGGAGAAAGTGCTTGCCGTCGGCAAGCACTTTCTCCCCCTCCTAATGATTATCATTATTGATTAAGAACTGTCTCTTGAATTTTTTTGATTAATTTATTATTTGGAAGTCCCTTAACTGAATAAAAAGCTTCTTCGATGAGCCAGCCACAATGCCACTATAAATGTCTGAATTGTAATTTTGACGTGGCATAAGTTGTAGTCCTGGAGATTTACTGTATTTATAAAGTTGTGGCTGAATTGAGGTAGGTAGACATAGCGAGCATCTAATCAAGCCATTTTTGGCGGGTAGCATAGCCAAGGGGTAGCAAACGACGTTGGCGTAGACGCTCCACTTCTGCGGCATCAGCCCAAATAATCCAGTGTCGGGGTGGTTGTTCTTGCTGTCTTGCTTTCACCCAACCACGTTTTACCCAATTGTAAAGCGTAATATTAGGCATCCCAATTGTGCGAGCCAAATCTGGTAGCCACCACTCTGCTTCCTTAAGAACATCTGGGTTGTCAGAACAAGAACGCTTTAGGCACAAGCCCAAGTGTCGTTTTAGCTCCAAGACACCCTGACGATTAAAGGTGTCACGGCATTTTGCTGGATGATAGCCTTCTGAATTAAGACGTTGAGCGATTTCTTCAGAGGTTAATCCTTCAGTTATTAAACTCTTCAGACGTTCGCAAAGCTTGTCATATTGTGACAGTTGAGTAAGCTTGGCAACAGGACGAACGATACTATGTTCTGTGCAAGTACCTCCTACCCATTCGATAATAATTTGAACTTGCTCGCTATCACCAATAACCTCAACAATTACTTTTGCAATCACCTGTCGGATAATTTCTTTGCGTTGAGAATTTGTTGTAGTTGCTGCAACCCATAAAGCCGGAATGTCTTGGGCTAATTGGCAAATCGCTTCACGTTCAGTATTCGAGAGCAAGTGAGGCTGTTGATGGCAGAATCGTTGGTAATCTTCTCGTAATGACTGTTGTACAGCCAATTTTTCTTCCCATTCGGTGGCGAGTTGACGTGCTACAAGTCGGTTTTCAGGTTCAACCAATCGATAGTGCCGTCCAGCTCGCTCGGCTTCAAAAGTGGCTCTTTCCAATCGCTGTTGCCACAGTTGGTCAAGCTCAAGGCGCTCTTGTTCGATATATGTTGCTGCCTCCAAAGATAATTCTAAAGCCGCAGGTGTAAGCGCTAGTAAAACCTGTTGGCTAACAAATTTATCGAGTGCAGCTCCCGCAAGTTGCTGACACCTCTTTTCTCCATAATCCACAGCCTGTTGGCAACATACATAGCGATGATGATGCGCCTGACTGTACTGAACAGCCATGCGACAACCACACCTACCACAAACCAACAAGCCCGACAATATTGAAGGCCCGTGGCGTACTGCACCTAATTCCTCAGCTCTTGCCTGGTTAGACTTCAATCGTGCCAAATTCCACTGATATTGCTCCCAGGAAATATAAGCAGGATAACAATCTGGTAACAACACATGCCAATTATCTGGGGCAATCACAACTCTTCCAGTACTTGGTTGTCCCGCTTGTTGCTTGCGGGGATCTATTTGACGACGACCATATGCATAAGCACCTGCATACAACGGATTTTTGAGTAAGTTTTGCAAAGTCATACGATGAGGACGATGCCATTCCAAATCTCCTTTATTTAGTCCCGTTGGGACTCGAATCCCAATTTTGATATCATTTTTAACTAAGTATCGCAGCACGGCATTTAGAGTACCCAGTTCCTCAAACTTCCGAAATATTAGCCGAATTACCTGCTGAACTTGTTCATCTGGGTCAAATGCGACTTCTCCAGAAGGACGACGGACATAACCAGTAGGTAGTAAAAAATTTAGTTCTCCCCGTTGTGCTTTATTGAGCTTGCCCTGCACCATTCTTTGCTTAATAATGTGCAGTTCTGCTTCACTCATTGTTCCCTTTAAACCAAGAAGTAAGCGGTCATTATAATTGCTAGGGTCGTAGACTCCATCCAAATCCGCAATTAGTGTTCTAAACAAAGCACAGATTTCCAACAGTTGATGCCAATCTTTGGACGAACGTGCTAGTCTTGACATCTCTATACCTAGAATCAGCCCCACATGATTCATTCCTACTTCTGCTACTAATCGTTGGAATCCTTCTCTACCTTGTGCGCTAATTCCAGATTTTCCTAGATCATCATCAATTACTAGCACTCGTTCTTGGCTCCACCCCAAAGCGATTGCGCGATTAACCAAGCCATACTGAAGTTTTGTTGACTCTTGATGATCTAGTACTTGTTGCAATGTTGACTGCCGAACGTAAACTACTGCCAATTTTTCTTGGTGACAGGGAAGAATTTTTTCCGATCGCAATGAGTGTAATTCAAAATTCTGGCTCATTGCTACTCTCCTTTGCTTGAATTGCTATCTTCATCTGCTTTTCCAGCATCCCAGACAGCAGACATAGCAACCGCTTGCGGTTGCGTAGTGGGAGCTTTATCCACACTGAGGATAGTTTCTCGCTTATGGGTGGGGGGGGATAAGTTGGTCTGGCATACAACACCTTGTGAATTTGTTGATACCTGGGATGCTTTCAGTTTTCTGGCTACTTCTACCAGTTTGAGCAACCCTTCAATTCCAATGATAGGATAGCTGGAGTCGTTTGTCTTTATAGATGTATTGTGGCTGGTTAATCTCAATTCTCCATCTTCTTCGGTATAAATCTGCCACGACATAAGGAGGTAATATAGCAGGATCGAGAACAGAAGTAATGTAAGAATAACTAGTTCTACCAACCTTTATTTCAATTAAACGTAAAGTTAAAATTGGTGCGCCACGGCGAACAGTCCCAAGTTGAATCAATCGGTCTTTAACCGAATGGTCATAGCTGAAAATCTTTAAGCATTTAATAGAAGCTTTAGCTTTTAAACGGGTAATAAAATGAACTTCTTGGTTAATAAGTTGTTGTAAAAATTGGAAATGATAAAAACCTCTATCAAGTAAAATCAGAGTTTTAGCTCTTAGTAAATTCAGTAATGACGCTTCAAAGTTCGTCTCCGATGCTGCGGGATTAGTATGAAACCAAACTTCAACGGGTAAACGAGTCACCAAATCAATAACTGTACAAATTTTTCCGGCTAATTGTCCTGTTTTTAAGTCTTCCAGGCTTTTTAACTTCCGAAATAAAGCTTCTAATGTTGACCCATCAGCTATCAAAATTCGGTGAAAATTATGCAATGCAAACTTAACACTATCTGGTAGTGGTCGCCTCAGTCGTTGCTGCCAATTGAGTTGTAACTGAGGTAGTAAATCTTTAAATACACGCTCAAATAACTCAGCAGGGAAAACTAAAAATCTTTCTGATAATGATTGTTGAGCAACTTTTGTGGGATGACACCATAATAAACCTTCTCTTGCTAGCAGGCGATTTAACTCTTGAACGCCAGGAACTTGCCGCCATAATAGTGTTAAAACTGCTGCCACCATTAACGATAAATTCAGAATCCTATCTCGTAATCCTAACTGCTTATAATATTTTTGTTGGTTAATAAAGCTTCTAAATGCGACGCGATCGCTTCATTATCTATCGTGGGAGTATTATGCCGTTGTGCGTGATCAGAATTTTGTTTTGGTCGCTTGGGCATAGTGATAAACCAAACTTTTCATTACCTCGTTTGATAATTGAATTTACCTAACAATGCTGCTCACTTTTTACGTCGTTACAATACTTTTTCATCTTCTATTTCAGCTGTTAAAGACTTAAAGATAATGATAATCAAAAATAGGGGGATGAGGCGAGCATCGCTCGCCTCATCCCCCTTTGCTCCACACGATTATCATTCTTATTAAGAATATTTTGAGTATTTTAACTGATTGACAAAAGGCGCTTTATCCTAACCTATCACCGATGGACCGAATCAGCCGTTCCACCGCTTCGGGTATTGGTGGTTCTAACTTTAACTCCCGTAAACGTTGATACACTGCTGCTTCTAATGAGGAGGCTTGACGGTCGTATGCCAAAACAGACTCGCATAAGTCCTGTAAGCGACAAGAACGGGACTTACTAGAGTATGCAGCCCTGGTTGGCTATCAAGTGATTGGTGTTTGGAAGGAAACAATTTCTGGGACTAAAAATAGCCGTACCGAGCGGTCTGTTGTGATGGCGTTAGCTCAAAGTCATAAAATTGATGATGCTAGTAACCACCTTTGTACTTGAACAATCGCTATATTAAAAATTGAGCTTAAATCCTTTATATACTCCATTTTTAAATATGAGTTTACATAATTGGAGACGCAAGCGTGGTGTTGTACTTAGCCCTAAGGGGTTGGATAGACTTCAAGAGGCAAAGCGTAAGTCGGAAGCAGAGGAAAATTTTGGAAAAAGGTACACCCTCGAAGAAATCAGTGTACGCTCTGGGTTATATACTGGTACAATCTCCAAGGTGCTAAATTGTGAAGGAGGGGTTGACAAAAGAACAATTGAGGAGCTATTCAAAGCTTTTCATTTAAAACTAGGAAAAAGTGACTATTTAAGCTCTAATACGCGTATAGATTTTGGGGAAGCTATCTCTGCTCCGGTTTTTTATGGGCGCACAGAAGAACTTGCTACGTTAGAGCAATGGATTGTTGATGAGCGCTGCCAATTGGTGGCACTGTTGGGAATGGGAGGCATTGGTAAAACATCTTTGTCTGTAAAGCTTGCTCAACAGATTCAGGAGAACTTTGAGTACGTTATCTGGCGATCGCTACGAGAAGCTCCATCACCTCAAATTATCCTGGCTAATCTACTCCAATTTCTGTCCGACGAGCAGATTTCAGAAGCTGACTTACCAAAGACAGTAGGCGAAAGAGTATTGGAACTGATTGACTATTTGCGCTCATCACGCTGTCTTGTGATACTCGATAATGTGGAATCGATTCTACGCAATAGTAGTAGCTCTGGACAATATCGAGAGGGATATGAGGGGTATGGTGAGTTCCTCAAACGAGTGGGAGAGGCAAATCACATTAGCTGTTTAGTGTTCACTAGCCGGGAAAAACTTAAAGAAGTAGCCTTATTAGAAGGCGAAGCACTACCCGTACGCTCACTACGACTGGGTGGTCTTAAAGCGGTACACGGGCAAGAAATCTTTAAGCTCAAGGACATATCTGGAACAGAGGACGAATGGACAGCAATAACTAAGCGTTATGGAGGCAATCCATTAGCCTTAAGGATAGTTGCTACAACCATTCAAGACGTGTTTGATAATAAAGTATCTGAGTTTTTGAAACAAGATAAGGTTGTTTTAGGCGATATTAGGGATATTCTAGCTCAGCAGTTTGAGCGCTTGTCAGATTTAGAAAAGAGCATAATGTACTGGTTGGTGATTAATCGTGAGCCGATTGGAATCGCAGAATTGTTTGAAGATTTTGTCCCGCCAATACTACAAGCAAAATTAGTGGAGGCTGTGGAATCTCTGTTGCGGCGATCGCTGATTGAAAAAACTGTATCACTGTTCACACTACAACCTGTATTAATGGAGTATGTGACTGAGCAACTAGTGGCTCAGGTTTGTTCAGAGATTGTTCTAAAGAAAATTGTACTTCTCCGGTGCCATGCTCTAATGAAGGCGACTGCTCCCGACTACATCATCGACGCTCAAGTTCGCCTGCTCCTCCAGCCAGTTATAGATGGGTTGCTTAATCACTTTGGGAATACTAAAGGCATTGAAAATCAACTTACTCAAATTTTAGTTACACTACGAGAAACATCGCCCTTAGAACCCAGTTATACGGCTGGAAATATTTTTAATCTGCTTTGTCATCTGAGAACCGATCTAAGTGGCTATGATTTTTCTGATCTAACTGTTTGGCAAGCAGACCTAAAGAAGGTGAATTTGCACAATGCGAATTTCCAAAATGCTAATCTAGCTAAATCTGTTTTTGCTGAAACTCTCAGTTGCTGTTTTTCAGTAGCCTTTAGTCTCAATGGAAAAGTTTTCGCTACAGGTGGTAACTACGGTGAGATTCATTTGTACCAAGTTATAAATGGGAGGCAAATTCTCACTTTGAAGGGTCACACTGCTTGGATCTGGTCAATCACCTTCAGTCCTGATGGTAATGTTGTTGCTAGTGGTAGTGATGACCAAACAGTAAAGCTATGGAATACTAGCACTGGTGAATGCCTCAAAACGTTGCAGGGTCATAGTAGCACGATCCGATCAGTTGCCTTCAGTTTTGATGGTAAGATGCTGGCAAGTGGCAGTGAGGATCAAACGGTGAAGTTATGGGATGTGGACACAGGTCACTGCCTCAACACTCTAAAGGAAAATGGTAGCAGGATATTTTCAGTTGCCTTTAGCCCAAATAGCGACACACTGGCTAGTGGCAGTGACGACCAAATGGTAAGATTATGGGATATCAGCACTGGTCAATGCATTAAAATCTTGCAGGGGTACACAGGTTGGGTGTGGTCGGTTATCTTCAGCCCGGACGGTCAGATGTTAGCGAGCGGTTCTCATGACAAAACGGTGAGGCTGTGGGATGTCAGCACAGGTCAATGCATTAAAATCTTGCAGGGTCATACTAACTGGGTAAACTCAGTCAGCTTCAGTCCTGATGGTAAAATGCTGGCGAGTGGCAGTGAAGACCAAACGGTGAAACTGTGGGATGTCAGCACAGGTCAATGTCTCAAAACTTTAAAGGGAGATTGGAATAGGGTGTGGTCAGTCGCCTTTAGTCCTCAAGGTAATATGCTTGCTAGTGTAAATGATAACCAGACGCTATATCTCTGGAATACCAGTAATGGTCTTTGCTTCAAGACTTTGCAGGGTTATAGCAATAGGGTGTGGTCAGTTGCCTTTATTCCTCAAGGTACCATACTTGCTAGTGGCAGTGAAGACCAAATGGTGAAACTGTGGGATGTCAGCACAGGTCAATGTCTCAAAATTTTGCAGGGGCATGGTAATCGGGTTACATCAGTCACCTTCAGCCCAGATGGTCAAATGCTTGCTAGTGGTAGTGAGGATCATACAATAAGACTGTGGGATATTACTACTGGTAGATGTCTCAAAACTTTGCAGGAGCATGGTAATAGGGTCTCATCAGTTACCTTCAGCCCAGATGGTCAGATAGTTGCTAGTAGCAGTGAGGACCAAACGATCAAGTTGTGGGATGTCAGTACTGGTCGTTGCCTTCAGACTTTGCAGGGGCATACGGGTCGGGTATGGTCAGTCGCCTTCAGTCCGAACGGTCGTACACTGGCTAGTGGTTGTCATGACCAAACAGTGAAACTCTGGGATATCAGCACAGGTCAATGCCTTCAGACCATGCACGGTCATACTGGTTGGGTATGGTCTTTATGTTTCAGTATGGATGGTCGCACCCTTGCTAGTGGCAGTAGTGACCAAACGATCAAGTTGTGGGATGTTAACACAGGTGAGCATCTTGGAACTTTACAGGGTCATACCAATTCTGTACACTCAACCGCCTTCAGTATAGATGGTCGCACCCTTGCTAGTGGCAGCAGTGACCAAACAATCAAGTTGTGGGATGTTAACACAAGCAGCAGCGTAAGAACCTTGTCAGGACATTCCAAGCTCATCTGGTCGGTAGCCTTTAGTCCCAACGGTCAAACCCTGGCCAGTTGCAGTGAAGATGAAACGATTAAGCTTTGGGATGTTTCAATCGGTGAGTGCCTGAAAACTTTGAGAAACTCTAAACCTTACGAGGGTATGAATATTACTGGGGTGACTGGTTTAACTGAGACTCAAAAAATTACTCTGAAAGATTTAGGGGCAGTTGAGTATGGGAGCATGGGGAAGATATAGCGGTGCGATGTAGAAGTTGAGTGTCAGAGGACTAAATAAATCCTCATAAAGTGAGTGGGGAGACGACTCTCCCGGTGAAGTCTGTCTCACCGTCCCCACGTAAAAGAGTCTCAGACTCCGGTCACGTTGGCAGTAAGTAATGAACCCACATTCCGCACTTCAGAATGTAATATATAATGCTTCAACAAATCTTACAAAAAACCGTTAATGGTATTAAGTATTAACACTGCTATTTTTTAGGCTTTTGGCGATCGCTATTTAACTACCATTAGCCCAAACTTCATAAGACAAGCATATTACAAAATGAAGTGCGGAATGTGGGTTACAGACATGCAGAAACCTGAATTTTTTGGCTATCGGCAAGCTCGAAGGCAGCGTGAATGGCTTGCAAAGCAGTAATACCCTGTTCTCTAGCCACTACACAGCTGATTTTGATTTCTGATGTGGCGATCAAAAGAATGTTGATTTGGTGCTGAGCTAGCGCTTCAAACATTCGTGCCGCAACACTTGGTTGTTTAATCATGCCTGTACCGACAATACTGATTTTGGCGATCGCATTGTCAAGGACGGCTTCACTCCAACCGAATTCTGCCGCTGCTTCTTGCAAGATTTTCTGGGCAATTTCCGCATCGATTTGCGCTACGGTGAACGTAATATCTCGTTTGGGAATGTTATCAATCCAGTGGTAACGCTGAGACTGAATGATCGTGTCAACACTGATACTGCGTTGCGCCAATAGTTCAAACAGCTTAGCTGCTATTCCTAGACGATCTGGTACTTGGCGAATGATGAGACGTGCTTGGTTCATATCCAAAGCAACACCCCGAACAGGGAGACTAAAGGAAGCTGAGGAAGTTCCTGAAGCGAAGGTGTACTTATATGTGTGTTTAGAAGCTGGGAAATTGTTTACTTCAAAGGCTTTACAGAGAGCTGCAACCGCACGCTCGCAATCTGCTGCATCAATCACGCAACTAATTTTCACTTCACTGGTGGAAATCATCTGAATATCAATGCCAATCTCTGCCAGTGTGGCGAACATCTTGGCAGCGATACCAGGACGCCCAATCATTCCCGCACCAACGATGCTGACTTTAGCAATATCTTGCTCTACCACGACCTCAGCTTCTGTTGGTTTGGAGTTAGATTTGCGGCGGAATGCAGTGGCAATCCCCTCTGCCTCTGTTTCTACCCGTTCTAAAAACGGTGTTTTCACAGTAAAAGCAATATCGCTTGTATTTCCTTCTAAAAGCGACTGGGTAATCAAATCAACATCTACATTTCTGTAAGCAATTTTACTAAACAGTTGTGCAACTATACCTGGTTTATCAGGTATATATCGCAACATCATTTTAACGAAATTGGTATCGTATTCTACACAATCTACCGTTCGAGAAATCTCCAAATTATTGAGTGGTCGTGGTTCTGGCTTTGGTGAAATTATCCAAGTACCTGGTTCATCTGTCATACTTGATCGTACAACCAAAGGCACTCCATAGTTACGAGCAATTTCCACTGCGCGGGGATGCATTACTTTTGCCCCCAAGCTGGCAAATTCCAACATTTCATCGCAGGTAATTTGATCCATTAACTGGGCTTCTGGTATCAAACGAGGATCTGTAGTTAAAATTCCTGGTACATCAGTATAAATTTCACAAAAACTTGCTTTTAATGCTGCTGCCAAAGCAACTGCTGAAGTGTCGGAACCACCACGTCCTAGTGTAGTGATTTCCAATTCATTTATACTGGTAATTCCTTGAAAGCCTGCCACTACAACTACTTTACCTTCCTTGAGATGCCGTTCAATGCACTCTGTTTGGATATGCAGAATCCGAGCACGGGTGTGTTTTGGTTCTGTAATAATTCTTGCTTGCGCCCCCGTCAAAGAAATTGCTGGCTGTCCCAATTCCTGCAATGCCATTGAGAGTAGTGCAATGGAGACTTGTTCCCCCATAGAGAGAAGCATATCCCATTCCCGGCGGCTAGGATTTTTGGAAATTTTGTTGGCTAATTCGGCTAGTTGATCAGTGGTTTTACCCATCGCGGAAACTACCACTACTAGGGAGTGACCCGCTTTAACAGTTTTGCAGACTCTAGCTGCAACGGAGAGGATGCGTTCAACTGAACCAACAGAAGTACCACCGTATTTCTGAACTATTAGGGCCATAACTGGTGTTTAGACTAAATAGACAAAGAAAAGGTATTTGTAAGTCACACAAATCACTTGACAATAGAAGAGGGAGTGGGCTCTGTTTTTCTTCCACATCCCCTTTTTGCCTCTACATTTCCTTGACAGATATCTCCAATGGGAAGAAGCTTAATCAAAAGATTGTGCGGTATCAAGCAACAGCCTCGTGAGATACTTCGTAAGCAGTTGATTGCTTGAAGTTTGTTCTTATTGTCCTATTTGCTTCTGTAGTGACTTGAAGCAGTAACTCCTGTGCCAAAGCTATTGCCTGTTGTCGAATTTCAGGCACAGCCGTTATTTCCCAAAGCTCGCCTTTACGTGTTGAACCTAATGTATATAAGAGTTCTGAGGGCATACCAGTCGCGTCCAATAGCGCACCATTAGGGGCACACGCTAAACCTATTTGCAAGGGGTCAGAGCAAATAAGACCCTGAGAAAACAGGTTGTTTATCAAGGGATGTTTCAACTTCTCATAATTGGATGCTGGACCAGTACAGTTCACAACACGGCTTGCCCGCAAAACGATATCTTCTGTTGTATGCCGCTTGCGAATAGTTACATCAACTCCACAACTATCCTCGCGGTAGCCTAGAATGTGACCGGCATATACGACTAGTTGACCTGAAGAAAGTAGCTTGTTAACTATCTGTGCAATCTCCGGCGCAATTCGATGACGGTGGATATCCCAGTAGGGACGAACGTGACGTAAAAACCGCTGCTGTTCTTTTACAGAAAGAGTCTGCCAGAGGTTCTGAGTTATCGGACGTAGCGAGTTAATGACAGTCCGCCAGTCTTGACCAGAAGCGGTAGCAAACTGCACCTGTTGACGGACAAGGTGGATCAACGCTCGAATTGTTTTGGGAGCTGCTTCAACGGAAATAAAGGGAGGAATAGGAGGAGTTATTTTGTGGGGAAGAGGCAATAACCCATGTCGCGATACTGCATAAATCTTGCCTCTATGACCTTGCACAAATAAAGTGAGAATCAAATCTACCATAGTTAACCCTGTTCCAATTAACAAAACTGGGTCATCAGGGTCAAGACCTGTCAAAGCTTCAGCAGAATAGGCATTGCCTTTGTAGCGGCTGCTTTTGTAGAAAGAGCGTTCTTGTACCCACGGGTCGGCTGGAGGAAAATTGCCCACAGCCAAAACTATTCTGTCTGCTCGTATAACCCGACCGCTACTTAGGTACACAGTTGCATCGCGATCCCTCGGCTTAATGTCAAGTGCTTCGTCAGTTATCCGTTCTAGATACACGTAGTTGGAGGCATTGATTTCTGATTCATCCAAGATAGCCTGAATGTAATCACCGTAAATCTTGCGTGGAACAAAAGTGTTTACCGTCACAACAGAGGCTACAAAATTGTCAATCGTGTAGTTTTGTTTTTGAATCCAATGTAGGAAGTGATTGGGGTGATCGGGAAAAGCGCTGATTTGACCGGCAAGAGCATTTAGTAGATGATAGGGAGAATAGGTATCGTAAGCGACTCCTCGTCCTAACAGTGAATTGCGTTCAATCAATTTGATATTAAGAGGATAAGTTGCTGTCTGTAGTAGATGAGTGGCAACCATAGAACCACTGAAGCCACCACCGATAATAGCGATGGTAGTAGAAGAATTGTCTTTATGCATAAAACCCTACTTTATTTCATGTTATGGTTGAACAAAGTACAAAACTGAAAGTTATTTGAACTAAGTTACTTGATGGTGAAACGAATAAGAATAGATAAAACTCGTTTTATCTGAGGTTTTGATCATTTACACAAATTAGTTTACAAACTCCATAACTTGTCTTAATGGCTAAATCCCAAACTAATTTTGCCTGTGAAAACTCGCGTGGCTTGTCCTGTCATGTAAACACGTTGATCTGTGGCTGACCACTCAACTTGCAAACAGCCACCAAGAAGTTCTACAGTTGCAGTGTAATTGCACCTTCCTGTCAACACACCAGCCACTAATGACGCACAAGCACCAGTACCACAGGCTAAGGTGTTACCTGCACCCCTTTCCCACACCCGCATCTTAACGTAGTCAGGACGCACCACCTGGATAAATTCGGTATTTGTCCGTTGTGGGAAAGCTGGATGATATTCAAAGTGTGGACCTATTGTTTCTAGAGGAATTGTTGCTACATCTTCTACAAAAGTAATACAGTGGGGATTACCCATGCTCACACAGGTGACATTCCAGGTTTTCCCTGCAACTTCTAGCGGCTGATTAATGACTTTTTCCTCATCTGGGCAAAGCGTTGTGGAAATTTCGCTAGCCAGTAACCTAGGTACACCCATATCCACTTTGACTTGATCATTTGGCATAAGTTGGGGTGTAATGATACCAGCCAGGGTTTGAATGTGATATTGAACGCTTTTTCTGGAATTACCCTCTAAGTCAGCCAAAAAAGCGGCTAAACAGCGTATACCATTGCCACACATTTCCGGTTCTGAACCATCAGAGTTGAAAATCCGCATGGTGTAGTCAGTACCGTTTTCTCCAGGTAAGGCAAAAATAACACCATCTGCACCGACACCAAAGTGGCGCTCGCACAAATATACCACTTGTTCTGAAGTCAGTACGGGTTGTGATGAGGAGCGATTGTCAATCAAGAGGAAGTCATTACCTAAACCATGATACTTAGTAAATTCGATTTCCATTTCCCAAATTCATGAAGTTTACTTGTGTTTTCTCTTAATGTGATATCTTGATAGGAAAAGTGATCTGGCAAAATTTACAATATCTGTGTCTTGTCTGTGAAACAACAGCAGACTATGGAAATATGCAAATATCTGTAGGAAAACCTGAACACTGAAGGTGATCATCCTACACTTTAAACTTCTCGATAATTCGCTGCATTGCCTCTTCCACATTCTCTCGGCTATTAAATGCTGAAATGCGGAAGTAGCCCTCCCCTGCTGCACCGAAGCCAGAACCAGGTGTACCTACTATATTGCAGATATGCAGCAAATAATTGAAGAAATCCCAACTTGACAAACCATTAGGTGTTTTTACCCAGATGTAAGGCGCATTCACACCACCATAAACCAATAACCCGGCGGCTGTCAGCTTCTCACGAATAATCTTAGCGTTTTCCAGATAAAAACTAATGAGTGCTTTGATTTGTGCCTGTCCTTCCTCAGAGTAGACTGCTTCGGCTCCGTGTTGTATAATGTAGGACACACCATTAAACTTGGTGGATTGGCGACGACTCCATAGCTTCCACAGTTCGACATCAGAACTATCTGCGGCTTTTGCCTTGAGTGTTTTCGGCACAACTGTGAATGCACAGCGGGTACCAATAAAGCCTGCATTTTTGGAAAAGGAGCGGAATTCGATCGCACACTCTCTTGCTCCTTCTATCTCATAAATGGAGTGGGGAATTGACGGATCGGTGATAAAGGCTTCATAAGCTGCATCGAAAAAAATAATGGAGCCATTTGCAAGAGCGTAGTTCACCCATGCTTTCAGGTGATCTTTGGTGGCGACAGCGCCAGTGGGGTTATTGGGAAAGCAGAGGTAAATTAAATCAACCTTCCGAGAGGGAATCGTTGCGGTAAAATTGTTTTGCGCTGTAATCGGTAGATATACTAAACCCTCATATTCACCTTTATCCTTGACAGATCCGGTATGTCCTGACATGACGTTGGTATCCACATAGACAGGATAGACAGGGTCTGTGACAGCAATAATGTTGTCATTGCCAAAAATATCAAGGATATTACCTGTGTCACACTTTGAGCCGTCGGAAATGAAGATTTCGGATGCATCAACTTCGCATCCCCGTGCCTGGAAATCGTGAACTGCAATTTTCTCCCTCAACCAGGCGTAGCCCTGCTCTGGTCCGTAGCCTTTGAAGGTGGCGTAATCACCCATGTCTTCCACTGCTTTAATCATCGCCGTGCGGCAAGCTTCTGGTAGTGGCTCTGTAACATCGCCAATCCCCAGCCGGATAATCTTAGCATTAGAATTAGCTTCCATAAAAGCACTGACCCGCCGCGCAATTTCAGGAAACAGGTAACCTGCTTTCAGCTTAAGGTAGTTATCATTAACAGTTGCCATAATAGATTGTTACAAGCGTTATAAATGAACAGCTTACTGCTGATTCATAGGTGCGATATATTCGTTGCTCTCACCGATGCTACCCAACTCCAAAAATCTAAAATCTCAAATGGGTATTTGCTGAGTTTCTTAGAGTATTTTTTCTAATCCATATACCAATGACTTTAGCTGTAACACTTTGCGAATTGCCAGTAACACTCCAGGCATATAGCAAGAGCGATCACTTGTGTCGTAACGAAGGGTATAGATTTGACCGGGCGCGCCAAAAATTACTTTCTGATGGGCAATCAGCCCTGGTAATCGGACGCTATGAATACGAATGCCTTTGTCTAGTAAACTACCCCTGGCTCCCAGTAACTTCTCCGTCTCCTCAACAGGTTGTTTATTAAACTCTTTACAGATTGTTGCCAGCATCTGAGCAGTGTGAATTGCCGTGCCACTAGGAGCATCTGCTTTTTGGTTGTGATGCAGTTCAATGATTTCAACGTGGTCAAAATAGTGAGATGCTGCCATTGTAGCTTGTTGCAGCAGAACTATACCAATCGAGAAGTTAGGGATAATCAGACACCCTACACTAGCTTTATCGGCAAAATCTGCCAAATCTTGAATTTGTTCTGGACTTAACCCTGTGGTGCCAACAACAGGATGGATACCGTATGCGATCGCGCTGCGAATACTATCATATGCTGAACTGGGATGGGTAAAATCTACCATTACCCCTGGCTGTATTTTCTGAGTTATAAAGGTTAGCGTCGGTTCCAATTGATTAGTAATTGGAATTCCTAGGGGCTTACCCAAACCCGCTAGCTCCCCAGCATCTTTACCTTGATATTCTAGACTCGTGTCAATTGCACCCATTAAAGTCATATCCGGCGCTTGTGCTACAGCCTTCACGATCTCACGACCCATTTTGCCAGCAGCACCATTGATAATAACTGGAATCTTGAATTGATCAATCATTTTTATCACTAAAAGTTTGTGAACTTTATCACCTAGTTAAAGTACAAGGGATTTTGAGGTGAACGTTGACTATTGATATTTGACCGATGCTCTGGAATGTATTTTCAAACTCTCAAATGTCATTCTGAGGTAAAGAAGTGGAGCGAAGAATCTTGGTTTCTTGGCATAATTGGGAGATACTTCGCTTCACTTCGCTTTGCTCCGTTCAGCATGGCACTTTTTATACTTTTTAAAACTTATCCTTCATTATTTACTTCGTGTTATTAGCCAACTTTTTAGACTGAATCTAAACGTAGTTATATCGTGTTTACAGGGTGACAATTTAGTGCAAAGTTTACTTTTGTTACTCTCATATTTCCTCCATTTACAAACGGATTACAGTTTATGAATCTTTCTATCAGTTAGGGAAGTTGTAAATTTGTCAAAATCTGAATCAAATAATGTTTTCAGGTATTTTGTTTTTCCAGTCTGATAGAAGAGGGTGAAACCAAGTTCCTTCAGAATCGCCTCTAACTTTTGACTCACTTCTACGGAGTCTTCGTCATGTAGCGGTAGACGAGTTAAATCAACCTTCCAATTTAGAAGTTTGAGTGCTATCTTGACTGGGATAGGATTTGTAGTTGCAAACAACGCTTTAAACAACGGAAAGAGTTGTAGATGAATATCGCTTGCCACTTGAATTTGACCTGCACTAAA
Source organism: Westiellopsis prolifica IICB1 (assembly GCF_004323185.1). Taxonomy (GTDB): domain Bacteria; phylum Cyanobacteriota; class Cyanobacteriia; order Cyanobacteriales; family Nostocaceae; genus Pelatocladus; species Pelatocladus prolificus_A. Next base: position 17,258 of record NZ_NAPS01000003.1, read on the forward strand.
GGCTTGGATCATCTGCTGTAGTTGGTTTCCTACCAGATGAGAAGCCACACTCACCACACCCTTTGCCCCAATTGCTAATAAGGGTAAGGTTAAAGAATCATCACCAGAGTATATGTGGAATTCTTTTGGCGTTAGGCAGCGAGTTTGGCTTGCCTGATCTAAATTTCCACTAGCTTCTTTTATCCCGATAATGTTGCTAATCTCAGCTAAGCGGGCAACTGTTTCTGGTTGAAGATTTTGACCAGTACGACCGGGAACATTGTATAGTAATAACGGTAAATCGAGACAGGCTTGCGCTATTACCTGAAAGTGTTTGTAAAGCCCTGCTTGCGGCGGTTTATTGTAATAGGGAACAACTTGTAAAGAACCGTGAACTCCTATTTGAAAGGCTTTCTGAGTCATAGAGATTGCTTCCTTAGTAGAATTGGAACCACATCCTGCTATGACTTTGGCTTTACCTGCCACTGCCTGTAACACTACAGCAAGCAACTGGTATTTCTCCTCCCAAGTCAGAGTAGGCGATTCTCCTGTTGTGCCACAAACCACCAATGTATCTGTACCGTTGTTAACTAGATGTGCTGCCAATTCTGCTGCTACATCATAGTTGATACTGCCGTCTTCTTTAAACGGCGTAATCATAGCGGTTAGAACTCTTCCAAAATCTACCATTTTCTCCACCCCTAATTATTCTGGTTTTTGTGTTTTGCTATTTTTTACTGCAATAGCCTACCTACAAAAGCTGTTTAGGGGTGTTAACGCTAAAAGTTGCTGGTTGGGAGAAACATTTGCGTTTCTGTTGACTGTTTGAGGTAAATACTGACTACAAGAACGTTGAATCCTGAGACTATCAATCAATATCATAAGCTAACTCTAAAAGCTGTTATTGTTCAAGTTACAGGCATGATTGTTCTTCCAATTCTCTGTAACTAGTTGCAGAGATTCAAGAAAACTTAAAAGCAATGGATCTTTACCATATTTATTAGCTGCTTGATACATCAAGTCTCTCAGCAGATTGTATGCAATTAACATTCCATAAAGTTCTTGTTCAACTAGCTGGGATTTTTTGCTCCGGAAAATAGTTGGCATTTGTCCCCTCAATGTTGCACATTGATGAGTCTTGATTTCATCTGTACAGGATTTTTCAGTTCGTAAATTTGTTATTGGTTATCGATTTCATTCACGGGTATTGGTCTTAGAACCGTTGCAATGTCCAAAGTTTGTGTAAGGCTTGGGCAGTCATTCGTTTTATTGTGACCATTCTGTCGGCTCCCTGTCCCAACGGTACCGACGCAGTTCCGCCTTGAGTTCCGCAGGCAGCCTTGTGCCGTCGCTGACGGCGATGTTAGCACGTACATGTTCAAGACGGCGCATACCTGGGATAACCGTGCTTACAGTTGGGTTATCCAGAATGAAGCGCAGTGCAAGCTCCGGCAGGCTCCAGCCTTGTGGCACAATCTTCTTCAATTCTTCAGCGCGAGCAACACTTTCCTTCAGGTTTTCCGGTACGAAGTACGAATTGCGCCAATCTCCTTCTGGCCATTTAGTGTCCTTAGTTAAAGTGCCAGTAAGTGTCCCTTCGTCAAACGGCACGCGCGCGATTACACCGATATCCATTTCTTGGCATACCCGGAACAACTCGTCCTCTGGTGCTTGATCAAAAATATTATAGATGACCTGTATTACATCGATCAAGCCAGTACGGAGCGCTTCGATCACGTTCCACGGCTCCCAGCGGTTGATGCTGATGCCAAGTGATTTGATCAGCCTTTGCGATTTCAGCTCATTGATCGCTTTTTGCCAAGATGAATCATGAGTCCAAGCATCTTCCCAAACGTGGAAGTGCATCAGATCGATAGAGGATATACCCAGGTTGTGTAGGCTCTTTTCCGTATACTCGCGAATATGATCGTTTGGAAATACGTCTTCTAGCCGTGATTCCCGTGTTGATGGCCATTTCCGATCCTTTGGTGGAATTTTTGTGCCAATGTAAAGCTTCTTGTCAGAATTGCGGCGAATCAGCTCGCTGAGCAGCTTTTCACTGTGGCCTCGACCATAAATCCAGGCTGTATCGAAGAAGTTGCAGCCGAGGTTAACTGCCTCCTGCAAACTCTCTATGCCAGATGTGTCGTTCGATCCGGTCCAACCACCTTCACCACCGCCGATGCCCCACATACCATAACCAATCTCACTGACTTTCCAGCCTAATCTACCCATTCTCCTATACAGCATTTTTACCCCCCAAATGATTTTGATTGATAAATTAAATGAAACAGTTAAGCACAAATATATGGAAGATGACACGAAGCGGGAACGCGGCAAAGATCCTTGAAAACTCAAACACAGTTATCGTGGTAAGTACTAACGCAACTTGCTAGTTAGTGTCTCTAAATGGTATCAAATGGATAGAAAATATCCTACGATATCTAGTTTTAGGCACAAAACTTTAAGATTTTGTACTTAAAAATAGGTGCTTTTTTATAACTAGCAACTTGGGTTACTAAGATACCAGTAATCATGTCAAGGATTTCCACAAGTCTTATTTAAGTAACCTGGTTAATGACCGAATACCACTTCATGTCGCCTACCATTTACAATTTTCTTCTTGATTCAATCATGATTTTAGCAAGTTTGGTGTGATGATACTTTGCATAAGTGTCAAAAATACCTGCCTCAACTGAGTTCCAATGGTTCCCCCATTGGTGCAGCAAAGCCTGAGTTCTGGCACAAGAAAAGTAGAGTGTGTTGTCGGTGAATAGACTAGTTAATTTAGCACTACATTCTGGATCCTCTTCGGTTGCTTCCGGCAACAAAGTTAGTAACAGCATGAGGTCTTTATCTACCGATTCTTGAGCACACATCTTACGTAGAGATGCCCAAAACTCACTATAGGAAACTTTTCGCAGCTTAAATTCTGATTGACAGAAGCTCTCTAGGAGATCGTCGAAGAGAATTCCTTGTGGGTGGAATACATGAAAGCAGCCATGGCTCACCTCACAATTGTTGACCAAAGCGACGATAAAGCGACTAACATAATCGACTGGTGTATAATCTAGCCGAATTGGACTGGGAAAGCGTAGACCAAGCTTGAGACAGCCTCGGATCAAAGTATCAGATAGTGCTTTAAAGTTGGGAATTCCAGTGCGCGAACTTGGCATCACCTCTCCTAGTCTATAGATAGTAAGGGGTACTCCACGTTTGTACACTTGCCAGACTATCTTTTCCGCCACCCACTTAGACTGGTTGTAGCCACCGTCTGGAATAGCTGTATCAAAAGGTTCTGTTTCCTCCTTTATCTTATCAAATGCAGATTTGTTAATTGGGAACACACTCAAGGTGGAGATGTAATGAACCTGTTTGCTCTTACCAGTGATAGCCAGCTTCAAAATCTCCACTGTACCAATTACATTGGTATTACGATGATGATAGTAATCATGCAAGAAGTTTACCATAGCACCATTGTGTATTATCGTGTCGATAGTATTGGCAAGTTGATCAAATTGCCCTGGTATCAGATCGAGCTCTGGCTTACTCAGATCACCAATAACTGGAATGATGCGCGGCGCAAAACCATCTTGCCACAGATTGTAGTGCCTCAGGTTGTCACACAGGTGCTCGTAGGCAATTGCCTTGTCGCCATCCCGCACTAAACAGAAAACTTTTACGTCACTCGTAATCAACAAGTCGTAAAGCAACTGTGCACCGATAAAACCCGTACCGCCTGTGAGAAACACGTTTTTTGGAGGATGCTGTTTGTTTGGCGAGGTCGCAATGCACAAAGAATTTAGTATCGTTTCGGAATTGCATACCACCTCGGCAGCTAAGGTCGTAGCCTCCTGATTAACCCCAAGTTGGCTGGACTTACCATTGCTACCAAAGAGCAGCACTGCTTGATCACGTATGGTTGGATGTATGAACACGTCCTGCACTGATAGCTTGACACCAAGCTGTTTTTCCATAGCTAAACTAAGATTTAACGCTAGTAGGGAGTCACCACCACAGGTGAAGAAATCGTCATTAATACCAACGAAGTCAAGTTTGAGTACCTGCAACCAAACTGAACGAATCATATACTCTTGAGGTGAAACGATTTCATCCTGGAGCGATGTGCGGTTGCTACCTATCTTGCTTACCATGTTGGCTAACGCCTTGCGATCAATCTTACCGTTGTGGTTAAGTGGCATTGCTTGTAGTAAAAAGAATTTCTTTGGCACTGAGTACTTTGGCAATAGTTGCTCAACGTGCCGACGTAAGGTGGCTGTATCTAGGTTGCCCTCCGTTACCACGAAAGCCACCAGCATCTTGTGTTCAGTGTCACCATACACTACAACTTTACTCTCGCGCACTTGTGGGTGATTACCTAGTACGGACTCGATTTCGGTCAATTCGATACGGATACCACCAATCTTTACTTGGAAATCTTTGCGACCAACAAACTGAAGCATACCATCGGAGCGGTAGTAACCAAGGTCACCAGTACGATACAGTTTTTCTCCTGGAATTTCTTGAAAATGGTTGCTAACAAATGCTGCTGCAGTCTTCTCTGAGTCCTTTAGATAGCCTACCCCGAGGCAGTCACCACCAATGTAGATCTCACCAACAGCTCCTGGTGGTGTCAGGTTCATGTTCTCATCTAAAACTGCCACATAGGTATTGTCAATTGCTCGCCCAATTGGAATCGACTGGCTGTCAGCCTTAGTGACCTCGTGGAAGATCATGCCAATTGAGGCTTCAGTTGGTCCGAAGGTATTGGTAATGCCAATATGCGGTAGTATTTCCTTGAATCTCTGCACTGCTTTCGGGCTAATCTCCTCACCACCTATCAAGAGCTGCCGCAGTGATCGCAACTTCTGTGCTAAAGCAGGCTCGCCTCTTAGTAAATTAACCATGGCGTTGAAAATCGATGGCACGAAATCCGTCATAGTAATTTTATTGGCAGCAATAATCTCGATGGTCTGGGATAGGTCCAAGAGTTGCCTAGGAGGTGGAATAACTACTTGACTACCGTTGGTCAGTGGCCAAAGCATTTGCCAAATCGAGGAATCGAACACATGCTTACTGTTTTGTAGTACTACGTCGCGACCATTACTTTGATAACGACGGCTCATATACATAAAGCGATTGAGTAAGCCAAGATGAATATTTAAGGTACATTTCGGTATTCCAGTAGAGCCGGAAGTGAAAAAGCCATAGATCAAATCCTCCATGCCGATTTGCACACCGTGGTTATTGTCGTTGCGCTCAGGTAAGTCGGCTTGTGCAACAGCAAAAGTCGGCACGTTCAGCTGGTCAAACACTGGATCTGACTCCGAGTGAATCACCAATTTAGGGCCTATCCTGTCAATCAACAGGCAAATACGTTCCGCAGACCAACTCAGATCTATTGGTATAAAAACAGCCCCAAGTTTCATTAGTGCGATAACCACTATTGGCAATTCGAGACAGTTATTCATTACGAATGGGATCAAATCACCCTTGCTGATACCTGCTTCCCGTAATTGAATGGCTAACTCGTTTGCCTTACCGTTTAGTGAACGATAGCTCAGTGTTGTATTCTCGAAGGTAACTCCAATTCGATTCGGTGTAGCTGCTGCTTGATCCTCAAACAGTTGCAGAATGGTGCGATCTTTTGGATAGGCTAGACTACGACCGTTCCAGTCGACTAGGAGGCGACGCCGTGCCTCTGGTGCGACAATATTGATTTCACCAACGGCATTAGAAGAGGATGCCGCCAGGTTAGCAAACATCTGAGCCACGCAACCCACCAGATGCTCCATTGCTTCCTTAGCAAAAACTTCAGTATGGAAGTACAGTTTCAGAGTGACTTGGGAATTGGTCACAACAAAGCGGAACAGTATCTGTGGGATATTGCTGTTAGCCGATTCAATGACATCCGTTGTCACAAACTCAAACCCAGCATCTGTTGCTCCCGATTCGTTCTTAGTTTCAGGTATCCTAGTAGTATCTATGGTCAAGACCGAGCGTGCTTGACCAAGCACAGCAGCGAAATCTTGCTCTTTCGCAAAATAGAGTTTCACCGACCGGGTATCAGTTGCCTTATCGGTTCCTGTCGTAGCAAGTCTCAAATGTATTTCCGCACGTTCAGCATAGCGGGATAAAACGCAAGTGGTGACAGCCAAGCAAATCGCCTCACCATCGCTATCCTCACTTACTCCAAAAACTTCTGCAAATGCACTAAGATCTTCACAAACAACAGCTTGCACACTACACCAGTTACAGGTATTTACCTGAAAAGTTGAATAATCGGAAGTGGTGACAATTCCAGGAGCAAAACTTGTCAATCTCATAATTAACTCCGAGTCTAGATCAATATTTCCAGTTATTCCAGACAGAATAATTAATCTTTAATTCGCGGCAATATTCTGCGAATCACCATTTTTCTTTCCATACCCTCAATACCACATCTTTAATACTTCAAAAGCTCACACACTTTCTCTCTGGGCTTATCTTAGTACCATTCGTTTTTGTAGGCAAAAATTACGTTTCTTTCAAAAGGAATAGTCTTTTTTTCTTATCCCGAACTCAGTTTAATCTGAGTTTGAGTAAGTTTTACAACAAAATAGATAGCGGTGCTGAGGCATGTTCATGAACAATCAACCATACACCGTTGCGCCGTTCCCAAACATCAGTCTGGCGACAATTTAATTTAATTGGTTGACCGTTTTTGAGTTGAGCATCCATACGAAAAGTAAAGGTTGTCCAAGCAAAGTTACCTTTGCGAACGGCTTTCAGATCGTCATTAGCTGAGAGATGAAAATTTGTCACTTTGTCCAAGATGTACTTTTGAGCATCATCTGCATACTCTTTCCATCCTATGTTTTTAAGAGGTGTTAAGTCATAGAAAATAAGTTCAGCATTCTGCGCATAAAATTTTGCTGTTGCATCAGCGTCAAGAGTATTCCACGCGACAAAGCTTTCGTCAATCAACCGCTTAAACTCAATATCATCAGGCGATCGCTTCTCTGCATTACTAACTTGAGCAGGCTGTGCAATAGCATTCTGGGTATGAATTAAACTGAATGGTGTTATCAGTATTATCAAAGATATTATTGCGATCGCGAATGTCAACTTGAATGTTCTAACGAGGTACATTGTGCTTTCTCCTTGGGAGTAAAAAAATTTCTGCGATCTGTTAAACTTGGTTAAGGTTGAGTATATTTACAAAGAAAGGCAAAGAGCAGAAAGCTGGAAGTATTAATAAAAACTTTAGTTGTGGGTATAAAGCCTACTAAAAAGATTTGTGTCGAGATTGCTTGCAACGAGGCACAAGGCGTCCTTGCTTCAATCGCACTGCGCGTGGGTTCCCTTCTGCCTTCTGCCTTCTGAATAGAGCATCGCCAGTTTTTTCAACAAAATTAACCTTGCAAAGCAACTAGCCTTTGGCTAAACTCATGGATTGAATCAGAATTTCAGCAACTTCTGGACGGGAAAATTCTGGAGGCGGAGTCAAACCATTCCTGAGCATCTCGCGTACCTTGGTGCCTGATAGGTGTATTCGTTCTTCAGGAGTGCTGGGGCTGGTTTTGGCAGTGGCCATTGATTGGGTGCGAGTGCAGTAGAAAGCGTGTTCAAACTTCAAGGGAGTAATTCTCAACTCTTCGGATGTAAATTCATCAAAAATATACTGTGCATCGTAGGTGCCATAGTATGAGCCTACCCCTGCATGATCTCGTCCAACAATAAAGTGGGTGCAGCCGTAATTCTGACGAGCTATAGCATGCATGATAGCTTCCCGTGGACCTGCGTAACGCATTGCTGCCGGAAAAACACCCAGAAGTACGCGGTGTTGGGGATAATACTTTTTAATCAGAACTTCGTAGCACTGCATACGTACGCTTGCCGGAATGTCATCAGACTTTGTCATGCCTACTAGTGGGTTAATGAACAAACCATCAACTAATTCCAAAGCGGTTTTAGTAATGTATTCGTGGGCACGATGAATAGGGTTACGAGTCTGAAAAGCCGCAATGGTATTCCAATGGCGCTTTTGAAACTCAGAGCGGCTAGCCTTTGGAGTCAAACGGTAATCCAGGAAGTCATTTTGGGGAATGGGGTTGATGAGTTTAATTGAACCACCCAAGTAAACTTCCCCTTCCGCGCGTAGAGCTTTGACTCCAGGATGTGCATCTTCAGTAGTAAGGTAAACTTTCTGTGCCTCGAAATCTTGGTCAGGTTTAAACTTGCTAGTAATGAGCATCACTGCCAGAATGTCACCATTGGGGTGAGCCAAGGCAATTTCAGAATCTAGCTTGTAGTCGTCAGAAACAAACTCAGGAATTTGTAGGGTAACAGGAACGCTCCAGGCAAGACCACTGCTTAACCGCATATCCTTGACGATGGTGTAATAGTCCTGTTCTCCGACAAAGCCATCGAGGGGGCTATAGACTCCTGTGGCAATACACTCAAGGTCTGCAAGATTGCGCTTGGAAAGAATCAGACGGGGCAGAGCATGAGCATTTTCCAGGGTGATATCACCCTCTTTACTATGCAAGTAACAGTCAACAAGCTTGCCTCCGTGGGGCTGAATCAAGGTTTTGTTTATCATCTCTTCTCATAACATAGGTTAAAAGTAAGGGTGATGTCGTACATCTGTTGGTATCTTTGCAAGCGTGAATATTTGCAATTTTGTCTTTTTGAAAGTGAGAAAAGACAACCCTATCTTCTGTTTAAGATGCTCACGATAGTGACGACTTTACGATCATAAAACCGTTCCGTTTTTGCTACCGCAGACAACTTTCCTCGGATAACCAGATATTACCTATTGACTAATAACCCTTCTGAACAAATACCTAATTCCTCCAGTTTTCTCAGGATTTTTGCCACACTCTCTGATAGGGTTTCCCTATCAGTTCTACATTCAACATCAGGGTTAAGCGGTGGTTCATAAGGATCGTCAATTCCAGTAAAACCCTTAATTTCTCCAGAACGAGCCCGCTTGTAAAGTCCTTTCACATCTCGTGCTTCACAGACTGCTAGAGGAGCATTGACATAAACCTCAACAAAATTCCCAATTCTTTGTTGTATCTCTTCACGAATTTCACGGTATGGTGAGATGGCTGACACCAAAACAATTACTCCATTTCTAGTTAGTAGATGGGACACAAAACCAATACGGCGGATGTTCTCATCTCGATCTAACTTGCTAAAGCCCAAGTCTTTGGTTAGATTTTGACGCACCACATCTCCATCTAAAATTTCTAACTTATGTCCTTGAGATAGCAGAATCTCAGCAACTGCTCGACTGATAGTGGTTTTACCTGCACCACTCAAGCCAGTAAACCATAATGTCACACCTTGCTGATTCATTATCTTCTCCAAGTTAAAAAACTGAAATTGAACTTACTGAACCAAACTTTATTCAAGGAGTTGAATAAAGATGATTGCTGATATCACTTAATGCAGCTTTTCATGAATTTGTAGTGTATTGGTTTGTAGTTGCGCTTTAATATTCTTCAAATGGGCATTCCTGAAATTTTAGGTCAATTTATCCGAGCCCGCAGTCAGAGTCAGGAATGCCTTCATTTATGTAGCACTTGTACAAACAATGGTCAGGTAACTGGCGTAGATTATAAGCTCTCAGAGATCCTCTTACCCGGAGCATAAATCTTCTAAACCAAGATGCCAGTTTTTGCAACACAATCAAAAGAGCTATTCATAGTTTACAAAGTAAAGGAGCTAAGCTCTTCGTAAATCTGAATAGCTCGCTTCATCATTTCTGCACGTTCTGGACGAATTTCTACTTTTGTTTCAGTAGGTGGTGGTGGTAAGATTGTATTGCTACTCTCGAGAGTTTTGTGCCATTTTACCTGACTATGAGCTTCATAAGATTGCCACGCCATTATTTTACCATCTTCCCAACTTAGCATTTGAGGCAGAAACTCAATCCCAATCTTTTCACAGTAGTGTCGCAGTATTGTTTCTGGATGACGTCGAAAATGAGTGCCTTCAACGACAATAGGTTGTTGTCCTAGATTCTCAGTTACTATTTTCCATATCTGATACAGCGCGTCAAAGCCAAATTGTTCCTCTGGAAAATCAGGCTCTACCTTTTCTAATGAAGCTAAGACTTCCATAGGGTGGCGAATGATGAAAGTATTAGTGACATTTTCCAGGAAGTCTTGGTTGATGTAAGGTAATGCCTGAAAAGCAATTTCCTTGCAGAAAACTAAGGGTGCGGAATTCGAGTTGATTTTTTGGATAGCTTGATTGCCATCATAATCAAGTAGTTCTTCGCGATCTCCATAGTGAGAGGTTCTTCGCCATCTACTAAAGAAATAGCAATCAGTGAAAGGTTCATGTATCATTACTGTGTCAGGACGTTGTGAAAAAGTCTTTTCAAAAGCTGTTGATACACATCTTGGGGCACCCCAAAGAAGAATATATTTGGAATCATGAGTAAATAAGTTTTGAGACATTATTGCTCCTTGTCAAGGTTATTTGATTTGTAGATCCTGATATTGAATTACATCTGTTTAATTTCTCTCAATTGAGAATCTCTGCTCCTACTCGCTGAATAGGTGGAAACTCGTAAGTACCATCCAGTAGCTCAGATTTTGGATAAAAAGCACGTAGAACTAGGTAAAACTCTCCAAAAGGTACTGGAAGCCAATTAGATTCTTTGTTTTTTAGTTGCTCGTGTTGCAAGTAGACCTCAAGTGAGCCATCTTCTCCATACTTCAGACCTTTGGTTCGATCGCCAATTGCGTAGCGGCGAATTGGATTTTCTACTAGAAATCCATCTTGATCGTATACTGTGAGCGACCAGAACCCTTTCACAGGCGGAACTTTTTCCAACTTCAGCAGATAGCAACGCGAGCCATTTAGTGTTTCACCTTGTTCATCTGTACGTACCATCGGATATATAGCTTCTTCAGGAACGGTTACGAACGGAAAAGCCTTAAAAATAGCAGAGCGTAGTAAATAGTCAGTGCCGAAGCGACCTGTTTGCAAATTGTAAGACCATCCATTATTAGTAATACCAAGGTTCTTTTCCTTAGCCGCTACAATTTGCTTACCAACAGAAATTGCCTGAGCCAGACCCATTTTCGTAGCAAAAGTAAGACTTTCATAATCGAACCCCACTTCTGCATTCAGACCAATCTGCGCGAATTGATCGATCAATGCCTTCTCTTGGGGAAGAATAGGAATGTTCTGCATAACAATACCCAGAGCTTCGTAGAATCTCAACTGTGGTGGTACACTACTGTTAGTCGGAACTTTTTTACCTCTGTAGTGTGTCACTCGCTTCAAACGATCTGGTTCTGCTTTGCCATATTCGCTTAATGGCGTCAAAGTATATTGTTGCTGTAGAGTTCTGGCGTTGGTCAAATCTTCCTCGCCTTTGACTAAAGTGCGAACCATCACCCATACGACATTGGAAGTGGCTCTAACCTGCTCCATTCCATTAGGTAGTTCGCCCTCCCAATTTGGAGCTACAAGTGCATAAACTCCTGCTCCACTTCCACGGGTACGAGTACCGATGTTATCAATCACCTCGGTTCTAATGTCTGCAATCTGAAAAAAGAAGTAGCGATCGCCATGATCTGGAAACTCAAGCACCATTGGTTCCTCAGTCAGGTCTAGCCATGCACTCGAGTAGAGTGTATCAACATTGATCGACGCAATATCACGCTGGGTAGGATCTCCGAGTTTGGTGGCAAAACCCCACTGATTCAGTGGTGCATACTCCTCAAAGGGCTTTTCTACACTTGTCGCTCTCTGAATTAATTTCTCCGTTTCTACGAGCGCGTATCCCCAAATATAAGCTTGAATACCCAGGATAAAGGCTTGATTCTCGCTCGCCAAATAGGTCTCAATAAACGCTTCATCAAGTTGAATGGATTTCATAGTCTGTTCTTCTGATTTTGAGATGTAAGGTAATACAGTTAACTTATCTCCAGAACTGCTCGATATCGGACTTGATTCGAGCGCACTCGTTCAATTGCTTCATTAACTTCCTCAACAGGGAATACTTCGATCTTCGGATGTATCTGAAAGCGGGCGGCAACTAAAAGCATATCTGTTATCATGCTTCGCCCTCCAATGGGAGATCCCATGACACGAAGACGCCTATCCACCAACGCGAAGAGAGGTAACTCAATAAGTGGATTAACTCCCTTTGGTAAACCGACAAACACCAGCGTACCATCAGCTTCTAAATGATCGAGGTAAGCTCCCCAGCTCAAATTTTCTGGAACTGTGCTCAGAATAATATCCAGTTTTCTTTCAGGTTTTGGAGGATCTTCTCTTTGGGCAACGATGATTGTATGGTCAGCACCTAAATAATGAGCGAATTCAGCTTTGTTTTCTGAGGTGGTGAACACTGTAACTTTGTTGCCTAAACGCTTAGCAAACTGCACTGCTATGTGACCCAATCCACCAACACCAATAATACCGATTTCTTGACCAGAACCCATACCAGCAGAGCGTAATCCTGCGTAAACAGTGATTCCACCGCACAACAATGGACCTGCCATGCAAGATTCAAGTTCTTGTGGGATGGGGAAAGCAAAGCGTGAGTCAGTGAGAAGATAATCAGCAAAGCCACCAGGGCACGCCAAAACTGTAGCCTGTATCTGAGAACAAAGATTCTCATTGCTTCGCAGACAGTGGGAACATTGTAAGCAAGCAGAATGTTGCCAACCTACGCCTACGCGCTCACCTATCTGAAGATGTTGGACATGAGAACCAACAGCTTCGACAGTACCGATCACCTCGTGTCCGGGGACAAGGGGATAGTTGGAGACTCCCCAATTATTATCAATTAGGCTTACATCAGAGCGACAAACGCCACAGTATTGAACTTTGATCAAGCACTCGTACTCTTTTGGGTCGTGGAGTTCAAACTCATAAGGCTCTAATAAACTTCCTGGTTGTTTCGCAGCGTAGGCTTTAACATACATAATGAGGTTTCTTGATTTTCATTCCAATTTTATTTAGTAGGAGGAGATGGGAGAAAACCAGTCTTCTGGAAGTAGGAGAAGTATTTGTTGAGTAGCTTTTCATCTATAGGCGGACAAGCAATTGAAGTTGTGGCTAATTCCTCGAGAGTATGATGATAATCGTAATGCAACGAGTGCTCGTAGAAGTCATCTTCTGAACTCAGATCTGGTAAGAATTGATGCAAAGCATTTTCCAAAGTATCTTCATCTTCAGATTTGAGTTCCGTCAACCATTTTTCATAGGATATCTGCTCAAGAGGGTAACCTAAAGAACGAATAGCGTTAAACAGTTTATCCGATGGTAGGTAAGTGGGATTAATAACATGAAACAATTTCCCAAGAGACTTCTTCTGTCTTGATAAATGTACAATTGCCTGACTTACATAATTTACAGGTGTTAAGTTAAATGCTATTTGAAGAGATGGAGCTTTTTTTAATTGAATACAGCCCTTCAATAAGTTAAGAAAGAAATCATCAGGTTTATCCATCACTCCGGTACTACTAGATCCAATGACCGTTCCTAGTCGATAAATACAAGCAGGTAAACCTCGATTTTTGGCAATTTTTACTAACTGCTCTGCCACCCATTTACTTTGGGCATAACCATTTTCCAAATTTTCTTCAAATTCTGGAGTTTCTATTTCTAATACCTGTTTGATTTGAGAATAATTTCTAGAAAAAACAGATAGAGTAGAAATAAAATGAACTGGTTTAATTTTTGTAAAACTAGCTAAACGAAGAATTTCCTGAGTTCCTAAAACATTAGCAGCCTTTAGAGTGGAGTAAGGATATACAAAATTTACCCATGCTCCGTTGTGATATATAACATCAATGTGCTTTGCTAATTCTTCAAATTTTTGCTTTGTTAGACCAAATAAAGGTTTAGCTAGATCGCCAAGTACAGGAATGATACGGAAGCTATAATCCGTGTTCCAAAGAAAAGATGACTTTAGGTATTTTTCAATCCGCTGTTTCCCATAATCATTATGAGGACAGCGAACGAGACAATAGATATCTGAGTTGGTTTTTTGCAGAAGTTCAGCAAGCAAATAAGAACCAATAAAACCTGTTGCTCCAGTCAAAAATATAGATTTTGGTTCTATGATTTCTTTATTAAGAGAACCTTGAAACTGAATTGTTGAATCTAAAACAGCTTCGGCTTTTAAATCTACAGCCTTGTCAAAACAATACTCATCTTTGCTTTCTGCTTGTTGAGCACGAGCAACCACTTGGGCAATTTGAGCTATAGTGGGGTTTTCAATAAGATTAGGCACAGTTAATTCTACAGACAGTTTGTTACTTATTCGATTAATTAACTTAATCGCAAGCAGTGAATGACCCCCTAACTCAAAGAAGTTGTCATGAATACCGACTTGCTCTAATTCAAAAACTTCTGACCAAATTGCTGCTATCACACTTTCTGTGGTAGAGAGACGTTGATCTGGGAGGATTGAAGCAGACAAAAGAGTAGAGACAGTTTCATGTTCAGATTTGACTTGAACGGGAGTAGGAAGTTTTTTACGATCTACTTTCCCACTTTGTGTTAACGGGAAGCTTTCCATTAACACGAAGCTAGAAGGAATCATGTAGTCTGGCAACTTCTGACTTAAGTAGCTTCGTAGTTGTTGAGTTATTGTATGTTGCAAAGAGGGGGTTAAGATTGAGTAGGGTACGACGTAAGCTACAAGATAATTACTGCCACTTTGGTCTTTTCTAGCAAGAACTACTGCCTCTCTCACGTCAGGGTAGGTAGTCAATGCTACCTCAATTTCTCCCAATTCAATGCGAAATCCTCGAATTTTAACCTGATGGTCAATGCGACCAACAAATTCCAAATTGCCGTCAGTTCGATAACGAACCAAATCTCCAGTTTTATAGAGGCGTGCTCCTGGTTCAGAACTAAAGGGATTGGGAATGAACTTTTGTTCAGTTATGTCTGAACGATTTAGATAACCACGGGCAAGACATACACCGCCGATATGTAGTTCTCCAACAACGCCAATAGGAACAAGTTGTTGATAGGAATCCAGAACATAGGTTGTCACATTAGTAATAGCTCGTCCAATTGGCACTTCTGGCAGTTGGGTGAATTTATCTGTTTGGCTGTTATCACAAATCCATGCTTTAGGAGGTAATTTGTAGGTTGTTGTTGTAATAGTTGCTTCAGTTGGTCCATAGGTGTGGAACAAGAGAGGAAAATCACCTATATATTTTTGCCATTTTGCAATCAGTTGTGGGTTTGCTTTCTCCCCGCCAATAATGACTGTATGTATGCAGTCTGGGAAGGCTAATTTAGGGTTTGCTGCCAATTCAGTAACTAGGAGATGCCAGTATGCGGTTGGTATATTCAATATAGTTATGGAATAATCCTGACATTTTTGCATAAATGTGGGTATTGAAGCTAACATTTCGTTGCTTTTCAACACTACAGTGCCTCCAGAAGTTAGACAGGGGTAAATCTCTTCTCCTGCTGCATCAAAGCTAATAGAGGCAAATTGTAGAGCACGAGTGTTTTGATTGAACCCATACTGCACGATCGCATCTAATGTGAAATTGACTAGAGACCGATGTTCAATCATGACTCCTTTAGGATTTCCTGTAGAGCCTGAGGTGTAGATAACATAGGCTAAGTTATTATTTCCCGTATTACTTACAGGATTATTGTTACTAAACTCAGATATAGCTATCGAATCAGCATCCAAACATACTACGCGTATTTTATTGCTTGGTAATTTCTGAAGTAATTTATTTTGGGTTAACAATACTGGTATCTGCGAGTCTTCCAGCACATAAGCCAACCGCTCTTGTGGATACGCTGGATCTAATGGTAAGTAGGCTCCACCAGCCTTAAGAATACCTAGTAACCCTACTATCATCTCTAGAGAGCGTTCTACACATATCCCCACCAGCATCTCTGATTTCACACCCAGTGCTTGTAAGTAATGCGCTAATTGATTTGCTCGGCTGTTTAATTCCCGATATGTCAACTGCTCATTCTCAAACACCACTGCTGTTGCATTGGGTGTTTGCTTTACTTGCTCTTCAAATAATTGGTGAATACATTTGTTTGGTAGATAGTCTGATTTGTTAGCATTCCACTTTACTAATAGTTGGTACTGCTCAGTTTTTGTCAACAAAGATAATTTAGAAATTTGTTGCTGCCGATTAGCAATAATATCCGACAGTAAAGTTTGAAATTGTTCTGCCATCCTGGCTATCGTTTTAGCTTCGAACAAATCAGTACTGTACTTCCAACAAAGCTGAATCTGTTGATCGACTTCTATCATTGTCAGATAGAGATCGAATGCTCCTCCCTGCTGTTCTCCAAGTAAATACGGCTTCATTCGAAGCTCTTCTCTTCTGATTACAAGTGAATCGTTTGGCTGGTACCAACTTTGCTCTTCAGCACTAAAAGCAACTTTTAAAAAGGAGGATCCGTTATACTCTTGTTGAGTTCTTATCCACTCACTAACTAGAGAAAAGGGGTAATCCCTATACCTTTCAGCCTCTTCCAATACATGATGAACTTGAGCAAGAACTTCTTTGAAAGTTATGTTTCCTGTTAGATTTACACGACAGATAACCGGATTAGCCATCATGCCGACAACTCCTTCAAACTTTTCGATCTCAGGCCAACTGCTTGTTAATGGCACTCCGATCAGTATTTCCTCTTGACCTGACAAGCGTAGTATTAACGTGCAGAAGGTAGCAAGCACAATAGTGAAAGTATTTGTTTCTTCTGCTTTTGCAAGTTTTTTAAGTTGAGAGATTAGAGAAGTATTTAGATTGTCAAGATGTACATCTCCACGAAAACTTGACAACGGAGAGTGTGGTCGATCAGTGGGCAGATTTATGGGTGTCAAAGGAGCAGCTAATTGTTTCTTCCAGTATGCCTCGAGTTGTTCACCTCGAGAGCTGGCTAACATTTTAGACTGCCAAAATACATAATCAATGTACTGCAGATTCTGATTATTCACGGTAAGTCCTCAACCAATGAAACTACGTTACTTTTTCCACAGATTTATTATCAATAGCTTAAAGCTAATGACAAGAGTGAACGAAAAAACTAGGGCTTGAGCAATAGCTTTGCCAAAAAAAGAGGTAGTCTAACTTTTGCCGAAACATCCCAAGACAAGCCTGTGCTTAATTATTAGGTAAAACCTAGAATCCTCACTCAGACGTACAGGACAGTTAAAATTACTTCCACAAAAACCATACAGGATTTTATTGACTCAGTTTTTTATCATCAGGCAAAAAGAAGCCTGTATTATCTGGGTTTTTTCTATATCAAACTTGGGAACTTGGCGAAGGTATTGACTTAGAAAGTTATTAGTTTTCATTCTCACTATCATCCTCTAGAGCTTTTAGAATTTAGTATTCCTACTTCAACAGCGTACAGTCGCTGAAGTTCGCTTAGTAATATGTTAATGGAGCGCATTTCACCCGCGATCTCGTGCATGGTTAGCAGTTGGATATAGTCCTGTACCGATCTTTTGAATAGATATATCCGTAGTACTGGACCATTTTTTAGATCGAAGGGCTGCCTTACCTGTCTCAATATCTGTTCTTTAAGCTCTTTCTCACTCCAAGTTGAAGTATCTGTTACCTCAAGCTTAACTTTGTGGTGTGGATGAATTACTTGAATGGGTCGATTATCGCGGTTAGTGTAAGTTGTCCGAAGAATGGCGTGGCGATCGACGATCTTCTGCCAAGTCTGCTGCCATACTTCTACATCTAAGGCTGAGGTAATTTGTACTGTAGAGTAGATGTTGTAAGCCACGCTTTCCGGTGCCATCTGATAGATGAGCCACAAATCTCTTTGATTGTAAGAAAGGGGATAAAAAGCTAGAAAATCTTCTTTGCATCCACCTATTTTTTCTCCGGCTCGTAATACTTCAGTACCATTGTATTGTGTCTCCATAAACTTACTCTCTAGCTAATATCAGTAGGTCGAAAACTTTTGTAAGTTGAGGAAATAATTAGGATTCCAGCCGATGTTTTTGGGCTGATGATTGCGAACGCTTGTACTGCACTCTTAACCCATCGACAACGCCTGTTCCTTGAAAAATAAATTTCGAGACGATTCCAGCAGATTGTGTTCCAAAAATCAAATGAATGCTTGGTAAGGGTTGTGGAAAACTTTTCGAACTGCTGAATGTGATTTATGTTTTCAATTTGCACAAAGTTTCTAAACAGCAATGAACTCAGCAATTATGCTACAGAATTGTGCGTTAAGATAGGCACAAAGTTTCGCTACCAAGAATCTACGTTAAGGTTTCAGTGATGAAAGCTTTTTTCAGCTTAATCAGGACTTACGCAACTGGCACAGGCGATCGCTAATTTATAGTACCTTTGTATTATATAAGTGACGCAACTGGCACAGGGTGATCGCTAGTGTACATCAGTATTAATTAAATCTGATTCCGAAAGCTTTGTCTTGGCAATATAAGTCGGTGTATTGGAAGCAAAGAATGAAATATTCATGAGAAAATAAGTAGAAGTTGTATGAGATAAATGTTGCTTACGGTAATGAGATTTACTAAGCTTAATTACTGCCAATACTTATTAAGTAGTCAAATTAATTATACGATGACCAATTTGGCAGAGCATTTAAAGAGTATTAGCCATGATGCAATTAACTACTATTTGAAGAGAGAAAAGTTAACACCTCGGTTACTCTGGGATAATGTGAAATAGGTAGTAGAAACTGATCTCAATGGTTACATCATCTTTGATGATAGCGTTTGAGACAAAAGGTATTCTGAAGAAATAGAAATAGTCAGGAGACAGTATAGTGGTAATGAGCATGGTGTAGTCAAAGGAATTGGTGTAGTCAGCTGTGTATATGTAAATCCTAAACTGCAAAAATTTTGGGTAGGAGGTTGTACAAAAGGTGTGTAAAATTCGTTGGAAAATCGAGGAGTTTCACAGAGAAATTAAACAATTAACTGGCATTGAATCTTGTCAATGCCGTAAAGCTAGGCTCCAAAGAAATCATATTGCTTGTGCAATGTTAGTTTGGGTTAGGTTAAAGAATTTAGCTTATACCACTGGTCAAACTATTTATCAAATCAAGCATAACTTGCTTTCTAATTATTTAATTCAGCAACTAAAACGTCCAAGTATTCTTATGTGCTTGGTTTGATTTGAATTGTCGCGGGGTAAGGCGCAGTCGTGCCCACTATTTGTACCAGTTGCGTAAGTCCTGTTAATAATGGATATTTTCAACTTACCTTACATAAATATCTAACAATATATAAAATTTAAACAAGCTTAGATCGGGGAGTTAATCAGGAAGTTAAGGAATTGTAAGTTGCAAAGTCATACTAATCCGCGTTCTAAAACGTAATTCTCAAATGTGGAAAATTCGTAAGTGAACGTAATCTTTCTGGCATATCCATTAATTCTCTAAGCCCTTGGCACAGGGTATCAATAACGTCATGCATCGAATCAAACACTCTGTTGTAGAAATGCTTTTCGCGTACCTCCTCCCAGATATGCTCGACTGGATTTAGCTCTGCACTACGAGGCGGCTGGGGAATTAACCGAATATTCTCGGGAATAATTAAATCACTCGATGTATGATATGAAGCTTGGTCTACCTGTATGATGACAAAATACGCCGCAAAAACTTGTGCCACATGCTCTAGAAATAAACTCATCATATCCGTGTTCGCACAAGGTAAAACTAATGCTGCCATCTCTCCCAACGATGGTGCAACTGCCACATAAGCATAAGTATATTCTCTTACTATCTGTTGACCAACACAAGGACGTATTCCTTTAGGACTCCAAGCTCGCATTACTTGACCAATACGCCCAAATCTTCCTTGATCGGCTGCCAACAGGAGTACGGGACGATTATCGTCTGATTCTCGGCTGGAGATGGCTTGTTCGACCAGTGAGCCAAAGTTTTTTTAAAAGCTTCTTGTTGTTGTTGGTCGCCTTTGGGATGATAAGGACGAGGTGTTAATTTACGCCAACCATGACGCTCTAATAATCGATAGATGGTACTGGAATCAACCTCAGTACCCACCAGTTGTTCAAATGCCCTCAGGATCTGAGTAATCGTTGTGATACTGCCTGTCTGTGCGGCATCGCCAAATTGTTCTAAAAATGCGGCTTCCTCTTCTAGACTCAGGTAGCTGTTGTGCCTACCTCCTTTTCCTGAAGTCTCAATTGCTGCTACTCCCATACGGTTATAGTCACAAATCACCTGGTGTACTGTTCTGACTGTTGTACCCGTATGTAGAGCGATCGCACTCGCTGATCTAGGTTCCACTAAAGCATTGTAGACAATCAGCCATTTCTGTTGTCTGCGAGGATTGTCGCTTGTCCCTATTTTTTGTTTGATTTCTTCTAACGCTAGATGCGCCTTTACTCTACTTACTCTCACCATAACTATGTATTTATTTCAACTCCCACCTATTTCATCTATTTTACGCTTTTGAACGCGGATTAGTATCAGTAGATCACTGTGACGTTTAACGGGATGTGGAAAAGGGAGACTATTGCATAAAGATAAACGTAAAATTGTATACTGCGCTTTGTTTGGCAAGTTAAATCTCCGAGAGCGAAAAATTTCGGGGGAGATGGGGTAAATAATGCTGTAAGTAGTTAGGACTTACGCATTGACAAAGTTGCCAAGAAGTGCGTTAAGCGAAGACAATCAAATTTTTAGGCGATCGCTAACTAACAGGAGGATTAAAAGACGGATAATACCTATGTTGTGATGATGATATAGGGTTAGGGCTATCAGAGAGACGACTAAGCCTGTCCCCTGCCAAATGTGACCTGGACACTTACACTTTATTCTTATTGGCAGGGTGGAATTTAAAGCATTACATTCAATACATTGGGGGATTGAATGTTACCACAGAAGAATCAAGCAAGTATGTGGTATTGAACGTTTTATGGTCAGAACAACTGAAGCTATCCATACTCACTTTTTTACTCACTTTTTTAGCGCTATTCGTGCCTTTACTAAATTAGAGTTAATGCGAGCAGAAGAGTTAATTGAAAACTGGTATGAACTCCAAAAAAAATTATCTCTTCAGGTCGCTCGTGACTTCATACTAGAGCATCTGCAACAGCAAGTGATTTTGGTTTAGAACTCATCCCTATTTCCCACCCCACCGAATGTGTTTCTTGAAAGAGTTCTAGCTGAGGAACTTTTCGTTCGCTCCAAATCAGCTTCATTAAGGGGAGCAGGACCTAACGCTACTTTGCCCCAGCGCATCACACTTGCAGAGGCAGTACTGGCTGGACCGAAGCCGTAAATGAGAACCAAATCATTTTCGCGAATCTTACCTAAGTGTGCAGCATGGTACAGATTAACTACAGTCAGTGCTGGTCCTATGTTTGCATAGAGAGGGGAAACATTGATCGTGCGCTCTGGGCTAATGCCCAGTACACGTGTACAGAAGCTTGCAAACCAAGCGGTGGGTGTATTGAAAATGAAAAAGTCGATTTGATCGAAGGTTACATTGGCTTTCTCGACAGCGCCCTCGCAACACGTACGAAGAAGTCCTGTAGCCGTTTCGCCGATTACCTTGTTCGTGTCCTTTGCCACCTGCATACGGATTTGCGGATTGCCCTGCTTATCCAGAGTAAGTTTAAAAAAGAATTGGTCACACAACACGCTGGTATTAACAGCCTTTGTGCCAAGGATACCCTGATTTGGCTCGACTGAACTAACTACGAAAGCTCCAGCACCGTCACTAAAAAACCAAGAGAGAGTATCGTCCTCATCGAAAAAACGAGAGTATGTACATGAGATTACTACCAGCACATTGCGGTAAGCTCCTGCTTGTACCAAGGCACAGGCAGTTTGAAGTGCAACTGGAGTACTACCACACGTTGCATCTAAATTCCATGCACCACTTTGTATCTGCAGTTGACGAGCAAGGAAGGTGGCATTGCCAAGCCCGATGTGTTCAGGTAAGAACGAGGCAACGATCAGGAGATCGACATCGTTGCGGGAAAGCTTTGCCGCGTCGAGAGCATCCTTTGCTGCCCGATACTCCAGCGTCAGCGAAGACTCGCTCGGACCAAGGAAGCGCCGCTCAACGGTACCACGAAATGGGTCTCTGAGATATGGCATCATTGCCAATTCAAACTCATTTCTGGGAGTAGATTCAGCAGACGAAAACAGTCTTGCCAAACCTTTTTGTTCGGCCTGAGCAATCAACTCGGGGTATTTTTCTCTGTAGTAATCGTTTGTACGAATTATGCTTGGAAAACTTACGGCAAGGGAGCGAATACCTACCGGACAATGCACCATAACAAATCTCCTTTGCATTTCACAGCTTTTGCGAAGTTAGATTCTCTATACGACTCCCAATTGGCGCAGGTCGAGTCGGGTCGATTACGACGTCAACAACGAACGGACCACTTGCTGCCATCGCTTTCTCTAGTGCCGCTTGGACATCAAACTCCCTTTCGACGCGGATGCCATCAGATCCCATCCCCTGTGCAATCTTGACGAAATCTGTCTGCGAAATCTTCGCATTCACTCCCTTAAATCCCAGCAACCTCATCCCCTGGTCACACATGTTGTAACGTGAGTCGTTGAGTACAATCCAGACAGCAGGAATTTGGTGTTGCACGGCTGTGCTGATCTCGCTATTCATAAGCATGGCACCATCCCCGACAATGGCAACAGCTTTGCCATTGCGCGCCAGTGCGGCACCCACGACGCCCGTGACAGCATGACCCATTGCTCCAAACCCGGTACTGACTCGGTAACGCCCTGGTTTGTTAAATCGTAGAAGGTAATTTCCCCAAGCAAACGAGTTACCTGCCTCGGTCATCACCACAGCATCGCTTCCCTCGACGATTATCCGTTGAATCGCATTCATGAGTACCTCGGGTCGCACCAGACCACCCACGCTTGGATTGATTACATCGCGCTCAGGTCTCGGCAGCGACACAATTGTTGATCGACTAGATCCCTCTGGAAAGTACTTCAGCAGCGCCTTTACGAATACCCCCACATTAGATTGGATGGCTAACGTGTCGATAGATGGATACGCTGTTCCTGGCACCTCTGGGTCGATATCAACATGTACAAAGCCTCGTTCTGGAATCATCACGGGATTCCAGAACGAGGTGAATTCACCTAGGCGTGTTCCCAGTACCAACGTGTGCCAAGGACGCTGCTCCTGCATATATTTCAGAACCGACGCATGTCCAGCAAAGCCTGTGACGCCTATAAATTGAGGATGATCCTCTGGAAAGATACCTTTGCCGCGCGGCGAACACATCACTGCTGCTCCTGTTCTTTCGGCTAGCTGGCGGATTTCTTTTGCAACGCCCCGCGCACCGAAGCCCACCCAGATGGCAAATGAACCAGAGGACAACAGTCTTGCACATTCCGAAATTGTTTCCTCACTTACGGTTGCAAGAATTTGAGGGAGAGTCACTCGTGGTAACGATGTTTTGAGTAAACTAGTCTGGATGGCTGCGGGAATACTCAGATGAGCTACGAAACTTCCTGGCCTTGCTAGACCGACAGCGAGTCTTTTGGTGATCTGTGGGAGTTCATCACTGCATTCGAGGGTAGTCGCATAATCGAACAGTGTTCCCGAGGTAAAAACACCAGCGTTCGGCATTGTATACGTACTGGTTTCCTGAAAAGCCCAACGTCCACGTTGTGGTGCCGAGGTGGAAGGCGACAGAAAAATTACCTTAGCGCCCTCCCAACGTGCAGCGAACAGTCCAGTCAGTGCATTAGTGATGCCCGGGCCCATTGTGGTAAACACTACAACCGGGCGACCACTAGCAAAGTACGACTCGACAGCTGCAAACGCAGCTCCTGCCTCGTGGCGAAAGTGAAACACCTGGATCGAGCTATGTTGCAGTTCTGCCCACAGCGATGCGATCGCGCCTCCCGATACACCAAATGCATATTCCACTCCCATATTTTCCAGCATCTTAACCACTACCTTGGCTACCGAGAGAGGAGCAAATTGCTTCTTGTTGAAAACAGGTATGATGTCCTGCACGGTGTTTTGCTGAACATTTGGGAGAGGCGATTGAAGCAAGGATGACAGGGATGATAGAGAAATGGAAGATTTAGAGGATTGCTCGAGTGAATCTAAATGTTCAGCAGTATTTGCGTTTGTATTCTTAGATTTAGTGTTCATAGCAAACGTGAATAAATAAACTTTTGGAGAATCGGGATGTTCTCTCTCAATGTCTTTTCAATGTATGTTGCTTTTTCTTGCCTGAATAATATTTCTGCTGCTCTTGGTTGTCCAAAAGTCTTTCCCCTTGGCGTTCCATGCTAAACTGCTATGCAGCTAAATTGAATAAACAGCATTACCTTTGTTTTTAATATTGCGCTCCCATTTAATAATGGGATCTCCTTCGTTGAGCAATTTATTTAACTACTCTTCTAGCTGTGATATTGACTGAAATTTCTTCAAGAGTTCCAGCAGGTCTAATGCATATATTCTACCTAATATTGACGAACAGAAATTCCAATCGAGATATGTTTTTAAACTACTTTACATACATATTCAACAACAGATAAAACTTTAGACAAGCTTAGATCGGGAAGTTGATCGAGAAGTTAAGGAAAAGGTAAACTTAGAGGGTGTTTGAAAAGTTTTTAGGAGTAAAAAACTATGCTAATCGCCTCACCATAATACGGATCTAGAACTAGCCCTTTCAAGGTGTGTTATTTTGCAGCTTTTTCTGGTTTAGAATCTTAAAAGTTGAGACATGGGGCTTGCTCTTGAGGTAAGTTCGTTTTGGTCGAGCTTTCTTCGGATCTCGGGGATGACGGCGAAAAGTTCTCAGTTTAACAAGGCCTGCCAGATGTTTGAGAGTTTGTGATAATTCTGTGAAGGTCATGTTCTGAAAAACACACCACTCATCAGGGGAAATCGCAATCATCATCCCTCTGTAAGTACCCTTGATTTCATCGGCTAAATAGTAGCTAGAAACTTCGGCTTCTATCTTCTCGCTTCCATAAACACTTCTAAGAGCTGCCTGAACGGTAGACAGCACGTTATAGGCGACTAAAGCGATACAGAAGGTAAACAAAGCCGCTTTTGGATAACCTAGTGTATTAATCTCGCACTTCTAGATTTTCTGTCAGAACTTGGAATAAGGTTTCGAGTTTCCAACGTTTGCGGTACATTTGGGCTATCAAAATTGCATTTGCTACCTCAAACGGCAGATTTGTCAGAATAAAAATTTCTCTGTCCCCTTCACGATTAGGCTGCTTCAAGCAGACCTTAATTCGTCGTGCCTTTAACAGTTGACCATCATCGGCGCTCAAGATGATGTTTTGCTCAAATACAGTACCACTATCGCTTTGACCTACTAATCGGAAATCATCGGTTGCTTGCCAGGGAAGACTTTGATGTTGCCGGATAATAAAGTAGCCTTGGCCTGCGGCAACACCAAATAAGAACTTGAGTGTACAAAAATTCCGGTCTGCGATCCAAACATCATCTTCTTCAGCCGTTAATAGTACCTCATCAAACAAAGAACGCTCTTGAGCATGACCGTCTTCACAAGGAAATACATCTATTGCCAGCATTAAACTTGGGTCAAGTACAACCAAAGATTGTCCTGGTAAAGGGGCGCTACTAATTTCACGTAATGCTTTTAAGCGATGTTCGGTTGCTGCGATCGCATTCCCATCAATAATTTTTACTCGATAACCTGGTAGCAAATCAGGTATTGTAGCATTGAGGTGGCGAATCGTCGCTTCCATTTGACCTGCAACCTCTCTAACTAGCTCCCCACTGGTAGTCGGTTCGATGCCATTGATTTTGTTATAGACCGAGGTAACTGAAACACCTATTTTTTCTACTGATGCTTGGTGTGCTGCGTGTACTGATGGATGGACTCCGCAGACGACAAGGCTCATCAAATTAACTACCGTGGAGAATAATAGCTCACGAGTGTATTGGGTTTTGGCACTACGTTCAAATAGTTCATCAAGAATTTGGGCAGATAATGCTTTCTCTAATAGCCCACGAACCATCACCGATACTGGACTCTCTTTTACAAATCGCTCAAACACCTGCCCTAACAACATTGTTTTCTCCACTCAACAAATTTGCACCTCTTTTTACCAAACTACAAATTAGTCCATCACACAACACCTTGAAAGGGCTAGTCCTATAGCATTGATAATTTGCGTCCTTTGAGAAGGAAAAAAATAAACTTTAAATAAAGCTGAAACTATTGTCTGGCAAGGAGTTGAGAAGTTAGCCTAATTCCTTAGCGTACAATTTTCCCGTTTTGGAACAGTCCTGCCTTTATTATCCATTCACAGCTTATACTGAGAGAGCTTTTTTACATCCTGTCTGACTTTTCAAACATCCTCTTATTGCAAGTTAAATGTCCAACAGTTTAGCAGCGAGCATGGCTTTTGCAAAAACACCCATGATATCCGATGCCACCGATGCTAATTTAAGGGATACTTTACATTTTATCTGGAAAGATGTATGATGCATACATGTAATTAAATTAAAAACTTCAAACCCATGTTAATCTATGAACGACGAGCGTACATTGAATCTCTTGGGTGCTCTTGCTTTAGGGCTGGTAGATATCTTGAACACAGCCGTTGAAGCACATGCCGGGCACGGTGGGGGAACTCCTGCTGCCTTAGTAACTCTGGGTGCAGAACCAGGAATTTCCATTAATACCTTGCGACAAATTCTCAACCTGTCTCATCCAGGAACCGTGCGATTGATTGATCGACTAGAAGCAGACGGTCTTGTTGAACGTGGATCGGGAAGCGATGGTAGAACCCTAGCTTTGTTTCTTACTGAAGCTGGCTATGAACGCCGGAAAGTCATCTTGGCTGAACGACTACACCAACTGCATCTTGTTTATGACTGTCTAACCCTTACAGAACGAAAACAACTCACAAAGCTGCTAGAGAAGATGCTCACCACTCTAACGACATATGAACAGCGTGCTTATGCTATTTGTCGGCTTTGTGAGCGAGAGATATGTCCCGATAATTGTTGCCCTGTGGAACAACGGTATCGTCAACTAGTAAATGAATGAGAAGCACATTGATTGTCCTCAGCAATAGACCTATCCGAAAATTCAATTCGCGGGAAGATAGATTTATCCTTGATTGAAGACATATAAGCAACCTTTAAAATGCTTATACAGCTTGGTTTATAAATTTATGAACAAGTCTAATGCATTCTGAACACAGTTCAAGATTACTTATCAAGTAAGCTAATCGTCATTCATTTTTCCAAAATGATTAGCTTGTAGTAAGGGCTTTAGCCCTGGCTTTATGCAACTTAAATGCTCATTAGCTTATCATAAGGTGTCAAATAATGAATCTTCAGTTGATCGGAAATTGTTTCTTTTTAATTGGATCGGTTATGTTTACGTTCGATACTGGCGTTGAGGTAATGGAGGATCTCTCGCTGCGATCGCTACAGCACTTGCTAACCGGTTTGTTGTTTACCATTGGTACATTGTTCTTTCTGACTCCAGACAAGAACTCAAAAACGGGAAGTAGCTGAACGTTTGAACCAAAGACCTTGCTATTGTTTCATTTCACTGTTTAGGCAAGAACTCAGATATTTTGCAATTGTAATTGAGATTAGCAGCTTTTGTGCAAAAATTTTACCCTGCCATTTTTTGGAGTATTATGTCATGACCTCAAGCTCGATTTCAACTATTCGAACAGAAGTCAAAGAATTTTTAAACCTTGCCGTTCCTCTAGCCAGTGCCCAAGCCGCCCAATCCGTTGTCGGGTTTGTAGATACTGTAATGATGGGGCATTTAGGACGGGAAACTTTAGCAGCGGGCGGATTGGCATCTATCACATTTCTAACCCTGATACATACTGCAAGTGGCATTGTGATGGGAGTCAGCCCCCTCGTCGCAAAGGCTTACGGAGCAGGTAACAAACTGCAGATTAAGAGGGTAGTACGTCAGGGATTGTGGCTATCACTAGTGTTAGCAGTTCCTATGATGCTGCTCATTGGATATCTGGATAGGCTCATGCTTCAGCTTGGACAAGCTCCTGCGCTCATTAGATTGGCAGATACTTATTTGGATATTATGCTTTGGGCAATGTTTCCAGTCTTAGGCTTTGCTGTACTCAGGGGGTTTGTATCTGGTGTGTCGCAAGCCCGTCCGATTATGGCGATCATGATTGGGGGAACCCTCTTCAATATAGCAGGGAATTACATCTTGGGTTTTGGTAAGCTGGGATTTCCCAAACTGGGACTGACAGGTTTGGCTTTAGCGAGCATCCTCACCTTCTGGGGCATGTTCCTGGCATTAGTTCTCTATATTCTTATTCATCATCAATTGAAACTTTATCGCATCTTTCAAGGATTAGATTGGCTTAAACCGCACATTATTCGAGAGTTACTGTGGATTGGTGGGCCAGTCGGAATTTCTACTGCCCTAGAGTTTGGGCAGGTGAATGTGGTGACTTACATGATGGGCACATTGGGAACTGATGTGCTAGCAGCCCACCAAATCGTTTTACAAACAGCGATCATTACCTACATGCTGCCTTTGGGAATGTCCTATGCTGTAACAGTTCGAGTGGGACAGTGGCTCGGGCAGCAAAGCCTGAAAGATTTACAACAAGCAGGATACATTAGTATGATTTTCGGAGGTGGGGTTATGATACTAACGGCGATTACACTAACTACCTTTTCCCGGCAAGTGATTGGGCTGTATTTAGATATTAATGACCTGGCGAATACTAGCGTTGTGGTGATTGCCATTCCCATGCTCACAGTTATGGCAGTACAACAAATCTTGGATGGAGTACAACGAACCGCCTATGGAGCGCTACAAGGATTGCAGGATACTCGTGTGCCGATGCTGCTAGGCTTCTTGGCATTTTGGGGATGTGGTTTGACTAGTAGCTATATATTGGGATTCCCCCTTGGTTTAGGTGGCGTAGGTTTGTGGATTGGGCAGGGGATCGGTGTAGCAACTGCGGCAGGATTTTTTGTCTGGCGGTTTCGCAAATTCATCTCAAGTAAGAAGCTATGTTATGGCAATTCTCTAAATGTTGAGTAACTGAAAGATTAAGAGTTGAAGTAACGCTGTTATTGCGAGTTAAATGTGGAATAGCTTATGTATAAGCATTTAAAATCACTCAGCATATTGTGGTTCTACATCATTGGCTCTGCACTCTTAGGAGCTTGCCGTCAAGCCAACGAGAGTGCCAGTGCAAGTCAAACTGAGACAGTTGCGGTTAAGCTTGCAACAGTTGAAAGCCGCACGATACGTGACAGTTCTGAGTTTGTCGCCAATCTGGAGTCGCGCAAGTCCGTCGTTCTGCAACCACGAGTGCAGGGGCAAATCTCCCGCATCTTTGTCCGAGCTGGAGATACTGTCAAGACGGGGACTCCCATCATGCAAATTGACAAAAAAGAGCAGCTTGCCTTGGTGCAGAGTCGGATTTATGAGGTAGATTCTGCCCGCGCCAACGCCCAACGAGTCCGCGCTCTTCAGCAACAGGCAAAGGCAAAAGTGTTGCAATCAAAAGCCAGTCTCAAGAACGCCTCAGCCAACCTCAAAACATTGGAAGCAGATCGCAACAAAGCCCTCGCCGATCTGAAGTTCAACCAAGATCAGTATAAGCGTTATCAGCAAATCCACGCCTCAGGAGCCATCAGCCGCCAGGCGCTTAACCAATTTGGCAATAGTTTGGATGCAGCAAAAGCAGCGCTTTTAGCGGTAGAGGCGCGGATTCAAGCCCAGCATGCTGAAATCGAGTCGCAGAGATCTAACATTGCTGCCCAGCAAGCTGAAGTGGAGGCACAGCAAGCAGAGATTCTTCAGGCACAGCGACAGATTCGACAGGTACAAGCAAACACTCAGGAACAGCAAGCCCGATTGCAGTACCATACCATCACTGCGCCGTTTTCGAGTACAGTTGGCAACATCCCGATCAAACAGGGGGATTTTGTCAGCACAGAAACCAAGTTGGCGACGCTGACGCAAAATGATGCCTTAGAAGTTAATATTTCCATTCCGATCAAGCGGGCACGAGATATCCGCATTGGTACGACCATTGAATTGATCAATGCTCAAGGCCAAAATGTTGGCACCAGTCGAGTCTTTTTCATTTCTCCTAACGTTGCAAACAACACACAATCAATTTTGGTTAAAGCACGCTTAGACAACTCCAATCGAAGATTACGGGCGGATGAGTTTGTCAAAGCCAAGATCATCTGGAAACAACGACCGGGTTTGATGATTCCAACAAATGCCATTTCTCGAATTGCTGGGCAGAATTTTGTCTTTGTTGCCGAGCGAAGCCAGACAGGATTGGTTGCCCGACAGCGACCTGTGCAACTGGGAAATATTGAAGGAAACAACTATCAGGTGTTGGAAGGACTAAAGCCAGGTGAACGAATTGCCGTAACAGGATTGCTGCAATTATCCAATGGTGCGGCAATTGTTCCTGAATCGTGAGTTTCAGGACAACCCAGATGAAGCAATTCGCCCTGTTCACCTCCAGCCATTCCCACGAGGACGTATGTTTTCTAAGATATTCATTAAACGCCCCGTTCTCTCCATTGTTGCCGCTATAGTCATTTTGCTAGTGGGACTTATTAGCATCCCAACTCTGCCCATCGAGCAATATCCGAGCATCAGTCCACCTCAAGTGGTTGTGAGAGCGAACTATACCGGAGCCAGCGCTCAAGTGGTGGAGGAAACCGTCACTAGTGTGCTGGAGAGGCAAATTAATGGGATTCCCGGGATGCGATACATGACCTCCACCAGCAGTAATGATGGGAGTAGCGTCATTACTGTTACGTTCCAGCAGGGATATAACCAGGATATTGCAGCCGTGGACGTGCAAAACCGCATTGCTCTGGCGGAGCCGCAACTGCCAGAAGTCGTGCGGCAAACCGGAGTGAGTGTCACGAAGCAAATCAGTGCGATCGCCGCGAGTTTCGGACTCTATAGCGATCGCTATGACAACCTATTCTTGAGCAACTACTCTGATTTGCACATCTTAGATCCAATCAGACGGATTCCTGGTGTGGGAGCAATTTTGCCCTATGGAGAGCGTCGCTACGCCATGCGGATCTGGCTTGATCCCAAACAACTCGCCAGCCGTAAACTTGCAGCGGAAGATGTGGTTGAAGCTCTTCAAGAGCAGAACTTTCAGGTTGGAATTGGACGCATTGGCAAACCACCGGCTGTTGATGGACAGCAATATCAAATTGATCTGCAAGCCGTAGGCAGACTGCGGGAGGTACCGGAATTTGAGAACTTGATTCTCAAGACAGAGACGGATGGCACGATTGTCCGATTAAAGGATGTGGGACGTGTTGAGCTAGGCGCTGAAAGCTACCTCTCATTTGCGCGGTGGAACGGTATGGAATCGATTGCATATGATGTGCTCCAGCTTCCTGGCAGCAATACGCTGGAAATTGCCAGAGCCGTGAGAGATGAGATCACACGGCTGACAAAGGATTTACCACCGGATGTGAAATGCGAAATTGCCTACGACCCCAGCTTGTTCGTCATTGAGTCCCGCAATGAAGTGATCAAGACATTAATTGAGTCAGTTCTGTTGGTTGTCCTGATCGTTTTCATTTTCCTGCAAGATTGGCGGACGGCACTGATTCCAATCATTACCATTCCGATTACGTTTGTTGGCACGTTTGCATTTGTCAAAGCGTTTAATTTTTCGCTCAATAGTCTGACCCTGTTTGGTTTAATCCTGGCAACTGGTCTGGTAGTGGATGATGCGATTGTAGTGGTTGAAGATATTGCCCGCCACATCAAAGACGAGCAACTACCACCCGCACAAGCGGCGATCGCATCCATGCGCGAACTGACTGGAGCAGTGATCGCGTCCTCGCTGGTGTTGATTGCAGTGTTCGTTCCAGTGGCGTTCTTCCCTGGTGTGACTGGACAACTATACAAACAGTTCGCGCTCACGATTGCCTTTGCCACGATCATCTCTACCTTTCTCGGGCTGACTCTCACGCCTGCGCTCTCTGCTATGCTCCTGCGCCAAAGACAGGAACTAACAGGTTGGGTAGGGCAGGTGTTTGAGCGGATTAATCAATGCCTGGATTGGATGCAGCGTGGTTATGGGCGATTGCTGAACCTGGTTACCCGTTTCAAAATGGTTGTGGTTGGATTGTTCATCGTTTCACTTGGCGTAACAGGCTGGCTATACCAGTCAGTTCCGACGGCGTTTATTCCTGATGAAGACCAAGGCTACATTATCTCGATTATCCAAGCACCAGAGGGGCGATCGCAGGACTCAATGGAAGGAATCATTGATCGCATTGATCAGGAAATGCTAAAGATTCCTGAAGTCACGTTGGCTTATTCTTTAGGAGGCGCTGGGTTTTCTGGCAACATCGCCAACAGTGGGATCTCTTATATCGTGTTTAAGCCCTGGGGTGAACGTACAAAGCCTGAACAGGCTGCTCAAACTCTGCTCACTCGCACCCAAGAATCCTTGTCCAAAATCACAGAAGTCAGCGTATTCTCGCTGAATCCACCTGCAATCCCAGGCTTAGGGACTGTCGGCGGCTTTGTGTTTCAACTCCAAGATCGGGGAAACAATGACCTCAGCACCTTGTTGCAAGTGAAAGATGAGCTGGTGAAGCGTGCCAGTCAAACGCCAGAATTGCGGGATGTGTTCAGTACCTTTACAGCGAATGCGCCGCAGATGACCATTGAGGTTGATCGCGATCGCGCCAAAGCTCTCCAAGTTGACGTAGATGACATTCTCAGCACGCTCCAGATTTTCATTGGTTCGCGCTATGTCAATGACTTTAATGCCTTCGGTCGCACCTATCGTGTTTATGTTCAGGCAGACAAGCAGTTCCGCTCAAACCCCAAAGACATTGAAGAACTTTACGTCCGCTCTGCCCAAGGAGAAATGGTTCCCATCGGGAATTTGGTCAAAATTACCTCCACCACTGGACCACAAACAATTAATCACTACAACCTATTCCGCTCTATTGAAATCAACGGCATGGCGGCATCGGGATATAGCTCCGGACAGGCGATTGGGGCAATGGAACGCTTAGCAGCAGAAATTCTACCCAGAACAATGGGATTTGAGTGGTCGGGGATTTCTCTAGAAGAGATTTCCTCTGGTGGGCAGGCTCCCCTGATCTTTGGCTTGGGTTTGGTCTTTGTCTTTCTGGTACTGGCGGCTCAGTATAATAACTTTGTCGATCCGTTCATTATCATCCTATCCGTGCCGTTAGCCATCTTGGGTGCATTGCTGGCACAGTCCCTGCGTGGTCTTGTCAACGATATATACTGCCAGGTCGGATTGGTGATGCTCATTGGTTTGGCCAGTAAAAACGCCATTTTGATTGTGGAATTTGCCAATCAATTGCGTTCTGAAGGATTGCCGATTACCAAGGCGGCAATTGAAGCCTCAGAAGCTCGGTTTCGCCCTATTCTCATGACTGCTCTGTCTACTATGTTAGGGGGTTTTCCCATGATGCTAGCAACCGGAGCCGGTTCTATCAGTCGTCAGTCTCTTGGTACTGCCGTTTTTGGTGGTATGTTAGTGGCGACGTTTTTAAGCTTATTTGTTGTGCCTGTTCTCTACATCGTCATCACTAAGATTCGCGTTTATCCCTCTTCTGATACTAATCCGCGTTCAAAAGCGTAAAATAGATAAAATAGGTGGGAGTTGAAATAAATACATAGTTATGGTCAGAGTCAGTAAAGTAGAGGCGCATCTAGCGTTAGAAGAAATCAAACAAAAAATAGCTACAAGCGACAATCCTCGCAGACAACAGAAATGGCTGATTGTCTACAATGCTTTAGTGGAGCCTAGATCAGCGGTAGCTCTCGTTCTACATACGGGTACAACAGTCAGAACAGTACACTCTTGTATTTGTGACTATAACCGTATGGGAGTAGCAGCAATTGAGACTTCAGGAAAAGGAGGTAGGCACAACAGCTACCTGAATCTAGAAGAGGAAGCCGCATTTTTAGAACAATTTGGCGATGCCGCACAAACAGGGAGTATCACAACGATTACCCAGATTCATCAAGCATTTGAACAATTGGTGGGGACGCATAAAACCACACAAAAGAGCAAACCTTCTCACTCACGTTCGGGATCCGCAGCGACTATTCTCAGTATTGTTGCGAAAACCCGAACGTGAGTGAGAACCCACCGCGAAAAGTTGATTCGCAAAGCCGAGGAACCACGCATGTTTGCTCGTTTTGTGCAGATTTTTTCCACGGGTCAAGAGGTTGATACCAGTACCATCTATCGATTATTAGAGCGTCATGGTTGGCGTAAATTAACACCTCGTCCTTATCCATCCCAAAGGCGACCAACAACAACAAGAAGCTTTTAAAAAAACTTTGGCTCACTGGTCGAACAAGCCATCTCCAACCGAGAATCAGACGATAATCGTCCCGTACTCTTGTTGGCAGCCGATCAAGGAAGATTTGGGCGTATTGGTCAAGTAATGCGAGCTTGGAGTCCTGGCAACTTCGTATAATAAAATCGTATTGCTCCCGGGTTAAGTCCAGTTTGAACTTCTCGATTTTCATTGGTAAAGACGGTTTTGAACTGGCAAACTAAACTTAAAAGTTGTTGCTTCTATAGATTGGTCTCAAATGTCACGAAATTAGAAAAACTTTATACTGAAGAACTCCAATGATGACTTCTCTTACCCCTACTCCCTAAAACCGGGGTTTTTCACCACAATTCCAGGAGAGCTGATGTTGCTGAAAATGTAATGATTTAGGCAGCCACAAAGATACTGCTGTCGTTCAAATCGTGCAGCAGATGAAGTTCTGTTTGCCATTATGAATTTTGCCGATGCGTGACAAAAAAGTAATGAGAAGTTGGTTTTTCCTAACTCTGACCCTATGAGGCGAAAACCTTATCCAACTGATCTAACGGATCAAGAGTGGGAGCAGCTTCAACCCCTAATTCCATCCGCTAAAACAGGAGGACGCCCTCGGACGGTAGATATGCGTGAGATTGTCAACGCTATCCTTTATATCCAGCACAGTGGTTGTTCTTGGAGGATGCTTCCTCATGACTTTCCTCCATGGCCTACAGTTTATAATTACTTTCAAACTTGGCGTCGCTTGGGAGTATGGAAAAAGATGAATCAAGTCCTGCGATCGCGACTGCCAGGTAAGACAGAACAGGAAGAAAATCCACCTGCTGATACTTTAGACAGCTCTTAGGTCGGGTAAGAGAGGATACATCACTGTACCTCCCTCCCCTAAGAACCCAGGGCTGTTTCATTCTAAAAAGGAAAATAGTAATAGGATATTATGGGCACAATGTCGTATTGCTCTGGTTAGGGAATCAAAACCATTGTGACGAAACAAGTTAATTACAAAACTGCGAAGAATGGAGAAATTTGCAGATGCATAACCATCAACCATTTGTGCCTTGTCTTCATCAAACACAACATCTTTGACCCAATGTCATCGATTTTCTACACCCCAATGACCACGAATGCCTTGGGCAAAATCTGAAGCTTCAAGGGTCATTGAACTTATGTAATATACGGTTTCCTCATAAGGCTT
>NZ_NAPS01000003.1:53341-65289 GCF_004323185.1 Westiellopsis prolifica IICB1
ACTCGTTGTTTAGGTATCTCGAATGTTTCAATTAAAGATTGTTTATGCCGTTTGACGAAATCTCCCAACCCTCTATAACCAAGACAACCACTCATTGTTCCCATGATTACTAGCAACAACACAAACCACAATGGATGTCTTTGTCCCTTTTTGGTGCGAAAATCTTTAATTTTTTTGAGTTCTTCAATCAAGCCTGCTGTCATAGATACCCCCGGACAATTTGTCGAAAGTCTGATTAGCGCTTGGGTGCGGCGTAGCCGCACCCTCGCTTAAGTTTGTTACCTCAGTTTCGATTGAATCATTTTTCTTCCAAGAATGAAACAGCCCTGCCTGTCAACGGGGTGTAGGCAGTAAATTCATCATCACTGGACGGGGTGGTTTACCACCTAGCCCCAATGAAGCAACTAGCAGTGATGCTGTGCGAGTTGATTTAATCGAGCCTGCACCAGAGGGAAGCAGGGGAGCAGGGGAGCAGAGACGCAGGGGGGCAGATAAGAAAAGGAAGTCTTCAATTGCTAAATCAATTGTGCCTGCTCAAGGATGGATATTCGATAAAAATGGTGACGTGATGCTGACAGGTTATGACCCCACTGGCACAAGTTCGCAACGTCAACTGAATTCAGATGGTTGTCCAGCACCTTGAATTAATTCGTAATTCGTAATTAAACGTGGTGTGCAATTTTCTCTCAAACCTAACCCCCAACCCCTTCCCTTGTAGGGAAGGGGAGCAAGAGTCAAAGCCTCTACCCGTCGCGGGGAGAGGTTTGGAGAGGGGTTAAGCCAAAGCCTGGAATTCACATATTTTTAACCCATAAAGAAAATATTGACAAGGAAGGCAGAATATGTGTATTAAACTGTCTGACCTAGTTCAGAAATTACAGAATCTAGTTAAAAGACTATACACCAGCCGATCACCTACAGTAAGCAAATGGCGATCGCTTATCCTATTAATACTTTTATTTGTCTTCTCATTAAGCATTCCCCTGGTTGCTCACCAAGTCTCGGCATCAACCCTCATCATTCAAACTCAACAAAATCCCTTACAACTGGTAGAACAAGCCAAAAAACTCTACACTACCGGACAATATGAGCAGGCGGCTTTGGTTTGGCAACAAACCGCAGAAGCTTTTGCGGCTCAAGGGGATAAGCTCAATCAGGCAATGGCTTTGAGTAATCTTTCCCTCACTCAGCAACAACTGGGTAAGTGGGATGAAGCAAAACAGGCGATCGCAACTAGCCTTCAACTCCTCGAAACCCAGGAGCAAACACCAACGCAACGCCGCATCCAGGCGCAAACCTTCGATATTCAAGGAGAGCTAGAATTAGGAATGGGGCGATCGCAAGAAGTCCTGAAAACTTGGCAACAGGCAGCTGATATATATAAGGATATCGGCGATAAACAAAGTTTCACCCAAAATCAGATTAACCAAGCTCAGGCAATGCAAGAATTAGGACTTTATCGGCGAGCTTGTGAAACATTACTAGCAGCTTTAGAAATTGAGCATCAAGACCTTAATATCTCAGAACAACAACTACAAAACCTGAGCGCAAAACTTGCAAAAACAGGAAAGTTAGCATCTTTACAAATCGTGGGATTACGTAGCCTCGGTGATGTTCTACGAGTGATTGGTAATAGAAAAGATTCCGAACTGGTTTTAGCAGAAAGTTTAAAATTAGCACAACAATTAGGTGAGACTCAAAACTTGGCTGCAAGCTACCTCAGTTTAGGTAATACATTTTTGACATTGGGTAATCAAAAAGCCCAAACAGAAAAAATTACCACGCCAATTACATTCACATCATCTCAAAACTGCATAGCACAAGCAAATAATACAGCTGTCGAACTATACCAACAAGCAGCAGCCTGCTATCACCAAGCTGAGTTATCCCCTGATGCCAACACTAGCACCAAGGCACAACTAAATTTACTCAGCCTTTTAATCCAGACTCAACAATGGGCTGATGTATCAACACTACTACCTAAAATTCAACCCCAACTAAATCAATTGCCTATTAGCCACAAAGCTATATATGCTCAAATAAATTTGGCACAAAATCTCATCTGTCTGAAATCAGCAATAAATCCACAAATATCTCAATTATCATCCCCTCTACTTCAGCAATGTGGAGTAACCCAGAAAAAAATAACTAACACTGGGGATAATACCTTGCCACCTTCATTGATTCCTGCATGGGAAGATGTGGCAAAAATTGTCACCATTGCTCACAACCAAGCTCAAGTTTTACAAGACAAGCAAGCAGAAGCCTACGCTTTGGGTTATTTAGGCGGAGTTTACCAAGAAATTGGAGACATCACTCATGCTCAAAGGTTGACCGAACAAGCCTTGCGGTTAGCTTCTTCCTTCAATGCGCCACATATTGCCTATCGTTGGCAATGGCAATTAGGACGGCTGGGACGAATTCAAAATAACCAACAACAAGCCACTAGTGCTTACACAGGAGCCTTTGAAACTCTCAAATCATTACGTAAAGACCTGACTGCTGTCATTAATCCAGAGGTGCAATACACTTTTCGAGACAGTGTAGCACCAGTTTATCGAGAACTTGTCGATTTACTGTTGCAAGGTAACAACTCTCAGCAAAAAAACCTCAAACAAGCTCGTGATGTAATTGAGGCTCTTCAATTAGCAGAATTGGATGATTACTTTCGAGATGCTTGCATTCAAGCTAAACCACAACAGATTGATCAAGTCGTAGATAAAACCACTCCCACAGCCGCAGTTTTGTATGCAATTACCTTGCCAGAACGCTTAGAGTTAATCTTGAAATTGCCAGGTCAAGAAAAGTTAGAACACTACACCACAAAAGTTACTCAAGAAGAATTAGAAAAAAACTTGCAACAACTAATAGAGCGTCTCAACGATAAAACCAGCTTTGCTTACGAAATTCAAGCTTTATCTCAAAAAACATACGAATGGTTAATTCAACCAGTACAAACTAAGTTAGCCAAGAATCAAGTAAAAACCTTAGTATTTGTCTTGGATGCAATGTTAAGAAATATTCCTATGGCAGTCTTATATGACCGCCCCAGTCAAGAATATTTAGTGCAAAAATATGCTTTAGTTCTCACTCCTGGGCTGCAACTTATTAATCCTCGCCCTCTAGCAAATGTCCCCTTAAAAGCCATACTAGCTGGTATAAGTAAAGAACTTAATTTTACTGAAGAAAATGAGTATTTTCATAATCTTGAGTTCGTACCTAATGAATTAGGAGAAATTGAGAAGGAAATTGAAAATCATGAAAAATTGCTAGATCAAGATTTTAGGAAAAATACACTACAACAGAAGTTAGGAACTGCCAAGTTTACTATTGTTCACTTAGCAACTCATGGAGAATTTAACTCTGACCCCGAAAAGACTTTTATTGCTACCTGGGATCGCCTAATTAAAATCAAAGACTTGGATAGTTTACTGCGAGCAGGCAAAACAAATCAACCAATTTCTATCGAATTACTTGTTCTCAGTGCTTGTGAAACAGCCACAGGAGACAGCCGCGCCACTCTGGGGCTAGCTGGCGTTGCTGTGAGAGCCGGAGCGAGAAGTACATTAGCAAGTTTGTGGTCTGTAAATGATGAATCTACATCTGAACTCATGGGTGAATTTTATCGTGAGTTAGTCCATGCGAATGGCAGAAAAAACATGAGTAAAGCAGAGGCTCTGCAACAAGCTCAGTTAGCTCTGTTAAAAAATCGTGATCCTAATAAACAATGGGAACGCCCTTATTATTGGGCACCCTTTGTTTTAGTAGGAAATTGGCTGTAAATAATTTGTAATTTTTATTTTTGGAGGTTAATATTCCGTCTGCTCAATCACTAATAAATGCCAAAATACCCCTCCCCAACCATCTCCTTGGAAAGTGCGCGTAGCGCGGGTGGGGTATCTGTCGCAAGCATTTTTTAATTTAGTATTAGTTTTCTTCCAGTTGGCGATTTAGACACCAACTGGAACAGTTCTGAATTTTGATTATTTAACTTTGGGGAATTACAGTATCAAAATTAGATTCTTGACCTAGCCTTTCTAAACCAATACCTTCAACTTTTAATAAATCAACCCATTCTTGTTTTAAAGTTGGGTCTTGTGGGTGTTGACGACGGCGTTCAGCTAAATTTGTCAATGCGTCATACCAAATCCGATTATCTAAATAACTTTGGTAATCCTTAGTTATAGCGGAACTAAGGCTGACTCGTTTGATTGATCCCCCTACATCAAAACTCTTACCACTATTACAAACAAGCCGAAAATACCAATTGTAAACTTTATCCTGTTGCAGGGCATTTTGAGGTTTTGAAGGCAAAGTAACACCAACAATTCCCGGCGTTGATTGTATTGTATATTTAGTTCTATCTAAGGTTTTTTGTGCTGCTTCATCCTGCAATACTAGCTCAACGTATTTGATATTTCTCGGATAATTAGGAACATATACCCAAAAAGTAGGATACTCAGAGACAGTTAATGCCCATGTTGCTGTTTTAGGAACCAAAGCAGTTAGTTCTTTTTTTTCTATACCGTCACAATTGCCACGACTAGCTGCATCTGTTTGCCGATTTGGTCTACCCGTGCCAGAAAAATCAAGTTTTGGTTTGCGGGCTAAATTTGCTAAATGAAAGTTGGAATTGATATTTGATTTAGTAGACTCTGCTAAAACTGATATGGGATAGCTAGTTAAGCCAACCACTACCAAAGAGACAGAAAAGACAAGAGAATATTTTTGAACAATTAACTTTCTTCTATTCATAATTTCCTCTAAATGCTATCAACTGTTGCTAGAGGTGCTCTGCGAATACGCTAAAGCAATGGCTACACACGCTGAAGTGAGAAACAAACCCAGAGTCGGGGGTATAAGCGGCAACCAGCCACCCTGAGTAAAAGCAAAAAAACATAGTCCGTATAAAATGGTGATCGCTATACCTACAACCAGAGTCCGCCTCAATGGCGATCGCCAATACTCAATTAATATCCCGACAACCAAAGCCCAGAGCCAAACCCATATGATTTCCCAAGCTTGCGGCCACCACCACAACAAAGGTCTTTGATCTAACACAGCACTAATAATTTGACTCACCATGTGTGCCTGAATTAACACTCCTGGCATTTCTGTACCATAGGGAGTCATATGGAAATCTTTAAAACTTGGGGCAGTAGTACCAATTAAAATAATGTGATCGTTGATAAGGTCTGGTAGCTGAGCGTCCTTTGAGCCATCAAGGATCTGTGTCAGTGTAATCTGCTTTGCAATTAATTCACCAAACTCACTTGAGCGGTAATTTAGGAGAATGCCTAGCTGTTCTGGTTTACGAAATTCATAACCACCAGCATTTGAAACTAATTTATGAAAAATCACCTGGCCAATTTGCAAGCTCATATCTGAAGTCTGTTTGATTGACCCGATCTCTTCCTCTTGTTCAAGGTAACGAAGCACAACCCGCAGACTAAATGATTGATCTGTAGGACATCATTGGTCACAAGTTAAGCTAAAAGCACTTTTGTCAATAAGTACAAATGCTCGTATTTGTCGGAGTGAAAAATTAAAATGTGGCGCTATTTATTAAGGGAGGGTTGGAAAAAAAATTCTTCGGGGCTTCGTTGAGTAGCAGGAAAGGGGGAGACAATCAGCCTGGTATTAGGTTTTCGCTCTCGCTTGACAATTCCTAAATCCCGATTTTTGGGGTCAGCAAAATACTTAATTGGGTCTGACTCTAATCCTTTTTCATAAGCTACAGAAAAATGATACATACCTCGATAAATCATCTCTAAAGAAATATGCTCGAACGGTATTTCTAATTCATCTGCTACT
Source organism: Westiellopsis prolifica IICB1 (assembly GCF_004323185.1). Classification (GTDB taxonomy): domain Bacteria; phylum Cyanobacteriota; class Cyanobacteriia; order Cyanobacteriales; family Nostocaceae; genus Pelatocladus; species Pelatocladus prolificus_A. The sequence continues at coordinate 59,156 of NZ_NAPS01000003.1, forward strand.
CCATCTCCTAAATCTACTAAAATCGCATAAAATAGCCAAGTTCCCCAGATTTGTAATTGCACTCCATTGAGAGAACCAGTCCATAAATAACTTAAACATAGTAAGCGTTTCACCGTACAAAACGTATCCTCAATTCGCCAGCGTCTTCGATATAAATCTGCTACTACATAAGGGGGTAAAATTTGGGGTTCAAGTACACTAGTTAGATAGGAATGCCATGTCTTTCCTGACCGAATTTCTACTAACCTTACAGTGACAATAGGTGTTTTTTTTGTGCCAGAACCTATCTTAATAATACGGTCTTTGATGTCATAACTACTGGTTAATACCTGCTCTACTTGATAAGATGCCCCTTTCTTTATCCGAGTAATAAAATCAATTTTTCTGTTAATTAGTTCTTGCCAAAAAGTAAAATGATAGAAGCCTCTATCTAGCAGCAATAAGGTGTTGGCTTTCACTAATCTAAGTAAATCTCCCTCCCAATGAGTATCTGCTTGCTTGGGATTTGTCCAAAACAAAATTTCTACAGGGAGATGAGTTACTAAATCCATTAGTGTTCCCATTTTTCCCGCTAGTTGACCCTTTGGCGCATCTTCTAAACTTTTTAGTTTACAGAATAATGCTTCCAATGTTGAACCGTCTGCTATCCATATCCTTTCAAATCTTTTTAATGTAAATTGTATGCTTTCTGGTAATGGTCGAGAGCTTCTCAAAGACCATGCGTTTCTCAGATGAGGTAGTAATTCTTTAAAGACTCGTTCAAATAAAATGGCAGGAAAAGTTAAAAATCTTTGCGATAATGCTTGTTGTCTAACTTTTTGGGGTTCACACCACAAAAATCCCTCTCTGTTTAATAATCGGGTTAATTCTTGTACCCCAGGAACTTCTCGCCACAATAAAGTTAATACGGCGGCCACCATTAATGGTAGGTTGAGAATCCTGTCTCTTAATTTCAGTTGGCGGTAGTAGCTTTTTTGGGCAGCGATGGCTGGAGTTAATAGGTTTTCTAACCGACTGGCGATCGCTTCATTTTCCAGTTGCGGACGATTCTTCTTCTTCGCATGGTCTCGGTTAATGCTCTTGGTGCTACTCATGTGGGTTTAAGGGATGTCTCAATTCCTTTTTGGATATAGCTTGAGCGCCTATTTTACCGATTTTTGACATACCCCCTTGACAATTGGCTCTTTTTCTTAACTTGTGACCAATGGTGTCTCCTCGATATTCGTTCTGGGTTGGAACAGGAGGAGGAAGAGCCGCAAGATTGAAACTCCCTATTTATTCGCGATGATATCTCGCGAATTATTTTTCTCTCTCTATTTTTGCAAAATTGGGATGCTCCCATCTCGACCAGTATGTACAACAGGTTTTAGGGCATAAATCAATTGCGACAACTAAAGACATCTACAGCCATATTTTAGATGAGATGACTTTAGAAGCTTACTTAAAAAATGAGAGTGACTAATGACCTTCGAGCAATGTGTCCAAAAAGGCTCCGCCATTTTTGTCAAGGAGGAAACTATGACAGCAGAATTATCTGTTGAAACACTACACCACCGGGTACAAAATTCGGAATTGGGCAGGGAAATTATTGATAACCTTTTGATAGAGCAGGATATTTGGTTACTCACAACACTTGGTTATACTGAACAAGAATGCCGAATTTCTGGAAATCGCTATCTTTACTTCACAAAGTTTAGTTTGCAGTGGCTAAAACTGTTGGCAAAGCTAACAACCAAAGCAGCAGTCAGAGAAGGTCATTCACTAGGTCGAGTAGCGATTGTAGTTAATATTTTAAAACAGTTGGATAATTTTTTGCTAGAAGTTGGATGCACCCAACCTCAAACTATAACCGACCCGCTTTTACAACAGTTTATAGACCAAAGTAATAGCAGAGAAAGACGGACAACTATACTCTATGCAACCAAGCTATGGGCAGAAGAACGATGGCTGAAAGTTTTATATACTCCTCGCAGAGCCAAACAATCTCACCCAAAAATCAAGACAATTCCAGAAGAAGTGTTGTATCAACTCTATGAAAAGTTTGACCTATTTCCACCAAATCTAGAAAGATTATTTCGGTTGCAATTGGTGTTAGGATGTCGAATTGGAGAAATGTTAACGATGCCACGCCAATGCCTTAAGTTTGAAGGTAATCATTGGTTTTTGTTACGTTGGGTACAAAAACGTAAGCACTGGCGATTTTCTCAAATTCATCCATTAGTAGCGGAATTAGTGCAGTCACAACAGCGATTTCTAAATAATCAATTCGGTGAGAATTGTAATTTTGAAAATTTGTTCTGCAAAACTTCTGCTGCGGTAATGGATGGAGCTAAAGTTGGGGGAAGATTTCAAGTAGAACCAGTCTATAGCCCACAAATCATAACTTATTCATCTATACATGAATGGTTAAAAAGCTTTAGTGAAGCAGCTTGTTTAAAAGACAAATATTCTAATAGATTCTACCTAACCAGCCATATGTTCCGTCGCACTAAGGCTAGTATTATGGCTCATTGTGAAGCGGAAGATGAATACATAGCAGCTGTTCTGGGTCATAGCTCTCTGGATATGTTGCCTCATTATCGTCAGTATTCTCTTGTTCGGTTAGAGAAAGAAGCTCAAACTAAAGGCTATGTGGATATGTACGGTCGAGTGACGACAATCAAACCCAAAAAATTGCGATATGAAAGATTGGCTGACTTACTCAAAGTCAGCACCCCGCTAGGAGAATGTCACCGTCCTACGATGCTAGGGGATTGTCAGTATCGCTACGCCTGTTTGGGCTGCATTCACCATCGGGTTACTCTATTCGACAAGCCTAAATTAGAAGCTGACATCAAGAATTTAGAACAAGACTTAGAACAAGCTCGAATTGCAGAAAAACAAAGACGGGTAACTGAAATCCAACGTTTATTAGAGCTACTAAGCAACCGTTTGGGAGGCTTGAGAGAACTAGAAAATTTTATAGAGGATGAAGCTAATGGGAACACGTAAGTATCCTGCTATCTCTATACACCCAACTCTACACGAACATCTAGAGGTAGACTGGCAACGGGAATATCATGACGAATTCCGTTGTCCCCATTGCCAGACAGGTAGATTTACAGTATTCCAATATCGTCAAAATGCTACTTGCAAGTTTGGTCTTGGGTGTAACTCTTGTGGAAAAGAAATTCGCTTAACTTGTAAACTTCCTGGTGTTGAGCGCAAACATCCACCAATTTCAACTCACCCAACTGTTGATGGCTCCTTACAAATTAACTGGAAACAAGAATATCAGGGGGAATTTAGTTGTCCACGTTGTCACTCAGGACAACTCAAATACTTTATCCATCAGAAGAATGTAATGTGTCATCTTGCTTTAAAGTGTAAGTCTTGTCGCAAGAACACTAATCTTACTTGTAAAGTTCCAGTTCAAATTTTTAACTACAGATCCAATATAACTTGTCCTAATCCCCTCTGTACTCAATTGGGACCAGATGGGCATAAAGGATGGATTTATCGGATAGAACATCAAATTAGCCCCTATAGATGCTACTTTTGCGGCATCTGCTTCAACCCTAAATCAAAAGATTCCTCTAGCTGGGTTGGTAGTCAGCATCAGAATCAACTCTTACCCTTTTGTTTTGAGGAGGACATTTGGGATTTACGACACTTCTATCAAAGTCCTTGTGTGCAAACCCTCAACTTTGGGACTATTAAATCTCAATGGTATCGACTATTTTTGAAGAATTATTTTTATTTTTTGCTCTCAAGTAGAGTTTATAACTCTGCCACAAACATTTTAGCCTCCCAGACAACTCTACGCCAATTTGGTCTGATTATAGAGCAACGAAAATTAAAGCATCCTCACGATATTACTCGGGAAATAATATTATCTTTTTTGGATGTTTGTCAGACTAACAAAACAAGTACATTCCACAAAAAGCTAACAGAAATAAAAAACTTTCTTGAATGGTTGGATTTGGACACAGCACACCTGATTCGTCGTCGCGATTTTCCCAAAATTAGTCACGATGATGTTGACTGGTTAGACGAAGTAACGCGCAACGCTATCAAACTTTATTTAAATAAGATTCCTAATCCAATTGCTCGCCATTATTTAGTACAAGAATATACGGCTGCTCGTACATCGGATATCTGTCAAATAGCTTTTGACTGTTTAGTAGAAGAAGACGGCAAGTGGTATATCAAGTTCTACCAACACAAAGTAAATCGTTGGCATCGGCTACCTGCTACTCGTGAAATCAGACAGATAATTGAAGAACAACAAAATTGGATACAACAGACTTTTGGACAGGATTATCCCTATCTTTTCTGCCATTTTCGGGTCATAAGAAAGCTTTCTTACCCTGATTTTCCGAATCTGAAAGCTTTACCAAAACCCCCCAGAGTAGATGTAAAAAATAATCCAATGGTTCGTATCATTCGCTGGCTTATAGAGCTAGAAGATATCCGTGATGCCAATGGTCAACGTCCTTTGTTTACTGGAAAAATTACCCGTTCGAGTCGTTTACAAGAGGTTCGAGTCAAGCATGGTATAGAAGCTGCTCAACTTTATGCTGACCATGTTAGAAGTTCTACTACATTCGGGCATTATGCTCCACCAACTACTGAACAGATAGCTGAAGTAGACTTACCCTTTCAGGCTTTACTAATGAATCCTGATAACCGTTTCCTACCTTGGCAGAGTTTACCAGAAAGTCTATTGAAGAATCCTCAAGCCCATGAACTTGACATAGAAATTGCCCCAAGATTAGTCGTTTATGGTCACTGTAGTCTCGACCCCAAAATTCCCTGTCCTTATAATCTCTATCCCAAGTGTTATGGCTGTAGCAATTTCTGCCCCAGTACAGAAAAACTGCCGCTCTATCAGCGTCAATATTCAGCAGAGCAACAACGCATGCATTCATCTCAAATAATAGGAGCAGAACTCGCTTATGAAGAAGCCAAAACAACTATTGAAGCGATGGATAAATGGCTCAGTGAACTATTGAGGTTGGCAAATGAATAAAAAACTTCATCGAGAAAAACAAACTGCCGTACTTGTTCAAGCTCAACAGCAACGCAAACAGAAGAAAAGAGAACAGGTATTCTGTGCTATCCAACATCTACAAAATACTGGTCAACCTCTCACTTTTCCTAATATCGCACAAGTAGCAGGTTGTTCTGTCTCCTACCTTTACAAATGGCCTGAACTGACGGCTTACATCCACGATCTGCAAAATCACAAGACCACACAGCTTCAAGACTTAGAGAAAAAAGAACCCGGACCACACAGTCTCAAAACACTTCATGAAGTTTCAAAACAACGAATTCGAGAACTAGAAGCAGAAAATCAGGAGTTAAAACGTCAAAACCAGATGCTTAGAGGCCATGTTGCTGAGATATTCGAGCGGAGCTCGGAGTGTGAGCGTTTACGGGCGCAAATACTCAATTTGAGCGAACCATTACATACAGCAAAAGTCGTTCCGATTCAAACTAAGCCACACAGAGCTTCTAATACTGGCAATGACGACATACCACAGGCTATCGTTCAATCAATCCAACAGATGGGTATTAAGCTTGGAGTCAGGTTGCAACAAGAGATAAACAAGCATGACCAAAACAAAGTTGAACTTGCTATCAAAGCATTCCAGCAATACCGCAGCCAACGGGCAATCAATAATCCTCAGTAGATCACAAACTTTTCCCGAAAGGGCGATCGCTGCGGATTTTTGTAAGATAGGATACTTTTTGTTGTCATATTTATAAAAACAGTGCAGTAATTAATAAGTTACATTTATAAATGGTTGACAGTTTTGTTTTCAGCATATTAACTAGACGGAAGATAAACAGCTTGAATAACTTGATATTTTCGTTCAACAGCTTGACGCAAGAATGCTAACATCTGCTTCAGACCAAATAATTGATGATAAACGAGCCTTCCACCTCTTCTATTCAGGCTAATTTTTAACCAGAGAAGATAAACCCAAATATTAACTAAAAGGAAAGAAATGCCAACGAATAATAATCGAAGCGCTGGTTTTTTATTAGTGGTTCTAATTCGACATAAATTTTTTAACCGATAACTGCTTTCAATTCCAAATCTTTTTCGATAGTGTTGATGTATGTAAGATAAACTAGTTTTTACTTGA
>NZ_NAPS01000003.1:66084-109830 GCF_004323185.1 Westiellopsis prolifica IICB1
CGTAAAACAGTCAATTTTTTTCACCACATTTTGATTCACAACTCTAAATCATTTCATTTTTTAGCTCGTAGTCAACTATAACTTTTTATTATGTATTTTCCCTGAAAGTGTGCTGCATCTCACCAGCGATCATCCTTTCGGGAAAAGTTTGTGATCTACTGATCCTGGGGCTTGTCTTCTGGCAATGATCCGTGATGAGGCAGAACCTAATATTCAAAACAAGCCAACAACAATAGAAGATGATGAATTTGACCGTTGGTACAGTTCAGCGATTGAGATTGGCTTTTGTCAAAATCTTCCCAAGAATTACTTGCCAACACAAAATGGGAAATTAATGGTCAGAGTCAAAACAGACGATCTACCTGCCAAATATGAGTTGATGTTTTGGCGAGAAGCAAAAGCTCTTATGGAACAGGAAAATTAATTTTCGCCGCTTACGTTATAGAATCTTTTGCGAACAGGTAGTCATACAAACGTTTCTACGACGTGGATTCTACATAACAACGAGAATATGTATCAATTACAGTTGTTAACCAAGGTCTTCCTAGTATTTCTCCTGTTTGGTCTACAACTAAGACATCTACTTTGGTATGGTCGCATTGCCAAACCTGGTTGCTCCACTCTACTGCTATTTCCAGTCCTTCACGGGTTTTGACAATCAGGCTCGAACCTTTCCATCCAAGCGATCGCACTCGTTGTTTTTGAGCATACTTGTCTATCAGAGGCTGTAACACTCGGTACACAGTCGTCCGGCCTGGATAATCATCCCTACCAAGTTCTTGCGCGAGTACTTTCACTCGCACGAAAACCTGAGCGCGTGTCATCTGGCGTCCGCCTCGGTTCCCCTCATGATATGTTTTGAGAATAAAATCCTGCCAAAACCGACTTATTTTGACTGTTCCATTGTCCGATCGCTTTTGGCGATACAACCCTGCTATACCCTGAGACTGCCACGAGCGCACCAATCTCTGTAAACTCCGGACGCTAATCCCCAACTGCTGTGCTGCTTGCTGTTGAACTATCCCGTAGCGATCGCTGCCTCGATACCTCATCAACTGTTGAATTACCTCCAGTCGCTGCTGCACCTCGAAAGGCAATTCCTCCACACTCACTTTCTCTTATGCCTTTTTTACTCCTGTTTGTTGATTTACTATCTTACGACAAATAACGTGGAATTTTCACAACAAAATTTGCGACAAATTGCTTTGAATTCTGAAACTATGCCATACTACACCCCAGAAACCTTTACTCCACAAGCATTAGGGTTGATTGTCTGGACGACAAATAACGCCGGATTGACGACATTTATCTCCGTACTCGACAGGATAGGCTCATCTTAAATTTTCCTCTTTCTACATGAAGTCGCTGGCAGCTTATCACTGTTTCTTTTATTTACTCACATCTGTTAGAAATTCCTAATCCCTTTTTCTCACATACTTTCTCAAAGCGATCGCTTTTCTACTCAATTTTCCACTTTTTGATCACTTTCTTGTTAAATCTAACTAGTTGTTGCTACTTTTAGATCACTTTTAGATCACTTTTCTCTTAAATCTAACTAGTTGTTGCTACTTTTAGATCACTTTTTGATCACTTTTCTTTGAAATCTAACTACTTGTTGATACTTAAGTTTTGTTAACTTTTTACAGTCTCAAATACACTCAAACCTTTACCTAATATACCTTCTAGCCTCTTCAATTCACTTTGTTCTCATCTGTTACTGATTTTTAACTTAATTACAATTTTCTTCTTTTTTCTACATTTTCTGTTTACTTTATACACAATTCATATTTACTTTTATTGCTTTTTACCTCATCTCCACTCTCTTTGCTTAATACCTTTTTCTCTCAAACCCTTACTATGCACCTATCCTACCTCTTCACCCTTTTGTTAAGAAAGATCTGACTAATGCATAGGGTCACGCCAGCTAGGTAACGAAACTGGTGGGATGCAGACCACGAAAGCTAAACAGGTAGTAATACCCTCCGAAGTCACGGAGTCCGTTGATAGGCAAGGGAAAGATTTCAAAGGGTTAGCGTTAGCAAACCGTAACCGCTCCGAAATGAGTCACACATGGGTGAAATCCGCACCCTGCGGAACATGACTTGACCACACCCATCACCAAAACGGTAGGAGGACGGAATATAAAGGCTATGCGTTATATTCTACTGCCAAAGTTCCTCCCGGAGTAGTAACGGAACCCCAACAAATCGATTGTCTAGCATATAAAACACGGTAAGCCCCAATTGGTCTTAAGAAAGGTCGATTTCTTAAGTAGCCCGACCGTAAGGAAGGAGCAATCCCAAGGGGGGTAAAGGAGGATGGAGAAAGCGGACGCCTTTTTGTAATGGAAGGGATGGGGGTTGAAACGACCACTCCACGCTGAAAACGCGGCTGACTTCCATCTGGTCTCGGACGGAAATGAATTAATCGAGGATACTGAAGTCACTATGAAAATTAGATTCGACAACGAAAATGGAGTAGAGACGCTTACTTGGGCTGACATCAACTGGAAGTTAGCCACACGTAGAGTCAAGAACCTCAGAAGAAGGATTTTCCGTGCAACCCAGTTAGGTAATTGGCGCAAAGTCAAAAGCCTAATGAAGCTAATGATACGCAGCTTCTCCAACCTACTTGTTGCTATACGTAGGGTAACACAACTTAATCAGGGTAAGAAAACGGCAGGTGTTGACGGCTTCACTGCTATCACTCCAACTGAAAGAATCAAATTGATTCAATTGGTTAGGGAATTTAAACCGAGGGATATATCACCCGCTTTGCGCGTATATATACCCAAGACAAAAGGCAAGTTAAGACCGCTCTCAATTCCAACTGTAGTAGACAGAATAAAACAAGCCATAATTCTCAATGCTTGGGAACCGTACTTTGAAACCTCATTCGAGGAACACTCGTACGGTTTTCGACCAGGTAGAAGTACTCACGACGCAATCGAACAAGTATTCACTAGATTTGCGGCTGGTAACGATTTATGGATACTAGACGCAGATGTCAAAGGTGCTTTCGACAACATTGATCACAAATTCATTGATGAAAAAGTGAAGATGTTGCCCGGTATCGATTATGTCAGAGGATGGCTCAAAGCTGGATACGTAGAATACGGTAAACTCAATCAGACTAAAGCCGGAGCGCCACAAGGCGGCATTATCTCACCACTGTTAGCCAACATAGCGCTAGACGGTATAGGGAGATATATATGCGGTTTAACAGTCAAAAAGAGATATACGTATACTCACAAAAATGGGAAATTCTATACTAGCATTAAATACGTATGTCCCTATGGATTTATACGGTTTGCTGATGATTTCCTAATCACAGCCTCTAACGCACAACTCATCGGCGAAATTCTCTCACACGTAAAAACGTTACTTCAAATCAGGGGTTTAGAACTTAACCTAGAAAAAACCAAGTTCGTTCATATTGAACAAGGGTTTGATTATCTAGGCTTTCATGTACGGCAATACAATGGCAAAACCATAATAAAGCCAGAAAAACAAAAAGTTCTAAACAAACTCACCGAGATTAGAGCCTGGCTCAAGAAGAATCTCAACGCATCACAACAGGCGGTTATAAACTACCTCAATCCGATTATCAGAGGTTTCGCCAACTACTACAGAACCGTTTGCTCAAAACAAGTCCTCTGCTACTTTGATAGCGAAATATGGACAGCGTTATATAGATGGGTAAAAAGACGACACCCTAACAAAGGTAGAAAATGGATTGCCAAACGTTATTTTAACGTACAGGGCAAAGCCGCCTACCTTACCAAGTGGGACTTTATTGCCCAAATATCAGACCGTAGAGGTAAGCAAAAGACCATAAGTCTTTTCAAAGCCTCTTCTACTCCAATTATTCGACACATTAAAGTCGCAGGCGCAAATTCACCTGACGACCCCACACTGCGAAAGTACTGGGCAGACAGAGCCACTAAATTCGGTAAAACCCGATTTGCCAACAATAGTTTCTACCTCAAAGTGGCTGAAAAACAAGGACATCTTTGTCCAGTATGTGGTGAGTCTATTTACAATGCTGAACCACTGCATCTACATCATAAAATCCCTGTGCATAATGGCGGTGATGACTCTCTAAATAATTTAGTTTGGCTACACCAAGCCTGCCACCACACCGTACATAGCAACAAATCCAGCAAACAGAAGCTTTCTTCAACGCCCAACGACTGGGAAGTTACTGAGGCTTGAGCGGCTTGATTGGTAACAGTCACGAGCCGTTCTTAGGGGACTGCGGGGTGGCGACACCCCAATGTTACCCGACCAATCACCAGCAATATGGAAGTAAGTGCGATATTCTCGCCAATACTGTAAGCAGATCAAAACTTGGTCTTCTAAATCTAGCTTGGGAGGGCAACCACGCGTTTGTTTGGTTTGCGTAGTATCTCCCATGACTTTGACCATCTGAGCAAATGTCAGCCTTTGCACTCCCACCAGACGTTTGAACTCTCGATTTGATAGTTTTTTTGTTTGCTCGTATCGCATAAGTGAGTTTAATCAAGCTAAAAATTCCCTATCTTACCATAAAATAATTCTGCAAGAGATCTACTTATTATCGAGTCACTAGTCAACGATAAAATAAGGGTTTCAGCTTCTAAAAATGCTTGTATTACTCATGTAATATCTCTTAACCCGGTTTTCTGCGCGAATGCTACTCATACCCCTTTGAGTATTTTAGCTGATTGACAAAAGGCGCTTTATTCTAACCTCTCACGGATGGTTGTTCTGGTGCTAAAGCGCCAAGTCAAGATTATTGCAGCGAGGGCTAAACCAATAGCCAATCCCCACCAAAGACCAATAGCTCCATAGCCCGACGTGATTCCAAAAGTATAACCAGTAAATAAGCCAACACACCAATAAGCAAAAATTCCAATTAACATAGGGATTCGAGTGTCTTTGAGTCCGCGTAATGCTCCCGCCGCAGTAACTTGCACACCGTCAACTATTTGAAAAATCGCTGCCACTCCCAGCAATTTCACTGCCAGGGCAACCACCTGTGCATTGTTCTGGTCGTTAATGTCAATGTAAAGAGAAATAATCGACTTTGGCACTAACCAAAATGCAATGGCTGCTACAGCCATAGATAAAGCTGCAATGGCAATGCCTACATATCCAGCCAGACGAGTGCCAGCTAGGTCATTTTGTCCGGCTAACTGCCCAACACGAACTGTTGTCGCAATAGAAACACCCAGCGCAATCTGGAACGACATAGAAATTGTTTGTAAAACAATTTGATGAGCAGCAAGGGCATTTATTCCTAATTGCCCGATCAAGAAAGTGGCGACAGTGAACAGTCCTACTTCTACTGCAATCAGTCCGCCGATGGGCAGCCCAACCTGAAAAATCTCGCCAATGATATGGCGATGTTCTAAGGTAAAAGCTTTGTAAAATGAGGGTTGAAAAATACCATATACTGCAAATTGAGGTTGATTACATACATAAACTGTCAAAGCAACAAACATACTCCAAAGTGAGAATGTGCTTGCCCAACCGATACCAGCTAAACCCATTACTGGAAAACCCAGCTTGCCAAACATCAGCACATAGTTAGCAGCGATGTTGAGCAAAGTACCCAAAACTACAGTCACCATCACTAATTGCGGTTGCAACAGAGCAGAAAGAAAACTTTTAAGTACCGCAAAGCCTAAAGCAGGAATGAAACCCAGTGCGATCGCTCTCAAATAAGTCTGTGCTAATGCTGCTGTGTTAGCATCCTGCCCTAGTAACAGGAGTACAGTACCTCCATTGCAAAACAGTAAAGTAATCGGTATTGCTAGTATCAGACATATCCCTAGTCCCAGCCGTACAATTGTCCCGACTTTCTCTTGATTTCCAGCTCCGTGTGCTTGGGCAGCTAAGGGACTAACAGCAGAAACAATACCAGTAAAGAGCAGCAGACAAAAGCCAAAGATACTAGCTCCTAAACCTCCAGATGCAATGGTCTGACTTCCTAGCCAACCCATCATTACCGTATCCACAAAACCAGTCGCTCCCTGAGCCAGTTGTGCTGAGGAGAGAGGTATGGCTAACAAGAGACATTTCTTTATTTCAGAAAACATAATAAGTAGCCAGACAGAATTAATTACAAAAATGAGTACAAAGTATGTCAGGCTAAAAGAGATGCATTCTTCATAACTAATAATGATACTCATTCGGTCAATAGATCCACTTTCAGCTAAATTATTAGAACGAATTTATCGACAAAGCCGATATCATGATGTGCGTCAAAGAGCGCATTGCTTAATATTAGCTTCGCAAGGAACAAAAGTAGAACAACTTATAGAGATTTTTCAAGTAAGTAGCAAGACAATTTATAACTGGTTAAATAGATGGGAATCATCGGGGATGGTGGGATTATATAACAAACCTGGGCGGGGCTGTAAACCCACATTTAGCTTTGCTCAAAAAGAACAAATTAAAGAGTGGACTAAACAATCACCAAGGCAACTAAAACAGGTCAAACAAAAAATTCAGGAATCATGGGGAATAAATACAAGTACAAAAACAATTCAAAGAATACTAAAAATGCTCTCGATGAGTTGGCATCGTATGCGTAGAGGGGTTGGAGGAGAGCCTCCAACCCAGGAATATCAAGATAAAAAGGCACAGCTAGAAGAATTAAAGCAATTGGATGCTCAGGGCAAAATTGATTTATATTATTTGGATGAAACGGGATTTTGCTTGATTCTTTGTGTTCCCTATGGCTGGCAGAATATCGGAGAATATTTAACAATTCCTAGCCGCCGTAGTCGTCGCATAAATGTGCTGGGAATAATGAACAGAAATAACCATCTGGAAACTTATATTTCATCTCAGAGTATTAATTCTGATGTGGTTATTGCTTGTATTGATACTTTCTTGAGCGCAGTAGACAAGCCAACAGTGATTGTCACAGATCAAGCTTCTATTCATACCAGCGATGCTATTTTTGACAAGCTTGAAGAGTGGAAACAACGTAACATTACTATCTTTGAGTTGCCTTCTTACTCTCCTGAATTAAATTTAATTGAAATCTTATGGCGGTTTATCAAGTATGAATGGATTGAGATAGATGCTTACAAAAGTTGGGAAACTTACGTTGCATCTGTAGAAAAAATCCTAAAAGAATTTGGAAAAAGTTTTGTAATTAATTTTGTCTAACTACTTATTAATAGACTTGTTTTCCCAGCACCAGGTCCTCCCGTGAGTACATATTTTTTTACCATAGTTTAGATTAGTGTACTCAGAAGTTGTGGTAGCTCTTTCAATGACTCTAACTGCCATAAATTACTTGATTGTACATCTGACTGCGTTGCCATCTCCACATGAGAAGTAACATGATAGGGTATATATACGGCACTAGCACCAATCTCTAATATTGGCAGAATGTCAGACCGCATTGAGTTACCAACCATCATAAATAATGAAGGTGTAATTCCGTGTTTGTGAACAATCTTTTTATAAGTATGCTTATTCTTTTCATGAACAATTTCAATCAGAGAGAAAAGTTCTGCTAAACCTGAACTCTCTACCTTATTCATTTGATGCATTAAATCACCTTTACTGATCAGCATCAGAGAATAAGAGTCGATTAATTTTTCTAAAGTTGGTCTGACATCAGGCAGTAGCTCAATCGGTGCTTCTAGCATCTGCTTACCACAATCAATAATATATTGAATTTGGCTTTGAGGAATCTGTCCACCTGAAATCTCTAGGGCAGTTTCGATCATAGATAAAGTAAAACCTGTGATTCCGTAACCGAATAGCCGAAGGTTAGACATCTCAATTTTCGACAATTTTTCATGAACAACTTCCTCATCAGCATAAGGCTTCAACATTTGGTAGAGCAATTGCTGTGTATCCTGAAAAATCATCTCATTGTGCCACAATGTATCGTCGGCATCAAAAGCTATAATTTCAAACATATCTTTTTTCGTTATCTCTCAATCGAATTTTCTAGTAAGTAAGAAATAAGCATACGTTATTTCTTCTTGTTGACAAATTATTTGACCTTCCTTATATACCTCTGAACTAAAACCCGTTTTCTCTATTAAGTTTTTAACTTTAAAAAGTGGTAGTTTCAACAAACCCATGCGGGATGTTCAGAAACTTTGTTGAGCAACAAGTTATCATCGTAGTAAAATGTAGCCTGGTAAACTGGTTGATTGATATCTAGCACTCTGGGAAAGAATATGCGATCTGCTTCTGGCATATGGAGGTCTACGGAATTTGCTAATGGACACCATCTTAAAATACCTTCACGTTCGTCGGAAATAATGGTTTTGCTGAAGCTAGTCACCACATAGATGAATATCATCCATTGCCAATCTGAGCGTGGAGAAGTTTCGGTAACAATCCCCCTTAGTCGCGGGTTTTGGGCATTTAGACCTGTTTCCTCAGCAAGTTCGCGAATTGCACATTCGTAAGGGGATTCTCCAGGGTCAATCTTACCACCAGGAGCAATCCAGTACCCCACAAATGGTTCCTTTTTACGCTGTGCGAGTAGAACTTTGTCATTTTCTACGCAGTAGACCAGAGTGGTTAACTTAGGCATCCCAATCATAACGTTAATATTCAGTCCACTGATATTGAATAGTGCGGTTGACGACTATACCTAGTCGTTCACCTTGACGCTTACCACGCTTGATATATGGTTCAGTATGAACCTCGAAATCAAATATTGAAAGCTCTTTTAAGGCATATTCAATGTTTTGAGCAACTACAACTATTTTCGTTCTTTTGTCGAAATTCATAGTAGCATAAAGGATTTCTGAAGACGGATAAGGTGTTTCAATAAGTGTCAAAAACTCCCCAAATGCTCCCAGAGGACAACTGACTTTGTTGAACTCAAAACCAAGCTTGTTTAAATGTTGGAAAATCAAAAATTCGTTCTGTAAAGACATTAACGTCAAGCCGCTTTCTCTACCACAAAATATGCCCAGAAAATACGGGGAAGGACGACAGGTAATTTTTTCAAGCATCAGCACTGGGCTTTGGGTTTCTGGAGAGTAATATCCTTTGAATTCACCAAATGGAGCTTCAGCTGCAAATTCGTTGAGAACTTTGCCGTGAATGACAATTTCAGCCTCTGTTGGTGCTGGAGGGTAGGAATTATCGTCAATAATCAGGGGCCTATCAGCCAGTTTCGCTGCTGTTTCATAGCTGTCGATATCTGGTGCAATAGCCGCAGATGCAGCCAGATAAGTGTTTAGGGGACCACCATTATACAACGTTATCAAAGCTTCTTGTCCACGCGATCGCCAGCGTTGAGCAATCTTGTAAGCATCGGTGCGGGGGTCCATGAAAATGACTGCACGATCTTCTGCAATTACAAGTATGCGATAAAAACCCAAGTTAACACTACCTGTGTCAGGGTCAATCAAGCTACCAACAAAAGAAGTCATGTATTTGCCGACATCCCCTGGCTGATGACGCATAATCGGCAAGCTGCCAAGTCCGCTTAGTTCTTGAGTCGCAAGACTTGAGCCACGGAATATTTTAGCTTCACTTGTGTCTAGGCGATTAGCTAGTACAGAGGCAAGATTAACGTTTGGTGTTACGTCTAAATAACTTGCGAGCAAGTCGCGTTTTAGCAAATTCATGATCAGCCGGAATGACGGAGCATTCTGGATCTGATTGAATTGAAAAGTAGGATAGTAGCCGTAGTGATCGCTCCACTTACTGATAAAATGGGTGATGCCAAGGTCTGGGTCAATAGGGCGATCAACAATAAACAATTTGCTCAACTTGAGTGCCTTACGCATAATGCTTATACCTCTTTACCTTCCCAAGGAAAAATAACCCACTCATGAACAATACAGCCACAGTAATCGACTATTGCCTCTGGAGCAATTGTGCCTAAATTTGCTTGATTGATGACCAAAGTGGCAGACATCGCATTCGCACCAAGATTTTTCAGAATCTCTTTAGCGGCTAACAACCCTACTAAACCGTTGATTTCATTCCAATAAATAATATATGCTATGTGGCATTCTATTCTCAATCTATTTAGGTTTTTAGTCGAATTTAAACATTGTTGAATTTGGCTGGTAATTACTATTAATTATAACCTAGCGTGGCAAAGCTAGCTAGAGCAAAAACTTAAACATAGGAAATTCGTTATTATTGAAAATTTTGGTTTACCTATTTACGCCTATTTCAATCATGAAAAATCTACTCTAGCAAGTTTTACCACTCTAGATTATAACAAAACTATAACCAGGATGAATCTGGAGATCGTCGGTGACGAGCAACAGTTGCAAATCAACTGAAATTACGAGCTAATCAACAGAGTTTTGTTCTAATTTTTTTTGTGCAATCAGATTGCGGTAATCTGGATGAACTTGGATATTTCGCGTCAGAATATGAGGTTTATTTTCTGCTTGTCCGGCAGCAGTAACTTGAATGAAACGAGCTTTTTCCCAAAATTCGGGAATTGGTATTTATTTTTATCTCGTCAGAGTGATTTAAGAGCGCTACTTACCCATACCTAGCTGCTGCGCTTTTTGGTAAACCTTTCCTTCACTCAAAAGAGAGGGAGCAATCACAACTTCCACTTGCTGCATTTCCTTAATGTTTTTGGCTCCCAGTGTACCCATGCTCATTTTTAACGCCCCTAGCAGGTTATGGGTACCATCGTCGAGTTGTGCTGGTCCCGTGATAATTTGTTCTAAAGTGCCAGTGACGCTAACGTGAATGCGAGTGCCACGAGGTAGGACTGGGCTAGGTGTTGCCATCCCCCAATGATAGCCTCGTCCTGGCGCTTCGGTGGCTTTTGCAAGGGGAGAGCCAATCATCACAGCATCAGCACCACAAGCAATGCACTTGCAGATGTCGCCACCAGTGATTAAACCGCCATCGGCAATCACAGGGACATAGTTACCAGTTTCTTGGTAGTAATTATCTCTAGCGGCTGCACAGTCAGCGATCGCAGTTGCCTGTGGCACACCTACACCTAACACCCCACGGGAGGTACAAGCCGCCCCAGGACCAATTCCCACCATCACAGCAGCAGCCCCAGCTTTCATCAAATTCAAGATGACTTCGTAATTGACGCAATTTCCCAACACTACGGGTATGGGCATTGAACGGCAAAATTCCGCTAAATCCAAAGGTACTAACGACTCTGGAGACAGGTGTGCCGTAGAAACCACCGTCGCTTGCACAAAAAATAAATCTGCCCCAGCTTTTGCCACCACCTCACCATATTTGCTTGCTCCTACTGGGGTAGCACTCACCGCCGCAATACCACCAAGTTGTTTAATTTCCTGAATACGTTGTTCAATTAATTCCGTCTTTATTGGTTCAGCATATAGTTGTTGCATCAGGGTAACAAATTCATTTTTACCCACGGAGGCGATTCGATCTAAAATTAGCTCAGGGTCAGCATAGCGAGTTTGGATTCCCTCTAAGTTGAGGACACCCAATGCCCCTAATTGCGACAAACGTACAGCCATGCGGACATCTACTACGCTATCCATTGCACTGGCAATAATCGGGATTTCTCGCTCTATATTGCCAATACGCCAGTTAGTATTTGCCAAACTTGGGTCGAGTGTCCTATTACCGGGGACTAAAGCAATTTCATCTATACCGTAGGCTCTGCGAGCTGTTTTTCTTCTCCCAATTTGAATGTCCATACTCTTAATGTTCCCAAAGCTATATAGTTTTCAATACCTTCGCCAATTTACGAGGGTGAGCTGATGACGCTTTCACTATCAACTCGCTGTTCTCTGAGGTTTGGCAAAAACAATAAGTTCTAAAAATTCCTTTAAGGTTGACCACAAGGTTTTTTTAACGTATTGACCGCAGTATAAGGGTTTGAGATGACAAACTACCTTTTAAGCGAAACGCTTATGTATAGGTAATTTTGGCAGTTTTGCCAAAAATTTTCTAGGCTCTTATTTTGGCAAAGGTATTGGTTTTAGAAGGGATTTCAGGGATTTCTTCCTTACCCTTCTTTGCCAGTTCTTTCTAAATAAAAATACTTAGCTTGCGTGAATGAATCGCATAGTAATGCCATGTCATCAGCTACAAAGGATGATTCATTAGATATAGGACTTACGCATTGACAAAAAATTACATCCATGCATACTAGGCAGTACAAGTATTGGTGAGATTGTCCACTATGTACTCACGCACAACTAAAGTGAATAAGTTCCTTTGCAACTCATACCAATTAGAAATGATGTTTTCACAGCGCATTTGCTCTAAACGAACAAATGCTTGAAGTGAACAAAATATGTGTGTTTTAATTGCGTAACTATCTCTCACCATAAATCGGCAAATCCCACATACTTGTTTGATAGCTCTGTGAAAACTTTCAATTCCCCAATGGGTATCATGAATTGTCACAAATTCACTTCTTGTTACCTGTTTGAGAGCGTCATCATCTGGAATATATAAAATGTAGTGTCTAGTGTCTTCTTTTTTGAAGTCGCACCTTTACAACTTGATAAATCCAAATTCTCGCAAATGAGTTATCAATCCTTCATCAGGAATAGCTAGACTGCTTACTTGACCGAAGAAAGGCAGAGGGCAGAGGGCAGGAGGCAGAAGGGAAGAATTTGTTTGTTTGTCCCTCTGCCAAAAGGGTCACAAGCCCCTAAATTTATTTATGAAGAAGAAAAAAGATTTTTTCCGAAACACGTAGTGCAAGGAAAAAGGTGTCCTTGTTAAATCCCCTCAATTTATTTATGGGGATTCCCTCTGCCTCCTGCCTTCTGCCTTCTGCCTTCTTAAAATACTTACCCGGCTCATTTGAGACAGTTCTATTTTTCTCAATTCCGAATAGAAAACCCAATTTCTGGTTTCTTAAAAATTTTAAGTTTTCTATTCCTGAGTACCAACTATCTCCTGTTACTAGTCTTGGTTTTAAGCCCCAGCTAATTATTTCTATTAACATCTCTTGAAAATAATTGTTTTTGGTTTTTCCCTCCTTCTTGTCATATATTCTGTAGTTTATTGGCACTGAATTCCCATGTGTATCACTGTAATATAGCGTTATTAAATTTAACCCTTTTATCGTTTTATGGTATTTGCCTGACCAGAAATAGCCAATTAATTCTGCATTTTCTGGCTGACTATAAAGCTTTTCTATTACTGTATCATCAACACTTAGAATACCCCCGATCAAATTTATTATGCTCTTTACCCTGTCGAACAAATCTTTCGGTTTGTATCTTTCTCTGAGCAAAAATCGATTCACACTATCATGGGAAACGTCTCCAAGTATTTCCGCTAACCTACTGCACCCCCCATGCTTTGGTTCTGATAGCAGAAATAGGGTGTAGTGTTCCAGATTGCATTGTGCTGTTGAGGTTTTGCTGATTTCTCTAATTGTCCGATACCTCTTTGTAGACAACTTTCATTTCTGGCTGCATTATTTTACCATTCTGTCAATGCGTAAGTCCTAAGATAGAACCTCAGTACGGAATGTGAGTCAAGGCAGATGCTTTTGCTGTGCCGAAAGGCAAACTTCAAGTTTATTAGGTATTGAGATTGTAGAGAGTAACTACTCCCACTCAATCGTTCCTGGCGGCTTTGAAGTGATGTCATAGACTACGCGGTTGACCCCCCTAACCTCATTGACAATTCGGTTTGAGATTGTTTCCAGCAGATCGTAAGGAACGCGAGACCAATCAGCAGTCATCCCATCTTCACTGGAAACAAAGCGCAAGACAATGGGGTAAGCATAGGTACGCTGGTCGCCCATAACACCCACACTGCGGACTGGCAGCAACACTGCAAAAGCTTGCCAAAAATCGTTGTACACCCCTCGGTGATGAATCTCCTGACGGACAATGTCATCTGCCTCCCGCAAAATCTCTAACCGCTCAGGAGTGACTTCACCCAAGATGCGAATAGCTAAGCCAGGTCCAGGGAAGGGGTGCCGTTGCACCATTTCATCTGGTAAGCCGATGAAGCAACCAATTTTGCGGACTTCATCCTTAAATAGTTTGCGTAGGGGTTCGACTAGCTTAAAACGTAGGTCTTTTGGCAAACCGCCAACGTTGTGATGGGTCTTGATTTTTGCCGCAATCTTCTCACCGCTTTGGGGGTCAATGTTTGTAGAAGCTGATTCAATCACATCGGGATAGAGTGTGCCTTGGGCTAGGTAGTCAAAAGGACCGAGGCGCTTGGACTTTTCTTCAAACACGCGGATAAACTCATGACCAATCCGCTTGCGTTTTTCTTCTGGATCGGTAACGCCAGCAATTGCGTTGAAAAAGCGCTCGCGAGCATTCACATACTCAACTCGAATCTGAAAGTGCTTCTGAAATAACCTGATTAGCTGTTCCGGCTCATTCTTACGCATAAAGCCTTGATTAATAAATACGCATGTGAGCTGATTGCCAATTGCCTGATGGAGTAATAAGGCGAGGGTAGAAGAATCCACTCCACCGGAAAGAGCTAGTAACACTCGCTTGTTTCCGACTCTGTCCCGGATTTCTCGAGTCGTTTCTTCCACAAAGGCGGTGGTAGTCCAACTCGGTTTGCAGCCACAGATGTTGTAAACGAAGTTGCAAATTAAGGTTAACCCCCCAATAGAGTGAACCACTTCCGGGTGAAACTGAACTCCATACAACTTCTTCTCATGGCAGGCGATCACTGCACAGGGAGTATTATCAGTGTGAGCTAGCAGGTTAAACCCATCTGGCAAACGAGTAACGGAGTCTTGGTGACTCATCCACATCGTAATGCCATCTTCGACATTTCTCAGTAAATCTGTATGGTTATCAATCAATAGAGATGCTTTTCCATACTCAGCCCGGTCAGCACGTCCCACGACACCATTGAACTGGTGTACCATGAGTTGCATACCGTAACATATTCCCAGTACAGGAATCCCTAAGTTCCAAATTTCTGGGTCGCACTGAGGTGCCCCCCGGTCGTAAACTGAATTGGGTCCGCCTGAGAGAATAATCCCCTTTGGGTTTAGCTCTCGGAGTTGGTCAGCAGTGGTGCGGTAAGAAAGCACTTCCGAATAGACGTGAGTTTCGCGAATGCGACGAGCAATCAGTTGTGAATACTGGGAGCCAAAGTCTAGGATGACTATCATCTGACGATTGATCTGTCCCAAGTAGGAAGTCTGACGCGGGTGTTCGATCTGGAGAGTCACGGTTATATCCTGTTGATAATCTAACTACGTAGCAGTTAATCTAGCAATACCGAAAACTGCGTTCAGGTTGTAAATGCCGCCGCCTGCAGTTTCAGACAGTGGTTAATTTTTCAAGCATTAACTTAGAACGCTTGACTATGTCAGGAACTGGAATAGGATAATCACCAGTAAAACAAGCGGAACAGAAACTGTTAGGGTCTTCTTTTGTCGCTTGCAGCATTCCCTCTCTACTGAGATAGGCGAGGGTGTCTACTCCTAGTTGTTTGGCAATTTCTGCCACTGATTTTTTGGCAGCAATGAGTTGCTCTTGGCTATCTGTATCGATGCCATAGAAGCAGGGGTGAGTCACAGGAGGCGAGGAAATTCGCATATGCACTTCTTCCACACCGACATCACGCAAGGTTTTGACCAGGCTGCGGCTGGTGGTTCCACGGACAATGGAATCATCCACAATGATGACCCGTTTGCCATACAGCACATCTTTGAGGGGATTGAGTTTCATGTAGATGCCCGACTCGCGCATACTTTGTGTCGGCTGAATAAAGGTGCGCCCAACGTAGCGATTTTTAACCAGTCCTTCAGCGTAGGGAATTCCAGAGACTTGGGAAAAGCCGATAGCAGCAGGTACACCAGAATCAGGTACACCAAAGACAATATCAGCAACAACTGGAGATTCTTCAGCCAACCGCCGTCCTAACCGTAGTCGGTAGCTGTACAAACTCTCATTGTGCGTGAGGCTATCGGGACGGGCGAAGTAAATCATCTCAAAAATACACAGCTTCCGCTGTTGGCGTTGACTCCAGTGGAAGGAAACCAAACCTTCCTCGGTAATCCAAACTAACTCGCCCGGTTCTACATCCCGCAGGTACTTCGCACCAATGATGTCTAAACCACAAGTTTCGGAAGCGAGGATGTAACGCACTGGATGACTACCCAAAGTGCCAATGACCAAGGGGCGAATGCCATTGGCATCGCGGACGCCCATGACACCCATAGGAGTACCAATGACTAAACTGAAAGCTCCAGAACAGCGGTGAAAAGCCCGGATTGCGCCTTCTAACCAATCTGCACCAGCATTCACTTCTTCTGCGATCGCAAAAGCAATCATTTCTGAGTCAGTTGTGGTGACTAAGTTGCAGTTGTTACTGAGCAATTCCGAGCGCAACTGCATGATATTGACTAAATTGCCATTGTGTGCAAGCGCTAATTTCCCCAACAGGGTGTCTACAACAACTGGCTGGGCATTAGCTTTGCGGCTGGAACCAGTGGTAGAGTAACGAGTATGACCAATAGCTAAGCTACCATGTAACTTGTTCAGGATTGGTTCGCTAAAGACTTGGGATACAAGTCCAATATCCTTATGCAGATATACCTCCTCTCCCTTAAAAGTCGCGATTCCAGCAGATTCCTGACCCCGGTGTTGTAAGGCGTAAAGACAAAAGTACGCCAATTTTGCAACATCTTCACCAGGAGCATAAACACCAATTACACCACAAGCCTCCTCTGGTTTATCATATTCGGCAAGTCTGGTAGAGCCTCCATGCGAATCATTTGGTTCAACAGAGTATTCATTAATATACTTGGAAGCAAGATGGTTGAACATCATAGCTTTTTCCATTTGTGCAAAACCTCTCTTACTGTCTGTGGAGTCCAATTTAAATGACCTGCTATTTTTTCCACATACCAGCCATGTGCGTTTAATCTGATTACTTCTGCTCGGTCTTTAACTTTTTGTGGTACATCTGCTGTTCTTAGGGTTAATAGAGTTTGGTCTTGCTCACGAGTCAGGAATACACTTAAACGAGCGCCCATATTTTAGTTACCTCGCTAAATACATTCTCCGTATTTACCTATCTTTACATAGTTTGGTTTTTTCATGCCTACTTACTTAGGATTGAATTAGCACTATCAACAATGGGATTGATAAAATTACCCACCACTAACGGAGTGTGCAGAGGGAGCAACGCGATTTTGTGAGGTGCTGAAACCTGGGGCGTACATAGCAAGTTTTCAGGATGCGATCGCAACTAAAAAACCAGGTTTTGTTGAGAATATAGGGGTGTAATTGAGAACCAAACCCCGATCTCACTTTTTCGCGTTGCTCCCGTGTGCAGATTTGTGTCTAGTCGCAAAAGATTGCCTGTTATTTATCTATAATATTTGCTTTGCCTCCTTACCTTCCCATGGAAAGACAACCCACTCATGAACAATACAGCCATAGTAATCAACTATTGACTCTGAAGGAATTGTGCCTAGATTAGTTTGATTGACAACCAAGGTTGCAGAAATTACATTAGTACCAAGATTTTTAATAACCTCCTGAGCAGTGCGTAAGGTCATGCCTTCACCAACTATGTCATCTACAAGAAGAACGTTATGACCTGTTATGAATTCTTCATTAAGTAGCCCTCTGTAATTTGCTCTTGTCTTCTCTGCGTTGACGTTGTCCGAAGTGGTGCGGATAATGTCAAGAACTGCAAATTTTCGCACTCCCAATACATGAGACAACATTACTGCTGGAATGAGTCCCGATCGTGAAATCCCTACAATTGCATCTATCGGCTTGTCAGCGACTCGCTCAGCTAGCAACCCTACTAAACCGTTTATTTCATCCCAAGATATATATGGCATTCTACTGTAAACCTACCAGGTGTTTTTAGTTGGATTGAAACGTGGTTTGACTTTGGTTTGAATCATTGTTAATCAGAACAGATTTATAATCTGGATGAATTTGGGGAGCACGGTTGTGTGCATGGGGTTGGTTCTCTGCTTGACCTGCCCCACTTACGCGAATCAAGCGAGCATTTTCCCAAAACTTTGGAATCGATAGACTGCCAGAATAGCTCATTCCAGATTGCAAACCACCTACATACTGAGTTAGCACCTCGGCAACCGAACCTTGATGGTGGAAGGTAGCCTCCACACCCTCAGGTACATACTTTTTGAACTCATCCTCAGTAATTTTTTCACCACGAATTCGTTTTTGTGTCAGTGTCATCCCCAAAGTCACAAAGCCAGTTGTCACTTTGTACTTTTGCCCGTCCTTTTCTATGAGTTGTGCAGCGCTTTCATCAGTACCAGCCAATATACTGCCTAGCATAACCGATGACGCACCGACGGCTATTGCTTTGGCAATGTCTCCAGATCTGCGGATACCGCCGTCAGCGATTATTGGAACACCGTGTTTGCGAGCTTCATGTGCACACTCGATGATTGCAGTAATCTGGGGAACACCAGCGCCAGCAACCAATCGTGTCGTGCAGATACCACCAGGACCAATACCCACTTTCACTGCATCAGCACCAGCCTCGATTAAATCGTGTACACCTTCTGCGGTAGCAACATTTCCTCCCACTATGTCTACATTAGGATAAAGTGCTTTGAGCTGTGCAATAACATCAATCGCATAATCGGCATGACCGTGAGCAATATCTACCACTAAGATATCGGCACCACTGTCTACCAAAAGACTAGCGCGTTCCAAATAGTCATCTTTTACTCCGACTGCGGCCCCTACTAGCAAACGACCGTCAGCAGCTACAGAAGCGTTGGGAAACATTTCCCAATCAACCTTTACTGCTTTGACTTGCCGTACTTGCTCGGCTTGTGTTTCTACAATTGTCATACGATGTATAAAGCCGACACCTCCAAATTGCGCCATTGCAATTGCCATTGCAGCTTCAGTACACCAAGGCGTATTAGCCGAAACAATTGGTACTTTGATCTGAAATTGTTTAGTAATGTTGGTTGTTACATCTACATACTTTCGGCTTTTAGCCCTTGTTCGACATGGTACTAGCAAAATGTCATCAAAGGTTAAACCAATAGGTATTGGAGTTTCTGGTGTAATCATCTGATCGAGTCCCTTAATTTTGGATGATGGATAAAAGTGTCAATTTTATAGGGAATTTCAAATTAAACTCTCCGTATGTCACGCTAGAACAAGTTCGGAAAGCGGCGATCGCAACACAATTGTTTTGTCTCGATCCCGACCAACACTAACCGCAGCTAGTTCGATATCAAGACTATTTAAAATAAAGTTGATGTAGATGCGTGCGTTCTCCGGAAGGGCTTCAAATCCCTTCTGGGCTATTTGTCCCCAATCCTGCTCTTGCCAGGCGGCGAAGGTCTGATAGACAGGTTCCACACACGCAGCTTCAGCAATGCTCACTGGATACTCATCGCGACGCTCCTCATTAACGAGATAGTGAGTCGCTATTTTAATCTCCTCGATACCTGCAAGCACATCGATATTTGTTATGCACAGATACTTGATCCCGTCAATACGAATCGCCTTACGTAGGAAACATAAGTCTAACCAGCCAACACGTCGGCGGCGACCGGTGACAGTGCCTAACTCACGCCCGCGTTGCACCAGATAGTCAGCAACAGATCCGTGAATTTCTGTGGGCAAAGGTCCACCACCTGATTGAACCATGTAGGCTTTTGCAACACCTATAACATTGAAATCTACATATGGCGGTGTCCCAGTTCCTACTGCCACACCACAAGCTGCACTGTGACCGCTTGACACATAGGGGTAAGTACCATATTCAATATCTAAACCCATGCTTTGCGCCCCTTCATAAAGAAGGTAGCGTCCAGCCGCACGAGCAGACGCAAGGAAGCTTGAGATATCTCCAAGATAAGGAGCGAGCGCCAAGCCATAAGCGTGGTATTCCTCAACCAATCGATTAAGATCGAGGTCAATTCCAAGGGATGCAAGGGAAACCCCGTGGAGCTTTTCAATTAAGTCACGCTTATAAGGGATCAGATGACTGAGGCGGGCTTTTAGCACATCTTTATCAATAAGGTCAATCATACGAATGCCAATTCGTGCGATTTTGTCCTCGCGACAAGGTCCGACACCACTCTTGGTTGATCCTATTTGTCCGGTACCAGTCTTTAAACCAGTTTTGACATCGGTAGCGATACCATCACCACGCCATCGCTCCATGACCTCATCCTGAGCTAAGTGATAAGGCATTACCACATGGGCGGTCTCGCTGATCACTAGACGAGGACGGACACCCTGCTCTTCTAGGTCGGCAATTTCTTTCACCAATTTCGCAGGAGCAATCACACAGCCATTGCCCAGAACGCCAATTGCACCATGTAGCAAGCCCGAAGGTATTTGTACAAAGCGATATTCTTGTTCAGCTACAACAACCGTATGCCCCGTATGAGGTCCCCCTTGATAGCGCACTACCGCATAGGCACTTTCGCTAAAAACATCGGTAAACTTCCCTTTACCCTCGTCGCCTGACTGGCAACCTACAACAATTATATTCATAGAACTACGTTGGTATTATTAACTTAATTGAGTGCAGTTATACAAATCCCTTTTTGCCTTTGCCCCGACACCAGTGAACTTTCACTGGAAATTAACTCTCCGTCACATATGCTGGTAATACTGTTGGATCCTGAGTTGATATTGCCTTGCTGACTGCTAAAGTACTAGCCGATTCAGATTTCAGCAATTTTGTCAAAAGGGGAACAGCGCGATTGCTATATCATCCGACCAAATCTGATGAATCGCGCTGGAAGTATCGCCAGAGAATACGAGGTACAACCGAACCCTCTAGATGGCGATGAAGATCAGCGTACAAAGCCACAGTAACGAATGGCACTAAGAAAAGCCCAAAGGCTTGTGTCGTCTCGTTCCCAGCCTGGGGGCTGGGAATGTATTTAAAGAGGCAGAGCCTCTTGTCAAGCTACTGGAGGCGGAGCCTCCCAGAATGGGTTCCCAGCCTGGAGGCTGGGAACCAGTCAGAGCAAAGGCTGTATCTTTTCTTAGTGCCATTCGCCACAGTAACCTCTCTTAATTAATGGTTTTGTTGCAAAATCCTGATCTTAAACTCAGCTTTCAGAGCGTCCCCGCCAGCGCTGGATTAAGGAGTTATCAATTTCAAACTGGTCTATGGCACGTGCCACGACAAAGTCTACCAGGTCTTCAATAGTCTGCGGTTGATGATACCAAGCGGGAATCGCTGGGACAATATGAGCACCAGCCTCTGCTAAAGTCATCAGATTGCGTAGGTGAATCAGACTTAAGGGAGTTTCGCGCGGTACTACTACTAGCTTACGCTTCTCCTTAAGCTGCACATCTGCTGCCCGTTCAAGCAGGTCTGAACTGAGACCAGCTGCAATCTTTGCCACAGTACTCATACTGCAAGGAATCACTAGCATACCTAAGGTACGGAAGGAACCACTGGCAATGGTCGCCCCTATATCTCCCCTAGGATGGCAGGTGAGTTTGCCTCCTTGCTCTTGAGCTTGGTCTCGCCAGAACTGGGCTTGTTGTTCTGGTTCCAAGGGCATCCGAACGTTGTGTTCTGCCTGCCAAACTATAGTAGTAGCGCGCGAGGCTACTAGTTCAACTGAGTAATCTATGCTGAGCAGAAACTTTAAGGCTCGTATAGCATAGAGCAAGCCGGAAGCTCCAGTGATGCCTAGAATTAGTGGGTAGCAAGCAGAGCTATTGATGTTTTTTTTAATTGTGCTTGAGGGTTGTAGCCTCACACGACTACTCAGCAATTGAACTCTGGTCAGTTGTGATGCTCTCCTAGTCATGCTTCTATTTCTTTGGTAGTTTTACTGCCTTTGTTTGTAGATCCCTTGAAAAACTCCTAAGTTAGAAATTAAAAGAAAATTTGCTTGTTCCGAATCAAGCTAAAGACCTCTTCTCGGACCCTGTGATCTTCTTGAAAGACACCAAGCATGGTATTAGTAATAGTCGAAGAGCCACTTTTCTGAACCCCACGCATGACCATACACATATGAGAAGCTTCTACAACCACTGCAACACCTTTCGGATTTAAGGCTACTTGAATAGCTTCAGCAATCTGACGAGTCAGCCGTTCTTGCACCTGTAACCGCCTAGAGTACATCTCGACGATCCGTGCTAATTTGCTGAGACCGACAACCTTTCTATTAGGAATATAGGCAACGTGTGCTTTGCCTATAAACGGTAACATATGATGTTCACAAAGACTGAAAACGTTGATATCTCGGACTAAAACCATTTCATTATGGTCTTCATCAAAGATAGCTCCGTTAATAAGATCTTCTAGGGAGTGACTATATCCACTAGTTAGGAATCGCATTGCCTCTGCTACTCTCTTTGGAGTCTTTAACAAACCTTCGCGTTCGGGATCTTCTCCTACAGCCTGCAAAATTTCTTCTACTGCTAAGGCAATTTGACTATTTGATGATTCCGAAGAATCTTGTTTCTCGTGTGAATCATGAATTTTACGGTTTTTATCTACAATTTCAAGGGAATTTGAATCACCAACAACAACTGGAACAGCATTAGCAAAATGTTTGGAATTTCTGACAGTCATAGTGATAGTTAATAAGCTTTAGTACAAGTCCACAACATAAAATTATCTTTCGATAAGAAGTTAGATCAAACTAACTCCATTAAGTAAACTTCATCTGAAGCGCTAGCCAATTAGCTAAAGCTTGTAGAAAGAAAGTCAACACAAGCTTACAAACTGCGCTAATGATAACAAAAATGTTTTTATAGCGCTCCTAGTTCATTTGTGAAAATGATTTTTTGAACGTTCGCGTAGCGTGTGCCTTAGTGCATACCGCAAAGGACGCAAAGGGCGCGAAGAAAAGAAACAGAAGATTTCACGAATCATTTAGGATTGCTATAGATTTAGAAAAATACATCAAAGTACACCAATCATCTTATGAAGTTGAAGAGACAATCTATACGTAGGATATTGTTTTAGAAGCCCCAAAGTAATCGGAATAGTCTTTTCACGCTCAGACCATTCTGGCTGAAGAAATACAAGAGATGGTTCATTTAGGAGGCTTTTTCTGTAAAATTCCAATTCTTTACCATCAGCTATAACAATTTTGACTTCATTGGCTCGCTTCCAGATTTTAGAATGAACTGGATAACGAGGATTGATGTGTTCTTTAGGACTTAAGGTTACCCATGCCCAAGATGGTATGTCCTGCCAAAATGCTCCAGAAGTTTCAATAGAAACTTGACGACCTGTTGAACCGACATGTCTGACCAACTCTGGAAGACTAGCATGGATAAAAGGTTCTCCTCCAGAAATCACTACTCTTTGAGATTTAAGTTCTGAAATTAAATCCTTGAAGGAGCGCTCTATCCTGGGCAATCCTTTTCCTCCATTACTGTACCCAGTATCACACCAGCTACAACCTACTGGGCATCCTGCTAATCGAATAAAATCTACAGGAGTACCGAACCAATAACCCTCTCCTTGGATTGTTTCTTGAAACGTTTCGTGTATAGAAATAGATTCTAATTTCTGCAATTGCATAGTCAACTTAAATCAATACTCAACATCACAACAGAAATATTAATTGTTACACGTAAATGTCATACCTCCTTATACAAGGAGAGAAAGCTTCAGCCAATCATTGAACACCCGTGCTACAAAGATAAAAACTGTCCTTTATTATGCATTCTTCCTTAAATTGGCTTCGGAAATCCACATAGCCACCCTTTGATAGACCTTCGCTTAGTGCAACAACAGTTGCACCAGTAGAATTAAGCTCATTCTTCCATCTATAACAAACGTAATTTGCAAGAAATTCCACAGTTGTTTCTGTATTTAAGAAAGCTAATTTGTTTCTTTTAGTGCAATATTCTGCCAAAAAATAACCTCTATCTTCAGTTGCATACTCTATTGTGACCCAATCATTTTTTTGTAGGGTTAAGTTATCTTTCCAAAGAAAAATTGTTCTGTCTAGCTCTTTTGCAATTTCTTTCTGAAGTGTGAAAAGCTCTGTACTTCCTACTTGTTGTTTATCGGTTTGCTCACCAAGCAAAGAGATAAATGACAAGTGACCATGCGAATTATTTTGACATCCCCAAGATGTTGAATTTTTTAAGCCATGACAATATGTGAAATATGAAACAGGATATTGAGAAGGTATTAATTGTTGAGAGTTAATAGTATTAAAACACTTGACCTTGACTCCAGGATAAAGAACAGCTAACTTTTGATTTAGGTATTGGTCAAATGCCAATTCAATCTCTTTAATAGAGTATTTATTAGCATCGAATACTTTGAGAGCATTTGATGGTATGTTTAACTGCAAACTAGCAGATTGAATGCTAACTCTGTCTTCTTGAAATTCCTTTTTACACTTGGAGTATCCTTCTAAAATCCATAACTTATGGTCAAATCCAGTTAATCGCTCGTCTAGTAAACCTTTAATAGTTTTTTTAATTGTAGAGAAATCTACAACTACTTTCTCAACAGGATCTATTTTTCCTGTAACTAGAAAACCAGGATTAAATGAACCGCCTACTATGTTACCCTGATTATCAATGTATGCGTGATCAACAACTGTTACGCCACTTAAGAAAATAGAAACCTCATTCAACATTTTTAGCCTCCAAAGCTTTTAAATTCAAACTTGACTTATTAGATAATGGCTGAATGGCACTAAGTTAAGCTGAAGGGTATGCAGCGTAAGGATTGCAGAGGAGCAGGGGGGCAGGGGCGCAGAGGGGAATTTCTAAATATCCGAACGCAATGCTTAAAACTTCTTCTTTCTCCTCTGCTCCTCTGCTCCTCTGCACCCCTGCTGCCTCAACGATTTTCCCTTTTCTTAGTGCCATTCGGGTTTAGCCATTGTGCTATGTAAATTATTGTCGGCCCGCCTGCATGTCGAGGTGCAACTGCTGATAATCCTTCAGTATTAAAACGAGCCACCAAGTGTGAAACCGCATCCCCAGAACGTCTTCCTACCCTTGTTGCTGCCTCTGTATAACTTTTTCCCGATGCCACCAACAGTAGGATTTTCGCACGTATAACATGACTTGCTGGCTGACTTTCAGCACGACTAATAACTTTTTTCTATGGCTATAAGCGTGCCAAATGACCCACTACCTTAACCTGTCAAGGATGCCTTTATTCAGCAATGCCAGATAATTTATTTTTTGGAAGTTCTTCCATAGTATTTGCGGCAAGCAATTTGGCATGTTGTAGAACTTCCTTACTTGTGGTAGAAGGTCAATTTCTATTTCTACCACTTTTTTGTACCCAAATGATATTCCGGACGTATCTATTAGAACATCTGAGCAATGCTCAAGCAATGCACCGCGCAAAGCATCAGCTTTTTGCATTACAAGTTGAGGCTTGTAAATCACTTCATCATTCCAGTCAAATTGCCCAATACTGCTATCAAATGGGTAAGCACTTAAGATCTTGATTTTGCTTCTCAGTGTCATACTGTCTACCACCTCATGAAGTAGGTTTTGTTCGCCTACAATCTGTTTATAGCTCAGCAATACAAAAAAGATTGTTTGTCAAATAAATTTAGATGCATTTGCCCTGCATAATTCAGTTCTTAATTTCAATTACTTGCGTGATGCATTCAAGAGCAGTAAGCATCTAACTTCATTTTTAAGTCTACTACTACTCCCTCAAACCTGTCTTTAGACATTCTTGCGAATACTTTCATCATCTTGCTCAAATTTTGGGCAGCAACAAAGCTGCATTTGTCTATACTCACGAGGAGTCACTGACAGATGCTTGCAAAATAGCCTGGTCAGATGGCTATGGCTGGAGAAACCTGTACGTTTAGCAATCTCAGCCATACTTAAGTCCGTATTCACCAGCAAGCTTTTTACTTTCTCTAGTCGGCACTTAATCAGGTATTGGTAGGGAGTAATTCCAGCGGATTGCTTAAATAGCCGGACAAAGTGATAATGACTCATCTGTACCAACAAAGCCAGTTCAGTCAAGTCTAAATTCTGGTCGAGATGGGCGTTGATGTAGTCAACCACTTGCCGCAGCTTGTATTTGGGTAGACTACCCGTGTATTCCCGAATAGTGTGTTTACGTGCAGAATAATGTTGCAGCAGGTGAACTGCAAGCATTGAAGCGGCTGACTCAGCATACAGCTTACTATCCCATTCATTGGATTCTAGTTGTGACTTAAGCGCTAGCCCAATTTGATAAATCAGCGGATCAGGTTGGGCAAAGTGCGGCAAGATTTCGACACGATCTGGATCAATGAATTCGTAGGCAGTGTGGGCGATAAGTGCCGATTCAAGAAAGAGGAGAGTGAATTGGACCTCCGCTTCCCAGCACGCAAAGTGAGATACATTTGCTGGACATACCACAATATCACCACTTCCAATGCGCTCAACACGATCGCATCCGTTAAGCTGCCGCTTTACTTTTGCTAAAGGCTGATGATGAATGACGACCACATGCTGTGCAGGACAGTGTTCTGGAGCTGTGTGAGCAGGCTGCCGATGATATTCAAGTCCAATGCCATGCCAACCCACTTTACTGCTTGATAGTCGGGGTATACTCGGTAAAATCTGCAAGCTAGCATCTTCCTTGGTTAAATCAATAATTAAGGGTTTTTCCATTTGACTTGTCTAAAAATTTGCATGTGCAATGTATGCATGGCGGGTGCGAACGTTTCTGTGCTAGCCAGAGTCAGCGCAACCATTCTGCTTAACCTGAACTCAGGTTAATTAGTTTTATTTAATACTTACATGGGGGTAGAGTCGAGGAGAGCATTACTGCTCAACCCCTCCCATGCGAAACCATACGTGACGTAGGGTAGGTAGCCAGCGAGTTACCAGTATTGGGGTAAGGGATCTCCAAAAAATAAAATATCCAGCCCTATCAAATATATTTTGGCTCAACCCAAGAATTGGTGAGCGTTCCGCCTGAAGGGCGGAACGCGAGGGCTGGATATTTTATTAATTGGAAAGGCCTAAGATCACCGAAGCTGACGTTTGCTGCCACATAACGGCTAAAACCTTTACTGTGCAAGAAATTTGAAAATAAAAATGCAGTTGCTCACCAAAAATTCGTATGTAGTACGCTACTGCTGTGCCAATTGACCTTTACGTGGATTGGCAGTGCTTCCTTACTGCACTACTTTTTGGACATCAATAAACCATGAGATTGAGTGTTGCCATCTCGAACAATAACCCGAAATTCTTTTCAATTAATACGTATTTATAGTGTGTTTAAATTTACTTATCATTTTTGCTTATTAAAGCTTTGCATACGAATACTTGTATAAAAAATATAAAAAAACAATTAAAATCAATCTAATTGAGGGCATGTACTGATTTGGGACAAAGCTGAAGCCAGAATATACTGATTTTTTATATATAAAAAATTACAATCAACTTCTGCTCCCTGCCTCCTGTCTTCTGACTTGAAAGAGCAGGGGAAGCAGGGGGAGAAAAACACTTCATGCTTAGCGCTGAAACTTGTTTCATTGAACTGTCTAGCTAATAAGTGTCTATTGTCAAGCAAAATTTAACTAGTTAGAACTATCAGAATAATTCATAAGAGGGTAAGCTAACACTGAATACTGGATAAAACTACTTATAAAGATAGATGATACAACTTCGAGTTTAGAGTTACTCATGACAATCTATCCTTAAGTCATATCTTTCTTAATAAAAGGGTGAAGAGGTAGGATAGATGCATGGCAAGGGTTTGAGAGAAAAGGATAATGCTCCTGAAAATCTTGCGATTATTAGGCACCCGGATTTCTCACAAGCAGTAAAAAATTAATTTACACGACCTGATGTGAGGCATTTTTTTGATACATCATCAATTAAAATTTAGGCGCGGAGATGAATTAAGTATAAAACCGCAGTTATAAAGCTAAAATAGTTACTATTTTTTCTTGGTACTCAAATCAAAATGCTCTGTTCATAAAATGCTCGCATTCCAAAACAAGACTTGAATCAACCCAAGCCCAAAGTATGATTAATTAATTAGAAATAAGTAAAAGGCAATTTAACTTCAAACTAAGCAGTATTAGCGAGCATCATTAAACGGTTATAAGCAGTAGCAAAGATGTTTTTGTATGGGCAAGAACTAGTAATCGCAATCAAAATCCGACGTGTACTTAAAGTAATCAATGCTCCTAATACCAATTCTATATGAGGCTGCATAGAACTGTAGAATAAAGAACGTAAAAGAAAAAAGAACCAGAAGCGAACAATGGCACGCCCCTTTAACGTAGAAATAAGCGAGAGTACTGAGTATCTATCTAAAAGTCTTAAGAAAGCTCGCACAGCTTATGAAAAAGAGCGGTTGCTTCTTCTGTGGTGGCTCAAAACAGGACAAGTTTCACAGCACCAAGAATTGAGTCAAAGACTTGGCAGAGATGGCTCAACTGTAACACGGTGGTTACAAAGATATCGGCAAGGAGGACTAGAAAAACTGTTAGAGGTAAAAACTTCTCCAGGAGCGATCGCAAAAATTCAAGGAGAGGTGCTGCAAAGTCTTGTGGAGAAACTGCAATGTCCGCAGGGATTTAACAGCTATGGGGAAATCGTAGAGTGGCTAAAACACGAATGGAACGTAGAAGTCAAATATAAGACAGTTTATCGTGTAGTACGCTATCAGCTTCAAGCGAAACTTAAAATCCCTCGACCCGTGAGCAAACAACAGGATGAAAAAGCTGTGAATCTTTTTAAAAAAACATTCCCCACGCCTTTGTCACCCTGCAAAACCTCTTAGGTCAAGGAAAGCGACTGCGTTACTTGTGCCAAGATGAGACCAGGCTAGGGTTGAAAACGGAAACTGGGCGAGTGATCACTGCTCGTGGTACCAAACCCATAGCTAGCGTACAGTGGCCAAGAGAGGCATTCTGGCTGTATGGAGTCGTTGAACCATTAACAGGATGGCATTTTTGTCAGGAATATCCTCATCTGGACAGTGAGAATTTTCAGAAATTCTTGGATATCCTATCCCAAGAACTGGGTGATGATATGGCACTGATGCAAATGGATCAACCATCTGCACATCAAGCCTTGGCACTGTCTTGGCCAGAAAATCTCATCCCTATCTTTCAACCTGCTCATAGCCCTCAACTCAACCCAATTGAGCGATTATGGCAGTTTATTAAACGCCAGTTCAAGGGGGAAAACTTTTCTAATTTACAACAACTGCGCCAACGAATTCAACACGAATTAGCTCAAATATCTTCTGAGTTAATCTCCTCTTTGACAAGTTATGATTTCATCCTCGAAGCTCTCTTTCATGAAGCTTTATTCTATGCATCTTCATAGAGAATTGGTATAAACAATTAAGAACTTCGTCAAGCGTCTCTGAGTCTGTAAGAGATGGATTATCTCGTAAAACAGTCAATTTTTTTCACCACATTTTGATTCACAACTCTAAATCATTTCATTTTTTAGCTCGTAGTCAATTATAACTTTTTATTATGTATTTTCCCTGAAAGTGTGCTGCATCTCACCAGCGATCATCCTTTCGGGAAAAGTTTGTGATCTACTGATAGTGGTAGACGAAAGTTGGTAGTGCTTCTTTCATCTTGCAATCAAGGGAGCCTGTTTTAACCGCAGGCATCCCTTCATTTTTTTTTACAGCTTTTTTGGCACCGCGACCGCGTCGCGGTCGCGTGCTTTAGTCTACTCTAAAAATAAATTTTCATCGGTGGTGCTGAACTACAAGTTCATGACCCACTAAACTCCAGAAATTAGATGGCGCACATAAATGAGAATTTATCACGTTTTATGATATTAATATGAAAGTGTCTCGCGTTTGCTCTTAACCATTTCATGTCTTCCAAGATTCATCATCCTGAAACGCTCCGTCGATTACCGCAGCAAACCCGCAGTCGCCAACGGGTTAATCAAATCTTGGATGTTGCTGCTCAATTATTAGAACAAGTAGGTTATAAAGCGATTTCAACCGAGATGATTGCCAAGCAGGCTAATATCTCCATTGGTTCTCTCTACCGTTTTTTTCCTGATAAAGAGGCTATTGTTCATGCCCTGTCAGAGCGATATGCCACAGCAATGCGAGAGTTATTTGCGGCTAGGTTTAATCCATCAACGGTTAATTATCCCTTAGCAATATTGTTAAGCGAGGCAATTGAAGACTTTGATAAATTTTATACTACTCAACCGGGTTGTCGAGTGACGATGCTGCGCTCGCGAATATCTGCTGAATTACAAGCAGTAAATCAGAGGGTTGATCATGAAATTGTTGAGCTATTAGATAATTTCTTTGCTTTACGGCAACCGCAAATTAGTCCACAACAACGGCATTTAGTAGCTTTAGTCAGTGTAGAAATTGCCGGGGCGCTTCAGTTATTATCTCTGGCTCAAGAAGATAACTTACGAAGACAACTAGTAGCACAAACTAAACAAGTTTTGATTGGTTATCTTCAACCACTGTTTCCTGATAGATAGTACCGATTGCTCAAATAAATGAGGAGTTTATTTATGTCTAGACAAATTGCGATTATCGGAGCCGGTCCTGGTAGTCTTGCCACAGCGATCCGTCTTGCTGGACTTGGGTATCAAGTGCAAATATTTGAAGCGGCTGAACGTGTTGGTGGAAGAATGCGCGGTTTTGAAGTTGATTCCTACGCCTTTGATACTGGCCCCACTATTCTCCAACTACCACACTTATATAAAGAGCTTTTTGAGGAAGCTGGTTTAGATTTTGCCGACTATGTTCAACTTAAACGTTTAGAACCATATACACGTTTGAAATTTTGGGATGGTACTCAACTGGATATTACTTCGGATCTACAGTCATTCAAAACCCAACTGGCAAGCTTCCGCTCCGATTTACCACTAGCATTTGATCGCTGGTATAGTGAGCATATCCGTAAATATGAGTTAGGTTACAAACCCTATTTAGCCAGCCCTGTACGCTCTATTTTCGGTTATTTGCGCCCAGATGAACTGATGCGGTTTTTGTCTTTTCGTCCTTGGGAAACTTTATATCAACACTTTTGGCGATTTTTTCAGGATGAGCGCTTAGTCTATGCTCTGAGCTATCCGTCAAAATATTTGGGAATGCACCCGAGTGTGGCATCCAGTGTCTTTAGCCTGATTCCATTCTTAGAATTTTCTCAAGGAGTATGGCATCCAGTCGGTGGATTTCGTGCATTAGCTCAGGGTTTGGCTAATGCCGCTCAAGACTTAGGGGTGAAAATTCATCTGCATTCGCCTGTTCACCAAATCTGTATTGAACAAGAGCAAGTTCGTGGTTTGGAACTGGCTGATGGTTCTCGCCATCAGTTTGATGCAGTGGTGATTAATGCTGACTTTGCCTATGCTGTTCGTCATTTGTTACCAACTTCAGCACGCGGTCGCTACACTGACAACAAGCTTGGGCAAATGCAATTTTCATGCTCTACGTTCATGCTTTATTTGGGCATCAATCGCCGCTACGAAGATTTACCTCATCATCAAATCTATTTATCAGACAATATTCGTCGGCTTGAACGTCCTTGGGTTGATGATTCAGCACTAGATGAAACTGATCCACCATTTTATGTCTGCAATCCTACAATTATCGATCCGGGTAATGCACCCGCCGGTCACAGCACTTTATTTGTTTTAGTACCAATTCCCAACACTTCTTATGCTGTTGACTGGGATATTAAACAAAAAAGCTATACAGATTTTATTCTTAAACGTTTACATTTGCTGGGATATCACAATATCGAACAACACATTGTTACCCAAAGGTGTTACACAGCACAAACTTGGCTTGATGATTATCGCGTTCATTTGGGCGCTGTGTTTAATCTCAGCCACAATTTGACTCAGCTTGGGCCGTTTCGTCCACCCATTCGTTCGGAAAATATTGCCGGACTGTACTGGATTGGTGGTGCTGTTCACCCTGGTAGTGGTTTACTCACTATTTTGGAAGCATCTCGTAGCGCTGCTGGATTTATTCATCAAGATTTTGCTTGAACTGAGTCTTAAGTAGGAAGACAGAAATAATTACACGGCAGGCTTATAGAAACCATTTGACATCTTAAGAAGAAACTGCAAGCCGCTTGAGCATCAGTCTGACAAAGCAGAGGTTGATCTTGGTCGTCGCATGAGACAACGTTCGCTCAAAGTTCTTCACTAAACTCTTACACCGCTCCATCCAAGCATTTGATCGTTCAATTACCCAACGAGCAACTGCTGGTACAAATCCAAATTTGCCTTGTGCCAGTTTCTCCTGTTTAGAGGGCTTTTTTGAAAGCTCAAACCGGATCTTGGTCATAATTTGGGGATACACCTTCTCTAATTGCTCAATCAAGTAGTCGATATGATAACCATGGTCAAGAAGAATGGTAATCTTGGGAATATTGACTGGTTTCGACTTAAAGTAGTCGATGTTGAGTGTTAACATCTCAATCAATCCGGCATCATCTGAAATGTTGGCTTTGGTGCAATGGGTAAAGAAAGGAAACCCCAGGGTATCAACGGCAAGATGCCTTTTAATTCCATTGGTTGATTTGTAAAAACAAAAGCCCTTGGAGTCCACACTCGCATTGCAGGTATTCTTGACTGCTTGAGAGTCAATGATGATCAACGTTGTCCACCTCGGTTTTTTTTTATCTGTTCTCTCACCTGTTCATGTAGCGTGTTCATCAGTGTTTCAAACACACCTGCTGCTCTCCACTGCTTGTAGTGCCAATAGACGGTTGAATAAGGGATCTCCAAGAAATAAAATGTCGGTGCCCTATCAAATATATTGTGGCGAGCGTCCAAGGACTGGTAAGCGTTCCCACCTGGGTGGGAACGCAGGGCTGAACATTTTATTTTTTGGAAAGGCCTAAGGAGGAAAGTTTTTGGGCAAATCACACCAGTTGCACCCATTCTTGAGTTGATAGAGGATGCCATTGAGAATTTCTCGCTTTGTCCAATTAGACGGTCTTGTTCGTTTCTTTTTGGGTAACCTCTGGAGCAACAGGGGTTCAAGAATTGCCCATTCTTTGTCTGTGAGGTCACTAGAATATGCCATGAGCATTGGATTCAAGGGGCGTGAGTACTTTAATCCAGAAATGTAAAGATGTCAAATGGGTTCTATAGTGGAGGAGTCCATGAAATTGAGATCCAACGAATCAAACCTGATCCTGAGCAACCAAGACAAACATTTCCTCTCTACCAACTCCAAGAACGTGCTGAGAGTCTCCGGCGTCATGGGCAGAAAACCCCGATTGTGCTGATTCCCCAACCCCAGTCAGAATATATCCTGTTTGATGGAGAACTGAGGTTTGGACTTTGGACAAGAAGGATGGTTCGCGTAAATTATTTGCGAACCAAAAACTAGGCATCAAAAATTACTCCAGTTATTTTTCAAACGGAGTCAAACTGAGTTAAACGCCCAAAGCCTAAGAAAATTTACGCAGCTTTTGGTTTATTAGGTTTTGATTTTGACGGCTTCTTGACAACAGGATGCTGAGACCGTTTTGGTTGAGTTTGACCAGTCACCCTCCCAAGTGAATTTCCTCGGGGTTTGGGAGAATGTCCGGGTTTACCAATCTCAGAAATAATTCTTTGAAAATCGCGTTGCACGGTACTGGGAGTCATGATTGTATCATGTTGAGGTTTTAAATAACGCTCCCAGGGTCTAGGTAAATGGGAAGCTAAATCTTTTGCTGCCCACAGTTGTGCATAACCCTGTTCTGTCACTTTGGGAAAAGCCAATGCCTGAAAGCCTTTGAGAGCTTTACTTTTCAGTTTTTGGCTATAAATTTTAGTTTATGTTAGAAAATAAAAGCTCAAAACTTTATCAAATCAAAGTTTCAGAGTTTCGCTCCGATTATTGTTTTCCGCAAGTGACACAAGAGGGATAAGCGAGCATTACTAAGCGTATCCAATTTTCTTCGTGTTCGACCTTTGGAGTTTGAAACTCCGTCATCAACAAACGCTGCTTGCTAAATCGTAGCAAGTGTTCAATATCGTAGCGTTGCCTGTAGCTATTGTCAGTAGATCACAAACTTTTCCCGAAAGGATGATCGCTGGTGAGATGCAGCACACTTTCAGGGAAAATACATAATAAAAAGTTATAGTTGACTACGAGCTAAAAAATGAAATGATTTAGAGTTGTGAATCAAAATGTGGTGAAAAAAATTGACTGTTTTACGAGATAATCCATCTCTTACAGACTCAGAGACGCTTGACGAAGTTCTTAATTGTTTAGTAKAAAATATATCGATTGATACCCAAGGTGCCTGTGACGAAAAAACATTATTTGAGATTTTAATTAAAGCAGCTAGTAGTGGAGATAGTATTGAGAACACATCGAAAATATTAGATAATATTCCCTCTGGGAATGATGTTAGATATCATTTGGACAAAATCAATAATTTTGAAGAATTAGAATTACAAATTAATCAGGCTCTGTTAAGTCGTATTCCTGCAAGAATCAAAAATGGAAGTCATTCTATTGCTATAGATTTAAACCTAATTCCTTATTATGGAAAGCCTAGTCCTGAAGAATTACCTTATATATATAGAAGCCAAGCAAAGTCTGGTACTTGTTCATTTTATGCATATGCAACTTTATATGTAATTACCAAAAACAAGCGCATCACTTTGGCAGTAAGAGGCGTACGCTGCTTTGATACTAATGTAGCAATTATTACATATTTACTCGCCGAACTAGAACCTCTAAAAATTCAAATCAAGAAATTATTGCTTGATAGAGGCTTTTTCAGCCTTTCGGTTATTCGTTGGTTGCAAGCTCTAAATATACCTTTTATTATGCCAGCAATACGCAGGGGTAAGCAAAAAGGCATCAAACAATTTCTTAAAGGTAAAAAAAGTTATAAAACCCATTATACGATGACCAAGGGTAAAGATGATTCAGTAACTTTTAACTTATGGATAGTCTGTAAATATAGAAAAGGTAAGCGAGGTAAACATGGAGTTGAGTATTTCGCTTATGTTATTTATCAAGTAAAAACTAGTTTATCTTACATACATCAACACTATCGAAAAAGATTTGGAATTGAAAGCAGTTATCGGTTAAAAAATTTATGTCGAATTAGAACCACTAATAAAAAACCAGCGCTTCGATTATTATTCGTTGGCATTTCTTTCCTTTTAGTTAATATTTGGGTTTATCTTCTCTGGTTAAAAATTAGCCTGAATAGAAGAGGTGGAAGGCTCGTTTATCATCAATTATTTGGTCTGAAGCAGATGTTAGCATTCTTGCGTCAAGCTGTTGAACGAAAATATCAAGTTATTCAAGCTGTTTATCTTCCGTCTAGTTAATATGCTGAAAACAAAACTGTCAACCATTTATAAATGTAACTTATTAATTACTGCACTGTTTTTATAAATATGACAACAAAAAGTATCCTATCTTACAAAAATCCGCAGCGATCGCCCTTTCGGGAAAAGTTTGTGATCTACTGATTGTAGGCGACAGTAGGTGAGATTTCCTTTCTCCAGATAAGGGAACTGCCCAAGCTGCATGACCCGATGCCTCTTTCTCTGGTAGGATTGAAAGTAGCGAGTAAGAATGACCAATATTAATAGGTTTGTTACCTTTTATTGTATTTGGCTGGTAAATATATCCACGTTCTGCTAAAGTTTTAGCGTAAGGACGCGGATGTGGTGTTGTATCAGTTGCGAATAAGTAAAAAGGGCGTTGTTGTGGTTGGTCAATTAACTCAGACACTACCCTAATTAAGTTGTTTGGTTTTTCAACTTCAACTTCAAATTCAACTTTATTGTTCGTCTCCTGATTAGTTGTATTAAATGATGCTTTTATTGCTTTATAAATAGAGTTATAGCTTCTCGCAAACAAAGGACTTAAAGATAACTCCACAATTGAATTGGCTTCCGTATTACCCGCTAGAGCATCTAACAAATCCATACAGGCATCGCTACATGAAGAAAAACAGTTGTAAAGTTTTTGTCGAAAATCCTGGAATTGCGCTATTAATTGATTGTGATTTAATTGAGGCATAGCCATCAGTATTTCCCCAAGAACGCTTTGTCGTTGATATTACTATGCCTTGGGGGACTGGTAGCTATCCTTTTTTTATACCTGTGTTGAGTTCGCGTAGAATTGACGCGAACTCATTCTTTTTTGTCCAAAGTCCAATAAATTAGTCATGGGTTGAACCTGGAGTTACATTTAGGTTTACGTCAGATAGCTATTAGTGCAGAAGGCGATCGCCCCCATTTCAAAAGAGCGATCGCCGAACCGACTAAACGTGCCTAGTCAAGAGCCAGGGCGGCAGCTGCCAACTTCTCCAGGTCAAGGTACTGAGTTTGTTCAACGGTGACACCGACGAAGTCGATCATCCCTCCCGTGAACTTGAACTCCCCAGACTGCTGGTATTCCTGACTGACCGCATCCCCGCTATCTCGTCCAATGCAGAGTCCATCCCCCGACAGTGTGAAATTACCAGGCTGCGTTTTCATCGACCCTTGCGCCACCACTTGATCGTTGATGTAGAGTTTGGTATTACCCAGAGATTCCTGGTACTGTCCTTCGCCCTCGCGGGTGAACTCCATGCCCAGCGTGTATCTTCCAGGGCTGAGTTCCTGCGGCGAAATAAACTGCTGTTCCGGTTTGATGCCGAGGAAGTTGTACACGTAGTACAGCTTGCGGTTCTTAATGAACAGCGAGTGACCGCCAAAGCGCGATCCGTGGGCAAAAATGACACCTGAGCAGTTGGGGTCGGCGATCTCGACATTTGCTAGAATTTTGTACGAGCGACCGAGTGTATTGACAGCAACCCCTTCCGGCACGGGGGACGTACCTGGATAGTAGATGTAGTGATCGCGGGGTGGTTCGTCGGAGGGCCGTTCAACAGTCAACAATTCCCTGGCAGAGCGATCGTCTAGCGGCAATACCAGGTTCTTGTCTGCCTCTTCAAACCATGCCTGAATCAAGGCTTGCAGTTTTTCAGGATGCTCGTTCGCCAGGTTCTTAGACTCGGAGCGATCCTCATCCACATGGTAAAGCTCCCACTGATCCTGATCGAAGTGACCTTTGCTAACCAGGGGAGCATGGAGAGCCGCTGCTTTCCAGCCATTCTCCCAAATGCCGCGCGTACCAAGCATGGCGTAATACTGCCGCTGCTTCTGGGTGGGTGCGTTGGGTGCAGCATCAAAGGTGTATCGCATGGAAACCCCAGAGAGGGGGTATTGCTCTATACCGCGATAGACTTTGGGCATTTCCAGTCCACAGACATCCAAAATCGTCGGTACAATATCGGTGGAATGGTGATATTGATGCCGTACCTCTCCCCGTGCTTTGATACCTTTGGGCCACGAGATCACCAATGGGTCGCAGGTGCCACCCGCATATTGCGAGTATCGCTTGAACATCTGGAAGGGAGTTGAGAATGCCGCTGCCCAGCCCGTGGAATAGTGGTTGTAGGTTTCTGGACTCCCCAGTACGTCCAGGTATTTCATGTTCTCAGACAAATCGTCCGGGTAGTTGTTGAAGAATTTGTTCTCGTTGACCGAGCCACTAGGGCTACCTTCCCCCGATGCCCCATTATCGGCGCAGTAGAAGATTATAGTATTGTCGATCTGACCGCTTTGCTCCAGGTAATCGATGATGCGACCAATCTGTGCATCGGTGTACTCTGAGAATCCAGCAAAGACCTCCGCCATCCGCGAAAACAGCTTTTTCTCATCGGCACTGAGGGAATCCCAGGGGCGCACGGCATCGGTTGGGTTTGCCACATCTTCGGGGAGTGGGTTGAATGGGGTCAGTTGTGTGCCTTCCGGCAAAATGCCCTTCTCAATCATGCGTGGTAGTACCCATTCCCGGTAAGCTTCGTAACCGTCGTCGAACATGCCCTTATATTTGTCGATGTATTCTTGGGGGCAATGGTGCGGTGCATGGTTCGCACCCGGACAGAACCACATAAACCAGGGGCGCGATGGGTTGCTGGCTTTCTGATCGTGGATCATGCCAATGGCTTTGTCCGCCAGGTCTTTCGAGAGGTGATAGCCTTCCTCTGGGCTATAGGGCTGGTCGATGAAGTGATTATCCTCTACCAGGTCGGGATACCACTGGTTGGTTTCGGCACCCAAAAAGCCATAGAAGCGATCAAACCCCATCTGAAGCGGCCAGTGCTTACGGCTGGCACCGGGAGCGATATCTTGTTGAGGAACGAGGTGTTCCTTGCCCAGCCAGAAGGTACTCCAGCCCGCATCTTGCAGGATATGCGTCATCGGGGCGCATTCATCCGGAATTCGTCCACTCCATCCGGGAAATCCCTGTGCCCCCTCGGTAATGCAAGACATACTGTTGAGGTGGTGGTTGCGTCCAGTCAAGAAAGTGGAACGGGTGGGTGAACACAGGGCGGTTGTATGCCATTGCGAGTAGATCAAACCCCGGTCAGTCAGCTTCTGCAAGGTTGGCATATTGACCCGACCTCCAAACGGCGACCAGGTGGCAAGACCCGTATCATCGTACAAAATGATCAGAATATTAGGTGCCCCTTCAGGTGCTTTAGGAGGGGTGTACGGTTCCCAATCTGGAACAGAATCACGGACATCAAGCTTGATCGTACCCTTGAAAGGTTTGGTAGCCATAGTTTAAATTTCCTTATTTTCAAGAAAGGTTGAAATTCAAGTGGAGGCGTAGAGGACATAGCTTGAAAAGGTACTCGTTGCTGATGTTCAAGCTAGTTGGGAAACTCTGCGATTAAATAGCTGACAAGCTGCAATTTAAGCTTTTCTTTGCTTATAAATTTTTTAGCGTCTCACGATTAACCGAAAACCCAC
Organism: Westiellopsis prolifica IICB1; assembly: GCF_004323185.1. GTDB lineage: Bacteria > Cyanobacteriota > Cyanobacteriia > Cyanobacteriales > Nostocaceae > Pelatocladus > Pelatocladus prolificus_A. The sequence goes on from NZ_NAPS01000003.1 coordinate 104,720, forward strand.
ATGTCCTGTGCTGGTGTCGATCGGTTGAGCAATCCGCGCTGCCGGACGATAGCGCAGGCAGTAATTGGGCGCACAGAGATAGGAACCGCCTTTGAGGACTTTGCGCGGAATCCTAATCTCTAGCAGGTTGGGGTCATAGCTTTGTTCCATTGCCCTACCCTTCGGGTTCACACTACCGCAACACGCTTCAGGTAAATGGCGATCGCCATACCAATCTGCTGTCCATTCCCAGACGTTGCCCGCCATTTCGTATAGCCCATAGCCGTTAGGCGGAAATGACCCCACCGGGGCACTTCGTTCATAGCCATCGGTGAGCAGATTTTGAACAGGGAACTCACCTTGCCAAGTATTCGCCATCATCTTCCCGTTAGGTGCAAATTCATTCCCCCAAACGTATTCTGCTCCGTCGAGTCCACCCCGCGCGGCAAATTCCCATTCCGCTTCCGTTGGTATTTCCTTACCAATCCACTTCGCATACGCTTCCACGTCTTCGTAGGCGACATGAACGACTGGATGCTTCTCGCGTCCTTTGATCGAACTGCTTGGCCCTTCCGGGTGTCGCCAATTTGCCCCAGCAACATACTGCCACCAGTTGCAAATGTTCTGCATATTGACGGGATGGAGCGGTTTCTGAAACACGATCGAGGAGGGTACTAGCATTGCTGGATCGGCACCCGGATAGTCTTCTGCTTTCGGTGCCCGTTCAGCAAAAGTGACATAACCAGTGGCTTTGACAAACTTTTGAAACTGCTCGTTGGTGACGGTGTACTTGTCCATCCAAAAGCCGTCTACGGTGACGCAATGAGCAGGCCCTTCTTCGGGGTAGTGGTGGTCAGACCCCATTTGAAACGATCCGCCTGGTATCCAGACCATATCTTTTGTCGGGGGACGACAGGGGGACTTGGGCTTGCGGCTAGATTTGGGGGTTATGCTAGTCATAATAGGTTTCGGGTTGTTGAGTTACTTAGGAGCAGGTAATGGGTGATGGAAAAGTATTACTTCCTCACTCAAGTTGTGGCAAGCACTTGGGCAACGACAGCAACGAGCGTGGTGACACCCACCAGAAGTAGCAGCGTGGCGACTGTCAGGGGCCTTTCCAAATAATAAAATGCCCAGCCGTCGAGGCGCGCCCTTCAGGCGAAAGCGCCTAAATACTTGGGAAGGCGCCAAAATATATTTAATACGGCGCTTGCTTTTATTACTTGGAGATCCCAGGACTGGAGGAAAGCCCGGTCGATCTCTTATGCCAGCAATATCTCGAAATTCTTCACTCCATAGATAGCGCAACATACTGCGATATTCACGGACGGCAATGAATAGAGCAAGAGTCCCAGCGGCGAGCAATCCAATACTGATAATGCGAGAGGGAACTCGATTGATCGGGTTATTTGCATTCTGTTGCTTATACTGTTCAAAAAACTGAAAAATCGTGAATCCAAACCCGATCATCGCTGTACTAGTACGAATCCAGGACATCAATGTCCGCTCGGTGCTGAGACGAGTGCGAATCCAGGAGAAATGCGATTCGCGTTCAGGCAGAACACTAGGTTTGACTCTGGGATTTTGGGGATCAGGAGGTAAACTCACGGTGGCATTATTTAAGATTTTCGTTAAATTCTTGATTCTAGACAATGGAATTTTCAGGAGTCGTTTCTGGTTTAGTTGTTAATATCCTTTTTTCTTCTAATTCCGATTCCGTTTCTAGCTCCTTACCCAGGAAATAGTTGAGGAAGGTTCGTATTACAGCAATTAACGCTAACTTGCTTAGTTCTTCTAAAGTAGGCGCGATCGTAGTTGCTAGAATATCAGCCCCTAGTTGAAACTCCAAGGCTAGAGCCAGCCAGATACCGAAGCGCAGCCGAACTTTGTTGAACGGAAAAGGAGCATTACGACGGCGACGGCGAGAAAGCACAACCGCCAACTGAATTGTTTTAATTAGTCCCGCAATCACACACAAGACTGAAATAGCTTCCAAAACAAACTCGGTGAATGTTACTAACCCTTCCAAATTAATTCTTAGCGGTTCAATCCATTCCATATCTTTCTATTCACTCGCGCATTCCTTGATTGATTCGCTGAAGATCCTGGTGCTGAGGACAGCCGATAGCAATACCCAAGTGCCAATGATGACAAAAGCAAGTCCCAGAGTGCGAGAGAGATTCAGAGGATTAATCTGATCGCCTATCGCCTTATGCACAGCCGCTACAGTTCGGTCAATGCTAAACCAAAAGCTAATCAACGATAGACTTGGGTGAATCCATGCCATTAAGGTGCATTCATCTGGGTCTCGGTTGCGCTCTTTCGCGAGTTTATTGAAGAAACTCAGATGATTTAGAGAGAATATAAGGAATCATCTACAGTGCCAAATTAAACGGCATTGAGATAAATTCCTATTGTCCAGCAAACTCTTTCTACTGCGGGATTGCAAAAATTTTTTCTACTGGCTGGCTATTATTTAGAGTACTCCAAGCAAGAAATAAATTATCCAAAACCTGGGATACTAAGACAAACAATTAACTTGCTATATTTGCTATATATTTGATATCTCCAGAATTTGTGATCTAATTAACTGATAACATTAAAAGCTTATTTTATATAAAGACAGCACAAAAACTCAAGGGAAGCGAGCGATGATAATTTATGACCGAAGTCGGTTTTGTAGGAAAAACAATTGCCCCAGCGATAACTGGAACCGTTTCCTTGGATTTGCTCACAAATTTCCAAAAATATTGAACAGTAATACAAAAGTTTACATTATTAGTTATGCTAACTCTAAAAAGCATAGAGTTGTCAACAAAATATTATCTTCTCAAATCAATGAGCATAACTGATTTTCTGAGTCAAAAATCAATTTTTCTTTATGTTTCTGGTTAAAACAACACCGTACAGTCATTAAAGTCATACTGCTTGCAATGACCATTACAGCTTGCAATCACTCTGCCAAATCACAACTACCATTGCAATATTGCTCGGTTAAGGGGAAATAGGAAGTGAAATAAAGAAAATAGTGTTCGCGTTAAATACACGTGAACAAAGCAACGATAAAATATCCTTTACAGCCCGCTTACTGAGCTATCTAAAAACTTGATTGTCAAGTAACAAAAATATATCTCATTGAACTATAAATTGAGAATGAAAATTGTAATCCAAAAAGATTATTTTTGTACATTTAAAATAAAGTCCTGAAGTTTGAGAATCGTGAAAGCCTTGAAATAGCGTAGTTATGATTTAGTTTAGAAACGGGATAAAGTCTTGAAGTTTGATACCGTATTTTTGACAAAATTTCACCTTATTTGTAGTGGCATTTTCCAGTGCTAACATGGCTCCCAGCCAACTGGGTCCTTCCAAGCTGACACTAAAACCTACAATCAAACGGCTGAAAACGTCAACAACCAGATAAACCACTGGGCGACCGATGAGCCGATTTCGGTCTAATGAACTAACTAAATAAATGTCCCCAATAGTAGCATCAATTTGATACAAGCTGCCCGGACAATTGGCAATGTTTGTCGTATTTCCCGTAACAGCACGATGACGAAGATTAAATCGATGTTCACCCCCACGAGATTTGAGTGTGCGGCACAGATCGCGGTCTTTTTTGTACCAGTAGTAGAATTGAGCGTAGGTTGGTAATTCCTCGGCAGGCGGTAAGATTGGCACTAATACACCGTCAATCGCTTCATATCCCTGATGAAAAAATTTTTCTAAGGTTAGTTGAAAACACTCCTTGAGTGTTCTCCCCTGACGAGTTTCATAAAAAAGCTGAATGCCTCGGCGAAAATATTCGCAATGATTAGTTGTGATAGATAACTAGTTACATAAATGATGAAGAATTCTCATAATAAATAACCAGTTCAGGAAAAATAACTAGTAAGGGGTCTCCAATAAATAAATCAGCCCAGCCCACCTTCGGAAGCCGCGTTGCGTCTACGTAAAAACGCCTTAAAGCGTTTTTGCTCCCCCTTGAAAAATATATAAATCCCACGAAATAGATTAATAACCCAAGTTGCGGGTTATCAAAATCCGGGTGCTTCTGATCCAGAAATTAGTGCGATCGCCAATGACAAATTGGCGGTTGCGCTACGCGCAACCACGATTTCGAGCAATCATTACAAGCAGTGTAATGAAGCGGTTTCAGGTATTAATAATTGCTTACTATAGAAATGCTTGTTTCAGGGTAAATGCAAAAATAAATGCTTCCAACTTAAGTATAAACCCTTGCCAAGTACATACGTGGATTGATTTTGGAAACACACAAGTGATGCTACTAAACACTGTTTCAATGTAATGCCTAATATGTTGCTTGATATACTGATTCCACGGTTCATCTTGACGCTTGGAATTTTTTTTCCTCATGACTTTCAAGGATATTTTGCTAGTTTCTTCGAGGTCATCTTCGGCAGTATAATCAGTGTATGCAGCATCAGTATATACTTCGCTGCCTGGTGGTAAATTTAACGGTAAGGCGTTCAATGCTCGCACATCAGAAGCACTACCAGGCATAAAAACAAATTCCACTGGAATACCACTGTACGTTCGCTCATTTTTAAAGGGTGAGAGGAATTAATGCCTTACTGTTAAAGGAAACAATACGATTTTGGATATCCTAAAAGCATCACCGTGTAATACATGGAAAAAGGAAAAAAGCCCTTTCCATGTATTACATGGAAGCTATGGCTCATTAACATCTCATCTGTAATACTGAATATTACACTTTAAACTTCACTAATTTGGGGTTAAACTTACGATGTAATACACGGAAGAGGCGAATGTTAAAGCGGGATATTCAAGGGAAGTTCGCCCTGAAAGACGATGATTATCGTCAAGTGCGCTCTTTAAGATTAACGGATGAAACCTGGAAGGCTTTGGGGATCGCTGCCGAATGCTTGGGTATGACTAGAGCTGATTACGTCGAACAGGTGATTAGAAGGAATGCTCATCCAAGTATTACACGGGAAAAAAAGTTGGCACATAAAGCCAAAACTAGTGTTGTTGAAGTTGCGACCATGCCTCTAAAGGTGGCAACACTCGAAAGTTTACGTAACCAAGTAATATTGGAGTTGAAGTTAGGTAAGCAATCACCGGGCTACAAAGCAGCACTCAAAGCCCTC
>NZ_NAPS01000003.1:111625-129048 GCF_004323185.1 Westiellopsis prolifica IICB1
GTTTGTAGTACGGCTGGCTCTTGAGCAAACCCAACAATCTTTGGCAGGTCTTTATGACGGTAATCAAAAGCGAAAAACTGCTCGCCCCTCTGCTGAACAGATGCTCAAGGCTTTTTGTAATTTAACTCTTTATTTTTTACCCGATTCTACCATCTTCATTACACCAATTAACGCGCTTCAAAAACAAATTCTTTATTTAATGAAAATGTCTGAATCCCTTTATCACATAGATTCGGTGGTGCGCTCGACATAATTCCTCTTACTCAATTACTTGCATCACTCCTGAAGGAGGATACACAGAATTGAAGTCCCATTTCAATATTAGCACTTTTCGTGTAATACACCAGAAATTGAATTTTGAATATTGCTGCTTTTCCATGTATTACATGGAAAAGCCTGACTTCAGATAACAGTCTCACAATGCATTTCTTTCATCGGTGTAATACACGCAAAGCCGCGATTTCTTTCCCCTGTATTACACGGTGATGCTGATTCAACTTTTTCCATGTATTACATGGTGATGCTTTTAGGATATCCAAAATCGTATTGTTTCCTTTAACAGTAAGGCATTAATTCCTCTCACCCTTTAAAAATGAGCGAACGTACAGGTCATAGATACCCCCGGACAATTTGTCGAAAGTCTGATTAGCGCTTGGGTGCGGCTACGCCGCACCCTCGCTTAAGTTTGTTACCTCAGTTTCGATTGAATCATTTTTCTTCCAAGAATGAAACAGCCCTGGCCAATTAAGGGGGGCTTGTTTTAACCACAGGTACCCCTTCATTTTTTTTACAGCTTTTTTGGCACCGCGACCGCGTGCTTTAGTCTAAACTCCAGTGAGCAGGGGAATAGCCCTGTTTTGTCACTCTGAGAAAAGAAAAATAAAAGCCAAATTTTCAACTGTAGGCAGAGCAATAATTTGAGCGTTTATTTTCGTTCCAGAATGGCTGAAATCAAGGTTTTTGGTAAAAGCCTTATGCCGCAAGGATTCTAGATTATTCTCTACCAAAAGTGACAAAACAGGGTTAATTATTGATTCAACATAAAACCGGAACTTTTTCGCCCTAAAAGTATATCTGAAATTCAAAGTGCTGAAACCTATATAAATTAACACTTCCAGCGTAGTTGGCACTTCGCCAGCAGCTACCCTAACATTACCCCTAATTGTGGGAATTGAGTATACTACGGTAAATCAATAGAATTGATGTATTTTATGGATTTCCACGTAACTATACACGGAGAAGGCAGATGAGAGAGATTCAGCACCACAAAATATCAGCGAAGGCAAAGCAGTTCAAAGAATCTGTGATTCGAGAAATGACACGGGTGGCAGCGCAATATGGTGCAGTGAATTTAGCTCAAGGCTTTCCCGATTTTCCCTGTCCGCGGGAGTTGAAGCAAGCAGCCTATGAGGCAATTGAGGCGGATGTTAATCAATATGCAATTACTTGGGGCGATCGCTTCTTGAAATGGGCGATCGCCAACAAAGTCCGTTGGTATTTAGGTTTAGACATTAACCCGGATTTCTCACTTGTGAGAAATCCGGGTTAAGGCCTTTCCAAAAAATCACAAAACAGACAGCATTTTACTGACGAGGAGTAAATATGGCTACTCACGAAAATATCTTGCAAGCAATTGGTAAAACTCCATTAGTCAGACTCAACAGAGTAACCGAAAATATTCAATCTACTATTTACGCCAAAGTAGAATATCTGAATCCTGGTGGAAGTACCAAAGATAGAATTGCTCTGGCAATGATAGAAGAAGCAGAAAAAGCAGGTCAATTACAGCCGGGAGGAACTATTATTGAAGCTACCGCAGGTAATACTGGTGTAGGACTGGCACTAATTGCCGCAGTCAAAAAATATCGGTGTATTTTTGTCATGCCCGATAAGATGAGCCAGGATAAAATTAACCTGCTCAAAGCTTATGGTGCAGAAGTAGTAGTTACTCCCGCATCTGTAGCACCTGACTCACCAGAAAGTTATAACGGTGTAGCAGAAAGACTCGCTAAAGAAATCCCAGGAACCTACAGACCAAATCAATTTGAAAACCTGAATAATCCTTTAGCTCATTACTTAACTACTGGATCAGAAATCTGGTCAGATAGTCAAGGTAAAGTTGAAGTTTTTGTTGCAGGCATGGGGACAGGTGGCACAATTTCAGGAGTTGCCAAATATCTCAAAGAACAAAACCCAAATATTGTAATTATTGGTGCAGATCCAGAAGGTTCTATTCTGTCAGGAGATAGCCCTAAATCTTATAAGGTTGAAGGCATAGGAGAAGACTTTATTCCTAAGACTTTTAATCGTCAATTAGTCGATGAAATGATTCGAGTCAGCGATAAAGAGTCTTTTAATATGGCACGTCGTCTTGCCAGGGAGGAAGGCTTATTGGTAGGAGGTTCTTGTGGTACAGTGGTAGCCGCCGCAATCAAGTATGCAGTTAGGTTATCACAACCAAAGTATATCGTGGTGCTATTACCAGATACAGGCAGAAACTACATTAATAAAATCTACTCTGATGCCTGGATGCAGGAAAATGGTTTTTGGGAAGGGAAAACAGTAAAAACTATAAAAATTGGTGAAATTCTGCTGCAAAAAACTGATTTTCCCTCTTTGGTTGCTGTTAGTTCTAGCGATACTCTGAGCCAAGCTACAAGTCTGTTACAAAAGCTGAATATATCCCAGTTACCTGTAATTGATAATAATCATGTAGTTGGTAGTCTCAATGAAGCATCTTTGATGAAATTTCTCCATGATGGTATTAATTTTTCTAACCAGCAAGTTTTAGCAGTTATGGGTAAACCGCTACCAATTCTCGATGAAGAAGTAGATATTGCAGAAGCTTATCGAGTGCTATTATCGGGGACTACAGGAATTATTATTACGCGGCATGGTGTCCCTATTGGATTAATTACCAGAGCCGATTTAATTAGATATTGGATTAGTCAAAACCAAAATGAATTAAGGGAAAACAATGGAATTTGAAACCAAAGCAATTCATGAAGGTCAACAATCAGATCCACAAACTGGTGCTGTGATTGTTCCTATTTATTTGACTTCTACATACCAGCAAGAAGCAATAGGTCAGCACAAAGGATATGAATATTCTCGCACCGCAAATCCCACCCGTAATGCCTTAGAAGAAGCTTTAGCTGCTATTGAAAGTGCAAAATTCGGTTTGGCGTTTGCCTCTGGATTAGCTGCCACTACTACCGTGTTAAGTCTGCTTAAAAGCGGCGACCATATTGTTGCTGGTGATGATTTATATGGTGGTACTTATCGTTTGTTAGAACGGGTGGTAAAAAATTGGAGCGTGACAACCACCTATGTAGATATTGATGATATTAATAACTTTGAAAATGCTATTCAATCCAATACCAAACTAATTTGGATCGAAACTCCCACCAATCCATTATTAAAAATCATTGATATTGCTGCACTAGCAAGTATTGCTCGTCAACGCAATATCATTCTAGTAGTTGATAACACCTTTGCTAGCCCTTATTTTCAAAGACCACTGGAATTAGGTGCTGATATTGTAGTTCATAGTACTACCAAATATCTAGGAGGACACAGCGATATTATTGGTGGTGCAGTTGTGACATCGAACGAGCAGCTATACACCGAACTGAAATTTTATCAAAATGCGATCGGGGCGGTTCCTAGTCCCTTTGATAGTTGGCTAGTACTGCGAGGAATTAAAACTCTGGCAGTGAGAATGCGAGAACATGAAAAAAATGCTTTGTTTTTAGCTAAATTCTTAGAAGAGCATCCTCAAGTCGAGCAAATTTATTATCCGGGTTTACCTAATCACCCCCAACATCAACTGGCAAAAGCACAAATGTCAGGCTTTGGAGGAATGATTAGTTTGGAATTAAAAGGTGGTTTTGCAGAGGTTGAAAAATTTGCTTCGCGGCTCAAGCTGTTTTTACTAGCAGAAAGTTTAGGAGGTGTAGAGTCGTTACTTTGCTATCCTGCCAAAATGACTCATGGTTCTTTACCAGACGCAGAACGATATAAGCGGGGAATTAATGATAATTTAATCCGCTTTTCTGTAGGAATTGAGAATGTATTAGACTTGCAAGCTGATTTGGAAAATGCTCTGTCTTGAGAATAGGGAACATGGTGACGTGACTGCTGTTGTTAGCTGGTAATGCGATCGCACTTCATTAAGGGTCAGCGATAACGCTTGCGATAATTCCAAGGCTTTTCCAGATTCGGATTTGACCACACCCTTAGATGCGATCGCAATTTCTTCAGCCTTCTAGCCGTTTTAACGCTCCTGCTTTCTAAACTCCCAAGGAGGTACTGCGTTGGGGTCGCTCCAAAACCCAGCACGGTTTGCGATCGCCCGAAGTTCAGACTGTCAGTAGATCACAAACTTTTCCCGAAAGGGCGATCGCTGCGGATTTTGGGAGCATCCCAATTTCAGTAGATCACAAACTTTTCCCGAAAGGATGATCGCTGGTGAGATGCAGCACACTTTCAGGGAAAATACATAATAAAAAGTTATAGTTGACTACGAGCTAAAAAATGAAATGATTTAGAGTTGTGAATCAAAATGTGGTGAAAAAAATTGACTGTTTTACGAGATAATCCATCTCTTACAGACTCAGAGACGCTTGACGAAGTTCTTAATTGTTTAGTAKAAAATATATCGATTGATACCCAAGGTGCCTGTGACGAAAAAACATTATTTGAGATTTTAATTAAAGCAGCTAGTAGTGGAGATAGTATTGAGAACACATCGAAAATATTAGATCAGGACTTACGCAACTGGCACAATGCGATCGCTAACAAATAGTACTTTGGTACTATAAGAATGGTCACTTTAAGCAATAAGAGCAGCAGATTTAATTGTACTGGAGACCAATTAATTGACTCATGAAAATGATAATCGCGCTTTGGGGGTGAGTGGGTGAGCGTCGCTCACCCACTCACCCCTGCCCCTCTTCATGATTATCATTATCTATAAAATTATTTCCTGAAATACTCAAGTATTTAAAGCCTTATTAAGTATTATAAATTATTTTATACTCAGTATATAGTTACTTGATAACTATGTAATAGTTAATACTTTTATTCTACATATTCAGTGTTTATCCAGCTAGGTGCAAGATATCAGTGAAAGACAAAGCTGCTTTGGTGACTGGCGGAATATCGGGTATCGGTCGAGCAACCGCGTTAGCGAAGCTTAACGAAGTTATCGCTTATGCCAAACAACAAGCAAAGGTGGTGGTAGTTGGTCGTCGAATTGATGAAGGTGAAGAAACGGATACTCCAGATAATCAATCATGCTACCCTCAGCCCTCTACTCAAGCATCTGGATGTGGATTCCCAATTGCAAAAATCGGTGTGATATTCAGTTTAGCTACTGGAGCCGAAGAAGTACTATGCATAGATATTCTGAACACGCATGATATTAAATTAGCCAAAGATTTATATCAGTTTCTTAATCCATTGGATATCCTTTTAAGGGATAGAGCATTTTGCTCTTATGCTGATTTAGTTTTTATTAAAAATAAAAATTGTGATGCAGTTTTTATAAGCTTAACTCGGTTTTCTGTTCCGATGATACTTATACCCCAGTATCGGTGAAGGCACTGTCAAATCTCATGTCAATCGGATTTTGAATAAATTGGATGTGAGCGATCGCACCCAAGCTGTAATTGTTGCCGTTAAACGCGGCATTGTTAATTTATAGCCCACATTCCGCACTTCATTTTGTAATATGCTTGTCTTATAAAGTTTGGGCTAATGGTAGTTAAATAGCGATCGCCAAAAGCCTAAAAAATAGCAGTGTTAATACTTAATACCATTAACGGTTTTTTGTAAGATTTGTTGAAGTATTATATATTACATTCTGAAGTGCGGAATGTGGGTTATAGGATGTACTTTCGATAGAATTGGGATTCTAACTTGAGTTAGAACCAGCCTTCTACTCTACGATGGCATGGTTGCTCTATCAATTTATAGTTTAAAATTTTTAACTTGCTATAGACGACAGCTTGAAGGCGATCGCCTATATTGAATTTATGCAAACAGTTACGCAATCAATGGATTGAGTAAGTAAATTGCAAGGTTCCATGCTTGATGCAAATGTATAAAAATGAACGACGATCATAGCCACAGTTCCTTACTTGTAGGGTGGCCGCCGAGATACGTGCAAAATGGGACACGTTGTAAAGTTTTGTTAAGAAGTAAACAAAAAACCTGTCATTTACAAGGATTCCACCCGCTTAAGCAAGCACTAAACTTTCGACCTCATCCAATGAAGGTGGCACAGTCTCCATATCAATCAAGTAATCACCAAACCGCTTAACGTGAGCCGTAATATAAGGACTCACAACCGCCACATCCTCACGACTAATCAAATATCCCTGCTTCTGTAAATCCCGCAATATATCAGTTAAATCAACAACATTCTGAAACAAAACAGCATTTGCTACCAAATCCTTATACTTAATCACCTTCTCCTGTTCAATTGGGTCATTCTTCATCACAACCCCAAAGCCGCCAAAGAAAAACCACTTCGAGAATTTATGATAAGCTTCCACAATATTCGTCACAGCAGTAATTTCTTTTCTCAGCTGCATATCCGATATGTATTGCAGCAAGAAAACAGTTCTTACTACTTGTCCTAATTCCTGAAAAGCTTGATATAACCTGTTCTTACGACTATAATTTCCCAATTTACGTAATAAGATTGTACTCGATACCTTACCTGTTTGAATTGATAAAACAACCTGTAAAATATCTTGCCAGTGAGTTTCTATCCGCTTCCAATCAATAGTTTCCGAGAACAAAGAATCAATATGCTGATAAACAGTATCTTTGTCAGGACGATAAAAATTTAAATCTTTCCAATTACGAATCCGAGGCATTAACTTAATTCCCAGCATATGTGCCAATGCAAACACAGGTGTTGATTGACCGTGGGTATCAGCATGAATTGTATCGGGTTGAATATCGGAAGAGTTTTTTAACAACCCCTCGATGATATGAACAGCTTCCCAAGTACCACAAGAAATAAACTGGCTAAATAAAGCCACATAGGTATCAGAGACATGGTGGTAAGCTATTCCTCCGTAGCCACCGTAGCGAATATGATACTCAGACAGTAAATTCTCTTCGTAGAGTTCATACTTTGTTCCATCTGCCGCCGCACTTTTACCATCACCCCAAACTGACGGCAGATTTAAAGCATTGTAGCGGTTAATAATATCCACCAATGCAGCATTGAGCTTATCCACAGTTACATGGCGACGGTTGACAAATGCCAGTTCCTTCGCGGTGACAATACCTCGCATATGTCTGGCCGCTTGAGTCGGCCCTAAATTGCAACCATAAGTAAACGTCGTCAAAAGATAACGTTCCGTCGCACGTTCAATTTTAGGATCACTACCTGACAGTGGACCAAAGTGACGGGTAAAATTTGTCCAGTAGTCAACATTTCTGAGGATATCGATTAAATTTCTTTCTGGAAAACATTCTTCGATTTTCTCTATTAAAGCTTTGGCCGCAACACTCAACTCGTTACGCTGATACTTTTTGAGTATCGGTTCGCCTTCATCATTAATAATAAATTGGTGGTTATTGGGATAACCTGCATCCACAGCAGCCGCCGTGTCCGTCAACCAGGATTTTAGTGTCTTGGTAAACTCACAAGCGGTATTAGGAAAGCCTAAATTCTCACAGTATTGGTCAACTAACGGCAAACACTCTGACCAAGGCAGTAATTGTTCGCGGTAGTCGGCGTAATCTTCACTACCAACAACGCAGATATCTCCTGACCTTAATTCGGCTGCTAGGTAGTAAAAAATACAAGCCTCGAAGTGTCGCCGAACGAATTTGGTTTTCTCTCCTTGCTTGACTATAACTAATTTTCGCCACTGTTCTGAAATAAAATCTAGTTCAATACTTGCTTTGAGAAATTCTCCTCGACGATGAGAATTCTCTAGGACAAATTGCAATGCTTCAATAACACTTTGTTCGTTGGTAGTTGATTTGAAATCTAACGCTTTTACTAAGCGGAAAAATGTCCGACGGTGATTTTTATAAAATTTCCAAATTAGAGGAAGATGATTATTACCCCTATAAGCATTCATAGCCTCACATTCCGAGAGCAGTTGCTCTGCTCCTCCGTCTTGAATAAATACATTATTTAGTTTATGAAACAGAGATATTCCCTGATTTGTTGTTAACTCGGTAGAGAGATTTAATTCGGTTATCTGCTCCTTTGAATTAGATAAATAACTATCGGATGCTTCAATCTCTGGGTGAGAGACTACTGGTTCATGATTTAATTGATTTTCCTCCATAAACACATGGATAACATTAGTCAACACACCAACTAATTTCTCTTGCGTTTCTTGAATTCTCTTTTTGATAAGTTCTAATTCTTTAGTAGCGTCGTTATTGATTGAGCGCATTTGTTTTAAAAACATCTCAACCAAACTATCTCGTGCTGTCACTTGCGCCGCATAAATTAAGCATAAAATCAAAGTAATCCGTTTGGATAAACTAAAATCCTTGATTTCATGGGCATCTAACACCCGTGCTTCGGCAGCAAAATGGTGAATTTTGGCAGTGGTAATATCCTTGATTATTGGCTTAACATCACCCAAAGAATCCAGCCAGATTAAATGTACAATAAAGTCATTGATATTGTTACGAGTAAGGCTTTTAGGTAGTTGCTTCAGGCTGTTGAATGAGGTTTGATACTCAAGTGGATGACGCTCTAATAAGTCCAGCAAGCGTTCTTGGTAATCTGACGAGATGCGACTCAGTACGAGGGAAAATAATCTTTGATTTACGACATTTCTCACTCGACGGACTAATCTATTTAATGTGTTGAATCCTGGTAATTCATATCTATTTTTAACTAATTCAGCAATGGCTACATTCATTAAATCAGCAGGATTATCCATAACAGTCGCCGATTCATTCACTGCTTTTATAGCTATATGTAGCCCAGTTTGATTAAATTGATTTACCTGGAGGTGTTCACGGATAGCAGTCCGATGACGATACATGGTTTTGCGATTTTCATAACCCAAAACAGTATCAACTGAGAATTTTAAATTGCTGCGAATATGATTAACGATTTTGAGAGGAATATCTATTAGAGAAGGAAAGTAGCCTAGTCGCTGAAATGATTTTAATAGGCATACTAGGTTAAGAATATTACTTTCACCCTTAGTTGTAGCGTAAGCAAAAGCAATTTCGCTCTTGTTGGGTGTGTAAATTTCGGTGAGTTCTTTGGCAGTCAATTGACGCTTAAATCGAGGGTAAGCGGTACGTTCTATCGATGTCACCATCAGTATGTTTTTGTGCGATTTAACACTTCAAAAGATATATATCACCAATCAGCCACAAGAGTTGGAGTTTATGTAGAGAAACATTACCAAAAAGAACTGTTTATGGGCAAGTTTTTAACATGGAATGTGTGGGGAGTTGATTGTGTCGTACCCAATGCCATAGTACCCAATTACCTTTTATGGGCAAGTTGGTTTTTATGACTCATACTGCTCCACCCAAAAAAGTCACGAACCTAGAGAAACGCACACGAGAATATCTGCTACCCAATGAAGTTGAAGCCATGATTAAAGCAGCCTCATCAACAGGGCGGCATGGTCACAGAGATTCGACTTTAATTTTACTGGCTTATCGTCACGGTCTACGTGTATCAGAATTGGTAGCACTGCGATGGGAGCAGGTAGATTTTTCTAGTGGCACAATTCATATCAATCGACTCAAACATGGTATCAGTTCAACGCATCCTTTACGTGCCAGAGAGTTGAGGTGGCTACGACAACTACAACGCTCATATCCTGCTTCCCCTTACCTGTTTGTTTCTGAGCGTGGTACTCCGATGGCTGCTGCCACAGCTTTTAATATTATTAGTCGCGCAGGCAGATTGGCTGGATTAGCGTTATCGGTACATCCGCATATGTTACGTCATGCCTGCGGGTTTTATCTGGCTTCTCATGGTCATGACACTAGAGCTATTCAGGCTTATCTGGGACACAAGAATATTCAACATACTATTCGCTACACAGAACTAACGAGCGATCGCTTCCAAAATTTCTGGCTCGACTGAACATAAAATCAATGGTTTCAACCTGATCTCTTTACAAAACTTTACAACGTGTCCCATTTTGCACGTATCTCGGCGGCCACCCCAGATGGGGATAGCTAAATGTATTGACCAAAAACTCAAAAAACCACACGGAAACCACAAAGGCATGAGTTATGGTCAATTGAGTGTATTGTTACTNACGTGCAAAATGGGACACGTTGTAAAGTTTTGTTAAGAAGTAAACAAAAAACCTGTCATTTACAAGGATTCCACCCGCTTAAGCAAGCACTAAACTTTCGACCTCATCCAATGAAGGTGGCACAGTCTCCATATCAATCAAGTAATCACCAAACCGCTTAACGTGAGCCGTAATATAAGGACTCACAACCGCCACATCCTCACGACTAATCAAATATCCCTGCTTCTGTAAATCCCGCAATATATCAGTTAAATCAACAACATTCTGAAACAAAACAGCATTTGCTACCAAATCCTTATACTTAATCACCTTCTCCTGTTCAATTGGGTCATTCTTCATCACAACCCCAAAGCCGCCAAAGAAAAACCACTTCGAGAATTTATGATAAGCTTCCACAATATTCGTCACAGCAGTAATTTCTTTTCTCAGCTGCATATCCGATATGTATTGCAGCAAGAAAACAGTTCTTACTACTTGTCCTAATTCCTGAAAAGCTTGATATAACCTGTTCTTACGACTATAATTTCCCAATTTACGTAATAAGATTGTACTCGATACCTTACCTGTTTGAATTGATAAAACAACCTGTAAAATATCTTGCCAGTGAGTTTCTATCCGCTTCCAATCAATAGTTTCCGAGAACAAAGAATCAATATGCTGATAAACAGTATCTTTGTCAGGACGATAAAAATTTAAATCTTTCCAATTACGAATCCGAGGCATTAACTTAATTCCCAGCATATGTGCCAATGCAAACACAGGTGTTGATTGACCGTGGGTATCAGCATGAATTGTATCGGGTTGAATATCGGAAGAGTTTTTTAACAACCCCTCGATGATATGAACAGCTTCCCAAGTACCACAAGAAATAAACTGGCTAAATAAAGCCACATAGGTATCAGAGACATGGTGGTAAGCTATTCCTCCGTAGCCACCGTAGCGAATATGATACTCAGACAGTAAATTCTCTTCGTAGAGTTCATACTTTGTTCCATCTGCCGCCGCACTTTTACCATCACCCCAAACTGACGGCAGATTTAAAGCATTGTAGCGGTTAATAATATCCACCAATGCAGCATTGAGCTTATCCACAGTTACATGGCGACGGTTGACAAATGCCAGTTCCTTCGCGGTGACAATACCTCGCATATGTCTGGCCGCTTGAGTCGGCCCTAAATTGCAACCATAAGTAAACGTCGTCAAAAGATAACGTTCCGTCGCACGTTCAATTTTAGGATCACTACCTGACAGTGGACCAAAGTGACGGGTAAAATTTGTCCAGTAGTCAACATTTCTGAGGATATCGATTAAATTTCTTTCTGGAAAACATTCTTCGATTTTCTCTATTAAAGCTTTGGCCGCAACACTCAACTCGTTACGCTGATACTTTTTGAGTATCGGTTCGCCTTCATCATTAATAATAAATTGGTGGTTATTGGGATAACCTGCATCCACAGCAGCCGCCGTGTCCGTCAACCAGGATTTTAGTGTCTTGGTAAACTCACAAGCGGTATTAGGAAAGCCTAAATTCTCACAGTATTGGTCAACTAACGGCAAACACTCTGACCAAGGCAGTAATTGTTCGCGGTAGTCGGCGTAATCTTCACTACCAACAACGCAGATATCTCCTGACCTTAATTCGGCTGCTAGGTAGTAAAAAATACAAGCCTCGAAGTGTCGCCGAACGAATTTGGTTTTCTCTCCTTGCTTGACTATAACTAATTTTCGCCACTGTTCTGAAATAAAATCTAGTTCAATACTTGCTTTGAGAAATTCTCCTCGACGATGAGAATTCTCTAGGACAAATTGCAATGCTTCAATAACACTTTGTTCGTTGGTAGTTGATTTGAAATCTAACGCTTTTACTAAGCGGAAAAATGTCCGACGGTGATTTTTATAAAATTTCCAAATTAGAGGAAGATGATTATTACCCCTATAAGCATTCATAGCCTCACATTCCGAGAGCAGTTGCTCTGCTCCTCCGTCTTGAATAAATACATTATTTAGTTTATGAAACAGAGATATTCCCTGATTTGTTGTTAACTCGGTAGAGAGATTTAATTCGGTTATCTGCTCCTTTGAATTAGATAAATAACTATCGGATGCTTCAATCTCTGGGTGAGAGACTACTGGTTCATGATTTAATTGATTTTCCTCCATAAACACATGGATAACATTAGTCAACACACCAACTAATTTCTCTTGCGTTTCTTGAATTCTCTTTTTGATAAGTTCTAATTCTTTAGTAGCGTCGTTATTGATTGAGCGCATTTGTTTTAAAAACATCTCAACCAAACTATCTCGTGCTGTCACTTGCGCCGCATAAATTAAGCATAAAATCAAAGTAATCCGTTTGGATAAACTAAAATCCTTGATTTCATGGGCATCTAACACCCGTGCTTCGGCAGCAAAATGGTGAATTTTGGCAGTGGTAATATCCTTGATTATTGGCTTAACATCACCCAAAGAATCCAGCCAGATTAAATGTACAATAAAGTCATTGATATTGTTACGAGTAAGGCTTTTAGGTAGTTGCTTCAGGCTGTTGAATGAGGTTTGATACTCAAGTGGATGACGCTCTAATAAGTCCAGCAAGCGTTCTTGGTAATCTGACGAGATGCGACTCAGTACGAGGGAAAATAATCTTTGATTTACGACATTTCTCACTCGACGGACTAATCTATTTAATGTGTTGAATCCTGGTAATTCATATCTATTTTTAACTAATTCAGCAATGGCTACATTCATTAAATCAGCAGGATTATCCATAACAGTCGCCGATTCATTCACTGCTTTTATAGCTATATGTAGCCCAGTTTGATTAAATTGATTTACCTGGAGGTGTTCACGGATAGCAGTCCGATGACGATACATGGTTTTGCGATTTTCATAACCCAAAACAGTATCAACTGAGAATTTTAAATTGCTGCGAATATGATTAACGATTTTGAGAGGAATATCTATTAGAGAAGGAAAGTAGCCTAGTCGCTGAAATGATTTTAATAGGCATACTAGGTTAAGAATATTACTTTCACCCTTAGTTGTAGCGTAAGCAAAAGCAATTTCGCTCTTGTTGGGTGTGTAAATTTCGGTGAGTTCTTTGGCAGTCAATTGACGCTTAAATCGAGGGTAAGCGGTACGTTCTATCGATGTCACCATCAGTATGTTTTTGTGCGATTTAACACTTCAAAAGATATATATCACCAATCAGCCACAAGAGTTGGAGTTTATGTAGAGAAACATTACCAAAAAGAACTGTTTATGGGCAAGTTTTTAACATGGAATGTGTGGGGAGTTGATTGTGTCGTACCCAATGCCATAGTACCCAATTACCTTTTATGGGCAAGTTGGTTTTTATGACTCATACTGCTCCACCCAAAAAAGTCACGAACCTAGAGAAACGCACACGAGAATATCTGCTACCCAATGAAGTTGAAGCCATGATTAAAGCAGCCTCATCAACAGGGCGGCATGGTCACAGAGATTCGACTTTAATTTTACTGGCTTATCGTCACGGTCTACGTGTATCAGAATTGGTAGCACTGCGATGGGAGCAGGTAGATTTTTCTAGTGGCACAATTCATATCAATCGACTCAAACATGGTATCAGTTCAACGCATCCTTTACGTGCCAGAGAGTTGAGGTGGCTACGACAACTACAACGCTCATATCCTGCTTCCCCTTACCTGTTTGTTTCTGAGCGTGGTACTCCGATGGCTGCTGCCACAGCTTTTAATATTATTAGTCGCGCAGGCAGATTGGCTGGATTAGCGTTATCGGTACATCCGCATATGTTACGTCATGCCTGCGGGTTTTATCTGGCTTCTCATGGTCATGACACTAGAGCTATTCAGGCTTATCTGGGACACAAGAATATTCAACATACTATTCGCTACACAGAACTAACGAGCGATCGCTTCCAAAATTTCTGGCTCGACTGAACATAAAATCAATGGTTTCAACCTGATCTCTTTACAAAACTTTACAACGTGTCCCATTTTGCACGTATCTCGGCGGCCACCCAGTAAGGCATTAATTCCTCTCACCCTTTAAAAATGAGCGAACGTACAGTCCAATGATTGGGTTGGGCTAAAACGAATAGTTCAAGTTGAACGTCTTGGTACTCGTGCTGGTAAGCCTTATGAGGAAACCGTATATTACATAAGTTCAATGACCCTTGAAGCTTCAGATTTTGCCCAAGGCATTCGTGGTCATTGAGGTGTAGAAAATCGATGACATTGGGTCAAAGATGTTGTGTTTGATGAAGACAAGGCACAAATGGTTGATGGTTATGCATCTGCAAATTTCTCCATTCTTCGCAGTTTTGTAATTAACTTGTTTCGTCACAATGGTTTTGATTCCCTAACCAGAGCAATACGACATTGTGCCCATAATATCCTATTACTATTTTCCTTTTTAGAATGAAACAGCCCTGCTATTGGTCGTGCCAAACTCCGTGAACGTGTTTGTGTTGAGCATTCTTTATCCCATATCGGTCATTGGCAAGGTGAACGGCTCGTTATGTCGGTTCTCGCAAAAACTTATTTGACCTTCGTCGTGTAGCTGTTGTTCATAACCTTCATGTCCTTGCCAAAATTTTTACCAATACTACTGAGCCTGCCTCTACTTCTATCTGATTACTGAATCGGTGTTCTAGGTAAATAAGTCAAATCATCCAGAAGTATAATAAGGTATAAATTCATTCATGGCAGCAATTAAGTGACTAAATACCAACAATAAATGTGAATTGGGAAAAATATATAGCCAAGGATAAATCAACCAAAAGAGTAAGAGTGGTTGGATAATTAGACGCAGATTATTTAAACTATTTTTCCATCCGTATTCATGGTTCCATTGTTGATGATTGGAAAAATCAACTGAACTATTTTTCTGTACCTTAGTCTCAATTCGACGAGATTGACTTAAATCTAAAAATGCTGGAGAATTTAAACTAATCATAGTGTAAACACAAAAAATAATTTTCCACCACCTCTCAATATGCTGAAAATTAGTAAAACGATAATCTGTCCAACCCAACTCTTGTTTACACTGTCGAAAACCATATTCTACCCATGTCCATTCAGGTCAAGAATGCCTTTATTCAGCAACACCAGATAATTTATTTTTTGGAAGTTCTTCTATAGTATTTGCCGCAAGCAATTTGGCATGTTGTAGAACTTCCTTTGTAAAGGCAGGATTGTTCTGCATTTGTTTAAATAAGAGAATCAATGCTTCTGGGTTGCCTTCAAAATCAACACAGACACCTGCAAAGGTTAGCTCAAAAGTCTGAGCAATGTTTTCGACTAACTCTAGGTTTTGGTGTTTAATATTAAGAACACGTATGTAATTGCTGAGTTCAGGCTGTAATTGAATTGCTACTTCTGAGTTTTCTCTAGAAATCCAATCAATTTTTTCGACAGCTTTATATCCTAATCTCTTGTCCGATTCTACATTAACTACATTCTCAACCCACAGCTCTACTGCCGCTGAATTAGCCTCATCTTTTGCTTCTATTTGAGAATTACTTTGTGGAGATTGATACATGTGTGATGAAGTCAATGAATTAACTTCCGTAGCCTTTGCAGAGATGTCAATAGTAGCTGGAATAAGAGAATTAGGTTGAGCTTTCTCCTGATTACGACGAATAATTGCCTTTGCCTTGGTATGAGTAATATTTTCACCTTCTTTTGCAACTTCTAGAGCTTGTTGACGAGCTTTTTCAGGGGTAGATGGTTGTGCTAAAAGATAAAGAGCTGATACAGCGATATTCAAATGTGCCAAATTGGCACATTTGAATTGAATAGCTACTTGCATAAATCTAGCTGCTGTTCTCACACTCCAGTCAAACTCAGCCTTTAACCAAGCTCTGAAATTTCCATGACCTAACTGTTGTTTCACTTCAGTCAACTTCTGCCCAATATCAATTATGTCCTGAGCGTTCCGACGCATCAAACTCTTCAGTTCAGAGGTTTTACTTTGCACAAGAACTCGGACTTCAGGAGTGAGAACAGCATAGTCAAAACCTTTTTCTTGAGTCAACTGTCGTTGTGATTGTTTAGACAATGGTTCATCATAATGCTCTACCATTTGTTTAGAATTAGAGAAGCTCATGGTTATGTAACTCCAATATTTAATTGATAAAAATCATCAAATTCACTTAGTAATTTACTTAGTAAGCAGACAACGATATCCTATAAATAGCGTTCTGCTCCCTAGTAGCCCAAAATATGTGTTATTTCAGCCACACCTTCTTTGTGATAATAAATCATATTTCAGTATCAATACAGATTAATTGATTTCCTAATTTCGTTTGGAATGAGGTTCTTCCACGTAGAAAAAACAGGGTTTCTTTCATTGGATAGTCGCAATGTCCCAACAATGAATTGAATGGTTTCTAAAGAAACCCTGTTTTTTTAAGGAAAATGCAAATAAATAGCATAAATAGCGAGCTTTTTGTACTAAAAGTAAACCTATTAAATGAAAAAGTTATACACATAATTAGCTACAATAATCTAAATCTTGAGTAACTGAATACTTGAGATCACAAGCAATAAAAAGAAAGATTACTACTATATGTTTACAATCTCTCTGTGTTTATTCTTTTTTAGATTTTCCTCTACTAGTTAAGCTTTTAATCTCAGTAATTTACCAAATCTTCTAAACCCATATAGGTTCAATTAATATGAATTTTTTCGCGAGCGTCTATAAACAAACGCTATTTTAAATAGTAGCGGAAAATGCTGTTAATCAATAATGTATAATATTTTACTAATTTTGTTTTCCTTATATAATCATATATTTGGCAAAAAACAAAGAAAAAAATCACATAAACTTGACAGATTGTGATGTCAGCAAAAACTTGAATTTCAGTAAAAATTATAAGTAGAACGGTGCAAAAAAATCGAAATATGTAACGGAAAGTAAAGTTGCCCAAAAAGCTCTTCCCTTCTGCCTTCTGCCTTGTCATAATGACAATTTTCAACATCAACCTACTTAATTTGATATTTTGTATTCTAATATGATCTATTAGATAATTTTTAATACTTTACATCTTGCACCAATAAAAATTGATGTAATTTCCTTACTCAGTAAAAAAGTGAAAATCTTGATTTATCGATAAAAGCCCATAAAAATGAGGTA
>NZ_NAPS01000003.1:133403-141094 GCF_004323185.1 Westiellopsis prolifica IICB1
AAACAGGCGATCGCTAAAAGCACTTAAAGCAATAAAATCCCCTCCAGAGACAAATATGGGAGGGGTATATGCTAAATGAAACAATTGCTGTCTATCCCTGTTGTGTCACTATCGCGGTAGTATAAGGATGTACAAAGCCCAGAACGAAGACACAGAGCATGGTAGAGCCTCGTCCACCCAAAGAAACCGTTAAATTTGTGGATGAATATTGTCTTTGGTATAAAAGGCTGTTTTCAGATATCAGAAATTTTGAAGCTTTTAAGTATCTGCATATAGGATGTATTTCTGAATTAAAACGGAAAAGTCTACCTGAAATAGCGAAAATTGTCGGGCTAGATAACTATCAAGGACTGCACCATTTCTTAACTACATCATCTTGGGAAGTAGAACAGTTAAGAGCTTTGCGATTGTCACTAATTTTAGAGGTACTAAAAGGAAGACCAATCATTTTAATTATTGATGAAACCGGAGATAAAAAGAAAGGTAATAAGACAGATTATGTGAAACGCCAGTATATAGGCAATCTAGGAAAAGTAGAAAATGGAGTTGTGGCAGTCACAGCTTATGGTGTGTTCTGTGGAATGACATTCCCACTACTGTTTGAAGTATACAAACCAAGAGAAAAATTAAAGCCAGGAGATAAGTATCTTACCAAGCCTCAAATCGGGGCGATGCTAATCAGAAAACTACAGTTAATGGGTTTCAAATTCAACTTAGTGCTGGCAGATAGTTTATATGGAGAGAGCGGGACGAATTTCATATCAGTGTTAGATGAACTTGAGTTAAATTATTTAGTGGCAATTCGCTCAAATCATTCTGTAGACTTACTTAAAGGGCATTACACTCAATACTTAAAGTGGCAAAGATTTAAAAGAGTTTTCTCTGACTTAAGCAGTGAGAATCGGTTTATTCGAGAAATAATTCACGGCAAACGTGGAGAACATAGGTATTGGCAAATTACTACAGATACGGATAACTTACCTGGAAACTCTACCTGGTATGTGATGAGCAAATATCCCGACATTACACCTAGAGAGGTTGGGAATTTTTATGGGTTAAGAACATGGGTAGAATATGGTTTAAAACAAAGTAAGAATGAATTAGGTTGGGCTGATTATCGTTTTACTCGCTATGAAGATATTGAACGCTGGTGGGAGATTGTTTGTAGTGCCTACCTCATGGTTAGCCTTCATTCAGAATCTCTGCGTCCTTCTCCTCCAGATCCTCAATCAGCATTCGCTTCTCACCCCTGGTGGGATAATGGTAAAGGTTGGAAGAATATTCTCAACAATCTGCGTTTAGTTATTCAACCTTTCGTTTTATTTAACCTCATATATCCCTGGTTAACAATTTTTCCCATTCCTCAGCTTTCTTTAGGTTTTTCTAAACTTCAATCTATTGCTTATAGGCTAACTTCTCCAATTTTCACCTTCCTGGCTCACCCTGAATTCTATTTTTCCTCTGCCTAAAGTGACACAACAGGGCTATGCTATCATTGACGACTGATTAAAGGCGATTGGGCATGACGAAGACTGCCGTCGAAAGATGAGTGATGCAGAAATTATTACAACGGTAATAATCGCCGCGATGTTCTTTAACGGTAATCATAGTCAAGCTTGCGGTTATATGAAAGACCACAACTTGATACCACATATATATGTTAGAAAAGTCACGCTTCAACCGACGATTACACAGTATATCAATGTTGATGAATGATATGTTTCATCAAGTGGGAWTGATACTGAAAGAAATGAGTGATTGTACTGAATATCTTTTAGACTCTTTTCCTGTACCCATCTGTGATAATATTCGGATCTTTAATGTCAAGTTAATTAAATCTGAAGAGTACAGAGGCTATATTGCATCGAAAAAACGTTATTTTTATGGAGTTAGAGTTCAGTTATTAACGACCAAAACTGGTATTCCAGTGGAATTTGTTTTTATGCCTGGTAGTGCTTCTGATGTGCGAGCATTGAACGCCTTACCGTTAAATTTACCACCAGGCAGCGAAGTATATACTGATGCTGCATACACTGATTATACTGCCGAAGATGACCTCGAAGAAACTAGCAAAATATCCTTGAAAGTCATGAGGAAAAAAAATTCCAAGCGTCAAGATGAACCGTGGAATCAGTATATCAAGCAACATATTAGGCATTACATTGAAACAGTGTTTAGTAGCATCACTTGTGTGTTTCCAAAATCAATCCACGTATGTACTTGGCAAGGGTTTATACTTAAGTTGGAAGCATTTATTTTTGCATTTACCCTGAAACAAGCATTTCTATAGTAAGCAATTATTAATACCTGAAACCGCTTCATTACACTGCTTGTAATGATTGCTCGTCCTTGCCAATCGTAGGCATAATATTCTTCCCAGGGGATGGATACTTGTTTTGCTAGGTAAACAATAACAGGTTTGGGAACGTCACTTTTTTCAGTAGGAAATCTACCCTCTAGTTGAAAGAATTTTAGTAAAACAGCAAAACCCAATCGGTTAGCGCCAATTTTGTTTTCTAAGAGTGCTTTTTCTGAGGGAAGTAGTGTCCAATGTATATGGGCATCAAAAAGTTCAGCACATCGATGGCTAAAACGGTGGCGCGAGGATGGAACATTTGAACACCTACAGGGACGTATACTGGCGATCGCGAATGATAAGGGACTAATAAATTGGAATTTTGGCGCGGTTGACGGGTCTTTTTCCCCCTGGAAAGGGAGGAGGTGAAGAGGTTGCTTATGGCGGCAAAGGTAAAGGTATACTGATTCATACGCTGACAGAAGGTCATGGAATGCCTCTGGCTAATTGAACTACCCCAGCCAATGGTAATGAGCGAGAACAAGTAATTCCCTTATTGGATAAGGTTAAACTCAAAACATTAAAACGAGGCAGACCACGTAAACGAATCAAAGTCTTGGCAGCTGATAAAGGTTACGACTCAAAACAAAAACGTGCTGACCTACGCAAACGAGGTATTCGTCCTCAAATCCCAAAGCGAGTTTGGAAAACCAAGAAAAACAAAGGAAGACCTATCAAAATCTCCGTCCCCAGATTTCAACAAGAACGGTGTTTTGCCTGGTATCAGCGCAAATATCGTCGCCTCGTCGTCAGATGGGAACGTCAAAAGGTTTTTTTCGACGTTCGACGCATTCATAGACCTTGCCACCATTCACCTCTGGATCAACAAAATATTATTAGTGGGATAGATTCATGTAAAAAGTGGTCATTGTGCCAACTCTAAAAGAAAATTCGGTACTTTTTTCAAAGCTTTCATACCAATAAAATTGTCTGACTTCTAAACTAAACTGTTTAGTTTGCCCCTGGCCGCAGCTTCCGTAACACTACCCCTACTCCGGAAACTGACAGAAGAGGGTTATGGTGTTGATGACAAAAAATGCTGATAATTGCTCATCTAGTGCAGTTATCAGCAGTTTAAATACTAACGAATGTTGTTATTTGCAATTTTCGGTCTATTTCAGCAATTAAGCTTAAGCCGGCATCGGACGTTACCTGCTCCCCAGTGAAATTAACTACGACTAGTGGTGACTTTGGCTGTTCAAATTTGAACTGTTTTGGTATTGATCGCGAAGCGGATTTAGTCATAATTTATAACTGCTGAAATGCTTTTTATATATACATTTTCGCAGTTTTTGGTCCCCTTTTTTCAGATTTTGTGAGAAATCCGGGTCACCTCGCTTGGCAGGAGACAGAAGGTACCCACGCGTTACATGGTGGGACTATCCTCCTATTGCAAGAATTCGTTTCATTTTTTGCAAAAAACTGGTTAACTATCAAACAACTGATGTCCTTACCAGTCATGGAAAAGCTTTATCATATCGAACATAATTTCTTCATTGGGTAGTTTAATTTTAGGCTGTTGTTGAGAGTAAAGACTTTCGACAGCTGAAGTATCTTGCTCAACAACTTTGGTAATAACCTTGAGCATTGACGAAGCCATCAATCCTTTTAAAAAGTTGAAACGCTTATATTTGACAAAAACAATCTCAAATATTTTGGTTTGCTGTTGAGTTTCTGGATACATCGATACTAATTGCACAAACTCTCCCAGTGGAGATTGTCCATACAACGCAAGGATGGAGGGAAATTCATATTCCACTGTACTTTTAAGTACTTTGGGAATACTCAACAATGCTGGATTGGCAAACAGTTCTCCTAATGTGTTGTCTTTTCTAATTGTTTCTTGTTCAACCCTGATGTGATACTTATCTTTTTCATAAGCAGTAACTTTATTTTCTATAATTTGGAATAATTCTCTATGAGTTCCATTTTGGTGATTGTAGTCGCAGTTAATTAGAAAACTACTTAACCAATCTGCCTGAATAGTTTTACTGCCAGCAATTCCTACAAAATCGTAGTTTGCAGCTATTTTTTCTGCCATTTCAGGAACTGGAATTTTAGGGTTATGATCCGTATAAGTCCAGATAAAATTTCCATTTACGATTAGATTTAAAGGTTGAGCAATAGGTTTTGCTGAGTCAATCTTCCCATCTTTGTACAGTCTACCTTGTCCATCAAACTCTAGGGCATGAAAAGGGCAAGTAATTGTATCCCTCTGTTGGCAAACCCAGCCCTGAGATAGGGGTGCTTGCATATGTGGACAAACATTGGAAAGTCCAAACACCTCACCTTTTTGATTTTGCCACAAAACATAATCGTCACCATTAAGAGTTATTTTATTTGGTTTATTTATGCCTAACATTGATTTGTGAGCAATTAGCCAAGGTGTTCCTGGTAAAGTTATTTCCATTATTCCTCCATTGTTTGCCGTTATACATAATTTCCATGCAACTGCACAGCTATCTGTCCCAGCTGATGACCAAAAAGTTTTTTAAACCCTCTTCGTTACTTATCGTCTTGCCTAAAGCAATCCGTAATCAGTCGAGAGAAGATACTGAGATAAAAACCTTTAAATCACAAGCATTAAATCCTTTTTTCATTGTAGATCCACAGTATGAACATTGCACGGTAGATAACCTCAACTCATCCCTCTATTAACCCAAGTTGCTAGTTATTCAAACAGGCGATCGCTAAAAGCACTTAAAGCAATAAAATCCCCTCCAGAGACAAATATGGGAGGGGTATATGCTAAATGAAACAATTGCTGTCTATGCTATCATTGACGACTTATTAAAGGCGATTGGGCATGACGAAGACTGCCGTCGAAATATGAGTGATGCAGAAATTATTACAACGGTAATAACTGGAGTTTAGACTAAATTAGGTAACCTCAAAAAAAAAATAGAGGGTGTGATTGAACACAGTCCCCCTATTAGCAGAAGCTGAGAGAAGAACCACCTACTCTCACCTGCCAATATGAAACGTGCCAAATTAGAAGAATTTCGTCAAGCGGCGTACAAGCATTTAGGTAGAGCGCATGATGTGACTTTTGAACTGATGGATGCAATATTACTGACTCGGAACGCCTACAGTTTGGCAGATTTATCGCTATCACCAGTATTTAGACGTAAGTGGCCAAGCATCTATGAAGCATTACAAGATAGCAGACCACAGCGACAGAAATTGATGCAGTTATACATCAAACAAATACCAACCCAGGGTAGTCCGTTGTTAGCAGGCGACCACACTGCTTGGTCACGCCCAGATGCGGTAACTCTACAGGAGAGGACAATTGAACACAGCAGTGTGACAATAGCAGGCAACAAACCAATTACCATAGGTCAGGGATATAGGCACTTACTCGTAATAAAAGCAAGCGCCGTATTAAATATATTTTGGCATCCGCCCAAAGTAGAGCGCGCTTTCGCCTAAGAGGCGAAAGCGACGGCTGGGCATTTTATTATTTGGAGATCCCATAGCACCATTGCTTGGATACCAGAAACTGAAGGCAGTTGGGCATTACCCTTGAGACATGAGCGAATTACCAGTTGGGAAAACCCGATACAGAAGGCAACATGGCAATTACAACAAGTGTGTGAGAATTTACCAACTAGACCAATTTCTGTTTGGGATAGTGAGTACGGGTGTGCCCCTTTCGTTTTGAAAACAGCCAACATCAAAGCAGATATTCTTGTCCGTTTGCGTTCAAACCTGTGTTTATGGGGCGCACCACCACCATATTCTGGCAAGGGACGACCAAGGAAACATGGTGACAAATTCAAACTAAATGAACCGGATTCATGGGGCGAAGTTACTCAAAGTTAGGACTTACGCATTGACAAAGTAGCTTAAACGTGTGTGTACGCTCATCAAAAAGGTCATACTTCTCAATCAGGCGATCGCTAATCACCAATGGCTTGGGAACATGGATAATATCTATGTTGCTGAATTTGGGGTTTAAACTATCAGAGCCACTACCAAGCCATCAACTGCCAAGTGTGACCTGAACACTTACACTTTTTTTCTGCTTGCGGAATCAAAATATCCAGGCTGTACACGTTTGGCAGCGATTTTAGAAGGTTTGTCTCATGACAGTGTCAATCGATTTTTGTTACGAGAGCGGTATGAACCACGCATATTTATTTGATGAAGTCAAGCTGCATATCAATTTAGTAGGTGGTACGTTAAGTGGGGATGATACGATTATTGATAAACCTTACAGTAAGCCGGAGTTAACAGAACTAATTGGTTATTTTTGGTCGGGTAAGCATCATCGAGTAGTCAAAGGAATTCAACTAATTACCTTATATTACACAGACTTGTTAGGCAAGTCTGTGCCTGTGAATTATCGGATATACAGCACTTTCGAGGTGTATGAGGTACAGTAAGTATTAGTGCATTAAGAACTATAATGAAACCTTACTCAATCGATTTGCGTTCAAAAATAGTAAATGCCTATGAAAGAGGTGACACTTCGGTCAGAAAAGTAGCTGTTCAATTTGGTGTAGCGAAAAGCTATGTACAAAAGCTCCTCCAGCTAAAGAGAACCCAAGGACATCTAGAACCTAAAAAGCAAGGTGGGACAATCAAGGGTAAATTGGATGAGTATGGTAGCAAATTAGCCGAAATGGTGAAAAATCATCCAGACGCAACTTTATCAGAATACTGCGAGTATTTTGGAGAAAAATATAACGTTTGGGTATGTGCAAGTGTCATGTGCTGTGCATTACAAAAACAAAAACTAACACGAAAAAAAAGACTTTACGCAGTAGCCAAGCAAAAACTCCAAGAGTCCAAAGGCTGAGAATAGAGTATTGGGAAAAAGTAAAAGACATAGATCCGGCAAACCTGGTTTTTATTGATGAAATGGGTGTTTTACTTGGTTTGGCCCGAACTCATGCCAGAAGCGACAAGGGCAGTAGGGTGTATGATTTTAAACCATATTACCGCGGAGCGAAAGTCAGTGTAATTGAGGGAATCAGTTTAAATAAAGTTTTGGCTGTCATGACTTTAAACGGCTCAATGGATGGCAGGGCTGTTTCATTCTAAAAAGGAAAATAGTAATAGGATATTATGGGCACAATGTCGTATTGCTCTGGTTAGGGAATCAAAACCATTGTGACGAAACAAGTTAATTACAAAACTGCGAAGAATGGAGAAATTTGCAGATGCATAACCATCAACCATTTGTGCCTTGTCTTCATCAAACACAACATCTTTGACCCAATGTCATCGATTTTCTACACCCCAATGACCACGAATGCCTTGGGCAAAATCTGAAGCTTCAAGGGTCATTGAACTTATGTAATATACGGTTTCCTCATAAGGCTTACCA
>NZ_NAPS01000003.1:142964-168663 GCF_004323185.1 Westiellopsis prolifica IICB1
TAATTTCCCTAGCCCCCCTTGCCGATACTTTTGTAACCATCGTGTTACTGTTGAGCCATCTCTACCTAGTCTCTGGCTCAATTGTTGATGCTGTGTCACTTGTCCTGTTTTGATCCACCACAGAAGAAGCAATCGTTCTTTTTCCACAGATGTCCGAGCCTTGCTGAGACTTTTGGACAAATACTCAGCACTCTCTGATATTTCTAGATTGAAACCGCGTGCCATTGTTTACTTCTGGTCTTGAATCTTTGGCACTCTCTATTCTACTATTCTATGCAGCCTCACATAGAATTGGTATGAATCATTTTTCTTCCAAGAATGAAACAGCCCTGCTCAATGGATGGGGATGCATATAAAGTCTTTATCGAACATTTTTTACTGCCACAGTTATGGATTGGTGCAGTAGTGGTGATGGATAATCTTCCTGCACATCATGTCGAAGAAATTCAACCTTTAATTGAATCTGTTGGCGCAAGTGTTCTGTATCTATCTCCTTATTCTCCTGAATTTAACCCCATCGAACATTGGTGGTCACAATTAAAAGCGTTCCTCAAACAATTTTCTCCCAAGACTGCATCTGGAGTCGATGGTTTAATCAAAATAGCACTTGAATTAATTAATCCTGAACATCTCAAACATTGGTTTACAAATTGCTGCTACTGTACCTCATAATCTCCGAATATGCTGTATGTAAAACCTATGCTGACAAAGCATTATACCTTTTTTACCCTTTCTTTTTTGTTTAAGTCCCGTTAGGTTGGGTTGAGAAACAAAACCCAACATTCACATTTACTGACACTTAAATTGTCACGAATCGCTAGACTCTTGAAAAGATTTGAAATGTTCTTCAGCGTAATTATATAGATGACATTGACTAGTAATCTCACGAATGAGTGACCATGAAAAATCACATTCCCTCAAATATGTGCCCCAATTTTGCTGAAGACTCTTATGGGCCATCCGTAAATTATATGAAGGGATAGCAGTAGAGATATGATGAGGAACATGATAGTTAATATCATGGCATAGAAATTCAACCCACCAAGGATATTTACAGTGAACAGTCCCACAAAGTTGAGCTTGAGCAGCGTTCCAATCTTTCTCTGATTTCCAATTTTTGTTGTCAGGAAATGTATGGTGAATTAGGGTAAATGTGCCAAACCAAAAGTGAAAGATTAACCAAGGAATAAGCCAAAACTTGATAAAACCCCATAATCCTGTAGTAATGATAAGAGTTGGAAAAACGATTGCAGAGAAAAGTAAGACAATAGCAATAGATAATCTCACTTTTAGTCTATCTTTTTGAGGTAATTTAGATACATCAATGTTTAATTGGTTCCACCAGTTTAAAGTCGTTGCTAACCACCAAAAGGGACCTCTGATTAATTGGTAAATTCTCCGAGTGATTGGCGTCAACTTGTCATAGACCTCTACTCTAAAGGGTTGCCAATACGGATCAGCTTCACCGTTAACTATATCGTGTACCTGTTTCCAACCAGACCCTCCTAACCTATTTGTACGGTTATGGTGACTATTGTGTTCTAAACACCAATTGTGAAAGGGATAAATGACAGGTAAAAGGAAAAAATGTCCTAAAAGCTCGTTGATCCAACGTTGCTTAGCAAATGAATAGTGACCGCAATCGTGACCTAAAGAAAAGAAACCAGCTAGAGCTGTACCAATGGTAATCCACAAAAATGGTAGAAAAAACCAGGGAAGAGTTGCAAGACCATAGTAGCACAAGAGGACAACTAAAGAATTAATCAGTGCCTGTGTCCAACTTTTTCGATAATTTCTATTAAAACATTCAGAAGGAAGTGTTTTAACAATGTCTCTTAGAGAGATATCGGGTGCAAGATTTTGATATCTCAATGTGTTGCTATTGTTGTTGTTCAATGCAGTCAATGAATCATCAAATTGAGATTTTTGTGTTTTCATATACAGGTTATGTTGAATTTAAAGACTAGTACTCTGGCAAGTCAACTTTGCTGAGTTAATGACGTTTTTTGGTATGTTGAGATGAACAGGTTTAGGGTGGTATCATGATTAAAAAATATACAGTAAATTTAAGTGACTCGGAGGTTGAGCAACTACGTAGATGCGGAGCGGCTATTTGTTTCGATGAAAGACCATATTTATCCTTTATTAGAGGATGTTAGAGAACTTCTACCACCCTCAATTGAGCAGCCAGAGCGTCAACACACATAATTCAGCAGCTTTGTACAAAGTATTTACACCAGAAGAAGCACGTCGGATTGTCCAAAAATTAGAATTTCACTAGACGCCTAAGCATGGGAGTTGGCTAAATCAAGTTGAGATTGAGTTATCCGTTTTAGCTCGTCAATGTTTAGAAAGACGAATTGTTTACGTTCAAACACTATCTACTGAAATCGCTTCTTGGCAGAGGGGTGCTGCAAAGCAGCCGCTACGCGAACACAATTTTCAAAAGGCAATGTTTGTCAGAATCCCGGTTTCTTGAATAAACCGCAATTCTTGAAACCTGTCGAAATCAATGTGGTGAACTACTAGAAACAACTGCTTCTTGCGGATCTCCAAAAAATAAAAGCAAGCGCCGTATTAAAAATATTTTGGTCAAACCCAAGTATTTAGGTGCTTTCGCCTGAAGGGCGAAAACGACGGCTGGGCATTTTATTTCGACGATTGGCCTTGATAAACTTGTTGGACGAAATTTGCTAAGAGTTTCATAGCAGTTTCAATGTCTTGATCGCTTGCTGTAAGACTAACACGAAGGCATTGATATTTATGCGACCAATCTTCTTCTTGTAGACCAGGGAAGAAAAATCTACCAGGTACTACAATCACACCTAACTGCTTTAGTTGTTGGTAAAAATCCCAGTCACTAATAGGTAAATTGTTGAACCACAACCAAGCATAAATTGCTCCTTGACCCCAATGTAAAAACCAAGGTAAATTTTTGGGCATAGCTTCGTCAAGTGTGGTTTCAAGAATGGAAAATTTATTTTGATAAAAGGGTCTGATGACTTCTGTTGATATGGATTCAAGAGCACCAGAGTTGATAGCACGAGCAGCAATAGCTTGTCCATAATGAGATGGGTGAATGCATAAGTTTGTTTGGAAAGATTCTAAAACTTGAATTATCTTAGGATCTCCAATAGCAACACCAATGCGCTCTCCTGGTAAACCTGCTTTGGAGAAGCTCATACAATGTACAATGTTGTCACCAAACACGGGAGTCATATCTGTAAAATTTAATGCAGGATAGGGAGGTCCATAGGCAGAATCTATGAAGACAGGTACATTGTAGGGTTTAGCAAGAGCAGCAATCTTTTTCACCTCATCGTTAGATAAGATATTGCCTGTGGGGTTACAAGGACGAGAAAAAATGACGCAACCAGTGTTTTCTGTAATGATTAATTTATTAAAGTCTGGTCGATATTTAAACCTGTGAGCTTTGGCATCAATTTCTAAAGCTGGTTTATATGAAACTAACGCCTCTGGTGTTAAAGTTATTCCACCGTAACCTGTATAGTCTGGACTAAGTGGTAAAACAATGTGCTTTAAACCTACGTTGCTTGTATAGCCGCCAAAAGCATTAGCAGCATAGAAATAGAGCGTTTGACTTCCAGGAGTGATTAGAATGTTTTCTTCACTTAAAGAAAGCCCGTAGCGACGATTAAAATCTTTTGCCAGCGCCTGAATCAATGGTGCGTAACCCCGGCTTGGTCCATAACGACAAACTACTTCACCATATTCAGAGCTTGCTAAAAGTTCTGCCGTACAATCCCGCCATATTTCCTCAACTTTCGGCAAAAGCAGTGGATTTCCAGCACTTAAAATAATAAATTCTTGCTCTCGCTTAGTTTGTAGCGTTTCTATAATGTCCTTCATTATTCCTCTAATACCTGTCAGGTTGGACATATGAAGGCCAATTTGAGATAAGTTAAGTGTCATAACGGGACTTAAACAAAAAAGAAAGGGTAAAAAGGGTATAATGCTTTGTCAGCAAAGGTTTCACATCAAAGTAAACACTGATGAAAGAGACGACCCCCGCAGCCATGCCACCTTGCTTTGAAAAATGCCGATACTAAATGCTTTTTCTTGGCTAAGTAACAAAAGACAATTCATTTTTCTTATTTAAAGATGTAAGCATAGTTAGACGACACACTCAACTTTTTGGCAGATATAATCGGTAGCTTGTTTGACTGTTAAAAGTGAATTAGCCACTTGTTCGGAAATTTCAATGTTAAAAGCTTCCTCTAAAGCTGCAACTAGCTCGACCATATCTAAAGAATCTACACCTAAGTCATCAGTAAAATTTGCTAAATGAGTGACTTTGTCTAACCCAATTGCTAGCTTATCTACAACAATGGAACGTACTTTTTCTAATATCTTTAACCTCTTTAATTGTTCAATATGAACTGCAAACTTGATTTCTTCGACTAGCTTATTAATTTCACTTATTAAAATTAAAATTCGTAAATGGTGTTGAGAATCTTCACTTTTAAAAGATTCTTCTTCATTAACTTGGAGCCAATTTTGACAAATTTGGTAAGTGTAGATTTGAAATTTACACACCTCTAAATGTAAATCTTTAAGACAAGAATTTTGTGTACTATAATTAAGGTGTTCCATACTCTGATTATAGTAATTTAGTTGAAATATTCTAAGAGTTCAATGTTGAAAAACGGACTTTGAGACATTCTTGCAAATGTTTAGCCAAAACTTGAACATGAGGTTCTCGAATTATAGAGTAATGGTCACCAGGAATTTTGTAAGTTTCTACACTACCAAGTATTAATTCGCTCCAACCCAAGGTAGAGTTTTCCATTCCTTCTAGAAATTGTTCTTGAGCACAGAATAGAGTCATAGAACCTAAATATGGTTGAGGAACATAATGATATCTAGCTAATAAATGAATTTTAAAAACATGAAACATTTGATGTATTTGCTGTGGTTTTACATCTAAAGACAGAACATTATTTGTTTTTGCTTGCTCTAAAACTTTATTCAACTGTTCGTTTACTTCAAAGTTTGCTTGCTCATCAATAGATAATAAAAAATCCTTATTATAAGAAACACCTAAACTCTTAATAAAGTAATTCATTAAAGTAACATCATTAATTTCTAGAGCAGCGGAACCTAAAGTGTTGTGAGAGGCGTTACCAGTTTTAGTCTTATCGAGAACGATTTGGTTAAGTAAAGCAGAGGCATAACTATCTATTAAAGTTAACAGAGCTATTTCATGTCCCTGAGAACTCAGTTGTTGAGCCATTTCATAAGCTATAATACCTCCTAAAGACCAACCTCCGATCCTGTAAGGGCCTTTTGGCTGAACAGTTTGTAGCGCATCAATGTAGTAGGTTGCCATGTCTTCAATTCTTGCTAAAGGATTTTCTAAATCCTTAATTAGTGGAGATTGTAAGCCGTAAAATGGCTGTTCTGAACCTAGATAACGAGCTAAGTCAGTATAGCATAGAATATTTCCAGAGATCGGGTGAACACAGAAGAAAGGGATTTGGTTTCCATCTGTCTGAATTGCTACTAAAGGAGACCATGATTCCAACGATGTAGAAGTGTAGTCGTAATGATTGATTTCCAAAACCAATTCAGAAAAATCATTGGTTAGGTTTAAGGAAAGAAGAACATATTCTACTAACTGAGCAATACTAGGATTTTCTAGAAATTTCACTACTGATACAACAATTCCAAGGTCAGATTCTATTCGGTTTCTAAGTTCTATAGCCATTAAGGAATCCAAACCCAAGTTGAGAAGCTGTTGCTGTGTATTAACTTTATTAATAGGTAATCCTATAACTTTAGATATTTGCTCACAAAAATAGTTTTTTAAAATTGTCCAACGTTCTTCTGATGTTGCTGCTACAACAATATTTTTAACAGGATAGTTTTTGTTAATATTTTCTCGATCTATAGAACTTGGATCTGCCCCTTCATAAGAATTAGGCTGTGAAAAATTAGTAATTTCACTACTGTCTGATAAGGTTAAATCAACTATTTGAAATTTTACACCCCATGACTTCGCAACTAACTCTCCGGATTCATTGAGAACATAGACATCCCCTTCAATAAGATTTTCATAATTAGAGTTTACTTTACGTATAGCGTAACTCCATAATTTATTAGACATTGACTTATAAACTTCGAGTCCTTGCATTCCAATAGGTAATATAAATGATTGTCTAGATTTTGAGACGATCTCTTTAGATGCTATGGTTCCAAGTACCAAAAAACAGTTGTGTAGTAAAACAGGACGAAACTTGTCAGAGTTGGCTTGTGATGACCATTCTTTAAATAAGCGAATTTCTCCTAAGGCTTCTTCATTTCTCAAATACACTCGCTTAACACATTGGAAAGTGGAACCGTGCTCTGCACCAAATTCAGATAAAGTTTGGTATAAATTTACCCCTGAAATTTCTTCAAAAGAAGAATCTTTTATTTTCTTTAAGTATTCCAAATTTTGCTCTGGTGTATCAATTCCTATAATAGGGCTTAGACTGCCATTCTCTTGTGTATTTAAGGTATTGCCTTGATAGTATATATTTTGATGTAATTTATTTATTTCTGTAATATCTTTTAATAAAGATTCATTTTTATAGTATTCTTTGAGCAGATTTAAATTTTGTAGATTTTTTATAATCAAATTATTATCTAAACCAAAGTCTAGAAAACAAGTAATTTCATTCACACCTATTTTGTATAGTTCTCTAACTAACTCTATACAAGTTTCTGGAGTACCAATTAAAGCTCTGGTAGAATAAAATCTTTCATACAAAAAATTCACAAATTCTTCAACTTCGTTTTGAGACAAAGTCGTAACATCTAACTGACGACCCCGGCTATGCGCGAGTTGATTCAGTAAATTCCCATTTGATTTAAGGTATTCACAAAAGGGTTTGCGAGCTTGCTCGCGGACCAAATTAAGATTCTCTCCAACAAATGTGTGTAACATGAGAGTTATTTGACCAGTCTCAGGACTATGTCCATTTTTTGCTAGAGTTTGACGATAAAGAGCAAAATTTTTGGCTAGTTCTTCAATACTCTGATCCAACATATGTGTTAACAGATTAGCACCAGTTTCCCCAGCTTTAATAAAAGTTTGGGGATTACTAGCAGCAGTAATCCATACAGGAAGATTTTTCTGAATAGGTGTCGGATAAACCTTAACCTCAATTTGTTTTCCTAGACCGTTCGTGACCTGAATAGATTCACCTAGCCACAACTTTTTTACCGTTTCAATGCCAGAATACATTTCTTGGTGACGTTTGCTGTATTTCTCTGGAGAAAACGTGAAATCATCAGGATTCCAGCCAGAAGCAAAAGAAATTCCTACTCTACCTTTTGAAAGATTATCGACAATAGCCCAGTCCTCAACGATGCGAAGAGGGTTGTGTAAAGGTAGCACTACACTACCAGCTTGTAAGCGTATCTGCTCAGTTTCTCTCGCCAATGCAGCATGTAGTACAGCAGGATTTGGATAAAGACACCCTAGGGAGGCAAAATGGCGTTCTGGTAACCATACGCTAGAAAAACCATGCTTGTCAGCAAATTTTGCACTTTCAATGACTAAAGAGTATTTATCTTCAATCAAAGTGCTTTCACCACTAGCAAAAAACATCAGACCAAATTTCATATCGTACTCCTTACTTATAGAGATGCTTATACAAAAATAATGTTCGTTATCCAGAATACTTATGGCAAACACGAGTGCGTCTTGTTCGCGAAGCGTCTCGAACAGAAGAG
This sequence comes from Westiellopsis prolifica IICB1, assembly GCF_004323185.1. GTDB lineage: Bacteria > Cyanobacteriota > Cyanobacteriia > Cyanobacteriales > Nostocaceae > Pelatocladus > Pelatocladus prolificus_A. The sequence continues at coordinate 150,705 of NZ_NAPS01000003.1, forward strand.
AAGAGAAGAGAATGGAAAGGAACAAGGGTTTAATAGACTTGTCCGGTTAATTAGTTATAAAAAAGGAGATCTCTGCAAAAGTCTGAAATTCTCATTCCTCCTGCACCCTACGGTCTTTATGATAAGTCTTTAATCGAACACGATATAAGATCCTCACATTGACTCCTATAAACGTGGTTACCATAAGGTCTCGGTTTGAATCCCCTATCTTACAGAACCTTCTGCCTGCTTCAATTTTTGATTTTTGGGATAAACTTTTCCGGTAGCATGCAGTATCCATGGCTCAGATGAGTTGTTTACTGAGCGACTGTGTATGCGAAAAACCATATCCGTTTCTAAATCTCCAACAAGACTGACTTGCAATGTTCTTCTTACTTTTTGAGGTAATACCAATAACTGCTTGTACTCAACATCGTGTAAAATATGACGATTTTCTCCAACAATTTCGGTTACAGCAGCCCAAACCATCTCAAGATACACTCCACCAGGCATAAAAGCAACCCCTTGAAGACGATGATCCTTGAGATAAGGCAAATACTCACTATCTACTTCTACTTGCCAAACGTATTGATTTGGTAAATATGCTATGTTTGGTAAACTGCAGCCTATAAGTGAATGATAGTTTGTTTGACCTAAGCTTTGCCAAGTTTCTTGAGTACTAAGATTTGTCTGTTGCTGTTTGTTATCTACCCAATATCGTTCTTCTTGGAATGGATAGGTTGGTAATTGGAGATGATGACGTGCATAGTCTCTATCAAAGCCTGACCAGTCCACGGCTATCCCAAATGTGTATAGTTGCGTTAGGCTAGCAAGTAATCTTTGCCAATCGGATTGCTGTGGGTGTAAGCTAGGTACCATGATTACCTCTTGTATTGAGCAGCATTGAGCACTCATTCCTAGCAATGTTGGTTTCGGCCCTATCTCTAAGTAAATTTTACAATCAAGATTTTGTAATGTCTGCATTCCCGCAGCAAATTGTACTGCTTTGCACGTGTGCTCACACCAGTACTTAGGAGTTGCTATTTCATCTGTAGCAAGCTCTCCAGTGACATTGGAGATCAAGTTTATTTTTGGAGATGAAAAAGTGACTTCTCCAACCGCTTGTTCAAAAGCTGCTAAGATAGGCTCCATGAGAGGAGAGTGAAACGCATGGGAAACTTTTAACTGTTTGGTTTTCACTCCTTTTGCTTGCAACTTGGCTATTAATGATTGTACTTGTTGACGTTCACCAGAGACGACTACACTTTCCGGACCATTAATAGCTGCAATTGAAATGAGGTGATCGTATGGCTGGATTTCTGCAACTACCTGCTCTTCAGAAACTAGCACTGCAAACATCTCACCATTCTGAGGCAAAGTTTGCATCAATTGTGCGCGTTTAGCAATAAGTTTTAAACCATCCTCAAAGCTAAAAACCCCCGCTATACAAGCAGCTGCATACTCTCCCAGACTATGACCCATGACAAAATTAGGTTCAATACCCCAAGATTTCCATAAATTTGCTAAGGCATATTCCAAAGCAAATAAGGCGGGTTGAGTATAGACAGTTTCATTGAGAGGAGAATTTTCTTCTGGTAACGAGTATAAAACTTCCAGCAGGGGTTTAGCTAAGTAGGGGCGCAAAATTTCATCTGCTAGGTCAAGAGTTCTCTTGAAGATGGGTTGGGTATGATAAAGTTGTTGCCCCATACCCAAATACTGAGAACCTTGACCAGTGAATAGAAATCCTATTTTTGGTTGGCTTCCAGTTTGGATCTGTCTAGTGACTAAACCGTTTGTTTCTTGATTCTGAAGAAAAGCGTTGAGTTGTTCGCACAGTTGCTCTTTGGATTCTGCAACAACTGCTAGGCGATAATCAAAGTGCGATCGCCCCTTGTTAGCTGTGTAACATACATCTGCCAACGCCACTTCTGGGTGGGATTGAAGATATGTGACATAATTTTGAGCTAATTGCTGTAAGGTATTTTCACATTTGGCTGATAGGGTGAGAAGATGAACAGGACGTTCCAGCTCGCTAAATACCACAGTGGATGCGGGTGCTTCCTCTAAAATGACATGGCAATTCGTACCACCAAAGCTAAACGCACTGACCCCTGCTAAACGGTGTTCCGTATTGCTTATCCAAGGTTGAAGCTGCGTAGGAATTGAAAAGGGAGTTTTTTGTAAAGAAATAAATTGATTGAGTTGCTTAAGATGCAGATGAGGAGGGATTTGTTTATGTTGAAGTGAAAGCACTACTTTAATTAAACCAGCAATTCCAGCCGCTGCTTCTAAATGTCCAATATTGGTCTTAACTGAACCAATCCAACAATGTTCTTCTGGCGAGCGATCTTGCATCAATACTGCTTTAATAGCAGAAATCTCAATAGGATCGCCCATGCGTGTTCCTGTACCATGGGCTTCCACATAACTAATTTGAGAAGGGGCTACTTTAGCTACCGCCAGCGCTTCACGGATAACAGCTTGTTGTGCAAGTCCGTTAGGTGCTGTCAGTCCATTCGTAAAACCATCTTGATTAACTGCTGAACCTCTAATAACCGCTAAAATATTGTCTTTGTCCTTAACAGCATCAGTAAAACGTTTAAGCACTACTACTGCACAGCCTTCCCCTCGGACATAACCATCAGCACTCGCATCAAAGGTTTTACAACGACCATCAGAGGCCATCATTCGAGATTGAGATAGGATAATAGTTGGCGTTGGAGAGAGCATTAAGTTGACTCCTCCTACTATACATAAGCTAGACTCTTTACTTTGTAAACTCTGGCATGCAAGGTGAACTGCTACTAGTGAGGATGAACAAGCAGTATCTATGGCTATACTAGGTGCACGCAAGTTAAGCAAGTATGATAGTCGATTAGCAATAATAGAGTGATTCGTGCCAGTGATGCTGTAGCTATTTAAATTATAGAGATCTTTGTAAAGAGCGTTTTGATTGTCGCTGGTGGTGATGCCTATAAAGACACCTGTCTGTGTTCCTGAAAGTGTTTTCGGTACAATCCCAGCATTTTCTAAACCTTCCCAAGCAACCTCCAACATAAGTCTCTGTTGAGGGTCCATACACTCTACTTCGCGTGGAGAAATTCCAAAGAACATGGGGTCGAAGTTATATATGGAATTTAGAAAGCCCCCCCAACGAGTGTTCATTTTTCCTGGTCTGGCTGGTTCCAGGTCATAGAAGGCATTCACATCCCAACGTTCTAGTGGTACTTCAGTAATGGCATCTACACCGTTATGTAGCAGTTCCCAAAAATATTCTGGGTTATCAGCTCCTGGGAAACGACAGCCTATACCAATAATTGCAATGGCTTCCACTTTTAGGTTTCCTTTTAAGAAAAGTAAAGCTCGTTATGAGGAAAAGTGAAGAAGGCAAAGGGCAGTCCAGATGAAAAATTTTTCACCGCCAAGCATGAAAGTGGTCTTTTCCCCTACACCCCACACCCTTACACCCACTTTCAAGTTAGAAGGGATGCAAGCTTGGTGGGGGCTTCAACTCACCACCAATTTTCTTGGCATCAAATCAAAGATTATGGTGGGGGACTTAAACCCTTAGTACATTCAATAAAGATGGAAAGCAGAAAAGTAGAAGGCTAATTTTAGCAACAATTATCAGCATCCCCTATGCTTTGATGAAAGTACTTTTGCCTTCTGACATACTTTTCCAACTCTACCTCAAATTTCAGACATTTTCTAAAGTTGACGACAAATTGTTGAATCGCTCACTCAAATGTTGTCCTAAATCGTGAATCGTAGGATAGTCGTACAATAAAGTTGCTTCTAATTCATATCCCAACCAATTCTCTAAGTCACTGATTAAACTTACTGTTGCTGCGGAATCTAAACCATAACGTTCGAAGGCTGATTGAGTATCAATTTTATTTTGGTCAGTATCTAGGAGATTTGCTATATAAGAAATTAACCAATTGACAATTTCTTCTGCCTGTAATTTTTTTTGGTTCTGCTCCTTGACATTATCCTCAAGATTTACAGATACCTGAGTATTGGTAGCATTCTGTAATTCCATTTATTTGAACCTCGCAATTTGCTTTAGGGCTTACTCAATTGTTGATTTTGAATGTTTTTGAATTTCAGATCTTTTACTTTTGAAGAGCTGATTTTTTAGCTTCCTGTACTTGTGCTGAAGGTACTTTTACATCCCACACTAAACCTAATTTTTCAAGCACTCTTATAACCCAAGCTCCAAAATCAATTTGCCACCATCTCAAACCAAAAAAAGCTGAGTTTGGAAAAGCATGATGGTTATTATGCCATGATTCACCACCGGTGGGAATAGCTAACCATATATTATTTCTGCTGGAATCAGAAGTATTAAAAGGACGATTACCATAAATATGGCTAATCGATCCAATTGTCCAACTCGAATGATGTATTAAAAATAGACGGACACAGCCACCCCATAAAAACCCAGAAAGGGCTCCTTTCCAACCACCTATTAAGATTGCTCCTAAAAGAGTGGAAATGACAATACCCATTAAATTCCAAAGGTAGTAAAGTTGGCTAATCTTTGATATTAAAGAATCACGCATTAAATCTTTGGCAAATAAAAAAGTATTAGTAATTTCATGATCGTATGTCCAACCCATGTGAGAGTGCCATAACCCTTCAAAAAAACCAAGTTTTTTTTCCCCTTTAAGGTAAGGAGAATGAGGATCTCCAAATGTATCACTGTATTGATGATGACGTCGATGAGTTGCAACCCAATAAATTAAAGGTCCTTGAGCAGCCATTGAACCAAGAACAATCAGAATGATGCGAGTGATAGTATTGGCTTGAAAAGCACAGTGTGCAAAATGTCGATGAAAACCTACGGTGATACCAATAACGTTTAGAGTATAGATACTTACAAGCAATCCTAACTGCACTGAACCAAAACCTAATTGTGGTATTGTTGCGATCGCAAGCACTGTACCAACTGATGGAAATAATATATTGGTAAGCCCGTGAAGCCGCATTTTAGTTTGCAAATCCTCACTTTTAAGAATAATTTGCGGTTTAATTCGTGAATTTACCTGATAACTGATTTCAGATTCTTGCACAGTTAAGTTATTAGGTAATTCAATGCTAGGAAAAAGTTTTCTTTCCATTTTGATTCCTTTCTATTATGACTATAATAATCAGAACAAAATTTTTGAAATTGAGACTAATTCACTTTTTGAATTTTGATTCTTTGATGAGTAGGAGTTTTAACATCCCATGCTAAACCAACTGCCGCTAAAGTGCGAATAAACCAACCTCCTAGGTCAAGTTGCCACCACTCCAGACCTGTTATAGCTGAATTGGGAAAGGCATGATGATTGTTATGCCAAGAACCTCCTAACGTTGGAACAGCTAACAATGCGTTGTTTCTACTCTGTTCAGTGGTATCAAAAGCACGACTCCCATAAAAGTGACAAATTGAGTTAACAGCGTAGGTTGTGTGTTGTGCCAAGAATAGGCGAACTACCCCTCCCCATAGAAATCCGGAAAAAGCTCCCATCCAAGTCTGCGATAAAATTCCACCAATAATTCCAGGAATAACAAGACCTAAGAGTAACCAGCAAAAGTACAATTGATTGACTTTAGAAAGAATCGGATCTTTGAGTAAATCTTTCGCAAACACAATTGTATTTGTAAGTTCTAGGTCAAAAACCCAACCAATGTGAGCGTGCTGTAAACCACGGAGTTTACCCAAAATGTCGTTTCCATGCAGATTTGGTGAATGTGCGTCACCTGGTATATCGCTGTACTGATGGTGACGGCGATGAGTAGCCACCCAATATGTCACTGGTCCTTGACCTGCCATACATCCAAGTATAGCGAGAATGGCTCGTATAACGTTATTAGTTTTGAAGGCGTAGTGCGAAAAGTATCGGTGAAACCCCACTTCAATTCCAATTCCGTTTAAAAAAAACATGAAAAGTAGTAGTTCTAGATCTAATGTTGTGACACCTACTCGCCAAATCATAAGAGCTGCGATTATAGTACCCACTAAAGGAATTAAGACAGTAGCAAAGGCATACAATCTTTGCGTGCCTATGATCTCCTGGCTTTTGATTGTTATGCTTGGCTTTCTAACTAAATCAGTAGTAGAAGCTAAGTTTGCTGTGCTATTTAATTGCATTGAAATAAGCCTCTTGTTGATGTAATTTTTGAAGTTTAGGTACGCATTAAGACAGAAGCTGCAAAGCTGCAACAAGTTGGCATGCAATAACTGCAACACTTTTTATTTCAAAACTTTCCAGAATTGTTTGCAATTGATATTATTCTCAGGATATATTCCCCAAAGAACCAGAAAAACGCGATCGCATCTGGGCGTCATGCACCCGGAACTTTATGTACTTAACACCTTTTCTAGATAGCGTCAAAGTCAAAACAAATAGATCTGGTAGACTTTGTAAACGAGTCAAACCACTTGCTGCTGACAAAGGTTACAATTCCAAGGATAAACCTTTACTAGTTGTATAGTTCTACTCTTAGTTTACACATTATGCTTTCACTAAATCTAGAGTTTTATCCAAAAATTTCTCTCGGCACATATAACGTTGAATCTTACCACTAGAAGTTTTAGGAATCGTTCCAGTTTTTATAAGTGCCACAGCATAAACTTGCAATTGACAATGCCTTAATACTTCTTGACGAATATTTCCTACTACTTCATCATAATCTAAATTACGAAGATAAGTTCGCTTTACCTCATTAACAACTACTAGCCGTTCTTCTCCCTCTACTTTTACTGTAAAAGTGGCTCCACGACCCGATTGCAATGCTAAATGACTTTTTTCTACTACCATTTCAATGTCATGAGGATAATAATTGCTCCCTCGAATGATGATGACATCTTTGCTGCGCCCAGTGATAAACAATTCGCCATCATGCAGAAATCCCAAGTCTCCTGTACGAAGAAATGGTCCCTCTCCTGTATCTGCTAAATAAGCATTAAAAGTTTGGTTTGTTTCTTGAGATTTGTTCCAATAGCCTTGAGCTAAGCTTGGACCTGTAACCCAAATTTCACCTACATATCCTCCTGGACATGATGTTAGGGATTCTACATTCACAATAACAACTTTTTGATCACAAGAGGCTTTTCCACAGCCTACAATTGTTCGAGTACCTTGTTGTTTAACACTAACAACTCCTACTTGGTTTTGTTCAAGCGCTTTTCCTTGAATCTCTTGAACAATGGGTATATCTGTTTTCTTACCACCAGAAACGAATAAAGTAGCTTCAGCTAAACCATAGCATGGATAAAATGCTTGGGGGTGAAAACCACAAGGTTCAAATATCTCTGCAAACCTTTTTAATGTCTCCGCACAAATGGGTTCAGCACCTACGAAAGCAACTTCCCAACTACTTAAGTCAAGACTAGACCGTTGTTCAGCACTAATCTTATCAACACACAATTTATAAGCAAAGTTAGGTCCACCACTGGTTGTCGCTTTATAGCAAGAAATTAACTTTAGCCAATCAAAAGGCTTCAATAAAAAATCCATCGACGGCATCAGAACAACCGGAAAGCCTCCGTAGAGGGGCTGTAGTATTCCACCAATCAAACCCATATCATGATAAGGCGGTAGCCAGATTACACCTTGACTGTTAGGTGTGTGTTCAAATTTTTGATGAATTAAATGCAGATTGTGTAATAAATTGTTATGTTTTAGCATAACACCTTTTGGTATCCCTGTAGATCCAGAGGTGTACTGGAGAAAAGCCAGTGTATCACTCTCAATCGCTGGTTCCTGCCATATCTGTGCTAAATCGGTAGTAATTTTATCGGTATTTAACCAATGTAGATTTTGTAAGTCCGGAGTTAAGCACTGAGTGAACTTTTCTTTCAGTTTTGAGGAGATATCCTCAATCGTCAGCGCTATTTTGACCTGTGCGTCTTTGACTATTGCCAAAATACGATTTAGAGATTGGTTAGGTCGAGGAGGGTAAGCAGGAACAGCAACAACATTAGCATAAAGACATCCGAAGAATGCAGCAATGTAATCCAAACCTGATGGGTAGAGTAATAATGCTCGTTCACCACTACCAATACCTAAAGATCTTAATTGAGTCGCGATCGCCTTAGCTCTGCAATCTAATTCTTCATAAGTTATAGTTTCTACCTGTGTTTGTCCACTTTTTACAAATGTGAAAGCCACTTGCTGCGGTTGTTGTAACGCTCTGTATCGTAAGAGGTTGACTAAGGTAGAAAATTGAGGCTGTTTAGCGAATGAATCAATAGCTTTATCGCTTACTTTTTTGTTAGCCAACATTTGAACACTCTTTGACGACTTTATAAAAGCTTCTGCGTCATTTTTATTCATTGTCGCTCTTCTTGTCTGTAAATATTTAGACTGGTTAAATACTTTATTGCTATGGGCAAGACTATTACAATTTAGCTAAAAATTTTTTCTTACCCCTATTCCCTACATTATTTTACCTTGTCATTGATTATATTTATTAATTTATATTTTCCTTTACGTTTCACAAATCCTCTTAAACTTTACCATTCGCATAATAAAATTTGACTAAGAGGAATTATCCACAAGATTGCTATAAATATCAGGTGAAAGCCCAAGTAAACTAATAATTTCCTGCTGTAGAGGGTTTAAACGAGGAACATAGCGAAAACGCTGACCACGAATTTCATTTCTTACACTTACCATAAAACCGTTACACTCTACACAACTTTCTTTCTGGCACAAGGGATGCTGAAAACGATCACCTGTTTAAATACTCTCCCTTATTTCATCTATTTCAGGAACTTATCCTCCACAAATGGTGAGTTTACAAATTATGGAATTTATTTTTTAATGAGATAGTATAAAGCAATTTGATTGCGAAAGGGATAGAATTTGAGGCTAAAACTAGGAAAATTGACATTTATCGTTCAGATCAGAAAAATGTAGTCCTTAAGACAATCTTACCAATTTGTGCACCTATTTAAGAGGTATCAAAGTTATGGTACAACTAGAAATTTCATCTATCCAGGTCGGTAAGGCTACTCAATCTCGAGTCAGGCTTAATCAAAAATTAATTGATGAGTATGCTGAAGCCATAACTTCAAAAGCTAACTTTCCTCCTCTAACTGTTTTCTATGACGGAACACATTATTGGTTGGCTGATGGGTTCCATCGTTTAGAGGCTGCAAAAAAAACATTAGCTTCTACAATTGAGGTAGATATTCGACAAGGAACTCAGCGAGATGCAATTCTATATTCAGTTGGCGCTAACGCTACACACGGATTAAAACGCTCCAATATTGATAAGAGGAGAGCTGTACTTACATTGCTTAGTGATCCAGAGTGGTCACAATGGAGTAATAATGAAGTCGCGAAGCAGTGTTGTGTGGCTGAAGGGTTAGTGCGTAAGTTAAAAGAAGAGCTATCTTCGTACAGTACGAAGATAGACCAGGCGTATGCTATGAAATATGGTATTGATGAAAATACTTTGAAAGAAGTGCAACAAAGACTTTTAGCTCAATCATCAGAGCGTGTTGTTCAACGCTCCGGTACAACCTATACAATTAGTACTACCAATATTGGTAGGAAAAATACAAGAGCAGTTTCTAAATTAAAGCGTTTAGGAGTAAGTGATGATGTTAAAAGTTTAAAACCAAATACTAATGATGTGAAAAACTTATCCATTATTGAAACTGCAAATATATCGGAGGTAACAAATGAACAACCAAAAGTGGATGTTGATGAACGAGAAAACGTAATATCTTCAGTTGTATCAGACTATGGACAACCAACAAAGCTAAGAGTTGAAAAGAGGCAAGACAACCAACCAAAATTTGAGGAAGTTGAATTAATGAATCAGGTTCTTGGACAACGGTTAGAAGTAGATGCTCAATCAAAACTTAAAGCCAATAATATTTTTAGGCAACCAGTGAAAGAAAGTATTCGCGTTCTCAGCATCAAACAGGAAAACCAAAAACAGTTAGAAAAAGCGAATCAGATCTTTGAAGTCACTTTTTCTGGTGTTAGTATTGAAATTGAGGGTTGTCCTGGTACACTAACTATATTGTTTCAGGAAATACAGAATCATCCTGAGTTTCTAGAAGAATTGTTGCAACAGGCAAGGTTGCGGAGACTTGTCCAAGTATAATCGGGCTTATGTAAAAATTTGGCAAGTGTTCGGCATCTAGTTTTGAAAGGACGTCCCAAAAGTTGTGATCGAGACACGCAATTCAATCGGCTATCATGATGAATCATTGCAATGTAAAGGAATGCTTCAGTGGTTTCAGGGAGTACTTCATAACCCTTACTCGATCTGTCATCAACCCAAATCTTAATTACAGCAATTTTCACCTAAATGAACCACATGGTTTGTGAGGGCGTACCCTGCTGGGGAACCCGTATGGTAACACAGAATTAATTTTCACTACCATGTCTACTCGGACGTTGCACCTTTTCAGGATGAATTAGCAGGTAAAAGGGAACTCTTAACAAGAACTAGATATGGTGGGGGTTTTGAACCCCCAAATGGCGCCTTTTAGTGATTTAATTATGTGCCATATAAATGTGCGTAGGGGACAAGGGAACCTCTAAATTTTACTTAAAAACGCAAGAGCGGGCGGCGCACCACCCCTTATGAATGAAAGAAACACAAGTAAAATCCTCTTTTCTTCTGCCTTCTGCCTTAGTAGCGAGCGTACTTCTGCCTTCTTCAAGCTTTTCTTTGGTAAAACTGAACTTCATTATAAAAATTTCGCACTTTCCTACCTAGAAGGTAGTGGGAAAACAATGAGAGGTTGAACAAGATGTTAGACAAATATTTAGATGCCGAAAGTATTTTTTCCGCAAGCTCAAACACGACGATAGTAGACATATTGCGCTTTAGATATGCACACCAACCATCACAACTAGCCTATACTTTTCTGCCAGATGGAGAAACAGAAGAAAATTCTTTAACTTATCAGGAGTTGGATCGGCAGGCTAGAGCGATCGCAGCTAAATTGCAAGCACTCGGTTTAAGTGGTGAGCGTGCTATACTGCTCTATCCTTCAGGGCTAGACTATATTGCGGCATTTTTTGGATGTCTCTACGCCAAGGTGATTGCGGTTCCTGCTTACCCTCCTCGTAATAAGCGTGGTATGCCCAGAATTAGGGCGATTTTAGAAGATGCACAGGCAAAATGCGCTTTAACAAGCACCACCACTTTATCTAGCCTCAAATCTTTTTTGATTGAAAAAACTGATTTTGGAGATTTACAATGGATAACCACAGACAACATAGATAGTACGGAACACGACTGGAAAGAGATTTGTATTGATAAAGACACTTTAGCTTTTTTACAATATACATCTGGTTCGACAGGAATCCCAAAAGGGGTCATGCTAAATCATGGCAACTTAATGCATAATGCTGCCATGACTTACCGTCTCATGGAACATTCACCCACTAGTAAATTTGTTTCATGGTTACCCATTTATCATGACATGGGGCTGATTGGTGGCATACTCCAACCTTTGTACGGTAATTTTCCCTGTGTACTCATACCACCAGTGGCTTTTCTACAACGTCCCTATCGGTGGTTACAAGCCATTTCTCGCTATCAAGGTACAACGAGTGGTGCCCCTAATTTTGCCTATGAATTGTGTATTCATAAAGTGACTCCCGAGCAGCAACAAACTCTTGACTTAAGCAGTTGGAGTGTAGCTTTTAACGGTGCTGAACCTATTCGTAATGATACTTTAGAACGATTTTGTACAAAATTTGCGTCCTGCGGTTTTCGTCCCCAAACGTTTTATCCCTGCTATGGAATGGCAGAAGCAACTCTCATGGTTTCTGGTGGTTTAACATCAAACCTTTTTGTCACTAAAACTATTGATAAAAGTGTGTTAGAACACAATCAGGTTATAGACGCAAATGCTGATGCAAAGAATCAACGCGTTTTAGTAGGTTGTGGTCAAGCCTTACCAGAACAGCAAATTGTCATTGTCAATCCTGAGACACTCAGCCTTTGCAGCCCTTCAGAAGTAGGTGAAATTTGGGTGTCGGGTCCAAGTGTAGGTCAAGGATACTGGAATCGTCCTGAAAAAACACAGCAGACTTTTCAAGCTTACGTGGCAGACACAAACAACGGACCGTTTTTAAGAACAGGTGATTTGGGTTTTTTGAGCAATGGAGAACTTTTTGTCACTGGTAGAGTCAAAGATTTAATTATTGTTCGGGGTCGTAACTTGTACCCGCAAGATATTGAGTTGACCGTAGAACGCAGTCATCCAGCCTTAAGACCAAACAGTGGTTCAGCTTTCTCAGTGGAAATAGATCGTGAAGAACAGCTTTTTGTGGTGCAAGAGTTAGAGTTTCGACAGAAAGCAGATGTTGAAGAAGTTATTACTGCCATCCGTCAAACAATAGTTGAAGAACATGAGATCCAAGCTTATGGGGTTGTGCTGATTAAAGCTGGAAGCATTCCCAAAACCACGAGTGGTAAGATTCAACGTCGTGCTTGTCAAGCTGAGTTTTTAGCTGGTCGTCTGCAAGTCGTAAAAAGCAGTATCCTCACCACAACCACAGATTCTAGAGAAACATCTTTTCGTTTTCAGCGTGATATTTTATTGAGTATCCCTGAACAAGAACGTCAGTCGCTGGTAGAGGCTTATCTTCTGGAATTGGTAGCAAAAGTATTACGGATATCACCTTCCCAAATCAATCTTGAGCAACCTTTAAGTAGTTTTGGGTTAGATTCGCTGAAAATTTTTGAATTAAAGAATCAGATTGAAGTTGATTTGGAAGTAGCAATATCCATAGCAGATTTTTTTGAGGGTTTAAAGATTGCTCAATTAGCAGCAAAAATACTAGCTCAACTGATGGTGAAGCATTTAGCACCGTCAATACCCTTTGTAAAAGTTGAGAGAACAAAAGAAGCTTATTCTTTGTCACTGACTCAGCAGAGGCTGTGGTTTATTGACCAGTTAGATAAAGGTAATCCTGCTTACAATATCTCCTTTGCTCTTCGCTGTAAAGGTGCATTGAACGTGGCAGTTCTAGAGCAAAGCCTTAATGAACTTGTAAGGCGACATGAATCTTTACGAACTACTTTTAACACAGTTAATAGTCAACCAATTCAAGTTATCACTCCCTCTTTGAGACTGCCTTTAGCAGTGGAAGATTACCAAAATCTTCCAGAATCAGAGTGTGATTTAAAGATCCAGCAGTTCGCAACTCAAGAAAGCCAGCAACCTTTTGACCTACGTCAAGGACCATTATTACGTGTTAAACTGGTATGCCTAGCTCCGAAAGAACATATACTTATTCTGACTATACATCACATTATTTCTGATGAATGGTCAATAGAGGTTCTGCTGTACGAAATGGCAGCAATATATAAAAATTTCTTGATTGGCAAGCCCTCTGGTTTACCCGAATTGCCTATCCAGTATATTGACTTTGCGTACTGGCAGCAACAGTGGCTTCAAGGAGAACTGTTAGAAACTCAACTTTCTTACTGGAAGAAACAGCTCGAAAATGCGCCGACTATTTTACAACTCCCCACAGACTTTCCACGACCCGCAATTCAGTCATACCGAGGAGCACAGCACTCTCTAGAACTCTCAGAAAGTTTAACTAAGGCACTTCGAGAACTTGCACGTCAAGAGGGTGTGACTTTATTCATGCTCCTACTAGCAGCTTTCCAAGTTCTTCTGTACCGTTACACAGAGCAAGAGGATATCTGTATTGGCTCACCTATTGCTAACCGCAATCGTGAAGAAGTTAAAGGTCTAATTGGTTTTTTTGTTAATATCCTTGTGTTGCGTACGAACTTGGGAGAAAATCCCAGTTTTTGTCAACTTTTAACTCGTGTGCGTCAAGTAGCTACAGGAGCTTATATTCACCAAGACTTACCCTTCGATCTGTTGGTAAAAGCATTGCAGCCAGAACGCGATATGAGCTATGCACCTCTGTTTCAGGTGGGCTTTACTTTTCAAAATACCCCCGTATTGCCTGAAATTCCTGATTTAGCTCTCACCCCTTTTAAAGTAGACAGCTTGACTGTACAGTTGGATTTGAAACTGCACGTGGAAGTTGCACAACAGGACTTAGTTGTGTCTTTTGAGTATAACACTGATTTGTTTCATCCTGACACAATTAAACGTATGCTAGGGCATTTCCAAAATCTACTAGAGGATATTGTAACCAATCCCCAAGCTAAGATTTCAGAACTACAACTATTAACACAAGCAGAACGGCATCAAATGCTTGTGGAGTGGAATAACACCAGAGCGAATTATCAGTTAAGTCAATGTATTCATCAACTTTTTGAAGCAAAAGTGGAGGAGATACCTCATAACGTTGCACTAGTATTGAACAATGAAAAATTAACTTATTGGGAGCTTAATCAACGAGCCAATCAACTAGCGCACTATTTAAAAAAGCTGGGCGTGCAACCAGAGGTTTTGGTAGGTATCTGTCTTGAGCGATCGCTAGATATGATTGTAGGGATATTAGGTATTCTCAAAGCTGGTGGTGCTTATGTACCGCTAGACCCAACTTATCCCACAGAAAGGTTGGAATTCATGCTAGCAGACGCAGGAGTCCCCTTACTTTTGACCGCAGAGAATTTAACGAGCAAATTTTCTGAACTTAAAGCAGATATCGTTTGTCTCGATACTAGCTGGGAAAAGATTTCTCAAGAAAGTCAAGAAAACCCTGTTAATGACATTAGTTCTGCTAACTTAGCTTATGTTATCTACACTTCGGGGTCTACAGGAAAACCTAAGGGAGTTCTGATCGCTCATCGAGGATTGTGCAATTTGATCGCCGAAATCAAAAACCGTATCTTTGATAAACAAACAGACAGACGTGTATTACAATTCGCTCCTTTTAGCTTTGATGTCTCTGTATTTGAAATTTTTATCTCCTTGTTAGGTGGCGCAACACTTTATCTAACAACACCAGAATCTTTGCTACCAGGAGCACCCTTAATCCAGCTATTGCAAGACTTAGAAATCAGCAGTATTGGGTTACCACCATTAGTACTATCAGCTTTATCTCCTGAGAAAGTTCCCAAATTAAAGACCATTGTTGTTGGAGGAGAAGCTTGTTCTGCGGAACTTGCAGCAACTTGGGCAGCAAAAGTACGTTTATTAAACGCCTATGGTCCAACAGAAGCAACTGTTTTTACGATTGTAGCGGAATGTACCAACGACGGTAATAAACCAGTCATTGGTCGCCCTATTGCTAATACACAGGCTTATGTGTTGGATAAAAACTTGAATTTAGTTCCTCCTGGTGTACCCGGAGAGTTGTATATTGGTGGAGTAGGTCTTGCTAGGGGTTACTTAAATCGACCTGAGTTAACGGTTGAATTGTTCATTCCCAATCCCTTTAGTGATGAACCGGGCGCACGTCTTTACAGAACTAAGGACCTAGCTCGCTATCTTCCTGATGGCAACATAGACTTTTTGGGACGAGTAGACAGTCAAGTTAAAGTTCGCGGCTTCCGTATTGAATTAGGAGAAATTGAAGCAACCCTGATCGCACATCCTCAAGTTAAGGAAGCAGTCGTTTTAGTTCGAGAAGACCAACCAGGGAACAAAAGCTTAGTAGCTTATATGGTTTTAGATCAATCTTCATCTCAAGAGTCAGTCTCAATAGCAAGTGAACTGCGCCGTTTTCTACAAGAAAAACTGCCTGGATACATGGTACCTTCAGGGTTTGTCACATTAGAATCCTTTCCAATGACCCCGAACGGTAAAGTAGACCGACGCGCTTTACCTGCACCTGGTCGCCCACAGTTAGCAGAAGACTATGTTATGCCACGAACAGAAGCTGAACAACTTATTGCTGCCGTGTGGCAAGAGGTGTTGCAACTAGAGATGGTAGGTGTTAATGATAATTTCTTTAACTTGGGAGGTCATTCCTTACTTCTTGTCAAAGTGCAAGCAAAATTGAATAAAATCCTTAAGGAAGAAATATCTATTATTGAGCTATTTCAACATCCAACGATTGACTCTTTAGCTAGGCATTTGAATCATAAAAAAAGTCAAAATGCATATCAACAGCAAGCTTATGAGCGGGCTACAACTCGCGCTGCTAGCAAAGATATAGTTCAGCAAAAAAGGCTCTTGAGACAAGAGCATAGAGAGAGAAACTAGTACAGCACGGTGTAAATAAGGTAACCATGAGTAACAGACAAAAAGCTTAAAATAAAAGCTTTTGCGCCTTCTGCCCCCTGACCTTGCGTACTTCTACCTTCATGTACTAGTCATATCATGTCCGGCTAATCACTTGCGATTAAAAATTCTCCACGTCCGGTGTATCTCCTGATATATTGCACGCCTTGCCAAAAACCCGGTACGCGTGCAAAATGTATAACTTGTAACTCATTTATTGCATATTTAAGTATAAAACCGTACAAAGCAAAGATATATGCGATAAAGATACATTATTTTTATGGGCTTTTATCGCTAAATAAAAGCCTGAAATTCTCTTCCTTCCACGCCCTTTCCCCTATGGTTTTCATAACAAGTTTTAACAGGGCTTGACATGATTCCTATAATCTTTACACTTTTCATATTAAGGGTTTAATTTCTTATATAATTTTAGATTTTGGATTGAGAAAGCCTTGCTTAGACTTAATCTCAACCAAACTATCTATCGCATTCTTTTTTAAATTTGGTCTTACTATTTTTTTGAAAATTCAATGTCTTCAATCATTGCTCCTAAAAATTAGAGGAATTTGAGATGGATCATAGTGTTACTTCTACTTCTTTAAATGGTGGAGAGATTGCTATTATCGGTATTTCCTGTCGGGTTCCAGGTGCCAAAGATGTCAATAAATTTTGGCACAATATCCAAAACAGTGTGGAAAGCATCTCTTTTTTTAATGACCAAGAACTCATTCACTCAGGAGTAGATAAGGCTTTACTAAATCAGCCCAATTATGTTAAAGCCAATGGGATGCTTGCAGACGTAGAGATGTTTGATGCCTTTTTCTTCGACTTTAGTGGCAGAGAAGCTGAAATTCTGGATCCGCAACATCGTCTATTTTTAGAACAAGCTTGGGAAGCACTAGAGGTCGCTGGTTATAACACTGAAACATACAAAGGTTTGATTGGTGTTTACGCTGGTGCCGGTCTTAACACTTACTTGTTAAAAAACCTATATAACAACTGCAATTTTTTGGAATCTGAAGTTGGTTACCAAATTATTACGGGAAATGATAAAGATTTTCTTCCTACACGTGTATCTTATAAGTTAAATCTTAAAGGACCAAGTGTTAACGTACAAACTGCTTGTTCTACTTCATTAGTTACTGTCCATTTAGCATGTCAAAGTTTGATCAACGGTGAGTGTGACATGGCATTAGCTGGTGGTGTTTCCATTCGCGGGTCTCAAAAAACGGGCTATTTCTACAAAGAAGGAATGATTTTTTCTCCTGATGGACATTGCCGCGCCTTTGATGCCAAAGCACAGGGTACAGTGGTAGGTAATGGAGTTGGCGTTGTTGTCTTGAAAAAGCTAGAAAACGCTTTAGCTGATGGAGATTATATTTACGCAACTATTAAAGGTTCAGCTATCAATAACGATGGTTCTTTAAAAATTGGTTATACAGCACCTAGTGTAGATGGTCAAGCAGCAGTTATTTTAGAGGCTCAAGCTGTAGCAGGAGTGGAAGCTGATACAGTCACTTATGTAGAAGCTCACGGAACTGGAACTCCTTTAGGTGACCCAATTGAGATTGCCGCACTCAAACAAGCTTTTTCTGCTAGCCATCAGAAGAACTTTTGTGCTATTGGTTCAGTGAAAACAAATGTTGGTCACTTGGATACCGCTGCTGGTGTCACTGGTCTGATCAAAGCAGTACTGGCGCTACAACATAAGATGATTCCGCCCAGCTTACACTTTGAAACACCCAATCCAACAATAGACTTTGAAAATAGTCCCTTTTACGTCAACACCAAGCTGCAACCATGGGAAACTCATGGTATTCCCCGCCGCGCTGGTGTCAGTTCCTTTGG
>NZ_NAPS01000003.1:169818-176533 GCF_004323185.1 Westiellopsis prolifica IICB1
TCTGGTTTACAACTTTTGCTCCAAGAATCTGCACAGATTTTTCTCGAAGTTGGACCTGGTTCGACTTTAAGTAAATTTGCCTCTCGTCATCCTCTCAAACACCCCCATCAGTTATTCTTCACCTGTTTAGCTCATCCCCGACAACAATTTCAATCTGATGTTGCCTTCTTACTACGCACTTTAGGTCAACTTTGGTTAGCTGGCGTATCCATCGATTGGTCTGCTTTTAGTTCTCACGAGTTTCGTCACCGTTTACCTTTACCTACTTACCCCTTTGAACGCCACCGTTACTGGATTGACTCACCACAACTAGAAGCAGAATCTCAACAAGATTACCCATTTCAAGAAATTTGGTCATCTTTGGAAGAAGTTTGCCAGCTACAAGCAAGTCAGGGAATATCAGAAGACGACATACAAAAGTATACAATTAACAGGCAGTGGTTAGATAGACTGTGTCTTGCATACATGAATCAGGGTCTAAGGCACATAGGTGCTTTCGAGCATCCTAATGAAAAATATTCTTGTCAAGATTTATCGAAGCAGTATAAAATTCATCCCCGTTACCAACAATTAATCTCGCGATGGTTACAAGTACTGGTAGAGCAAGGTCAAATACAGCAAGAGGATGAGCTGTTTACAAATCTTACGCCATGTTCCCCAGATTCAGTTGAAGCACTACTCAAAGAAGTAAGAGTAAGATGGAATGATGCACCTCAAATTATAGATTTCATCCAAAATTGTGGGGAAAATTTGGCTGCTGTACTTGTTGGGGAAAAACAGCCTTTAGAACTGTTTAATGCACTGGTATATAATCAAGCAGAAAACTCTTCTCCTGAGCTTCCTTTATTAGGTTACTACAATACTATCTTGCGAGTTAGCTTGGAAGAACTAGTCAAGTTGTTACCAGCATCAATCCATTTGAGAATGATAGAGATTGGGGGTGGTATGGGTTTGAGCACAACGGCTTTATTACCTGTACTACCTTCCAAGCAAACGAGCTACACTTTTACCGATATTGGTGCGGGTTTTTTGCTTCAAGCGCAACAAAAATTTAGTGATTACCCTTTCGTTCAGTATCGTTTATTAGATATTGAAAAACCTCCAATCGAACAAGGATTTGTACAGCATAGTTTTGATGTTGTTGTAGCTTGTAATGTCTTGCACGCAACTCGAAATATCAAACAAACTCTCGATCACGTCCACTCTTTACTCGCCCCTGGTGGTATTCTCCTCATTTTGGAAATTACTCAACCTCAACTAGATTTCGATATGACTTGGGGTTTGCTAGTGAAACCTTTAGAGGATGAACAACGCAATCCAGGTAATCCATTCTTATCAAAAGAGGAATGGCAAGAGGCTCTTAGGAAGTATGGATTTACTGAAACCACAGCTTTTCCTAAAATAGAAGCATTTGGACAACACGTTATTATAGCTCAGGTTCCAATATCAACAGAACTATCACTTGCGCCAGCATTTACAACAAGTGTTCAAGAAAACGTTGAGCAAGTGCAACTAGTGACACATAGTAAAAAACCTGATATTTCTGACTGGTTTCATATTCCATCTTGGAAGCGATCGCTACCACCGAAATTTTCACAATCTTTGCTTGATTTAAAGCAACAAAATTGTTGGTTAATCTTTATTGGCGAGTGCAATTTAGGCAAGCAAATAGTGAAACAAATCGAACTTGCAGGTCAAATTGTTGTTACTGTCCAAATAGGAGAAGAATTTGTTTGCACGAGAGAATCTTCTATTAATGGTTCTACTCGGTATTTATATACTATCAATCCTCAAGAACGAGATAGCTACAATGCTTTATTCAATGACCTTAAAGCACGCAATCTCAACCTAAAAAGAATTGTTCATTTTTGGAGCCTGACGGCAGAAAATGACACATTTTCTGGGCTCGAAGGGGTTGACCGCATTCAAGAAAGAGGTTTTTACAGTCTACTGTTTATTACACAGGAATTGGGCAAACAGTATCTAACAAATGAATTGCAGATTACTGTTATTTCCAACAATATACAAGCAGTGACGGGAGAAGAAAAGTTGTGTCCAGAAAAAGCGACTGTAATTGGTTGTGTTAAAGTCATTCCAAGAGAATACCCAAACATCTTCTGTCATAGTATTGATATTGTTCTTCCTACAAGCGGTAGCTGGCAAGAAGAAAAACTTGTAGAGCAGCTGTTAGCAGAACTCACTACTGAGACCTCCGACAAAGTTATTGCTTACCGTGGAGTGAATCGCTGGACTCAAACCTTTGAACCAATTCGCTTAAAAGAAAATGCTCAAGAAAAACCAAGATTGAGGGAAGGGGGAGTTTATCTCATTACAGGTGGACTTGGTGCTATTGGATTTACTTTAGTTACACATCTCGCTCAAAAAGTCCAAGCCAAGCTCATTCTTGTTGGACGTTCGGTTTTTCCATCTCGTGATGAATGGTCTAATTGGTTAGCAACTCACACCGAACAAGATGACATTAGTCGAAAAATTCTCAAGTTACAAGAACTAGAAGCATTTGGATCTGAAGTTTTCGTTGCTAATGCCGATGTTTCCAATCTTCAACAAATGCAACAAGTTGTTAATCAAGCCCAAGAAAAATTTGGTCAGATAAATGGTGTGATTCACTGTGCAGGAGTTCTTGGGGATAGTGCAATTCAGCGAAAAACGCGAGAGCAAGTAGAGAGCGTACTAGCACCTAAAGTCAAGGGAACATTAGTTCTTAATACTATCCTAAAAAATACTAAACTAGATTTTTTTATTCTCTGTTCATCAATTGGCTCAATTGTTCCGCTGTTTGGACAAATAGCTTATGGAGCAGCTAATAACTTTTTGGATGCTTTTGCTCACTACAAAACATCCACAGATGGTACTTTGACTGTATCCATCAATTGGTATGGCTGGAAAGAAGGTGGAATGGGAGTAGAAGGAACAAAACACGTCACACCCCATATTTTCCAAACTTTATCAAACTCAATAGCACATCCATTATTTGAGCAGTGTTTAGTTGAGGAAGAGCAAGAAATATACATTTCTAATTTCAGTGTGAATAAACATTGGATTTTTGATGAACATCGAGTTATGGGTAAGCCCACTCTTCCGGGAACAGCTTATCTTGAACTTATTCGAGCTGCTTGTGAAAAGCACGCTCAAACAAATACTCTAGAAATCCAGGAAATTGTTTTCTTAGCTCCCCTGATTCTTGAGGACGAGCGGGAAAAACAAGTCCACACAATCCTTAAAAAACAAGGAGATAACTTTGAGTTCTTGATTATTAGTCAATTGCATTCTGACTCAGGAGAATGGCAAGAGTATGCTAAGGGTCGAGTTGCTTTTAGAAGCATAAATTCCCTTACAAAATATGATTTACAAAAAATAACAGCACAATGTACTTCAGAAGAAAATACTGCGACGCAACCAATTCATCAGATTCCTTCAACAATTATTCAATTTGGATCTAGATGGAATACTGTAAAACAAGTCAACTTAGGAGAGCGTCAAGCTTTAGCACTTCTGGAACTGCCATCAGAGTTTAGTGACGATCTTGAATTTTATAAATTGCATCCAGCGTTATTAGATGTAGCAACTGGTCTTCTAGCTCATCAATTTTCCAATGGACATTATTACCTTCCTTTTTCATACAAAGGAGTGAAGGTTCAAGGAACTTTACCTCCTAAAGTTTATAGCTACGTAAAGTTGATTGAGAATAACAACTCTAGAGGTAATTTGAGCTTCAATATCAGTATTTTGGATGACCAAGGCGCTGAATTAGTCAAAATAGAAGAATACACTCTTATACAAGCAGATTTTGACCACACAGGTCTCGCCAACATTCAACCATCTGATATCTCCAGTCAGGGAACACCAGAAAACTATTATCTCACTATTTCTTCTCCAGGTAATTTAGATACTTTCACACTTCAACCTACGGCTCGCCATCAACTTGCTGCTAACGAAGTAGAAATTGAAGTTGCTGTGACTGGAATCAATTTTCAGGAAGTACTCATAGCGACTGGCTTATTTCCTATCCCTGGTGATTCTGAATTTAAATTTGGTTACGAATGTGCGGGTAGAATAGTTGCTTTAGGAAAGAATGTTGAGGGTTTTAAGATTGGTGATGAAGTCATCGCTTTTAGTCGTTCATCTTTCAGCAGATACATAACGGCTTTAGCCGATTTCGTCGTAGTAAAACCAAAAAATATTAGCTTAGAAGAAGCAGCAACAATTCCTAGTGCCTTCTGGACAGCTTACTACTCCTTGGTTAAAGTTGGCAGGTTATGCAAAGGTGAAAGTGTTCTCATTCATTCAGCGGCTGGAGGTGTCGGTCTGGCAGCTGTACAAATTGCCCAGTACATAGGAGCAGAAGTCTTTGCAACAGCAGGTTCTTCAACAAAACGAGAGTTCTTGCGCTCAAAAGGTGTTAAGTATGTCATGGATTCTCGATCCTTAGCTTTTGCTGATGCAATCATGAGCATCACCCAGGGTAAAGGTGTGAACGTAGTTTTAAACTCGTTAGGAGGAGAATTCATCGAAAAAAACCTTTCTATTCTAGCCTCATATGGTCGCTTTTTAGAATTGGGTTTGCGAGATATCTTCAAAAATACTAAGATTGGCCTCTTACCTTTTGAAAAAAACTTGACTTTCTCTGCGATTCATCTGGATCTGGAAAATCCCAACTTTAATTGCTTGAGCCGCGAAATTATACAGCACTTCCAAGATGGTCATTTTAGCCCCCTACCTTATCAGGTGTTTCCTATTACAAAGGTTGCAGATGCTTTTGAATACATGCTGCAAGCAAAGCATATTGGTAAAATTATTGTATCTCAACAGAATAGAGACGGTTTAAAAATCTCATTGCCTTTACAAAATAAAACGCACTCGAAAAAGCAAAACTCTGCATCTTTTTCTGACTCATTATCTAACTCAAACTTATCATTGGCACCTGAACCATCTTCAAATGGATTCCACAATGATTTTAAAGAAGACTGGTTACTACCTTCAGAAGGGATAGAAGTTTTTCAACGGATTCTCAGTAATACGCTGCCACAAGTTGCAGTATTAAGTAGTAACTTATTGAATCTAAATGAACAAAGCACTCCATATGATCAACAAAGCTTCCTTAAAGCTTTAGAAAAGACAAAAGGGCTACAAAATAGGCAATCACTTTACCAGCGACCTCAATTAAATAATGAATTTGTTGCTCCTAGAGATAAAATAGAGCAACAGATTGCTGAAATTTGGCAAGAGGTTCTTGGAATTGAGGAAGTAGGTATCCACGATAATTTCTTTGAATTAGGTGGAGATTCCTTGCAAATAGTTCAAGTCGGTAGCAAATTACAGAAAAAACTCAACATTAATTTACCCACAACAGATGCATTTGAATATCCAACTATCAGTGCCTTAGCTAAATATCTCAGTGGAGAACAATCTGAAGAATTAGTATCTCAGCAAAGCGAGCAACGTGCCACCAGGCTAGAAGAAGCTATTGAAGAAGACGAGCAAATGATTGAAGAAAGGAGAAAGGCCCGTGAGTAACCGCGAAAACAACTCTTTAAAAGGTATAGCCATAATTGGTATGATCTGTCGTTTTCCGGAAGCCAAAAACATTGATGAATTTTGGCAGAATCTATCTCAAGGACGGGAATCTATTTCTTTCTTCACGGATGATGAATTAGAAAATGCAGGAGAAGACGCTGCTGTGTTACGTAATCCTAACTACGTCAAAGCAGCACCAATTCTTTCAGATATTGATATGTTCGATGCTTCCTTCTTTGATATTTCTCCCAGAGAAGCTGAAGTCATGGATCCACAACAACGGCTTTTTTTGGAATGTGCTTGGGAAGCATTAGAACACGCAGGCTATGACCCTGAAAGGGAAAAAAGATGGATAGGTGTTTATGCGGGTAGTAATTTAAGTACGTATTTTCATTACAATCTCAGTTCTCATCATGACCTGTTTGAAGAACTGAGTACGCAACTTTTCATTGGCAATGATAAAGACTATGTTCCCACTCGAGTTTCTTACAAATTAAATTTGAAAGGGCCTAGTCTCAATATTAATACTGCTTGCTCTACCTCATTAGTTGCCATCCATGCAGCATCTCGGAGTTTATTGAACTACGAATGTGATATGGCATTAGCTGGTGGTATCACAATCAAAGTTCCGCATTTGACGGGTTATTTATATCAAAAAGATGGTATTTCTTCTCCTGATGGACATTGCCGTGCCTTTGATGCTAATGCAGGAGGTACGGTTATGGGTAGTGGGGTTGGTATTGTGGTTTTGAAGAGGTTGAAAGATGCTCTAGCAGATGGAGATCATATCTACGCAGTCCTCAAAGGGTCAGCTATTAATAATGATGGTTCGGGGAAAGTTGCTTTCACTGCACCTAGCGTGGTCGGTCAAGCAAAAGTGATTGCTGAGGCTCAAGCGATCGCAAAATTCGATCCGGAAACAATCACTTATATTGAAACTCACGGAACAGGTACAAAGCTAGGAGACCCCATTGAAATCAGCGCACTTAAGAAAGTATTTAACGCCCATACTCAGAAAAAAGGCTTTTGTGCTATTGGTTCAGTGAAAACAAATGTTGGTCACTTGAACTCAGCAGCTGGTGTAGCTGGTCTGATCAAAGCAGTACTGGCGCTACAACATAAGATGATTCCGCCCAGCTTACACTTTGAAACACCCAATCCAACAATAGACTTTGAAAAT
>NZ_NAPS01000003.1:176843-294564 GCF_004323185.1 Westiellopsis prolifica IICB1
CCCCTCACTCTCCACCAGTTCTTACCCAACATCACAAACCCGCTCATCGTCCCATTGTCTTTATGTTTCCCGGACAAGGCACTCAATATGTCAATATGGGACGCCAACTCTACGAACATGAGCCGACTTTCGCCCAACACATCGACCATTGCGCCACTCTTGTCCAACCACTCTTAGGACTCGATATCCGTGAGCTGCTTTATCCGCAAACCGAACAACTCGAGTCRGYGCAGCCACTTCTACAACTAACTGCCCTCACTCAAGTGGCATTGTTTGTCGTCGAGTACGCCCTTGCTCAACTCTGGATGGAATGGGGAGTACACCCCACTGCCATGATTGGTCATAGTATCGGTGAATATGTCGCCGCCACTGTTGCGGGTGTGTTTTCCTTGCCAGATGCCCTGGAGATTGTTGCCTTTCGCGGACAACTCATGCAGCAACTTCCCCCAGGCTCTATGCTTGCTGTTTCTCTAAGTGCTGACGCTTTGCAACCTCTGCTGTCTGACTCACTGTCTTTAGCTGCTATCAATGCTCCAAATGCTTGTGTTGTTTCTGGTTCTATCGATGCTATCTCCTCACTCCAACTCCTACTGACTGAGCAAGGCGTCGCTTGTCGGCGACTGCTTACCAATCACGCTTTTCATTCTTCTATCACCGCCGAGCTTCTCCCCACTTTTATCCAGAAGCTCCAACAATTTCATCTTCAACCGCCACAAATTCCTTTTATCTCTAATGTCACTGGTAGTTGGATCGATTCTCAACAAGCCACTTCTCCAGATTACTGGGCGACTCATCTGCGACAAACTGTCTTGTTTGAYTCTGGTTTACAACTTTTGCTCCAAGAATCTGCACAGATTTTTCTCGAAGTTGGACCTGGTTCGACTTTAAGTAAATTTGCCTCTCGTCATCCTCTCAAACACCCCCATCAGTTATTCTTCACCTGTTTAGCTCATCCCCGACAACAATTTCAATCTGATGTTGCCTTCTTACTACGCACTTTAGGTCAACTTTGGTTAGCTGGCGTATCCATCGATTGGTCTGCTTTTAGTTCTCACGAGTTTCGTCACCGTTTACCTTTACCTACTTACCCCTTTGAACGCCACCGTTACTGGATTGAACCAAAATCATCATTACCTTCTTCAAGTCCAAACTCAATCAAATTAGACATAAAACAGAATATTAGTGATTGGTTATACATTCCATCATGGAAACGTTCACTGCTATCCCATACTCATTCATCCTTTAAAGCCAATATACAGAATAAACCATGGCTGATATTTGCTGATGAGCATGGCTTAGGTCTACAGTTAGCAAATAGACTAAGCGACGAAGGCAAAGATGTGATTCTTGTCAAAATAGGAGAAGAGTTTTCTCATGTAAGTAACGGAAATTATACTATTCATCCTCATACCTGCGAGCACTATCAGACACTGTTTCAAGAACTGATTTCTTTCGAGAAAGTCCCAGAGAATATTGCTTATTTATGGAGTTTAGATTCTTTAAGCCATTCTCAAGAAGGAGAGTTTTTAGAATTTCTCAGTTTACTGTTTCTAGTACAAAGTTTAAATAAACAGAGAATAACAGTTCCACTTCAACTTTGGGTAGTGACTAATCAGACGCAGGTTATTAATGGTGCAGAAATTGTGAAGCCTGACAAAGCAACAATTTTGGGATTGTGTAAGGCTATTCCTCAAGAATATCCTCAGATTGCGTGTCGCAATATTGATGTTGTCTTACCGCAAAAAGAGACTTGGCAAGAGAAAAAACTTGTCAACCAAATTTTGAATGAATTCACAACTTTATCCGCTGATGCTGTTGTTGCTTATCGCAGTCATTACCGCTGGATTCAATCATTTGAATCCGTGCGTTCGCAATCAGATATTTCAGATATTGAAGTCAAAATTCCGCTCAAAAAACACGCGACTTATCTGATCGTTGGTGGATTAGAAAGTATTGGAGGTGTGTTAGCAGAATATTTAGCAGAGACTTTTCAAGCCAAGTTGATTTTTCTAGAGAATAGCGTTTTACCTTGTAAACAAGAATACGTAAATTGGTTAGAAATCCACGGTTATCAAAATGATATAAGTCGTAAGATTATAAAACAACAAGAATTGGAAAAACTAGGGGCAGAAGTCATCGTTATATCTGTAGATATGACAAATGACGAACATGTCCGCACAATTCTAACACCCGAACAAATCAATTCAATTCACGGAGTTATCTACTCAATAAATCATAACCATGAGAATTTGTTTTACCAAATTCATGAAATTGGAGAATCTGAATTAGAGAAGACATTATATCACCAACGCAAGGAAATTGTAGCTTTAGACGGAATTTTTCAAGAGAAACAGTTAGACTTTTGCATTTTCCTCTCTTCATTATCTTCGATATTAGGAGGTTTTGGACAAACCATATCTTCAGCAACTCATCTATTTTTAGATAGCTTAGTTTATCAACATAACCAAGCTACCTCTGTGCCTTGGTTAACTATCAATTGGGATAGATGGCAACTAGCATCTTCTAAAGCACAAGAAACACCTTGGCAGACATCAGGAGCAGAGTTAGCTATTAAACCAACAGAAGGTTTAGAAACATTTCAACGAATTCTATCTTTAGGTGAGGTAAATCAAGTTATTGTTTCCACAGTTAATTTACCAGCTAGGTTTGAGCATCTATATAAACACAAACACCAAATAGAAACAAGAGCATCTGCTCAAAAAGACTCTTCCTCCTATCACTCAAGACCTAACTTAAGCAATCCCTACGTACTGCCAACTAACAACCTAGAACAACAGATTGCTCAAATGTGGCAAGAAATTCTTGGTATTGAAAAAGTTGGGATTTATGATGATTTCTTTGAATTAGGAGGAGATTCCCTCATTGCAGCCCAACTTATATCTCGATGGCGCTCAAGTTTTCCTGTAGAACTATCTGTACGCGATTTTCTAACCGAAGAAACAACAGTTGCAAAACAAGCAGAAATGCTTGAGGCTCTTCTCATCGAGAAAATTAACGATTTGTCTGAGGAGGAAGTACAAGTTCTGTTAGCCAGTAAGTAGGACTCTATTGGAAGATTTTTATCCTAACAATGGTGCAAGATGTTGGATGAAAACCTCACAAATAATTTATACTCACATCTTGCACCAATAAAATTTGATGTAATTTAATTACTCAGTATTAAAGTACAACCCTTAATTTGGCTATAAAAACTAATAAAAATCAGGTAGCCTTATCGTGCATCTTTTTACATTGCCTGGGTTTGTACGGAGAGGTGCAAAATCTGAGCATTTAGGTAATCTATATTAGAACTGAACTTTCCCCCAAGAAAAAAGAGCTAACTGTTGACCAGAGAGGGTTTCAAAGTTTTTTGATTCCCTGTTACTCGGTGCAAATTGTCAAAGGGGCTTGCGGAGCAAGCTTGAGGCGTTGACCCTTGTTTTTTTAGCTTACCACAGATGTGCAAATTGTTGTATCACTTACATGGGTACACATATATTGCCCATAAAGGCTAGGTTCTTTATTTGGCAAAGGTTTAAGGGCTGTTTAGTATATTTGGATCGGGGGAAGTTCAGTTAGAACTGCTGTATCAATTTTGAAAACTCCCAAAAATTATTAACAATGGATAAAGACCTCACAAATTTATCATCTGCAAAAAAAGTCCTACTAGAAAAATGGAAAAGTGGTCAGTTTACAAGTCAAAGAATTCCCAAACGCTCAAGCTTAAACCCTGCTCCCATGTCTTCTTCTCAGCAGCGGTTATGGTTTATCGATCAGTACTATCATGGTAGCCCTTTTTACAATATCTCAGGAGCTATTCATCTTAAGGGAAAACTTAATGTTGCTGCTCTGAAACAAAGTTTAAATGAAATCCTCAAGCGTCATGAGGCTTGGCGAACTTGCTTTGTGTCTGTAGACAAACAGCCAATGCAAGTGATTGCTCCAGAATTAACCTGGGAACTACAAACCGTTAATTTAGAGGATTTAGTCAGTCAGAATTGGGAAATTGAAGTTCAGCAAATAGCACATGAGGAAGCAAAAAAGCCATTTGATTTAACTCAAGCACCTCTGGTGAGAGCAACTTTATTGCAGCTAAACAAAGAAGAACACGTTTTTCTATTGACGATGCACCATATCGTTTCTGATGGCTGGTCTTTAGGTGTGTTCGTGCGAGAACTAACAATATTGTATGCAGCTTTCTCTCAAAGTAAATCTTCCCCCTTACCACCACTTCCCATTCAATACGCGGATTTTGCAATTTGGCAACGCGATCGCCTACAAGGTGAATCGCTCAAAACCCAACTTAACTACTGGAAGCAACAACTGAGTGGTGACTTACCCGTGTTACAGTTGCCTACAGATTATTTACGACCCGCTCAAGCTACTTTTAATGGTAGCAAGCAATACTTTAGGCTATCTAAAACCTTAACGGAAGCTGTCAAACAACATTGCCAGCAAGAAGATGTCACTTTATTTATGGCTCTACTTGCAGCATTTAGTGTATTACTTTATCGCTATTCTGGGCAAGAAGACATCTTAATAGGTTCTCCAATTGCGAACCGCAACAGTGTAGAACTCGAAGGAATGCTTGGCTTTTTCGTCAACACTTTAGTTTTACGTAATAACTTAAGCAACGATCCAGACTGGCGAGAGTTTCTCAAAAAAGTTCGCGAGGTCACTCTTGGCGCTTACGCGCATCAAGAATTACCTTTTGAGAAACTGGTAGAGGAATTACAAGTTGAACGTGATTTAAGCCGTAATCCTCTCTTTCAGGTCATGTTTGCTTTACAAAACGCTCCATTACCCGTTCTAGAGGTTGCCGATCTCAGCTTACGTCTTTTGGAGATAGATAGCGGTACAGCAATGTTCGACATCTTCTTGTCGGTTGTTGAAGGGGAGCAGGGATTAATGGGTTTTGTAGAGTATAATACAGACCTATTTGATTCAACATCAATGACTAGATTAATCAGCAATTTTGAAACTTTACTAGAAAATATAGTTGCTCATCCTCATAAACGAATTTCAGAATTTTCATTACTAACACCTCAAGAAAAAGAGGAAATATTAGTAGAGTGGAACCGTACTCATTTAGATTACTTTCAGGATAACTGTATTCATGACTTATTTGAAGCTCAAGTAGAAAAAACCCCGGAAGCAATAGCAGTAGTTTTTGAAGATGAGCAGTTAAGCTATCAAGAACTGAATTGTCGCGTCAACCAACTCGCTCATTACTTACAATTCCTAGGTGTAGATCCAGACACACTAGTGGGGATATATATGGAACGCTCTTTGGATATGGTCGTAGGACTACTGGGAGTTCTTAAAGCTGGTGGAGCTTATGTACCTCTAGACCCAGCATATCCAAAAGAGCGCTTAACTTTTATGCTGGAAGACACTCAAGTCCCAGTGTTACTGACACAAAAGAGTTTGGTCACAAAATTACCTGAGCATAAAGCGCATGTCCTCTGCTTGGACGATGATAAAAAACTAATTCATTCACAAAACCAAAATAACCCAAGCAGTTATGTGAAACCAACAAATCTAGCCTATGTCCTTTACACCTCTGGTTCCACAGGTAAACCTAAGGGGGTGAGTATCGAACACCGTAACACGGTAGCATTTTTAAATTGGGCAAAAACAGTTTATGACTCTCAACAACTAGCAGGTGTTTTAGCTTCAACCTCAATATGCTTTGACCTCTCGGTTTTTGAGATATTCGTTCCCCTTTGTTGGGGTGGTAAAGTCATTCTTGCAGAAAACGTCTTATATTTACCCAACTTGAGAGCTGCTTGTGATGTCACTCTCGTTAACACCGTTCCAAGTGCGATCGCAGAATTGCTGAGAGTGAACGGCATACCTGAAGGAGTATCTACAGTTAATTTAGCAGGTGAGCCGCTTTTCAATCAACTCGTGCAACAACTTTATAACCAAAAGTCAATTCAAAAAGTTTTCAATCTCTATGGACCCTCAGAAGCCACAACATACTCCACATATACCCTAGTAGGAAAAGGAGCCAATTCCTCACCATCCATTGGAAAACCTATTTCCAACACTCAGGTTTACGTGTTGGACAAAGGCTTACAACCAGTTCCTGTCGGAGTTCCTGGGGAACTTTACATTGGTGGCGCTGGACTAGCTCGAGGTTATCTCAACCGTTCCGAACTCACCCAAGAGAAATTTATCTCCAATCCATTCGCTTGTGAAGCGGAGTCTCGTCTGTATAAAACTGGTGACCAAGTGCGCTACCTGACAAACGGAGAAATTCAGTTTCTCGGTCGCATTGACAACCAAGTTAAAATTCGAGGCTTCCGCATTGAACTAGGAGAAATAGAAACTGTTATCAATCAACATCATGCTGTTCAACAAGCTGTTGTCATTGTTGGCGATCGTACACAAAATAATGACCAAAGTCCTCAGGGTTTAGTAGCCTATGTTGTTCCAAACGCACAAGCCCTAATTAACACAGATGAAAATAATTCTTACATTGAGCAAGTTTCAGACTGGGAAAAAGTTTGGTATGAAATCTACACTCAATCTTCCTCATCCCCAGACCCAACTTTCAACACAATAGGTTGGAATAGTAGTTACACATCTCAACCCATTCCCTTAGAAGAAATGCGTACTTGGGTCAACTCTACAGTTGAGCGCATTCTGGAGAACAAACCCAAGCGTATTTTAGAAATAGGTTGTGGTGTAGGATTACTCTTATTCCGCCTTGCTCCTCAATGTCAAAAATACTGGGCGACAGATTTCTCTGCAACAGCTATTCACTACCTCCAAGAGCAATTACTAAAACTAGAAACACTTTTACCTCAAGTCACCCTCTTCCAAAAAAATGCTGAAGATTTTGAAGAAATTGAACTTGAGAACCCAGATGCAATAGTTGTCAACTCTGTCGTTCAATACTTCCCTAGCATTAACTATCTGTTACGCTTCCTAGAGAAAGCAGTCAACGTGGTGCAAGCAGGCGGATTTATTTTTCTAGGGGATATCCGTAACCTACTACTTTTAGACGCATTTCACACTTCTGTTGAACTTTATAGAGGTTCAAGTAACCTGACAAAAGCACAGTTAGAGCAGCGCCTACAAAAAAGCCGACTTCAAGAAAAAGAATTATTCCTAAATCCTGCTTTCTTTGTTGCACTTAAACAAGTTCTCCCAAAAATTAGTCACGTTCAAATTCAGCCAAAACGTGGATATCATTCTCAAAATGAACTCACAAAATATCGTTACGATGTGACTTTGCATATCGGAACAGCCATAAACTACACAGCAAAAGTTTCTTGGTTGGACTGGCAAAAACAAATGTTAACACTAACTTCAGTTCATCAAATCCTAGAAACAACGCAGCCAGAATTTTTAGGCTTAACCCGCGTACAAAATCTTCGAGTACAGGCGGATATTCAAGCAGTACAATGGCTAACGAATCGTCAAAACGCTCAGACTGTCGATGAATTTCAGTCAATTTTAGCTCTCAATAATTCCGCCATCGATCCGGAAGACTTTTGGGCTTTAAGCCAAAAACTTCCCTATACAGTTGAAATTAGCTGGATTGGTTCTGACAGTTCAGGGAGTTATAATGTACTGTTCAAGAGGGATAAAACTACATTTGTCAGATTTCCTGGTGAAAGTGCAGGGCTTATATCTTGGAGTTCTTATGCAAACAACCCACTTCAAGGAAAATTTACTCGTAATTTCATTCAAGAACTACACAACTACCTGACAGAAAATTTAGCGGATTACATGATTCCATCTGCATTAATACCTTTAGACACAATACCTTTAACACCTAATGGAAAAATAGACAGACGGGCTTTACCATCAGATAACACCATACTACCTCGCATTCAAGAAATTTATGTTCCTCCAAAAGATGTTTGGGAAACAGTTCTCATAAGAATTTGGGAAGAAGTTTTAAACATTAGCCCAATTGGTGTAACAGATGACTTTTTTAACTTAGGTGGTCATTCTCTTTTAGCAGTGCGTTTACTAGCTCAAATTAACAAACAATTTGGGCAAAACCTTCCTCTCTCTACGATTTTTCAAAACCCGACTGTTAAAACTTTAGCTCAAACTATCTGCCAAAAAGTCAGTGCAAATTCTCCTTTAGTTGCAATTCAAGCTTCAGGCTCTAAAACACCTTTCTTCTGTGTACATCCTGCTGGCGGAACTATTTTTGCCTATCTCAATTTAGCAAAACTACTAGACGAAGAACAACCTTTTTACGCATTTGAACAAGGTCCTCATCAAAATGAATGTGACATTTTTAATATGTCAGTAGAAGAAACAGCAGCTTACTATATTCAGCAAATGCGTATAGTACAGCCAAAAGGACCCTATATTATAGGTGGTTGGTCATATGGAGGTGTTGTGGCATTTGAAATGGCACAACAGTTACAAAGAGAGAATGAAAAAATTGCTTTGCTTATTGTGTTTGACACTATACTAACTCAAGGGAGTACTCAATTAGCAGAAGATAATGCAAAATACTTAGTTCGTATGGCAGAATTTGCCAAAATATTTTTTGGTATAGATTGGTCTATATCTTATCACGAACTTCAGCATCTAGAACCTGATGAGCAGTTTCATCTTTTAATGAAGAAAGCCAACATCATCAATGATTTGGAAATTCAGCAACATCTCCGTAGTTATGAAATTTTTAAAGCCCACGTAAAATCAATGCAAAGTTATGTCCCTCAAATGTATTCAAACAAAATTACCTTATTTCGAGCTCATGAGCAAGTTAGCCTGGATATGCAACCTACAGCATCCTTGACTGATGACTCATCATTGGGTTGGGCTAAATATTCTAGAGAAAATATCAATATTATTGATATTCCTGGAAATCACTTCTCAATGTTTACTGAACCTTATGTACAAGAATTAGCTTGGCATTTGAGACACTGTCTTGACAACATTGAGTGAGCCAAGCGAAGAAATAGTAACCTCTCACATCATTAGCCCTGTCAAGGTGGATAAAAACTTCAAGAAACTAATAACTCTCTCTCCTCTTACCTCTGTGCCCTTTGAGGTTAAATAAATTACTTTTGAACAGCACAATACACTCAGAGCGCAGAGAAAACGATGAGGAAATGTCCCCTAAATTAAAATTTTAGGACTCACCTTGACAAGGCTACCTCTCATATCATCTCAACTCTTAAAATTATCAGCGATCGTATGCTAGTTAATGGGTTAATAGCAATATTCGTACTAATCGGAGGAATACTTGGAGGTGGTTACCTGTATCTGCGTCGTTCCCTACCTCCACTTTCTGGAACTTTGAAAATTGCTGGGTTACTAGCTCCGGTTACAGTCTATCGCGATAAATCAGCAACTCCCCATATTGTTGCTCAAAATCGCCATGACCTTTATTTTGCTCAAGGATACATCACAGCAACAGATCGTCTCTTTCAAATAGACGCGACCCGTAGAATAGCATCTGGGAAATTGAGCGAAGTTCTGGGAGAGCGATTTGTTGAAACTGATAAATTTTACCGCAACTTAACACTACGTCGAGCAGCAGAAGCTTCAGTAGCTGCTTATCCAAAAGATATCCTAGAAATTATGCAAGCTTATGCTGATGGAGTCAATGCTTGGATTAATCAAGCTAAAAAAGAAAAACGGCTACCACCAGAATTTTTGCTACTGAGATATGAGCCAGAACCTTGGTCCTTAGCTGATTCGATCATCATTGTTAAGTTTTTGGCTTATAACTTAAGTGGAAATTGGTTTGATGAGATTTGGCGGTACCAACTTATTGAGCGTGTTGGACTGGACAAAGCTGCTGAACTTTTTCCAGAGTATCCAGCCGATGCTACCACGACTATGGCTTACATCAGCCAGAATCATTTACCCTTAGAAAAACTACTAGCAACTGCTCAACCACCCGATCCAGAATTAGGTAGCAATAATTGGGTACTAGCTGGTAAAAAAACTGCCACTGGTTTGCCTTTACTGGCAAATGACCCCCATCTATTCACTAGTGCGCCAGCAGCATGGTATCAAACGCATCTTGTTTTAAAGAGTAAAGAAGGTGAAGGTTTGAATGTTTTGGGAGTCGCGTTTGCTGGAATGCCTGGTATTGTAGTAGGACGCAATCAGCATATTGCTTGGGGCTTAACAAATCTTAGAGCTGATGTTCAGGATTTGTACATAGAAAAGCCAAATCCTGAAAATCCTTATGAATTCCTCTACGATGAGCGCTATGAACCAGCACAAGTTTTGGTCGAAACAATCAAGGTTAAAGGGCGGGAAAAACCTATTTTTCATGAAGTCCTTGTAACGAGACATGGTCCAATCATTACTCCCATGTCTCAAGATGTTGAGAAACCACTAGATGTCAAACTAGCACTCAAATGGGTTTCATTAGAGCCAACGACCGAGATAGCTGCAATTGTCAACTGGAACTACGCTCGCAATTGGGAAGAATTTCGCGAAGCTTTGCGTTCTTTCCAAGGACCAGGTCAAAATTTTGTCTTTGCCAGTGTAGATGGTACTATTGCTTACCGTGCCAATGCTAAGATTCCAATTCGTCGTCAAGGCAATGGTACAATCCCCGTACCAGGGTGGACTCAGGAGTACGAATGGCAAGGATTTATACCTTTTGAGGAACTTCCAGAAGTGGTAAACCCAGTCTCTGGGTTTATTGCTACAGCAAATAATAAAGTCATAGATGATGCCTATCCTTACCTGATTGCTTCTAGTTGGGCTCCTCCATATCGAGAACAATGCATTGTCTCACAACTGCAATCTGCTCAGAATTGGCGGGTTAAGGATATGCAAGCTCTCCAAAATGATTTCACTGATTTACAGGCTGCTAAACTGCTTCCGATATTGTTACCTGCATTAAAATCAACATCATTTGGAAAAGCAGCAGCGTCAAAAAACTCTTTGGAGCAGCAAGCGATCAAGATTTTATCTGACTGGGATTTTGTGAATCGTGCGGACAGCAATGCTTCTGCCATTTGGCATGGATGGTATCAAGAGTTACAAAAAGAACTCTTGATTCCTACAGCGGGAATGAAGCTGTTGCCAAAAATGGTTTTAACTTTTGATATCATTACAGACCACCTGATTGTGAATGCAAGTCAAGGACAAGTTGCTTCCATATTACCTGAAGATGGTTTAGCAGGTTTAGCTAAACGTAGCTTCCACAAAGCTTTGAAGAATCTCAAAAAACGATTGGGTTTAAAAATTGCAGACTGGCAATGGGGAAAACTACACACAGTGACTTTTAATCACCCTCTAGGTATTGTTCCGCTTTTAGACCGATTGCTTAATGTTGGTCCCATACCAATTGGTGGTGGATTCGCTACTGTAAACAATCAAAGTTTTGAGAGAAACAAGCCCAATTTTCCTGTTATCCTCGCTGGTTCTTGGCGGTTTGTTACTGACTTATCTACCAAAGAAAAGAGTTGGACTGTCTTAAGCCCAGGTCAATCAGGACACCCATTCAGTCCTCATTATCGAGATTGGGCAAAAGCTTGGGTAAAGGGAGAGTATCAAGAACATAGTTTAGAAATCTCTAAATTATCTCATCCTTTACAACTCAATTTACTTCCAATTCAAGATGCAAAGAGCGCTTCTCTTCTAAATATGACTTACGCAAAGAAACCCAGTTTCTACAAAAAATCATAGGTTTGAACACAAGTTTTCTACGAAGAAACCGGGTTTATAGCCTCATTTGCGTAAGTCCTGCTAAACTGACCTTGTCATTAATAAATAATATGAATTTAATAGGGTTTCTTTTTCGGGCTTCTTGGAAGATTATAGCATTGGCTGCCTTTACAGGTTCACTCAGTGGAATTTGTAGCGCTATTCTTATCGCTGTTATTAATAAAGCAGTTAGTCACTCCAGCACATTCACAAATCAACAACTGTTTTGGGGATTTGTTGGACTTATAACTGTAGCATTTCTATCTGGTTGGCTCTCACGAGTTTTGCTGATTAGTCTGTCTCAAAAAGCTATTTACAAGTTACGGCTTCGTTTAAGTAGTTGGATTCTTGCTTCTCCCTTGCGCCAATTAGAAGAATTGGGTTCTAATCGTCTTTTGGCAACCCTAACAGAAGACACTGAATCCATCTCTAATGCAGTTTTTGCTATCCCCTTTGTCATTATTGACGTTACGTTAATTATTGGCTGTTTAATTTACTTGGGCTGGCTTTCTTGGGCATTACTGTTAGTAACACTTGTATCTTTAGCACTGGCGATCGCTAGCATTCAATTTTTGATAACAAAAGCTCACGTTCTTATACAACTGGGTCGTGAAGAAAAAGACAGCTTATTTAAGCATTTTCGTGCGATTACAGATGGAATTAAAGAACTCAAACTGCATACTCGTCGCCGTCAAGCTTTCTTAAATGAGGAACTTGAAGTTACTGCTGCATCTTCACGTAATTACAATACAAAGAGCATGGCGATTTTTGCAACCGCTGCTAGCTTTAGTGAACTGCTGGTTTTTATCATTCTTGGCTTTTTAGTATTTGGTCTTCCAAAACTCACCAAAATTGATCTCTCAATTATTTCTGGTTATGTTTTGACCATTACCTATCTTATACGACCACTTCAAAGTATCTTAGAAGTTTTACCTAATTTAAGCCAAGCCAGTGTCGCTTTACAAAAAGTTGATAAGTTGGGCTTGTCACTTACGAGTTGTTCTGAGATAACTTCTGAGGTGACAGATCGCTCGTTACTACCTGTGAACAGCATTGAGCTTTTTCAAATCACTTATACTTATCATAATGAAAAAGAAGAAAGTAATTTTGTGATCGGTCCTATTAATTTAACTTTTCATCCAGGTGAAATAGTTTTTATTGTTGGAGGCAATGGTAGTGGAAAATCTACTCTAGCAAAAATAATTACAGGCTTATATGTGCCAGAAACAGGCGAAATTCGCCTTAACGCACAGCCTATTACTCAGTATAATCGTGAAAATTACCGCCAAATATTTTCCACTGTGTTCGCTGATTTTTATCTATTTGAAAGAATTTTGGGCATTAATCTGCGTAAAATTAGTGGTGAAGCCCAAGAATATCTCCAAAAACTCCAGTTAGAGCACAAAGTTCAAATTCACGAGGATGTACTCTCAACTATAAACCTTTCGCAGGGACAACGCAAACGCCTTGCTCTCCTCACAGCTTATCTGGAAGACAGACCCATTTATTTATTTGATGAATGGGCATCAGATCAAGACCCCTTCTTTCGTGAGATTTTTTATAAGCAACTGATCGTAGAGCTAAAACGTAGAGGTAAAACTGTATTGGTAATTAGCCACGATGACCAATACTTTCACTTAGCAGACCAAATTGTAAAACTAGACTACGGTCAGTTAAAAAACCTCTCTTCTGTCACCTTAGGAAGATAAAAGACATCTCCTGAAAATGCCAACACGCCACTTTGAGTGGCTGTTAATATGCAATCGCTCATCTGCAACATCAGTCGGAGAGCATTTATAAAGTAAATCTTTAGACGGCTAGACAACGTAACATAATACGAGTCATAACGGCATATATGGCAGCTTCACTCATTTGGTGTCAGACGTTACATAATCCTTATTCAAACGATGCTACTGGTTAAACTAACCGAATGTAATTTGTACTACCCAAAGCTTGGGTAAAACTTCCCTAATTTTATGCAAACTTGACCACGTAGTATATGGTTTAATTTTTCCCAAACTCCCTTGCACTGCCATTTACGGTAATAGCTGTATATCGTTGAGCTTGGCGGGAAGTATCCCGGAAGCATATTCCATTGACATCCAGTTTTCAAATGATAATAGATGGTATTGCATATTTCACGCATATCTGTTGTGGGTGGATGACCTCCTTCTTTAGCTGGTGGAATTAAGGGAGCCAAGATTTCCCACTCCATGTCAGTTAAATCTGTGGGGTAAGACTTTCGCACCATCACCGACTATCTATGTAAATACACTGCATATAAAGTATCTTATCGTTATCAGAACTCCTTTCTCCTGGCTTTTAGATTTACTTTATAAATAGCCTTTTACATTAGCAATATCATTACTAACTTTTTTAGCGAAAAAAATGACAGAAAACTTGTTATTCAAACCTACAAATAGAAAGCTATTATTATTGATACTTATAGCTACGGCGGTTACAAGTGGAATCGTTGTTTACGGCATTTCTCTGTTTGAGCAAATGGGACGGACTACTTCACCTAAACCTGTTGTAACCAAGTTTGTACCCAAAGTAACAGCATTGGGTAAGCTAGAACCAGAGGCGGAAGTAATTAGTTTATCTGCACCCTTAGTGTTGGATGGCGATCGCGTCACGGAACTCCGTGTCAAAGAAGGTGATATAGTCCAGTCCGGGCAAATAGTAGCAATTTTAGACGCACGCGATCACTTACAAATTGCTGTACTCCAAGCAGCAAAACAAGTACGAGTCGCCCAAGCCAAACTTGAACAAGTCAAAGCAGGGGCCAAAGTTGGCGATATTCAGGCACAACAAGCCAGCATCGAACGTCTAGAAGCTCAATCCCAAGGAAATGCAATTGAACAACAAGAAGTCATAGCTCGTATAGAAGCTCAATGGCAAGGTGACAAAATTGCTCAACAAGCAACTATCAAAAAATTAGAAGCAGAACTAAACAACGCCCAATCCGAATATGAACGTTATCAAAAACTGTATTCTGAAGGGGCAATTTCTAATTCATTGTTTGATAGTAAACGCTTAAGCTTGGAGACAGCAAAACAACAACTAGACGAAGCTAAAGCAGTTTTGGCGCGGATTAACTCTACAGCTAGCAGACAACTAGCCGAAGCTAAAGTCTCCCTAGTCCGAATTAACGCTACAGGTACGAAGCAAGTTAGCGAAGCCAAAGCCACACTCACCAGTATTGCCGAAGTGCGACCAGTGGATGTGCAAACCGCCAAAATGGAAGTTGAAAATGCGATCGCAGCACTCAAACGTGCCCAGACTGACTTACAAGCAGCTTATATCAAAGCCCCAACCACTGGACAGATACTCAAGATTCATACAAGAGTTGGCGAAAAAATTAGTGAGAACGGTATCGTAGACATGGCGCAAACCGAACAGATGGTTGCCGTGGCAGAAGTCTATCAAACAGACATCAGCAAGGTCAAACTAGGACAATCAGCCGTAGTTACTAGTCAAGCATTTGCTGGAGAACTACGTGGGGAAGTTTTCTACGTTGGGTTACAGGTAAACCGCCAAAATGTATTCAGCAACCAACCAGGAGAAAATTTAGATAGCCGAGTTGTGGAAGTAAAAATTCGCCTGAATCCTGAAGACAGCAAAAAAGTTGCAGGTTTCACCAATTTGCAAGTGCAAACAGCTATTGAAATTTAAACAGTAGAAAATAATGGGTAAATACAAAGAAAAAATGTTTCCAATGAAAATAACAATGATTAGTAAAAAAATATGAAAATATTTCATAAAACGCCGTTAGCATGGCGGCAGTTATTAAAAGAAAGAACTCGTCTATTAGTAGCAGTTGCAGGTATTACCTTTGCCGATATGCTGATATTTATTCAGATGGGATTTGAAGGAGCATTGTTTGATGCGGCCATCCAACCACATCGCAGCTTACAAGCAGATTTGGTATTAATAAACCCTCAATTCCAAACCTTGTTTTCTGTCAAAAGCTTTTCTAGAAAGCGATTGTATCAAACATTAGGTTACGAAGGTGTAGAGTCCGTCAATTCACTTTATATTGGTACAGGACAATGGCGTAACCCCGAAACACGTTTAGAACGAGCCATCTTAGTTTGGGGTATCGATCCAGCAAAATCTGCATTTAAATTTCCGGAAGTTCAACAAAATTTAGACCAAATCAAACAGTTGAATCAAGTGTTGTTTGATCAAGCTGGTCGTCCAGAATACGGCATAGTAGGAGAGATATTTAAAAAAGAAAGCAATTTCAAGACGGAACTGAATAATAAAGCAATCAGTGTTAAGGGAATTTTTAGTAATGGTGCGTCTTTTGCTGCTGATGGTAACGTCATCACTAGTGATTCTACTTTTTTACAAATCTTTCCAGAACGCAAACCAGACCGCATCGAAGTTGGATTAATTACCCTTAAACCAGATGCCAATTTAGAGTTAGTACAATCACAACTTATTGCAGAATTACCTAAAGATGTTAAAGTCCTTACTCCAGAAGAATTTGCACAAATTGAAAAAGAATATTGGGCTAATAGTACAGCTATTGGATTTATTTTCAGCTTAGGTGTGGGGGTTGGTTTTATTGTCGGCATCGTCATTGTTTATCAAATTCTCTACTCTGATGTTTCTGACCACTTGCCAGAATATGCCACCCTCAAAGCAATGGGCTATACCGATTACTATCTGTTGATAGTTTTAATGCAAGAAGCATTGCTTTTAGCCGTTTTAGGTTTTATACCATCATTTTTGCTGTCTTTAGGTTTGTATCAACTTGCCTATATCTCTACTATGCTTCCTATCTTCATGAATATGGAACGGGCTATCACTGTGTTTGTCTTGACCATTATCATGTGTAGTGTTTCAGGATTGATCGCCATGCGTAAGCTACGATCTGCTGACCCTGCGGATATTTTTTAGTTATAAAATTTTATGTTGCCAGAATCTTTGTCAGTAAATTCTTACCAACCGCTTTCTAATTTAGAGCCTGTTATTTTCGTTAGTAACCTAAATCATTACTTTGGTGTAAGTGGACTACGCAAAGAAGTTTTATTTGATATTAATTTAGAAATTAAAGCTGGTGAAATTGTGATTATGACCGGGCCATCTGGTTCCGGGAAAACCACTTTGTTAACGCTACTAGGTGGATTACGCTCTGCCCAAGAAGGCAGTTTAAAAATTTTAGGGCAAGAAATTTGTGGAGCCAGCAAACGAAAATTGACCCGGCTGCGTCGTCAGATCGGCTATATATTTCAGGCGCATAACTTGATGACATTTTTGACTGTCAAGGAAAATGTGCGTATGTCTTTAGAGTTGCATGATGAATATATGAATCAAGACATGGATGCCAAAGTGATCGCTATGTTAGAAACAGTCGGCTTGGGAGAGCATGTAAATTACTACCCAGAAAATCTTTCTGGCGGGCAAAAACAAAGAGTAGCGATCGCCCGCGCCCTAGTCAGTCATCCAAAAATTGTCTTAGCCGACGAACCCACAGCCGCACTCGATAAAAAATCTGGGCGCGATGTTGTGGAATTAATGCAGAAACTTGCCAAAGAACAGGGCTGTACAATTTTGCTAGTTACCCATGACAACCGGATTTTAGATATAGCAGATCGTATTATTTATATGGAAGATGGCATACTCAAAAATGATAGCGCAGATATGATTACAAGTTTACACTAAGTAACGTTTTTTAAAGAAAAATTATCTTATACCAATTAAATATGAAGCTGCATATATATAGTGGAGTTGCAAGCTATATAAATTTCAGTAAACATGAGCCGCCCATTCAAGATTGAGATTACAGAGAGCGAAGAGGAACATTGTTGAGGTTAAATGGAAACGAGACAA
This sequence comes from Westiellopsis prolifica IICB1, assembly GCF_004323185.1. GTDB lineage: Bacteria > Cyanobacteriota > Cyanobacteriia > Cyanobacteriales > Nostocaceae > Pelatocladus > Pelatocladus prolificus_A. Next base: position 194,340 of record NZ_NAPS01000003.1, read on the forward strand.
TTTTTGGATCTATGGCGCGATTCAACCTTTGACGGGAAAACATTTTCAGCACGAGTACCCCAAACTCAACGGTGACTATTTTCAACAGTTTTTGGACTGGTTATCTCAGCAATTAGGCGAAGACTACGCAATTTTACAAATTGACCAAGCTCCTGCTCATACAAGTTCGGCTATTCGCTGGCCAGAAAATATTATTCCTTTGCTTCAACCGCCTCATTCCCCTGAGCTTAACCCGATCGAAAGGCTTTGGGAATTCCTTAAGAAACCACTTAAAAATCAACTTTTCTCTGACTTACAAAATTTACGCGTTAGCGAAGCTCCTCCCTTAGGAGGCTCGCATCCAGGAAATATTCAGCCAACTTACATCGGAGCAGGTGATATCTATTTCCTCTTATAACTTTATTTTAGAAGCTCTTTTCTATGCAGCTTCATATTAAATTGGTATTAGATAACTAATTACTTAGCATAACAAGTCCTGAAGAACCAAAACTTCAGATATTTCCTGATGCAATGCTTGAAATTCACCGTTTTTGAAATTGGAAAATAAATATCGCGACATAAACGCAAAGGATATTATAATCTAACTGTTTATGAGACTGCCCAATTTTGTAACAATTCATTCACAACGCTGCTGAGAATCCAGGATTCAAGACCATCTATTAAAATACACAAAAATATTTTATTGTCAAGATCAATTTTCCAAGTGCTGCTTAGCTACAAAACTGATCTTTCGTCATGTTGTGCGATCGCGTAATCCTAGAAAGATAAAGATTCGCACATTCTCAGCACAGGCGTTGATCACATGGAATAACTTGTAATTATCAAGTTAAGGTTTTGTTACATAGTTGAAAATTGTAGCTGCTCAATTTAAATGTGCCAAATTGGCACATTTGAATATCGGTGTTTCAGTCCTTTATCTTTTAGCGGGGCTTAAACAAAAATGAAACTCAAATGAAGCCCAAACTGGCTTTACAATAGACATCTGCGAAAACTATCAAAACTTCTGTGTGACTAGCTTACAAAGCGCAAATGCAAGCATTGCGAACTAGCTCGTCCATACGATGAAATGAGGTTTTGAGAGATGTATTGATAATAAAACGCAAAAAACGTAGTTATATGCGTTAATTTTATCCTGAAAAAATATGATGTATTTATACTTGTCATATTAATGCTCCAATTCGGAATCTTACTAACCCACAAATTGTCAAAATTACTTGTTCATACTTTTTATAAATTAGCCGAAATCGTTCTTGAGCAACTCGAAAGATTTTTACGAGGGTCTTCTATGTATGCAATAATTCTAATTTTCTTGGATGTTCTTTTATCACAGAATCTTAGTATTTTGGAGATGTCTAGATTACAGCGCATAGACTCTGGTATAGTAATATAGGTTTTGTAATTTACTGCTAAAATCTCAACCATAGGAATCCTATTTGATTTTTGAAAAAATTCCGTACATTTTGATCTTAAGCAGATTGCCTGCTTTCCCTATTGCAAGACTGTCTCTTGCTTCTTACCTACCTCTATGAGTAATTCTCCAAATCAAATCGGATTGCTAAGTAGAACAGCGTAAATAATTAAAGGTTTTTAGTGAGGACTAAAGTCCTTACTACGAACTAGATTGCAGTAATTTTACATTACTTCACATAGTTTGTTTTTTCAAATTGTTCTACTTATATCAAAAGTTGTTTATGTACGGTTTTTTTCCACAAATCATCACATACCTCGCACCGTGGAGACCCCTGCATTTATGCATGGGGGTAAGGTGCAGGCGAATTTATTCGCGACTAAAGCTGGTCAGATGGGCTATGAGCGCCCTCGCATTTATGTGTGGGGTTTCTGACTTAAAACGGCTATATGCAATTCGACTATAGCGTGTTTTTTGATGCATATATATTTCAAAGAAAGTTCGAGCGTAGATACTATCGAATCCTGATAAATTCTTGATGAAAAACACTAACTTAAAAGAAGGCTAAATAACAGGGAGAAAGTAATCTTAAGTATGGAACCCATAGCAATCATTGGTATTGGCTGTCGTTTTCCTGGAGCTATAAATCCAGAATCCTTTTGGAATTTATTAGAAGAGGGTTGGGATATGATTGCTGAGGTGCCGCCAGAACGGTGGAACGTTGACGCCTTTTACGATCCCAACCCAAATAAACCAGCAAAAATGAGTACTCGCTGGGGTAGCTTTCTGGAAAAGGTAGATCAATTTGAACCGAGTTTTTTTGGAATTTCTCCTCGCGAAACAGAACACCTTGACCCTCAGCAAAGGTTATTGTTAGAAGTGGCTTGGGAAGCTTTAGAAAATGCTGGATTGATGTCAAATCAGCTAGCTGGTAGTCAAACTGGAGTATTTATTGGAATTAGCAATAGTGACTATGATCGGCTGATCTACCAAGATTGCACTCATTTAAATGCGTACAGTGGTACTGGTATTAGTCATTCCATAGCAGCTAATCGCTTATCATACGTACTAGACTTGCGTGGACCAAGTATGGCAGTAGATACGGCTTGTTCTGCATCACTGGTGACAGTGCATCTTGCTTGCCAGAGTTTGCAGAATCGAGAGTCTTATCTGGCATTAGCTGGAGGGGTAAATTTAATTTTGTCTCCAGACAGAACTGTTACTTTCTCGAAAGCAGGCATGATGGCACCTGACGGTCGTTGCAAAACGTTTGATGCTAGTGCTGACGGTTATGTACGAGGAGAAGGATGTGGAATTGTAGTTCTCAAGCGGCTTTCAGATGCCTTGAGAGATGGAGACAATATTCAAGCCGTCATTAGAGGTTCAGCAGTTAACCAAGATGGCTTGAGCAACGGGCTTACTGCACCTAACGGGCTTTCTCAGATGGCTGTTATTCGCCAAGCATTGGAAAATGCTAGAGTGGCACCAGCGCAAATTAGTTATGTTGAGACTCATGGCACAGGAACTTCTCTAGGAGATCCTGTAGAGGTGAAAGCTTTAAAAACAGTTTTGATGCAGGATCGTCGTCCAGATCAACCTTGTTGGCTTGGCTCAGTTAAGACTAATATCGGTCATTTAGAATCAGCTTCTGGAATTGCTGGCTTGATTAAGGTGGTATTATGTATGCAACATAGAAAGATACCACCCCATCTGCATCTGAAGCAGTTAAATCCATATATTTCTCTACAAGGAACCACCTTTTCCATTGCCACGAAGTGCCAGCCTTGGTCTACTACAGAGCGTCGCTTTGCTGGACTAAGCTCGTTTGGCTTTGGTGGAAGCAACTGTCATGTGGTTTTGGAAGAAGCACCTGCGCCTACTATAGTAACTGCTGAACTTAAACGTCCTCTGCACATTTTTACCCTATCAGGAAAAAGTGAAAAAGCGCTACTGGAACTCACACAACGTTATCAAGCTTATTTGCAGTCTCACTCAGAAGCATTGCTGGCAGATATTTGCTTTACAAGCAATACGGGACGTAAACATTTTGCATACCGACTTGCTTTAGTAGTTGATACTACTATAAGATTGCGCGAGCAACTAGAAGCTTTTGAAAATGAAAAAAAGGCTGCCAAATCAGCAAGTGACAAATTAGAAAGTGGACAAAACTTCAAAATAGCATTTTTATTTACAGGTCAAGGGTCACAGTACGTAGGGATGGGAAAAGAACTCTACAACACTCAACCAACCTTCCGTGCCGCGATTGACCAATGTGATGAAATTCTGCGCCCCTATGTGCAAAAGCCTTTACTCTCGGTACTGTATCCGAACCCAGAACAAAGCTCTCCTATAGATCAAACCGTTTATACACAAAGCGCTTTATTTGCTCTAGAATATGCCCTGTTTCAATTGTTGACTTCTTGGGGAATACAGCCAAACTGTGTGATGGGTCATAGTCTGGGCGAGTATGTAGCAGCAACTGTCGCAGGAGTGTTTAGCTTAGAAGATGGGTTGAAATTAATTGCCGCACGAGGGCGATTGATGCAAGCACTACCAGAAAATGGTGCCATGGTCGCAATTATGGCAGATCTGGCTCAAGTCGAAGCTGCGCTCGCACCATATAAGCATAAGGTGGCCTACGCCGCGATCAACACTCCCACAAATGTAGTCATTTCTGGTGAAATTCAAGCTGTACAAACACTCGCAACAGCATTGGCTGCCCAAGGGATAAAGACAACCAGACTCAAAGTGTCCCATGGCTTCCACTCTCCTTTGATGACACCTATGCTTGAGGAATTTGAGCAAGTTCTGCGACAGGTCAAATTCTCTCGCCCAGGCATAGATTTAATCTCTAATCTCACAGGTCAACTTGCCACACAAGAGATCGCAACTCCAGAGTACTGGTTGAAGCATATTTTGCTGCCAGTACAATTTGCTACTAGTATGCAAACACTGCATCAGCTAGGGTATGAAGTCTTTGTTGAGTGTGGACCTAAGCCTGTATTACTGACAATGGCAAGACAATGTTTGCCTGAAGATGTGGGAGTCTGGCTACCTTGTTTGCGTTTTGGCACACCCGATTGGCAGCAGATGTTAGAGAGTTTAGGACAATTATATGTACGCGGAGTTGCTGTTGATTGGTCTGGTTTTGACCGGGATTATCCCCGTCGTCGTTTGCCATTGCCTACCTATCCCTGGCAAAGACAGTCTTATTGGATTAAGACAACTAATGCCGCTAATCAGAAAACACAATTGCTTTGGAACGAAACTGCTACCAACCAGAACACTCACCCATTGCTTGGTCAAAAGTTATTTTTAGCAGATGCTCAGAAAATTCGCTTCCAAGCCCAAATTTGCCCTGATGCACCTGCTTATCTCGAACACCATTGCGTATACCAGCAGGTTATTGTTCCTGGTGCTGGGTATATGGAAATGGCTTTAGCAGCGGGTAGCAGGGTATTCAAATCAGACGACCTAGTGCTAACGGATGTGTCAATACCACAAGCATTGCACTTGGAGGACAACACACAAAAAACACTACAGTTGAGTTTAACACGCCAAAAGCAAGGGGGATATCAATTTGAAATCTTTAGCCTCAATCTACAGCCTCAAAGCGAAGAGCCAACTTGGGTACTACATGCCGCAGGAGAGGTACAACAGGCAACACAAGACGAGCTACCATCAGTAGATTTAACTGCATTGCGATCGCGTTGCCAAGTCGAAATATCTGTCAGTGAGTACTATCAACAATTGCAAGCGTGTGGTCTAGAATATGGGAGTTTTTGCCAAGCCATAGAACAACTATGGTCTCACCCACAAACCAAAGAAGCCCTAGCACAGTTACGTTTGCCACAGGCATTAATGGGTGAAGCACAAGCCTACCATCTACACCCAGTGCTTCTCGATGCGAGCTTTCAGGCGGTGGGAGCAGCTTGGAGTGGTCACGGACAACTAGAGGCTTTTGTGCCTGTGGGTTTAGAGCGGTTACACCTTTACCAAAGACTACCTAGTCAATTATGGAGTTATGTTCAGGTTAATGATTCTGAGCAAACATTAACTGCCACAGTACGTCTGTTGACAACAGAAGGACAACTGATTGCCACTGTAGAAAAGCTGCGGCTACAAAGAGCTAGCCCTAATATGCTGACTAGTTCTCAGGATTTACTACAATCTTGGCTTTATCAAATCCAGTGGCAACCGCAGACATTATGGGGTCCGCAATTGCTACAAGATTACCTAACGGCTCCTGCACAAATCTGTCACAGCCTTGCACCTGAAGTATCAAAATTGTTGGGTCAGCCCAGTATAAAATTTTATGAAGCTGGATTGCATCAACTAGAAACTTTAAGTATTGCTTATGTGGTAAATGCTTTCCAAGAATTAGGATGGAAGTTCCAACCTAAACAGCGTTTTGCAACAGCAGCTATGACCACACAATTACGCGTGGTTAGCCAACATCATCGCTTGTTTGCTCGTCTGCTGGAGATGTTGCTCGAAGAAGGAATACTCCAGCAAATTGATCAAGAGTGGGAAGTGACTCGAGTCCCTAAAATCCTAAACCCACAAGAGCAAATGAACATACTCCTAGCCCAGTCTTCAGCCGCTGAAGCGGAATTATCTCTGTTGGCTCGTTGTGGAGCAAAACTGGCACAAATCCTGCGGGGAGAGCTTGACCCACTACAGTTAATATTTCCTGAAGGAGATTTAACAACAGCGACCAAGCTCTATCAGGATTCTCCAGGATCTCAGGTGATTAATACTCTAGTGCAAAGAGCAGTTTCATTAGCTCTGGAGAATCTACCCCAAAGATGCGGAGTGCGAATTTTGGAAATCGGTGCTGGTACTGGAGGTACAACCTCCTATCTTCTGCCACAACTGCCAGTCAATCAGACCGAATATACATTTACTGATGTATCGTCTTTGTTCCTCACCAAAGCGCAAGAGAAGTTTCAGAATTACCCTTTTGTACGCTATCAACTCTTAGACATTGAACAAGTCCCTCAAGAACAGGGATTTGGAGTCCATCAGTATAATGTGATTGTGGCGGCAAATGTGCTACATACTACTAAAAACTTGAGCCAGACATTGCAACACATCTACCAGTTGCTAGCCCCAGGGGGAATGCTGGTCTTACTGGAAGGAACAGGGCGTCAGCGCTGGATGGATCTCACCTTTGGATTAACGGAAGGTTGGTGGCGGTTTACTGACAAAGATTTACGCCCTGACTATCCATTAATGTCAGTGTACCAATGGCAGGAACTGTTACAGAAAAATAACTTTGAACAAACAGTTGCACTTTCTTCTTTGTCAGGAAGCACAACAATGTTAGCACAGCAGGCTGTGATTGTGGCACAAGCTGCTGAGGCTAAACTAGAGGTACCGAGTTCTCAGGCTGGTAACTGGCTAATTTTAGCTGATAGTCAAGGAACTGGTCGGCAGTTGGAAGTTATCTTGCAGTCTAAAGCAGAAGTTTGTACCCTTGTCTTTCCTGGCAAGGATTACAAGCAGATAGGGGAGCAAGAGTTTCAGATAGATCCAACCAACTCAGGTCATTTTGAAAGGCTGTTTGCCGAATCCTTGAAAACTAATCAACTTCCTCTGTGTGGGGTAGTGCATCTATGGAGCTTGGATACGGGAGAAGATGAAAATATAGAGGCAGCCTCACAGAAAGTCTGCAATACTACATTGCACTTAGTTCAGTCTATAGTTAAGGCAGGGTTTTCTAAACCTCCTTCCTTATACATAGTCACCCGCGGTGCAGTTGCAGTGGGGTTAAAACCTCATATTTCAGGGATGGTTCAATCCCCCTTGTGGGGAATGGGGAAAGTTATCGCTTTAGAGCACCCAGAACTCAATTGTGTGCGAGTGGATTTGGATCTTGATGTTCGAGCCGATGAGGCTAAAGCTCTATTCGAGGAAATCTGGTCAAGAACTCCAGAAGACCAAGTTGCTTTCCGAGACCAGATTCGTCGGGTAGCAAGACTGGTACACTTTAGCCCTACTCATGATTTTGTAGTTCAACAGAAATGCGATGTTACTGATCATCAGCCATTTCGACTAGAGATTTCCTCTAGAGGAACTTTAGAAAACTTGAGACTACAACCAACGAAACGCCGTCAACCCAGTATTGGTGAAGTAGAAATCCGGGTACGAGCTACAGGGCTAAATTTTCTGGATGTTTTGGATGCATTAAATATGCTTCCTTTTGAAAGAGGTTGGTTTGGTGGTGAATGTGCAGGCGTTGTGGTAGCTATTGGGGAAGAAGTAGAAGGCTTTGAAATCGGAGATGCGGTTGTAGCCATAGCTCCTGACAGCTTTAGTCAGTATGTTACAGTTAATGCCGCTATGGTGACACCTAAACCAGAGAATATTAGTTTTGAAGCGGCAGCAACTATCCCGGTTAATTTCTTGACTGCTCACTACGTTTTGCACCATGTTGCTAAGATATCTGCCGGAAAACAAGTATTGATCCATGCTGCTGCTGGAGGAACTGGGATGGCAGCAGTCCAACTAGCTCAACAAGCTGGAGCTACAGTTTTGGCAACAGCTAGTCCTAGTAAGTGGGAATCTCTGAAAGCTTTGGGAGTCAAACAAATTATGAACTCTCGAACCCTAGACTTTGCCGAAGAAGTGATGGCAGTGACTAAGGGACAGGGAGTCGATGTTGTCATCAACAGTCTTGCAGGAGAATTCATTCCTAAGAGCCTGTCTGTTTTAAAGGCTAAAGGCTGCTTTGTAGAAATTGGTAAAAGCGGTGTTTGGGATTTAAACCAGGTTGCTCAGTTGAAAGCTGATATATCGTATTTTCTGGTGGATTTGGTGCAGATTTGTCAGCAGCAACCGGACTTAATCCAATCGATGCTGCGCGATTTGATGCAGCAGTTTTGTGAAGGTATTCTCAAACCCCTACCACAAAAAGTATTTCCTATTCAAGATGTAATTAGTGCTTTCCGCTACATGCAACAAGCCAAACATGTTGGTAAGATTGTTGTCATACAGCCGGAAACAAGGGTTGGATCAGCAGCAATAAAGCCAATGACCTTCCGTGAAGATGGTGCCTATCTGATCACTGGTGGATTGGGAGGTCTAGGTTTGTTGGTGGCTCGTTGGATGATAGAACGTGGGGCACAACACTTAGTATTAGTCAGCCGCCGGGATGCGGACGCTGCTATTAGGAAACAGATAGAGGAGTTAGAGCAGACAAATGCTAAGGTTGTGGTAGCAAAGGCAGATGTGTCAAAATCTGAGCAACTTGCTCAAGTTTTAGTAGATATTCAGCGATCGCTACCGCCGTTGAGAGGTGTCATCCATGCAGCAGGAACTCTAGATGACGGTGTCCTAGTACAACTCACTCAAGAACGCTTTGCACGCGTGACAGCGCCTAAGATAAAAGGCGCTTGGAATCTTCACACTTTAACTCAGAATTTACCCATAGATTTCTTTGTACTTTTTTCGTCCGTTGCTTCTTTATTAGGTTCTCCTGGTCAAGCTAACCATGCTGCAGCAAATGCTTTTCTGGATACATTAGCCCACTACCGTGTAGCGCAAGGATTGCCAGGATTAAGCATAAACTGGGGCATTGTGGCACAGATAGGAGCTGCTGCACAGCGCAAAGCTGATGAGCGGATGAAGGTGCAGGGAATTGGAACTATCAAACCACCCCAGGTCTTAGAAGTATTGGAACAATTGCTCCAATATTCTACTGTTCAGGTTGGGGTAGTACCTATCAACTGGTCGCAGTTTTCGGGACAATTTGCTGCTTGGCCCTTCTTAACTAATTTCCAACTAAAATCTGTCCAGCTATTGGAACAAGATTCTCAATTTCTCCAGCAATTAAATGTTGCTCCTGTTAAAGAGCGTCGAGCTTACTTGAAGGCTCATGTTTGCTCTCAGGTAGCAAAAATTCTGGGTTTAAATCCCTCTGATCCAATAGACTCACAGCAAGGGTTCTTCAACATGGGAATGGATTCGTTGACATCGGTTGAGTTGAGAAACTTGCTACAAACCAGTTTAAAATGCTCTTTACCTTCAACTTTGGCCTTTAACTATCCAACTGTGGAAACACTTGTTGATTACCTTGCCCAAAAAGTGCTATCGTTCTCCAGCTCGTCTGAAAGTTTTGAAAGTTTTGAAAGTTCTCAAAAGGCACAATTGCCCCAAGATGAAGAGCTAAACACACTTTTGACGCAAGTTTCTCAGATGTCAGAAAACGATGTCAAGAAAATGCTGCTAACAAAGCGGTTAGAGAGTTAGATAGCAAGGAAGATTTATGAGTAATGTATGGCAAAACATTTCTGAGGTATCACCGCTCAAGCTTGCGTTGCTCGCACAGCAAATGCGGCCTAAGCTTAAATTCATAAATGCAGAACCAATTGCTATTATTGGTATTGGTTGTCGATTCCCTGGAGGGGCAGACAATCCAGAAGCATTCTGGCAGTTATTGCGTGATGGGGTAGATGCCATCACGGACATACCCAAAGACCGATGGGATGTTGATGCTTACTACGACCCAAACCCAGAGGCTCTTGGGAAAATGCACATCCGCTCTGGTGGTTTTGTTAATCATTTACATGACTTTGACCCTCAATTTTTTGGTATCTCTCCTCGAGAAGCTGTCAGTCTTGACCCACAACAACGCTTGCTGCTAGAGGTGAGCTGGGAGGCAATTGAAAACTCAGGTATGATGTTCCAGAAGTTGGCTGGTAGTAAAACAGGCGTGTTTATTGGCATCTGTAGTCATGACTATTTCCAACTCTTAACAGACAGAGGACCGACAGATATTGATGCTTACCTAGCTACAGGTAATTCCCATAGTGTGGCAGCAGGTCGCTTGTCTTACTTTTTAGGTCTGCAAGGACCAAGTTTAGCAGTAGACACAGCTTGCTCTTCCTCGCTAGTCACAGTTCATTTAGCCTGCCAAAGCCTACGCAATGGAGAAAGTGATTTAGCCCTAGCTGGAGGTGTGAACCGGATTCTATCACCGGAACTTAGTATTAATTTTGCCAAAGCTCGGATGTTGTCTCCGGATGGTCGTTGTAAGACTTTTGATGCCTCAGCAAACGGTTTTGTACGTGCAGAGGGATGCGGCGTTATCGTCCTCAAACGTTTATCAGATGCAGTTGCAGATGGGGACAATATCTTGGCTCTGATTCGCGGTTCAGCGGTTAATCAAGATGGTCATACGAGTGGTTTGACAGTCCCTAATGGTCTGTCTCAAAAACTTGTGATTTGCCAAGCTTTAGAGAATGCAGGTGTAGAGCCAACTCAAGTGAGTTACGTAGAAGCTCATGGTACAGGAACATCCTTAGGAGACCCTATTGAAGTAGAAACTTTGGGAGCCGCATTTGGCCAGAATCGCCCTCAAGGTCATCCGCTCGTGATTGGTTCGGTGAAGACAAATATTGGTCATCTTGAAGGAAGCGCTGGCATTGCTGGTTTAATTAAGGTGGTACTTTCTTTACAACATCAAGAGATTCCCCCTCACTTGCATTTCCAACAGCCTAGCCCTCATATTCCTTGGGATGATCTGCCTGTGATGGTTCCAGTGAGGCGGATGCCTTGGGCTTTTGGAGAAAAACGGCGGATTGCGGGGGTTAGTTCCTTTGGCTTTAGCGGTACTAACGCTCATATAATAGTAGAAGAAGCACCCGTATCCGAACCAGTACAGGTGTCAGTGGAACGCCCTTTACATTTGCTGACCCTATCTGGTAAAACTGAAGCAGCCTTGAAGCAGTTGTTAGAGCGGTACGAAAACCATTTAACGACCAATCCAGCTTTAGCCATTGAAGATATATGCTTTACTGCTAACACAAGTCGATTACACTTCCAGCATCGTTTAAGTATAGTAGCCGAATCATCGTATCATCTGAGCCAAAAAATACCTGCTATCCTAGCTGAACAAGAAGCCACAGGAGTTTTTCAAGGACAAGTTCTTAGCGTTACGCAACCTAGAATAGCATTTTTATTTACAGGTCAAGGGTCACAGTACGTAGGGATGGGAAAAGAACTCTACAACACTCAACCAACTTTCCGTGCCGCGATTGACCAATGTGATGAAATTCTGCGCCCCTATGTGCAAAAGCCTTTACTCTCGGTACTGTATCCGAACCCAGAACAAAGCTCTCCTATAGATCAAACCGTTTATACACAAAGCGCTTTATTTGCTCTAGAATATGCCCTGTTTCAATTGTTGACTTCTTGGGGAATACAGCCAAACTGTGTGATGGGTCATAGTCTGGGCGAGTATGTAGCAGCAACTGTCGCAGGAGTGTTTAGCTTAGAAGATGGGTTGAAATTAATTGCCGCACGAGGGCGATTGATGCAAGCACTACCAGAAAATGGTGCCATGGTCGCAATTATGGCAGATCTGGCTCAAGTCGAAGCTGCGCTCGCACCATATAAGCATAAGGTGGCCTACGCCGCGATCAACACTCCCACAAATGYAGTCATTTCTGGTGAAATTCAAGCTGTACAAACACTCGCAACAGCATTGGCTGCCCAAGGGATAAAGACAACCAGACTCAAAGTGTCCCATGGCTTCCACTCTCCTTTGATGACACCTATGCTTGAGGAATTTGAGCAAGTTCTGCGACAGGTCAAATTCTCTCGCCCAGGCATAGATTTAATCTCTAATCTCACAGGTCAACTTGCCACACAAGAGATCGCAACTCCAGAGTACTGGTTGAAGCATATTTTGCTGCCAGTACAATTTGCTACTAGTATGCAAACACTGCATCAGCTAGGGTATGAAGTCTTTGTTGAGTGTGGACCTAAGCCTGTATTACTGACAATGGCAAGACAATGTTTGCCTGAAGATGTGGGAGTCTGGCTACCTTGTTTGCGTTTTGGCACACCCGATTGGCAGCAGATGTTAGAGAGTTTAGGACAATTATATGTACGCGGAGTTGCTGTTGATTGGTCTGGTTTTGACCGGGATTATCCTCGTCGTCGTTTGCCATTGCCTACCTATCCCTGGCAAAGACAGTCTTATTGGATTGAAACCAAAGCCCGACATCAATCACAGTTGACTAGTACTCAGGATTTACTACACTCTTGGCTTTATCAAGTCCAGTGGCAAATTCAAGAGCTGTCTCAACCTGAATTGGTAGTTCAGTCAGGTATAAAAGTTAATGGGGAGGGTTTAGAATCCCAAGAGTGGGAGATAGAGCCAAACAAAGCAGCAACACAATGGCTAATTTTAGCAGATAAGCAGGGTATCGGTCAGCAACTGGTCACAAAGCTACAGGCTTCTGGTCACAAGTGTAGCATTGTCTTTGCGGCTCAGGAGTATCAACAGGTAGAAAAAAAATTCTACATTAACCCTGCTGCGCCTGACGATTGGCAAAAACTACTCTTAGCTGTGCATAGCCAAAAAACTCCTTTACATGGAGTCGTACACTTATGGAGCTTGGATATACAGCAGACACAAACGCAGTTGATTTGTCCCGATGACAATCTTGTTAAAGAGCATAGTTATGGCAGCGTATTACACTTAGTTCAAGCGTTACTACGAACAAGAGAAGCACAACTTCCTAAACTTTGGTTAGTGACTCAGGGAGCAGTATCGGTTACTCAACCCTCACTTGCAGGACTAGTACAATCGCCAGTGTGGGGTATGAGCAAAGTCATTACTAAAGAACATCCAGAACTTAACTGTGTGCGAGTGGATTTAGATTCAGAGGTAATGACGAGGCAAGTGGAAGCTTTATGGACAGAGATTTGGTCTAGTTCTAGCAAAGAATATGAAGTTGCTTTCCGAGGGCAGAATCGGTATGTGGCTAGGTTAAAGCGTTTTGAGCCAATCTCACGAACAGTGTATGCAGGCAGGCTAAAGTTTAGCCAAGATGGAACTTATTTAATTACTGGCGGGTTAGGTGAACTCGGTTTGCTCGTCGCTGATTGGATGGTAGAACATGGAGCAAGGCAATTAGTCTTAGTAGGACGTAGCCAGCCTTCACCTCATGTCAATGCACAGTTACAGGAACTACAACAAGCTGGAGCAAAAGTACTCGTGGCTGAAGCTGATGTTGCACAAACTGAGCAACTCGCGCGAGTACTTTCACAGATAGAAGAAAATGCATTGCCACCGTTACGAGGTATAATTCATGGTGCTGCTGTGTTAGATGATGGAATTGTTTTACAGCAATCGTGGGAACGTCTGGAAAAGGTGATGGCACCTAAGGTGCAAGGAGCTTGGAATTTGCATACTCTGACTTTACATCAGCCTCTAGACTTCTTTGTGTTGTTTTCGTCTGTTGCATCTTTACTAGGCTCTCCCGGTCAATCTAACTACGCTGCTGCAAACGCTTTTCTGGATGCACTAGCTCATTATCGTCAAGGGCAAGGGCTACCAGGACTCAGTATTAACTGGGGAGCAGTCTCACAAGTAGGACTCTTTGCCAAGCGTCACATAAGTGGGCAAGCAAGGATGAAGGGAATCGGCACAATCGAGCCGCAAAAGGTATTAGATGTGCTAGAGTTGTTGCTGTCGCAATCTGCTGCACAAGTTGGAGTCGCCTCTGTTGATTGGTTGCAGTTCGAGGAAAAGTCAAGAAATCAGCAATTTTATACTGATTTCACAGCCAGCTTACAGCAAAAAATAACGCCTTCTGAGCAACAGAATTTTCCTCTGCGGTTACAGGAAATTCCTCTTAGTAAGCGTCGCGAACACTTAGTGTCTTATATTTGCTTCCAAGTCGCAAACATTTTAGGCTTCAATCAATCTCAGCCTTTGGATTTGCAGAAATCATTTTTCGATCTAGGGATGGATTCTCTGATTGCGGTGGAGTTAAGAAACTGTATTCAAACTGATATCGGACATTCTCTCTACCCAACTCTGGTTTTTGACTACCCAACAGTTGAAGCCTTAGTAAATTATTTATCTGAGAATGTATTTTCTGAGATTTTAGATGAATCTGTTGTGGCGTCTCAAAAGAAAATCCGAAAAGCTACCACTTTGGAGAATTTGGAAGCAAAATCTCAGGAAGAACTTGCTGATTTACTTGCCAAAAAGTTGAAATCCCTAAAACGGAGCTAGAGAGAATGGGTCAGAATCCAGAAGCTCAAGACTACAGCGTTTTACTACGAGATGCTCTGGTCGAAATTGAAGAAATGCAATCCAAAATCAAGACATTGGAGCAAGAGAAAAAAGAGCCAATCGCTATTATTGGGATGGGTTGCAAATTTCCTGGAGGAGCTGATAACCCAGAAACTTTTTGGCAAATGCTGTCTCATGGAGTAGATGCAATTCAAGAAGTACCAACAGACCGATGGAATGTTAATGCATACTACGACCCAAATTTAGAAAGCCTTGATAAAATGAATACCCGTTGGGGTGGCTTTTTGAACGGGATTGATCAGTTTGATCCTCATTTTTTTGGTCTCTCAAGAGGTGAGGCGTCAGTTATGGACCCACAACAACGCCTGCTTCTAGAAGTGACTTGGGAAGCTTTGGAAAATGCTGGAATTGCTCCAGAGCGAATTGCTGGTAGTAAAACAAGTGTCTTTGTTGGGATTGCTAGTGCAGATTATTACAAGTCCTTGCTCAACCCTCCGACACGAGGAGGTACAGGAATTGCAAATAGCATTGCTGCCAATCGCTTGTCTTACTTGTTTGATTGGCAGGGACCTAGCGTAACAGTAGACACCGCCTGCTCATCTTCGCTGACTGCAGTTCATCTAGGATGCCAAAGCTTACGAACAAGAGAGTCAAATTTAGCTTTGGTCGGTGGTGTAAATGTTATTTTGATACCAGAATTAGCTATCACCTTATCCCAAGCTGGTATGATGGCTTCAGATGGTCGCTGCAAGACCTTCGATGCGTCTGGTGACGGTTATGTGCGCTCAGAAGGTTGCGGAATGATTGTTCTCAAGCGTCTGTGTGATGCTCTAGAAGATGGCGATCGCATTCTTGCACTAATTCCAGGTTCGGCAGTTAATCAGGATGGTCGCAGTATTGGGTTGAGTGCACCTAATGGTCTGGCTCAACAAGCAGTTATGCGTCAAGCTCTGTCACAAGCTGGAGTAAAACCAAGTCAAATTAGTTATGTAGAAGCTCACGGTACAGGAACTCCTCTTGGAGATCCAATTGAGGTTCATTCTCTCAAAGGTGTACTGACTCAAGGGCGTTCATCAAAGCAGTTATGCTGGATTGGCTCAGTCAAGACTAACATTGGTCATTTGGAAGCGGCGGCTGGTATCGCAGGTCTTATTAAAGTGGTACTGTCTTTACAGTATAAACAAATACCACCTAATTTGCATTTAAAGCAGCTGAATCCGCACATTGACTTAAAAAATAGCCCATTTGCAATTCCAACTCAGTTACAGCCTTGGTTAATTGAAACAACAAATCAACAAAGATTTGCTGGTGTCAGCTCCTTTGGCGTTGGAGGGACAAATGTTCATGTGGTACTAGAAGAAGCATCTACTGATTTAGGATTGAAGACTGACTATTTAGAATCATTGATAGATGATAAATCATCTACCAGTTCACAATTTGAGCAGCTACAAAATTTAAAATCTTTAGTTGAACGCCCTCTGCACATTTTAACTCTGTCAGCGAAAAAAGATCAGGCTCTCAAAGAACTTGCAAATCGCTACGAGCGTCATATAGCAGAAGATTCCAAGAAAGACAAAAAAGAGTTTCCTTCTTTGCCAGATATCTGCTTTACAGCTAATACTGGGCGATCGCATTTTGATTATCGCCTAGCAATTGTTGCTGATTCTCCTGAAACTTTGCAAAAGCAGTTGATTGCTTTCGCCACTGCTCACGAGACTAACGGCTACTTGCAAAATCAAGTCTCAAGACAGAATCGTCCAAAGATAGCTTTTCTATTTTCTGGGCAAGGAACTCAATACATACAGATGGGACGCCAGCTCTACGCTACTCAGCCCACCTTCCAGAAAATTTTAGATCAATGCGATGAATTGTTGCGCTCTTATTTGCAACAACCCCTCCTATCAGTTCTCTATCCAGAATCTAGAGAATTTTCAGCCCTGAATGAAACATCCTATACTCAGTCACCATTGTTTGCCCTAGAGTACGCGTTAGCTCAATTATGGCGTTCTTGGGGAATAGAACCAGATGCTGTTATTGGTTATGATGTGGGAGAATATGTAGCAGCCTGTGTTGCTGGAGTTTTCAGCCTTGAAGACGGACTTCGGTTGATGGCTAAACGTGAGAGAATAATAAAGGAGCAACTAGGCAAAGCAAAAGTAGCAGCGGTACCTGCTGAAAAATCACTGACGACTGAAGCAGTGAGTTTTCACCAAAACTCAGTCTCTATTGCTGCCGTCAATTCCTCTAAATCTAAAGTCGTTGTGGAGTATGAGCAGAGTGTAGATTCCATGAAGTTTACTGCTCCACATCTAACACTCATTTCTCGGCTGACAGGGAAAATAATTCCCTTTGGAGAGGTTCCAGATGCGAATCATTGGCATCACTACACACCAGAGCCAATGATTTTTCATCAAGGAGTGCAGACTTTAGTAGCTCAAGGTTATGAACTGTTTCTAGAAATTGGCCCAACGGATGACTTGATTCACAGGTGTAAGCAAGGTCTACCAAAAGCAACTGCGACTTGGTTAGCCTCTTTGAAGAAAGAACAGGATAACTGGGTAACACTTTTAGACAGTCTCAAAACAATTTACCTCAATGGTATTGACGTCAATTGGGTTGGATTTGACCAAGACTATGTAAGAAACCGAGTAGCACTACCTACCTATCCATTTCAACGAAAACGATGTTGGCTGGAACCAGAGGAAATAAGAACTTATTAGAAGCTAAAGGATAAAGTTAAAATGCCTGTAGGAATAGAGAAAATCAGTTTATATGCAGGGCGCTTCTATCTTGATATAGCCGAGTTAGCAGAGGTCAGAGGTCTAGACTTAAATTACATTGTTAATAACTTAATGTGTGAGCGTCGCTCAGTTTATCCAGCTTATGAAGATGCTGTAACTTTGGCAGTTAATGCTGCAAAAAAGCTTTTATCACCAGAAGATGTTAAAGATATTGAGCTACTTATTGTTGGTACTGAATCTGCGGTTGATTTTGGTAAATCTATATCAAGTTGGGTGCATCGTTTTTGCAACTTGCCAGCTAATTGTCGCAACTTGGAGGTTAAACAAGCCTGTTATGGTTGCACAGGCGGATTGAAAATGGCTGCTTCCTGGGTCGCTTCTGGTATCCGTCCTGGGAAAAAGGCTTTGGTTATAAATGCAGATATCAGCCGCAACGCTGTAGGGACTGAATTTGAACATTTGGGTGGTGGTGGTGCAGTTGCCATGCTAGTCAGCGATCATCCCCAAATTCTTGAAATTGAATTAGAAAAAGCTGGCTACTGGATGAATGAGATTTATGACACTTTTCGTCCTACTGCCAAAGTTGAAATGATCAACGATCAAATAAGCGTTTACTCATATCTTGATGCATTGGATGGAGCTTATGAAAACTACGAACAAATAGTTGGTCAAGTAGATTATGATGCTGATTTTAAAAAGCACATTTATCACGCTCCTTTCCCAGGTATGCCACTTCAGGCTCATCGCACAATAATAAGTAGATTTAACATACAAGATAAAGCAAGTTTCAAACAAAATTATCAGCAAAAAGTCAAAGAAAGCATTTATTTTGCCAAACAAATTGGTGCTTTCTACGGAGGTTCTAACTTCCTTTGTTTACTAGGTTTACTAAATTCATCTACAAATCTCAATCCAAGAGATAGAATATCGTTATTCGCTTATGGTTCCGGTTGCCAAGGTGAGTTTTATAGTGGTTTTATTGGTTCCACAGCTCAAGAAAGGGTAGCAGCGCTTAATCTTGAGCGACATCTTAATGAACGGATGCATTTAACGATAGAGGAGTATGAAGAAATTGAAATCGAGAGAGAAAAGTATATTGATTGCTCTGACTATGAACCGGAACGCAATCTTACCACAAATGCAGCTTATGAAAAGATGTATGAAGGTCAAGGACTTTTAGTGCTGAAGCAATTAGAAAACTACCACAGGAGATACGAGTGGAGTTAATGTCAAAACCTATTAAATATGAACTAACTTCAGGTGTCGCTTGGATTACATTAGCAGCACCTCAATTAGGCAATACAATTAATTGTAAATCGGTTTTTTATCTCAATCAATTCCTCCAACAAGCTACCACTGATGAGTCTTGCCGGGTCATTATTATCTCGGCAGAAGGTTCTGATTTTTGCAAAGGATTTGACTTAGAAACAAGCTGGATTGATGGTCATGAAAAATCAGAGCTATGTACAATGTTTTTGGATTGTTTAAGTTTGATCCATAGCTCTAGCCGACCAGTGATTGCTAGTATAGAAGGAAATGTAACTGCTGGTGGTGTTGGTCTAGTAGCAGCTTGCGATTTGGTATTAGCTAATGAGAATGTTGGCTTCATGTTATCAGAAGTGATTGTAGGCATGATTCCTGCGCTCATAGCGCCATTTCTATTGCGCCGTCTATCGCCAGCGCGGTTGAAATATATGGCTTTGAGTACTTGTAGCATCACGACCTCAGAAGCAAAGGAAATTGGACTCGTCGATGAAGTCGTTGCTGTTGGAGAAATGACTCAACAGCTCAATCAACAATTAAAACGGCTATTTCGTGCTTCCCCTCAAGCCATAGCTGAAACTAAACGATATCTTGAAAAGTTGGAATTTAAGAAGTTCCCTCTACAAAAGAAATTTGCTATTCATCAACTGATTTCATGGTTAGAACAGCCAGAAGTTGTTGCAGGAATCCAAACCTTTGCCCAGGGATTCACTCCTCCATGGTTTCAAAAATATAAGGGTTAAATGAATGACTAAAATTTTAGTAACCAATATTGAGGAAGGAATTTTTCAGCTTAAAATTAACGATCATGAAAATAAGAATCGCCTGAGCAAAGAACTTTTAAGGGAATTCTTGATTGCTTTAGAGACTCTTGCTGCAAAGCCCACACTTAAGGTACTGATTCTTACAGGTTATGAAGAAATTTTCTGTGCTGGAGGTTCACTGGAAATTCTCCAACAAATTTCTCATGGAAAGACTGATGTCAAAAATTTACTTATTCCAGTGATCAACAAAATTCTTAGCTTTCCTGTACCACTTATAGGTGCCTTGCAGGGACATGCATTAGGAGGAGGATTAATGTTTGCTCTTTGTTGCGATATTTTGGTAGCATCTGAAAGTAGTCGATATGGGGTTAATTTTACAGACTTGGGGTTCACCCCTGGCATGGGTGCAACTTCTCTATTACCAGCATTAGTTGGAAGTTATTTTGCCAATGAGATGCTACTGACTGCAAAATTTTACAAAGGTAGAGAACTCAAAGATAGAGGCTTGTTCAATTATGTTGTGTCCTCTGAAGAAGTGATGAGTGTAACTCTGGACATAGCAAGAAGAATAGCAGAAAAACCAAGACATGTTCTCGAAATGCTCAAAGACACCATATCTCTACCGCGACAACAGGCTCTTCAAGAGGCTGCATATCATGAACATTTAATGCACAAAATTTGTTTTAGTTACCCAAGTGCTACAGATTACATAGAAGCTACTTATTTAAGCTAAAGCAGCTGACTTGAAAAAGTGCTGAGTGCTGAGTAAAAGTTAATAAGTACGTACGCAGGTTTTCATGCATCCTGGTCTACGCAGTTCATGGTGACTAATTCATATAACCTAAAATAGTAGGACACAAGCAATGGAACGAGAACAGATACTAAAAGTCGTTGTCAAAAATATTAAGCTCAATATAGATGGTCTTGAGGACATTGAAATTGACCCGGAAAAACCGATGTCAGCTTATGGAGCTGAAAGTTTAGATGTTGTCGAAGTTGTTTCTTCCTCAATGCGTGAATTGAAAATTAAAATTCCTAGAACAGAGCTAGCCAATTTGAGTAATGTTAATGACTTAGTAGAGCTATTTAGTAAGTTTCAAAATAGCACATCTGTAGGAAATTAAATGCATTAGCAAATACGTCAAAACTCGGACGATTTACGAAGCAACCATCCGAAGAGCGATCGCCAAGGTAGTCGTGTTTTTTGGGAGTAGCTCATGACTCAGAATTATGAACATGGTAAGTTGCACAGTTATAAAAAAGAACCAATCGCAATCATTGGCATTGGTTGCCGCTTGCCTGGTGGTGTCAACAGTCCAGAGGATTTTTGGAAACTACTAAGAGATGGTGTAGATGCTATTACTGAGGTACCAGCAGACCGCTGGTACGTAGATAATTTCTACAATCCAGACCCTGCCGAACCAGGCAAAATCTATAGCCGTTGGGGTGGATTCATAAAACACATAGACCAATTTGATGCCAAATTCTTTGGTATCTCACGCCAAGAAGCGGCTTATATAGATCCTCAACAACGAATATTGCTTGAGGTTGTTTGGGAAGCTTTAGAGGATGCTGGACAGATCCCGGAACATCTTGCAGGTACGAAAATTGGTGTATTTATTGGTATATCAAACCATGATTACTGCCATCTACAGTTGGAGGTGAGTAACCACAATTTACTGAACGCATACTCGACCACTGGGTTGGCGACAAACATGGTAGCTAACCGGATCTCCTACTTATTTAATTTTCAAGGACCAAGTATGGTCATTGATACTGCTTGCTCTTCATCACTCGTTAGCGTACATCTCGCCTGCCAAAGTCTTTGGAGCGGTGATTGTACGGCTGCTTTGGCAGGAGGTGTAAATGTCATCCTGAAACCAGAAACAGCTATAGGAATGAGTCGTGCATTTTTATTCTCTGCTGATGGTCGTTGCAAAAGCTTTGATGCACACGCTGATGGTTTTGTCCGGGCTGAGGGTTCTGGTATTATAGTTTTAAAGCCTCTGTCAAATGCCTTAGCTGATAACGATCCAATTTATGCTGTTATCCGAAGTATTGTAGTTAATCAAGATGGCAGCAAAGAAGGAATCATGGCTCCTAAAGGTTTGGCTTTAGAAACCGCAATTCGAGAAGCCTATGAGCAGGCAGGAATACCACCAGAACAAGTTCAATATGTTGAAGCTCAAGGTACAGGTTCACCAGTAGGGGATGTGATTGAAGCAAATGCTATTGGTTCTGTGGTGGGTCAGCATCGTCTTCCGGGAGACTACTGCTTTGTTGGTTCAGTGAAAACAAATATTGGACATCTTGAATCAGCAGCAGGTATCACGAGTTTGATTAAAACAACATTGGCTTTAAAGCACGGTCAAATTCCACCAAGCTTGCATTTTCAGACGCCAAATTCCAAAATTCCTTTTGAGAAATTGCGTTTGCAGGTGCCACAATCCTTAAAATCATGGCCGGAAACTGGCAATAGTTCCCGCTTTGCTAGTGTCAATTCCTATGCAATAGGTGGTACAAATGCTCACCTAGTTCTGGAAAGTGTAAATACTTTCCAAAAAACCTCGTTAACTCAACTTCCTGATGCACAAATCAAGGAAAAAGCTTATGTTGATAGCCAATTAAAACTATTTCCTCTGTCTGCTCGTAGCCCTGAAGCGCTTCTAGCCTTTGCTCGTGCTTATTTAGACTTTTTAGCAGATGAAGGCTCTAGTTCCAAAACCTCATTATTGGATATTTGCTATACTGCTAGCTTACGTAGAAGCCATCATAAGTATCGATTGATATTGTTGGTTCGTTCCAAAAAAGACCTTATGGAACAGCTCAAAAGTTTTCTGTCAGGAGAAATCTATTTAGAATCGGTCCAGGCTTTCTCTAATAATTACACTATAGATAAAGAAGATAAGGAAACAGAGCAAACCATTTTGTTAAAAAATATCAGCAAATTATATATTTCTGGAGATTCAGTAGATTGGAACCATCTTTACCCACAAGGTGGTCGTTTTGTCAAGCTGCCTACTTATCCTTGGCAGCGATCGCGTTATTGGCACGAGACAGAAGCATCCCAGCAAGCTAGACTCGGAAAACCGCACCAATCCCAAAAGTCACTGTTAAACCAACTCATCCAGTATTTAGAGAATTCCGATGATGTAGAGAGCCAACAATTGTGGCAAGTTTTGTTAGCGGTGCCACCAGATCAACTGCTGCTATTGCTCAAACCTTATCTTGCAGATTTAGTATCAAAAGTACAAAATTCTACCTATTTACAAGAAGCCTCTGAATCATTACTCCAGAGGCAACCTAAGTTTCTTCAAAAACTCAATGCAGCACCTTTGTATAATCGCAAAGAGTTATTACAAGTACATATTTGTTCTCAAGTAGCTAAAATTTTAGATTTAGATCCATCCAAACCCATAGACATTAAGCAAGGATTTTTCAACTTGGGAATGGATTCACTCAAATCTGTAGAGTTGAGAAATCAATTAAAAATCAGTTTAGGATGCTCTCTTCCTGCAAGTATAGCCTTTGACTGTCCTACCATTGAAGCACTTGTTAATTATTTAATTCAGGAATTACCTTCACTGGAGTTAACCTCAAACTTTATTGACATACAGAATGTAGATGAGAATGCTGAACTGTCAGCAACTTTAGAAGAACTTTCTAAAGAAGAAGTCGCCAACTTACTTGCTCAAGAACTGGCAGCTACTGAAGAGAGTGAACTTTATTGAACTACAAAGTTATTATCTTGAAGCCAACGTATTTAAAGCAAACGTAGAATCGGCAATTTAGAGATAAGTTTTATAGAACTGTTTTATGAATAAAAATTCGGAAAATACAAATTACGAGTTATTAATGAAAAAGGCACTGCTTCAACTTAAGCAGGTAAAAGCCAAGCTCAATACTTTAGAAAAAGCGAAGACAGAACCAATTGCCATTATTGGATTAGGCTGTCGCTTTCCTGGAGGCGTAAATAACCCAGAAGCATTCTGGCAACTCTTGCATAATGGGGTAGATGCCATCACAGAGGTACCTAAAGACCGATGGGACATTGATGCTTACTATGATCCAGACCCAGATACTCCTGGAAAGATGTACACCCGCTACGGTGGATTTATCAATCAACAGTTACATGAATTAGATTCTCACTTCTTTGGTATCTCTCCTCGAGAAGCTATGAGTATTGACCCCCAACAACGCTTGCTATTGGAGGTGAGCTGGGAAGCCTTAGAAAACTCTGGTGTAGCACCAGAGGGGTTGGCTGGTAGCCAAACAGGAGTATTTATTGGTATTTCTACTAATGATTATTATCAAATCTTAACAGCTAGAGAAGCTACAGAAATTGATGCTTACCTAACAACCGGCCTTGCTCATAGTGTTACCGCAGGTCGCTTATCTTACTTTCTAGGTCTACAAGGACCAAGTTTAGCAGTAGATACTGCTTGTTCTTCCTCTTTGGTCACAGTTCATTTGGCTTGCCAAAGCTTACGCAGCAAAGAGTGCAACCTAGCCTTGGCTGGAGGTGTAAACCGGATTTTGTTGCCAGAAATTCATATTAATTTCTCACGCGCACGTATGCTATCTCCAGATGGTCGTTGTAAAACCTTTGATGCTTCAGCCAATGGCATTGTTCGTTCCGAAGGGTGTGGCATTGTCGTCCTCAAACGCCTATCAGATGCTTTAGCAGATAGAGATAATATCCTAGCTCTAATTCGTGGTTCTGCGGTGAATCAAGATGGTTACACAAGTGGGTTGACAGTACCTAATGGTTTGTCTCAGCAAACTTTAATTCGCCAAGCCCTAGAAAATGCAGGTGTGGAATCAACTCAGGTAAACTACGTAGAAGCTCATGGTACTGGGACATCTTTGGGAGACCCGATTGAAGTCAGGGCTTTAGGAACTGTATTGGGCAAAAACCGTTCTGAGGATCAACCTCTGCTCATTGGTTCGGTGAAAACTAATCTTGGTCACCTAGAAGCTGCTGCTGGAGTCACAGGTTTAATGAAAGTGGTGCTTTCTCTACAACATGAGGAGATTCCTCCCCATCTGCATTTTCAGCAGCCTAATCCTTTAATTGACTGGGATCAATACTCCTTAATGGTTGCAAATAAATCAATACCCTGGCTTTCAGGGGACAAGCGACGAATTGCGGGAGTCAGTTCCTTTGGCTTTAGCGGTACTAATGCTCATGTTGTCTTAGAAGAGGCACCAAAATTAGAACCTTTAACAAAGGTGACGGAAACGACCAACAATTTTACAGGGGAACGTCCGGCACATCTACTAACACTATCAGCAAAGACCCAAGAAGCCCTCAAGCAGCTAGGGCGTTGTTATGAAAACCATTTAGCAACGCATCCAACCTTAGATATAGAAGATATCTGTTTTAGTGCCAATACTGGGCGATCGCACTTTAATCATCGACTATGCTTGTTAACAGAGTCGTCTACCCAAGCACGAGAAATATTAGCAGCATTGATCGCAGGAAAAGAAGTCACAGGCGTTTTCCAGGGGCAGCATACCAGACCGCCCAAAGTAGCTTTTTTATTCACTGGTCAGGGTTCCCAGTATGCAGATATGGGAAAACAACTCTACTCTACTCAACCAACTTTCCGTGCTACCCTTGACCGCTGTGATGAAATCCTCCGTCCCTACTTAGAAAAGCCATTGTTGAAGGTGCTGTTCCCTGAATCTGGTACAAGTCCCTTTTTGGAAGAAACAGCTTATACACAAAGCGCTCTATTTGCCTTGGAATATGCTCTGTTCCAGTTGTGGACATCCTGGGGTATCCAACCCTCTGCTGTTATGGGTCATAGTGTAGGTGAATATGTTGCCGCAACTGTAGCAGGGGTATTCAGCCTGGAAGATGGACTAAAGCTGGTAGCCTTGAGAGGACGGTTAATGCAGGCACTTTCTCCAAACGGGGAAATGGTGGTCGTGATGGCAGATGAAATAAAGGTGAAAGCTGCTATTGAACTATATGTGCAGAACTTAGCAATTGCACGGAGCGCAGTGCCTTTGGCAATCGCCGCCATTAATGGCCCACAAAATGTGGTCATTTCGGGTGAGCGTCAGGCTGTACAAACAGTCGTGACTATTTTGGAAGCAGAGGGGGTGAAGACAACTAAGCTAAAAGTTTCTCATGCCTTTCACTCCCCTTTGATGAAACCAATGCTTGCAGAGTTTGAGAAAGTTGCCCGACAAGTCACTTACTCTAGTCCGCAGATCAATCTAATTTCCAACCTCACAGGACAGTGGGCAAATGCAGAGATAGCAAATCCTGAGTACTGGTTAACTCATGTTTTGCAATCCGTACAGTTTGCCGCAAGTATGAAAACCTTATACCAAGAGGGTTATGAGGTATTTGTAGAGTGTGGACCGAAGCCAACCTTGTTGGGCATGGGGAGACAATGCTTGCCTGATGAGATCGGCGTGTGGTTGCCTAGTCTGCGTTCAAATGGTTCAGATTGGCAACAGATACTTCAAAGCTTGGCACGGTTATATGTACAAGGAATAGTAGTAGATTGGTCAGCTTTTGACAAAGATTATTCTCGTCCTCGTCTTGTACTACCAACTTATCCCTGGCAACGCCAGCGCTACTGGATTGAGAAAACTAACATTACCAGTCAGAAAACACAATTTTTGGCTCATCGTGGTGCCATATGCCAAAACAATCACCCTTTACTGGGTCAAAGGCTCTATATAGCAGATTCTCAAGAGATTCGCTTTGAAGCCCAAATCCGTCGAGATGTACCTGCTTACTTGGAACACCACTGCGTATATGAGCAGTCGATATTTCCTGGTGCTGGATATATTGAGATGGCATTGGCTGCTGGGACACAGGTATTTAAATCCGATGACTTGATGTTAGAAGATGTCTCTATTCAACAAGCTTTGTTATTACCAGCAGACGAAGTTCAGACATTGCAGTTAAGTTTGACGCCACAAGCTGACAAGGAGTATTTGTTTCAAATATTTAGCTGGCATCCACAGTCAGACGCAGATCAAAACAATTGGGTTTTACATGCTTCTGGAAGGGTGCGAGTGCAGAAACAAGACTCAGAATTAGCACCAGTTGACTTAGCAAGAGTGCAAGCCCAGTGCGCCCAAGAGATATCTGTAACTGACTACTACCAACAACTGCAACAGCAGGGACTTGAGTATAGTCATAGCTTTCAAGCAATTGAGCAACTCTGGCGACACCCAGAAACAGGGGAAGCCCTCGGTCAAATTCGATTAGCAGCAGAATTAGTAGAAGGATCTGGAGATTACAAGCTGCATCCAGTCTTACTAGATGCTTGTTTCCAGGTAGTTGGGGCTGCCATCCCACAGGTTGGTCAATTAGAAACTTATTTACCAATAGGCTTAGAGCGCTTACATATTTATCAGCGTCCAGCTAGCCGCATTTTGAGCCATGTCCAAGTAGATTCAATTCCAAGTTCTCATCAAAAGATATTGAAAGCAACAGTACGTTTATTCACAATAGAAGGACAACTGATTGCCATGGTGTCAGGGCTACGAGTGCAGCGAGCTGATCGCGATCTTTTGTTGAGTCATAAGCAAAAATCGGTGCATTCTTGGTTATACCAAATAGGGTGGCAATCACAGGCATTGTGGAGCCAACAACTATCACCAGACTATCTACAGACTCCTAAACAAATCTGCAATCGCCTCCAATCGGCAAGGTCACAGATGATGGCTCAACCAATTGTAGAAGTTTATGCGGAAGGATTGCATCAATTGGAAGCTTTGAGCTTAGTTTATGTGATCAGTGCTTTTCAGCAACTAGGATGGGATTTTTCACTCCAGGAGCGCTTCTCCACTACTGCACTTGCTCAACAGTTAGGCATAGTCAATCAACACCATCACTTACTCAATCGGCTGCTGGAAATGCTAGCGGAAGAGGGGATACTACAGTCTTGGGGTCAAGATTGGGAAGTTGTACAGACACCCACAATACAGAGTCCCGATCAAATGTGGAGTTCCCTGGTTGCTAAGTACCCAACGGCAAAAGCTGAACTCACCTTACTACAGCGTTGTGGTTCTCAACTGGCATTAGTTCTTCGCGGCAAATCTGACCCCATACAGTTATTGTTTCCTGAAGGAGATTTGACTACAACTACTCAATTATATCAGGATTCTCCAGGGGCACAGATTATGAATTCCCTGGTTCAAAAAGCGATCGCCTTAATTCTAGAGCAATTACCCCTTAGACGTAGTGTACGGGTGTTAGAAATTGGTGCTGGTACTGGCGGTACAACCTCCTACCTCCTGCCACACCTGAACCCTGAACAAACTGAATATGTATTTACGGATATCAGTACTGCATTCACTACAAAAGCAGCGAACAAGTACCAGAATTACCCGTTTGTCAGCTATCAAGTTTTGGATATAGAAGCTGATCCTGTCGCCCAAGGCTTTACTCCTCATCAATTTGATATTATTCTGGCAGCTCATGTCATTCATGCTACTGCAGATTTACAACAAAGCTTGAATCACATACAAAAATTGCTTACGGCAAGAGGAATGCTCGTCCTCTTAGAGGGTACTGGTCGTCAACGTTGGGCAGATTTAATCTTTGGGTTGACTGAGGGTTGGTGGCGATTTACTGATCGAGATTTACGTCCTAACTACCCATTAATTCCCTGCTCTCAATGGCAGAAACTATTACTGGAAATGGGATGGCAAGAGGTTATCACAGTTGCAGAGAATGAATTCACTTCTGCAAGGGAAGTGCCTTCAGCAGTGATAGTGGCTCAAGCTCCTCAGCTGCAAACATCGGAAGTCATACCAACTTCACTGCCGAGGCACTGGCTGATTCTGGCAGATCAGCAAGGTTTAGGTCAGCAATTAACCACTCAGCTACTAGCTCGTGGCGAGGTTTGTAGCATTGTCTTTCCTGGCAAGCAGTATCAATCGATAGGAAAACACCAATTTTACATTAACCCAGCCCATCCCCACGATTGGCAACAGCTGTTACAAGCAGTGCAAAATCACCAGCTTCCTCTGCATGGAGTAGTCCATTTATGGAGCTTGGACGCAATCAAATCACAACCAGCTTTAACTTGTCAAGATTTAAAACTATCTCACGAGTGTAGTTGTGGCAGCGCATTATATTTAGTCCAAGCTTTGTTGCAGGCAAGATTGACACAACCCCCATGTTTGTGGCTAGTGACTCAAGGGGCTATGGCTATAACTCAGTCTTTTGTGCCTGGACTCACTCAATCCCCTTTATGGGGTATGGGTAAGGTAATTGCCCAAGAACATCCAGAACTTAAGTGTGTGCGAGTGGATGTCGATTCAGAAACCATAACCGATACAGCACAAGCTCTATTGGAAGAAATTTGGTTTAGCACAACTAATGAAGATCAAGTGGCTTTTTGTAACCAGAAGCGATACGTAGCAAGGCTAGAGTCTTTTCAACCGATTAAAACAGCGGCAAGTAAATATCAGTTGCCATTTCGTGAGGATGGAACTTATTTAATTACTGGTGGGTTAGGTGGACTCGGTTTGCTCGTCGCTGGTTGGATGGTAGAACATGGAGCAAGGCAATTAGTCTTAGTAGGACGTAGCCAGCCTTCACCTCATGTCAACGCACAGTTACAGGAACTACAACAAGCTGGAGCAAAAGTACTCGTGGCTGAAGCTGATGTTGCACAAACTGAGCAACTCGCGCGAGTACTTTCACAGATAGAAGAAAATGCATTGCCACCGTTACGAGGTATAATTCATGCTGCTGGTGTTTTGGATGATGCAATCGTCTTGCAGCAATCGTGGGAACGTCTGGAAAAGGTGATGGCACCTAAAGTGCAAGGAGCTTGGAATTTGCATACTCTGACTTTACATCAGCCTCTAGACTTCTTTGTGCTGTTTTCGTCTGTTGCATCTTTACTAGGCTCTCCCGGTCAATCTAACCATGCTGCTGCAAACGCTTTTCTGGATGCACTAGCTCATTATCGTCAAGGGCAAGGGCTACCAGGACTCAGTATTAACTGGGGAGCAGTCGCACAGGTAGGAGCTTTCGCCGAACGCCAAACAAGTGGACAAGGGAAAATGAGGGGAACCGGAACCATTGCTCCTCAAGAAGTACTGGAAGTCCTAGAACTGTTGTTCTCACAGTCTGCTACACAAGTTGGGGTAGTACCGATTAACTGGTCACAATTTCAGGAACAATCTGATACATGGTCTAATTGGTCGTTCTTGGCTAATTTCCAGCAATTATCCGAACAGCCAACAGAGCAACAATCTGAGTTTCTCCAACAATTGGAAGCTGTCGCTGCTGATAATCGCCGCGCTTATTTGATAGTTCATGTCTGCTCTCACGTCGCTACAGTTTTGGGCTTAAATCGATCGCAGACGATAAATCCACAGCAGGGGTTTTTCGAGCAAGGGATGGATTCATTAATGTCTGTAGAGTTACGAAATCGCTTGCAAAAAACTTTGGCGTGTTCGCTGCCTTCAACGCTAGCTTTTGACAATCCAACAGTAGAAGCAGTTGCAGATTATTTGATTCGGGAAGTGCTGACTTTAGAGTTTTCCTCAAAATCTAGTGCAGAGTTACAACAAGCGCAAGAAGTGGATGGGAAAGCTGAACTTTTGGAAAGCCTATCCCAAGACGAAATCGCTGATTTATTGGCCAAAAAACTAGCAACATTGGGTTAGGATAAGGATTATATGAGCAACAATTCAGCTAACAACGACTACCGCTCTTTAATGCAGAATGCGCTAATTAAGCTGGAACAAATGCAATCCAAGCTCAATGTTCTAGAGCGTGCTAAGACGGAACCGATCGCTATCGTTGGCATAGGTTGCCGATTTCCAGGAGGTGGTGATAACCCCGACTCCTTTTGGGAACTACTACGTAATGGTGCAGATACGATTACAGAGGTTCCTGCAAACAGATGGGATATTAATGCTTATTATGACTCCGATCCAAATGCTCCTCAGAAAATGTACACCCGCTACGGCAGTTTTTTAGAGCAGGTGGATAAGTTCGACCCTCAATTTTTCGGGATTGCCCCACGGGAAGCTGTATTCATGGACCCCCAGCAACGATTACTTCTGGAGGTAACTTGGGAAGCTCTTGAAAATGCTCAACTACCACCCGTTCAACTGCTGGGTAGCAAAACTGGAGTGTTTGTGGGAGTGATGAATCAGGATTATTTCCTGTTAAGTACTAGCACTTCCCAGGCGATTGATATGTATACAGGTACAGGCAATTCTGTTAGCTTTGCTGCTGGCAGATTGTCTTATATCTTTGGTTTTGAAGGACCAAGTTTAGCGGTAGATACAGCTTGCTCATCATCCCTATTGACTGTTCATTTAGCCTGCCAAAGCCTGCGAACGAGAGAGTGTAATTTAGCTGTAGCAGGCGGAGCCAATCTCATATTATCGCCAATCCCCACAATTCTTGAATGCCGCGCCCAAATGTTATCACCTGACGGTCATTGCAAAACCTTTGACGCTGCTGCTGATGGCTTTGTCAGGGGAGAAGGTTGTGGCATAATAGTTCTTAAACGATTGTCAGATGCCTTAGCTGATAAAGATAATATTTTGGCGCTAATCAGAGGCTCGGCTGTAAATCAGGATGGTCGCAGTAGTGGGATGACAGTTCCTAGGGGTCCTGCTCAGGAGAAATTAATTCGTCAAGCTTTGACAAATGCCGGTATTAATGAACCTGCACAGGTCAGCTATATAGAAGCTCATGGCACTGGTACATCTCTAGGAGACCCCATTGAGGTTAAAGCTCTTGGATCTGTCTTCGGTAAAAACCGCCCTCAAAATCAACCATTGATCATTGGTTCCGTCAAAACCAATCTTGGCCATTTGGAAGGAGCTGCTGGGATTGCAGGTTTAATAAAAGTTGTGCTTTCCCTGCAACATGAGGAAATTCCACCTAATTTGCACTTTAAACAGCCTAATCCTTACATTGCCTGGGAAAAATTACCAGTGACAGTGCCAACACAACGCTTACCCTGGCCCCAGGGAGAAAGGCCGCGGATTGCGGGAGTCAGCTCGTTTGGTTTTAGTGGTACTAATGCTCATGTTGTGTTGGAAGAGGCACCAAGATTAGAGTCAGTACAAGCTGAAGCTAATAGCAAAATGCTAATGGAACGCCCCATACATATGCTGACACTCTCAGCAAAGACACAAGAAGCGCTCAAACACTTAGCATTACGATATCAAAACCAGCTAGTTAACAATCCAAATTTAGATATAAAAGATATATGCTTTAGTTCTACGACTGGGCGATCGCACTTTCCCCATAGACTCTGCGTATTAACAGAATCATCAACTCAAGCGCAACAAAAGTTAGCAGCATTTGCTGCTAAACAACACTCAACAGGAATATTTGCGGGACAAGCTATCAGTCAACCTAAAATAGCATTTTTATTTACAGGTCAAGGGTCACAGTACGTAGGGATGGGAAAAGAACTCTACAACACTCAACCAACTTTCCGTGCCGCGATTGACCAATGTGATGAAATTCTGCGCCCCTATGTGCAAAAGCCTTTACTCTCGGTACTGTATCCGAACCCAGAACAAAGCTCTCCTATAGATCAAACCGTTTATACACAAAGCGCTTTATTTGCTCTAGAATATGCCCTGTTTCAATTGTTGACTTCTTGGGGAATACAGCCAAACTGTGTGATGGGTCATAGTCTGGGCGAGTATGTAGCAGCAACTGTCGCAGGAGTGTTTAGCTTAGAAGATGGGTTGAAATTAATTGCCGCACGAGGGCGATTGATGCAAGCACTACCAGAAAATGGTGCCATGGTCGCAATTATGGCAGATCTGGCTCAAGTCGAAGCTGCGCTCGCACCATATAAGCATAAGGTGGCCTACGCCGCGATCAACACTCCCACAAATGCAGTCATTTCTGGTGAAATTCAAGCTGTACAAACACTCGCAACAGCATTGGCTGCCCAAGGGATAAAGACAACCAGACTCAAAGTGTCCCATGGCTTCCACTCTCCTTTGATGACACCTATGCTTGAGGAATTTGAGCAAGTTCTGCGACAGGTCAAATTCTCTCGCCCAGGCATAGATTTAATCTCTAATCTCACAGGTCAACTTGCCACACAAGAGATCGCAACTCCAGAGTACTGGTTGAAGCATATTTTGCTGCCAGTACAATTTGCTACTAGTATGCAAACACTGCATCAGCTAGGGTATGAAGTCTTTGTTGAGTGTGGACCTAAGCCTGTATTACTGACAATGGCAAGACAATGTTTGCCTGAAGATGTGGGAGTCTGGCTACCTTGTTTGCGTTTTGGCACACCCGATTGGCAGCAGATGTTAGAGAGTTTAGGACAATTATATGTACGCGGAGTTGCTGTTGATTGGTCTGGTTTTGACCGGGATTATCAAAGGCACAAGGTAGTACTGCCAACCTATCCTTGGCAAAGACAGTCTTATTGGATTGAAACAGCTGAAGAACCCATAATCAAAAAACAAAAATCTCTGCTTCAAAATCGATATCATCCTTTACTTGGTCAAAGGTTAAAATCAGCGGTCAAAGAGATTTTATTTGAAAATTATCTTGAGCCAGATGTACCCGCTTTTCTCAAACACCACTGTATCTACCAGAAAGTCGTTTTACCAGCTGCTGCTTACTTAGAGATGGCACTAGCTGCTGGTCATGCTGTGTTCAAGTCTAAGAATTTCGCGATCGAAAACTTTGTTATTGGGCAAGCGCTGGTCTTGCCAGAAGATGAAATTCAGACTGTACAATTGATTCTTAATCAGGAAAAAATTGGATCTTCATTCCAAATTTATAGCCTTATAACCAATGGTGAAGAGCCAGAGAATTCACTATGGAAATTACATAGTTTTGGAAAGATTACTGTTAAACAACAAAATTCACAATTAGAAAGTATTGACTTAAGCCAGTTACAAACTCAGATTACTGAAGAGTTATCTGTAGAAGCTTATTATCAATATTGTCGAGAACGGGGCGTTGATTACGGTTCCAGTTTTCAGGCTATTAAACAACTTTGGAAACGATCTAAAGAAGCCTTAGGTTGGATTCAGATACCACAAGACTTAGTACCTGAAGCAGAGAAATATCAATTGCACCCGGTAATACTTGATAATAGCTTTCAGGTAAGTATGGCTGCTTGTCCTGAGTTAGTCAATTCAAACTTAGAATCAGTAGTTTATTTGCCAGTCGGTATAGAGGGCTTACAGGTCTACCGTAGCCCAGGTACAAACTTATGGATTCATGCTCAGGTACGCCCAGTCAATGATTCAAATCCACAGACTTTGACAGTAGATTTACGTTTGTTTGAAGAAACCGGAGCCATTGTCGCTCAGATAGAAGGTCTTTCCTTAAAACAAACAAATCAAGAGATATTATTACAAGGTCTTCATAAAGAGGGAAGAGATTGGTTATATGAAATTAAGTGGCAACCTAAAGTTCACGAAAATAACCAAAATCCATCTTTGTTAAAGGAACCAGGCAGTTGGTTATTATTTGCTGATACCACAGGAGTCGGGGTTAAGGTAGCGCAACTACTAGAAGAGCAAGGAGAACATTGCATTCTAGTTTTTCCTAGTCAATCTTACAAGAGTAACTCTGGAAAAGAATACTACATTAACCCATCTAATTTCACGGATTTTCAGCATTTGCTCTCAGACATCATCAAGGATAATCAACCTCCATACCGAGGTGTTGTCCATTTATGGAGTATGGAAAGTGGAGCAGAAACATCTCTCAGGACTTTACAGCAGGCACAACATTTTACTTGTGAGAGCGTACTATATTTAGTACAAACTTTGGTACAAGCTGAATGGTCTCAACCTCCACGTCTATGGTTAGTGACACGAGGAGCACAGCCAGTGAGTGGAATTTCAGAACAATTGCATCTGCAACAATCTCCTTTATGGGGTCTGGGTAAAGTTATTGCTTTAGAGCATCCTCAACTTAACTGTACACGTTTAGACTTGAACCCATTAGAAGAAAAGGATGAAATTCAAAATTTATTTACACAGTTGTGGTCTCCCGACTCAGAAGATCAAATTGCTTATCGTCAACAAATTCGTTATGTTGCAAGACTTCAATCTGCTACCCTTAGTTCTGAAAGCGAAGGACACATTCAATTACCAATCAACCAACCTTTGCGATTAAAAATATCTAATTATGGCAGTTTTGAGAATTTAATCCTGGAACAAACGACTCGCCGCCATCCAGAACCTGATGAGGTAGAGATCCAAGTTTACGCGACAGGGCTAAACTTCAGAGACGTCCTGAATGCTTTAGGGATGCTCAAAGAATACTATGAAGAATATTTGGGTGTTTCCTCTGCCACTGATATGACCTTTGGGTTTGAATGTGCTGGGAAAATAGTAGCAGTGGGAGAAAATGTTTCAAACTTGGCAGTGGGCGATGATGTTGTAGCAGTCATGACTCATGATGCTTTGGGGAGCTTCATAACCATTCGGGCTGATTTAGTTGCCCTTAAGCCACAAAACTTGAGCTATGAGGAAGCTGCCACAACTGCTCTTGCTTTTTTGACAGCCTACTATGGGCTGCATTACTTGGCGAAAATTCAACCTGGAGACCGGGTGTTGATTCATGCTGCGGCTGGGGGTGTAGGTCAAGCAGCAGTTCAGTTGGCTCAAAGAGCAGGCGCAGAAGTTTTTGCCACAGCGAGTGAAGCCAAGTGGAAGTTTCTCAGATCAATGGGAGTAAAATATGTCATGAACTCCCGTACTTTGAATTTTGTGTCGGAAGTCATGAATCTTACGCAGGAGAAAGGGGTAGATATCGTTCTTAATAGCCTCAACGGCGAATTTATTACTAAAAGCTTTGAAGTTTTGGGTCAGGGAGGTCGATTCGTCGAAATTGGTAAAATTAATATCTGGGATGAAAATCGAGTCAAAGCTAACAGACCCGATGTCTCCTATTTCCCCTTCGATTTAGGAGAAGTAGAGCATCGTCATCCAGGTTTAATTCCAGCAATGCTGAAGGACTTGATGCACCAATTGAAACAAAATAACCTGAAACCGTTGCCTCATAAAGTGTTTTCTATTCAAAATGTGGTAGACGCCTTCCGCTACATGGCAAGTGCCAAGCATATTGGAAAGGTAGTAGTTTCTATGCCAGAAGTTGCTGCTGGTGCTGAAGGTTCAAAGGTATTGATTCAAGAAAATGGTACTTACTTAATTACAGGGGGTTTGGGGGCACTGGGACTTCAGGTTGCTCAATGGATGGTAGAGCAGGGAGTGCAGCATATAGTCTTAGCTGGACGTTGTGGAGCTTCAAAGGCTGCACAGGAGATTATCAATAAACTAGAGCATACGGGAACTCAGATTCTAATTGTCAAGGCCGATATTTCCAACCTCGAAGATATCACTAGGTTGTTGGATGAGATTAAAGTCTCAATGCCTCCTTTACGAGGAGTTGTACATGCTGCAGGTATACTAGATGATGGAGTGCTTTTGCAGCAAAATTGGCAACAGTTTCAGCGGGTCATGGCTCCAAAGCTGGAAGGCGCATGGAATCTGCATACCTTGACTCAGAATTTGCCGTTGGACTTTTTTGTCTGCTTTTCATCAATCGCTTCATTTTTAGGCTCACCTGGTCAAGGAAACTACGCAGCAGGCAACGCCTTTATGGATGCCTTAGCTCATTATCGTCGAAGTTTAGGTCTGCCAGCGTTAACTATTAACTGGGGAGCATGGGGCAGTGTTGGCATGGCATCAGAATTGGATAGTGCCAATCAGCAACGATTAAGGGATTTAGGATTAGATTCAATTTCTCCTAGCAAAGGATTACAGATATTTGGTGAATTGCTGAGACAAAACATCACTCAAGTGGCGGTGCAGCCGATCAACTGGTTGAAATTGGCACAGCAATTCTCAACTCCATTCCTGGAAAATATTACCCAAGCATCTCGACAAACTTTAACGCAGCAAGCGGAGTTGTTGGAACAACTAAAAGCAACTTCTGCTGATAAGCGTCTGGAAGTTTTGACGACTTACGTTCGCTCTCAAGTAGCTAAAGTTTTAGGTTTGAGTTCACCAGAGCAAATCTCATTACGTCAAAGGTTGTTTGACTTGGGAATTGACTCTCTCATGGCTGTTGAGTTAAAAAATCGATTGGAAACCAGTTTAGGGCATTCTCTCCGTTCAACCTTAATATTTGACTATCCTACATTAGAAGCACTTGTTGATTATTTAGCTTTAGAAATATTGAAGTTCGACCGCGAGTCTGTAGATGAAGTTTTTGGGGAACGAGAGGAAATTGATTTATGAAAAGCATTGCTGAGTTTTTGTTTTATCTTAATAAATTAGATATAAAAGTCTGGGCTGATGGCGATCGCTTACGTTGCAATGCCCCCAAAGGAAGACTGACAGAAGCTCTTCGTGCCGAAATAGCCGAGCGTAAAGAAGAAATTCTCAAGTTTTTGCACCAGGGGCAGCATGATTCACACTCTCACCTTGAAGTTATTCAGGCAGTTGCCCGTAATCAAAATCTCCCTTTATCTTTCGCTCAACAAAGGCTCTGGTTTCTCGATCAACTGGAAGAAAACAGTGCTAGTTACAATTTACCAGCAGCAATACACCTGAAGGGACAAATTCAGGTTGCTGCTCTCAACCAGGCCATTCAAGAAATTGTCATGCGCCATGAAGTCTTGCGTACTACTTTTTCAATGGTGAATGGTACTCCTGTGCAGACCATTGCTTCTAGGAGCAATATAAATCTCATAGAAGTGGACTTATCGTCTGTGCCCAATGCAGAACAAGCAGCTGAAGTAGAAAGATTGGCAACACAAGAGGCGAACCGCTCCTTCAATCTTGAAACCGATCCTCTACTGCGTATCGCGCTGCTGCACCTAGCCCAGAAGGAACAGGTGCTACTGATAAATATGCATCACATTATTTCTGATGGTTGGTCGATGGGGATATTCGTTCGCGAGCTATCCACACTTTATAATGCCTTCTGCCAAGGAAAGCCCTCACCCTTGCCCAAATTGCTCATCCAGTATGCTGACTTTGCAGTATGGCAACATCAGTGGCTTAGTAGAGAAGTGCTAGACACTCAGCTGAGCTATTGGAAAGAGCAGTTAGCACGGGTACCCCCAATACTAGAACTGCCGACTGACCGACCACGCCCACCAGTACAGACTTTCCGGGGTAGTACACAATCCTTCCAACTTTCTAAAGAGCTTACTTTAAAGCTAAAAACCCTAAGCCAGCAGTCTGAAGCCACTTTATTCATGACTTTGCTGGCCGCCTTCGCAACTCTACTCTATCGTTACAGTGATCAAGATGACATTGTTATCGGTTCTCCTATTGCTAACCGTAATCGTAAAGAAATCGAGCCTTTGATTGGCTTTTTTGTTAACACCCTAGTACTGCGGGCTAATTTGGTAGGCAATCCTACTTTTGTGGAATTAATGGTTCGAGTCAGACAGATGGCACTAGCAGCCTACAACCATCAGGACTTGCCTTTTGAAAAATTAGTAGAAGCATTGCAACCGGAGCGAAACCTGAGCCATCATCCTCTATTTCAGGTGATGTTCGTACTTCAGAAGACACCGTTAGAACCTTTGGAACTGCCAGGTCTGACTCTTACTCCCCTAGATTTGAATAATACAACATCCAAGTTCGATGTGACTTTATCAATGGTCGAGATCGAGTCGGGACTCACAGGAACATGGGAGTACAATAGCGATCTGTTTGATGCCACTACAATTCACCGGATGATCGGCCATTTTCAGACTTTACTTGAAGCAATAGTGGCCAATCCCCAATTGCAAGTATCGGAATTGTCTCTAATAACAGAAGCAGAGCGACACCAGCTGTTAGTAAAATGGAACGATACTCAGGCCGAGTATCCAGCAAAATGTATTCATCAGCTGTTTGAAGAGCAAGTGAAGCGGATTCCAGATGCAATAGCGTTAGTGTTCGAGAACCAGCAGTTGACCTACCGCGAGTTGAATATCCGAGCTAATCAGCTGGCACATTATCTACAAGATCTGGGTGTGGGACCAGAGATATTAGTAGGAATATGTTTAGAGCGATCAGTAGAAATGTTGGTCGGAATCTTGGGCATTTTGAAAGCTGGTGGAGCTTATGTACCCATGGATCCGGCCTATCCCCAAGAACGCTTGGAATTTATGCTGTCACATACCCAGATGCCAGTGCTGTTAACTCAAGCGCAGTTTGTCACTGCCTTGCCATCCCATACAGGAAAGAACATTTGCTTAGACACTGACTGGAACCAAATCAATCAAAAGAGCGTAGAAAATCCTATTAGTTGGGTTAAGCCTGAAAACTTAATTTATGTGATTTACACCTCTGGTTCTACAGGAAAGCCCAAGGGAGTTCAAGTTCTTCATCAATCCGTGAGCAATTTCTTAAATTCCATGCTCCACAAACCTGGATTGAGAGATCGAGATTCTTTGCTAGCTGTTACTACTATCTCTTTTGATATTGCTGTTCTGGAACTTTTCTTGCCCTTGATTGTCGGGGCGAGAGTCGTCTTAGTCAGCCGTGAAGAGACCACAGACGGTGCAAAGTTGTTAGCAAAATTGATTGACTCACAAGCTACAGTCATGCAAGCCACTCCAGCAACCTGGCGTCTACTTTTAGCTGCTGGCTGGGAAAGAACTCCCCAATTAAAAATTCTCTGCGGTGGTGAAGGTTTACCTAAAGAACTCGCTCATCAGTTACTAAATAAAAGCAATTCTGTTTGGAATTTGTACGGGCCTACTGAGGCTACTGTATGGTCTACTGTTCATCAAGTTGAGAAAAGTCAATCAAGTGAATCGATCGACTCTTTAGTTCTTATTGGTCGCCCCATTAATAATACTCAAATCCATATTTTAGACCGTAATTTTCAACTATTACCTATTGGAGTTTCAGGAGAATTGTTTATAGGCGGCGACGGACTAGCCCGAGGATATTTAAATCTTCCAGAGTTGACCGAACAAAAATTTATTTCTAACCCCTTTAGCAATAAACTTTCTCCTCACCTGTATAGAACCGGAGACTTAGCTCGGTACTTACCCGATGGTAATATCGAATTGATCGGTCGTATTGACTCTCAGGTAAAGATTCGCGGCTTTCGCATAGAACTAGGAGAAATCGAAGCAATACTGAGTCAATACCCCCAGGTACGGGAGACGGTAGTCATCGCCCACGAAGATCAACCGAGCAACAAGCGTCTAGTAGCTTACGTGGTTGCTCACCAAAAATCACTAACCAGCAGTGAACTGCGTAGATTCCTTAAGAAGAATTTGCCCGAGTATATGATTCCAAGTACCTTTGTGCTGTTAGAGGCGCTACCTCTGACTCCCAACGGTAAAGTAGATCGTAGCTCTTTACCTATTCCACAAACTTTTCGCCCCCAATTGGAAGCAGCTTATGTTATGCCCCAGACAGAATCTGAGCGGCTCATTGCAGCTGTTT
Source organism: Westiellopsis prolifica IICB1 (assembly GCF_004323185.1). Lineage (GTDB taxonomy): Bacteria > Cyanobacteriota > Cyanobacteriia > Cyanobacteriales > Nostocaceae > Pelatocladus > Pelatocladus prolificus_A. Next base: position 233,991 of record NZ_NAPS01000003.1, read on the forward strand.
GGCAGGAAACGCTGAAGCTAGAGCGAGTGGGAATTCATGACAATTTCTTTGAGTTGGGAGGTCATTCATTACTTACAGTTCAGATTTATAACAAACTGCAAGAAATATTTGGGCAAAAGCTATCAATAATAGAAATGTTTAAATATCCAACTATATATTCTTTGGCTCAACATTTAACTCAGCAGCATAGTGAACGAGCTTCTGATCAGCAAAGCCGCAACCGCGCTAATAACCGTAGTACTCGTCAAGGTCTCATAAAGCAACAAAGGCAAGTCAGACAAAAGCATCACTCTACTAACAAATATTAAGTGAGAACTTCTTGATGAATGAACTGTACCTAGCCAATTCCAATCATAATTCAGCAATAGCCATTATCGGTATGTCCTGTCGTGTTCCAAAGGCAAAAAATATTGATGAATTCTGGCAAAATCTTCGAGATGGCGTGGAATCTATTTCATTTTTTTCTGCTCAAGAACTAGAGTCTGAAGGCATAGACCTTAGCCTACTGGATAATCCTAATTATGTCAAAGCCAGCTCCATCTTGTCAGATATTGATCTGTTTGATGCTTCCTTCTTCGACTTCAATCCCAGAAAAGCTGAAATCATGGATCCTCAACATCGACTTTTTCTGGAGTGTGCTTGGGATGTGCTGGAAAATGCAGGTTACGACAGTGAAAATTACGAAGGAGCTATTGGTGTTTATGCTGGTGTAGGTATGAACACTTATTTACTTAACAATCTTTATCCAAACCGCAATTTGTTGGAGTCACTAGGCGATTTCCAGCTCATGATCGGGAATGATAAAGATTTTCTGGCTACTTGTGTCTCCTACAAGCTGAACTTAAAGGGACCAAGTATTAATGTTCAAACTGCCTGTTCTACTTCACTAGTAGCAGTTCATTTGGCTTGTCAAAGCTTACTGAATGGTGAATGTGATATGGCTTTAGCTGGTGGGGTTACAATTCGCGTTCCTGAAAAGGTTGGCTATTTTTATCGAGAGGGGATGATTTTTTCAGCCGATGGACACTGCCGTGCCTTTGATGCCCAAGCTCAGGGTACAGTTGGCGGCAGTGGTCTGGGTATTGTCGTCCTAAAAAGACTAGAAGATGCCTTGACAGATGGCGACTGCATTCACGCGGTCATCAAAGGTTCAGCTATCAATAACGACGGTTTGATCAAAGTAGGCTATACAGCACCTAGCGTAGATGGGCAGGCAGCAGTGATCGCCGAGGCTCAAGCTATAGCGGGGGTAGAGGCTGAGAAAATTTCCTATATAGAAACTCACGGCACCGGTACGTCTCTAGGAGACCCCATTGAAATTGCTGCCCTCACCCAAGCTTTTGAAGCAACAACTGATAAGAAGGGCTTCTGTGCGATCGGTTCTGTAAAAACCAATGTCGGTCATCTAGATACCGCAGCTGGGGTAGTGGGTCTAATCAAAACTGTCCTGGCACTTAAACATAAGTTAATACCACCAAGTTTACACTTTAAAAAGCCTAATCCCAAGATCGATTTTGTCAACAGTCCTTTCTACGTCAATACCAACCTCTCCGAATGGAAAACAGATGGAACTCCCCGTCGATCTGGAATTAGTTCTTTTGGGATTGGGGGTACTAATGCCCATGTTGTCCTAGAAGAAGCACCTGCTCTCGAACCCTCCGGATCATCTCGCCCTTGGCAATTGATCGTCCTCTCAGCCAAAACTAGCTCTGCCCTAGATGCTGCAACTGTCAATCTGGGCAAACATTTACAGCAGCATCCCAATCTTAACCTCGCTGATGTTGCTTACACGCTCAGTCAAGGGCGCAGAGCTTTCAACTGTCGCCGGATGCTGCTGTGCCAGAATCAAAATGAGGCAGCTGCTACCCTAAGTTCTTCTAGTTCGCCACAAGTTTTTACTAGCTATCGAGAGGCTGGAACACGGCCGATCACGTTTATGTTTTCCGGTCAAGGCGCGCAGTACGTAAATATGGCTCTGGAACTATACCAGACTGAGCCAGTATTTCGCGCACGGATTGACCAATGTGCGGAAATACTCAAACCCCTACTAGGACGAGACCTGCGTCACGTACTTTACCCTGATGCGGAAGGAGTTGCAGCAGCAACGCAGCAACTGCAAGAGACTGAAATTGCACAGCCGGCGCTTTTTGTCCTTGAATATGCTTTAGCCCAGTTATGGATGCACTGGGGAGTGCATCCCCAAACGATGATCGGTCACAGCATCGGCGAATATGTCGTCGCCTGTCTGGCTGGCGTATTCTCCCTGGAAGAAGCTCTGGCCTTAGTTGCCGCCCGAGGGCAGTTGATGCAGCAATTGCCGGTAGGAAAAATGCTAGCTGTTCCATTGTCAGCGACGGAAGTTCAATCTCTTCTAAGCCAAACACTCGATCTGGCAGCAATCAATGGACCATCCTTGTGTGTGGTTTCAGGTCTTGCAGAGGCAGTGGAAATGTTTCAGAAGCAACTGGCCGAGCAAGGCGTAGAGTGTCGGTACTTACATACTTCTCACGCCTTTCATTCCCACATGATGGAGCCGATTTTAATTCCGTTTGCCCAACGAGTCAAGCAAGTTAGCTTAAAACCTCCCCAAATTCCTTACTTGTCCAACGTCACCGGCACCTGGATTACGGCAGCTGAAGTTACCAGTTCAGAGTATTGGGTTAGGCATTTGCGTGAGACGGTGCATTTTTACGAGAGCCTACAGCAGTTATTAACAGATCCAGAACAAATTCTTCTCGAGGTGGGGCCAGGAGAGGCTTTGAGTACTTTAGCTAAACGCCATCCCGATAAGGTACCTGATCAGGTAGTATTATCTTCAATACGCCATCCGCAACAGAGCCAATCTGATGTAGCTTTTTTATTGACAACTTTGGGCCAGTTGTGGTTGACGGGAGTGGATGTGAATTGGGCGAAATTTTATGCTCAGGAGCAACGCTATCGCGTGCCTTTGCCGACTTATCCCTTTGAGCGCCAGCGTTACTGGATTGAACCAGCCAGGAGCGATCAGCAGCTATTACCAAACGACTTGCTTTCTCCGCAAGAAATCAGCGATCGCCTCGTATCCGAGTTAGATCGATTGACCAATCAGTATAATATTCGATATGTGGACAAGCCTGTCAGCGATCACCACTCCCAAAGTTCATCTTCGCAGACTTCTGAAGCTACAGAATGCTCTGAAAAATCTGAAAACAGCGATTCAAGCTGTCTCTACCCAAGACCAAATTTGCAGAATGGTTATGTTGCTCCTCGCAATCAGTTCGAACAAACTATTGCCGACATTTGGCAAAAATTCCTGGGTATCGAGCAGGTGGGAATCGAAGATGATTTCTTCGAGTTGGGGGGAGATTCTCTATTAGCGATTCAGCTCATTTCCAAGTTACGTGAAACTTTTCAAACTAACTTCTCTTCAGGCAACTTCTTGAAGAAACCTACTATTGCAGTACTGGCTACATCAATCGAAGAAACAATTTCGATTATCAAGCTTCCCAATCAAAAACTACAGTCAGTTCTCCCCTCCTCGCTCATAGAAATTCAGCCTGGTAGTAGTTTGAAAAAACCTTTGTTTCTGGTGCATCCGGCTGATGGACAAATTTATTTGTTTCGCGATCTTGTACGTCAGTTAGATTCAGATTTACCAATTTATGTGTTCCAAGATCCGGGTCTAGAAGGAGAAATCGAACCTTTTATCCGAGTTGAGGAAATGGCTGCTTACTACATCAAAGCCCTGCGTGTTCTTCAGCCTGAAGGTCCATATTTTTTGGGGGGGTCTTCCTTTGGAGGTTGTGTTGCTTTCGAGATATCACAACAACTTCACTCGCTGGGTCAAAAAGTGGCGTTTTTAGCCCTGATGGATACCCCAGGTCCAAACCAAATATCAGCACAAATGGTAGATAAGATAGTCATCCCTACTGACGCGAGCAACAGCCAGTTCAAAAACTATTCCATTTCTCTGGACGCCTTTCAGGATCTAAGTGCCGAAGCACAAATGATTAACGCTTTGAAACAAGTTAAGTTTGTTAATCGCCTCTTTTCTGAGATTGAGCAACGTCAAGCTCTCCAATTTCTCCGCGTCTTCAAAGCGAATTTGCAGGCTCTGTCTAACTATGTACCGCGGTCTTATCCTGGTCGAATAACTTTTTTCAAAGCCAGAGAACAGTGGATGGAATTCTCTCCATCAAATCCAGAATTACCCTGGATTGATGTAGCTGCTGGTGGGATAGAAATACACCTCGTCCCCGGAAACCACATTACTATGAACTTTGCTCCCCACGTTCAATTCTTAGCTGAACGGCTGAAAAATTGCATCGAAAAAGCGCAGGTAGAGGAAGAAAAAACTGTCAGGATGACAATATGAAATTTGAGTTAAAGTCGTGTTTTTTAATGTCAACCCACACAATCATTACATTATGTTTATTGAACCACATATTGCAACTTTGACCCAAAAATCGCAGCATTGATTGGATTGAGTTAATGAAAAAAATAGGTCTATCTAAATTTTTACTAATATGACCTCTCAAACTCAATTTTCGATCTCCGAATCGTGACTTAACAAAAAGAATGGAGGGAGAGTATGGCAGACACGTCACAGAAAACGGTTCTCATCACAGGGAGTAACAGTGGGATTGGTGCTGCGACGGCCAAGTTCTTTATCGATAAAGGCTGGAACGTAGCTGCCACAATGCGGAATCTCCAGAAAGCTCCGTCTTGGATGAATTGCGCAAACTGCGCGACTTTTCGTCTTGATGTCACTAATGAAACGAGCATCACTGAAGCCATTTCCCAAGTGATCGAGCGCTTCAGAAACATTGATGTCTTAGTGAACAATGCCGGCTATGGTCTCAAAGGTCCACTTGAGGGCATTACCCCTGAGCAACTTGAGCGCCAATTCGCAACTAATGTTTTTGGACTCATCAATGTTACCAAGCACGTAACCGCCATCATGCGCGAGCAAAAAGGTGGTACAATTGTTAATATTTCCTCTATTGGTGGACGCATTGCTTTTCCTTTTACTAGTGCGTATCATGCTACTAAATTTGCCATTGAAGGTCTATCTGAATCTCTGCGTTTCGAACTGAAGCCATTCAACATTCGGATCAAACTCATCGAGCCTGGCGGTATTAAGACGGATTTTGTAACGCGATCTCAGGAATGGGCGAAGCACCCTGCATATGAACCACAGCTGTCCAAGATGATCCATCTAACAACACGATTAAACAACACTCTCCCAGGACCGGAAGGTGTTGCTAAGGTCATCTACAAGGCAAGCACTGATTCTTCGAATAAGCTACGCTATTTGGTTAAAACGGGACCGTATTTAAAGGTGAATAGTGTTCTTCCTGACGCTATATGGCGATCGCTCGTGGGTTCTGTACTCAGGTGAACCGAGACTTCGTATTCTACAGGAGGTTTCATTTAACAATTATGGCATCTGATTGTAACCAAACAGTTCAAGCATTTGAGTACTTTGGTCTAAACATAATAATCTACTTATAAAATCATGCCAACTTTTCTCCACTCTGGAACTTGGGTAAGTTGCCCACTGCCCAATCCGCAAGCAAATCTGCGCCTTTTTTGCTTTCCTTACGCCGGAGCTAGCACCAGAGCATTTTTCTCATGGGCTGAACATCTGCCATCAACCGTGGAGCTTTGTCCGATTGAACTACCAGGACATGGCCCACGCTTAAAGGAAAAAGCCTTTACTCAACTGCAACCTTTAGTAGAGGCGATCGCCATGGCTATTTTACCTTACCTAGATAAACCTTTTGCCTGCTTTGGTCACAGCATGGGCGCACTACTCAGCTTTGAGCTAGCTCACTTTCTGCAAAATCGCTACAATCAAAGCCCAAGGCATTTACTCCTTTCCGGTCGCCGTGCGCCTCAAACACCCAGCCTAGCTGCGCCTATCCATGCTTTACCAGATGCCGCCTTTATTCAGGGGCTACGCCAATACAATGGTATGCCGGAAAAAGTCATACAAAATGTTCAACTTATGGAGTTACTGTTGCCTATGCTCAGAGCAGATTTTACCTTAATGGAAACCTATAATTATGTTCCGCATTCACCTCTAGACTGCCCCATGACAATTTTTGGCGGACTAAAGGATCTGACAGTAAGTTACGAAGCTCTGATATCTTGGCAATACCATACTCATGCTGAATTTACTGTCCAGATGTTTCCAGGCAATCACTTTTTTATTCATTCAGATCAGGAACTACTGCTGTTGTCACTCAGTAAAACTCTTGAAAGTATCTGTTAGAAAAATAATTAAAAAATTTTATTTTTAGAAGTTACTCTCTTCCTACTCAAAGATAACCCATCAAGGTAGCAGAGCAAGCAAGGGAGTAAAGGAGCTAGAAAATAAGAAATTTTACACATCTAATGGGGGTAATATGAAAAGAAAGTTAGGTATATCTGAAAAGGTTGTATGGCTTTTAGGTCAAGTGGGTTCAAATAACATTGTAATAATTACAGAAATCAGTGGTTCTTTGCCGGAAGAAGTTTTGCGCGAAGCCCTTGTACTCATCCAAAAAAAGCATTCACTTCTAAACGTCCATATTGAACTTACTAAAAATATTCCTATTTTTGTCACAGGAACTCAAAAAATTCCACTCCGTATTGTTGAACTAAATAGCCCCGAGCAGTGGATTCAAGAAACTAACGACGAAATGAACCTCCCTTTTTCTTGGGAAAAGGGTCCATTAGTGAGAGTTGTATGGTTAAGGTCAGAGAAAGTTCACATACTCCTGATTACACTTCACCATGTAATTAGTGATGGCAAATCTGGAGTTTATTTAGTGCGTGATTTGCTTTCTATAACTGCTGAACTTTTATCTAGAGGCGTAATCAAAAGTCATATTCCATTACCAGAAAGACCTTCTATTGATGAGATAATCCCAGCCAGTTTTTCTGGCTTTAAAGGCGTTTTGGGTATGTTAAAGACAGGATTAAGGCAGAATTTGATGCTTGCAAAGCAACCACAGACTTTTGCTATAGAGAAAGATGTACCACTACAGCAAATCAGAAGGTGTGTTATTCATCGAATTTTATCGGAAGAAACAACAAGATTGTTGACGGTCCGTTGTAGACAAGAAAAAACTTCTGTTCATGCCATTCTCTGTGCTATAATGATGAAAGCTTCAGCACAAAAAATTAATAAACAAAAAATTGTTAGGCTTTGTTGCTTGTCTGCCATTAATCTACGTCACTTACTTACACCTCCAATTAAAGATGAGATTGGCTTTTATGCTTCGGTACTCTCAACGTTTCATCAACTTGGAGTGGAAACTTCGCCATGGAATTTAGCACGGGAAGTGAAAACTAATCTTTCTAATTTACTTGAACAAGGACAAGTTTTGGCTACATTGATGTTGCAAAAAAATATCCTGTCCTTCAGATGTCCTAGTCCTATAAAGATGGCTCAGGAGGTGAATCAAGTTTTTAGAGCAACAACTGGTGTAAGCAACTTAGGGCTAATTGAGATTCCAGAAAATTACGGTTCTTTGGTAATACGTAAATTGCACTTTTGTGTTTCAGGAAATGCATTTCCACAAAAAAATATTGGTATTGCAGTAACTACTTTCCGAGGACAAATGGTGCTTAATTTTCTATTCAGTGTACCTCATATCTCTCTAAACAATGCGGAGAATTTTGTTAACTATGCAATTGAAACTTTAGAACAAGCACTAGAATTGCCAAAGGATAATTACTATCAAATAACACTGACTTAAGTAGGTCGGCGAGAAAAAACCAAACTATACTCTGAATAGTAATAATTAAAGATTTTTTGGAAGATTTATAACATTCAAATGCATCACAAATATTTTCTCACTTAAAATAGGATAAATGATGTTATAATTATTGTCTATTTGTTATTTTACAAGCACAAATAAATATTTTATTTGCTTAAGCAGCAAGTTTTGTTTTGCAAACAAGGCAAATTGATAGCTCAATACGGTTCAGTTAAGGATTTTTAGTAAAAAAAATTGGTTTGTAGAGACGCGCCACTTCTCGTCTCTAAAAAGAGTTGTGGGGTTATCACCAAGCGTATTAATTTATAGTTCAAATGAGAAAATTATAAATAAGTTTTAACTAATGCAATAGGCAGCATGGTTTTTGTAATTATTAATATAATGAGAAACATAATTTTTTCTCCTTTGCTTTTAGTTATCTATACTTCTCTACAGCTTACTGAGCTATTGCCTGTATTTTCTTAAGGAATTTATTCTCTGCATATGGCATTTCATTCAAATAAAACTGCTTCCACAAGCACAACTAGTAAACCTGGAACCTTTTCCAAAGAAAAAAATCACAATATGAAACTACCTGACGGACCTCAAATTCCTACCATTTTGCAATTAATAAAATGGATAGGCACACCTTTTAAGTATCTAGAAGATTGCTCTAAGCGCTATGGAGATATCTTTACTTTAAGGCTACTTGGCTTTCCACCATTGGTAGTTATCGGTAATCCACAAGGAATTGAGGATATTTTCAGCGCTGATGCTGAAGCTTTTGATGCAGGTCGTACAAATGAATATTTTCGTCCCTATTTTGGTGAGAACTGCCTATTATTAATCGATGGCGAGCGCCACAAACGCAAGCGAAAACTGATAATGCCTCCCTTCCATGGAGAAAAAGTCAAATCCTATGCTGAATCAATCTGTCAAATTGCCGAAAGAATAACAAGCCAGTGGCAAGTAAATAAGCCTTTTCTTGCTATGGACGCCATGAAAGACATGGCGCTAGAAACAATTTTACAGATATTATTTGGTTTAAATGAGGGCGATCGCTACCAAGAAATTAAATCACTCCTCATCCAAGGTCTGGATACAATTTTTTCTTGGCAATCAGGTCTTTTCTATTTTAAATTTCTTCAAAAGGATTGGGGTGAATGGAGTCCCTGGGGAAAATATCTACGATACTATCAAAAAATTCATGCTCTTTTACAGGATGAAATTGAAAGCAGACGCGCTAATCCACAACAACAAGGTAATGATTTTCTCAGTTTAATGTTATCTATGAGCGATGAAGATGGTCAGCCGATGACCGACGAAGAATTACGCGACGAAATCATCGCTCTTTTGATTGCAGGTCACGAAAGCACTACTGTTGCGTTAAGCTGGGCTATTTACTGGGTCAACAAGCTTCCTGAGGTCAAGGAAAGGCTTGTGCAAGAGATAGATAGCTTAGGAAAGAATCCAGATCCAATTGCTATCTCTCGATTGCCATATTTGACAGCAGTTTGTCAAGAAGCGTTGCGAATTTATCCAGTCTTTCCGATCACCTTTAAACGCATTACTAACTCAACTGCTGAAATTATGGGTCGTAAGTTTGAGCCGGGTACAGTGATGCTTCCCAGTATTTACTTAGCCCATCATCGAGAAGATATTTACCCAGAGCCAAAAAAATTTTTGCCCGAAAGATTTTTAGAGCGTAAGTACTCTGCATTCGAGTTTCTCCCTTTTGGCGGGGGTAATCGTATTTGTCCAGGTTACGCTTTAGTCATGTTGGAAATGAAACTGACGCTATCGACAATCTTATCTAGCTATGAGCTAGAACTAGCAAATGACGAACCAGTCAAAATCCAAAGTCGTGGTGTTAGTGTTTATCCGAGTAATGGAGTCCCTATGGTGGTGACAGGTAAGAAGGCAGAAGTACAAAGCCAGAAGGCGTCTGTATGTTTCTAGGCTTCAATGTATCCCTTGGGCGTCTCTGACAAAAATTGTACTTATCCACTGTCTGTACTTTCTTAAGGAATCACTTTCATATGTCATCTTCTTCAACTCAAGTTACGTCAACAAGCTCACCTAGCCCTCGCGAAACCTTTTCAAAGGAAAAAATTCAAAATTGGCTCAGATGTTATGTAGCTGATCTATTAAGTGTCAACGCAAACAAAATAGACATTACAGTTCCATTTGACCGTTATGGGCTAGACTCTTCTAGCACCATAGGTATGTTAGCTGACCTCGAAGATTGGTTAGCTCATAGATTGGAACCAACACTAGTGTATGATTATCCAACTATCCAAAGCTTGGCTAAACACTTAGATTCCGAACTAAACCAGGAAAGGCATGTAAGCAACTAGCTGGATGGATAAAATTCAACATAACAACGATAGCGGCATTATTGTTCCTTTGTGATTTCTGGTCAATTCTCACCAGTTATGTTGATTAGTCTCTACCTACTTCACTTTTTTCACATATGTGTTCGTTAGCTAAAATCCCACATATGTGAAAAATCACCAAAGGTATTGCTGAGTGTTTTCATCTCCTAACTGTTGCCATACTATCGGTCATGTACGTTAAATGGCATAAGTAAAATTTGAAGCAATTTTGTCCTAATTTATAGTCCAGTCTGAGGTAAAAAGCATTATGTCAGATATTACACAAGAACAAACAACAGAAAATCAATTTTTTGCATCTGAAAACAAAGAAAAGAGGCATCTCAAAGTTAATGACATTAATTACCGCAACAATATCGAATCTAATTACACTGAAATCATCGAAGAGCTAGATAAGAACTACGACTACGCTAGCAATAAAGATTACTACTGGAGCGAGGCAGAGCTTTCACTCCTGTATGGCACCCCACTCTATGAAGCAGCATCCCCTTCACAAAAATTGGCTCTCAATCATTTGTACTGGACTTCACAGTACGATCATATTGCTGCTAGTGAAGGAAGCACCATTCTTTACAACCAAGTAACTGCCGGTGTATTTGCTGCCGTTGGTGGTTATACAACTCTCTGTCAAGAGCTGGATCTTGAGACCGAGCAAGAACGATCTCATATCCATGCCTTTCAAAAAATTTGTTACAAAACAAAGGTTGCTTTGTTGGGAAAGTCCATGCTTGGCAATCATTCAAACAAGGCTTCTGGGCTAACAGATAAGAGCCTAGCTCAATACCTGATTCCCGACCAAATCCGTAAATTTCTCAGTTTTGACTGGACGAGTTCACCGTTCTCGAATTATGATGCCTTCCGCTTTGTCACTCAAACAATGATGAAAGAACAATCACATTCTTATTCTCTATATTTGAAACAGTTAGAGAAAAAAGGAGAGTTTGTTCCAGCTCCAACAAAAGGTTACTTTGGAGTTGCTTTACCTCGTCCTCTGCTTCAGTTCTTTACGTTTAACTGGGGAAGTTCAGCGTTTTTAGCTTGCCAGCACTATGCTTATCGCTTCTCTGGCAACATGGGACTCAAGAACTATGAATATAGTTACTCCAAATACTTTAAGGAGCTAGAGCGAAAGGGTGAGTTTATTCCCATTCCAACAGCTGTCTCACACTATCATTTGTTAGATGAGTCATTCCACACAACGACTTCTCAACTGATTTCTCGGGATATGTATAAAGATTTTCCCGAACCAACAATTTATGAGAAGTTTGTTGCTAATCAAATCATGTCTATGATGCAACGAGGTTTCTTGAATGAACTTTCTGCTGGTCTTCCAGCCACATTCCGCAGAGATGCATTTTTCATGCCTTTATACTATAAGTTGCTTCGTTCGCCTATCTTTGATATGTCCAAAGAAGAAGCTTTGAATTGGATGGAAAAATGTTTGTGTCAGGAACACGAAGGTTTCCACGTAAATCGCAAGTACTATGAGCGCCTGCATAGGGATCTTTGCCGATTCACTGAAAATTTAGATTATTTATCGCCGGTGAACCGTGAAATGCAGATTATGGCTTCTGGAGGTTCAATTCAAGGTGCAATTAAAAACAATATTAAAGAATTTAAGCGCTTTCGTGCATTTGTGAATTGACTTAGAAAATTTCAGTTTTTAAGTATCAATTTCTAGGCGTTCCTGAATCAAAGTATGAATCACGCGATTGGGCGGAGGGCAAAACCCTTACCGATAAACACTTAAAGCTTGCTGGCCCTACGGGACCACATCCCCAAGAAGCCATGTTTTAGATAGTGTATTAAGTAGCTAGGTGCAATTAAATATAAAACGTTCCACCGTGTATCCACCAGTTTGACTACGGGCTGTCATGCCCTCTATCACTGAGATCGCTAAGTCATACTCATTGTCAAACATTTGACCTGCAATTTCATGAGTTTTTAATTGATGCCATTGTGTTTCAATCGGATTCATTTGTGAACAGTAAGGGGGCAAAAAGAAAATGTATAGTCCAAGTTGCTGCCAACGCTGCCATTGTTGACGCACCAGCTTACTCTTGTGCAGAGAACCATTATCCTGTACAACTACAGTAATAATTCCGCGTTGGGCTAAAGTTTCAGCAGCTTTTTTTGCTTGTGAATCCATAATTGTAATATAGCTTTTCCCTTCAAATTCCCCTTGCGCTAATCCGTAATTAAAGCTTTTTCCCGGTTGCCATAATCCCAATATAGGGAATCAAAAACAATGACTTCTGTTCTTACACTTTCTCCCACTCTACCAAGTCATATAATTAGTTTAGTAGACCTTCTGTGTTACAGAGCGCAATATCAACCCGAACAGATAGCATATATTTTTTTACAGGATGAAGAAATAGAAGCTGCTCGACTGACTTATCAGGAGTTGGATAGGAAGGCTCGATCAATCGCGGCTCACTTGCAATTCTTAGGTGTTGCTCATGAACGGGCTCTATTGCTATATCCACCAGGCTTAGAATTTATAACTGCTTTCTTTGGATGTCTTTATGCTGATGTTATAGCTATCCCAGGTTATCCACCTCGACCAAATCGCTCTATGTCTAGATTGGAGGCAATTGTTGCTGATGCTGATGCATCGATTGTGTTGACGACTGCATCTCTATTAGAAAGTATAGAGCGTCGGTTTGCTGAAGTTCCTGGGTTAGCTGCATTGCGTTGGGTACCCACTTGTAAAATAGCGAATCATCTATCATCTGCTTGGCAGAAAGCAACCGTCAGCAGTGATAGTTTGGCGTTTCTTCAGTATACGTCCGGTTCCACGGGAAATCCAAAAGGTGTAATGGTCAGTCATGGTAATTTACTCTCTACCTCAGCAGATCTTGATCTGGGATGGGTGCATACCTCAGAGAGCATAATGGTGACATGGTTGCCGACCTTCCACGATATGGGATTAATCTATGGCGTACTCCAACCCTTGTATAAAGGCTTTCCAGCCTATATGATGGCACCCTTATCTTTCTTACAGAGACCATATCTTTGGCTAAAGGCGATTTCACGCTTGCGAGCAACCCACAGTGCTGCTCCTAACTTTGCCTATGATCTCTGCATTCGTAGGATCAGCCCGGAGCAGCGTGCCACTTTGGATCTTAGCAGCTGGTATATGGCTCTTAATGGTGCTGAACCAGTCAGAGCAGATGTCCTCGAACAGTTTGCTGAAACCTTCAAAACTTGCGGTTTTAACAGAACAGCCTTCTGTCCCGGCTATGGTTTAGCTGAAGCTTCATTGAAGGTGAGTGCTGTCCGAAAGGGAGATAGTCCAACGTTCTATGGAGTTGAGGCAGAAGCGCTAGAACAAAATCAAGTGGTAGAAGCTTCTAAATCCTACCAAAATGTGAAAACTCTAGTGGGATGTGGATATAGTGAGATTGATGCCAAAATTGCGATCATTAACCCTAAAACGTTGACGTGTTCTGCTCCCAAAGAAGTAGGTGAGATTTGGGTATCCAGTGCAAGTGTAGCCCAAGGCTACTGGAACCGCTCCAAGGAAACAGAACAAACCTTTCATGCTTATCTAAAAGATACTGGTGAGGGTCCATTCCTACGCACAGGAGATCTTGGTTTCTTAAAAGACGGTGAGCTTTTTGTTACGGGTCGAATCAAGGATATAATTATCATTCGAGGTCGTAACTATTATCCTCAAGATATTGAACTGACAATTGAACGAAGTCATCCAGCATTACGGCCAAGTTGTAGTATAGCTTTTACCATTGAGGCTCAGGGTCAGGAACGGCTAGTGGTTGTTCAGGAAGTAGAAAGAAGCTACCTACGTAAATTGGATATGGAAGAAGTTGTGGGAAATATATATCAAGCTCTTCAAGTTGAACATGAGTTAGAAGTTTTTGCGATCGTATTGCTTAAAACTGGAAATATTCCTAAAACTTCTAGTGGTAAAGTTCAGCGTCAAACTTGTAAAGCAATGTTTTTGGAAGGTAAGCTGGATGTTGTACATCTAGCATCTAGAGGAGAATTGCAAACCTCGGGAGTACAGCTTATTTATAACCCACATTCCGCATCCTAACTGTCACACATCAACAAAAAGTCGCTTGAGTAGTACATGGTAACTAAGATAGAAGTAAGAGAAAGTAGGCTTAATAAATAAGAATTAGCATGAAGCTGGAAATTGGATGAGAAAGTGAAGTTTTGTGACAAAGACAAAAGAAAGAGAAAACTTCATAGTTAAAAAATAATTGATAACAAAAATATAAATGATTTAATAACAACAGATGTCGATTAACAGGATAGTTGTCGTCGTTAACCCCACGAGATGTGCAACGCCTTAAATAAATAAGGATAGAAGAGATCAGTACTTGTGACAGGTTACTCGCGAACCGCTAGAGCGTCGAGCCAGTAATATATATTGACAAAAATATAATTATGTAATTGCGGTCAAAACGCCCATTTGTGGCTAAATTTTTAGGTCTGGTTAAGAGCGATCGCATTCAAACTGAGCACCCAAAAGTTCGATCTACGATGCAATGGGTTGCCAGAAAGATTACCCCAACCAGGATCACCAAAAGTGGGAAAGAACCGCTATATTATCTCATCAAAAGTAGTATCAACAGAGACTTCAGTCCAAGCATCTAATTCAGTTTTAACTGAATACAGCTTGGTATTAATAGCAGAAATTGCATCTTCTCCTAGTACTAATCTTAGTGGTGGGTGATCACTATCAACTGCTTTCATCATTGCTAGAGCTGCTTTTTTAGGATCACCTGGTTCGTTAAACTCCAATTTCATATTTAGGATATCTCGTGCATCTTGACGCATAGTACCAATCACTGTTTCATAGTCATCAATTTGCATATCACTTATGACCAGAGAACGTTTGACAAAATCTGTACGAAATGCACCAGGTTCAACAATTATGATTTTGATACCCAACGGTGTAACTTCCTGAGCTAATGCTTCAGAAATACCTTCAATTGCAAATTTAGTACCATTATAAATTCCTGTGCCAGCATAGGACACAAAACCACCCACTGATGAGATATTCATAATGTGTCCACTGCCTTGTTTTCGCATATGAGGTAGTACTGTTCGTAGCACTTCTAAAACAGCAAAAAAGTTTGTTTCAAACTGATGACGAACTTCTTCATTGCTGACTTCTTCTATTGCTCCTAAAACACCATATCCAGCATTATTAACAAGTACATCAATGCGCCCAAAATTGATAATTGCTTGTTTTACCGCTTCCCTTATCTGTTCAGATTTAGTGACATCAAGTTGCACCGCTAATGTTTGATTTGGAAAACTTGCTGCTAAATCTTCTATCTGCTCTAGATTCCTTGCGGTTAGCACCACAATCTCACCCCGATCAAGCACTGTTTCTGCTAATGCTCGACCTAAACCCTTTGAGCTACCAGTAATAAACCATACACGTTTTTGAGGAATTGAGGACGTCATCATAAAAATTATCCCTTTACTTATTGGTGGTTATCAGCCATTTCCTGCATCTTTTTGCGGAGACTAAGCGGTCTCATGTCAATCCATACTTCTTTGATATAGCTCAGACACTCTTGCTTCAAACCGTTTTTTCCCACATCTTTCCAACCAAGAGGATTTTCACGGTCAGATGGCCAAATAGAGTATTGTTCTTCGTGATTTATAACTACTTTGTAAATTGTTGTGTCTTCTTTATCGTCTTGATACATAATTGACCTGCTAATTTTGGTTAGTTATACTTTTATCGCTATTTGCTGTTTTTTACTCTGAGCAAATTTAAATTTTGAAATTCCAAAAATGTTAATACAATCACAAGTAACATAAACAAAATATCTGCAAGCAGCATCCCATAATATATACCTCTGATACCTAAGATTTTGGAAAATAAAATCACCATTGGCACAGTTAAAACTATGCTCCTTAACAATATTACTAATAGCACCATTTTACCTTTCCCTATAGATAAAAAAAGAGTATTGCTAAAGAATGCCAAAGGCCAGACAGGAATTAATATACTCAAGATAATAAAATTCAGTATATCATCTTGGGTAAAGTTAACATCTGGTAGAATCAGACCCAAAAATGTTTTTGGTAATAATTGTAAAGGCAACCAAATCAATATTGACAAAATAGTTCCAATGATTGCAAAAGTTAAATATGATTTTTTGACTCTTTGATAATTTTGTGCGCCATAATTCATCCCAATTATAGGTTGTAATGCTTGGGAAAAACCAATGATGGGAATAAATACAAAGGAAGATACTTTTACCGTTGCTCCAAAGAAGGCAATATCACTATTTGTACCATAATAAGAAATCAAGTTAAAAACTACGAAATCTTGAAGTAATATTGTGAATGGATAAAATAGTTCTGATATTCCTACTGATAAGATTGCACGCATTATATCTATGGCGATCGCTCTTTTTTGGAAAATGACAGAAACCGATGTTTTTCCAAAAATAAAATAGGCTAAATTAGTAATACTATAGATAATCATTGCTATAACCGTAGCAAGAGCTATTCCTTGTGTCTCCCAATTAAATAAACTGATAAATATATAATTCAGAAAAATATTAATAATAACAAACAGCCAATCAAATATTGTAGTTAACTTAATATTGCCTTCTGATTTAATGACCCGACTACAAGCTTCTGCTAATATCAAAAATACTGAGCCTAGTATATAAGTTTTAAAGTATTTTGTGCCTTCTAAAGCAACTTCACCTGTGCCTCCCATAAATAAAATTAATTCTTTTCCAAAACTGTAACCAATAATAGTAATTGAAAATGCGATCGCAACACTCATCACTATTAAATTAGTAAATATTTTAGATTGAGTTTTGGTATCTCTAGAACCAATCGCTCGACTGAGAACAGAAGCAGAGCCAACCCCAATAGAGAGAGCAAACCCATTTATTATACTTGTCAACGGCAATGCGAGTGAAATGCCAGCTAAAGCATTTTCACCAAGAAATCGTCCTGCAAATAAAGCATCAATAAAAGTATTTAAACTTAGCATCAATACTCCTAGTGTACTAGGAATTGAAAACTTAAACATCAATTTAACAAGATTAGCTTGCAGAATTTCATTGGTGATTTTATTTTGTTGATAGTCAGTCATATTTTATTGATCATATTTTATATTGCAATCAAATCAAATCAAAAATATATAATTAATCCAACCCCATTCCTTTTCGCATATTCTGATAAAAATTATCATAAAAATATTGATGCGGCACTAATCTTTTATACAAAGCATACAAATTAAGACGCCATGATGATTGCACGACGAAATATTGTCTTTTAGGTTTGGAAGCTGACAAAGCTTGCAAAATTGTATTTGCTACTTTTTCAGGTGGTAAACCTGCGCTACGATTGTCTTCTACCGAACCTTGCATATATATTTTGTAATTCTTGCCATAGATCGCTTTTATTTCCGGTGACATCTTTGCAAGTGTTTGCTGATAATTAGCTTCTACCTTATCAGCCTGTTCTGGGGTTACTATTCCTGCTGGTAATATGGAAATAACCTCAATTCCACTAGAATATAATTCCATTCGTAAAGAATCCGTAAGTGCTTCAATGGCAAATTTGGAAGCAGATAAAAGACTTCTATAAGGTAGAGCTAATCTGCCACAAATTGCACTGACATTGATGATACGACCTTTGGCTTTTCTTATTAATGGTAAGAATGCTTGTATGACTGCAATTTGTCCAATAACATTGACTTCAAAATTAAATCGAATATCATCTATAGGAATACATTCTAATGGTCCATCTACCGCTACAACTGCGTTATTAATTAATGCGAGTAATCCTTCATCACCAACCGCTAGTGAAACAAATCCCAATGCAGATTTAATTTCTTCGGCTTTTGTGATGTCCATGATTATGGGTGTTAAATCACCAAATGCAACCTGTTTTAGTGACTCTGCATCTTTTTGTGTGCGGACTCCAGCAAAAACGCGATATCCCTGCTTGGCAAGTGAAAGTGCGGTTACTCGACCTAAACCAGTGGATGTCCCTGTAATGACGACTGCACCTTTATGATTCTGATTCATACTGATTTCCTCCAAGACATAAGTAAACCGAACAAAAAACTAAATCAAGAAAAATATCTGGCGAATATAATTTCGCCGCTACACAAACATAGCCGACTACCTAGATTACAATAAGTCTGAGTTTGTGGGGATTGTAAACATTTGAGATGCTGCTAATTTTTGTGGCTTTCCTTAATGTTGACGCGCACCATGCATAATCATCTTCACACCACTTTTGGCATAACATTGATCATTGGAATGTTCTTGGCGTTCTGATCGCTTGTTAATCAGCATTAATTTATAGTTTGAAAGAATTGTTGCTAAGACAAGCTTCATTTGAAATATAGAAAAAGACCCTGCAATACAACTACGAGCGCCACTACCGAAGGGTATAAATTCATAAGGAGAGAATTTTTTTTCTAGAAAGCGCTCTGGCTTAAATTGTTTTGGCTCTGGGTATACATCTTCACGTTGATGTGTGGAATAAATATTGGTAATGAGTACTGTACCAGGAATTAACTCATAGCCCATAATTTCCACTGGGGAAACTACGACCCTTGGTAGTGAAAATATGGGACTGGGATAAATTCGTAAAGACTCATTACAAACAGCGTTGAGGTAAGGTAATGCAACAATACTCATAGGATCTGGATTTTCACCCAGGCTATCGAGTTCTTCAAGCAATTTTTCGCGAACATCTGGTAAACGGTGAACCCAGTATAAGAACCAGGTTAATGAATGTGTTGCACCATCTCGGCTTGCTAATATTGGCAAAAATAGGAGATCGCGTACCTCTTCATCACTAAATGGTTTACCTGTTTCATCACAAGCAAATATCAAATCGCAGAGCATATCATTGCGTAAAGGATCTGCTTGTTTGCGGCGTTCTTTGACTTCACTGTATAAAAATTGAAAAATTTCTTTGAGGAGATACCTATGGTATCCCCAGGGACTAAGACGACCTAAATCT
Organism: Westiellopsis prolifica IICB1; assembly: GCF_004323185.1. GTDB lineage: Bacteria > Cyanobacteriota > Cyanobacteriia > Cyanobacteriales > Nostocaceae > Pelatocladus > Pelatocladus prolificus_A. The sequence goes on from NZ_NAPS01000003.1 coordinate 253,102, forward strand.
ACTTGTGTAAAAGGTAATTTTGTTGTGATATTAAATAGCCAAGATTTTTCATATTTAATGCAAGATCTATATAGATCGTTAATTTTTTCATAACGCTCTCCTTCTCGCAATCCAATCACAACTTCTATCGCTATTTGTAAGGTAATTCTTGATAAGATTTCATGGGCGATAAAAGTTTTTGCAGACGCCTGTTGACTAATAATTTTTTTGGTGAGTTCGCAAATACTTTTACCAGTAGCATTCATCCGTTCTCCGTGGTAAGCCTTCATTAACAGAGGACGACGATGTTTGTGAATTAAACCTTCAATATGAAGGATTCCTTGCTGTCCCATCTGTCCGACTGTAATTGGGGAATCTCCTGGAGGGAGACTAGAGATTGTAATTTCTTTGGTATTAGTTAAATATTGCTTTATTCCTAAAGGATTGCTGACGTAAACAATTGGTGTAAAACCAGACATTATAGTGACAATGTCGCCATAGCGTTTGTAAATAGTATCCAAACAGCCAAGGGGATTAGTATCGAGTTGCTGACGTAGCAGCCACAAGGGTATTTTCGGTCCTGGTGGTAGTGCCATAAATATTGTTTCATTCAATAATTGGGATCAGAAATATATATCAACAAAAGCAAGTAAAAAATTATATTCAAAAACTAAATCAAGCCAGAAACTAATGACTGAGACTGTTCTTGATCCTGACGGTGGTTACGCATAACCATTTTCACACCACTAGCAGGAGAACAAATCAAACCTGCAAATTTAGGACGTTCTGGGTGCCGATTGACTAGCTCTAATTGATAGCGTGAAAGAATAGTTGCTAATATAAGTTTCATTTCAAATAAGGCAAAATTCGCACCAATACACACACGAGAACCGCCACCAAATGGCAAAAATTCGTAGGGAGAAAATTGTTTTTCTAAAAAGCGTTCTGGTTGAAATTCTTTGGGATTTGGATATAAATCTTCACGCTGATGGGTTGCATAAATATTACCAATAACTATCGTACCGGGATGTAGTTTATAACCCATGATCTCAACCGTCGATTCTACTAATCTGGGAAATGTAAACAATTGAGTTGGGTAAATTCGCAGAACTTCATTACATACAGCACTTAAGTAGGGTAATGTAACAATACTCATAGGATCCGGATTTTCACCAAGACTATCAAGTTCTTTGAATAGTTTTTCTCGCACATCTCTTAAGCGATGAATCCAGTACAAAGACCAACTAATAGTAGTTCCAGAAGCATCAATAGCAGCAAACATCGGTGATAATAAAAGATCACGTACTTCTTGGGTGCTTAATTTTTCACCTGTTTCATCACAAGCAAAAATTAAATCCTCAAGTATATCACTGCGTGAACAATCTACTTGCTGACGACGTTCTTCTACCTCAGTAGATAGCAATTGAAAAAGTTCTTTTTGCAGGTGAAGGAGATATCCTTTTGGACTCCATCTACCTAAATCTTTTTCTCCAAAAATCTTGCTAAAAACTTTAACTATAAGAGATTGTCTATCTAGTTTCAACAAAGACGTAAATAAATATTTAATTTTGTCATAGCGTTCTCCTTCTTGTAAACCGATTACCCGTTCTATTCCCACTTTAAAAGTAATATCCTCAATGACCGAGTATGCTATAAAAGGTTTTCCAATAACTTGTTTATTCATTATCTTTTCTGTGAGTTCGCAAATACTCCGCCCACAAGCTTGCATCCGCGCTCCATGAAAAGCTTGCATTAAGAGTTTACGCCGATTTTTATGAATTAGACCATCAAGTTGTAGGACTCCTTGATTTCCTGTGACCAAAGCAAAATCTTGGTTTAATTCACCTCTAGCTATAATTTCTTTGGTATTTGTAAAAAATTCTTTTATACCTGAAGGATTGCTGATGTAGACAATTGGCGTAGAACCAGACATTATAGTAACAATATCACCATAACGTTGAGAAATAGTATCCAAATAACTAAAAGGATTAATCTCGAATTGCAGACCTAGTAGCCAAAATGGTATTTTCGGTCCAGGAGGTAGTTTCATCAGTTTCTTTTGCTCCCATTATTCAGATTGCACAACAGCATTATCGATACAAACTCTTAAGTTTCTGGCTAATTCCTGAATATGAGGTTCAATAAAAATTGAGAAATGATCACCAGGAATTTCCATCACTTGAATAGGTTGACTAGAACATTTACCCCAACCTAGTAAGGGATCATCAGTATGAAATTCTGGACTTTCAAAATCATGAATGATTTCTTCTTTCGCTCGAAATAAAGTTATAGACTGCTCATAAACAGTTGGTGTATAATTTCGCATGGCTTGAACATGAGCCTTGAACAATTTGTAGTAACGCATAAAATCTTTAATTTCCGTATCAGTAAAGATAAAATTCATTTTTTGATTAATCAAATCAAGTTGCTCATTCAGGGATAAATCTCGAAGTTCCTCAAAACAAAGCGAAAAATCTATATTACTATCAGTTTTTATCGATTCAGCCATGCGAAGTAAAAATTTTGCATCGTCATCTTTTGTAGATTCAATGCGTGTTTCTGAAAGTATGGCATCGATTATAATTAATAAATCTACTGTTTCACCTTCTCTTTGTAATTGCTGCGCCATTTCAAAAGCAAGTACACCGCCGTAACAATGACCACCTAAAAGATAAGGACCTTTTGGCTGCACTTTCCGAATTTCTTGTAAGTAATAATTTGCTGTTTCTTCTACTGTTATAATTTTCGGTTCTTCTTGGTTAGGATTATGTTCTAAGGCATAAAATGGATAATTTTCACCAAGTCTTCTGGATAAATTAATGTAGTGATTAATACCTCCACCAGCGCCATGTATACAAAAGAAAGGTATTTTAGAACCAGAAGAATTAATTTCTACTAAAGGAGAATTAGAACTCTCACGGAATGGCTGACTAACAATTACAGCTAGTTTCTCGATTGTAGGATTTTCAAAAAGAGTAGATAAAGTAAGATGATGTCCAAATCGATCTTGAATTTGAGCCATTAAGCGTACAGCTAAAAATGAGTGACCACCCAGATTAAAGAAATTATCTTTTACTCCAATCGGACTGGTATTGAGGAGATTACCCCAAAGTTTTACTAATGATAACTCTGTAAAATTACGAGGAGCAATTATGTTTTCATGAGTATTTGGTCGAATAAGCTTATCTTTAGGAAGCGCACGTTTATCTATTTTGCCATTGGGTGTTAGTGGAAATGCGTCTAAAACCACAAAGGCGGATGGAAGCATATAATTAGGTAATTTTTGTTGCAAATATGGCAAAAGTTGTGCAGCAATATTTTGTTTTTTTGTTACAATATAAGCTATTAAAATTTGATCTTCTTGTTCATCTTTTTCGGCAATTACAACCGATTCTTGTATATCTGGATGTTGTGTAATAACAGCTACAATTTCAGCTAACTCTACTCGAAAGCCTCTAATTTTTACTTGCTCATCACGACGACCCAAATACTCAAGATTTCCATCTTTGAGATAACGTACTAAATCACCTGTTTTATAAAGCTTAGTTTCGGGGATAAAGGGATTATCTATAAATTTTTCTTGAGTGAATTCGGGACGATGTAAATATCCCCTCGCTAATCCGTCTCCACCAATATAAAGTTCTCCGATAACTCCTACAGGTGTTGGTTGTAAATTGCGATTCAATACATAGATTTGAGTATTATCAATTGGACAACCAATAGGAACACTGTTTGCTTGGTCTGGTAATAAAGTGGTGTCGTAATAAGTGGCGTTAGCGGAAACTTCCGATGAACCATAAAGGTTAATTAATTTTGCAAATGGCAATAATTTTCGGAAACTTTTAACTAATTTAATAGATAGTGCTTCACCGCTAGTTATCCAAAGTTCTAGTTTTAATAGTTTCTGAGTCAGATGACTGTAATTATCTAAAAGTAAACGCAGAAGTGAGGGTACAAGTATAATACGAGTAACTTTGTGCTTAACTAAAGTTTCTATAAATAGCTGTGGATCTAATAAAGTTTCATTTTTGATAATTACTGTAGGGATTCCTTGGAGTAAAGGAGCAAAAATTTCCCATACCGAATCTACAAAACTAATAGCTGTTTTCTGACAACAAATTTCCTCTGGATTGAAAGGATAAGTTTTCCATAGCCAGTGTAAGCCATTTACGGTACCGCGATGAGTACCAAGAACACCTTTAGGAGTTCCAGTTGAGCCAGAGGTATAAATAATATAGGCGAGATGATCAGATTTTGAAATGTTAATCGGGTTTTCTGAACTTTCTTGATTGATAATTTCCCAGTCATTGTCTAGCAAAATTACCGTCATTTGTTCTTTATCATTTGTCATATGTCCAAACTTATTAACAAATAACGAATTACTAATAACCAATGACACTTGAGAATCAGAGAGCATAAATTTTAAACGCTCAACTGGATAACTTGGGTCGAGAGGAATGTATGCACCACCAGCTTTAAGGATGGCTAAAATTCCCACTATCATATCTGGGTCGCGTTCTAAACAGATAGCAACGAGGGTTTCTTGAGTTACACCTTGTTTTTGTAAATAGTGCGCTAGCTGATTGACTTTATGATTAAGTTGCCGATATGTTAGTTGTTCTGACTGACTAATTAATGCTAGAGAGTCAGGTGTTCGTTTCACTTGTTGTTCAAATAATTGATTTAAAGATGCATTCTGATAGTCTGAACTAGTTTGATTAACTTTAAATAATAGTTGCTCTTTTTCAAAGGTATTTAGTAGAGATAAATTACAGATGCGCTGCTCTGGATTAGTAATAATATTTGCTAACAAAGTCTGAAAGTGATTGAGAAATTGGCTAATAGTTGTCGCATCGAAAATATCTGTATTATACTCCAGACATCCTGTTAAACCCTCTTGCAATTCAAACATCGACAGAAAAATATCAAGTTGAGCTGTCCCGCTATCAAACTCTAAAGTACGTAAGGTTAACCCAGACACTTCCTGCACAGATGTGGGAGTGTTTTGCAAGACAAACATGACTTCATAAAGAGGATTTCGACTCAAATTTCGTTCGGGTTGCAACTCTTCTACAAGCATCTCAAAAGGTAAATCTTGATGTGCATAAGCATCGAGAGTTACCTCACGAACTCGATGTAGAAATTCGCAGAAGCTGGGATTACCACTGAGGTTATTGCGTAATACCAAAGTATTAACAAATAAACCCAGCATTCCTTCTAATTCGGCTCGGTTGCGATTAGCAATGGGAGAACCAATTAAGATATCTTCTTGGTCTGTATAGTGGTATAATAAGATGTTAAATCCTGCTAGCAAGCTCATAAATAAAGTAGCATCTTCTTGCAGGCTCAATTGTCTGAGTGCGTCAGTTAAGACTGTTGATAATGTAAAATATTGCTTGGCACCATTAAAAGATGTGACGGTTGGTCGGGGACGGTCTGTGGGTAATTGTAATATAGGAAGTTCACCGCTGAGTTGTTGCTTCCAATAATTTAATTTGGTTGCAAGGAATTCACCTTGGATGCGATCGCGTTGCCAAATGGTAAAATCTGCATATTGAACTGGCAGTGCGGGTAAGGGAGAAGGCTGATTTGTAGAAAAAGCTGCATATAAGGTTGATAACTCTCGCAAGAACACACCACAAGACCATCCATCGGTGATAATGTGATGCATGGTTACAAGCAAAACATGTTCTTGTTCATTTAATTTTAGTAAAGTTGCCCTAACTAAAAGTCCTTTGGCTAAATTAAACGGTTTTATTGCTTCCTTAGCTACAAGTTGTTTAACTTCTGCTTCCCAATCTTGTCCAGATAAATGCTCAAGATTAATTATAGGTATATTCCAAGTTAAATTCTGTGTAATCTCCTGTATTGGCTCTCCATTTACAAGTCTAAAATTCGTCCGCCAAATTTCGTGACGTTTGAGGATTTCATCCAGACTTTGCTGAAGCGCGGTAATATTTAGCTTTCCTTTAATATGAAAAGCAACGGGAATATTATAGAAAGAACTCCCGTGATAAAGTTGGTCAATAAACCAGAGTCTTTGTTGAGAAAAAGATAAAGAAATATTCTGAAATATTTGACGTTTAGGAATAGTATCAGCCTGAAATTTACCTCCCTTCCACTTTTCTAAAAGGGCTTTTTTTGCAGGTGATAAATTAGAAAGATATTTATCCATGGTTAATATATGGTGAAAAACTTTTGTGGTGATCGCAATCGTATTTAATTTATATGTGAATAAAATTAAAATCTGATAATTAGTTTGTAATAAGTGCTGGTTGTAGAGTAGCACCTATTACAAATATTGAATTTTATGCTGATTTATATATTACTTATGACAAGTTTTTTGACAAACGAAGCAAGCTATGTCTTCAGTTTCTCCAAATTCTCTGGTGTTATAGTAATTAAAATCTGTAAAGCCAACATTTTTCAAAGCGGACTGAACTTCTTCTAAAAAATGATCTTTTCTTAACCAAACTGTATCTGAACGCTGCCAAGTTTTTTCAATCAATTCAAATCCTGTGACTTTGATCTCCCACATCCTTTCTTCTGGTTTGTAGTAAAATAATTCTATTAAGGAACATTCATCATTAATACTCACAATATTAAAATTGTTTTTCTGAGCAGTTTCATGCAGCCAATCCGTTATAGGTATATTAAACACAAATACACCATTATCTCGAAGTGCAGCATATACGTTTTTAAATGCTACTGTTAAATCTTCATTGTTTTGGATAAAATGAAAAACATCGTTTGCCAAAACCGCATCAAAGATTGGTGGTAAATCAAACTGACGTATATCACTAAGGATAAATTCACTTTCAGGCGCGTTGTTTCTAGCGTAGTTTAGTAGTCCTTTAGAAGCATCGATTCCAGTAACTTTATATCCTCTAAAGTTAAGTTGTTGTGCTAAATGTCCGCAACCACAACCAAGTTCAAGAATATGCGCTCCCGCAGGAAGTTGAGATAACAATATTTGGTCTAAAGCAGGTATTATACCTTGCAATAAATCTTCTGGTGTATTCTTTAATTCGTTCTGTAAACGAGCAATAGATTCATAGTTGGGGATATTTGTTAGCAAAGACATAGACTATTTTTCCTGTTGTCAAATGAATGTTTGCAATCAAATAATTTAGATGTTAGTTATTTCGCTAAAAGAGCTTCTACTTCTTCTTCAGATAATTGTTCGATTTTTTCCAACAGAAGTTGTTCGATCATTTCTGCCTGTTTGGCTGGTATCATGGCTTTTAATAAAAGATCACGCAACGGTAAATCTATGGGAAATTTAGCTCGCAATCGAGAAACTAATTGAGTTGCAATGAGAGAGTCCCCTCCTAACTCATAAAAGTTGTCGTAAATACCAACCTCTGCAATCCCAAGTACATCTTGCCATATTTGCGTAATTTGTTTTTCCAACTCACTTGTCGGAGCAATATAGGAATTACTTAGTTGAGGTCTGGAATAGCGCGGGGATAAATATAATTGATTGGAATATTTTGAATTGGCTGGATAATCAAGGTTAAATGCATGATTATGTCTAGTCTTGATATCTACTGTAGAAACAACAATTTGAGTTTTTTGATCTAAAGAGAGTATTCTTTTAAATACCTCTATAGTTTCTGTTGGATTAATAGCCAATTTTTCTCCAGACGCTTGCTCAATGGTATCTGATTTTGGAGTAAAGTTTAATTGTATTTTATCACAATTTATAGTGTACCACGGTAAATAATTATTTTGATTGTGTTGGTTAATTAATGTATCTATTAAATGATTAGCTGCTGAATATAAACCTAATCCAAATCCTCCTAAAATAGAAGATAATGAAGAAAAAACAATACAAAAATCTAAATTTATATTTTCTAATAATTGGGCTAATACAGTAATCTGACGGCGTTGTAAATCAAATAATTTTTTTGACTCTATCTTGCCAATTTCTGGAATTGAACCAAATATTTTTTCACGTTTGATTCCAGTTGAAGAGATAACTCCGTTAATTTGTTCAATATTCTCAGATAAAAATATTTGACGAATTTGTTGATCATCAGTTTTATCTGCACGAATTACCAAAATATCTGCGCTTAAATTCTCCAAAACTTGCAATTGTTGAATTTTGCAACTTATTTCATCTTCTTGGTCGTGAGTTTTCAACCATTGCGAGAAATCATACTGTTCTGGGAAATCTAAATCTTCGATAAATATAAGTTTTGCTTGAAAATTTTTGATTAAATATTCTGCAAGCACAACTTCAATACTATCTAAACCACCAAAAAATAGATAAACACCGTGTTTTTTCAATGGTAGTTTTTCTTCAACCGCCGACGTTAGGTGGACTGGCTCGAATGTTTGTACCCAACGGTGGGAACCACGATAAGCAACAACTAAGTCTGAGGATACAGCCGTGAATTCATTTAAAAGTTGATCAATAATTTTACTTTCATAAACTTGGTGTTTTTTATCCTTTATATTCAAATAGTTAGTTAACGCAATATCAATACTCCGACAGGTTATCTGAGGATATTCTTGAGAAATTACCTGACATAAACCTAACACTGTCGCCTTTTCTGGATTTATAATTTCATTGCCATCGACTTCTTGAATATGATTAGAGACAACCCAGAGTTGTAAACTTTGATCAATTTTGAGTTTACTAAGGCTTTGTGATATGAATAATAAACTTTGAAATTCTAAGTAATTCTCTGAATGATAATTATTATAATTATTGAGACTCCAAAAATAAGCTATATTTTTGGGAAATTTACCTAAAGCAATTAACTCTTTAAAGAAAATATCATAGTCTTGATCTATGCATGGATTAATTGTGTAAATGCATTCGTCTTTTTTCTCAAATTTTTCTCCAGTCTTAACTATAATTATATTATTATCTTGATTTTCTAATGCTTTAATTAATTCCTCACTCACTCCCAAATCATCTACAAAAAATAACCATTTTGTTTGATTTGATTTTACTGGATCAGAGGATGAGTGAGTAAGTAAGGAGCGTTTCCAGGAAGGAATATAAAACCAATCGCTAATATCTTGTTTTTGACCTAATTTTGTTAATTTATTATTTAAAGAAGTTGATGAGGATTTGGCATCAATCCAATACCTTTGTCGTTCAAAAGGATAAGTCGGTAAAGGTAAACGATGACGTTGCTCGTGGGTATAAAATCCTGACCAATCTATATCTACACCAAAAAGCCACAACTGACCCAATGTTTTTAATAAAAAGCTTACATCTGATTGTTGTTCTTGCACACGACGTAAAGAAGTTAATATATGTTGTTTAGCATTAATACCTAAATGCTGTTTAGTTAATGTGCTTAAAGTTCGTCCTGGTCCAACCTCTAGAAAAATACCTGTAAACTGTTTTAAAATTTGCGATATTCCATCGGAAAATCTCACAGTTTGTCGTAAATGTTGACTCCAATAATTGGGATTTGTAGCTTGTGTATCTGTAATCCAACTACCACTTACATTGGAGATAAAGCGTATGTGTGGTGGATTCAGTTTGATTTTTTTGAAACATTGCACAAATTCCTCTAAGATTGGCGACATCATTTGTGAATGGAACGCGTGAGATGTATGCAACAGGCGACATTCCACACTTTGAGAAGATAATTGATTTTTTAGTGTGGCGATCGCTTCCTTTGTTCCAGAAACCACACATGAATTTTGGCTGTTAATCGCTGCGATTTCTACAGAGTTTAAAATCAGCGATCGCACTTCTTTTTCTGGAAGGGGGATTGCTAACATACTCCCTTGCGGTAACTGTTGCATCAGTTGCCCCCTTTTTGCGACAATGAATAGCGCATCTTCAAGGGAAAATACACCTGCAATGGTTGCAGCGACATATTCTCCAATACTGTGACCAATCATCGCCGCAGGTAGCACACCCCATGACATCAATAACTTAGCGAGTGCGTACTCAATTACAAATAATGCGCTTTGAGTAAAAGCTGTTTGTTGTAGTTTTTGGTTAGCTGTTTCCATTTTTTCTGAGTTTGGAAACAGTAAATCGCGGATATCAAAACCAAGGTGAGGTTGCAAAATTTCAGCACAAGTATCTACATATCTGCGAAATGTTACTTCAACTTCGTAGAGTTCTCGACCCATGTTTGCATATTGTGATCCTTGTCCAGAAAACATGAAAATAACAGGCTGTTCTCTATGTTCCTGATATACAGTAAAAATTTGTTCTTGGTCTTGTATCTCTAAGATATTTACAACATTTTGAACATTCTGACATACTAACACCCGGCGATAGTTAAAAGCCCTACGACCGACTTGTAAAGTATAAGCGACATTAGCTAAATTTATTTCTATATTTTGTTTAAAATATGCCAATAAATTTGTAGTTGCGACTTCTAAAGCTGTGCTAGTTTTGGCTGATAATAATATTAATTGCCAAGGGCGCGATTCTAGATACGTGTTATGGCACGTCTCTACAACTGGAGCTTCTTCCAAAATGACATGGGCGTTAGTTCCACCAAAACCCAATGAACTAATTCCCGCTCTCCGGGGAGTATTATTAGTTTCCCAATCGGTCAATTTAGTATTAACATAGAACGGACTATTTACAAAATCAATTTCAGGATTGGGAACTTCAAAATTGATGCTAGGAGGTATTTGTTTATGTTTTAACGCTTGTACAGTTTTTATGAGACTTGCTATACCAGCTGCTATATCTAGATGACCAATATTTGGTTTTACTGAACCAATTGCACAGAAGCCATTTCTTTGTGTAAAAGCACGAAAAGCTTTAGTCAACGCTGCAATTTCTACTGGATCTCCAGCAGCAGTTCCAGTTCCATGAGTTTCGATATAAGAAATATCATCAGCATCGATTCCTGCATTTGCTAAAGCTTCCACAATAACTTCAGCCTGACCATTTACACTAGGTGCGGTATAGCTAACTTTTAAAGAACCATCATTGTTAATTGCTGAACCTTTAATAACCGCATGAATATAATCTCGATCTGCTATTGCATCTTTTAATCTTTTTAAAACAACTATACCAAGCCCACTGCCAAAAATGGTACCTTGGGCTTTAGCATCAAAGGCTCGACAATGACCATCAGGAGATAAAATTCCATCCTGTTCATAGAAATAACCTGACTTTTGTGGAACTATAATTGTCACTCCACCAGCTAAAGCAATATCACACTCTTCATCAAGTAGACTTTTACAGGCTAAATGTAAAGCAACTAATGAAGTAGAGCAGTAAGTTTGAATACCTATACTTGGTCCTTTTAAATTTAATTTATATGAGACATTAGTTGCTAAAAAATCTTTGTTAAAAGTATAGTTGCTAGAAATATCTCTGGAATTAACGTTATTATATATATTATTAAAAAAGTAAGTATTTGTGCTAACACCAGCATAAACCCCTATTAAACCTTCATAGGTTTCTGGGTCATATCCAGCGTTTTCAAGAGCTGACCAGGCACATTCTATAAACAGGCGATGTTGGGGGTCAATTAGTTCAGCTTCTTTGGGAGTGTAACCAAAGAATCTAGCATCAAAATGTTGAATATCTGGTAATATAGGCGCTGCTTTCACATAATTCGGATCATTTAAAACGTTCTTTTCAAGATTTAAATCTGCTAAATCATGATTGGAAAAAAATGAAATAGACTCAACTTTATTTTGGATATTATGCCAAAATTCATCAACATTATTCGCACCAGGGAAACGACCAGACATCCCCACTATGGCTATATCTAAATTTGCTGTTGATTCTTGTGTTATTTCATTAATCATAACTTTCTTAACTAGATAAATTCAATTTTTATTTTAGTTGGATTGCATTTTTATCTGTCTTCTTCTTTGTCCTCGAATTAACCGTTGTTCAAAGGTATTTTTTTGAGGTTCTTCAGGAGTAAAAAGATTTGCCATTGAGCTTATATTTGGACATTCGTACAACTTGGCAACAGAAAGGTTTGAATTAAATTTCTGATTTAGAATAGTAATAAGTTGAATACCTATAAGAGAATCACCACCAAGTTCAAAGAAGTTATCATAAATACCAATTTTTTCAATTCCAATAACTTCTTGCCAAATCTTAACTAGCTTTTGCTCAATTTCATTGCGCGGAGCAACATAATCGTTACTTAATTCGGGTCTAGGATATTTTGACTTGGATGAATTAACAGTTTCTAAAAAATCTAGAGCTAATTTTCTATTGTCAGAATTGTATTCCTTAAGTACGTTTAATAAGTCAAAAGTAGATATGACAACTTGAGGTATTGTATTTGCCAGAATTCTCATAAATATATCTACACCTTCATCAGGTAATATACCTTGTTGAAGATTTTCCAATCGCATTTGTTGCAGTCTTTGGGGTAATTCTGTATTCACAGCCATCCCTACTTGTTGCCAAGTATCCCAGTTAATACTAGTAGTAAACCTACCATTTCGTGAAGTATTATAATGAGCAAAAGCGTCAAGGAAAGTATTCGCTGCACAATAATCTACCTGTCCAAATTCCGCGACAATTGAACTATTTGATGAGACTAAAATCATGAAATCTAATTCAATATTTTTGAGTATTGTATCAAGAACTATTGTTCCTTTTACCTTCGGAGCCAAAATACTTTCTGCTTCTACTGGAGTTTTTCGTTGAATTGCACCTCCTCCAGGAACTCCAGCAGCATGAATGACGCCATTTATTTGACCAAATTTTTGTTGAGCTTGAGCGATCGCACTTTGCATTTGTTCTATATTACTAACATCAGCAGCGATCGCTAAAACTTCTGCACCGAAGTCTTCAATTTCTTGAATTTCGCGAATCTTACAGCTAGTAATATCAGTTTGATCATGAGTGGATAACCATTGAGACCACTCATCTTTTCTGGGTAAAGTAGAACGTCCTACTAGCAGTAATTTTGCTTGTACAGTTCGAGCTAAGTATTCTGCTAAAACAAGTCCAATACCTCCGAGTCCACCTGTGATTAGATAGACTCCTTTTTCTCGTAATCGAGATTTTTCAGCTTTAACTTGATCAAAACGCACTGGCTCAAAACTCTGCACCCAACGATTTAAACCCCGATATGCAATTAATGTTTCGGAATTATCAACCGTCAATTCTATCAATAACTTTTCTATAAGTTGTCCTTCTTGCCAACTTCCGCTAGTAGGAAGAATCACATCAATACTACGACAACTGATATTTGTGTATTCTTGAGAAATAACTTTAACTGGACCAAGTAAAGTAGCTTTCTCTGGACAAAGCAATTCAGTTCCCGTCACTGGTTGTAGGTTATTAGAAATAACTGTGATTTGAAAATTATTCGTAGTTTCTTGTCTGCCTAAAGCTTGAACAATATATAATAAACTATAAAATCCTAAATTTTGAAGTTGTTCTAATTTATGTTCAATGACTGAAAGGGTGACATTCCATAAATGAATTATGTTTTTTGGTAACTGTTTTTTTCTCAATAATTCTTGAAATAAAATATCGTAATCATAATAATTACTCGGATTAATAGTATATTCATAATCGCTTATCTGTTTAAATTCATCACTAATTTTTACAGTAATTAAATTTTGGTTTTGGGTTTTTATTTGGTCAACCAATTTGATAGCCAATCCACAGTCATTGCTAAATACTAAAATGAAAGATTTTTCAGGTACTAATTCTTTGTTATCAAGTTGTACTGGAGGTAAGGAAGGCTTCCAAAAAGGAATGTAAAACCAGTCAGCTATATCAGGTTTCTTGATTGGTGATTCTGGAGAGTGATTATTATTTTTAAGTGGCTTTTTAGCTTCAATCCAGTATCTTTGTCGTTCAAAAGGATAGGTAGGTAAAGGTAGGCGGTGACGTTGTTCTTCAGTATAAAATTCTGACCAATCTATTTCAACACCAAAAAGCCACAATTTGCCTAAAGTCTCTAACAAAAAGCCTACATCTGATGGTTGTTTTTGAGATAAGCAAGTTAGGACATGTTGTTTAGCATTAATATCTAAGTTTTGCTTGGTGATTGCACTTAAATTTGATCCCACCCCCACCTCTAGAAAAACACCTTCAAGCTGCTCTAATGTTCGAGAAATACTCTCGGAAAAATTTCCGATTTTTTGTAAACTCTGGCTCCAATAGTTGAGATTTGTAGCTTGTGCATCTGTAATCCAACTACCAGTTACATGAGAAATAAAGCGAATACTTGGTGGATTGAATTGAACTTTTTTGAGCAACTGTAGTTGTCCTTGATTTGCTACCATTGCTAGCCCATCTTCAAGAGAAAATACACCTGCGATCGCAGCTGCAACATATTCCCCAATACCCTCACAAATCATTGCGTCTGGGCTTACTCCCCATGACATCAATAACTCAGCTAAGGCGTATTCAACTGCAAATAATACGCTTTGAGCGATATCTGGTTGCTTTAGTTTTTGGCTAGCTGTTTCCATTGCTTGTGATTGTGGAAACAGTAGTTCACGGATATCTAGACCGAGATGAGGTTGCAAAGTTTCCGCGCAACTATCTATATGTCTGCGATATATCGCTTCGATTTCGTATAATTCCCGACCTATGTTTGCATATTCTGATCCTTGTCCAGGAAACATGAAAATAACTGGGCAACGATTTTGCTGACAATGGTAACTAAAAATACTTTCTGAGTCTTGATTTTTCAGTAAATTAACTGCATTCTTCAGGTCTTTACAAACAATAATGCGCCGATGATCAAAAGCTCGACGACCTACTTGTAGGGTATAAGCTACATCAGGCAAGTTAATATTAGGATGTTGTTGAAGATAAGTAGCTAAATTTGCTGTTGCAGTTTCTAAGGCTGTGCTAGTTTTGGCTGATAATAATATCAATTGCCAAGGGCGAGATTGTAGAGACGTGCCATGGTAGGTCTCTACGGCTGGAGCTTCTTCCAAAATTATATGGGCGTTAGTTCCGCCAACACCAAAAGAACTTACACCTGCTCTACGAGGTAAACTGTTAGTTTTCCACTCTGATAATTTGGTGTTGACGTAGAAAGGACTGTTAGCAAAATCTATCTCTGGATTAGGTTTTTCAAAGTGTAAACTAGGGGGTATTTGTTTGTGTTTTAATGCCAGAACTGTTTTAATTAAACCTGTCACACCTGCTGCTGTATCCAAATGCCCAATATTAGTTTTTACTGAGCCAATAGCACAAAAACCTTTTTTATTTGTGCTAGCACGAAAAGCTTGTGTAAGAGCTTTGATTTCAATTGGATCTCCTAAAGGAGTTGCAGTTCCATGAGCTTCAATATAAGAAATCGTATCCGGTTCAACATCAGCTAAAGCAAGTGCTTCTAGAATTACTTCTCTTTGACCATTAACACTAGGTGCTGTATATCCAACTTTTAAAGAACCGTCATTATTGATAGCTGAGCCTTTAATTATAGCATGAATAAAGTCCCCATCATTAACAGCATCTTCTAATCTTTTTAACACAACAATTCCTAAACCATCGCCAAACACTGTTCCTTGAGCCTGAGCATCAAAAGTTCGACAATGTCCGTCAGGAGAATGCAGAACCCCCTCTTGATAGTGATAACCAGATTTTTGGGGTAGCTTGGCTATAGAAACACCACCAGCCAAAGCAATATCACTTTCTCCATTGAGCAAACTTTGACAAGCTAAGTGTACAGCTATTAATGATGTAGAACAATTATTCTGAACATTTATACTTGGACCAGTCAGATTTAATTTATAAGAAGTTTGTGTACTTAAATTATCTTTTTCATTACCAATAAAAATATTTAAAGCATCTACAGATTGTATTAAATCTTCATTGGAAAGTAAATTGTTAAATAAATAATTACTATTAGTTACACCCGCAAAAACCCCAATTTTACCATCGTATGATTCAGAATCATAACCCGCAGATTCCAAAGCTTCCCAGGCAGATTCTAAAAATAGACGATGCTGTGGATCTGTAATTTCAGCCTCTCTAGGAGTAAATCCAAAAAATGCAGCATCAAACAGTTCAATATCCTCTATTATACTTGCTGCCTTTATATAATTTGGGTTGTTGAGCAAATCTGGATTTATACCCGTAGCTAGCAATTCTTCATCTGTAAAATGAGAAATTGATTCTACTCCATTTCGCAAATTTTTCCAAAACTGTTCAATATTTTTTGCACCTGGAAAGCGTCCATTTATGCTAATAATGGCTATCTCATCGTTATCATCGAACTTATTCAATTCTTGTTCATTATTATTCATAAAAAATACCTAAATATACTTATCAGCATCTATGCTAAGCTCTGATTAGTATCTAATAAATTTGAAATTGATAAATCTAAAGCAATCTGAATTTGATCATTTAGAACTGCATCAATATCATCTTGAGTAGTAAGCGGATTAGCAATGACAGCACGCAATGCAGTCACTGAAATTCCTTTTTCTAAACAAGTGATTGTTTTTGTTGTCCTTGAAATGAAAGTACGACCAGCTTGACGTTGAGTTTTTTGCAAATTTTCATTAAATAGATTAATTTGTTGATTATCAGTTTCTGTCAATTCATTTTTCGCTGCAAGTTCTCTTAAAGGCTCCGGGATATAGCGATAAAGAAGTAAATTTATATCCGGTTGAGATAATAACTCAAATTCGGGCATAGAACTGATACGAGCAGCCATATATTGGGTTTTTTCAATTCCTGCATCAATCAAAAATTCATAACCTTTCAGCCCGATTAAATTTAGTCCAGCATGTAAAAATAATGCCATTCCCGGACGAGAACCTTCTAAAGCGCGTTTACCTAAATCGAATGAATTTTTACGCATAGTGTAGCTAGCATTTTTTTCAATTGCTGAAGCTAGCTTTGGCTCACGCATAAATACCATACCAATACCCATAGGTAAATACAGCTGTTTATGTCCATCAATTGTGACTGAATCAGCGCGTTCAATACCAATAAGTTTTTGTCGATGCTGTTCGGAAAATATGAGTGGACCACCCCAAGCAGCATCTACATGAAAATGAACATTTGCAGCTTGAGCAATATCTGCTATATCTGAAAGTGAATCTATGTTACCAGAATCTGTAGTCCCGGCAATTCCTGCGATCGCAATAATATGTAAATTTTTCGCCTGACAATCTGCAACAGCTTGACGTAATGCCGATAAGTCTACTTGATTATTAATATTAGTAGGAACTTTAATTAAACCATGCGTACCTATACCTAATAAATCTGCTGCTTTTTCAAAAGAATAATGCATCAATTCAGAGCCAATTACCACTGCTCCTTGATAACCATAGTAATCTAAAGCTGCTGCTAAACCTGCTTTTTCTACACCTGGAAAATTATTTTTTGCACCCAAAGATTTATTTCGAGCGCACCATAACGCAATGATGTTTGCTGCGGTTCCTCCAGAAACTAGTATCCCTAGAGTACTTTGGCTATTTTGAACATGCTCGCTATAAAATTCATCAGAAAAATTATAAATCAACCTATGCATCATTGCTAAAGCCTGACGTTCATATGGACTAAAAGCTTTAGCTGTTTCTATTTTGACAACATTTTGATTCATTGCTGTCATTAGTTTTGCAAGAGGTCGCACAAAACAGGGGAGCGCCGAGGTCATATGACCAATGAATCGCGGTGAAGATGTATGTATTGAATGATTAACAAGATTATTTGCTAAATATTCTAGGTATTTATCAAAATTAGCAGGATTAATAGGAACTTGGCTATCAGAAAAAGTTTCTATTAATACATTAAAATCAATCTCAGAATTAGTGTTAATGGCATTTACGAAATCATCAACTAACGCATCAGTTTTCACAGCCATATTAGCTTCTATAGAGACCAAGCTGTTCGATTGTGTAAATAATTGTATGACTTCATTTGCAACTGCATAGCGTGGTGTTAGTTCGTTTTCTAACAATAAATTCTGCTGATTTTTTTCTTGTCTTTGCTGACTCAATGCCATTTTGTACTCCACAAAGTATTTCTCTTTTGATTTTCTACTTTTTACTTTCTCTTCGCTGATTCTGTCTGGCTTCTTTGCGACGCTTCATGGAAGCAGATCTCGCTGGAGTTCGGTAAGAGTCTTTTTGCAAAGTAGCTTGTTCATCGCTACTTAAAAACTCAGCAAGCGAATTAATAGTTGGTCTTTCATAAATGCTGATTATCGGAATATGAATATTTAATTCTTTTTGTAACTGAGAGATCACTTCAACACCAATGAGAGAACTACCTCCCAAATCAAAAAAGTTATCATAAACACCAATCTTTTCAATTCCTAAAACCTTCTGCCAAGTTGCCGCAACTATTTGTTCTACATTATTGCGAACTGGAACATATTCACTTTGTAAGTTTGCTCTGGAATGAAGTGATAAAATATCTCTATTTTTTTGTAAAAATTCTCGTTTAATCCATTGGTCAATTCTGGGTTGTAATTCTCCCGCAGAAACAACAATTTGAGGAGTTTTATTTAGACATAACACACGCCTCAAAACATCTATACCTTCCTTCCATGTCATGCGTAATTTTTCTAAAGCGATTCCTACAGTCAGATCCTGTGTGTCGTTTTCTTGAGATTGCCAAGTATCCCAATTCACGCTTATACAAGGAAACGCATTTATCTGATTTTGTTTGTGAGCATAGGCATCCATAAAAATATTAGCAGCAGAATAGGAAGTTAATCCTAAACCACCTAAAACAGATGATGATGAGGATGTGAATAAACAAAAATCTAATTTTTGCGAGAGCAAAACTTTTTCTAAAACAAATAGTCCATATACTTTCGGATGAAATTGCGATTGACTTTGAGTTTTAGAACTTTCTTCGATAGTGTAATATGCATCATCGTTAATTCCTGCTGCGTGAATTATCCCATTAATTTCACCAAAGCGTTCTTCAGCTAATTTTATAGCTTTTTGCATTTGTTGTTCATTAGCTACATCAGCGCTAATCGTTAGAACTTCTGCACCTAATTCCTCAAGCTGATTCAGTTTTTTAAGCTTCTGACTGACTTCATTAGATTCATCATGCTTACTAAGCCATTCAGACCATTGATATTTTTCGGGGATGCTTTTTCTGCTAATTAAAATTAACTTAGCTTGCACTGTTTTTGCTAAGTATTCTGACATTGCTAAACCAAGGCGACCAAGCCCACCAGTGATTAGGTAAACACCCTGTTTTCTCAGTTTATTTTTGCTGATAATGCTTTCATTTAAGTTTACAGATTCATATGTTTTTATCCAGCGATGATTACCACGATAAGCAATTAAATTATCATCTGTTAATGTTGTAAACTCTGTTAGCAGTGAGTCTATCAGTAGTGGTGATAGTTTAGTTTTAGAGTCTGGAATTACAATATCAAAACAACAACAATTTATATTGAGATATTCTTGTGGAATGACATTGCATGATCCCAAAATAGTTGCTTTTTCAGGACATAAATTCTCGCTACCAGTGACATCATTTATATTACTAGTAACAACCATCAAATTTATTGGATCAATAATATTCTGTTTTGCTAAGGCTTGTGCCAAAAACAGCAGACTATAGAAACCGAGATTTTGACAATCTTCAAAAAATTGATATTGTGTTTGTGTGTCCAGTTCTTGATTGGGTAAAATATCGTTAGGAGTAACGCTCCAAAAATGTGCGATCGCTTGGGGAATCCAATTCTGTTCTTGTAGTGATTTAAATAAGGTATCATAGTCATCCCTTAGTTCAGGATTGATGGCATATGTACACTCATCAAATTTAGTAAATTTATCTCCAACTTCCACAAAAATCACATCTTGATTTTGTTGTGTAAGTCGTTCAGCAATTTCTGTTCCTACTCCATAGTTATCAATAAAAATTAACCAGCACAACTTTTGTTGTAGTAGTTTTTCCTGTTGAAAAAATGCAAGTGGTGTTGATTCTTTCCAACGAGGAACATAAAACCAATCAGCAATATCTGGTTTCTTATCTGAAGTTCTTGGAGACATCATTGCTAATGTCGCATTTCGATTTACCTCAAGCCAATACTTTTTTCGTTCAAAAGGATAAGTAGGTAATGGTATACGATGACGTTTTTCATTTAGATAAAAACCCGACCAATCAATTTGAATTCCTACTAGCCAAAGCCTACCCAAGGTATTAAGTAAATATTCTATATCTGATTGTTTTTCTTGCGGATGTCGTATCGAATTTAATGCGATAATATCTGTTTGATGTTGTTTAGCTAAACTACTGAGCGTCCGTCCCGGTCCAATTTCCAAAAATATTGGCTCTGGTTGTTTGAGCAACTCAGCAATTCCTAAATTAAATTGTACTGGTTGCCTTAAATGTCTTGCCCAATATTTAGGGTTTGTTGCTTCATTTGCAGTAATCCAAGTTCCACTGACATTGGAAATAAATGGTATTTTAGGGGGATTAAGTTTGACTTTTTCTAGTGACTGAGTAAAAGTCTCAATCATGGGTGACATCATCTGAGAATGAAAGGCATGAGATGTATGTAAACGTCTACAATTAACATCAATTTTTTGTAGTTTTTGTTGCAATTTATCTATTGCTTCTTCTGAACCCGAAACTACACAGGAAGAAGAGGAATTAATCGCTGCCAAAGAGATTTCTTTTTCTAAAATTTGTTGGATTTTTTGTTCTGGAAGCTGAACGGAAAGCATAGCACCACTAGGTAACTCCTGCATAAGTTTTCCCCGTGTTGCAATTATTGCTAAAGCATCTTCTAAACTGAAAACTCCCGCTATAGTTGCAGCTACATATTCCCCGATACTGTGACCAATCATCACTTCAGGTAGTACACCCCACGCCATCCATAACTTAGCTAAAGCGTATTCAATTACAAATAGCGCGGGTTGAGTAATTGCTGTTCGTTGCAACTTTTGTGTTGCTTTTAAAACTTCTTCTTCGCTGGGATAAAGAATTGTACGTAAGTCTATTTGCAAGTGAGGTTTTAGGAGTTCGCAGCAGTGATCAACTTGCTCTTGAAATATCGTTTCATTTTCGTACAATTCTCGACCCATATTTACATATTGCGAACCTTGTCCAGAAAACATAAACACAATCGAACGATTGCA
The DNA here is from genome assembly GCF_004323185.1 of Westiellopsis prolifica IICB1. Taxonomy (GTDB): domain Bacteria; phylum Cyanobacteriota; class Cyanobacteriia; order Cyanobacteriales; family Nostocaceae; genus Pelatocladus; species Pelatocladus prolificus_A. The sequence goes on from NZ_NAPS01000003.1 coordinate 274,090, forward strand.
AGGTTCTTGGTAATAAGTAAAAGTTCTTTGAGGATCTTGCAATGCATTAATTGCATCTTCTTGGTTTTGACAAACTACCATTCGCCGATGGTTGAAAGTCCAGCGACCCACTTGCAAGGTATGAGCCACATCAGCGAGATTTAAATCTGGATACTTTTGCAGATGATTAATAAAATTTTCTGTAGCAGTTTCTAGTGCTGTATTTGTCTTAGCTGAAAGTAATAATAATTGGCAATTGCGAGAATTATTAAAGGATTTAATTATCGGAGCTTCTTCTAAAATTACATGGGCATTTGTGCCGCCGAAACCAAAGGAACTAACACCCGCACGGCGAGGAATACCGTTAGTCTTCCATTCAGTTAATTGATTGTTGACATGAAAAGGACTATTGGCAAAATCAATTTGGGGTGATGGTTCTTCAAAGTTTAAACTGGGGGGAATTTGTTTATATTTTAGGGCTAAAATAGTTTTAATTAAACCCGCAACACCAGCAGTTGAATCTAAGTGGCCAATGTTAGTTTTGACAGAACCTATCCGACAAAATCCCTTTTGTTGAGTTTTAGTCCGAAAAGCTTGTGTTAAAGCAGCAATTTCAACGGGATCACCTAAGGAAGTTCCGGTTCCATGCGCTTCAATGTAGCTAATAGTATCAGGTTCGACCTCAGCCATCACCTGAGCAGCTCTAATTACTTTTGCTTGACCATTGACGCTGGGTGCGGTGTAGCTAACTTTATCTGAACCGTCATTATTAATCGCAGAACCTTTGATCACTGCATGGATGCAATCTCCATCTGCGATCGCTTCTTCTAAGCGTTTCAGAACTACAAGACCCAAACCTCTTCCTTTTACAGTTCCGGACGCCTTTGCATCAAAAGCACGACAGTGTCCATCAGGAGATTCAATTCCTCCCTCTTTATATAAATATCCAACTGCTGTGGATATTGAAACTCCTCCTGCTAAAGCAATATCACACTCACCACTGAGCAAACTTTGACAAGCTAAATGTACAGCAACCAATGAACTTGAGCAAGTAGTTTGAACCGCATAACTTGGTCCTTGCAAATTTAATTTATAAGAAACAAGTGTAGTAACATAATCTGGAGAAGTTGCCTTTTCGATCTGCTTATCACCGACAGAAGCTATCAGTTCATAATTAGAATAGATATTAAGTAGATAACTACCAAAACTCGTACCAGCGTAGACTCCAATAGGTTTTTTATATATCTGTGAACTATAACCAGCATCCTCAAGCGCTTTCCATGAATGTTCCAAGAAAAAACGGAGTGAAGGGTCCATAATTTCAGCTTCTCTGGGGCTGATATCAAAAAATAAAGCATCAAACAAGTCTATATCTTCGACTAGACCTTCTGCTTTCACATAATTTGGATCATTCAGTAAAGCAGCATCTACACCTAAATTTTTTAATTCTTGATCACTAAATCTATGTATTGACTCTACTCCATCTCGGAGATTTTGCCAAAATTGATCAATATTTGGAGCTTCTGGGAAACAGCCGCTCATACCAATTATAGCTATTTCCAGACCAGTTTTATGATTAAAATATTCTGCATTTTCCATAATTAATTGTATTGATATGTATTAAAAATTCTGTTGTTTATTTTGTAAAAAGCGTTGTTTTAATCTTGCTTTACCAGCCTCTAATTTTTCATTCAATTCATCACTCTGATTCTCAAAATCATCGTTTTCTTCTTGCTTTAAAAACCGGGCTATAGAACTAATCGTTGGATATTTAAATAAGTCAGTTATTGCTAAATCAGGTTTAAACATTTGCCGCAGTTTGCTGTAAACCTGAAGCACATTGAGTGAATGACCACCAAGATCAAAAAAGTTATCTTGAATACCGACTTTTTCTACCTTAAGTATTTTTTGCCAAATATCAGCTATTGTGTGTTCTATTTCATTTCGCGGTAACACGTAAGCTGTTTCTAGTATTGGCCGGAGATTATCTGGCTTAGGTAAAGCTTTACGATCTACCTTACCGCTTGGTGCTAGGGGTAAACTTTCTAGCATCACAAAACTAGAAGGTAACATATGGTCAGGTAATTTTTCTTTTAAAAAATTACGTAATTCACTAATACTAGGAACTGGTTCTGTTTTTGCAACCACATAAGCAACTAGTTGCAAGTTACCTGGTTGTTCTTGATGAACTATGACTATATTTTCACGTACATTTTGGTGTTGACTTAAAAATGTTTCAATTTCCCCCAGTTCAACTCGGAACCCTCGAATCTTCACTTGATGATCAATACGTCCTAAGAATTCTATATTTCCATTACTGAGCCACCTTCCTAAATCTCCTGTTTTATAAATTAAATCTCTACGATTTTCTGGTAACTTCTTCCTAGCATCTGGAAAGGGATTAGGAACAAAACTTAAATTAGTTTTTTCTTGATTTTTCCAATACCCTTCACCAACACCGATTCCCGATACACAAATTTCTCCAGGAACACCGATGGGTAATAGCTGCATTTGCTCATCGAGAATGTAGAGATTTAAATTTGCTAATGGTTTACCAATTGGTATTGTTCGCTGATTTTCATCAAAAGGCTTATTAACAATAAACTGAGTAATATCATCCGCTGCTTCGGTGGGACCATAGGCGTTAACAATTTTGATTTCAGGATATATTTGGAGCCACTTATTTACCCAACTTACAGATACTGGTTCCCCCACAACCATCATCCATTTCAAATCAGGTAATTCTCTGTCCTGAGTTCCTAGCCCCGAAGTATATTCAAGTAAGCCCCCAAATAATGCTGGTACTAATTCAACAACTGTAATTTTTTCTGATTTAAGTGATTTAAATAGTTTATCAGGAATCGCAACAGTTTCAATATCTACTATAACTGTCTTACCACCTATTAAAAGTGGTGCTAAAAATTGCCATACAGAAATATCTGTCGAGGAAGGGGCACTTTGCAGAAAACAAAATTCCTCAGTTAATTCTAATTCATCAAATTGAGCATAGATATGATTAATTGCGCCATCATGTCTAACTATTGCTCCCTTGGGTAGCCCTGTGGAACCTGAAGTATAGAGCATGTAAGCTGGATCAACGGCACGATTAATAGGTTCTATATTCTCATTAGGTAATTGTTCAAAATCTAATTTATTATATATATTTAAGCTTTTTCGATTAGCAAGCAATATATTTTCGGTACTTACATTATCTAAACAAATAATAGATGATAATTGTGAACAATCTCCTACTAAGCCTGATAGATTGTCTAAGAGCAGAGAATCTGTGAGTAAAAATCTCACTTCGCTATTAGATAACATATATTGAATTCGATTTGGTGGGTAAGTACTATCAATGGGTACATAGGCTCCACCGGCTTTGTATATAGCAAGGATCGCAATCAGGAAATTAATATCACGATCCTTGAAAATACCGACAAATTCCCCTTTAGTAACTCTTAATTTACGCAATAATCCAGCTAATTGGTTGGCTTTTTGATTTAGTTCTCGATAGGTTAACTTACTTTCTTGATGAATAACAGCTATATTATTTGGAGTTTGAGATACTTGATTTTCAAATAATTGATTTATTGTCTGATGAACTGGATATTCTTGAATATTATTATTAAACTCTTTTAACAATTGATTTTGTTCAAAATATTTCAAAAAGAGAATATCTAATATTTTGACATTAACATTATTAATAATATTCTCAATAATATTGATATAAGATCGGCTCATCAATTTGATATTGTCGTCTTGAAATAGATGCTGCTTATACTCTATATTGGCGCTAATAATTTCATCATCAACTGAAAAAGAAATTGTGATATCATTTTTTAAAAATTTTAAACTATTTTTAGAATGAATATTTTCTAGTAAAATGACTATATCAAAAATGGGACAGCGATTAGGAGATATTGGTATGTCTAGCAAGTTAATTAATTCATCAAAATTATAATTTTGATGAGTGTAAGCAGCGATAGTTGCATCTTTCACTTCTAAGAGAAAATCTTTAAATAGAAGCTGAGAGTTGACCTGATTCCGCAAAGGAATAACCTGATTATTTATGTTATCAATACCAATTTGGTCATATACTGGTATTCCGACAATAACATCATTATTTCTAGTATACTTTTGTAGCAATATATTCAATGCAGATAAAATTATCAAATAGATAGAAAAGTAAGAACCATTAGCTAGATTGATAATTTTTTGAGATAAATCATTTGATAAATCAAAGCGAAAAGATTTATTTTGATGACTGGGGAATAAAGGTCTTATATAATCCAGCATCAAATTTGTTTCTGGTAATTCTCCGGATAGTTTATTTATCCAATAAATTTTTTGAGAGAATAAGTCGTTAGAGTGTATATCCACAGCCATATTTTTAATTTGTAATCGGTTATTTGGTAAGTTAGCTAGTCTGTCAAGCTAGTTTGAAATGGAATCATTCAAAGCTTGTTTGATGATTAAACAACCTTTTTGCAAGGTAGGCATATCAATGATTAAAGGTGGTAAAAGTTTAATAACGGTATCATTTCTACCTGCTCGTTCAACAATTAATCCTAGTTCAAAACAACGTGATGTGATAGTTTTAGCTAAACTGCTACCGCCACAATCTTTTACATCTATTCCCCAAATCATTCCAATACCACGTATTAATATATTTTCACTAATTGATGCTATTTCTTGAGTTAGAAAATTTTTGATAAATAGCTCTTTGGCTTTAACATCCTGTTCAAAATCACAACTTTCTCTATATTCTAAAGCTGCTGTCGCGCCTACAAATGCTAGTTGATTACCTCTAAAAGTGCCATTATGTTCGCCCGGTTCCCATATATCTAAATCTGGTTTAATTAATAATAAAGACATGGGAAAGCCGTAGCCACTAATTGATTTAGAAAGGACTACAATATCAGGAACAATATCTGCTCTTTCAAAAGAAAAGAAAGAGCCTGTTCGACCACAGCCAACTTGAATATCATCGCATATTAATAAAATATCATGTTTATCACATAAATTTCTTAACTTTTGCATCCATTCAATCGGAGCGACAACAACTCCACCTTCTGCTTGGACGGTTTCAAATATAATTGCTGCTGGTTTTTCAACTCCAGAATTAACATCATTTAAAACCGATTCTATATATTTTATCGTGTCAAAACTTTCCATGAATCCATAAGGATAAGGCATGAATGTTACATTACTTGATGTCCCAATTGCGCCTGCTCGAATTCCAGTATTACCACTTATTGATAGGCTGCCCAAAGTCATTCCATGATATGCTCCCATAAAAGAGAATATACCGGATCTTTGTTTGACTTTTCTAGCTAATTTTAAAGCCGCCTCCACTGCGTTTGTTCCAGTAGAACCGCAAAATTGAATGCGATAATCTAGCTTTTTAGAACTGAGTACTACCTCATCAAACTTGGCTAAGAATTTTTCTTTAGCCGAAGTATACATATCCAAACCATGTGCAATACCATCAGCATCTAAGTATGACATAACCTTTTGTTTTATATAGTCATGATTATGTCCATAATTTAAAGCCCCTGCTCCTGCAAAAAAATCAATGTATTCTTTACCTGAGTCAGAATAAATCATCGAGCCTTTAGCTCTATGAAATATATCTGGAAAACTACGACAATAACTTCTGACATTGGATTCACACTTTTCAAATATATTCATAAGACTTTTGTGTTGCAATGATAAACTGATTATGTATAGTGCATCGTTTTTTAATATTACTAAGAAACATAGTTCAGATAAGATTTATAGAATTTAAAAATAATTTGAGGAGGAACTTTAAATAATAATCCCATTGTTAATAATAAGTTATAGTATAAATTTTGAACTGGCATTCCTTTAGTTATTGCACCTAAAGCTGTCAGTGAACTTTTTTGAGTATGCCAATCAATATTAAAAGATATAGAAGGGTCTAAACTTCTAACATGATGCAGCGTTCCCGGAGGCATGTATAGAATATCCCCAGGATTGACAATAAACCTAATTGGTCTAGCATTTTTATAATCAGGATATTTATTGAAATCTGGATTTTCTGGATTCACTAGAAACCATCGCCAGCCTTGGCGATAACAATATTTAGCATCTTCTGGTAGTAATATAGTAAATTGTTTACGTCCGACAATTTGAAAAAATATGTTATTAGTCAGAAGACAATCAAAATGTAATGGTGTAACGCTATGAGAAGAACCTAAGAAAAACTGACAGTAACGCCACCACTTGTACCAATACCATTTTGGTAAATAATCGAAAGGAAATGGTTGAACATCTTCTATTAAAGAGGGTATTAAGCTAAATAAAGGTAAGTCATGACAATATGGCGGTAGAGGATTCTTTTGAGGATCTTTTTGATAAGTCTCTATTAATTCTATATAACTTGCCATTGTCAAACGACATATCTCAATTTCCTTATTACTAAATTTCTTGGCGTAAATGTTTAGTGTGGGAGATAATTCTTTTAAATAACTTAATGACCATTTATCAGAGCCACGCCAATTAGAAATTAATCCAGAGATTATAACTGGTTTGCCTAGTTCAACATAATTTTTATGAAATTCATCACTTGATAGTTTATATTTTCTGTCTATTTCTGATGAAACGATCATACTTTATTCCCTTAAAATACTGAAGCGAGTTGCCAATTAAATGATGCTTCTTTTTCTAAAGTTGTTGATATTTGCTGTTGATGTGGTGTTGAAAATGATAAGTTCTTGATTTGAATATTAGGATTAGCGATTATTGCTTGTAGCAGAATTTGAAAATCACTTAAAATTCCGGTAATTGTAGTAATATCAAATCTAGAATAATCATAAGAAATTGCTACTATAATTTCTGATCCTGGATAAATAACTAAATTCAAAGGGTAGTTATTTCTGTAATAAATTCCAGTTGCTTCAAATGCTATATTACCTGTCCAATTTTCTGCAAATTCACTGACTGGAAAGTTTTCAACCACGACAATGGTTTCAAACAATAGTAAGTTTCGTGGTACTTCACTCCAACCTTGAATTTGTGTTAGTGGAGTGTATTCATGCTGACGCGTTTCTACTAATTGAACCTGAAAATCTTGTAACCATGACAACAAATGTTGCTCTGGATTTATTTTGACGTTGATTGGTAAAGTATTTATAAATACACCAACTATTGATTCTACTTCCGCTAAATCTACTGGCCTTCCTGTAACAGTACACCCATAAATTACATTATGGCGACAAGTATAACGACTCAGGAGAATAGACCAAATTCCATTAACTAATGTGGCAAGAGTAAAATGGTTTTGTGTAGCAAAAGATAGTAGTAATTTTGTAATTTCTTTTGAGAGTTTAATTCTCTCTTCATCGTATCTTTCTTTCTGCTTAGATGCTTGGTTTTGGTTATTTTCTAGATAAGTTAGAGGAGTTGGTACTTTTATTCCTTGTAGTTCTTGTCGCCAAAAGGTTTCAGTCTTACCTATATTTTGTTGCTGTAACCAGTCGATATAATTTCTAAAAGGACGAGCTGGCGGTAATTTTATTTCTTTGGATTCACAAAGTGCAGTGTAAATTTTTAAACATTCCTCTAATATTATCGGACCAGACCATCCATCAATGATTATATGGTGATTACTCCAAATAAATTCATAGCGATCGCCAGTAAAACGAATCAAAGTTAAACGCATTAAACATGGTTGCGAAAAATCAAAACATAATTGGCGATCGCTCTCTAGAAATGATTTTAATCGCTCTTGTTGTTCTGCTGGTTCAACACCACGCCAATCATATTGGTTCAGGTTAATTTTTACTCGTTTATAAACAACTTGTAAGGGGTTATCAATGTCTTCCCAATAAAATCCTGTACGTAATATTGTATGTCTATCTACTACTTTTTGCCATGCTTGTTCAAAAGCCTCTATATTTGGATGACCATGTAAAGTTAAGGTATGGTGAAAGAAGTATAATGCTGATTCAGTCGCATACAAACAGTGAAATAGCATACCCTTTTGGACGGGTGTAAGTTCATATATGTCTTCGATATTTTCTGTTTTCATTGTGCTTATTTACCACCTAATTGGTTAATTTTTGCTAGAAAATTATCTAAGTCTTGTTGGTTCAAGTTAGCTCTAGGAAAGTCGGAAGGTGTATATTTTTCTGCTGACAAATACTGACAATGAGCAATAATACTTCGTATAGCTTCAATAAAACTTAAAGCTAAAATTTCAATTGTTTCTCGCCGGTGAACTGCTGTGTTATAAATCCAATTAAGTTGCAGTTGTTCTTGAACAATAATTCCGTTTATTTCCAGTAAGTAAAATTTATTTTTATTTGTACTTTGACTGATTTTTAGAAACTGATCAGTGAAATTAAATAAAGATGAATGTGATATTACAGGGTCAAAATTACCTAAATAACTAAAACTAACTTGAGGCTGAGGGAAAGATTTTAACTTTGAACTTATTTCTGGATTATTGCTGATATAGCGAAGTGTATCATACCCAATACCTTTATTTGGAATATTACGTAAATACTCTTTGACTACGATTAACGCATTTCCTGGATCACAAGCTTCTGTGATATCTAAAATTACTGGAAAGCAAGTTGTAAATAAACCAACTGTACGAGATAAAGATATATATTTGGAATTTTTGAATACTATATTTCGACCATTATCTTCAACATCTATCCATAGTTGCTGCTCTCCCGTCCACTTTGCAAAAGCTTGGATTAAAGCTGTTAGTAGAACATCGTTTATTTCGGTATTATAAGCTTTGTTAACGTCTTTAATTAAGGCTTGAGTTGCTGTCTTATCTAGAGAGATTGATACTATGTCACTATTCGTTACTATATTTTCATTTGCAGAATAGTCAACAGGTAGACTATGGAAAGGTATTTGGGATTTTGCTAACCAGTAGTCCTGCTCCTTCACCATTTCGGAAGTTTGAGCATACTCTTGAATAGACTGTGTCCACTGCTGGAAAGAAGTGGTTTGATCAGATAATTTTATTCCTTCAGCTTGACTGAGTTGTTGGTAGACTGTTTGCAAATCTTCTAACAAAATCTGCCAGGAAACAGCATCTAATAAAAGATGATGGATGGTAATTAGTAGATAGTTGTTTTGCGGCGATCGCAATTCAATAAAAGCAACATTTACCAGTGAACCTTCACTAAGGTTGGACTTACTTTGTATTCCTGCAATTGTAGATTTCAAAGCATGTTGTTGCTCATTTTCTGAAAGTGCAGACAAATTCACATGCTCATATACCATTATATCATTAGTATGAACTTCTATTTGCTGCCATTTGGATTCTTTTTGAAGAAAACGCAGACGAAAAACATCATGATGTTCAATTACATATTTTATAGCCTCTTGTAATATTTTTGAATTGCATTTTTGTTGTATTTCCAGTAGTAAAGATTGGTTCAGGGAATTTATATTTGACTTGTTTTGAGTCAATAATCGATGCTGAACAGGTGTAAGGTAAACTTCTCCAGTTTTGGAACTATTTTCATTTGTTTCAATTACACCTGTGGCTGTCACTAATTCAGCAATAGTTTGGTGCATAAACATTTGCTGAGAAGTTAATTTTATGCCTAATGTGTTAGCCTTGGCAACAATTTGAATTGCAAGGATTGAATCTCCTGCTAATTCAAAGAAATTGTCATGAATACCAATTTTTTCAATACCTAGAAATTGTTGCCAAATGTCAGCTAGAGCCTGTTCAACTTCGTTACTAGGCGCAACATAAGCATTTGCTAAATTTGGACGTGGATGGCTGGATTTTGAAATATTTGTTTTTGATGTCTGTGATATTAATGCTAATTCTTGTTCGAGATAATTAAAAGAATTATTATGCTCAATTACTGCTTGAAAGTCTTGCGTTGACACAATAACATGAGGTAAGCTACTTAGCAAAATGCGATTAAAAGCTTCGGCACCTTCTTCAGATAATATTCCTTTTTTGAGTTCCTGTTCACGTTGGAGCTTTAATTGTTCAGGTAGCTCTGTTTCAACTGCCATTCCTACCTCTTGCCAAGAGCCCCAATTTATTGCCACTGTAAATTGGTCAGATTTAGAAGTACAATAATCTGCATAAACATCCAAAAATGCATTAGCGGCACAATAATCTACCTGTCCAAATTCACTTAAAATAGAACTTTGAGATGAACAAAGTACTAAAAAATCTAAATTAATATTTTTTGAATTTAAAATTTCTTTTAGTACTAATGTTCCTTGGATTTTTGGTGTAAATACACTATTTACTATATCCTCTGTTTTCAGTTGAATGATACCACCGCCAGCAATCCCTGCTGCATGGATAATACCATTGATTTGACCAAATTTTTCTAAAGCTTCAGTAACAACTAGCTGCATTTCTTCGTAGCTGGCGACATCGGCACTTTTAACCTCAACTTCTGATCCTAACTCTGTAAATTCAAGTATTTTGTTGATTTTGCGACTAACAGGATCTTTACTATCATGTTCTTCTAACCATTGTTGCCAGTGCGATCGCTCAGGTAATCCCTTTCTACCAATTAAAATTAACTTAGCTTGTACTGTCTTTACTAAATGTTCTGCTAGCACCAAACCTATACCACCAAGTCCACCAGTAATTAAGTAAATTCCTCCTTTTTTTAAATTAGTTTTACCTAAAATATTTTTATCTAAACGGATAGATTCAAAGCTTTGAATCCAGCGATGATGTCCACGATAAGCAACTATATTTTCAGTTTGCTGTGTTGTCAGTTCTCTAATTAGATAGTCTATCAATTTCTCTGTTGGTGTAATATTCGTACTAGGGATTACTACATCAATCAGACAAGAATTAACATTTGGATATTCCTTGGGAATTATTTTACAAGGTCCCAATATAGTTGCTTTCTCTGGACATAACTTTTCATCACCGATAACATTATGCACATTATTAGTGACAACTCTCAGTTTCAGAAAATCACTGATATTTTGCTTTCCAAATGCCTGTATTAAATACAATAAACTCCAAAAACCGAGATTTTGGCAATTTTCAAAACTTTGTGCTAATCCATTACAAAGTAAAATATCATTTGGTGTAATGCTCCAAAAATGAGCAATAGCATTTGGTATTAAACTTTGTTTGTAGAGTTCTTGCAGCAAAGTATCGTAGTCATTTTTTTGCTGGGGGTTAATAGTATATGTATATTTGTTCAGTTGAGTAAATTTCTCTGCAACTCTAACTGTAACAATATCTTGACTCTGCTGTGCTAGTCGTTTTGCAACTGCATCTCCTACACCATAATCATCTACAAAAACTAACCAACGACTGTTTTTTTCAGTTACGAATTCTCTTTGTTGGAAAAACTCAAGAGGTGTAGATTGTTTCCAGATTGGGATATAAAACCAATCAGAAATATTTGGTTTTTTACCTAATGAGTTTTGAGATTTCGTTGATAAAGAAGTTTCAGAATTAGCCTCAATCCAATAACGCTGACGCTCAAAAGGATAGGTAGGTAAACTCACATGTCTGCGTTTCTCATGAGCATAAAAGCCTGTCCAGTTAATTTGCAACCCTGTGAGCCAAAGCCGAGAAAGAGTATTGAGCAAAAATGCCACATCAGAAACTTGTTCCTGGGGATGTCGCAGCGAAGTTAGCACCACAGTCTGTGAAAGCAACTGTCGTTTGGCTAGGGTAGTTAATGTTCGTCCTGGGCCAACTTCCAAAAGTATTTGCTCCGACTGTTGTAGCAGTTCGGCGATTCCCTCTTTAAACAATACGGGTTGGCGTAGATGTCTAGCCCAGTAATCAGGGTCAGTCGCCTGATCTGCTGTCATCCAAGTTCCGGTAACGTTAGAAATAAAAGGTATTTGAGGTGGTTTTAGGTTAATTTTTCTAACATGCCGTACAAATGGCTCTAAAATCGACTCCATCATCTGGGAATGAAAAGCATGAGATGTATGCAGTCGCCGACAATCCACGCCTTGCTCAATCAAACGATTTTGTAATGCTTCTATCGCATTGGTAGCACCAGAAACCACACAAAGCGACGGAGCATTGCTTGCTGCTAAAGAAAGTTCTGAACCCAACATTGGTTGGATTTCTTGAGCAGAAATAGAAACAGAAAGCATCGATCCAGATTCAATTTGTTGCATTAGTCGTCCACGAATTACGACTAAATTCAACGCTTCTTCTAAAGAAAAAACACCCGAAATACAAGCAGCTACATATTCGCCAATGCTGTGACCAATCATTGCTTGTGGATGCACACCCCACGCCATCCAAAGTTTAGCCAGAGCATATTCAATCACAAATAATGCAGGTTGCGTTAAGAAAGTTTGTTGAAGTTCTGTTTGTGTAGTGTCTAAATTTGAGGGATAAATTATATCTTTGAGGTCTAACTTTAAATGTGGTTTTAGTAATTTACAGCAATCGTCAATTTGTTGCCGAAAAATCAGTTCTGTTTCATATAATTCCCGCCCCATATTTACATACTGCGCTCCCTGTCCGGGAAACATAAATATGATTTGATGGTTACGAATTTCGGAAAAATTACTCAAAACTCCTTGTTGTTCTGGCTCTGCAAGTGTTGTTATAGCATCTTCAGTATTTCGACATAGCAACACTCGACGATAGTTAAAATTTCGCCGACCAACTTGCAAAGTATAAGCAATATCAGCCAGGTTAATATCAGAATGCTGTGCTAAATAATTCGCAAGATTATTTGTAGCAGATTCCAAAGCCGTTGGAGTTTTTGCAGAAATAAATAATAACTGCCAAGAGCGAGATTGTAGAGACGCACCATGTGATGTCTCTACAACGATCGCTTCTTCTAAAATTACATGGGCATTAGTACCGCCAATACCAAAAGAGCTAACTCCTGCACGTCTAGGATGTTTGTCTGTTTTCCATTCAGAGAGTTTATTATTAACATAAAATGGGCTGTTGGCAAAATCAATCTGAGGATTTGGCTGCTCAAAATGTAGACTGGGAGGAATTTGTTTATGTTTTAGAGCTAAGACTGTTTTAATTAAACCTGCAATACCAGCAGCTGCATCTAAATGCCCAATATTTGTTTTTAGAGAACCAATTGCACAGAAGTTTTTCTTTTTTGTACTTCTTTGAAATGCCTGTGTCAACGCAGCAATTTCAATCGGATCTCCTAAAGAAGTTCCGGTTCCGTGAGCTTCAAGATAAGTTATTGTTTCTGCGTCTACCTCTGCAACAACTTGAGCAGTTTTAATAACTTTCGCTTGACTTTCGATGCGGGGAGCTGTGTAGCTAACTTTGTTTGATCCGTCATTATTAATAGCAGAACCTTTAATTACAGCATGGATAACATCTCTATCATGTAAGGTATCTTCTAATCTTTTCAAAACAATAATTCCGACACCTTCTCCAGTCACAGTTCCCTGTGCTTTAGCATCAAAAGCACGACAATGTCCATCAGGAGAATTAATACCTCCTTCGTTATAAATATAGCCAGATTTTCTGAAGGCGCTAATAGAAACACCACCAACTAAAGCCATATCACATTCACCATTTAGCAAACTTTGGCAAGCTAAATGTACGGCTACTAATGAAGTTGAGCAAGCTGTTTGAACTGTATAGCTAGGTCCTGTTAAATTAAGTTTGTAAGAAGTACGTGTAGCTAGGTAATCTTTATCTCCAGCAATTGTTATCTGACGTTTGTCTGTAGAGTTTCTAATATTTTGATTTAAATAAATATTTAGTAAATAACCGCTTAAGCTAGAACCAGCAAAAACACCTATAGAACCATTGTATGTTTCAGAGTTATACCCTGCATTTTCCAAAGCTTCCCAAGCACATTCTAAAAAAACCCGGTGTTGGGGATCAGTCATTTCTGCATCTCTAGGATTAAAACCAAAAAAAGCAGCATCAAACAATTCTGCATCTTCTATAACAGCATTGGCTTTAACATAATTGGGTTGACTGATAAGTTCTGGATCTATTCCTGATGCCAATAATTCTTCATCACTAAAAAAAGATATTGATTCTATACCATTTTGTAAATTATGCCAAAATTCATCAATATTTTTCGCTCCTGGAAATCTTCCTGCTAACCCAATAATTGCTATTTCTGAGCCGTTGGTAAAATATGGTTCATTTGGAATATTCATTATTGATTAATCCTTAATTATTTTCAACTGATTTCATTTTTTGGAGACGTTTCTTCTGTTGCACTTTACCAGCTGAAATTTTCTCTGTTGGAATATCGGTTTCCTGTAAAGAAGCTGTTTGATTTTGAGATTGACTTAAATACTCTGCCAAATCATAAATCGTAGGATATCTAAATAAATCAAGAGTCGATAATTCCAATTTTAATATTTTCTGCAATTGGCTGTGAACTGTAACTAAAAGTAATGAATGACCACCAATTTCAAAGAAATTATCATGAATACCTATCTTTTCCAGATTCAAAGCTTTTTGCCAAACTGAAGCTATTGTTTTTTCTAACTGAGTTTGTGGTACTAGATAAGCAACTTCTAATTCTGGACGCAGAGCATTTGGTGTCGGCAATGCTCGACGATCTACTTTGCCATTAGATGTTAAAGGTAACGCTTCTAATATCATAAATGCTGTTGGTAGCATATAGTCAAGCAATTTATTTTGTAAGAAGCGCCTTAGTTCAGTAATTGTTAGTGTTTTGTGTGGATAGAGAGTTATGTAAGCTATTAAATTTTGATTTCCGGGTTGCTCTTCTCGAACAATAACTACACTTGCAGATACTGATGGATGTTGATTGATAACCGCTTCTATTTCTCCTAATTCAACACGGAAACCTCGGATTTTGATTTGATTGTCAATTCTACCGATATACTCAATATCTCCACTTGGTAGAAAGCGAACTAAATCGCCTGTTTTGTAAAGGCGATCGCCCTCTTGTTTACTAAAAGGATTGGGAATAAATTTAACGGCTGTTAATTCTGGTTTGTTTAAATAACCTCTAGCTAATCCAATTCCACCAATGTGCAATTCACCTGCTACACCTGTTGGTACTGGTTGTAAATATTGGTCTAGAATGTATAATTGGGTATTAGCAATTGGTTTACCAATAGGTATAGAACCCGAATCATGCTTTCCAATTGGAACTTGATAAATACAGCAGCCTACCACTGTTTCTGTTGGACCATATTCGTTTACTAATATTGTATCTGGAGCTACATCTTGCCAGAAGGTAATACTTTCAGATAATAAATTTTCTCCACCAATAATAAACGCTCTGGTTTTATTTGCGATCTCTTCTTTAGATAACTGCTGTTTCAACAAATCTAAGTGAGCGGGGGTGATTTTCACTAAACTTAAATTTGAGCTTTTCTTTAAAGCTTGAGAAAGGGTTTCAATACCTTGCTCTTCTGATAGTAATTCTGCTGTGCGACCAACTAATAAAGGTGAGAAAAGACTAGTGATTGTTAAATCAAAACCCAAAGGAGAGTGAACTAAAGTTCCGACTCCTTGTTCTACTGCATATCTTTGGGTACACCAACTTAGGTAGTTAACTAATCCTTGATGAGGAATTAATGTTCCTTTGGGTTTACCAGTGGAACCAGAAGTGTAAATAACGTAGGCTAAATTTAAGGCGGTTGTTGTAGTAATTAAATTCTCATTTTTTTGTTGATTGATAATTTCCCAATCATCATCTATACAAATAACTTGAATTTGATTTGTAGAAAAATCTGTCATTAAATGCTGTTGCGTCACCAGCACAGACATTTGAGAGTCATCTAGTATAAAGCTTTTTCTTTCTAAGGGGTAGTTAGGTTCAATCGGTACATAAGCACCACCCGCTTTTAAGATACCTAAAAGTGCAATTAACATTAAAGGTGTACGTTCAACACAAATTCCTACCAATACTTCTGGTTTGACGCCTAATTTTTGTAGGTAGTGAGCTAGCTGGTTTGCACGGGTATTTAATTCTTGGTAGGTTAATTGCTGATTTTGATAAATCGCAGCAATGTTATCTGGAGTGCGATCGCACTGTTCTTCAAACCAATGATGGATGCATTTGTGCTGTAGCTCTTCTGTTTTAGTATTATTAAATGCAATTAATAATTTTTCTCGCTCTTCTTCACTGAATATATCCAACCGTGCGATCGCTAAGGAAGGGTTATTAATAACGCTTGTTAACAAACTTTCCCACTGACTTGCCAAACGTTGAATATCTTCTTTACAGAAAAGTTTAGCATCATAGTGAAATTCTACTTTAATTAGATCATTTTGTGTATGGATACAAGAAAGTTTGATTTTAAATCTATCAGAGCAGACATAATGCTGATAAATTTTAAATACTACTTTATTATCATCATAATTATCAACTAGTTTTTCAAAATCAAAACAGAATGGTAAAAATAATTCTTCCTCTTCATTTGCATTTGTTTTTTTCAATAAATTCCAATTAAAGCTGTCTTGCCATTCCAGCATCTCATCTGTTAACTTATTAACCTCCATTAAAGTTTCAGTAAATGTATGATTTGCCTGCATTTGGTAGACAAACGGTAAATATTTAGCGAATAAACCTAGTGCTGTTTTTAATTCTTCATAGTTGCGACCATCACAGCCTAAACCTAAAATTAAATTTGATTGTCCAATCAGACGCCAAAGTAAGATTTGCCAGCAAGTAAGAAAAAATTTATCTATCGAAATTTGATATTGTTGGACAATTTCTTCAATCTTAGTTAGTAAATCTCTGCAAATTACTAATTTAACAACTTTAGGGTCAAATTCTGATTCCTGAAAGAAAGAATCCTCAAAAGGAAGCTTTAATTTATCCAGTACCGAAAAATCTATTTGTTGCCAGTAACTTGTTCTAATTGTAGTCTCTTCTGCCTCAAGTAATTCATTTTGCCACGTAGCGACATCAGCATATTGTAGTGGTTCTTCATCTAGTTCTATATTTTGCAAACAGACACTATAATACTGACTAATTTCATCAACCAGATTATTTAGTGTTTTAAAATCAGCACAAAGTGATGGTAAATTTACAAATAAAATGTATTTTTTTGAAGAAATATTTATCAATTCATATTTTACTTCTTGCCCGATAGACTGTTCCTTAAATTTGTCAAATAAATTTTCTACCTCTTCCATTTGAGAATATTTATTTCTTAAACTATCCTCATTTAAATATATATCTCTCTTAGTATTTATCACCTGTATAGGTATCTTTAAACCAGGTGGGCGATAAAAAGTTGTGCGAAGAATTTCATTTCTAGCAATAACTTGGTCTAAAGCTTTTTGTAATACCTCAATTTTTACATCTCCTTCTATAACAATTGCACATTGAGTCCGATAAAAATTACCACCTTGCTGTACTAACCAAAGATGTTTTTGTTGAGGAGATAGTGGAAAACCCTGCATTTTTTCTTGCATTATTGTTATTAACAGAAAAATTATTAAGTAAATTTACATCAAAAAAGATTGCAGATGACTAATAATTAATTACCAACCACTAGTTAGCTTTATCTGTGGCGACTCAATTAAAACTGATCAATTCCCCCATCGCCACAAAAAGCTTACGTTCTCCCACATAAGGATTACGCCCATGAGCAGTTAAAACATTATCCAATAATAATATGTCTCCTCGTTCCCAAGGGAAAGAAATTTCTAATTTCTGATATAGTTCACATATTTCTAACATTGTAGAGTCTTCAATGGGAGTACCATCTCCGTAATAACAATTTCGCGGTAAATCTTCTATTTTAAAAGTTGATAATAGTGATTCGCGAGTTTGTTTTTTTAAACAAGCTAAATGCCAATGCTGTGCTTGATTAAACCACGAATTTTCACCAGTTTTAGGATGTTGAATTACAGATGGACGAATAGAAATAGTTCTCAATCCACCATCTTTTTTCCATTCAAAATCAATTAGATTTCTTTGACAAATGTTTTCTACATCTGCTCTATTTTGAGTTTGAAAAACCGTTTGCCAATCAAGCCCTAAACCATTTCCATAATTACGAACATACATAACTTGCTTTTCAATAAATTCCTCTCTAATTTTGGATTCTAGAAGTTGAAATACCTTACGACTATCAACGATTGGAGTTTCTCCTCCTTGCTGTGCAGGTTGACGACACCCGAACAAAATTTTTCTGGGCCATTGATGATTAAAAGAATTCTCATTATGCCATAATAACTTACTATCAGCAGGGTAAAAAACTGGAGTATAAACTTTACCACTTACCGTTTCGCGGGGATGTTCACCATTTTCATTAAATAGTTCTGAGCAAACTGCTAGACAAAATCTTTCAAATGCAGCTGCTGTACTAATATTAAATCCTTTAAAAAGGATAGCACCATGTTTCATTAAATTTGTATCTATAAATTCTCGATTTGCCTCCGCCCAATCTACTATATCAACATCTAATATAGATGGTTTGATAACTAATGGTAGAGTTTGCTCATCTCCAAAGTTATCTATTTTGATGATTTCAGTTTGTAAATTGATAGATTTTCTAGCAATTTTAGGGATTATTTTTACTTGTTTCATTTTTATCTTCGACTTCGCTTATAATTTCAATTGTTCTTCGCTTAATCAAGCTTAACTTCTGCTGATATTTCTCTTTGCGCTTTTCTTCTTGCTTCAATTGATATTCTCTATCTAATTTAATAAGTATTTCATTTAACTCATTTAATCTGATAGCAGGATTCACCACGATTTGAGATAAAATCGTTTCAAAGTTATTTAATAATCGCGCTATGCTGTTAGCATCAAATAAGCCTTTGTTATATTTTAATAGCCCAACTATTCCTTGCTCAGTATCTGTTAGTTCCAGAAGAAGATCAAATCTTGCTACTGTATGTTCTAAATCATTTAAACGAATCAAATTTAAGTCTGAAATTGCTAAATCATATGTCGGAGCATTTTGTAGAATAAACTTGACTTGAAATAGAGGAGTTTGGTTTAAATCTCTTTTAGGATTCAGAGTGCTAACTAGTTTCTCGAATGGTAAATCTTGGTGAGCATAGGCTTCTAAACAAACTTGGCGTACTTGTTGCAAAAAATCACTAAAAGTAGGATTATCGAATAAATTGCTACGCAATACCAATTGATTCACAAAAAATCCAATTAAATTTTCTATTTCAATTTTGTTACGGTTAGCAATATCAGTACCAACAACAATATCTTTATCACCTGTATACCAATATAGCAAAACCTTAAACGCTGCGAGTAGCGTCATAAATAATGTGGTTTCTAGACTATCACCTAGCTTTTTAATCGCCTGAGACAGTGTCGGAGAAAGTCTCAGAATTTGCCTTTCTTCTTCAGAAGTTTTCACGTTTGAAGATTGATGAATTTTAGGTAATCGTAAAACTGGTAAATTATCACCTAACTGTTTTTCCCAATATGTAAGTAAGGTATCGAGTACCTCACCCTGCAACCAATTTTGTTGCCAATTAGCAAAGTCTACATACTGAATATTTACCTCTGAAAGTGGTGAAGACTTACCACTAGAAAAAGCTTCATAAAGTACTGATAATTCTTTAATCAACACCCCTTCTGACCAAGCATCAAAGATAATATGATGCATCGTTACCAACAAAATGTATTCCCTAGTTTTTAATCGTATAAGAGTTAGCCGTAACAAGGGAAGTTGTGTTAAATCAAATGGTTGTTGGTAATTTGCTAGTCTTAACTTTTGTATTTCAGCTTCACGTTCAGTATCAGGTAAATGTTGTAAATCTACTATTGATAAAGGTATCTCTAAAGCAGGAGTGATGATTTGAACAGGTTGTCCATTGACATTTTGGAAACATGTTCGTAAAATTTCGTGTCTTCGTACTATCTCATTAATGCTTTGCTCCAAAGCTTTGACATTGAGTAAACCTTTTAACAGTACTGCACTAGAACCATTGTAAGTATATGATTTTGGATTTAATTGGTGCAGAAACCATAATCTTTGTTGTGCAAAAGATAGAGGTAATGCTATCTCTCGTGAAACTCGTTCAATCGGTGGAACTAATTTAGCAGCTTTATTTTTCTCACCAATACTTTTGGCTAATTTTGCTATTGTCGGTAATTCAAAAAGATGGCGTAGTGGTAACTCAATATCAAATATTTTCTGAATGCGGGATATAACTTGGGTTGCTAAAAGTGAGTGTCCACCCAATTGAAAAAAATTGTCGTTGATTCCTATATTTTTTAAACCAAGTACTTGCATCCAGATAATTGCTAACTGTTTTTCAACAATGGTCTGAGGTGCAACATAGGTTTCTTCAACTTCTGGACGTACTGTATCAGGTGTAGGTAGCGCCTTACGATCAACCTTACCATTAGGCGTGAGTGGAAGTGAGTCTAAAATGACAAAATTTGTTGGTATCATGTAGCTTGGCAATTTTGATTCTAAGAAGCTACGCAGTTGAGTAATAATTAATATTTGTTCAACTTCAGGAACAATATAAGCAATCAAACGTTGATCTTCACAGGAATGATTGCGAGCTACAACTACATTTTCTCGCACCCCAGAATATTGACTGATAACCGCTTCAATTTCCCCCAATTC
>NZ_NAPS01000003.1:295694-299012 GCF_004323185.1 Westiellopsis prolifica IICB1
CCTGTATGTCAATTGTTGGTCTTCAAATACTACTGCTATTGCATCTGGTGTTTTTTCTACCTGTGCTTCTAATAACTCATGAATACACTTTTGAGGATATTCAACTTCTGTATCATTCCATTCAACTATTAATTGGCTTTGCTCAATTTTTGTTAATAGTGGTAATTCTGACAAACGCTGCTGCGGATTAGCAACAATTCCTTCCAGCAACGTTTGCAAATGTTTTACCATTCTTTGTATAGAACTTTTCTCAAACAAATCAGTATTATATTCTAAAGTACCAACTAGCCCCTCCTGTGTATTTATCATGTATAGGCTTAAATCAAACTTTGCAGTATTCCTTGTGTCTTCCAAAAGGCTTAAAGTTAAATCAGGTAATTCTAACGCAGACATTGGTGTATTCTGAAGCACAAACATCAGTTGAAATAGTGGTGTATGACTCAAGTCGCGCTCTGGTTGCAGTTCCTCAACTAACAACTCAAAGGGTAAATCCTGATGTGCATATGCTCCTAGAGATACTTCTCGCACCCGTTTGAGTAGTTCAGAAAAAGTAGGATTTCCTGCGAAATTAGTTCTCAACACCAAGGTATTGACAAAAAATCCAATTAATCCTTCTATCTCTGCTCGGTTGCGGTTAGCAATGGGCGAACCGACTACAATATCTTCGCTACCTGTATAACGCCATAGCAAAGTTTGGAAAGCTGCCAACAGGGTCATAAACAAGGTAGTTCCCTGCTGACGGCTAAACTTATTTAAGGCAAAAGAGAGCTTATCTGATAGCTCAAAAGAGTAGTTTGCACCTCGAAAAGTCTGAATTGCTGGTCTTGGATGGTCAGTAGGTAACTCTAATACTTTTGGCGCGTTCTTTAACTGCTGAAGCCAGTAAGATATTTGGGTTTTTAGTACTTCTCCTTGTAGCCATCGTCGTTGCCAAGCTGCGAAGTCTACATACTGTATTGGTAGTGCAGGTAATGGTGAGGGCTGTTTATTAGAGAAAGCTTGGTAAAGTATTGCCAATTCTTGCACTAGTACACCCATTGACCAACCGTCAGAGACGATGTGATGTATTGTCAATAATATTATGTGTTCTTCTTGGTGAAGACGTAATAGTTTTACTCTCAGCAACAAGTCGGTTTTGAGGTCAAAAGGTTTTTGTGCTTCTTGTGAAGCTTGTTGTTTAACTTCGGCTTGTTGTTGATTTGCAGGTAGGTTACTAATATCAAATATTGGTAATGTGAAAGGTGTCGCTTCAGAGATAACAGCTATTGGTTGCCCTTCTATTGTCTGGAAATTGGTTCGTAGAGCTTCATGTCGGCTGATAATTGCGTTAAAACTTTGTTGTAGTCCAGCTACATTTAATCGTCCCTTTAGGCGAACAGCAGCAGCAATGTTATAAAAAGAACTATTTGGCTCTAATTGGTCAAGGAACCATAACCGTTGTTGAGCAAATGATAACGGTAATTGTTGCGATCGCACAATCCGCTCAATGTTTGTTGCTTCAACTACTGAGTCTACCTTAATCGCTTTTTCAATTTCTCTTGCTAATTCAGCTATTGTTGGTTTTTCAAACAAATAACGTAAAGGAAGTTCTACTTGAAAAACTAGCCGGATTTGGGAAATGACGCGAGTTGCAATTAATGAATGTCCACCTAATTCAAAGAAATTATGATCAATACCTACTTTATCAATGCCAAGTACTTCTGCCCAAATACCTACTAATAAATTCTCAATTGGTGTGGAAGCAGGGATGATACTTGATGATGAGATTTGTGTTAATTCGGGTGTAGGTAGCGCCTTACGGTCAACCTTGCCATTAGGTGTGAGTGGAAGTGCCTCTAAAATGACAAAATTTGTTGGTACCATGTAACTTGGCAACTTTGATTCTAAGAAGTTGCGTAACCAAGGTAGTATTTGACGAGCAAATTTAGACTGTAGAGGATTATTCGCATAAAAATTCCAAGGCTTGAGGTAGGCTTTTTCTCCAGGAAAATAGGAAACACAGCGCTTGGTGTTCTCTAACAACTCTGTCTTATACCTGTGAAAAACTACGTCGTAACTGCCATTTGCACCGGAGTTTGCCCAGTTGATGTCAATGTCATATGGTAATTCTTGTTTCAAAACCCATAGAGATTCAGGATTCAAGCCAAACTTGGTATTAGTTGAGTCTAGGACTTGACGTATATCATTCACTGTTTCATGTTGTGAGTCATCAGCTAGTAGTTCTACTGCTTTGACTTCGGTTAACAGACGTGCATTTAGTACATTTTTCAGTCCAAGTATTTCTGGTTGTTTTGACTCCAGCAACTGCCGAACAGAAGTCAGTGTTAACTTTTGCTCTTGCCAATCTAACCAGGGAAACTCCTGAACAATATCAACTTTAGTTCCTACATGGATAATCACATCGTAGCGGAACTTTGTTAGTTCATTTTGGTGATGACCACGCTTGGGCTGAATCTGCACATGGCTAATTTGAGGAAGGTGATGCTTCAAAGCAATAAAGAAAGCTGGGTCAATCACCAGTTCTTCCTCATGGGTGATGGCTTGTTGTACGCGCTGTTGTAGCTCGATAGTGGATAGAGAAGAAGGCGCATTATGCAGTTCAACCGAGGTATGAAAAGCTTCTAACAGAACTAGACTGCGGAGATCTCCCACAAAAATTGAGCCTCCAGGTTTTACTGTATTTACAGCACCTTCTAATACTCGTAACAGATAGTCAACACTAGGAAAGTACTGAACTACTGAATTAATAATTATGGTGTCAAAGGCTTCTGACAAAAGACCCTCAAAGTTGTCAGCCATTCTTTGCAAAAGCCTAACCTGCGGTAGATTATGCTCCGGTATTGCTAGCACTTGTTGGGTATAGTGCAGAGCAGCTTTTGAAAAATCTGTGCCACAGTACTGGCTACAGAAGGGAGCAATCTGGAACAACAGTAAACCATTACCACAACCTATTTCCAACACTCGGTCTGGTTTGAGAGCTAATATTCTCTCGACTGTGTGGTCTACCCATTCGTGCATCTCTTCTTCGGAAATAGGCAATCCACCATAACTGCTTTTCCACAGACTTATATTGAAAGTCAGATCATGATCGAAATCAATTTGCTTGAAGATATCTTTTTCGGAATTAAAAACCATCTGCCACTGCGAAATTTGCTCAGTTTGCAATTTCGTCATTTCTTCATTCGATCCCTGATGGTTTGGGTTCAGAACCAGATAAGCAATTAAACGTTGATCTTCACAGGAATGATTGCGAGCTACAACTACATTTTCTCGCACCCCAGAATATTGACTGATAACCGCTTCAATTTCCCCCAATTC
>NZ_NAPS01000003.1:300187-340193 GCF_004323185.1 Westiellopsis prolifica IICB1
CCTGTATGTCAATTGTTGGTCTTCAAATACTACTGCTATTGCATCTGGTGTTTTTTCTACCTGTGCTTCTAATAACTCATGAATACACTTTTGAGTATATTCAGTCTGAGTCTGGTTCCACTCCACAAGCAACTGATGTCGCTCAATTTCCGTTAACAGCGACAATTCACAAAGACGCTGCTGTGGATTATTTACCATACCCTCTAGTAAAGTCTGCAAATGTCCCAGCATCCGAGTGAGAGTATCAATGTTAAAGCGATCGCCATCATCGGAAGTAATCTTGAGCAAGAATTCTTCACCAGGAATCACAGTCAGGGTAATCGGATAGTTAGTCTTTTCAAACCCATGAAAATCCTTGATCTGCAAATCTATATCGCTCTGTTGCAAGGAAGCATCTATGGGATAATTCTCAAAAACCACAATACTCTCAAACAAGGATAGACTTTTGGGAACTTCACTCCATCCTTGGATTTTTACTAATGGACAATACTCGTATTGGCGTACCTCTACTAGCTGATCTTTAATTTTTTCTAGCCAAGGCAAAATAAATTCTTCAGGTGATACTTTTACTCTAATCGGCAATGTGTTGATTAACAGCCCTACCATCGACTCGATTTTAGCTAAAGTTGCAGAACGACCAGAAGTTACAGTCCCAAAAACTACATCTTTCTGGCCACTATAGCGGCTTAATAGCAAAGCCCAAGCACCCTGTACCAGAGTATTGAGTGTTAATTGGTGTTGCATTGCGAACTGTCGCAGTGCTGCTGTTGTGACTACAGAAAGCTTTACTTGTTGCTCATGATAGCTATCGGTTTGAGTCAGTACTTTTCTAGTTAGTTTATTTACTGATATCTGTGTTGGAGTAGTAAAGCCTCTAAGCGTCTCTCGCCAGAAAGCCTCAGCTTCAGATAGGCTTTGTTGCTGTAGCCAGACAATATAACCTCGATATGGGCGAATAGGTTCTAAGCATATATCCTGATTATTGCTAAAAGCTTTGTAACAATCAATTACTTCCTTAAAAACTAAGGCAGTAGACCAGCCATCTAACAACAGATGATGATTACTCCAGGTAAAGTTATAGGAGTTTTCCGAAAGTTGAATCAGTGTTAGACGCATCAATGGTGGGTGCGTCAATTTAAAGCCAGCAGAGCGATCGCTTTCCCAAAAAAGTTCTAATTTTTGTTGTTGTTCTTCTAAGGATAAATGTTGCCAGTTATACTCTTGCCACGGTAGAGATACCTGTCGATGAACAATTTGTACCGGTTCTTTTAAGCCTTCCCAAATAAAGCAGGTTCGTAGAATTGCATGTCGTTCTACAATATGTTGCCATGCCCGACGGAATGCTGTAGTGTTGAGTTTTCCTTCGAGAGTCCAGCTTAGTTGTTCAAAATAAACACTAGATTTGGTGTCTGCAAGACTATGGAAGAGAATACCCTGCTGCATAGGTGAGAGGGGATAAAAGTCTTCAATGTTTTTGTTTTTCACACCCATGTTACATATCTCCCATAGCTGCTGTAATAGCATCGAGATCGGTTTGATCCCATTGACTTTGCTTAAACTCAGCGAAATCGGAAGGGGTAAAACTACCTGTATCCTGAGACTGACAATGAGCAATAAGCGATCGCAGTGCTTTAATAAAGTTTTGAGCAAGTACTTCAATCGTGGTTTGTCGATGGACTTTATTGCTGTAAGACCAGTTTACTTTCAGATTTCCCTGATAAATACCACTATTAATTTCCAGTAAGTAAGTTCTTTTACTTCTCAAACTGCGAGTAGAACCACTGGTTCCCTGCACTAAGTTGAACAAAGATGATTCTGGTAAAAGTTGATCGAATTGTCCCAAATAATTAAAAATTACTTCAGCCTTTGACAAAGAAAATTGCTCGCTTATTCTTTGATCCCGATTTAGATAGCGCAGTAATCCATAGCCTACACCTCGATTCGGAATTGCTCGTAGCTGCTCTTTAATCGACTTTAGAGCTGTTCCTTGATCTCTGGTATTTGCAAGATTTAGATGTACAGGAAATATAGTTGTGAACCAACCCACAGTCCTTGATAAATCCACATCATCGAAGATTTCTTCTCGTCCATGTCCTTCTAAATCAATGATAAGAGAACTTTCCCCCGTCCATTGGTTAAATGTTTGTATAAGTGCTGTTAATAATACATCATTAATTTGTGTTCGGTAAGCTGCTGGTACTTGTTGCAATAAAGTTTGAGTTTCTTCGACAGACAGCGATACCGATACAACAGAACTAGTTTCTTCTAAATTATGTTCACCAGGAAAATCTCTTGGTATAGGCGAAACCAATTGATGTTGTGTTGTCAGCCAAAAGTCTAGCTCTGAAAGTAGTGTTGAAGATTGTGCATATTTTTGTAGACAGCTAGACCATTGTTTATAAGATGTTGTTTTGGGTGGCAAGTTTATAGCTTTACCTTGACTAATTTGCTGATAAGCTGTTTGAAAATCTTCAATTAAAATTCGCCAAGAAACACCATCAACAACTAAATGGTGAATAATCCAAAGCAAGCGGTTAGGTTGATTTTCACCCAAATTGAACAGCGCAACCCAAAATAACGGCCCTTGTGAGAGATTTAAGCTAGCTTGTAGTTTATCAGCCGCTGCTTCTATTGCTTGTGCTTGTTTATCTTTTGGTAATGCTGAAAAATCGAAGCGTGTCAATGGTATGAGATCATTAGGACCAGTGATTAGTGCTTGAGTACTAGATTCCTCCTGGATAAATTGTAAACGTAGAACATCATGATGTTTTTGTAGGGATTCTAGGATTTTCTCTAACAGTTCTGGGTCAAGATTCTGCTTACTTTCTAACAACACTGATTGATTCCAGTGGTGTGGTTCTGGTTGGTTTTGTTCAAAAAACCAATGCTGAATAGGGGTTAATTCTAACAAACCAGTTACTATCATCTGCTCGGCTGAGATTTTTTTGGTTGTTCCAGCAACAACCGCTAGTTGAGCAATTGTTTGATATTGAAACAATTGTTTAGTAGTCAGATTTAACCCAACTTGGTTAGCTTTAAATATTACTTGCAAGCTCAGGATAGAATCTCCGCCTAACGTAAAAAAGTTATCATTTATACCTATTTTTTCTAAACCTAATACCTCTGTCCAGATAGCAGATAACTGTTTTTCAACATTTGTTCTTGGTTCAACAAAGGTTTCTTTGAGTTCTAAATGTACTGTATCAGGTGCTTTTAATGCCTTGCGATCAACCTTACCATTCGGTGTGAGTGGTAATGAATCTAATATTACAAAAGCTACTGGAATCATGTAGCTTGGTAACTTTGATTCTAGAAAATCACGTAGTTCAGGAATTATAAGTGTTTGTGCTTTTTGCGGAACTATATAGGCGACTAAACGTTTAGAATCTGCTGAATCTTCACGTACTACAGCTACAGTTTCTCGGACTGCTGAGTGTTGATTGATAACTGCTTCAATTTCTCCGAGTTCAATACGGAAACCTCGTAGCTTGATTTGGTTATCAATCCGACCAATGTACTCTATTTCTCCATTTGGTAGATAGCGGGCTAAATCTCCTGTTTTGTACAACCGTTCCCCTGTCTGATTTGTGTAGGGATTGGGAATAAATTTATCCGCAGTCAGTTCTGCTTTATTTAAATAACCCCTAGCTAATCCAATTCCACCAATGTGCAATTCACCCACTACACCTGTTGGTACTGGTTGTAAATATTGGTCTAGAATGTATAACTGAGTATTAGCAATTGGTCTACCAATAGGTATAGAACCCGAATCATGCTTTCCAATTGGTACTTGATAAACACAACAGCCTACTACTGTTTCTGTTGGACCGTATTCGTTGACTAATATCGTATCTGGAGCTATATCTTGCCAGAAGGTAATACTTTCAGCTAATAAATTTTCTCCACCAATAATAAACGCTCTAGTTTTATTTGCGATCTCTTCTTGGGATAACTGTTGCTTCAGCAAATCTAAATGAGCGGGGGTGATTTTCACTAAACTTAAATTAGAGCTTTTCTTTAAAGCTTGAGAAAGGGTTTCAATACCTTGTTCTTCTGATAGTAATTCTACTGTGCGACCAACTAATAAAGGAGAAAAAAGACTAGTGATTGTTAAATCAAAACCTAAAGGAGAGTGAACTAAAGTTCCGACTCCTTGTTCTACTGCATATCTTTGGGTACACCAACTTAGGTAGTTAACTAATCCTTGATGAGGAATTAACGTTCCTTTGGGTTTACCAGTGGAACCAGAGGTGTAAATAACGTAGGCTAAATTTAAGGTAGTTGTCGTAGTAATTAAATTCTCATTTTTTTGTTGATTGATAATTTCCCAATCACTATCTATACAAATAACTTGAATTTGATTTGTAGAAAAATCTGTCATTAAATGCTGTTGCGTCACCAGCACAGACATTTGAGAGTCATTTAGTATAAAGCTTCTTCTTGCTAAGGGGTAGTTAGGCTCAATCGGTACATAAGCACCACCTGCTTTGAGAATGCCTAATAGTCCAATGACCATATCGAGCTTACGCTCTAGACAAATCCCGACCAATACTTCTGGTTTGACTCCCAGCTGTTGCAAATAATGTGCTAGTTGATTTGCTCTGGCGTTGAGTTCACAATATGTCAATTTTTGGTCTTCAAATACTACTGCAACTGCATCTGGTGTTTTGTCTACCTGGGCTTCAAATAACTCATGAATGCACTTATCTTGAGGATAGTCTGTTTTGGTATTATTCCACTCAACTAATAACTGTCGTAATTCAGATGATGTAAGTAATTGTAAGTCTGAGATGCGCTGTTGAGAATTCCTAACTATGCTTTCTAGTAAAGTCTGAAAATGTCCCAGCATCCGGGTAATAGTATCTGCATTAAATAAATCCGTGTTGTACTCGCAAGTAGCAATTAATCCTTGCTCGGAGTCCTCCATAAACAAGGTCAAATCAAACTTAGATGTGCCGTTGTACACTTCCTCATAACTAACCGATATATCCGCTAGATTGAGATTGGGTTTTGGCACATTTTGCAGAACAAACATCACCTGAAAGAGTGGGTTGTAGCTCAAGTCTCTGTTTGGCTGTAGTTCTTCTACTAACTTTTCAAAAGGTAAGTCTTGATGAACATAAGCTTCTAAAGCAGTTGACTTCACCCGCGCTAACAACTCCTGAAAACTCAGGTCGTTAGAAAGGTTTGTACGCAAAACTAAAACATTGACAAAAAATCCTATTAATGATTCAATTTCTGCTCTGTTACGATTGGCAATTGGTGAACCAACTAAAATATCAGTCTGACCTGTGTAGCGATACAGCAAGATTTTGAAAGCTGTAAGCAAGGTCATAAATAGAGTTACTCCCTGGTGACGGCTCAATTTCTTGAGTTCTTTTGTCAAGTTTGGCGAAAGAACTGATTTCGCTTGAGCGCCTTTGAAGGTTTGAACTGCTGATCGCGGACGATCAGTTGGTAAATTCAGTACAGGAAGTTCACCACTCAACTTTTGCTTCCAATAAATCAATAATGCTTGAATGCGATCGCTCTCACAATTCAGCCATTGTTGTTGCCAATTGACAAAATCTCTATACTGGATAGGTAATTCCGCAAGTGGTGAAAGTTCACCACCGGAAAATGCTTTATAAAGCGCAGTTAGTTCTTTGATGAAAACACCGATAGACCAGCCATCTGCAATTATATGATGAAAACTCACAATTAAATGATAATTTTTATCATTTAATTGTAAAATTTTAGCACGTAGAAGTGATTGAGCAGATAAATCAAAGGGCTGCTGTGCTAATTCCCTAGCCAAACGTTGTGCTGTGCTATTGCGTTCATTTTCTGATAGTGATCGTAAGTCTTGAACTGCCAAGGTTAAGGGTACAGCTTGATTGGTGACTTGGACAGGTTGTCCATCTACCACTGTAAAGCTTGTACGTAATACTTCGTGTCGTCTAATAATTTCGTTCAGACTATCTTCTAAGACAGCTAGGTTAACGCAACCTGTGAACTGAATAACTATAGGAATATTATATGTAGGAGCATCGGGATTTAGCTGGTTGATAAACCATAATCCCTGCTGGTCAAAAGATAGAGGATAAATAGATGTATATGTATTTTGTTGTTGAGTATGTTGAGTCAGAGATAGTGACGGTAGTCCATCTGTCGTCATTTGAGCAAGGATTTTAGTGACGAGCGATCGCGTACTCATCCCTGCAAAAAAGTCTGCTACCGATACTTCTACTTCAAATTCAACTTCAATCCGATTTTTCAACTCAAATACTTTTAAAGAGTCAAGTCCGAGAGTGCTTAATGGTTCTTGAGGATTAATATCATCTGCTGTAATTGCCAGTACTCCTGCTAAGAGTTCAATGAGATATGATTCTAAAAGTGGTTGACATTCTCTGGGGGAAAGCGCCAAAAGTTCCGAACGCTGTAATTGACTTTCTTTTCTGGCAATATTACTAATTTTGAGAATGTTACTTGCAACTACATTGAGTTCACCTTTCTCAAACTGAGTCCGAGTAGCACGTCTTTGAATCTTACCACTGGAAGTTTTGGGAATACTACCTGGTTTAATCAAGACTACAGCATAAACTTGTATCTCATGCTCTTCAGTAACTGCTTGGCGAATAGCAGAGATTACTTCTTCTAAATTTGGCTTGGCGCGAAACTCTAATTCTTGTACGACTACTAGCCGTTCTTCATGATTAACTTCGATTGTAAATGCTGCACCAGCACCAGAACGCAATGATGGATGACTGCGTTCTGCGGTCGATTCTATATCCTGCGGATAAAGATTTCGACCACGAGTAATAATTAAATCTTTGGCTCTTCCTGTAATGAAAAGCTCGCCATTGTGCAAAAATCCTAAATCTCCCGTCCGCAAGAATGGCCCGTTACCTGTGTCTGATAGATAAGCGTGGAAGGTTTCTTTTGTCTGTTGAGGACGATTCCAATAACCTTGACCAACACTCGGCCCAGATACCCAGATTTCTCCGATTTCATCTACTTTACAACTACTGAGTGTTTCTGAATTGGCAATGACTACCTCTTGTTCTGGTATAACTCGACCACAACTGACAAAATGATAAGCATCTTCATCTTGAGCAGATGATTCTACCACGCGATGGGATTCTAATGCAGATTTTGCAACTGTTTTGATAGTTGGTACTGTCAGCTTCTCCACGCCAGAAACCATTAGAGTTGTTTCAGCCATTCCGTAACAAGGGTAGAAGGCTTGTTTACGAAAACCACACTCAGCAAAAGCTTCTGCAAACCGTTCTAAAGTATCATACCGAATCGGTTCAGCACCGTTAAATGCCACACTCCAACTACTCAAGTCAAGAGTTTGTTTTTGTTCAGGAGTAATTTTTTGAGTACATAATTCATAGGCAAAATTAGGGGCGCCACTCGTTGTACCTTTATATTGGGAAATAGCTTGCAACCAACGATAAGGACGTTGAAGAAAAGAAGCTGGAGGCATTAAGATACAAGGGAAACCTCCATACAAAGGTTGCAATATTCCACCAATCAGACCCATATCATGGTAAGTTGGCAACCATGAGACAAACTTACTCTCGGTTGAATGCTCCATGAATTGGTAAGTCGTAGCAGCATTATGTATTAAATTTCCATGACTTATCATTACACCCTTGGGTGTGCCTGTAGAACCAGAGGTATATTGCAGAAAAGCTAGAGTGTTTTGATCAATAGAAGGTTCTTGCCAAGTGTCTTCTATTCCTAGAGCAAGATTATCAGTAGTTAACCATTGCAAAGATTCTACATCAGTCTTTTGTGTCATTAAAGACTGCACTGTAGATATAATTTCTGTTGTTGTCAGAGCGATCGCTGCTTGTGCATCTGTGGAAATTGCTTTGATTCTTGGTATATTGCGCTCATTTCGAGGCGGATATGCTGTTACAGCTACGACTCCCGCGTATAAGCAACCAAAAAAAGCGACTAAAAAATCTAGCCCTGGGGGATAAAGTAGTAAAGCTCGTTCCCCAGTCAAACCCAATGCTTGTAACTGAGCAGCTACTCGACGCGATCGCCTATCTAGTTCTTGATAGGTTAATGTTGCTTTTTCTATTTCCCCATCTAATAAAAAGGTAAAAGCATCTGTATATGGCTGCGTAGAGCTTCTGAGACGCAGTAATTCGACGACTGTAGAAAAATCATCCAAATGATCAGAGGAGCTATGAGAAAATTTACTCATTTTCATTCCAACTCAACACCATATATAAATTATTTTCTCATCAGAGTATCAATGAAACATTGTTTTCAAAAATCCCATCAATTCCTTGATTTTTCCCGAAGAAATTGCATAAGAGAGATAAGGAGGCACAATATTCAAAAAATTCCAATGGTTAGCAACATCTTCAATCACAAAAGGCTGATGTTGTTTCCAAATCTCTAAAAATTGCTTGGTGCTAGGTTTTTTAATTCTTAAAATAGATGCACTCATTTGAAGTTCGATTGTCATAAAAACTCCAACATTCTCATTTACTTTTACTGGAAGTTTTATGCTATTTTCTAGCCATTGCTATTTATTACTTTTATAAATAATTTATTGGGTGTACGTCCTGCTTTTGATTCAGAGCAAATATTCCGGACGTGTCTAAGTAAGTCGGCGGGAATAAACGTAATTATGTTATGGAAAGTAAACAAGCCTAAAATTCTTACTAAGAACATAATAAGGTTTTATTTTTAGTCAAACCCAATCTTTATAATTGAGCAACTATTTAACGCGATCGCTTATCTAAATTCTTGAGCGGAATTCAGAAGTCAGGAGTAAGCAAGAATTTTTATCGGGGTTGTAGACCAAAATACTGAACCTCACTAACTTGCAATCCACTGTAACTAGTTCAGCCAACCACTTAGATTGTCTAAACGTTGATATACGGTGATTTACTTGGATAAATATTTAGGTTAATGCAAGTAATTTTTATTTATCTTTGATTACACTAACGATAATTAATTGCTTTAGCAAGAGACTATATATAGACATTAATTATCATGTTTTTTTTGATCATCAGCTTTACTTATTAATATAAAATGATTGACATTTTTTAGCACAAGACAGTTCTGGCTTTTGATGCTATTTGGAAGCGCCTACACAGATCGATTATAGGTTTAATACGAGGAGCAGTCTGTTTCATTGTGGTGAGATCCCCGACTTAAAGGATACAGCTGGCGAATCAGGGGTGACACCCCTCACCGACGATTTTTCGTCATTCCACCAGATGTAGAGACGCGCCATGGCGCGTCTCTACAACCAATTTGTGGGCGAACGAGGGGTTTGACCCCCTATTCGCCAGCTGCATCCTTTAAGAAGTCGGGGATCTTGTCAATCCCTAATCTCTCTTTACCAAGCAAGTATCTGGCTTAGGAGTAATTATTATTTATGATTTATACCTAAATAAAAAATATTATTAATTGTCTTGTGTGTTGTGTCGCTCTGTAATATGATTCAATTAACTTAAACTAAATGACAATTATTTGCAAATTTTGTCATGATGTTTTCAGGTACAGGCAAGTAGTGTGATTGAGTGAAAGCGGATAAATGAAGTTAGATAGATTTTTTCAAAGCCTGCTGCTAACAGGTGTGGTTGTTGTTTTTATAAGCACTCCTGTTAAAGGTCAGGAAGCAACGGAGGATATTCAAGGTGAATCTTCTATCCAGACGTCAGGGAAATCTACACTGGTTAAAAAGATTGCATCCACAGAAAAATCTTCGATATTAGCGTCTAATACCAGAAAAAACCGACTCCAAAAATCTCAGATTGCAAGTTCACAGCAAAGAGCAAAATCGGATAAAACAACTAAAAATATTCCTCAACTTAGAGAAATCCAACTTCCCGCTACTAACGCCCAAAGGTTAGTACAGTCACCAACACCAACTAACCCTGCTAACCCACAACAAAAAGATGGAGAGCAAGTTGTACCAATCACGGGGGTTAAGGCGAATTCCACACAGACAGGTGTGGAGGTAATTTTAGAAACACCCCTTGGGGAACAACTGCAAGTTACGAATCGCAGTACAGGTAATAGTTTCATTGCAGATGTATCCGGTGGACAATTGCGTTTACCTTCGGGTGAAGCATTTGTATTTCGTTCCGAAAAACCGCTTACGGGAATTACTGAAATTACAGTTACAAATATTGATGCCAATACCGTGCGAATCACGGTAGTAGGTGAAAACGCTTTACCAAATGTTGAATTATTTGATGATAGTGTAGGGTTGGTTTTTGGTATAAATTCGGCTACAACAGCAACGCAGCCACCACAGCAACCTGAAACACCACAAGCCCAAGAACCACAAAATCAGACACCAGAAGAAGAACCAGCAGCACAACAGGATGAGCCGATAGAATTAGTAGTGACGGGAGAGCAAGATGAATATAGCGTAACGAATACTACCACTGGAACAAAAACTGATACACCTTTGCGTGATATTCCCCAATCAATTCAGGTGGTTCCACAACAAGTGTTGCGTGATCAGCAAGTTACCCGCCTAGAAGATGCACTTAGAAATGTTACTGGTGTTAATCAGTCTTTTAACTTTGGTCCACTTAACTTTTTTACAATTCGTGGATTTGATGCAGCAGCGACGAATCTTCTCAGGGATGGGCTAGTTGATCCTCTAGCTGGAGAAGTGACTGAACTCTCCGGTGTTGAACAAGTTGAAGTTCTCAAAGGGCCTGCATCAGTGTTATTTGGTTTGGGTAATCCTGGAGGAGTCATCAATATAGTATCTAAACGTCCATTAAGCGATCGCTTTGAATCCATTGATGCAACGGTTGGCAGTTATAGTTACTATCGAGGTGCAATTGATTTATCGGGACCATTAAATGACTCGAAGACAGTCTTGTATCGTTTCAATACAGCCTACAGAAATTCAGGTAGTTTTATGGATTTCTATAATGGTGAAAACTTTAATATATCGCCTGTAGTCAGTGTAGCTATTGGCGATAAAACTAACCTAACTTTAGAGGGAGAATACATTACTACAAGAGATTCTTACGCATCTGGTGTACCTGTTGTGGGGAGTGTACGATCCAATCCCAATGGTGAAGTATCCCGTCATCGCAACTTTGGTGAACCTTCTGATGAATTTGAACAAATAATTACAAGAGCTGGATACAAACTAGAACACAAATTTAGCGAGAATTGGTCGTTAAGCAATGCTTTTCGATTCAGCTATCGTGATTACAGCGACCAACTGACGATTCCCTCAACCTTGGATGCAGATAATCGAACTTTTAATCGTAGATACCGAGAATTCGATCTGGAAAATGAGAATTATGCTTTGACAACAAATTTAATTGGTAAATTCTCCACAGGTTCGATTCAGCATCAGCTTTTATTTGGAATTGATTTGAATCGTTTTGAAAACTTCACACCAAGATACATCGAACGCCAAGGAGCATCAATTGATATCTTTGATCCTATATATGGTCAAGCGCCGGGTGATGAGATTACTTTTGAAAGTAGCGATCGCTATACTACAAACTCCTTAGGAATTTATCTGCAAGACCAAATTGCATTGACGGACGGTTTGAAGGTGTTGGTAGGTGGGCGGTTTGATACTTTCGACCAGAAATATGAAGATTTGCTCAATGATACAGAAAGTAGTGGATCAGATAGTGCATTCAGTCCCCGCTTCGGGATTGTCTATCAACCCATCCCCGCTATTTCGCTATATGCAAGTTATACACGTTCGTTTACTCCACCAAATGGTACATTCTTTTCTGGTGACTCTTCCTTCGAGCCAGAAGAAGGTACTCAGTACGAAGTTGGAGTAAAGGCTGATTTGAATAATCGCCTTTCAGCAACACTAGCATTCTTTGATTTGAACCGTACTAATGTTTCAACAGAAGACCCCAATAATCCGGGTTTTTCCATCCAAGTAGGTGAGCAGAATAGCCGAGGTATTGAACTGAATCTTGCAGGCGAAATTTTGCCGGGATGGAATATTTATGCAGGCTATGCTTATACCGATGCACGGATCACTGAAGATAATACCTATGATGTTGGCAACCGATTACCAAATACCGCGGAGCATTCTGCCAATTTATGGACAACCTATCAAATTCAAGCAGGAAATTTACAAGGTTTAGGGTTTGGTTTAGGTTTGTTTTTTGTAAGCGATCGCGCTGGAGATTTGGAAAATAGTTACGATGTACCTAGTTATGTTCGGACTGATGCAAGTATTTTCTATAACCGAGATAGATTTAGAGTTGCACTCAACTTCAAAAATCTATTTGATGTAGATTATTTTGAAAGTGCGATTAATTCTAATCGTGTTTACTACGGACAGCCATTTACAGTACAAGGAACTGTTTCTTGGCAGTTTTAAAGGTCGATTGAAATAATTTCAATGGGGCAAATTATTCAAAGTTTGCCCTTATTGCTAAAAGGAGATTAAAATATTTTTATAAAGAACAACTATCTCAAATTATTTATATTAGGAAAAGCTATTTTCATTTTGCTGGGCGCTTGTTATGATTGCTTATCTCATATTATTTTAAATAAATATAATCAGACTTTATCTATTTCCCAGTCACCTATTACCACAAGAATTTTTAAACACTCTTTAGGCAGAACTGTTATTCCAACTAAACCGCAGCGAATTATTGCGCTAGATGATTCAGTAATTCTAGATCCATTATGACTAAACACATCCGATTTCTGTGATGAAAAAAGTAAGTCGTATAATAATCATATTTATTCTTGCTAGTCTAACAACTTTTCTGTTTTCTGCTTGTAGTCAAAAGTTAACAGAGTATCGAAGTCATTTAGGTGACTTATCTCATCAGACTGACTGTCGAATAATTGAGCATTTATTAGGAAAAACTTGTGTTCCTCAAAATCCTCAGCGTATTATTAGCTTGCATTTAGCTACTTTGGGAAACCTATTGAGTCTTGGGGTTAAACCAATAGGAAGTGCAACTGAATTTGACAAAACTGAATTTCCTAAATATCTTGAAAGTAAGATCGATGGAATCGAATGGGTTGGAAGTACCAATCAAGCTAATCTAGAAAAAATATTAAAACTCAAACCGGATTTAATTATCAATTTGAGTGATGATCAAAGTATTTATCCTCTACTCTCAAAAATAGCTCCAACTGTACAAACTGGTTGGGAAGGTCCCAATGAATGGAAGGAACATTTTAGTTTTGTTGCTAAAGTCTTAGGAAGAGAAGATACTTATCAACAGGCGTGGGATCATTATAATCAGCGAATTAAAGAACTTAAAGCGGCTTTAGGTGATCGCTATCAAAATAAAAAATTTTCTTATGTCTATCTTGAAAATAGTAGTAACCCTATATTTATTAGTGAACTCAAAAATGTATTTGCTGGCTCAATACTAAATGATGCTGGTTTGCAACGTACAGAAGTACAAAATACTATTAGTTCAAATGGCTATCTTTTTATTCCTGAAGAAGAATTATCGAAGATAGATGGTGATGTTGTATTTATAGGAATTGATGAGGACAGTGATATGAAATCATTTAACAAAATCAAACAAAAGCCACTATGGAAGACACTTAAAGCTGTTCAAAGAAATAATGTATATGTTGTTAACAAATCAAATTGGAGAGAGTCAAACTTAATTGCAGCTGATACAGTAATTGATGATTTATTCAAATACCTCGTCAATACTCCTTAACTCTATGTCAAAACATACCCTATTCGTCTGCAAATCCTGTCACCGTTCATCCAGAAGACGACCCAAAAATCCACCTTTTGATGGCGATCTTTTAATTGATCAACTAAATAATTTATGTGCTGAAAAATTTTCTTCTGATGAAATTGAAATTCAGCCTGTTGAGTGTTTATGGGCTTGCAAGCAAGGCTGCGTTGTAGCTGTATCGAGCCATGATAAGTCCACCTATCTATTTGTCAATCTTTCTCCAGAAAAAAGTACAGCAGCATTAATGGAATTTATGCAAATGTATATCAAAAGTTGTCAAGGAGCTTTTACTTGGGAACAGCTTCCTAAACTTTTAAAGTCTGCTATTTTTACGCAAATTCCACCGATGAAATCATAGTATAAATCTAAATGGAGACGTGATATATCGCGTCTCTACAAGGGTTAAATTTTATTTCACCCCTGATTGTACCCGCCATAAATTACTATAAATTCCATTCTTCTCCAACAATTTATCATGAGTTCCCGACTCAACCAATTTTCCATATTCCATTACATAAATGCAATCAGCATTGCGGATAGTAGAAAGACGATGAGCGATCGCGATCGTTGTTCGATTCACAGTAATCCGCTCTAGAGAACGTTGAATAGCAGCTTCTGTTTCATTATCCACTGCTGATGTGGCTTCATCTAAAACTAATATAGGCGGATTTTTTACAACCGCTCTGGCGATCGCAATTCTTTGGCGTTGTCCACCAGATAATTTTTGTCCGCGTTCACCAACTATTGTTTCATAACCTTGAGGTAGCTGCATAATAAAATCATGAGCTTCGGCAATTTTTGCAGCTGCAATTATTTGTTCATCACTAGCATCAAAAGTTCCATAGGCGATGTTTTCAGCAACAGTACCATGAAATAAGAATACATCCTGACTGACTAAGCCGACACTACGACGCAAATCACCTAAATTTGATTCTTGGATATCAATACCATCAATAATAATTCTTCCTGAAGATATATCATAAAATCGCAATAATAATTTCACTAAAGTACTTTTACCTGAACCTGTAGAACCAACAATTGCCGTAGTTTTACCTGCGGGTATATGTAAGGACAAATTTTTAATTATTGGCTCTCTATCGTGATAAGCAAAAGTGACTTGCTGAAACTCAATTTCTCCCCGTACCTGCTCAATAGGTAAGTATTTTTTTCCTGGAATAATATTAATGGGAGCATCTAATAAATCCATGATGCGATTGGTAGAAGCCATTGATCTTTGATATTTATCAAATATTTCTCCTAATGTTACTAATGGCCACAGTAATCTCTGTACTAAAACGAGTAAAACACTGAAACTACCAATAGATAATTCACCAGCATAGGTCGCCATACCTCCCCAAAATAGTAAGGCTGTAAAGCCTACTAAAATTAACATTCTGATTAAAGGATTAAATGCGGCAGAAAGTCTAATAGCTTTAGTGTTACTTTTTCTGTATGCTTCGCTTTCTGCTGCAAATCTAGCACTTTCATAAGCTTCAGCAGTGAAACTTTTAATTGTATTAATTCCACTGAGGTTATTAGCTAATCTTGAATTCAGAAAACCTACCCTTTCTCGGACTTCTGCGTAACGGTCTTCCAACAGCTTTTGATAAGTAAAAGAACCCCAAAGAATAAACGGCATCGGTAATAATGTTGCCAAGGTAATCGCAGGAGGTAAAATCCAAAAAGCACCACAAGTTAAAATAATCACTGAGGTAGTAATTTGGATAATTTCATTAGCAACAAAATTTAAGAAATCTTCCAATCGGTTGATATCATCATTTAAAATCGACATCAAACCGCCAGTACTACTTTCTTCAAAGTAAGCTGAATCTAATTCTTGTACATGATTATAGGCGTTCAAGCGTAAATCATGCTGTATATTTTGGGCTAAATTACGCCAAAGAGTACTGTATGCGTACTCCGAAGCAGATTCTAGTATCCAAATAATTATAGTGACAACTGAAAGCAAGAAAAATTGCCAAAATATATCTTTTACACTCAACTTTGCAATTACAGAATCTTGCTGTTTGACTAAAATATCTACCGCCACACCAATTAACCAAGGTGGTGCTAAATCCAAAATTGTATTAATGATAGAAAATAATGTGGCTTGCCAAATTTGCTGGCGATATTGGCTTCCATAGTTTAGTAAGCGTTGTAAAGGATAGGCTGAATTCTTACGCTTATTAGATACTCTGGGAGTTTTTTTTGATGTTATTGCCACGACTGTTTATTGTTTATAGTTACGTGATTGATACGCTACTTAAAATGAACGCCTCAATAATGAACCAAATAAAAAATCTTAAAAATATTAACAGGGGTTACGTAAGTAGATCGCTACTGGAAAAAAGTTTATTGAGTATCATCTATACCTCTGAATTTATAAATTAATATTTTATAGAGTAGCAGCTTCTGTTGACAAATGATAGCAATTCTCAAAAATTAGAAAATAAAGGATAACAAATTAGAACTCACACAAAAAAAATCAAACAGATTATGATACATTAAAAGTAACTCCCAGTCAATGCAGCGATTAGTTGGTCTAACCTATGAGCAACTAGAACAACTAATGAATCAGGTGATCGCCTGTTGAAAAGCAGTTATATAAAGGCATTGGTATTTTTCACCAAATGTCTAATCATTTGTGAAAGACAAAATCCCCCGCTTCTATTGAGAAGTCGGGGGTCTGGACTTTAGGATTTTCACAAATATAAGCATGGATTTTGATTGAAGACTATGTCATTAATTGTTTATACTTATAAATAATTAATGGCATTTTTTTAAAAGTTGATTGTTATGAATTGTAAACACAAGAGTGAATAAAAATGTAATCCCTTCTACACTGCTCAATCCTTATACTTCGATGCCTTGCTCTAAATATAATACATGGGTTCAGTTTGGTTTTGCTTTTCTCGTTGTTCACAAAGATCTTGAAGTGTATATTTATTCAAGACATCATTGACCCCTTGATAAGCTTCCAGGTAAAAAGTTTGAATGACTTTCCTGTCTTTAGATGTTGCAACTGGAACATCAACAAATTTATTAATTCCATAACCTCCTTCGATACAATTAAATGCATCTAAAAGTGTAATTTTTGTAGGTTCTCGCGCTAGTATATAGCCACCTTTAGAACCACGCGTGCTTTTAATTAAACCTCCATTCCTCAATGTTGCTAAAATTTGCTCTAAATAACGGCTAGGTATATTTTGAACTGCTGCTATGTGGCGAATATGCAAATATTCACCACTAGGATAAGCTTGTGTCAGTTCTAAGAGAGCTAAAAGTGTGTATTCATATTTGCTGGAGAATTGCACAGGTATTAATGCTCTTGTTTATTACAAAGAAAGGCACTTATGCTGAAGGCAGAAGGCAGAAGGAAAGAAGTATTAATAAAAAATGCGCGTTGTGGGTCTAAAGCCCACTAGTATAAAAAGATTTGTGTCGAGATGCACAAGCCAAAGACACAAGGCGTCCTTGCTTCAATCCCACGTTTTTAAACGTGGGTTCCTTCTGCCTTCTGCCTTCTGAATTATGAATGTTAAGTAATGGAACTGATTTAGTTTCGTTCAAACCAAGCCTCATTTGGCTTTGGAAGTGAGCGATCGCTAATTGATTTTACTCTAAACACTGTTTACCATAAAAGCAATTATTTTTATTTTTTATTTTCATAAATTAAAGTGATTATACCTGTTTTTCTCTTTGCGATCGCTCCAACCAGGTACTCAGCATTTGGTTTGGATATTAGAAATTTATAAACACTCAAAGTTCGAGCGTGCTACCTCTTGTTAAATAAGATATAACGTGAAAGCACAGGAAATACAAGTTATCCAACTATCCCATGCAGCAGTCAACTCAAGGAAACCACCGGGATTTTATTAGACAAACTGTAACATTAGCTACAATTATCAGTGCTTTTGTTGTCAATGTCGCATCGAACTTTTTTCCGTTGAATGGACTCAGCATAGGGGAAATATCCAACACTTTGTTCAAAAATGTCCTAATTATCCCTGCTAACTATGCATTTGCTATTTGGGGACTAATTTACCTTGGGTTATTTGCTTTTGGAGTCTACCAATTTCTGCCAAACCAGAAACATGATTTAGATTTACGCAAGAGTGGATATCTGTTGGTGATTGCCTTAGTATCTCAAAGTATCTGGGTATACTTCTTCCTATCTAGGCTTTTTGTACTTTCTGTAGTAGCCATGCTCTTGATTTTGTTACCTCTGATTGGTGTTTATTTGCAGTTAGGGATTGGTAACAAGAGCGTACCTCGGACTAAAAAGTGGTGTTTACATGCTCCGATCAGCATTTATCTTAGTTGGATTAGTGTAGCAACCATTGTAAATGTTGCATGTGCTTTATATTTTCAGAATTGGAATGGTTGGGGCATTTCTGCTCAACTATGGGCTGTCATCATGTTATTGGTAGCAACTGCAATTACTGTAGTCATTGTCGTTAAATGCCAAGATATCGCTTATGTAGGAGTAACTCTATGGGCAATCTTTGCGATCGCACTTAAGCAATGGAATAATCCGATGCTTAGAAATGTGGCATTAGTTTTGGCAATTGCTCTTGTCGTGATCACCATAATTAAGACTTCACGTAAGTAAGTCGGCGGGAATAAATCTAACCATGTTACGCAATGTAAACAAGCCTAAAATTCTTACTACTGGAGTTTAGTGGGTACTGAACTACAAGTTCATGACCCACTAAACTCCAGTTATGTAGAGACGCGAAATCAGAATATGGTGGTGGTGCGCCCCATAAACACAGGTTTGAACGCAAACGGACAAGAATATCTGCTTTGATGTTGGCTGTTTTCAAAACGAAAGGGGCGCACCCGTACTCACTATCCCAAACAGAAATTGGTCTAGTAGGTTTCTACTTAACCGTGTCATCTACATTGGGATTATCTGCCAGACGACCGTCTTCCATATAGACGATACGATCAGCAATGTCAAGAATACGGTTATCATGAGTCACCAATAAAATGGTACAACCCTGTTGCTTGGCAAGCTGCTGCATCATCTCCACAACATCCCTCCCTGATTTTTTGTCAAGAGCAGCAGTTGGTTCATCTGCTAGGACAATTTTGGGATGGCTCACTAAGGCACGAGCAATTGCCACTCGCTGCTTTTGTCCCCCAGAAAGACCATCTGCGTAATAGTCAACGCGATGTTCTAAGCCAACTGCTTTGAGAATATCAGTTGACATCTTATCTATGTCCTGATTCAAGAGATCATCATGCAGTTCTAAGGACATTCGCACATTTTGTTTCGCCGTCAGGAAGCTCAAAAGATTATGTGCTTGGAAAATGTAACCGATTCGCTGTCGCACTTGTATCATTTGCTGCTGACTCGCACCACACATTTCTTGCCCCAAAATTTTTAGGCTACCTTCCTGTACCGAACGTAACCCTCCCATTAACGATAACAAAGTAGTTTTACCAGAGCCAGAAGGTCCGGTCATGATGACAATATCTCCAGCATAAATGTCGAGATTGATATCGAACAAAGCCTGTTTACGAAGTTCTCCTTGACCAAAGTAGTGGTTAAGGTGACGAACTGAAATAACAGGTTCAGTTGTTGTTTGCTGAGTCTGATCAGAAGCAGAGGTGATTGTTTGCATACTAGAACAAATTGAACGCTAATATTGGTTATCGATTCAAATTAAACCTCGTCCACTTTGAAAGCTGGAGTTTTATATAAGGGCTTATAATTTGCTTGTAGCCTGAGTTATATGCTTTACCCTAATTACAAAAAAACTACGGTTCTCAACGTAGACGTAGTTTATTTATACAAAATTTAATTAGACGAGTCATGTGATCACTTACTTTATCAAGATCTTTATTTATATTGAACGTTTGATATTATTATACCCTACTATAGTAACCAATTCAAGGTCTATAAGACATATCTTTTACCTGCATCAATCACAAGTTTCACGCCTAATAGTTCTAATGATTGGATTGCACAAACTTTTTGAGACAGATAAATGCTCCCAAAAATAGTTTTTTATTTATATCTTTTGTTCGATATAATTTGAGCCATAGTTTATAATTGAGTTATCTCATGACTGTGCTTTTGGTTTCCTTGTTTGCATGTGCTTTGATTGACAGCCTTAACCCCACATTCCGCAGGTGCGATCGCAAAATGCTGTATTTTTAAAGCATGAGTATTTCAGCATCACAAATCAAAGTACAAGATATAGATCACTTAGGCATAGTGGCAGAGATTATTGATGAAATAGGGTTGGTTGATTTCCAGTTCATATCAACTCCTACTTGTAGACAGTTATTGTTCAATTAGATTTTCTTGCGTTGTATATTTGTGGAATGGATTTGGCTGACATCGGTATAACCCCGTTCTTAAGGTAGTATAGTAACAATTTAATACAGAGATTCAGCGCTCACATACAAAAAACATTTCGAACAGTGGGTAGAGCGAAAAGTTTTCCAAAACTCTTAAGTGCTGATTCATCCGTTAATTATGCAATGCCGATTTTTCAACTCGTTTTTCCAAATATGCGGTTAACATCTTTCCAAGTAAAGAAACTTGCTCAGTGAAAGAAATTGATTTATCTCCCAATAAGTGATTCAGGATGATACCCGAGAGTAAGTTATCGCTAAACTGTATAAGATCTGGGTCTAAAACACCAAATAATTCAGAATAAGCCTGCCGATATCGTTCATTAGCTCGTTTAATTGCAGGGTTATTGTGAACCGCTTCAACGCCATGATGCCGACAAAAATCCAGAAAGATAAAAGTTTCTTTG
Organism: Westiellopsis prolifica IICB1; assembly: GCF_004323185.1. Classification (GTDB taxonomy): domain Bacteria; phylum Cyanobacteriota; class Cyanobacteriia; order Cyanobacteriales; family Nostocaceae; genus Pelatocladus; species Pelatocladus prolificus_A. The sequence goes on from NZ_NAPS01000003.1 coordinate 320,649, forward strand.
ATAATGCTATCCGTATTTTCGTCGAGAAACCTGGCTAAAGCTTCCACGCGCTCTTGTTGTGTTTGTGCCCCATCTATTTTAGTCATAGCTGTCCGGACAGTGTGTTGACTTACCTCTTCTACTAGCTGCTCGAACAAAGCTTCTTTTGTAGGAAAGTAGTGATATAGTGTTCCAGTAGAAACCCCTATTCCTTGAGCAATCTCGCGCATAGTGATGAAGGCATAGCCCTTTTCAGCAAATAGGTGGAAACATTTGCCAAGCAGTTCTTTACGGTACTGGTCATGGTTAACAATTTTAGGCATAGATTGACTTTTGCAATTTTTTATATATCGAACAATTAATATAAAATAGCATAATTTTCTAAATTGAAGCGGTTGTGTTGCAAAAATAAGTAGTCAGACAAAAATATTTACACTCATTGCGAGCGAAGCGTAGACGCGGAGCGGCTTCAAAGCAGAGTAGCAATCCCAGCCCTTGCGATTGCTTCATTCCGCTTTTCTCCGTTCGCAATGACATTATGTAATTAATTCTGTCTGCAATACCTTCGCCAAAATAAAGAGGGCTTTCCGTAGTAGAGTTATTGTTTACCACAACTACAACTCAACACTGACAGAAAGCCCATGCCAGATATATTAGCACTATTAGAATGCTTGCAGCGACATACGACAAGAACAACTCTAAGGCGTTGGAGTACGATCGTATACGCAATTTTAGGGATGAGTGGAAGAATTACAATGCTGGGTATATAACGTGGAACTTCTACGTATTCAAAAGCAAATTTTAGATTTGCTCAAAAAAATAAATAAGTTTTTACCATTGACTTATTTGGTTTTAGATGGTCATTTTGGCAACAATAGTGCTGTGGTGATGGCTCGGAGATTGGGTTTACAGCTAATTTGTAAAATACGTTGTGATTCAGCTTTGTACGTCCCTTATCAAAATCCTGACCCAAATGGTAAGAGTCGTCGTAAGTATGGAGATAGAATAAATTACTTAGATATACCAGAAAATTACCTGAAGAAAACAGAGACGATTGATAACATTCAGACAAAATTTTATCAGGTTCAGCTTCTGCATAAAGAATTTTCTCAACCCTTAAATGTTGTAATTATTGTGCGGACAAATCTTGTAACTTCTAATCGAAGCCATGCTGTGCTATTTTCAACAGATTTGAATTTAAGTTATGACAAGATTGTCGATTATTACAGCTTGAGATTTCACTCTCGTGTTTAATTTTCGTGACGCGAAACAATTTTGGGGACTAGAAGATTTTATGAATATTAGCAAAAATGCCGTGACAAATGCTGCTAATCTTGCTTTTTTTATGGTTAATGTTTCCCATATCTTGCTTTCCCACTTTCGCCAATTTAACCCCGATTTTAGCATTACAGACCTCAAGGCACTATTCCGGGGTTATCGGTATGTTGAGCAAACAATAAAATTACTTCCCCAAAAACCAGACCCTATTTTACTCGCGAATATTTTCCACACAGTTACCAATTTAGGGCGTATTCACCCTACCACTACTTGTTCTATTGGGTCATAAATTTGGCGAAGGTCTTGATATGAAGAAATATAAATTAGCTGTAGGGTGCGTTGCGCTGCGCGACAACGCACCTTAAATTCTTGACCGTGCGTTAGCCTACGGCATAACGCACCCTACATTTAAATTTCTTAACATAGCTGTAAATATTAGCACCAACTTACTTATAGGACTCATATTTGATTTCTGAAAAAAACTCAGTACACTTTTATTCCCTGTTCCCTGTTCCCTGTTCCCTGTCTCTACGAGTAGTTCAGGAATCAAATCGGATTCCTATAGAAGAAATGTTTCGAGATTTCAAAAAAGGTGGCTATAACTTAGAGGATACTAATGTCTCTGGCGAGCGGTTAATTACTCTAATTTTATTGATGGCTATCGCTTATACTTCCGCCACAATTCATGGACAGCAAATTAAACACAAAGGTGTACAAAAGTACGTTGGTCGTCTTAAAGAAGCTGGTCGTATTGAAAGGCGTCATAGCAGCTTTTATATTGGATTATATGGTGAAACTTGGGTTAATTTTATGGAGCAATGTAAAGATTTAGTCACCAATTTAATGCTATTAAATCGCAATAAGCGCCCCTTTTACCAACGAGGTCTTAGGGCGATGGAACTTATTCTAGCTCCATCCTAGCTCTTTTGTCGCCCCGTCAGTAGGATTATATTATGCCAATGTTCCACTTAAACTAGAAAGTCTAAACGAAGAACTCATTACCGCTACTAGTAAAAGTGGTGAAAAATATTATACAAAAGTAGTTTCAAATAAATCTGGGGACGTTGCGTGTCCCCAGTTATCAAAAAAAAGAGGTGATGAAAATAACGAACAATGGTAACGGTGATCATATATGCCCGTTTAGTTGAGGTGTGACAGTTCTGGGTATGGAAAGTGGGCTAGAAAGAGAAGACTGTCCGCAAAGTACCCGTGATGATAGTTCCGTTTGTATCCTGATTGGCAGGATTGACTATTACTTGAACCAAAGGTGTAACTTGGATGTTGTTACTCACTGGAAAGTTGTAGAAAGCCTCAAAATTAGTTTGAGTCGTATTTCCAATCTCACTGGCAATAAAAGGCTGACCAGCAGCAATACCGGCCAAAGCGCCTCGGGTAAACAAATCTGGAAATGCTAATCCTGCCATCCAATAGTTGGGTTTGATGTCGTCAAATTCAGTGTCATTGTAACTACCATAGCCATAACGAGCAAACATGGCAAATTTAGGTGAAAAAGCTAACTCTAAATTTGCACCGAATACATCAAACTGATTATCAAATAACTTCCCACCACTATATTGAAGACGCAGAGCAAAAACTTTTGAGGGTGCATATTCCAGTTCAACCGTACCCTGATAGGTGTCACCAAATAAGCCTTGGTCGCCCCTACCAGTAGGATATAACAATCGAGCAAACGGCGCAGTACCTCTAATAGGTCCTTGATTACCTGGATTAGCTGCTTCTGCTGCTGCATACAAAGCTCGTACTGAAAATGCTCCCCCTCCTGGCTTCCAGTCAATTGCTGCACCTGCACTTGGACCATTAATAGGGAAGAGAATATAGTTGTTGACAAATGCCAAGGTACTAAAGTCTCGAAAGCTCAGGTAAGCGTAACTGTTCCGGTCAACATAATCGGTAGTACGAATATCAGGTCCGACAGAAACAGCTAAGTCTTGGAATGGCTTAAAAGTGTAGTACAATCTTGCCAATCCGAAAGTATTATCTCTCGGTGGTTTCACAGAATAGTCTAGAACACTGCCTAAGGTCGGTTCTAAATATCCTCCAGTGTTGTCATTACCATTGTCACTGCCAGTATCGATCCGAATTTTCAATTGGTCTGTGCCAAAGAAGCTTGTATTTAAGTCTATAGCAGCTCGATAAAGCACCGTAGGATTTGGGTCAGAACGAGCAATTTCTTGACCTGTGGAATTGATGATGCGTTCTCCATCAAATCCTCCTGCGTTCACTGCCATAATGATTTGACCAGTTAGTTTGGTGGTTGTGGAGAACTGATTTGCTTCTAATTCTGCGGTGTGAGCTTCTAAAGTATCTACACGACCCCGGAGTGTTGTTAGTTCTGCCACAAATTCCTCTTGCAAGCGCTTAACAACAGCTAAATCATCTGTGTTTACTAAGCCAGAAGTCGTCGTCTCAATCAGTTCGTTAATTCTCTCCAAACAAGCATTCAAACCTGCTGCAAACTCATACCTTGTCAAGGCTCGATTACCCTGGTAAACATTATCTGGATACCCTGCAATACAACCATATCGCTCAACCAACGATTGTAACGCTTGAAAAGCCCAGTCTGTAGGTTGCACATCTCTTAGTTGAGACACAGAAGTAACTTGTGCAATGTAGTTAGCTAGTTTGCTATTACTATGTTTATTTTCTTGCGCCTTTTGAACAAGAATAAAAGAAAACGGTGAAGTTTGACCACTATGAACAGCAGTTGTCGTCAGCTGAGAAAAAGAAGTCACCTGCTTATTATCAACAGCCGACAGAGGAGTCTGATTTTGAAGAATGTTAACTCGAACCGGCTGTAGAATTGGGGTAGCACTGAGTGAATTTGTTTGTAATGTCTTTACCGTGTTAGCTTTTACTATTGGAACAGCAGAACTAGCTGCAACAGAAATAACCTCATTAGTGATAACGTCTTCAGCGCTGATAATAGTATGTTCTGATGTTTCAGCTAAAGCAGGAACACTGAGGGTAACTAGACTGAGGATGCTTAAGCCGCTGATCAAATTTAAATCCATCTTCAAGGATTGCATCATGAGAGTTAATTCCGGAATAGCGCAAGTTATTGTCGTGTCTTGTAGAAAAGTACAAGATTTGAATTAATCCACTACCAGGACAATCTTACCTTTTGTTTGACACTCTGAATACTGACAAATAGTGCCTTGTCTGGAAATTTTAAGAAGGTAAAACTTTTAGCTAAACCGAAGTATTTAACCGCTTTTACTTTTCTGTTCGTAGCTATGGCTAGTAGTCCATCACACCAAGTTTGCGGAGTTTGTAGTAAGGGCTTTAGCCCTTAAAGTAGTTATAAAAGAGAACTTTAGTCTTCACTACGAACATGGCTTTACTAAGTATACTTAGAAGGCTGGATAATAAGCTGATCTAATCCGTATTGACCTATATGCTGCCTTCTAGCAGCTCCAATACAGTCCCATCTGGATCAGTGAAGCAAACAATAGTGGCATTTGTTCCGGGTAATTCTTGAGGCTCAGACAAGAAAGTTACGCCCTGTGTTTTTAAATTTTCGTATACCTGATAAATATTGTTGGTGAGCAGGCATATACGAGCTACCCCAGTATGGTTGAGATTAGAATAAGGTTTTCCTTCTGTTTTGGGATCAAGGAACTCCACAAGATCAATTCGAGTTGCTTTTGGAGTATTTTCTAGCACTAAATGAACTCCCCGAAGTTTGGCGCTTGGTAATCCAAACGCTTTTGCCATAGCTGTGCTGCTCATCCCTTCTCTAAAATCAGTTACAACTCTAAAGCCAAGCTTTTCGTAGAACTCTAATGATTTGTCAAGATTAGTACAATTTATGTTGCAGTGAAAAATTCCTTCAATCATTGTCAATACATTTCCTAGTTCAGTAACTTGTTGATTTAACTCGCTCAAAGCAGCAGCTCCAGCTTCAGCAACTTCTTGGTCTTGGCTACCAGAACCACCACTGACCCCAATAGCTCCCACAACGACACCGTTTTGCTTCAGGGGAATACCCCCAGCAAAAATCATGACTTTACCGTTGTTAGATACATGAATTCCAAAAAATTCTCCACCACATTGACTATGTTCTGCTAATTCTTTGGTGGAAATATTGAAAGCACGTGCAGTGTAAGCCTTCTTGATGGCAATGTCAACACTGCCAATCCAGGCTTCATCCATACGCACATGAGTAATTAAATTACCTCCAGCATCTACCACTGCTATATTCATGGGCTGACCAATTTCAATCGCCTTGTTTTCTGCGGCAACAATTAGCTTTTGTGCATCTTTGAGTGTAAGCATGATAATTAATTGTTGAAGTTTTGCTGTTTATTTTGTACCTATGCCCAGTAATATGTAGTAACAAATCGAACTTTGTTTTTAGCCTCTTCTCTTGTGTGATCTACCAAGGTTCTTCAAGGACAGCTGTCATACCGCCATCTACAAACAGTTGCGTACCAGTAATGAAAGAAGCCTCATCGCTAGCGAGGAAAGCGGCTGCATAACCAATATCCTCAGGAGTACCGAGCCGTTTCATGACTTGCCTTTTTTCGACTAAATGTCTTTGCTCAACAGGGTTGTCATAGCTACTGAAGAGGTTCTCAATCAGAGGCGTCCACACCCAACCAGGGGCGATCGCATTTACCCGAATGGTTGGACCATAGTCAATAGCCATATTACGTGTTAAAGCAGTAATTCCACCCTTAGAAGCTGTATAAGGTGCTACTCCATTTACTGTAGCGTGAGAGTGTACAGAAGACATATTAATAATTACGCCTTTCCCCACAGCTTGCATATGAGGAATAGTATATTTAGAGCAAAGAAATGCACCTTTGAGGTCAATAGCTAAACAACGATCCCATTCTGCACTGGTTGTTTCTAATACTGACTTATAAGTTCCAACACCTGCATTATTGACTAAAATATCTACTTGACCATAAACATTAACCGCTGTTTGCACCATTGCTTTAACTTCATCTTCATTTGAAATATCGCAAGAGATAAAGATAGCTTCACCACCTTTGTGGCGAATCTCCTCAGCAGTTTGCTCACCTGTTTTAACATCTCTAGCAACAACAACAAGTTTAGCTCCTTGTTGAGCAAAAATTGTCGAAATTCCCCAGCCAATTCCCTTTGACCCACCAGTCACAATCGCAACTCTATCTTTTAGCTTCATGATTAGCCTCACTAAATTAATAAAACTAGCTCTTCTATTTACAGAACAAAAAAGTTGAGTACTTCCGAAACTCTTGAGAATAATTTTTGTGTTTATGTATGATCAATGCTCTACAAGTCCATTAAGAGTAATACGATTTACACCTTCTCCTTGGTAAGCAACAGCAACTAATTCCGTTTCAATGACTTCACCAGGTTTCATGATTAATGCTGTACCATTTTTAACAGCATTATTGATTCCAGAAGGAGGAAAACTAGTGAATGGCTCAAGACCACAATTATATGTACGCCCGTACCAAGGGTAATTATCGTGACCGCCATAGACCTGCCACATCCAAAGATATTTAAACAACTCTTTGTCCCAAGCCATTCCAAAACCTACATTTAACCTTTGATTGGTTATACCGTACCAACCTTCAGTTAATTCTTTAAAAAAGACTATATCAACTGACTTAGTTTCCCTCGGTAGTACACGAGTAACATCTTGCATGACTCCAGTACGTCGGTTCTTAACCTTGGGAAAATCATAATTCCCTCCTGGTTCCCACAAACCATTTTGATGATAAGCCATTACTTCAACTTTGGAAGCCGGCGTCTGAACTATGCAACTATCATCAAGAAAAGGTTCTCCAATAGCAGGGTGATGACCCCACATTATGGCGAATTCACCCATTGAATCGTTAAAAACACGTTCCTGAATAAATAATGCAGCAATACCGCGTTTGAGTGACATCTTGCGTTCAAGTCTTAATGGTGAACGATAAAGATGTACACGTGTGTGTAAGGTAACTTGCTCTTGACTATCTTCGGTAATAGTAGCTTCAAAGGGTAAAAGTGCTACTTCTCCATGTAAACCTTGAGTAGCTCCCATGTACGGTTCCGCAGCCCATCCTGCTGATGGTAATATCTCTTGCCAACCACCATAATAGTCATCGTGAAAAGCTCCTTCGGGCAATGCACAAGTAGCAACAAATGGGCGTCGCATGGGAATTGGTGATTGCCATAAAAAATCTAAATCATAAGGTTTATAGGTGAACTCAAATATGTCTGCACCTTTGTCCAATAGTATTCCGACTCTTAATAACTCGTTTGCTAGGTATGCAATTCGCATACCCTTGTAAGTGTAATCTAAACTAATGCGACAACCCTGTTTTCTTCCATACGTGTACATAAGTTACACTCTATACTATTTCTGAAATGCTACTACTTTGAAATACTGTTCAGTTTCATTACATTAAGCTTGAGCGAGTTTCTTGATTCAATGAATAATAATCTTGTTCTATCTTTGCTACTTACAGAGAGTTTAACCAGTAAAGATTTGAAACTTAAGAGTGAACTTAGGATTTTGACATACCATAAATACCAAAACAAGTACTCATTATTAACTGCGTACACTAGAATAAATAAAAAATTGATTGGACATCTGCAAAAAAAAATATAAAAACTTATATAGATAGGCTTGAAACCTATTTTTTTAGATATTTATTCATTTTCTTTCTTCCGTTGCTTGGACTGTATTACCTGACATCCAGGTTTTGCTTTTATTAGCAAAATTTAGTATCTAGTATTTAGGTCTGACTAAGTTATTCCTTAATTAACTGATGTTTCCTTGCTAAAAAGGACTTAAATTAGAAAGCTAAATAATTAGAATACCAGTATTGATTCATAAAAAAGTAATCTCAAAAACTTGGATTACTCTGTGGGCTATACCAAAATTTGGTTGGCGCACAAAGAGCAAAAGTGCCAACTTGAAATTTAAATTATACTGGTAGCTTTAAAAGTTTAACAATCAATAACCCAATGAGGTATAAAAATGGCAACTGATTTAACGACTTTCGACAAGATATTCACCCATGAAATGGCTGATGTCAATGGTGTACGTCTTCATTACGTAATAGGCGGTCAAGGAGATCCAATTGTTTTACTTAGTGGTTGGCCTAATACCTGGTATCAGTGGCGACGAGTTATGCCAGCATTAGCTGAACGCTACACAGTAATCGCAGTTGATATGCGGGGTCTCGGTGACTCTTCTAAACCAACCAGTGGCTATCGGAAAAAGAACGTAGCTGAAGATGTTTATCAGTTGGTAAGGAAACTTGGATTCCAACGTATTTTCCTAGTTGGAATAGATATGGGAGTAGCAGTCACCTATGCTTATGCAGCTGACCATCGTGAGGATGTGCGTCGGTTAGTACAAATGGAAGGGACTGTTCCAGGATTTGGTTTTGAACAACTCATGACATTCTCACCAGAAACTTCACGCGAAGGAGGGATCTGGCACATTCCATTTCACATGGTTCCTGACCTTTCAGAAGGGCTGATTGCAGGTAGAGAAAAGATGTATCTGACTTATTTCTTTACACGCTTTGCCTACAATACAACAGCGGTCAGCGAGGCTGAAATTGACGAGTATGTTCGTACCTTTGCTTCTCCGGGTGGTATACGTGGCACTTGCGAGTATTACCGAACAATCTTTGAAGATGTAGAAGACAACAAGGAAAGTGCCAAGGTAAAACTTCAAATGCCCGTGTTAGCACTGGGAGGCAAATATGGTTTAGGAAAACGTCCTTGGAATTCTATGCAGGCGGTTGCTGAAGATGTCCGTGGTGATGTACATGAATATTGTGGACACTATATGCCTGAAGAGCGTCCAGAATATGTTATTGAGCAGTTGCTAAACTTCTTTGGTGAGGAGTCACACTCCTAAAAGTAAACTAAAAATCAAAAAGTAGATTTAAGCATAGTAGCGGAAGTTCTCACAGGAAACCTTCCGCTATTATGTTGATAAGCGATCGCAACACAAGAAAGTACCCTCAGCAATAAAATCCCCCTCCACACAGACAATTGGAGAGGGATAGCAAGATGTCCAGACCACAAAAATTTATTGAGTACAGGTGAAAAGTAAAAATTTTCTAATCATTGAGATGAAATCGCAAAGATATCATATCTTTATGAGTGACCATTTAGATAACACATCAGCCCATTTGGGGGCGAATCCTGTTGCTACTCGTTTTTTTCCTTCATCGTGTTCGTTAAAGTAATTCTTTAATACCCCTGGTGGAGTCAGTCTCCGTCCTTGGCTTATGGTTAATACAGATGATGTATTAGGTACAGGAATAGTTTGATCAGATACAGGATTCGCATCCATGAAAATCCGCAACTCTGAGAATTTGTTGCCCTCTAGTCGAAAAATATCACAGCAAGGTAGAGTTACTATAGAACCATCCTTACGCCAATAAATCACATCCATTTCAACGAACACTACGTTACCAACTTCCCACATCATCTTGATTTCGTGGTAAAGTGCAGAAACCTGGCTGAAAAAGGCATCTACAGATTGCTTGATGGCAGCTTTAGTGAAACATGGTGCATAGTTGCCAAACTGATAGACTGGTGTATCTGTAAAGAACTCAATAAACCCCTCGGAATCAAATGCTTCGCCTCTAGCAAATAAGCGTGTCACAATCTCTGAGGCTGTTCCTGGCAGTCTTTCTAACGTATCGCTTTTCTCAACTGTAGTTTGACTGACAACTGTATCATCTAAAACTGATTGTTCAGACTTAATATCATGCTTGCCGTTGGAGTGAGAAAATATACCATTCATAAGAGAAACGATGTCCTTCTTAAGTTGATTGATTGCACCGATATTTGTAATTAGTTCCGCAACTGTGGAACTTCGTTGACCGGCTAAAGTCATCTGATTGTTGTAAACAAAGGTGTATGCTGTTCTTTCTGGAAAAGTACTAATTTGTTTAATGTACTGTGGCTGGGATTGAACTGTTGAGATGTACTCATCAGAAACAAAGAAGTTAGCCATATCAAGAGAATCAGAAAAAGCAATTTCAAAAGCAGCTTGATACTGATTTCTTGGAGGTTCAACATGAATAACTCCTGGTGCATCTGGTCTAGAATTGTCTACTTCTTCAAATAAATGTAGTCGAAATTTGAGAACAAAATTACTTTTGACAATTGCAGGAGCAAAACTGTCTTTCATATATTTGCGAAAGGCTTCTCTACTCACGCCATCTGCTTTCTTGACCATGACGTGAAATTTCCGAATCCCTAAATCTCCGTTGGGGTAGGCCGTAGAAATGCCATCCACATAAGTTTGAGAATTACCAAGACTAGTGTTATAGCCAATTGCCTTGCTGAAAATGTTGTATTCGTCATCCATTAAAATGCCAGAGGCATTAAACCAGGTTTGACGGTCGTTTTCAGTAGCAAAGGTTAATTCGGCAATCCCATCGAATTGTTCTGAATCTGGACAGCTGTAGTCTATGCCATCTAAAGTAGGCCAAATACTGCCTTGATTATGAGCTACGTGGAATTGCCAGTATTGATATTGACCTGGTAGTCTAGCGCAGACTGGACCATGTACATTCCGCCAGTAGTCGTCAAACATCTCTAGGGTGATGCTTTTTCTTTTCCAGAGAAGAACGTAGAAGACTACTTTGCCATTGCGATCGCGTTCTGCGTAGTTAGCTTTTACTATTTCTTGATTGAGAGTTTTCATAGGTAATAGCTATAGTATTTCTACTCCATATTTGGGACCAACTTCAAGCATTTTTTTGATTTGCTCTTCAGGTGTAACAGGTACAGGTGTATCCTGGTCTTTCACTAGATAACCCACTTCCTCAAAAAACTTTTCCAGTCCCGCAGGAACAGTTGTTGTCAAAGTTTTTGCGGGTGCTGTGCTTATATTTTGAAAGCAATGACGTATACCTTTGGGAACATGGACAAAGTTGCCGGCAGATAAGACTATTTTTTCCTCTCCAACCTCGAAAAGCAACTCTCCTTCTAGGATGTAGAACGTTTCGTGTTCCCGATGATGAATGTGAGGTGGAGACCCGTTTTGAGGTGGAATGAAAAACTCAAATGTTGAATACGCACCCCCAGTATCTTCGCCTACTGCTTTAAAGGTATATGTATCGCCCACAACGGAGTAAGAACGACCTTTGCCTTTTGGCGTTATCACTGGATGATCATTGTGTGTCAATGTAGTTCTCCTGATATCTGCAAAGATTTGAAAATATAAATTGCAATTTAATACTACATTTTGTAGTATTAAATATGTAGATAAAATATAAACCGCTGCTGTGGGCTAAATTGTTAATGCTTTTTACAACGATTTCAAAAGCAATCTTAGGATTTGTAATCTTCACCAAAAAACTGGAGCATCTGTTCAATCAGGTACTCTGGACGCTCTTGGGGAATGAAATGTCCGCAGCCTTCAATAACAGTACCGCGAACGTCTTCAGCCACTGCTTGCATCGCCTTAATTGGGCGATCGCCTAAACCGTGAGAAGCTCCCAGTACCAGCACCGGCATTTTGAGTTTTGTCTTAGCGTTTTCTTTGTTTTGTCGTACTGACTCATGGATAGCGCGATAAAGTCCAAGAGAACCACGTACTGCACCAGGAGCAGAATACCAACGAACATATTCGTCAATTTCAGCTTCAGATATTCCAGAGGGGTTATACGAATACTTATTGAAGAAGTAGGAAATAAATATCCGTTCTCTTCCTGCAATTAGTGCTTCTGGAAGGTCAGGTACTGCATTAAAGTTAAAATGCCAAATTCCGCCACCTAAGCGCGAAGTTTCCGATGAATATTCGGCTAGATCTTCCCAACCAAAACCAGGAAGTGTGGCATCAAGGCTTACAATTCTACGTACATCTTCTGGATAAGCACAAGCATATGCATAGTTAACTGGAGAACCCCAATCGGAGCCAGCCAAGAAAACACGGTCGAAACCAAGATGACGAACTAATTGGTAAATATCTTCAGCTTCGGTACGGCTATCATAGCCAACCGCTGGCTTTGAAGAGTCACCAAAGCCCCGCAAGTCCACTGCAACCACAGTATAGTGTTCAGCAAGAGCTGGCATAACTTTATGCCACTGATACCAAGTATGGGGCCAACCATGTAGTAAGATTACTGGATCACCTTGACCGCCAATTACATAGTGCAGACGTATGCCGTTGACAAAAGCATACTGATGAGTGAATTTTGTTTCGATATCTTTTAAGACGGTTGTCATACTTATATCTTTGTGTAGAAATGCATTGATTTTTTGTTAGCTACGCTAGATCTGGGCGCTTGTACCCTGCTCCAAATAATTGGTCACTTTTAAGTTTGTAATTTGTTGAATGTAGGTGAGCAAATTAGTTAATTGCTCCTACACCTCCACCGTCTACCCGAATGTTTGCACCATTAATGTAATCTGCGAGTGGACTTGCTAAATATGCAATTATATTTGCTACTTCTTCAGGGCGGCCAAGACGGCTGCTGGGGTTAGGCCAATCCTCTTGCACCAAATGCTTTTCAATCTCTGTCCATTCGCTACCCCATCCTTTCGCTAAGGCAATCTGATGGAAAATACGCTTGGCTCCTTCTGTTGCAATCAGACCAGGGCTTACTGTGTTGACTGTAATACCTGTTTGTGCTAATTCTTTTGCTAAACTTACAGTCATATTCAAAGTTGCGGCTTTAGTGGCTTGATAATCAGGCCGAGCAGCGAAGGGTTGAATCGCTAATCCACTAGCAATTTGAATGATACGTCCCCAACCAAGCTGCTTCATATGAGGTACGAGAAGTTGAATCATTCGCACCATAGAAATTACATTAGCATTATAAATCTCAGCCCATCCTTTTGGATTACTGTCCATCCAGGTACGGTCTTCATATATGCCGGCATTATTAACTAAAATGTCTATACTCCCAACCAATGAAAGTACTTTAGTAGCTACTTGACGCGCACCTTCATCAGTTGAAATATCTCCGACAGCAACAAATGCTTTTCCACCATCTGCACTAATCTTGTGAGCCATCCGATTTGCCTGCTCTTCCTTTCGTCCGTGTATGATAACGATCGCACCTTCTTGTGCTAGAGCTTTCGCGATGGCTGCACCAATACCACTGGTACTACCAGTGATTATAGCTCGCTTATCACGTAACTGTAAATCCATGAATTTACCTCATGGTTATATTTTTTGTAGTCTCTTTAAATTTGATTCATACAGTTGAATCAAAACCAGTCTTAGCTTGACAAGTAGTTTGATAGATCGAGGTTTTTACCCAAAGTTGTGGTAAACCCCATGACTAAGAAGATAGTATCAGTTTATCTATACTAAAAAGCTTTAACCAGGCAATTTCATTATTTTAAGAACAAATTTATTTTTGACCCAAAAAAATCAAATAATCTATATCAACTTTTTGAATATTGTAATTTAACCTAAAATAGCATTTTAGGTTAGAGTTGGCGATCGCATTTGTGGAAAAACTTGTACAAACGGGGAAGTTTTAATTTCTGAGTCAATTTCATAAGTTGATTTATAAAATTACGAACTTTACTGGTTAAAAATTTTGATAACAGACAAACTAGACTTATCTTTTTTATTTGATTATGAGATACTCAATGTCAAATTTAGTAGCAACATCAGCTAAAACAGAAGTTATTAAGCGGTTATTTGAGGTATTTGAGTCGGGACCTGATGCTCCAATACAAGCTTCAGACAAGTATGTTACATATCTAACTGAAGATGCACACTTTCGTTTAGGTAACTTAGAGATTATAGTTGGACATAAAGCCATCAGAGACTCTTTGATAGATTTTTATCAACAAGTAAAGAGTATATATCACGACATCAAGCAAAAGTGGGAAATTGGAGATGTAGTATTCTTAGATATGGAAGTTACTTATTACCGTCAAGATGGCACTAATGTTATACTTCCCGTAGTGGATATCTTTCGATTTAAAGGTGAGTTAATCCAACAACTGCAAATTTTTATGGATATCAATCCGCTATTTGAGTAAGCGCAAGATGTAGCAATTTTTTGTACCAATAACAATTTTCACATTATACAGGAGAGGAACTATGACAAAAGTTGATTACTCAACACGTGATCAAGACGTGAAAATAGTATTATACGTACTTATAAAGAAGAAAAAGGAAATTGATTTAGATACATTCTATAGTTACTGGAAAAATATTCATGGTCCAGTAAGTGCGCGATTACCAGGTCAGTTCCAATATTGGCAATATCACCTTCCTTATAGTAGGGATAATATTTGGCCAAGTGTTGATGGAATAGAATACGAAATTCCTGAAGAAGATGAATTTGATGGAATAGCAGAATTGACATTTTTATCAGAAGAGCATTGCCAAATCTGGATTAATTCTGCTAATATTCTAGACTCTGATCAGCAAAATTTTGTAAGTAAAGCTGTTATATATCTAACTAATAATGGTAATTCTAAAACTTATATTGATACTATAGAAAATGGTACTCCCATTGGTAATTTAGATGTCATAAAGTTCCATGTCATGCTCAGAAAAGCAGATGCAATCACTGTAAATGATTTTCGCAATTACATGGTTGATAAATTTACTAAATCTTTTATACAAAGCGATTTAGTTCTTAAATTTAAACTGCATCTTCTTGAGGAACACGACAATTCCCTTCCACCAGCTCCTGGGGTTTCTCATTACGAACCACTAGAAAAGCAATATCAAGCAGCCTTTGAAATTGCCTTTAAAAGTTGGATAGACATGGAAAATTTCTTTGATTCACAGGCTTATACTGCTGTAGTACAAGACCAAAAAAACTATATAAAGCAGTTTACTACTTTTCGAGAACAAGGTACTTACACTTTTGTGTACGATGGTAAACTGACTTTAGCTGGACAACGGACTTCCACTGTAGCAGAACTTATCACCAATCTTGGTGCAACCAATCAAACAGAGGATAACATACTTAATCTTATGCTTGGCAATGTTGCTTAGCCTAGGGAAATCTCCCAAATGTTCAAAAAAGCGACCTGCGATTTGCATCACTGTCTTACAGATAAACTCTGCTGAAGCAAACTGTTTGATTTAAGTAAGTTAGCACAAATGTAGAGACGTGCTGTAGCACGTCTCTTTAGGTTTGTCAAAACTCATAAAATAATTATCTTAAGTTGGCATTATAGCATAGTCAGGACTTACGCAAAACATAACGCGCATTTGCGGTAATTCATGAATTACCGCTACGCAAGAATAAGGTTTTCGTTCACATCTTGCGTAAGTCCTGATAGTTTTTAGTCAAAAAATAGAATTTCCAATTGTGTAGAGATGTGAAGATTCCCATCTCTACATCTGTTTTAATACCAATTTTTTGTGAAAATGAGCTTAGTAATTACAGTAACTGTTTATGTTGATCTAACTCGAAGCTAGAGAATACAGCATCAATGATCAGCTAAAAGTTTATGTTATCAATTACACATTGGGTAAATGACAATACGACTCCTCTCACACGTTTAAACCCTTGAATCGCAACACCCACACATATACTTTCTGATATAGTCCATTAACTTTGTTCTTAAGTTATCGATCTTGATTAGACAATTTTTGCTTGATTCTTAGACAATCATTGATGACAGTAAGTTAAAGTTAACTAATTTAACCAAGTTAGTTCCCCGATGTTCAAGAGTTACTGTCACACTGTCTCTAAAAGCACTTTAGTTTAACTTCAACAATTTTCAACTTAACACTATGAGTTATCTAGCCACACTATCTTACTTATTTCAACTATTTTTTCTATCTCCTATTATATTTGCATTTCCGTGAGTTGAATCCACTCTAGTCTGAGATAGTTTACAAATTAAAATATTTTTTTAATTTGTAATTCTAAATATAAATTGATTTGACAGGGGTGATACTCCTCTAAAGGGTGAACTCTTGTACAAAAATCTAAAACAAGAACGAACTATGCGTAGCAATCTTAAGCATAGTTAAATAGAATGCGTGAAAATTGTTCTTATAAGCCACTTTTCGGCAATTTTTCAAGTAATATTGCTTCTTGAGCAATGCTACCTGACCTGAAACTCTGACAAATGATAGATGTCAAAATCGGAAAAATTGCTAAAGATAAATTTAGTTAATATCAAGCAACAAAACTCAAAATAGTGTAAGATTAGTTATAAACAGATGAAAAACACAATGTTTAACACAGTTTTTTGTTCTGTTTCCCTAACTATCTTGTTTTCGGTTAGTTTAGTTTATACTGGTTAGCTTATGAAGCATCTGTTACGCGTGTATCAATGTAACAATTAGCAAAATAATTAAATAAGATAGTAACTTTTGAATTAACAGTACTTGCTCCAGTCATCCGATTGTGGATATTAGATTTTGGATTGTTTTCCAGCTCCCATTTCCCCAAATTAGGGATTAAGTCGAGGAGTTTGCATGATCACATATATTATCGGATTTGAGATTTTGGATTGGTGTCATGAATAAACATAGGGGCTTGTACCATTAGAAATTATCGCTAAAAGAAATCTTGGATACAAAGACAAGGCTGACAGATAAAGTATCAAATCCATTCTAATACCAAATTTTGGAATGCAATATGCATGAGAGCATTAGCTAAATGCAGTTTTGAGAGCATTGGCTAATACTTCAAAAATTTATTAGCAAACTCTTACGGGTTGTGACATACCCTAATTAGTGCCATTCGACTCATAATAAGTGCTTTAATGCTTTTAGGCTAATAGTCTTTAGTAAAAAAGTTCTTTAGTGCTTATAAACTAATAAATCTTAAATGCATATATGCAAGTACAGCGTTGCTAGGAATAAATTGCATATCAGGTTTGGGAGCAAAATATTAGCGAAGACCACTTTATTTTCTAAGTTGCCATGAATACACAACATACAGTTGACAAAGATACGCCGCTTTTGGAGTTCCATATAGAAATCTTTGGCAATAAATCACCGATCCCAATATCTGAGGTGTTGAATGTAACTACTCATCGTGGTACTTACCCCAACTTAGTTAGGACTTACGCAAAAAACCGGCCAAACTCTTATTTTTCTGTGTCCTCTGCGTTCTCTGTGGTTTGTTTTTCCGTTACCCATGCGTAAGTCCTGTTAGTTACGGATCAAGTTGAGTAGTCAACTTATGACCAACAAATTTATTAGTAATGGGAGTGGTTATGAAGTTTTCAATGAATCCTATTGCACCTTTTTTAATTGATATTAAATCAGGGCAGATTGCACATAAAAAGCTGGGTGTAGCAACTACCAAATCTATTTTCGATGCTGATCCCTATAGAGAAAATTTAGTTAGTGCATACAGCATAGCTCAAACTCAGAAGTTTTTAGATAAGGAAATAGTATTAGCCTGGAAGCATGTAAAGTCGAACCGCAGACCACCAGCCCTGACTCGTACACGTTGGGTATGGCGACTCGCAGGTGCATACCATTCCAGCCGCCATACCACACGACTGATGGAACAAGCCGCTCAAAACTTTGCTGCATCTGGTCGCAAGAGTTTAGCACAGTGGGCTACACAGAAAGCTAGAGAAGAAGCAGGTCACGACCGACTCGCTCTGCTCGATATTCAATCAATGGGATATGATGCAGAGGCTGTAGTGCAAATGCTGGTGCCATCTCCTATACAGGCTTTGATAGATTACTTTATCCAAACTGTCCAAACGAGTTATCCAATTGCTTGTGTTGGTTTTTTCTATACAGCCGAACGCTTAGGGACATTTCAAGGGGAGGAGTACATTCAGAGTGTACAAGCATTGCTAGCACCAGGTATCAATGCTACACGCTGGCTACGGATACACAGTGGTGTTGGTGCCGAAGTCAAGCATGTAGAGGAGACAATAAAGATTGTTGCAATGCTTACTCATCAGGAACGTAACCGTGTAGCAAAAGCTTGTTATGAAACCTCATTGTTGCGCTTTACTCCACCCAAGGAAGACTACATATCAGACGAGGAGCTTCAGAACATATTGAAACCGCTACAGTTGAATACTTGCTACGAGTGTAACTAATCTTCAGAAGCTCAAGAAATGACTAAGTGAGCAAGAAGGACTTTTTTCTGACACCCTTAACTGTACTGTTTATTATACAAGGAGATAAAAATGTTATTTCGGATCTTAGATTTTGCATTTTCGATTTTAGTCTCACTAGGGTCGGGTTTTGCTAATGAAGCTGTTTATTCAAAGATCTTTCTCAATGGAATGAGGACTGCAAATATAGAGGTGCAGTCTTTGGAGCAGGAGTTCAACAGCAACCTCGTTGAGAAAAGTTTCGATGTATTGAATGACATTGAACTAGATGATTTGGAAAGTATGATAAATGAGTTAGCGCAAGGATTACCAAGCGATACCGAATTTGGTACTATGTAATTCCGGTTATAAAGCAACACGCTTCAGATAAACTCATAATCCTTTATGAAAAGGATTATGAGTTTATCTGAAGCGTATTGGGATTTATTTTATCCCTTAGATATTACTCTCTGCATAAAAAAATCTTTCCTTGCCTTGGAAGCTACTTTTAATCTGGGCATTGGTGACAAGTTAAGGAAAAGGAGAAATTGTCAAGGGTGGTATTTGTAGTGGTCAAAAACATGGGAAACTCAGTCTAGATAAGTAATTGAGCGATTGTTAGCAGCCATGACGACCAGCCGAAAAACTAATCGAGACCACGCGAAAAAGAAACAACGACCAATGGTGGAAGATGAAGTAATTGCGGAGCAACTGGAAAGATTACTGACACCAGCCATTACAAATCAAGAAAATTACTACCGTAAATTAGGACTCAGAGAACGGATACTGAATTTACCGTTAATGATGGCGGCGGTGTTAACTTTGCTGTGGAGAGATGTAGCAGGAGTCAGAGAACTGACAAGAATGTTAGCCAGAGACGGTTTTCTGTGGTGTAATCCTACAAAAGTTAGTCAACAAGCTGTATCACAGAGATTTTTGACATTTCCATCGGAATTATTTGAAAAAGTATTTAAAGATTTATTGCCTAATTTGAGAGCAGCTTGGCACAGTAGAAATAAACGTCCACTGCCAGAAAGTATTCAGTTTACCTTATTAAAATTTGAGAAGATTTGGATAGTAGACGGCTCAACATTGGAGGCATTATTTAAGAAATTACAAAGCTTAGAGTCGGCTCAAAGAGGGCAATTAGCAGGAAAAATGAGTACAGTCATTGATTTAATGACCAGATTACCTGTAGAAATTTGGTGGGAGCATCCCAATTTTGCAAAAATAGAGAGAGAAAAATAATTCGCGAGATATCATCGCGAATAAATAGGGAGTTTCAATCTTGCGGCTCTTCCT
>NZ_NAPS01000003.1:341658-486468 GCF_004323185.1 Westiellopsis prolifica IICB1
GGTGGCGTGTTTTTATACAGGATTTTGGCGATGGCTTTTACGTGTGCATCTAATTCTTTTTTCTCTTCTGGGGTCATTGGCCTTTCTWCTAGGGATGGAACACAAGTCATTGTCTCTTGAAGGGGTGCTGATGTACAGTCCCCCCTTTTATTCGCGAGAAACAATCGCGAATATTTTCCCCTTCTCCCCATCTCTTTGCAAAATTGGGATGCTCCCAATTTGGTTTGAAGAAAATCCCAAGGCATCTGACACTAAACTGGAAGAAAATATTCTAAATTTAGTCACAGCAAGAACTTTACTTTTATTAGATAGAGGGTTTTATCACTTTAACTTTTGGCATCAATTAATTGAGAAAAAAGTTGATTTTATTACGAGAATAAAAAAAGGAGCAGTAATCAAGGTAGAACAGGTATTTACAGATAGCTATGGACTTAGGGATAGAAAGATATGTCTGGGTTCTGGCACAAAAAAGACTCCATTCATCACTTTACGTTTGATTGAAGTGCGGTCAGGAAAAACATGGCATTCTTATTTAACTAGTGTCCTAGAACCTCAGATTTTACCTCCTTATGTGGTAGCAGATTTATATCGGCAAAGATGGCGCATTGAAGATGCTTTTAATACAGTAAAAAGACTCTTGGGGTTAAGTTATTTATGGACGGGTTCAATTAATGGAATTAAGTTACAGATTTGGGCAACTTGGCTATTTTATGCGGTTGCGCGTAGATTTAGGTGATGCTGTAGCCGATGAACTTTCTCTCCCTTTTGACGATATTTCATTAGAAATGATTTATCGCGGTCTTTATCATTTTACAATGGCTGCTCAAAAAGGTCAGTCCACAGACCCTGTTGAGTATTTTGCTGACCCTCAAAATCGAGATTTAGGTATTATCAAACAGAAGCGAAAACCAAACGTTAAGTTAATTGTCGCTCCTTTCCCTGATCTCCAACGAGGGTCTGACCAGTTTTTTTTCAACAATTCTCTCAAAGCCTCTTGACAAAAGACTTACAGCCTTAACTTGTCACCAATGAAATGGATCTGATTGTGATCACAGCGACTCAAAACCTTCCCAGGCAAGCCTTTTTAGTACAAATACACGGGGTAACTTCAGGTTAGTGAAACATTTACCAGTTTCACATAGCTGCTTGCGAAGGCTGTTTTTCTGCAACAATTGCCCCCAAAACTTTCAGATCCGCAATAGTCGCCATAGTTAAATCTATAACTCCCATAATGTTCATCCGCTCATAGGGTTTCTCTGCTTTCAAAATTTTTAAGCATTTACCTGTTGTAATATCCCACAGTCTAATTGTCTCATCTTCACCGCTGCTTGCCAAAGTTTGATTATCCGGACAAAAGGTAACTGACCTGATCCAACCCCCTTCATGTCCTTCCAAGACTTTGAAGCATTTACCAGTCCTAACATCCCACAATCGAACTGTATGATCTTGACAACTACTCGCTAGTATTTGGTTGTCTGGACTAAAGGCAACTGAGAGTAACCACCCCGTATCTACCTGCAAAAGTCTAAGACATTCACCAGTGCTGATACTCCATAACCTTAACGTTCTATCTGTACTGCTACTCGCTAACAGATCACCATCTGGACTAAAAGCAATTGACCAAACCCAATTCGTATGCCCCTCTAGGGTCTTAAGGCACTCACCAGTGTTGACATCCCACAACCTGATTGTTTCTTCCAATGCGCTACTTGCTAGCATCATCCCTTTAGAACTAAAGGCAACTGACCAAACCTGATTTCTATGTCCTTGGCAAGTTCTCAAAGCTTTACCCGTGTTGACATCCCATAACCTAATAGTTCGATCTTCACTACCACTTGCTAGAATCTGACCGTCAGGACTAAAGGCAACTGACCGAATCGCAGCACGATGTCCTTGGAAAGTTTGCAAGGCTTGGCCCGTACTGACATCCCACAACTTCACTGTTCGATCTTCACTGCCACTTGCTAAGGTGTGACCATTAGGACTAAAGGCTACTGACTGGATCGCAGCACAATGTCCTTGGAACGTTTTCAGACATTGACCTGTGCCGACATACCACAATCTCACTGAAGAATCGTGACTGCCACTTGCCAATGTCTGCCCATCCAGACTGAAGGCGACTGAAAGCGCCTGATGAGTATACCCCTGGAGAGTTTTGAGGCATTCACCAGTGCTAACACTCCACAGTCGTACCGTCTGATCGTAACTGCCACTAGCCACTAGATCCCCTCGCGGACTAAAGACAACCGAATATACCCAACTGAAATGTCCATAGAATATTTTGAGACATTCACCAGTGCTAATGCTCCATAGCCTCACTGTCTGGTCAAAACTGCCACTGGCTAAAATATCACCTTGTGGATTGAAGGTAATTGAGTATACTTCACTGCAATGTCCTTGCAAAGTTTTAAAGCATTCACCAGTACTGACATTCCATAACTTTATTGTCTGGTCTTCACTGCCACTCGCCAGCATTTGACCGTCAGGACTGACGGTAATTGCCCGTATCCCATCATGGTGTCCACGTAAAATTTTGAGGCACTCACCACTACTGACATCCCAAACCCCGACTGTATGGTCATCACTGCCACTAAAAAGCGTTTGCCCATCTGCACTAAAAGCAACTGAACATACCCAGCTTGTGTGTTTTTGAAACGTTTTGAAACATTGACCAGTACAAACACTCCATAACTTTATTGTCTGGTCATCACTGCTACTTGCTAGCATTTGTCCGTCAGGACTAAAAGTAACTGACCAAACCTCATCATTATGTCCTTGCAAGTCTTGCAGACATTGACCTGTACTGATATGCCATAGCTTCAGAGTACAGTCAATACTCCCGCTAGCAAGAGTTTCCCGATCAGGACTAAAGGCTACTGATGTTACCCAATTACTATGACCTTTAAAGACGAGGACTTGTTTCCAATCCGAAACTTGGTACAAGCGAATCTCACCATTCGTATCACCCAAAGCCAAAAGTTTACCATCAGGGCTAAAGGCTACCGATATCACACCACCGAAGGTTTCAGCAAAAACAGACTTAGCTAAATTAGCATTTTGGAAATTCACATCGTGTAATTTCACATTCCGCAAATCCGCTTGCCAAACACTCAAATTAGAAAAATCATAGCCGGTTAAATCTACTTGTAGTTGACGAAGCAAATTGAGAATATTCCCAGCCGTATATGCTGGTTCTAGTGGAGATTCTTTTCGCTGTCTTTCTATAATTTGAGTTAATTGATTTATGAGGTTTTTTTCACTTCTAAAAACTGTGGTCAGGGCGTTAATTAGTGGTTTGACAATCAGGCGAATTTGACTTTCCATGACGTAGTCTTTCGCTGTCGCCTTCATTAAAGCATGGCATCTGAAAAGATCGATATTCCCAGTTTCTATTTCTTCACAAACCTGATCTATCAATCGATTAGTTACATACTCCATAACTACAGGTTGTAGCGTAAATAGAGGTGTACTTTTTTCAGCAATTGTAGGTATGGCTTTTTCGATGAGAGATCGTCGTGCTAAAGATTCGAGTGCTTCTAGTAATTTTTTTGACGGGATTGACGAAACAATATCTGCTTGCAATTCTGAGCGCGAAACTGGCTCACGATTAATTGCCAGCCAATACATGATATCTATTTCTAAATTTGATAAACGCTCAAATTGCTGCTCTAAAAGATCGTTAATGTCACCAAAAACGGCTGCTTCTTGTTGCAAAAATTCTGTAACATTACCATCAAATAAATCTTTAATAGATGTAGCTACTACTTTCAAAGCTAAAACATTACCTGCATAACGTTCGATGAGTTTTTTGAATTCTAACTCAGAAGCAGATATTCCTTTGACTTTAAAAATTTCTTCGCCATCTACCGATTGTAAACCTCTGACTACGAATGAGCGGACTGGTAATGCTTCTCCTTCTAATGAGACGATATCTTTAGGTTTCTCTCTACTTGTCACCATCAAGCAGCTTTGATGAGCTGTTTCTCCCACCCGTTTAAGCAGCTCCCCATACCCCTCGTATCCTTCTCGATAAATTCCAGCTCGACGACCACTGCACAAAACCGACTCCATATTATCTAGTATCAGCAAACAGCGCTGCTGACGTAGATAATCAATCAACCGCGATATTTTGTCGCCTACAGTTTCTGGTAAATAGGCTTCCGTTTCTTGACCGTCGGATAAAAACCCGATCAAGTTAGCCAGAATAGCGTTTGTAGGTGGAGCTTCTCGGAGCGATCGCCAAATGATATACTCGAAGTGATCTTTAATCTTTTCTGCAAATTTTACAGATAAGGCAGTTTTACCAATGCCTCCCATTCCCAATACTGCCACTAATCGACAGTTTTCTTCAAGTACTAATTGCTCTAAGGTAGCAATTTCTTCTGTACGTCCATAGAAAGCTGATACACAAACTGCTTCTCCCCAATCTTGGCGCTGGGATGGATCTGAATTTGTATAGCAAGTTTTATCAAGTTCTATGTTGAAAGCCTGGAAAAAAAGCTCAAGTGTTCGTTTATCAACCCCTCCTTCTCGACCTAGAACTTTGGAAATTGTAGCAGTGTTTATTCCAATCCGTTCACTTAAGTCTTCAAGGGTGTACCTATTTCCGAAATTATCGTTTGACTCAGACGCAAGCTTGGCACATTGGAGCTTTTGTAATCCCTCTGGAGTCAGGATAAGACCGCGTTTACGTTTCTGCTTTGGTTGTTTGATCACAATTACCTACTTTTTAGATGTAATTTTCACTACTGCAAATATCATAAGTAAAACTTATAATCCTTAGTTTTCAATACATCTAAGGAGTAATTCTAAAATCTCAAAAGTTAGTTTGTATTTGAAGCAACACCAAATAGGACACAAGTAAGTCAGCAACAATTGTAGAGACATGCCATGGCACGTCTGGTACTATCACCAGAGAACTCTGAGTATTTTCCTATATATAAATGAATTTGCTATGCTTTTTAATTAAGTATCAATATTTTGCAAAATATTATGGTATCATTGTAACATAAAAAGTCTCTAGTCACCGAGGTACTCGATTTTGTTGTAAAAGAAGCTTAATAATTTTGTATCGATTTTACCAAGTTAAGAGGAAAAACACTGTATACTCATTCAATAAGTGTAGCAAAAATAGCTATATTAATCATTTTAATTCCGCAATATTATCTATTTATCTGATGCAAAAATAATGGTATAAGTAATTATTGGGAGAGTAGAAAATACAATCATTGATAGATTCAAAATCAACAAAGTAATAAAACAGTACTGTGTAGTTGGCAAACATATTTGTAAATCGTGATTTATTAATGATAACTATGTTTATGACTGCATGAATCATAAAAATATAGATAAGTTATGATGTTAACAAGAATTGTGCAGTTGTGTCAGCTAAATATAATTTAGCTCACGGACTTGACCCAATTTTAAAGAGTTAGTTACTGAATTTGTAATGTAACTAATGTAACTCAAAGTCAATCTTTAATGCTCCCAGACCAAGTTTCTGGGGATTATTTATAGAGTATTGTGTTTAATCCAAAAATTGGTGAGTGCTGCGTTTTTTAGAAGTAACGCAAAGGTTGAATATTTTATTACTAAGACGGGCTTATGAAGACAACACAATTAGCGCAGCTTCTCTAAAAGAAAATCTTTAACTTAGAAATAGTGTTTTCTAACTCGATGTCGGCAAAATTATTGAGACAATATTACTTATTGATCAAAAATAAAATGCTTATGATATTAAACATTTATGCTTTTCCAAAAATCATTTAAATTCTACATCTAGATTGTTGTAAGACTGTCTCTACCCATTCCTGGATGAGTGCATACAAAACAAAGCGTATTTTGAGCCGTTTGTGTGTGCAAAGAATCTTAAACCTAAGCTTTAGGGATTTCGGAATATATCCCTTAACATCCTCTGATTCTTCGTCAAGCAAATCATCATAAAATTCAGGAACAGGCGCACCTGCTTGTATCCATTGTCTGATCAAATCTTCCAGTACGGTACTCATTTGTAATTCTTTTTGTACGCAAAGAACTTTAAACTGAAGCTTGAGAGTTTTTGGAATGGCTCCTTTAACAACAGAAAGTTCCTTATTATTTTTATTATTCACAACTTCACAGACTTTCTTTTAAAAAGTTGATATATACACAAGCAAAGCAGCGTAGAATGCAAGTCTGACAAAACAGGAGAGCTTTTAAATGCTTATTGTACGTATTTACAACGGTAACTGATAAGCATTTACAACTAATTTACAACATCAAAGCCCTTGTCGTAATGGAATGACAAGAGGGCTAAAATAAAAATACTGCTTATCCAATTGCTATTGATAATCTTGAAAAAGAATAATTGTTACCTAAGGAATATAAATTGCGGCATATTCGATATTAACGCCAGCGCCAAAATAGAACTAACACGGCTCCGGTTAAAATTAGCATTAATCCGGCAGCTAAACCATAGGTTGCACCAAGACCTACGAAATAACTGAGAGGTTGACTCAGCAGAGGTGACAAAAATTGTCCTAAAAAGAAAAACGTAGTAATACCACTGAGAACTCTGCCTCGAAAAGCGTCAGGAGTTACAGAAGTTAGGCAAAGATTCATATTAGGCATGAGTAGCCCTAATCCTAGACCCGCGATCGCTAACCCTATCAGTACTACAGTATAGTTAATCGCCCAGCTAATCAATGCATAACCAAGGGCAATATTAGCAAAAGCAATACCGTAGATAGCATTAAACCCTAAACGAGCCTTGAATTGGCGATACATGATAGAGCTAATTGCTGAAAATAAAGTTGATACAGCGATCGCCAAACCACTTTGGGAAGGGCTTGCATTAACAATTTGCTTCAAATAAAACGGTAACTGGGTGGGAATGAGGTAGAAGACTATCTGTGTGATTAAAGCAATACCGTAGGTAAGCACCACAAGATTCATGGGAAATTGCTGTGGTGTGTTGGTAGCATTGGTTGCTGCTTTGGAATCGTTCCGTTCTGGTTCTGGTATAAAAACGGCTGTGAAAGGTATAAAAACTAGCGCCATCAAGTAAATCAAAAATGGCGATCGCCAATTTTCATCAGCTAGAAAGCCACCCACAGATAGGAATAAAACTCCTCCCAAACCCATGAATCCTGCTTGTAAACCCAGGAATTGTGCTCGTGCAGGTCCACTGTAATAGTCAGCAATTAAAGTGGTTGCTGTTGTCATAATTCCGGCAACACTAATAC
The DNA here is from genome assembly GCF_004323185.1 of Westiellopsis prolifica IICB1. Classification (GTDB taxonomy): domain Bacteria; phylum Cyanobacteriota; class Cyanobacteriia; order Cyanobacteriales; family Nostocaceae; genus Pelatocladus; species Pelatocladus prolificus_A. The sequence goes on from NZ_NAPS01000003.1 coordinate 348,882, forward strand.
CCAAGAAGGCTCGACCGATCAAAATTGATTCCAGGTTACTAAGCAAAAATCCTGAACTCCCTGCAATTCCGTAAAGAACTAATGCAAATAGAAGTAAAGGTTTACGTCCTAGTCGGTCAATTGCAATCCCAACAAAAGGAGCACCCAGAGCAATAAACAAAGCTGGAAGAGTCAGTGCCAATCTGACTAAGTAGTCTGCATTGGGAACTGCTGTAAAGTATTCCCGCATTGCTGGTAGAGACGGAGCAATCGTTGCTCCCGCCATCACGGTAAGCGTACTAATCAATAGTAGAGTGAGCTTTACAGGTAACAAGTTTGTTTGTTCCTGAATTGTTTTTGTCAGTCTCACCATATCTGAAGTCCTGATGGATGATATAGGTTTATAGAGTATGATATAGTTCGAGAGTTTTGACCAGTAAAGTTATTCAAGTTAAGAGATAACTTACTGACATTTTTAGCAACTTATAAGTAAGCCGTCAGGGATAAGTGTGGCTAAAAGCCTTGCTAATGACCAAATTTTAGATTTTAAATTTTAGAAAATGGAATTGAAGATTCAAAATCTAAAATCCAAAATCTAAAATCCAAAATCTAAAATCCATAGACGCGTAAGCGGCTTCTTGTAGAGTAATCCAAAATTCAAAATTGTGTGACCAATGACGACCCCGACTTGTACCAAACGCAAAATTTAGCCTCTGGTACATTTGTGTGGACTTACTTATCTGCGCCATATTCTGCGTGCTGCTGAATGAGTTTGGCTACTAAGCCCGTCCAGCCGGTTTGATGGCTAGCACCAATTCCAGCACCGTTATCGCCATGAAAATACTCATTAAAAAGAATCAGACTGCGCCAATGAGAATTTGTTTGGAATATTTCTGTACCACCATAAACAGGTCGGCGACCAGATGGTTCTGGTAAGAAAATCTGAATTAGCCTTTGAGATAACTCAGCTGCTACTTGCCATAACGTCATCATTTGACCAGAACCAGTTGGACACTCGACTTTGAAATCGTCGCCCAAGTAATGGTGGAACTTTTGCAGAGACTCAATTATCAGATAATTTATAGGGAACCAAATTGGTCCACGCCAGTTAGAATTGCCACCAAATAAACTCGTGCTAGACTCAGCAGGCTCGTAATCCACCCGGTACTCTTGACCATCTATTGCAAGGATGTAAGGATGAGATGCATGAAATTTAGAAACAGCGCGGATACCATAGAGACTTAAGAATTCCGTCTCATCCAACATTTTCTCCAGTATACGGCGGAGTTTATCTTGATAAGCGATCGCTAGCAGTCTTCTAGCACCAACACCAGGTGTCTGCATACAAGCAACATTTCGGCTCAAATCAGGACGATTGCGAATAAACCATTCCATCCGTCGTTTAAAGCCTGGAAACATCTGCAAATCTTCTGGTTCCAAGGTAGTAACAGCAAAAAGTGGAGATAACCCTACTACTGAGCGTACTTTCATGCGACAATGATGACCGTTGGGTAAATGCAGCGCATCGTAGTAAAAGCCATCAGCCTCATCCCACAAAGCGATTTCTTCTTTGCCAATGCCGTCGATAGCATCAGCAATATATAGGAAATGTTCAAAAAACTTGCTGGCGATATCTTCATAGATTGAATTATCTTTTGCTAATTCTAGAGCGATCGTCAGCATATTCAGACAATACATCCCCATCCAACTGGTGCCATCTGCCTGATTAATGTGTCCGCCTGTCGGAAGTTCAGCACTTCTGTCAAAAACACCGATATTGTCTAATCCCAAGAAGCCGCCCTGAAAAACATTCTTTCCTTCTACATCCTTTCTATTTACCCACCAAGTAAAATTGAGCAGCAACTTCTGAAACACACGCTCCAAAAATTCTTTATCAGTGCGACCATATATTTTTCTCTCTATTTGATAAATACGCATAGCAGCCCAAGCGTGAACAGGTGGGTTGACATCGCCAAAAGCCCATTCATACGCTGGAATTTGACCATTAGGATGCATGTACCATTCCCGCGTCAGTATATCCAATTGGTACTTGGCAAAATCTGGGTCAATCATTGCAAATGGAAGCAAATGAAATGCCAAATCCCAAGCTGCAAACCAGGGATATTCCCATTTGTCCGGCATAGAGAGAATATCATCGTTAAATAGATGAATCCACTCATGGTTTCTGCCACGTTTGCGTTCTAGTGGTGGTAACGGATTTTCTGGATCGCCCTTAAGCCATTCCTCAACTACGTAGTAATAAAACTGCTTGCTCCATAACATACCAGCAAATGCTTGCCGTTGCACGCTCCGCATATCTTCAGATAATTGGAAGGGACAGATGCGGTGATAAAATTCATCTGCTTGTGAGATCCGATTTTGAAAAATTTCCTCAAACTCATTACCGAACGGTTCTACACCTTCTTCTTCATAAGGACGCGATGGAGAAATGTCGCTCAACCGCAATCGCACTGTTTTGGTTTCGCCTGCACCGATTGACAATTTGTAATAAGCTGAGGTTTTAGTACCGATCAGATTGGGATTGACGGCTTCTTTTTGACCATGTATTACATAGTCGTTAATTCCATCTTTGACGTAGGGAGAAGCATTACTTACGCCAAATAATCTTTCATGATTAGTTTCATTTTCTGTGAAAAGCAATTGGGTTGTACCCTCACAGTACAGCCATCTGTCTCCTAGCGTTTGATGGGAAGCTTCTATAATGCTTAGGTCATTGTCAGATTTGAAAACTTTTAAGAAAGGCTTTGCTAGCTTGTCTTTATTGGGCTTCCAAGACCAGGTGTTGCGAAACCAGAGAGTTGGCAAAAAATCCAGTATTTTTGCTTCTGGTCCTCTATTAGTGATACTAACTTTAATTAAAATATCTTCAGGTGAATTTTTTGCGTACTCTACAATTATATCAAAGTAGCGATCATCAGCAAACACACCTGTGTCAAGCAATTCAAATTCTGGTTCATTGCGACTTCTGTTACGATTTTCTTTAATTAATTGGCTATAGGGAAAAGCAGCTTGGGGATATTTGTAAAGACATTTCATGTAGGAGTGCGTGGGAGTATTGTCTAGATAGAAGTAGTATTCTTTGACATCTTCCCCATGATTGCCTTCTGTTCCAGTCAAACCAAACATTCTCTCTTTAAGAATAGTATCTTCACCATTCCAAAGAGCGATCGCAAAACAAAGTCGTTGATGATTATCCGAAATTCCAGCAATCCCATCTTCTCCCCATCGATAAGCACGGGAGCGAGCTTGATCATGGGTGAAGTAGTCCCAAGCTTCTCCAGTCGCACTGTAATCTTCTCTGACTGTTCCCCACTGACGTTCACTTAAATAAGGACCCCACCGCTTCCAGTATGCTGTGCGATCGCGTTGGGCTGCTAATCTTGCTTCTTCTTGAGTCATTCGATTTTAGATTTTAGATTTTAGATTTTGGAATTGACTACACTCAAGTAAGTCGTCAGGAATAAACATAACTATGTGACAAAAAGTAAACATGCCTAAAAAACTTAGCAATGACAAATGACCATTTTCACCAGTAGAGACATGCGATAGCACGTCTCTACATTTGTGCCGACTTACTTAGATCATCTGGGAGGTTTATTTGTAGCAACTTACTTAATTTCTTATTTTACCTACTTCTGCACTAAAGAGAATGAAAACTGATTACTGCTCCTGATAATTCCAAAGCAGTCCACCATCTACAAAGAAAGTTGCACCTGTCACATAATCAGCATCATTAGAAGCTAGAAAAGCGACTACAGAAGCCACATCTTGTGGCTGACCTAAGCGACCCAAGGGGATGTTCTTGAGTACGGCATTCAACTTCTGTGGGTCATTTAAAAGCTTAGTATTAATTGGGGTTTCAATAGCTCCTGGTGCAACAGAGTTGATCGTGATTCCCAAAGGCCCCAACTCAATTGCTAGGTTACGCGTCATCATTTTGACGCCACCTTTGCTAGCACAATAAGAAGTAAAATGTGGGAACGGGAGTTCTTCATGCACTGAACTGATGTTAATAATTTTTCCAGTCCGTTTAGTCTCAATCAAGTGCTGGACAAAGGCTTGAGTTGCAAAAAATACACCTTTGAGGTTGACATCAAGCACTGCATCATAATCTGCTTCTGATACTGACCAAAAATCAGCGTTCTTTTCAATACCAGCGTTATTAACTAAAATATCTAGCTTACCGAAGTGTTGGATACCCGACTTAATCAAGTCATGGATTTCGCTAACTACACCTAAATCTGCCTTAATAATCAAGCCAGAGCTTCCTGTGGCTTGTACTTTGGTTAAGGTTTCCTCAGCACCTTCGCGATGGCTGCGGTAGTCAATCACGATATTTGCGCCTTCTTCAGCAAGACGCACTGCAATAGCTTGACCAATTCCTTGGCTGCTACCAGTTACCAAAGCTACTTTACCTTCAAGCTTCATCTCTATTTTCCTTTTAAAACAAGGTGATGTCTGTTTAGACACTCAGCAAAAGAAGGTTATGTAAATCTATAACCTTCTTTTTGCTTTTAACGCTTTACATTGTTGATTGCAGTCACATCTTATTGCATTGTTCTCAATTTAAACTGAAACTGGAATTGGCTTGGCAAACAAATCCTGACCTTTCAGAACAGAAGCGATTCTAGATACATTTGCTCCGTGGTATCTTGCTACTTCGAGTCTCTCTTCAGTTACACCTGTTTGCTCCATCTTCTCACCAGCGGATCGTCCATAAGGTCCCCACTGTAGTCCTGCTAAATGGTAGCCTGGGGTATTTTTCGGAAGAGGTACTATAACCATCCCCATCTGAACAAGGTTATTTAGCAGAGCCAACATGGTAAGTTCACAGCCACCTCCAGCATTTCCATAGCCTCCGCCGGTAGCAAATATTGCTCCAACTTTGCCAATCATGCTATCTTTCATCCAAACTCGACCGCACACTGTATCAATAAACTTTTTCACCCGCCAATCTGGACTTCCCATGTGAACAGGTGTTCCCACAATAAGTGCGTCACTGGCGGTTAAATCATTTGTTGTGACTTCTTCTGCTAATTTGATTGAGACTTGAGTTCCGGGAACTGACATGGCACCTGAAGCGATCGCTTCAGCCATCTTCTTTGTATTGCCGTAATCTGTTGCATATACTACTAATACATTAGTCATTTTTTTTCTCCTTAGTTTTGTTTAGAAGTGAAAAATTAAGCAACTTCTTTATAAATCTCTGTGATGGCGTTGAGTAGCTGCAACGCATCAGACTTGGAGCGTTGAAAGGAGTTGCGTCCGATAATCGAGCCAAACCCACCACCATAGTGAATAGAGCGGATTTCATCAAGTATTACTTGATCGCTTTCTGTTGGACCACCAGAGAAGATGACAATACGTCGGCCATTGAAAGTACACTGTACTACGTGACGCACTCGCTCAGTCAGTGTCCCAATCGGAATTTGCTCTTTTTCATAAACTTTGCGTGCTGCCTCTTGCTCGATATGTGCAGTCGGTAATTTGACTTTGATGATATGTGCGCCGAGTTGAGCAGCTATTTGTGCAGAATAACCAATGACATCAATAGCAGTTTCACCATTTTTGCTCAAACCAGACCCACGAGCGTAAGCCCAAATCACCACTACCAAACCACAGCGCTTGGCTTCTTCAGCGTAGGCGCGGATTTGTTGATACATCTCCATTCGATGTGTTGAGCCAGGGTAGATAGTAAAGCCAATGCCGACGCACCCCAAGCGTAGTGCATCTGCCACACTGCCAGTCAGAGCCTGTTTAGGGTCTTGCTCATCGAGCAGAACATCATGGTCGTTGACTTTGAGAAGCAGGGGAATCTCGCCAGCAAACTCCCGCGCTCCTGCTTCCAAAAAACCCAGGGGAGCAGCATAGGCATTACAACCAGCCTCGATCGCTAGCTTAAAGTGATAGTGAGGATCATAAGCAAGTGGGTTAGGGCCAAAACTACGTGCTGGTCCATGCTCAAAGCCTTGATCCACAGGCAGAATAACCAGTTTGCCAGTACCCGCAAGTTTGCCGTGATTTAGCAGTCGGGACAGATTGGTTAAGGTTCCTGGATTATCACTACCATACCAGTTCAGGATTTCTTGCACAGATTTGTTCATTATGTTTCTGCTCCCATCTGATAGAGTTCTTTTGGCGTGTAAGTTGAACTCTGGCTGCTTAAGATATAACGTTCTACTGCGTTGGCGAAGCCTTCATCGTCATTAGAGGTCGTCACATATTTAGCAGCACGCTGCACTTCAAGACTGGCATTGCCCATGGCAATGCTCAGACCGCTTTTCGAGAACATTGGCACATCGTTAGGCATATCCCCGATAGTTGCAATCTCTTGAGTGGGAATTGCCAGCATCTGTGAAAGGCGCTCGATGACAAACCCTTTATTAGCACGTGGATGGGTTACGTCCAAATAATAAGGTTGCGAGCGAGCAGCAGAGACTTGCTCTGTAACATCTGAACTTGCACCAGTTTCACAACACACCTGCTCTCTAAATTTTTGCTGGGTTTCAGCTTCACACCATGCTACTGCCTCTAGATCGTCGCTAACACCGACAATCTTTGCTACGTTGTCAAGTAAATGATCAAATCTTGGTACTACCGTTGGTGGGAACTTGATCGTCCATGCTTCGCGGTCAACATGGGGGGCGTGGCGATCGCGCACAAACCAGTCGCGATCGCTGTAGATCCAAACGTCTAGACCATGGGAATCAATAATCTCGACAACGCGCTTGGCGATCGGCGCACTTAGAAGATTTTGCTCAATAATTGAGAAATCTGGTCGCAGAAAAATTGCACCATTGAAAGCAGCAATGGGTGCTGTCAAAACCAGATCGTCGATGAGTGTTTTCATACCCAAGGGCGGACGTCCGCTTGTGATTGTAAAGACGATATCCGCCACACGCAACTTAGATACCGCACTTCGAGCACCCTCGGTAAGCACTTTTTGCTTTGTGACCAGCGTGCCGTCTACGTCAGCAACTAACAGAGAAATTTTAGGTCTTATTAGCCATAAATCGTCATTTTTTGTACTCATGAATGATTTTTTTACATCTGATAAATTTGTTGATGTGACTACAATTATTTGCTACTAGAATCATGGTTCAACCTTCCGCCACTGCCGACCGTCACGCTCTAACAAGTCGAAAGCTTCTTTAGGACCCCAAGTACCTGCCGCATAATTTGGAAAACTACGAGGGGGTAGGGCTTTCCAGACATCCAAGATTGGTGTCACCACATTCCACCCAATTTCAACATTGTCAGCTCGCTGGAATAGGGTGGCGTCACCAATCATACAGTCGTAAAGCAGCGTCTCATAGCCGGTACTTGGCTGAGTGCCAAAGTAGTCAGCATATTCAAAATTCATCTCTACCGTACCCATACGTACACTAGGGCCAGGAACCTTAGCACCAAACTGCAAACTGATGCCTTCGTTGGGATGAATACGTAAAACTAGGAAATTGGGTGTTAGTTGCTCGATGGGTGTCTGACGAAACAGTAAAAACGGGACGTGCTTGAACTGAATTGCAATTTCAGTCACTCGTTCCGGTAGAGCTTTGCCTGTCCGCAGGTAAAAAGGTACATCAGCCCAGCGCCAATTGTCAAGCATTAGCTTCAGCGCAACAAAGGTTTCAGTGCTGGAGTTATAGGCAACGCGCGGTTCAGTACGGTAAGCAGGCACTGACAAACCTTTCACCGTACCCGCACCATACTGTCCGCGTACTGTTTGGGTAAGAACTTCTTCCGGGCTAAGTGGTTGGATTGCGCGCAGCAACTTAGATTTTTCATCTCGTACTGCGTCAGCTTCAAACGAAAGTGGTGGCTCCATCGCCATGAGTGCCAGCAATTGGAACATATGGTTTTGCACCATGTCCCGCAATGCACCCGCTCCTTCATAGTAACCGCCTCTGCCCTCTACACCAACACTCTCGGCAACCGTAATTTGCACGTGATCAATGTAACGGTGGTTCCAAACTGGCTCAAATAGACCATTACCAAATCGAAAAACCAAAATGTTCTGTACCGTTTCTTTGCCGAGATAGTGATCAATGCGGTAAACTTGGCTTTCTTGCAAGACACTACTGATATTTTTATTCAGAGCGCGAGCCGACTCAAAATCATGCCCAAAAGGCTTCTCAATAATTACTCGTCGCCAACTACCTTCTTCTTCACGAACTAGCCCACTAGTCCCTAGTTGCCACACAATATCGTTAAAGAAATTGGGTGCTGTCGCTAGATAGTATAGGTAATTACCGCGTGTACCGCATTCTTGATCTACAGTTGCTAGGAGTTCCTGTAACTGCTCGTAAGTGGTGGGGTCTTGAAAATCACCCGACAAATAATATAAATGCTTTTCAAACGAATCCCAAAGGTGTGTATCGACTGAACTAGTCGCAAACTCATGAATGTCCCGACTCATTTTCTGGCGGAATTCATCGGTACTCATCTGAGCACGAGCCACTCCTACGACGGCAAACTCCTTTGGTAAGAGGTTGCTTTGTACTAAGTTGTACAGAGCTGGAATCAACTTACGCTTAGTCAGATCTCCAGCAGCACCGAAGATTACCATGACGCAGGGATCACCAGGTCGATCTAGCCATTTATCAGTCATGTTCATTGTTTTTGTGCCTTGTCATGATTTTCGGGAACTCCACAAAATAAATGATCCAACTCTTGGCTTTGTCTGTTGCAATTGAATATTTTTGACTTTAGGAGTCCCTAATTTCTCTAAATGCCTAATGGTCTGGCAACCTAGCTTTGAGGGGTTAAATAAAAAACCGCAGAGGAAGCAGGCGATCAAAGCTTTTCAACACAGAGAACGCAGAGGAAGAGGAGGAGAGGATAAGATGAGAAACTTGGTTTACTCGGCAAAGATGACTTGTCAAACCACTATTGCTAACATGGTTTTTATGGGCCTTTATGCTCTTGCATTTTGCTCTATGTGTCCACCGAATTTGTATCGCATTGCTGACAGTAATTTCTCGGCAAAAGTATGCTCCTGTCGTGAGCGGAAGCGTGTATAAAGCGATGCCGATAGCACATCAGCAGGTACGGCTGACTCTATGGCTGCCATAATTGTCCACCGTCCTTCGCCAGAGTCTTGCACAAAACCTGTATACTCAGAAAGTGTTGGGTTTTCAACCAGAGCCATCGCCGCTAAATCTAGTAGCCACGAACCCACAACACTGCCTCGACGCCAAACTTCAGCAATCTCTGCTACATTAAGGTCATAACGATAAGCTTCAGATAGTTCTGGCGAGTTGGCATTACGGAAGATATCAAAGCCTTCAGCATAGGCTTGCATCAGGGCATATTCGATACCGTTGTGAACCATTTTGACAAAATGTCCGGCGCCATTTGAGCCACAATGCAAGTAGCCGTCTTCAGCTGTGCTGCTCAGTTTTTCACGTCCTGGTGTACGGGAAATGTCACCTCGTCCAGGAGCAATAGTTTTAAAAATTGGGTCTAGATGCTTAACAATCCCTTGTTCGCCGCCAATCATTAAGCAGTAGCCTCGCTCTAATCCCCACACTCCGCCACTAGTTCCTACATCTACGTAGTTGATGCCTAGATCTTGCAAAAGTTTAGCACGGCGTACATCGTCTTTGTAGTAGGAATTGCCACCGTCGATGATGATGTCACCTGGTGCCATTTTCTGTGCTAGTTCCATGACCATCTGCTCTGTTGCCTCACCAGCTGGTACCATTACCCAAGCAACACGAGGTTGAGTCAATTGATTAACGAAATTGTCAAGGGAAGTGGTTCCTATTGCCCCTTCACTTTCTAGCTGCTTGACTTTGTCGGGAGTCCGATTGTAGACGACACACTCGTGTCCATCTTTTAGCAGACGTCGGACGATATTTGCACCCATGCGTCCTAGACCAATCATGCCCAGTTGCATATGATTCTCCTTGAGTTTGCTGATTCAGAACAAGATTTGTTTCATTGCAGTTTGCAGGGTGGTTAAACCTGCTTGTACATCTGAACCTAGATGCACTCGCAAAGCTCGTCGCGATCGCTCTGCTAATACCTGAAAGTCACCCCGTGCTTGAGCAGCTTTGACTACACCAAAGCTATACTTATGTCCAGGAACAGGTAAGTCAATACTCTCATCGCAGGTAATTTGTAAAAAGATACCGGTATTTGGTCCGCCTTTATAAGCTTGCCCCGTGGAGTGTAAGAAGCGCGGACCAAAGCCTAAACAAGTTGCTACCTGCTTGGCATCGCGAACAGCTTGCCGAATTGCTTGTAGTTGTGTTTGGTGCAATTCGTTCATCTCAATATAAGCCAGTAGTGCAAAATAATCACCGACTTGGATGCGGTCTAGGTGCGCCCGCAGATAGCCAACCAAGGAGCGATCGCTTGTTGCTTCAAACAGTGCTGCCGCATTTTTCTGATCAGTGAACAACTGGATACGCTTTTCTGTTAATATTGGTGTCTCTGGTGGAAGCGTACCCGTTTGTTCATACTTGGATGTCAATTGTCGCGTGGCAATTTTGCTTGCTTCCACATCCGGTTGATTAAAGGCGTTAATCCCAATAATTGAACCTGCAACGGCGGTGGCAAGTTCCCAACGGAAAAATTCCTGACCTAGTTGATAGGCATCTCGTATTAAGATGCGTACTACAGGTTGTCCTGCTTGTTCTAAAGCATCGACTATTGTATCTTGCTCTGGATTTGAGTTAGTCTCCAGCTTAATGTAGACAAATAGGCGATCGCTGCCGTACGTATCTGGTGTTCCCAAGGGTTCCTGGTCAATAGGAATCAATCCTTTGCCGTCTTTACCTGTTGATTCAGCTAGCAACTGCTCTAGCCACGCACCTAAATCCGAAATAGCTGGTGAAATAATTAAGGTAACTTTATCTCGACCTTGTTTGGCAAGCACCCCCAAAATTGTTCCTAATACTACACCAGGGTTATCTGTGGCTGGAACAGTCGCAGCACAAGAATGTACCATTTCTTCAGCATAGTCCAGGAACTTTGCGACATCAACACCCATAATCGCCGCAGGTACCATACCAAAATTTGACAGAGCCGAGTATCTGCCACCGATACTGGGTAAGCCCAAGAAAATGTTACGGAAGCCGTCACTTTGTGCTACTTGCTGGAGTTTCGAGCCGGGGTCGGTGATCGCAATGAAGCGTCTACCTGCTTCTTTTGCCCCCAAAGCCTGCTGTACCCGCTCGAAGAAATATTGCTTAAATATGTTCGGCTCTAAAGTACCGCCTGACTTACTAGATACAATGAACAGAGTGTTTGTCAGATCTACTTTATCTTCAACTGCTTTGATCTGGGCTGGATCTGTTGAATCCAACACGTGTAGTTCAGGGTAGCCCAGCACCTTACCAAAGGTAAGCTTCATCACTTCAGGACACAGGCTAGAGCCGCCCATTCCTAGTACGACTGCATCCTTAAAACCTCTACTCTTAACTTCTTCGGCAAGTTTTTTGAGGTGGTCAATGTGTGCTAATTGGTCTTCTGTGATCCCAAGCCAGCCTAGCCAACGGCTCTCATCCTCATTTGTCCAGAGCGACGCATCTCGCGCCCACAACCGTCGTACTTTGTGGTTGGTGAGCCAATCTTTAAGAGATGCTTCCACGCTTTTAGCTAGAGCATCTGGCAGATAGTAACTTTGCCGATCTAGGGCTGTACCTAGCACTGCTTCACGCTTTTTTTCCACAACACTTAACAATTTGTCAAATGCTTCAATGAATAACTGTACTCCCTCTGTCAATAGCTGTTGTGTGACCTCCTGTATTGAAATGTTGACTCGAGAAAGGGTTTCTATTACATCATGCGCTTCTTCTAAATGCTCTTTCAAGCTATCACGACGTGGTTGTCCATGATCGCGAAATGCGTCAAATGTTGCTGGTGGAATGGTGTTTACTGTGTCTACACCGATGAGTTCCTCTACGTAAAGTACGTCGCGATACAAGGGATTCTTGGTGCTAGTACTAGCCCATAGGAGTCGTTGCGTTTGTGCGCCCTGATCGGCTAATGATTGCCACTGAGCGCTCTGATAGATTTCTTGGTAGCGTTGATAAGTCAGTTTAGCATTGGCAATAGCAACTTTACCTATGAGGCTTTCCAAAGACGCCTGTTCACTCGAACTGGTAGCTGTCTTGATCCGATTGGTGGCGATCGCATCAATTGCAGTATCAATGCGACTGATGAAGAAGCTGGCGACGCTGGCTACCTTAGTTACGTCTCCACCTTGGGCTGCAAAGGCTTCTAAACCATTGATATAAGCATCTGCAACTAAATTGTAAGTTTCTTGAGAAAATAGCAGTGTGACGTTAACGTTAATCCCCTCACTAATCAGTTGTTTGATTGCAGGGATACCAGCAGGAGTTGCAGGAACCTTAATCATAACGTTCTCACGTCTAACTGCTTGCCAGAGTCGTTCTGCCTCGGCGATTGTGCCTTGTGTATCGTGAGCGAGGTAAGGTGATACTTCCAAACTAACGTAGCCGTCGCGCTTTTTCGTTTGCTTGTATACAGATTGCAAAATGTCAGCAGCATTTTGAATATCACTAATTGCCAATTGCTCGTAGAGCGACATGGCGTCCATATCTTTTTGCTGCTCAAGTGCCATCAGTGGATCATTGTAGTCATTGCTGCCAGCAATGGCTTTCTCGAAAATAGTGGGGTTAGATGTGACACCACACAATCCATCCTCATCGACTAAGCGTTGCAGTTCACCACTGGTAATTAAGCTGCGTCGAATGTAGTCTAACCAGACAGACTGCCCGTAATTTCGCAGAGTTTGCAGAGAGTTCATAGTTGCGTTTCCAAAGGTCTTGGTTAACTTTACTTGCATTACAGGTTCTCAACAGGTTTTGCTAATTCCGTTGTCTTCCGCAGCAACAATCTTCTGGGCGATGAAGCCAAAATTGTTCTGAGAAAGCTTCAGAGCCAATACTCGAAGGTATATATTCAAGACATGAACTATTGTTGTCGATATAGTCTCTCTAGCTAAAGGGTAAAAGCATTATTCAACACGGATCAGGGTGCTACTTGGGAGTAACACTCTGTACTAAAGTTTTCACTTAAAAAATTTTTTAACCAGTGAAGATCACTAAATTAAGAACAAACTTACTAAGAGATGGATAAGTAAGTCGGCACAAATAAATTAGCAGCGTAGACGCGCTTTGCGATCGCTACTAACACCAACAATTAGAGCCTGTTGAGACTCCATAGTTACAGACAGAGGTGAGTGTAACATTATCAACCAATAATCCAGAGTCAATAGTGTTATCTCCCACATCTACTACTCCGAGTCCCAAAGTGTATGTCCCGGTTGTTGGTATTGTAAAAGAAAAAGTTTCAAAGCCAGTCTCTGCAAAAAACTCTGTTGTGGAGGAAGTCACTAATGATGATAACGTCGTATCAAGCAATTCTGAATCAGAACTGATTGATACGAAGGCAAAATCCTTATAAGGAAACACTTGTGCGCTCTCATTTGTCAGGAAATTCCAATCGAAAGTTAAAATGTCTCCAGCGTTTGCTGTGAATGTTTGTCGAATAACTGAACCTTCAGTAACATCCCCATTGCCAAAATTATCCAGGCTTCCAGTTTCCAAACCAAGGAATGTTTCTATAATTGCGTCAGAAAATGTGACTCCCCCAGTTGACAATAAAGCCTGAGAATTGCCCTCACTCGGACCACTATTAAACGCTGCTGTTTCAATACTGGTTGCACCTAATGTTGTCCATCCAGTAAAATCACTGTTTTCAAAGCCACCGTTGATGACCGTTGGATTAGTATAGGATTCGGGAAGAGTAAAGGTGTTGAATGACAGTGTATAGCAACCAGATTCAAAGTGATCAGCTACAAGGTCAGTGTCCCCCAAGCCAGTGACTACAAAATTCAGAGTCCCATCAGTTGGTACTATTCCAGTTAGTACAGGTAGAACACTATCATCAGCTTGGTCATCATTGATTGCGAGGATATTACCGGAATTATCAACTAATCCCAGAAGTGGATCAATAAACTCTGAAGTTATTTCTGCGGTAAACAAACTTCCAGGATTAAGGCCTGAGAAAGTTAAATAGTCAATGTCATAGCTATTATTGTCAAGTTGTGCATATACAGTACTAGTATCAGATGATAGAAATTGCCTGGTCTCGAAAGAGTTATTAGGTTCACTCTCAATTGCTATTGTTTGTTGAAGTTCTTCAAATTGAGACAAAGAGGAATTTTTTGTCATGAGAACACAATGAAGACTAAATATTTAATGATTTTTGTAGAAGCAACCTGGCTCTGATATGAAGCTACGATACTACCTCAAAGGGCAACATCATTTCGTTGTCCTCATGTTCAAGCATATGGCAGTGCCACACATAGCGCCCAGTGAAAGAGTTGCCGAAAGGTAGGTTCTCAGCAGCTTGAGCACCAAATGGGACAATAAGACGAGTAACCTCGCCCGGATTTACTAGCACAGTATCTTTCCATCCAGCCTCATTTGGTGCTGGCGGTCTGGCTGGACCAATCGCAAAGGGAGTCGGGTCGGGTGGTGGGTAGCCAGCTGGCACTGTTGGTCCACCAGGTGCATGGTGTGTAAGTACTGTGCGAGGACCAGTAGCAAAGTATGCCTTCGTGTATTGGGTTGTGTTAATTTTCTGTCGATTAAGGATTTGGAAAAAGACCAGATGCAAGTGCATCGGGTGAGCGACAGGTTGAAGATTAATAATATTCCACTGTTCTACAGTGTCTACCTTTGGACGCTCCATCAGCATTTCAGGGTATTTCTCGGCTTCATCCCAGTACACGTAGTTGAGCAACACTACAAGTGGTCCAGTTGGACTGGGGATCTCTACCAGTGTCAAAAATCGCTGTTGCACTGGCGTAGTAGCAATCGGTTTAATGAGTGGTTTATGCAATCGCAGTGTCTGGGGAATGACTTTAGGAGCGGGAGCAACTGTATTGACGGTGAATTGCATAATTTCTGGTAATAGGAAATTACCTAGTACCATGTTGACTCTACCTTCAGGATACGGTGCGATCGCCTCATTTTCCAAAACGATTTTGTCTCCTGGCAGGTTTTTAGAGAAGTCGATTAGTACGTCAGCTCGTTCTCCAGAAGACAGGAGTAGTCTAGACAACGGCACTGGAGCATTTAGCAACCCTCCATCAGTACCGATTTGAATAATTGGCTGGTTCGACGACAGCTTAAGATTGTAAGTTCGGGAGCTTGAGCCATTTATAATCCGAAATCGGTACAAAGTGCGGTCAACATTGAGGTTTGGCCAAGCCTTGCCGTTAACGGTAGCCACGTCACCAAGAAACTCCACTTCCCACAATTCGGGATGATATATTGATCCATCAGGATTGAATACTCGATCCTGCAACACCAGTGGGATCTCATAAGGAGGCCCTGAAGGGAGACCAAGGGGTCCGTTGCCTCCAGCAGGATCGTCAATGTCCCTGATCAAATAGAACCCAGCGAGTCCAGCCATCACATTTTGACCCGTAATACCAAGCGCATGGTCGTGATACCACAACGTCGCCGCTTCTTGATTGTTGTTGAAATTGTATACGTAAGACTGTCCTGGTGTGAATGTATCTGTTGGATAACCATCACTTTGTGGTTCTGTATTGCTGCCATGCAGATGCAACGATATCCGTGGACTGGTTTTGTCAGATTCCAGTACGCCGTGCAACCTTGTATCAATCGGCAACGGGTGAGGACCAAGTTCATTTTTTACAGTGAGTCTAAGCGGTACACCTCTTGTAACTTCGATAGTCGGTCCAAGATAATCAGCCCCGCCGTAGCCCCATGTAGGCCCTGCTCCTAAGTTTTTATGGAACGAATGCGAGCTAGATGCTACCGTCAAACTAGTAGGTGCTCCACTAGGAAAAGGTATAGGTAGAGTCTCTGTAAATTTCGATATCTGCGGCGAAGCTGCAATGGTTCTCTTCGCCTTAAACATTGCAGGAACGAGAAATGCTGCTCCCAATCCTGCACTTGTCATCATAAATTGCCTTCTAGTAACCATTCTTTTTCATTTATAAACGTGATAATAGGCTAGGTCACACAAGTGATTTTGAGCTTGATTGATGGTATTACGGAATAAAATTTTACCAAAATTAAAACAATTCCACTGAGATATCCAAAGATATTGAATACATTTATAAGAGGTTTTGCAATATATTCAAACCAGTGCAATCTGCTATAACTACTGAAAAATTGTTTTACTTCTTTAAAATATTATTTTTCTCCAAAATTATTATTTCTAAATCAATAATTGCGAAAATAAGAGAAAGTAGAAAAGATAAAAACTTGGTTTTTATCTTTTCTTTGGATTGTGGTAATGGTATTAAAGAATAGAGAAGGTATAGTTAATTATATTGACATATCAATCTAATTTTGCTATTCAAGATATACATTTTAAGACAAAATTTAGTGCTATTGATAAGTTTTCAAAACAATAAAGCTTTAAATTATAACATAGTTTTTAAGATATGTAGATTTTTATCTATTTAAAATCGACAATTTAAGGAGAAAGTTAATTGCAATAAGAATTTGCTAAATCAACAAATTTATACGTATAAGTAAGTTGGTGCTAATATTTATAGCTATGTTAAGAAATTTAAATGTAGGGTGCGTTATGCCGTAGGCTAACGCGCGGTCAAGAATTCAAGGTGCGTTGCGCTGCGCGACAACGCACCCTACTAGCGTGTCTAGACTAAAATGCTGCAATAAATCTCTTCTTCCTTCTCTGCGTTCTCTGCGCCTCTGCGGTTTATTAATGCACTATTTTAGCCTTGACACGCCACTACAGCTAATTTATATTTCTTCATATACATTGAATTTTTCCCGCCGACTTACTTAATACCCATACAATAATTTTCACATCTACTTTACGCTACTTTGTCATAGGTACTAACCAAGCGATAATTTACGATTGCTTATTGCTTGGATATATAAGGTATGACTTTGCTTTACCGTTGTTTATTTATGAAAACACCTTTACGTTAAGTATCTCATTCATAAAATTCTGTATCCAATCCCTTAATATTGTTTTTATTAAAGGAAGCTTTTCAATGAAAATTTTTAGGGTGTTAGTCCAAAACATAAACTCACACAAAGTAAGAGTTAACAGTTACGCATACCGAAATATGAAACTTCTCTTTCAAGAAATTAAATAATGTATTTTTGGGTATTCATAGAACTTTTAGTGTATCGAAATTATAAAATTTGAGCTTAGGAATCATTCAAAACAAACCAAATTCTAACAAAACGGCTTATGTTGTTCCTTAACCTAAAGATATTCTCTGGCTAAAACTTTCCAGCCTTGAAAAACTAAAAGACGAAAAGTGTTTCATCTTTGACAAAGATGCAGTCAAAATAGGCTGATAAAAAAATCTGCATCCTTCACCTGTGATATGAATCTATAGCAAATCTAATTTATTTGTGAGAATATACGTAGATATAAACCCTTATTTCACAGGTATTACAGACTTCTTTATCTATTCTCGCGTCTCATTTATAGTTGCTATAGATTAAGTTCGTTATCAAAGTTTTTAGGTTAACTACACAAGCAGAGTTCACTTAATAACTTTGTATATTTCAAAACAATCTTCACAGTAGAATAGCAAAACTTATGTAATTAAGTGGAGAAAAACTATGGATCAAAACGATTCTGTGACAATGGTTAAAGATTATAAAGCAACAGCATACAAAAATGCTGTTTTAGATGATAAAAATCTTCAAAATGCTTTAAAAGGTATCAATTCTAAGTTTGGAGATTTTTGTACCCGCGTAGCAGGTGAAGCATGGGGTCTTCCATTAATTGACCAAAAAACCAAGGCTTTAATCACAATTGCTGTTGATGTTGTAAATCAGGATCAAACCGGAAATGGTAGTCCTTTTGCAGCACATGTAACAATGGCCATACAACAAGGAGCCACACGTGAAGAAATTGAAGAACTCCTTTTATTTATGTGCGTTTATGCGGGATTTAATAAGGCAGCAGGATGTTTTGGTGTCCTTAATGATATTCTCGGTCCTTCAGCATGATCTTCTACAAGATTGTCAAATTAATGAATAACAGAAAAATTTAGTGTAGAACTGTGGAACTAGGTGTGTTTGAATACCAATTTATGCTTTGTATTTAGTGATGAATTGTAACTCTGCACTACCCAACTACAGTCAATCAATAAAATTTACAGCCGAGTACTGCAATTTTGACTACCATCACAGAGGTTTCAGATGAAAAAGCAAACTAACTGCTACAAAGAATTGTCTGCAGATTATTCAAAACCAGGTCTAGTTGATAGTGTCTTAGCAAACAAATTAATCAACGATGCTGAGATATATGTTTCTCTTCGTGAAGAAACTTTACCTGAAATTACTCCTGAATACAACTTAACGCAAATAGAAAAGGAAAATAGGGATTGGTGGCCAACTCACTGTGAAGCACTACGACAAGGAAGGGGAGATATTCTAGCAGGTGAATACACTAATAACCTTGTCTATCTGTGCGTTGATGGGCCTTTTTACGGTAAAACTGCTGGAACAGAGAGAGAGGCTAATTGGTGGGCCATTATTGCTCAACCAGGTGTAACAATGACTTGGCCCATTGTTATGTTTCATGGTGAGGTCGTTTACTTTGAATGGAACTGTATGGATGACGATACGAATGAAGTAATTGCCAAAGGAAACGTAACCTGGCTCCGACGCGGACATAGAGGTGCGTGTTATTTAAAATGCGAGCAACTCACCTTTTATCGCAATGTTTTTGCACCAGATGAATTGTTGCAGTTGATCAAGCGTTAATGGGTAATGTAGTCAATTCCAAGGAGCAAACTGAAAATCTATTTAGCCACTATTGTGAGGTAGATAACATGGCAGCTACAACTTTTAAGAGTAAGGGAAAAATAGGTGTACTCATTGAGGAACACTTTGATGAAATAGAGTTTCGCGCATTTAACAAATTCTTCCCTGCAAATGGATATGAGCTAGAGTACATATCCCATCTTTGGAACCAAAAGGAATTAACCTTTAAGGGTATTGACTTAACGGAAGAAGTCACAGTTATAGTAGAAGTGAATGACATTGAACCGACTGATTATCAAGGTATCATTCTCATCGGTGCATATGCAATGGATCGTCTTCGTTATGAAGAGCATCATAAAGAAGGTCAACCCAATCAAGCTCCCGCCGTTAAATTTCTCCGAAAAGCTGTAAAAGCTATGGATACTGGCAGGTTAAAGATTGGAACAATCTGCCATAGTCTTTGGCTATTTTGTGCAGATCCAGAACTCCTTAAGAATCGTGAGGTCACCTGTGCCCATAACATTATTTGTGATGTCCAAAACGCCGGAGGTATCGTTGTCTTCGATGGTAATGGAACCAAGAACTTACATATTCATGGTAATTTAATCACAGCTAAGCATCCTAATGTTGTTGCGGAATTTATGGACATCTTTTTAAAGGTAATTAACGAGCAGCAATTGCAGATAGTGAACAAATAGAAAATCACGACCAAGAAATAAAGCTTTTTAGGTGTGAAAAAAATTACTCCCTTGGTTTCACTTCAAAACCTGAGTTAACGATCTAATTCTAGAGTGGCTAATTAGCAGAAGATCAGGATAAAACCTGTAGTCATGACTCAAATACTGAATTCTTTATCTTTCGGTCAGCCCAACAAAATTCTCTGCAGTTATACTAATGCCACTAGTCAGATTCAAATTGCTCGGATCGCGAACATTCCCAGTTGGTACTTTGAGCGAGTTATTTTTCCTAGACAACATCTTTTGTTTGAAGCGCCAGTGGATGGTCAACTGGAAATTCATACGGCTACGGAGATCTGTGCAATTTTATCAGATAGGATATTGTGCAAAGATCTATGCATCAACTAAGAGATTACTCTTTGACTCTTGTTTCGAGTAAAGAGTATCTAAACTGAATAAACGTAGGAGACAGAAGGAGGATACATAAATTCAGATAGATAATTTTATAGAAAGAAAGTAGTCGTTTCTCAAGGCTACTCATTCACAGAGAGTGTCACAAATAAATATTGGGTATCTTATAAATTCCCAATTATCTTTTGTTTCCAAAATACCTAGAGCTAAAAAAGAGTACAATGACTGTAACACCAGCTAAATTACACATAGAACTAGCTACGAAAAAGTACGAAGTAGAAGTGGGACGCACACATCCGTTGGGTGCAACACCTTATAAAGATGGAGTAAATTTTTCCATCTTTTCAGAACATGCAACATCTATCGAACTCTTATTGTTTGAACAGCCTAATGATCCAAAACCAATCCAGACTATTAAATTAGACCCAAGGAAAAATAAAACTTTTCACTTTTGGCATATCTATGTAAAAGGGTTAAAACCTGGAACTGGTTACGCCTATCGAGTTGATGGTCCTCAAGATTTACATCAAGTAGGACATCGTTTTAACAAAAATAAGGTATTACTTGATCCTTATTCTAGAGGAAATGCCAATGCTCTTTGGAACCGTATTGATGCTTTAGGTTCAAAAGACAATCTAAGCACCTCAATGCGTAGTGTAGTCATTGATACATCTGATTACGATTGGGAAGGCGATCGCCCTCTCAATCGCCCCATGAGTGATACTGTTATTTATGAGTTACATGTTGGCGGATTTACTAAGTCACCTTCCTCTGGCTGCCAATATAAAAATACTTTCTCTGGAGTCATTGAGAAGATTCCTTACTTGAAAAAACTAGGTATAACGGCTGTTGAACTTTTACCAATATTTGATTTTGATGAAAAGGAAGTTGTTCGAGAAGTTAACGGTATACCCTTGAAAGATTACTGGGGATACAATCCCCACAGTTTCTTTGCACCTGAAGTTTCTTATTGTTATTCTCCTGAGGAGAAAAACCCGATTAACGAGTTTCGGGATATGGTTAAGGCATTGCATAAAGCTGGGATTGAGGTGATTTTGGATGTAGTCTTTAACCACACCAGTGAAGGTAACCATCAGGGTCCAACTATTAACTTCAAAGGTATCGCAAATAGTACTTACTATCACCTCGTAGCTTGGGATAAGCAGTATTACATGGATTACTCCGGGTGCGGAAATACATTCAACTGCAATCACCCAATTGCAGAAAAGTTAATTGTGGAGTGCCTGGAATTCTGGGTTAAAGAAATGCACGTGGATGGTTTTCGGTTTGATGAAGGGTCTATCTTATCCCGTGGGCAGGATGGAGTACCTATGATTCATCCACCGGTGGTTTGGCACATTGAAACATCTGCTACCTTAGCTGAAACCAAAATTATTGCTGAAGCTTGGGATGCTGGTGGACTGTATCAAATTGGTTACTTTCCTGGCTATCGTTGGGCAGAATGGAATGGGCGCTTCCGTGATGATATTCGGGGCTTTGTTAAAGGAGATCCAGGACTGGTTGGGGCAGTTGCTGCACGTATTGCTGGAAGTGCTGATCTGTATCAAGAAACAGGGCATTTACCGATTAATAGTATTAATTTTGTAACTTGTCATGATGGATTTACCCTTAATGATTTAGTTTCGTATAACGATAAACACAATGAAGCTAATGGTGAAAATAACCAAGATGGTATCAGTGACAATTTGAGTTGGAATTGTGGTGTTGAAGGAGAGACTAATGATCCAATCATTGACAGATTGCGACAGAAACAGATTAAGAACTTTGCAGCTATTCTTATGCTTTCTCAAGGCGTTCCAATGATATTAGCTGGTGACGAAGTCAGACGCACTCAAAAGGGAAACAATAACGCCTACTGCCAAGATAACGAGATTAGTTGGTTTGACTGGAATCTTGTAGAGAAGAACGCAGATATCTTCAGATTTTTCAAGTTGATGATTGACTTTCGTCAGTGCTACTGCCATCCTGGCTTACGTCGCAGTTATTTCTTCACTGGTGAAGTTAATGAACGTGGCCTAGCAGATATTTCTTGGCATGGTTGTAAGCTATTTAGCCCTGGTTGGAACGACCCTGATGCAAGAGTACTTGCATATACTCTAGGTGGGTTTGAAGGAAATGCAGATATTCACGTCATGTTTAATATGTACTGGGAAGATATGGAATTTGAAATTCCGTCTCTTGAAGATAGAAAATGGTACAAAGTGGTGGACACTGCTCTTGTTTCTCCTTTAGATATTGTGGAAAGAGGAAAAGAGGTTCTGGTGTCAAGTGATGTATGTACTGTCACAAACCGTAGTATAGTCGTTCTCATTTCACAATAGACATCTGGTAAAAAAGACAATGAAAGCCTTGTGTAGTTAGGCTTGATACCTCATTTCTAGAGATATCTAAATAATTTCAATTAATTAGCTTCACTTTTAGGAGGAGATTTAATGAACAATATAAATTTTTCATTTTCAGATATGATTGCTGGGTATGTTACTGATTTTGACCCACATCAAGGAGCTTTTGGCACTTTTTCTCTTAAGACCTCAGATAGACGGCTCTTTGAAGTAGCATTGACTTCAACTACCTATGCCGAACTAATACGCAATCTAGGAGAACCTTACTACGATTGCACTAGCCAGATGAAAACAATGCTTGTCCCAGATCGGTATCTTTTTGCCTATGGCATTTTTTATCATGAAGCAGGCGAACATAAATTAGAAGCTAAACATATAGTTTTTCTAGGTAGAACAGAAAATGAGTATATTTTTGAGAAGCAAGATTGGTGGATTAATCAGATAGGAAGTCTTGCCAATTTTTACCTAAAAGCCCAGTTTGAAGATGGCGAAATTGATTATCGAAAATATCGTACTGGTATTGGCTTGGTTGGTTCTAAGGAAGACAGTAATCGCCAAGAAACTGATACTATTTCTCGCTTAGTTTATGGTTTTGCCACAGCTTATATGATGACCGGGGATGAACGCTACCTAGAAGCTGCGGAAAAAGGTACTGAATACCTGCGTCAACATATGCGTTTTCTGGATGAGGGTGAAGGAATTTGCTATTGGTATCATGCCATTGACGTAAAGCCTGATGGCAGCGAACAGAAAATATTTTCCTCAGAATTTGGAGATGATTACGATGCTATTCCAGCTTACGAGCAGATTTATGCCCTAGCTGGCCCTACTCAAACCTATCGAATAACTGGCGATCCTCGTATCATGAACGATATTGAGTTGACCGTTAATCTTTTTAACAAGTATTTCCTGGATAAAACGGACAAAGGAGGATTTTTCTCCCATATTGACCCAATTACTCTTAGTCCTCATTCTCAGTCTTTAGGTCATAACCGCGCCAAAAAGAATTGGAATTCGGTAGGTGATCATGCACCGGCCTATTTGATCAACCTTTGGCTAGCAACTGGTGAAGAGAAATATGCTGACTTCCTTGAGTACACATTTGATACGATTGAAAAGCATTTTCCGGATTATGACCATAGTCCATTTGTTCAAGAACGTTTTGATGAAAATTGGGGTCATGATACGACTTGGGGGTGGCAACAGAATCGAGCTGTTGTAGGTCACAACCTGAAAATTGCCTGGAACTTGATGCGGATGAACCACTTGAAACAAAAAGAAAAGTATGTTGCTCTGGCCGAAAAGATTGCAGAAATTATGCCGGCAGTTGGCAGCGACCAGCAGCGTGGTGGGTGGTACGACGTATTAGAGCGTGATTTAGAACCAGATCAGAAGATACACCGTTTTGTTTGGCATGATCGCAAAGCATGGTGGCAGCAGGAACAGGCTATTTTAGCCTATCTGATTTTGACTGGTTCACTTGAGAATCCTGAGTATCGACAGTTGGCACGTGAGTCATCGGCTTTCTATAATGCTTGGTTCCTTGACTACCAAGCTGGGGGTGTCTACTTTAATGTTTTGGCCAATGGACTTCCCTACTTACTGGGAACAGAGCGAGGCAAAGGCAGCCATTCCATGAGTGGCTACCACTCTTTTGAATTAGCCTACTTAGCTACAGTTTATACAAACTTATTAATTACTAAGCAGCCAATGGATTTGTTCTTCAAGCCAAAACCAGGTGGGTTTAAGGACAATGTTCTGCGGGTTGCACCAGATATTCTCCCGCCTGGTAGTGTACGTATTAGCGAAGTATGGATCAACGGACAAAAGCATTCTGATTTTGATGCTGAAAGTTTAGCAGTTAAACTACCATCTTCTCAAGACGAATTGAAAGTTCGAGTGAGACTTCTTCCCACACAGGTGTTCTTTGACGCAACACAATTGGAAACTATTAATGGTATTGCCAAGATATCCTTAAGTGGATTACTGGATGCAGATGGTGTAAAACGTCTTCAGGAAGAGTTTGCTAAGGTAACACAAAAGCCACTCAAACGTCTTGTCTTACTGGTACAAGATCTAGAATGTATAACTACTGCTGGTATGCGAGCGCTCATTTTCATCAAGCAAAAACTAGGTTCTGATGTGGAGTTGTATGTGGTTGGCGCACAAGTCCAGGTAGAGCATTTCCTAAGAATGAGTGCATTCTGTGAAGGTATAACACTGGTGAATGAGTATGAAGCTATCGAACTAGCTAGCGTATAGTTAATGTCCAAGTTGTGTTACCTAGCAAAGATGTCTTGCCAGACCACTAGCTTAAAAATGGGTGTGGGGTGTGAGGGTGTAGAAAAAGTTATATTTTCATGCTCTCGTTGTGTGATTTATCACATAAACTTCTAGCTTAAAAACAGAGTAAAGGTAAAAGGGCAAAGGGAAGAACTATTTTCATTCCCTCGTTGTGGGCGCGATCCTTCATAAGGACGAGCTACGCTAATGCCCCTGGGGTTCTATTTTGAAAATAGGGGAAAATTAACAAATGAGGGAATATAATGGCTAAACCTGTTCTAATTACAATAGATGACGACCCAGAAGTTTTACGGGCGATAGAGCGTGATTTACGCCGTGAATACGGCGAAAACTTTCGGGTACTACGTGCTGAATCTGGTCAGATGGCTCTAGAGACACTGAGAAAACTGAAACTACGTAACCATCCAGTAGCTTTGTTGTTAGTGGATCAGCGGATGCCAAACATGACTGGTGTAGAATTTTTGGAACAGGCTATGGAAATCTTCCCAGATGCCAAACGTGCCTTACTTACGGCCTATGCTGACACTGATGAGGCTATCCGGGCTATCAATAAGGCTAAGATTGATTACTACTTGATGAAGCCGTGGACTCCTCCGGAACAAGGTTTGTTCCCGGTACTTAACGATTTACTTGAAATTTGGAAAAAAACCTTTCTCCCATCGTTTGAAGGTGTTCGGGTAATTGGCGATCGATGGTCACCCAAAACACACCAAGTGAAAGATTTTTTGGCACGTAATCATATTCCTTACCAATGGTTGGACATTGAGTCAGAGGAAGGGCGCAAGTTGACTACAGACGTTTACTTAGGTGAACTAAAACTACCCTTGCTGCTCTTTCCTGACGGCTCACATCTTTTACAGCCAACAAACATCGAAATAGCTGAGAAAATTGGGCTGAAAATGCACGCCGAAATGCCATTTTATAATGTGATTATTGTGGGTGGTGGTCCGGCTGGTTTAGCAGCAGCAGTGTATGCTGCTTCTGAAGGATTGCACACTGTCATGGTTGAAAAAGAAGCTCCAGGCGGACAGGCGGGAACTAGTTCCAGAATTGAGAATTATTTGGGTTTTCCGGTAGGATTATCTGGAGGGGATTTGGCTAGACGTGCTGTTGCACAAGCTCAGAAGTTTGGAGCAGAAATTCTTACACCACAGGAAGTAACTGGTCTTCGTATAGATGGTCAATATCGATATGTAACCCTAGCAGATGGCTCAGAACTAAGCAGTCATACAGTAATTATTGCAACTGGTGTATCGTATCGCAGACTTAACGTGCCTGGTAGTGATATGCTAACCGGTGCTGGGGTATACTATGGAGCCGCAATGACCGAAACGATGGCTTATCAAGGTGAAGACGTATTTATTGTTGGGGCAGGTAATTCGGCTGGACAGGCTGCTATGCATCTATCTAAATATGCCCGTTCAGTTACCCTTCTAGTACGTGGGGATTCACTCAAGAAAAGTATGTCTAAGTATCTAATCGATCAGATCGAAGAGACGAAGAACATTGTGGTAAAAGTGTTCACCGAAATTACTCAAGTGTTCGGTAAAGATAAGCTTGAGGCAATAACTATTACCAATTCATTAACTCATGAGGTTGAAACTGTCTGTGCTTGCGCTCTTTTCACTTTTATCGGTGCAACACCGCGTACAAGTTGGTTACAAGATATTGTAGAGAGAGATTCAAAGGGATACATTTTAACTGGTCCTGATGTTTTGCATGGTGAAACATATCCTAGAGGATGGACACTACCTCGATCGCCATATCTTCTTGAAACTAATATACCAGGAATTTTTGCAGTAGGTGATGTGCGCTACCAGTCAGTAAAGCGAGTTGCTTCAGCAGTGGGTGAAGGGTCGATCGCTATTCAATTCATACATCAATATCTCTCATCCTTGTAAAAACACTGTAGATTTTTGTCATGCTTGATTTGTTACAAACAATACCCCTATTCAAAAACCTGACCGAAAATCAACTGATGTGTTTGATGAACGGCAGCAACATCCGGCTGAATCCAGGAGAATTACTATTTAAGCAAGGGGAACCTGCAAAATGCTTTTATGTGGTATTTGAAGGAGCAATCCGCCTAACACGAGAGATTAGTAATCAAGAAGTGATTTTAGCTACATACGAAGCGGGTACATTTTTTGGTGAAGTTCCACTTCTTGCGGGTACACTTCATCTTGCAAGTGGACAAGCTGTGGGTCAGTGTCATATATATTGTTTGCACGAGGAAGAGTTCTGGCAGATGCTTATGTTCTGCCCGTCGGTGAGAAAAGCTGTTCTCGGTTTCATGGCAAGCCGAATGCAAGAGTTACAGATGTTATCTCAGCAACACGACAAACTCATTTCTTTAGGAACACTAGCAGCAGGTTTGGCTCATGAACTAGGTAATCCAACAGCAGCAGTACGTCGCGCAGCTGGACAGTTGCACGATATGGTGAACGTCTTACATAACCTCTCGCTTGAGTCTACCGAGCAACATCTCACTCCTGTTCAATTAGAGTACCTCCTGGATCTTAAGTGTAAATCCATTGAACGGGTGATTCAAACCTGCGATTTTGATCCTTTAACTCAGCTCGATTTGGAAGATGAACTAACTGACTGGCTAGAATCATATGGTGTTGTTGATGGGTGGAAATTTGTTCCTACCCTAGTTGCGGCAGGAATTAAGGCTCAACAGTTAGAAGTAATTGGCAAACATGTAAGTGTTAATACACTCAGTAGTGCATTAACTTGGTTAGAAGCAACGCTGGCTATGGCAAGTGTATTAAATGTCCTCGACCAAGGCGTTACTCGCATCTCGGATCTTGTCAATGCTGTCAAAGCCTACTCGTATATGGATCAGTCTCCACTCAAGGAGATAACTATTCATGAAGGGATAGAGAATACGCTGACTATTTTGAGCTACAAGCTCAGGAAGCATCGTACCCAAGTGGTACGTGAGTATGAGCAAAATCTACCGACTATCGAAGCATATGGAAGCGCACTAAATCAAGTATGGACAAATTTGATTGACAATGCCATAGACGCCTTGGGTGAAGGAGGAACAATCTGGATACGTACTTTTAGCGCTCAAGATTGCATTACGGTGGAAATTGCGGATAATGGGCCTGGTATTCCTCCTGAAATTCAATCCCGAATTTTCGATCCGTTTTTCACAACTAAGAGTATTGGTGTAGGAACTGGACTAGGTCTAGAGATTGCTTATCGAATTGTAGTGGGTCAGCATAACGGGCATATTCGCTGTTTCTCAAAGCCAGGTGACACACGTTTTCAAGTTAGTTTACCTCTCCACTCCTTCCAAGAAATAAACAGATTTAAAAGTGAAGCAATTCCTGCTTAAAAGAAAACATAAAGGAGAATTAATGACTATGGGGTATACAGATTTTAATCAGTTACAAGTAGTCAGACCCAGAGCTAATGGCTGCGAGGAATGCTTGGCAAGTGGAGACACCTGGGTACACTTGCGGGTTTGCCTCATATGTGGACATGTTGGTTGTTGTGATTCCTCTAAGAACAAGCACGCTACAAAGCATTTCCACTGCACTGGTCATCCCTTGATAAAGTCCTTTGAACCTGGTGAGAACTGGGCTTGGTCTTATACCGACAAAACCTTTGTACATTTACCAGCAACTAATAAAGCTGATACTTGAGTTTTATGTTATGTCTGCATCTAGATTCATACCGCAATTAAGCAATGTCAAAAAAATTAAGTTTTTCTATCCTTTCTCCTTAGTTTTTTACCCATAACTGAATAGTGTTGTTTCAAAAACTCAGTTCTTTCTCTTTTGTTGCTCTTAGTCAAGTTCCGTTATATACAAAAATATGAGGGCTTAGACGTGAAAACCTGGTTTCAACCTCCTCGTCTACGCATTGATGCAGAAAGCGAAAAAAATGGTCATGCTACTTGGCTGGAACTTTTCTATGATTTAGTATTTGTAGTTGCGGTATCACAAGTTGCCCACAATCTTAGTGAAGATATCTCTGTATCAGGATTTTTTAATTTTGTATTTCTGTTCATTCCAATTTGGTGGGCATGGATTGGCACCACATTTTATACCAATCGATTTGATATTGATGACATAGGTCATCGCTTGCTGATTGGTGGGCAAATGGTAGCGATCACTACCTTAGCAGTAAATACACATTACGGCTTGGGAGAAAGTTCAATTGGCTTTGCTCTATCCTATGCTGTTGGAAGAGCTATGCTTGTTATTGAATATCTGCGTGCTGCAAGGCATATTCCTGTAGCGCGTCCACTAGCAATTCGTTACGCACAGGGTTTTGCGATCGCTGCTGCTCTTTGGCTGATCTCAGCATTTATACCCATTCCATTTCGTTTTGGTTTTTGGGCATTGGGGCTAATTGTAGACTTCGCCACACCTCTAACAGCCAAACACTTACAGTTAGGACTAAGCCACCATGTCGAACACTTGCCGGAGCGTTTCGGGCTATTCACCATCATTGTTCTGGGGGAAGCAATTATAGGCGTGGTTGATGGTCTCTCTAATCAAAAGTGGGATGCTAAAAGCGCACTTGCTGCAATATTCGGTTTTAGTATCGCTTTTAGTTTGTGGTGGGTCTATTTTGAAAATATTGGTAACTCAGCTCTGCGTTCTGCTAATGCAACTGGTCAAATAGGCATTTATCAAATTTGGCTATACGGGCATTTACCATTGGTTATTGGACTCACTGCTACTGGAGTTGGCGTCAAACACATTATATTAAGTGATCCTAATGTAGCACTGGCTACACCAGAGCGCGTGGTTCTCTGTGGCACGGTAGCATTATGCTTGCTAGCTCTAGCTCTTTTGCATCGTACTGGAGTTATACGCTATTGTAAAATTCGTTCTAGGTTTCGCCTTCGTTCTGCAATTATCCTTCTCATACTTGCCATAGCTGGCAAAGGTTTGTTACCTGTTGTGGTAATCGGGCTTGTAGCTATAATCTGTGCTGTTCAAGTCATTCAAGATTTGTACCAAAGCCGTCTCTTAGTCTTTTAAGAAGTACCGTGTAAATCTCACTTGAAGTTTTACATTAGTATTAGAAAGGAAATAATTATCATGGCCAATGTTTCTCAAAATCTTATTGATAGAGACATTAATACCGAGTTTAGTAAAGTCGTTGAATTGGTGTTAATCGAAAACAAACAGGTTTTAGAAAAGGTCAATTATTCATCAGTTATCCAACTTGGGCAAGCAATTCTAAATACCCAAAGAATCTTTGTGGCTGGTGAAGGTCGTAGTGGCTTAGTGATTCGTATGTTTGCTATGCGGCTGATGCATTTAGGACGACAGGTCTATGTTGTGGGTGAAACCATTACTCCAGCAATTCAACAAAGTGATTTACTAATAGATTTTTCCGGTTCAGGTACCACTGAACATGTTTTAGAGATTGCGTGTAAAGCAAAAGAAATCGGTGCATATATTGCTAGTGTCACAACTCAAATCGATTCCCCATTAGCCAAAATAGCTAATTTTTTAATTCACATAGAAGCTGCGGCTAAACAAGATCATAGTCATCAATATTCACAACAATTTAGTGGTTCTTTATTTGAGCAATCTTCTTTGTTAATATTTGATGCTTTGTTTCATTTTTTATCTCATAGTATCAATAAAAATGCTGAAACTCTTTGGGCTTTGCACGCTAATCTTGAATAATTGATACTGGTGGTCTACCACACAAAATTTGCGGAGTTTGTAATCAGGTATAAAGCCCTTAAAATAGTTATAAAAGAGGACTAAAGTCCTCACTACAAACACTTCAAAATTAGGTGAAAGACTACTAGTAATACCATTTCACGTTAATCGCGATATATATAAATAATGTAGAGACACGATATATCGCGTCTCTACAGGGTCTGTATTTGTATCAGGCTTTTCGTGAAATCGTATAAGTAATTTTCAAGCATAACTAATACAAGATCAGAGCAAATTATTTGAACAAAAAAGAGGTTGTTTAATGAAATTACAAGTTTCTGTAGATTTATTGTCATTAGAGCAAGCAATTAAATTGCTTAAAGATGTTGTTGATTATGTAGATATCATCGAAGCTGGTACTCCTTTGATTAAGCAAGAGGGATTGAAGGTTGTCGAAACTTTTAAACAATCTTTTCCAGATAAACTCATTTTTGCAGATATGAAGACGATGGATGCTGGAGGCCTAGAAGCTGAAATGGCATTCAAAGCAGGAGCAGACTTCACTACAATTCTAGCTGTATCAAATGACAGTACTATTAAAGGAGCTGTGACAGCTGCTCGTAAGTATGGGAGATATGTTACTGCTGATATGATTTCCGTTTCAGATCGTGTACAACGTGCGCGCGATTTAGAAAAGCTAGGAGTTAATTACTTGGAACTGCACTGCGGATTAGATGAGCAAGCTAATCATTTGTGTGCTTCAACTGCAAACGAACTTGCAGTTCTACGAGGTGCGGTTTCAATATCTCTCTCTGCTGCGGGGGGTATCAATGAGAATACAATTCAGGAAGTAGAAGCAGCAGGAGCTGATGTCGCAGCAGTTGGTGCTGCTATTTACAATGCTAAGTCTCCTGTTGAATCTGCACGTCGTTTACGGGAGAAGATTAATTCAAAACCTCTATAGGCTATCTACTCTGTTTTAAACTCATAACTGAGTTACCAGCAAAGACAAATTTTTAGTTCTGAGTCTAAAGTTAAGTTGGTAATTAAACTCAGAGTTAAAGCAGATAAATACTAAAAATCCCTGATTTTAATCCCACTCTTTTTACAATACGGTTCGGATAAGACAAATCGATTGACATCTAAACCTTGTAGAGACGTTATAGTGCAACGTCTCTACATGCCCAAAATTATGAGGAAAAATTTTTAACCGAACCGTATTGACTCTTTTTAGGGTGGGTTACCAAGAAAGGCAGAAGTACGAAGGCAGAGGGCAGAAGGTTATATGTATTAACAAAAACTTCAGTTGTGGGTATAAAGCCCACTTAAAAGTAAGAATTATACCGAKACTGCTGGCAGCGAGGTATAAAGCTTCCTTGTTTCAATCCCACGTTTTTAAGCGTGGGTTCCTTCAGCATAAGTGCCTCCTGCCCTCTGCCTTCTGAATTTCTGGCTTGAAAGTGGATATGAGAGCGTAAGCAGAGTTCTATTTTCATGCTTGGAGTTGAAATTTTTTTATTTTTGGACAAATTTAAAGATTAGATTGGAGATCAACTATGCAAACAGAAGATTTGCCTATACAAAAGCTAGACAATACAAAGTCACAAGATTTGATTACAAAGTCTCTGCTTGATTTATTTCTAGAGCAAGTGCAGATCCAACCTAACACAGAAGCAGTTGTCTGTGATCATTGTGATCATGAATGTCTAACTTATCAAGAACTCGCCGAAATTAGTTCGCGCTTGGGTTTTTATCTTCATTATCTTGGTGCAACTGTCGACGAATGTGTAGGTATTTTCCTTGAGCCGTCGCTTGAATTGATAGTTGGAATTTGGGGTATTTTGTTCTCAGGCAGCGCTTATTTGCCATTATCACCAGAATATCCAGAAGACCGACTGAGATATATGGTTGAGGATGCAGGCGTCAAAATTGTTTTTTCACAGGAAAAGCTGCGTACTAGGTTGGCGGAACTGGTGCCTTCAGGTACACGAATAGTTACACTCGAAGAAGCCGAGGAGTTTGAAATTCCATCGGGTATAAATGGGCAGAATGAACTCTACAAGCGTCCACGTTATGATAATTTAGCTTATGTAATTTATACCTCTGGAAGTACGGGAAAACCGAAAGGTGTGATGATTGAACACCGCAGTATCGTCAACCAGATGAATTGGATGCGAACTGTTTGTAATTTGGATCAAAACAAAGTTGTTCTGCAAAAAACACCTATGAGTTTTGACGCAGCACAATGGGAGATTCTTGCGTCCTGTTGTGGCAGTAAAATTATTATGAGCCGCCCTGGAACCTATAAAGATCCAGAACAGTTAATTGAAACTACCACCCGACATAATGTGACGACTCTGCAATGTGTTCCGACGCTGCTACAAGCGCTTCTTGACACCGACATATTCGACAATTGTAAATCACTCAGACAGATATTTAGCGGTGGCGAAATTCTGTCAAAAAAACTTGCGCTACAATGCATTGAAGTGTTGCCAAAATGCGACTTAATTAATGTTTATGGTCCGAGTGAATGCACTATCAATGCTTCTGCCTTTAAGGTTGATAAAAATGCGATCGCTGATCACCCTGAAGCAATCCCAATCGGCATTCCCGTTCACAATACTCAATTTTACATTCTTACGAGCGATCAATCGTTAGCATCGGTTGGAGAAAATGGTGAGTTATACATCGGTGGTGTTCAGCTGGCGCGCGGATACATTAATCGACCAGACTTGACTAAAGAAAGGTTTGTCAACAACCGATTTTCGGCGAGTTCTGGAAGTGCCAAACTGTACAAGACTGGGGACTTAGCCTGTTGGAATGCAGATGGTACTGTTCAATTCGTTGGCCGTGTAGACAATCAGGTAAAACTTAGAGGGTTTCGGATTGAGCTTGACGAGGTAAAGGTAGCTATTGAGAGGCATGACTGGGTTAAAAACGCAGCTGTTATAGTTAAGAAAAATTCTCGTACCGGATACTCTGATCTAATTGCATGTATTGAATTGAGTCCTAAGCAAGCTGCTGTGATGGACCAGGGTGTCCAGGGAGAACACCATCTGTCGAAGCAAAACAAGCTTCAAGTCAAAGCTCAATTGTCGAATCTCGGATATAGAGATATTGACGAAGAAAATTGTGTGCCTGGTCAGATAGAGATCGATCTTCCAGGTAAAACACCGACCGACGAACAGCGGCGGTTGGCGTTTACTCGAAAATCCTACCGTTTATTCGAGGGTGGTGCTGTCCAGAAAGCTGACATTCTGCGGTTACTGGATAAACAAATTACTGGTACCCAGACCTACAACTCTGCCGATTCTCGTGGCTTGGATGCGTTGAGCTTCACAGAATTAGGTCAGATTTTGAGATATTTCGGGCCTTTTTACAGTGATGAGCGTCTATTACCCAAGTACGGTTATGCATCACCTGGTGCATTGTATGCAACACAAATGTATCTCGAATTAGTCAACATAGTAGGTTTGAGGAGTGGTTACTACTATTACCATCCGGGACGTCATCAATTAGTACTATTAAACGAAATAGATAGTACAGAAAAAACACGAATAAAAATACACTTCATTGGAAAGAGAAAAGCTATCGAACTAGTTTATAAAAATAACATTCAAGAGGTACTCGAAATAGAAACTGGCCACATATTGGGTCTGTTTGACAAGATTCTTCCGCCATATAAGCTTACTATTGGAGATGCTGATTATACACCGGAAGTAAATGAGAAAATTCTATGTCCAGACGAACATTATTATTATCTAGGCACTTTTGATATAGTCCCTCAGGTCAAGCCATTGTCGATCGAACCAGTTGATATTTATGTGCAAAGTCATCCTGGAAAGATTGCTGATCTACCTGGGGGTCTGTACAAGTACAAAGATGGTATCTTGGAAAAAATTTCAGACGATATCATTTTGAAGAGACATGTAATAGCTATCAATCAGCTAACCTACGAACAGGGAAGTTTTGGAATTGCAATGATTGGTAGAAGCAGCTGTAAATGGGCGAATTATTTCGCAATGGGCAGGAAGCTTCAACATCTGCAAATGAACGATCTAAATCTTGGTTTATTGTCCTCTGGATACAGTTCCGAGACTGGTAATGATCTTCCTTCGGCAAAGCAGATAACAAGGATACTCAGCGCTAGTAATGAAGAACCAGGTCCTTCTTACTTCTGTATCGGTGGTCGTGTGAGTGATGAGCAGTTAACCAGCGAGGGGATGAAGGAAGACGCCGTTCAGATGAAAGGTCCAGCAGAGTTAATCAAAGAAGATCTACGCAACTTTTTGCCTGATTACATGATGCCTAACAAGATCATAGTTATGGATAAGTTACCGCTTACTGCCAATGGTAAGATCGATGTTAAAGCCCTGGAAGCGTCGGACAAAGTAAATATCGAAATGGCCCAACGGCCCATCATTATGCCTCGTACAAATACTGAACAGCGAATAGGGGAGATTTGGAAGAAGGCAATGAAGTGGGATTCCGTCTCGATATGTGACGATTTCTTTGAATCTGGCGGAAACTCACTTATTGCTGTGAGAATAATCAACGCTATCAATAAAGAATTTAATTCTACCTTGCCTTTACATGCTCTGTTTGAAGCTCCAAGTATTGAAAAGCTTGCTCGTAAGGTTGATAGTGATGAAGTTGAACATTCTTCGCGTCTAGTAAATCTATCATCCACGGGAGTAGAAAATCCTATATATTGCTGGCCTGGTCTTGGTGGCTATCCAATGAACTTGAGGTTGTTGGCAGAAAAAATAAATCTCAATCGACCCTTTTACGGTATTCAGGCCTATGGAATCAACCAAGGCGAGAAGCCATTTTCCTCCATTAGTGAGATGGCTGCTGAAGATATTAAGGAAATAAAACGTATTCAACCAGCCGGTCCCTATACGCTATGGGGATATTCCTTTGGCGCACGGATGGCCTTTGAAGTTGCTTATCAGCTTGAGCAGTCCGGCGATGATGTGGAAAATCTCTTTTTGATCGCTCCAGGATCACCAAAAGTTCGTACTGAGAACGAAGCTATTCATGGCAATCAACCAGTATTTACTAACAAAGCTTATGTGACAATTCTCTTCTCTGTTTTTGCAAGCACTATCACTGGTCCTGCATTAGAGGAGTGTTTGAAGGTTGCAAACGATGAAAACAGCTTCGCGTCATTCATTTCAAGATATAAGAAGCTGGATTTAGATCTGGTGGAACGAATAATGAGAATTGTACAGCAGACATATGAAGTCAAGTACACATTCCATGAATTAACTCAGAGGCAAATTATTGCACCTATAACTATTTTTAAGGCCGATGGTGATGATTATTCATTTATTGAGAGCCACAGTGGTTACTCCCAAAAGATTCCGACGGTCATAAATCTCAAAGCTGATCACTACAGTATGCTCAAAATTACAGGTGTCTGTGAATTAGTGAGGTCGATTCAGCTATATCTTGAGACTACTTAAGTTCTTGACATAACTCTTCAAGTGAACAGACCAATTTTCTGTACTAAAAATCTTTAACACCAAGTGTATTGCGTTAAGATTAGCAAGTTGATAATACGGTTTAGTTAGGAATACAGTCTTTTATAAAAGCCATAAATTTAGGGTTTTTATAGACATTATTTGTATGAAAAATTCTTAACATAACCGTATTGATTCATTTTGTTATAATTTTTAGTGGTTTTTATTTGATCACGTCCTACTGGATGTTCCCTACAAAGTTTTCTGTTTAGTTTTCAAAATGATATCTTATGAATGCTAGAACCATTTATTTGGTAGCAGCACTTATTGGTGGTGCTATTTTACCTGTTCAGGTTGCCCTTAACACTCTTTTAAAGAGTTATATTGGTCAGCCAATGCAAGTTACATTTATTTCATATCTTGCTGGCACTATCACATCGCTGATTATTTGTTTCTTTGCCCACTATCCACTTCCTACTTTGACTTCACTTTCTCAAACTTCATGGTGGATGTGGATAGGAGGCTGTTTAGGAACTTTATATGTCTGGTCAACTATTTTTGCTACACCTAAGATTGGGGCAGCATTGACATTAGGACTGACAATTGCAGGTCAGATGATTGCAGCACTTTTTTTAGATCATTTTGGCCTCATTGGACTTAACAAATACCCAGCTAATCCATTACGCATAATAGGAACTTTGTTTGTTATTATTGGCGTTTCTTTGGTTGCTGCTCAAAAAGGAAGATGATGCTTATTTGTTGATGAACCCCAGGAGAATGCGATCGCTCACGCTTAGTTAAAAATGCCCACTTACCATATATACAAGCTCAATGTAAATTGATAATATTAATCACAAGTTTCTACTATATTTAGTTACAGTTTAATTTCTTAGGAGCAATTTGAAACTGTATACTGCTCATCTTCCACTTTCTAGCTCTTGGGCATTCAAAACATACCCAAGAGCTTGTTGTTTTTCTCCCTAATACCATTTCACGTTAATAGCGATACATATGAATCTTGTCCCAGACGCGTTCGCTTTTAGCGTTCCCGCAGGGTAATTTCGCGTCTCTACAGGATCTGTATTGGTATCAGGGTTTTCGTGAAATGGTATAACTTTTAAATTCCTGTCGCTGTTTTAAGTGCTTTTGTATTGATGCGATCACTTATCAAGCTAAATTTGACATTAATAGCGATCTTTTGCTAGCCTCGTTTTTTGTGTCGCATCTCAAGGCAAAACATTTTATTATTAGTAAGTGTTTAATCCCGAAAATACTTAGTAATATAATACTTTTAACACGTGAAGGGTTCTAGAGGCGTGCGACTATCAACAAAAGACCGTATTATCTATTTAATAATCCAATTACGTACTTAAGAACCCAATTACATATGTACAACAGATCAAGCAAAATAATTGCTAGTTTCAACCAGTCGGGCGGAGCAGCCAAAACAACGATTACACACAATATTGGTTATCACCTTGCTCAAAAACACCGCGTACTGCTCGTAGATATGGACCCCCAAGCATCGCTAACAGCCTTTATGGGTTTAGGAGAAACCAAACTAGAAATTGATCAAACTGTATACAGTGCGATCGCGGAAGACACTCCTCTATATATATGGGAAAAACCCATTCATGGAATGCATCTGGTGCCAACAAATATCCAATTAGCAGGTGCAGAGCAAAAAATTCTTCTTGACCTCACAGTTGACAATCGCCAACGACTCAAAACCGCACTTTCAGAGGTAGTCGATCAGTATGATTACATTTTGATTGATTGTCCACCTTCTTTAGGAATACTAAGTATTATGAGCTTAGTAGCAGCTTCACATATTATCATTCCAGTTGAAACTCAATACAAGTGCTATCTTGGCACTAACCAACTACTAGAAACAGTTGCTCGAATCAAAAAAGGAGGACACAAAAAACTACAAATCGCTTGTTTGATTCCGACCAAGTACGATAATCGCAATCTTCAAGACACAGGAATACTTGAAGAGATTAAAAAGCAAATAGGAGAGCGCATACACATCACTTCTCCTATTCCCAAATCAACAGCTTTCCCTGATGCTGCCCAGTCACATCTGCCACTAGCACTACATAAGAAAAATCACCCCGCAGTTAAGATACTTGAAGAAATTACAAACTACATAACTCAATTATGAGCCAAAAACGCGAACTTGAAAAACTAACTGGACTAGATAACTTATTTGGTTCATCAGAAGAGGAATTCTCGTCTGATTCTACTTTATCTATATCCGCTATTATCCTGCCGCCCAGCCAGCCCCGTCGTTATTTTGATCCAAAAAAGCTTCAATCTCTTGCTGATAGTATAAAGCAAGAGGGTTTACTTGAACCTATTGTTGTCCGACCCATTGGCGAACCATACACTAATTCACTCAAATCTCAAAATCTCCCCACACAATATGAACTGATAGCTGGTGAACGCCGTCTTAAAGCTTGTCAACTAGCTGAAATAACAGATATTCCTGTTCGTATTATTGAATGTGACGAGAAAACAGCACTTCGTATCCGACTTGTAGAGAACCTCCAACGAGAAGACCTCAATGCTTTTGAGGAAACGATGGGTATCCTTGACTTAGTTAAAAGTGAATTAGAAGTTGAGTCAAATGTAGTTGTATCTCTGTTATATCAAATGAATAATGAAGCAAAGGGAAACTCTAACCATAACGTTATGGTTAGCGAATCAGCCCAAATTATTCAAAAAATATTCTCTCAGATAGGAAAGATATCATGGCAGTCCTTTGTTACTAACCGCCTTCCCTTGCTCAAACTCCCTCCAGATATCCAAACTGTACTAGAAGAAGGAAAAATAGAGTACACTAAGGCACAAGTGATTGCACGTGTAAAGGATGATTTCAAACGACAAGATTTATTAGATAAAGCGATTGAATCAAACCTATCACTGTCTGAAATTAAAGAGAAAGTAGGAAATATTCTTAAAACGCAAACTGGAGAGAAAACTTTAGTCTCTCGAAAACAAGAAGAAAAAGATAGAACAGACAAAATATATAAAGCATTGAGAAAGAGTAAAATTTGGGAGGATGAGAAAAAACTAAAAAAAATTAATAAACTTTTTTCTCAAATTCAAGCGCTTTTAGAAGAAAAAACAGATAATTCATGATTAATACCAATTCGCAATCAGCAATACTGCCATTGATGCATTACGCTTTACCAAGAAAGGCAGAAGTACGAAGGCAGAGGGCAGAAGGTTATATGTATTAACAAAAACTTCAGTTGTGGGTATAAAGCCCACTTAAAAGTAAGAATTATACCGAKACTGCTGGCAGCGAGGTATAAAGCTTCCTTGTTTCAATCCCACGTTTTTAAGCGTGGGTTCCTTCAGCATAAGTGCCTCCTGCCCTCTGCCTTCTGAATCCTTCTTGATAGGTTATACCATTTCACAAAAATCTTGATACAAATACAGACCCTGTAGAGACGCGATATATCGCGTCTGGGACAAAATTCATATGTATTGCTATTAACGTGAAATGGTATTAGCCGAAATTATTCCCTTGAATTAAGTCGGTACTCGCTTCGTACTGACTTCGCTCCTTATTATAAAACGTGACTTTGATAGATTTCATGAGCAACGATATACCGCCCTCAAATAAATAGCTGGCTCATAGCTAAAACCCACTTGAAGTAGGTTAAAGGGCTTATTTATTAAGTCTATTAGAAGCAGACTTGCGTTTGCACCCTTGCAGCGAGTTGATTACTTGAGCTAATAATTTTATCAAATTCACGTTAATACAATTCCTCTGTAATACCAATTTAATGTGAAGCCGCACTAAATGACTAACTCTCCAATCTTGGCGTCTTGGCGTCTTGGCGGTTAGTTTTTTATATTCTGTGCATCTTCATAAATAATTGGTATAACGACTTTATACCTCTTTTGAAGTTTGTAGTATTGTCTTACCACATTATCTTATCCTGTTTAATTTATCGTTTTGATGAAGCTTTTATACCTCAGAAAATAATAGTCGGATAGGTACTTTAACATTTTGATTTTTTGTTTTTACCCTAATTTATCGAGCAGATATTTCTTAACTGTCTTAACTGTCTTAACTGTCTTCTTAACTGTCTTAATTGGTATTGTATTTTGCTGACTAACGTGAGATAATTCACAAGTTCAAGCAAAACCTTAAATAAACATATTCACTATTCATCCAATTCAAGTCAGCACAAAAATTGATGTAAGAGTAAGCTGCTATTAAATAAAGCTTAATTTTCAAGGGTTTTATAGTAATAGAGAGGCGAACATAAAATTTCAAATATGAGTTAATTGCTTATGTTGTATGGTCAAAAATATGTGATAAAAATTATTGTTTAACTTACAAACAACCGCGTCTAGTGAGGATATTAAAAATAGCAACATTAAAGAATTATTAATTCATTGAAATTATATGGATTAGGATAAGAGCATGAATTTAGCAGAGCTTCTAGAAAATCTTTCAGCAAAGAATGTTGAACTTTGGGCTGATGGAGACAAACTGCGCTATCGATCGCCTGAAAACTTACTTACCCCTGAATTATTGGGTGAAATTGAGCAATACGAATCAGAAATTATGCTAATTTTATCCCAGAGTAGTACTCATGCTACAACTTATCCTCTTTCTCATGGTCAAAAGGCACTTTGGTTTCTGTATCAATTAGCACCCAGCAGCCCCGCTTACAACGCCACACATGCAGCAAAATTAGTTACAAATTTAGATATTCCAGTCCTCAAGCAGGCTGCCCAAGCTCTAGTTGAAAGACATCGAGTTTTAAGGACTACCTTTGCAACCATTGATGGTGAACCTGTACAAACAGTTCACGAAAATCAGCAGGTAGATTTTAGCATCCAAGAAGCTTTCGAGTTTGGTCAAGATGATATAAATAACTGGCTCTCAGAAAAAAGCGATCGCCCGTTCGACTTAGAACAGGGTCCGATATTGCGCTTTAATTTATTAATCAACCATATTAAAACTGATAAATTACCAACAAAAGAACATATACTTTTAGTCACGCTACATCAAATAGTAGGGGATTTCTGGTCTTTAGAAATTATGACCAGTGAACTCCGAGCCTTGTATAAAGCGATCGCCACAGGTGTAGCACCCCAACTATCAGCACAAAACTATCAATATCAAGACTACATCAAGTGGTCAGAGCAAATGCTCGCTAGTTCACATGGAGAAAATTTACGGACTTACTGGCACAAACAACTGTCTGGTGAATTGCCATTACTGAATTTACCAACAGATCGACGAAGACCTCAAAGCCAAACCTATAATGGTGCTTCCCGCTTTTTCACGATTAAAGAAAAACTTCTGCAAAAGCTCACAGAATTGGCAAATAGAGAACGTGCATCTCTTTATACTCTATTATTAACAGCATTACAAATATTATTACTACGTTATACTAATCAAGAAGATATTTTAATTGGCTCTCCAATAAAAAATCGCAGCCGTTCAGAATTTGAAAATATTGTTGGTCACTTTACTAATCCTGTGGTCTTGCGAGGAGACCTTTCGGGAAAACCTACCTTTCAAGAGTTGCTGGAGCGATCGCGCTCTTGTGTATCAAATGCTCTAGACCATCAAGATTATCCCTTTCCTCTGCTAGTAGAGCAACTACAACCTGTCCGCGACCTTAGTTTTTCGCCACTCTATCAAGTAGCCTTAGTCTGGAATCGCTCCCACCAGAGTATGGATAAGAATATCGATGGTCTGATTTTGGAATCAATAATTCCAGAATCTAAAGGAGCGGCCTTTGATATAACCTTAAACATTATTGAAGAGCCTGACTCACTCAAAGGTACATGGAATTATAACACTGACTTGTTTGATGACAGTGCGATCGCGCGGATGATGGGGCATTTTGTGACTCTACTTGAGGCAATTGTGGCAGATCCCCAGCAACGAATTGACCAATTACCTTTGTTGACACAATTTGAGCAACAGCAGTTATTAGTTGAGTGGAATAACACTCAAGTAGATTACGCGATCAATAAATGTATCCATCAGTTATTTGAAGAACAAGTTCAACGCACACCCGATGCTGTAGCAGTGGTGCATGTAGACGCGCCTTGCGCGGCTTCTCGAAGAGTGAATCAGCAATTAACGTATCACCAATTGAATAGTCGTGCTAATCAGTTGGCGCATTACTTGCAGTCCTTGGATGTAAAACCAGATGTATTGGTTGGCATTTGTGTAGAGCGTTCTGTTGAAATGATCGTGGGACTATTGGGAATTCTCAAAGCAGGTGGTGCTTATGTGCCACTTGATCCTCAGTATCCTAGCGATCGCCTTAGCTTTATGCTAAATGATACTCAAGTTGGGGTACTGCTGACCCAAGAGCGACTTCTAGATAAACTACCTGCAACTCCAGCAAAAGTTGTTTTTTTAGATGAAATCTGGTCACACATTAGCCAAAACAATCAGGACAATCCCGTTAGTGAAGTTACAGCATTTCATCTAGCGAATGTGATTTACACAAGCGGATCTACAGGTCAACCCAAAGGGGTAATGGTTGAGCATAGTGGATTGTACAACCTAGCTCAAGCACAAATTCAAACTTTTGGTGTACATTGTGATAGTCGAGTTCTCCAGTTTGCCTCCTTC
This sequence comes from Westiellopsis prolifica IICB1, assembly GCF_004323185.1. Taxonomy (GTDB): domain Bacteria; phylum Cyanobacteriota; class Cyanobacteriia; order Cyanobacteriales; family Nostocaceae; genus Pelatocladus; species Pelatocladus prolificus_A. The sequence goes on from NZ_NAPS01000003.1 coordinate 391,148, forward strand.
AGTTTTGATGCCTGCATATCAGAAATCTTCATGGCTTTGGGATCGGGAGCAAGACTTTACTTAGAAACCAAAGATTCTCTTATGCCGGGTATGCCTTTAATTGAGCGATTAAACTCTAATGGTATTACCCATGTCACCCTAGCACCATCAGCCTTGGCAGTCCTGTCAACAGAAGAACTGCAAACATTGTCAACAATTATTGTCGCTGGAGAAGCCTGTAGTATTGAACTGATGCAACAATGGTCAGAAGGAAGAAACTTCTTCAACGCCTACGGTCCGACAGAAGCGAGTGTTTGTGCCACGATTGCCAAATGCACTCCCAATGACCAAAAAATTTGCATCGGTCGCCCAATTGCCAACACGCAAATCTACATATTAGACTCGCACTTACAACCAGTGCCAGTAGGTGTAGTAGGAGAGTTGTATATCGGTGGTGCAGGATTAGCACGAGGCTACCTCAACCGAAAGGAATTGACACAAGAAAAATTCATCCGCAACCCCTTCTCAGATGCTGCCTCAGAACGCCTATACAAAACAGGGGACTTAGGTCGCTACTTAAGTGACGGCAACATAGAATACCTGGGACGGATTGACAATCAAGTTAAAATCCGGGGTTTCCGCATAGAGTTAGGAGAAATAGAAGCAGCATTGAGCCAACACCCGGATGTACAAACATGTTGTGTGCTCGCCCGTGAAGACATACCAGGAGACAAACGCCTCGTCGCCTACATCGTAGCGCAGCCACAGACAACACCAAGCATAAAAGTTCTGCGTAGCTATCTCAAAGAAAAACTACCAGATTACATGATACCTGGGGCGATCGCCATCCTAGATTCCCTACCTTTAACTCCCAACGGCAAAATAGACAGACGCGCCCTACCCCAACCAGAAGCCCGCACAGGCATCGAAAGTGATATAGTACTACCGCGCACCCCTATAGAAGAAAAACTAGCCCAAATTTGGACACAAGTATTAAGAATCGAGTCAATCGGTATCCACGACAACTTCTTTGAACTAGGTGGAGACTCGATATTGAGCATTCAAATTATCAGCAGAGCCAAAATGGCTGGACTCGAACTCACAGTCAAACAACTATTTGCCAATCCCAGCATCGCCGAATTAGCCATAGTCGCCAGCACAACAACATCACACTCAATCGCACAAGAATTAGTCAGTGGCAGTTCACCCCTAACACCAATTCAACAGTGGTTCTTCGAGCAAAAGTTAGCAGAAAAACACCACTTCAATCAATCATTTTTGCTGACAGTACCATCAGACCTGAACCTGGAAATCTTACAACAAGCATGGCACAAACTAGTTATTCATCACGATGCATTAAGGCTGAGATTTAGCCAAACAGACACAACATGGCAGCAAAATCATAGCGCCCCAACTGATAACATAACGATTCCTGGTTTTGACTTATCAAAAGTTCCACAATCAGAGATCGCAACTGTGATCGAAACCACAGCCAATTCCTTACAGACGAGTTTAAATCTATCAGAAAATCTCGTGCAAGTAGCATATTTCTGGCTAGGGGTTGAGAAAAAAGCGCGACTACTCATAGTCATTCATCATCTAGTAGTAGACGGTGTATCGTGGCGAATATTGTTAGAAGATTTGCACTCATGTTACCAGCAACTAAATCAAGGTCAAACGATTCAACTACCAGCCAAAACCACATCTTTTAAAGATTGGGCGCAACAATTAACACAATATGCCCAATCGCAAATCAACAAATCAGAATTAGATTATTGGTTGAGTGCATCTTACAATGCAGTTGAGTTTATCCCACTAGACTATACCCAAGGAATTAACACAACTGCATCCGCTGTGACATTCACAGTCTCATTAAGCCAACAACAAACTCTTGCTTTGGTGCAAGATGTCCCCAAAGCTTACAAAACTCAAATTAACGATGTCTTGTTAACTGCCTTAGCCCTGGTGTTGAGTTGGTGGACGGACTCAGGTTCGGTGTTATTCAACTTAGAAGGTCATGGGCGCGAAGATATCATCGATGGTCTAGACTTATCACGAACAGTTGGTTGGTTTACCACAATTTTTCCAGTGGTTTTGGAAGTTGAAACCACAGATGATTTGGGTACTGCTTTAAAATCTGTCAAGGAACAATTACGTGCAATTCCCAATAAGGGTATTGGCTATGGCTTATTGCGTTATCTTAGCCAAGATGCACAAATTACTGCTCAATTGCAGGCATTACCCCAACCACAAATTAGCTTCAATTATCTCGGTCAATTCGATCAACTGCTCAATAAATCTTCTTGGATGCAACTGGCTAGTGAGTCTGCGGGACATATCCACGGTTTGCAGAACAACCGCACACATCTGCTAGAGATTAATAGCATTATTACTGAAGAACGGCTGCAAATAGAGTGGACTTACAGCGGCAATATCCATCAGAGCGCCACAATTGAAAGTCTGGCACAAAAATTTGTCGAAACTTTGCACAAGCTCATTGCTCATTGTTCATCCCCAGAGCATGGAGGTTATACCCCTTCAGATTTCCCACTAGTCAAGCTTAACCAGCAACAACTAGACCAACTTTTGGCGAGCTTAACGTCTAATTGGCAAAATATTGAAGATATTTATCCGCTGTCTGGTGTGCAACAGGGAATGCTGTTTGAGAGTTTGTATGCTCCAGACTCAGGAGTATATTTTCAGCAGTGGATTTGCACTTTGAATGGTCAGTTGAACGTGCCAGCATTTGAGCAAGCATGGCAGCAAGTGGTAAAACGGTATTCCATCTTACGGACAGCTTTTGTGTGGGAGCAATTGACTCAGCCACTACAAGTCGTGTATCAACAGGTGGATGTTCAGCTACAAACCCATGATTGGCAAAAGCTATCTGCACAACAGCAACAACAACAATTAGAGCAACTTTTGCAGTCACAGCGACAACAAAATTTCCAACTATCTGTGGCACCACTAATGCACCTATGTCTCATCCAATTAAGCGCAGATAGTTATCAATTTATCTTTAATCATCATCATTTATTGCTTGATGGCTGGTCAATGCCTTTGTTGATTCAAGACCTGTTGCAGTTTTATCAAGCAATTTGTCAGCGTGAAACTTTACTGTTACAACCAACTCCAAGCTACCGCAACTATATTGCTTGGCTACAGCAACAAAATTTAACCCAAGCTGAACAATTTTGGCGGCAGAAACTTCTTGGATTTAGCGCACCTACTCCTTTGGTTATCGATAAACCCTCATCAATCCAGGAGCAGCAACGCTCTAGCTACAGCGAACAAAAAATCCAACTAACAGCAAAAGCTACAGCAGAGTTACAGACTTTTGCACGACAGCATCAACTGACAGTAAATAATCTGGTGCAGGCAACTTGGGCAATACTGCTATGTCGCTATAGTCAAGAAACTGATGTAGTGTTTGGTGCGACTGTATCTGCTCGTCCACCAGCTATTGTAGGTATTGAGTCGATGGTGGGTATATTTATCAACACTTTGCCAGTGCGAGTTCAAGTGTCAGAAGATACCCAAGTGTTGGCTTTGTTGAAGGAATTACAAGCGCAACAGGTGGAGTCTGAGCAATATTCTTATAGCTCATTAGCAGATATTCAGGGGCTGAGTGATCTCCCAAGAGGAACGTCTTTGTTCGAGAGCATTGTTGTCTTCGAGAATTATCCAATTGATGAGGCAGTCCAACAGAACAATTACAGTTTCTCTCTAGATAATATCTATGCCATTGAACAAACCAATTATCCTCTGACGGTGATGGTTGTTCCCGGTGAGCAATTGTTTGTAAAGATTAGCTACGATACTAGCAGATTTGATGATGCCGCTATTACTCGTTTGTTAGGACATTTCCAAATCTTACTTGAGGGAATTGTTGCTCACCCAGAAAAGCGGATTTTGCAATTGCCAATGCTCACACAACCTGAGCAACATCAGTTATTAGTTGAATGGAACGATACTCAGGTAAATTATCCCCAAGATAAATGTATCCATCAATTGTTTGAGGAGCAGGTAGAGCGTACACCCGATGCTGTAGCAGTGGTGTTTGTAGACGCGCCTTGCGCGGCTTCTCGAAGAGTGAATCAACAATTGACGTATTACGAATTGAATTGTCGCGCTAACCAATTGGCAAATTATCTACAAACTCTGGGTGTAAAACCAGATGTGCTGGTTGGTATTTGTGTAGAACGTTCCTTAGAAATGGTCGTGGGATTATTGGGGATTCTTAAAGCTGGTGGGGTTTATGTTCCTCTTGACCCGGCTTATCCTCAAGAACGACTAAGTTATATGTTGACGGCTTCCGGTCTTGAGGTGTTGTTAACGCAACAGCATCTTGTGGAACGTTTACCCAAGCATGAAGCTGTTGTGGTTTGTTTAGATAGTGACTGGCCTAATATCGCCAAACATTGTGAGCAAAATCTGATCACCGAAACTATACCTAACAACCTAGCTTACATTATTTACACTTCTGGCTCTACAGGAAAGCCCAAAGGAGCAGGTGTATACCATCGTGGTTTTCTTAACTTGGTTAATTGGTTGGTTACAGATTTCCAATTCACCTCACTAGACAGCACGGTGGTGATTTCATCTTTGAGTTTTGACCTAACTCAAAAGAACATATTCGCGCCTTTGATCATAGGTGGGATATTATATTTACCTTCCGATGCATTTAATCCTGATTATATTCTTGAGCTTGTCTCCAAGCAGCGAGTAACTTGGGTTAATTGTACACCCAGTACTTTCTGTTCAATCCTGACATCTGACGATAATAGTTTTGCCAAAATCCAATCCCTACGGTATGTATTTCTGGGTGGAGAACCGATTTCTATACCTAGTTTGTTAAGTTGGCAAAATTCACCGTATTGTTCTGCCAAAATAGTTAACAGCTATGGCCCTACTGAATGTGCAGATGTTTGTTCCGCTTACACAGTAGAACAACCAAATGAGTTCTTAAATAAACCTGTACCCATAGGCAAACCTATACCCAATGTGAAGCTGTATATACTGGATCAAAATTTACAAATTGTTCCTGTAGGAGTAATTGGTGAGCTTTGTATAACAGGTGTAGGTGTGGGGATGGGGTATATTAATGATTTGCAGCGTACCAATGAAAAATTCATTCCCAATCCCTTCGGTGGAAGCAAGGGAACAGGGGAGCAGGGGAGCAGGTTCAAAGAACGCCTCTACAAAACAGGGGATTTAGCCCGTTATCTGTCAAACGGTAATATAGAATACTTGGGACGTATAGATAACCAAGTAAAAATCCGGGGATTCCGCATCGAACTAGGAGAAATCGAAGCCGCACTCAGTAAACATAGAGATGTGCAAGTATGTTGCGCTATTGTCCGCGAAGACAATCCAGGAGACAAGCGTCTAGTAGCCTACATAGTACCCCAGCCACAGACAACACCCATAGTTAGCAAACTGCGTAGCTTCCTCAAAGAGAAACTACCAGATTACATGGTACCTGGGGCGATCGCCATCTTAGAAGCCCTACCTTTAACCCCCAACGGCAAAATCGACCGCCGCGCCCTACCCCAACCAGAAGCACGCACAGGCATCGAAACTGAGATAGTAGCACCGCGCACCCCCATCGAAGAACAACTAGCGCAAATTTGGCAGCAAGTCTTAACAGCGCCGGAAATTGGTATCCACGATAACTTTTTTGAATTAGGTGGAGACTCCATCCTCAGCATCCAAATCATCAGCCGCGCCAAACAGGCAGGCATGAAACTGACAGTCAAACAACTATTTGCCAATCCCACCATCGCCGAATTAGGCACAGTCGTCACCACAACAACAAAAGCAAGCGCAATTCAACAAGGATTAGTCACCGGATCATCACCCCTAACACCGATTCAACAGTGGTTTTTCCAGCAGCACTTACCAGAAAAACACCACTTCAACCAATCATTTCTCCTCACAGCTCCATCAGACCTCAACCTCGAAATCTTAGAGCAAGTATGGCAGCAATTACTACTTCATCACGATGCTTTAAGGCTCAGATTTACTCAAACAGACACAACATGGCAGCAAAATCATAGCCAGCCAACGGATAAAATAAATATCCAACATTTTGACCTATCAAAAGTTCCAGAAACAGAGATAGCAAGCGTCATTCAAACCACAGCCAATGAATTACAAGCGAGTTTAAATCTTCAAGAAAATCTCGTGCAGATAGGATTTTTCGGGCTAGGGATTGACAAAAAAGCGCGATTACTCATAGTAATTCACCACCTGGTAGTAGACGGTGTATCCTGGCGGATATTGTTAGAAGATTTGCACTCATGTTACCAGCAACTGGTTGAAGGCAAAACCATTCAACTACCAGCCAAAACCACATCCTTCCAAGATTGGGCGCAACAATTAACAGAATATGCCCAATCACAAGTTTTGCAATCAGAACTAGATTATTGGTTGAGTGCAGCTTACGATGCTGTTGAATCCATCTCAGTAGATTATGCCCAAGGAGTCAACACGACCGCATCGGCTGTGACATTGACAGTCTCATTAAACCCAGACCAAACCCAAGCCCTGCTGCAAGATGTCCCCAAAGCTTACAAAACACAAATTAACGATGTTTTACTCACAGCCTTAGCGCTAGTGTTAAGTTCCTGGACTAACTCACAGTCAGTATTATTCAACTTAGAAGGTCACGGGCGCGAAGAGATCATCAATGGTGTAGACTTATCACGTACCGTGGGTTGGTTTACAACAATTTTCCCAGTGGTTATTGAATTGGGAAATACAGATGATTTTGGTACTGTTTTAAAATCTATCAAGGAACAATTACGGGCTATTCCCAATAAAGGCATTGGCTACGGCTTATTGCGTTATCTGACTCAAGATGCAGAAATTAGCGCTCGATTACAGGCTTTACCTCAAGCCCAAATCAGCTTCAATTATTTGGGTCAATTCGATCAAGTTGTAAATACATCCTTTCTCATGCAACTGACTAATGAGCCTAGCGGCAACACCGATAGTTTACAAGGTCAGCGCCCTTATTTGGTAGAGGTGAATGCCATGATTTGCAACGAACAACTGCAAATAGAGTGGACTTACAGCAGCAATATCCATCAGCAGGAAACAATTGAGGATATTGCTCAAGAATTTGTCGAAACTTTGCAAGAGTTGATTGCTCATTGTGCATCACCGGAAAATACAGGACTTACACCTACAGATTTCCCGTTAATCAACCTTAACCAATTAGAACTCGATCAAATGTTAAAAAATTTATGAAACTGGAATCTAATAAAACTAATCGGCAAAATATTGAAGATATTTATCCCTTATCTCCTATGCAAGAGGGGATGCTGTTTGAAAGTTTGTATGCTCCAGACTCAGGCGCATATTTTCAGCAGTTGAGTTGCATTTTGACGGGAAATCTAGATGTAAAAACCTTCGAGCAAGCTTGGCAGCAAGTAGTAGCAAAGCATTCCATCCTCCGCACAGCGTTTTTGTGGGAGTCATTGAGCCAGTCGATTCAAATAGTGTATCGACAGGTAAATGTAACTATCAATACCTATGACTGGCGGAAGTTATCAGTACAAAAGCAGCAACAGCAATTAGAGACTTTTCTGAATTCTGAGCGACAAAAGGGTTTCCAACTGTCGCAAGCGCCATTGATGCGCCTACATCTCATCCAGTTGGACGGGAATATTTATCAGTTTGTTTGGTGTTATCATCACTTATTACTTGATGGCTGGTCTTCATCTTTAGTCTTCAAAGACCTATTGGAAATTTATCAATTAATTTCTCAAGGTAAAACTTTACAATTACAATCAACTGTCAGCTACCGCAATTATATCGCTTGGTTAAAGCAACAGAATCAAGATTTAGCCGCAGAATTTTGGCGGCAAAAACTCCAAGGTTTTACTACACCAACTCCTTTGACAGTAGATAAATCATTGTCAATGCGAGATCAGCATTCAGGCTATAGAGAGCGGCAAATTCACCTCACAGTGCCAGCAACAGCAGCAATAGTATCATTTGTCAGACAGCATCAATTGACACTGAGTAATTTAGTGCAGGCGACTTGGGGATTGTTGCTGTCTCGCTACAGCCAAGAAACAGATGTGGTTTTTGGTGCAACTGTGTCCGGTCGTCCGCCAGAACTAGCTGGTGTAGAGTCGATGGTCGGGTTATTTATCAACACCTTACCAGTGCGGGTGCAAATTCAAGAAAATACTGAATTGCTGGTTTTGTTGAAGGATTTACAAAACCAACAGGTAGAGTCTGAGCAATATTCCTATAGTTCATTGGTAGACATTCAGGGGCTGAGTGATGTCCCAAGAGGAACGTCTTTGTTTGAGAGTATTGTTGTTTTTGAGAATTATCCTGTTGATAGTGCGGGACTACAAAGCAATAGTGATTTTACCATCTCGAATGTTCATGCGATCGAACAAACAAATTATCCTCTGGCGGTTTTAGTTGCCCCTGGTGAGCAATTATTGCTGAAGGTAATGTACGATGCTAGTCGGTTTGAAGATAGCACGATCAGCCGGATGCTGGATCATTTTGTCACAATGCTTGAAGGTATTGTTGCTAACCCAACTCAGCCAATTTCCCAGTTACCTATACTCACAGCAACAGAGAAACAACAGTTATTAGTTGACTGGAATAATACTCAGGTCGATTATCCCCAAGATAAATGTATCCATCAGTTGGTTGAGGAGCAGGTAGAGCGGACACCAGATGCAGTCGCAGTAATATTTGAGAATCAACAACTGACGTACCACGAGTTGAATTGTCGTGCTAACCAATTAGCAAATTATTTACAAACTCTGGGTGTAAAACCAGATGTGTTGGTGGGTATTTGTGTTGAGCGTTCCTTAGAGATGGTGGTGGGACTGTTGGGGATTCTCAAGGCGGGTGGGGCTTATGTACCGCTTGACAGTGATTATCCCTCTGAGCGTTTGGCTTTCATGCTGGAAGATGCAGATGTTGCGGTGCTGCTGACTCAACAGAAATTAGTTGAGAAACTACCTAAACATCAAGCTCGTCTTGTGTATTTGGATACTAATGCTCAGGAGTTAGCCCAAGCTAGTGAAATTAATCCAGCCAGCGAAGTAAAACCATCAAACCTAGCTTACGTACTCTATACCTCCGGCTCTACAGGTAGACCAAAGGCAGTAGCTATAGAGCATCACAGTCCAGTTGCTTTAGTAAATTGGGCGCAAAAAGTTTTTACACCAGAGGAGCTTGCTGGTGTCTTAGCTTCCACCTCTATCTGTTTTGACCTGTCGGTTTTTGAGTTTTTTGTGACTCTGAGCCTGCGAGGGAAAGTCATCTTAGCTCAAAATGCTCTGCATTTATCTACTATTAGCACTGCCAGCCAAGTCACTTTAATAAATACGGTTCCTTCGGCGATCACCCAGTTAATTCGAGACAATAATATACCACCACAGGTATGCACAGTGAATTTAGCTGGGGAGGCTCTGCAAGATCAACTGGTACAGCAAATCTATCAGCACAGTCAAGTCGAGCGTGTATTCAATCTTTATGGCCCTTCAGAAGACACTACTTACTCTACATTTAGCTTGATAGAAAAAGGGACAAGCGGCTCATCGACCATTGGTCGCCCAATTTCTAACACGCAAATTTACATTCTGAATAAATATTTACAGCCTGTACCCGTTGGTGTACCGGGAGAGTTACATATTAGTGGTGCAGGATTAGCAAGAGGCTACCTCAACCGTCCTGAGTTAACAAAAGAAAAATTCATCAACAACCCGTTTGATCCCTTGGGAGAGAGTAGATTATACAAAACAGGAGACTTAGCTAGGTATTTACCAGATGGAAACATAGAATACCTGGGGCGCATAGACAATCAAGTAAAAATCCGGGGCTTCAGAATAGAGTTAGGCGAAATAGAAGCAGCACTAACTCAACATAGCAATGTGCAAACCTGTTGCGTCATCGCCCGCGAAGATAACACAGGTGACAAGCGGCTAGTAGCCTACATAGTAGCGCAGCCACAGACAACATCCAACAAGAGCGAACTGCGGCAGTTCCTCTCTTCCAAGCTACCACAGTACATGGTTCCTGCGGCAATAGTCACCTTGGATGCCTTACCTTTGACCCTCAATGGCAAAGTCAACCGCCGCGCCCTACCCGCACCAGAACCAAGTAGTGAGTTATTAGCTCAATATGTTGCACCACGTACCCCAATTGAAGAAATCCTGACAGTAATTTGGCAACAAGTCTTGAAACTAGAGCGTGTAGGTAGACATGATAATTTCTTTGAGCTAGGAGGACATTCACTGCTAGCAACGCAATTAGTGTCACGTGTGCGTAGCAGCTTGAAAGTAGAATTGCCATTGCGGAGTTTATTTACCGCACCAACAATTGCTGAATTATCGTTATTGATACAGCAATTACAGCAACAAGACTCAGCACTGGTCGCACCACCTATTGTTAGCCGGACAGAGAATGCAGAACTGAGCCTGTCATTTGCTCAACAGCGTTTGTGGTTTTTAGAAAAGTTAAACCCGAATAGTGCTTCATACAACATCCCCTTTGGGTTGCGCTTAGTTGGTCATCTGAATGTCGCCGCTTTAGAACAAAGCTTCAAGGAAATTATTCAACGCCATGAAGCGTTACGCACTAACTTTGTTACTGTTGATGGAAAACCAACTCAAATTATTCAATTAGAACCCTATTGGCAACTGGCAGTTGTTGACTTGCAGCATTTATCTATTAGTGACAGGGAAAAAACTGCACAGGAATTAGTGCAACAACAAGCCGTTGAGCCTTTTGATTTAGCGTCGGATGCATTAATCAGAGCAACTTTAATAGTGCTGTCTGATACTCAACATTGGTTGAATGTATCTATGCACCATGTTATTTCTGATGGGTGGTCAATGGGTGTGTTTGTCTCTGAATTARCTGCACTTTACAATGCCTATTCAATCGGTCAACCATCACCCTTATTACCATTGACGATTCAGTACGCAGATTTTGCCATTTGGCAAAGAGAGTGGTTAGTCGGGGAAGTACTACAAAGCCAATTGAGTTACTGGAAACAACAATTGGCCAATGCGCCCACGTTCTTGGGGCTACCCACAGATAGACCGAGACCTGCTGTGCAGACTTTCAATGGTGCATATCAAGAGTTTTCCTTGTCTTTTGAGCTAACTCAAAAGTTGGAAAAACTGAGTCAACAACAAGGGGTGACTTTGTTTATGACTTTGTTGGCAGCATATAATACCCTGCTTTATCGCTACACCGGACAAGAAGATATTTTAGTCGGGACACCAATTGCCAATCGCGATCGCACTGAGTTAGAAGGGTTAATTGGCTTTTTTGTCAATACCTTAGTGATGCGTACCAACTTGGCAGAGAACCCCAGCTTTAGCGAATTACTCTCACGTATCCGGGAAATGGCACTAGGAGCCTATGCTCATCAAGATTTGCCCTTTGAAATGTTGGTGGAAGCATTGCAGCCAGAACGAGACATGAGTCATACACCACTGTTCCAAGTGATGTTCGTTCTCCAGAATACTCCTGTGTCTGAAATTGAGTTAAGTGGGTTAAGTGCCAGTGACTTGCCAATAGAAAGTTCCACGGCAAAGTTTGATATAACCCTAGTAATGGAGAACACTGCTAATGGAATAGTGGGGTGGTGGGAGTACAACACTGACTTGTTTGATAGCAGCACTATCAAACGGATGATCGGACATTTTGTAACGCTGCTAGAAGGTATTGTGGCAAATCCCGGCGAGCGGATTTCGCAATTGCCAATGCTCACAGCATCTGAGCAACAACAGTTATTAGTTGAGTGGAATAATACCCTGTCTAATTATCCCCAGGATAAATGTATTCATCAGTTGTTTGAGGAGCAGGCAGAGCTTACACCCGATAATTTAGCAGTGGTGTTTGACAATCAACAATTGACATATCGCGAATTGAACCGCCGTGCTAACCAGTTGGCGCATTATTTGCAGTATGAGGGTGTCAAACCAGATACGCTTGTAGGTATTTGTGTTGAGCGTTCCTTAGAAATGCTGGTGGGACTATTGGGAATTCTCAAGGCCGGTGGTGCTTACGTACCGATTGATCCAGAGTATCCCCAAGAGCGCCTGAGTTTTATGCTCGAAGACACTCAGCTATCAGTCATATTAACTCAGGAAAAATTAGTTAGTAAGTTGAGCGATCGCAAATTTCATGTCATCTGTTTAGACTCAAACTCGGATATCATCAATCAACAACCACTACACAACCCGGCTACCAGTGTCAAAGCTCAGGACTTAGCTTATGTAATGTACACAAGCGGTTCTACAGGTCAACCCAAAGGTGTGAGCATTATCCATCAAGGTGTAGTACGATTAGTCAAACAAACTGACTATGTAAGCTTTTGTGAGCAAGAAGTATTTCTCCAAGTTGCTCCTATCTCCTTCGACGCTGCAACTTTTGAAATTTGGGGTTGCTTACTTAACGGTGGACAACTAGTAATATATCCTTCCAACACCCCATCAATAAATGAATTAGGACAAGTTATTGAGCAATATCAAGTCACTACCCTTTGGCTAACGGCGGGTTTATTTCATTTAATGGTAGATGAAAATATAGATGCTTTAAAACCCTTACGTCAACTGTTAGCAGGTGGTGATGTTTTATCTGTAACCCATGTCCAGAAATTTCTCCAAAGTGTAGAAAATTGCCGATTGATTAATGGTTACGGCCCAACAGAAAACACAACTTTTACTTGCTGTTATCAAATACCAAAGTCACTGAGTCCAGACGTTTCCGTTCCTATTGGTCGTCCAATTGCTAATACCCAAGTTTATATTTTAGATAAAAATCTGCAACCATTACCCATTGGTGTACCAGGAGAATTGCACATCGGTGGTGTAGGGTTAGCGCACGGTTATTTTAACCGTCCAGAGTTGACACAACAGAAATTTATCCCCAATCCTTTTGACAAATCAAAAGTGAAAAGTCGAAAGTCAAAATTATATAAAACAGGGGACTTAGTACGCTATTTACCGGATGGCAATATTCAATACTTAGGGCGCATTGATAATCAGGTAAAAATTCGGGGCTTCCGGATTGAATTGGGCGAGATAGAAGCAATCTTGAGTCAACATGGTAATGTGCAGACATGTTGTGTCATCCTCCGCGAAGATATTCCAGGTGATAAACGTTTAGTTGCTTATGTGGTAGCGCATCAGGACTGTACACCGACAATCAGCGAACTGCGGCAATTTGTGAAAGCAAAGCTGCCAGAGTACATGATACCCAATGCTTTTGTCATCTTGGAGTCCTTGCCGTTTACCCCCAACGGCAAAATAGATCGCCGCGCCCTACCTGCACCAGATTTATCCACCAATTCAGACAAATATATTGCCCCACGCACTCCAATAGAAGAACTATTAGCACAAATATGGACGCAAGTGCTGAAAGTAGAGCAAATAGGTATAGATGATAACTTCTTTGAACTGGGGGGACATTCGCTACTGGCAACGCAACTAGTTTCACGCATCCGTAACATTTTCAAAGTAGAACTACCACTGCGTCAGTTATTTGCCACAGCAACAGTAGCCGAATTAGCATCCTTGATAGGGCAATTACACCAACAAAATTCACAACTGTCTGCACCACCGATTTTAAGACGAGCAGAGAATGCAGAATTGGTATTATCTCATGCTCAACAGCGTTTATGGTTTTTAGATCAATTCGAGCCAGACAGCCCTTTCTACAACATACCCTTCGGGTTGCACCTAGTTGGAACTCTAAATATAGGCGCATTAGAACAAAGCTTGCAAGAAATAATTGCTCGCCACGAAGCCTTACGCACTAATTTCATTACAGCCGATGGAAAACCAACTCAAATCATTCAAATAGCACCAAACTGGACGCTGACAGTTGTTGACTTACAGCATTTACCCTCAACCGAACAAGAAATCGCTGCACAGGAATTAGTGCAACAACAAGCAATTGAGCCTTTTGACCTAGCCAATGATGCCTTAATCAGAGCGACATTAGTAGTGCTATCCGACACAGAACACATGTTGTTCATCTGTATGCACCACATAGTTTCTGATGGCTGGTCAATGGGTGTATTTGCTCAGGAGTTAGCAGCACTATACAATGCTTATTCTGAAGGTAAGACCTCACCATTAGCACCACTGCCGATTCAATATGCAGATTTCGCACTGTGGCAAAGACAGTGGTTACAAGGGGAAGTACTGCAAAGCCAATTGAGTTATTGGAAACAACAATTAAAAGACGCACCAGCCTTATTGTCGCTCCCCACAGACCGACCAAGACCTGCGGTGCAGACTTACAACGGGACACATCAAGAATTTGCACTTTCTGTTGAACTAACTAATAAGCTGACTAAATTAAGCCAAGAGCAAGGTGTCACCTTGTTCATGACGCTGTTGGCAGCATTTGATACCTTGCTTTATCGCTACACAGGACAAGAAGATATTTTGGTGGGTTCGCCAATTGCGAATCGCGATCGCAGCGAGATAGAAGGGTTAATTGGCTTTTTTGTCAATACTTTAGTGATGCGTTCTAACCTGGGAGGAAACCCCAGCTTCACCGAATTACTGACTCGCGTCCGAGACATGGCAATGTCGGCATACTCTCATCAAAACTTGCCATTTGAGATGCTGGTGGAAGCATTACAGCCAGAACGGGATCTCAGCCATACACCACTGTTTCAGGTGATGTTTGTCCTCCAGAATGCGCCCAAATCATCTGAATTAGACTTAACTGGACTAAATCTCAGTTCATTGCCAGTCAAACTGACAACTTCCAGGTTTGATTTAACCTTAATAATGCAGAACACCCCCACAGGAATGATGGGACTGTGGGAATACAACACAGACTTGTTTGATGCTAGTACCATCGAGCGGATGACAAGTCATTTCGTCACCTTGCTCCAAGGTATTACTGCTAACCCTCAACAGCATATTTCCCAATTACCACTGCTCAGTGAAATTGAGCAACAACAATTATTAGTTGAGTGGAACAATACAAGCGTTGATTATCCGCTGCATAAATGCATCCATCAGTTATTTGAAGAGCAGGTAGAACTGACACCCAATGCAGTAGCGGTGGTGTTTGGAAATCAACAACTGACTTACAAAGAATTAAACTCCCGCGCTAACCAATTAGCACATCACTTGCACTCTTTGGGCGTAGGTGCAGATGTCCTAGTCGGTCTGTGTGTAGAGCGTTCTTTAGAAATGGTCATTGGACTGTTGGGGATACTCAAAGCGGGGGGAGCTTATGTCCCGCTTGACAGTGAGTATCCAACTGAGCGTTTGAACTTTATTTTAGAAGATACTCAAGTCAAAGTATTGCTAACGGTGCAGTCAGTTCTTGACAAACTACCTCCAAATCAAGCACAGCTTATTTGCTTAGATACTGACGCTGAAAACATTTCTCAGTGCAGCCAGAAAAATCTCATCTCTGGTGTCCAAGCGAATAACTTAGTTTACATCATTTACACTTCTGGCTCTACGGGTCAGCCCAAGGGTATAGCCATGAATCAGCTTGCCCTTTGTAATTTGATCTTATGGCATCAGGACAATCTGAAAATTGCTCGTGGAGCAAAAACCCTGCAATTTGCTTCAATTAACTTTGATGTCTCCTTCCAAGAAATATTTACTACCTGGTGTTCTGGTGGCACGTTGTTCCTAACTACGGAGGAATTACGCCACGATACGTCAGCCTTGCTAGGTTTAATCCAAGAAAAAGCAATTCAAAGAATGTTTCTCCCCGTTGTGTGCTTACAGCAACTAGCGGAAGTCGCTGTTGGTAGTGAGTTAGTAAATATTCATTTGCGGGAAATCATTACTTCTGGGGATAAGTTGCAGATTACTCCCGTTATTTATGAGTGGTTCAGCAAATTAAGTGATTGTACATTGCACAATCATTACGGGCCATCGGAGACCCATTTAGCCACAAGTTATACTCTAAATAATTCAGTCCAGACTTGGCCGCTACTGCCTCTAATTGGTCGCCCCATTGCCAACACACAAATCTACATCCTAGACAAATACTTACAGCCTGTACCCGTTGGTGTACCAGGAGAAGTGTATATTGCTGGTGTCCTTTTAGCCCAAGGCTACTTGAACCGAAGCGAGTTAACACAAGAAAAATTCATACCTAATCCGTTTGAAAAGGTGGGAGAGAGTAGATTATATAAAACCGGGGACTTAGCTCGTTATCTACCGGATGGCAACATTGAATACTTGGGTCGTATTGATAATCAGGTAAAAATACGTGGTTTCCGCATCGAATTGGGAGAAATCGAAGCAATCTTGAGCCAATATGAGCAATTACAAGCTAATTGTGTCATCGCCCGTGAAGATAATCCAGGGGATAAGCGGCTAGTAGCCTACATCGTTCCCCAAAAAGAGCAGACACTCTGTGTTAGTGAACTGCGTAGCTTCCTTAAATCCAAGCTACCAGAATACATGGTTCCTGGGGCAATAGTTACCTTGGATACCCTACCGCTTACATCTAGCGGCAAAGTCAACCGTCGTGTTCTACCGGCACCAGAGCCAAGTAGTGAATTATTAGCTCAATATGTCGCCCCACGCACTCCAATAGAAGAAATCGTGGCAGTGATTTGGCAACAAGTCCTGAAAGTAGAGCGTGTAGGCAGACATGATAACTTCTTTGAGCTAGGGGGACATTCCCTACTCGCAACGCAACTAATTTCCCGTGTGCGTAGCAGCTTGAAAGTCGAACTGCCATTGCGGAGCTTATTTGCTGCACCAACAATTGCTCAATTATCACTGTTGATTCAACAGTTGCAGCAACAAGACTTAGAACTGGCTACCTTACCGATTGTCAGACGGGCAGAGAATACACAAATACCTCTGTCTTATGCTCAACAGCGTTTGTGGTTTTTAGAAAAGTTAAACCCGAACAGTGCTTCATACAACATCCCCTTTGGGTTGCGCTTAGTCGGAACTCTTCAAGTTTCCGCCTTAGAACAAAGTTTAGAAGAAATTATTCATCGCCACGAAGCATTACGCACCAACTTCATCACAGTTGATGGAAAACCAACTCAAATTATTCAAACTCAAACTCATTGGAAACTCACAGTTGTTGACTTGCAACATTTATCCATCACAGAACAAAAAACGGCTGCACAGAAACTAGTCCAACAACAAGCAATTGAGCCTTTTGATTTAGCGTCGGATGCATTAATCAGAGCAACTTTAATAGTGCTGTCTGATACTCAACATTGGTTGAATGTATCTATGCACCATGTTATTTCTGATGGGTGGTCAATGGGTGTGTTTGTCTCTGAATTARCTGCACTTTACAATGCCTATTCAATCGGTCAACCATCACCCTTATTACCATTGACGATTCAGTACGCAGATTTTGCCATTTGGCAAAGAGAGTGGTTAGTCGGGGAAGTACTACAAAGCCAATTGAGTTACTGGAAACAACAATTGGCCAATGCGCCCACGTTCTTGGGGCTACCCACAGATA
The DNA here is from genome assembly GCF_004323185.1 of Westiellopsis prolifica IICB1. Classification (GTDB taxonomy): domain Bacteria; phylum Cyanobacteriota; class Cyanobacteriia; order Cyanobacteriales; family Nostocaceae; genus Pelatocladus; species Pelatocladus prolificus_A. The sequence continues at coordinate 408,608 of NZ_NAPS01000003.1, forward strand.
GACCGAGACCTGCTGTGCAGACTTTCAATGGTGCATATCAAGAGTTTTCCTTGTCTTTTGAGCTAACTCAAAAGTTGGAAAAACTGAGTCAACAACAAGGGGTGACTTTGTTTATGACTTTGTTGGCAGCATATAATACCCTGCTTTATCGCTACACCGGACAAGAAGATATTTTAGTCGGGACACCAATTGCCAATCGCGATCGCACTGAGTTAGAAGGGTTAATTGGCTTTTTTGTCAATACCTTAGTGATGCGTACCAACTTGGCAGAGAACCCCAGCTTTAGCGAATTACTCTCACGTATCCGGGAAATGGCACTAGGAGCCTATGCTCATCAAGATTTGCCCTTTGAAATGTTGGTGGAAGCATTGCAGCCAGAACGAGACATGAGTCATACACCACTGTTCCAAGTGATGTTCGTTCTCCAGAATACTCCTGTGTCTGAAATTGAGTTAAGTGGGTTAAGTGCCAGTGACTTGCCAATAGAAAGTTCCACGGCAAAGTTTGATATAACCCTAGTAATGGAGAACACTGCTAATGGAATAGTGGGGTGGTGGGAGTACAACACTGACTTGTTTGATAGCAGCACTATCAAACGGATGATCGGACATTTTGTAACGCTGCTAGAAGGTATTGTGGCAAATCCGAGTCAGCAAATATCGCAGTTACCAATGCTCACAGCATCTGAGCAACAACAGTTATTAGTTGAATGGAATGATACTCAGTCTAATTATCCCCAGGATAAATGTATCCATCAGTTGTTTGAGAAGCAGGCGGAGCTTACACCCGATCATGTAGCAGTGGTATTTGACAATCAACTATTGACCTACCACCAATTGAATTGTCGTGCTAACCAGTTGGCGCACTACTTGCAGTATGAGGGTGTCAGACCCGACGTGTTAGTCGGTATTTGTGTAGAGCGTTCTTTAGAGATGATCGTTGCACTGTTGGCAATTCTCAAGGCGGGTGGTGCTTATGTACCACTTGACCCTGAGTATCCAACTGAACGTTTGCGCTTTATGCTTGAAGATGCTCAAGTTTCAGTATTACTCAGTCAACAACAACTCCTTGAGCGGCTACCTGAGTATCAGGCAAAACTGATTTGTTTAGATGAAATTTGGTCAGAAATTCTGCAAAACAAACAGGATAATCCGATTGAGGTCGTAACAGCTAATAATCTCGCGAATGTGATTTACACGAGCGGGTCTACAGGTAAACCAAAAGGGGTAATGGTTGAGCATAGTGGATTGTGCAACCTAGCTCAAGCTCAAATTCAAGCTTTCAGTTTGAATAGTGAGAGTCGAATTCTCCAGTTTGCCTCCTTTAGTTTTGATGCTTGCATATCAGAAATCTTGATGGCTTTTGGATCAGGGGCAAGACTTTACTTAGGAACAAAAGACTCAATAATGCCGGGTATGCCTTTAATTGAGCGATTAAGCTCTGATGGCATTACCCATGTTATCCTACCACCATCAGCCCTAGCAGTCCTGCCAACAGCAGAACTTCCATCATTGCAAACAATCATTGTCGCTGGTGAAGCTTGTCCTGCTGAACTGATAAAAACTTGGTCTGTAGGGAGAAACTTTATAAATGCTTATGGTCCGACAGAAGCTAGCGTCTGTGCTACAACTGCCAAATGCACTCCAGAGGACAACAAAGTTACCATTGGTCGTCCCATAGCTAACGTGCAAGTCTACATTTTAGACACGCAATTAAAACCAGTACCAATTGGTGTACCCGGAGAACTGTACATTGGTGGTGCAGGAGTGGCACGAGGTTATCTCCATCAAAGAGAGTTAACACAACAGAAATTTATCCCCAATCCCTTTAACTATGAACCAGATTCCCGACTTTACAAAACAGGGGATTTGGCACGTTACTTAACAGATGGCAATATCGAATACCTGGGACGCATTGACAACCAAGTAAAAATCCGGGGTTTCCGCATTGAGTTAGGGGAAATCGAGTCAATACTGAGTCAGCATCCAGGAGTTAGGGAAAATGTGGTAGTGGCAACAGAAGATATGCCAGGAGAAAAACGCTTAGTAGCTTATTTTGTGCCGCAGTTGGAGCAAACACTAACTACTAATGAGTTACGCATTTTCTTGAAAGAAAAATTACCACAATACATGCTGCCTTCTGCTTTTGTCAGGTTAGAATTTTTACCTTTAACTCCTAATGGCAAGGTAGACCGCAAAGCCTTACCTGTTCCTGATGTGGATAATACCCAGTTGGCAGTAACTTTTGTGGCGCCACGTACCCCTGTAGAGAAGGTATTGGCAGACATTTGGGCTAATGTACTGCATCTGGAGCAGGTGGGTGTTTTGGATAATTTCTTTGATTTAGGAGGTCATTCACTGACAACAATTCAAGTAATATCTCAAGTCAATGAGACTTTCCAGATTCAGTTACCGTTGCGTCACTTATTTACTGCCCCAACTATATGTGAACTTGCCCAGACTATTGAATTTACCTCTAGGGTAGACTCTACTGTCAGTACAAATGAAATTACTACCGTCAACTTGCAGGCTGAAGTTGTCCTGGACGAGACAATTAAGCCGGGTAACCTGGTTTATCAACCTGTAAGTGAACCTGCGGCTATTTTTCTAACGGGTGCAACAGGCTTTGTCGGTGCTTTTTTGCTAGCTGAATTATTACAACAAACTCAAGCTGATATCTATTGTCTGGTGCGTGCTGCTAATTTGACCGCAGGTAAACAACGCCTCCAAGAAACCCTGAAAGCTTATTTAGTTTGGGAAGAATCTTTTAACTCGCGGATTATTCCCGTATTAGGAGATTTGTCTCAACCGCTTCTTGGTCTTTGTGATGAGCAGTTTCACCTCATGGCTCTTAAAATTGACTCAATTTACCATAATGGCGCTTTGGTGAATAATATTTATCCATACTCTTTGTTCAAAGCCGCAAATGTTCGTGGGACTGAGGAAATCTTGAGATTAGCTAGTCAAATCAAAATCAAGCCTGTGCATTTCATTTCTACTGCTAGCGTTTTCGCCTCAAATGAGTATTTCAAATTAGAAGTTGTTCTAGAAAATGATCCCTTGGAACATTGTCAAGGACTTCTTGGAGGCTATACCCAAAGTAAATGGGTTGCAGAAAAGATGATCATGATAGCACGCGATCGCGGTTTACCTTGCAGTATCTACAGGCTTGGGAGAGTAACATGGCACAGCCAAACCGGCGTTTGGAATCCAAATGACCTGTTTTACAGATTCATCAAAAGCTGCATTCAACTAAAAAGTGCGCCAGAGATAGACAGCATGGAAAAAATTACACCTGTAGACTATCTCACCAAAGCTTTAATCCACCTGTCGCAGCAGCCAGAATCTTTAGGAAAAGCTTTTCATCTAATTAGTTCTCATTCTGCTTCTTGGAGTCAATTTATGAACTGTATGCATTCTTTCGGCTACCCATTGCAACAGCTTTCCTATGAGAATTGGCAAGCTGAACTACTTCGCAGTACCCAAATTTCGACTGATAACGCTTTGTATTCATTTGTATCGCTGACTGGAGACAATACATCTTCAGAGTCAAGGGAAAATGGAACACCTAGCTTAAAATTCGATTGCCAAAATACTCTCAATGGACTTGCAAATACTACGATTCGTTGGCCGGAAGTAGATGATAAATTACTCCAAGCTTTGTTTGCCAACTTTAGCAATTGGACTTTGAATAAAAAAAAGTAATTGGGGTTTTTTGTGTCCAGTGACAAATTCAGTAGACCGAAAAGTTTTGTGATACCTTCGGGGGTGTCAAAACAATGAGTTGAAATTTAAATGTAAGGAACTGTATTATGACTGCTACTTCTAATCAGATCAAATCCAAGGTTTGGGATAATAAGCAAGAGAATCCCTTAACTACAGAGTCTTTAAGAATGCTCTTGGAAAACCGAATTCCTTTAATTCGGCTAAAAGAATTTGCCACACCCCAAGAGTGTGAGATGTTAGTTGCTCAAACTCAATTGTTCAACTTTGACTGCTATCAAGATGTGAATCCCAAGATTGAGCGAATTGGGATCACAGCGTTTGAATATAATCGCATTAGTAAAGCAGCTTATTTTGAAGCAGTAGAACGCGCAACTGAATTAAGAGACTGCATTATGGCAGCTTCTTTCAATCCATTAGAACGCTTAATGGTGAAAATTCAAGAGTGTACAGGCGCGACTGTCCGAATTGCTTCGGAACCATCCTATGGTAGTTATTATGCAGGACTGATCAGAAAAATAGAGCATGGTACTCAACTTCATATTGATTATGCCCCGTTAGAACAATCTGAATGGGAAATTGGTACAGTTATTTATCAGCTTTCCTGGAATTTATACTTGAAATTTTATCCTCACAACAATGGTCAAACACACATTTACGATCGCCAATGGCAACCAGGAAATGACCAATATAAACTCGATTCCTACGGCTATAGTGATACAGTGATTGCAGATGCAGACATGATCACCTTCAAACCTTGTGTAGGAGATGTATTCATTTTCAATACACGCAACTTTCACATTGTTGAGCCGATGAATGGACAACGTGTAACTTTTACTTGCGCGATCGGATTACTACCCAACGATGAAATTATTTTCTGGTCTTGAAGCTGATAAATAGGAGGTAGGAAGGAATTTGGTAAGTATAGTGAGGAAGTAATTTATGCCCTTAGCAGCTGTGATGACTGCACCTAACCAACCAGTTGAAGTCCAACAATTACCAGACCCGATTCTGGAAAAGGGTGGAATCATTACTGAAACCTTATATTCTGAGGTTTGTGGCACTGATGTACATTTACTACATGGACGCTTAGAGGGAATACCGTATCCGATCATCCCAGGTCACTTTTCAGTTGGTCGTGTGGTAGAAACAGGTGGACTCATTAGTGATGTCAATGGTAAATTAATTCAACCTGGAGCGATCGCCACTTTTCTGGATGTCCACGAAACCTGTTACAACTGCTGGTATTGTCTAGTAGCCAAAGCATCCACTCGTTGTCCACAACGCAAAGTCTATGGTGTCACTTACTCAGCCAAAGATGGGTTACTGGGTGGTTGGTCTGAACTGGTTTACCTCAAACCAGGGGTTAAAGTTCTAACTTTACCCGAAGAAGTCTCACCAAAGCAATTCATTGCTGGGGGATGTGCTTTACCAACTGCACTGCACGCTATTGATCGAGCGCAAATTCAAATTGGTGATATTGTTGTGGTTCAAGGTTGCGGGCCTGTGGGTTTGAGTGTGGCAATTCTCGCTTTGCTCTCAGGTGCAGGTAAAGTGATTGTCATTGATAAATTTGAGAGCCGATTAGTAGTTGCAAGATCCTTTGGTGTAGATGAAACTTTGGTAATTAACGCTGATGATCCACGACAACATATTGAGCGGGTTTTGGAATTGACGCACGGACATGGTGCTGATGTGACTATTGAAGCCACAGGTATTCCCATTGCTGTCAAAGAGGGGTTGAATATGACAAGAAATGGAGGTCGCTATGTGATTGTCGGACATTACACAAACACTGGTGAAGTTCTCATTAATCCACACTTAGAGATTAATCTCAAACATATTGATATTCGCGGAACTTGGGGAATTGATTTCAGCCATTTTTACAGAATGATTGAATTACTAAAACGCGATAATGATTCCAGAAAAAAGATTGTTTGGGAAAGCATAATTAGTCGTTCATACAGACTAGAAGAAATTAATCAAGCGCTGGCAGATGTAGAGCGAGGATCTGTATTAAAAGCTGTGATTCAGCCTAACCTATCTTGATGTCAACAAAATATTAAAGGACTTTGAATAATAGGGATAAAGATATGTTTGGAGATTTAAAAATTGCCTTTATCGGCGGTGGCACGATGGGCGAGATGATAATTACTAGATTGTTATCGACGAAAATTATTCAAAAACCCGATCTAATTATAGTCGGTGATCCACTTTCTGCGCGATGTCTGTATTTAGAAAAAGAATATGGAGTACGTACTACAAAATCTAATATAGAAGCTGTGCAAGGCGTATCCATTGTGATCTTAGCGGTGAAACCACAGATTTTAGCAGAGGTGATGTCTATGCTGAATGGTAAAATTTCACCTGATGCTTTAGTAATTAGTATTGTGGGTGGAGTGAGCATTGCATCTCTGTGCCAAGGATTGAATCATCCTGCTGTTGTTCGTACAATGCCGAATATTGCAGTACAAGTTGGTCATGGGACTACGGTATGGAGCGCATCATCAGGTGTGACAGAGATACAGCGATCGCATACCCAACTCATTTTACAAGCATTAGGCAAGGAATTTGCTACCCAAAATGAACATTACCTTGATATGGCCACAGCGTTGAGTAGCGCCGGGACTGGATTTATATTTCTGTACATCGAAGCGATGATTGATGCTGGAGTACAGATGGGTTTAACTCGGACACAATCCGAAGAACTAACATTGCATACTATTGCTGGTAGCGTAGAACTTATGTTGCAGACTCATGAACATCCAGCTGTTTTACGAAACAAGGTAACGAGTCCTGGAGGAGTAACTGCTGTTGGTCTTTACGAGTTAGAAAAAGGTGGTATGCGAACTGTTATTTCTAATGCATTGCTTGCTGCTTTGAGCCGCACTCAACAATTAGGTGATATGGCAAGCAATACTCAACAATTAGGTGATATGGCAAGCAATTCTATTTGATCTTTGAATATATTCTCGTACTTACCGAGATTTTTTAACAAAAATCCGAATATAAGGATTGCTGAAAAATTTCCATAAAGCTACTTTTTGAGAAAATCTTAATTATCTAATTTCTCATAAAATAAATGACAAAGTTACTATAAATAAATAATTATGAGCTATACTTAATCAAGTATATTTAGTTACGAATAATATTAGTATATCACCGGAATATGCCAACCCAAGTTGTTCAAGCTCAACCTTCAAAAAATGCTTTTTTAGGTTTTATTCAATTTTGGAAAGACGTAAAAGCAGTCGCCCAACCTTATTGGTATCCAAACGAAGCAGGAGGAAGAGCATTCTCAGACGTGATTCGCTCATGGGGAATGCTGATTCTCTTGATCTTATTAATAATTGCACTTGTAAGTGCAAATGTTTTTAATAGCTTTATTAATCGTTATTTACTAGATGTCATCATTAAAGATAAGGATATTTCTAAGTTTTTTGAAGTTTTACTGCTTTATGGTTTAGCTTTGCTGCTAGTAACTGTCTTGGTAGGGTTCTCCAAATTTGTGAGGAAACAAATTGCTCTCGATTGGTATCAATGGCTGAATAATAAGATTTTATCGAAATATTTAAACAGTCGAGCTTATTACAAAATTAACTTTAAATCTAATATTGATAATCCAGATCAGCGTTTATCTCAAGAAATCGAACCAATTTCTAGGAACGCTTTAAGTTTTTCAGCTACTCTCCTTGAAAAAATACTGGAGATGACAGCTTTTTTAATAATTCTTTGGTCAATCTCTCAATCTGTTGCATTAATTTTAGTTACTTATACGGTTATAGGCAATTTGATTGCTGTTTACTTAACTCAAGAATTAAATAAAATTAATGGAGAAGAACTCGAAGCGAAAGCTGACTACACTTATTGTCTAACTCATTTGCGTACTCATGCTGAATCAGTAGCTTTCTTTCGAGGAGAGAAGCAAGAATTAAATATCATTGATCGTCGATTTAATAGTTTGATAAAAACTGCTAAACGCAAAATTGATTGGGAGAGGAACAATGAAATTTTCAATCGAGGTTATCAGGCTGTAATTCAAATATTTCCATATATAGTATTTGGCCCTTTAGACATTAAAGGTGAAATGGAATTTGGAGAAATTAGCCAAGCGTCTATATGTTGCTATTTTTTTGCTAATGCTTTGGCAGATTTAATCAATGAATTTGGAACCTCCGGAAGATTTTCTAGCTATGTTGAGCGTTTATCGGAATTTTCAGAAACTTTAGAAGAAGTAACTAAACAACCACAAAATGTTAGTACCATTAAAACAATAGAAGAAAATCATCTTACTTTTGAAAATGTCACTTTACAAACGCCTAACTATGAGCAGGTAATTGTTGAAGACTTATCACTCGATGTTCAACCGGGAGAAGGTTTATTGATTGTCGGTCCCAGTGGTCGAGGTAAAAGCTCTATACTAAGAGCGATCGCTGGTTTGTGGAATGCAGGAACTGGTCGTTTAGTGCGACCTCCTCTAGAAGAAGTCTTATTTTTGCCTCAACGTCCTTACATCATCTTGGGAACTTTGCGCGAACAGTTGATTTATCCCAATACCAATCGTCAGATGAACGACGCAGAAATTAAAGATATATTGCAACAAGTTAATCTGCAAAACTTGCTAAGTCGAGTTGATGGCTTCGATACAGAAGTTCCTTGGGAAAATATATTATCGCTGGGAGAACAACAACGCCTAGCTTTTGCACGACTATTAGTTACTCGTCCTAGCTTTACGATACTAGACGAAGCAACTAGTGCTTTAGACTTGAAAAATGAAGGAAATTTATATCAACAGTTACAAGAGACAAAAACAACATATATTAGTGTAGGACATCGAGAAAGTTTATTTGATTATCATCAATGGGTTCTAGAACTTTCAGAGAATTCTAGTTGGCAACTTGTGACCGTGCAAGATTATCGAAATCAAAAACAAGTTACTAAAAATACTCCTGAAAATACTCAAATTACGATAGATATTGTTTCTAATAATGAATCTTCTTCAAGTCATTCAGAAATATTCACTCAAAAAGCTATTAATGAAGGACTTTCTCATCAGGAAATGACTGAATTAACTCACTATTCGATTAATACCATTAGAAGTAAGGCAAGTAGAGGACAGTCTATCACTACTAAGGATGGCTTTACTTACCGCTATGACAAAGACACAAAAATGTTGAAATGGGTCAGAGTTGAGTGAATTTTTAGTCAGTGCAATTTCTGAGGTCTTAGGTATTATAGGACTCAGATTTGATTTCTGAAATACACGTAGGGTGCGTTTTCACAAAAATCTTGATACAAATACAGGCGGTGTAGAGACGCGAAATTACCCTGCGGGAACGCTAAAAGCGAACGCGCCTCTACAAGATTCATATGTATCGCTATTAACGTGAAATGGTATTAGGGATTTAGGTGGGTGATAGCTACGCCATAAAACACCCTACAGATACTTAGATTTTTTCAAAAATCAAATAAAACTCCTATATATAAATTTAAAATACCTGGCGTTCTTCTAAATGGCCAAGAATTGTGGCGCGATCGCGCCACACAGGACGCAACTTTTTGTTGACGAACATCTGTAACTGGTCGCTAGTATGGCGTGATCCGGGTTGAGTTGCGTTACCGTAGGTAGTCAGTACCATTGCTCGTACTGGATTAGAAAATTCAATTGCAGCAACATAAGAATCTCCTGCAACCGCTTGAAACTGACCTTTTTCGCCCGGAGCAAAATTAATAGCACGAAAAATTCCTAAATTACCATCCCCACCATTACCAGGCAAATCCACATTACCCAACCGTAGTCGAAAAACATCCCCCCACGCTACATCCATCTTTCCATAAGTTTTTTCTAGCTGTGCTGCAACTGTTTGGAGTGTAGCAACTGCACTTTGAGGATTAGCTAAACCATCGGGTGTAGTAAGTGGAGATTTTTCACTCCAAGGTTTACTAAAAGTTTTATCTAAGTCTATCTGTTGCACCCAAAAGGCAAATAATACTCCTCCCCGACTCTCTGCATTGGCTTGGCGATCCCAAACTTCTAAGACACTAGCTGCTCGCCGTCCTAAATCATTACCATACTTGCGTGCAGCTGGGATTAAATCATCCAAAATTCGATCAGCCAATTCCATTCGGGTAGAATGCTTGTATGCAACCATTTCATCAAAAGATATTTTTTTATCCTCAGCCAACATCCTGACAGAACTTTGTGAGCGGAAATCCATAAAACGAGGAGCCATGTAAGGCGGATAATTATCAGGATTAATTGCGGCTGGAAATGTAGTTGTCCAAGGTGGGTCATTTGTATTTTGCAACCAACCACTTTTAGGATCAACTATCCGGGGTAAATCTTGATAAGGATGAATTTTTGTCCATAAGTTTTTAGATGTATCACCAGGGATCACACCTTGCCAATATGCAAAATCTCCTTGAGAACGTACCGGAACTTGACCGTTGAATAGGTGCATAATATGTCCTTCTCTGTCCGCGTACATTACCGTAAACATTGATAGTTGTAGGCGCTTGAGTGCGGTTTCAAATTGCTTGAGGTTTTGGGAACGTGCCATATCCCACCACTGCTGAAGTACACCTGGTCGGTCAAGACCTGCTACTCTCAGCGCCAAAGCTTTACCATTTTTCTCTGTGACTACAGGCCCGTGAACAGAAGTTTTCACTACTAATGGTTGCTCTTGCAAGGAGCCATCTTTCTGTTTGATCTTCAACGAGAGGGTTTTTGTATCAAAGTTACGAACTTTGTTATCAAAGCGATAACCTTTACCCGCCAATGTCAGTTCGTAAACATCCCAGCCATCGTAGGTATTAACAGTGTGAGTCCAGCCCAAGTTGTTGTTAAATGCGATCGCCAATACAGGAATACCCACAAGTGTTGCTCCGTAAGCATCAATTCCTGGGGCGGTGATTTGGGCTTCATACCACAAAAATAAATCTGACCAGGGTAGGTGTGGGTTTGCTAACAACATTGCCTTGCCACTGGTAGAATGACTTGGTGCGATCGCCCAACCATTTGACCCTGCTGGCAATTTTTCTTTGCTTAACTCTAATACTTGCTCTGGATTAGCTACAAAGGTGAAATTGAGTACCCGATGTAGGTGAGCCATGACATCTTCTGGCTTGACTGGTAACACCACCTCTACTTCATCGTCAATCAACTTCGGATTTTGGGAAGCATAAGCATTGATCCCAGCCGCAAAAGCATCAAGATAACTACGAAAAGTAGGATTTTGTGCCTTATACCAAACACGAGCGCGTTCTGGTATTCCCGTTGTCAGTACCCATTGATCTGATTTTATATATTCCTCTCCCCAATATTCGGCGGCCTGTCCTCGTGCTTGACCATAGAGACGTAAAAGCAAATTTCCATGACTTTGCATTTGCGACCAACCGAAAGCATAAAATGCGCTCTGGTTATCTTTACCGTATATATGCGGTACACCAAAAGTATCCCATAATATTTCTGTTGATTTTGTTGGTACGGCTATAGTTTGGCTGCCCACAAACAAAACCATGATTAAACTGAGTATTAACGGTAAAACGCGTCTAGATTTTCTTTGGTAGACCCTGGGTAAAATATTAATTCTCATTCACACCACCATGTGCAGATGTAACGCCTGTAATTTGTTATTTTTACTTACGTAATAAATGTGTAAGCTGGTGATTTAGATTAAACAGAACAAGAAAAGCTAAGATGACAACACCCATTGTGGCGATCGCAACTCCTGCTGCCTGTGCAAAGATAATTACAATCTGGTAACGAATGGCATCACTAGGATTTGCTCCAGCGAGAATTTGACCAGTCATCATTCCTGGTAGGCTAACTAATCCCATCACCATCATCGAATTAATAGTAGGAATCATTCCTGTCCTCAAAGCTTCTTTTATAGTTTGATGTGCAGCTTCCCAACGAGTCGCGCCAAGAGCTAGTAACGCTTCTATTTCAAAGCGCCGAGTGGTTAAATCCTCCATAAACCGATCTAAACTCAAAGATGTACCAGTCAGGGCATTACCCAAGACCATACCCAAAAGTGGAATCAAATACTGAGGCTCGTACCAAGGCTGTACACGTAGAATACCACTAACTATTATCCCAGTCACTAAAAATGAACCACTCAATAGCGAAATAAAATTGTTCCAATAAATACCAGAAAAACGTCTTTTTGTACGGTTGACACTAGATACGCCAGCAACACCTGTCATGCCCAAAGCCAAAACTATGATTAATATAGGATTGCTCAGAGTAAACACCCACTGCAATATGTAACCCACTAGTAACAACTGTATGACCATCCGTAGTGAAGCTATCCCCAGACTCCGTTCCAGTCCCAACCGCAGACTAAAAGAAAGACCTATATTGACGACAATAAACAAAGTCGCCAAAGCCAATTGTCCATAACTAATTTGGATATAATTGGTTTCCACTAGTCTTTTTCCTTTAGGGTAATTTGGCGGTTGGTAATCCGTTCCAACTGGGTAGGATCATGACTTGTCCAAAAGTATGCTCTGTAAGGTTGTTCATTTTGCCAAACTGCAACTAAAGCCTCTAAACTTTGAGCAGTGATCGCATCCAGTGAAGCAGTTGGTTCGTCTAATAGCAGTATAGAAGGTGAAAGTTGCAAAGCTCGCAAAAAGGCAACAATCTGCGCCTCACCACCAGAAAGAGCGCTCACAGGACGGTGCAAAAAATCAGGCGTTTTCTGTAAAAGATGCAGATAGTTTAGAATCAACTCGTGTTTATAAACTTGATGGCGGTGAACTGCTAACCGGTAAACTTGCTGAAGATTTTCCTCTACAGTTCCTTCCCAAAGGGCTGGTCGCTGGTGCAAATAAATGATTTGGGAACGATAAATGGGCATAAAATAGGACTGAATTGGCTTTTGGTGAAAAATAACTTGTCCTGCTTGTACTGGATCGAGACCAGCTAATGCTCGTAGCAGCAAACTTTTACCAGATCCAGAAGCACCTACCACTGCGATTTTTTCCCCTGGAAATACTTGAAAATTTAAGTTACTCCAGATCCAATTTTCCTCAACTTTTCGACCCAAGTCTTGGACACAGAGAATAGGGTTGTTGGGAGACAGTTCTAGCTCAGTGATCTGGTTTTTAGTAAGTTGATCTTTCATAGCTGTCTCCCGATAATCTTCAGAATACTTTGCGTTCTTCTAAAATGGGCAAGAATATGTGAGCGCGATCGCCCTCACACATAGCACGCAAATACAGGACGCTACTCTTTGTTAGCTAACTTTGCATTTGCCACCAACAGAAGGCATAAAATAATCTAACAATATCACTTTATTGAGAAACTATATCAAAGCTTGAACAACATGTTTGATTCCTGTTTAAAAATCGGGAAGTATCTACATGATCCCCAAAATAATGTAATCTATATATAAATTTATCAAGAAAGATTATCAATTTGACCATGATAAAGCTGTTAAATATTGAGAGTGCCGATTAAAGAAACAAATAACCAGTATCAGCATGACAAAAACAACTACAGCATTACCTCGAGGCTGGAAGACACCCCCGCTCACATCCTTCGCAGGTTTAGTTCTAGGACTAGTACTTTTACTAATTTCTTTGATGTACAGCGTCACACTGGGTGCTGCGGATATTCCTCTAAGCAAGATTTTGGAATCCTTTGTCACTTTTGATGGTTCCTATGAACATCTGGTGATCCAGACAATAAGATTACCGCGATCGCTGATTGCTATCCTTGTAGGATCAGCTCTTGCAGTAGCCGGGGCGTTAATGCAAGGTTTGACACGTAACCCCTTAGCAGATCCAGGAATTTTAGGAATTGAATCAGGAGCAGCACTGGCTGTAGTTGTAACAGTTTTTGTTTTGGGTAGTTCGTCTCTGAGTGTTTTAACCATTGTGGCTTTTTTGGGGGCAGGAGTCACAGCAATGTTAGTTTACTTGCTTGGTTCTCTAGGACGGGGAGGAGCTACCCCACTGAATTTGACAGTAGCAGGCGCAGCACTTACGGCTCTGATTTCTTCCCTAACTACTGCTATTCTCATCGTCAGTCAACGCACTTTAGAAGAAATTAGATTTTGGTTAGCAGGTTCATTAGCAGGTCGAGATACTAACATCCTCTTACAAGCATTGCCTTTTGTTTCTATTGGACTAATAGTTGCCTTTATCCTTAGTAGACAGATTACTACCATGAGTTTGGGTGAAGATGTCGCCAAAGGCTTAGGTCAACAGACAGCTTGGATTAAAATCATCACTGCGATTAGTGTTGTTCTACTAGCAGGAAGTTCAGTGTCGCTTGCAGGGCCAATTGGTTTTATTGGCTTAGTCGTTCCTCACATAGTGAGATTTTTCATTCAAGCCGATTATCGTTGGATTTTGCCTTACTCGGCAATTTTGGGCGCAATTTTAGTTCTCGTTGCAGATATTGGATCTCGTGTGTTATTCAAACCGCAGGAATTACCTGTAGGTGTAATGACAGCACTGTTTGGCGCTCCTTTTTTTGTGTACTTGGCTAAGTCAAAGGTGAAAAAATGAGTTTTGATTGGCTAGTCATCCGTTCCCAGGCGATATCTTTCCGTATCGACCGACGTGTACCACTAATACTGTTATGTTTGGCAGTAGCGATCGCATTAGCAATGGTGATGAATTTAGGTCGGGGTGAATATCCAATTTCACCTTTGGATATTGTCAAAGCTGTATTAGGTATAGATACAGGGAACCCAGACCATGCTTTTGTGATTCATAATTTGCGTCTACCTCGTACCCTTGTCGCTTTTATGGTAGGAGTGGCGCTGGCAATTTCTGGTACTATTTTTCAAGGATTAACACGTAATCCATTAGCTGATCCTGGTATTATTGGCATCAATGCTGGAGCGAGTTTGGCAGCAGTGACAGTAATTACTTTACTTCCATCACTACCCTTTTACACATTGCCCCTTTCAGCCTTTGTAGGCGCTTGTTTGATGGCTGCTTTAATTTACTGGCTAGCTTGGAACAATGGTAGTTCACCTCTTCTATTTATTTTGATGGGAGTTGGCTTATCTGCGATCGCCACTGCTTTCACTAACTTGATGATTACCTTTGGAAATATGTACGACGTTAGTGCTGCTTTGGTTTGGTTGGCTGGAAGTGTTTATGGACGCACAAGTGAACAAGTATTTTCTTTATTAACGTGGTTAATTATTTTTGTACCATTGGCTTTGACACAAGCCAGACATTTAAACGCTTTAAATTTAGGAGATGATGTCGCCAAAGGTTTAGGTAGTCAGGTAGAGTGGCAACGTGGTTTATTAGTCCTAGTAGGTGTAGCCTTAGCAGGTGCATCAGTCGCCACCGCTGGAAATATTAGTTTTGTTGGTTTAATCGCACCCCATATAGGAAGACAGCTAGTAGGTTCAAACCATGAAGGGTTGATTCCTACCGCAGCGCTTTTGGGAGGAGTGATTGTTGTGATGGCAGATTTTTTCGGACGAACATTGTTTGCACCTATCGAACTTCCTTGTGGAGTGGTAACTGCTGCTGTTGGCGCTCCTTATTTTCTTTATTTATTAATTCGTAATCGTAAAAATTAACTTATGAAAGGACTGTCAGCCAAAAACCTATGTTTAGGTTACGATAGTGCGGCGATTATCCGTGACCTGAATTTGGCAATTCCCGTCGGACAAATTAGTGCTTTAGTTGGTGCTAATGGTTGTGGTAAATCAACTTTACTGCGGGGTTTAGCAAGATTGCTTAAACCCCACAGCGGTACTGTATACCTTGAAGGAACATCTATTTTTAATCTTTCCACCAAAGAAGTAGCACAGCAGTTGGGTATTTTGCCACAAAGTCCGGTAGCACCAGAAGGGTTAACAGTGCGAGATTTGGTAGCACAAGGACGTTACCCTTATCAAAATTGGTTACAGCAATGGTCAGTTAAGGATGAAAAAATCGTACAGCAGGCGCTAGAAATTACAAATTTGTTGAAATTGGCAGATAGAGCATTAGATACTTTATCTGGTGGACAACGACAGCGAGCTTGGATTGCAATGGCGCTGGCACAGGATACAGATATTTTACTTTTGGATGAGCCAACTACTTTTTTGGATTTGGCGCACCAGATAGAAATTTTAGATTTGTTATACGAGTTAAACCAAACTCAAGGACGAACAATCGTAATGGTGTTACATGATTTAAATCAGGCGTGTCGTTATGCTGATTACTTAGTTGCTGTCAAAGATGGTCGCATTTTTGCTGCTGGAGAACCAACCCTAGTCATGACTCAAGAAATGGTTCAAGAGGTTTTTGGTTTAGAATGTCGTATTGTTCTTGATCCTGTTGTAGAAACGCCCATGTGTGTACCAATAGGACGCAAAGGGAAAGACAATTATAAATCAATACGGTTCAGATAAGACCACAATCTCTTGTAGAGACGCGCCATGGCGCGTCTCTACAGGTCAAATTTTTGCACTAAAAATCCTTAACTGAACCGTATTGAATTATAAATAGCGATCGCAACACCTGTAATCGCTAATCAAGTAGAACTAGCCCTTTCAAGGTGGGTAAAAATCTTCCAAAAATTGCCGAATTTAGGTCTTTTCACCTTTGTGTCTTAGTGTCTACCCTGCGGGTAGGCGCGTAGCGACTTCTGCAAAGCCGCTAGCGCGTCTATGTACTCTGTCAACTTGACTTTTAAAATTTGCATTTTTTTACAAAATATCCTTGTCTTTTTTCTTTATCTGTGTAACACTACTATCAATTAAATACGGTTTGTCTACCAACTTGCAGTATTTTCTTTCAAAAGAAATCAATAAAGCATACAAGCTCGTTTGCTAAATTAGGCTTTTGTTTAACAAACACATAGTTTACAAAGGAGAAAAATGTCATCCTACATCCAGAATCCAGAGGAGATAATACGACCAAGCATCAACAACCAACCATTAACAACCAACCATTAACAACCAACCATTAACAACCAACCGTTAACCAACTATGGTGCAGCTATTACTTAAAGAAGAATCTAAAGATTGGATTGCGATCGCTTCTTCAGTATCTGCGGATCTGACTACCACAGCAGTAGAAAGAGATAGCAAAGCTGGACTCCCAGATGTAGAAATCCAACTACTACGAGAAAGTGGTTTGTTACCTTTAGTAGTACCAAAAGAATACGGTGGGACTGGTGCAACTTGGATCGAAGCTTTAAAAATTGTTCAAGAACTCTCGAAAGCAGATGGTTCCATTGGACAGTTGTATGGAAATCACCTAAATTTAGTAGCTTTGGGTCATGTTTCTGGCACAAGTGAGCAAAAACAAAGATACTATCGCCAAACTGCCGAACATAATTTATTCTGGGCAAATGCGATCAACACACGCGATACTAGATTGAAAATTACCCCAGATGGTGAGCATTTCCGTGTTAATGGAATAAAAAGTTTTGGTACGGGTGTTGCGCTCGCAGATTTGCGTGTCTTTTCTGCTCTTCAAGATGGTGTAGAAGTACCTTGGATATTTATCATTCCTCAAGACAGGACTGGTGTCGTTTCTAACCAAGATTGGGACAATATTGGTCAGCGACGGACTGATAGCGACACCTTTATTTTTCACGATGTTTTGGTAAAAAAAGATGAAGTCCTTGGATATCCTTATCCTCCTGATAGCGCTTTTGCTACATTTTTGGGAATCATCGCTCAATTAACCAAAACTTACGTGTATTTGGGTATTGTGGAAGGGGCGCTAGTAGCAGCTAAAGAATATACCATCAATCAAACAAAACCGTGGATTACATCTGGGGTAGATAGTGCGAAAAAAGACCCATATATTCTGTATCATTACGGTGAACTGTGGACAGAACTACAAGCAGCTATTGCATTGAGCGATCGCACCCTTAGCCAAGTTCAACAAGCGTGGGAAAAAGAAGCTAACCTAACTATTAAAGAAAGAGGAGAAGTCGCGATCGCAGTCTTCACCGCTAAAACCTTTGCTACTCGTATCGGGTTAAATATCACCAACCGTATCTTTGAAGTTATGGGAACCCGTTCTACAGCTAGCAAATATGGCTTTGATCGTTACTGGCGGGATTTGCGTACCTTTACCCTCCATGATCCTGTAGATTACAAGTTGCGCGATATCGGTAATTGGGTACTCAATCAAGAATTACCTCTAGTAACTCAATATTCTTAAATTCAGTTAGGGACTCTCAAATCAAACTGATCACTGAAAATATTTCACAAGTTTTAGCCACAGTAGCCTCCTCTCAATTTAAGGTGGGAATTTACCCACCTTATTTCCTTTGCTATTGAATTAACCAAGGCGTTCTGATCGAAGATAATAGCATTATTTACCTGGATAATTATCTAAAGATAGCTTGTCATTCCATATTTCAAGAGCAGATTACTAAGTAGGAATATTTTTTCTGTAAACTATTTTACTATTTAAGCAAATAATTTTATTATGAATTGCTCAAATAGTAACAAAAGATAAAGGTAGGTAATAACCTACTGTTTTTATGTCATATAATACATTTTGACCACGGTAGCTTGGCCAAGATACCGTAGTTTTATGGAGAAAGTTTGATGAGTAAATCGCAACATCCAGTAAAGTTAGGAGCTTATCACATTGCTCAAATACAAAATTATATTGTGACAGCTTGGCAGGCTGTACAGCTTTGGTATCAAGGAATATTTAAAAGGCGATCGCAATGGCAATCTGTACAAAGATTTGCGTGTTTATTTTTAGTAGGTATAGTCTTAAGTATGGCAGTTGCTGCCTGTTCAGGAAGCAGTTCAGCTATCAAACCTGATATCAAGCTCAGGCTCGTTTCCTACTCTGTAACCAAAGCTGCTCATGATCAAATTATTCCTAAATTTGTTGAAAAATGGAAAAAAGAACACAATCAAAACGTCACATTTGAACAGAGTTATGGAGGTTCTGGTGCTCAAACTGCTGCTGTCATTTCAGGTACTCAAGAAGCAGATATAGTACACTTGGCACTTTCTTTAGATGTGAATAAAATTCAGCAAGCAGGTTTGATTAAATCAGGTTGGGAAATCAAAGCTCCAAGAAATGGTGTTGTCACTAGATCCGTAGCTACAATAGTAACCCGTGAAGGCAACCCCAAAGGCATCAAGACTTGGGAAGACTTAGCAAAAAATGACGTGAAACTAATTGCTGCAAATCCAAAAACTTCTGGTATTGCTATCTGGGAATTCTTGGCTTTGTGGGGATCGGTAACTCAAACAGGAGGTGACGAAGCGACAGCACTAGATTATGTCACCAGAGTTTATAAAAACACGTCTGTATTAACAAAAGATGCTCGTGAAGCTAGTGATTTATTTTTCCAAAAAGGTCAGGGAGATGTCTTAATTAACTACGAGAATGAGGTAATTTTAGCGGAACAGAATGGAGCAAAATTACCTTACGTAGTACCACAAGTAAATATTTCCATTGATAATCCTGTAACTGTAGTTGATAAATACGTTGATCAGCACGGTACAAGAGAAGTTGCACAAGCATTTGTTGATTTTCTTTACTCTACAGAAGCTCAACAAGAATTTGCCAAATTAGGATATCGTTCTGTTAATCCTACCGTTAGTCAAAAAGTGGTCAAACAATATCCTCAAATCAAAACTTTATTCACAGTTCTAGATTTAGGTGGCTGGAATAATATCCAGAAAAAGTTTTTTGGAGATGGAGCAATTTTTGATCAAGTTCAAGCTGTCCAGAAAGCATGAAGGTAGAGTAAACATCGAACAAATTTGTTTAAGAAATTAGAATAGCAGAATATTTAGTCTATGAGCCTTTGTAAGCGATTTCAGGGTAGATTTTTCCTCGCATTTTTGATGCTTGTTAGCTATAGTGTCACTGGTTGCGATCGCACCCAGGAAGAAAAAAGCCAAGTGAGTATTGATGGTGCAGCAGTGGGTTTTCCTATTTCTCTAGCAGTTGCAGAAGAATACGGAAAAGTTAAACCAGAAGCTAAAGTTAGCGTTGCTTCAAGTGGTACTGGCGGTGGAATTAGTAAGTTTTGTGCCGGCGACATTGATATTGTTGGTGCTTCTCGTACCATTAAAGATGAAGAAATCACTAGGTGTAAAACTAAGAATATCGAATTTATTGAATTGCCTATAGCCTTAGATGGAATTGCTGTAATTGCTAATTCTCAAAATAACTTTGCTAAATGTCTAACTATTAAAGAACTAGACAAGATGTGGAGTGCTAAATCAGATAGTACAGTATTGAGTTGGAATCAAATTAATTCCAAATTTCCTGACAAACCACTCAAACTTTATGCTCCTGCTTCTGATACGGGAACGTTTGATTATTTTACCCAAGCTATTACCAAAAAAGCCAAAAATGGTCGTACAGACTACACTCCTAGCCACAATCAAAATCTCCTTGTTCAAGGAGTTGCAGGTGAAGCGTCTGCTTTAGGATATGTCGGGATATCTTACTATATTCAAAATCAAGACAAACTAAATTTAGTTGCTGTCAAAAGCCCGACAGGAAAGTGTGAAAAACCAGTTCCCATAGATAATGTTGTTAAAAATATCTATACACCATTGTCTCGTCCCCTTTTCATTTATGTCAGTAAAAAGTCCATGGATACCAAGCCAGCAGTAAAAGAATTTGTGGATTTTTATCTAGAAAATTCTTGGAAGTGGGTAGATAGCGTTGGTTATGTAGCACTACCAGATGAAGCTTACGTCAAAACTAAACAAAAATTTGCTGCTGGTGAAACTGGCACAAAATTCAAAAAAGCAAAACCAGGTCAACCAATCACAAACTTTATCTAGAAAACAGAAGGTATATCAAAAACTTCAAATTTCATAGGTAAGTAGGCGCAAATAAATTGCTTTTAATTCCCCACTCCTAACCCCCTATTTGGAAAAATGGGTGCTGTGGGACCAATTCAAAATCCATAGGGAAGCCGCAAGGCGTCTATGGATGGCTTCTTGTTCACTTAGTCTTCCCCGCAGGGGTAGAGTAATCTAAAATCTAAAATCGGATGACAAGCATCAATTCTCAAAACGGTTTTGATCACAACTCCAAACAATCACTAGAGAAAAAAGCATCTGAAGATATCCAGGACAAAATTGTTGCAACAATTTTATTCTGTTGTGCTTTAGTTTCGGTGCTGACTACTTTTGGAATTATCGTAATTATCTTTCAAGTAGCATTTGAGTTTTTCCAAAAAGTTTCCCTCGCTCAATTCTTTCTTGACACTAGATGGACACCTCTATTTGCAAAACAGCATTTTGGCATTTGGCCTCTGATTAATGGCACTTTTTTGACTACTGCTATTGCAATGGCAGTTGCTATTCCTTTGGGTTTATCTTCTGCTATTTACTTAAGTGAATATGCTCAACCAAAAGTAGCCGCAGTTTTACGCCCAGCCGTAGAACTTTTAGCAGGAATACCCACAGTAGTCTATGGTTACTTTGCATTGTTATTTGTCACACCATTACTGCGGAACTTGATCCCCCTAGAAATTTTCAATGCTTTGAGCGCGGGGTTGATGATGGGGATCATGATTACTCCTACAGTTGGTTCTATCAGCTTAGATGCGATTCGCTCAGTTCCACGTTCTTTGCGAGAAGGGGCTTACGCTTTGGGGATAACCAAACTGGAATCAATTTTTAAAGTAGTTCTCCCAGCTGCTCTTTCTGGAATTACAGCCTCGATTATTTTAGGTATTTCTCGTGCTGTTGGTGAAACTATGACTGTTCTCATCGCCGCTGGACAACAGCCAAAACTGACTGTTAATTTTGCAGAGTCAGTAGAAACGATGACAGCTTACATGGCCCAAATTTCTGGTGGTGATAGTCCTCGTGGTAGTCTCAATTTCCAGACTTTATATGCTGTAGGTGCTGTTTTGTTTCTGATTACCTTAATTTTGAACATTGTTAGTTACTGGATTTCTAATCGCTTTAAAGAAAAATACGAGTAAATAGGCATGGCTACAATTTATCCAAGAGATGATTCTCAAATTACTGCAACAGATTTTACTGATAATGTTGACAAAAGAGAACAAATAGGAAAAATATTTGAAATACTTTTTTTGTTAGGATTGCTAATAGGTTTATTTGTTTTGGCGTTGCTACTTTTTGATGTCTTAAAAGATGGATTAGGTAGATTTTTGACACCTGGCTTTCTGAACGAAACTCCATCCCGCTTTCCCGAACAAGGTGGTATTCGTCCTGCTATTGTTAGTAGCATTCTTTTAGGAATTGTGGTAATTTTGATAACTGTACCTATTGGTGTAGGGGCAGCTTTATATCTCGAAGAATATGCACCCAAAACTTGGTGGTCAGCAATCATTGAAATTAATATCAGTAACCTAGCAGGAGTACCTTCTATTGTTTATGGATTATTGGGTTTAGGAGTTTTCAATTATTTACTTGGGTTTGGTCCTACTTTGATTTCTGGAGCATTGACTTTATCTTTGTTGTCTTTACCAGTCATTATTGTGACAGCAACAGAAGCAATTCGCGCAGTTCCAGATTCGCTCAGATTTGCTTCTTATGGTTTAGGTGTAACGAAATGGCAAACAATTAGCAATCATGTCTTACCTTATGCTGTTCCAGGTATTCTTACAGGAGTGATTATTTCTGTATCCCGTGCTATTGGTGATGCCGCATCTTTGATTGTAGTAGGTGCTGTGGCTTTCCTTACCTTTGACCCTGGTTTGTTCCAAAGATTTATGGCATTACCAATTCAAATTTACAGTTACATCACTCGTCCAGAACCAGGTTTTGAAAATGCAGCAGCAGCAACAATTATTGTTTTAATACTCTTGGTTCTGGTGTTAAATGGTTTAGCAATTTATATTCGGCAACGCTTTTATCATTAGGTATGGGTAAAAGGGTAAAAAAACAGTTAAGTTTGGCGAGAATAAACAAACAGAACGTGACTTACGAAATGTAAATTCTATTGCAACCCTTAGCAGCGCTGTTAGATTTATTTGTGCCGATATAGTTCCTTAGATAATGAGAAATATCTCGATCCAGTTTTGATAAATAATTTAGGGATCAATGAAGATGACTTATCACAACAGTAAGAGTAAATTAGACACCACATTTCACCAACAAGATCATGCTGTGTTTGATGTTGAAGGTGTGAAGGTCTATTATGGTGGCTTTTTGGCTCTTTTGGATGTCTATCTGAGAATTCCTCAAAAACAAATAACTGCTTTTATTGGTCCTTCAGGATGTGGCAAAAGTACTCTTCTACGTTGCTTCAATCGCATGAATGATTTAATTCCTGGAGCTAAGGTAGATGGTAGACTGATTTATCGCGATCGCAATATTTACGATTCCAAAATCAATTCTGTAAAATTACGCCGACAAGTGGGAATGGTTTTTCAAAGACCAAATCCTTTTCCCAAATCAATCTATGAAAATATTGCTTTTGGACCACGTGCTAATGGTTACAAAGGTAATATTGATGAATTAGTGGAAAATTCCCTCAAACGGGCTGCGATTTGGGATGAAGTCAAAGACAAACTCAAACAAAAGGGTACAGCTTTATCTGGCGGACAACAACAACGGCTTTGCATTGCACGAGCGATCGCTATGAAGCCAGATGTATTATTAATGGATGAACCATGTTCTGCTCTTGATCCTATTTCTACTCGTCAAGTTGAAGAACTCTGTTTAGAACTCAAAGAACAATACACCATCATCATGGTGACTCACAATATGCAACAAGCTTCCAGAGTTGCAGATTGGACAGCATTTTTCAACACAGAAATTGACAAGTATGGTAAACGTCGCGGGAAATTAGTCGAGTTCAGCCGTACAGAAGAAATGTTTAATTCCCCTAAAACTGTAGAAGCTATGGAATATATCAGTGGACGCTTTGGTTAAAAAGCTATATTTCCTTTTAGTATCTTAGTGTCTTGGTAAGTCCACTTACCGCTCTTAAGGGTTTATCTTTTGCAGGACTTACGCAAAACATAACGCGCATTTGCGGTAATTCATGAATTACCGCTACGCAAGAATAAGGTTTTCGGTCACATCTTGCGTAAGTCTTGTTTTGAAGATAATCAGATTTTTAATTACGGTAGGCTAATAAGTTTACCGTATTTTTTTGCCAAGGTATTGCTTGATCAAAGTTATGTGTGTAATACTTTAAAAGTAAAAATAATACGGTAAACCGATAGATTTATCGTAAATAAAGCTTTAACAAGTTTTTGTACTAATCCTCAATAGATATCATGCAGCTACTTTGGTTTATTCCAACTCACGGCGAAGGGCGATATCTTGGTACTGCCATTGGCGGGCGGGCGGTCAATTTTGATTACTGGCGGCAGATTGCCCAAGCAGTAGATCATCTAGGTTTTACAGGGGCATTATTACCAACAGGTCGTTATTGTGAAGATGCTTGGATTTTGGCATCAACTCTGGTGACACACACCAAACAGATGAAATTTTTGGTGGCGATTCGTCCAGGATTGATGTCACCAGGAGTCGCAGCACGGATGGCAGCAACTTTTGATCGGATTTCTGGTGGCAGGTTGCTGATTAATGTCGTGACTGGTGGTGATCCGGTGGAATTGGCGGGGGATGGTTTGCATCTTTCCCATGACGATCGCTACGAATTAACAGATGAATTTTTGACGGTGTGGCGGCAGATTGCAGCAGGGGAAATTAGTGACTTTCAAGGAGATTATCTTAATATTCAAGGTGGTAAGCTGCTATTTCCACCAGTGCAGAAACCTCATCCACCACTGTGGTTTGGCGGTTCTTCACCCATTGCCCAGCGGATTGCAGCTAAACATGTAGATGCGTATTTAACTTGGGGTGAATCACCACAACAAGTTCGCGAAAAGATTGCTTCAGTGCGCCAACTAGCAGAAGCCGAAGGCAGAACTTTGCGCTTTGGCATTCGTCTCCACGTGATTGTCAGGGAAACAGAAAGCCAAGCATGGGATGCAGCCAATGATTTAATTCGCTATGTAGATGAGCAGGCGATCGCCAACGCCCAACAAGCTTACTTACGCATGGACTCGGAAGGACAACGCCGAATGCAACAATTACATAACGGCAGTCGGCAAGCTTTAGAAATCAGTCCAAATTTGTGGGCAGGAATTGGTTTAGTGCGGGGTGGCGCAGGGACTGCTTTAGTCGGTGATCCTGATACTGTTGCCAAGAGAATGCTGGAGTATACCGAGTTGGGTATTGACACTTTTATCTTTTCTGGGTATCCTCACTTAGAAGAAGCATATCGAGTAGCAGAATTACTATTCCCACTTTTACCTCTAGAGAATCAACAAACTTTGGAACCACAAGTATTAAGCCCCTTTGGCGAGATTGTGGCTCATCAAGAATTCCCCCAACAGCAGGTTAAGAAAAAGACTATTGCAACTGTAGATTAAATTTGCATAGTTTAACACCACAGGATGAAAAACTCCAAAAACAAAACGTGTGTGCTAGACAATTAACCCAAAGTATCCGTACAGCCAGAAATGGTCGAGGCGGGTAGGACTGTTTGAACCAGTCAAAGCCCCTTTGGGGCAAGACAACCTTACGCAGTGTGGCTTTAGCCCACGAAGTAACATCCGTTCAGAATCCTGGTTTTTCAAATCCAGGAGAGTTCAACTTTTCACTCTTTTGTTACAAAATATCTGACTAAAGGATTGGGTTTTGTAGCCGAGTCAGGAGGGTGACTTCCTGGCTTAGCCATCCAACTAGCCTACTAAAGAAGGATGCAGGAAAAAAGCAGTAGATAGCATAGCATAAGTTATTAAAAGTAATATTCCTTCCAGCCAGTTAGCGCGTCTGTCGGTTTTGACAGAGTTCGTCATTAAGACTGCAATGCCTAACCCCAAAACTGTAAAGTTATCAAAATCCAAGTTCATTGGTTTACCCATAATCAAACCAGCAAAAACTAAAATAGGAGTCACAAACATTGCAATCTGTAAGCTGGAACCGATCGCGACTGAGGACGCTAACTCGACCTTATTTTTGGTACCGCAAATACCGCAGGTAATGATTTCGACTGCTGCTCCAAACATAGGAATAAGAATGACTCCAGTAAAAAGCTCTGTCAAACCTGTGGTGGCGATCGCTTCTCCTAAACTACTTACAAGTACTTCAGAGACAAATAGTAGAACTATTGTTGTTCCCAAAAGTAGTCCTATATGGAGCTTTAATTTATACAATCCTCTAGCTTCACTGCCGTAGCTTTCAGGTTCAGCATCTTCATCTAATCCATAAAGATAACTGTGGGTTTTCATTGAGAACAACAGCATCAAAATGTAACAGATGAGCATGAGTGCTGATGCAATATAGGAAAAATCATTCGTTGTTTCTAGGTGTAAAGAAATAGAAGTCAACTCAATTGCAGTCGGTGCTAGCAAGAAAACAACCACCAAGTTAAGCAGAGAGGCATTAACCCGAGCAACAGTACCAAGGTTTTCTGCATTCAATTGAAAAGGTTGCTTCGGCATATGCAATCCACCTAAGAAGAGAGCAAAACCCAAACCTAATAATAGATTTGCGATCATTGATCCCATCAAACTAGCTTTGACTACTTCTATAAGTCCAGCTTGCAGGGCAACTACAGAAACAATCATTTCAGTCGCATTGCCAAAGGTTGCATTGAGTAAACCGCCAAAGGTGGGGCCAATACGAGTAGAAATCGCTTCTGTAAAGTTGGCAATCCAGGCTGCTAAGGGGATAATTGCCAAACCCGCCATGATAAAGACAATCAATGGATTGACATCCAGTTTGCTCAAAATCAGGCAGATGGGTACAAAAATCAGCATCCGTAAAAGTAGTGCATCTTTACGGGACATGAAGCGATTGGTTGAGCTCAATGTCTCTTGATTAGATTTAGTGACTGACATATATTACTCTAAAGTTTTATTGTTTGACCAACAAGAGGGTCTAAGAGTGCAAGAGGAAGAATTAGATTTGATTTCAACAAACGAGTCAGAAGCGTTAGTGCTAATTCCTCTACACTCTCACACCCCTAGTTTTTTAATTTTTCCCAATCTAAAAAATCCTGTAACAGAAGCAGCATCTCAAGATAATATACAAACACTATGGGGATAATATTTGATTTTTGAATTAAAAAGTATTTACTAATTGACTTTCTTTAAGATTTTCAACTTTAGTTGAAGTTGAAGATTGCACTATTAGTATTGAACAAGGTGCATGATGAGTGACATAGTTGCTAACACTACCCAAAATCAATTCACTAAGTCCAGAAATTCCCCGACGTCCCATTATGATTAAATCCGCTTCCCAAGTTTTAGCTGTTTCGCAAATAATGCGGCTAGGACTACCTAAACTTTGAGAATACTCAGTTGGTACGCCAGCTGCAATTGCTTGATTTGCAAAAGATTTGAGTAGATCCAAACCGGGCTTCTCAAACTTTTCCCAGTGTTTCTTACTTTCTGGAGTATTCATTAATAACAATATACCGGGGGTATCTTTGTCGTCCAAAGATAGAACATGTAGTAGCCTCAGGTTTGCCCTAGTTACTTTTGCTAGGTCGAGTGCTTCCTGAAAAAGGCACTTACCAACGGTGTCAGAACTAGCAATCGGAACCAATATTCTGTGTAGCATAATAATCTCCCAAGTTATGAAATATAAAAGGGAACGGAGAACAGGGAATAGGGAATGGGCTTGAAACTTTTACCCATGACCAATGGCTAATGACGACAGTTTTATTTATGGCGATCTACTTAGCACTATTGATTGCTATGTTGTTTGTATGGTTAATACCGAACATGGTGCGTAGTGCATTACGTAGTTGCTAACACTTCCCAAAACTAGGTCTTGCAGAGGAGACATTCCTTGATGTCCAACTACAATTAGGTCAGCCTTCCAAGATTTAGCAAGCTTGCAGATAGTGGAGGGAGCAGATCCAGGAATTTGAGTGAAACCAGTACTAACACCTGTGTAAGCGGCAATATTCTGACGGGTTTGTAATAGTTCTAGTCCCTTTTTACTGTACTCTTCCCATTTATCTAAATGTTCATCTAGATTTTTGACATTTGGATAGCCAATCTCTAAATCCGACAAAACATGTAGTAGCATCAAACGTGCCTGGGTTACTTTAGCAATAGACAGTGCTTCTTCAAAGACATACTGACTCATTGCTGAATGATCTAACGCCACTAAAATTCTTTGGAACATACAAATATTTGATTAAGCTCATTCTTTTCTAGGTATGAGTTCATTGCAAATTTGCAATTGCAGGGTTCTAAGTTGATTTTGCTAAACTCATTGTTTGCTATATATGAGTTCATTTTGAATATAAAACTGTAGAATCCTAATTTAGCTTGATCAAGCTTATTGTTTTCAGAGTGTAAGTTCATTCTTAGATCCTATAAGTAGGGTCAATCCAAAATCTAAAATCCAAAATTGTTTTATACGAGAAAGGGACACCCTATGGATATCCCATGCTCTCTCTAGCTAAACTAAACTCTCAGCAGGTGATTGTGTTCCGTAGATTACGGAATCAACTACATAGAAAGACTTAGTTGTTGGTTCGTATGCCCAAGCAACATCTTCTGGGTCTTGGATTCTGCTCCACTCAATGAAACCAGGTCTAGAACGATGACGTGTTAGTGATTGCGGAGATAATCCTAAACGTTTTGCTAATTCACTTTGCTTTAGTTGTACTGTCTTATTTTCAGAAGGTTTTGCAGCCTTAACTGTGGTTGGTTGGCTCTTGACTTGAGAACCATTTACTCCGTTTAAAGTGATGGCAGCATTTTCCTGATAAACATTGCCATTGCTATTTTCGTAGTTACTATGTCCGTTTGCTCCATTTAGAGCGATCGCAGCATTTTCTTTATGACCATTGCTATTTTCAGAGTTGCTATGTCCGTTGGTATTAGCTAGCTTGTCTTTCACCTCAGATTGCAATTGAGAAGAAACAAGAACCTCTTCAACTTTCACATCATAGGTTGGTAAAACTTGGTTAGATGTGGATGTGGGTTGATGCTGCTGAAGCCGATCTTCTTCTTGGGCTATTTCGGCAGCACTGAGTGTATGTCCTAATGGAGTGACATCACCCGGCCCCATGAGTGGACGCAGACCGTTGAGTTCTGCCAAAATAGCAGTACCATTATTAATGACGACTGCCAAAATTGGATCGAGAGCAAAGAAAATGCCTGAAAGTAGAGCGCCGAGGTTAGGAATTGCCACAATCGCTGTATTCTGCCAGATAATATCCATTGCTTGGCGAGCACATTTAATTGCCATGATTAAGCCGCGTAGGTCGTCTTCCATCAACACCACATCAGCGGTTTCTCGTGCAATATCTGTTGCACCCGCAAAGGAGATGGAAACATCGGCGTATGCTAAAGCTGCTGAGTCGTTGATGCCGTCTCCGCAGAAAGCAACGGTTTTACCACTGTCGTGCAATCCTTTGACGACTTCGACTTTTTTCTCTGGGAAAGCTTCTGCATAGATGTTATCAGGATTCATGCCCAAGTTGCCTGCGATCGCTCTGGCGACTCGTGTGACATCGCCGCTTAACATATAAGCATTGATGCCCATTTCCTTTAGTTCCTTGATCACTGCCTTACTTTCTTCCCGTGGTGGATCACTATAGCGAATCACACCTATAAGTTTGCCATCACCTGCCACATATACCAGAGATTGTCCTCCAGACTTGGCATCTGGATAACAGCGATCATATTCATTTAGATCGACGTTTTCCTGAGTCATGAACCGGGGACTACCGACAATGATCTGCATTCCATCGATTTTTGCTGCTGCACCCAGACCAACTTTGTACTCCCACTCTTCACATTCCTTGAAAACAAGTCCCTTGTCTCTGGCATTGTGAACTATCGCTTCAGCAATGGGGTGAGTCAGCCCTTGTTCAGCAGTAGCAGCTAGACACAATACCTCATCCTTGGTGAAACGGTCATCCATGATATCAATGTCATTGACACCTGCATGTCCGATGGTCAATGTTCCTGTCTTGTCAAAGACAACGGTGTCGATGGTTGCCAAGATTTCAATAGCTCGACCACTGCGGATGAGGACGCCATTACGAGCGGCGTAAGTAAGTACAGAGAGGATGGTTGTGGGGACGGAAACGCGAATGCCAGTACCAAAGTCTAGTGTCAACAGAGCAACAGCCCGATTCATATTGGCTGAAGCAAGTCCAACACCACCAGCAATTAACAAGGTAGGTAGCACAAACTGATTTGCCACCGTCGCCGCATAGTTTTCTACGCGGGTATCATGTACGGGAGCAGCTTGCATCAAGTTGACAATCACACCAGCACGGGTGTTGTTGCCAGTCCGCTCTGCCAATATCATCAAATTACCATCCACTAGCAGTGTTGAGGCAAACACCTCATCACCTTCTCGACGAGCCACAGGAACCGATTCTCCAGTCAACTTACACTGGTCAAGAATACCAGTACCCGTCAAGATGATGCCGTCAACGGGAACCTGATCGCCGGGGTACACCAGGACATGATCACCTGGTACCACATCTTTTGTGTCGATTTCTACTTCCTGACCATCGCGAATGACGATGGTGGTTTTATTCAAACAAGACATCAAGTCGAGATTTGCCCGTTCACTACCGCGAGCAGTCATATCCCGAACCGCTTCACCGCCTTCCACTAAACCCAACATAAACGAAGGTGCAAAGTAGTGTCCTTGGAGGGTATGTAAGGAGATTGCCAAACCATCAAGGAAATCAATAGTCAGTTGACGGTCTTGTTGAATTGCTTCCCATGCTCGTTTAAAGACTGGCATGGCACCAATAAATACAACACCTGCAATCACAAAACTAGGGATTGGCAAGCCGGCCAGTGCTCCTACACTCAACACCAAACCAGCAATCGGAAATCCTAATCGTTCTACAAAGTCAACCTCATTATCAGCTTTTTTCTCTTCATCTTCTCCTGTCCATCCAAGGGGAACTTCAACCTCAGATGCTCGTTGAATAGCAGTGAATAGCTTTTCTTGAACTATGGCAATGGCAGTTGCAGTTGATTGATGTTTGTAACCGACTATTAGGGAACTAGCTGGGGCGTTGATTTCGATTTCCGTCACAAATTCAATTGTGTCAAGAACGTACTTAAGTTTGTTGGTGTATTCTTCATCTTCATGTAGCCGAGGAATTCGGATGCGAAAACGTCCTGGTATCCAATGCACAACCTGGTAATGGATATTTTCTGCCTGACTGGAGTGAGCCTCTACTGATATAACAAATCTATCCGCAACTGCTGTAACCGTCATAAAGCACTCCTAAATTGAGTTGTTGTCCGAGGTACAAATTTTAAGACAATAACTTGCTGTACATTTTTGCAAGTCTTTATAGCTTGTACCTACATATTCAGGAACCTTGAATTAGTTTCCTGAATAATCATGAATACATCAAAGTTTGGTGGGATTTTTAACCAAGCTTTGAACTATTAACTATTGAAAAATTTAAGTCATTTTTTAATTTAATTGACGTTTTTATTTTACGATAAAAGAAGTTGATGACTCTTTATAGTTAGACAATCATCTAATTACCAAAACCTAAGCAATATAGAAGTTTTAGCAACCTTCCTTTTTTGAGACGAGTTAAACAGTCGTCTCAGTAGTGAACCAACCATTTCACAAGAAATGATTTACGCGTAGAAGTGTGATGTGTGTTTCTACTTTTTAGATTATCTCTCATTAAATAAGAGTTTACATAAAAAATCAAATATAAAGATAGGAAGTTTTGTTAACTTTATTTTAAGTAATTCATCGATTTTAAAAGAAAATTTAAATTTAACACATTATGCTATGAATTAGTATAGTTTTTCTTATACAAGAAATTTGATTCCATATAGTAGTTATAGAAAGCATTAGAAACTATTTGCTGAGATTAGCAGATAAATGCTGGCAAAAATAGATTATTTCAAGATAAATATACTAATTTCTGAAAATATAATGATTTTTAAGATTTTTGTTCATACATAGTCGTAGGAAGGCAAGTTTTTCTGCACCTATAGTGTAATATTTCTCTTGCATAACTATTATTTTTTCTTATGCTCCAAGCGCTAAGTAGATCTCATATCTTGCAGCTAATACCAATTCCCAAAATGATTGATATAGATTGATAGAAGTCGGGTACAGACAGCAAGTGTCAATTCGATTTTCCAAAATCTAAAATGGTATAACTGGGTAAACACATAAAAAGCTAATAAAGAGCGCAAAATATTACAGTAGTTGAAAAAGTGTGATTAAATATATGTTTGTAGCTAAATAGACTAAGTAATTTATTTTTAATATTTATTTAGTTATAACCTTGCACTTACTTGATGTAAAAAGAGTTTAACCCCTTATCTGGATTACCTTACACTTTTATTCAGCAAGCCCTATATAGCATTCCTAAATCATTTGTGAAAGACAAGATTCCCGACTTCTTGGAAGAAGTCGAGGATCTGGGCTTTGCGATTCTCACAAATTAAATAGGATTGCTATAAATAAATAGCTATGGTTCCGAAAACATGTGAATTGATGATATTAGAATAAAAATTGCCTCATCAAAGTTAATATATTTTTGTCAATATATGCTTCGACTTCTTGGTAGGTAAAGCTATAACCCAGTTCAGTTCCTAACTGCACTGCTATGCTCACAAGACTGGCTTGGTCTGTCGCTACTCTTAAACGCTCTTTTAGGGAAGAATCTTGAAGAACTAGTTGATGAAATTGTTTTAGTTGATGGAATTGTTTTACTTGTTGTGGCGACACGTTGATCCTCACTTTTCTCTATTGAAAAACAGAAAATACAAGTTCATCATCCTTTGATTTAAGCTTAGGTAAACAGATGATCAACCTTAAAAAATCAATATCTAAGTTGCATGAATATATATTTCGATAACTTAGATATTGTTTATGTAAAGATACAAACTACTAAATAGGTTAATTGCTAGACAAAAATTGAAAATGTACAAAAGAAAACCAACCATTTAGCTGCTTCTGCAACTGATTTCTGAAAACTTGAGTTTTACAGTTTTACTCTCAATTTTTCTTATATCATAAATTAAGGATAAATAACTATAGCAATCCGATTTGATGTGGTGAACTTACTCGTGAAGATAGGGGATTAGGGATCGGGAAGAAGTGTACTAAGTTTTTTGCAAACATCAAATCGGAGTCCTATATATTGAATCATTAATGATTTAGATTGTAAAACAGGCTACTCGAAAACCAATACCACTACCTGAATGGTCTGCTTGATCCCAGTGGCGTTGGGCTGAACGACAAAGGGCAGGAAGACAATACCACGCTCCACCTCGCAATACACGACAGTTATTAAACTTATTCAACTCCCAAATACTGCCATCAGAAGGTGCATCTTGATAGTTTTCATGCCAAGAATCAGCACACCATTCCCAGACATTGCCGTGTAAGTCAGATAGTCCAAAAGCATTGGCTATTTGAAAATACCCAACAGGGGTAGTCTGTTGGCGGTATGGCCCTTCTGTTTCAGAACCGTAAGTATAGCTACCGTCATAATTAGCGAGGTTAGAGCTTATGGTTTCACCAAAGTGGAAAGGAGTGGTTGTTCCAGCACGACAGGCGAATTCCCATTCTGCTTCACTTGGTAGTCGATAATTATGCCCTGTGAGTTGGGAAAGCCTTGCACAAAACTCAACGGCATCATACCAGCAGACTTTCTCGACAGGAGTATCTGGATGTTTGAAATTCGAGGGATCTGGATTGAGGTATCTGTTGATTTGGGGAAGTTGGGAAATTATTTGCCACTGGGCTTGAGTGATAGGAAATCTGCTTATATGGAAAGGTTGAAGGGCAACTGGATGTTGGGGTTCTTCATTGCTCTCTCGACCTAATTCATCCTCAGGAGATCCCATCAAAAATGTTCCTCCTGGGATGTAAACCATGTCCAAAAAGACGCTATTTTTAAGATGTTCTTGAAAATATTGTGCCTTGTTGATAGAGCAGTTGATTGGTCGTCCCAAGTTGTTTAAGGTCACAACTTCAAAGCTAAACTCTTGTAATTTGACTGATGAAGAAACTTTCTGTAATTGGAAGTGGGGTACTATTGTGTGTTTGTGCTTGCGCTCTTGTTTAATGCTATCTAGTTCAGTTCGCAGTTGGGCCATCTGTTGAGTCGATTGCTGCAACTGCTCCTGCAATAGTGTAAGTTTGGCTTCTTGTTTGTGCAAGGCTTCAGTAAGAGCAGCTCGTTCTTGATAGCTTTGTTCAAACTGCAAACGAATTTTTGATGCATGTTGATTTGTTTGCTCAAGCTGGATCTGTGCTTGCTTTAATCGTTCTTGGGCTAACTTAAAGGCTGTCCATATTTGTTTTGCCCAAGCCAATCTAGTGTTTTCTTTTTGGACTATTTCTGGAATCCACCCCATAGGAAATGGATAAGATGGCAGATTCCAATTACAGCAAGGACAGTAATCGTCCTTGTTTTGAATGTACTTGCTTTGGCAGATGGGGCAGCGAGGCATGATGATCACCTCTTTACCTGAATTAAATTTTGACGGTGCTCTGAAATCTAAAATTGATTGACTTGCTTATACCATTTCTATATTTAAGTTGAGCTTAATTCTATTCCCCTGTAGTCCTCTCGATGTTTTGGGAAGACACCTGAGGTCGGGGTAATTATTAAGTACATCGTTACAATGAGTTGGTATTAAGAGTCGATATTACGATTGTCACATATTTTATGTGTTAAGTAGGCAATAAATCATAAATAGTGGTTGTCTTTTTTTTGGTGTTGCTGGAAGTACTGACTTCGTTAGAATTAGCAAACGTAGAGATTGAGGATTCGTCTACCATATATGAGTTGGGATCTGTGTCTGGCTCAAACAGAGGTCGGAAGCTGTTTAGTTCTGCTAGTAAGGCTGAACCATTGCTGATAATTACTCCTAACACTGGATCTAGAGCGAATAAAACTCCTGCGAGGACAACGCTAATATTAGGAATTGCAGCGATCGCTGTATTCTGATAAATAATTTCCATTGCCCGTTTAGCAATGGCAATGGCATGGGTGATGCCTCGCAGATCGTTATCCAAAAGGATGACATCAGCGGTTTCTCGAGCAATATCACTACCTTCCAGAAAAGATATTGAGACATCGGCATGAGCAAGGGCAGCAGCATCATTAATACCTTCACCAACAAATGCCACCCTCCGCTCTCTGTCTTTTAAGCTACAGATAACTTCAACTTTTTTGTCAGGGAATACTTCGGCATAAGTGTGATCCTGGCTGATGCCTAATTGAGTGCCGACATGATTTGCTACACGTTGATTATCTCCTGTTAACATGTAAGTTGTCATACCCTGAGATTGTAAAGATTTAACAACTTTTGTGCTTTCTAAACGCAGAGGATCGGTAAACAAAATAGCCCCCAGTAGTTGATTATTCTTAGCCACATAAACAACAGAGTAAGTGCTTGTTTTCAAGCTTGGATATTTTTTGTGGATGGCATCTAAATTAATACCTTCTTGTTGTAGGAGCAATTCGCTACCCACTAAAACCTTTGTATCCTCGATCAGGGCAACAATCCCTAACCCAATACGATAGTCTTTGATAGTAGAAGCTTTAATTTCAACTCCATTTTCTTCAGCGCAGCGAATAATGGCATCAGCAACGGGGTGGGAATTACCTTGTTCGGCAGAAGCGGCAAGCGCTAGAATTTCCTGGGATGAATTTTGCTCCTGTGCAGTTTCAATCGCCACGACTGCTGCATTTCCTTGAGTTAAGGTTCCAGTTTTGTCAAAAACAACGGTATCTAGCCGTGCTAGCATTTCCAAAGCTCGACCACTGCGGATGTAAATTCCGTGACGAGCAGCATAGGTGACGGCTGCAAGTGCAGTTGTGGGAACTGCAATCCGAATGGCGTGTCCAAAGTCAAGGTGGAGGGGAGCAAGCGCTCGTGATACATCTTGTGTAAAGGCAAAAATGGCTCCACTTAATAATAGGGTAGGTGCAATTAGGGCATTGGCAATTTTAGAGGCGTAATCTTCCACGCGAGTATCATGTACTGGTGCAGATTGCATCAGCTGCACTGCTAGGCCGAGGCGAGTATTCTTGCCAGTGCGTTTTGTGAGGACACAAATTTTACCTTGTAATACTAGGGTTGAAGCATGTACGACTTGTCCCTCTGAGCGAGAAACTAGCTTAGATTCACCCGTTAACTTATGTTCATCGATCAGAGCATTACCCCTAAAGACTCGGCCACTGACGGGAATTGTCTCACCTGCATAAACAACAATGCGATCGCCTTTTTTCACCTCATTTAATTGAATACGTTCCTCTTGTCCATTCCGTTCTATCCTGACGTACTTATCTACTCCTTGCAGCAAATCTAACATTTGTTGTTCATTGGCACGGGCAGTAGCATCTCTGAGTACATCTCCTGACTCTATGAGGCTGACCATTAATGCCGGACCGACAAAGTCACCTTTGATTGTATAAAAACTCATCCAGAGGATATCCAGAATATCCGCATCTAAACGACGCTCCTTAAGCATCATTTCGAGTGTTCGATTAATAAACGGAATTGCTGCAACAGCTACCACTCCTGCTAAAAGTAAAGGTGGAACAGGCAGGAGTTGCTGGGCCAGGAGTGCTAATCCCAAACTAAAGATAGGCATCCCAACTCTCTCTACTACCCATTCGATTGCTGATTTTAATTCTGTTTTAGTCTGTGTAATTGTTGACGAAGTTTCAGCTAATGCTGCCTGCTGAATAATTGTCAGGAGGCTTTCTTGAATTGTAGTGCTAGAAACGAGGTTTTCTTGATAGTGGATGATTAATGATTCTGCTGCTGGATTGATGCGAACATTAATGATGAAGTCAAAGGACTCAATCAACCAACTTAGTTGGTTGGCATATTGTAGATCATGAGATAATCGAGGAATTTTAATCCGGAAGCGACCGCTAGTAGTATGGATGATTTGGTAATCTATTTCTCCAATCTGCTTCTCTAAAGAAAGAGATTCTGTTTCTGTAACTAATTTCATATTGTTCTACCCTTGATATGAATCGGGTTTAAAGAATTTTAATAAATTTACTAACATCTTGGCAGAAGTAGCCTTTTGTTACAACTATCTTAGGAACGATTGCTTCCTGATTGAGTCTCAAATTACCGATTAAATATATAAGTTTTACTGAGTTTCAACAATTAGTGTTTAGTAACACAGCAGAACTATAGCAATCTGATTTGATTTGGTGAACCTACTCGTGAAGATGGGAATCGGGGATTAGGGGCCAAGGGGCAATGGAGATGGGGGAAGAAGTGTACTGAGTTTTTTCAAAAATCAAATAGGAAGCCGATATATTAGACATCTCATTTGTATCTTAAGAGAGATAGAAATATTACAAATATCTACCAATGAGAGTATATTATTTTTGAATGAATTATATTTAAATAGATTATATAGCAATCCTAAATCATTCGTGAGAGGCAAGATCCCCGACTTCTTTGAGGATACAGCTGGCGAATCAGGGGTGACACCCCTCATCGACGATTTTTCGTCATTCCACCAGATGTAGAGACGCGCCATGGCGCGTCTCTACAACCAATTTGTGGGCGAACGAGGGGTTTGACCCCCTATTCGCCAGCTGCATCCTCAAAGAAGTCGGGGATCTGGGATTCCGTATTTTCTCACAACTCAATTAGGATTGCTATAGTATAAAAACTAGTTCTTCAGTACGTAATATGCCAAATTGTTAGTTAACGCTCTTCCATCACTTTGCTGGGAGAAAAATCAAGCCCAATTTTTAAACTTTAGATGGGACAAGGGTTTGAGAGTTTATTTTCTAACTAAATGGCTGAAATTAATGTTTTTGGTAAAAGTCTTGTACCACAAGGGTTTTAAATTATCCTCTCATGAGAGTGATGGAAGAGCGTTAAACATTAAAATTTGGGTTTTAAATCTAGGTTTAAACGCCTAAATCTCTATCAATGCCCGAAATGTTAAAAATAATGCCTGTTTTTATTGTACAGCAGTATTTTCAGGCTTTTAGCGGATTGATTTAGCATAACAAGTACTGAAGGGCCGAAAAACTGAAGCTATCAAAATACTTTAACAAAGCTAATACAAGAAGGCTGCTATGGAGTCGGCAGTAAAGAATTTTGATGAAAAACGAGGCTTTTTAAGCGTTTTCAACTAGATACTTACTTTTTGCTCTGCTGTACTAGTTGGAAAATTATCTCTCTTTGCTTTCAGTGCATAAAGCACTTGCTCAAAGAATTAGTTTGTGATCCGAACTTAATCTAGATACAAAGTTCTATATTTTAACTTTTTCTTAAGTTTTTGGGCGAGTTTTGCTAATGATACAATGCGATCGCGTATATTTTTACCAATCACACTTCGATTAAACTTTGGATTAATAGAGAAAGAATGTTATGTCCTTCATTGACATTAATCGTGTCAATATTCTCCCTAACAGGCGTCCTCTCAATGACCAAAAAGTCGCTGATTTGATGGAGTCTATCAAAGCTAGTGGACTTTTAAACCCTATAACTTTAGATCAAAACTTCAATCTAGTTGCAGGTTTGCACCGTCTCACTGCCTGTAAGTTAATTGGTTTTCAAGAGATTGAGTGTCATATTATTACTTGCGAAGACAAAGACCATACTCGTCTAGCGGAAATCGATGAAAATTTGATTCGTAGCGAATTAGATGCTCTAGAACGGTCTGAATTATGGTTAGAACGTGAGCGGATTCTAGAACGGATGGGTCTGAGGGCAAAGGTAGGGGATAATCAGTTTACTCAAAAAGGTGGTGAAAATATTTCACCACCACCGAAAACTACATTGGAGTTGGCACAAGAAATAGGTTATACAGAGCGCACTTTACAGTATGGTAAACAAATTGCTAGAAACATCGTTCCAGAAGTTAAAGAAATGATTAAAGCGACGCCAATTGCTAGGAATAGTTCAGCGTTACTGAAAATAGCTAGGGCGGGTGGTAAAGAACGACAAGAGGCAGAACAAGCAGAAATCGCAGCAGAAGAAGCTAAAGCACAACAAAAAAGAGCCGAACTAGAAAGGCAAAAAAAGCTAGCAGCACAGGCAAGAGAGAAACAAAAACAACTTCAATTACTTGCTTTTCAAAATGCTATGGCTCAAAAGGAAGCCAAAGAGTCTAGCAAGCCAACTCAACGGGTATCAAAAAATATTAAAACCGATGAAATTCAAATACAGACTGACGAAGTCTGGATTCTAGACCGACACATGGTTTATTGCGGAGAGACCACTGATGAAGATTTTATTCAACTATTACCATCCAATGCTGCATTAGCGATCGCTCCTCCTTGTTGTTCTTGGAAACATGACTACTTAGTAGATGAAGCTCGCGTTGTAGCTGTGATGTGTACTCAGGGGTCTATCTACAATCTTTGCAAATACAGTCAAATGCCCTTTAGATTTGAATTAGTTATAGGAAATATATACACTGCTATTTTCTCCCAAGAATCTTTGCTCAAACCAAATCATAATCCTAACATTGAGGGTGTTGAAGGTATCGTTTCTTATTTAGTAAGCTTTTTCACCAAACCCGGTAGTTTTGTCATCACCCCTTCTATAGGATATGGTGAAGTGCTAATTTCCTGTGAACGTTTAAAACGGATTTGTTTTGCTGGAGACAAAAATCCTAAGCGAGTCA
The DNA here is from genome assembly GCF_004323185.1 of Westiellopsis prolifica IICB1. Lineage (GTDB taxonomy): Bacteria > Cyanobacteriota > Cyanobacteriia > Cyanobacteriales > Nostocaceae > Pelatocladus > Pelatocladus prolificus_A. Next base: position 447,909 of record NZ_NAPS01000003.1, read on the forward strand.
ATGAGGCGATTGTGCGTTGGCAGCGATGGACAGGGAAACAAGCGGTGAGAGCCTAAGCAAAAGTTGCGTTCCAAGATATTATTCACCCAAGAGACAAGGGAAGGAGGACAAGGATAATTACCAATCCTCAATCCCCAATCCCCAAAAAAATGGAGTGTAAAGGTGTAGCTATACAGCCATAGCTAGTTGTCTGCTTTGTTTTGGTTAGTTGGGACTAACCAATAACAAACAACAATGGATTTATACCATTTCACAAAAAATCTGATACAAATACAGACCCTGTACCAGATGCGATATATCGCGTCTGGTACAAAATTTATGTGTATCGTGATTAACGTGAAATGGTATTACACCTTTACATCCCCGATTTTGCTAAATGCTGCTCCTGTTAAGGATGGTAATATGGCAATTCTCAGTAAGCTGTGAATCCCTCGCGAAAGTTACTTAGAGCATATAAAAACATGACACTTGCATCTTTAACAAAGTCCGGCTTGGTTTTTAACTCTGTAAAGGATGTAATGTTTTATGCTCCTACTAGCTCCTCTCACAAAGTTTTTAGAATGCAAACGAGACTGCCACACACATTTTAAATTAATTTCTATCATAATTCTCATCAAGTCCCATTAGTATCTCCTAGCGTTAAGTTAGAAATTACTAAACTATCATTCTTTCAATATAGTAAGTTTTATAGATTACAATTTTGTAAACACATACAGATTTAAAAGTATTGCATTTAATAAACATTAAATGACATTGTCGCATAGGGTTCAAATCAACTTATTTTGCGCTAACAAAACTATGGCATTCATCAAAATTGATAATATTGTGGTAAACACAAACTATATTGCCGCTATTCGATTACAAGATCGAGTCCGATCTGAAGAAGAATGTGTTTGTTTGTTGATTGCAATTCCCACTGCAACGTTGTTTCAACAAGATAGTATCTCATCTAATCTCTACCACTATGAATGGATAGAATTTACAGGTGCTGCTGCTAGGGCAATACGAGACTATTTCACAAGCTTTAATAATGTCATTGATTTGCTCCCGTTATGTCATTAATTAACGATAACGTAAAATGATTGGCGGTTAGTGATTAATTAAAACTACTTTTATAGTCTAAAACATTTCTTAATCATTAACCGCTTGCTACGCTACCTCAAATGACAAAGTATTCGTATATTCCTGTAGCAATCATTATGAATCCAGAGATAGTTCCAGCCCACAATCCAGGTAGTTTTGTGGTGAAGCGATCGCCTAAAACTAAGTCATTCGCATAGTGCAATGTAAGCATTGTGTGCATCAGAACCCAGAAGCTAAAAATTGCCACAATAGACAATCCAACTGAGAGAGTAAAGGAATCCTTATGTTTCGCTAACACGACTGCGATCGCAAAGAGTTTCCTAAAAGCAATAAATATAACTAGTAAAAAGACAGCGAGATGATCGGCTTCTTGGTGCTGGGCGCGATCGAGAGTTTTACCAGGAGTAGTATTAAACATCATAAACCAAGTTAGAGCTACAAACCAGAGAACCCCAGCACTCCAAGTTGAAAGGATGCGTACTTCTATCGTAAAAGATAGCATTGTATGAAAACAAGAAGTTCCATCAGATAATTCAGAGCAAGCGTTTCTTAGAATTACTAAATAGCTGACAGCTAATAGCTAACAGTTTGACCAAATTAGCAACTAGCAATTGGCTACTAATAGCCTTAATCAATATTTTTCCTGAGTTGTCTGCATACTTATTTGTGATTAATTATGAGTCAGTTTGATCGGAAACTGAAATATTATTGCTCTAAAAGATACAATAATTTGCTAAAAGTCGAAAAAATATTTCATCATATCTACTATTGTAACAAAAACTTAATGTTGTTTCTAGTACCTTATTTTCCTGATACGATGTAACATGGACTGATAAAGGTAGAAACAATATAGAAAGTTTAGCTACCTGTTTTCCTACAGTTTTTACTCTCACTATTTCAGCCTTCTTGTAATTCCTTGATGTAGCTATTGAAAATTCGTTTCTACTTTTTCATTCAATATTTGAGGTGACATACCTTCAATAACTTCAGATTCGAGTTGTCTAAATAGCTACAACCTGAAGCAAGTAGGTTTTTCTATTATTTTGGAGGACAAGTAAATATGGAACTTGAGGCTCTTTTGCTAGGTCTTGAACCAATGACTGCTGCCGTAATTGGAGTTGGAGCATTGGTTTTAGTACCTGTTGTTAGTGCTCTTGATTCTGCAACCGGTCACAATGTTTCAGAATCTGCAAGGGGTGCAGCTAAGACTGGATTAATTTGGACTTTTGAGGCCATTGATAAGGCTCAATCTACTTTCGCCGAAGCAAGTGAATCCTTCAAGGATTTAGTTGCTGAAGCAAAAGCAGAGCGTTCAACTTCCAAAAACGGAACAAGCGAAAGTACTCCCCGTGAGGTAAGTATCGGCTAATTTCTGCAAAGCATGGAAGTGAACACCTAACGTCTTGCCAGAGACTGATAGCCTCTTGGTTGTCAGTCTTTATTGCCAATTTACTAGTAATTTGAGAACAAATTTTGTCAACAATCACTCGATAGTGCGATTCCCCAATTTATATTAACCTGACAAAGAAAGGCAGAGGGTCGTAGACGCAGAGCGGCTTGGTGTCGGTGGGCAGAAGGCACTTAATGTTTTAGAGTATTAATTAATACTTTAGTTCTGAGCCTAAAGCCCAGTTGAAAAAAAGATGTTTTACTCTACGAGAAGCCGCTCTGCGTCTACGAGACGCGTAGCGCGAGGAAAAACGGCGTCCTTGCTTCAATCCCACAGTTTTAAGTGTGGTTCCTTCTGCCTTCTACCTTCTGAAGTCTTGACCATTGAAGAAGGCAGATAACCTAAATCTCACTAAACAAGACTATTTTCTTCTTTGTGTCTTGGTGTTTCACAAAAGATTTTTTTCACCACTCTCTGGGTTCGCCACCTTGCCAACCCATCTCTGCATGTCAAAGGTGAAGTTAAAAGATTCATATCAAGTTCGGTTAAAAAACTTCACCCCGCCTTCGGTACCCCTCTTTTTGGTAAGGAGAGGGAAATTACGAGTAATCATGCAAACTTGACATTACTTCTGCTGATTTCTAATCAGGAGAAAAAAACCTTCTCTCTATTGGAGATTTTTTACCATGCCTCAATATCCAGAGTTTTTTAACTTACGCAAGCTAGCGATTACCCTTGCTGTTGGTCCATTTGGTTTTCTTTTGCTGGTCGTTCTCACTGATTTATCAGCCCATCTGTTTGTAACTCAACAAACAGCAGACGCTCGATGTGCAAATGCATATCCTCAAGAGAATCCTATAAAACTTCAAGCGGGTGAATGTCGATAGCGCTTGGCTACTGGATCAAAATCCCATGCTATTCCTTCTGGATCTCTAGCCTGAGTCCATATAGGAAACTCAGGCTTTAATCTTTTGTTGGTAAGAGACTGGGGTGAAACCCCTAACCGCTTTGCCAATTCACCTTGTTTGAGTGCTTTACCATTTGATGAACTGTATTCTTCAATATTTCCCCGATTGCTTCTAAGAGGAGGTAAGAAGTTTGTCTCAAAAAGTGGGCGCGAACCATTTATGAATTCAGCTACAAAGGCAGTACTATTATTTACAATCACATTGTACACAGGATTTACACCCAATACCATTCCACCGCCTATTTGCATAAATAGGTTAGGAATGACGATGGTTGCGGTATTTTGGTAAATCATTTCCATTGCTCGTTTAGCGATCGCAATGGCATGTGTAACTCCGCGTAAGTCATCTTCTAAAATGACAACATCAGTTGTGGTGTGGGGAATTTCACTCGTCTTGGCAAATGAAATGGAGACATTAGCATGAGCAAGCCCTGCTGCATCATCTTTCTCATCTCCCACAAAGGCAACAGTTTTACCTTGATGTCGTAATCCACGAATCAGATTAATTTTTTGGGTTAAAGGTTCTGTACAGACCTGATAGGGATGAATTCCTAACTGAGTTGCAACATCAACAGCCATCGATTCAGGAGCATCACACACTAAGTAAATTTCTATGTTTTGACGCTGAAGAATAGTAATAGCTTCCAAAGTCTCAGGAGAATCTAGAGCCAATGCTTTTATATCAAAGACAATAGCATCGATTTCGGCTAATGCTTCCAAAATGGCACCACTGCGAATGTAGATTCCGTGTCGTACAGCATAGATCAGTGCTTGCAGGACTGTTGTCGAAATCGAAATCGGAATACCACTGCCGAAATCAAATTGGTAGGGTGAGATAGCAGCGCCAATATTACCCGTCATTAAATAGATCGTGCCACCTAAAGCCAGAGTTGGTAAAATTGCATTTTTTACGAATTCTGCTTGGAAAGCACCAATTTTTGTATCATGAACAGGTGCTAATTCAGCCAGCAGAGTGGCTAAACCAGCACGGGTATTAATTCCAATTCTTTTCACCAAAACACACAACTCACCTTCAAGCAATATTGTAGAGGCGTAGATATCGTGTCCTGGGGAGCAAACAACAGGTGTAGAGCTACCTGTTAAATTTTGGCAATCAACCAAGCCATAACCATAAAGAACGATCCCATCTACCAAAATCATTTCACCTGATTTAATGATGATGCGATCGCCTTGGTGTAAATTGCTTATATGGATATGTTGTTCTTTTCCATCTAACTCTACCCAAACATATTGATCTAATTGATTTAACAAATTTAAAGACTGTTCTTCTATAGTCTGGGTTGTATTTCCCCTGAGAGTTCTCCTCACTTCTACTAAAACTGTCTTGAGTGAAGGTGCAATAAATTGACCTTGGACAGCCTGCATAGTCATCCATGCTGAATCTAGCAAATCAATATTAGGCTGACGTTGATTGAGCAGACTATCAGTAGCACGGTTAAACCAAGGTGTTGCAGCTCCAGCAATTGCTAACACTACAATCAATGGTGGTAACTCCAAAGGAGCTGCTAGCAAAGCCAAACTAAGGCTAAGGACAGGAAATCCTAAATCCTTCCATTGATTAACTTCCGGTTTAAGGTCTTCTCCTTCAGGTAGAGATTCTGTCAAGGGAATTTCAACACAGTCTACCACTTGGATACAGCCAACAAACTTTTCCAACGCCATTGTGCTGCAAACATCATCTTGATAACTGACAATCAGTGAACTTGCTTTTGCATTAATACGAACCTCAGTCACAAATGCCAGGGATTCAACTAGTGTCTTTAGTTTGCTAGCAAAGTCTGAATCACGAGCAAGTTGAGGTATACGAATACGATAACGTCCAAAAGTAGAGTGAACGACCTGATAGCTCATTACATTGAGATAATCTTAATGAAAAGGTTTTGACTTTCGTATTACTCAACATCATAAGCTACAACTGAAACAAGTAAAAAGCTTTTGTTGTAAAACTATGTGAGAATTGTTCAGTGTTTTGAAGACAACGTCCAGTAATCCTATTTGATTTGTGAGGAATCATATTGCCCAGATCCCCGACTTTTTATAAAAAGTCGGGGATCTGGTTTTCATGAATCATTTATACTTGCTATATACTCAAATTATTTGCTTGTCCTGCGATATTCAGCCAAAATCGCCCTTCTTTCGATACTAAACTCCTCCATCACCAACAATGTCATTCCAAATAAAATCACAAAACCAAGAATAGAAACTAATAAAATCTCATCCATAAAACCTAATCCTCATATAGCTCTTTATTTTGATAGAATATATAAAAAATCATTATGGCTTCTCTTTCTAAGTAGGTAAGACTTACTCTCCAAAAGGTATAATTTCCACAAACATTTTAAATCAAGATTATTATCTCAACTATGCTGGGTTCGTAGTGAGCGCTTAAGCGCTCACTACGAACCTCTCAAACTTAGGTTGCCAGACCACTAGCTATTTTGTACCACTTGATGAAAATCAATATAGTTTTTTGTTTTATATTTAGTATTTATGTATGTTAAAGATAATTAATTTTTTAGTTAGAAGATTTTAAATGTGATAATTTTTCGTTTAGGCAAGCTATGATCTCAGTCAATTAAAATATTGTCAAATACACTCTACTACGACAATCGTAATTAATAGTTTTTCGCAGCAGTTTATGCAGGTGTTTAAAGCAATTTAGAGTATATATAAATACACTCTAATAGTTAGATAATAGTTTTGATTCTTCTAATTCAATGTTTTTTACTTGAGAGAATTTTGTCAATTTTTCTACTAATCAGCTCATTAACTTAAATGAACATATTTCTTTTACTTCCTTCCCGCCATTATTAGAGACGTAGCAATTCTACGTTTCTACACATCCGTGAATTGTAAATTCATATTTTGATTCAGCAACGCCTGTGTTCTTTTTGGCATTTTTATTTAGGAGTCTCAAAAATGACTCAAAAACAGGTAATTCTGCTACGAATGTTGGTTTTTGTGCCAATTGCATTCATAGCAGAATGGCTAGATTTTCCCGCCATCATTGTTTTTATTGCCTCTGGCTTGGCGATCATTCCCTTAGCAGCATTTATTGCTGACTCTACAGAAGCGATCGCGGAAGTTATTGGTCCATCTTTGGGAGGTTTACTTAACTCTACTTTCGGCAACGCTACAGAGTTAATTATCGCGATTGTCGCACTTCGAGCTGGATTGGTAGATGTAGTCAAAGCGAGCATTACAGGTACAATCGTTGCCAATCTTCTCTTAGCACTAGGAGCTGCAATTCTGTTAGGAGGATTGCGGTTTAAAGAACAAAGCTTTCAACCAACAGTTGCTCGGATCAACGCCTCTTCGTTGAATTTAGCATTAGTAGTGCTGCTTTCGCCAACAGCTATTAATTTCACATCTAAAGGCTTGCAACTTGCAACAATTAATCATTTTTCAATTGTTGCTGCTTTGTTGTTGTTACTTTTCTATGGGTTGACCTTGGTTTTTTCCATGAAAACCCACAAATCTATCTATCAACTCACAGAGCTAGAAGAAACTGACCAAGATACACTTGCATCTGAGAGTCATAAGGCTGGTTTATGGAAGTCAATTGGAATTCTGCTCATTTGCACGATTATTCTGGTCTTTGTATCTGATACTCTAGTAGCAAGCTTACAAGAAGCTATTTCTACATTAGGTTTAACTGACCTTTTTACAGGTGTCATTCTCATTCCCATTTTTGGGGGAGCAGTGGAATATATTACCACTGCCACCTTTGCGATGAAAAACAAAATGGATTTAGCGGTTGCAGTAGCAATGGGATCGAGTTTGCAAATAGCAATGTTTATTGCTCCTGTTTTAGTGTTGGTGGGTCAGTTAATGGGGCAATCAATGAATCTAGACTTCAACCCCTTTGAAGTACTGGCAGTGGCAATCGCAGTTTTAATTACCAATTCCATCAGCACCGATGGTCAATCCAATTGGTTAGAAGGAGCTTTGCTTCTCATTACCTATGCTGTTGTTGGAACAGCATTCTACTTTCACCCCTAGAACTTACGCAATAAACGCAATAAAGGTTAATTGTTGAGATTGGATGTAAGGGTGTAGGGGTGTAACAGAAGGGTTTTGCTCACTTACACCTCACACCCCTAAACTCCTAAACCCTTTGTCCAAACCCTTAATTAACAGTGCTAAATCTCCCATCCCAATTTTTATTGAGGTCATCTCCATGTCAAGTGAAGCAAGAATTAAAGCTCAATCCTCAGACATTGAAGTCAAAGCAGAGGTAATCGAAGTTTATTCCCAATCTTCCAGTATTCAGTTAGCTAGAATTTCGACTCAAAAAGCTCCTTGTTTAGGATTTTTTGCCACAGTCGCCTATGGCATCGGACAAGCAATCAGCGATGTAGCATGGCAAGCTGGAAAAGCTGTGACTGAAACTACGGCTGGTATGGCAGAAGTGATTAATGGCATGGCATACCAGGCTGGAAAAGCGGTACTAGAAACTGCTGCTAATGTTGGAGATGTTCTTGATAGCGTCACACCTCCTGGTTTAGCATATTTGTCTGCAACAGCCAATAATATGGGTGAGGTAATCGGAAGTGCTGCTTTTTTGACTGGAAAAATGGTCGCAGGAACAACTGCTGGTTTTGGCGAAGCGATCGGCAATGCTACCTCTCAAGCAGGCCAAGCTGTTGCTCAGACGGTATCTGAAGCCATAGAAAATATTCCCTCGCCTGCATCCAAGGCCACGATTCAAGAATTCGGAGGCAGCTTAATTGGAGCTACTGTCGGAGAAACAGTAGGGGGAACAGTTGGAGCAGTTGTAGTTGGGATAGCAATGGGACCAGCAGGAATGATTGTTGGTACTCAAGTAGGTAGTGTTGTTGGTTTTACTATTGGAGCACAGCTTGGTGAGGATGCTGTGCGACAAGTCAATCAGAGCACTCAAAAAAATTCTGAAATTGTTTCTAATGTAAAACCATTATCTTCTCAACAGCAGAAAGGAAGTTGGTTAGGCAATACTACCTGCAATTTCTTAGGCGAAACTGGTACAGCTGTGATCGGTGGAGTGATTGGGGGTACAGTACTGGGGCCAAAAGGCAAAGAAGTTGGCAAAAAAATTGGCATGTTTGTAGGTAGGCGAACAGAATGGAACTCTAACACCAAAATCGCAGATCATGTCGAAGTTGGAGGTGAAGGAGAAAAACAACAACCTTAATGATGAAACTGCTGTGCTGGCGATCAAAAATGTCTTGAAAGTGAACTTTCAAGACAATCAATCACCAGAAAATTCAAGAACGAGGGCATGAAAATTTGACCGTGCCAATTTAAAATCTTCAAGCCCTGCACCCAAGGAGTGGTCGGGGTCAATCTAAAATCGCAAATCTAAAATCCAAAATCGTTTGACTCTTCCTACACCCCCACACCCCCACACCCATTTTCAAGATAAGTTGCTGCTTCATGTTGCTGAGATGAACCATTTGAGCCATTGCCATTGTGGGAGGCAATGACATAATGCTGGGGTAGTTCTAAAGCAACTGGAGGAGCGCTGGTATTGGCAAATTGTCCTGGGGTTGGTCCTGTTTGAGAATCGTAGTCACTCAGTTGACTCTGAGGGTATACATAGGCATGACTTACGGGGTCATATGCTAGTACTTCACCTGTTTCAATATGATAAATCCAGCCATAAATCTTCAACTTACCTTGATACAACCTGGAGTGAACAATGGGGTAAGTTCTCAAATTTTCAATTTGTGTCAGGACATTCTCAGCGATCACAATCTCTAATAATTCCTCAGACTGGAATGTTCTGTAGTTGTCTTTCACTAATCTTCTGGTAGCTTCCGCATGTTTGAGCCAGTCATAAACCAAGGGCATTTCTTGTCTGAGACTATCCAGTGTCAGCAATCCTTTCATCGCTCCACAGTGAGTATGACCGCAAATCACAACCTGTTCAATATCTAATGCTTGAATTGCATATTCTATTGATGCTCCTTCACCACCATTAGCTGCTCCATAAGATGGAACAATATTACCTGCATTACGTATGACAAACAACTCACCGACTTCAGCCTGAGTAATCAAATTTGGATCCATTCGGGAGTCAGAGCAAGTAATAAATAGGACTCTAGGCTTTTGACCATGAGAAAGTTGCTCAAATAACTCCAGATGGGTAGAGAAATAATTGCTTTTAAACTGTTGTAGACCTCTAATTAGTTTTCTCATAAGCTAAGTACTGTTTTGCGTGAAATCGTAGCGACCTTAAACGCATTAGACGCTTCGCCTTCCCCTTAGACAAATTTGTGCAAAACCGGGCAACCTTATATATTTTGCCGACATTTAAATGTTTTCACGCGTAGGTGGGATCTGCGTTTCCAAAATCGCCATAGAGAAAAACTCAGCAACCCCAGCATAATGATCCAACTGGTTGTGGTAGAAAAATTTAAGTTATCCATTAGGTAATCTAATTCACTTCAAGTCAAAGTTTTACATTTGAGAAACAACTAGGCTTGTTTTAGCTTGCTTCCCCGAAGGGGTACGCAGCGTAAACGCGACATCGGCTTCCCTAGGTAGCCAAGTGAAACATCTCAGTATTTGCCCAAAATCCCATATTCTACTCTGCGAGAAGCCTCTACGCGTCTACGTTCCGCTAGCGTTCCACTCAGAATGACAAATTATACCTTCCTTGACTTTTCAAACATCCTCTTAACTAACCCTGTTCTTGCTTTTCTTCAAAAGCAACTATCAAATATGGTTCTTCAAATTTACCTGATTGAATGGATAGTTTTTGCAAATCTGGAGGTAAAAAGATATTTCGCCGTTGCTCCCCTGCTTCAACAGTCAGTTCTTGACCGTGTTGAGTTAATTTAACCTGTTTTTTAGTGAATCCTGGTAAAAATACAAATAATTGACGGGATTCTAGATCAATCTTGAAAGGAAAAGGAGCCTGATGATTGTTGTTAAAATCAGGTAGAGCTTTCAGTAAAGGATCCCAGTTATGCTCCTTTAAAGCTGGAATAGAAGTAACACTCAATGGAGCAAAGACTTGCTGTAAATCGGTTAGGTCATCGCCTTCCTGACACTGATAAGCCAGAACCCCATTGACAATTAGGTTTATCTGTTGAGCGCTCCCCCAAAGCCATTTAGTTTCAGCGAGAGCTCCTGGTTCATTACTAGTCACCAGGTAAGATGTCAGCTTATTTGCATCTCCCACAACAGCCATACCTTCAGCAATCCAACTGCGGATTTGCTCTAAACCTTGTTGCACTTTTTCAGTATCCACATTTGCCGAAACAATTGCAGAAGCAATTGGCCCACCAATAGAATCAGCAATTTTGTGTAAGCTAAATCCCTCAAATATCTTCCCAAAACGATGAAAATACCAGTCCAACATTCCTGGTATGCCTAACATCCGCAGCGTTTCTAAATCTCCCCGACTATCATAGACTATGATTTCATAGTCGCCACTTTGATAGTATTGGCGCATAGCATTGAAATAAAGGAGACTATCAAATCCAGGAAGCAAAATTAACTCTCCTGAGTAGATTTCTTCAGAGTCAGGTATTGGGATATAAAGGGACAATAGTTGCTTAACTTCTTCCCAGGTTTGGTCAAGCATTGTTGTAGCCTGTAGCTGCACAGCTTGTAGATTGGGAGCAACAACCTGGGGAATATGCGTCAGAGGGGTTTTCAACAAAGTTTCAGCATTGGGATTAGGGTTATGAGTGACAAACAGCACTTCTTTTCCCTGTTGAGAAAACCATTTGGCAGTAGCGATCGCTAGCGTTGTATGCCCTATCCCTACTTTACCAACAAATGTAATGATTCTGCTCATTGAAATATTAACCTTTCACTCTAGAATTACTGAAATTCATGTGAAAATTAGGTGATATAAAAACTCCGGCCAGTATGAGATAGAGTTAATTAACCCAGACTACAAATATTCAGTTAATTCTATGTGAGTAAGGACGAATTAGTGAGATTGACTAAATTTTTAAAAGATTGACCAATTGTAATAAAAATTGGTCAATCAATCAGGCATTTAAGGTTCTAGAGTACAAAAACAAGCCGCAGCTACCAGAAGAAATGGAGTACCAGGAATCAGAGGCAGAAGTATCCCAACAACACCTACTACAGCGGATATCAAGCCAACAAAAATTCTTGCGGCATTTCTCATCTGCTTAAACATAATTCATTTGTCCAAATACTTGCTATTTCCTACTAATTGCAATGTACCAGAAAAATTACCTCTTGACTCATAAAATTAATAGTGCGTTACTATACTAATAGTTAATTGCAAAGATAAGCTAAAGTTTATCTCTTTACTCTAGTTTTAGTAGAAAATCTTATCATCCTTGCATTGGATTGATGGTAGAGTGATGTTAACAGTAATGTATTCTCTTAAAACATACAATTTGAGGTACTTATGTACTCTTTCTTGAGCATTGCCCCTAGAAACACTGGTTGGACTCAACCATTCAATAGATTTATGAATACACTTGCGTTGTTGCTTCCCAATATTCTGTTATCGCTGGTCATATCTATTCTTGGCTCAATAATTCTGACCATTTTTGCCTATGGATTGAGCGCGACCACAGGCTTTCCCATTATGCCCTTTTTCCTAATTATTATTTAACCTAGACGATGCTTGAGCCAGAATGCTAACAGCGGCATTGCTATCCGATAGCTATACTTGGAACCATAAACAAGTCCTTTTTGTTCCAATCCAGCCAGCGCCCCTTGCAGACCTCCTCCTCTAGAAAGTTGATGTTTCTCTATATATTCGCGTGAGTGAGGGCTATCAGTTGGGTCAAGAGCTAGACTTTCTAAAACACGAGCCTGAATAGGTGGGAGTAGCAAAAGCAAGGACTCAAAAGTTAGAGATAGATCTTCCACTAAACTTAAAGCGCTACGGTGGACGTGGTGAGTTTGAATCAATCCGTCCTCAAAAGGATAAACTATTAGGGATGATTGCTGTTCAGAACTCATGACTCTAGGTGCATTTTTCTTAGTGTCTTCATCTTTCATCCTTGCAAAAGCTCGACAGTCCAGCCAAATTCGACGGGAAAGAGCGATTGCATCGCCAAGATGACCTTGGACGTAGTTGAGAAACATGTTGAGTGCTTGACTATCTGCCTCAAATTTAAGTTCTTCTGCTGCCATAGCTTTTATAATCCAGGATTGGAGGTCTTTACGCTCCAGAGGTGCTAAAGTAACGACATGCAAATTGCTTTCATAAACCCAGGGTTCTGGAACTGTAGCAATTAGGACATAACTAACACGGTTTTGCCGCTCAACTTCTTGGCGCAAGTAATCTTCCCATTTCCCAGTTCGATCCCAAGAACGGATGTGAGGGAAATTCTGAAATACCAACACAACTCGGCAATCTAAACATTCTGCCATCACTTGCGGTAGGGTCAAGAGAGCTTGTAGGATAATCCAGTTATCTTTAGATGAGACGTGCCAGACTAAGCGAGTTCGTCGTGTCAAATATTGTTCCAGAGTCAACGGATGTTCAATACTCCATCGTTGAATAAGCTCTAGTTCGACTGGATTTGAGAAAACTTCCAGCAATCTTTCTGCTAAAAGTTCCAAAAAACGAGAAGAATTAGTCGCTCGCAGACAGTCAATTTCTAACACTCTGGCTCCTACCTCTTCGGCTGCCCAACGGATGAGCGCTCGCCGCCCATTTCCTGGAACACCTGCCACCATCAGGTCGCCATCCTGAGCAAGAATTGTACTAACTTGCTGTAGTTCTGCCTGCCTGCCTACTAGATATCGGGGAACAAAAGGATTACCGACCATAGGTAAGAGTTGTTATTGATAACTATAATTTTAGATTATACTTAATACCATTTAATAGTATTGAAATATTTTACCAAGAAAGGCAGAAGTACGAAGGCAGAGGGCAGAAGGTTATATGTATTAACAAAAACTTCAGTTGTGGGTATAAAGCCCACTTAAAATTCAATCCCACGTTTTTAAGCGTGGGTTCCTTCAGCATAAGTGCCTCCTGCCCTCTGCCTTCTGAAAGATACTATTATTTATTGCCATAGATATATAACAATTTGATTTGAGTTGTGAACAATTTAGCTCGCCCAGATCCCCGATGTTTCCAAAAAGTTGGGGATCTTACTTTTCAACGAGCAGTACTTCTGAACTGGTATTTGCCAACTTTGGTAATTACCAATTAATTAAAAGTACTGAAGAGTGATATTAATTAAAATTATAGTTGATACTATTTAATAGTGCTGTATAGTAAAGTAAGTATTATGAAATATTGTAAGTAGACATAGCAAGCATTACTAGGAATTTCGATCCATGTCTTCTAGTACCATATCAGACTCAGCTTTTGCGAAGCCTGAAGCTCCGGCTTGGCATACCTTGGAGGTTGATCAAGCACTCTTGAAGCTGAAAAGCGATCGCACTTCTGGTTTAAAAACCACACAAATTACAGAAAAACAGCAGCGTTATGGCTCTAACGAATTGGTAGAAACGGGGGGACGTAAACCCTTAGAAATCTTGTGGGACCAATTCAAAAACATCATGCTGCTGATGCTGATTGCAGTCGCAATCATCTCTGCAATTTTGGATATTCGCGAATCTTTTACAGCTGGGAAGTTCGTTTTTCCCAAGGATGCCGTCGCGATTTTTGTAGTCGTAATCTTGAATGGCGTACTAGGCTACATTCAAGAAAGTGGTGCCGAGAAAGCTTTAGCAGCACTAAAAAACCTAGCTTCATCAAAAGTGCGAGTCATCCGGGACAGTAAGCCAGTAGAAGTAGAGTCAAAGGAACTGGTACCAGGAGACATCATGGTCCTAGAAGCTGGAGTCAAAGTAGCAGCCGATGGACGCTTGGTTGAAGCTGCGAATCTGCAAGTACGAGAAGCGGCCCTCACAGGAGAAGCACACGCAGTCAACAAACAAGCAGAAGTGCTGTTACCAAAAGATGCACCCTTGGGCGATCGCATCAACTTAGTTTTCTCTGGCACTGAAGTTGTTCAAGGACGAGCAACAGTCATAGTCACTGAAACTGGAATGCAAACAGAACTGGGCAAGATTGCCACCGCACTCCAATCAGTGGAATCTGAGCCTACCCCCTTACAAAAGCGCATGAGCCAACTAGGAAACACCCTAGTCACGGGTTCCTTAATACTAGTGGCAATAGTCATAGTGGGTGGCACGATTGTTCATCCCTCTCTGTTTGAGGAATTAGTCAAAGTTTCCCTCAGCATGGCAGTTGCCGTTGTTCCAGAAGGTTTACCAGCAGTAATCACCGTCACCTTAGCACTGGGAACCCAGCGCATGGTCAGACGCAACGCTCTGATTCGCAAACTTCCTGCCGTAGAAACCCTTGGTTCTGTCACCACCATTTGCTCAGATAAAACTGGAACTCTCACCCAAAACAAAATGGTAGTACAGGCACTGCATACACCTAGCAGTTCTCTCAGCATTACAGGAGAAGGCTACAGTCCTGAAGGTCACTTTTATGAGATGGGTATGATAAATCAACCATCTCAAATGATCTTACCTCAACAGCAGCCAGAACTTTTAGCACTCATGCTTGCCTGTGTCCTGTGTAATGATGCAATTTTGCAAAAGGAAGGTGGTGAGTGGGCAATTCTCGGAGATCCAACAGAAGGAGCATTACTATCTGTTGCAGGTAAAGCTGGGTTCCGCAAGCATGAGCAAGAAGGTTATTTCCCTCGTGTTGCAGAATTTCCTTTCTCCTCAGAGCGCAAGCGTATGAGTGTAATGGTGGAGACTCACAGAAGCGATGAACAACTTTCTGTGTTCCATAACCTACACCTTGCACCCTACGTCATGTTTACTAAAGGGTCACCAGAGTTAACCCTAGAACGTTGTACTCATATTCAGGTGGAGAATCGTTGGCAACCGATCACAGATGAACAGCGTCGAAAAATTCTCCAACAAAATAATCAGCTTGCAAGTCGAGGTCTGCGAGTTTTAGGATTTGCCAGTAAGCTTTTAACAGAATTGCCGCCCGAAGCTTCTGAAGATGTCTCCGAAAATGGATTAACATGGCTAGGATTAGTAGGAATGCTAGATGCACCCCGTCCGGAAGTCAGAGAAGCAGTAGCAAAATGTCGGGCAGCAGGTATTCGCCCTGTTATGATTACTGGAGATCACCAGTTAACAGCGCAGGCGATCGCAGAAGACTTAGGTATTGCTAAAGCAGGTAGCTTATCTCTTACAGGACAAGAACTAGAAAAACTCAGCATGGCAGACTTGGAGGCAGAGGTTGATCGGGTTAGTGTCTATGCTCGTGTCTCACCAGAACATAAGCTGCGAATTGTCCAAGCACTGCAACATCGCAACAATGTAGTGGCGATGACGGGGGATGGAGTCAATGACGCTCCAGCATTAAAGCAGGCAGATATTGGTGTGGCAATGGGAATCACAGGTACAGATGTCAGTAAAGAAGCCAGTGATATGGTGCTTCTGGACGACAACTTCGCCACCATCGTCTCAGCTGTAGAGGAAGGCCGTGTTGTTTACATCAATATTCGCCGCTTCATCCGTTACATTTTAGGCAGCAACATTGGCGAAGTACTGACTATTGCTGCTGCGCCCCTACTAGGATTAGGTGGTGTGCCAATGTCACCTTTACAAATTCTCTGGATGAACCTAGTAACAGATGGTGTTCCCGCCTTAGCTTTAGCAGTGGAACCAGGTAGACCAATTGTCATGCAGCAGCCACCCAAAGACCCTAAAGAAAACATCTTTGCCAGAGGCTTGGGAGCTTATATGATTCGTATTGGCTGTGTCCTAGCGGTAGTAACCATCTTGATGATGACGTGGGCATACAACTTTACTCAGCAGAACACGGCAGGCGGAACACTTGACCCAGACCGTTGGAAGACAATGGTATTCACTACCCTCTGTCTAGCTCAAATGGGACATGCGCTTGCTATTCGTTCCAACACTCGTTTATTCATTCAGGTTAATCCCTTCTCTAACCCCTTTATTCTTGCTTCTGTGATTTTAACCAGCATCTTGCAACTGTTGCTAATTTATATTGAACCACTCCGAAACTTCTTCGGCACTCACTACATTACCTTTCAAGAGCTAATGGTCTGTATTGGCTTCAGTGCTATTATCTTTATCTGGATTGAGGCCGAGAAGCTATTTATCCGCTGGTTTTTCCGTCCTAGAGTTTAGTTGGCGGTGCGAAACTCAAAAGCCTTTTGACCTGAATAGGACTAAGATAAGCCGAAAGTCACTCGATTTTGGATTTTGGACTTTGGATTTTAGATTTCAGATTTTCATTTTAATCCAAAATCTAAAATCTAAAATTGTTCGGTCAATGTTTAGAAAGAAGAATTCCAGATTTACAAACATTGTCTAGAGAGGTTGCTCCCAAGCTGCAATTTCTGATTTTAGTAATTGGCGATCGCCAATTCAAGGATATAAGCACGGGTTAGACTTCGAGCTTTTCGCTTGCCTGTTTTCATTAGCGATCGCAGTTCGGATAACTCTGCTTCATTTAAGTCTACAGTGTATTTTTTTGCCATCACACAATCTTGGTCTTAGCTTACCACCAGATGCTACTACCAGGCAAAGTTACTTTGGTGGACTACTAGAAGGACACGAATTTATCAAGTTTGGTTGACTTCTCCTAATTCCAAAAACTTTTTTATTTTTTCTCAAAAAATCGGGATTTTTTGTAATAAAACTAAAAATTGTACCCGATCGAGGACTAGGCATGTTTAAGCAATCAGGACTATCGTAGTCTTAACTTAACTTAGATCTTGCGCCTACCCGGTATACCATCTGAAAATAAATTCTCAGGCTGATAGCATAAGTTATTTAAAGGGACTCAAATACTTTCCTAATTAGATTTATCTGACTTTCGCTATCAACCTTTAAAATTTATTTCTTGGCGAAACGAAAAACTGGTGCAAGAGTTCTTGTGATTAAAGGACTACTTTAGTATGGCAATAACTTCTAGTTCTGACAGTGTACGGACTTCTACCTACTGGATTCAGATCGGTTTTTTCTCAATAGTTGTGCTTTTTAATGTCTGCTTAAATCTTCAAGTTTTGACTGTTGGACTAGCGTATTTTTACGATCCTGAGTGGTGGAAAGTTCATGTTTGGCTGGTGCGTGGTTACAGTGGATTGACACCACTGCTGTTAGGATTGGTGTTCTTGAGTCCATTTCCTAAACGAGTGCGAGGGCTGACGGTAAGTATGCCAATACTTCTTGCACTACAGTTTATTACAATTCACTTGAATCCACCTTTACCTTTGTCCTTACCTTTAGGTGTATTACACCCATTAATTGGGTTCACGCTGTTTTCTGCTTCCACAACTTTAGTTCATCGTACGCAGCGCTTCATATTTCCTAAGCTAGATGATGAAAGCGATGTTAATTTAACTAAGCAATGATCCAAAGATGGCAAAGGATACAAAAAAACTGAAATGGCTAAGGGCTATCAATTGGCGGATAATTGCACTCGTAATTGTAGCTACTGCTTTAGCCGGAGGATCATTGTATTATAGTATTTCAAAATTTGGACGCAAGCCTACTGAACCTGTAGTTGCTGCTCCTACTCCTGAACCGATTACGGCTTTAGGACGACTAGAACCTGTATCAGAGGTCGTGCAAGTATCTACACCGACAACACTCAGAAATGATCGGGTTGCTCAACTTTTGGTAAAACGGGGCGATCGCGTTAACAAAGGTGAGATGATTGCTAGTTTGGCAAGCCATGATCGCCTGCAAACAGTTTTACTAGAAGCACAAGAACAAGTCAAAGTTGCTCAAGCAAAACTAGCTCAAGTCAGAGCGGGAGCAAAGTCTGGAGAGATTTCAGCTCAACGAGCTGAAATTACTCGTCTTGAAGAAGAATTGCAAGGCGAAATCGCAACTCAAGCAGCAACCATAGCTCGACGGCAATCCGAGGTTAATATTGCACAAGCAGAGTACAATCGGTATTTGGCGCTGTATCAAGAAGGTGCGATCGCAGCTTCTGATCTCGATCAAAGGCGACTGACGCTGGAAACTGCTCAAGCACAACTCAAGGAAGTCAACGCCAACCGCAATCGTACTGCTGACACCTTACGCGCCCAAATCAATCAAGCCAAAGCTACGCTCAACCAAATTTCTGAGGTTCGTCCTGTAGATGTCCAGTTAGCACAAACAGAGGTCGATCAAGCAAATGCAGCAGTCAAACGGGCTAAAGCAGAGTTGAAAGAGTCCTACATATATGCACCGATCACAGGACAAGTCCTAGAAATTCATACTCATGCAGGTGAAGCGATCGCCTCTGAAGGAATTGTTGATTTGGGAAAAACTGACCAAATGGAAGTCGTTGCAGAAGTTTATCAGAGTGATATCAGTAAGATTAGTGTTGGTCAAGTCGCACTCATTACAGGTGAAGGGTTTTCTGGGGAAGTGGGTGGAACGGTTCGCCAAGTTGGACTGCAAGTTATCCAACAAAAAGTTTTCAGCGATCAACCCGGAGAGAACCTTGATCGGCGTGTTATCGAAGTCAGAATTAGTGTGAATCCCAAGGATACCGCAAAAGTAGCTAGTTTGACTAACTTACAAGTACAGGTAGCAATTCAACCGCAAACGCAAAAATAATCGCTTGATACTCTTTAAAATTTATGTTGCGTAAGTTATTTCGCAAAACACCTCTAGCCTGGCTACAAGTCAAGCGAGAAAGAAGTCGCCTCGTTGTCGCCTTAGCTGGAATTGCTTTTGCTGATATTCTCATGTTTTTTCAGCTTGGTCTCATGGAGGCTGCTTTTGCTTCTGCGACGGCGATGCACAGTCTGTTACAAGGTGATTTGTTCTTGATTAATGCCATATCTGATAATGTACAAACCATTAAGCCTTTTTCACGCTCCAAGCTGTTTCAAACTCTTGGTAAGGACGGAGTCGCTTCCATCAATGTTTTATATCTAGGAATAGGAAGTTGGCGTAATCCTGATAATCGGACATTCTGGCAGGTGCAAGTCTATGGTTTTAATCCAAGTAAGCCGTCAATGGATGTACCAGATGCTACACCTCTATTGGGTAAAATAAAGCTATTAAATTATGCACTTTATGACCGAACAGCACGACCAAATCTAGGTAATGTTACTACCAAAATTCAGGAAAAAAATTCATTTTCAGCACAAATAAATAACGTACAAATTCAAGTAGTTGGTGTTTTCACAATGGGAAGCACATTCGCAGCTGATGGTAATTTGATTGTTAGTGACTCTACCTTTTTGCGTTTGTTTCCACAACGTCAACCGGATGAGATTGATGTCGGTCTGATCAAGCTGAAACCTGGTGCAGATATTAAAAAAGTGCAAACAAATTTAAGAGCAAAATTGTCGAAAGATGTGCTAATTCTCACTAAGCAAGAATTTATACAAAGAGAGAAAGACTACTGGGGTCAGACCAGACCTATCGGTGTAATTTTTGGATTTGGAACTATAGTCGGCTTTTTAGTAGGGACAGTTATTGTTTATCAGATTCTTTATTCTGATGTTTCTGATCATTTACCTGAATACGCTACCCTGAAAGCTATGGGTTATACCAATCGCTTTTTAATTGGGCTTGTACTTCAAGAAGCTGTAATTCTAGCTATTTTGGGCTTTATTCCAGGATTTGCAATTTCTTTTGGGCTTTACAGACTCATTGCCCAAGCAACGTTTCTTCCCGTCGTCATGACAGTGGAGCGTGCCACACTGATTTTGTCTTTGACTTTTATAATGTGCATTGCATCAGGAGCGATTACAATGCGTAAGTTAGGAGCTGCTGATCCTGCTGATATTTTTTAGCAGAAAAGCTGATGGATGGTAACAACTCTCTCAGTAGTGCCAACCAATAATTAAATGTTTCATTTGCTGTAGATTCACTGACTCCAAACTGGATACCAAGAAGTTGAAATGTGGTCATATGTCTGAGATAAACCAAAGTCAAAATTATTTGTTTTGGTATCGATAATTTAGGTTTCCTACCACCTCCACCTGCAATGATTCTAATTCGCACTCACGGCAAATGTGATTCTGCTTACCTCTTTTTCTTTTATTCCTATGGTTATGGGACGATTCACAACGCGGACATTCCATGCAAATTTTACCTCAATTCATACCGCCATTATGCAACGCCATAAAAATAATCTGCTTGTTCAAATAGCAAGCAGATTTTAATTAAAGGGCTGGTTTTTGTTGTTGAGAAAGTTAAACGTTTAACTCCAGTAATAAATCTTATTACGCTCTTTAGAGAAGGCTAAAAATCCACCAATGGTTCGCCGTGGAGAATTGCCAATTACTTGATTAACCCGATGGTAGTATCGACCACCATTGAACAGTATCATATCTCCAGGACCTGGTGCAAAAGCTACGCTTTGGGACTGCTGAGACTGGAATCTGGAATCAGCATCATTCATATATTTATGCAGGTCACCTGATTGTTCTGCTTGTTCTGGATTCCATTCCAGATTGTAAACTACTAGCTCACCGCCAGCTTGAGGGACACTGAGGGGAATAAAGTAACTAAGCTGATCAGAGAAATCAAGCAAAGTTTTCAAATGCTCAGATGCGGGCATTAGCAAGAAATCATTGCCAACATGAACTGTAATTTCACGACCTTCAGTCAACAATCGGAGAGTAGCTGGAGTATAACTTTGTCCTTCTGGTCCTGTGGGAATTTCCACAGGTAATCCACACAGAGAATGAAGTACCGACTCTACCCGTTCCTCAAAGTCGGGATTTCCTTGGAACAAAGCACGACAAGCTTGTCGAAAGATTGCTGAAGAAGCAAAGTAGTCTTTGAGATCAGGCGATTGACCAACAATAACATGACCGTATATTTGAGCTACTTTTGTGCCAAATTCTTCATTCTTGTTAAAGATTAATTTCATGCCGCCCTCATCCTCATCTTCTAGGCGACGGATAACTCGCTCAATACTATCCAAGGGCAAGACTCCACGGATGATCATGCCGTCGAAGCGACGGTCGATAACTATATCTTGAATAGCAGTAGGATAATTGTTGATTTCTGTTACATTGATGTCTAAAAAATTTAAAGCAGATTTTGTAGAAACGGCGTTATTGGACATCAGCTTTTCCTCAGTTACTATCAGTCGCTTTCCGTGAATTACAGTGCCAATATTAAAATTTTTGTATTATTTTTTATTAATTAATACAATTTTCTAATATTTAGCTAATTTAGTAATCCCTATATGACTTCATAGTTTAAAAATAACTGATTATTATAAACTTTGTTTAGTTACATAAGTACTTTTTTAATAAAATAATATTTATCTATTTTATTTTGCCTTAGCAATCCAAATTTCATAAAAATTTCTAAACTTAAAAACTGTTTTATCAATTTCAATAGATGACTGAGTTAAATATTTATCGATTAAATTTGCGACTGATTTATCTACCAATTCAGAACTTCTTTTTTGCCAAAAAACAACTAAATAATACAGTGGGTCTAACAACAAATTATTATTTTTTTCCATAAATATCAATACATGCCATTTTATTTCGTTTTCAGATATTGGACTGGCACTAGCGAATATGTTAATTTTATGTTTTTCATTAATTTTAATTCTACTTAAAAATCCACTTGGCCAAGCATCTACTCTATTGGTCAATTTTGTGATTTTTAATCCCAAAAAAGCAGCAATTTCACTTATAAAAAAATAATCTTTTATTTGGGTTTCAGTTATGGTTCCAAACCAGGCCTCTTTTGTAATCGGTAGTTTGCTGAGTTCTACATTTTTTTCATCAAGGCAGGTATGCTCGATGCGATCAATAACCGACGAATTATGTGATCTGATTATGTGATGATGATTAAGTACAATTTCAAGAATTTTTTGTACACTCGTTTTTGCTCTAAAGGAGAAGTAATTATGTATATAGTTATGTTTGTTATTTTCTATAACATCAAACACAGGTAAGTTAAATAAAGGATTAACAGAACCGTACCACACCCAAATGTAACCATATTCTTCCTTAGTAACATAGGTAGAAAAATCATCCATAATTACTGGTTTACCGATTTTGTCTCGCCATGCTATTAAGGAGTGGCCAAATAACTGAATTTTTTGTAATTTACTGTTCAGTTCCTTGGATACCATCGCGATGTACCAACTGGCTGCTAGATTCATCTTGAGTTTATGATTTTGTTAATTTTGGCTAAATACTCTTTCAAGAACAGGACTTACGCAAAACATAACGAAAGTAGGGGTAATTCATGAATTACCCCTACGCAAGAATAAGGTTTTCGGTCACATCTTGCGTAAGTCCTGAAGAAAACTAACCGGAACTATTTATTTTCTGGTCAAATCCCTTCATATTATAAAATTCAAACCAGATATCTCAATTTTATATAAATTTGTATTAATTACAATTAACTATGGGATGGAAGTTTCACCCATCCCATAGTTAGACGATTAGGATACCCATCCTAGTCATCAGTCATACCGATTTGAAAAATGCTTGCAACAGATAGATTTGCACAAGTGTAGACTAGACAGGTTTCACTTTTCTAATTCAAGTTCAAAATTCAAAATCACGGTAATTACTATATAACAGCGTCCAAATTTTAAGTCTCAGTGGGTTCTGCGGTTAGGCGGACATTATCAAAATCAAGACCAGAAAATTTGTCTTGTAAAAGGTTGACAAGTCGGATTCCCAACTTTTGACCTAAATGGAGATCTTTAGCTGTAGTGGTATATGTAACTGTTGAGGTTTTGAATTCTCCTTCTTTGATAAAAAGATTATTATGGTCAGCAGCAAGAACTGTATCTCCTGCTAGTAATTCCACTCGATAACCAGGAAAACCAGCAAAGGAAACTCCTTTGAATGTACCCGCAAAATTACCAACATCAACTGTTAGCGTGTACTTTGTGTCGGGTTCTAAGGTTGCATCAAGTATTTGTTCAAAACCAGCAACACCACTTCCAGGATTTTGAGATAGATAAATGTATCCTATATTACGACCTTCTGGAGCTAACTGGTTATAAAACTGTGTACCTGGACCAACACATCCTACACCGTTATTAGAAGTCCATGTTGTTCGTTTTTCAGGTACTAAATTATTTGGATCGTATGTTGTCCAACCAGGAGGTGTATCGATTGTATAATCATCCACTACATCCATGAAAGGGTCTTCAAATCCAGCATTGTTGATAGGAATGGAAACGACAGATGTAGCATGAGCAGGGGTATTAATTCCAAAGCAAATGAATATCAAACAAACAACAGCAACAATCAATTTTCGTTTCATGAATTTTTGTTCCTTCACCAATTTAGATAATATTTGTTTCGATAAATATTGCGTGCTGAGGATTTTGGAATAAGCTCATAATCTAAATTAATTTGACTGTACCTTAGCAACCCAAGTTTGATAAAATTGCCTAAATTTCAATACTGCTTCATCGGACTTGATAAATGCCTTACCTGTATCTGCGCTCATAGTATTGAAAATTGGTTTATCTTGCAATGTAGTAATATTGGTTTGCAAGCCAAAAGCAATGTAGGAAAGCAGATCCAGCCATAAATTACCAGTTTTTTTGATTAGGATTAAAACATGCCATATTGTCTGGTTTTCAGAAATTGGAGTAATACCAATGAGTAGCTCAAATTTCTGCTGTCCGTTAAATATAAATTTGCCTAAAGAGCCACTCGGCCAACAATCTGAATGGCTCGACACCGTTTCAATGTCTAACCCCAAAGCCTTGGCGATCGAACCTGCACTCATGTAACTTTTAATTTCAGCTTCCATTGTGCATCCAAACCAGGCTTCTTTTGAAATCGATAGTTTGTCAGGTTCTACATCCCTCTCATTGAGCAAGGTTAGTCCAATTTGACCATTTACCGCCATCCCGTGTAGTGTGACGAGATGCTGATGATCAAATACGTTTTCCATGACTCGTCGCGCACTAGTTTTAACTGTAAAAGAAAAGCGATAAGGCATATACTTATGCTTGTTGTCGCTTTCTGCGACATCAAACTTAGGTAAATCAAACAAAGGATGTGCAGTACCATACCACACCCAGATATAACCATATTTTTCCTGTGTCACATACGTTTGTTGACGCGCTGTTGCCGGAATTTGATCTGTCACAGGTGTTGCTACCTTTGGTATATGCACGCACACACCTGAATTATCGTAGCGCCAGTGATGAAAAGGACATTGAATGCAACCATCTACCAGTTGACCAATTGCTAAAGATGCACCTAAGTGTGAGCAGAAACGCTCCATAATTACTGCTTTACCAGCTTGATCTCGCCATGCTACTAAGGGAAGGCCAAATA
Organism: Westiellopsis prolifica IICB1; assembly: GCF_004323185.1. Taxonomy (GTDB): domain Bacteria; phylum Cyanobacteriota; class Cyanobacteriia; order Cyanobacteriales; family Nostocaceae; genus Pelatocladus; species Pelatocladus prolificus_A. Next base: position 472,621 of record NZ_NAPS01000003.1, read on the forward strand.
ACTCTATAGCTTGTAGTTTTTTCCCAACCTCCTTAGATTTCATGGCAATATACCAACTTGCTGCTAGATTTATCTTCTTGTGGTCAGCTTGAGTTTGTGATTGTGTTACTTTCGGTTGTAAGCTCTTTTCTACATGACTAACCATTTCCTTATTCCTTCACTAACACAAGAAAATTTACCTTTCAATAAAGAAATCGGTCCCAATGAAACAAATTTCACCGCCAAGCATGAAAGTAGAATTTTTCCTGTTCCCTGTTAAGAGTTCCCGACTTTCAAGTCAGAAGTCAGAGGATAGAAGAGAAGAGGATTTGATGGATTTGTCTTGTTTGTTTCATTCATAGCAGGTGGCGATCGCCGCCAGTGGGACGCTCTTAAAAACACATTTTGGAACCCTTACCCAGTAAGGATTTGAAATTTTCAAGTTGAATATGTTTCTTTTATATGTTGCGAGAGCGCAAAACGTACCTAAAGAAACCCTTGCTGTATCAGGATTCTAAAATGTGCGTCTTAGGAGAACACAGCTACTGCTGTAAAAAAGTTTAGGTATCAACGGTTTCTGTAATTAAGCGGACATTATCAAAATCAAGACCTGAAAATTTACCTTGTAAGAGGTTGATGAGTCGGATTCCCAGCTTTTGGCCTAGATAGGGGTTGTTAGCCGCAGAAGTGAATGTCACCGTTGATGTTTTGAATTCTCCGTCTTTGATGTAAAGATTATTGTGGTCGGCAGCTAAAACAGTATCACCTGCTAGTAATTCCACACGATAACCAGGAAAACCAGCGAAGGAAACTCCTTTGAACATACCTCCAAAATTGCCGATATCAACTATCAATTTGTAACTAGTATTAGGCTCTAAGACAGCATCAAGTGTTTGTTCAAAACCAGCAATACCACTTCCAGTTTTCTGAGCTAGATAAACAAATCCTATATTTTTACCTTCTGGAAGTTGTTGATTATAGAACAATTGCCCATAGTTCGGACCTACATGCCCTACGCCATTATTTGAAGTCCATTTGGTTCGTTTTTCAGGTATCAAACCATTTGGATTGTATGTTGTCCAACCGGGAGGAGCGTCAATTGTATAGTCACCTTCTACTTTCAAAATAGGCTCTTCAAATCCTGGATTTTTGATGGGAATGGAAGTAGTAACTGCGGCATTAGCAGGTGTATTAATTCCAGAGCAGATATATATTAGCAAAACAATAGCAGCAACAATCAAATTTCGCTTCATGAATTTTCACCCATTCATCAGTTTAGATAATTGATTAAGTAAGTCCGCACGAATAAAGCTAACTAGTTGGGGTCGTCATTTGTCCCTTCTCCTTTGTCATTTGTAAGGGTTTTAGGCATGTTTACTTTTCGTAACTCAGTTTTATTCCCACCGACTTACTTACATTCTGTTAATAAATGAATATCATTCATAAATCAGTAGCTACGCTATTGGATATTCGTGAAAAAAACAAAAAAATTGAGCAATAAATTTGCGATATCAAGAGGCTATTTTTAACAAAAAATAGTTGCAAATATTAGATAAGATTTAAATTTTTGCTACACAATAGTCTAAATTACAGCCGATTCAACACTTAAACGAACATTATCAAAATCAATATTCCCAGACAAAGTTTGTAACGAGTTTATTAGTCGAATTCCTAACTTCTGCCCTAGATACGGGCTGTCAGGTTTAGCTGTAAATTTTATCATTGAGGTTTTGAATTCTCCCTCTTTGATGTAGACGCTATTATGGTCAACAGCTATAACTTTGTCGCCTGCTAGCAATTCTACGCGATAGCCAGGGAAATCAGCCAAGGAAATATCTTTGTAGCCATCTGCTGAATTGCCAATATCAACGAGCAACGTGTAATTTTTGTTGGATTCTAATACAGTATCAAGTGTCTGTTCTAAACCAGCAATACCGCTTCCAGGTTCATGAGCCAGATAAACAGACCCCATATTCCGACCTTCTGGAACCTTTTGGTCATAAAAAGCTGAACTTGGGGTCGCATTTGTCACGCCTACATATGAAGTCTGTACTGTTGGTTGTTCAGGTATTAAACCATTTGGATCATATGTTGACCACCCAGGAGGCGTATTAACAGTATAGTAATCTTTCACCTCCAAGAAAGGATCTTCAAATCCTGCATTTTTGATAGGAATAGAAACAGCACCTGTAGCATTAGCAGGGGTATTAATTCCAAGGCAAATGAATATCAAAAAAACAACAGCAACAATTGATTTTAGTTTCATGAGTTTTTGTTCCTTCACCAATTTTGATAAAAATCTCTTTCAATCAATCTTGTGTGCTGAGAATCTTGTAATCAATTAAATCAGTGAAAAGTGAACAGTGAACAGTTATCAGTTATCAGTTATCACGGCGTATGGTGGGGGATTTAAACCCACCACCAACGCCTACCATCAATTGGTGGGAGACTTAAACCCAAGAATAAATACATCACTATTTACTGATAACTGATAACCGTTAAAAGTCCAACAAGGAGAATACTTAAAAAGATAAATTAATTCAGTGCTTATCCAAAATTAATTACATTTTCTTCTCTAAATAGATACTGCTAAATTGTGAAAAATATTAAATATTGGTAGGTTGTGCAGTTAGGCGGACATTATCGAAATCAATATTTGCAGATGAACTTTGTAAAAGATTAATAAGCCGAATTCCTAACTTCTGGCCTAATAAGGGCGTGTTAGGCTTAGTAGTAAATGTTACTGTTGAGGTTTTGAATCCTCCCTCCTCTATGGAGATGGTATTTTCATCAGCAGCCAACACTGTATCACCTGCTAGTAATTCCACACGATAGCCAGGAAAAACAGCTAGAGAAATGTCTTTGAAGCTATCTGCTGCGTTGCCTATATCAACCATTAACGTGTATTTTGTATTGGGTTCTAAGGTAGCATCAAGTGTTTGTTCCAGACCCGCGATACCGCTTCCTGATTTTTGGATTAGGTAAACAGATCCTATATTCCGGCCTTCTGGAGCATGTTGGTCATAGAAGGCTGATCTTGGAAAAGCATTTGTTACGCCTAAATAGGAAGTTGAGTCTGTTGGTTTTTCAGGGATCAAACCATCTGGATTATACATTGTCCAGTTAGTTGGTGTCTCAAGAGTAAATTCATCTTTTACCTTCAAAAAAGGATCTTCAAATCCCGGATTATTGATGGGAATTTGAATCACATTTGCAGCATTAGCAGGAGTATTTATTGTAAAGCAAATGTATATCAAAAAAACAGTAACAGCAACAATCAGATTTTGCTTCATAAGCTTTTGTTCCTCTACCAATTTAGATACATCTGTTTCAATCAATATTAGGTGCTAAGAGGATATCTGAAAAGTGTTTAATTTCAATACCTTCGCCAAAATAAAGAGGGCTTTCTGTAGTATAATTATTAGTTACGTCTCACAGGTTTTGCTTTCTCACTTCCGTCGATTTAACCCTGATTTTAGTATTACAGACCTCAAAGCTTTATTCCGAGGTTATAAGTATGTTGAGGAAACTATAAAATTCCTTCGGGAAAAACCAGACCCAGTTTTACTCGCAAATATTTTCCACAGAGTTACCAATTTAGGGCGCATCCACCCAGCTGATCTTTGTTCTAGCAGTTCATAAATTTGGCGAAGGTATTGTAATTTAGTAGTGAATTTCAGTTTCAACGATGAGTAATTACATCCAGTAATTGGGTGGTTGCATCTTGTCTGTAGTCACAAAACCAGGAGGTGCATCAATTAAATGTTGCAGTCGGTTGACAAGGGAAGCACATGTCATCTGCGCTGTTGCAGGTCGATGAATAGTGAGGGTGGTAGTCGGTTCACCAACCAAAGTGCATTCATAAGTGTCGATTTCATCAGGTGTATAAATTTTTCCCAGCACCTGATTTTCAATAATTACTCCTTTTTCAGTTTCAGTAGTCACGACAGCTTTCATTCCAGTGACACTACCTACAGAGATGTCAGTCTTCAGGGAGGTTGAGTGGATGGTTTTTATATTTGTGATGGGCCAAAACTCCTGCTTTTGAGTGCGAATAGCCAATCCTAAATGGGCACACAGCCACTCATTCATATACCAAGAAGGGAAAGGTTCTGTATAACCTGAGATTTGTTGCTTGAAAGCCTCCACACTAAGTCCTACACCATACTGAGCAGCGACAGAGCTGCCATAGCCATCTATGTTGTATTGGATAATAGCTTGAATGCGATCAATACGGTGAGTACCAGCAGCTAAAATGCTAATGAGATTTCCAAGGAAAACATCTTGAAAACCCGAACCTGTGAGTGTACAGTTATGCTCTTTTGCTAGCTTATCCAATTTTTGAGTCAGGTCAGGAGAGGTATTCCAAGGATAGAATGCTTCTTCTGCAAGCGTGATAGCATTGACTCCATGTCGTGCCGACGTTTCTAGCGAATCATAGATGTCAATCATCAAGCTACGTGTGCTGATTATACAAACATTTGCATTAGCTTTGTGAAATACCTGTTTGGCTTCATCAGGATGATGTATAAATGTCCCCAATGACCTCTTCAGTGCCGAGATTTCTCCTGCATCTTTGCCAACGCGGGAGACATTGCGGTCAATAGCACCCACAAGTTCAACACCTTTATCCTTCAAGTACTTGATGATTATCTGACCCATATGACCACAACCCCAGACTATTGCTCGGATCTTCGGCTCTGTCATGACAAATCCTCCTGATTAGATACTTTTTGGTTCATGAAAGTTTATCGTTCTTGATTGCTGCTAGTTCTTTGGCTAGATAAGGCTATCAGTTCCAAAAGCAATATAAACTAATCAAGCAATGGCAGTAACAAGCAAATTTAGTTTCATAAGTTTTTGCTTCTTTGTTTTACTGTGCCTTAGCAACCCAACTTTGATAAAATTGTCTGTACTTCAATAATGGCTGGTCAGACTTTATAAATGCCTGACCTGTATCTGTACTCATGGTGTCCCAGATTGGTTGATCTAGCAATCCATTAGCTTTTGTTAGCCAGCCAAAAATGATGTAGGAAATTAGATCCAGCCACAAGTTACCAGTTTTGTTAATCATGACCAAAACTTGTAATATTGTCTGATTTTTAGAAATTGGAGTGATACTAGCGAGTACCTTAGCCTTTTGCTGTCCATCACAACTAAATGTATTTATGTATCCACTTGGCCAACCATCTAGTCGGTTTCCTTGAGTTTCAACATTTAACCCTAAAAACTTAATAATCGCACCAACACCAACATTATTTTTAATCCGAGCTTTGAGTATACTTCCTATCCAGGCTTCTTTTATAACTGGTATTTCACCAAGCTCTATGTCCTCCTTATTTAGTAGGGTTAGTTCAATTTGATCAGCTACATCTATATGATGTATTGTAACTAAATGGTGGTGGTCAAATGCGTTTTCTATTACCCGCCGCACAGTAGTGTTAGCTTTTAAAAAGAAGCGATAAGACATATATTTATGCTTGTTGCTGCTTTCTGCTGCATCAAACTTGGGTAAATCAAACAAAGGATGTGCAGTACCATACCACACCCAGATATAACCATATTTTTCCTGTGTCACATACGTTTGTTGACGCGCTGTTGCCGGAATCTGATCTGTCACAGGTGCTGCTACCTTTGGGATGTCCACGCACACACCAGAACTATCGTAGCGCCAGTGATGAAAAGGACATTGAATGCAACCATCTACGACCTCACCGATTGCTAAAGATGCACCTAAGTGTGAGCAAAAACGATCCATAATTACAGCTTTGCCAGCTTTGTCTCGCCATGCAACTAAGGGGCGACCAAATAACTCGATTGCTTGTGGTTTTTTACCTAATTCTTTCGACAGCATGGCAACATACCAACTAGCTGCCAAATTCATTGTCTGCCCAACTTGAGTTTCCGATTTTATGACTGGGTTTACGCTTTTCTCAAGATAACTAACCATTCGTTTGTTCTTTCCTCAATACAAGAAAATCAAAATTGGTATACCATAGCTATTACTTTAAAAAAACAGTTTAAGTTTCAGCTGGTTCCGCAGTTAAACGGACATTATCAAAATCAACACCTGAGAATTTGCCTTGTAAAGGATTGATGAGTCGAATTCCTAAATGTTGACCCAGATAAGGAGACTCAGGTGTAGCAGTAAATGTCACTGTTGTACTTTTGAAGTCTTTCTCTTTAATATAGAGGGTATTGTGATCAGCAGCCAAAACTGTATCACCCGCCAGTAATTCTATACGATAGCCAGGAAAACCATCCAAGGTTTTCCCTTGGAAGCTACCTCCTGAATTACCGATATCAACCGTTAAGGTATATTTTGTGTTAGGTTTTAAGACTGCATCAAGCGTCTGTTCCAGACCAGCAATACCGCTTCCAATTTCTTGAGCAAGATAAACAAATGCTACATTGCGGCCTTCCGGAGCTTTGTGGTTATAGAATTCTGAGTTTGAACCAGTATACCCCACACCATTATTTGAAGTGATTCTTGTTCGTTTTGCAAGTACTAGACCACCTGGATCGTATGTTATCCAACCAGGAGGGGTATCAATAGTATAATCATCTTCAATTTGCAAGATCGGTTCTTCAAATCCTGCATTTTTGATAGGAATAGAAACAGCACTTGCTGCATTGGCAAAAACATTAATTCCAGAGAAAATGTATACTAACAAAACAATGGCAGCAATGATAAAATTTCGTTTCATGAGTTTTTTCTCTTGATTAAGAAATTTTGTGTAGCGTTAATTGTTTTTTACGCAGCAGATTTCAAATTTTTATTATCTAGCCGCTTTAATTTCAAAAATCTTTTCAATAACATTGGAAACAATGTTATCCGGAGTAGAAGCTCCAGAGGTAATTCCTACTACAATCTGGCCAGGTGGTAGCCAATCTTCAACTACTTCTAAGCTGGAATGCAGTTTTTTATGCTGAATGCGATTACCTGGCCCTAAACGTTCTACACTGTCGATGTGATAAGAGGGGATACCATATTTCAAGGCGATTTCCTGCAAGTGAGTTGTGTTAGAGGAGTTAAAGCCACCCACCACAACCATCAGGTCTATCTTTTCTTCCACAAGTTTGAACATTGCATCCTGACGCTCTTGGGTTGCATCGCAGATGGTGTTGAAGCTCAAGAAATGATTATTGATTTGGCTTGGACTATACTTACGCATGAGAGTACGCTCAAATAGCTTCCCAATTTGCTCGGTTTCCCTTTTGAGCATTGTTGTTTGATTAGCAATTCCTATACGTTCTAAATCGGTGTCTGGGTCAAATCCTAAAGAATAGCTACCAGCAAATTTACTCAAGAATTCTTCACGGTCTCCACCATTGAGAATATAATCGCAGACATACTTTGCCTGTTGTAAATTAAGGATAATTAGATATTTGTCGGCATAGGAACTAGTTGCAATTGTTTCTTCATGCTTATACTTACCGTGGATAATGGATGTATAACTATGTTTTTTGTGCTTTTCAACACTATTCCAAACTTTAGAAACCCAGGGACAAGTTGTATCTACAATTGTACAGCCTATTGTGTTTAATAATTGAATTTCCTGAATTGTAGCTCCAAAGGCAGGTAGAATTACTACATCTTGCTCAGTAATAACCGTAAAATCCTTCTGTCCCTCCTCATTCATTGGAATAAATTCAATCTGCATTTCTGTCAGATTTTGATTAACCGTAGGATTGTGAATAATCTCGTTGGTAATCCAAATTCGTTCAGTTGGAAATTGCTTTCGTGTTTCATAAGTTAAAGCAATCACCCGCTCGACCCCCCAGCAAAATCCAAATGCTTCTGCTAGTCGAATGGTGACATCACCTCGTTGTAATTTATAGCCATTCTCTCGGATCTGTTGGATTAAATCACTCTGATACTCAAAATGCAATCTTTCTGTTGCTTCTACTTTATGTCCAAACCCATTACGGTAATATCGATTAGAATTATGGAGCGATCGCTTTAAGGCTTTTGTATCCATCTGACTTGAAAGTGGGTATACAGATATAACATCCATGCTGGTGCCAGCAATTTATGATAAGTACTTAGCTACTTAGTGAGTTCTAGTGATAATATAGTCAGCTAGACTTATTAAAGGGATAGCTTTTTCCTCAAAAGGAGCAAGTTCTTTCTTGGCTTCCTCAATTAATTTTTGTGCCTGGTATCTAGATTCATTAATTCCTAACAAACTAGGATAAGTTGCTTTCTGTGCTTTTTCGTCCTTACCTGGGGTTTTACCTAGTTGTTCTTTAGTTGCAATAACATCTAGAACATCATCGATAATCTGAAAGGCAAGACCAATATTCCGAGCATAACGAGAAAGCCTCCGTAAAACCTCATCATTTGCTCCTACTAACAATGCTCCTGAAACAACACAGGCTTCCAATAACGCACCAGTTTTGTGAGAGTGAATAAAGTTGAGAGTTGCTAGATCAATATTTTGCAATTTCTCTGATTCAAGATCAGCAACTTGACCACCTGCTAAACCTGCTGCTCCAACCGCATGACTTAACTGACCAATAACTCTTAACAGGCGATCAGCTGGAACTCCTTTTGTTTGAACTACTATATATTCAAATGCATAGGGCAAAAGTGCATCGCCAGCCAGTATGGCAATATTTTCACCATAGATTTTATGATTGGTTAACTTACCTCGACGATAGTCGTCGTTATCTAAAGCAGGTAAGTCGTCATGCATTAAAGACATCGTGTGAAGCATTTCCAGCGCACAAGCAGTGGGCATAGCCATTTCTAAAACGCCCCCAGATAATTCACAGCTGGCAAGACATAAAATTGGGCGCAGACGTTTTCCCCCGGCCATTAAGGAATAACGCATAGACTTGTATAGCTTTTCTGGATAACCTGAAGTGATTGAGCTTTCGAGTGCTGCTTCAACTTTCTCCCGCCGTTGTGCAAGGTAGTCTGGCAAATTAAAAGTAGCTTCTGTAAGATATGTGTTTGTGTCTTTCAAAATTGACGATTGTACAGAAGCATTTACAGTTTTGATTTCATGACTAATTTCTTGAGTTTCATAGTATTCAGAATTTAGGATTGCTTGTTCAGAATTTTTAGTATTCATTGTTGATTCATTCACTAGGAGGAGTATGAATATTAGTTTTTAAATACTTAATTTTGACCGATAATTCCGATCAGGGTACAAAAAAGCAGATAAATCCTGGGAAGAAATCGAAAATCCACGCATCCAAAATCCTCAAGAAAGCGGACCCGTCCGTGGGGTCAATTCCATTTTCCATAGACGCTTTTGCGGCTATTCTACGAGAAGGGCTGCGCCCTAGGGTGCAGGGTAATCCAAAATTCAAAATTGGATGACCTGATTTTTGATAATTACTACATCACATCATGCACTAATTTAGCTTTTTATTAAAAAATTAGTACAGTTACACATGTACTTTTTTATTAAATTGTTATCTAAACTTATTGAGTTTATCTTCACTGTAAAAGAAAAAATTTTCAGTGAGTATTTCTTCATGAATACCATAAAACCTACCTTCATAAGTTTTGTTGTTTACTACTCTTCTAAGAAATACAGAAAACAGGGTAGAAGGAGATAGATGTTTACTGGGTGTGGTCAATCATTTGTTGGTTGAGTGCGATCGCTATGGGGTTAAACTGTTGTCCACCGCCGTTTGAAAGCCGTGTACTCATGTCTGTTACCAGACGTAGCATTTTTGATGAATTACAGAAAGCAATTGATTTTTTGGATGATTGTTTAGTAGATATTACTGGCTCCGAACAACAAGAGGAGGAATTCCAAGATTAAAAAGCCAAATTACTTCGCGACAATTGCTAGCGAAGCATTTTTCTCCCCTATGTTTTTCAAAAATTGAGATACTCCTTACAAGAATAATTGCATCCTACCTAAGCTATATTTTTAAATAAAAAAGAAAGTTTTTTGCTTGATATCTGCCGCTAGATACATTTATTACTTCTACAAGAGACTTTCACTGCAAAGTCTGCGTTTTCCAACATATAGGGATTTTATCATTTAATTGTCATCAAATCTTAATATAACCACAAAGTTGCTGAGTCAGTAAGTTTAAATACAACTCAGTATTTTAAATAAATATGTTTTATTTTTTCATCTAAAATCAAATAGAGCCAATAGTAAATATTCAATATAATAGTATTTAAAAGCAAAAGCTACTCCATAACAGTATTATTGAATGATAAGCTTTATCAATATTTGGGATAAGTGAACAAAAAATAATTCTCCTTAAAGTATAAATTAAGACTATGTATATTTTAATCTCAATAATAATACACAGTTGAGTATCATTACGGTTCTTTTTATTACAGAAATATTTAAAAATTTATGTTACATGTACATGTTAAAAGCAGGGTTATGATGCTTCGTATGAGTCACAGGTTAAAATCAGTTTGATCTTGTCGATTAATGTCACGCTAAGAATGTGGGAAATATGTTTGTAATATGTTTTGATGTCAAAAAATGAATGAAGCGTCTAAATATTACGCAACAGCTTCCCCAAGATACTGTTTTCTACAACGATTTTGACGAAGTTTTGATTAATAGTTAGTCAATCGACAAAATATTGATTACATCAACCTGCTACCGATGGCTTTAACCTTGAGTGTTTTGACAGAAAGACTTTTTAACAAAAATGACTTTGAGGAAAAAATTGCCAGTCTAAATGCATAAAGCAAGGGAACTTATAGTTAACTGGCAATTTTCGACAGCAGATGCATAATTTCAATTCAAATGGCTTCGTCCATCAATGATTTATTGATAGTCTATAAGATTCAACAATGTCTTTTTCTAGCCAGTAATCATAAGTCATCCGTACTTGCCATAGAGGTAATACATGGATCAAATTTGGTACAGACACTCTAGTATCTTTTGCAGTGTCATTCAATAAGTTCCTTTAAAAATACTATGGGAGTGCGAAATTATTTATGAGGGATGATAAGGCACGTAAACCCAACTAAATATTTAGGATTTATGCACTTTACAAATCAACTCCTATGTGAATAACACTCTAGCGCCAACTTCTGTGCAGTTCTGTAATAGTTCAGATCGAGCAAGAATTTCTCATTTTTTATCTCACTTATGCATAAGTCGATCTTGCTTGCACCCAATTAAAGAAAGAAGGGCATTAAATAAGTCTAAACTACATAATCCGATTTTTGTCAAGGCGTAAGTCCTAATATTTTCTGAAAACCAAATATGAGGGAGGGTATACAGATGTACAATAATATTCGGGTATTACTTGCTAACGAACCTTCATTAATAGGAGTAGGTATTCGTACTACTCTAAGTGTCGAAAAAAAATTAATCATAGTAGGTGAAGCAAACAGTAGTCATAAAATTAGAAAATTACATCAAAAGCTTCAACCAGATTTAATAATTATGGATTTAGATTTACCTCAATTCAAATTCCCTGATGCAATAGCTTTTTTACACAGGAATTGTGCGAAGCTAAAGATATTAGGGCTTATGAATCATAACAAACTAGCTCTTTCCATTTTAAAAAGAAATGGTATAGCAGGCTGTGTACTGAAATCTGAAGAACCACAAACACTAATTAATGCTAGTCTTACAGTAGCCCAAGGGAAAACATGGTTTAGTAAAAATCTTGTAGAAGATTATGTTCAATCTAATAAAGGCGAATGGAATCAAGCTGAAAATGCTAATTTGACACAGCGAGAACAACAAATTCTAAGGATGATAGCGCGAGGTTTGGATAATACTTGTATTGCTAATGAGCTAAGTTTAGGTCATCAAACAATACGCAATTATATTAGCCAAATTTATGCAAAATTAGGACTGAATTCACGAACTGAAGCAGTTCTATGGGCAATCAAAAATGACGTTTTACAACATAATCATGATGTGTTAGCTAGAATGCAATTCAACTCACGTGGTTGTCAGGAATTAGCAAGTAATAAAATTAACATAATATGACACCAAACCTCTGAATTTGCACTTATATCAATTCTTCGTGAAGCTGCTCCCGAATTTTACCCTTCCCCGCAAGGATACATCTGGCGAATCAGGGGTGACACCCCTCACCGACGATTTTTCGTCATTCCACCAGATGTAGAGACGCGCCATGGCGCGTCTCTACAACCAATTTGTGGGCGAACGAGGGGTTTGACCCCCTATTCGCCAGCTGCATCCGCAAGTGTGGAGGGGTGGCGAAGCCGGGATGTGGTCTTTGTATGCGTCTTCATATTAAACTAGTATCACATTATACCTGATGAGATATAAGGCAATACTGCTCGGATAAGACAAATCGCTTGACTTTTAAACTCACCAGAGACGTGCCATAGCACGTCTCGGCGTTGCATAATTATGATGGAAAATTCTATCCCTTGCAGTACTGGGATATAAGGTAGGTGCAAGAATGAGCGCTCAAGGTTCGCGATCGCACGCTCCCGCAACTAACAAAATTAGCACATTTCTCGGCTCAAGGCTAAAAGCTTTGCTATATAAAGGTTATAAAATGTGCAGTTTCAGAGGAACAACATTTGTTGTCAGATAAAATGAGAATTAATTGACGTTGCTAAATTGGAAGGAAGAAAGCTTGGCAACCATTTCAGCACGAGATGAAACTTCAAGTTTACGAAACATACGTTTTAAAGCTTGTTTGACAGAATTTTCCTGAATTCCGAGAATTGTACCAATTTCAGCATTTGTAAATCCCCGTGCTACGAGTTCAGAAATTTCTACTTCACGTGGAGTTAGAGGTTTAATCTCAAAAGAATTCAATCTCGTTTGTTCAGATGGCTTCAGGGAAATAGAAATAGTTTGTGAGCCTCCTGTTGCAACCCAAGTGGATAGATGTAGACAAAGAGCACTTAAATCTGCTAGATTTTGTGTGTTAAATGCAGGCATTCCCTTTTCACGGGTCAAGGCTACTATACCCACTAATTGTCCATTGCTTACAATTGGACCTGCCATGACGTGCCAGTGATCATTACGGGGACAAATTAGCCTCCATGTTTTTGGTGATACTACTAATCCTTCATGAACAGGAGCGTGGCGTTCCACTAAGTAGGACAAGACTGGATTGTATTTAGTAGATAATCCTAGTTGCAGGGCTTTCTGAAAATTGCTTTTTTGAAAACTGGCATAAATAGAAGGTAGCTGATTAAAAAAAAGCAATCTCCACCTTTTAGCAGTGAAATACTCGCCCACCTCCGCAGAAATTTGCGATTTCAACTCTTGTTCATCTTTAGCCTTAGCAATTAACTGGAATAGAGATTGTAACGATTTTGTCATCATCGCTTCATTTGATACTTTGTACCCGATCAAGGACTAGGCAGAACCAAATTGTCCATCTTATTCTAGCTTTAAGGTAACTGCCTAGCTAGTAGAATTTGAGGAAAGCTAAACAGAGACATTACCTTGTAAGAGACTTCCAAAAAAATAAACTTCTAAGCAAAGTGTCTAAGAACTCTTTGTTGTACCCTTTTGTTCGCAGGGCTGTTTCATTCTAAAAAGGAAAATAGTAATAGGATATTATGGGCACAATGTCGTATTGCTCTGGTTAGGGAATCAAAACCATTGTGACGAAACAAGTTAATTACAAAACTGCGAAGAATGGAGAAATTTGCAGATGCATAACCATCAACCATTTGTGCCTTGTCTTCATCAAACACAACATCTTTGACCCAATGTCATCGATTTTCTACACCTCAATGACCACGAATGCCTTGGGCAAAATCTGAAGCTTCAAGGGTCATTGAACTTATGTAATATACGGTTTCCTCATAAGGCTTACCAGCACGAGTACCAAGACGTTCAACTTGAACTATTCGTTTTAGCCCAACCCAATCATTGGAAATATGATCCAAATTATCAAACACCGATACCCGACGTTGAGTCA
>NZ_NAPS01000003.1:486963-565749 GCF_004323185.1 Westiellopsis prolifica IICB1
AATGTTTCAATTAAAGATTGTTTATGCCGTTTGACGAAATCTCCCAACCCTCTATAACCAAGACAACCACTCATTGTTCCCATGATTACTAGCAACAACACAAACCACAATGGATGTCTTTGTCCCTTTTTGGTGCGAAAATCTTTAATTTTTTTGAGTTCTTCAATCAAGCCTGCTGTCATAGATACCCCCGGACAATTTGTCGAAAGTCTGATTAGCGCTTGGGTGCGGCTACGCCGCACCCTCGCTTAAGTTTGTTACCTCAGTTTCGATTGAATCATTTTTCTTCCAAGAATGAAACAGCCCTGCCTCCCAAAGGGAGGAGCTTCGCTAACGCATCCCAACTTTATCATTTAAATCTCTTTGTTGAAAAAAGACGTAAAAATAGGGGTTTCAGATTATTCTCTGCCGAAGGTAACAAAAGAGGGATAACCAACAAAGTACTTATGTAACTGTACAAATTTTATGATATTGAGATAAGTTTGATATGTAATCCGATATGGTGTTCTCTGTTTACTCTCAACTTTACGGCTTGAATAAATTTGGTATCTATACTCTTGAAATAATTACCATTACAAAATTACTTACACATTCTTCAAGCTATTGCCTATTCCCTGTTAAGAGTTCCCTACCTTCACGAGTAAGTTCACCATATCAAATTGCTATATATTTTTAAAAAGTTGGAAAACTTTTTACAACATTTAAATAAAATCTTGAACAAATCACAAATACTCAATTTTTACATTGCATCAGTAATAGACACAAAGATATGCATATCTACTCATAAATATCAGTATTGAGTAGTAACATAGCACTTACTTTTTATACATTTCATAAAAATACTGATATAAAATTCTATATCCTACAAAATAAATCAAAATTACATCTAAATTTTATCAGCCCATTGATGTGTATTTCTTTACTATATCAATTTTTTTAAATTCTTTATTTGCAGAAATATAACAAATCAAATTTTCGTCTTTGTAGATAAGTATTTATGATTAAAATTATTGCTATTGTTGGTATGCCTGGTTCCGGTAAGAGCGTAGCCGCTACTCACTTGAAAAATCAGGGTTTACCTATAATTTGGTTGGGTGAAATTATTATATCTGAGGTTGAAAAAAAAGGTTTAATGCTCACGCCACAAAATGAACAGATTGTTAGAGAAGAAATTAGAGCTAAACATGGAATGGATGTATGTGTGCAAATGGCCTTACCACTTATTCAAGAAAAGTTATTGAATTATCCATTAGTTATTATTGATGGTCTTTATAGCTTTAGTGAATATAAAACTCTCAAAAAAAACTTTGGTAATGAATTGTTAGTAGTAGCTATTTTCACTCCCAAAGCTCTGAGATACGAACGACTATTTTTTAGAAAAACTAGACCTTTGACACGAGAAGAAGCTGAGTTAAGAGACTGCATGGAGATTGAGAAAATTGAAAAAGGAGGACCAATCGCTATGGCAGACTTAACTATAGTCAATGATGGAACGCAAGGACAACTATATCAAAAGATAGAAATGATTTTAACAGAAATATTGCATAATTCTTCTTTAAATGTCTGTAGTAATTAATAGAGCAGATTGAACATTTTATTAAATCAAGGCAATCTAGATAATTTGTAGGAATTTTACTATCGTGAAACTAATTTCTATTCTTGGCTCGACAGGTTCTATTGGTACTCAAACTCTGGATATTGTTACCCAGTTCCCTAATCAGTTTCAGGTTGTGGGATTAGCAGCTCTCAAAAATGTAAAATTGCTAGCTCAACAGATCCGCAAATTTCAACCAATGATCGCAGCTATCGGTGATTCACAAAAATTACCAGAATTACAAACTGCGATCGCTGATGTTAAACCCCAACCTATTTTACTTGCAGGTGAATCAGGAGTCATCGAGGTTGCTCAGTTCAGCAATGCTAAGATTGTAGTCACAGGTATTGTTGGTTGTGCAGGTTTATTACCTACAATTGCTGCAATCAAAGCAGGTAAAGATATTGCCTTGGCCAACAAAGAAACTCTCATTGCTGGCGGACCAGTTGTCTTACCTTTAGTACGCGAATATGGAGTAAAACTGTTACCTGCCGATTCCGAACATTCCGCAATTTTTCAGTGTTTGCAGGGAGTACCCGATCAAGGATTGCGGCGAATTCTACTGACAGCTTCTGGAGGTGCTTTCCGTGATTGGCCAGTTGAGAAATTATCTAATATTACTGTAGATGATGCTTTGAAACACCCTAACTGGTCAATGGGTCGTAAAATCACCATTGATTCTGCAACGTTAATGAATAAAGGATTAGAAGTCATTGAGGCTCACTGGCTTTTTGGTATTGACTATGACCATATTGATATTGTCATCCACCCTCAAAGCATTATTCATTCATTAATTGAGCTACAAGATACCTCTGTATTAGCACAATTAGGCTGGCCTGATATGCGCCTACCACTACTGTATGCTTTATCTTGGCCAGAGCGGATTCACGCAGATTGGCGACAGTTAGATTTAGTAAAGCTTAAAGAATTAACCTTTTACGCCCCAGATCATCAAAAGTATCCTTGTATGCAACTAGCTTATGCAGCAGGTCAAGCAGGTGGTTGTATGCCAGCAGTGCTAAATGCAGCTAATGAGCAAGCTGTAGCTTTATTTCTAGAAGAAAAAATTCAATTTCTTGATATTCCTCGTTTGATTGAACAAGTCTGCGATCGCTACGTTATCGACAACTGTTCTAGCCCAACCCTTGAAGACATCATTGCAGCGGATCAATGGGCTAGACAAGAACTCATAAATGCAAGTCAACTTTTAGAGCGTTTGACTATCAGTAAAGTTTCATCAAAACAAGAAACTTTAACCCTTACCTAGAAATACATAGCCTATTTTATTTTCACAATAACGTATGCAGGTAAATATTAGTATGTATAACCACAATATATAATGAATGGTTATGATAAATAATATAATTATTTTAAATACTTTTAAAAAAGTACTTGTGTAACTATCAAATTATATAATAGCAAGGTTAAATTAAGTAAAGGAATGGCAAGACTTACTTCATAGTTTAAAAATACATAAAAAATAAAAACTCACTTTTTATATGAGTAACTTGGCAATTAAGTTTGTAATTGTAAATTAAGAAATAATCAATAATATATAGTATTAAATTAAAGATGATTAGTGAAAAAATTCTCAGACATATATTCCAATATCGTCGTTTATTATCAGATACAGAACCTTGTGCTAAAGAACCATGTTCAATATGTCTAGCTCCTCATCTTCCAAAAATACAATCATTTATTGAAAATAATGAGCCAATTCATTTTATTCTCCCGGCATTTCCTGCAAAATCTCCTAATCCTCAAAAAGTTTTAGGACCATTGCCAGATATGGGAGAACGAGTTGCACTTCAATTTCTTCAGAATTTGTGCAATCAGATATCAGAAATATATGCTTCCGGAGCAAAGATAACTATTTGTTCTGATGGTCGAGTATTTACCGATTTAGTTGCTATCACAGATGAGAATGTAAGTCTGTACCGTCAAGGAATTGGACGACTGCTCAATGAAATCAATGCAGATGCAATTGATACCTTCTGTCTTGAAAACGTCTTCACAGGAATGAGCTTTGATCAAATGAGAAAAACACTTGTCAAACAATATGCTCAACCCATTGAAAGTATCCAAGAGCGGGTAAACAGTGAAGATAAGCATCGTCAATTTTTCAACGGTATTTATCACTTATTATTTGACGATTATCTCGTTCTATATCCTGATAAATCTCGTGAGCAGATTGAAGTTGAATGTAACTTACGAGCTTATGAAGTCATCCAACGAAGTAATGCTTGGACTACATTGGTTGGACAACATTTTCCTCAATCTTTACGTTTGTCAATTCATCCTCAAGATTATCACTCAAATAAGATTGGTATTCATATGATTAAAACTTCAGACCAATGGGGAACTCCATGGCATAATGCTCCAATGTTTAATGGTAAAGAGTTTCTGCTAATGAAACGCAAGCATATTGAAGATATAGGTGCTTCGCTAGTTTGGCATAATGATCATCCTAGTCATTACATCTTATCTGAACAAGTATCCCAAGCTTTGGTAACCCTTGACAACAAGAGTTAGAGCATCAGGTTATTCGCCTTGATTCACAATTACTCTAACTTAAATCTGAACAAAGATTAAGGAGAAAAAACAAGGGAAAAATATTTTATCCCTTTACTCTACCAATGAAACTTGGAACTAGTGCAGTGATGCTTTTGCAATACAGAGATTTTTGCTCAATTTAAGTACTAGTCACAAAGCATAGGTTTAAAATGACTCAAATTATCAATATCGCTCAATCAAAGGTGATTAGTGAACAAATTCTCAGGCATGTATTTCGTCATCGCCGTTTAATTTCAGATACGGAGCCTTGTGTACATCAACCCTGTTCATTGTGTCTAGCTCCTCACCTTGAAAAGGTTCAATATTTTGTTGAACATAACGAACCAATTCATTTTATTCTCCCAGCATTCCCTGCAAAATCACCAAATACTCAAAAAGTTCTCGGCACTATGCCAGATATGGGAGAACAAGTTTCACTTAAATTTCTTCAATCTCTTTGTGATCAGATCAGTGAAATATATGCTCCTGGAGCTAAATTAACAATTTGTTCTGATGGTCGGGTATTTAGTGATCTTGTCGGTGTCACAGATGAAAATGTGACTTTGTATGGTCAAATAATTCAAGCACTGCTGAAGGAAATGAATGCAGATGCAATTGATGTCTTCAATCTAGAAGATATGTACACTGACCTCAGCTTTGATGAGATGAGACAGAAACTTGTCAAGCTCTATGGTCAAACCATCGAAGCTATCAAAGATGCTGTGAAAAACAATGAGCATCAGTGTCAAATGTTCAACGGTATTCATCGTTTTTTGGTTGAAGATTATCAGGTATTGGAAGCTGATAAAAAAAGTCGTAACAAAATTCGACTTGAATGTAAGGCAAGAGCTTATGAAGTAATTCAGCGCAGTAATGCTTGGAGTGTATTAATTTCAGAACTTTATCCTCACTCAGTACGCTTATCTATTCATCCTCAACATTACCATTCAGAAAAAATTGGTATCCACATGATCAAAACCTTAGATCAATGGGGGACTCCATGGCACAATGCTACAGTCTTTGATGGAAAAGAATTCATGCTCATGAAGCGAAGCCATCTAGAAAGCATGGGTGCTACTTTAGTTTGCCAAAATGGTCATCCTAGTTATTTTGCGTGGACTGAACAGCCATTAGAGAGTCGTATTACCGTTCAGGAGGTTATTTAATGATAGTTTCTACTTCTGTTGAGCAATCAGCGCAATTTAACGTCAAATCATTAACTCCTTTCGGTGCATTGCTTGAAGCAACTGAAGACCACTCAGATATTCAACAACTGTCCATTGAACAGTTATGTCAATTGACTTGGGAACATCGGTTGATTGTTCTGCGAGGTTTTTCACTCTTAGAGCGTGAAGAATTATCAACGTACTGTCAAAGATGGGGTGAGCTATTAGTTTGGAATTTTGGTACAGTTCTTGATTTGATTGTTCACCAAAATCCTGAGAACTATTTATTTACAAATGGAAATGTACCGTTTCATTGGGATGGAGCTTTTGCTGAAGCTGTACCACGCTTTCTATTCTTTCAATGTCTAAAAGCACCGGAAGCAGGAAGTGGTGGTGAAAGCTTATTTTGCGATACAGTGCGGATTTTGCAAAATGTCAGCCCCCAACAACGCGAAATTTGGCAAAAAACTGAGATTAGTTACAAAACTCAAAAAGTTGCTCACTATGGTGGAGAGATCACCAAATCTCTTGTGATTAAGCATCCGATAACTGGTCTTTCAACACTTCGTTTTGCAGAACCATTAAACGATGCAAGTGTACATCTCAACCCCTTGTATGTTGAAGTTTGTAACCTACCAGCCGAAGAACAAAACCCATTTATTAATGAGCTAATAGAAAACCTTTATCTACCACAAAACTGTTTTGCACACGAATGGCAAGAAGGAGATTTTTTGATAGCTGATAATCATGCACTGCTCCATGGTCGTAACCCGTTTCTTTCCAATTCCCAAAGACATTTGCAACGGGTACATATTTTATAAATTTTGATCGATAATTCCGAGCAGGGTACAAGAAAGCAGATTTATCCGTGGAATCAATCGGAAATCCAAAATTCCCAAGCCCCCGGATTGATCCGTGGGGACGGCACTCAATGTGGCGACGCAGGTTCGCCACCTGTGCCTCGTCAATCCAAAATCTAAAATCGGATGACTCTTAGAGATCTCCGTTTAAACACTGATCATTGAGGCTGACGAGAAGAAGTCAAAACGCAGAGATAGGGAAAGGTAGTGTTAGTGCAGGTAATTTACTGAAATTTTCACTGAAGTAATTCCCGCCTTCCGCTACTCTCAATCAAATATGTGGGGATAGTGTAACTAGGTAACACATTGGTCTCCAAAACCAAAAATTCTGGGTTCAAATCCTAGTCCCCACGCTAGAGCAACAACTTAAAATCCGTCTGCTCTCAACACAGTTCATGATTATCTAAGTTGAAATTGAGGTAAGTAGAAAATGAACGACGTTAACCGTATACGCACTGATATCATCAATGTTGCGAAAACTTTTGGAGCAGAATATTCTGAAAAAGTATTGGACGAAGTATTCCAAGTTTTTGGTGAGCAATTTGCTGATAATTCATTCATGATTCGGACAAGCAATAAACAACCAGATAAATTAGGCTGCTATTTCCGTTATCATGAAGAAGACGAAAGCCAGCTTGGTCTTGCATGGGATATTGCCAGAAAATCCGGTCTGTTATCTGATCAGGGTCGTCCAGTAGATCAACTGATCCCAGAAATTTGTGAAACTTTTCCCATCATGGCAGATGGTGTAGATTTTGACGTTAAACACGGGTTAGCAAAAATTTGGCAAAGTATTAAAGGAGTTGTTCCTGTACAAGACGCTTTTAAATTATCTTTGCCAGCAAGTGTTACTGCTCACTCAGATTTTCTCAAAAATCACCATCTTGATGCTCTCTACGCTTTTGGAATTGACTACCACCACAGTTCTGTTAATTTGTATTTCGACACTTATCATCCTAAACATCATACATCTGAATATTACAAAAATCTTTTACAGGATTTACAATTTCAACCTCCTTCTGATGAACTTCTTGAACTACTAACAAATAATGGAGAAATTGCACTGACATTTAATTTTGCTTCTCCTCGGATTGAGCGGTTGTGTTTTTACCTTCCTTTTTTAAATCGTGAAGCTGTACCTCAAAATCTTTTGAATCCATTACTGAAAAAATATATTAACGAGGCTCCAGCATTAGTCGATAATCCAGGTTTTATTTTGGGTTGGTCATTCGGTCCACAAGGAGGAAAGGGAACATACACTAAAGTTGATGTAGACTATCATGGTCGAACTGTACCTTTATTTATGAAAGTACATAGCCAACCATTACCTAAAGCTGCTGATTTTGCTCTTGCTCAATGATGAATTAAGTGTATAACAAGCAGAGTAAAACTACTCTTTGCTAAAGTTCAAAAAAAGCGATTGAATACACTTAAATTAAAGTTTATGGGTGGGTCAATAAAAGCTCACCCACTACTTTGATTGTTGAAAAAACTTAGTACAATTTCTGCTAATTCTTTATTGTTAAAAATCTTGATTAAAAGTCTTTACGAGTAAGTTTATAAATCAAATCTAATAATAATATCTGGTTATTTTACTTCTAACGTAACTATTCTTATGAAACTGAACCAAATTACTCATCCAAATCAATTACACGGATTGTCAATTCCGCAATTGGAAGAAATTGCACGTCAGATTCGAGAAAAGCACCTACAAACAGTATCTACTAGTGGAGGCCATCTTGGTCCAGGTTTAGGTGTGGTTGAACTGACGTTGGGACTTTACCAGACTTTAGATCTTAATCGAGATAAAGTTATTTGGGATGTGGGTCATCAAGCTTATCCACATAAGTTAATAACTGGACGGTGCGATCGCTTTCATACTTTGCGACAAAAAAATGGTATTGCAGGTTATCTCAAACGCTGCGAAAGTCAGTTTGATCATTTTGGTGCAGGTCATGCTTCTACTAGTATCTCTGCGGCTTTAGGAATGGCTCTTGCCAGAGATATGAAAGGAGAAAATTTCAAAGTTGTTGCAGTCATCGGTGATGGTGGATTGACAGGAGGTATGGCCCTAGAAGCAATTAACCATGCTGGTTACTTGCCCAAAACTAAATTGTTAGTTGTACTTAACGACAATGAGATGTCGATTTCTCCAAACGTCGGGGCGCTTTCTTCTCACCTCAATCAACTGCGGTTTAGTTCTCCAGTCCAGTTGCTTAAACAACTGGAAGAACAGTTTGAGCATCTATCACCTGTAAGTAATTTTCTCGCACCAGAATTGAACCGGATTAAACAAGGTATAAAACGTCTAGCAGTGCCAAAGGTGGGAGCAGTATTTGAAGAATTAGGTTTTACCTATATGGGACCAATTGATGGTCATAATTTGCTAGAACTGATAGCTGCTTTTGAGCAAGCACATCAACAAACTGGCCCAGTATTAGTACATGTAGCAACCATTAAAGGCAAAGGATATGAATTCGCTGAACAAGAAAGAGTTGGCTATCATGCCCAATCCAAATTCAATTTAGCTACAGGCAAAGCAATCACCTCTAGCAAGCCTAAACCACCAAGTTATTCTAAAGTCTTTGGTGAAACTCTTACCAAAATTGCTAAGGGTAATTCCAAAGTCATCGGTATCACCGCAGCCATGTCCACCGGGACAAAGTTAGATATCTTACAGAAAAATCTACCTGAGCAATATATTGATGTGGGGATTGCCGAGCAGCATGGAGTAACACTAGCAGCCGGTTTAGCGTGCGAGGGTATGCGTCCTGTGGTTGCCATCTACTCGACCTTCTTGCAACGAGCGTATGATCAAATCATCCATGATGTCTGCATTCAAAATTTGCCTGTCTTCTTCTGCATGGATCGATCTGGTGTGGTTGGAGCAGATGGCCCCACCCATCAAGGAATGTACGACATCGCTTATTTGCGTTGCATTCCAAATATGGTATTGATGGCTCCCAAAGATGAAGCCGAACTCCAGCAAATGCTGATCACTGGTATCAATTACACTGATGGCCCTATTGCCATGCGGTATCCACGTGGTGAAGGTCACGGAGTTCCCCTGATGTCAGAAGGCTGGGAAACCCTACCCATTGGCAAAGGAGAAATCCTCCGTCAGGGAAACGATGCGCTGATGGTAGCTTATGGTTCTATGGTATATCCAGCACTGCAAGCTGCTGCTATTTTGAATGAACACGGTATCCAAGCAACTGTGGTCAATGCTCGCTTTGCCAAGCCTTTAGATACTGACTTAATCGTGCCTCTTGCTAAACAAATTGGTCAAGTCTTTACTTTGGAAGAAGGTTGTTTAATGGGTGGCTTTGGTTCAACAGTTGCTGAAGCTTTACTTGAACATCGTGTGATTGTTCCGGTCATTCGTCTAGGTGTAACAGACAAATTAGTTGAACATGCTACTCCAGAAGAATCTTTATCACAACTAGGTTTAACTGCTCCAAAGATTGTCGATCGCATCCTTAAAGAATTTCAACAACAATCCAATTTCGATATAAAAGTATTGCAAAACGGCTCCTTTGAGCAAAAAACCCCTTCATAGTAATTTGTGATTTTTCAAACTCATAAATTAGTTTTACTGCGTTTCTGTTGTAGGCGTCAAAAATAACAACATATGCAAACTCTTTCAACTCCCATCATCTCCAATTCTCCTTCTCAGCAGACATTTACTAATACCATTATCCCCCGCAGGAAAACTCGCCCAGTTCGTGTCGCTAATGTCACCGTTGGTGGTGGTTTCCCTGTAGTAGTCCAGTCAATGATTAATGAAGATACTTTAGATGTAAAAGCATCTATAGATGCTATTCGTCGCTTGCATGAAATTGGCTGTGAAATTGTCCGCGTCACCGTACCCAGTCTGGCTCATGCTAAAGCTGTAGCTGACATCAAGCAAAAACTCAAAGTAACTTATCAAGATGTTCCTTTAGTGGCTGATGTTCACCACAATGGCATGAAGATTGCCTTAGAAGTGGCAAAACATGTCGATAAAGTACGGATTAATCCTGGATTGTATGTCTTTGAAAAGCCCAACACCAATCGTACCGAATATACCCAAGCTGAATTTGATGAAATTGGCGATAAAATTCGTGAAACTTTAGAGCCTTTAGTCCTCTGTTTGCGCGACCAGGGAAAAGCCATGCGAATTGGCGTCAATCATGGTTCGCTAGCAGAGAGGATGTTATTTACCTACGGTGATACTCCTGAAGGTATGGTACAGTCTGCTCTGGAATTTATTCGCATTTGTGAATCTCTCGATTTCCGTAATCTAGTAATTTCCCTGAAAGCCTCCAGAGTCCCTGTAATGATTGCTGCCTATCGTCTGATGGCTCTACGGATGGATGAATTGGGTATGGACTACCCTTTACACCTTGGTGTCACCGAAGCAGGCGATGGAGAATATGGTCGCATTAAATCCACGGCTGGAATTGCCACTCTTTTAGCCGATGGTATTGGTGATACAATCCGCGTCTCTCTAACAGAAGCACCAGAAAAAGAAATTCCTGTTTGCTACAGTATTCTGCAAGCTCTGGGATTACGTAAGACCATGGTAGAGTATGTAGCTTGTCCCTCTTGCGGTCGTACCTTGTTTAATTTAGAAGAAGTGTTGCACCAAGTGCGAGAAGCTACCAAACACCTTACAGGTTTGGACATTGCTGTTATGGGCTGCATAGTCAACGGCCCTGGAGAAATGGCAGATGCAGACTACGGTTATGTTGGTAAGCAACCTGGCTATATCTCTTTGTATCGCGGGCGAGAAGAAATTAAAAAAGTACCAGAATCCCAGGGAGTTGAAGAACTGATTAATTTGATTAAAGCAGATGGTCGTTGGGTTGATCCTTAAGATCGGGGATCGGGGTTCGGGGATTGGGGATTGGGGATTGGGGATTGGGTATTGTGAGAAATTATCCCTTGCTCTCCTTGTCTGTGTTGTCCTCTTTGTCTTACCAATCTCTCCTGTCTCCTCAATCTTCTTATATTGAGATATTGAGAATATTATGTCGATACATAAAGCTTTCAAACTTGCTAGTCGAGAATTTCACAATGGAGAGCCAAGTGAAATATTTGTTTCAACACCTAATGAAATTGTAGCCTTTGGTCAAAATCATCCGATTGTTCAAATAGCTGGCCCCTGTTCTGTAGAAAATGAAGAAATGATTATTTATACTGCCTTGCAAGTCAAAGCAGTTGGTGCTAAGTTTTTGCGAGGTGGAGCTTATAAGCCCCGTACTTCTCCTTATGCTTTTCAAGGTCATGGTGAAAGTGCTTTGGGTTTGCTGGCGATCGCTCGTCAAGTTACAGGTTTAGGTATTGTGACGGAAGTCATGGATACAGCTGACCTTGAGAAAGTTGCTTCTGTCGCAGACATTATCCAAATCGGTGCGCGTAACATGCAAAATTTCTCACTTTTAAAGCGAGTGGGAGCAATAAATAAACCAGTTTTGCTGAAGCGAGGTATGTCTGCAACTATTGAAGAATGGTTAATGGCAGCTGAGTACATACTGACAGCAGGAAACCCGAATGTAATTTTGTGCGAGCGAGGAATTCGCACATTTGACCAACAGTATACACGTAACACATTGGATTTAAGTGCCATACCAGTACTGCGATCGCTCACTCACTTACCGATTGTAATTGACCCCAGTCATGGCACAGGTCGATCAGAGTATGTACCTGCAATGGCTATGGCTGCTATAGCTGCTGGTGCTGATTCGCTGATGATTGAAGTTCACCCTGATCCAGCCAAAGCGCTTTCTGATGGCCCTCAATCTTTAACACCAGAGCAATATGGCGACTTAATTCAGGACATGATTGGAATTAGTAAAATTTTTGGTCGTTGGCCTGAAAAATATCCTATATCTACAGGACATCTTGCTTTACCAATACACGCTATCAATACATGAAACACAACAGAGACATCAGGGAATTTGCTTTAAGTTATTGGAGATAAATTATTAATGTTTTTAAATAACCATGATTACATAACTAAAGGTGGGGTTAAGGTATCTCGCTTCGTTAATGAGACTTTCATAGATACTGCGATCGAACAAATTTTGTTGCGTATCGATTATCAACGTGGAGGATTGTTCAAAAGTAGCTATGAATATCCAGGAAGATACAAAAGATGGGCGATTGGTTTTGTTAATCCACCCTTAGAACTTGTTACTCGTGAAAAATTTTTTAAACTCACCGCTCACAATCAACGAGGTAAAGTCATACTTTCGTATTTGGCAGAGTTTCTAAAGAAGCATCCGCAACTGCAAGAAATTGACCAAGATGATCAGCATATAACTGGTTCTATCAAACCAAAAGAAATTTTTTTTTCAGAGGAAGAAAGAAGTAAGCAACCATCTGTTTTCAGTATCATTCGCGAAATTTTATATATTTTTGAAAGTCCTGAAGATGATCATTTAGGACTTTATGGTGCCTTTGGTTATGATTTGGTTTTTCAATTTGAATCTATGGAAAAACTGCTCCCGCGTTCTACAGAGCAGCAAGATTTATTACTTTATTTCCCAGATGAATTATTCATCATTGATTATTATTTACAACGTGCATTTTGTTTACAATATGATTTTGAAACAAAGCATGATAGTACTAAAGGACTTTTCCGCAGTGGTGAAATAATTGATTACAGAGGTAGGTGTCTTACTCCTGCTCAATCTTCAGATCATGAACCTGATGAATATGCACAGCAAGTTTGTAAAGCACTCTTATACTTCCGCCGTGGTGACTTGTTTGAGGTCGTTCCTAGTCAAAGCTTTTATAGGCACTGTCAACAGTCTCCGGTAGAATTATTTCGTACTTTACAACAAATCAATCCCAGCCCCTATGGATTTATTTTGAATTTAGGTGGAGAGTATTTAATTGGTGCATCTCCAGAAATGTTTGTGCGAACTGAAGGTAGACGTGTAGAAACTTGCCCAATTAGTGGTACAGTTCGCCGGGGACAAAATGCAATTGATGATGCTGCTCAAATTCAGAAGCTTCTCAACTCAGGCAAAGATGAAGCTGAACTGACCATGTGTACTGACGTGGATCGCAATGATAAGTCGCGCATCTGTGAACCTGGTTCAGTACAAGTAATTGGTCGTCGTCAAATTGAGATATACAGTCATTTAATCCACACAGTAGATCATGTAGAAGGATTACTCAGACCTGAATTTGATGCTTTAGATGCATTTCTCACTCATCTGTGGGCTGTTACAGTTACAGGAGCGCCAAAACGGTCAGCAATGCAGTTTATCGAACAGCATGAGCGCAGTTCTCGACGTTGGTATGGTGGAGCAGTTGGTTACTTAACCTTCAAAGGAGATTTGAATACAGGTCTGATTCTGCGAACGATCCAGCTTAAGGACTCAATTGCCGAAGTGCGAGTGGGTGCAACAGTTCTTTACGATTCAGATCCACAAGCAGAAGCTCAAGAAACTCTCACTAAAGCTGCTGCTCTGTTTCAAACACTTTACCAGACTCAGCAGAAGACTGACAGTGTTGTCAACGACATCGACACCAATAAAGACTTTTTTAAATCCAAAGCTGAAAATAGTAAACAAATATTATTGATAGACTATGAAGATTCATTTGTTCACACTCTAGCAAACTATATTCGTCAAACTGGTGCTGTCGTCAAAACATTACGCCATGGCTTTTGTGAATCAGTCTTTGATACAGAAAAGCCGGATCTTGTTGTCTTATCTCCTGGACCTGGTAGACCCAGTGATTTTTGTGTAGCAGAGACAGTAAGTGCTTGTATTAAACGACAGATTCCCATCTTTGGTGTTTGTTTGGGATTGCAGTCCATTGTTGAAGCTTTTGGAGGTAAACTAGGAGTTCTGAGTTATCCTCAGCATGGTAAAGTATCCCGGATTTCTGTTATTCATTCAGAGTCTATTACTTTCAAAAACTTACCAAAATCGTTTGAAGTGGGTAGATATCACTCACTATTTGCTTTACCTGAGAATCTCCCCACAGAATTTAAAGTGACAGCGATCTCAGATGATGGCGTAATTATGGGTATCGAACATCAAACATTACCGATTATTGGCGTTCAATTTCACCCAGAATCAATTATGACTTTAGCTGGAGGAGTTGGTTTAGAGATTATTAAGAATGTAGTTAGTGCATGTACAACTAAAAAATACTCTTCAGTTGTCGTTGCATAAATATTTTTTTGGATATGATTTTGACTGTATCAAACTAGTTTCTAGGATTTGTAGTAAGCAATGCGCGTGCTTCAAATAAGCAGGACTTACGCAAAACATAACGCGGATTTGCGGTAATTCATGAATTACCGCTACGCAAGAATCAGGTTTTCGGTCACATCTTGCGTAAGTCCTGATAAGGACTAAAGTCCTTACTACAAACTTTTTCAAGTATGCAATAGTTGTTTATAATCAATGCTATCTCATATGGATGTATGTAAGAATATCTCCACCCTTGAAATAAATTCAACAAAACCGCGCCATATTCTTGAAGAGATTGTCTGGCACAAACGAAAAGAAGTTGCATCTATGGGTGAGCAACTATCTTTTGCAGACTTACAAAATCAGATTAGTACTGCTCCTCCCCTACGAGATTTCCTGGATGCTTTGCGGCAAAATCCGAGTAAACCGAGCTTAATTGCCGAAGTTAAAAAAGCTTCACCTAGTAAAGGAGTGATTCGTGCCGATTTTGACCCAGTTAAGATTGCTCAGGTGTATGAACAAAGTGGTGCTACCTGTCTATCAGTACTAACTGATCAAAAATTCTTCCAAGGCAGTTTTGAGAATCTACGGTTAATTAGAAAAAGCGTAGGATTACCTTTATTATGTAAGGAGTTTATTATTGACCCTTACCAAATTTATTTTGCAAGAGTCAATGGAGCAGATGCAGTGTTACTGATTGCTGCGATTTTATCGAACGAAATTCTTGCGGATTTTCTACAGATTGTTCAGGATTTGGGTATGACTGCTTTAGTAGAGGTGCATACTCTGGCTGAACTTGATCGGGTACTAACACTATCAAATGTGCAATTAATAGGAATTAATAACCGTAACCTTGAAGATTTTAGCGTTGAATTAGAAACAACTCAACGTTTATTGAAAGAGCGTCGAGAACAATTAAATAATTCAGATATCACTGTGGTAAGTGAGTCTGGTTTGTACACATCAACTGACTTAGCTTTTGTTGCAGAAGCAGGAGCCGAAGCAGTTTTGATTGGAGAATCTCTGGTAAAGCAAACAGATTTAGAACAGGCTGTAAAAAAGCTAATGAATAAATAAAATCTGTCGAGTCAATCCAAAATCTAAAATATAAAATCCAAAATCTAAAATCGAATGACCTCTATTTCTCATCACTTTGCATCTTTACGAGCCAGTAATCAGTGCGCTTTGATTCCCTTTGTAGTTGCTGGTGATCCTAATTTAGAAATCACAGCAGAAGCCTTACGAGTTCTAGATTCTAGCGGTGCTGATTTGATTGAATTGGGAGTTCCCTACTCAGATCCATTAGCAGATGGACCAGTGATTCAAGCAGCTGCAACCCGTGCTTTGAAACGAGGAACCCGTTTAGATAATGTTTTGCAAATGGCTCAAACAGTTACTCGTGGTTTGCGATCGCCTATTATTCTTTTTACTTACTACAATCCAATTTTAAATTTAGGCACAATTCCGTTTCTAGAAAAAGCCGCAGCATCAGGAATTAAAGGATTAGTAGTACCTGATTTACCTTTGGATGAGGCAAGCAATTTGTTAGAGGTTGCTGATACTGTGGGAATTGAGGTGACTTTGTTAGTAACTCCTACAAGTTCAAAAGAACGCATAGAAGCGATCGCTCGTCAATCTCGTGGATTTATTTACTTGGTGAGTGTGACAGGTGTTACTGGTGTACGCTCACATCTCCAAACACGGGTTAAGGATGTGCTTCAAGACATTCGCAGTGTTACAAACAAACCTATTGGTGTGGGTTTTGGCATATCTAAACCGGAACAAGCTCGTCAAGTTAGAGATTGGGGTGCAGATGCTGTGATCGTCGGTAGTGCTTTTGTAGAGCGTTTAGCTGAAACTAGACTGACAGCTATTAAAGATTTCTGTCGTGATTTGAAGACATCAATCGAAGGCAGAAGGCAAGAGGTAGAAAGCAAAAGATGACAGATTTAATCCTGCAAACTCTAAAGATTGGAAAAAGTATTTTTATTTAAAACATATGTTGTTAAATACACAACTAAATCAAGATGTAACTCAATTATTCACTCAACAACCTGACCCCAATGGCAGATTTGGCCAATTTGGCGGTAAGTACGTACCTGAAACTTTAATGTCAGCGCTGAGTGAATTAGAAACAGCCTTTAAGCAATACCGCACCGATCCATTGTTCCAACAGGAGCTTCAAACATTACTACGGGACTATGTTGGACGTTCTACTCCTCTTTACTTTGCTCAAAGATTAACTGAGTATTATGCTAAAGCTGATGGTACGGGGCCACAAATTTATCTTAAACGTGAAGACTTAAACCACACAGGAGCGCACAAAATTAATAATGCTTTAGCACAAGTGTTGCTAGCAAAGCGCATGGGTAAACAACGCATTGTAGCAGAAACTGGAGCAGGTCAACATGGTGTTGCTACTGCTACTGTGTGCGCTCGTTTTGGCCTAGAATGCGTGATTTACATGGGTATCCATGACATGGAACGACAAGCTCTGAATGTCTTCCGGATGCGGTTGATGGGCGCAGAAGTCCGATCTGTCGAAGCAGGTAGCGGAACTCTCAAAGATGCTACTTCTGAGGCAATTCGGGATTGGGTAACAAACGTCGAAACAACTCACTATATACTAGGTTCAGTTGCAGGACCACATCCCTATCCGATGATGGTGCGAGATTTTCACGCAGTAATTGGTAAGGAAACTCGCGCTCAAGCAATTGAGAAATGGGGAGGACTACCAGATATTCTTTTGGCTTGTGTGGGTGGAGGTTCCAATGCGATCGGACTGTTTCATGAATTTGTGAATGAACCTTCTGTGCGCCTGATTGGTGTTGAAGCAGCTGGTGAGGGTATTGATACAGACAAACACGCAGCAACTCTGACAAAAGGGCGAGTTGGAGTTTTGCATGGTGCTATGAGTTATGTATTGCAAGATGACGATGGTCAAATTGTTGAAGCCCATTCTATTAGTGCTGGGTTAGATTATCCAGGTGTTGGCCCTGAACATAGTTATTTGAAAGAAATAAGACGTGCTGAATATTACAGTGTGACAGACCAACAAGCGCTACTAGCATTTCAACGCCTTTCCCAACTTGAAGGAATTATTCCAGCGCTGGAAACAGCACATGCGATCGCCTATCTAGAAACTCTTTGTCCACAATTAGTTGGTAGTCCCCGAATTGTGATTAACTGTTCAGGGCGAGGTGATAAAGATGTACAAACAGCTATCCAATTTTTAAACCTTGTTTAAATGAGAATATAGTAATTTAGAAAAAATTTTTACTGAAATATGGTTACAACATCTGTGGTTGAAACAAATTCAACATTTCATAACTCTTCCAATTGGAGTCAGTTATTACAACAATTATTAGATCGTCAATCGCTGACAGCTGATCAAGCCAGTGAATTAATGTACGGCTGGCTCACAGATGCTATTCCTCCTGTGTTATCTGGTGCAATATTGGCAGCAATTCAGATGAAGGGTGTGTCTGTACAAGAGTTGCTGGGTATGGTGAAGGTTTTATACTCCCAGTCATTAAGACCAACATTGCGGGATATAGTTGTTGGTGATTCCCCACTTATTGATACTTGTGGTACTGGTGGAGATGGAGCATCAACATTTAATATTTCCACTGCTGTGGCTTTTGTCACTGCTGCTGCTGGTCTAAAAGTTGCAAAACATGGTAATCGTTCTGCATCTGGTAAAACCGGATCAGCAGATGTTTTGGAAGCTTTGGGAGTCAATTTGAAAGCAAGTAGTAAGAAAGTTCAAGAGGCTGTTGATACAGTTGGTATAACTTTCCTATTTGCACAAGATTGGCACCCTACTTTGAAAGTTTGTTACCCATTGCGGAAAACACTAAAAGTACGTACGGTTTTTAACTTGCTTGGTCCTCTGATTAATCCATTGCGACCAACAGGACAGGTTATAGGTGTTAATGATCCAGGTTTGATACAGACCTTTGCTCTAGTCTTGCATCAACTGGGAATTCGTAAAGCGATCGTGCTTCATGGACGAGAGAAATTAGACGAAGCAGGTTTAGCTGATATTACTGACTTGGCGATCGTATCAAACCAACATTTGCGCTTGCTTGAACTTGCTCCTGAAAAACTAGGAATAAACCCGGCTCCAACTACTGAACTGAGGGGTGGGGATGCTCAGGAAAATGCCAGAATTCTCAAAGCAGTTCTTCAAGGTAAAGGTACTCAAGCACAGCAAGATATAGTAGCCTTAAATACAGCTTTAGCACTTTTCGTTGGTGAAGCAATTCCAGAAACAGGAGATGATATGAGTACCTTTGCAAAAGGTCTGACTCTTGCTACAGAGGTCATTGCAAGCGGGATTGCTTGGACAAAGTTAGAACAGCTTGTTGAATTTTTGCGCTAAAAAGTTTCAAATAAGGACTGCTTTATGGCTGCTGAAAACCGACTAATTTTAGTACGTCACGGTGCTAGTGAATGGAGTAATCAAGGGCGTTATCAGGGACATCAACCTGTACCATTGAGTTCTCTGGGATTAGAACAAGTTTATGCTTTAACAGAGGAACTGCGTCAGTATAATCCAGAGCGAATAGTTAGTAGTGACTTGCAAAGAGCGCGCCAAAGTGCGGAAATTATAGCCAAGCATCTCATGCTGGAAATTCACTATGATGCACGACTGCGTGAGCTAGACTGTGGAAATTGGGCTGGATTAACTGAGAAGCAGATTGAAGTATTAGATCCTAAAGCTGTTGTCGAGTTGCGTTCTGGCCGCGATATCCCTAGAGGTTCTGGTGAGAGAATGGCAGATTTAATAGTGCGTACTCGCGCTGCGTTAGCTGATTGGGTAAATGATAATTTTTCTGGCATACTCATATTTGTTGCACATGCTTATGTCATTCGGGAAATTACGCAAACTCTTTTAGGTGGAAATTTACCTAATAATCAGTTACCAAGTTTAGGCTCTTATACTTTACTCAATTACAAAACAGGAGGTAAATGGATATTAGAGGGGTATGGAATTGTTCCCAATAGCAGTTCTTCTCTAACTACGGTAAATTGGTTGCCAACATTTTGAAAAATTATATTAATTTAATGTGAAGCTCATAGAAAAGAGCTTCCAGAATTAAACAGGACTTACGCATGGGTAACGGAAAAACAAACCACAGAGAACGCACCAGGACACAGACAAATAAGAGTTTGGGCTGTTTTTTGCGTAAGTCCTAACGCTTTCTGAACATTCTCGCGAGAAAATTGGAATAAACTTACCCAACAAGCAGAAGAACAATTACATCTGTTTTCTAGCCCCTAGGCACAGCCTATAGCTGTGCCTCTTACTCCCCGTGTAATAATTATCATTCTTGATATTGGATATTTTATTTTTTGGAAGTCCCTAAGTGAGATAAAACTGAACTTCACGGGTAGTTCTGTTCCAATTCAAAAAACTTAGTACGGCCATTGCCAATTGCGAATCTCTGGCATATCTTCGCCATACTGAGCAATGTAATGTTTGTGTTCAATCAACTTATGCTCAAGCATTTGTTTAGCATATGCGATTTTGGTTTCCAGTTGAGGTAAGCGGTCAATAACATCAAGAACAAGGTGAAAGCGGTCTAGCTCATTGAGTACAACCATATCAAAAGGTGTAGTTGTAGTTCCTTCTTCCTTGTAACCCCGAACGTGGAAATTCGAGTGATTTGTACGACGGTAAGTCAGGCGATGAATCAACCAAGGATAGCCATGATAAGCAAAAATAACTGGTTTGTTTGTTGTGAAAATACTATCGAAGTCTTTATCTGATAATCCATGAGGATGCTCGCTTGACGGTTGTAGAGCCATTAGATCAACTACGTTAATCACTCTGACCTTCAAATCAGGGGCAATCTGTCGGAGAATATCAACAGCAGCTAGGGTTTCTAAAGTAGGAATATCACCTGCACAAGCCATGACCACATCCGGTTCATTGTCTTGATCGTTACTTGCCCATTTCCAGATACCGAGACCTTTGCTACAGTGCTTGATAGCATTATCCATGTCAAGATACTGCAATCCAGGTTGTTTTCCTGCAACAACAACATTGACACAGTGACGACTACGTAAACACTTGTCAGTTATTACTAATAAGGTGTTAGCGTCAGGCGGTAAATATACTCGGATAATATCTGCTTTTTTATTGACCACATGATCAATAAAACCGGGATCTTGATGAGAAAAACCGTTATGGTCTTGACGCCAGACATGAGATGTCAGCAAATAGTTGAGGGAAGCAACGGGTCTGCGCCAAGGAATATGACGACTTGTCTTAAGCCATTTAGCATGTTGATTGAACATTGAGTCAATGATGTGAATAAATGCCTCATAACAAGAGAAGAACCCATGACGACCAGTCAGAAGATATCCTTCCAACCAACCTTGACACATATGTTCGCTTAAAACTTCCATCACCCGACCATCAGGAGCAACATTTTCATCATTAGGAAGAGTAAAGGTAGTAGATACCCGATTTGTAACTTCAAACACAGCACTGAGGCGATTAGAGTCAGTCT
This sequence comes from Westiellopsis prolifica IICB1, assembly GCF_004323185.1. Lineage (GTDB taxonomy): Bacteria > Cyanobacteriota > Cyanobacteriia > Cyanobacteriales > Nostocaceae > Pelatocladus > Pelatocladus prolificus_A. The sequence continues at coordinate 507,856 of NZ_NAPS01000003.1, forward strand.
CGTCAGGTCCCATCAACCTAAAGTTTTTGGCTTCTTCATTTAGCTTAATTACATCTCGAAATAAACGCCCCATAACACGAGTAGCTTCAGCCGAAGTGATCGCAGGTTTGGGGACAGCGATCGCATAATTTTGGAAATCGGGCATTTTTAGGTCTCTTAGCAAAATACCACCGTTGGCGTGTGGATTTGCTCCCATACGTTGCTCGCCTATGGGAGCGAGTTCCGCTAGTTCAGGAATGAGTCTACCATTTTCGTCAAAAAGTTCCTCCGGTTTGTAACTTTTCATCCAATCCTCAAGCATTTTGAGATGCTCTGGCTTATTTGCTAAACCTGATAAAGGAACTTGGTGCGATCGCCAAGAATCCTCTATTGCTTTGCCATCAATTTCTTTAGGGCCTGTCCAACCTTTTGGAGTCCGTAAGATAATCATTGGCCATTGTGGACGCTTATCAAAACCATGAATGCGAGCTTCGCGCTGAATAGCTTTAATTTCTTCGATTACTGTATCAAGGGTTGTTGCCATCAATTGATGAATATCTTCTACAGGATAAGAACCCTCGACAAAATAAGGTTTGTAGCCGTAGCCAAGAAATAATTGTTCTAATTCCTTGTCGCTCATCCGTGCTAGTATTGTCGGATTTGCAATTTTATAGCCGTTGAGGTGCAAGATTGGTAAAACAGCACCATCATGTGCTGGATTGAGAAATTTGTTACTGTGCCAACTTGCAGCAAGAGGCCCAGTTTCTGCTTCTCCATCGCCTACTACACAACAAACTATCAAATCAGGATTATCAAAAGCAGCACCATAACCATGGACTAGGGCGTAACCAAGTTCTCCTCCTTCATGGATGGAACCAGGAATCTCAGGAGCAACGTGACTAGGAATACCACCAGGAAAAGAGAACTGTTTGAACAAACGCTTCATTCCTTCGGTATCTTGAGAAATATCAGGGTAATGCTCGCTGTAAGTACCTTCTAAATATGTATTGGCAACTAAACCAGGTCCACCATGTCCAGGACCTGCAATGTAGATGCTGTTCAAATCATACTTCTTAATTATGCGATTGAAATGAACATATATAAAGTTAAGACCAGGAGTAGTTCCCCAATGACCAAGTAGTCTTGGCTTAACATGTTCCAACTTCAGAGGTTCTTTAAGCAGTGGATTATCAAGAAGATAAATTTGTCCAACTGAAAGATAATTAGTCGCACACCAATAAGCATTAATTTTCCTTACTTCTTCAGCAGTAAGAAATTTTTGTTGAATTTTGGGATTAAATGCCAGAACCATATTGAACTCCTACTTAATATGAGAATTTTGATTCAGACGAATTGAAAAAAGTCGCTATTTGTAGCTAAAATATATAGTTACAAATAGATTTACTGAAGCCTGCACCAAGTAGTAATCAGTCCCAGATATGCACAGAAAAAATACACATCAAGGTTTTTAAACTCTTGATTTTATGTTAATCTGAGTTGTCAGACTTAGTTTGTCAAACTGTGACTGATAATTGTCAGCTATAGATGCAATACTTAAGTTTATACAAAGACTCATCTTAATGATTAGAATCGAATATGAATCTTTGTACAATAGGGAATTGTAATCTCAATTAAAGCCAACTTGCAATATTTATCTAGAACACCTATCTTTAATTTTTACATAAAAATAGAGGTAGGAAACTTGATTGCCAAATACATCGGTGAATTTGTTGTTTAACTTTTATTGAAAATACATTTGAATATAAATTTATAAATTTAATAGGTTATTTTCAAGAGATAAAATTTCGGCAAAATTGGATATATTTTTGCTGTTATATAGAAATAATAATTTATATGACAGAATGCCGAATATTTTTCATAACAATATCTCGCAAATAGAATTCGCAGCTACACAAACAAAGTCTACCTATCCAGGCTATACACCCTTGGGAATTCGCCTCCGTTGTAGCATCTGCCATCCAGATTTGCAGTTTGCGGAAATTTAAAATATTTGGGATACCCCCTAGCATTTAAGTTTAAGTTCATGCTTAATTCAGATATCTTAAGAGATAATCTTTAGTAAAAATGCCAGAATAATAGTGTAATAACGCAAGTTACTAGTTATTGTTACTGTCGTGAGCATCTCTTATTTCTCTCTCTGCGTTCTCTGCATCTACTACGGTTAATTGATCTTACAAATGATTTAGAACTGCTATAAATAGCTTTCAGAAGGTAATTATGTTAACAGCAAATAATCTTAACTCCAAAATAGTGCAATCCATCCCTTACAGCAATGGTGTTAATACACTTTTGAGCGGAGATAGTCAAAACCAGAGATTTTCATTAAGAAATCATCCATCTCAAAAATCACTAAAATCTTATTTAGTTTACTATTTATCCAATTATTTACAAGTTTCTTCTCAGGAATTAGATGTTAATCTTCCATTTCATTATTACGGGATGAATTTAGTAGATCAATTATGTCTTACAAGTGTACTTGAAGATTATCTTGGATACCGTCTTTCTAACGATATAGTTTGTAAACATCCCACTATTGAGAAATTATCTGAGTATTTAGTTCAGGGACTAACCATGCGATGAAAACACAATTGTTGTTCCTTGGCTCCATCAAAATTCATATAATCTAATTTTTGAAATAATGAAAGGATAAAGTATCTTCAATAATTTAAGTTTCAGTCGTTCATACTCATCCTTAAATTATTCTCTATTTTGTGGTAGTGTAAGAGCTTTTTTCCTTGATAGGTCAAATTATTCAACCGCACTAATGGAAATTTGAGTTAGATAATTATAGGCTAAGTTTATGGTAGGCATCAACTATTTATGGCTTCCTCCATCGGTCAATTGGACACTATTGAACAATGATGTTCATGTCTGGAGTGCTTCCCTCAACTTACCAACGTTTCGGGTTCGACAATTGGCACAAAAACTTTCAATAGACGAATGTATGAGGGCGGAGCGTTTTTACTTCGAGCGAGATAGGAAGCGTTTTATAGTCGGTCGTGGACTTCTTAGGACAATTTTAGGATGTTATTTGGGCATTGAACCAGAGCGACTACAGTTTTGTTATGGCCCTCATGGAAAACCAGCTCTTGTAGAAACACTTGATGAAAGTATAGTTAATTTTAACTTATCTCACTCCCAAGATTTAGCTTTATATGCTATTACTCTTAAGCGCAAAATTGGTATAGATGTTGAATACATTCGTCCTATTGCAGATATTGAACAATTTGCAGCACGTTTTTTTTCGGCTCGTGAACAAGCCGTCTTTAATGCGCTTCCAGCAAACCAAAAGCTAACAGCACTTTTTCATTGCTGGACTTGCAAAGAAGCTTTTGTTAAAGCTATTGGAGATGGATTAACTTTTCCCCTAGATCAGTTTGATGTTTCTTTGTCCCCAAGTGAACCAGCTCAACTGCTGAGTATTAGAGGTGATTACTCTTGTGTAAAGCATTGGTCTCTTAAGAAATTGAAACCATTTCCTAAATATGTCGCAGCTTTAGCTGTGGAAGAAAACGATTATCATCTTACATGTTGGCGGTGGCCAGAGTGAAGTACATGTAACTGAACTCTGAAAATTAGAGAAGATTTGGCGTTGCTCAATCACGGGATGATTTCGCCCAATTTGGAACGAATTTTCAATGTTTTCAACTGCCGATTCATCCCGCATTTATGCAACGCCGAAGATTTAAATACGCTTCCACTCTAGAGACTGAGGTGCTCCATCTAGGGATGGTGTAGTTAATAACAACTTATGACTTGTAATTTCAAAGGTACGCTCTAAGTCTGTTCCTATCCAATCAGGTATCAAACTAACTTCTACATGATGAATCACTTTATCTCCTTGAATTTCATATTTACCGCTATAAGAAATATAATTTATGGATGCTTTAAAATATCTAATAATTGCTTTGATAGACTTTCTACCGTTTCTAAATAAGAGCCAAGGATTTAATAAAATTTTCCTTGTTTTTACTAATTCCTCGGAAGATATCTCAAGAGGTAAACAATTATTTTTCATAATATTGACAGATACGTACCCATCTTGTGTGTATGTCAAATAACCGATTGGGTTTTTACCATAAGGATAAATTATCTTTCCATCAGAACTTTCGGTTTTCCAAGAGCTAAGTTTCCAAACACCTATAAAATCAGAATTTGTCATCTCTAAAATACCTATAACTTTCGTGAATGTTTAATTAATACAATAGTTTGTATTGCATTAATTTTGTGTTTATAATCAACTAGCAATAAGGTGTGATATCTTCACCACATTCGTCTACCAAATAAGACAATGACTTATAGCGCAGATTGATTATTTGTTGATACACAGGATTAAATTTACACAAAGGTGGAATGCGAAATACAGTGATGCCAAATAATTTAAATGTTCGCTCAAAAGGGCAATTAGCAGGAATAATTTTACATAAAATGCGAGCTATCGTAGGTTTGCGAATCTCGACAGATTCAAGCCATTGGCGGACTAATTGTAAGAAGTTAGCACTCTGTATAAAAATCTTAGTATGATCATGAAGTCTTTGCCAAACAAATATTTTTTTGAGCATAATACACCTCTTCCAGATTATAAAAATAAACATTATTGCACATTAGTATCATTTGCTGAGTGTAAGTAGAATGACTTGAAAAAACCAAATTATGTGAAGTAATCTAAAATTGGCGAAATTCAGTTTGTAGTCAGGACTAAAGTCCTGACTACAAACCTTTAATTATTTACAAAGAAAGGCAGAAGGCAGAAGGAAAGAAGTATTAATAAAAAATGCGCGTTGTGGGTCTAAAGCCCACTAGTATAAAAAGATTTGTGTCGAGATGCACAAGCCAAAGACACAAGGCGTCCTTGCTTCAATCCCACGTTTTTAAACGTGGGTTCCTTCTGCCTTCTGCCTTCGTACTTCTGCCTTCTGAAACCGTTCTACTTAGAGCTAAACCTTTGATTTGATTATGCAAATCTGCTTTGTCCGTTTAATATGAAGACGCATACAAAGACCCCACCCCGGCTTCGCCACCCCTAAGCGCAAGCGGGGAGGGGTTAGGAGAAGGGTAAAATTCTATACAGCTTCACGAAGGATTGGTATTAGGTAAAAAAATTGCATATATACAATCCTCACTGCTTTGCTATCGTTATTAACATTAATTATCTAGAAATCAAAACCATTTCTTCCAACTGCTTCAATGAAGGCGTAGTTGAATAAGGCTGATGCAGGGAAATGATCTCAGCTAATGTTTTCTTTAACTGTGTGCGAGCAACAATTTTATCAACAAAACCGTGACGCAGCAGGTCTTCAGCAGTTTGAAAATCATCAGGTAACTTTTCTCGCAGTGTTTGCTCAATGACTCTACGACCTGCAAAACCAATTAACGCCTTTGGTTCTGCGATGATAAAATCGCCTAACATAGCGAAACTAGCAGTTACACCTCCTGTGGTTGGATGAGTCAAAATAGGGATATAAAGCAAATTAGCTTCACGATGATACTCTAAGGCTCCTGAAATTTTAGCCATCTGCATCAGACTGAGCATTCCTTCCTGCATTCTGGCACCACCAGAAGCACAAACAATGACCACAGGATAATGTTTTTGTGTGGCTCGTTCGATAAGACGAGTAAGTTTTTCACCGACTACCGAACCCATACTTCCACCCATAAATTGGAAGTCCATGACACCAAGAGCGATGGAAAAGCCTTCAAGTTGACCTAAACCAGTTTGCACAGCATCTACTAAACCAACTTTTTTCTGAGTTTGTGTGAGGCGATCGCTATAGGCTTTGTGATCGCGGAATTTTAGTGGATCAGTAGGACGTATTTGTTCATCGAGAGCTACCCAGGTATCAGGATCAATGAGCTGACGAATACGTTCATGGCTATCTACTCGTTCATGATGTCCACATGCTAAACAAACCATCTGATTTGCTCGCAAGTCTTTAGTATAAGTTAAAACGCCACATGCAGTACATTTACTCCATAGTCCAGAGGCAAAATCATGCTCTTGGCGCTCTGGATTTGTAGGTGAAGATTTGCGACGATTTGCAAACCAATCGAATAGAGACATGAAACCTCCTAAATTCTCTGTTATTCATGAATTATTGCTAGTACTCTGTCAGGCTTAAATTGATGAATAAGAAAGTTAGTAGTAAGAACTGTACGCGTAGCGTCCCCGCAGGGTAGTCCTTATTTATTAAGTACTAAAGTGCTTACTACAAACCCTTAATTAAAACTTTAAATTCTGTCTTGTCTCTTATTTAATTGACTGATTGCTAATACTAACAATTGGCTTACCATCTACAAAATTGAAATAAAGACAGCTTTTTTCTGGAGCCTGAGAATCCCAACTATATATGGGTATTCCAGAATAATTGACGGAATCTAAGTCTTGTTGAGGCAGGTTTTGAAATGTAATTTTCTGTTTAGATAAAGCATCTAATAGTATGAAAACTAAACCCATTTCACTAAGACCTCTACTTTCTAGAGAAATACTTTTTCTTTCCCTAAGTTCATCAAGTTCAGATTCTGAAATCGTCAAACCCACACGATGAAATCCCTTTTTAATTTCAGCAATGTCTATAGTTTCAGCAACTTGAGTTAATTGATACATAGTTCTAACCTCTTTGATAGATATCTAATTCCTTACATCTGTAAAAAAGCTTGGTCAAACTGACGTAGCTTCAGTTTTACTGAATATCCAAAACAGCGTCAGGTAAAATCAATTGCATACGTTGAATCACGTTTTCATATAATAATTTCATGACTGGGAATGGACGCGCCATCAACTTGATTTCTTTAACTTTTCCATCCGATCCATGAGTTATTATATCTACACCGTGAATTGGATAACCATCAATTTCTCCAGCCCAAACAAGCACAGTCTTATTATCCTGTCTCAACTCTTCAATGCATTTAATATTTTGGATATTTGGCAAAACATTTTGAAGAACATTTAAAACTAAATCTCTTCCAACAATTGGAGTAATTGCTAATGGACTGAAAAAGATAATGTCTGGGTCCAACAAATGTGCAACGCTCTCTAGTGAATTGTATGTTTCAACAGCAATACGAAATGGATGGTTTTCCATACAAGTTCTATTCCTTCTGAAAATGAGTGTATTGTAATTAGTAGTATCAATTGCAGATATGCATATTCCACAATTTGAATGTGAGAGCAAGTATCAAGTAAGTTGAAATCTTTTATGAATGATGCAAGCACTGAGTACTCTCATCAAAAAAGGTTCTATAGAGGTACGTTGACTTGCATTCATTTTTGGGAGTTGATCAAGCCTGGTTATAAAATATCCGCTCTCAAACGTAACTGAATAGACTCATCTAATGTATGACGGAGCTTTTGAACGTAATCCTCTGGAGTGGATTTTTCTATAGAGTCATGCGCGAGGGGATAATTAAAATCCCAGTAAGACTGCAATTGTATACTAGAGTTAGATGCAAGCAGAAAATGACCAGGTGGCACTTGATAAACATTGGCAAACAAAGTACGGTCATCTGGTAGGATACCGTGATTACATTGCCAAAAAGATTCATCATCCCAAGCAGCTGGTACACCTGCTCCAAACAATGCTTTGACTTCAGAAGCAAGATAAAGATTACCGCCGTAATAAGAGTAATATAGGGGCTTAATACCAAAGCGATCGCGGGCAGCAAAGAATAATTCGTTACGTTGATCCCAAATCACAAAAGCAAACTCACCCCGTAAATGATGCAGACACTGGGTTCCAAATTCGTTGTATAAGTGAAGTGCAATTTCACTGTCAGAATGAGTTTGCAGCTGATAGCCCCAACGTTTCAAATCATACTGTATCCGCTCAAAGTCGTAAAATTCTCCATTAGCAACGATGTGTAGATTTCCTTGTGCATTTTGAATTGGTTGTTCTCCTCCAACAAGGTCAATAATACTCAGTCGGGTATGACCTAAAGCAACTCGTTGAGTAGGGTCTATCCAATATTTTTGTCCATCTGGCCCTCGATGATGTAAACTAGCCAAAGCTTGCTTAACTGATGCCTCAGAAATCTGTTTTTGATTTGAGAATAACGCTACTATTCCACACATAAGCTAGTCTTTTCTGCTTTTTTAATGAATGAAACTTAAATTTTTGCTGAGGTGGTACAAATTTTTGCCTCATCTAAACTACTGTTTAATTCACCTTGAGAAAGTTGCTTTTCTTGAGTAGATTCTTCAGATATCCAAGGTTGTAATTCAGGCCGATATTGATAGTTTTTAAATTCTTGGCGCATCTTCTCAATTGAACTATTGTCAGATAATCCTTTCTTGAGTTGGAAGCGATAAATCAACTCTAGAAACGCCCATTGACCCGATACACTTAAAAGTCGGAAGAAATGGTATAAATGTCTTGGATTCAAGCAACCAGCTAAACCAAAACTTTTCCATTGAAACAATGCATACCAAATTGCAGCATTAAAGAAGTTAACTTTGACACCAGCAAACACATTGCATCGCAGAGGCTCAAATTTAGTATTCTCCAGAAAATTATCGAAGTATTTGGGTGTATGATATCCTCCTAATAACTGATCTGCTCGATAAAGATCCATTAACCCAATATTTGTTCCTTGATTTACCAACTGCTGAAATTCTTTAAATAGATCAATCCAAAATCCTCCTATATTTTTGTAGCTCAGTTTCAAATACATATCAGTGAATTCTGGATTTAAATGCCATTTCCCTGCATAAGTTGGTACGTGAATACTGAACCACCACATCCAATCAAGATAAATACGCCAACTCATAATACTTGCATGACCTAGCTGTTTACCATGATCGAAGTAGACATGGTTAATTAAGTTGTGATAATAAAGATTGAACTCATTGTAAGCAGAACGTTTTTTATCTACATCTGCTTCACCTGCTATTTTAGCTCGAATAATTTCCGTAACACTTTCTACAGCAAACGCTAATAAAGTAGTCTCAATGCAATAGAAGCCGCCAAAGAAAGAAGCAGAATTACCAATTACATACCAATTATCTTCCGAGAAAAGTTTTTTACTTTTATAAGCAATTCTCGGTGAATAATGGAAATCAATGATTTCACCACTTTCAATGAGTTGATAAACAAGATTATGATTAGCTTGCATAAAAGCAACGAACTTTTCTTGTGTATCAATTCCCTGCGCTGGTAACACCTCATTATAATGAACAATACCAACAGAAAGTTCTCTTGATGGAATATCAGTGGGAGTCATCCATGACCAATGACCATAGCCAAAATAATGGTTAGTGGAATAGTAACGACTAGTGGATGTTTCATTTGGGTTATAGCCATCGTCGAAGATGGTGCGATTCACATTTTTCACTCGCAACCATGCTGTACCATTATTCAATCCACAAAGATTTTGTGGGCCAAGCAGAAGATTATCTGTTTTACGTCCAATAATAAATTGACGACCAGCACCATCGATAACATGATCGGCTTTCAGTGCTATTTGTTGATCAGCAACTTGAATTTTAACAGTATTAACAGCATCACCCTCAGTTAACTCTACATCAACCACAGATCCTTTGTAGACAGTAGCTCCCATGGCTTCATTCATGAGCAGTAAATCCTGCTCAAATTTCGTACGATTAATTTGATAAGAAGCAATCGAAAGTTGTCGGTTACACCAAATATGATAGTAATCGTCTAATGTCGTAGTTTGGTCTGGACGCTTGGGCCAATGAAAACTCAATGTAGACCTGAGAATGTGATTTTCAATTAAGTAATCGTGAAGCCCTAATTCCTTACAAAAAAACAAATCGGCAATTTCAATTGTGGAATCGTTAATGGCAGGTTCATTGTCTAATTCTTGTGCAGGGAGATCAACTAGAGCAACTTTGATGTTAGGAATGTTTAACATTAGGTGGCGAGCTTGGCTCAAACCTGCCAAACTTGTACCCAGAATTACAACATCGTATTTTAATGATTGAGTGGTGTACATGAAAGTATCCTCTGTTTTGAGTGAATTTTTGATGAGAGCAGTAGTGATATTTGCTTACACTACTGCTGGTAGTATTAAATTAAAACGCAAGTACAGCAGTCGGCTTTGCAGATGTCTCGACAAGAGCATTTAATAATGATTGTGGCCAAGGAGTTGCTATAGGAGTGCCATCAGCGAGGTGCTTGACCCACAATACTTGTTGTTGTCCAACATGTAGTTTTTCTGTAGTACCATCTTTCTGTTCGCGGAAAAATTCTAGATTGAACGTAGCTCCACACTCTGAAACAGACTCTACATAAAGAAGAACACGAATTTTATCAAAAGGCATTGCTTCTCGCAAATAATTCATTTGGCTGTAGAGACAAATCATTTCTCCTTCAGACTGAGAAATCATTAAGTATTCAGGAGCAACCGAGTAAAGGAAGAGGTCTAAAATTCGACCTTGCCAAATGAAATAGTTGCTGTAGTAAATATTACCAACTAAGTTTGATTCTTCTAAGGTTGTTTGGAAGAGTTCAGACTTGATTAATCTGCCTTGACGGTTATCGTCTGAGGAAGCATGGTAGACAGTAGTGCCAGAATTGAGATTAGACAGAGATGCAGGTAGTGTGGGCAGAGTTGCAATCGTTGATTGTTTGAGATTGAGAGTAGCTGGTTGTTTAGCACCAAATTGTTGCAGATATTCTTGGAAGTATTTGGGAAATAACTGAGATGAAGCTGTTCCATTACTACCTTTATGTACCCAAGTTGCTTTGACTTGTGCGATCGCCAAACGCTCTAGAGAATTATTTGGCAACACTTTACAAAACTCAATGTAGGTATCAAAAGAGGAACCAACTACATCGCCTAGCCAGCAGCGTGCTTGGATTGTATCGTAGGCAGTAGCTTCGCCTACTACTCGCAAGCTCACAGTTTTAGTCAATAAACTCCAATCACCATCTTGGAAATCTGTCAACATCTGTGAAGCAATACTTTTCATTGGTAGTTCACGAATTTTTCCGATCCAATTAAAGTATTGTGAAAAGTATACGTGGTGGCTGATACTAGCGCTTTCTCTCAAGCTGACTTGAAAACTTTGTTCAAAAACTGGTTGTCCTTGAGGGCCATGGTTCTTAGCAATACTTAAAGTTGATGATTTTGTTTGTTCTTGAGGTTGAGGAACAATGATCGCAATCATTCTTTCGGGAGGGCGAGTCAACTTCACCGGTATGGTAATGATGTAATAATCTCCAGAAGAAGTTTGACTTTCTAGTAGTACTGCGTCTTTCTGTTTGGCTACAAATCCAAAATTGGGTGGCGCTTGGTCAGTAACATTGAGGATAGCTTCGACTGCTGACCAGATACGAGTTCTAGCTGTTTGTGTTGTGTCTCCCTGCTGAATTAATTGATTTACTAGCGGGCGATAAGAGTTACTTAGCTGACTTATTTCATCATCTTCTGATTGATGGACTGGTTGAATGTGACATCCTTGGGGATTTTCTCCAACTGTGCATAGATAGTAGCGATCGCAACCAGACAAAGATAAATAGATTGCACTTGAACTATTCTCTTTGAATGTAAATTTTCCACAAGCAAGTGCTGCTTCAAGATCAAAATCTATTTCCTCTTGTGGGTTTAACCCTAACATCTGCAATGCTTGAGTTACAAGCGAATGCTTTTGCTGTTGTTCTTGTTGAGGAGCATATCCGAGAGTAACAGTTGGTTGATTAATACCAAATCCTGGGAACGTAGTATTGAGCAATTTTTGCAGATGGCTGCGATCGCGAGCTTCAGGAACAGCTAATTCAACTGCTGTGGGATTTTCTGGGTGTTCTTCCAAAATCCGTAGGCGATAACCAGTAATTCGCTCTACTATATATCCCTGTTCATCAAAAGCCACAACCTCACTGATATACTCACGTCCTTCTAGTTTTTGTAAAACGACATTAACAATTCTTGATGGTTCCTGTGGATTTGGACTGGGGAATAATTCAATCTGATCAATTTGCACAGGTAAACAAATGTGCTTGGGAATCGTTAACTGTACAGACTGAAGCAAAACATCCCGGAAATAGGGATCACCCAAGAGAATGTAACTATCTTGACCAGGAGCAAAACTATCTGCTAAAAGCTCAGTTACAGAACTAACATAGGAACGGAAAACACTAGTTTTTTCATTCAGCGAAAAGATACTACCCATCCGTTGGAAACGCGTACCCTGGAAAAGCAAATCTCCGTACAGGTCTTTTAAAGGTTCTATATCCAATGCTTGACCTAATTCCAACGCCGTTTTTGCTGTTTGTGTGGGCTGACCCAGCACTAAAGTAGCAGCAAAATGATCAGACGTAAAACCGCTTTGCTCAGTACGAATTCCGACTTTAACTCGTGTTTCTCCATAGGGATTAACTTCCAAAACCTCAGCATGAAGCTCAATTTCGGTTCCGTCTGTAGGGTGAACAACTATAGGACGTCTTAAAGAAATATCTTCAAGTCGTACAATTGCAGGTTGTTGTTGACCAGTGACATAAGCAGTAACTTGTGTCATCGCTTCCAAACCAAATACAGTCGGGAAGAGGTATGAACCACGCCATACATGATCCTGGACATAAAGGTCTCGTTCTAAGGTCAAACGAGTTCGAGTCACTAATTCTACACAGGGTTCCACATAAAGTACTTGGTCAACAAACCGAAGTCCTGTTGATAATGGTAAATCTACAGGAGACCAAGTATCCAGACCGCCTAATTTCGCTGCAATTACAACTTGTGAGACTCCAGGATCGTAATTAAAGAGTTTGAGAAAGCGATCGACACCTTCTTGGGTAGGAATAGCACCGATACCCATACGTTCTAGATTTTTGACGCTACCCATGCGCGCACCCATACCAACTTCACCCCAAACACTGTAAGCTAGGGAAATAGTTTGAGTTGTAGGATACTTATTTGCAAAGTTCTTAAACAGAAGTGCTAGAGACTCGTTCGCAAAGGCATACCATGTATTACCAGGCATTCCTGTGACTCCAATAATGGAGCTAAAAGCAACCAAAAGTTTAGGAGGATTTGCAGCTAAAGCCTGTAAAAGATTGTAAGCTCCCAGAAGTTTTGGTGACACTTCAACTACAGCTTCATCAACCTTGACTTGTTCTACTCGACGCGGTTTATTTAGACCTGCGCCATGAATTACTCCTGTAATTGCGCCTAATTCATCAGTAATTTTTGTAACTAACTCAGATACAGCTTCAGGGTTAGTAATATCACAAGAGTAATAGCGACAAGTTAATCCTTGCTCGGCAAACCTTTCTAAGGTGCGTGTAATCTCGTTTGTACCATCTTTTGGAGCAGGAGAGCTTCCAACTAAAGCCATTTTGGTACCGACGAATTGAGCAAGAGCTAAGGCACATTCAGCAGTAATACCCTTTGCTCCTCCAGTCACAAGGATGACATCATCTTTTGACCAAGAAATTGCTCGTTGAGTATAGCTATTTGGCTGTTGAAGACGGTGTTGAGGTACTAAGCGCACTAAATTAGCGTCATAGCCAACCGTAGATATAGGTGTGTTTCCTGATACTTCGCTAATCACCAAGTTAGCAGCAGAGCTAGCTTCAATTTCTAGAGCTAAGTCTACTACTCGGACTCGCAGATCTGGTCGCTCAAAATGTAAACTGCGAGCAAACGCAGCAGCACAACAGACTTCTGGAGCAATTGTTTGAACTTCGTTACCAAAACGACCGCCACCAAATTGTACGTATGCAATGCAAGTATTACCATCTTTTTTCGCAATTGTGGCAATACTTTGTAGACGTTCTACCATTGACTTGATTGGTAGAGGCGATCGCTGTTCTTGAGAGCTTGTTTGTGGTAAAATCGCGAAATAATGAGAGAAATCTTTTGGTAAAGATTGCTCATTAGCATAAATTTGCTGGTAAGTGACTTGCTCAACTTGCGCCCCAAAACCAAGGAGTTGATTGCTCAAAGCAGTAACTACCAGATTTTCTAAGACATCAGCAACAACTAATACTCTGGCTTGAGACCAGTTTTCTGTTGCTTGTGGAGCAGCTGCTTGAGCTATATACTCAACAGCGAAATTTCTTACCCAGTCAAAACTTTGTTGAAAGTTAGGAGCAGATACTTCAGGAGTCTTTGCTGTTGTTGCAACTGGAGCAGTCGCTTGATTTACCTTTGGTTGGGGATTTTTTGCTTTTTCAAAAACTGCTGCGACATCGGCCAAGGTTGAATTAGCTAGCGCGGAAGCGTCTATTTGACCTCCAACACCAAATTGTTTAGCCGCAGTAGCAATAAATTCCGCAGCTTTAATAGAATCTAGATTCAAATCATCTAGTAAGCGTAGCTCCAAAGATAAGGTTTCTTGGGGGAAGCCTGTTTTTTCTTCAACTAGCTTTAACAGGAGTTGCGTTAAGTTAACTGACTCCTGTGCAGATTCTGTACTTGCAGATAGCTGTGTTGTTGGAGCCGATTGTGTGTTCTTCTCCTCTGGCATAGCAGAGCGAATAACTGTTGCGATTTCTTGTAAAGTGGAGTTATTCAAAGCGGAAGAGTCAATTGTACCAACAACACCAAATTTTCTGGCAGCAGTAGTGACCAATTCACTCGCTTTGATGGAATCTAAATTTAAATCGTCTAAAAGTTTTGCTTCTGGGGTAACGATTTCTTTTGGATACCCGGTTTGCTGAACTACTAAATCTACTAAAACGGTTTCAACATCTGGGGTATCCTGACGAGAGTTAGTTGTTTGAGTAACTTCCTCTCTATCGATTACAGCAGTGTTAGAATGATGCTTGCCATTGGTAGAAGCCTTACCGTTACCGTTACCATTGTAAGCAGCTAGCCCATTGGTTTTAGCCTTACCGTTACCGTTACCGTTACCGTTGTAACCAGCTACTCCATTGGTTTTAGCCTTACCGTTACCGTTACCGTTACCATTACCATTACCATTACCATTGTGAGCAGCTAGCCCATTGGTTTTAGCCTTACCGTTACTGTTACCGTTACCGTTACCGTTACCGTTACCGTTACCATTGAGGATAGTCGGATAATGCCGATTTCTCAAGTGTGGCAAACTTTGTAAATCTGCGCGGATAACGCGAGCTAAAAATGAACTACGTTGGGAAAAGTAACTCGATAAAAACTCAATCAGTTCTTCTCTTGGCAAAGAGTTTGACGAATGGCTGAAATTATGCATGATTTTTATTTACCCTCATTTTCTCCGTTGTTGGATACCATAATCGGTAGACTTTCCAAGTCCGCTTGGATCAAGTTGGCTAAAAATGAACCACGTTCGGCAAAATAATTGGATAGCATAGATTCCAACTCTTCTTCTATTTGCCAAGGACGTGCTAAATCTGCTCGCTGTTCTGGTTCATATTCAGCGTTGAGTATTTGTCTCATTTCCAGCAAATCTCCAGCAGTTAGCATATCGGAGAATGGTTTTGCAGGAGGAATTTGCAGAGGACGTTCACAGGGATTTTCGATGAAAACACGTTGAGAAGCTGGAATGAAAGTGCGTACAAGTCGATTTTCGTAAAGTGCATTCCATTTAATTTCACCACCATGAACAAAGAAACTGCCTAAAAAGGTGTTGAGGTCTTGATCACGGTCTGGCTTTGATTCTAAAGGAAAACATTGGGGTTGTTGCTGTTCAGTGATGGCATTAGCTAAATTAGAAAGCACTTTACCAGGGCCTACTTCTACCATGAGATCACATTTTGATGCGATCGCTTTGACTGTGGAGATAAAATCTACTTGGGAAATGACCTGCTGAGAAAAATGTTCACGCAGATTTAGTCCTGGCTGGACTAACTGACCATTCACACTGGAGAATAAATCTACGGAAGTTGCTTTTAGTTCCTGGGGAATTGGTGCATTTGCTTGTAGATATTCCGCAGCTTGGGAGACAAGTTGAGAATGAAAAGCATTAGTAACAGGTAAAACAGTGGTTTGGATATTTTGGTTAGTAGCAAGCTTGACAACAGCTTCCACGCTAGAGCGATCGCCAGAGATCACAGTCTGTTTTGGACTGTTGATATTTGCCACTACCACATAACCATTTACTTGTTGTATTAGCCGTGTCGCAACTTCCGAAGAGCAACCAAGACTAGCCATGATCCCAGCATTATCTTCAGACGCAGACATCGCCTGTCCTCGCACTGTGGCTAAACAAAGCAAGGATTTTTCGTCAAATGCTCCAGCACAGGCGAATGCACTCAGTTCACCAAGACTATGACCACCGACTGCTACAGGTTGAATACCAAGACGTTCGAGATAATGCTTCCACAACAAAGAAGCAAGACAAATAGCTGGTTGAGCAACTTCAGTTTGTGCAAGCTGTTTTGACCATGCTTGTAGCTGTTCTGCATCTACAGAATGTTCCAGAAAACGATAAATTAACTCACTAACTGGCTTAACTCCTAATTCCTCTAGAGATGTATTTGCTTGGTTAACTATTTCTCTAGCCCAGTCGTAGCGTTCCACAAGTACGCGAGCCATATTTAACTTTTGAGAACCCTGACCAGGAAACAGAAAAGCAACTCGGTTGCGTTTGACGTTATTCGAGATCCAAACTTCTTTTTCAGGAGAAACAACCACCTCTCCAACAGCTGGAGGTCTATCGTTAAGCATTTGTTCGAGTTGTTTGAGGCGCTGGATCAATTCTTCTGGCGTACCAGCAACCACAGCAGATCGAACTAGCTCTTGAGATTTGATTTCATTGCTAAGTTTTGCTGCTAAATCCAGAAGTTCGGCGACACTAATTCCTGCTGCTATTTCTCTAACGCTTTGAGTACGTTCAAGTAAAGCTTGAACAGAAACTGCACTCAAGACAAATAATTCTGTGTCTTGGTGAGAAACTAGCAGCGCTTGTTCAGCTATCGATGGTTTCAGGCGGGGTGTAGGAGCATCTCCAGATTCAATGGTAATGTGGCAATTTATACCTCCAAATCCCATCCCAGAAACACCTGCTCGAATCTTTTCTGTCTGGTTGCGGATTTCTCCCTGGATAATCGGGTAAACAGACAAAGCAGATTTTTCCAGCACTGGATTTAGTTCTTGACAACCTGCGGTTGGAGGTAGGATTCGCTGGTTAACACCCATAACCGCTTTAATAAAACCACCCACGCCTGATGCTGCTTTGGTATGTCCCACCAAGGATTTGAAGGAAGTTATACCAATTGTACGAGGTTTTGCCTCGCCTTCGATACTCATGGCTAGTGCGACAGCATCTAATTCTGTGCGATCGCCCAGAGGTGTACCTGTTCCATGTCCTTCGATAAAATCAACGCTGTGTAAACTATAACCTGCTCTATCATAGGCACGACGGATTGCTTTTGCTTGACCAGTTTTAGAAGGTGCTGTAATTCCACCTTTACCATCAGATGAAATTCCCCAACCATTGATCACTGCATAGATATAATCTCCATTTGCTTGAGCATCTTCTAAACGTTTGAGAACCACAAAACCACAGCCTTCACCAGGAATAAAGCCATTAGCGCGGCGATCATAAACGTTCATATCCTGGGTAGCAAGCGCACCAGCTTTAGCAAATCCAATTAATTCAAATGTGTCTAAGCTGACATCTACACCGCCGGCTAATGCCAAGTCAAGGTCGCCGTTAGTTAAAGCTGTAGCAGCTGTTGCTATGGCTATGAGAGAAGAAGCGCAAGCTCCATCTACAGTATATCCACCACCATCAAAATTATAAAAGTTACAAACGCGACCAGCAATAGTATTGGAAAGACCAGCAGCTAATGCATCCTCAGTTACTGGTGGGAACACAGACTTATAAACTTCTTCCATTGTCTCTAAAAGGGTTTCCACAATTCCTTGTGGTAAACCTTTTACTTGTGCAGATACACGCAGAACTTTCTCCACATATGGCCAGCGTAATCTAATTGAACTGGCTCGTGATTGCTCTCCTGTCAAAGTATTTCCGAGAATAACTCCTGTGCGTTCAGTGGGAACACTATCACGAGCATATCCAGCATCTTTTAAAGCTTTGTCAGCGACTTCTAGAGCTAACCAATGGACAATATCAGTATGCTCAAAAGTCTTTTTAGGAATTCGCTTACCCATCCAGTCAAATTCAAAACCATCTATTACACCTGCACGTGTACCATAGGTTTTGTCTGGCGCTAGAGGATCTGGATCGTGATACTCAGATAGTGGTAATCGTTGATCTGGTAATTGTCTGAACTGGCGTCGCCTTGCTAATATATTTTCCCAGAGTTGTTTGAGGTCATTAGCGCCAGCATAGTGACAACCCATACCAACTACAGCGATCGCATTCTTAGAAGTTGAAGATTCTATTGCAGATGTTGTTATTTTCATTGGAGGTCTAGTTTAATAAAAGACACTGATTTTTGCTGTATTGTGTGATTTCCACTCCATATTCAGTTGACACTCATCTGGAGTGGAGAGAATGTCAACACCCAAGTCCCTCAACTAATTTGCGGGTAACGAAACTGGCAAAAATTTCGATGTCATCAGGTTTCGACAATGGTAATTGACCATCAATTAACAACATTGCTAGACCATGAACTAATGACCAAGCAACCCATGCAATCTGTCTGGGTTCTCCAGCTCTGATAACTCCAGCGGTTTGTCCCTCCACAATAATGTTTACCAATCCCATAAATGATTGCTGACTTACTTCAGTCAGAGATGGATACTTATTACTATCACTTGGGAAAGTTCCAAACATGACTCGGTAATTAGAAGGATGCTTGCTTGCATATTGTACATAAGCAACGCCACAGGCTTCTAAGCGTCTTAGCGGATGTTTGGGAGATTGTTCAACTGCAACTTTAAGAGCTTGCATTAATCCCAAAAATCCCTCTTTTGCGACAGCAGCTAAAAGCGCTTCTTTATCCTCAATTTGAAAATTGAAAGCTGTAGTAGAGATTTGGTCTTCTATTTGAGTTATTTGTGGATTCATTGCTTTATTTGCTCCTCATGATTATGTTGCTAAAATCAGGAATGTACAATTTTTAGATAGTTCCAAAGCTAAATGGGGCATATTACTTTACATAGGGTATTTATCAATTGCCAATGGAACTATTTTATTGCTATGGAAATTTCAATCAATTTACTAAGATACAGAGAGTATGTGTTTCTTGTTTATTGTCCATACTTACTTTTATAAATAGTTTAAAGAGGATTATTCAGAATAACAATTGAAACTTTTTATAAAAGATAGGATATTTTTTTCATATATAGAGTAGACCTCTTGCAAAAATATTTTTAACCCACCTTAACCCTAAGCGTAAACGGGGAGGGAACTAAATCTTTCCCCCGTTCACGGGTTCATTCGACTTTTGCAACAGGTCTAGTCATCCTAATTTATTCAGAACAACAAGAACCCCGACTTTTTGAACAAGTCAGGGTTCTGAATAAATTTCCACAAATTCAGATAGGATAGCTATACACAAGCAATGTACTAGTTTTTTACAGTCACACCTATTTTATGAGCCTCATCCGCTAAATTGGTATTTTGGGCTAAATATCCATCTTCCATACGAACAATACGGTCAGCAATATCTAGAATACGGTTATCATGAGTAACAATTAGGATGGTACAACCTTGTTCTTTAGCAAGGCGTTGCATAAGTTCAACAACATCACGACCTGATTTTTTATCTAAAGCTGCTGTAGGCTCGTCAGCCAAAACTAATTTAGGTTTTCCAACTAAAGCTCTAGCGATCGCAACTCTTTGTTTTTGTCCTCCTGAAAGATTTTCTGGATAATAGTTAATACGTTGATCTAAACCAACTGCTTGGAGCATGGCCTCAGACCTAGCCCGGATTTCTTGCTGAGAGAGGTTATCGTTTAGTTCTAACGATAACTGGACATTTTGTCGAGCTGTCAAGAATCCTAGTAAGTTGTGAGCTTGGAAAATATAACCTATTTGGCGACGGACTTGCACCAGTTGTTTTTCACTGCTTCCGTATAGTTCTTGACCGAGAAATTTTAGGCTACCTGCTTGCACAGAACGTAAGCTACCGATCAAACTCAGTAAAGTTGTTTTACCTGAGCCTGATGGACCAGTCATAATAACAATTTCTCCTGCTTGAATTTGCAGATTAATATCAAATAAAATTTGCTTTTTTAATGCGGCTCGACCATAGTAATGATCAAGATTTTTGATATCAATAACAGGTATTGTCATCATAATATTTATTCAAGAAATACAATTTTACTAAAAAATATCTGCTGGGTCTGCTGATTGTAGTTTTTGTACTGCGATCGCACCAGAAATCGAACACATTAATACAGTCAAAATTAATACTCTTAAAGCTGTCTCAATAGTCATAACCATAGGCAGAAGTGTAACTTGTCTAGCCAAATAGTATTGTAAAATCGCAAAACTAAATCCTGGTATATAACCAAGAATTGCTAATATCAAAGCTTCTTTTAAAATCACAAATAATAAAAAGTTGTTTGTATATCCCATTGCTTTTAAAGTTGCATATTCCGGTAGATGATCGGAAACTTCTGTATAAAGAATCTGATAAACAATAACAGTTCCAACAAAAAAACCTATAGCTATACCTAAACCAAAAATAAATCCTAGTGGTGTATTACTGTGCCAGTAATTTTTTTCAAATTCAAATAATTCTTCTTTGGATAGAACTTTAACGTTCTTCGGTAAATATTTTCTTAATTTTTCTAAAACAAGTTTTTTGTCTGCTCCTGGTTCTAAAGAAATCATTCCTATATCAATTAGACCAGATTTGCGATTTTGAAATATACGTAAAAAAGTTAAGTCACTTGTGGTTATTGTGCCATTAATAGCGAAAGATGTTCCTAACTCAAATACTCCGCCTACTTTCACTCTACGATTACCAACTTCTGTTGTAATTTGTTTTCCTTGATTAAATTCATCAACAATATCTCCAAATTCTTTTCGAGAACCTTTATCAAACAGAACTACATCTAATAAGCTAATCTTATCAAGATTACGTTCAACACCTGGAATTTTAAAAACATTATCATCAGGGTTGAGACCAACAATAAATATACTGTGAATCTGCCGATTTTGTGGATTCCTCCAACTAGTAAAACCAAAATATATAGGATACACAGATTTGACACCATTTAATCCCAAAGATTTGTATAAAGTTCTTTGAGAAAATGTTTTCATATCAACCAGTGATTTAGAACGAGGATTGATTAAAGCAATATCACCATCTAAGTTTTTATAAAAACTTACGGCACTTTCAAAAAGAGATTCATTGAAACCCATTTGCATAAACATCAGGATGTCTGCAAATCCAATTCCAGCCAACGCCACTAATAATTTAATTTTTTTCCTAGTGAGTTGTAACCATGCTAAAGATGTTTTACCAGCCATAATTATCTACCCTCAAATTATTGCTTTTATCTAATCATTTAGAAAATATGCAGTTTGGGATAGAGCTCTAATTGATAATCAGATTCCCTAAGCCAAAAATTAATTTTGATAGTAATAGGACTTATACCAATTCTTCGTGAAGCTGCATAGAATTTTACTCCTCCCCAACCCTTCCTAAGGGAGGGTCTTTGTATGCGTATTCATATTAAATACCGATTCTTGGCTTCCTACCTTACGGTAGACACGTAGACGCTTCTGCGGCTTCCGTAGGTAGTGGCTTCTGAAATTAGCCGCTTGCGCGTCTAAGGCGTCTTGGCGGTTTAATAAGCAAAGCTTTTTGGCGATTTTTGCGTAATTACTGAGTAATTAGTGAGATTTAATCTAATTTTTAGATATTAATCTTCACAACAACTTTGGCATAAGTCAAACCCGAAACGAGTTTGCTATCTTTTGGAGTCAGGCGAATTTTGACTTCCACAATTCTGGTATCCATTTCTGCTGATGGATCTGTATCAAGGACATTTTGTTTACTAATTTTTTTGCCAACATTAATAACATTTCCCTGTAACTTTCCAGGAAAAGCACCATAGTTACTGGTGATGGTAACTTTTTGACCTAGACGTACTTTACCAATATCGTCTTCATTAACTTCTGCTACTGCCATCATTTTAGTAGTTTGACCAAGTTCTAAAATTCCTTCACTCATAATGTTTTCACCAGGCCATGTATTAATTTTTAGAACTTGGCCGTTTATTGGACTACGAATATATGATAAGTTAAGATTTGCTTGCGCTTGTTTAACAGCTGCAATTGAATACTCTACTTGAGCTTGAGCTGCTTGTACATCAGTGGGACGGACTTCAGAAATACTTACTAGAGTAGATTTAGCTTGCTTTATTTGTTCACGGTCTGTTTCTACAGCTAAACGTTTACTATCTAAAAGCGAAGCAGAAATAGCACCAGCTTGGTTAAGATATTGGTAACGTTCAAATTCTTTTTGATTAATATCTAGTTGTACTTTCAAGCGATCAATTATTGCTTTTTGTGCTTGAATATCTCCAGTTTTTGCTCCAGCTTTCACTTTTTCTAAATTGGCTCGTTCAACCTGGACTTGCTGTTTAGCAGCAACTAAAGCTGCTTGATTTTGCTCAAGGTTATCTAAAGCTGCAATCACCTGACCTTTACGCACAACATCCCCATCTTTGACAAATAACTGAGCTATTCTTGCTCCTTGTCCTACAACTGGGGTTGGTGCAGACACCTTAATTACTTCTCCTTCTGGTTTTAGGATTCCTAAAGCACTAACATTGGTAACTTGAGGAACGACATCTTGTTTAGGTATTGGTAAAGGTTGTTGCAAAACTTGTTGAGAACGTAAAAGTTTATAAATAGTAACTATACCAACAGCTAAAGAAACACCAAATACTAAGATAAAAAGCCGTTGAACTATTGTTTTAAAACCAACTTGATTATTCTGAATCGATTTGTGTGTCATATAGAAGTCCTTAATTTTTTCTTTGCTCGACGTTCGCAATTAAATAAAAAATTATATTTAATTTAACGGACATAAAATATACAACTTACTGAATTATGTTCAGCAATGAAAAGGAATCCTATAGATTAATATGTGATTTTAGCCTAATTTATTGAGTATTAAGTTTATGTTATATTATCTAGAAAATTTTTCAGCTAAGATAAGGATAATAAGCATGAACTTAAACATTTTGCAAATCCCCATACTCTGAAAAGTAGGGAATTTGCACTGAATTATAGCGCTTATCACTTGAAAGAAGTAGAAGTTTATCGGCGTTCTGAATCGCCAATTTATCTAAGTAGGTCGATGCAAATAAAGCTAACTCGCCAGGGTCGTCATTTGTTTTTTGTCATTGGTAAGGGTTTCAACTATATTTACATTTCGTAATATAGTTTTGTGTATTCCCACCGACTTACTTATGTTTACCTGTGTATCTAGCAGAAGTCGCTTGCGTGTCTACATTTTTTGACTTGTGTACCTCACTCAAAATCGCTATAGTGTTAAAAAAGCAACAGAACTAGCTTCCCTCAGATATTCTACAGATAGGTGCTATATCTCAACTTCCAAAACTTTCATTTGTTTCCGATTTGAAATGCAATTGCACATTTGTGTTGTGATTAACCTTACTTGAAATCCTAGAAATTTCTTCGGTTACTATATTGACACTAGAGGCTTTATTTGTATTATGCCAGTCATCATTCCAAGTGATAAAGAGGTCTCTTGGAAAGGAGATTAATGTCTGTGTATATTTTTTGATATGACGCCAAAGATACTTCATTACTTCCAGAATAAGTACTAACAAGTTGAAGTCACTGTAGTACTGATGTAGTTTTTGCTGACCTAAACTTCTAAACCAAAATTGCAAGCGTAAAGCAGATGGAACTGTAAAGGTTATGGGACAACGGGATGACGGCGATGATAGCTTCAAATAAGCTGGAGCTATCTCAATATTTTCAAACAATTTAAAAATACGACTTGCTGTTTCCTCTGATGACTGACGTTCTTCTTCCATAGCTTCTACTTCAGAAACTGCGGTATCAAAAAGAGCCTTGTATTCTTTTAAACTGCTGGCCAATGCTCCATTGTATGGTGGTAGATCAGCCTCTACCAAGTACGCAGGGTCTTGTGTTTCTAAATACTTGCAATATAATCGAATTTGACCTTGACCTGCAAGGATGTTACCAAGACTCCAAACACGAAACCAAGCGTTCCAAAGCTCAAATCCTTTAGTAAAACAGGAGTAACCACTTGAAACTAAGCGATCGTGGTGGATGAGAGCATTCTCTATCAAGTTTTCGTAGTGAATAAAACGTTGTCGAGAAAAATCACCATCTACACATGCTTTGAGTAGATAATCACTAAGTTTTGTGATTGCAGCACATGTGAGTGATAATCCACCAGAAAAAAGTGGATCAATAAACCCTGCTGCACTTGGTAAAAGAGACCATCTATCACCTACTATTTGTTTGGAAGAATATTGAAGACGCTCAGAAGAAATCCATTCACGAACCGCTTTAGCGTCTTTAAACTGCTGGGCGATTGATGGGAAGCGTTGAACAAATTGATTAAACTCTTCTTCAGGGGAAATATCTGTTTTTGGATAGATATTTCTGTCCAAAGTCAGTCCAACACTACATAAAGGATTAGTAGAATTTGAGTGATTATTAAAGGGAATAATCCAGAACCATCCACCTTCAAAGAAATGGTGTAAAGTTGTTTGAGAAAATGGATAAGGAAACCCATAGGTAGTTTTTGCTGAAGCAACCTCGTCATAAGGCTTGACATTCACCATGTGGGTAAACAAACTACGGGTATTGGTTTTATAAGGTGGTTCACTTTCACGTAAACCCATCTGCTTACTTAGTGGAGAATTAAAACCTGAAGCGTCAACTAAGTAACGTGAGAAAAATTTCTGACCTTTATTACTTTGCAAATATGCACCCTTCTCATCAAAACTAATCTCAGAAATACGAGTGTTTTGATAAGCGACAACACCATATTTCACAGCCGTAGCAAACATATAAGCATCGGTTTCATGACGTAGCCAATGACAATCAGGGCCAAAAGGTGCAGTTAATGTTGGAAGTTGATTCGATTCTTGTGGTTGCTGTTCTTGATTTTCTCGATGATATAAAAAGCTAAAACCTCGCTTAACCCCGCTTCCTGTACCGATGTGATCGCGAAGAGTATAGAAGTTAGAAAGATACCCAATCTCAGGAACTAAAAATCGGCGAGCCATTAACTTCATTTTAATAGATGTATCTGGAACTGTAGACTCTCCAATTGCAAATTTAGGATGACTACCTCCATCAATCATAACTACTCGAAGACCATTTCGAGCCAGAATAGCACCTAGCATTGTTCCACCAATACCAGTACCTAAAATTGCAACATCATAACTATCTACTACACTCATGGATTACTCCTTGATCATTAAATTTTATTGAATGCTAGTAAGTAGACATCTCCGAAAAAGAATATAAAAGCCTTGTGCAGTCAGGGTCGATACCTCATTTCTGGAGATGTCTAGTCAATCAACATCATCAGTCATTTAGCTTTGTTGGATACATTCAGTAAGTCCGCGCAAATAAAGCTAACTAGTAAGTCAGTGCGGTGGACGGGTTGACTTATTGTTCTTCTGCGCCAACTTACTTAACCTAGTTGATTAACACCTCACGCCGTTATTAGAAAGATCTACTATGACTGTTTCAGCATTCTGTATTAGCAAGTTATTGAATTGAAATTGCATACGTTGACGCCATACTTCATAAGCTGGGTTTTCAAACCAGTCCTCGGCGTCAAGTGGTAATTCTACACGTGTTGTATCAACAAGCCGAACTACTGCTTCAATTGGCATTCCACATAATATAGAAGATGCTAAAGCTGTGTAAGAGGTTTGATTTCCTGCTACATCCCGACACTTTACTGCCATAGCACCACCTTGAGCTAGGTCTAGTTGATTCTTTCCTGAAGATATTTTCAGTAATTCTAGAGCATCGCGATTTATTTCACCAGCATAAATGCTAGCAAAACCAATACCACTCCAAAGATCAGCTTGACGTGATAAAGGAAAAGAATTGACGATTTCTGAAATACCTGTGATATCTGCACTTAGTGAAAACCAAATTGCTCGTCCTAATCCTTGATCGAAAGCTCGGCAAGCATAACCAGTTAGTCCTTTAGGAACAATAGCTTTTTTTACAAAATGTTGCCAATGATTCATTCCTAAACAGAAACCATAGCCATCGATCGCTAACCAACGTTGTAAAGGATCTAATGGTGCTAAAGATTTCTTGATTCCTCGTTGTAAACCAACAATTGCAAAACCAACTCCTATATGTATTAAATGCGAATATTTTGCTCCAGCACTGTTGAGAAAATTTTCTAGTCTATTTTGTCGCCAAGGACTCACGTAATCGAGTATGGCTAAACCCATTCCTGCTCCTTCATACGCAAATCCCCGTAAATTAGGTTTAGTAGCTTCTAGCTGACTAACCAGAACATCTGTGTTACCGAGTTCAAGAGCTGCATTACACCCATTAATGAAAGTAAAACTAATCTGCTTTAAGTGGCGTTGTGCTTCAGTAGAATCTCCTGGAAAATTAATCCAAAGATTATCAATGTTTTCAAGCGAAACACCAAATAAAGTTCTACGCAAAAATCCCCAAGTTAGTGCCATTGGTATATCCTTCACTTGATAAATTAATTAAATTTAGACCTCAAATTATTTATTCAATTTTTATTGCAATTAGACTCTGATTAAAAGATTTTTGTCAGGAATATTAGGCTATTTTTAATCAAATCTATTTGCCCTTTGTACAAGGGAATATATTTTAAGGTCAAAAGGAAATCATTAAAGGTATTCATCAAGCCTTTGTGCTTGATCGTTCAGTCAACTACACTCATGATATTAATAGCTATCAAAAGTACTTACAATAGAATATTTTTCGATAATATAGGATATTTATTAACTGATAAAAATAACATATATAGCAATCCTATATGATTTGTGAAAATCCCAGAGCTTAGATCCCCGACTTCTTTAAGAAATCGGGGATCTTGTATCCTATATAGGAATTTTATAGGAATCACCCTTGATTTGTGGACTTATAAGTTGATTCAGGAAACAGGGAAAAAACTGTACTACTGAGTTCTGTTCAAAATTTAAATAGTAATCCTATACATGCCTATATGAAAGACTTTTAAATATGGAAGTTTAATTTTACATTTATATATCTGCATTTACATTATTTAATATCATTTTTATTTTTGTATCCATATTTTTCTAGATAACAGCGTTTAAAGGATGATTACTTTGATTTTGCTTTTGATCGCTTGACTTCACGAATATTTATTTATCTTATCAATTCTTCGTATATATAATATCTTAATTTTAAAATATATAGACTGTTCAGCGAATTTTCACCAATATTCGCTGTTTTTATGGTTTGACATTTAAAAATTTTTCTGATACCTTCGTAAGTACTTAAGTAACTAAGTACTTTTTCACCAAAAAGGGAAATCTCAAGACTAAAAGAACTTACGAAAGCTAGCAATTTGTAACAAGCACAACATCCAATACCAATTATTTGTGAGGTTGCACAGAATCTTGAGGTTTAAAATCATTGTATAGCAAGAGTTTTGAATCTGGCTATTCTATCCATATTTAGATGAAATTGGTATAAGGTATTAACATTTCTATAAATTCTTGCTTTTAGTAGTTACTAACTAAAGATTTGTATACGAGAATGAATCCACAAAAGCAGAGGCGCAAACGTGGCGTCATCCTTACCCCAGAAGGATGGCAAAAGTTTCAGAAGGCAAAAATGGATCTGGAGCTTCAAGAGAATTACGGAGATAGATATAAGCTTGAAGAACTAAGCGATCGCGCTGGATTAAATCCAAGCACTGTAGCAAAAATACTTGCTCGTCAGGAAGGAGTTGACAAACAAACACTGGAAATATTTTTTACTTCTTTTAACTTAATACTCAGTAAAGATTGCTATTCCAATGCAGTCGCAAGCAAGTACCAAGACTGGGGAGAAGCAATTGATGTTTCAATGTTTTGTGGGCGTACAGATGAACTGGTAATATTAGAGGAGTGGCTCCTTAAAGACAACTGTCGGTTAGTAGCTATTTTGGGGATGGGAGGAATAGGTAAAACAACTCTGTCTATCAAACTGGCTAAACAGATTCAAGATCGGTTTGAGTATGTTATTTGGCAATCCTTGCGAGATGCTCCACCCATCAATACTATTCTCAGTAAACTAAATCAATTTTTATATCAAGAACAAGAAACAGAAGCTAACTCATCAAAAACCACATCTGAAAAAATCTCGCGATTAATCACTCGTCTACGAGAACACCGTTGTCTAATCATACTAGATAATATAGAGTCAATCCTAGCTAGTGGTAGTCGTTCTGGACAATATCTTAAAGGATATGAAGAGTACGGTCAGTTATTCAAAGAAGTAGGAGAAGTACCTCATCAAAGCTGCTTATTAATAACTAGTCGAGAAAAACCTAAAGAAGTAGTTTTACTGCAAGGAGAAACATTACCTGTTCGTTCATTTAGAATAAATGGTTTGCAATGTATAGATGGACAAGAAATACTGAAAATCAAAGGACTATCTGGTACACCATCTGAACTGTCAACTTTAGTCAATCACTACGCAGGAAATGTCTTGGCTTTAAAAGTTGTTGCTACTACTATTCAAGATTTATTTGATGGTGATGTTTCTGATTTTTTTAAACAAGAAACTGGTCTTTTTGGTGATATTTATGAGTTATTAGATCAGCAATTTGAACGCTTATCAGATTTAGAAAAAAGTGTAATGTACTGGTTAGCTATCAATCGTGACTCAATTACACTATCAGAATTAAAATCGGATTTCGTCTTAAATGAACTCCATTTAAAACTGTTTGAGGCTTTAGAGTCTCTTGGGCGGCGATCTCTAATTGAGAAAGCTTCGCCTACCCTACTAGAGAGAAGCACATCACTCTTCACATTACAACCGGTAGTAATGGAGTATGTGACACGGCATTTTAGAGAACAAATTTGCAAAGAAATTATTACTCAAGACATCAAAATTTTCAGATCACATGCTATTTTAAAGGCGACAGCAAAGGATTACATCAGACATGCTCAAAATCGTTTTATCTTGGAGCCTATCATTGATGGGCTTATTGCTGTTTTCACAAACAAAATCAATCTTGAAAATCACTTGAAGGAAATTATTGCCAGGTTACAGAAGGAATTTCCCTTACAAGTAGGATATACATCTGGTAATATATTAAATTTATTTTGTCATCTGAAAACTAATTTAAATGGTTATGATTTTTCTGATTTAAATATCTGGCAAGCATACCTGCATAGTGTGAATTTACATGATGTAAATCTTCAAAATGCCAACTTAACTAAGTGTGTTTTTACTGACACAATTGGTGGTATTCATTCTGTAGTTTTTAGCCCCAATGGAGAGCTTTTAGCCACAGGTGATACTAATGATGAGGTTCGTTTGTACCAAGTTGCAGATGGAAAGTTAATGCTCATTTGCAAAGGACATACAGATTGGGTTTGGCCAGTCACCTTTAACCCTCAAGGTACAGTGATTGCTAGTGGAAGTGTTGACCAAACAATCAAGCTATGGGATGTGAGTACGGGCCAATGTCTCAAAACTTTGTATGGCCATAACGGTGGGATTTGGTCATTGGCTTTTAATTCAGATAACGGCACACTTGCAAGTGGTAGCGATGACAAAACAGTGAAATTATGGAATCTTAACACAGGTAAATGTTTAAAAACTTTCCAGGGACACAGTAATCGAGTTACATCAGTGGCCTTCAGTCCTTGTGGTAATATTCTTGCAAGTGGAAGTGATGACCATCTAATATATTGTTGGGATATTAAAACTGGTAATCGCCTTAATATCTTAGAAGGACATACCCGTCAGGTTTGGTCGATAGCTTTCAGTTCAGATGGTCAAACTCTTGTCAGTGGTAGTCATGATCAAACGATCAAAGTATGGGATATCAAAACTACTCGTTGCCTTCGGACTTTACAAGATCATAGTGACTGCGTAAATTCAGTTACTTTTGTCTCTAATGACCGTATGGTTGCAAGTGGTAGCGATGACAAAACAGTGAAGTTATGGGATGTCAACACTGGCAGGTGTGTTAGTACACTAAGAGGACATAGCAGTAGAGTCTGGTCAGTTGCTGTTAATCTAAACTCTGGCGTAATAGCCAGTGGCAGCGATGACCAAACAGTAAAATTATGGGATATCAATACAAATCAGTGTTTCAAAAGCTTACACGGTTATTGTAATGGCATTTGGTCTGTTGCTTTTAGTCCTCAAGGTGATATCGTTGCAAGTGGCAGTGGAGACCAAACAGTGAAATTGTGGGACACTGATACTGGTCGATGTCTTGAAACTTGGCATGGACATAGTAATCGGGTCACATCAGTTGCTTTTAGTCCAAATGGTCGTATGCTTGCAAGTGCTAGTGAAGATCAAACGGTCAAGTTATGGGATACTAAAACAGGTGAATGCATCAAAACTTGTTCTGGTCATAGCAATCGGGTTGTTTCAGTAGCCTTCAATCCTGAAGGTAGGTTGCTGGCAAGCAGCAGTGATGACCAAACAGTAAAATTGTGGAATGTAGACACTGGTCGATACGTTCAAAGTTTGGAAGGACATACTAATCGAGTTTGGTCAGTTGCCTTTAGTCCTCAAGGTAAAATTTTGGCTAGTGGTTGTCTTGACCAAATAGTAAGATTGTGGGATATTAGCACCGGTCGATGTATTGCAACTTTATCGGGTCATATCGGTGGAGTTTGGTCAGTTGCTTTTAGTCCTGATGGTTCTATCCTTGCAAGCGGTAGCAGCGATCAAACGATCAAACTTTGGGATGTTAACACCAGTCAATGTATAGCAACCTTGCAGGGACATCGCAACTGTGTATATTCACTAGTTTTTGTAAATGATCTTACGCTCGTAAGTGGTAGTGGGGATCAAACGGTACGCTGTTGGGATATCAAAACCAATAACTGTGTAGAAACATTGTTAGGACATACCAAATTAGTTTGGTCAGTTGCCTACAATAATCAACAAAAAATATTAGTTAGTGCAAGTGAAGATGAAACAATAAAACTTTGGGATATCTTAAGTTCAAAATGCCTAAAAACATTGAGAAGCAAAAGACCTTATGAAGGCACAAATATTATAGGTACAACTGGTATAACCGAGGATCAAAAGACTACATTGAAAGCTTTAGGAGCACTTGATTCCAAGCTTTTAATGTCTATAAAAGATGTCTCTACTGAAATCTTGATGGACTAAAAATAGATTCAATCAGAAGTTCCTACAACTGTCTCAAAATCAATAATAGGGCTAATAGTTAAGATTATGTCACAGTCCCTTAAGCAAAAAGCACAGAAGAGACACGCAGTCGCCAACATTCAGTTGCGATCGCCCAGTCTTCTTGGGTATGGATTGTCAATACTCGCACTGCTGAGTCAGGAGTAGCAATATCTTGATCAAGGATAAAATTTATATTTTTTTTGGGATCAAGTTTCAGCCCCAAAAACTTAAACGGTTCACACGCAGCTTGGCGAATAAGAGGAGAATTTTCACCTACACCTGCGGTGAACACCAAAGCATCTAACCCATCCAAACTAGCAAGCATCGCACCTATATAAGAGCGCAAGCGATGGATATATATATCCCATGCGAGTTGAGCGCGGGAGTTACCTTGAATCATTGCTTCCATCACCAAGCGCAAATCGTTAGATATACCAGAAATTCCCTTTAAACCAGAAACTTGATTGAGAATGTATTCTAGCTGCTCTGGAGAATAATTATGTTGTCGCAATAGGTAAATTGCAATACCGGGATCAATAGAGCCAGAACGACTCCCCATCATCAACCCATCTAGAGGTGTAAAACCCATTGTCGTGTCAACACTACGACCATTTTTAATTGCTGTTAAGGAGCAACCATTGCCAAGATGACAGATAATCAAACGCAGTGATTCTAAATCTCGATCAAGGATATGAGCAGCACGTTGAGCGCAGTATTTGTGACTGGTACCATGAAATCCGTAACGACGAATTCCTTGCTCTACCCACTCGTAAGGGCCGGGATAAATAGCAGCAGCGTCAGGTATCTGAGCATGGAATGCAGTATCAAAAACTGCCACTTGCATAACTTTCCCTAACGCCTGTTCAATCATTTGTATTCCCTGCAAGTTTGCTGGATTGTGAACAGGAGCAAGGGTAGAAAGACGAGCGATCGCCTCTTTTACATCGTCAGTAATAATAACGCTATCTTGGTAATGTTGGCCACCATGTACTACGCGATGTCCGACAACATCAATTTCTGATAAATGCTTAATTACCTGAGTGCTACCTTGAGTCAGGGTATCAAGTACATAAGCCATCACAACAGCTTGGCTTTCGGCTTCAATTTTTTCTTGCAGCACTTCACCCGTAGCTGTTTTTATATCGATTTTGGCGACACCCTGAAGATAAGTCCAATCCACTTTTGCTTCCCAAAGAGGTAGAGGTACTTGGTTGGGAAGAACTTCACCTGCTATCTCATAGAGACAACTTTTTTGGCTGCTTGATCCAGCATTTAGTACTAGTATCTTCATTGTTTTAAAAAAGATTTCGGGGCGCTTATCGCCCGATCAATGACACAAGTGTTAAATCGATGGATAGGAAACAAAGTTCGTAGTAAGGACTATACGCGCTGCGGGAACCCAGGGTAGTCTTGATTTTTTAAGCACTAAAGTACTTACTACAAACTCTTAATTTAAACTTGACAAACTATTAGTTTTCATTTATGGCGCTGATATTAGCTTGATTTGATTTGCCTTTAATCAATTTCTTCAGCAGGGTTTGTTTCCACATAACGATACCCGTTAATGAGAGAACTGGAATAATTACGAACTGCATCAGTGCGGTAAATGCAGAATTACTGTTCCAAGGTGAATAAATATATGTACCAATAAAGCCTGCACCAACAATATGAATCCAGCGCATGGTAACTCGGAGAGTTTTGTTAGACATAATTACATCCTTTGATTGGTTAATGGAAATTACAATCTGAATAAGTGAGTCGGCTGAATATTTTCTATTTGGAAGTCCCTAAGCGAGCATCTCGAATTAATTCAAATAATGTGAGGATAAATGCAACCGAAAGTAGAAGTGATAAAACCACAGCATAAATTCCCATCGCAGGTGAAGCAATCCCAAGTAGATTAGGTTTACCGAGAGAATGCGATACATTGCTAATTCCGTACGCCCATGTAGAATACTGATCGACAGGGGTTTCTATAAAAATATGTCCCATTTGAGTGGCAATATAAGCAAATGTTATTGCTACTACTCGATACCAGGGATATGAACGTGTGAGAAAAACGCTAAGAAAAAGTGGATAAACTAACAAGCTGAAGGTAAACGGGGTGACATCTGATATAAATGGCCAACCACTACGGTCAGCACGGAGAATATGGTCTATGTGATGCAGAATACCAAGGGAAAGCGTTACTGCTAATAATACTTCGCTACGCCATAGTCTCAGGTTTTGATACCTTTTAACTTCCATATAAATATCATCCTGTTCCTAAGTATCTTCGTCATTTTGAATTCAGTTGAGTGAAACTTGTTTGTACAAAACTATAAAACTTAGGTAGAAGATTCCAAAAAGACACCAAGACGACGAAACTTTTGATATCGCAGTTCGCGACGTTGTTGTCCTGTCAGAAGACTGAGTTCCTCTAAGTTATGCACCAGTGCTTGCTTGAGAGTTTTAGCTGTCTCAAGCGGATTTAAATGTGCTCCACCCAAAGGTTCTGGTAATATCTGGTCTATGATGCCTAAACTTTTAAGATCCGCAGCCATCATTTTGAGAGCAGCAGCAGCTTGAGGAGCTTTACTAGCATCTTTCCATAAGATAGCTGCACAAGCTTCTGGTGGAGCAACACTGTAGACAGCATATTCAAACATTAATACACGTTCACCGACGCCAATACCTAAAGCACCACCGGAACCTCCTTCACCAATAACTGTACAAATGATGGGAACTTCTAATCGAAACATCTCTCGTAAATTGTAGGCGATCGCCTCTCCTTGACCATGATGTTCTGCCTCTACTCCAGCCCAAGCAGCTGGTGTATCGATAAAAGTTAATATTGGCAGACCAAAACGGTTAGCATGTTCCATTAATCGGACTGCTTTGCGGTAGCCGCTAGGATGAGCCATACCAAAATTTCGCAGAATGTTGTCTTTGGTATCGCGGCCTTTTTGATGACCAAGCATTACTACTGGTCGTCCATCCAGTCTTCCTATCCCACCAATTATAGCTGGATCATCAAAACCACCGCGATCGCCATGTAATTCTACCCAGACATCACTGATCGCTTGAATGTAATCAAGTGTATTGGGACGACGGGGATGACGTGCAAGTTGTAGCCGTTGAGCCGCAGAAAGATTATTGAAAGTTTCCTCATACAATTGCAGAGTGCGAGACTCCAATTGCAAGATTTGTGCGGAAACATCTACTCCATTTTCTGCTGCTAATTCACGAATTTGATTAATTCGCGACTTTAGCTCGAACAAGGGCTTTTCAAAATCTAATAGTAATGGTCTATGATTAGTTGTTACCATTTCAACAAATATAACTTTAGGGTAGTTAAAAACTCTAATTCAGCTAAAAGTATTTCATTTACAAAAGCGATTACACTATCAAAACTAACGCTTTTGCAATGTAATTTCAATATATAAAATTTCGATAACATAGGATATTTCTTAGATGAATATAAGGTTAAAGCATGGAATATAGAGTATAAGACTGCACAATTCATAAAATGTGTTGCTCTGAATCGTTGAGTTAGCCATTGTTGTTCAGCTTTTTCCAACATCTGAGGAAAAATCTTTCAGCCGGACTTCGTCCGTCTACGTATCGAAGCGCAGGGTAATCCAAAATCTAAAATGGTATCACCCGTATAGTATGCAATTATAAAGGACTTGACACTTGTAGTAGCTTGTTACCACCCTTTTGAAACTCATAGGCAACTTCTTTAATTTGGACTGTGTATCCTTGCTCCTTTAACTCGTGGATTACAGGTTGCACAAGTGAAGATAGTTTTCCAGAGGTACTTAATAGTGGAAAAATTCGTGTCTGTTTAGCTACTCTACACATTTCTATAATCGAAGCTAAATGGAACTCTTGAGAAAGACAGTGAGAATAAGTGAACAATAAGTGAGAGCATAAAGCTAAATCAAATTGTCTATTAGCAAATGGTAAACTAGGCAATACGCTAGTAATGTAACGATTTTCTTGTAATCCTAATGTAAAATCTTCAATAAATGTTTGCATTGCTACCATTCTAAGTTTTTGAAGCTGGTATGGAGACTGGATTTTCTGCCACACAAAACTATCTGAGTTTGTTTGTAGTGCATTCATAATTGCCTGATTAGCTTCTTGAATGCGATCAGCAATTTCATTTGCAGTTAAATTGTAGATAGTATCGCAGGAAATAACATTAAACCCTTGCTTTGTCATTTCAGCATTAAAGCTTGCAGGTCCACCAGCACAGTCAAGGATCTTCACTTTTAAATCTGCTGCAACTAGATCAAACATTTGGATATATTCTGTGGTAGAACGCCCCCACACAGCAATGTCTTTTAGCATAAGTAAATCAGTACAAATAATGTAATAATTCAGTTGTACGCAGGGTACTTGGAAGACTGATAGCAAGCGATCGCAATCCTACTGAGGAATATATAGTGGCAATCTCCTATTAATGCTTGGCGCTTTGTGACATTAAATTATGGATACGGCTCCCTACTGGTGCGGCTTGACTCGGATCAATAGCTACATCAACTACAAACGGCCCTGTTGCAGCTAGGGCTTTCTCCAATGCTGCTTGTATATCAGACTCGCGCTCTACACGAATACCATCAGCTCCCATTCCCCGTGCAAGCATGACAAAATCAACTGATGGTATCTCTGCATCTATATTTTTAAATCCCAGTGATGCCATTCCTTGTTTACACATGTTGTAGCCTGCGTCGTTGAGTACAATCCAAACGGCAGGAGTTTGGTATTTTACTGCTGTACTCACTTCATTGTTCATCAGCATAGCACCATCGCCAACGATCGCAACGGCTTTACTGTTTTGTGCAAGGGCTGCACCCACAACACCAGTCACAAAATGACCCATAGACCCAAAACCAGAGCCGCTTCGGTACTGCTCTGGTCTGTTAAACTTCAGTAGATGAGTTGCCCAGGCGAGCGAGTTACCTGACTCAGCCATAACTAATGTGTTGCTTGCTTGAACAATGACTTTTTGAATGATACTGA
This sequence comes from Westiellopsis prolifica IICB1, assembly GCF_004323185.1. Classification (GTDB taxonomy): domain Bacteria; phylum Cyanobacteriota; class Cyanobacteriia; order Cyanobacteriales; family Nostocaceae; genus Pelatocladus; species Pelatocladus prolificus_A. The sequence goes on from NZ_NAPS01000003.1 coordinate 544,046, forward strand.
ACAGGACTTGAGGACGTACCAGACGATTGTCTTGTATATCAGGCACACGATAAATAGGTTTAGGTAATTTTTTGGTTCGCAGACCAGTTGGATGTTTAGGAAAGTGCTTTAACAATGCTTTGACAAACAGTTCTATATCAGCCTGAACAGCAAAGGTTTCGGCGAATGGATATGCAGTTCCAGCTATCTCTGGATCTATATCAACATGTATAAAACCTTTTGAGGGAACCATTATCGGGTTCCAAGAAGAAGTGCGCTCACTCAAGCGGCTTCCTAGCACTAGTATTCGTGAAGGGCAGTTTTCTTGCATATATTTAAAAACAGAATTATGCCCAGCAAAACCAGTTACACCTACGAATTGCGGATGATCTTCTGGAAAAATGCCCTTACCACGTGGTGAAGACATTACAGCTACTCCCGTTCTCTTTGCAAGTTCACGGATAATCCCCGCCGCTTTCCGTGCTCCAAATCCAACCCATATCGCAAACGGGCCTTCTGACAACAATTGTACACATTTTGTAATTGTTTCTTCATTCGCACTGGCTAGGCTATGAGAAAGATTAATTTTTGGTAATGATTCTGTCAGGAAGCTAGTCTGAACATCTATGGGGAGACTTAAATGAGTTACAAAACCTCCAGGTTGTGATAAGCCAGACGCTAGTTTGCGAGAAATTTCGGGAAGTTGAGCGCCTGATTCAACAACAGTGGCGTAGTGAAACAGTGAACCAGAAGTAAAGATACCTGCATTAGGCATTGTATGTGCGCTGGTTTCCTGGAGCGCCCATCGCCCACGTTGAGCGCAAGAAGTCGAACCTGATAAGAAAATTACCTTTGCACCTTCCCAGCGAGCAGCTAAAAGACCTGTCAGAGCATTGGTAATTCCTGGGCCTGTTGTACCAAACACTACGATTGGGGAACCACTAGCAAAGTAAGCCTCTGCGACTGCAAAGGCTGCTCCTGCTTCGTGACGAAAATGAACTACTTTGATCGAGCTGTTTTCCAATGCAGCCCACAATGGTGCGATCGCTCCCCCTGAAACTCCAAATGCATACTTCACTCCCAAATCTTCTAGTATTTTGACCACTGTAGAGACGACTGAAATATTTGTAGTTAGCTCCTGGCTGTTAACAGGTATAACATCTGAGGTGGTACTTGATGGAAAATCTATCAGAGGAGGGTAACGTAAAAGCAGTGGAGATGGTAATGGAGCAGAAGAGTCAAATAAGTGTTGAAACTGTCCCATTTTCTCTGAGGTAACCGAAGCGGGGGTACGAAGTTTCGATTTTCCACTCTTCTTATTTATATTGCTAAGATGTTGTTTAAGACTCATAGGATAACCAACCACCTGGGTAAAGATTTACAGTTTATAAAGTAAAGTTACAAAGCAGAAGAATCTCTTACAAAGTTCAGATTTTTAGCTTATTTATGCCAACTTGAGTTATGAATTTGATTCAACTCTACTTAATCTTGCAATTCTCAAGAAGTCTTGTCTAGCTAAAATAAGGGACTTAAGTAGGGACTTAAGTCCATAAGTACTTTTTCCCTTTATTTTCTTAGAACGGAAGTACGTTTAACATATGAAGCTCTGATAAGCTGTTCCATATTTAATTTTCCAGATTGACCCAAGCCAGTTAAAGGTTTCAGGCTATGAATTATGCAAATTAAATGTGGAACAGCTTATCATATTTATAGTACATAAATACTAAAAAAACTTGTTTCATTAGGATTACATTCTGCCTTTCTTCGGTCCTTATCTTTACTCAAGTTAAGTTCCTGTTTAACTTCCTAATATTCAATCGCAAAAACTGTTGAATTGTATAATATAAGCTCATTAGCTGACTACTAAAGAGATTTGGAGAAGTTCAAGTTTAGCAAGCATGTGTTATGCCTATAGTACCTAAAACCTCTCACTACTGTTGTTGCAAATTGAAAAACGACCGCAAGAAAGAAGACTATACAGTTATTAAAGGAGCTATACCCAGAGACATAAAGTATAGATTCAAGGTTGTGTGCATACAGAGAGAATTAGAAATGAGTACTGTTTTAGAGGAACTCATCCAAGAATGGGTACAAAAAGAGTCACCTATTTTAGAATCTTCTGTTGATTTCGCTATAGATGACTTAGAGGATGTTAAAGGATACATCTCAAAACCTCTCAAACTTCATTTTAAAATTCTTTGTGCTCAGAAAAAGGTCAAGATGCGCTTTATCCTATACTATCTAATCAATCAATGGTTGCAATCTGTCGATCCAATTTTTGAATCTTCTAATGATTACAATCGTGAAAGCCAAAACTTGTAACATAACTTTTGTGCTTGTTGGATATTATGGAAGCTGGGGTGTTCAGCATCGGTCGTCCGTCATAATTCACAATTGAAGACGTGAAATCCCCCAGACACCACCCTAGCGTGTATACACAAATCGCTGTTGAAGCGCTGGAAGTTCAACCACCCGCAGGACAATAACCGATTTATTGGTGGTTGGCGACCATACAATAACTAGGGAAAAATTGATCTGTTAAGTTGTTTTTTGCCTCTTTATCAATAAAAACTGTCTCATAACCTTATTTTGGCGTGGATAATGGCTGATATTTGCAATTGGCGATCGCCTCTTTATATCCCAATACGGTTCAGATAACGCCACAATTCCTTTGTACAGACACACCATGACGCGTTTAGTCATACCATTTTAGATTTTGGAAAATGGAATTGACAATTGCTGTCTGCGCCCGATTTCTATCAATCTATCTGTATCAATCATTTTGGGAAATGGTATCAGACTTATTTTTGATACTAAAAATCCTTAACTGAACTGTATTGCTTTATATCCAGTCATAGAGCGCTATGGATATTTTTCGGAGATGTCTAATACATTCTGGAGCAAAAGTATGGAAAGATATGCGCGCACTAATCTTAGCCTTAATTACTTCTTAAAACAAAATAATTGTACAGTTTCACATTTTAGGAATATAACAAAATATAGAAAATTCCAAAAAGCTGCACAACGGAATAATAAGTGGTTTCACACCTTAATAGAAGCGGCTGAAACTGTCTTTTTCATCAGACAAGACACGCAATTATATTATATCAATTCAGTTGCGGAATTAATTACTGGTTACACAAAAGAAGAATTTTTTAATCAACCTGACATTAATGAACTTATACAAAAATGTTGGCATACTTGTCAACAGAAGCAATTACCCTATTCTGAACTAAAAAAAATTAAACACAATCAAGAAATCAAAATTATTAGCAAAAATGGTGAAGAATGCTGGCTAGATTGCTGTGTTCATGTGATTAAATTAAAAGGAAAACTAGCTGTAATGGGGACAGCATTCAATATTACTAAGTATAAAAAAAATGAAGCAGAAATTAGGGAAAATCTAGAAAAAGCGAAAGAATTTATCGAACTCCAGACAAATTTAGTCTCAGTAATTTCTCATGAATTTCGTGTTCCAATGCATAATATTTACTTATCTGCCAGTATATTAAAGCGTTCTGTTCAAAAATGTACTGATTTAGAAAAATTTGAATATATCAATATGATTGAAACCTCTGTGGAACAACTCAACTATTTACTAGATGATGCTCGGAATATCGTCGAACCAGATCTAGGAAAACACAAATTTGAACCGCAATTAATTAATGTTGTTCAATTATGCCAAGAGACAATCAAAAAAATGGAAATGTATGATAAACAACAGCACATAATCTCTTTTGTTAATCATAATGCTTGCCCATCAGCTTGGTTAGATAAAAAGTTACTACAGCCAATTCTTATAAATTTACTCTCTAACGCAATCAAATATTCTTCTCAAGGTAGTATTATTAATTTTGAGCTTGATTGTCAGGATGAAAATATTATTTTCAAAATACAAGATCAAGGGATTGGAATTTCAGCCACCAGCCAAGAAAAAATATTTGAAGCATTTTATCGTGGTCAAAATGTCAGTAATATTCCGGGTAAAGGAATTGGATTGGCAGTTGTTAAAAGATTTGTGGATTTACACGGTGGCACAATTAGTTTAGTAAGTGAAATTGGTATCGGTACTACATTTACTATTAAGTTGCCAATGAAGCAATTATTAGCAATTTCGGAAATTTTATCCGTTGCTTAAATAGTTCATGAGGAGCCAATAAAAATAATGAAAAAGATTTTATTAATTGAAGATGAAATACAAACTAGGAAGTTTTTTTTACATTGTCTTAACATCGAAGGCTTCCATACTATTAGTGCAGAAAATGGTATTACTGGTATAGAATTTGCAAAAGAACAATTACCTGATTTGGTGATTTGCGATGTTGTAATGCAAGAGCTTGATGGTTATGGCGTTCTAAGTAAACTACGCCAACATCCCGCTACGGCAATTATTCCTTTTATTTTTCTGACTGGGAAAGCATCTTACAGTGATATCCGTAGAGGGATGGAGTTAGGAGCAGATGACTACATAATTAAGCCTTGTAAGATAGAGGAAATACTTAAAGCAATTACAACACAGTTAGAAAAACAGAAAATCATCAAGCAGTGGTATGCTCATGAAGTACAATGTGCTGACTCTAAACTCCTAACAGATTCTCAGTGGATTTTTCCTAATTGTTCTCAGTTAAATGAAGTTTTTCAATTTATCGAGGAAAATTATTACCGTCCCATAAAACTTACTGATATTGCTCTTGTAGTTGGTTATTCTCCTGCTTATTTAACTAACCTAGTAAAACGTAAGACTAAACGCAGTGTATATTGCTGGGTTACTGAGCGACGCATGGCGCAAGCACGCTTCTTGCTTATAAATACTGATGAACCAGTTAATCAAATTGCTGCTAAAGTAGGCTACCCAGATGCAGGGTATTTCATTCGTCAATTTCGTCAACTTTATAAAATTCCCCCAAAAGCATGGAGAAAAGCACAGAGCATAGATTATATGTAGCTTATTATACCATTTAACGGTAACGCGATACATATAATAATGTAGAGACGCGTTCGCTTTTAGCGTTCCCGCAGGGTAATTTCGCGTCTCTACACCGTCTGCATTTGTATCAAGATTTTAGTGAAATGGTATTAGGCGTAGATATTCCCAATTAACCTTTTATTAAGTGAAAGGATAACCTTCAATGTTTATAAACACTAAAAACTTAATTTGCCATAGGCAGATTAAGTCAATTATTGCACCTGTTTTTGGTATAGCAGCCATGTTGATTATATGGCATTTACTCAGCTTAAATCCTGAAACATCACTACCTTCTCCATTTCAAGTGACAACTGATACTTGGGGTTTAATTATCGATCCCTTTTTTAACAAGGGAGGTAATAACAAAGGATTTTTCTGGCTGATTCTTGCTAGTCTGGAACGAGTGATGTTTGGCTACTCCCTAGCTGCAATTGTAGGTATTTCTATTGGTTTTATTATTAGTTTGAACAAATTTATTAGAGAAGCAATTGACCCGATAATTCAACTGCTGCGTCCGGTCGCACCTTTAGCTTGGCTACCTCTTGCTCAGGCTATCTTTTTGAAACCAGATCCTTCAGCTATCTTTGTAATTTTTATTACGGCAATTTGGCCAATTATCCTCAATACTGCTTTGGGTGTACAGCTCATTCCCAAAGATTACACCAATGTCTCCAAAATTTTAGGACTCACAGTTTTCGAGAACTTTTTCAAAATTCTATTACCTGCGACACTTCCCTACATTTTTACAGGATTAAGGATTGCACTTGGTCTATCTTGGTTAGCTGTTGTTGCAGCAGAGATGCTGCTGGCTTACGATGGAATAGGCTTTTTCATCATAGACGCCTACAACAACTCAAACATTAGTGAACTCATCTTGGCAATTATTTACTTAGGTACAGTTGGTTTGGTTCTAGACAAGATAATGGCTTATCTATCGTTCAAATTAACTCCACAAGAGTAAGCTTTCAATACGGAATATATAAGGAAAAGAAACTATGTCTAGTTTTGTTGAAATTAGAGGGATAGAAAAGGAATTTAAACTATCCGATGGTAGCAAAAATCCTGTCCTCAAAAACATCAATTTGGACATCAAACCAAGAGAATTTGTTTCCTTGATTGGTCATTCTGGTTGTGGCAAGTCTACCTTACTCAATATTGTGGCTGGATTGGATAAACCAACACAAGGTTATGTACAAGTTGATGGTCAACTGGTACGTAGACCTGGTTCGGATCGAATGATGGTATTTCAGAACTATTCCCTCTTACCTTGGTTAACGACTTGGGACAATGTAGCCTTAGCTGTGAATAAAGTAATGCGCCACAAATCCAAGAAAGAACGCCATCAGTTAATTACCCATACCTTGGAAATGGTTGGACTCAAAGATGCTATTCATAAAAAACCGACACAACTTTCTGGAGGAATGAAGCAACGAGTGGCGCTGGCGCGTGCTTTAGCTATTAAGCCCAAGCTGCTATTGTTGGATGAACCGTTTGGAGCTTTGGATGCACTCACCCGTAGTAATCTGCAAACTGAGTTAATGTATATCTGTAATGCAAACAATATCACTGCCATAATGGTTACTCATGATGTGGATGAGGCCCTATTGCTTTCTAATCGCATCGTGATGTTAAAAAATGGCCCCGGCGCAACTATTGATCAAGTTTTGGAAGTGTCTTTTCCCCATCCTCGATACCCGACGGAGATTATGGATAGCACCAAATATCATGCACTTCGCCATGAACTCATGCAATTTCTGCATAAACAACAGCAAGTCAAGTATATCAAAAGCGAAATTGTCAAAATTTTGTCCGACCCAGTTTAATCTCTCTCTACACAAACTTTGATGGGTAAATCAATTTTAAAACTCATTCTTTACTTTTCTTTCTCTGCTTCCTCTGAGTTCTCTGCGGTTTTTTATTGAATCCGTCGAAGTCTCTTTGACAAACCAAATAAATGTATTGCAGTTATTTTATTCACTTTCAACAGGTGAATCGATATGACAAAGTTTTCCAGACGCAAATTTTTAGTAACAACAAGTGCAGCAGCCCTGCTGACTCAAACCATAACCCATCGTGCTACCTCTGGCTCCACTACCAGCCAGTTAAATTCAGGTGTGTATGCTGGTTATAGCAATAGTCCTGAGGTGACAAAAGCGACACTGGGCTTCGTCCCTGTAACCAGTTGTTGTCCTTTAATCATTGCCAAAGCTAAGGGCTTTTTTGCTAAGTATGGTATGCCTGATATCCAGGTTCTAAAACAGCCTTCTTGGGCTGTTCAACGGGACAAACTGATGTTAGGTTCAGCTGGTGGTGGCTTAGATGGCGCTCATCTGCTCTTTCCTATGGCATATCTGATTGCGACGGGGGAGATTAGTTATGGTCGTAAAATTCCCATGTATATCTTGGCTCGCCTAAATGTGAATGGACAGGGGATTTCACTTGCTAATACCTATAAAAATTTAAACCTGGGTTTAGACGGCTTTGCGCTCAAATCTGTTTTGGCTCAGAAGGCTTTACATGGAGAAATTTCCCGGTTTGCTATTCCCTATCGACGGGTAACAGGGGATTTTTTCATGCGCTGGTGGCTAGCTTATGCTGGTATCGACCCAGAACGAGATGCATCTTTGATTGTAGTACCACCACCGCAAATGGTAGCTAATATGCGAGGCGGTACGATGGAAGGCTTTTGTGTGGTCGATCCCTGGCATCATCGTTTAATCAAAAAGAGGCTTGGATACTCAGCTGTAACTAGTGGCGAGTTGTGGAATAATCACCCAGAAAAAGCACTTGCAATGCGTAGTGATTGGGTAGATAAGCATCCCAAGGCGGCTAAAGCACTTCTAGCAGCAGTTTTGGAAGCTCAAATTTGGTGTGATAAGCCAGAAAATAAAGAAGAAATGTTTCAGATTCTGTCACAGCGACAGTGGATGGGAGTAACAAGTGATTTTCTGCGCGATCGCTTGTTAGGCAAATTTGATTATGGAAATGGGCGTGTAGTAGAAAATAGTCCTCATGCTATTAAATTCTGGCGTGAAAATGCTTCTTATCCTTACAAAAGTCATGATTTGTGGTTTTTGATTGAAGATATGCGCTGGGGGTATCGCTCACCAGAATTTGAAACTAAACCTTTAATTGAGGCTGTAAATCGCGAAGATTTGTGGCGAGAAGCAGCAAAATTCATCGGTCAGGAGAAAATGATTCCACCGAGTACATCAAGAGGTGTGGAGAAATTTTTTAATGGTTTGGAATTTGATCCTAAAAATCCTCAAGCTTATTTAAAGGCTCCTATCATCAGAAAAATCTAATTGATTTTTCTTAACACAATATGATCTCAATTAAATACATAATTCTTAATATATTCTATTGCTGCTAATAACTACTTTAAGGAAAGCTGCAAAATGAGGCATAAGAACATTGTAGGAAAATATCTATCTAGCTTATTTGAGCGCCAGTTGATGCCAACTGCTTTTAAGGTAGCTTTATTTATAGGAACTCTCCTATTTACGATCAATCATGGTTGGGCATTGTTAACTAATCAGATGACATCTGAGCGTTGGATTTCTGGAACTTTGACTTACATTGTTCCTTATATGGTCAGTATTCATGGTCAATATATTGGTAGAAAAGAACGTAAGTAGGTGGGCGGGAAAATTTCTAAGTATGTAACAAAAACTAAACTAGCACAATTAGAGCTAAATTTTACACGTTGTGTGCTGTAGTTTCCTCTTTCTGCCCTATTTGTCTACAAATTTTACTATTGATGCGGTTGAACGAGACTGTACCATGCCCTGCCTGGATAATCAAGCTCTTACTTGCATAATTTGAAAAACTGACCGAAATTCGACTTTGTAAAAGTCTGCAAGTACTTTACCTAACCAGTCACTTGGATTAGGGTTTGTATAAGAACAGATATAGATCGTTTTAAAATTCATAGGAGTTAATGTATTTGCTGAAATCCAATTTTGGAAAATCCAGACTAGAAATAACAGATTTTTATGAGAACGTATTTGGTTAGTAACAATTTCTAAATTCCATGAATTGAGTTCATCACATCTATGGCAATATTGATTAAAATATTTAATATTGCTAGCTAATATAGAAATCTCATAAGATGTACCTAATAATCCATAGATAATTTTTAACGATTCATAATTGGCGTGAAGTTCAGTTATACCTAAAATCCACCATAATCCAAATAAAGTTGCGATCGCAAAAACAAAGAAACCCAATACAAATACAAGCACAAAACAAGGATTTTTAGTGTTATAACTGAAAGTTTGAAATGCTTGCCAAAAGTGAAGATTTAATATCTGGTTTAAGCCAGAAAGCAGAATCAAGCAATGTCCAGCAAAAAAAACAAAGGACGGTAGTGAGAAAATTAAGAAAAGTATCTTTTGCGATATTTGAGTAATAATTCTGATTCGTAGACTTGGATAAGCTGAGAAAATTTGGAATTGGCTAGGAATTTTATTGAAGTTTGACATAATGTCTATATAGAGGAATTGTAAATTTATTCAAAGTAAAAATTTCAAGATTAGCTCATATAGAGCAACCGTTGCTTAAGAGGATATATAAAAAATTTAAACGTACTCCAGGTGTATAAAGTATTATATCAAAATTATTTCTACAAATTTTTGTATCTTTAAAGAACCTACTAAAGAACATATTTGTGAATTTTTATTAATTGTAAGAAATTATTTTCAAGCCTTTTAAAAACAATAAAACAGAATAAATAAAAATAAATATAGAAAATAATCTTTCATAAAAATATTGTGAAGCGCTTGCAAATATAACTTTTCCAAAAGTTAAATATACCGAAGCAGAAATTAAACAAAAAAGCAAAGTCTTATAATTAAAAAGATAAGGTTTAAATACTAAAAGTAATCCAATTTGGAAAGTAGCAAAAATTACGTAACAAAATGATATACAAGCAATAATATCTTCTTTTCTAGTATGCTGACTACTAGCAAATACTGAAAGTAGCGCTCCCCCTAAATTAGTAAAACCATGTATGACTCCCATAATAATTAAAAAAGGTTTTTGAAATTTATAAATAATCTGTTGCATCCATTTTTTTAGTGTAGGTATTATTCGGATTAAAAGAGAAAAAAACAAAACAAATGAAACAGCTATTTCGAGATTTAGTTTTACTTTTGTATACATATACAAACTCATACATATAATCACAAAAGGCAAACAAAATAGCATAAAACTATATACGGTTTTATGGCTAATATTTTGTCTGTTATGATATAATTGAAATAAATTAATAGTGATTGACGAAGGCAAAAGAATTACTAATATTTGCTCATATGGAAATCCAAATAATAGCAAAGTTGGTGTACCAAAAAGTAGCAACCCCATTCCAAATAAAGAATGAAATATGGAAAAAAATAGAACTACAAATATAGATAACATACAATCTCTACCCAATTAAATAGTTAAAATTAAACAATTAATTATTCTGAACATTCATGTATTGAAAAAAATGAGAAATTAAAGCTTACTCTTTTGAATTCAACAAATACATCTTTATTATCAACTTAAGCAAAGTTTTAACTAATTATCCCTAATATGATATTCCAAACTATGCAATATAGTGAGAACTTTTAGTAACGGTAAGTGATAAAGGGTCGCTAAAGTCTTTAAGAGCGTACATATATAAAAACATAAAACATAGCAGAGCTACGACGCTACACAAGAAACAATGATCTGGTGGTTCATCTGAATAAGACTGAAAATATGTTTGCTATTTATTACAACTACTTAGTACTACAAAATGAAGTACAGAATGTGGATTATAAATTTTCTGTCTTTTGAATAAGCATCGCAGCCCAAGTAGTTCCTGTACCTATTGTGTAGAGAATTACGAAATCGCCAACATTGAGAAATCCTTTTCCTCTCCTCCAGACATCTGTTAAATTACGAATAGTATCAACATCACCCACATGTCCATAATCAGAAATATTATCAAGAAAAACTTTACTCGTTGGAATTTTAAGAATATTACAATATCTTTGCCAAGCGAAACGCGTTGTATTTTGGGGTATAATCATACTGATATCATCGAGTGCAATTGAATTTCTTTCTACTAAAGTTTTGATGACATTTGCTCCTTGCTCTATAACTAATTGTGGTTTTCTAACAAAGTCAGAAAATTTATTAATACGACTATCTTCTATACTTACAAAATCAATTATCGAACAATTAGTTTGATCTGCCGAAAGCTCTATAATTCCAACACCATCACTTACTAGTGTACCTTTTTCCATTATGCTTAATCGTCTGTCATTGGTGTAAAAATTTCTTGATAAAATTAAAATCTTCCGAGCTGATTTATCTCTTAGCATGGAGAGAGCTATTCGCATAGCCATCAATGTGCTAGCACACTCAACTGCAACATTAAACAGCAACGCATTATCCAATTTGAACTCATCTTTTACAAAGTATGGAATATTAATGCATTCACTCTCATCATCAGCCCATGAATGTCCGGATGCAATAGAATCACCAGCAGCATATATTAAGACATCTATTTCTTCAGGTTGTGAATTGGATTGTAAGAAGTACTTTTCTAGTAATTGATAAAAACGTAATAACTCATTTTTTCGCTCATCAATGTAAACAAACTCTACTCCCAGAGTTTGAACCAACATCTCGGTAAACTGCTTGCGATTAAACCCATGAGGTAGCTTAGATTCAGACAAATTGCTGATAAGTTCTTCAATAGGAACCGATTGTTCACTAATGTAGTAGTCAGAGTAACTAATTCCTGGGGAGATCATTTTCATTTATATTCTTACTTAGAGAGCGTTTTCACTATTAACTTTTAAAGTTGAAAGATGAGATAAAAATCAAAATGCACCGATCTAAATTCTAAATTATTTAAGTTAAGTCGGCACAAATAAAGCTAACTAGTTGAGGTCGTAATTTATCATTTATTAATGATAAATTTCATACAATACATGCTTTCTTTTCATAACATAGTAATGTTTATTCGCGCCGACTTACTTATTTTTGTACCTCCTAAAAGCGCGCCCAGAGTGTAGTTCAGTATAGTAAACAAGACTATTTCTTGTTCTAAATATCTGGGCAATTGCAATTATTTCTGTCTAAGTTTAGCTTCCATTACAAGATTTGCTAAACTTTTTATGGTAATTTTTTCTGATGAAAGAAACACAGACAAACTGAAATCTACACCAAAAGCCTCTCTGATTCTTAATAATATTTGAGCAGCCAATAGTGAGTGTCCTCCCATTTTAAAAAAGTCTTCTTCAAAATCGACTTCATTCAATTTTAATGCTTCTATAAAAAAGGCTGCAATTGCAATTTCAAAAGTTGTTTTTGGATTTTCAGTAGGATTTTGATCATTATTTTTATTAGTGTTATTTTTAAAAGTTTTTAGTATTTTTCTGTCTATTTTGCCATTAGGATTTAAAGGCATTTTACTAATAAAAATGAATTCATTGGGAATCATATAATGAGGTATTTTATCAGTTAAATGCTGGCGTAAAATGTCTATAATTTTATCATCTGTATCTTCTGTGTTTGCAAGTAAATTACCACGAACTATGTAAGCTATTAAGCGCTGATCTCCAGGCACAATCTCTTCAACTATTACTACAGCTTCCTTTACTTCTGTGTGTTGACGAAGTGAGGTTTCAATTTCTCCAAGTTCAATACGTTGACCACGTATTTTTACCTGATGATCAAGTCGTCCAGAATATTCTAAATTACCATCTGACCGATAACGAGCCAGATCCCCCGTTTTATAGATCTGTACATTTGAATTAGAATTAAATTGACCAAATATAAATTTCTCTTTCGTTAAAATTGGATCATTAATATATCCCTGTCCTATTCCATCTCCAGCTATACACAATTCACCAATCTCACCAAAAGGAACAGGATTTAGATTCTCGTCGATCAAATAAATTTTTGTGTTAAAAATAGGCTTACCAACAGGGACTGATGACGAGATGTATTCTTTAAAATTAGATAGTCTGTAAAATGTGGATACATCTGAACATTCTGCTACTCCATAAACATTAATAAATTCTGCATTAAAAAAATCGCAAGAAATACAGTTTTTAAGCCTTGAGGCAGAAATAGGTTCGCCTCCTAGAAAAACTTTTCTTAAAGACATTAGTTGTTTAAAAGTTTTGTCATTATGCATTTCGACTAATGCATAGAAAGAACTAGGTGCACAATTAATTAGAGTAATTTGTGATCTGCAAATGGTTTCCAAAGTCAGAGTTTGATCAAAATAGTCTGATGCTAATATATGTAATTCTCCTCCACATACTAGTGGCATCATAATACTTCTTTGAGTTATATCAAAACTGAAAGAACTAATAACAAGTACCTTGTCATCTGAGTTAATTTGAAATTCTTGAACAAACCAATTCAATAAATTAGTCCAACCGCGATGGTAAACTGCTGTGGCTTTTGGCTTACCTGTAGAACCAGAAGTAAAGACTGCATATGCAAGACTGTCTAGAGTAGTATGAGTATCTGTAAGATTTTCACTGCATTCTCCTGCAAACTGTTCCCAACTTGCATCTAGACAAATGATTTTCGCGTCACAATCTGGTAACTGATTTACAAGACGTTCCTGAGTCAACAGAACGCTGACAGGAACTTCTTTAAACATCTGTGCTAAACGATCATTCGGGTATGTTGGATCATATGGCAAATAGGCTGCTCCAGACTTAAGTATACCTAGCAAGCCAATGACCATTTCAACAGAGCGATTGATAAATAGTCCAACTGGTATATCTGAACTCACACCTATCTGCTTCAGGAAGTGTGCAAGTTGATTCGCTCGCTCGTTAAGCTGTCGGTAAGTCAACTTCTCATTCCCAAAGACAATTGCTATTGAATCTGGAGTACGTTCCACTTGTGACTCAAATAGTTCATGAGCACATTTATTAGGGTATTCAGTCTCAGTATTATTCAATTTCGCTAAGATTTGAAAATATTCTTGTTCTTGTGAAGATAAATCTTTAAGTAAATTGCTCATGATTGAACTCCATTTTTAATTGTCAAAATATATGTAATAGTAAGCTGTTCTACATTTAATTTACATAAACTAGAAGGCTTGTCCGGTCTACTAAACAAGACTTTGATGAAAATTAAATATGCAAATTAGATGTGTAAAAACTTAAATAGTTTCTCGTTTTCTCAAATAAGTTTCTGATCTGTTTAGCTGATAAAACTTATTAAAAGCTTTGTATGTAATAGACATCTCCAGAGATGGGATATCGACTCTGGCTATATAAGGCTTTTGTATTTTTTTGGAGATGTCTAATGTTTTTCTATTTAAGATCATTTTCTACAATTCTTAGACAATCTACAGATTCCTAGAATTGTTATTGTAAGAACGATTTGATCTATATTCCTTGATCATCCAAATTTTAGATTTTGGATGCGTGGATTTTAGATTATTTTTTAGGAAATAGCCCCGCCATGTTAAGGCGGAACAAATCTAAAATCGTCAATTTAAAATCTTCAAGCCCTGCACCCAAGGAGTAATTGGAGTCAATCTAAAATCGCAAATCTAAAATCCAAAATCGATTGACCAATCATTCCAATTAACGGTACAAGCCCCCAGATTTCATTAGAGTTTTTACTGTGCCATTCATCTATCAGTTCTGTGAGATCACATCTTGCACCAATAAAAATTGATGTAATTTCATTACTCAGTAAAAAAGTGAAAACCTTGATTTGTTGATAAAAGCCCATAAAAATGAGGTAGCTTTATCGCGCATATTTTTACTTTATCTGAGGTTGTACGTAGAGGTGCAAGATCTGAGTTAGTAAAACAGGTTCTTTAGATGTCTATTGACACTATGCTTCGGCAGTAATTTGAAAGGAAAAAGTCGGATTCACACATTCACCCGGCGTTTCAACTGTTGTTGCAACAATATTTGTGAATCCTTCAAGCAAGTTTAATAGATGGGCTTTATCAGGAATCATGTGCCGGGTATGCAGAGATGCAAATCTCTCAAAGCGCTCCATTAGAACATTTGTCTTCTCCTGTGATGAGAAATGATTTGGAAATAGCAGTGAACCATATTTTTCAAACAATTTGCGTGCGCGGTCAGCATATGCTCTTCTTTGTTCTTCAGTTGTCGGCTCACCAATCATTGCAGTTGTCACAAGACTACCGCCTGGCTTAAGTACCTTCTTCCAAACAGATACCGCCGGACACTTTGATTCTGCATTTAAGACTGTGAGAAATTCATCAGTCACTACCAAATCGAACGATGCAGGTTCAATGTCCGCAGTGAGAATATTTGTATGATGTGTTGAAAGCGAAAAACCATGTTTCTTGGCATACCAACGAGCTGATTGAAGAGGAGTTTGGCAAATATCATAAAGAACTAATTCAGGTTGTGCATTTGATGCCTTCATCGCGTCATAAACGGTCCGGATCATACCATAATCAGCCGCGGCAGATATCATTACTCTAGCAGTTCTATTTTTTGAAAATACATTACATAGAGCTTCTTGGTAGAAAGGATACCAGCGTGGGATCGCAACCATGTTTAAGAGTTGAAGATACTGCCAAGTACCATGATACCATCCACATGAATTATCCTCGCTCAACAATTTCGGTTTTTCCTTTCTCCCCCACTCTTCCATTCCTCCGCTTGACTTGCCTTCACACATTCCATCTGACCATTCTTCCATCAGTATCGAAGACTCTTGCAATTCCAGAAGTTCTTCCTCGGTAACAATGTTATTTAAGGAATTGCTAATATACTCATTGAGTAATGTTGAATCTTTTTCTTGAGTCTTTTGAAACATATTTCGTTACTTCCTGGTAAAAGTTTATTTTGATAGCAAAACCTTAGTCTCTACAATTAATTCTTGTACCTTCCGTCTAACAGGTGGTCTCCTGAGCAATCTCTGTGTTGCCAATGAGTTTGCTTCTAATTTGAGTAAGGAATATGCCTTGCCGCCAGAGTGCAAATCTTTTTTGAGAGTTTCCTCTTTCAAACTTGCAGTTTGATCAAAGATTTTGGATTAAGACTATACTATTATTGTTTGGGACAGTATAGATTTTGTATGGTAATTTCCCATTTTTTACTCTTCAGTTAGCATTAAAACCCATATCTTGATGAATGTCAACTAGTTTATTTTTTTATTCATAATAAGCAGTTTATAAAGTATAATTCCATCATAATTCATCACTAGTGAAAAATAAAATATTTGGATTAGCTAGATTTGAATGTTTAAGTTTTTAGACCATAAAAAACTTAAAATTACTTATAAATTCAACTAAAAATTCAGGATGATCAAGATATATTAAATAATATTTAACCTGATTTATGCTGAATTATAAAACTTTTAGTTATAAAAATTGATAAGCTGATGTGCGCTTAGATTAAATATTCTTGCGTTAGGGCTGTGCAGGGTCACTCGATTTTGGATTTTGGATTTTAGATTAACCTCTTCTTTAAAAAAGAGGCTTGAAACCATTTATTTTAGATTTCAGATTTTCATTTTAATCAAAAATCTAAAATCTAAAATTGTTCGGTCAACAGTCCAAAGTCCAAGCTAGTCTTTGACTCTGGACTATTGACTTTTGACAACTGACACTGTGATATTGAAAATTTTTCAGTCTTAAGCTTTAATTTTTAGTTTCTACTAGAAAAGAAAAGCTCAAAACTTGATTGGATAAAATTTTTAGCGCTTTGCTATGATTATTGTTTTCCAAAAGTGACATAAAAGGGTTATAAACTACGTCGTATTCAAAAACTAACTCATATTCAAGTTCGCCATGTTAACTGGATGCATTGAGAACAAGCTATCTACCTGTTCAGTGATCGTAGAAACCCAAATATACTGATTGAGGGATTCGGAAGATTTTGGCGAAGTATCCAGAAGAAATGGGATTGTCTTTAATTGTTGAAACATTTTAAAGGCAATGAAACCAAGACTATCTCTAACAGTTTGCACTATGCAACCTAAGCATTTTGGGTTTTAAGCAGCATGGTTAGACTGACAAAATAATCTCCTTTTGCCCGAATAACCGCTCACTAACGATCCCCCGGCGATCGCACTCTTCAATAAGTTTATTGGACTCAACAATAATCGGTTGTGAGGCCTCTCTATTTGCAATATCGGTCAGATGATTCATCCAAGGTTCTTGCCCCATGGCATAGACATAAACCTGATCAGGAGCAAAACGCTCAACCATGTCTAAGGCTCGTTCAAAGTTGGAGCCGTCGAGCCTACGGGATTGATCCATCTCTCGAGGAATTGGCTTGGTTAACAATGGGCCATACAGCCACGATAGAGGAGCTCCATCACACTCCATCCCAATAAACAACACATCTAATTTTCCTACCAATTCCCGAAGGTGGTCGTATAGCTTCGGTTGCAAGTTATTAGAATCCGCTACACAGAGAATAGAGTGGCCTTTCAGATGAATCAGATGTGCCAGCTTTGTGCGGATATTCAGATCTGAATGTTCGCCAAGAAAGGGAAGTCCAGTAAGTATTCCGTCAGCAACTTCTATCTCTTCCATCTCATCCATTTCAATCACATTCTTGAAACCAGTATGCTTTAACACTAGTTTCAAGGAAGGATCTACTAGTACTCCACCGCTGTTCTTTGGAACAACAATAGTTCCAATCTTATACCGCAATTGTAATAGTACCTCAAACAGGATATGATCCTGATGGTTATGCGTAATCAGGACATAATCAATCTTTTCTGGTAAATCTGCAAACGTGTAGCGAGGAATACCCCGATCATCATATTTATAGCTAATTAACGGATCTATCAGAAT
This sequence comes from Westiellopsis prolifica IICB1, assembly GCF_004323185.1. Taxonomy (GTDB): domain Bacteria; phylum Cyanobacteriota; class Cyanobacteriia; order Cyanobacteriales; family Nostocaceae; genus Pelatocladus; species Pelatocladus prolificus_A. The sequence goes on from NZ_NAPS01000003.1 coordinate 561,793, forward strand.
AGAGGTGTTTGAAGTTTCTATAAGAAGGCAAGCATGGCCATAGTAACGAATGCGTACATCTTTATCTTGGTAATTCTGGCTGGGCTGTGGAGGTTCCTCCGTAAAGAATGAGTAGAAAAGCTCATCTTTATCATTGTCCAAGAAATTTAACTGTTCTTTAATATAGTTCAGCGGTTTAGGGAATGTTTTCATCTTAAACAACTCATCAATTCCTTTATGGGAAAAAGGAATATGCAGGTTGAGGTAGTTGGATTCATAAAGCCGAGGTGTTGACAGAATAAAGGCCCGGTCATCATTGTCAATTAAAGAAAGGGCGATGCTTTGGGCGGAAGGTTTGTAATAGGGGCTTTTATAAAGTAGTCCTTCAAAGAAGCGTATGGACGGATGATTATGCAGATCGTACACCAATTCGACATAACCTTGCAAAAGCTCTGGCATCTCTTGGTAAAGCGCTTCTAGGGAATATCCAACAGCTTCAGTTTGAAGTTTTTCATCAAAGGTCTTGAGGGCAGAAGCAAACTGTAGCAGAAGCTCATTTTCTTGAAGAGTTTTCTCTAACAAGTCCTTGATATCACCTATACGTTCCAGAGGATAATGAATGAAGGGACCACCCCGGGTAGCCGGGTCTTTTTGTGCATGGATGTGGATTTGTGGTGCTGCAATGAAAGAGCGAAGAATGTTTAAATGTACGTTTTCCACATACATAGCTGCTGTTGTGGGAGCAATGAGATAAGACCAGGCATACCATTGATTGAAGAGCGGTTCTACTAGAACATTTTGCCTGAGGTAGAGATTTTGTTGAGTCATAAAGCTTTCCTACTTAATGTCAAATAGATCACAATATTTGAGATACTTCTAAGGTACTTAGCCGTAAAGTTTTTAGCCTGAAGTTGTTACTGGTATAGTGAGGTCAGAAGCACACTTTAAGATACTTATAACTTTTATAACTTTACAAAAGTTATAAGTATGGCGACAAACTTACGCTTTAAGTTATGGCATCATCAGCAGTACTGTTATGTGCCTGTTGAATGCAAGCCTTCAAACGCTCTGCTAAAACTTGAACGTGGGGTACAGTCATCATCGTAATATGGTTGCCAGGAACAAACTGGATATCCACTGCTTTGCTAGAAAAGGCACTCCACCCCCAAGCTGAATCTTGTAAAAGCTTCGACTCTATAACAGTCTGCTCTTGTAAACTAGACTCGCTGGCGCGAAACAGAGTAATTGGCAGCGGATGGATCTGTTGTGGTACATACTCGGCGTTAACGTCAGCCTTGTAAGCCTGCAACAAGTGATTTAAATAGATGGTATCAGCATCGGGAGGCAGAATGTCAATCATTTTCAAGTACTCTAAAACATATTTAAATTGCTCGCTCGGAGCTAAGAGTGCAATCGGAGCAGCATCTATATCCAAGTCCCTTGCAAAGACAATTTTTAGAACATTAGCAAATTCAATCAGCCATCTAGTATCGTCCCATTCTTCTTGCTTGACCTGAGGAAGTGGTGCTGTGGTATCAAGAATGGCAACTAGAGCCACTGTTTGTCCCTGACGTAGTAACTGTTGTGCCATTTCATACACCAGTTTGCCACCAAAAGAATGTCCGGCTAAAAAATATGGTCCAGTGGGCTGCACAGTCTGTATTGCTTGAATGTAGTGGGCTGCTATCTCCTCAACTTTTCTGATTGGGGCTAATTCTCCATTTCGATGTTGGGCTTGGAAAGTGTAGAAGGGTTGGTCTGTACCGAGACAACGGCCTAAGTTATACAAGTAGAACGGAAAGCCACCAGCACCGGGAAGACAGAACAAAGGTGGATTGGAACCGTTGGTCTGAATTGCAACTAAGGCTGATCCATCAGAACCGTCTGTATCTTTTTGCACGATAATCGCCAACTCTTCAATTGTTGGATGTTGGAAAATAGTGGCTAAGGGAATATCTTTACCAAAATGCTGTTTAATTTGAGCAATTAGATAGGGAGCTAAGAGGGAATGACCACCGAGATCAAAAAAGTTATCTTTTACTCCCACATTGTCAAGCTTGAGGATTTTTGACCAAATTTGGACTAATTGCAGTTCTAATTGGTTACGTGGTGAAACAAATGTGTCTAAAGGAGTGCGTTGAGAAGGTATGGGTAGGGCCCGACGGTCTATTTTGCCGCTCGGAGTTAGCGGTAACGATTCCAGGATGACAAATGCACTTGGTACCATGTAGTCTGGTAGCTTCGATTTCAGGAATTGCCGTAGTTCTCTAGTTGTCGGTGTCTGCTCTGCCTGCGCTACGATGTAAGCGATTAGACGTTGGTCTGTTGCGGTGTCTGAGCGCGCGATGACGCAATTGGCTTGCACATGCGGATATTGGCTCAGTACGGCTTCGATTTCGCCCAATTCGATGCGGAATCCTCGTATTTTTACCTGGTTGTCGATGCGCCCCAGGTATTCTATATTGCCATCCTCTAAATAGCGTGCTAAATCCCCCGTTTTATATAATCTACTCTCTGTTTCCTTAGAAAATGGGTTAGGGATGAATTTTTCTTGTGTTAACTCTGGGCGGTTTAGGTACCCTCTTGCTAACCCCGCACCACCGATGTGTAGTTCTCCTGGTACACCCACAGGTACTGGTTGCAGATACTCGTCCAAGATGTAGATTTGAGCGTTGGTTATTGGGCGACCGATGGGGACAAATTGTCGCTCAGTTCCTTGGTTGCAAGTCCAGAACGTTGCATCAATACAAGCTTCTGTTGGTCCATAGATATTGTGCAAATTCACATTGAGGTTGCTGAACAACTTCTCTTGCAGAGTAATAGGTAAGGCTTCCCCTCCGCAGAAGATTTGTTTAAGCGAATAACAAGTTTCAATTCCTCTTTGTTCTACGAGTATTTGTAGCAAAGATGGTACAAATTGAACAGTTGTTACCTGCTGTTGGGCAATTACCTTTAATAGGTAAGCAGGATCAGCATGACCTCCTGGTTGAGCCAATACCAATTGTCCACCTACTAACAAAGGAGCGTAGAATTCCCAAACTGAAGCATCAAAGCTAAAGGGAGTTTTTTGTAGGACTTTGTCTTTTTCAGTCAAGGGGAATGTTGCTTGCATCCAGAACATATGGTTACAAAGGCTGCGGTGAGAAAGCATCACTCCCTTGGGCTGACCTGTAGAACCGCTCGTATAAATTACATAAGCCAAGTTAGTTGCTTGTACAGTGGCGATCGCATTATCCTGGCAAAACTTAGAAATTAACTGAATATCAGTATCTAAGCATACAACCTGCGCCTGATGTGTAGGCAAATTTGCAAGCAGTCGCTGTTGTGTCAATAATACCTTCACAGAAGCATCTTCAAGCATAAAGGTCAAGCGGTCTGCTGGATACTCAGGGTCAAGAGGCACATAAGCACCACCTGCTTTGAGAATACCAAGTATTGCCACAACCATCTCTAAGGAGCGCTCTACACATATCCCCACCAGCACATCCGCTCCCACACCCAAGGACTGCAAGAAATGYGCTAATTGATTGGCACGACTATTCAATTGGTGGTAGGTCAATTGTTGATTGTCATACACAAGCGCCAGTGCATCTGGAGTACGCCCTACCTGGTCTTCAAATAACTCATGTATACACTTATCTATTCGATAATCTGCTTGAGTATTGTTCCATTCAACTAGTAACTGCTGTTTCTCAGATTCTCTCAACAAAGGCAATTGCCCTATATGCTCACTAGGATTGTTCACAATAGCTTCAAGCAAGGTCACATAATGACCGATCATCCGCTCTATTGTACTTGCATCAAACAAGTCAGTATTGTATTCCCACATCCCCAGCAGCCCATCAGTGGTGTTCTGCATCGATAGGGTGATATCAAACTTCGCTGTTGCACTTTCTATTGGCAATAAATTCACACTTAACCCTGTTAACTCTAAGGTCTCGGTGGGGGCATTTTGAAGAGCAAACATTACCTGGAATA
>NZ_NAPS01000003.1:566939-567970 GCF_004323185.1 Westiellopsis prolifica IICB1
TCCCCTATTACTTGCGCCAATTCGGCTACTGTCGGTGCATTAAACAAGCTACGCAACGGTAGTTCCACTTTCAGAGTGGTACGGATGCGTGATAGTAGTTGCGTTGCTAGTAGTGAGTGTCCTCCCAATTCAAAGAAGTTATCATGTATCCCTACTTGCTCTACTTTCAGCACTTGTGTCCAAACTAAGGCTAGTATTTCTTCTGTAGGCGTGCGGGGTGCAATAAATTTGTCCTGGAGTTGAGTGTGTAAGTCTGGCTTCGGTAACGCGCGTCGGTCTATTTTGCCGTTCGGAGTTAGCGGTAATGATTCCAGGATGACGAACCCACTTGGTACCATGTAGTCTGGTAGCTTCGATTTTAGGAATTGCCGTAGTTCTTTTGTTGTCGGTGTCTGCTCTGCCTGCGGTACGATGTAAGCGATTAGACGTTGATCTCCTGGGGTGTCACAGCGGGCGATGACACAACATGTCTGCACATGTGGATATTGGCTCAGTACGCTTTCAATTTCGCCCAATTCGATGCGGAATCCTCGTATTTTTACCTGGTTATCGATGCGTCCCAGGTATTCTATATTTCCATTCTCTGAGTACCGTGCCAAGTCCCCCGTTTTATATAATCTACTTCCTGTTTCCTTAGAAAATGGGTTAGGGATGAATTTTTCTTGTGTTAATTCTGGGTGGTTGAGATACCCTCGCGCTAAACCAGCACCACCTATATGTAATTCTCCTGGTACTCCCACTGGAACTGGTTGTTGATTTTGGTCAAGGATATAAACTTGTACGTTGTTAATTGGACGACCAATGCAAACTTTCTCCTGTTTGGGAGTGCATTTTGACATTGTGGTACAGATACTGGCTTCTGTGGGTCCGTAAGCGTTGAAAAAGTTTTTGACCGCAGACCATTGTCGCATCAGTTCAGTTGAACAAGCTTCTCCAGCGACAATGATTGTTTGCAATGTTGGAAGTTCTTCAGGGGGCAGGACTGCTAGCACCGATGGTGGTAGGGTGATATGGGTTATGCCATCATCGTT
>NZ_NAPS01000016.1 GCF_004323185.1 Westiellopsis prolifica IICB1
TCTGGACGATTGGCACAATAACTATGAAGGTGCGCCAACAGATGGCAGTCCTTGGTTTGACAATGAGAATAATAATCTTTCTCAAAAACAAGGAGATGCCGTGCTGCGGGGCGGTTCTTGGATCGACAATCCTAGGTACTGCCGTTCTGCGTATCGCAACAACAACGTTGGGCGCGACTACCTCAACTACATTTTTGGTTTTCGTGTTGTCTGTGCTGCCGGGAGGATTCTTCAGTAGCCCTTTATACTTTATTCCTTTTGTCCTTTACTCTTTTTCTTTTTTCCTTTTTTCCGCCTCATGGCGGATCGAATTTTTTTTGCAAAAATATTAAGATTTTTGAATTAAAATGAAAGAACTATCTGTCATCCAAAAGACTTATGATTGTATTAAATGGTATGTGCCAATTCTGGAGCGTTTACCCAAGATTCATAAGTTCACTTTAGGAGACAGAATAATCAATGGGTTGTACGATTTATTAGAGGGATTAATTCAAGCTAAATACGCCAAAAATAAACTTGATCAATTAGAACCTTTAAATACCCAATTGGACATTTTACGCTATCAGACACGAATGTTACTAGACTTTCAATTTTTATCTATACAGCGATATGAATATGCGATTAAACTGATAGATGAAATTGGTACAGAATTAGGTGGATGGATTAAAAAACAAAGAGGTAGAGAAAAATGAAGCGTTATGGTAATCTCTACCCTCAAGTTATTGAATTTGAAAACATACTTTTAGCATCGCGTCAGGCACAAAAAGGCAAACGATTTCGAGATAATATTTTAGATTTTAACTATCACCTAGAAACAGAATTAATTAGATTACAAGAACAGTTAACAGATAAAACTTATCAGCCAGGAGCTTACCGAACCTTTCATCTGACAAATCCTAAAAGTCGCCTTATTTCAGCCGCTCCCTATCGGGATAGAGTTGTTCATCATGCTCTCTGTAATATCATTGTACCAATTTTTGAGAAAACATTTATTCACGACTCTTACGCTAACCGTCTTGGTTTTGGAACACATCTAGCTCTGAGGAAATTTACTCACTTTGCTCGAAACAGCCGTTATGTGCTTCAGTGTGATATTAAGAAGTATTTTCCTAGCATTGACCACAATATTTTAAAACAATTAATACGCCGCAAAGTCAAATGCCCCGATACGCTGTGGTTAATTGATACTATTATCGATAATAGTAACGAGCAAGAAACTGTTATTGATTATTTCTGTGGAGATGATTTGCTAGCTCCAGTTACTCGCAGACGAGGTTTACCAATTGGGAATTTAACCAGTCAGTTTTTTGCAAATATTTATTTAAATGGCTTTGACCATTTTGTCAAAGAACAGCTAAAGATATCCAAATATGTCCGTTATGTTGATGACTTTGCTTTATTTAGTGATCAGCGAGAATTGTTAGCAGATGCCAGACTAGCCATAGAAGAATATTTAGCTCAATTAAGGCTCAAAATTCATCCAATTAAAAGCCAATTATTTGAAACAAAAATCGGCGCAAGTTTTTTAGGATTTAGAATATTTTCAGATAGGATTAGGGTGCGAAATAGCAATTTACATCAAGCAAGGCGCAGACTCAAGCGATTGCAAACAGACTATGCTCAAGGTAGGATTGAACGTGAAAAAGTGAATCAATCTATACAAAGTTGGTTTGCTCACCTACAGCATGGAGATACTTGGCAGCTGCGCCAACAGATATTTACTTCACTCGCTTGGTCGAGGGAGTAGAGAAGGGGTAGGCGAACCCGACTGCGGGGCGGTTCTTGGATCAACAATCCTAAAAACTGCCGTTCTGCGTATCGCAACAACAACAATAGGCGCGACAACCACAACAACAATATTGGTTTTCGTGTTGTCTGTGCTGCCGGGAGTACTCTTCACCGCGAGAGTCGGCAGGTGGGAATCTGTCGAGGGTGCAACCGAAGAGTCCAGCCTCCTCCTGTGATGTCGGTGACGATATCCGAAAATCAAACTGGTTTGGGTAGCCTGGTAGGTGTCAAAGCCGAACGGTTGCCCAGCCTACAATACCCAGAGTTTGAGTCACAAGTGCGATCGCATAACTCCCCAAAAACCCACTGTATTTTACTCAAGCCAAAGCGATCGCTTTGCTGATAGTGTTTTTAATGCACTTGTAGATAGGTATTCAAAAGATACTAAAAATAAAGAAGTAGAAGCAGAGTCAGTAAAAAAATCTGAATAAGAACTGAGTGGAGAAATTACTTTACGGTATGGAGCCGAGATATGACCAAAAACCTGCAAGATGACCTGAAAAGACTTGATTTTCCGTTGTTAATCCTGGCTTTTTTGACTTAAATGTAGCAATTTTTCAAAACCCCACAGGATAAGCTTTTCCAGAGCATCTTGCAGAAAATTACAAGGATCTCGGCTTCATACCATATTCAGCAAAAACACCCTTAATATCATCTTCCGTAACTTGGTAAGAGAGGTTGCCTACATAAAATGACATCGATTTTCTCCAAAATAAAAGCGCGTATAGAGATTTAAATTTCGGAGATAAGCCTGTGAATACTAAAAACAAACACTGTCACCGAATTAACTCTCGTTTTCTAGGATGACATAGTTGCAAATTAGGCGCATCCAGTAGATGGTTAATAGATGGTTAAGCAGTGATGTGATGATGTGGCGATCGCTCAAGACTCAAAAACCCAGTCATAAAGGCTGGGTTTTTGTTGGGGTTATATTCCCTAAAGGCAAGTTATATAAGTTATTTATAAGGTGCTTTTCTTTCCATGACTACAAAAGCTAGATTGTGAGTTCCAGAAAACAGTGGATACGAAACTTCAATTACCTTGTTCAATCCACTCACGCCCTGCTCTCTTTAGAGCTTCGAGCGTATAGTAAAGCTTACGCTCATCAAACACTGTACCACCAGCACTAATTGACCAGAACTGCCAGCATTCAGTCTCTGTGTAAAACAAGCTAGACATTTAACGGCTACAGGACTTAATTTTTACTGAGTGTTTGTTTGAGCCATGCTGTTGCCTTAACAGCCGCTTCTTCGACGACCTCTGGTTGGTCGTAAAAGGCAATGTGATTTTCTGTACTCATCCAATGTAAATTTTTCTGATTGGTTGGTATGCTCTGGAAGAAGCGACGCGCACCATCAGGAACTAAAGCGGTATCTGAATGAATGACCAAAGTTGGAGCCTTGATATCACGACCAGCATCAATGGCATTGAATTGTAAGAAAGGCTCAAAGAACATTACTGCTGAACGATTGACCCAGCCAGAACGCAAACCACGTTTAGTTCCATAATAATCATAGGCTTCTTGACCTGGCATAGCTACGTTAAGGTTTTTTTGGTCTACGTTGGTCATGTAATCAACTTGACCAGTTTTTTCATACTTAATACGTGCCTCTCTACCCATATTGAGACGAGCTTCGTAGTTCTTACCCAACCATTGACGCATTACCTGCGGGTCATGATAAAAGCCAGCTACGGTAACAAGGGCGTTAATTGAAGAGTCCATTGCTGCCGCCTTTGCAGAGTATCCACCACCTGAACAAATGCCCAATAAAGCAACTGCATCAGGCTTAACTTCCGGTAATGCCCGTAAAAAAGTTACTGCACTGTGAATATCCTCAACTTTCATTTGTGGGTTTTCAAACTGGCGGGGTGCGCCACCACTTTCACCAAAGGTGCGATGATCAAAAGTCAAAGCTACAAATCCTTGTGCTGCTAATTGACGAGCGTACACTTGACTTACTTGCTCTTTGACGCTCGACTGAGGCCCTACTACAACGACAGATGCCTGTGGTGCTTTGATGTTGGCAGGGAGATAGAGATTACCTATTACCTTTGTACCTTGGCTGAGAAATTGAACTTTACGAACTACGATATTATTCGCTGCAACAGTTTGGCTTTGGGTAGGCATAGATTTTGCTCCAATAGTTTGTAAGTCAGCATTAGCGGTTAATGGTAGAGCTAGTAAACCAAAAGAAGCTAGGAAGAGTGTTTTTACAGCCATTTTTTTCACAGACAGCATGATGTAAGCTCCTTGAGTTGAGATATAACTGGATTTGCGGCTGTTGTGGTTGTGTTCCCTTGCCGATAGTTAGATACTCGCAGGACTCACTATTGGAAAACTTGGAAATTCTTGCTCAATTTTTAAACTGTTTTAGCGAAAGCGCGTGGAGTGACACCAAAAGCACGTTTAAAGACATTATTAAAGTGTGACTGGTCAAAAAAACCTACAGCCAATGCTACTTCCGAAAGGGACAGTTGGCTTGCGAGCAGTAATTTTTTCGCTCGTTCTAGCCGTAGGCGCAGGACAAACTGATGTGGTGCTAAACCTGTGGTGTTCTTAAACAAGCGAGCAAAATAATAGTCGGAAACTTGGGCGGTACTAGCAAGTTGGCTGAGACTCAATTCTGTACCCAGTTGTGTTTGTGCGGTTTCAATTACGTCTTTAAGTTGCTTCGACGATAGTTTTCCTTTTGGATTTAAAGGTTTTTTGGTATTGCGGGGATGCTCGCTCAACAGGTGCAACGTGAAGGCCACACAGAGAGTTTGTGCATACAAAGGTTCTCCCGGTTGGGCTAACTCTTTTGATAAGGCTCTAGCATAGTTGTATGCCAACTCATCTGTGATGCAGCGACGTTCGGCAAAGGTATCAATGGCAGTAGGGGCACGGTCTTCGAGAATGGAGTCGATTAAATCCGGTGTGAGTGCAATGGCTGCTACTGTCAGTTCATCCTGCCAGAAAGGAGCATTGGTTTCGCCATCCGATTGCAGGCAAAACCC
>NZ_NAPS01000017.1 GCF_004323185.1 Westiellopsis prolifica IICB1
GATACTTCCTCTTGGGTTTGCTCCTCCTGGGGCTGTTCTTCTGTTGTTTCCTCTGGCGTTTGTTCCACTTCCCCTTGATTTGGTTGTGGTTGTACTGGTTTAGTTGGGGATGGGGGTGGGGTTTGTGCCATCACTGGAGCGATCGCTCCTAATATCAGATTTAGGATTAGAGCTAATTGTAATAGTTGTTGTGTATTTCCCATCGCGTCCCGCCCAAGGTTTGATACGTCTAACGTATCCATTACGGGGGCTACGTATCATCGGGATTTGTGCTAATTTATCCTCAATGTTAGTGAGTGAAATTGCCAGCTGTGCTAACTGATAATCTCTATCTCTAACAGACTGGGCATATTGTTGCTGCTGCCGTGAATATTCTTGTTGAGTTTGATTTTCCTGCTGCTGCTGTCTCGCCTCGTTCAGATTTGCATCATACTCTGTCAATTGGCGGCGATTTTGAGCAGCAGTTAGCCGCGACTGTGCAACTTCTAAATCTGATTGTGCCAGCCTCACATTTATCTGTAACTGTTGTAATTCCTGTTGCTGGTTAATTGCCTCGGTATTGAGTTTGGCTCTCGCTTGTTCCAAAGCAGAACTGGCCTGATCCATCTCTGAGCGAAACTGTTTAAGCTTGGCTTCCTCATGCTGGAGAACAGCACTCTCTAGTTTCATATCCCGCATAGCTAAAATTAATTGTTCTTGCTCCTGCACTTTCTCACTAGCAATCTGCAATCCTGCCTCTGCCTTCTCGGCCTCTGCTCGTCGTTCAGGATTGTCAGATTTAAGTATGATTGTTCGGGTTTCTAGGAGTGTTTGAGCCTGGGTCAATCGTAATTTAGATTGAGCGATCGCACTCATTTCCTCTGAGAAAATAGCTGGTGGTAACGGCTTTAACCCTAATGATTCCTTTGGTTTAAAAGGTTCAGGAATAGTTTTGTTTTTTAAATTATCAATTTGAAGTGTGACTGATTTTTTCTGCTTGTCCAAGCGATCGCGTTCTGTGGAATTGTCAGATATTACATCCCCTTTTTTAATTTCTTGATTAAGTTTGACCTTCAAAAATGAGGGATTATCAACACTGATGCTCATTCTTAGAGGACGGTTTTGTTGAACTATTGAAATAGCAGAATCGTCTACTTCGTCGTCTGGAACAGACTCAGGGGCATTCTTAATAATCGCTTTGCTTTGAGCTTCTGCAACGGCTGTTTGATTTTGGGGATAATATTTAGCTATAAAAATTAGTCCAGCTAGCCCAATGGAAATATAAGTAATTAAGTTATTGGTATTAAATTCTTTCATAATACGGCTTAATATTGACTTTATGCCCATCCTTACCCATTCTTACTAAGGCTTGAAGTGGTTCTAGATTAGCTATTAAATGGTCAGAGAAGCGAAAGCGTGAAGCTACTCTTTTAACTTCAGTCTGATCGACTCCTAATATAACCTTGGTTGCAGTATTAGCAATAACTTCATTACTAATTTCGGCATCACGTTGAGAAGCTACTACAGCGCCAAGTCCAAATTTTCTGCCATCAGCCAATAAAAGGTTTAATGTTTTAGAAGTTTTAACTTCTTTACACTCATCTATAAATAAGTATGTCCTGGGGATTTTCCCTTCAATTTCCCCCATAATTCTGTGACTATCCATTACTTGCTTGATAAGGGCTTCGGCTGCGATCGCACCCAAACCAGGAACCTTACCCAATGCTGATAAATCAAATCTGATAATCTGAGCATCTAGCGATGGCTGCGGACGGGTGAAAATCCCATACTCAAACATTGCCGCGAGTTTAAGGGCAAGCTTTGATGATTCCTTACAACCGTCTTCAATTCTTGCTTCAATCTCAATTCTTACATCAGCAAATGTTGGGGCTTTCTGTATCCAAGTAGTGGGTTCATCTTGAATAATCCCCCTTTGTTTGTAGCAAGTGGTCAGGATGTCAATAACCAGTCCTTCCTGATTGACTCCCATTGTGAGAGCTTTTTTAAGGATGGTTGCGACTGCGATCGCTTGCAGTGATGGCCCCCCGCCCTTGGTGTCCAAGTCTACCACTAGGGGATTGATACCGTGTGGCGATTCCATGTTAAGCGGGTAGTAACACTCACCGGGAAGCTCTAAATCGCCGTGAAAGTCTATTGTTATGCAGCGTACACTCGATATAAAGCGCGGGAGTTCATAAGCGATCGCTTTGAGTGTTTGGGTTTTGCCACTACCACTGGCCCCAATGATGGCAATGTGACCATTAGGAAGTGTGGCAGGGTTCCAATAGACTTTATCCCCTAGTAAAATGCCTCCTGTTACTGACTCTGTAGCAGGTTTCTTACTTTGGTTAGGTTTAAGTGTTGGCGCTGGTAGTGGTTTAGGCATGGGGTATTGGGTATTGGGTATTGGGTATTGGGGAAATAATTTGTGTTATCAATACTGTTAACTGATAACTGTTCACTGATAACTGTTAATGCTGGTATTGATAACCTTCACTTGCAGCTGTCCTATAGCGAATTCTTCACCCAAGGTTTTGTGAACAATCGCAAGCGGGGCAGCTTCTAGGGTAACTGTGCTGTCAGTTGCCCGAATATAAGGAAATTGATAAGGGTCACGGGGTATAGGCACACCGTCTAAAGTGTCAAACTCTAATTGGCCAGAAATAAACACCATAGCCCCGGCGCGATTAAACTTAGCGATCGCATTCCCTACAGGTTCATCCTCAATAGAAATCGCTTCTATGTTTGTAATGGCAGGCTTTCCTACATCGGCAGTGATTTCCTCTAAGAAAATCTGGGCATCTGGCTCTGTGGAAACTTTGTAAATCCTGCCGTCGTCAGACTGGACTAAAAAGCCTGTGCCTTGAGCCTGGATAATTAAATATTGCCCATTTACCTTGGAGCGATCGCTCGTCCGTACTCCTTTAATATTGGCTTTAATCAGGTGTGTACTGCCAGACTCGTTATAAATGTGCTGTACACCAGAGGGTGAAGCAATTAGCCTGTTGAACTGAGTAAATAAACCGCCTGAGTTGTTGATATTGAACACCCCCAGAGCGATCGCAACTAGCACCACCAACACAAAATACTCAGCATTGCTCCCAGTCCTCAACCTTAAATTACGATTTCCAGGACAAACACAACGCACCGGGGAAGGCCAAAACATTTCGACACCGCCACGGGTGAAGACATCCGCGAACCAGCCAAAGGTGTAACCGATGCTCAGGGCGTGAACCAAGTTAATAAAACTGGGATTAAACAGTGCAATTCCATACCCAAGCGCTGCTACAACTGCACTAGCAACTAGGCTGTGTGTACAACTGCGGTGAGGCATTTTTGATTCAAAGTAGCTACTAACCCACGGAAAAACACGGCCTGCTGGAGAGGTAGAAATGTCAATATCAGGGAGAAGACCAGCGATCGCACCCACTGCAATTACTGTTGGGCTAGCAGTTCCCAATAA
>NZ_NAPS01000006.1:0-19853 GCF_004323185.1 Westiellopsis prolifica IICB1
GGTTGGAACAGGAGGAGGAAGAGCCGCAAGATTGAAACTCCCTATTTATTCGCGATGATATCTCGCGAATTATTTTTCTCTCTCTATTTTTGCAAAATTGGGATGCTCCCTCTATAACTAACTCTAAATAAAAGCTTCTAGCACGCAGTGACTTTAACGCACCATCAGAAGATATTGTATAAATAAATTTTTGAATACCAGATAAATCACCTGCTACTAAACTTAATTTAGTATCACCATTATTATTGATGATCGCCGCCGCAACCGCAGCTGTAGTTCTTGCTTTATCTATCAGTGCAACATCCGATTCACCATAGCTAATAAATGAGCCAAATTTTTCTAGGATCAAAGTTAATAGTGAAAGATTTTCCCAGTCTTGCGGACTGTTTTCTAAAAAACTTATTTCTTTGTGAATCCGTTGTTGTAAAACCTCCAGATCAGTTGGTGTTGGTTCCTGAAGTTGAGGATAGGGGACTGTAGGGTCTTGAGATTCAATCTCACGCGGTTGCCAAAAATGCTGTTTCTTTTGACCTTCTGATAATTTCACAGCATCAAATAATAACCTTAACGGTTTGGGTGTGCGATCGCTTGGCCATTGCAAATATTCTTTAGCTTTTCCAATAGCATCAGAATCATTAGGTCTATTTAACTGTAAACCTGCCCAGTTAGCTAAATCTGATACTGCTTGCTGAATGACAGTTAAAGCTTCTTGATGTGACGAATTTTGCGAATTTGTCATGATAAAGGTGGACTGGATAGTAACATCTTCAGGAAATTCAGCTTAATTCAGAAATATAATTACAAAAAAGGGGAATAGGGAACTCTTAACTCTTAACAGAGAAAGAAAAACTTCAGTTGTGGGTTTAAAGCCCACTTGGAAAAAAGATGTATTTCATCGAGTAGGCGCAAGAAATACGGCGTCCTTGTTTCAATCCCACGCCTTTAAGCCGTGGGAAAACTGTTAAGAGTTAAGAGTTCCCTCTGAATTTTGTGATACAAAAATTGACTTAACATACTTAAGTAGAGTTTGAGGAACACTTTTAACCTGTCCCCGTACCCAAGGGCCACTAGTAATTTCTAAATATGGTTCCTTGTTATGAACCTCTTCTATCTGAGCTAAACTACTGTGAATTACTGCTACAGGCATTAAATTGCCCCGGTCATGACAAAATTCATGCCACGCATCTACCGCTTCTGGCTTAGAACTAATAATCAAGTAGTGGGTACAAGCTTCTAAAATTGGTAATTTTTCTGGCTGCACCATCCCACCAACATCCACAATTACCAAAGACTTCTGCCGTCGCAATTGTAATATTGCTTGGGCATGATAAGGGAAAAACCGTTCTGTCAATGCACCCTTATTGCGTAGCTTAAATGCTTCGATTTCTGCATCTGTCGCTTCTTTCCCTAATTCTAAAACGTAGTTACCTTCTCCATCCCAGTGAGCGCGTTGCAGGTAAATATCAGGATGCTCAGGTAATAAAGCTTGAAACAAAGCATGGGATAGTACACTTTTACCGCTATCTGGTGGTCCTACGATCATCAACGCCGGACATAACCCAGTTTCAATATTGATTGCTTCCGATTCAAGCACATGATTTTGGCGTCCATTCGGTGGACTGATGGGAATTACTTGACCAATATAAACTTGACGGGAATTAGTGGCGGATACCACTGCTCCCAGACGCGGGTCGTAGCAAGCAACCCAAGCGGTAGGATGTAGTTCGTGAGTCAGGTACGAATAAAGCCACATGGGTGCGCGGCCAGAAATTACCACACCACCAGTGGTATCAATACCAGGGGGTAGTTCTAGATTTTTGATATCTTGTGGTTCAATCAGGCGATCGCTTTTGGTTAATTCAATCGATAGCACCTGGTATTTCAAACCTTGTGCCAAGAGTGATTCACTTAAATAGAGGCGCAAAGCCGTAATCATGCCTTCGCTCATGTTTTTTAGTGACTTTTATTTCTCAGCTATTATGTCATACTTAATAGAAGACTCCTCTTCTATAACTTTGTTATGTTACATATAGCATTCCAAAAAATGCTGAGGTGTTCATAACTAGTTCGCAAAACTCTTATATGATCGAAGAAAGGCAGAGGGCAGGAGGCACTTATGCTGAAGGGAATTCTGACTCCTGACCTCTGCTCGTGACCGACGAGGAAGGGTTTAAGACCCCCACTGAATTCTTATTCAGTGGCTCTTGTTCAGGAGGGGTCGGAATCCCCTTCTGAACAAAACATAAAAGCCCTCTGCCCTCAGCATAAGTGCCTTCTTCAAAAGAGTTTACAGGAGGTACTTAGCTTTTACTTATCTGTAATTTTAGTTGTTAAGTATTATTAAACACTCTTAACCGCCGATTAACTATGAAATAGATTGTGACAACTATTTGATAAATAGGTCTAAAAATTGACTGAAGATTTTCATCTACCACCGACTACCCAAATTTTACAATGGCTGGCAGCAGGACAACTGGCTAATCGGCTAGTGCGATCGCTGCGGTTATGGGTGTTGATTCACAAACTTTATGGCAGTCAGACAAACTGGGCAAGTAAACTCCCAGCAACTTTTACCTATTCGCAGTTGCGCGATCGCTTATTTGCCTACCGTCACCCAAAAAGCGAGAAGTTAAATGCTCAAGAAATTACCATCCAGTGTGGCGATCGCGACTGCATTTGTCATCTGACTTTCTCAGAAATTGTTTTTGAGCAAAATCCTCAGCTGAGTGTTGACCAATGGCAACAATCCATGATCCATCTGACCGGGATGAGTGAGGAGAAGCTACTTCAAGTATTGCAACAGCGTCCTTTTGCTACCGTGCATCGTTCTTTGCGGGATGACCTCAAGCATTTGGTTCAGCAAGGGTGGTTACAATCAACGCCGACAAAAAGCTATAGCTGTGTTTTGGTAGGAGATTTACCAACTCTGCCAGAACAAACAGCCACACAAACAAGCGCAGAAATTAGTCTAGTTTCTCTAGACCAAGCGCAGACATGGGAACTATTACGAGTCTTAGAGTCAATCTCATTTGTACAGCCAAACTTGTCATTAATTATAGGAAAGCTATGGGAGAAAATTGCAGACTATTCCATCTCTGGAAAGCTTTATGCTAAAGACCCGCAGCAAAGAATATTCCTGCACTTGGACTATATTCTTTCTCAACAGATGCAAGACCGGGTGGATAATTACCAAGAACAGATAGAACAGCTTTGGCGCAAAGATCCTGGTGGTGTAGTGCAATTTGAGTATTGGGTAGCAGTAACAGAAAGCAAAGTTAAAGTAATTGTCTACCCAGTATGTCTACATTACCTGCGCCGTGCCAAATACCTCAGTGCTTACGGCATAGATCCCAATGGAAATGTGGCATGGCATAATTACCGCTTGGATCGCATTGCTTGCGATGGCGTTCCGCCCAGCGTAGCTGATCGCCTAAAAGTTTTAGCTTGGGGCGATCCCCTTGTTCCCAAGCAATTAAAACAGATGTGGCATACAGGAACGCTACCTACGCCAGAATATATTGATGCCCAATTAAAAGCAGCTTGGGGTTTTAATTTCTATTTCAAAAAAGAATTGCTCATCCTCCGTTTTCCGGCAGATTTTGCTAAGTGGTACGTGGATAACACGACAAGACATCCGACATTTGGTGCAATTGCATATGACCAATTACCAAAGTTAATTGCTAGAAATATTTCAGATGAGCAAGAACGCCAACAGTTGTTAGAAATTATCAGTCAGTGTTCTAAAAATGATGCCTATTACATTGCTTGGATACGTGTTGGTGACATAAATGTTCTGATGCGTCTGCGAGAGTGGCGACCGAACGGCGAAGTTATTGCACCTCTATCTATCCGGCAACAAATGATAGCAGAAGCAATGAAAGAATTAGCTAATTATCAGCCTTAATCAAACTATATTCTTTATCGGAGTTACGATAATGTTTTTCTGTTTCCCAAACATTATGAATACTGAAAATAAGCAGTACTAAGTAAGTAGATGGGAATAAACAGAACTATATTTACGTTTCGTAATATAGTTGAAACCCTTACAAAGAAAGGCATAAGTGCCTTTCTTCGGTAAAGGGGTTCAACCGGGATACGTGCAAAATGGGACACGTTGTAAAGTTATGTAAACAAAAACTCTACAACCCTTACCAGAACTACCTTCACAATTTTTCAAACCAAAACTAAGAGCTTGTCATCATCCAACAAATTCGGCACAGTCTCCATATCAATCAAGTAATCGCCGAAACGCTTGATATGACTTGTCATATAAGGACTCAACGCCGCCACATCTTCACGAGTAATCAAATAACCAGACTTCAGCAAATCCCGCAAAACCTCAGTCAAATCCACAACATTGTGAAAGATCACAGCATTAGCAACCAAATCATTATATTTAACAATCTTCTCCTGCTCAATTGGGTCATTATTAGCAATAACCCCAAAACCACCGAAGAAAAACCACTTCGAGAAACCGTTATAAGCCTCAACAATATTCGTTGCCGCAGTAATCTGTTGTCGTAACTTCATATCCGAAATATATTGCAACAGAAATACCGTCCTGATTACCCGTCCTAACTCCTGAAAAGCTTGGTATAACCTGTTTTTACGACTATAATTTCCCAGCTTTCGTAATAGCACCGCACTTGAAATCTTGCCAGTTTGAATCGACAGCACAACCTGTAAAATATCCTGCCAATGGTTTTGAATTTTCTCCCAATCAATCGCATCTTTGAACAAAGAATCAATATGCTTGTAAACCGTATCATTATCTGGGCGAAAGAAATTTAAATCCTTCCAATTCCGAATTCGGGGCATTAACTTAATGACCACGCCGTGACTGATTTTCTAAAATAAAATTCAATGCCTCAACTACACTTTGTTCGTTGGTAGTGGATGAAAACTTCAAAGCACCTAGCAACCGGAAAAAAGTACTGCGGTGACTTTTATAAAATTGCCACAACAGGGGAAAATAATTATTTCCTTTATAGGCATTTATCGCCTCACATTCACTTAATAGTTGTTCAGCACCACCAGATGGAATGAGTACTTGATTAACTTGCTCGACCTTATCAATTTTATCGACCTTAACGACAGCCCCAACTTCTGGCGATTCATCAACCAATACTTGTAGAACATTACTGAAAACCCCCAGTAACTTCTCAACGGTTGACTGATATCTTTGTTTGATAAGTTCTAACTCTTTCTTGGCATGATTATGAATTAACTGCATTTTTTTGAGAAACATCTCAACCAAGTTATCTCGCGTCATCACGCTTGCTGAGTAAATCAGGCATAATATTAAAGTAATTCGTTTTGGTAAATTGAACTCTTTGATTTCGCTTGCGTCTAATACTCTTGCTTCGGCAGCAAAATGTTGAATCTTAGCTGCTGTAATACCAGCAAGGAGTGGTTTAATATCTCCTAAAGAATCAAGCCATATTAAATGTACAATTAAATCATTGAGGTGATTGCGGGTTGGGCGTTTAGGAAGTTGCTTGAGATTATTGTAGAGACTTCTATATTCTACAGGATGATTATCTAAAAGGTCGAGTAGACGTTGTTGATAATCATTACTTAAGCGGCTAAGTACCAACTTAAATATGTTTTGATTGACTACATTTCTAACTCGGCGTACTAATCTATTTAATGTATTAAATCCTGGCAACTCATATCTATTTTTAATCAGTTCAGCAATAGCGACATTCATTAAATCAGCAGGATTATCCATCACCTGGGCTGATTCATTCACCGCAGATACCGCTAAATGTAGCGCAGTTTGATTAAAAGATTTAACTTGAAGATATTCGCGGATAGCTGTCCGATGTCGGTACATCGTTTTGTTACTCTCATAACCCAAAACAATATCAAGCTCAAATTTTAAATGACTGCGAATATGGTTAATGATTTTCAGTGGGATATCTGCAATCGATGGAAAATAACCTAGTCTTTGGAACGATTTTAAGATGACGAGCAGATTCAAAATATTACTTTCGCCCTTAGCTGTACTGTAAGCGAAAGCAATTTCTTTTATGTGTTGGGGTATAAATGTCGGTAAGTTCTTTGGTGGTAAATTGGCGCTTAAATCTAGGGTAAGCGGTACGTTCTATAGATGTCACTAGCGAGCTTTACTATTAAACTCCAAAAAATATATCACTATCTCCACACGACCACAGCCTATGTATCGAAACATTACCAAAAACAACTATTTTTGGACAAGTTTTTAACATTGAATGTGTGGGGAGTTGATTGCGTCGTATGCAAGATTGATCGCCCAATTATCATTTATGGGCAAGTTGGTTTTTATGTCTGGTACTGCTCCACCCAAAAAAGTTACGAACCTGGAAAAACGCACACGAGAACACCTGCTACCAAATGAAGTAGAAGCAATGATTAAAGCTGCCTCAGGAGTGGGGCGGCATGGTCATAGAGATGCAACTTTAATTTTACTAGCATATCGTCACGGTCTACGGGTATCGGAGTTAGTTGCACTGCGCTGGGAACAAGTTGACTTTAGCAGTGGCACGATTTACATCAATCGACTCAAGCATGGTATCAGTTCAACGCATCCTTTACGTGCTAGAGAGTTGAGGTGGCTACGACAACTACAACGAGAATATCCTAACTCCCCTTACTTGTTTGTTTCTGAGCGTGGTACTCCGATGGCTGCTGCCACAGCTTTTAATATTATTAGTCGTGCTGGCACTCTTGCTCTTGTAGCTTTATCGGTGCATCCGCATATGTTACGTCATGCCTGCGGGTTTTATCTGGCATCTCATGGTCATGACACTAGAGCTATTCAGGCTTATCTGGGACACAAGAATATCCAACACACTATTCGCTACACAGAACTATCTCCTGATCGCTTCAAAAATTTCTGGCTCGACTGAACCTAGTTTTGATTCAAAATCTCTACAAATCAATGTTTTCAACTGTTTTTGTTTACATAACTTTACAACGTGTCCCATTTTGCACGTATCCCGGCTGTACCCCGGATTGGTTCTTGTCAGATTTTGGTGATGATGAAAGGTTACGCACTTTAAGGCAGAAGGCAGGAGGCAGATGGCAGAAGGTTTTAAAACGTTTTCTTATCCGGGCGTGGGGTTTGTGACTTCAAGGGGCGATCGCTTACAGCTTTCTTGTGATGCAGATGTTCTGTAATCCAAGCAAAGCTTTAATTGTGGAAATTTTTTCTTCCTCTTCCTTCTGCCCTCTGCCTCCTGCCTTCTGCCTTACCCCAACCAAGATCACCAAAAGTTGCCAAGAACCTTAATCCTGTCCCAATCGCAGTTAATTCTGGCTCAACTCACCAACATAGTTGCAATTAATCCTGGCTCAGAATGATCATTATTGCTGGTCGGAGCGTTTCTTATTGCTGGCTCCTACAGTTATGGGTTTAAAGCCCATTTAAAAAAAGATGTTTTTCGAGACGCATAGCGCGAGGAAAAACGGCGTCCTTGCTTCAATCCCACGTTTTTAAACGTGGGTTCCTTCTGCCCTCTGCCCTCAGCATAAGTGCCTTCTGAACTCATAAGCTTGCTGCACTAGCTTTTGAACTTCTGTTGGCAGCGCTTCAAACTTTTCGGTATTCAATATGACCAACCGAGAACCAGGGTAGGGCATGAAGTCGCTAAACGGCTGCATCTGATGTTTGATGAGAAGTTTGGATAGTAGCGTGATAGGGTGCGGTTTTTGGTTGTCTTCACTGCAATTGATAGCCCCGGCGAAATATCCACAAAACCAAGCTAGGGTATCGGTATCACCAGATAATACTGTTACAGTACCTGCCACCAACTGCTTGTTTAGGTCTACAGGCGAATTGTCAAAAATTTGGTCAAGCGCTTCTGGGTGGCGCTTGTGGCAATAGCATACTACTTGCTCAACAAGTTTATCAGTTTTAGTAGGTTGGGGTTGCCCGAAGCCCTTAGCAGACATGGTAGGTTTGTATGATTGGATACGCGGATTGTAGCTTTCTTTTAGGATTGTAGGGTGAGAGGGACGAAGGGGCGATCGCTTTCGTCAATACCCGTCACCTATCTAAGAAGTTAAATCATTACTATGCATCACTACCCTACCAAGATTCTTATAGTTGATGACGAGCCATGAAAACGACGATTGCAGCACTGCTGTTTTTGCTCCTATCCATAAGTTCTGCACTTGCTCAGACAAAGACGGCTTTGGATTTTCGTTCATATAACGGCCATACCGAAGACCGTTTATCAAAACTTTCGCGTGTAATTGAAAAGGAAGTTATTGCCAAAGTTGTTAAAAAAACAGATAAAGCTTGTTTTGATAAATTGCAGCCAAAGGTTATTGCTCATGCTTCTGGCTCATTTACAGCGCCTAAATTGAAGCAAGTTGTATATCTTGTTGACCTGGGGGATTCATGCCATCCTCGTAGTCAAGGAACAGTTCGGCTTGCAATTGCCTCTGGGAAAAATATCACCACGTATGGTGATGTAACTGGCTATTACAATATACGTCAAATCACAGATATCAATGCTGATGGAATTAATGAAATTCTATTGGAGGGGTCTTGGCTTGGGCAAGGGTATTTATCAGGTTTTGCAAAGCTTGTGTCAATTAAGCCCAGAGGAATCTTAACTGTAAGTGATTTTAAACAAGTTTACGGTGATAATTCAGGTGCTACTCCCGATCCCAATCAAGTATACCAGTTAGCATCGGTGATTTCGGTAACTCTTAATTCACCGCGCCAGCCTATATTCAAACGAGATAATTATATAGCAAAGTGTACTAGTGTTGACTCGGAAATCCCTAAGTGTGGGGATTTTCGATATATGTCTTCAGGTAAATTTCCTGAATATGATGAAGTGAAACGGTTTCTCTCAAATCTCAATTTTGAAAAAAATTAAATGCGGAGGTTTATCGCTCCCTCATTCCACCACCCCCAACAACATCAAAACCTCCCTCACTGGTGTTTTTTGTTGCTCCATCTGCTGCACCTGGGTAAGTAGCCGCTTGGGGATGTATTTTGTAGATTTAATGAGGCGATAAACCTCCGGTACGCGGAAGCGATCGCCCCTACTTTTCCGAAAAGAATCTTCCATTGACTGCACCCCGTCTTTCGAGCGAGGAAATCTTACCCGTGATCGCAACAACACTCCCCTACAGATCTTTCCTCTAAGAATGCTCCAAACGCTCGCGCCTGTGTCGCAGTGCTGCTGCTTCAAGAATTAGTGCTAAATCTACATTTGGGGCATTTTGGATTTGTATGCACAGCTGGGCGTTTACAGCAAAGTTCTCTTCGCCAGTTACTACGGTAATTCTCTCTAGATTAAGACGCCTTCTGGATTCTTCTGGCAGTGATGCTATCACCTCAGCTATCAACCGCTCTTTTCGCTCTAAAGACAAGTTATCTATTAAAGCTTTAATATCCTTCGCACTTACCACCCTTGCCTTAGCAGCCCTGTTAATCGCATCCATCGTATTATTAAGCACATAATTCCTTACTATTTCTTAACCTCCATTTACGGGCAATTGCCAGCATAATTTCCTCGATTTCGTCATCAGTGGCGCATTCTACAAGAGCTTCAAAGCCATTCTTCAAGCTTATTGGCTTTGATTGCTGAGGTATTGCAGCTTCTCCTACTAGTTTTAGGAAGTAACTCGTGCTACCTGGCTCCAATTTTTCCATCGCCTGCATGAGCGCTGATAGTGCCTCAGCGCTGATATTTCCTCCGTTTCTAAAGTCGGAGATGTGGTTTTGACTCACCCTTGCCTCAATTGATAAAGCCTTGCCGGTAATTCCAAAATGCCGCAGTGTCTTTTCAAAAGCTGAGGAGAAAAAGTTAAGTTTCATAAACAAATCAAGCTTTAGTTGGAAAAAGACGCTAAGAAATACATTTATAGTTTGATTCAATAAATTTTTTCTTGTATTGTCCAGTTTATCAACATAATCGCGTCGAAAAGTGAATCTTTGATGACATTTTGATGACGCAATTAAAAAGCCCCAGAGGCTAAGACTGGGGCTTGTCCAATTAAGTTACTTGCATTATGACAGACGTAAAAATTCAAGGGAAGTTTTACCCACTGCAAAATTCTGAGTGGGTCAAGTGCTGCAAAGAGCTTACTAAGTCTCAGCTTAGTGTTTTGTATTACCTGCGATCGCTCGATCCTTACGGCAATGGCATCAAATTCAAAGCTTCTGCTGTTGCCGAAATACTAGGAATTACAAAGAGAGCAGTAAATAGCGCGATCGCTTTCTTGGAAGAAAAAGGATACATCCTCCTAGATGACATTGAGTATTCAGCCAAGATATCTGCTGGCGGTTGTCTCTGTGACACTTCTTCAACTGTCACAGAGGTGGGAAATTCTTTTCCCACTAGGGAACAGAATTTCCCACCTGAGAACAGAATTTCCCAGTTAGGAACAGAATTTCCCACTGAGGAACAGAATTTCCCACCTGAGAACGGAATTTCCCACTTAGAGTCTGAAACCCTTACACAGCAGGAATCCCAAAACTCTAAGATTAATAAAGATTATTTAGACTTTTTAGACTCTCTCTCAGAAGGCGAGAGAGAGAGTTTTTTAAAGTTTGGGTCAGAAAAAGCAGCCAAGTTACCATCACCTCCACAACTGCCGAGAAAATGGATTGAGAAGAACTGGGAAGATATAAGGCGGGAGTGGTACAAGTCCAAAGGTCAAAATCCACCGGGGCAAACTTCAAGTTGGGAGACTGACCCCCGTACAACCAAATGGCTAGAAACTTGCGAGCTGACACGCAACCCCTTCCAGTTTGCAGAAGGTGACAAAGAGAAACTGGACTTTTTAAAATGGGCGCTCAAAACTTGCCAATTTAGTTGGCTGAAAAAGGGGGGTGAATTATGATTGACCAAGAAAATGCACCAGACGGGGAGAATGGGACGCAACCATTCGAGCGATCAAAGCACCCACAAGCCCCCGGTCGGGTTTCCCCGCGTCCCCGCGTCCCTTTGTCCCCGTGTCCTCTTCAAGATTTACCGACCATTGAGCCGCTACCAGTTCGCCCTGACGAGGAAAAGAAAGATAAAGAAATTTGGCAGCCCAAATGGCAATGCTTTTGCTGCCAGGATACGGGGAAAGTGCGATCGCACCTCGTAAGACTAGTAATGCCCAATTACAACCCACAGCGTGACAGATTCCCCATCTGTCAAAACTGTAATTTGGGGCATGATTGGGTACACCTTGAGGGCAGCTACGATAATCGACTCACACCAGATATTTGCCGCAAGCTTGACTCTTATGCCCGCTCCGATTGGCACAAAACTGTGCAGCTCCAGTTTGAGGTGAGAAGAAAGCAAATTGAACTAGTTACTAAAGAAATTTCCCAATCCCACAGCTTAAGAAAGAGTGATCGCACTAGTTACGACAACCGCGAAGTACAACAGCAAAAAGCTGAAATAGAGGCTATCAGCCTGCAATCGTGGTCAGCAATGAGGAAAGCTTACTTGGGAGGAGATGATGAGTAAATTTCAAGTAGGCGATAAAATCATTACCCCTGGTGGCAAAGTTGGTGAGATATCGAGTGTACACAGGAAAATTACGATTACTTGGGAAAACGGCCGAAGTTGCGAATATACCCTAAAACAGTTACAGGCTTGGAACTACAAAAAATTCTTAGAGGATRAGGAGGCGATCACGGATACATGCTCAGACAACTTGACCTCTGCTCAGGAGTTGGGGCAGGATTCTGTTTTGCAGGCTTGCAACTCGGATTTAAGCTTGTTGGAGTCGCAGAAATCGACGAATACTGCTGTGATATCCTCGCCAAGCGATACCCCGGTGTACACAACTACGACTGTGTTAAATCCCTTGCCTGCACCGACGGCTACGGACTACAACTCCGAGGAATTGACCGAAGAAAGGCACTTATGCTGAGGGCAGAAGGCAGAAGGTTTAAGAAAAAATTTATACCAAAAAATTCAGTCCTCTTCATTCTGCCATTTGGTTTCAAGCCCCCGAATTTATTCGTGGAAAAGATAATAAGATTTGTATCAAGATGCGTAGCACAAGATACAAGGCGTCCTTGTTAGAAACCCCTAAATTTATTTATGGGGTTCCCTTCAGCATAAGTGCCTTCTTCCTTCTGCCTTCTCATCTCATCACAGCTTCGACCCTGCCCCCCCTTTTCAGTTGAAGGAGAAAGGAAAGGGGCAGCCGACGAGCGAGACTGTTTCCCGGCAGTTTTGCGAATCATCCGAAACGCAAAGCCCAAGTTTGCAGCCATTGAAAATGTACCAGGCTTGCTCACCTGTCCCTACTCCCCAAGTGATGAGCGCAGTTACTTCCGGTTTATTTTACAGCAGCTTTCCGAGTGCGGGTATGATGCGGAATGGATTACTATCAGCAGTGGACACTGTGCCGCTCCCTTCATTAGAGAGCGAGTATTGCTGGTTGCCGTCTCCAGGAGCCTTGAGCTTTGCTGGAAAAGGGCGGCCACCTGGACAGACCAAGCAAGAAGCATGGCTCAAAAAGCAAGGGCTGTTGCAGAAAAAAGAAGTACTAAACCCGGCTATCCTCTGCGAGTGGTACGAAATCCCGCCGAACTGGCTCGACCCCTCGGAGTGCCGAGCGGCAACGGAACTATTAGAAGAATGCGCCAAGCAGCAGGAAATTTACTCGATCCTAGAGTCGCCAGTATTGCACTCAGCCGTGTCCTCTACCTCAACTCCCTTATCTGATATCGAGCGTACACAGGAAATAAGCGAACCTCTCATACTTTGCCCTAAGTGCCAATTACAGCATATTTACTTAAGCGGTGGCTGTGGCATGTGTAGTCTAGAACCAGTAAATTTCTTAGAGGAAAACAAGGAAGCGCCCACGCGTTCGCGTAGCGGCTCCTATGGAGCATCGCCCTCCACTGGGTCTTGTACTTGTCCCAGTTGCAACCAATCACTACTGAATTTAAATGATGGTTGCGGCGTGTGTGGATGGACACTCGAAAATTTCTTAGAGGAAAACAAGGGCAGTAGTTCGCGATCCCCCTCTTCAAAACGCAGACAGCGTAAGGGTTGTTTGTATAAGTACCTTGAAAATAAGAAGTTAAAAGATGGTCGTATTGTTTCTTATCCGCGTGTAATAGGTGACAAACGTGACCCGGATAATCCGAAGCATTGGCGCTGGGGTTTTAACTGGGAGGAAAAGATAGATGGCGAATGGAAGGGGCGCAGTATTGGCAGTATTCCTGTTGGTGCGATTCCGTTAATTGAGGATATGCGTTCTCGTGGTGTCCCAATTGAGGAAATAATCAGTTTTATTCGCAAATCAAAGTCAAAAAATAAAGTTTGATGTTGTGAAAACTAACAATAGAGCTATTACTTTGGAAGGCGATGCTCCATAGGAGCCGCTACGCGAACGCGCTTGTTTGCTTGCTCGAAAATTGCATGAGTATTA
Organism: Westiellopsis prolifica IICB1; assembly: GCF_004323185.1. GTDB lineage: Bacteria > Cyanobacteriota > Cyanobacteriia > Cyanobacteriales > Nostocaceae > Pelatocladus > Pelatocladus prolificus_A. The sequence goes on from NZ_NAPS01000006.1 coordinate 13,393, forward strand.
TTTCTGCTGTACTTGAGGCGAAAGCGACGGCGGCTCCTATAGAGCATCACTGTTTGAAAATCGCCTCAGAAAAATTTGAGTATCTGCTTTTTTCTTGCACAAGGGCGATCGCGCATATATAGTACAATTGTACTGTAAATGGTGAAGTCGCCTTAGTCAAAACACTGATGTGATGCTTCCTTGTTTTTTGCTGGAAGCATCTTTTTGTTTAGCCATTAAAGTGGGCAGCCTACCCACGACTAAAGTTATTTATTTTACTGTTAAGAGTTAAGAGTTCCCTATCCTGAAGGGATTTGTAAGCATGATATGATGTTAACGCATTGAAGATACGCTGACCCTGGTTAAAACATAATAGAAAAGGGGATAAATTGAGATGAAAAAAATTTTTTGGGCCATCACTTGTGTTTTCTTAATGGCAGTAGCTTTTTCAGGACTCTTCCTCAACCAAGCCCAAGCATCACCAGTAGGAGTATGTCCTGAGGATGCAGCAGATCTTGCCATTGTTGTACTTCTTCCTGATGATAAAGACTGTACTTCTTACCATAGATGTAGTAAATCAGGTCCTATCAAGATGCCTTGCGCGCCCGGTACTTACTTCAATGCGGTTTTGGAAGTTTGTGATTCGCCTGAGAACTCTGGTTGTATACAGAGTGAGATTAACTCAGATCTTGCACCTTCTCAATAAGGGGTAGATGAGCAGCAGTGTCCAAACAAAGAGACAATGAGCTTTTTGGGCTTTGATTTTCGCCTAAATAGGCGCTCCCTCTGGATACATCAGTTTCACTCTTTTCTCCCGTAGTTTAGCTTCTTCGATACAAATTTCTTCAATTTGTTCAACCACATCTTGAGAAACACCTAGTTTAGCTGCCATTTTAGTTACAGTTGCCCTTTCCTGGTGACTATATTCTCCATCACTACTGCAAGCTTTAATCGCATCATAAACAAGATAACGTCGTGAACCAGTTGCCTCTGGAGCATCACCAATCGCCTTCTCGATATCTTCGTCGGCTTTATAAGATTTGATTTCCTCCACTAATGAGTTTGGTGCGCCAAAAGCACAAGCAAGCCCAATCACCCAGTCTCTTTCTTCTGCGGCTAATCTACCATCTCCATTGGCACAAATCAGAAGCGCCTTCAAATAACCGTTATAAGCTTCAACACTTGGAAGTTTGCTAAAGGTATATTTTTCTCTGAATAACCACAACAAACCCTCATTTTCAGTAGTCATGCTTGCCCTTGATAAATAGATTAAGGAAGTTTTTCAATGTCATTATCACATACAAAGATTTTTCCAAATTTCAATAACCGTGTATTTCCCACACCTGAAACTGTAGACCCAACCGCAGATACTCAACTTTGATGCAAGCATCCATAACCACATTTAGTCCCGCATCCAGGGCTTTTTGTGCTGATTGTTGGTCTGCAACACCCAGTTGCGCCCATACAGTTTTGGCATTGATGGCTATTGCTTCATCAACAATTTCACTCAAATACTCAGAACGGCGAAAGATATTAACAATATCCACCGATCCCGGAATTTCTTGCAGTGAAGAATAACTCGGTTGACCATCGATTTCCTTGACAGTAGGGTTCACAGGGTAGACGGTATAGCCCACACTCCGTAAAAATTGGGCGATTTGATAACTGGTGCGCTCAGGTTTATCAGAATGACCAACAACGGCGATGGTTTTGGCATGAGTCAACGCATCACGCATGGCGCTGTCATTTTCTTTGAGGAGAGGCATATTCTCAATCTCCCTATCAGTTGGGTGCTACTGCAAATGGTAGGTCACAAATTGCTATTGAGTGCGATCGCTTTCGGCGGGCGCTCCGCGCCATCGCTCCTTGGTTCTGGGGATTAGGGGCGATCGCACTTCGGTTGTGGAAAACGTTTAATTTAAGTGTCTCCCAGTAAAGGCAAAAATTTTTCTGTACTTGTCCGGATTAATATCAAGCCAAGATGTAGCTAAAATGCAGCAAACTATATATCATTCGCTACATCATGCGCTATGGGTTTAAAAGCCAAATAACCTCTAGGAAACTCTTGGTAATCAATCAACCAGAAGTTGGCAAGCTCATTCGTGAACTTCGGCTTTTGACTGGGCTGACACAAGAACAGTTTGCAGCTACTTTGGGTGTGACTTATCCCACTATTAATCGCTGGGAGAATGGGCGTGCTAAACCGTCGCCATTAGCAATGAAGCTGATAGAGCAGAAGCTACGGGATTTGGGTAAACCAGGTCAGGATTTAAAGCGGAAGTATTTTGGTGAGTAAAGGTCAGGACGTGGAGGACTGGGAAGCAGAAATTGAGGATAAGGCGGCACATCTGTATAAGCTGACGGCTTAAATGAAAATTATTAAAGAAGAATAATTATGCAATATATTGAACACAAAGTAGGCGAATTAATTGTTAGTCAACGTAAATCAGATGGTTATATTAGTGCAACGAAGTTAACAAGGGCCTATGAGCAACAAGTTGGGAAAAAAAGAAATCCAAATGATTGGTTTGAAAAAGATAGAACCCATGAATATTTAAACCTGTTACGTGACAAAACAGGAATTGAAGTTTATGACTTAGTACAAAAAAAGGGAGAAGGTAAAAGTAGAGAGATTTGGATTCATCCCAAACTCGCTGTTTCTTTTGCCATGTGGCTCTCACCTGAATTTGAAATGATGGTGTCTGACTGGGTAGAGCAGTGGCTTTTCACTGGTCAAGCTCCCATTTCTCAAAAGCCTACAGCTTTACATCCTTACCAGCGTGTTTGGTATGAACGCTTAATGCTGTTTGAGCAAAGGACAACATTACCAAAGGGTACATGGTGTGTTTTTGAGGAAATAGGCAAATTAATGAGGAAATTAGAAGCTAAAGGAGCGCCTCTACACGATAGAGCCACTGTTGATGCTTCAGTAGGTAGAACATGGTGTCATTGGCTAAGAAAGAATGGATATGAAACTGATTTTGAGCAATATATTCATTGTTACCCAGATAGCAGAGGTGAACAGCTTGCATATATTTATCCCTATGAATTACTAGGAAAATTTCATAAATGGTTAGAAGAAACTTACATACCGGAAAAGTTTCCTGAATATGTCAGGAAGCTTGTTAGTCAAGAAGAGTGCAAGTTAATTTCAGAAGCTATTGGTTATGAAGTTAAGCCAATTATTAAAAAGCTTAAATCGAGTAATTTCTCAGATAACAATTAAATTTAATTCTTTATGTATAGCAATGGACTTAACTCTGAACAAAATGCGATCGCCAGACATACTGAAGGCTCAATTTTAGTACTTGCCCCTGTTGGTACAGGTAAAACCCGTGTTTTGGCAGAGCGAGTACTATGTGCAATAAATAGGGGCATTCCTCCTCAAAGGATTCTCTGCCTAACGTTTACGAACCGAGCTGCTAAGGAAATGAGTGAGCGGCTATCTCAGTACTGTCTAAATCAACTACATCATTTGACAATTAAGACTTTTCACGGTCTGTGTACCTCCATATTGCGGATCGAGGCTCGTCAGCTTGGATTACCAGCAGATTTTGTGATCTACGATGATGCCGACTGTGTTGAACTAGTTAAGGAAGTTTTCGATCTATCAAAGGATCGAGATGCCCAACAGTTATTCTTTGACTTGGCTAACTGCAAAATTCTGGCTAGCGATCGCCAGTTATCCCCAGATTATCCACTAGAAAAACTATATGCCTCATTAGGCTCTAATCATGCCAAACGTGCTGCTCAGTATCAATCTGTTCTACAAAAGCGTCACGCCTTAGACTTTGCTGATCTGGTGTTTTATGTCCGAGTAATGTTACACAATGAACCGGAGATTAGCCAACGTTGGGCAGATAAGTTTGATTTTGTTCAGGTTGATGAAGTTCAAGATACTCATCTTTCGGAGTACGGCATCGTTAAACATCTGGCATCTAATAGCGGCAATCTGGCGATGATTGGAGATTTAGATCAGACCATCTACGAATGGCGAGGATCTGAGCCGGATAAAGTGATTGAGCAATTTAAGCGTGACTTTAACCCGACAGAATATTCTCTAACCTGGAACTATCGAGCAACAAAAACACTCCTAAATGCGGCTTCTGGGTTTGCAGATTCATTTGAACACCGAAAAACAAAGATTACACCTGCCCCTGAGTGTGAAGTAGGAGAACTGATTCAAGTTCATTCAGCGAAAAATGAGCAAGCGGAGGCAGAGTGGATTGGCAGACAAATCCAGCAACTAGCAGGCAATCGGAAGGATTTTATCTACAGCAGAGTAGCAATTCTTGCCCGCAATCATAAACGCACAGAAGTTGTTAGTCAGATATTAGAGCGCATGGGTATTCCTTGCGTCACAGTTGAGCGATTCCAATTTTTTATGCGGCAGGAAGTTAAAGATGCTCTTGCTTACCTGCGTCTCATCTTAAACCCTTTTGATGCAGGTTCAATGCGTCGAATGTTACTTCGCCCAAGTCGTGGAATTGGTGATGCAACCATAACAGGAGTTATTGAAGAAGGAAAGGAATGCGGCTTTAGTTTGACGGATATGGCATCGAGCCGGACGTTTATTAACGGTGATCCGTTCAGTGAACTCTTAAGAAACTATTCACAAAGCACAGTAATTGTTTTTGATGTAGAGACAACAGGGTTTTCGGTCAGCAAGGATGAGGTTGTAGAAATTGCCGCCATCCGTCTGGTTGAAGGGAAACCACAAGCAGAGTTTCATGCTTATATTACCAATACTGTCAGTGTTGGTGACTCAGAGCAGATACATGGACATAGCGATCGCTTTCTAGCAGAACATGGTAGACCTGCTAAAAATGTTTTTTATGAATTCTTCGAGTTTGTCGGAAATTCCCTGCTGGTTGGGCATAATGTAGGCTTTGACATCAAAATGGTGACTGCCCAAGCCCAAAAAGCTGGTATTACCACTTCAAAACTGCAATGGGAAGACACGCTAGATATTGCAAACCGTTTTATCGAATCTGACCGTTACAGCTTAGAAGCATTAGCAAAGCATCTGAATCTTGCACACTTGCCTAGTCATAAGGCAATGGATGATGTGCGAACCACAATTGACTTACTAGCAGTGCTAATTCCACTTATTGAGCATAAAGCCGATTACCGTCAGGCATTGGTGTATCGCTATGGAGAGGCATTTGAAGGATTCGCCGAACAGATGGATAACTGGCGCGATGCTAGCCAAAGGCTACGACCTTCCAATCTATTGGATAAATTGCTTGTGAAATCTGGACTCTACAGTTATTACCAAGCAGAACAAAAACGCCTCAAAAACCTTCTCCATCTTGTACGGATTTTTCAGCAACGGGATGTTTCAGATTTATACCCCGATACTTCTTTACGTAGCATCCTTGAATTTACTGCTCTTGCGAAAAATTTAGATCAAGTTTCTCAAGATGATAACCAAGTTCCTATTATCACCATTCATCAGTCCAAAGGTCTGGAGTTTGAAAGTGTTTTCATTGCAGGTGCTACCGAGGGTGAATTTCCCAGTTTTTTCAGTGTTCGTGACAATAATCTAGAGGAAGAAAGGCGGTTATTTTATGTTGCAATGACGAGAGCAAAGCAAAAGTTATTTATATCAGCTTACTCAAGAGATTTCAGGGGCTTCTCGAAATCTTATAGCGAATTTATTAAAAAAATACCCAAGGAATATATTAATGAATAACAATACCACACCTACATATCGTTGTTTTCATCCTCTTATTGCAGATGCCTATACTGCGGTACATCAGTGGCTTGAAACAAATGTTCAAGAGGCTAATGGCTATAAAGATTTACCCTACAGTAACTTGAAGCAAAAACTTCAAGAAACTGACTGGAAACATATAGCTTTTCAATATTATGCTCTTTTTCCAGCACATTATTTCAAAGCAGTACATACTCTAGATTACATTCTTGGAGAAGAGCAACTGATAACCTGGTTAAGACATAGACAAAAAGGGGAGCATCCCAATTTTGCAAAGAGATGGGGAGAAGGGGAAAATATTCGCGATTGTTTCTCGCGAATAAAAGGGGGGACTGTACATCAGCACCCCTTCAAGAGACAATGACTTGTGTTCCATCCCTAGTAGAAAGGCCAATGACCCCAGAAGAGAAAAAAGAATTAGATGCACACGTAAAAGCCATCGCCAAAATCCTGTATAAAAACACGCCACCAGAAAAAATCGAAACCTTTGAAGGAATCGAAACAGCAGTTAGAGACCAAGTATTAGAACACGTCAGCCCGAAAATAGCCTTTTTTTTGTCGGAGAAAAAACGGGAACAACAAGAGGACGCAGCCGAACCATAAGAAGTTGTCTAGGGAAAATAATCATCACCAAACAACAAGCCGCAAGAATGGGAATCGAGCCATATAGGAGGTTTAGCCCATTACTAGAAAAGTGCTGTTTATTACTAGCAGCCAACGAATCATTCCAAAATGCAGAACAAGACCTCAAGGTGATGACCGGAAT
>NZ_NAPS01000006.1:20901-49726 GCF_004323185.1 Westiellopsis prolifica IICB1
TGTGATGTCGGTTTTTCGACGCTCTGTTTGGGAAGAATTACAGAGAATCATTGATACTCTCGATGAGTGTCTCCTCGATATTCGTTCTGGGTTGGAACAGGAGGAGGAAGAGCCGCAAGATTGAAACTCCCTATTTATTCGCGATGATATCTCGCGAATTATTTTTCTCTCTCTATTTTTGCAAAATTGGGATGCTCCCACAAAAAGTTTGTGTGTTGGATGTAGGTTGTGGTGCTGGTGCTGGTTCTGTTGCTTTTATAGAAGCAGTTATCCGATTAAAACAAGAAGGTAAACTTACAAATAATGTCAATATTATTTGTGTTGGTGTAGATCCAAGCCATCGAGCTATTGGACTCTATATAAAGATGATGGAAAATCTAAAATCATCTATTACTGGAATGATTAATCTGGATTTTGACTATGTAATTAAGGGCTTTCCAGATGCCACAATTGATCTGATTCAGATTCTTAAAGAACAAAAATCGTTGTCCAATTTACCATGCTTAACAAATGTCCTAATAATGCAGCTTAATGTTATCTCGCCATTTAGCAAAAATTATAGAGATTGCCAAGCAAATATAGATGAATTGAAAGCATTAGGTATCGATATAGCAGGAGCAATAGGAGAAGATAGCGCAGGACTTGGAACTGCGGAAGCTCAAGCTTACAAACAATTAGTAGAAGACGTTCCAATAGATGTGATGCACATCTTAACGATTGGAACTAAGAATATGGAGAAACAGGTGCAAGTTGGCACAAATAGCGAAATTACTTTAGATGAAAGAATTAAGCAAATGGTAAGTACCCTACATAAAGTTGTAGGCAGTCGGCACACTATTAATCAAGTTAGTTCAGGACATCATCTCGTTTATTTTACGAATCCTCCTTATTGTTATTGGATCGATAAGAAGGAGGTTATACAATACGACACAAAATTTTATGGTGATTTTCAGACGATATGGAGTGCTGATAGAGCAGAGGATCAGGATTGGAACGGCGTTACCAGTCTCGATAATCTTAAATTAGCTTGGGCAAGAGCGCGTAACAACCTTTTAAAAGAAACATTATGTGATGAGACTGAAATGCGTTTGTTTGAGCTAAGTCTTGATGCAAAGCTTGAAGAATTGCGAGAACAATTGAATGCTTATGCTGGCGACGTTGCTAAAACAGATGAAATGCTCTCGTATAAAGTACCTAAAAACTTAACAGGTACTCGACCTAAAGTACTTTCACGCATTGAAGAAGAGATTTTGTCAGTAGCAATTATTCAAAAATTAGGTGATAAAGCTTCTCAGTTAAGAGGTAGTAGCTACGCATATAGAATTTCTGGAAAACATGGGCATAGAGACACAGAGTACCTTTATGAGTATTGGTTCAAAGCTTATTGTTATTACATGAAAAAGGCACGGGATAGTGCTAGAAATTACGTCAATGGCGCAATCTTAAGAGTAGATATCGAATCATTCTATACGAAAATCATTCAGGAGCAACTTCGTGATGGGCTTTCTAGGGAATTAACAGTTAGTCAGCGTGTACGTTGGCTAATCCGATTATTACTTTCTAAAAATATTGATGAACATGAACTTGGTCAAGGTATAACACAAGGAAGTATTGGATCACACTTCTATGCAAATATCTATTTAACTCCAATAGATGCACGCTTTGGAAGCAGTAATGCATGGGGAGTTGAGTTTCATCGCTATGTAGATGACATGATTTTCATCATTCCAAATCCAGAAGACATGGATGAGATCAAAAACGTTTTAAAAGACGAATTAGAAAAACTAGGACTAAACCTCAATGAGGAGAAAACAGAAGAAAATGACATCTGTTCATTTTTAGAGCAATCTGACGAGGACGAATGCCTAGAAAGATTAAGCGAACGCTTTGACAGTGTTGTAAACCCACTTTGGATTCTGAACTCAGAACACCGCGCTATTTTTGCAAGCTCTTATCATAATGATCAACTCTGGTGGCATAATATTCAATGCTATCAAAAATGCTTAAAATTCGTAAATATTTATACTAATGAAGCGGAACTTAGTCGTAGGATATACAAATATCTATTCAGCTCAAAAAGTCGAGAGAGAGACTTAGCAAAACAAAAAGAAGTTTTTGGAATCGAGGAAGAGTTAAAGTATGCACAACCACCCGATAGTGACATTTTGAATGCAATTCTCCAGTGGGCTGCTTCCTTTACTATTTCTAATAACATCTGGAACGAAAATAGAAATGACTTACGTAGAGAACTAGTTGAGCTATTCAAGAATAGCTGGCAAGAGCTACGTAAATCAAACAGTGATAATCCAAGTGGGACACGCAAGCTGCAAAGGTATATTCGCTTTGCCCTCTACAGACTTTCTGTTTTAGGATTTGAGGATATACTTCACGTCCTAATGGAAATCTTGCGTGAAGCTTTTTGGATTATTCGTGATCCCATAAATGTTCTAGAGAATTTAGCACGACAAGGCTATCATGCTGAAATTAGAAGTTTATTGGCATATTATCAAAACCTTGAGCAACCCCTTGAATATCTCAAAGCGATCGCAATTAGAGCAATGCGCTTCTTGCCAGATATTGATGCTCAAGAATGGGAGCTAATTGTTAAATTTGCAACTATTTTAGATGACTCAGTTAGTATAGCCGAGAGGCTAATGGCAACTGAAACCTGGCTATATTTGGGGTATAAGTATAATGACTTTAAGCAAATTCATCACATTGATGCCGTTAAAAAAGCTCTACAATCTGAGCCTCCAAGCAGACTAAAGAAAAACTATCTCTTGCTCTTGGGGCAATTTGAGCCAAATGCTGTGCAAGAGTTTTCTATCAACGTAAATGATTCTATGCTTGTAGATGCGCGAAATATTGCTCTACAAGGCAATCCCTCCGACATTTTCGACTTGCCAGAACTTAAAATTCTTCGAGAAAACTACTACAGTGGTCAAGGCCCAACAGATAGCAAAGAAGGCTCACCTTAAAACTTCTGCGATCGCCCCACACAATTAAGCTAGGAAATCTACAAAAATGGCATATTGGCTATTTCAAGGCAACCCCAAGTATTACCGCATCATTGAAGGCATCCGCGACTTTGAGCAGATGCCTTGGCTGGCAATACGCTATGCAATCATACATGGTTGCTGGTGATGGGGTACTAATTTGGAAATCTGGGGATCAAGCGGGGATATATGCGATCGCAGCCTATTCAAGCGAGTAAATTATGAGCCACTAACTCAACATGATGGTAGTCTATCAACCTTACTGATTATTAGCTAATAAGCATTAGATTTAATTATATTATGCCACAATTCCATAACTCCCAAAATCAACGTGAGCAACAAATACAGGCTTTTATTAAGGTAATTAATATACCTAAATTTAATGAAATAAAAGCGTTAGAAATTGCCTTGCTCCACCCATCATATGTTTATGAATCGAATGCAGATAGGCAGACAAAAGATTTACAGGAAAAAGCTTATAGGCGACTAGCTCATTTAGGAAATGCAATGATTGGCGCTATTGTTACTGATTATTTATATGAAAGATTTCCTGAATATACAATCGGTGAACTCACTGAAGATAAACAGCTACTGGTAGATAAAATCCAATTGTCTGAATTTGCTAGTAAATTAAATTTACAACAGTTCTGTTTATTAGGAAAAAGTCTAAAAGGAAAACCTTTAAATGAGCAAGAGAGACTTTTTGCAGAAATGTTTGAGGCTGTGTTTGGTGCAATCTATTTGGGATTGAAACGTGACTTTTACAAAGCTAGCTCTTGGCTCGTTGAGAACTTCATAGCAGATGCCGTAGACAAACTTTTAGATGATGAAACAGATGATGAAGATGATTTTGAAGGTATCAGTGTCACTGTAACTACCAGAGAGTATCTGGACATGATTGGAATGGAAGATTTTCCTGACTATGGATGGGCGCCCGGTGATGATAGCGATTAATTGGTCATCAATTAAGCAATGCGTTCGCCAGGGCGCGGGCGCTCCGCGCCATCGCTCCTCGTTTGTGGGGAAAGGGCGACAGGTGGGATAAAACTCTGAAACACACAGCAATTTAGAACGTGGAAGCCCCGGCTGCTTTCTCTATAATATTTATGGATTCAATACACAAACTAAGATTTTTGTCCATTTAGTTTTGTTAGTTTTACAAAATTTATTGTGGGATGAGCTTCTACCCGTCCCATAGAACGGGCGGGCAAGGACACCCACCCCACAAGATGGGATAATTTATTTTTTGCAGTTCCCTTACCCCCTCCTGGTTTTATCAAATGAAATTTAACAAAATAAGGTGCGTTTATCTTGAGTCAACTGGTAACTTACCTGATTCTTAAGTTTGTCCTTAACTCAGACTATTTCATTAGTCAAAACTTTGCAAGCCTTTTATCATAATTCCAATACTTCACTTCAAACATTTTTTGAGCAATGCAAATTACTTATTCTGCCCAAGAAAAAAATAACTTTGTAGCTCCCAAGTGGGAGGAAATTGATACCCAGGATTTCCTTAGTTATAGTCAATATTTTGTTCCTGAAAGAGAGACTCAAATTGATGTCATTTGTCAAATTATTCCTTTAGAACCCAAACCACTTCATATTTTAGACCTTTGTTGTGGTGAAGGATTGCTGACCCAAGCTTTACTTGAGAAATTTAAAGAATGCCAAGTGCATGGATTGGATGGCTCCCCTGATATGCTCGCACACGCAAGTGCAGCATTAAATAGTTATGGTGAACGCTTTGAGCCAAAGCTTTTTGACTTAGCCTCGAAAGATTGGCGTCAATTTCCTTGGAAAATAGATGCTGTCGTATCTTCGTTAGCTATTCATCATTTAAATGCACAACAAAAACAATCTTTGTTCCAGGATGTATTCTATCTTCTCAAACCTGAGGGCGTTTTTATCATCGCTGACCTTATTAAACCAACAACATCAATGGGAATTACTATCGCAGCAAATGTATGGGATGCAGAAGTTCAAAAGCGCTCGCTAGAACTAGGTAAAAATCTAGAAGCATATAAGCAATTTCAAGAACTTCATTGGAACCTTTACACTTATCCTGAGTATAATCTACTTGGACAACCTTCTACTTTATTAGAACAGATCAAATGGCTAGAACAAGTTGGCTTCAATAACGTAGACGTACTTTGGATGAAGGGTGGTCATGCTATCTTTGGTGGGTTTAAACCCAGCCAATCTTAAAAGGGTAAGGCAATTGCAACTTTATTAAAGAATACTTCTAACCCTCTTCTAAGAAACAGAAATGTTTCTTTACATCCATTGGGAATGCGATCGCTTTCCTCGGACGCTTTTATCACTTTGTCAGATTAAAAACTGAAACCCTTGCCCAGATAGGATTTTACCTACAGAGATTCGTTTGGAGGTTTCTATTAGTTTGAGAGCGCTAATTCCCTCACCAAATCTGAGTTTCATCATTTAGCTTCGATTTTTATCTCCCTAGAGTGACAAAACAGGGCTAAGATGCACATTTTATAATCCTGATACAGCAAGGGTTTTATAACCCTAGAAAAATGTGCTTCTTTCATATGTTGCTAGTGGCGATCACGTAGGTGCCGGAGGCGTTCGCCGCTAGTGGTCGGCTTATATCTTGCACCTGGAAATTTGAATGGTTAGTTTTTTCGGTAAGCATTTGACCAGTTTTAATCTCAAGTATGCAGGCAAGTGAGTTCCTTTCCCTCTCCCTCTCCATACCTACGGTGTACACACAAGTATATACCGCAAGGGTTCCAACCCTTCTAGCCTCATAAATACCCAAGTTTTGGGCAACTGGCAACTCCATTTATCCCGCTGATTTTGAGGGCTAGAGCAACGAAACCAAGTTTTAGGTGGGATTTTAAGACTTGTGTGTACACCGTAGGTGGGTAGCTTCCATCGGTAGGTAGCCGCGCAGGGCGCGTCTACGTTCCTCAAACGCCAGGTGATGCCACATGCTAAGTACTTACGCAAAATTAATTGTATATTTTTTTCCAAATTCTCGAATTACTTTTTCGACATAGATAGGCAACTAAATTATGCCAACTATAGTATGCATCTATTTCTATCCATTCATATTTCATACAGATTGTCATAAAACAATTGAGTGAAAAGAGATGATTTACAAAAAAGTGACAGAACTCATTGGACACCAAAAGAAGTTGCTACAACTTCCTCTAAAAAAACACTTCAAGTCTGAGGTTCTTCTCAAGCTTGAAAAATTTAATCCAGGCGGCTCAATGAAAGACCGTATGGCTTTAAGTATGTTATTGGATGCTCAAAAACGAGGTCTAATTAAAGGTGGAACCATTTATTGCTCCTCTAGCGGTAATACGGTAGCTGGATTAGCTATAGTTTGTGCCGAATGTGGTTATAACCTCACCGCAGTTGTTGACCACCATGCTTCAAAACAAAAGCTAGATTTTATCAGGGTATTTGGCGCAAAAACTCATTTTGTTAATAGCAGCGATCTGGGAGAAGATCAGGTAGCAACAGCACTTCGTGAAAAAACAGAGATAGAATTAGCGGCATTCGATCCTAGAGGATTTGCACTATGTCAGTACGATAATCCCTCTAATCCGATGGGGTATACCTCATTAGGGAAAGACCTTTTAGACGCTACAGAAGGTCGTATAGATGTCTTAGTTGCCTCAGTTGGCACAGGTGGCTCCGTAACTGGTGTTGTAAGTGTTTTGAAGAAAAATCTTCCCAACCTTTTAGTTATTGGAGTTGAGCCAAAAGGATCGACTGCTTTTGAACCTCGTTTTGCACATCCTTATTACCAAAGTGGAACTGGCACTCCTGGCGGCGTTAAACCTGCAAAAAACATCAATTACGATCTCATTGATCGAGGATTGAAGGTTTCTGACAAAGAAGCGTTTGCTATATGTCGGTATTTAGCGCGTAATTACGGTCTTCTCATTGGTGGTAGTTCAGGAGGAATTATTTATAAGGCTTTGGAATTAGCTACCCAGTCTGAACAGTCTCTTCGGATTCTTGTGCTTGTTCCCGACGGAGGCGAGAAATACCTCAATACTATATACAACGATCAATGGATGTGTGAACGCAATCTTCTGGCTCCAGAAATTGAGAATCACTTGGCTGAAATTTTGGAGAAGAAAACTTGGGATTATGTTTCTAAGGTTCCTCAAGTGAGGAATATAAGTCTTGTTTGAAATCATTTATTAAATACTTGTTTTGGTTTTTTTTGATGAAAATTGACCTTTATAGAGGATGTAAACAGGAAATTTGGATTTCTCTAAAACAGTCTATTCCTTTAATTGGGATAAGTCTTGCTGATGTTGCATCTGGAATAGTTGATACCTTTTTTATGGGTAAATTAAGTTCTAGTGAATTAGCAGCTGGTGGATTAGCAGTCAGTTTTTGGAATATTTTATTTCAAGGCTTTGTTGCCATCTTATCAATTGTCAGTCCACTAGTTTCTAGGGCTTATGGTTCTAAAAATGCTCTGCAAAATTCTCGCATAGCAAATCAACTCATTTGGGTAGTTGGTGTCATGACTCTAACTGCTTTTCCTTTTTTTTGGAATAGCAGTTCTATACTTCGCGCTTTAGGACAAGACCCTAATTTAACTTGGGAAGTACAAAACTATCTGAAGCCGATGCTTATTGGTTTGCCTGCCATTTTAAGCTTTATTTACCTAACTGAGTTAAAAGTGGGGTTGAATAAAGCTAATTTTAGTTCTTTCATTATTTTTCTCAGCATTCCAACAAATGCATTGCTTAATTTACTATTGCTGAAATTTGGATTGGCAGGAATTGCTTGGGCTAGTGTCATTGTTTATTGGATGATGCTTTTTACGATATTCTTCTATTCCCCTAACCAAGTTCATGTAAACGGTTCCTTTTTGTCACTTCCATCTTTTCATCAAGAAACCTTTTTAACAATTTTTAAGCTAGGTCTTCCTCAAGGATGTATAGCCGTAATGGGAGTTTCTCTTTTCTTCTTCATGGCTATTTTTATGGGATGGCTGGGTACTCCTACACTTGCTGCTCATCACGTTGTAAACCAAATCACTTTATTGACTTTTCGTGTACCAAGTGGTTTAAGTCGGGCAGCAGCAGTTAGAGTGGCTTACTACCGAGGTTTAGAATCTCTTGCTGGAATTCGTCTAACAGCTTATATATTCCTAGTGATTGGTGTTTGTTTTATGCTCTGCATGACACCTATTCTATGGTTCGCTGGATTTGAGATAGGGTCTTGGTTTGCTGAAAATAACTTCTCAGTGAATTTGATTGTTCAACATTTATTGCGAGTGGCTGCATTTTTTCAAGTTTTTGATGCTTTACAAATAATTTTGCTTGGTATTCTTCGAGGGCTATACGAAACTCAGTTTCCCTTGATTGCCACTGGGATTGGATATTGGGGTGTGGGCTTAGTAAGCGCATATGTTCTGGGTTTTATTTTTCATCTAGGCGCAGTTGGCATCTGGTCAGGTTTAGCAACTGGTCTTGCTGTGACGGCTGGACTTCTTTGGATACGTTTTCGTGAACTTACTTAGGAGAAGTGACTAATGATTGTTGATTCAATTGAAGATTTTATTAGCGAAACCCCACTTTATGAATTACCGCTCAAAAGGCAATTTGGTCGAATCTTTCTAAAATTAGAACAATTTAATGCGTCTGGCTCAATGAAGGATAGATCTGCTTTATCGATGATTAATGCTGCAGAAAGAGATGGCCAATTAAAACCAGGAGGCACAATTATAGAATCTACCAGCGGAAATAGTGGTGTTGCTTTGGCGATGATTGCAGCAGCAAGAGGCTACCACTTTATCGCTGTGGTGGATACGGAAGCCTCCATAGATAAGCTTCGCATGATGAAAGCTTTTGGTTCTGAAATCATCACTGAATCATCAATGAATGGACGAGATAAGTTGGCTAAGGAGTTAGCAATACAAATAGAGAATGCAGTTTTCCTAGAGCAAATTCACAATCCCAACAATCCGCAAGGATATTTTAGTTTAGCTGAAGAAATACTTCGGGATTTAAATGGAAACGAGATTGATTTTCTCGTTGGATGTGTTGGTACAGGTGGTAGTTTGTGTGGAGTTGCTCGCGTCTTGAAACTTGAGTGGCCAAGCCTTCAGGTTATTGCAATAGAACCGCAAGGCTCTGTTATCTTTGGCGTTGATGAACAAGCGGAGAAGGGAATACCCTATTATCAATCAGGAGGAACCACCCCTGGTGCTGTAATAGCTAGCAATATTGACCGGAACTCTATAAATACAAGCATCAAGGTATCTGACGTGAGTGCGTTTACTACAATGCGCTTTCTAGCAAAACAGTATGGTCTTTTCGTCGGCGCTTCTGGTGCAGGAGCTATTTACGCTACTGCTCACAAGCTGTTTACGTCTTTTAATAATCCTGTGGCAGTTGTTATTGTTGGAGACGGAGGTAACCGTTATCTCGAATACGATGACACCTGGCTGGAGCGAAAGGGTTTTCTTTGTCCTCTAGTTAATGAACAATTATCAGAAATATTTATAACTGAGTAAATTTTACTCTCTAA
The DNA here is from genome assembly GCF_004323185.1 of Westiellopsis prolifica IICB1. Lineage (GTDB taxonomy): Bacteria > Cyanobacteriota > Cyanobacteriia > Cyanobacteriales > Nostocaceae > Pelatocladus > Pelatocladus prolificus_A. The sequence goes on from NZ_NAPS01000006.1 coordinate 30,426, forward strand.
ACAATACTTGTTGTTATGTGAAACCTTTGATAGTACAGTTTTTGTGCTTTCCTAAGGTTACTAAGGAGTGATCGCACTTATTCCTATTTTGTCACTCTCGGAAAATAATAATAAGAGGCAATTTTTCAACCGTAGGCAGAGCAATAATTTGAGCGTTTATTTTCGTTCCAGAATGCCTGAAATCAAGGTTTTTGGTAAAAGCCTTATACCGCAAGCTTTATAGATTATTCTCTCCCAAAAGTGACAAAACAGGGGTAATAAAAATCTTTATTAGTTTTAGTAAGCAAGCTTTTTGCAGTTTTGGTTAAAGATAGGTATTGATGTTGATCGCAGTCTTCACGCGATCGCCCCCCAATCTCCCCAATCCCCCAACACTCCATCCCCAGCCCAAAACTACGACCACAACAAGCGATCGCAACAGCAACAGACCAAACCAGGAAGCTGGCACGGATAATGAACTGACGCTAGACAAACCACCCCAGATTGACGCCTGAGTGGGAAGAGATTATGGCAGTGTGGGGGGATAAGTGCGACAAGGGAACCGAATAGGGAATTGACAGCGCAGTGGCGTGGGGAGCAACATGCAACCGGACTCTATATCCCATATCCTACGCTCTCAATTTGCCTGAGTCGATCCTCGATAAATTCGCTCCATCTGCTCAGGGGAGAGCTGTGTCATTGGAAACCGCTCATCTGTAGAGATAGTGAGTTTGTCAGAAGCTTCAACCTCCAGAACCTGGCTTTGGGGCAAGACATAGGCGTGCTTGTGCGGGTCGTATGCTAAAACTTCTCCTGTYTCAATCTGATAAATCCAASCATAAATTTTAAGTTGCCCTTGGTARAGTTTAGAGTGAATKACTGGATASGTCCGCAAATTCTCTATTTGGGTGAGGACATTTTCAGCAATTATGATTTCTAGCAGTTCTTCCCCCTGGTAGTGACTGTAGTGGTCTAGAACCAGCCTTCGGGTTGCCTGTGCATATTTGAGCCAATCATGCACGAGCGGCATTTCCTCTCGCAGACTGTTTAACTTCATTAACCCTTTCATTGCACCGCAATGAGAGTGACCGCAGATAATAATTTGCTGAATATCTAAGGCTTGAACAGCATATTCTATTGTCGCACCCTCACCGCCATTAGTTGCTCCAAATGGTGGAATAATATTRCCWGCATTGCGGATGACAAACAGTTCACCCAACTGGGCTTGTGTTATCAGATTTGGATCGACACGCGAATCGGAACAGGTAATAAACAACACTCTAGGCTTTTGACCATGAGAAAGTTGCTCAAACAGTTCTTGATGCGTTGAAAAGTAGCTACTTTTAAATTCACGCAGACCTTTAATTAATTTCTTCATCACCAAATTCCACAGATACTCGTGGGTTTAATATCCTGAGTCTTTTGGTTTTAATAGTAAGTGTCAATTGAGAAAAATTCCTCTGCCATAGGTTGATTTGATGCATTGAATCCGATTCTTAACTCTTCAAGTAGAGTCAAGAATTCATGAAAAATGCTTATACTGCAATTACTAAGCAAGAATTAATTCTATCAGTCCCTAGCCTTAGACCTACTAGGGGCTTTTTCTCAGTTATCAGTTATCAGTTATCAGTTATCAGTTATCAGTTATCAAAATTATACACTTGCTGTGTGTACACCGTAGATTGATAGATGAGTATTAACTGTTCACTGTTCACTGTTCACTGATAACTGTTTACTGATAACTGTTCACTGTATTACTTACGGCTAATTAATAATTAGTACTGTTGGTAGATTGGATATCAATGTTGTGACTGTTAATCTGTATTTGTTAGTAAAAAACGTTTACCAAATTCAGAACAATGAACATTCTTGCTTGGATTGTTTTAGGTTTAATAGAGGAGTGCTATTGCTAAAGCTATCTACCCCGGTCATCAAGGTGGCGGCATTTTGGGAACAATTGTTTTAGGAATCATTGGTGCATTTGTTGGTGGTAGTCTAGGCGTATTCTTCGCTACGGGACGCTTTGCCCTAGCAGCTACTTCTTTGAGCATTCCTGGTATTTTAGTCGCAGTTCTTGGTGCAATTGTCGCTGTTTTTGTGTGGAATGCATTAACTCGTCGTACTGTGTAAGCGACTAAATTACACTCTATCTATAGTAAAACTCGCTTAATTCATTTCACTATATTTTCTCCCTGAATTTAAATAAAACAGTAGCGCCTGCCTGTATCGAGGTTGGCGCTATTATTATTTTTATATACAAAAAACTGGGTGCGATCGCTTGATGACTAACCCTGTTTTGTCACTCTGGGAAAATAAAAATAAGAACCAAATTTTCAACTGTAGATAGAGCGAGCATTTGAGCGTTTATTTTCGTTCTAGAATGGCTAAAATCAAGCTTTTTGGTAAAAGTCTTATGCTGTAAGCATCCTAGATTATTCTCTTCCGAAAGTGACAAAACAGGGATAAGTACCACAATCTTTGAAACCTAGAATTTGCAAGGGTTTTCAGCCGCTATTTCCGAATTTGCAGGGATCTCGGCTTCATGCCAATCCCACACTTTTTAACCGCAACGAGATTGTTGGGCGCGTCTTTTTATTTCACAAATTGAATGTTTCTGACACTTCCATATCCTGCCCTCATATTGAATCCAGCAACTTGATCAAAGTCATCACGGACAAACTGCAAAGTGATGTCCGTACCTTGGAGTAAATCTTTGTTAATTGGCTTGAGGGTTTCTCGAAGAGAATTTCTTCGATTTAGCAGCAACTCTCCGTCTTCTATACTGATTCTGTAGGTGACATCTAACTCTTTGCAATAATACTCTCCTGTAAAATCCATCCACTGTTCAGAATCAGGAGGAGCAAAGTCTAGCCGTTGGAAAACGTCGCGTGTTTTGCCATCCACACAAACGTAAAGATGGGAGGGTTCATCTAAACCTGACTCTTCAAATTCAACATCGGCATTATAAGGAATATCTATGATGACAAAATGACTTGAACTCACAGGAGCAAGTGTAAAGCTCATTCCAGCAAATTCCACGCTTAATTTCCCATCCTTGACCAATAACTGCCAAACGGTTCCTGTTTTTGGGTTTTGATAAAAGCCAGTCTTGCTCTCTAAATCAACCGATGGAATTTCTCTTATTTGGATTTGGCGGCTTACAGATTCTATGCTTTGCTCAGTAAAGTCATCAACTAAGTAGATATCTGCGACTTTTCTGGCAAGTTCTGGCGGTTCAGCACTGCCCAAATTTGACAAGCAAATTACAGAGAATCTCTGTTTGGGGAATCGAAGCATCTGTGATCTGTAACCCATCCATCCACCACTGTGGCTGATGGTTTCTAATCCTCGGTAATGCCCTATAACTAAACCAAAGGCATAATCTATCCCTTCGCCGCTATTCAATCTTCCAGGTGTAATGATTTCTTCGATCAGGTCTTGCCCATATCCTCCTAATTTGTTTTGGTAAAAATTCTCATCCCAGATACATAGATCCTCAACTGTGGTATAGATACCACCGTCACCCACGACATCAAAAATAGACATATCAATCCGAAAGCTACCTTCGTCCCTCACAGAGTAGCCAATCGCTCTATTCCTGACAATCCTTGTGAAATCATCGTGAAAGTGAGTTGTCTTCATCCCAAGCGGACTGAAAATATGCTTATCAGCAAAAACCGCAAGAGATTCTCCACAGACACGTTTTACAATTTCTGCCAAAAGAAAATATCCTGAGTTGCTGTACAAATGCTCCTCTCCTGGCTTGAAGTTCAATTCTTTTTGACGAGCTATTAAACCAATGATTTCGTTCTCAGGATAGTCATTCTCACATCGCATTCCTGCCAACTCCATGAGGGTTAGGTAATCACGAATGCCGCTTGTGTGGTGAATCAGATGCCGCACAGTAATGGGATACTCATATCTGGGTATCTCTGAAATGTAGATTTGGATCTCGTCATCTAAAGAAAGTTCCCCCTTTCTTGCAAGTAAAGCAATGCACATCGCTGTAAACTGCTTGGACGTTGAGGCAATATCAAAGACCGAATTCGGAGAAATCGTTACGTTGTGTTCTAAGTCAGCGATACCATAGCCGCGCTTATAGACAGTCTTACCATCTTTGATGATGGCTAAAGCAAAACCAGGAGAGCCTGGTTTATCCCATTCAGAAAATAATTCATCGACTTTATTTGGTGATGGGAGTGTCATTATTGAAAGCTTGAAAGATTACTTATTTACTTATTATTGTACGAAGCTCCCAACTATGCAAAATCAAACACTCCATGCTGTTTTATTTCTCTACAAAAAGGTATTAAAAAAAGATTCAGATTTAAGGGTAGATGCGGTACGTGCAAAGAAATGTGAAATTTCCCTCACTGGTGCTTTTCGCTTTTGCGATCGCTTGTGCAATTACGGCATGATCATCAAGACTGAGCCTAAAGCTTCTCGCTTGGGTACTAACCTGATTGCTTGCAATGTGGAAAGGAGGGGCTTTCAATAGATTTGTATGATTAAGAAGGCAGAAGTACGAAGGCAGAGGGCAGAAGGAATCCCTATAAATAAATTTAAGGGATTTAGCAAGGACGTAGTATTTCTTGCGCTTTGCGTCTCGAAATACATATTTTCTTACAAAGAAAGGCAGAGGGCAGGAGGCACTTATGCTGAAGGCATTCTGTCTCCTGCCCTCTGAAAAAAAACTTTAGTTATGGGTTTAAAGCCCATTTAAAAAAAGATGTTTTTCGAGACGCATAGCGCGAGGAAAAACGGCGTCCTTGCTTCAATCCCACGTTTTTAAACGTGGGTTCCTTCTGCCCTCTGCCCTCAGCATAAGTGCCTTCTGAATTGGGAGGAGATGATGAGTAAGTTTCAAGTAGGCGATAAAATCATTACCCCTGGTGGCAAAGTTGGTGAGATATCGAGTGTACACAAAAAGATTACCATTTCACGAAAATCCTGATACATAGGACTTACGCACTGTACAAACGAACTATATTGTGTATCAACGTAAATACGTCGTTTCAGCCTTTGATCAATCACCCTTTCTTGGTTGCGATCGCAAAAAAGCAGCCTAAAAGTGTAGCTAGAAGCCTTGAAAAGCATACCCCCTATTTTTACTTTTCTGTCAATGCGTAAGTCCTAATACAAATGATTAGTTTCTAATTCTTTCCCCCTGCAATGATTGACCACACCCAACCTATTACGAATGGGTTATTTCTTTATTTGTTCTAGTCTTTGTAAACGAGCTTCTGCTTCAGCAATTTGTTGTTGCAATATTTGCAGTTGTGTCTTAGCAATTTGTTCCTGCACTTCCAATAACTCAGTTCTTTTTTTTAAATATTCCATTCTAGTTTTATGTGAATAGGTTCGACCTGGTTGAAAAATAAAGCCTAAGTAAATAGTTGTATTAGAAGTATCAAGAGTATTGATACCGAAAGACATATTAAAACCGAAATCATTTTCTGTATTAATAGGTGTAAAGATAGGTTCGTCTAACGGCAAAGTATTAAGCTTATCAAAGTTAAGATACTGGTTTTCAATTTCTTGGCGATTAATTTTTTGTAATTGACTTCCAAAAGTAACGTTACCATTAATCGAATTACCTGTTCCTAATTGTTGATCTTGATTTTGAGTATTAGCCTGTGCATATGTAGGGTTAGGTTCAAAAATTTTTATAAATAACAAAAAAAATGAATAAAAATATATTAAATATAAATTTTTTACCAAAAATAAATCTCTCATAAAAAATAAGAATTATGAATTATGCAATATTGCCCAGCCGTATCAAATATATTTTGGCTCAACTCAAGGACTGATGCGCTTTCGCCCTTCGGGGCGAAAGCGACGGCTGTGTATTTTATTTTCTGGAAATCCCTAAATTTTTTTCCAAACAATAACTATGGACTAAAACTTATATGAAAAATACCAAAAGCGTTTAATATTAAGATTTTGAGGATAGTAGTCAAATTTTGCATTCCTATTGTTAATACCAAATTTGAGTGTCTAATGACTCTATTTTCAATAAACAAGCAAATTTTGCTGGGTAAAATACGAATAGTGTAAAGTTTTATTGTCAAATCCAACACTTATAGAAAAATATAGGACTCATATTTGATTTCTGAAATACACGTAGGGGAGGCAAAAAGGGGTGTAGATTTTCTTCCCCCTTTGTTGCCGTTGTGTTACGCCAAAGGCTAACGCACCCCTTGAGGGATTTAGGTGCGTGATAGCTACGCTATAACACACCCTACAGATACTTAGATTTTTTCAGAAATCAAATCGGACTCCTATATAAAGAGGCTTGGAATATTTGTAATTGATACTTTCAAATATTTTTCACCATCTTTATATTTCACTTTTAACTATTATTTTAATTATAGCTGCCCAGTGGTATCGGCATCCTGATTTTGATTTCCGAATGTAACAGATCCACTAATAGAGCTATTATCACCTACTTTTTGGTTTTGATTTTGGCTGTTGTTGATGTTCTTGCTGTTGTTATTGTTGCTGTTGGTATTGGTATTGGTATTGGTGTTGTTGCTGTTGCTGTTGTTCGTGTCAAAAATACCCATGATTTTTCCTCTTTGGTAAATAACAAACTGAGCATGAAAAGACAAAATACATTGAATAAGCCTGACTTTGTTCAATTTTGTCTTGCTATCTAGAAGCGTTTATTAGATGTTTCATGCCAACCTAAAATCATTATGTTTAGTTCTTAAATAAAACGCAAATCGTGTAATTACTTAAAATATGAAAATTAATTAGCATTTTATTGAGGAATCATAATTAATTAAACAAACGTAATTACTAATCAAATTCAGTAAATTTACTCTAGCTAACACCATCTAGACATGCCAGTGTCTAAGTTGTATCTAGGTAATGTCTAAGAGGGTGTTTATAAATAAAAAGCACTGCAGCATTTCCCAGAACCCTTATTTTATTCGTCTGACGGGGGGACAAAATACTTATAATGCGGACATAATAAGCCTCATAGCTCTCAAACCTCGTTGATAACACTGCTACTTATTGCGAGTTAATTGCATTAAACTGTTGACTAAGCAAGTAATTACTGGAGTTTAGTGGGTCATGAACTTTCAGTTCAGCACCACGGATGAAAATAAGTACACTTGAGTTAAGGCCTTTCCAAGTAATAAAATGCCCAGCCGTCGCTTTCGCCTTAAGGGCGAAAGCGCCTAAATTCTTGGGAAAGCGCCAAAATATATTTAATACGGCTGGGCATTTTATTTTTTGGAGATCCCTAATATTGACGCATTCTCGGCTAGCTAATCATAAGTAATCATAATCTATACTATGTCTGCTGGTTAGAGGATTGAGTATCAAAAAGTATTGTAGATTACAAAATATTTGGCGATCGCTCTTCTCTTAAAAACTTTTTGGTTTACTGGCTATGCTGGAGGCAGCTATGCTGGAGGAACCCACGTTTTAAAACGTGGGATTGAAGCAAGGACGCTTTGTATCTTGCGCTATGCGTCTCGATACAATTCTTCTTTTAAACTGGGCAGCCTACCCAGAACTAAAGTTTTTATTGCTACATATAACCTTCTGCCTTCTGCCCACCTACGGAAGCCGCTTTGCGTCTACGTCCCTCTGCCTTTCTTTGTAATACAAGTTTTGGAAATCGGGCGATTCTCCAAAGGAGACGCTACGCGAACGCACCAATTAGACCAGCCTCTAATATTTTAGTGATTGCATAATTGAGATGCGATCGCACACTTCTATTTATGTGGAAAAAGCCCAATTTTAACTTGAGCTTAACTCGGACAGTAGAGTCAAGAATTAATTAAAAATGCAGTAGCGCCTGCCTGTATTGAGGTTGGCGCTATTATTATTTTTATATACAAAAAACTGGGTGCGTTCGCGTAGCGTCTCCTTTGGAGAATCGCTCAATTGAAGGGATGATACACAGGAGTTCGCGCATTAATTAATAGCTGGTGAAATAAATCATCATGGGGGTAGAAGTGTAAAAACAAGAAACTAGGTAATTTAAGAACGGCGGCAATTTTATAGATATACAATGACACGAGAAGTTACGGATGCTGACGGAATCACTTGGACATGCACACAGGCATATTCAGGTCTTTCGGATGAAAAGGAAAACAACACAGCTGCTCAAGTAAATGAGGAGCGCGATACATATTGGGTTGTCTGCACACCCAGCGGCGGCGCTAAATCGGTGCGGCTCGAACTACCTGGTGAATGGGAAAATTCCTACTCCGATGAGGATTTGTTGAAGCAAATTAAGACGGGCTTGGAGAAATAAGGCAAATTCACGAGCTTTGGCACTAAAGCGAGGAGCAAAAATGTTGGGGCAATTTTTTGATGTTGCGCGATCGCTTTTATATGGGTATTCTCAAACGTCAAATTAAATTTAATATTCTGTTGTAAATGGCGATTTTCCTTGCTTAATTCGATTATATCGATACTCTCAAGCGTCAAATTAAATTTAATAGGTATCTTAGCAGTTCATCTATCTACTAGACATATCCAGAAATGGGGTATTGACGTTCATTTTCGCAGATGTCTACTTGATAAATGCCTTATAATCTTCAATTTTTTTAGCCAAACGTGAAGCTAAAAATGAACTTGCATCCTTGAGGGCTTCATAAATCTCAATAGCTTCTTCTCGATATCGAGTAATTTTGTCTTGAGTCCAGTAGTGTGGTGGTGGCTGTAGGTTGCTAATTCTATCCGCTAACTTTACCATCCATATTTCTTGTGGTTGCTCTTTTATCCTTTGTAAACTATCTGCCATCTGAAGATGTTTTTCTAAACTTGCATTTTTTGTGAGGGCAAGTACGCCATTAGCTACAGCTTCACCAAATTCAGTTTTTATTTGCTCAAAAGTTGTGTTTGTGTCTTCAATGGTGTCATGCAAAATCGCGCATTGAATTGCTAGATTTCCATCATGTTCTTCTACACTTAAGGCTGCAATTACTTCCATGCTTACAAAGCTTAAATGCATGATGTAAGGCAGGTTTGTACCTGGCACTTTCTGTCCTTGATGGGCGTGTGCGGCAAATTTGTAGGCTTTGATGTAACTTTCTTGTGACCAAGTTTTGGGGTTGGGTTGATATATTTCCATTTGTCGATTTTTGGGTGCGATAAGCGAAGCTTAACGCAATCATGCGTATCGCCCAATTGAAGTGATGATGTACAAATCGCATTATTCAATCATCTGGAAATTGCCAAGCTGAGATACTTTCTATGTCTTTGCTGCTACATTTTACACACGTTGCTTCGGCACTTGAATCCATCCACGTAAATTGTGGCTATTTTAACTTTCCCAACGTCAAGAAAAATAACCCTTCATTATACCAAAGAACATTTATGCAAGAGTTCTAGAACACCGATTCATTAATAAAATACAAGACTGATAAACCCTGTTTTAACGTCTTTTACAACCAAACATTCCTTGTTGTAACCCAACGAAACCTGGTTTTTTCGTCATGATTCCGATTACTGAATCGGTGTTCTAGTGCGCTATACCGAACTTGCATCTACCAAGTTTCAAGGGCTTTGGGATGATTAATCGGCGTTTTCCCCAATTATCCACCCCTGCTCCCCCAAAATTTTTCGGGGTTGGTTGTTTTACTGTCATTCCATTCTTGTGCTTTACTCTTTTCCTGTCCAATCGCCTATTCTTGCGTATCCGTCTTTATCTGGCATGTAAAATAATTTTGAACCCACAAAAGGCGGAGGATTAAAATAATACTCATGATACGCAGGAATACGATTAAAAGATACGTTGCTTATTCTGTAAAAATCTTTTGCATTGTAGTAGTTTACTTTATAAAGATATCCGTCTAACCCTAAGTATATTACCCATAGTTCTTCTTTTCCTTTTAAATACTCGGCAACAACGATAGGCGTAGTTTGAGTTTTATGCTCTCCTAATTGGCGAACCCAAGGATTACGTTCTGTAGCAAGTTGAGTTATAAAAATATAGTCATTTGTACCCTGGTAAACAACCCCAAACTGCGTGACAAACGGAGTTGATTTTATTTGTTGATCTTTATATCTTATAAGATCGCCTGCATCTGAAGCAGCGTACAAGCCATAAGTTTCTACGCCTTTATAGTAGATCCAGATTGCATTGTTGCTATTTTTAAATACAGTAGGAGTAATTTCAGTTGTGTTACCTTTAAAATCCGTTTCGACTTTTCCATCAAATGAAATTCTTTTAATTTCATTGTGGATTGTTCCATAATAAACAAAACCATCACACAAAACAACCCATTTAGCAACCCAACGAACTACGCATTTTACTTCTTCTGGGGTATCGGGATGATCGCTCTTAACGTTATCAACATGTATTTTTATAATATCATGTCCGTCTTCTGCAATATATACAAAATCTTCAGCAATAGAAAAATTTACTCCACCTCTGGTTAAATCATCTATCAGATAACCGCAACGCACTTCAATTTTGACCGACTCAATTTTTTTTATTTCGGAAGCGTTATTGTCAAAACCTGGATCTTTTATTTTTGTTAAACTTGCTATTTTATTGTCAGTGGTAGTGAAACAGTATATGTAACCTTTGTAAGGTAACATGCGGGAAACAACTTTTAAACGCTCCCCTTTCCATTCTCCAAGGTAGCCAACTTTATCATCGTTAATTACTTTCATAACTAACCCAAAACGCGATCGCCCCATAATTTGTGAACATTTATACAATATCACAAATTTCTTTAGGTTGATTGACGTTAAGCAGAGATACGTGTACAAACCTGCGAGATAGCTTGGAAACCCTTGCTATGTATAAGTTTAAATGATTTCAGTGTGAGATTAATCGCTGCTTCTAACGGTTGGGGAATATTCTGTAAATTCACCCCATAATCTCCGTATCTGATACCGTGATACCGTTGGCGAATTCGGAAAAGCAGGATACTAGCTGGTTGGTTCGCTGGTTAGTTCAGTAATGAAACGATTGAGAGCCTTATGAGCAATTTTATACCCAGACGCTTGCTTACTGGAGTTTAGATTATCCCCTAGAACTGAAAATAATCAAGGGTGGGATTAATTGAAGGGAGCGATCGCTCCCCAGTTCCGATAAGATACCGAATTTGAACATTTCTTAGAGGAAACGTTTGGGCGATCGCTACTCTTTTGGCTTCTTTAATTAGCTTCTGATTTTCCGGCTTGTAACCAATCTTCATATTATGGCTGGTGAGGGGCTTGAGTTTGGCATGTTCATATTTGCTGTAGGATAATATTATTAAAGAAAGAGCAGTGAGGCTTTAATATCTGCTAAAAAAGAGAGGATATTATGAGCGCAAGAGCAGATTTTCAAGTTTTGTCATTTAACGAGCATCTTGGTGATAACCAAGGAGATATTAATACTGACTTCACATTCAAGGGTACATTTTCATCAGCAAAAATATTTGAAATAAACCAAGAACCATTTAGTTCTGGTTTTGTTCAATACCAAGTTTCTCATGTAGATGAACTATCCCATGAAATTTTGATTAATGGGAAGCCCTTGCCTGGGATCGATGTCCATAGAACTGGACAGGGTAAGCATACTGGCTTACAAACTCATACGGATATCATTCCATCCGACTTCTTTAAAAAAGGTCAAAACACTATCCAGTTTCAAAGAAAGGGTGGAGACAACTTTTTAATTCATCATGTCATTGTCCATTGGCGGGAACTTGACCCATCATAGGTATTCCTGCGATCGCTAAAAATAAAGGTGAGCAACTATGCCCACCTTAAAACCTTGAAATGTGCGCGCCCTTCTTTGGTCAGGATGCTTGTGGATATTGTTGCAACAGTTCAGGGTTTTGTTCTACTAGTTGACGCAGGTGCTGTAGTTTTTCTACTTGCCAAAACTCTAGTTCTTTAGATTTCAAATTTAATAACTTATGGATAGAAGCAATAACTTCTGATCTCCGCCAACCGTTCCAGACATGGATGTTAATTAATCTCTCTAGGCTATCTCTATAATCGCAACAGAAAAAAGTGCCGAAGTGGTCAACCCATTCAGCGACAATAATTTCTTCTTCAGAGTGAGTATTGTTATCAAACCTAGTGTAGACTTTCCAAATCTCATCTCCTGTTGAAAGAGAATATTTTGTTGTTGCTTCTAGTTCCAAAAACTCACCTTCAGTTAATGGTGTTCTTGGCACTATCTCAATGTCATAAACAAGATGAGGTGTTTTGTAAATTCTACTCCTCGTTTCTGCCGGTTCTCTGTGAGTAACTAAAACTTTATGACAGTAAGTGCCAAGAATTTTTTCGACTCCAAAGGAAGTACTTGTGCAAAGAGTTAAATCATCTCTGTAATGCTTTTTACCTTGATGCTCACTATAGATTTTTACAAAGACTTGTTTACAAGGCATGTGCTAAACTCCTACTTGGTTTTGATTATCTGACAGAGATATCCTTGTTCACTTGGTATACCTTCTGATTCCGGTGTGCTGATTCCTGCACTTACAGGTTCTATTACTTCCCAAGTCCCCCCATATTCAATTTCATATCTTCTGGCGATACTTTCACAAGTTTCTTTATCTCTTACAATACCTATAAATACAACTTGGTCTATGTTGTATCTTTTCTTCCCACTTTCATCTGTTGTGAATACTTCGCCTGTTTGATTATTTTTCCACACTCGATAGGTTGCCTCTAAAACCACAACCCCAAGCAACACACACACGACTGTACCTGCTCCCGTTGCACATAGAGGAACGGCGGGCGCTAAAGCAGGATTTGCTTTCGCTGTGTCTATCTTAATGGCACTAACACAAAAGGCGATCGCCACGCCAACACTGACGATTGTTTTAGATTTAACTTTGCTCATCTTTTATTAAGAAAGTGGTGTCAGTGGACACCACAGAAACGTTTCCAAGTTGAGTCCTTAAACGAGCGCATTCACGCTCTACTTGGCAAGAACAGCGAATGCCGAGTTTAAGAAAGTGGTGCTGGCACGTCGGGGTTATTACTTCTGGGGAAAATTATATCAGTTTTGGGGGAACGGGGGAATATGGGAATATGGGAATATTGCTGATATTCCCCCTATGCTATGCCAGAATGATGTGATGGCAAAATCCGAAGATACGGTCAAACTGGTAATTGGCAAGGAATTAAAAATCCGTTTCAAATCGCTGTGCGTGAAGTCAGAAACGGATATGAGTAGTGTTGCTAAAGAGTTAATTGCTGCTTGGTGCAGTGAGCAGGAAAGAAAACTTGTCCAAGAGAAAAAAAGTTATGAATAAAAATACTCTCTTTTCTGAAAATTTGCTTCAGCCAATTCAAGCCCCCAAGATAAGCGAAGATTTAAATCAGCCAATTCAAGCCCCCAAGATAAGTGAGGACTTGAAGGATAAGTTTGCTTCTCTGTTACAACCTCCTAAAAAATAGGTAAATTCAGGCGATCGCACGAGTTGGTCGCCTTTTTAATAAGTTAGGTGTCATGAGAAGGCAGAAGGAAGAAGGCACTTATGCTGAAGGGAACCCCATAAATAAATTTAGGGGTTTCTAACAAGGACGCCTTGTATCTTGTGCTACGCATCTTGATACAAATCTTATTATCTTTTCCACGAATAAATTCGGGGGCTTGAAACCAAATGGCAGAATGAAGAGGACTGAATTTTTTGGTATAAATTTTTTCTTAAACCTTCTGCCTTCTGCCCTCAGCATAAGTGCCTTTCTTCGGTCATTACCTGTTGGAGTGCGATCGCACCTCCAATTCGCTCACCCTGCTAATAGTTGCGTTTCTCTTCGGTCATGAAACTACTGAATTTCCTCAAACCCAAATCGGGTAAAAATTGGGGCGTACGCCCTTGGTTATAAGTTCTGGCAGAGCAGAGATATTGCAACTTTCAACAAGCTTCAGAAATTGACTCATTCAACAATCCCGACATATCTAAGACACGTTGCGACCACGAGCCAACTTCAGCCTTGACCTGGCTTAAAGCTGTGGTGTCAGACCAGATTTTTTCCCAATTCAATTTCCATCTAGACAAAGTGCGCCCCAAATCCACTAACTCTGCGGCAGTGTCAATATCCATTTGGGGTGCAGTCCATTCGATAAAGTACTGACTTTCTCTAATGAGACTGACTGCAAAATCTGGGTGTGTCTGTTCATCCGAAAAAGATTTAATTCGGGCTAAGTTTGTAGCCAAGTGACCCAAGCGAGTAGGGATATCATCTTGTAGGAAGCGTTCTTGTTTTTTAGTCCAGTCAGTCATACGTTACCTAGCAACTCTTCGATAATTTGGCTAACTTGTTCTCTAATCGTAGCGTCTAAAATTTCCATTGAACGATTTTGACGAGGGCGAATGTTGATTAGAGAATCATAGGTGATTTTTTGATTGACGGGCATAAAGTTTGCACCCCAGATATTTACTTGTCTGCTGCCATCTGAAAGTAATACCTGTTCGCAGTCAAAATGCATTTCACCGCCCCCAGCAAAGATACGGCGCTCGATGTCAACTGCAAGCTTGATGTAAAATTTATGTTCCTCAAGCATGTGTTCTATTTGTTCTGGGGTGGCACAAGTGCGTATTATAATAATCAACGTTTTTACTATTATTTATTATTAGAAAATTAGGGCTAAATCTCCCCATTTATATTATTTTAAACTAGATCGAAATCATCAATTTAAACACTTTTAGAAGATTCACTCTTAATTTAGAGTGGAAATTAATATTAATTCTCAGCCCAGGCGATCGCACTTCATGTGTGAAAATGGTTTTCTTCATGCTTCCATTGGGTCTGGTCTACCAATCCCTAATTCTCCTAGTTTGAGCTTTACATCCTCCCACTCAGTACCGCAGTAGTAATATTTTTTATCTTGAATGTCTGCTATATAATAGCCCTGCTTGCCGCCATTGATTCTAAAAAGCTCAAATTTACTAGGGGCAACGAACGGTGTGCAGTTAGAAATAGCTAATCTTACAGATGCTAAATTACAAGGCGGTTGCTCATGTCCAAAAATAACCATTAAATAAAGAATAATCAGAATTTAACCTACGTAAGCAGCACAGTTAGTTATTATCCTGTTGTATTTTTAGCTCGGAATGTAAACTGCTGGACTTACGAGGTGAAATCAACAATAATGTTATTTAATTTTTGGCGCAAAGTTTATCGTCATCGGTGGTTAACATCAGTAGTAATAATTTTACTAATTACCTTCAACACATTATTTATTGCAAAAGGTGCAACAATTGTTGAAGGTTTTGAAACTGGCTCAAAAGGCAGTTATGCCGCAGCTGATGTCACCCTCAGTACAGGTCTTTGGAATTTGGATGATGCCTTGATTGGCAATCTTACAAGTGATGCAAAAAGCGGTACACAATCTGCACGTATCCGCAACAGTGGTAAGGTCTCAATGAAATTTGACCGCACTACTGGTGCTGGCACAGTTAGCATTAAACATGCAAAGTTTGGTTCTGATGCTAGTACTAATTGGCAGTTGTGGTGTTCAGCTAATAGTGGTAGTTCATGGTCACAAGTAGGTTCAACAGTCACAACCAGTTCAACAACCTTACAGACTGCAACTTTTACGCCTAACATCTCTGGCACATCTCGCTGTGAAGTTCGCAAAACTGATGGAACCAGCAATAGAACTAACATTGATGATATTACCATCACCGATTATGGTACTTCAGGTGGAAGTGGTACAAGCGTACATCTAACAATGGGCAATCCCAGTAATGCTGGAACTTCTGATCTGAATAATTATTTGCTTGATAAACCACAATATGCAGTTGGGTACAACTGCTCATCAGGACGATCTAACTGGGTATCTTGGCAGTTAAACAATAGTTGGTTAGGAAGCACTCCTCGCCAAGATGATTTCCGTGCTGATACTACCTTACCAACAGGATGCTATCAAGTTCAATCTACCGATTTTAGTGGCAGTGGATTTGATAGAGGACACATGACCCCTTCTGGCGACCGGACTAGCACAGTTGAGGTTAACTCCAGCACCTTCTTGATGTCAAACATGATTGCACAAGCTCCTGATAATAATCAAGGCATTTGGGCTAACTTAGAAAGTTACTCTAGAACCCTGGTTAGTCAGGGCAAAGAACTCTATATCATTTCTGGTGGATATGGAATCGGCGGTACTGGAAGCAATGGAACCTTCAACACTATTGCTGGTGGTAAGGTTGTAGTTCCCAATCGCACTTGGAAAATTATTGTTGTCCTAGATACTCCAGGTTCTGGAGTATCTGGTGTCACAACATCTACAAGGGTGATTGCCGTTAACATCCCCAATACCCAAGGGGTTCGCGATGCTGACTGGAAAAATTATCGAGTTAGCGTTGATTCACTTGAATCTCTAACAGGATTCGATTTCCTATCACAAGTTTCAACATCTATTCAGTCTGTAATAGAAGCGCAAGTTGATACTTTGTAAGTTTTCATAATTTCAAAAATCAGAAAAGTCTGTCCATATAATATATAGACAGACTTGCAATTTTTCACATACATATTTAATACTCTGCTGCCATCGGATATGCCAAGGCTTTGATTTCTAATAATTTGCAATTTGACCACTAAGTTTCAATAACTTTTGTTGAAATTCCTGCTAAGTCTTCATCTAAAGTTTTGCCAATAATATAAACATCAATACTTCTTGTTCCTATGCGGTAAACCTTGATTTCCTTCAGATTCTCTTTGAGAGATTCAACAAGTCTTTGAAATTTCTTAACCTCCGATTTCTGTAATTCGTTGTGCCACTCTTTTTCAAAGGCACAATTTCTAAAAAAATATTCTAATTCAACTTCTTCTATTAATGAATCTTGAGGATGCCCTGTTAGTTGGAGGATTTTTTGAGCGGTTATTGCTTCCTTGCCTTGATCTACCCATAAAACAATCTCAAAAGGATACTCTGACTCGCTCATCATTAGCAAGCCATGACTCGCTTGCTTTAGTTTTTCGGTAATCTCGTTACTCATTAATCATTGGTTTTTGGCAACCCCTACAATTTATCACGTCTAGATTTTTGAAAAATAGATTTAGTTATCCAAGGGCTGCATCACATTTTATACCATGCGGGGCTGCTGCTGGTAAAGCTCAAAAGATGGGCTGTATCACCCGGTTAAGTGAGTGCGTACGCACAGTTCTCTTAGAAAACAGGGGCGTACGCATCCCTGTAAACTAACTCACAGGATGATATAACCCTGTATTTTGGTTAAATTCCCAGCCTAACCCCGCCCTATCCTTGCCCTTGCACCATGCCACAAAAAGCGGTGGTGGCAGATTAATTCGCTGCTCGCGTACAGTTTCAGAACTTACACCAAGTCTTGCAGCTAAACCTTCTTCCGTTAGCGGTTGGATTCGAGGAGTTTGCCTTTGATAGTATGAATTGTTGTTGTACGATTTATTGCGCCGCTTTGGTTGGTTGTTGAGATAATTTTTAATTTTAGTAATTGCCTCGTCAAATTGTTTCATTCGGGCTGTCATCTCTTCAATTTTTTCTTCTAAGTCTGCAACGCCGTCGCTTTTAGCTGCTTCTTGGCTATTAGATTCGCTGATTATGCGTGACTCCAGCTGATCAAGTCGTTCGCAAATAGCTAATATGGTTTGATTCGTAGGGTTGGCGCTACTATCGTTAAAAGATGCCAAGTAATTATCCAAACGTCGCTCAAGATACTTGTCCAGATACTCCTCAACACTTACCTTGATCCTGGAGTCCACGCGTTTATCTAAATCATTGCCACCAATTCTATCAAGGTCCTGACGGGAACCATCTAGGTACAGTTCGATAAATCGGGTGAGCGTAGCTGTTGCCGTTGTGCCTTGGGATTGGCAATGAGCGATAAACTGCTGCCACATCTTTTCGTCACAGTTAAAAGATGCCAGCTTCTTTGTTCTTCCTGTATTGCTCATATCTAGGTAATATCTAGGTAAACCCGGTGTCATTCATCATGATATTCACCTTGACAGTATCATTCCGGAGCGCACAAGTGTTCACTGTGTCCTGTTATCTGATTACCTCATTCCTGGTAAGCAACTTTTTTGAACGCTATCAGCCTTTTTGTGTCAAGTCCTGTTGACCATTTGTAACAACGCTTTTGATGAAATAACTACAGCTGTCCCCACAGTAAGCTTTAATAAAGAAGCATTCAACATAAGAATAGCCAATGTTGAATACCCCAACGACACTTACTAACACCGAACTCGTTGATTTGTGGTTACACGGCAAAAGTGCCAACACCGTTGACGGGTATCGTCGTTATGCCGAAAGGTTTTTTCGCCACATTGGCAACAAAGCTTTAAGTGAATGTACGCTCATGGACATTCAAATGTGGTCAATTACGCTTGGGGGTAGCAATAATTCCAAGCGGGTAGCTGTGGGAGCCATCAAAAGCCTATTTTCCTTTGCTAAACAGTTAGGGGTAATATCGTCCAATCTGGGAATACTAGTTAAGTCCCCAACAGCAAAAAATCGATTGGCAGAGCGAATTTTAACTGAATCGGAAGTACAACAGGTAATTAATAACACCACCAACGGACGCGATCGCGCGATTATCCGTTTACTCTATTTTGCAGGGTTGCGGGTCAGTGAATTGTGTGCCTTAAAGTGGCGCGACCTCAAAGCCCGTGGGGATGGCGGACAAATCACGGTGTTTGGTAAGGGTGAGAAAACTAGAACTGTGCTAGTGGGTGCAGGTATTTGGCGAGAGATTCAAGAGTTAAAAGGCGACTCACGTAAAGATGACCCAGTGTTTGTCTCAGCTAAAGGTGGGCATCTGTGCCGCAGTATGGTGTTTCATATAGTAAAAAATGCTGCTAAACGTGCTGGACTTGAAGGAAATGTTTCACCCCACTGGCTGCGACACTCTCACGCATCACACAGTCTCGACCGTGGCGCACCAATTCACCTGTTACAAAAAACACTAGGTCATAGTTCGGTGGCAATTACCGAGATGTATCTCCACGCCAGACCGACCGATAGTAGCTCTTTGTATTTGCCAGATGATGATGAGTAGAGGAAGTGCGATCGCCCAATCTAAGAGGATGTTTTAAAAGTTGTTAGTACTGTGTTGAGAATCTAGCATCACCCCAATTATTTTTCATTTCTCTAAAAGCAAGACGAAAACCATTTAATACCTGAACCGAACCACTTGAATAAATAAGGATAAGGTACTAACAAGGTAGGGTGATAAATACCAGTATACTACTAGAATTATCGACCAGATAACCCATGCAATATATCTCAGGATGATCGCTGGGATATCAGGGAGCATCCCAATTTTGCAAAAATAGAGAGAGAAAAATAATTCGCGAGATATCATCGCGAATAAATAGGGAGTTTCAATCTTGCGGCTCTTCCTCCTCCTGTTCCAACC
>NZ_NAPS01000006.1:51281-63392 GCF_004323185.1 Westiellopsis prolifica IICB1
CTAGGGATGGAACACAAGTCATTGTCTCTTGAAGGGGTGCTGATGTACAGTCCCCCCTTTTATTCGCGAGAAACAATCGCGAATATTTTCCCCTTCTCCCCATCTCTTTGCAAAATTGGGATGCTCCCGGATATCAAGCAAAACAGCAATCATTTTAACTAAAAAGAATACAATTTTTCTAAAATCATTTAGTTCTCCTGTATCACTTTCTTGGATTGGATGTAGATGATTTTCCAAAAAATATGAATCCATATTTGCAACAAGTATAATATTAAAATGTAAAATATTATTAAGTTGATTTCCAGTAATTATTACAGATTCTGGGCAAGAGCCATGTAGTTGAGAGCGCCAGCACAGGTTGGAAACGTAATCCTTAGGGACAGTTGTATAGTAAAAAATAGTGTTGGTAATAAACAAGCCCAAAAGTACCCCAGGGATAAGGATACAAACTAATTTATTCCTGATTATCAACTTAATGTTGATGACAGTAAGAAATAATGGAAATATTAGTATTATGATTGCGATAGCAACAATACATATAGCAACAAATAAATCAAAGTAATCTTGTAAAATATTAACTAGAAACGACCACGCAACTTCAAGAGTAAAAGTGATTATATCCATAACATGCAGTTAGT
Source organism: Westiellopsis prolifica IICB1 (assembly GCF_004323185.1). Classification (GTDB taxonomy): domain Bacteria; phylum Cyanobacteriota; class Cyanobacteriia; order Cyanobacteriales; family Nostocaceae; genus Pelatocladus; species Pelatocladus prolificus_A. Next base: position 51,920 of record NZ_NAPS01000006.1, read on the forward strand.
TATATAGAACTCACATTTGATTTTTGAAAAAAACTCAATACACGTTTATTTATTCTTCCCTGTTAAGAGTCTTCACGAGTCGTTCATAAATCAAATCAGATTGCTATAGTTGCTTGTTCTTTAATTACTACCAGGGCGCGGTTAGTGATTTCGGAAAATTGGGAAAATTCTGACGCTTGGTAAATATTTAGCTATACACAATACACAGTCAAGCTTGCAGCCCTTAGCTGATTTAATGGTGATGAATTTACCGCAAATTGATACTTTTTTCAAGCTTTGACCCTTGAGGCTAGTTGGCGTATAGTCATATCTGACAAGAAAGCAACAAGGCTTGATTTATGGTTCGAGAGCTTGAACGAAAACGCTTTTTGGCAGAAACCCATCTAATAATTGCGCGGAAAACCTGATTGCCCTGTGTAGTGCGTGTCATCTTTTTTACCATCAAGGGGGTAAGTCTAATGTTTCGCCGGGGCAATTGTCGTTGTGGTGAATAAATAGTTAAACTCAAAAACCCAGTCGTTGTGACCGGGCTTAAGTTGGGGTAAATCCCCGTGGTTTATTTATAGAAGTTAGTTATAAGTTGCTTGTCTAATAGTGACTACAGCGCTGCGCTGGGCGATTTCGGAAAATTGAGAAGGTTGATTGAGTGCGATCGCCTTTGAGTTATTTCTCCCTTACCTTGTAGTTTGAACACAAGTTATGAATGCTGCGGCGATCGCAGTTATCCAAAGCGATTATCGCCCCCATTCCTGATAAGTAACTCTTATTAAGGGTATCAGCCCTTTGTTGTCAAGTCATGTTGACCTATTGTAACAATATTGTTATATTAATTTACATAAGATAACAAATAAAGGAAACAAGCTATGTATACCACTGTTAATGAAGACGGCGTTCTCAATAACTACGCAACTGAACCCAAGATGTACTATGCTGAGTACCCTGCAATTTGGGAACAACGCAAATACGTTATCCAAGCTGTTTTTGCTAGTTTAATTGTCACTACTTTAGTTTTGGTTGGTTTTAGCGTTAGCTAAGATTTTTTGTTTCTCGCTATATCTCTTATCGTCATTCGTACTTCTGTTTTACCTCGGTACTTAACGCCGGGGTTTTTTGTTGTGGGGTGTGTTCGCCCGGAGTATTGGGAGTAGCGACAAGTCTCGCTTCAAGCCGAGAGCATCTAGCTACAATAAACTTGGTAACAGGTTTAGGGATGCGATCGCACAAATGCTGGTCTGTGGCAAAAATCTTGCAGTTTGTCCGAGGCTCTTGAAGCGATTAAGCCGTCTAGACTAACTTTCCCACAGAACCAAAGCAGAAATAGTACTCTCAAGGCTTTTATGGTGACAACGCACCCTTGGGTGCGATCGCGCTTTCGTCAGGTTCCTGCAATACCGAAAGATAGCTCAAGGTCACTTTAACTTTAAAAAATTGATATCCCCGGCACCAAAAGCGAGGGATATCAGCCCAGCATCAGTCGAAGTGAAGCTACTGCCGAACCATTTCTAAAAGGGCTTCTCGTAGTTCTTCTAATGCTCGCTCCCCTCGTTTACGGAGTGTAGCAACTTTAACATCTTTTCCTTGTGAGGCATAATAGCCAGCAACTTCGTTCCAGGATAACTCTTGTACGATGCGAAGCTCTAAAAGCTCTCGTTTGTCTTCAGGTAGCTTGCTCATAGCTTCTCGGACTTGCTGCCACCTGTCTTCGCCTTCGTCTTCTATGCTACTTTCACTCTTCGCTATCACTGCTTTGAGCAAAGAGGGGTTGGTTTCAAACGTAGAAGGGTCGCACAAATTGACCTTCCAAGATGCTGTAGCTGAATGGTCTTGGCGGTGTAGTTCTCGGATACAGTTTAAAGCTGTAAGCTTCATCCATGCTTCCACATTGGGAACTTGCTTTCCTTTCTTAGTGTTTCTGTCCCAGCGCGAAATAGTCTCAATGATGATAACATCAGGACTATAGTTATTGGTCATATTAAACTGCCGCAAACGGGCTTGGACGTTCTTGTATAGTCCATTCCAGTTAACGGCAACAGCCAGTTCTGGGTATGTCCTCTGAAGCAGTGCCATATATTTAAAGGTAAAAGCCTGGGTTTTTACCATAAGCTTTTTCTTCATTAGTTAATTTCTCCTTATAAAAAATTAGAAAAAATTAGTATTTACACCCTTATTCAGGGTTAAAGGGAAGGTTTCCCTTGTTTTGTAGTAGCTATAATTTGGAGAATCTGCTTCCGGGGCTTTACCTAGCGTTTTCGCCTTGTGCTCTACCCGTTTCGTATCTCCTAAAAAAGAATGATGTGCATGAGGATATTTGTGACATCATGATGCAGCGCTAAGTTTCTCGAAAATAAGTTGGGAGGCTTAACACTGATTTTTTATTAGTTGCAACTACGGGGAGGCGATCGCTTCTGTTCAGTATTAAAACCAGTCAGGCTTCAGTAGTTGCATCGACCTGACTGGTGAGCGGCTTACTTCTGAGACTGCTCAGTTAAGCTACCGCAACCCCCTTTTTTGGTGAGTTGGTATTCAAACTCCCATAGCTTGACGGTCACTGACCCTTCGCCGCAACTGGAGGTTGTGATTGCCACCAAGCTAGGTGCGACTATCGTTAAGGAGAGAAGGATGAGCAACCAGAGGAATAAGCCAGGGGGTAAAGTCTTTTTGGAAGCGTTTTTTATGCTTGTTACTGCTTGGTGCATTGGTTTACGCTCTGCTTGGGATTGAATTGCAGATGTAGTCTTGCTTGCCATAGCTTTTCAGTCCTTTTTCGCGTTGGTTCGACAGCAAACAAATCTAGTAGTTCTGGGGAATCTGCTTCCGGGGCTTTACCCAGCGTTTCCGCCTTGTGCTCTACCCGTTTCGTATCCCTCACAAAAAAATGATGTGCATGAGGATATTTGTGACTTAGGGGGTATGACACAATATGTACGTATAAATTCGGACACGTTGTTAACTAAAAAATTTATCTTAGAAAAATGTCACAGTTAACTAAAAAATTTATCTTAGAAAAATGTCACAAGTTGACCTGCTTAACTCATTAACCTAATGAAGGGTCAAAATCGTTCACTTTGCTGGTCATGGTCAAAGTCTGCAATCAAATGGAAAAGGAGTCTTCCACTAACCTCGTAAAATTGAGCGTACAAAAGTCTCAAGTAGTGGCTCGAAGAGTCTCTGAGGAGCTTCACTGTACTATTTCCTGGTTTGATATGCACCCAAGACCTATGAGAACCGCAATGAAAGCGCATAATGAGACCCTTACAAATACAACAAAATATCTAGCCACCAACTTTCACACACTAAAACAACTTAATCTACCTACAACCTATCACTCTCAAAGATTCATGATTATGAAAACTCATTTCAAGCAACCACTTCTCATAAAGAAAATAAAGAACAAAAGTAATCTGAACTTGAATAATAATAGTGATGCAACAGTGTTTTTGCTTGTCCAAGAATATTGCAGATTATCCAAACTCTTAGAGCCTTCTGAAAGGGATATAGAGCGCATTTCAGCAATTTTAGAGTTAGCGCAATATGATAATGAATTGAATTGTCTTATAAATGAAGCGGATCACTTAATTGCTTATGAGCTTGGTTTATCTGAAGAGATTGAAGAATTTAATACTAATTTTAGGGTGAGTTCACAAGAGAAATAACCCTAATTGCAATAGACGTATCTGCTCATTAAATTCAAATCTACTACTTCACCAAGATTAGAAGGCAAAAACTATGAAAACTAATCTCACAGATGACGATAATCTGCTGTTTAAGCTTACTATATCGGCACTTAAATATTTTCTATTGGCTTGTTTTGCGATCGCCTATGTTATATCTACAGTTTTTAACGCTGTCCCTATTGCCAAGTTACAGATTTTAACGCTTTCCCTATTGCCAAGATGCTGCTATACCCAAGTGTATGGATGTGGCTTTTCCGCATCGCAGTCTTTATCTTCTGTCTTTTTGCAACCGCCATTATCTATGAGTCTTCTCGTTAATTAAATTTGAGTAGCAATCGACACTGTTGGCGAAAGTGTTACGAGGCATCTTACAGACGTGTTGCATCTAAGGAGCAACGACAAATTCAAGATATTAGTATCTGTAATTTCTTTGATTACACAAACGTTGTCCGTTCCGTTTAAACCTGTTGCAGCAGCCTCACCGATTGGGTTACTTCGGATTAATTGGAAACACCTGAATTCATCGCTTATATTAAACCTCTGCCTTCCCTACCAATTGGGTTAAATCGGATTAGATTGAGGCACAAAAAGTAAGCGAGCGCATCCAGCATAAATGCACCAGCACCGCAAGCTGGATCAGATATTATGAGGGGCGATCCAGTTGTACTGACTGCGATCACCTTCATCATGAGTATGCGATTCTTAGAGGAATGCACAAGTACCGTAGGCTGGATCAAATATCAAAGGCGATCAAGTTAGCCTCATGTAAGTTTAGCTAAATAAACTCTTTGGAGAGAAATCAAATGGCACACTCTGATGCTATCCCTATTGTCGAAGATTTACTAGCTGATTTTGCCGGAACTCTGACGAATGAAGATGAAACAATCACAGGTTTGATTGCTGGCACAAACAGTTTTGGTTGGGGTTTTGAAGGTTTCGACAATCTAAAAGCTTGGTTCAAAGGTCGGGGGAAACTAGAGTTTACTGTTACGCTCTATTTCAGTGGAGAACAAGACGAGGATAAACCTTGGTCAGGTTCTGAAATTGAAGCCGACATTAAAGGCAAAGCTTCAACGCAAGAAAACAGCAATATTTGGGAAATTACAGAGTATGAAATAGTAAAAGCCGATTATACAGACTTCTAATTAAATTTAAGGCGATCGCTATCCAGCCAAAGAATCCCCCAGAACTGTGCGATCGCTCCTGCTGTCTCACCTTTTTAGTTCCCTCACCAAAACAGCAGCAGCACAGATAACTAAAAAAATACTAACAGCGATCGCCAGTGTTAAAGCTACTGGAGTATTGCCAGCTGCTAAGAGCGGCATCAAGACAAACCGAAATGCCAGCAGCACAGCAACCGTCCAACCCCCAGTTCTAAGTAGTAGAGAAAGAAACTGCCGCCATGATACCAACTCACTGAGGGGGGCATCATCTACCAAAACTTCAGGTTTGTCAGCCTGGGGATATGGGGAATACGGTTGCAACTGGCCAGGTTCGCTCTCACCAATGTCCAAAATTTCAGGTGTACCACTTTCAGACAGCGCTTCTTTTTGCTCAAAGTCATCAACGAATGCAGGCAACACTGGAACTGTACGCATAAAATCCCCCTTGGGTTTGTAAGAAAAATGATTTAGCTTACATACCATCATAACCAAAAAAATTTTGTGTTTATGGTTGGTTTAAAAAATAAGTTTTATAGTTAAGGATATTATTTACATTTTATAAATAGGTTGATTAGTTGAGTATACTAGAAGATGAAGAGTTTACTAGAAGCTAACCTATGCCTAACAAACCAAAGTCAAGGGTTGCCAGCCTTCGCGAAAAAGCTGGACTAACGCAGGTTCAGCTAGCGGTTTTGGTTGGTGTAACCCCAAACACAATTCAAAATTGGGAAAAAGAAAACGGGCTAGATCAACTGGAACGCTACCTAAAGCTTGCAGAGATTTTTGGTTGTGAGGTATCAGACTTGGTAGAGTACGTCCCTGCAACTGAAGAAAAGGAACCCAAATCTAAGGGCTTCTCATTGCAAGAACTTCGCGAACTACGTGAACGATGGGGGACTGGTATAAAAACTGAGCCGAGCGCTCAAAAGACCAAGACCACATCTAAAAGTGATGATTTGGCATCAGATGTAAAGCCATCAACAAATAGTCCAGCTACTGAGTTGGAGCATCAGAGGGGTGGACGTGAATGATGAAAGTCCTGGCTGATGCCGAATTAATCCTAGAGTGGTTTTTAAACCGGAATGAGTATGCAAAAGATGCCGAGAGGCTACTGGAGAAGGTAGAATCTCGGCAAATAGAGTTGTATATAACACAATTGTGCTTGGACAAGGTTCGCAGCGAGGACAAATTCCAAGCCAAACCGGATGCAATAGGCGGCGGTATAGCCTCCTATTTAGAGGATAAAGGTAATGTCATACCATATGATGATTGCCGTATAAGTATAGAAGTATTTCAATCCATTGAGAATACAAGAGATTTTGAATGCGCGGTAGAGACAGCCTGTGCAATTGCCTGCGGGGTCGCAGTTGTCACGCATAAACCGGAAGATTTCGCAGGAGGTGACTTGCTAGTCTGGTCGGTAGATAATTTGTTGGCGATTATTTCATTGGGAGATTTTGTTGGCCAAGTCCTCCTGAGAATTCAGGACATTCATCAGATTAAAGTTAAAGATGTCTTAGAGTCGTCGAGAAAAAAAGCGCACGCGATGCCTTCGATGCAGCGAGAACAGCAGAACACGCAAAGCGCACAAGAGCCGCAGCAGCCCTTTCACGCAGCAGCCCGTTATTTAAATCAATTAATAAAAAAAATCTAAGAAAATGAAAAATAATTCAATCAAATGACTTAAAAATAATAGCCAACAAAAGTTAGTGCAAAACAGTAAGACTTTAGCATCAAAGCATCACAGCCTTTTGTAACAATCTTTTAATAAAAGCACTTTCTCTGAAAGCATAGGCATTACGTGCCACCGACTAAAAGCAATCGTCAAAGGCTCATTTGTTCACCTTATCTTGAGTTTGTGGCTTGATGTATACTGCTGGATAATCTCTTCAGCCTCCAGCAGCTGGTTAACTTCGACTATTTGTGAATATTTGGTCATAGTGTGACGCTACTCGAAGTACTATCAATAAACAAGTCATCTCATTAAAAAACTGATACTATTGCAGCTATTGAAAAGTGAAAGTCAATCGTGACAGATACAAGCGCAGTGAAAGCAGTGAAAAATTATGATTATCGGGCTGACTAACCAAAAGGGGGGCGCGGGGAAAACCACTGTATCTGGGCATCTGGCATACTGGTTAAGCCAACGCGGAACAGTAATTGTTGTAGATGCAGACGCACAGCAGAGCAGTACAAACTGGATGAAAGACCTGCAACTGCCATGTAAAACAATGATAGACCCGGATGATTTGTTTGATGAACTTCCAGCACTAGCAGAACAATATAATGCTGTAGTTGTAGACGGGCCTGGTAGCCTAAGTGAGACAACAAAAGCAATTTTATCCAGATGTGACCTAGCTCTAGTACCCTGTAAACCAGCAGGATTAGATATGCACAGTACATCTAAGATGGTACGAATATTGCGACAAGCCAGAGAATTACGTTCAGGAATGCCCCATGTTGGTTTGTTCCTCAACCAAGCCAAAAAAGGAACTGTATTACTTAAGGATGCTCAACGCGCTCTCTCAGAAAAAAATACGGGGTTTCCTTTACTAAAAACAATGGTGTATGACCTTCAGGTAATTGCTGATGCACCAGGCCAAGGAACCACCGTTTGGGGACTACCCGGTGCAACAGCCAAACGCGCAGCCAAAGACTTTGAGGAACTTTTTACTGAAGCCTTGGGGGTAGCCAATGGCAAGAGATAGACGACTAGTAGAAGATTTTATCTTTAGGGATGAAGCAAGCCAGACTAAGGCGACTATGCCCCTAAGTTTGATTGTGCTGCCCAAAGAGGAACTGCGCTACTACATTGACCCAGAAGAAGTAGAAAAAATTGTTGCTTCTGCTAGAAAAAACGGCATACTCGAACCGCTTTTAGTCCGTCCTATCCCTGGTAGTGAGCAACATGAAGTAGTAGCAGGAGCAAAGCGGTATCGGGCAGCCCAGATTCTGGAACTTGCAGGAGTCCCTGTTGTTGTCCGCGAACTTAATGACGAAGATGCCCTAGAAATTGCCCTGATTGAAAACTTTGCTCGTTCGGCATTAACTGACCTAGAAGAAACAGATGGAGTCTTGCGGCTGTTGGCTGTTAAGCTCAAAATTTCACCCCCAGAAGTACCACCACTGCTGCATCACATCCAAAACCAACAACGAGGTAGAACTTCTGCCAATAACGTTATTGGCAATGATGTAATTGCTGTGGTGCAATCTTGTTTAACATCTTTAGGCAACATCAAACTAGATTCATTTATCAGTAATCGCCTACCACTGCTCAATTTACCCAGCGACATTTTAGAAGTTTTACGCCAGGGGAAATTGGAGACAAGTAAAGCCAAAGCGATCGCACGAGTTGGTGATGAAGAAATCAGAAAACAACTTCTAGAGGATGCGATCTCCTACAATTTTTCATTAAGCGAAATTAAGCGCAAAATCAAAGAAATTGAGCAACAGTCTGAATCAGAGTCACCATCTTTAAAAGAACAGGTTGATGATACCTTCCAACGCTTCAAGAAAGCTAAAGTGTGGGATGATCCGAAGAAAAAAGCCAAGGTAGAGAAGTTGTTGGCTCAGTTGGAAGCATTGATGAAAGCAGATTAATTTAAAAATTGTAGTGGAAATTCAATTGGCTATTATTGGCATCAGCCTATGTAGAGTTTTTCGCGCTTTAGTGAAGGCGRTTGTAGATGCGATCGCATGTTAATAAGTGAACAATCCACCTTGACCTAAATCACATCTTATCCACCACCAGAAGCAGTAAATTTATCTGCGGGGTTTTGTCGAAATGTATATATGTGGCGAAAAATCTTGTCATTTTTTGGTTGGTTGTGGGCGGCGTTTTTCTTGTTGATAGGATTTGTGGGGCTKACTCAAACAAGCGCGATCGCTYTTTCAATTATCATTTGGGGGCTGATCTTCCTACCACCACTTTATAGACTCACTAGTCGCTACGGCTGGAAATGGAATATTGGCGGTCGAGCGATCGCATTTTTCCTTAGTGTAATTATTGCTGGATTATCAACACCACCCCAACAATCAATCCAGCCCACACCAACTGCAACAGCCTCCAGGGGTGCAGCTCCTACCATTAGCCCCATACAACCAGAAATTCCCAGCCCAACACCAACCGAGTACGAAACTCCACAACCTGCACCAACTCTTGATATCACCCCCGAAGTAGAACCAACTCTTAGCACCAGTCCCGAATTACCAACTCTTGATATCACCGAACCCAAAACCGAGCCAACGCCAATCGAATCACCCAGCCCACAAGTGAACCTTGACGCCCCAGTCCGCGAACCAGCAAGCGGCAGATGCCAATGTCCCTACGATACCGACCGCCGGGGACGGACTTGTGGTGGCAGGTCAGCTTATTCTAAACCTGGTGGTGAACAACCTATCTGCTATGTCAAGGATAGGCAGTAGTCAAAGAGAAAATAGCGATCGCATCCCTTCTGGTCAAATATGCTACAGCCATTTTGAACAATTCTAGAATAATTAGCGACCAGACAATTAAACAAATTGCAAAAACTTCACAAGACAACTGGTAATTGTCCGCTAGTGTCTACCGGACTGTCGGCTCGACAATTTTTAATAGTAGGGCAGACAGGGAGATATTGTATGGCAGAAAACGCATCAGACAACATCAACTGTACGGTAGACAGTACACCAGACACTACCAACTGTACGGTAGACAGTACACCAGACACTACCACCTGTACGACAGACAGCACACCAGACAACACTATCTGTACGGCAGACAATCGACCAGACAGTACCAACAGTACGGCAGACAGTTTACCAGACACTACCACCTGTACGGTAAACAACACACCAGACAACACCACCTGTACGGCAGACAGTACACCAGACAGTACCATCTGTATGGCAGACGACAACACCAACTGTCCGGCGGACGACAGACAAAATAATGATATTTTTGACAAAATTTCTATATTAGAATTACAAAAAAAATATGGCATTGGTCGTGACTCGTTGTATGGTCGGATGCGTTACCTCCAGATTACGACCTACAAGATCAAGGGTAAGGCTTATCTGGATGCCGAGCAGACAGCGCACATGGACGGACTACACGACCACATCCAGGCGACCGGAAAGATGGAAGGCTACCCGATACCGGAACCATCAGGGCCAGTTGAGGAGCAAGCACCACAACCGACAGCAACACAACATGAGCAAGCAACACAACCGACAGTGGCGATATAAGAATAGATTGGGTTTTTTGTTGCGATCGCATTTAATTACTTTAGTGGCGAAAACTTGTGTCTACTCTTTGCGTAAACTCTCCCCGTTCTACCTTCACCAAGTTATCCCTAGCAGCAATGGTGAGGTACACCTTAATCCCACAATCAACTGCTGCCATTACCAATGCTGCGGATAAAGTTTTGGTTCCTCCAGTATAATCAGCCATAATCTCATAACTTGCTTCTTGCTGCAAATTGCGGATGAAAGCGTGAATCTTGGGATAGCATTCGCTTAAGTCGTCTGGGTTTTGTACCAAAATTAAATCCCGTTCTTTTTGAAAGCGATCGCCTAAACCAACCTGTGTGGGAATATTGGGTAATCTTGCGATAACTTCTGCACCCCGACGCACTTCACAAGGGGTTCCTTCGGCGATGACTTGCGACTTGCTACCTTTTTCACCATCAGAGGCGATGAATATTACGCGATCAGGTTGTAAACTTTTGATGGCGGTGATGATGGGTTGGAAGGAACCGCCGACAGTAACGAAGAGGATTTTGGGCATGACAATTGATATTATGCAAGCTAGTTTTAACTCTTAATAATTACAATTCACTGTAACCCTTTATTCATAAAACTCACAGAATGTATTTCTTAAGAGTGATGATTAATAATATTGGCTCTCCCAGACTTCGGTTAATAAATTAACACTAAAAAACGGCTAAAACAATTGATATAACAAGGTTTTTTTCAAATAGAATCAAAGATTTAATAAAAATATGCTTTGTTCCTCTTGAATCCCTTACTATGTAAGAATTTGACCTGATATCAAGTATTAATTTTTTCTAACTAGTCTAGGAGAGCCATAATATTTACTCTTTAAGAGTTCCAGTGCTAAAAATTCTTTTAGCTTGTTGATAATAATTCTTAGCATAGAAAATAGCATCATTAACATCATACTTATCTTCTAATAAGGCATGAGCTATACTATTACGAATTGGGTTGATTGTCGAGTACAAATGGGCAAGTTGAGTATTTTTATTTTCTTCCTCAGTCAATAATAAATTTTTCATCTCATCTCTATTATTCTTAACCGTATGTCTTCTGCCTTTCAACTCGCACATATAAGTTATAATAGCCTCTGCTAAAATAATATATCCTGTAGCAAATCTTCTATTATCAAAGTACCAGCCAGCAAGCTCTAGTTGATATTCTGAATCTTTTACTGCTGAACGAGCAAATTTTTTTACAAATATTTCTATAGTTTTTTTAATATATTGAAAAGGAGTTTTAGGAGTTTGTCGAGGTAAATATTGTCTCAAATCAATACTTTTTTGTTGGGAGCATCCCAATTTTGCAAAGAGATGGGGAGAAGGGGAAAATATTCGCGATTGTTTCTCGCGAATAAAAGGGGGGACTGTACATCAGCACCCC
>NZ_NAPS01000018.1 GCF_004323185.1 Westiellopsis prolifica IICB1
GAGCATTTAATCGAGACTTCTGACCCAGGAATGATTGCTTTATCAGAACTCAAAAGACTGTATGTAACTGAACTTAATACTGAACAGAATACTGAACAGAATACTGAACAGAATACTGAACAGAATACTGAACAGAATACTGATCATCAGGAGGAACAAACCAATGCACAGCAAGAGCAAGCGGCTTAACTGGGACGTACCCACTGAGCTAGTACCAACAGTGAGAATGCTTGCTGATATGGACGGTGTAACCCCTGCTTATTGGTTACGAAAAACTTTGGAGAAAGCAGTCAACGAAACGTTTCTAGGACGAAAGGAGAACGCAGCGTGATTTTTATTAACCCTGCAAGGCTCGAATCAATTAACGAGTTACCTAAAAAAGAAACTAAACCTATGCTGACAACAGACCAAATCGAAAAGCTAGAACTTAGCTACAACTGGATACTCGATGTAGCTACATCACAAGAGTACTTGAGCCTAGAAAATAATCGCCAGCTTGATGTAGCTCTTATAAATATTGACCGCGTACTCAAAGACCAGTCACTAAACCCAGACCATCACAGGAATGAATACAACACGGGTATCAAGGTTGTCATGCATGTCAAAAAGACACCTTCAAATCACAAGAGGCTACGGTCACTAGTTCTAGACTTGGCAGCAAACACTGCTCAGATAGCCTTTATTGCAACTGTGTTAATGGGATTGGGTACGCTGTTCTGCTATGGGGTTGACCGCATAGAGCAAAGTCGGGGTGAACAATACCAACCGACCTGGAAGCAACAAGCAAAGGTGTTTGAGGGTAGCGCTATTTGCAGTATTAGCCTCTGCCTTAGTTCGGTTGTGATTGGGGCTTGTTTATCAGGAGGTGAGCAAGATGAATGACTTGCAGCTAGTTCATTGCGTGACGCTGCTTACAATGAGCAAAACCTACAGTATTGATGGCGTTCTGTACCGCTATGTGTACAGCAGCGACAGTATCAAACATACTCAGTATTTTTTTCGACCTCTGCCAGCACAGAGAAAGACGGCAGACCTAAAACTCAACAGGGACAAGGTTTTACGTAGGGTTTACGAAGTGCCGAGTTTGTATAGACAGCATCGGGCAACAATGACGGATGTAGCGATTCAACAAAGTTTGTTCTAAAGATGGGCGTACACCCGATAAATCAGCCAGAAAAATCAGCGTACGCCACATATAACTATTCATAAAGGATTTTAACTCATGCCGAAAAGTAAGCATCCAGCCCCTTTGGCTATAACCATTGCAGGTGATGAAGACCGCACCCATTACTTTTACGACCGCTCCTCTTTTGACGACTTTGTTAGAGGTTTGCTTCTGGGTGAGGACGAATTAAGAGAGTTTTCAACTGATTTCAAACTGTATTCAAAAGCAGGCGGAAAGTGGGTAGAGGTAGATTTTGAACCTTACGATTATTTCCAAGATATTGATGATACTCTCTACCCACTAGCACACGGTCAATTGTTAGCCAACTATAGCCAGTGGGTGAACCACAAAATTCTGTGGGATATTGCTCAAGGTAACTCCAAGGCGATCGCATTAATCGATGATGCGTTTACTCGCGATCAAGTGAAGACGACATTTAAGAGGTTAAGTGAAGTAGGCGCATGGGCTAGTGATGAATCTGACCCAGCCTTTACTGAATACTTAGACAGCACAGAACAAGAACTGTACGCAATCGCGACTCAAGGAACTTCGTTTGTTGATGAAGATGAACCAGAGGCTTGGGTAACGGAAATCTAATAACTAATAACCAATGACTAAGCGTGTCATTATCCGCACTGAAGTTACTGATATTAACGCGGATGGCGCGACCTCCACCACAACAACTTATAGGGAGGAAGAGTCAAGCAGTTCAGGTTTATTAGAGGCTTGGATGGCTCTTGTACTTCTTCTGTTCACAGGATTGTTGTTTATTACGACTTATCGTGTCGTGTCATCAATTACACAAATACAAAGAGAACAAACAAATGGAGTTCAAGAAATTAACAACTACTAACCAATCACAAATGTCTGTTGTCAAAGGTGGCAAGGGTGATTTCTCTACCGCACCTGCACAAATGGGTAAACAGGCTGCACTACCTCAAGCTATTTCAATGCTGCAAGGGCTTTACCAATCCTACGGGCTGCAATTTCCTGATATCAACATGCAAGACCCAGCATTTAAGGAAAAAGTTGTTGCTGTGGGCAAGGTTGCAGAGGTAGCTCGTTTAAACACCAAAGCCTTAGCCCAGATGCTCAAGCACACGGCAACCCTGATGGCTGGACAGGTAAAGCTAGCTGAGTTCTACGCGGCTTCTACAAACATAGTCATTGAAGGCAAAAAGCGGCTCGACAAGTCCACTGCTGACGCATTCCTGGCGCTTGCTGACTATAACAAACACGCTCAGTCTTTAACCGCGAAAGTTGACCGCAAGGTCAAAGCCCTGGATGCAAAGTACGAACTGATGGGGCAACTGGGAGAAGGCAAGCTCAAAACCAGTTTGCAACTTATTGAAAATCAGAAACAAGCTGGAGAGAAACGACAAGCAGCAACCGCAGAGTTACAACAAACCCGTCAAGAGTTGTTGGCATCTGTCGGTATCAAACGGCAGAAAGATGCTGAGTATATTCGTTACGGGCATTTGAAATCTGATAAGTAGTTAATTGGGAGGGATGGGGCGTTTTCGCCCCATTG
>NZ_NAPS01000019.1 GCF_004323185.1 Westiellopsis prolifica IICB1
TGTTGTCTGATGCGTTTTCTGCCATACAATATCTCCCTGTCTGCCCTACTATTAAAAATTGTCGAGCCGACAGTCCGGTAGACACTAGCGGACAATTACCAGTTGTCGTGTGAAGTTTTTGCAATTTGTTTGATTGTCTGGTCAATAATTCTTTTGTATTTACTGATTACGGATGTAGTATATTTAACTTTTTTCTTACAAAAACAATTAGTTCCTAAGAGCGATCGCCCCAACTAGTACTCAGCATTTGGTTTGGGCATTGGAAATTTTTGAACACTCAAAGTACGAGCGTGCTATCTCTTGTTGGATAGGATATAAGGTAAAAGCACAGAAGATATAAGTTATCCAACTATCCCATGCAGCAGTCTCATCAAGGCAACTACCGGGATTTTTTCAGACAGCTTGTAACCCTAGCTGCAATCATCGGCGCTTTCGTTGTCAATGTCGCATCGAACTTTTTTCCGTTGAATGGACTCAGCATAGGGGAAATTTCCAATACTTTGTTCAAAAATGTCCTGATTATCCCTGCTAATTATGCCTTCGCCATTTGGGGGCTGATTTACCTTGGGTTATTTGCTTTTGGAGTCTACCAATTTCTGCCAAGCCAGAAACATGATTTAGATTTACGCAAGAGTGCATATCTGTTGGTGATTGCCTTGGTGTCTCAAAGTATCTGGGTATACTTCTTCCTATCTAGGCTTTTTGTACTTTCTGTAATAGCGATGCTCTTGATTTTGTTACCCCTGATTGGTGTTTATTTACACTTAGGAATTGGTAACAAGCGTGTATCTCGCATTAAAAAGTGGTGTCTCCACGCTCCGATCAGCATTTATCTTAGTTGGATTAGCGTAGCAACCATTGTTAATGTGGCATGTGCCTTATATTTTCAGGGTTGGAATGGTTGGGGCATTTCTGCCGAAGTATGGACTGTGGTCATGTTGTTGCTAGCAACTGCAATTGCTGTAGTCATTGTCATCCAACGCCGAGATATTGCTTATACGGGAGTAACTGTGTGGGCAATATTTGCGCTTGCACTTAAGCACTGGAATAATCCAACGCTTAGGAATGTAGCATTAGTTTTGACAATTGCCCTTGTCGTGATCACTATAATTAAAAGTTCACTTTCCCAACAAGAACATATTCAATAATTCAATGACGTTTTGGAATTAAGCGCTTACAAACAAGGGGAATTCCTACAAACCTGGCTCTGGAAGTTATGGCTTGTTGCACTCTGCGAGAAGCCGCTTACGCGCGAATCTAAGTATGTTCCTAAATACGGGTGGCATAATCAAAGCCTGTTTAGTCGCCTACCCAAATGGATGGTTGTTGCTAAACATCGCTCTGTTGTACTGAGTGCGGCGAAGCATCCCATCGCCTTCACTAAAGCGCGAAAAACTCTACATAGGCTGATGCCAATAATAGCCAATTGAATTTCCACTACAATTTCTAAATTAATCTGCTTTCATTAATGCTTCTAACTGTGCCAACAGCTTCTCTACCTTGGCTTTTTTCTTCGGATCATCCCACACTTTAGCTTTCTTGAAGCGTTGGAAGGTATCATCAACTTGGTCTTTTAAAGATGGTGACTCTGATTCAGACTGTTGCTCAATTTCTTTGATTTTGCGCTTAATCTCGTTGAGTGAGAGATTGTAGGAGATCGCATCCTCTAGAAGCTGCTTTCTAGTTTGGTCATCTTTAACTCGTGCGATCGCTCGTGCTTTGGTGTATTCAAGTTGACCAGAGCGTAGTACCTCCAACACATCAGCAGGCAGATTGAGCAGTGGTAGGCGGCTAGTACGAAAGCTTTCCGTATTAAATCTACCGATACCAGCCAACAGAGATTCGACTAATACTAGCTGACGGGAAACGTTTTCCGTCAACTCTAATTTTCGTTTTTTGACATTGGCTACTTGGTTGAGGATTGATACTACTTGGTCGGTGGTGACATCAAGCTCAATGCTGAGTAATTCTAATATCCCTTCAGTTTCTTCAACTGGGTTGAGGTCTTCACGTTGGAGGTTTTCCAGTAGAGCTACTTGCAGAGCTTGTTTATCAGTAAAGTTTTTAATAATAATGGGGACTTCAGTTAGTCCGGCTGACACTGCTGCTTTTAGCCTTCTTTCTCCA
>NZ_NAPS01000020.1 GCF_004323185.1 Westiellopsis prolifica IICB1
TAATATTGCTTCAACTCCTCCAAAAACATTACGTGCTCAACGCCTTGCGGCATCAAAGGTTTGGACACACTCTTAATATTTGACAAAAACTATCATTACTTAGGGACTTCCAGAAAATAAATTATCCCATAATCAATAATGATAATCAATGTCAAGGGGGTGAAGAGGTTGCCGTCGGCAACCTCTTCACCCCCTTTTGTAGTAACTTGAATAATGACGCTTGTTTTTGAGTGTGGTAAATGGTGTCTATAGTATTAACTGATTCCCTTAAAAAGTTGTTGATTGAAACTGCATTTCAACTAAAAGGTGCGGCTAAACGAAAATTCATGGCACAAACAGTCGTGAAATTAAGGTTTGGAGGACAGAGATTAGCAGAGCAAGAATTGGGATGGAATCGATACAGTATTCGTAAAGGAATCAAAGAATTAAAAAGCGGTATTACTTGCATTGATAATTATTCAGCCAAAGGACGTTCTAAAGCAGAAGAATACTTACCGAATCTTTTAGAAGACATCAAAAATATAGTTGATTTACAAAGTCAAACTGACCCAAGTTTTAAAAGCCAAAGATTATATACACGACTGAGTGCTGTTGAGGTGAGAAAACAACTAATAGAAAAATGTGGTTATAGTGATAAAGATTTGCCTACGTCAGAAACGATTCGTGTAAAATTAAATGATTTAGGTTATAGTTTAAGACGGGTTGCTAAAGTTCAACCTCAAAAAAAATACCAGAGACAGACGCAATTTTTGAACAGCTAGATATAGTAAATGAAGATGCAGACTCAGACCCCAGTATCTTACGTCTGAGCATGGATGGAAAAGCTCGCGTCAATATTGGTTCGTTTGACCGAGGTGGTAAAAGCAGAGTCCCAACCGAGGCATCAGACCATGATTTTAACCCGAAAACAACGGTAACTCCTTATGGTATATTTCTTCCAAAATTTGACGAACTGTTTTTATACTTTACAGAGTCGAAAGTTACGAGTGATTTTATAGTTGATGTTTTAGAAGATTTTTGGTTGGGAGAAAGATATCGTTTTTCTCAAATTCAAACACTAGTTATAAATCAAGATAATGGACCGGAAAATAGTTCTCGGCGTACTCAGTTTATGAAACGTATAGTTGAATTTGCTCAAAAATATGAACTAAATATACGCTTGGCTTACTATCCTCCTTATCACAGTAAATACAATCCAATTGAGAGAACATGGGCAGTATTAGAAAACCATTGGAACGGCAGTATTTTGGATGAAGTAGAAGCGGCTTTAAATTTTGCTTCTAATATGACATGGAAGGGGAAACATCCGATTGTGAAGTTAGTCACTCAAACTTATGAAAAAGGAATTAAACTCACAAAAAAAGCCATGTCTAAAATTGAGAAACAAATCAAAAGACTAACCGAGTCTACACATGATATTTTTCCAGATTTAGGTAATTGGTTTATTGATATCTGTTTTGGAAAGACGTAAATTTTCAAATAGTAATATAGTTTGCTCAAGCTATAAAAATTTTTAACTAAACCTCAAAATACCCTGAAAAAGCGACAGGATAAAGATTTTTAATGCATACTTTAAGTGAGAAATGGGTTGCCGTCGGCAACCCATTTCTTATTCTATTATAATGATTATCATTATTAAATAAATGCTGGTTCTTAATTTTTTTGGGATAATTTATTTCTTGGAAGTCCCTTAGTGCTCAACGCCTTGCGGCATCAAAGGTTTGGACACAATTAATTCGATCAGAATACAGTTTACTTAAAGGTTTGTGCTCAACGCCTTGCGGCATCAAAGGTTTGGACACAATACAATCCTCACTGTGATATAGGTGATAGATATGTGCTCAACGCCTTGCGGCATCAAAGGTTTGGACACA
>NZ_NAPS01000021.1 GCF_004323185.1 Westiellopsis prolifica IICB1
GGGGGGGGACATCCTGTTGCGTAGCTTGCCGGAGCAACAGGGCAAACAATGCGAAGCAACCTTGTTTTTTAACTATTGCCACCCACGAGTGAACTGACTGCTGGATAAGTGCGATCGCGGCACAACGAATCATGTCTGTAAAGAACTGCGATCACCCCCTCATTCCACCACACCCAACAACATCAAAATATCCCGCACTGGTGCATTGAAAATTCTTTGTAGGTTTCTCTCTTACTGATGCGATCGCTGTCATTTCGCACAAAGTTATTGTTTGAATTTAGAGAAGACTTTTTGGTTAGTATGGTATCTTTACAGTCTGTTTAATCAATAAGTTATAAAATTGTGGATGAAAGAAACCCTCTACCTGTTCGCAGCAAGTAGAGGGCTGTGCTGAAACTAAACTTTGATTATCGAATAGCCGTCATGTAATTAAACATGGCGGTTATTGATTTTGATTTGGGATTAAATAGCCGATAAATGCACCGATGCTTACCTTAGCTACATCGAGGAATGCAGGGCGACTATTTACATCAATGATTGAAAATCCGATCAGGCCAAACAGGGAAACAATTACAACCAGTCCTAATATTAATTCCCTAAAGTTGGGGTTAAAATTGTGTTGCGCCATAGACTTCGTACCCACCAATTTAAAATTTGGTATACGATGCCTAATTTCAATTAATACCATACAATTGGGAATATATCAATAGGGAGAAAAGCACTCTGCGGTATTGCCACTCTGGGTTAATATAAAACGTAAACAATTAGTTCAAAACTACATATGATAGAGCCTACAAGTATTTTTGGCTTATACAAAGATGCTAAAGAACTTGGCAACAGTTTTGATAAGTTATTTAACGAAATATTTCACGACGGTAAAGGCTATTTAGGTGAGGTTTTTGTACAAGATAACAAAGGTCGTTTATGTGAAATAAAGATTCGTTATACAGGAGATAGAGGGTGCTACCTGAAAATTAAATCAAAATCTGGTAGTTCAAAAAAAGTGCGAGCAACAGCAGACGGTTATAAAGACTATTTGAGAATTACCCCAAATGAGTGGGAAATTTTCTATCGACTTGCAGCAGAACCAAATAATCAACAGCTTTATGATGAAGCTAAAAGAATTTTAACTCGATTATTTTGAGACAAGCCATAACATAATTTATACACAAATATATTTTGAGTAACTTAGTTCCACTATGCTTACTTTACCTGTTAAGCAAGTAGCGGTTACTATATTTTGGAGTCTAGTTAATGATGCTATTGGTGAACAAGTTCATAAAATAGGAATTATTGGAGTTTTTGATTTTATACAGGTTTCAACAGGCAATGTTAATCTTTATTCACCTGAAGAAGTAGTGGAGATAGCAATCAATACATGCATTAGAAAAGACAGAGATAACCAACTAAACTACTTTCCCCAATGCTGTCTCAAGGCGGGTGGTGAATTTAACAGGTGCGATCGCTTTGCTTGAGTAAAATACAGTGGGTTTTTTGGGAGCATGTTGGAAGGAGTGCGATCGCAGTTATTTTCGGCAAAGTCAAAGTCCGCGCTCGCATACTACCTAACACCAATCTCGTTAACAATTTTTCGATTGCTGTACCATCAATCTTAAGACTGCAAGTATTCAAGTAAAGTTGCAGCGTAAAGTTCTGGGTCACGTAGGTACATTAGAGCATTGCTATTGAGAACCTTTGTAGTCGCGTGTGGAACTAACTGGGCTGTATCCTCAATAAAAGGCGTAAACATGGTATCGTCCTTAGCCCACATC
>NZ_NAPS01000022.1 GCF_004323185.1 Westiellopsis prolifica IICB1
TTAAAAACAGTAGTAGAAGTCGGATTAGTAACAGGGACAATACCAGCCAGAATACCCACAGGTTCAGCAATCTTTTGAATGCCAAAGGATTTATCTTCTTCAATTACACCACAGGTTTTTTCATGCTTGTATTTATTGTAAATATATTCCGAAGCAAAGTGATTTTTAATCACCTTATCTTCTACAATCCCCATACCTGTTTCCGCAACAGCGAGTTTCGCCAAAGATATGCGTTCTGTGTTAGCTGCTAAGGCTGCTTGCTTAAAGATAAAGTCTACTTGCTCTTGTGAATAATTAGCATATTTTTCCTGTGCTATCTTCACTCGTTCAATTAATGCTTCTAATTCTTGAATATTTGTAATTTGCATAAATTCTACCTGGGTAATAATTACACTGTGTCAGAGACTTATAATTTGGAGTTACAGTAATTGATATCGGGAGGAACTGATAATATAAGTATTCAAGCGATCGCCAAAACTCCTCTACTTCTAAAAATATCTAAAGCTTGTTGCACCTGTTCAGCAGACGGAGTTGGGGTATCTTTTAATAAATATTCAAAACCTAATTGTTCCCATTTGTATTCACCCATTTTGTGAAATGGCAAAATTTCCACTTTTTCGACATTTTTAAGTGTGGCAATAAAATCAGCTAATCCTTGAATATTTTGTGGCTCATCAGTTAAACCAGGAACTAGGACAAAGCGAATCCAAGTTGGTTTGTTGATTTCACTCAAGTATTTAGCCAGATTCAAAGTTGGTTCAATATCAACACCCGTAACTTTTTTATATGTAGCCGGGTCAAATGATTTAATATCAAGTAGTACTAAATCTACATACTCCAACACAGTTTTTGCAGCTTCCAAATCACAAAAACCAGAAGTGTCTAATGCTGTATGCATACCCAATTCCTGACAGCGTCGAAAAATTTCTCTGACAAAATCAGGTTGGTATAAAGGTTCTCCACCACTAATCGTGACCCCACCACCAGAAGCTTTCATATAAGATGAATACTTCTGAATTTCTGCGATTAGTTCATCAATGCTGGTTTGTTTCCCATTTTCTAAGTAGCGACAATCGGGATTGCAGCAGTACAAACAACGCAGTGGACATCCGGTTGTAAAAATAATAAAGCGAATACCAGGGCCATCAACAGTACCACAGGTTTCCACTGAGTGGATGAAACCGAAAGTAGTTGGCTGTGATCCAGGCTGATTGTTTACGCCAAGAGAAGTGTGAGATGTTTGATTGAGCATAATATTCGCCTATCAAAGCTTTTGTTTAACCTCAATTGCAGTTATAGGCAAATAGTTTGAGGAAGTTGTGAGGAAACTAGTGGTCTGTCGCATTAGTTCTGAGGGGTATAAAATGAACCTTAATCCCTTCGAGTGTTTAATACTCGTCGTCGAGTGTTTGAACTCCGTCGTTGAGTGTTTAATACTCGTCGTCGAGTGTTTGAACTCCGTCGTTGAGTGTTTAATACTCGTCGTCGAGTGTTTGAACTCCGTCGTTGAGTCTTTTATACTCGTCGTCGAGTGTTTGAACTCCGTCGTTGAGTGTTTGAACTCCGTCGTTGAGT
>NZ_NAPS01000023.1 GCF_004323185.1 Westiellopsis prolifica IICB1
ATCCGGAGCGCTACGGCGTCGTCGAGTTCGACAAGCAACGCAAGGCAATATCGATTGAAGAAAAGCCCGCGAAGCCAAAATCCAGTTATGCCGTGACAGGCCTGTATTTCTATGACGAACAAGTTTGCGACATTGCCGCAAGCATAAAGCCCTCGCCGCGCGGCGAACTGGAAATCACCGATGTGAACGCGCGGTACCTCGCCATGGGCCAGTTGCATGTCGAGATTATGGGGCGCGGATACGCTTGGCTGGATACGGGAACACATGACTCTCTACTTGAGGCGTCGCAGTATATTGCGATTGTCGAGAAGAGACAGGGCCTAAAGGTCGCTTGTCCCGAGGAGATTGCATTCCGAAATGGCTGGATCAATGCCGAAGCGCTGGAAGGCCTGGCTCAGCCCCTCGCCAAAAGCGGATATGGGCAATACTTGATGAGATTACTCACTGAGTCGCCGGCATAATCTCTTAAGCCGCTCCTGCCTGTGAATATGGATGCTGCTCTATTACTAGCCAAGGAAGGTATAACAGCATAGGTGTTCGATTTTTGATACTCGCAAAATAAAGCATTCTCTACAAATCAGCTAGTATTTTTACTACACGTGTGGTTATCAGTGGATTATCCATTCCCTCACCATTGTGAACATGCGCCACATATCATTCTACTTCAGGCTTTTGGCTCTGATTTCGGTCCTTACAATCAGCATTTTGCTCGCCTGGATTGAAAGAGGTCTAGCCTCACTTCCTATAGGCATCTGGAAAGTGGTTTCCGTCGAATCGCCTGAGACCTCTCTCGAACAACATTGGCGGGTTGGGCAGCAGTTTGAATTGACTTCGGACGGAAAGCTTATCTTCTCCGACGCGGCGGACCGGCAGAGCGCGGCCTATGTTGGGTCAGGGATTTGCCTGACACCCTGCGCGGAGATTTCCTTTTTGAACATCGACTATAGGCTTCCAAGTCACACGACATATGATCTGTTCGTGTCGGACGAAGCACTACTCATCGCTGGGCCGAATGAGATCAGGGTGAAGGTAGCACGCAACTGAAGACTAGAATCGCCCACCCGACAACTTGCGCCCTCGCACTATACACAACGATACCATTACTAGCGGTATTTTCTATTATATTTACATCGATGAACGAAATTAATGATTTCCACAAATTGTTATCATTTTGCTTTTTCGCATCATTTTTCATCATTTTTATTTCAATGACCGGGTATATACTTACTTTGTCGGCGACAATTGGATTTTGATTGGACTCCATTATGTCAACGAGGTGAAATTTGAGGCGCTGCGTGAGGTAATTCACCCTATAGACGCAATATTACTATACAATTGGATGAAGTCAGATCTATCCCTGATTAAAAACTACCCCGTCCCCGCCCTCTTCGCATTAACATTTCTGTGTGTGACAGCCTTTATACTATTTAATTTAGTAGGGATCGATCAGCGCAATGCAAAGCACCTCCGCTCTCCCCAGACTGCAGCGATTTTTAGCATCTCTTTAGTTACCTCCGCCGCGATATCGCAGAAAGCTGGCCACCTGCCTTCGGTGGGAAGCCTGCAGTTTTACTCGCAGTTAAGTGCTAATACAGGAATTCGACCAAGTTATTTGGTAGCC
>NZ_NAPS01000007.1:0-10982 GCF_004323185.1 Westiellopsis prolifica IICB1
TTTGGTGCAGTGGAAATCTCAAATTTTGGACTATCAGCAGCGAGTGAGGCAGAGCAAGCCACCTCAGCAGGTGACATTATTTGACATTGCCCCAACGCACTGCGACCCAGACCAGATTGATCCGTTGCAGTTACAGGTGCGATCATTATCCTTTTACCGGATGCCAGCAGATAGCCCCGGTGACAGCTGTCTGTACTTTGTAGTTGATAATGCTGCTCACCTTATCCTCTACATTGGTGAGACGTGCCGCTCTAATAAACGCTGGAAGGGCATACACGATTGCAAAGATTACATCGCCAGCTATCAAGACTTGCATTATCAGTATGGCTTAAAGACTGCGGTTAATATTGCGTTTTGGTGGGATGCCCCGGTTGAGAGAAAAGCTCGGCAAGAGTTGGAGCAGGTGCTAATTCAAAAGTGGAAGTCACCCTTCAATAAAGAAATGTGGGAGAGATGGGGGCAACCGTTTGGGAAATAGTGATAGAAAAATAATCAACTTTTTCTTCACATGTACAAAAAATTATATTCATAAAATTCTGTTATTTATTAATTTTAATAACCAGGATATTGTTTAATTAAATAAGTAATTTATGTTAAAATATTATCAAACATAAAAAATAATAACTACTAAAAAAGCGTATGTCTCAATACTCTGAAAAATTAACTAAAGCGATTAACACAATGTTAGCAGGAATCAAAGAGTATGAATCAGATACTTTCTCTGCCTCCCGTAGTGATATGTCACAAGAAGAAGTAGAATCTATTGCAGCAAGTTTAATTTTGAATAAATTTTTTGACGAAAGTAAATGCCCTGGTTCTTCTGTTGATGGCATACTTCTTGATGATATTTTAAGCGATATTAGGGATGAAGATGAAGATTTAGAGTAGCAACTCTGCTATTTGAAAATTTCTATACTAAACCTCACCACACTGTTTGGGCAGTGTGGTTTTATATTTGTAAGCTGAAGATAAAGGCTGATTGAAATGTCTGATAATTTTCCTTTCTCCAATCCTGATCAACTACAGCAATGGCATTCGGGTATAAAAGACGCCAACCGCAATAATATTTTCTGTCATTGTCGTGCCTGTGGCTATGAGTGGATGGATTCAAGTGCCGAAGCAACGTGTGTAAAATGTAGCAGCAAAGACATAGAAAGTATCTCAGCTTGGCAGTTTCCAGATGATTGAATAGTGCGATCGCTCATGTGCATCATCACTTAAATCAAGCGATCGCACCCAAAAATGTTTCACTCAATCACGCTCGTAGAAGAATGAAATATGGTGTGGAGTGCATGAGGCGGAAATCCTTCTCTTTTGAGTTTGTGTTCATTCATATAATCGCTATCTAAAATTCCATAGTGTTTGGTTTTTCTGGCAAATTCAAACACGAATTCTCTATCAAATACCACACCAAAATAAACGCTACCTTTGTATTGCTCACCTATCCAAGTCGGGTCTATTACTTCCCCTTTTTCATTAATAAGCCAAGCGTGAGATACTGCAAGTGGTAATTCATCATCAATTGCAAATCCCTCGCAGTAGTAAAAATTTGGATACTTCAACAATGCTTGAAAGCAGTTTTCAAAGCATGATTTAGGTTCACCTTTAAATGGTGGTTTAATCTTTATAGTAAAAGGTTGTCCATATTCTAAAACTAACGTTTGGGTACTTTTATAGCGAAAATCGGAACGTTGGTTAAGTTTATCAATTAAGTCTGCTTGTTCTTTTATCTTTTCCAAGAGGCGGTCTAAATTGTTACTCATGATTCAAATACTGACTTGCTAGTTCTTTTGCTAAAACTGGGTTTCGTTTCTCTACAATTTGCATCATTGCGACCAAACGATTCATCCAATATTCACGAATTGCATCAATTTCCAGACATGCATAATTGATTGATATTTTGTCATTTGGATTGGTTGATGTAATTCCAGACGTTGCTAACTGATTAGTTTTTTTCATCTGGCTAGTACACAATGCATACTCAGCCTCTATCATTTGTTGAAATTCTTCAGCAATATTTTGCTGTTCTGTTGTCATGTAGTCTTGGTTTTGAAACACTTTACCTATCACTTCGTTATTAGCCATATTATTCAAACCTCTTAATGTTGTCAGAAGACAATTGAATATGTTATGAGAGTATTTATTCTACACGCTTAAGCCAACCTACAACTTTATAATAATAAAATTCTTCAGTTTCACAGTTAGCAACTCTCACATCTTCTTGATGATGGGGGAAAGGAAAAGAGCTAAAATATCCTTCTTTCAAAGAACCATCTTCTAGTAAAAAAAGATAGGTTCCATGATCTTCAGGTAGTCCTTCAATTAATTCAAATTTGATTTTCATTTTCTACAAGTTTATAGATAAACTCAGGTTCTAGTCCTCTACCATTTCTGATGGATGGTTGCTCAAGTGAAATTTTTTCTACTATACGTTTTTTACTTAATTTACTCAGCAATGAACTAATTGCGTTAGGGTCCATGCCTGTACTGGCAGCAATATCAGCACGAGTGGCACTACCACCTAGTTTTCTAATGGTTCTAATAATCTTCTCTTGGCTTCCACGTACATATTTTTTATCTTGAGATATTTCGATACCAATTGTTTCTAAGACTTTATTGGTAAGTTTTTCTTTAATATTATCATCAATTGAAAGTTCTTCAATTTGAGCTAACGTTTGAACAGCCAGGTTAATTGCTTGTAGTGTCTCCAAAGTTTCCATTTTAATCTAAAGGTTCATATCGTTCAAGATAAGATAGTATAGTCTGTTGTAACTCAGATTCAAGTGCATCCATTTCTCCATTAATATCAGCATACCAACCATACTGATTTAGAGCTTGAATTGCTGATTTCACTGCTAGTTTAGCTGCTTTATTACGTCTTTTTTCTAATGGGTCTATCGCATCTATCACTTCTTTATCCTGTGGTGGTGCGGAAGCCTTTTCAATAATCGCCTGTGCCTTTTCTGGTGTACACAGATAAGTTGCCTCACCCAAAGCACCTACTTCTCTTCCATTTCGGTTGTAGCGAGTACCATTTTTTAGAGTAATTGTACCACTAGATGAAATATGTATAACTTCATCAATTATGGCTTTACTACCACGCCAATCATCGTAGAAAAATACTCCTACTTTATCTCCTAATTTTAGTTGTAGTGTGTTCATTATTTTGACATTTAAGTAGGTAGGCACGAAAAAACCAAACTATGTGAAGATAAGTAAATACGGAGAAAAAATTTACCAAGGTAACTAAGATATGGGGGCGCGTTTAAGGGTATTCCTAACTCGTGAACAAGACAGAACCCTGTTAAACCTGAGAACGGCAGACGTACCACAGAAAGTTAAAGACCGAGCAGAAGTAATTAGGTTAAACGCACACGGTTGGTATGTGGAAAAAATAGCGGCTCATGTCAATTGGACTTCACAGACAGTAAGAGAAGTTTTGCACAAATGGAAAAAGCATGGTCTAGAAGGACTTTGGGAACTACGTGGTAGAGGAGGGAAAGCAAAATGGAAAGAAGAGGACATAGTGTTTTTGGAAGAATGCCTCAAAAAAGAACCACGTACATACAATAGTCCTCAATTAGCAAGAAAATTAGAAACTGAACGCTCGATTAAACTGAGTCCCGACAGATTAAGACGGGTACTCAAAAAAAGGGGGTCAATTGGAAGCGGGCAAGAAAGAGCCACAAAGGAAAACAAGACCCCATACTCCGAACGCAGAAACAAGCAGACCTAGAGATGCTGGAATTATCTGCGGCGGCCGGAGAAATAGACCTCAAGTATCTAGATGAATCAGGGTTTTGTCTGTGGAGTGAACCAGGCTATACCTATTACTTTAAAGGTGAACAAAAACGTTTGGAGCAAACAAAGCGTCGTGGTCGAAGACTAAGTATTATCGGGTTTCTCCAACCTTTGATCGGTTTTGTTTACGGTTTGGTGATCGGGGGCGTTCACCGCAAGTCTTATATCCAGATGATGGAACAAGAAGCACTTGAAGCCGAAAAGTCTGGACGCATCAGAGTAATAGTCCAGGACAACAGCCCAATACATCGATGCAAAGAGGTACAGCAGTTATGGTCGAAGTGGGAACTTCGGGGTTTGTACATCTTCTTTTTACCCAAATATTGTTCGGAAATGAACCCGATTGAATTGGAGTGGCAACACCTCAAAAAAGATGAACTAGCCTCGAAAACCTTTGAGGATGAGTTAGACCTTGCTTACGCTGTAATTGATGGAATTCAAGCTAGGGGAGAAAGAGGAAACTACAGTACGAAACGTGTCAAATTTAACTCCAATCATTCTGGTTAAATTTTCGTTACATACTTATAAATTTTCCCACCCACCTACTTACTCTTCAAAAATAAACTTGTAATCATTGAATGACAGAGGCTTTAGGTTTATATACAAACAAAATTGTATTCATAGCGATCGCCCTTGAGTTGAAAGACCCAGCCACCTGTTACTTCTTGAATCGTGACTGCACCAATGTAGTGGCGGATGTGCATGGCGGTGTCGATGTTGCCCCAGATGGGGTTTGTCATCGTTGCATCGTGTTGTAGGTATGCGCCGCTATCATTTTTAATTACATACGGGTAAGCAGTATACATAGGGAGTACCTTCACCTAATCTACTCAAAACCTGCTTGTTTTTGAAGCTCATGTGCAAATCTTATTGCTTCATCAATATCATCAAATTCCTTCTCGCCGATAAAATTTTTCCATTCCAACATAAAATTAATAACACCACCTTTGATTCCGGGAAAGAAAGTTACACTTACTGAATGCTCTCCTTGAGTTTTATTCAGTGGTTCAAGAAGTTTAAAAAGCTCATCTATTTTGGATTGTTCGTCAATCATTACATTAAAATAAGTTTTCATTTAAATAATCATAAGCAACTTCTGCCATTTCTAGCCAAACCTTAATCCTTGGATCTTCCATTTTTAGAATATCCATATATGGTTGAATTTCATAACCATTAATTTCGGCAAATTTGATTACTAATTGCTTAACTAAATACTCAAGGGTTGTTTGGGTCTTCATCAAATTCCATATCTATGCCTCAAGCAAACATAACCTAAATTTCTCACGATGGTAGCGCAACTCATTCAAGCGCGGATAATATTGCTCCTGGGCTGACAGATGCGATCGCCGTCGTTTAATTGCTAAGACGATTTGCAACAACCTCTATTAGCTTTTTATTTTGTCAGGGCTGGCATCCCATTCAATTTCTTCTATTTCTAGAAAACCTTCTTCATGTTCTTCTTGCCAAAGTTTATTATATTTTTCAAGATTCTTTTTAGCCCCTGCTAAGGTTTTCCATTTTTTACACC
The DNA here is from genome assembly GCF_004323185.1 of Westiellopsis prolifica IICB1. Lineage (GTDB taxonomy): Bacteria > Cyanobacteriota > Cyanobacteriia > Cyanobacteriales > Nostocaceae > Pelatocladus > Pelatocladus prolificus_A. Next base: position 5,330 of record NZ_NAPS01000007.1, read on the forward strand.
ATGCTAAATTTCGGGTTGTGGTTAAAATAACTGTATCGTTTTTAGAGGTGTAAAGTAACCCTGCTGAGGAATTGCTTCTGTAGTAGCATCGATAAAAATAGTATTTCATACTTATAATTCTTTTCCACCCATTACTAAAACTGGCTCAATCCACACTAGTTTTCTTTGCTGCCTACCTTCTCCATAAGGTTGGTTGCGTATAAATCCTCTACGCCAATGGGGGCTTTTGGTTCCACCTTGTTTACCGCCACTGTCTTCACTGCTTTGGGTTCCCTCACGCTTGAGGCGATAATTTCCACCAATCCAAAGTGGTTGATAAAAGTCTTGTGCTTGCGCTTTGCCAAATCCTTTATTAATAGTCACTTTCTGCCTCTGTTCTTCAGGATCTACAAGTTCAGGACGGCATTCCATAATTAAAATTAGACGCAAGAAAATAGCTTGTAGATATTCATTAAATTCTTTAACTTCCTGTGGATTGAAATCTTGAGCATCAGTATATGTAAACTTTTTTAAGTTATCGTTAATTTTAAATCGGCGACAGAAAGAACTAGCTCCATCAGTTGCCGCCCAATAAAGAAAATCATCATCAAAATGCCAAAAAATTGCATCAATACTGCGTTTTTCAGGAGAAAGAATTGCACCCTTGGGCAACATCAAAAAACCCGTTTTCATTGCCCATTGCAAATTTTCAACTTCAACATCTAAATTTGATTGCATCAATGCACTTAACAAATCATTATTCACCCAATAAGCAGGACATTTGGTTTGCCCTACTTTAAAAAGCGTGTAGAGAGTAATATACCTTGAATCCTTGGGGTTGATTCTTAGTTGTTTTTCAAGCCTTTGTTCATCTACTGAAAAGTAAATATCAGCAACATAACCGCATATTTTCTCATAGCTTTCGTAACCGTCCACATGCACGACGGGGCGAATAACAATTTGCTTGTACCAACCTTTAGGCTTTTTGGTCATCAACTGCGTTCTACAATTAAGAGTTAGATTCCCTGTATATTATCGATCAAAGCGACTTTGTTGCAGTTTATCAAAGTGCGATCGCCTGGGCGCGGCTGCTCATTAAACCTACACCCTACGCAGCACGTCTCAAAAATTCCTCTCGATGCCATGCTAAAGCATCAAGCCTTGGATAATACTGTTGCTGGCTGGGTAGGATAATGCGATCGCCTCTAAATTCCCGCATCGGTTTAGCGTTGGGTGAGTCTTCGCGCAGGTTGTCAGCCACAACAATGGTGTAGTCGTCGTTAAGGGTGAACCAAAAGCGGTCAAATGCCCAGTGGTGATTTTTACACAATGAAAGCCCGTTATCAATCCTGTCATCATAGAACTGAGAAAAGGGTTTGATGTGTGACCCATCGACGATATTTTGACCCTTAGTATCAAGGATTTGTAGACCACAAAAAGCACAACGGTAATTGTAGGTAGAGACAACCAGCTTACGAAATGCACCATCCCGAACAATTACAGCTTGCTCATCCTCCAATTCTTCTGGTTTGTAAACCTTACCGCCGGAGCGTTGCAGTTGTTGTTGTAACTCAGCAAAGGCATTAACTTGTAGTAGTGGCTCTATATCCTTTGTACACTCGCTAAACCACGAATTAATGAGTGTGTGGGTTAGTACAGTGCGATCGCTCTCGTTTTGGAGAATCTGCCACAGTTCATCATCTAAGTAAACATACTCAACGGTTTCCCTGATAGTGCTGGGAGTGCGGATTTTGACCTTAGCAGCAATCAGTGATTCAAACCCCAGTTTCATTTGATAATGCCAGAAGCGATCGCTGGTGAGGTGGTAAAACGGCAACCCAATATCAGGCTTACGTTCTGGTTCTAGATGGCTCCACAGTTTGAGGAAAGTGGCAATAAGTTCGGCGTTGAAGGGGATTTGGTTTTTGGTTATCTGCCCTGTTGCTATCATTTCAATTACCGACAGCAGCAAAATCGGCTTATTGGGCGCATCAGGACTAACATTTAAGCCCATCTTGCCAACAACAGACCTGGAAGAAAATTTCTTAACATAGTAAGCTAAATCTTTTGTCATTGATAATTGTTTATGCGCGAATATCGCTGTACACGTAACGCATTATACCTGCACGACTGTCTTGGTCGAGATAACATCGAAGCCAGACAGGGACACTATATTAAGGCTGAGACAGAAGAAGCTGCATGGCAAATAATGGCAACCAGATATCCCGACGAAACCGAGGCGGGGTTTACTGTCGAGCCTTGGGAAAGATTTAATGTAAAAGTGGTAGAAGTTAAGCGGGATGAGGAAGGAAACATTATCGGGTAGCGTAGACGCTCTGCGGCTTGCTGAAAGGCATCGCCCCCCACTTTTAATGGAAGCGCTGGCTGAAGTTAGAGCTAGTGGACAGTGCAATATGTTTAGCTATGCCTGTGTCATACTTGCACTTGATGATATGGGCTATGCAGCTGAGGCAGATTGGTTAGAGCAGCATATAAATAGTTACGTCAATATTTTGGATGAGTTTTCACGGTGGTTGCAAGCCAACCCTCGCCCTTTTGGAGAATCGTTGGCTCAACGGGTAGCAAGAGAGACAGGGTTAGAACTTATTGAGGAGTAATGAAGTGACACGGAAGAAGATATTAAGCAGGTTCTTCTTGCCACCACTTAGGGTTAATTAACTCTACCTTTGATACTTCATAACTGCGACAAGTATTTAAATCAACTTTAGCTCCCTTAACATGACGTACAGCAATACTAGACAGAGAATACACCTTTAGGTCTGGGGTATCTGAATTAGAAAGTGTGGTTAACACTTCCATTGGGCTTAGGCTGGCACTTAAAGCTACCACAAATGGTTGTAGGTTTAACCAATGCAATGCCGCACTAGTAGACCAAGTTGCTGATTGTTGTTGATGATGCTCTTTGTAGCCCAACTCGAAAGCATCACAGGCTTGTTTTGGGGTTGAATAAGTTAATAAACCTTTGTTATCAGGATTTAAACACAAATATGCTCCCTCTGAAGTGTCAAAGATAATGAAATAATTGTGCTTTGTTTCCATAATTTTGTTAATTAAATCCTAAATCTCAGATTATTTACTATACTTAAACTTCGTCATTTTACTACTAATTTACAATATATAGTGTACCAAATTACTTGACTATAAACTTATTGTTATTGCAAGCATAAATGGAAATATCTCAAAGTTTACAAAACTGGTCACAAGATACTTATATCAAAGCCTACAAATTTGCAGCCCATGCACATCAAGGACAGAAAGTGCCAGGTACAAACCTGCCTTACATCATGCACTTGAGTTTTGTGAGTATGGAAGTAATTGCAGCCTTAAGTGTAGAACAAGAACATGATGGAAATTTAGCAATTCAATGCGCGATTTTACATGACACAATTGAAGATACCAATACAACTTTTGAGCAAATAAAAACTGAATTTGGTGAAGCTGTAGCTAATGGTGTACTTGCCTTAACAAAAGATAATAGTTTAGCCAAACATCTTCAGATGGCAGATAGTTTACAAAGGATAAAACAACAACCGCAAGAAATATGGATGGTAAAATTAGCAGATAGAATTAGCAACCTACAGCCACCACCACACTACTGGACTCAAGATAAAATTACTCGATATCGAGAAGAAGCTATTGAGATTTATGAAGCTCTCAAGGATGCAAGTCCATTTCTGGCTTCACGTTTTGCTAAAAAAATTGAAGATTACAAGGCATTTATCAAGTAGACATCTGCGAAAATGAACGTCAATACCCCATTTCTGGAGATGTCTAGTAGATAGATGAACTGCTAAGATACCTATTAAATTTAATTTGACGCTTGAGAGTATCGATATAATCGAATTAAGCAAGGAAAATCGCCATTTACAACAGAATATTAAATTTAATTTGACGTTTGAGAATACCCATATAAAAGCGATCGCGCAACATCAAAAAATTGCCCCAACATTTTTGCTCCTCGCTTTAGTGCCAAAGCTCGTGAATTTGCCTTATTTCTCCAAGCCCGTCTTAATTTGCTTCAACAAATCCTCATCGGAGTAGGAATTTTCCCATTCACCAGGTAGTTCGAGCCGCACCGATTTAGCGCCGCCGCTGGGTGTGCAGACAACCCAATATGTATCGCGCTCCTCATTTACTTGAGCAGCTGTGTTGTTTTCCTTTTCATCCGAAAGACCTGAATATGCCTGTGTGCATGTCCAAGTGATTCCGTCAGCATCCGTAACTTCTCGTGTCATTGTATATCTATAAAATTGCCGCCGTTCTTAAATTACCTAGTTTCTTGTTTTTACACTTCTACCCCCATGATGATTTATTTCACCAGCTATTAATTAATGCGCGAACTCCTGTGTATCATCCCTTCAATTGAGCGATTCTCCAAAGGAGACGCTACGCGAACGCACCCAGTTTTTTGTATATAAAAATAATAATAGCGCCAACCTCAATACAGGCAGGCGCTACTGCATTTTTAATTAATTCTTGACTCTACTTGAAGAGTTAAGAGCAGGTTGCAATTGGGGTTTTTATATAAATAGAAGTGTGCGATCGCATCTCATTATTATGCAATCACTGAAATATTATTTGCTGGTCTAATTGGTGCGTTCGCGTAGCGTCTCCTTTGGAGAATCGCTCGATTTCCAAAACTTGTATTACTCGTACCTTTCAACAAACTAAACAAGCTTGTCAACAGCATTGCTAAATTGCTCGTAGGGGGATACTCCTACGATTGTTTCTGCTAACTCACCATCAAAGAAAATTAAAACTGCACCGAATGCTGCGAAGACCAAATTTTTTGAACATCGGCTTGTTGTTATCCACATCTACCTTAACGACTTTGACGCGACCTTGGTATTCCTGTGCAAGTTGATCCATTAACGGACTGACAAGACGGCATGGCCCACACCAAGTAGCAGTAAAGTCAACAACAACAACTTTCTGTTCACTTAAAAGAGCATCAAATTCATTTTCTTGAATGTAAGCAACTATATCATTTTCAGCAGACATTTTTTAATTCCTCTTTTTGTGAGCTTGCACAGAATCTTAAAGTCTAAAATCCTTGTAGAGTAAAAGTTCTGAATATAGCTTAGAAAATTGGTATAACAAAACAAGGTGACTGTACAAACTATATACTACGAGCGATCGCTCTCTCAACTGGCGATCGCTTGTTGGGGTCGTAGCTTTGGGCTGGGGATGGAGTGTTGGGGGATTGGGGAGATTGGGGGCGATCGCTTTCTTGTGCTCAACGCCTTGCGGCATCAAAGGTTTGGACACGGTAGATGAACCCGTTACCCCTTACACCTCCCCGAAGTGCTCAACGCCTTGCGGCATCAAAGGTTTGGACACGCGCTGGTGTAGTCTTTTTCTTTCCAATTGGTAAGTGCTCAACGCCTTGCGGCATCAAAGGTTTGGACACGAACAATTATACTAATTACTATTACTATTATCTATGGTGCTCAACGCCTTGCGGCATCAAAGGTTTGGACACTGATCGCTCTTTTGATTTTCTCCACTGGACCCGCACCAGTGCTCAACGCCTTGCGGCATCAAAGGTTTGGACACACAACCAGTGACAGTTTCAACCACTACACCGTCATTGTGCTCAACGCCTTGCGGCATCAAAGGTTTGGACACGCGTTCGCCATTGGAATTGATGATA
>NZ_NAPS01000007.1:14398-38902 GCF_004323185.1 Westiellopsis prolifica IICB1
GATTGTTTTAAAGTGCTCAACGCCTTGCGGCATCAAAGGTTTGGACACAAGATGCTGAAAAAAATATTTCCAGCATCGTTAGTGTGCTCAACGCCTTGCGGCATCAAAGGTTTGGACACTTGTTAGCAACTTATTTTGATTTAGATTTTGAAGAGTGCTCAACGCCTTGCGGCATCAAAGGTTTGGACACGAATTGATCTCCGAAGATCTACGATGCTTCCAACGTGCTCAACGCCTTGCGGCATCAAAGGTTTGGACACAATTAAAAGAGTGCAACTCTTTTTCTTTGAGTAACGTGCTCAACGCCTTGCGGCATCAAAGGTTTGGACACGTCAATTGATTTGGCAAAGCTAGAGACAAGTTTGATGTGCTCAACGCCTTGCGGCATCAAAGGTTTGGACACCCTAACAATCTACCTATCCAAGCGCCAATCTGGAACGTGCTCAACGCCTTGCGGCATCAAAGGTTTGGACACAAATTATTCGCAGAAAATAATGCCAAAAGTTTCTCGGTGCTCAACGCCTTGCGGCATCAAAGGTTTGGACACAAGAATACCACTTGAGATGTTGGTAGGTAGTATTATGTGCTCAACGCCTTGCGGCATCAAAGGTTTGGACACTCACTCGCTCAACTAGAGGCGCGATCGCATTAGAATGTGCTCAACGCCTTGCGGCATCAAAGGTTTGGACACAATTAATTGTTTGGGTAAAATCTCCATATCTGCACGTGCTCAACGCCTTGCGGCATCAAAGGTTTGGACACCGTAATTGCACACTTAAATTCAGTAGAGACTCGCATGTGCTCAACGCCTTGCGGCATCAAAGGTTTGGACACTGTGGCGCGATCGCCAACTTTAACTTGATGCAATGAGTGCTCAACGCCTTGCGGCATCAAAGGTTTGGACACGGCGATGCTCGAAATCCTTACCTGACAAACATCGGATTCTGATTTTACAAGCACCTCCGTCCAAATTAGATTTTAACCAGTCAAATTGTACCCAATCTTCACTCGAAGTAAAGCAGCCAAATCATGAAAAGCTTGTATTGCCTAGCTGATAGCATGTTTTGCCAGAATGCAAGCACCTTCGACACTTCTTTTAACCATAAAACACTTTCCAATAAGACATTGAGCCGATTTTTGACATTGTTTTCTTTAACAACCGCATATCCATGCATCAAACAATCCGATATGATCCCTCTGGACACAACCACGTATTTGGGCGGTTATAACTCGGTATTGCTGCAACACACTGATGTGACAGCCGAATCAAAAGCAAATTATCTTCCTTTGCTAATACCTTTTCGAGTTCCCAACGTAACTTTTCCCGTGTGCGTTGTGTCAAGCAACAACGAAATATTGAATACTGTATTCGCTCTCCGTATCCTTGGAGTAGATTGTAAGCTTTACGCCAGCGCTTTTGCTCGCGAATATCGTAACAAATTAAGTATAAATGTTGCGCTTCACCCATATAACACCTCACCGCACAATTAGCTGACCAAATAAACCACCCTCACCTGACCATTCTTTCTCTAGCAGCCGTACTTCCAATTCAAATAGGCGACGGTAGGTAAGCGAATAACCCGTTACCGGGTGTTTCCAGCTTTCCTGCTTGCGGCGTTCGTACAGTTCCACAAATTTGCGCCGACCCGTTTCACTCAACCAAACCTGTGCTCCTCTGACTTCAAAATCTGCCTTAACATCCCATTGACCCCGATTAATTGAAGCTACCACTGTCATATCTACTAAAGGTACTCGGAAAATTTCCAGCAAATCTAGTGCTAAAGGTGCAGCTTGCGATCGCGGTTGATGATAGAAACCTAAAGCTGGTTCTAAGCCAACGCTCAAGATAGCATTCATCACATCTTTGAGTAGTAAAGCATACCCAAAACTCAGCATTGCATTGAATCGGTCTTTGGGCGGACGACGATTTCTACCATTAAAGTGCAATTCACTTGCGACTTCCTTGGAAATCAAACAGGGCAAAACACCAAAATAAACAGCAGCAAGATTTCCCTCCAGTCCTAATAAAGATTCCAAAGACTTTGCTTGGGGAATTTGCTTGAGTGTAGCTTTCATTTGGGCGATCGCTTTGTTCAAAGTCTCCAGCACTTCTTTTTTACCCCTTGTACCTCGCATCAAAAACTTGCGCTGTCCTTGACCCCGACAAACCACCAGTTTACGTGCTAACTCTAGACAGGTATCAGGATTGCTGAGAGCAGCATACTGACGAATACGGCGTTGAATACTACCGTTGCGACTATCAAAACTACCAAGATAGCGTCCCCCACCAGAAATAAAATGCACCCCTATATCTTGGTCAGCACAAAAATGCAGTGCTTGTGTAGAGATTTGCGAAAAACTGTGCAACACTAACTGCCCAACCTGACGAGCAGGAACTTTCTCTACTGGTTGATTACGACGAGCAATTTTGATTTGTTCTCCAGTTCTGCCTACAGATGTTCCTGGTTCCAAAACATGAATCACTTGCCGTTCATCATCTTCAGGAAACAGGCGAATTGGTTGCCATTCCTTATCATGGGCAAGTCTTGCTTCTTCTGGTAAACAAACTGGAGCCAGGGAACAACGAGCGCACAATCGCTCATTGTCAGTTACTGGTGGTCGGTAGGTAGATTGTTTGAGTACTCGTGCTTGTTGAATTGCTTCGCGAACTGCTGCCCGTCCAGAATCATCTAATGGTACGTGAATCAGTACGTTATCAGCATGGTAGCGAATGCGACCTTCTTTAACCGTAATTCCCAAAGCTGATTCTAAGAGGAAAGCATAAGCAAGGATTTGCAGGCGATCGCTCTCCCAAGCTTGGGGTTGCTTATTCTCATCCCGGTGAGCGCGACCGCGTTTGTGTTCGTAGGGAATTGTTTGCCCATCACGGGTGCGGAGGGCATCAAGCCGACCGCGTAAACCTAATTCTTCGCTTTCGAGAAATAGCTCTTCCCACTCCTCATCTTCTTGCTTTTCAATTTCAGTGTGCAGTCTTCGTCCAGCAAACACGGCTGCATCTTGGGTGTAAAGTTCTTCTACTTCTTCAAGGTAGAACAGTCGTGGGCAGTAGGCGAGGGCGTGGAGGGCAGATACACGGATGGTGTCGGGTTTGGTAATTTCTATGCGGTCTAAAAGTTGCATTTTGGATGTTCGTAAGGTCAGGTATAAACGGCTAAACGTCTTACGACATCAAAGGTAGAAATTAATAAAATGCTCAACGCCTAGCGGCATCTGAGGTAAATTTTCTCTAAGTTGTCCGAATTTCTGTCCAGGCAGACTCAGGAGGATGATACAGATCAGAAGGTTCAAGTATAAGATATCTCTGCCAACGAGTTTCCTTGGAGCCGACGTGATCCACCCAGTAGGGTAAAGTTAACAACCCGTTTTCATCTCGTACCAGCCACCGCAGCAATTTACCTTGATAGTTTTCAGGCAACAAGGTAACAGCATTGACCAAATCTCGGCTTTCTCCTAAACAAAGACCGCCAAAACGATTGATAGAAGCAGGGTTGGCAAATGCCATCTGTAAGCGTTCTGGTAGCGTTGGCTGCGAATTATCTAATCCAGCATCAACCCAAGTAATAAATCTAATATCAGTCAACAGTTCCTGATAATCTGGTCTGGCATTACTAGGGTCATGGATATCTTTCTTCTTAAAACGACGAAATGTGCGGATAACAGTAGATTTTTGTGGTTGGGAAAGTAGAGCGATCGCTAAACGAGTTCCACAATGTTTATGTCTGTCCATCTCTCCCACCATCGAAAGTAGCATCCCATAAACTGTGGATGGTGGAGGTACTGGGTAAGTTTCAGCGTACTCTCTTGCACGAGATTGACGAAAGCTAGCTATGGGAACTTCTACTTCCAAAGCCAACATTTTCTCAGTTATTGTCGTCATCGAATTAACTCCAGTTGAGGTAGCTGCAAATCTCTAGCAATGACTTGTTTCATGCTTTGTACAGCTAATTTAATTCCTGGGAAAATATGCACTCCCAACTCTTCTAATTCTTCTACTTCTTCACATTCTGTAATTGCACCTGCTATCCACAACTCCTGCGGTTCAATATCTTGATTTTTGACTTTTCTTACTAATTCCCCAATTGATACTTCTGTGTCATTCTCTTCATAGCAGTAAAGAATTCGGGGTGAAAAATCATGAGTCCATCGTAAAACCAAACTTTCGGGAGAAAAGTCGTAGAGAAAGCGAGAATGATTACCTGCAACTTCGCCTAGAGAACTCAAACCATCTAGAACTGCAATTATGCGAGATTTATCTTTCAAACGCTCCGGAGTTAATGCAAATCCATATTGATAGCGAGTTGCATGAACTTCAGTTCCATAAAGTGAAGTCCGCCCCTTTTTACCACTAGCAGCATTGAAGGTTAAATCACCACTAAAAGGTGTTGTAGAAACAGCACGAGTTACTTCTAAAACTCCTCGTTTAGCAGTTGTTGTACCTTTGGGTGCTTTTTTTCCTTTTTGTTTGGGTTCATCTGAAGCTTCCACTTTTGCACCCTCTGCACGCATAAAACCTAACACATCATCATCAATAAAATTGGTGTCATCAAAATTTTCATTCTGCCAAATATTATCGTTAATATCATCATCCCAACGACGATTGACTTGATAACCGTTGCCAGCAGTTTGCCAGTAGTAGCGCAATGCCCAACGAATTGCCTCAGATGAAACTGTTGTATGTACTTCTCCTTTCCACAGAATTTTTTGTAGGGTAGTTATATTACCTTCGTTTTCTCCACGGTTATTAGCAGCAGTACCATACCCAGTCAACACATTTCCGAATAAATGAAACGACATTTTGGAAATCTCCTCAAAAATTACAAACATTCCTAAAAATCTAATTTATTCAAACCTTTAAATGCCAATATCAATTACATTTTCTTCATCCAAATTATCTTCATCAGCATCATCTTCATTAGAAATACCTTTGCCTTTATAACTAGCTAATGCCAGCAAAGCTAAATCTCTCGATTTTTTCCAGTTCTTATCAGCCATTACAAACTCCATTAACTCTTCCCAATGTTCCTGTAAAGTAGGAATTTTCCCTGCTCGTGACCAAAAATCAGTAATAAATTCTCGAAATGTATCCGAATTTTTACATCGACCTAATCCGGTTCTAATGCGTACTGTTTCCCGGTCGAAGTTTGGAACTTCTCCCCGTTTCTTTGTTTGTTCATAAATTTGTCCGTATGTAAATTTAATTGCTTCATGACAAGCTTGAACAAATAGTTTTTCGCGTTCATCTGATTGAATTTTTTGAATCACTTGATATAGTCCTCCTCTTTCGTAAGCTAGCTTTTTGAACATTTCGTTACTGTTTACTTTTTCTGAAATTCTTGAATACCAAGGTTGCTTTCTTGCCAAGTTTTCAGCTATTAGTTCTTTTGCAAAGTTAGTGGCAACAAATCCACCTTCTTTACCTTCAATGGCTTTGTCTTTCAACCAATCATCACAAACCTTATAGTTGTGACAAACCTCGTCACTGGCTTCTACCACATACATATCTGTCCGAGTTTTTTGTTGAGTTGCCCATGCAACAGTTCCCAAAGTTAAAACTTGGCAACGCGGTACACCAAAGTCTTTAGTAATATCTATTGTTGTTTCCAAAGTCAAAAATCTTAGTCCCGCATCGCCCAAACCAGAAGCATGAAAATCTTTATAAGTGGCATATCTCAAATGTTGATTTTGGCGGTATTGAGCATATTTTTCTAAATCAGTGATTTCTGGAACTACCAATGCATATTGTGCACGTTTATCTCGCAACTTCGAGCGCAGAATGTAGTAATAACAAGCAACGGGAGCGAATAACAGAACAAATGCGTTTTCTGGAAGTTCTTCAAAAGAAGTATCAGAACTGAAAGCAACATGACGTACCACTGCACCAGGATTTAACCATCCAGCAACACTAATGGGTTTTGTCAGCAATTGTGCGTTTTTATCACAAAGATTCCCAGCAAAATCTTGATAAGCATAGCTTTGTAAGGCTTTATATGTAACCTGAATCTCTTTTTCTCCCTCACCTAGTGATAGAAATTCGGTTTTGGTTCCACTCGATTTATGGGTGCTGGTATGCTGTAAAAAAGTACCAAGAATTCCCTGGTGCACAATCACATTCGCATCCTTACGCATAGTTTGCGAATCTAAACCGCGAAGGGCAATTAGTCCATCATTTATTTGGAATGATTCTTTTAATAGCCATTCCAAAACTTTTTTATCGCTACCTTCCCAATTTAAGATGACTTTTCGTTTAGAAAGCTGCCAATTTAAACCCTCCGGACAAGCCACTTTTTCTATTTCTAACTGGTTTAAAGTCATCCATAACCCAGCTAAACCAGCACAATGCAACAAAGTAAAGCTAGGATTACCTAAATCAAACTCTAATTTCACTGCTCTGCCCCTACCTCTTCAGTGTAGCGGATAATACCTGTTGGAGTTACAGGATAAAAACCTTTACGTCGCCATTCCCAATATTTGTAGGTTGGATCAATTCGGATAGGTACTGACCAAGCTTGTGCTTCCTGTTTGAACAATTTCATCCGGGATTCATTTATGCCTTGTTTGAGTAATTCTTGTCTGCGCTGTTCGGCAATATCCCAGATTTTTGTCTCATCCTCACCCAATAACACAGTAATTGTATATCCTCCTTCACGTAGAAAATCTGGGCGATTACACCAGTTATCTTCCAACCAACTTGATTTAACTTGCTCGACTTTCTCAGAATTAAGACAAGCAGCGAATTCAGCTAAATTTCGTTGAGAAATACCTGTTTTACCGGAAAATTCCTGAATTAGTTGCTTTCCTGTTGCAAGTTCTGCTGTATCATAGGGTCGCTTATTATCCCAAAGATAAATAATTGCCAGCCTTGTCCCTTCTCCCTGTCTAGTCATTCTGCGGTTCAATCTTCCCAAGCGTTGAATTAAAGATGCTGCGGGAGCCATTGCAGATATCAATAAATCAGCACTTAAATCCAACGACATTTCACAAACTTGCGTAGTGATAGCCAAGACTGGTTCATCTTTTCCAAAGGCTTCAATTACAGCTTTATGCTTTTTGAGCCTATCTTTGTAACGGTAACGACTGTGATAGATTAATGGTTCGATGCTTAACTCTGGTAATTGTTCAGCAAGCTTAATTTTGGCTGTGCGATAAATTTCGATACAGGTTTTGACAGAATTAGTCACCCACAACACTTTCTGTTTATTTTTGAGAGCTTCTATTGCAGGTTGCCAAATTTCCTTGAGTTCATCCAAGTCAGTTACTCCAACAACATATTTAATGTCGTAACGCTTAAGTTCCTCTAGTTCCTTTGGCCCTTCGATGGGTTCGTCTAATTCTTCGCCTTGTTCTGCAAGTACTTGACGAATAGCTTGTAGCTGTTCAGGAGTAAAGCTAGCACTCATCAAGAGAATAGGCGCACCACGAAACGCTTTGATAAATTTCAATAGCGCTCCGAAAAGACGTGCATCGTAGGCATGAACTTCATCAAAAACAAAAGCTGATTGAGCGATCGCAGCCCAAGAGTACAGTGGTTTACGATTGTTTTGAATTAAACCCAATACAGAATCAACTGTACAGACAATCAGTTTCTTCCGCCATGCCTGAAAAGCCATTAATCGAATATTGATACTTTCTGAATTATCTGAGTCGCCAGAAAATAGTAGCTCCCGATCCAAATCAGCACGAGAGTGCATTAAATCAGCTTCAATTTCTGTGCCATGTGCGTAGTCAATATATCCTTGGGAAGCTGTACCCGTAGTTGGATAGGAGAAAAATAATTTACGTCCTACTGCCCATTTTTCCCCCCAAGCATATGCACCAATGGTTTTACCTGTTCCACAACCTGCTTTGACGAGTGTTACTCGACGATGCGATTTGGCTATTAACTCTTGAAATGGACGTAATTTTTGACCTTTGAGGCGTTGATTGACTAATTTCTGAATATCTTCTTTTGAGAGTTGCAAAGATAATACTTGCTCAATCCATATCTTAAAGTTTTCTTCAGCTAGAGGTAACGCAGAACCAGCCAAATCTGCTGCAATTACTGTTGCTTTCACCGCAGCAATGAATTTTTGCTGCTCCCAATCTAGTTGAGATTCAAATTGAATAAATTCGTTGCGTAGATTTGTTAAAGCCTTTTGTAATTGCAACTTTGACCAATTTTCTGGAGGTAGTTCTGGTAGTATTTTAGATAATCTTAAAGCTTGATGACCCATTTTCAAGACTGCTTGAAAATCTGAATGATGGGTATAAATTTTTAATTCATCTCCAATGCCTGAAGGAATTTCGGCTATAAATTCCGCAGCTTGATTATTTTGATTTAACCCTATTTTGAGATGATGCCCCATTGCTGCCCAAATAGCAATCATCAAGTCGGCATTTTGGCATTGTTCCAACCATTCTCTAAAGCTAGGTACTTGCAACGCCAAAATGCCGCTAATGATTTCATGACGCAGCATTTGCCTGTTTGAATGCTGGTTTGAAAGTTTCACAATCCGCTTTCTGAAATTTTGGAAGTTTGGATCTGGTGATTTTTCAAGAGTTTTTAGGTAAACCATCTCCTGAAAATGTTGGTTTGCTTTACCCCAATCGTGTAAATATGCACCCAATCTAACTGTCGTTGCAAAGTAATCTAAATCAATATGTTTTATCCCTAATTGCTGAAGAATGGACTTACCCAATTTATCCACCAAAACATCAGCCGCTTGCATCACCAAGCTAATATGTCCTGTATACTTTGCAGAGCCTCGTGCTATATCGTTTTCGTTCTCCTGCGTTGATAAGGATTTAGCCAACAACACCTTAAACATTCCTACCTCCCTTATAAGGCAAGAAATATCCACAACCAAGGTGTCTTTTGCCACCAATTCCCCACTGCTGTAACTTTAAAGAATCCTCATCACTTAATTCTGAAATCTCAGTTGTAAAACCAACAATGGTATATCGTTTGACTTTAAGCGTTTTGCGACTAAGTTCACCTTTCTTATCTACCGGAATAGAAAGTTTACCTGAAATTTCTAAATTATCAAGCTGACGCTGTGCTGCATTTAAAAAAGATTCTGGTTCGCTATATCCTTTGATAACAACAATTCTTGACTTAAGTGTCTTTGCTGGCTTGAGCGTAAATATTTCTGGAATACCAATTTGAATCTCATGTATTCCTATGCGAATAGATTTCCCTGCTAATTGATAAATCAAAGGTATTTGTGGAATTGGTACGCGAATTCGCAAGCAAGATTGTTCTGTCAGAAGAATTTTACCTTGTTTATCAGCAAAACCAGGAATTGTCAAAATGCTGAGTGCTGTTTGCTGACGTATTTCTGGAATAACGTGAACGCACGCTGCATAGAGTCCGTAATTTTGATCCGCAGGCAAATATTTACCCCGCACTGGAAAGCAAAGTTCAACAAATGGCTCAAGTTCACTACCTGCATCTTGAGACGCAGAAAAACCTACAGATGCAATCACTTCAGGAATCCTCCTAAATGACAAATCTTAAATAACTAAAATTTTCAAAACCTTACGGCATCTGAGGTAACAAACAAGAACCGACAGCACATCATGCTTCGATTCAAAACTAGATTGTATTTCAGCGTGAAATTCTACATCTACATTTAAATCTTGAAACATCAGAATAAACTAAGAGATAGCAAAAATTTAGCAGGATGTCAAGTTATTTGCTAATGTGTTCAACGCCTTACGACATCAAAGGTTTGGAGCAGGCACGGTTATGTTAATCCCAGCTGCCCTGCATCACTCAAAGGTGTTAAACCTTGAAATCGTGAAAGTGCTCAACGCCTTACGACAGCATAGGATAGAATTAACTTTCACTATATACTTAATTTCCGCCATACCCTACAGCAAGGTTAGAGCCAATAAAGCAGAAAATAAAGAAAACGTTTAAATAGCAGTCTGTACAAGAAAAAAGCAGATACTCAAATTTTTCTGAGGCGATTTTCTCTTGAGCGATGCTCTATAGGAGCCGCCGTCGCTTTCGCCTCAAGTACAGCAGAAATAATACTCATGCAAACTGCAACATTTAAATACTGTAATTCAGGTAAACAGGAGGAAAAGACAGTTAATTGTCTGTTTGATGAACGAGCCGAAGAGTACGAGTTAACAAAAGTTTATGTGGTCGAGTTTGGTTGTGAACTAGTTTTTTCTAAGACTGATAACACATTTTTGGTTAATGATTAGTCATCAAGCGAACGCACCCAGTTTTTTGTATATAAAAATAATAATAGCGCCAACCTCGATACAGGCAGGCGCTACTGCATTTTTAATTAATTCTTGACTCTACTTGAAGAGTTAAGAGCAGGTTGCAATTGGGGTTTTTATATAAATAGAAGTGTGCGATCGCATCTGGTTATTATGCAATCACTGAAATATTATTTGCCGGTCTAATTGGTGCGAGCGCCCGATTTCCAAAACTTGTATTACTCGTACCTTTCAACAAACTAAACAAGGTGACTGTACAAACTATATACTACGAGCGATCGCTCTCTCAACTGGCGATCGCTTGTTGGTGTCGTAGTCTTGGGCTACTACTGGTGAGATTGTGGGGGATGGGGTGTTGGGGGATTGGGGGCGATCGCAACTATACAATTAAACTACTTTGTTTAATGCTGTTTCTAAACGAGTGGTAAATTCTGATGGGCGATCGCTAAATAGTTTTACTCGGCATCTGAGGTGTGGGGGCTTCTATACAACTGGTAAATTTTCACTAATTAACTTGAAAATTTTATTCTTTTAGCACCCAACGAGTTAAAGATTCTTTGCGTTGTCGATTTTTTTCTTCTGGGGTCATATCAAAAGAACTTTGCTTTTTAAATGCTTGTGGGTTATACATTCCTGTTTCCCAGTTGCCATACATAGGATTAGGTATTGCAATGTAAGCAGGTTTAACTATCCCTTTTGCGATATTAAACATACCGTAATTTTTCCGGTTATTGTCTACATGATCACGACGTTGTTGGTTATTCTTGCCTATGGTTTCGTCAAAGTCATTGAGGTTATCACCAATTAAAGTGATTACTGTATATCTTTTTCCATCAGCACTGCCATTTTTAACAGCGTCTACTCGCCATTGCTTAGAAGTATTCTCTTTGCCGTCAATCTTTTTGCTAAACTCTCCTTTTAATAATACTGTCTGTTCATTAACTCCCATAAATCCCACTGCTTTTAAATTATTGATAGTAGCTATTTCCAAATCATTATTTT
Source organism: Westiellopsis prolifica IICB1 (assembly GCF_004323185.1). Classification (GTDB taxonomy): domain Bacteria; phylum Cyanobacteriota; class Cyanobacteriia; order Cyanobacteriales; family Nostocaceae; genus Pelatocladus; species Pelatocladus prolificus_A. Next base: position 25,634 of record NZ_NAPS01000007.1, read on the forward strand.
TATAAGTTTTAACACTCTTTACATCTCGATTAGAAATAAAGAATACCTTGGCCCCATTTTTATTTACATAATTAACAAATTCAACTGCTCCCGGTACAGCCTTAGCTTTTTCTGCTTTAATCCATTGATTCCATATGGTAAGTTCAAAACCGTTATTACTATCTAATAATCCTGCTTGATAAGGGCTATTATCAAGAACTGTCTCGTCAATATCAACAATGATGGCGGGACGAGATATCTTTTTGGCTTTGGCTGTATCAAAGGTGAGTTTAGCTATATTGAATGCTTGATAAGCTAAAGCTTTATATTCTCCAGACTGCTGCACCCAACTAACTGCCAATACCGATTGTTCATTTAATTGTTGGTTAGTAATAGTGTCTTGGGTATCTTGGTACGCTGCTGAAAGTAGCATACTTGGAGCGACTAATGCAGTAAGAGTAAATAATTGAGAATATAATTTAGGCATTTTTATTTTGGAATTTTGGAGAACATTTAGCTACAGTTATGAGTGCGATCGCTATTCTGATAAATGGGTTCAGGTATTTTTAGTTTCTGCTTCAAGACTTTTTACTACGCCGCCATTGCCAAGGAGGAGTAAATTGTGAATCTCCCCAAATATTTAACTGTTTTTGTTTGGCTTCAGCTTCAGCCTGTTCCACAATACCAGCACTAGCACAGTTTTTCAGGTATTGACGATAAACCATCGCTAACCCTTCTTTCACCAATATCTGCTGTATGAAAGTACCATCTGGCAAGCGTACCTCAGCAACTTTGCGACCATAGCGGTCAGTATCTACGATATTTAGTTTTACCTGATCACCAACTTTGATGATAGATTCTAGTCGTTCTTTGGCTTTATTACCCCATAAAAACTGATTCTTATCAGCAGGAGCATTACTAGTTTTTTCTGCATCTGAATGAGGTACTTCTGCTGTATCTATACAAGCAAATCGCACTCTAATTTGTTGATTAGATGTATCGGTGACAGTTATTGTGTCGCCGTCATCAACTTGTTTAACTTGATAATTTGACTGAGTAGAAAGGTTAGGTTTATCTTCTAATACAGTTAATTGATTAGGCTCTGCAATTTTTAATGCAAACATTCCCCCTTGTGCTTTTTGGGGTGCAACATTGATGACTTTGACTTCTTTACCTTGTAAAGCAATTGGACTAGAAGCGCCAGGAACTTGGTTAAGAATTTTTCGAGGTATAATTAGCTGGTAAATTTTCTTGTCTTGTCCTGACATTTTAAAAGATTCAATCTCATTATTTTGGCGAGTCCAACCATTAATTCGCCCTAATATTTCTGATGGATTATTAATAAAATTATTAATTTTTTGATTTTGGGGACTATCGCCACAGTAAAAATTGACTGGATTTTGTTGGAAATTGGCACATTTTAAAATTTCCTCAGTTCTTTGAGAAATTTTTAGTAATTGTGAATAATCTTGCTCTTGACCACCACCATAATTAGCTTGCTTTTTAATATTATCCGGTGCATTTAGTAACACTTTTGTAATAATTTGACGGTCAGATTCAGAAAGTTTAGGTGATAAATAAACATTACCCCCGGGAATTTGCTTACTTAAGTGAATAATTTTTAAATCTTGGTCACTTGCAACTGCTTCATACGCTGCTGCCCCTACATCAGCTTTGCCAGTTTTAACTAATTCTTTAATATCTTTACTTCGATGCCCCATATCTACCCTAATACTTTTGCCATATAAATCATAAGCAGCAACATAAAAGCTAGAGGCGGAATTGAAATCTCCCATAGCAATAGTATTTGTAGATTTTAAATCATTGATAGATTGAATAGCACTAGTAGATTTTGTGAATAATGTAGCTTGATAATATGGAGGATTGTTTGGAAACATTATCGCTGCAAAATGATAATCGTTATTTTTAGCAGCTAGAGAAAGTATTGGTGATAAAGTAAAGGCAATATCCCATTCTTTATTTATCATTCTTTTTCTGGCTTCTTCATAAGAAATTGATTCATCACCATCAAGGACTATTTGCACTTTATTACCAAATTGATTTTGTAAATATTTTGTTAAGTCTTCATAGTAAATAGGTTTGCTTAAAATCCCTATTACTAGAGTAGGCACTTCTAATTTTTGTTCTCCAATTTCATTACTAGAAGACGTTGCGGGCACTATGGGGTTTGAGGTTTTTTTTGGTTCCCCAGAAGCACAACCGAATAAACTCAAAATTCCAATAAATACAAGAAAGTTTATGAAATAATAATTTTTACAAAAATTCAACATTATAGATACCAAATATGTGATGTTTAAAGTTCTTAATTAATCTATTTTAATTTCGAGAGTTCGCTTGATTATCTAATTCTTGAATAGCAGTGATTAAATTATCTAGAGTTGTGACTCTATAAAATTTACCCATATTAGATTTAATACTTTCATCAATATATGAACCCTTCGGAAATACAACAACACCATATATTGGTGATCTATTGTGAATACCTAAACCTCTATTTTTCATCAAAGAATCACAGTAAATTTTTAATTGGTGGTAGGGATTTTTACCCCAACATGAGAAAATGTGCAGTTTTCTATCTGCCTGTTGACAAATCCATCCAGTATTTCGTGCATCATTAATAGGTTTGATTACTCCTTTATAAGATTTAGCTTCTAAAATAATGCAGCTATTGTTTGTTACCACAATAAAGTCAGTAAATTTGCTTCCTTGTCTACCACTACCAACATCAAACTGTATTTCAATTCTGCTATTAGAAAAGTTTTGTTCTAAAGATTCTTTTATGGCGAGTTCAAAATCATTTAAAGGATGTTGACCCATATCTTCTTGAGCAATTTTAATCTGTTCACTCAAGGCATCATATTCAGCTTTTGATTGTTCAGCACGCTCTTTTAATATATCCTCTCGTTTTTGATACTGTGATAGTGAATTTTGTAGATTTTCTAGCTGATTTTGAAGTGCTTGCTCCTTTAAGTTTTGTTCATTTAATTGCTGTTCTAATTGATTGAGATTTTTTTGGTAATATTCTTCCCTAATTTGTAATTCTTTTAATTGAGATTCAACGAAAAAGCGAGCATTTTCAATTTCATTTATTTGTTGTTGTAGTTCCTGTAATTCATTTTCTTTTTGTTCATTTTGTTCACTGACTTTTAATTGTTTCTTGTGGATAATTTGTAATTGATGTGTTAATTTTTCAATACGCTGTTCATATTCTTGCCTCTGTTTTAAGTTTTGTTGCGATTGTGTTTTAGCCTGTTGTAATTCTTCTTGTAGCTTTACTGAGTTAGTATTGGTTGATAAATTTTTAATTGATTCCCTGAGTTGAATAATTTCATGTTTTAGCCGATTATTTAAACTACGCAGATTATTAGCTTCTTCTTCAAATCTATGACGCTCATCATCTCTTTGTTGTTGGAGTGACTGAAGTTCTTTGATTCTATCGACTAATTGAAGTTGTAAAATTTGGTTATTGTTTATTAATTCCTGCTCTCTTTCTTTAGCTAACTCGCTTTCGCGTTGTGCTTTTTCTTCTCTTTCTTCAGCTAACTCACGTTCACGTTGAGCCTTTTCTTGTCTTGCTTGAGCTAATTCAAGTTCCTGTTGTGCCTTTTCTTCACCAACCCGTTTCTTATAAAGAATAAACTCCAAAATACTCCAGACGAGGAAAGTACCACCCAAACAAGCGGCTAAACTTGTTGTATAAGTTTGAATCCTACTACTTCCAGAAAAAGGATTACTTAATAATGTTGCAATATCTTCTTGAAATGTTGGTCTTACACCCCTCACATAGTAAACCCTACCTATAACACGACCTCGATTAGTTAAACTTGTAGCACTGCGTTCAGTAGCTTGAGGTTGGCTATAAGTCCATTGTGGAAATACAGGTGGAGGATCTAGCAAGACATCATAAGGATGATTTTGTAATTGTTGTGGATTTAGTGCTGCTTTCCAAGATAAGAAACGTCCAGAATTTTTACCTGAATAAGCAATAATTTTTTGTCCGCTATAATCTGTAACAATTAAACCAAATAAGTTATAATTACTATCTAATGTACGCTGTACTTCTTCAGGTTGATTTTTAACGATTGCATAAGAAAGTTTCGTTGGTAAAGTATGAGATAAGATATTAAAATCAACAGTTTGAACCCGAAATATTGTTTGATTCCAATAGTTGTTATAACGGTCAAAAGTTACTGCTCCACCAATCCCAAAACTAATTATTCCTGTTGTTGCTAGTCTGGCTAATAATTTTAGTATTCCTCCTTGATTGGATGTTTGAGTTGCTTGGGTATCTGTGCTGTTGACCATTTGATGCTCCTGAAATTTATGTTTTGCGAGCAATACACTATTAGTTGATATCAGGATAAAAAATACTCTGAACAATACTGAATGCGTGATATTGATTACCGTGTGCGATCGCCTGGGTTTCCTCTAAGAATTTGGTGGGCTGGGCGATCCGCTCCTCATCCTCTTTGAACGTCGCGCCTCCTATCCCCCCTATCCCCCTGTTCTCCTTCCTCTAAGAAAAAAAGGCGGCACATTCCGATGCTTGGCTTGGACGAAGGGCTGACGTGGGGGTAATTACACACTGCATATTGCCTTTATTGATGAATCGATTCCCACACTTTCTTGATTGCTTTCTTAGTAAAGACAGAAAAATCACCCTTGTTCATCATCCAATCATAATAACTAGGTTCATCTTTTGAAAAAACTTGTAATAATGTTTTGCCTTTATGCTTACCAAAATTAAATATCTCCCTTTGTTGGTCATCATAGACTACTTTATTAGTTGGATCGAGTAAGTTAATAGGTGTGAAACTGCTTAGGCTCTCTAAGTTATTTTGTATTGGATAAGATATGCTGCCGTCGTTGTTTTCATACGGTACATTTTCATAATGCTGAAGCTGTGCTTTTAGAACTTCATAGGTAGCGCGAATATCATTTTCTGCATCATGAGCGCCGACTAAATCTTTACCGCAGTAGAACTTGTAAGCAGCTTTTAAAGTACGAGGTTCCATTTTATAGAAGATAGTCTGCACGTCAACGATACTTCTTCCTTCAAGTTTAAAATCTATTCCACAACGTGAAAGCTCTTCTATGAACAAAGGAATATCAAACTTATTAGAGTTATATCCTGCAATGTCGCTGTCTCCAATAAAAGTTGCCAAATTCTGAGCTACTTGAGCAAAGGTAGGTGAGTTGATAACATCATTATCATAAATTCCATGAACTTTAGATGCAGCAAGAGGGATAGAAACAGTCGGATTAATTGTCAGGGTTTTTATATCGTCACTACCATCAGGGAAGACCTTTAGTATTGCGATTTGAACAATGCGGTCTTTGACTATATCTGTTCCTGTTGTTTCTAAATCAATAAATACTAATGGACGTTTTAGGTTTATATTCATGTGATTTTCCTTTAGAAAATACAATTTTTTCTCAACTTAAATGTCGCTCTGTAATTAACTAATTGACATCCTTAATTTCACGCATCGCATAATACAAGCGCTCATACTTGTTTGCTACTTCACTTCGATAATTTGGTATTGACTTCTCCTGAAAATAGCCTTTTCACGCAGAATAAATCCAGTTTTGAAACTGTGTTACATTCAGTTTTTTCGCCACAAGACTTGCTTTACTCATAATATCAAGAACAGATATTGATGAATCTAGTACATCTCTTTGAAGCCCTAAAACTAGAGAATTGTAATTACTCATCATTCCTCATCCTCATTATCACGTCCCATGCGATATTTAATATCATAGTTAATAATGAAATCTAGCTCTTCATCAGTAAAACCATAGTGTTGGGCAAGAACACGGTCTATATCGTCAAGAATGGGTTTGGATTTCTGAATTTTGAAAGATTGAGTTTCGGTTATACCTGTTTGTTGTTGGTTTCGTACTTGCATTGTGCTATTTTTTTTTAAATCAGTTATATATCTTGAAGCAAGAAACACAAGTTTTTTATCAGATAAGGTAGAAATTGGAATTGGGAAGTTTTGAATATCATAAGGGTTTAAATCACGGCAATTTGAAGTAACTGTGTACCACCACCAAAATGTATTGCTGCTAAGAACTGCAATTACTGGTCTTATTATCTCTGGCTTTAATAATGTGAACGAAGTTTCTCGCGTGGAATGTCCCTGAACATTATTAACATTGAATACAGGTGCGAAATCAGTAAAAACTTTCCAGTACAGTCCACCTGTAGTTCTGTAATAGACGCGATAATTACTATTTGCTGCGAAATCTTTTAATAAAGTTTTTATAATAAGGCATTTTTTCAATACTGAAGATTCAATTTCATCTCCTATCTTTGGTATCCAAAAAGCGGGTCTTTGGTGCTGAACCTCCATATAATTAATTTTAAACATGAGTCCTTCTCGGCTATCTGAAGTCCATTTTTGATAGTTTGTCGTGAAAGTTTTTTCTTCTGAAGAAGATGTAACAGTAAAAATTGTTAATGCTCGATTTACAGTATCAAAGAGTTTTGCAGGTCGCCATGAATAATTCGCATACCAAGCATTTCGTTTATCTTCTAAAAGTTCTTGTACAACTCTCATTCTTTGTGTAGACACAATTGATAGAGGCAATATCATGCTCATCATTCCATTAGTTGATAGAACTTGTAAACTGCGCTCTATACACATGGCATGTACAGCTTTAGTATTACTGCATTTAAAAGTATTAGGAGAATAGCTAATTTGCCTTTGTTCAAGATATGGAGGGTTTCCGATAATAACATCAAATCCACCCCGTTTCATAATTCCATAAAATTCAATAAACCAGTGGAAGGGCTGATGACTATCTTTCCATCTTTTAAAACGCGCCGATTGTTGAGATAGTCCCATTTCATACTCATTAGACAAATATTTATCAAGTCCTGCCCTTAACTCGTGTACATTGGTATACAGTTCAGATTTTTTACTATTAATAGCACTACCGTCAATCTGTGCAAAAACTTGTAATCTGCGAAATTCTTGAAATATTTTATCAACTTTCTGGGCTTTTGCTTCAATGCTTTTAACTATACTGTCATCAAATACTAGCTTTAACTGCCCAGAGTTTTCTTTATTAACAGCTTCTCTAACTTCATCTAGTGAAGTAAAACCAACTAAAGTATTTCCAGCACGAATATTAAAATCAATGTCTGGTAATGGTTCAATACCTATATTGGGCTTTTTATAGTCAGCTTCAATTTGAGAGGCGAGTTTGAGGTACAAACGCAACTTACATATTTCAGTTGCTTCCTGCATGATGTCTACACCATACAGATTATTAATAATAATGCTTTTAAGAATGAAGTATTTTCGGTTGGCGTGTAAATTTATTTGTGCAAGAACTTCTTTAAAATTTTCTAGAGTTTGAGCAGCATTTTTATTAGCAGGAACAAAGCCCTCATCTAAGAAAATTTGCATTTGCTCAAGGCAAGCTTCATACAATGGTTCTAAAATATTAAGGGCAGCAAATAAAAATGCTCCTGAGCCACAGGTTGGGTCAAGTAAAGTAATTTTTGTAATAGCCTTATAAAATGCCCATACAAGCTCTGGGTCATAGCAGTTTTCAATGACATCCTGAGCCAACTGGCGCATATTGAGGTTGTAAGTGATTAAGTCATTAGCTGAGTTAATTTTCCCATCAGCTATCTTCTGCCGTAGCTCTAAACATTTTTGACGACGAGCTATGTGTTCACGCCATGTTTCTGTAGGTAGTGCATAATCTGATTGAGCAGGTTTGTTCCAATCATTGCGTTTGGAGACATCATTAATGCCAGCCTCAATATCTTTTGGTAGCTGGAGGTTTACACCTTTGAGGACTGGTTCGTAGATGTAACGGTCGGGGTCTTCACGCAGGAGTTTCCAAGCTATGCCGTCTTGCTGGAATAGGAATTGCATATGTGACTCTCTACTGTTTCAAAAATGAAGGGAATAATACAGTTTTTGCTGATGTATTCAGTAATATCTTCTTTGGTGTAATAAGCACCCATTTGTTTTTGGTTGGTGTACTTCTCAAAGATGTAACCAAGCACATCTGGATTAATTTCTTTTTGACTGCGTAGAGGGCGGTCGTCCAAATGCCAATCGTAGCTGTCAAAGAAGTCGAAGATATTTTCAAACGCTTTGTCTAAAATGTGGATATTAGGGTTAATAACTTCTAGTGGGTGGATTTCAAACAAACCACCGTTGAGATAGGGTACTTTACCTAGCAGTTTCTCAAGTTCAGGTGTACGTTCTGGTTTACCTAAACCTTCATGGCACAATCTGAGAAGAAAGTAGCGATAAAACGTATGGAACGAATCTCTACCATGTTCTTCTTGACATTTTCTCAACCTATCACAGAGATAATCAGGATTGCCATCCAAAAACTTCTTTTTCTGCATGAAGTATATGAACATCAAGCGATTGAGCATTAATGATGTATACCATTCTTTATCTGATGCTGAATTAATACCATCAATAAATTCGATAAAATCAGCGTGTTGCTTTTTGAAATCTTCGTAGAACTTTTTAGTTACTCTATCTACATCAAAAGCTCTCCGAGCGCGTCCTGTGACTTCTGGTAACGTTAATGATTCCTCTTCTTCTAGAGAAAATGCCAAGGTTTCTAGCTTTTGTAGGAGTAAATCACCAGATTGATTAATGTGAAAGCGTTGCTCACGACTAGCTAATGGTTTATTTTTTTCTCTGCGTACCCACTGCCACACTTGCTCTTGCTGTGCTGAGTCAGTGTAGATAATTAAATGTTCACGAGTATATTTGGTAATCTCCTTGTCTATTTTGCGGCGGGTCGCATGGTCAGGTATATTTGCATTACCCTGGCAGTGGTAAACAACCATGCCACACTTTTGCGCGATCGCTTCTAAGTTATAGTCATTGTTATTGACTGCTAGAAATATGGGGGCAATATCAGCATTATTCCAACCAAGTTCTTCAATAAATAGAGAAAGGAAATCAAAATTTTTGAGATAGTTCCGCACTTGCTTTTGGTTGATTTTCATAGTTTATACCCCCTGGAATAGCCCTAATGAACAAATGATTTGAGCTTCCCGTAGCTCATCTTCTGGGTTAATGACACAAAGCGTGTCATCGTCTCGCAGAGATACAACCATAGCCGCAAGCTGTTCGTCAGTTATCCCACTTTTTAACTGACGGTTGAGTTTAGTCATGGCTGTTTCACGCAATGGATAGCGATAAATTTCTTCAACAGCTTTCAACAACGTTGGCCAATCCTGTGTTAATGCCAACAGTGGGGTTTCTTTTTCTACTTTTTGTATATGGTGGCTAAGTCGTTCATAAGTTCTAGCACGGGCGCTTCTGGGACTCCCTAACTGACCGCCGCTACTTTTTTGTTGCTCAATAATCAGATTAGAACCCTTATTTACCAAATCATGATGTTGTAGATATCGTTCAATGGCGGGAGTATCCCTGTTACACCTTGCTATTTTGAGAATCCGCATTTGGGATTGGGTAACACTCTTACCATCCTTATCTACCCAGGATAGAGCATCTGTCCCGTCTGCTGTTCGCAGATACATTAGTACACCCTCTGGGTTATTTTCATCGGGCTGATGGTGGCGAGTGGAATAAACCACATTGGGCATTTGCTCAATTGTCTTTTTCAGTGATGGGTCAGCATCAACAGCGTTTTGCCAGATTTGTAGAGCTTCAGAAGTCAGATCAACTTCACCATCATCTTCTTCATCCAAAATTCCCGACTTTTCATGGTAAAGGTCTACAATTGCCTGGTCTGCACTATCCTCAAAGAACGCTTCATCTGTTCCTACTACGTCTGCATTTTCTTGCAAGCGTTGGCGTAACCTTCCACGTAGGTTGATTAATTGCTCTACTCCATCTGCTGGTAAAAATGAGTAGCAAAGAATTTCTTCTGCCTGCTGACCAATTCTGTCAACCCGTCCAGCCCTTTGAATAAGCCGGATGATTGCCCAAGGGAGGTCATAGTTCAAAATAATGCGACAATCTTGCAGGTTTTGTCCTTCACTCAGTACATCAGTGGCAATTAAAACCCTTAACTCTTTTTCTGGTGGAATGGCTTTACCATTACTTTTAGGGCTAAAACACCAAGCAATAGCAGTAGGGTCAGCAGAACTACCTGTTGCCGTTGCCACTTGGGGAATGTTTCTATTTCCTAATGCTTGTTCTAAATAACGAGCAGTATCAGCGAACTGGGTAAAAATTAATATTTTTTCGTTGGGATATTCCTTTTGTATTAACTGCAATAAAGCTCCTAATTTCTTGTCTTTGGTAGAGTCCCAATTTCCACATTGGTTTAGTACACCAATTAAAGCTTGAGCATCAGCAATCAGGTCACGTTTTAAATCTTTTCTAAATAAATTAGGGCGCAACCACTTAAAACGCTTGCGATAATGAATTTTATATAGTTGATATACTGATGCTGCCTTTTGTTTATAATCAGTTTCTTTTTGCTCTATAGATGTTAATGCTGTTAATTCAGGATCATCCTGACTATCATCATCTTGGGATTCTAAATCTGCATTCAAGACAGCAACTGAATCAGCATCTTCATCACTATTGCTAGTGTCTAATAAATCTGCATCCTGTGTACCAATGGGTATATCTTCACCTTGCTCAATAGCATGAAGATAAACATAATTGCGTAAAATATGACGCTCTAATGATTGGATAAAAGCAACACCACTGCTTTCTAATCGCTTGAATAAATTAGTCTGACAAAAACCCATCAATCGCCTTCCAGCCCGTGATAGCCCATCTAATATGCGCTGTTCTTCTGGGGTGAGTGGCAGCTTAGGTTTAGCGATCGCATAGTTACCTAGTCCATATCGAGGTAGATTGAGGGAATTAATAACGTCTACTACATCATCTGAGTAAAGTCGTGCATAAGGGTCTGATGCTATACCACCAATAGCAAAGTTAGCTGTCTTGGGGATGCGAGTAGGGAAATAAGAACGAGTTCCATCAGGGAACTCTAGATATTTACGACCTGTTTGCAAGTCAGTTTTAGAATAATTATCTTTGATAAAACTACGAGTCCGGCGTACCATAAAGAGACTCATTAGTTGCTGCCAGTCTTCCGGGTTTCTACTTTTTTCAAAAGCAGCTAAAGAGCGAACTGGTGTTTGTGAATACTGACACTTGAACTCATTTTCATTACCAAGTTCTCGAATTAAAGCTTCAGGCTTAATACCTATATCCTTGCTTTCAGGAACAAACAAGCGTAATTGTGATGACAGGTCTAAATATGTTTTATTGTAGGGAGTAGCAGTCAGCAAAATGCAGCGACTTCCACTTTGTTCTATATATTCTTTAATATCTGCATACCTTTGTCCTGTACGATTTCGCAAGTTATGACTTTCATCAATTAGCACCAACCGAAAACGTGCCGGAACATTTGCTAGTTCCTTGCTAACTCGACTAATGGACATGACTTTGCCCCTTAGTCCATATTGCTCAACATAGTTCTGCCACATAGAGACTAAGTTTTTTGGGCAGATGATTAAGGTGCTGACTCCAAAATCTTCTTCGCAGATTTTAGCGATCGCAGTACTGACTAAGGTTTTTCCTAAACCAACTACATCACCCACCATTACACCACCACGCTTGTTTACACGGTGAGCAGCAATGCGTACTGCCGCTTCTTGAAATTTAAGCAGTTTAAAATCAGATGGAACTTGATATTGACTTAAACCGTCTCGCGCCTCTTGAGACAAATGGTAAGCCATTTTCAAATAGATGTAATATGGCGGTATTAACTGCTCCCTTGCCCAGCTTTCATCAATAATTTCAGACAATTCTTGAGAAATATCTAAGCAAAACTTGTCTTCCCAACGCTCATCAAACCAATCTTGCAGCTTTTTAGTAGCATCATGGTCTGTAACATCAATATTCAGTTCTCCCTGTCCAGAAAGACCTGAGAAAGTTAAATTACTACTGCCTAAAAATCCAACTGCCGGAAGATTATAGTGATTTTGAGGAATAATGTAGAGTTTGGCATGAAGGAGATGACGTAGGTAAAGTTTTACTATCAGCTTTTTTGATATCAGCTGCTGTTTTAGTCTTTGTAACCCTTTCTCATCAGCATTGCTTGGTATCCCCATCATAAGTTGCTGACGGAATTCTTGAGCAACCCTTTTTCTCAATCGAGTTACTTCCCCTTGGTCAATTGGTTTTTTAGATGCTCCCAAAGCTAAGGTTTTGTACAGTTCATCTTTAGGAAGCTTTTGCATTCCAACCAAAAGCCGACAGCAAGCCCCTTCATGACCTGCATAATGTTCAATTAGCGTGTCAATTTGTTGCCACCCTCTAAGGTTAAAATAGCCCACACAAAAATCAGAACGATTCGAGACTTTGAGCGTCTTGTTAAGTGCGTCTAGCAAACGTTCATTTATATTGTCAAAAATGCGTGGCATTCTAAATTCCTTTAGTTAACCTGTTTGCTTTCTTGCTACTTCTTTAAGTAACGCTCCAACAAATCCTGACCCTCGTCGCCCATCTTTTCCAACATTCCCTCAATCTTCTCCATCGCCAAGGGCGACGGCGTTGAGCGTCCATTCTCCCAACGGTTAATCGTGGAATAAGTAACGCCTAGAGAAGCTGCAAGCTGTTCTTGCGTTAGTCCAGCCAAAAGCCGCAGATCACGAATGATCTGCCCCACCTCTGGCTGATTGATAGCCAAGGGTTTTTTGATAGTCATTTAATGAAAGAAACTTAACCCACTAGCTTAAGTAGCGGATGCTATATTATTTGCTACATATTAACCATGCGAAATTGAAGTATTCATCAGTGAATACCCTTGATTTGTGTTTTTGGAGTAAAATTTATTGCTTTAATTAAGGGAATTTTTTAAGTGATGTTGAACTTAAGTTCTTAGAGAAAAAGTTGCTAGGGAGTGTGATCGCCCACCCCCACAACCGAGGAGCGATCGCACCCAATAGCGATTTGTGGCCTACTATCTTCAGTAACACCCAACTGAGAACCGCTATATGCCTCTCCTCAAAAGAAATGATAGTGCCATGCGTGACGTGTTGACTCATGCCAAAGTCATAGCCGTTGTTGGTCATTCTGATAAACCTGAGCGCACCAGTTATCAAATCGCCCAATTTTTGCGGAGTGTAGGCTATACCGTTTACCCTGTGAACCCTACTGTCAAGGAAATTGATTGTCAGCCGAGTTATTCTTCACTGCAAGAAATTCCGGGATCGGTGGATATTGTTAATATCTTTCGCCGTTCTGAGTATTTGAGCGAAATTGTTGATGAAGCAATAGCCATCAA
>NZ_NAPS01000008.1 GCF_004323185.1 Westiellopsis prolifica IICB1
AAAAAAAGTTATAAAACCCATTATACGATGACCAAGGGTAAAGATAATTCAGTAACTTTTAACTTATGGATAGTCTGTAAATATAGAAAAGGTAAGCGAGGTAAACATGGAGTTGAGTATTTCGCTTATGTTATTTATCAAGTAAAAACTAGTTTATCTTACATACATCAACACTATCGAAAAAGATTTGGAATTGAAAGCAGTTATCGGTTAAAAAATTTATGTCGAATTAGAACCACTAATAAAAAACCAGCGCTTCGATTATTATTCGTTGGCATTTCTTTCCTTTTAGTTAATATTTGGGTTTATCTTCTCTGGTTAAAAATTAGCCTGAATAGAAGAGGTGGAAGGCTCGTTTATCATCAATTATTTGGTCTGAAGCAGATGTTAGCATTCTTGCGTCAAGCTGTTGAACGAAAATATCAAGTTATTCAAGCTGTTTATCTTCCGTCTAGTTAATATGCTGAAAACAAAACTGTCAACCATTTATAAATGTAACTTATTAATTACTGCACTGTTTTTATAAATATGACAACAAAAAGTATCCTATCTTACAAAAATCCGCAGCGATCGCCCTTTCGGGAAAAGTTTGTGATCTACTGAAATTGATTAAGGCATTTACAAGGGGGGAGATATCATTTTGTACATTGTTTTTTTTATTACTAACTTTTCCGTAATTAGGGTCTAACATTTTGCGTCTTTTTGCTTCACCCATGTTGTGTTTCTCCTAGCAATAATTAAGGTATATCTGCTTGACTCAAAACTAGAGCCGAATAAGCGTAGATATCGCTTGAGTTAAATCTATTCAAAACTAGTACGCTTTTTGTAGTTATGCTCTCACTTACAACACTCTAACTAAAATGGTGAGTGAGGCGAGTCCAATAGTTATCAAGCTATTAATCTCCTTTTTCTAGATTTTTATTTTTGCCTGTTGGCGAAGCGAACCGGAGTGAGAGCCGCGATTAACCTTATTGCCATGTGAAGTTGCTTATTGTCGGCTCTGACTCGGCAACAGGCTGCGCGGGGGTTCTAGGGGGGATGCGCCGATCCCCCCTGGCAACCAGAATGCTCACTCCAAATTTTTTTGTACTGTACAGAAAGTATCCGCATAATAAATAGTTAGGCAATCGATACCTTTGCCAGCTGTAATCTACGTTGAATCCAGACCAGGAGGACTCTGTGGTACAAAGCTTTCGTCCAATCAAGAGCGAACTCAAAAGTGGTCTAGTTGAAGTTGCCTCAAATATCTGGACGATTGAGGCCAAGGAGTGTGTCTGCTTTCGCCCGCCCATGCAACCGCGCTATCGGTATACGCATCGTGCAGTCGTAATTCGCCTCAACGACAATAGCCTTTTGATTGTCTCTCCAATTCGTCTGACTCCCGACATCCGTGCCGATATTGATAGGCTTGGGGTAGTGAAATACCTCGTCTCACCCAATCAGCTACACCACCTACATATGGGAGACTGGAGCCAGGTGTATCCGGATGCCAAACTTTATGCATCACCAGGACTAGCTTCAAAGCGCAAGGACTTAACCTTCTACAAAACGCTGTCTACAGATACGCCTGAACCCGAATGGGCTGGTCAGATCGATCAGTGCATTTTCGGGTCAGGGAACGGATGGTTTGATGAGATTGTCTTTTTCCATTGGGCGTCGCGCACTGTAATCTTTACGGATCTGATCATGGACTTCGACAAGGCGAAATTTTCGTCGATTTCGCGCGTAACTACTCAGTGGAACCAAATGTATCGACACACGCCGCGTGGAGTGCAGCTAGCGCATATCTTTGACCGCGCATGTTTACGTAATTCGCTTAAGAGTGTGCGTGCTTGGGAGGCTGAACATGCAATAGTTGCTCACAGCCCCTGGTTATGTGTGGAAGGGAAGAAACAGGTTGCAGACTTTTTAGACTCTGCGTTCGATTGGCTGACTCCACAGCCTGTGATTGTCGAAGCCGCAATGAGTATGGTACGGCTGTTAACACTGTTACTAGTTATCCTGCCGATTCACGCACTAATTGTGTTGGCTGCCGATATTGTCTATCCACGGCTTGTCAAACAAGATGGAAGCAAGTAAGTAAGTTCTCCTTGCAGGTCATCGACTAAGCCCCCGACTACGGTTTTTCAAAGACCTTTCTTTATCCTGTTGCAGTGAGTCCAATCTGGACTGAATTTTGGGAATGAGTTGCTGAAAGTGCTGTACTTCTTCAGTCGTCAGTTGGGAGCGCTCAATGGGTTCCCATTGTGATTTTTGCGAGTTATAAGATACCCTCATGAGTTGCACCCTATCGCTGTTTCTCACCAGAACCAATTGATTTTCATCCCAGTAAGCTGTGTGTTGATTTCCCTCAAATCGATTTGAGTCCACAGCTTTTAAAAGACTAGCGAGGATAGGAGCTACAGTTTGGATGTGTTCAAGTTGAATTTGTTCTTCTTCAAATTCTGCGTTAGTGTGGTTATTTGAGAGTGATTGTTGGTGAGTCTGGATCTGCTTAACTGGGTTTGCAAGCAGCTGTAATATAAGCGCATCATCACGTTGTGGTTGGTAGTCAACACTTTTATGTTTTTGGAGTCCTGGAAAGGTGTAAGCCGCACCCAAATGTGTGCCACTAAAATGTTGTTCATCCAGAGCATAAGAAATGCCCTTTGATTTACCATTGCGTGTTAGTCCGTGTCGAACTTCTACACCATGCTGTTGTAGTCGTTCAATGAATTGGGGCATAGTTGGTTGGTCAGCTGTGGCGCGGTCAATGAGTTCTTGGAGTCGTTGTTTGATGGTGTGCTGTGGTGGGTTTTCTCGTTCCCCGCGTTCATACTCTGATTGTTCTCTTTTGATGCGCCGAACTTGTCCAGTGGTGGGTGTTCTTGCAAGTTTATCTCTGCTACCAGCTACTTGCACTAGTTCATACTCTTTTTCAAGTTCTCGGAGTACTTTTTCGGAGCGTACATAATCCCAACTATCATGCACTACTTTCCCGGTGTCTAATCTGATGCGACTGGCAACTATATGAATGTGGTCATCGTCAGTGTTAGCGTGTCTGAAAATGGTAAATTGGTTGCAGTTGAAACCCATCCTCTCCATGTATTTATCAGCTATTTCACACCATTGGTAATCATCGAGTTTATCGTCCTTCGCAGCTGAGAGTGAGACGTGATAAACTGCTCGTTCGACTTCTGGATTAAGTTGGCGTGAAATTTTGAATTCTCTGGACAATTCGAGAGCGTTTCTACCGCTCATGTTGCCACCAATTAATCGTGATTCTTGGCTGGATTGCAAATAGTCCAACAGACCTCGAAAACCTCTGCCTTTAATCTGCTTCCCAATCATCCCCAAAATCCTTTGATTCTAAGTCGTCATCGTCATCATCAACATCGACTTGTGCGAGTTGTCGTCTGCATTCGTGTAGAAGTTCTAAAAGTTCCTCTAGTAGCTCTTGTTTAGCTGGTGGTGGATATCCCATTTTGATGGCAGTGTTAGATACTCTTGCAAGTTGATTGAGGTTGTTGCCAATTCGCCCCAATTGAAGGTAAGTAGCGAGTGAGATTTTGCTGATTCTTTTGGGGAGTGGTTTGCTGAAAGTTAAGCGGCGTATTAAATCGGCTCCACTCATACCTGCATCTTTAGCTTTCATGCGTAGCCAGTCGAGTTCCAGGTCACTCAATCGGAGGCTGTAAGAATGTGTTCTGAAGTTAGCTTTAAATTTAATACGTTTGGGCATAAGTTTTAGGGATTGGGGAAGACGTGGAGAAGGGCTAATGAGGTGACACAGTTTGGTTGCTTGAGTATGTCCCCATTTTTTCATAGCTGAGTGTCAAAGTTTTTGATAATTGGTGAGGGTAATGATGTAACGTAGTTGGGGGATTCACAAGGGGCGCTCCCCTTGTGCCAGCCCTGCCGTCTTCGCGGAGCGAAGTTTGCCGGAGGCAAAAAGGCATGGCTGGCTCCTAACCCAATTTTGGGCAAGAGTCGGGTCTGGGGGCTGCCCAGTGGGCAGGAGAAGACGAGAGAGTGAGAAATAGCGGCAAGATAGTGGGAAATTCGATAATTGTAAATATATTTTGCATTATTAAGAGAAAATAGTACATATTTTCTTTAGTAGTATATATTTCTAACAGAGTTACGGAGGAAATATTAGAATTAACAAATAATTTCACGCGACGATTAGAATGCACCAAGAACAAGATACTGAAAGGATAAGCAAAGACAAGATTCCAGAAGCGATAAAAGCGTTGAAGGAGTTGAAGTCTAAAGAGTTGCCTGATGTTCCTGCTAAAGAAGCAATTCGTCAGATGCGACGCTATATTGAGGGTGCTTTAAAAAAGAATTATACCTATGATGAAATATCAGAGCTATTGGCTGGGCTAGATATTCACATTAGTGGCAGTCGGCTGAAATATTTATTGGGCGAGGTGAGAAAGAGTACTCGCACTCGCAAGAAAAAGAAAGTTGACCAGTCTTTAGAGACTGATGTTGAGCAGGTTTCAGAGACTGATACTAACCAGGGAGAGTCAACCACTATTGACCAGGGGGCTACTGAATCTCAGGAAATAACTGGGGGCGAGTCTGAGAAAAAAGGAAGAAGAAAGTCTCAGTCAGGACAATCAGCCAAATCACAGTCACAAGCACAGAGTCAGTCAAAGTCGGAATCGAAGTTACAGGGTGAATCGCATACCTTCAAGCCAAAACTCTATAACCCAGATGATTTATGATCAAAACTCGAACTGCTGTTGAGAAGAAAACCGCTCCATCAGCAGTAAATAAAAGGATTGTGATGTGTACGGGGGATAAAGGGGGGACAGGGAAAAGCGTAGTAGCCAGAATTTTGCTCGATATTTACCGAAATCGCAATATCAATTGCATTGCTTATGAGTGTGACGCTTCTAATCCTCAGTTGTGGAGGCATTACAACAATATTCTGCCTGGGGTAAAAACCCTGAAATTGAATCATCGGGGTGGTGCGGATGCCCTGCAAGATGATTTAAAACTGCTGACTCCTCAAGTTTCATTGGTTGATTTGCCTGCGGGTGCAGCAGAGTATTTTGAAGAATTGGCAAACGACATCTATTTATTTCAAAATGCCGAGCGTTTAGGCTACCGAATCACAATGGTAAGTGTGCTGGGCAGAGTCAAGGATTCGGTGGTGCAGTTAAAAAGGCTGTTAGAGTTTTGTGGCAGTCGAGTGGACTATGTGATAGTTAGGAATCTCTACTGGGGTGCAGAGAATAAGTTTACTCGCTACAACAACTCAAAGGCGCGGCAGGCTGCATTGGGTTTGGGTGCAATAGAGTTGAACCTGCCGGAGTTGTTTGACGATATTTTTGATTTTATAGATAGTAACGATTTAAGTTTTCGAGAAGCCTTATCACATGAGGCGCTAACTTTAAGCAATCAGTCCAGGTTGTTTGGGTGGGTGGATAGTTGCGAGAGTGAGTTTTTAAGAGCAGCAGTGCAACTAGGATTTGAGTAAATCTCGCTTATTCTCTAGTTGAAAAACTACTTTTCAAATTAAATGTAATCTCTGGATTTTGGTGTTGAGGTTTTAGGATGGCTAATAATGACTTCGCTCAACCATCTCATTTGGATAGATTACTTTCAGATAAACCGCCAGAATTTCAAGCGAAGGTGTTGCGATTTGCAGTAGATTCTGGAATGCGTCCAGAAGATCCAGCATTTCGATTGGTGCAGTACATAGGGTATCTGGCACAACTGACAGAAACAGCGCCACATGAGTGGAAACAATTATTTAAAAAATTACAATTTGAACTGTCAGAATGGACAGAACTAACAGCACAGCAATTAAAAGATGCAGGAGATCAAAGTGAGAAGATCAACAACCTGGCTCAGTCGTGCAATAGGCTGACTACAGCGTTGAACGCATTAGATTTAACCTCGCAACAACAGCTGATTCAACTGCAAGCATTGAGTGAAGTATCACCTTCATATAAAAGCTTTGTATCAGAGATACCAACTTTCAAAAAACTGTTGGTGAATTTAAATCAAGCGCTCTCCCAGAATCAGACATTGAAAGTGGAGTTAAACCAAGCTCAAATGTCGGAATTGAAAAGGGAGATTTTGGCAGTGTCTGGTAGCAGAGAATTGAATCAAATAAGGGGAGAGATAGAGGATTTAGCACGTAATCAAAGATGGTTGATGCAAAAAATAGAACAGTTGGTTAATAAGGAAGATTCAACAGTCAGCTTGGAGTCGAAGATTGCTTCATTTTGGTCGAGATTATTAAACAGTATTTCACTTAGCATTTGTAGTTTATTTTTGAATTCAAGATTCGTAGTCACGATGGTGTGTTTTCTAGTTGGCTGCGTGTTGATATTAATGATCAGCAAAGTGGGTTTCCAATTAGCACACTCAGAGTTGGGCAACTTTACCCAACAGCAGATTGAGCGTATTCATAAGCAGGTGGAGTATACGAACGTAAAATTACAACGAATTGAGAAAAAATTGGGTACAGATCCAAGGCAGAAGTAGGGGAGGCTGGGAGCAGGGGAGGCTTCCGGGAGCAGGGGGAGCAGAGGAAGCAGAGGAGTAGGGGAGGCTTCCGGGAGCTTTCTCAGAATGCCCTCCACTCCGGGCAGGTGTTGCTAGAGAAGCTTCTCTTCCTTTTGGAGCTTCATCCGCAGGTATTGCTGGAGAAGAAAGAGAGTTACTGTTTAATGACTCTTCTCTCCCCCTGCCTCCCCTGCTCCCTCTGCTCCCTCTGCTCCCTCTGCCCCTTGCCCCTCCTGCCTCGTTAGAAAAATAGAAATTAAAGAGAGGAGTAAAACGAGTGACTGAAGATTCTAGCAAAGTTGATGAAGCTCTGAACGCAAGTAAGCATTTGGCTCGTACTAGCCTTGAACGGATTAGGTTTAACACTGCGGCAACAGCAGAAGCTATTGAAAACATTAATAGAAATCTGGACGCAATTGAGCAGCGTAGGCTTCGTTCGACTCAAAAAGAAAACGAACTTGTTACTGAAGAAGTCGTTGCTTCTGAATTTGTATCTGAAGAAGTCGTTGCTTCTAAACTTGTCTGTGAGGAAGTTGTCTCTGAAGAATTTATTACTGAAGAACTCTCTAATACCTCCTTTCAAGTGCAATTTGAACGTACCCAAACTGTAGCGCCTATTGTTGCTGGAATTTTAAAAGTAGTTGAGAAAAATCGTTTTGAAGGTGATAAGCACACAGTTTATTGGGATGAATTAGATCAATTGGTATTGGTGAGAAATAGTGATGGGGCGCAACTGATGAAGGCCTCTTATAACTCAGAGAATTCACAATGGGAACCTGTTGAACCCTCACTTCTTACGAGTGAAGAAGTACAGCACTTTCAGCAACTTATCCCAAAAATTCAGCCTGGATTGCAACACTTGAAAGAGGAAAAAGAAAGGGTTCAAAACCGAAATAGTGGGCTGAGTCTATAGAGTGCATCTCAAGGCTGATGGTACACACAACAGAGGTATTGCAAGATGAACGACGATGATTACTACACTAAGCAACAACGCACCAAAAAGGACAGCGACTCTGAATTAGAAGAAGACTCACCACAAGTACATTTACTCAACCAACAACACATCAACTTACAACCAGAAAACAGCACCTCAGAACCCAGTCAGGACACCAACACCCAACAAGACGATAACAAAATCTATTTAGGTAAAGAATTTGGCTATCTGCCGACTGATTATTACAACAAAGATGCATCTCCCAGCTTTGGAGAATGGGCAAAAAATATTACCCCAAGTGGTCTTTATTTAGCAGCCGACATGGGTGTTAGCTGGAATTATCTTACTAATAAGCACTCTGAACAAAAAGCAACGACACAACCAGAGCCAGAAATAACACAGTCTCCACAAATTTCAGAACAACCGCAGCAGACAAATAACCAGCAGCAGGATTGGGCAAACCTATCGTTGCAGGAACGATTAGAAGCCATCCGCTCTCAATACGGCATTTCTCAATCAAACTCAAACGAAAAACAACAACAGCATTTTAGAGACAGAAGCCGATAGGTTGATAAGGAGTGGCTGAACATGGAAGCGATCGCTGGTGGTAACATAGTCTCGCTGCTAATTTTTGTTTTTGGTGTCGGACTAGGGATTTTTGCTTATTGGATAGCGAAAATAGCTGGGCCACTGTTCCCTTTACTATTATTTACAGCTGATTGGTCAAACAACCGACAACAACCATTTCCCTTGAAGGTGGCTCTAGCAACAGTCGGTTTTTTAATGCTCATTGCATTATTTAGTGGTGTAGGCTGGTTGGGACTGTGGCGGCTGAATCTTCTAATAACAATTGTCTTTCTTCTCTTCCCCAAAGGACTCACGTCTCAAATCTTGCGGGGAACCAAAATCGTCACGCCCCAACAATTGCAACGTCAACTGAGCTTAAGGGAAGTAAAACTACTCAAACAATCAGGTAAACAGCCCCTAGAACCAAAATTATCAATCGGCGGTGTTGTTCTGCCTAATTACTTGGAAAATCTCTCATTCGGCTTTTTTGGCGCTCCCGGTTCAGGCAAATCCCAATCCATATTACAAATCCTCGATACCCTGCATAAGCGCTCGGATTGGCGGGTAATGGTACTAGACCGTAACGGCGAACTGATTGAAAAACTTTATCGCCCTGGTGATATTATTTTTAATCCCAGAGATGCCCGTAGTGTAGGGTGGAGCCATAGAGCAGAAAAAGGAGTTTCACCGAGTACTATCGCTGCTGCTCTTATCCCTGATGACCCGAAAGAACGATTTTTCAGCGATGCAGCTAAAAACTTTATTGCCGATATATTTGAACGCACCTACTCTAACGCTGAAGTGTGGCAGGTGTTGACTGATTTCTCTCTTGAGCAACTGAAAGATTTCCTATCGGGTACAATTTCCCGCCGCTACTTTGAGGGCGAAAGTGGCAACACAGCAGGTAGTGTTATTGCCACAGCCATTAACCAACTGCGGTTTTATCAAACCCTAGCAAAATCAAATAAGAGCGAATTTAGCTTTTACAAATGGGGTAAAGAAGACAGCCCACATTGGATCTTTCTGCCTCTGTTTGAAGAAGATGCGGAAACCTTCAAACCTCTGATTTCGACTTGCTTTGAGTTAATGCTGCGGGGACTGTTGAGTAATGAGAATCGGCGTTACAAAACAGCGCTGGTGATTGACGAACTGGGGGCATTGAGCCAATTAAAATCTCTACCTCGAATGCTTTCAGAGAGCCGTAAATTCAAAGGCAGTGGCTTCATTGGTACTCAAACCACTGCCCAAATTGAGCAGACCTACGGGGAATTGGGCAGCAGGATAATCCTTCAGGGTATTGCCACAAAGCTGATTTTAAATGTGCGGGATGGTACAACAGCCAAACAATTCTCAGACATGATAGGGGCGCAAGAACGGATTGATGTTACTTTCTCGGACTCGCAAAACTCAGATTTGGGTGGTAGCCAAACTCAATCACAAACCATTCGTGAAACAGCTGCTGTCCTCCCGGCAGAAATACAAAACCTACCACCGTTAGAGGGCTATTTGTGCATTGCTGACGGCTCATCTCCGGCACGAGTCAAAATTACGCCCAAGGGTTACGCAAGTCAAACAGAACGGTTTATACCAGTAAGTGACACTTAAAAATGTATTTAATTCAGTCTTGGATTCGTAAATTTGTGCTTGGCGCTTGTATCGGTGGGTTGGTCACAGGCTGGGTGATTGAAGCTCCCCAGAAACGCAAGGCTTCGGAAGAACAATTAATACAAACTTTTAAAACAACACGCAACCCAAGGGAGCGCAAACTAGTTGAATATAGGTTACTGGAAGTAGCACACCTCAAACGGTACAATCAGCTTGATGATCCGGAGGCAGAAGCGATTTACAAACTGGTTTTAGAAAGAGATCCGAATTCGGCTGAGGCTCACACTTTAATGGCAGAGTACAAATTAAGGTTGTGGAACCAAAAGCGTAACCCTACATACAAGCAAGAAGGACTGGAACATCTGCGAAAAGCCCAAGAACTTTACCGTCCACGTGTTCCGATTTTGGCTCAACAACTGTCTAAGCTTGAACAGAAAATCAATTCGGGCGCTCCTGCATATGATTGGTATTTTCCTGATGTGCTTCCTTGATCAAAATCTAGAAAAAGTATCCTCATGAGGATTAGTCGATAAGGCGCAACGTTTTAACAGCTTCGCTCAACCAGGCGTGTTTGCCAGTGCCAACAATTACGACCCTGAACAAAGCAGCCTAAAACGAATAACGGCAATAGAGCATCCTGATTGTAAATTATGGAAGAATTTGCTAGAAAGATATTGAATTAAGTAGCAATCTACACTGCCAAACTCTCAGGAGAAAGACTGACAAAATGTTAGTATCGCCAAACTTTGGATTCCTAGAAATCCATGACCCGCAACTGGTGCGACTGGGAGCTTTGGCAGAAAGATATTTTACTGATGACCCTAACACCTGCCTGATCAAATTGCGTCAGTTTGGTGAACTCCTGGCACAACTGATTGCTGCTCAGGTAGGGATGTACGACGATGAAGCACGGCAAATCGATTTAATGCGTCGCCTGCGGGACAAAGGAATCCTTAAAGGTAAAGTATATGACTTGTTTGACCAATTACGTTTGGCAGGGAATAATGCCACACACGCATTAGCAGATGACCACAGAACAGCCCTCAGCAACCTGAAGTATGCACGTCAACTAGGAATATGGTTTCATCGGGTTACTACTAAAAATCCTGATTTTAACCCTGGCCCTTTTGTTCCACCTCAAGACCCAGCCAGAGAAACCCAAGCACTCAAACAAGAATTAGCACAGCTGCGGGCAGAGTTACAAGCCAGCCGCACAGCCGCAGAACTAGCACAAATTGCTGCCGCACAAGAAGCACAGCGCCGCATATCCGCAGAAGAACTGGCACTCATAACTGAGGCACAAAAACAAGCAGCCTTAAATCACCTTGTAACTATTCAAACTACAGCAGAAAGTCAGTCTGCACAAACAATTCAAGAAACCATCCAGCTTTCCCAGGAAGTAGGCGAAAATATTGACCTGGATGAACGCGAAACCCGCCGCCTCATTGATGCTCAACTACGGGCAGCTGGTTGGGAAGTAGATTCGGAACAACTAATTTATCAAAAAGGCATTCGTCCGCAAAAAGGGAAAAATTTGGCGATCGCAGAATGGCCTACAGATGATGGACGTGCTGACTATGTTTTATTTGTAGGACTCCAGGTAATGGCTGTAGTCGAGGCCAAACGTCAAAGCACCGATGTTTATGCTGCCATTGACCAAGCCAAGCGTTACAGTCGCGGCTACAAAATTAAAGGTGATGAAATCTTACCCGGTGGCCCCTGGGGAGAATATCAAGTCCCCTTTGTCTTTGCCACCAACGGACGAGAATTTTTACGACAGTTGCAAACCAAAAGCGGTATATGGTTCTGTGATGTACGCCGTCCTGAAAATATCCGCCGTCCCCTGACCACTTGGTACAAACCGGAAGCTTTCATTGATGCCCTTAACCAAGATGTAGAGAAAGCACACCAACTACTTGCCCAAGAAGGTTTTGCATATAACCTGCAACTGCGTGATTACCAAATCAAAGCCATTCAAGCCGTTGAAGCCCAATTAGCAGAAGGTGCAAGGGAACTATTACTGGCAATGGCAACGGGGACAGGTAAAACTAAAACCTGCATTGCCCTGGTTTATCGTCTCCTCAAAACCAAACGTTTTCGCCGCGTCCTGTTTTTAGTAGACCGTACCGCCTTGGGAGAACAAGCCACTAATGCATTTAAAGAAACGCGGATGGAGAATTTGCAAACCTTCGCTGACATTTTTGATATCAAAGAACTAGGGGACGCAGTACCGGATAGAGATACCAAAGTCCAGATTGCCACCGTGCAAGCTTTTGTGAAACGGATTCTTTACCCAGGCGATAACACGGACATCCCCACAGCTGACCAATATGATTGCATTGTCGTGGATGAATGTCACAGAGGATATTTGCTAGATAGGGAGTTAAGCGATACAGAAATTACCTTCCGCGACTTTAACGATTACGTCTCCAAATATCGCCGCGTCCTCGACCATTTTGATGCTGTAAAAATTGGACTTACTGCCACCCCCGCCCTACACACCACTCAAATATTTGGTGAACCAGTTTACACCTACAGTTACAAAGAAGCCGTTATTGATGGTCATCTTACTGACTGTGAACCCCCCATCCGCATAGTTACAGCCCTTAGTGAAGATGGCATGGTGTGGCAAGCAGGGGAAGCAATGGAATATTTTGACCCCATCACAGGCAGAATCGATTTAGTTCATGCCCCGGATGAAGTCAAAATTGAGGTAGAACAGTTTAATCGGCGAGTTGTTACCGAAGAATTTAATCGGGTAATCTGCGGATTCTTAGCAGCAAATATTGACCCTTCACTGCCAGGAAAAACTTTAATATTTTGTGTGAATGATAGTCATGCTGATATTGTTGTTCACTTATTAAAACAAGCGTTGATTGCCCAGTATGGCAGTGTGGAAGATGATGCGGTTCTCAAAATTACTGGCAAAGCAGACCAACCATTACAATTAATTCGCCGCTTCAAAAACGAAGCTAATCCTAAAATTGCTGTCACAGTGGACTTATTAACTACTGGCATTGATGTCCCAGAAATTTGCAACTTAGTATTTATTCGGCGGGTGAACTCGCGCATCCTTTACGAACAGATGTTAGGACGGGCGACACGGCGCTGTGATGAGATTAAAAAAGAAGTTTTTTACATTTATGATGCTGTGAATTTATATGCAGCCCTCGCCCCAGTCTCCACGATGAAACCAGTGGCGGTTAATCCTAATATTTCGTTTACCCAACTGGTGTCAGAATTGGAGACAGTCAATGACAGCACTGCTGCGGCTACCATTGTTGACCAACTTTTAGCCAAACTGCAACGTCAGCAAAGAAAGTTAGGGGATAGCAACCGAGATAGTATTGAAGCCGCAGCCGGAATGCCAATGGCAGAGATGATCAACCACCTGCGCCAAAGTGACCCCCAGCAACTTAAGGAATGGTTTAGGCAACGCTCCGCGATCGCACAAATGTTAGATGCTAGAGATGGTGGTAGACAACCAATACTAATTTCTCGCCATGCTGATGAACTGCGACGGGTAGAAAGGGGTTATGGTAATGCCCAAAAACCTGAAGATTATTTAGATAGTTTTGGCGCATATTTACGCGAGAACATCAACAAAATTCCAGCTTTGATAGTTGTAACTACCCGTCCCCGTGAATTGACTAGGGCGCAGTTGAAGGAATTGCGCTTAATGCTTGACCAAGCTGGGTATTCAGAAAAAACATTGCAGGTAGCATGGCGGGAAATGACTAATGCTGATATTGCGGCTTCAATAATTGGATTTATCCGCCAAGCCACATTGGGGGATGCTTTGGTTTCCCATGAGGAGAGGGTGGACAAGGCAATGAAGAAAATTCTAACTTCTCAAAACTGGACACCACCCCAACGCAAATGGTTAGAACGCATTGGTAAGCAGTTGAAGGTAGAAACTATTGTGGATAAAGAAGCATTAGACCAGGGAGAATTTAAAATTCAAGGGGGCGGATTTGTCAGATTAAATAAAGCTTTTAATGGGCGTTTAGAAGAGATTTTAGTGCAAATTAATGAAGCATTGTGGCAGGATGTGGGTTAGTTAGCTGCATCAAAAATCTGCTGTGCGGTTAAATTTAATTGGGGGAAGGTAGGTGATTTAATCGCTGTGTTACCTTGAAACGGAGTCATTTGATATTCACCATCAACTAAATTACATACAAAAATAGTAGGTTGTTTGGGATTACCGATAAATTTCCTAGCTCCCAAAGCAGCATAATCAGCAATCCAATATTCAGGAATGCCCATTTCTTCATAGTCAGCAAATTTGTTGTAGTAATCATCTCGCCAGTTAGTCGATACAACCTCAACCACCAAAGGCACAGATGCAGCTTGGCTGACTGTTGACTGCTTTTGAAAAAGCGGTTCGTTGCTGAGGTTGTCTAGATTTAATAACAATACATCGGGCAAATAAGCAGATTCAGCAGTAGGAGTTTTAACGAATGCAGTTTTAGGAATACCGTAGGGTAAATTCAGACGATCAAACTCCACCGTTAATTTACGTGATAAAAATGCTATGACTTTTTCATGTTCTCCGCTTGGAGGGGGCATTTCAAAAATTACTCCGTTATGTAATTCATAGCGTTTACCATCGTTGGGATACCATTCGATAAATTCATCAAATGTCAGTAATTTTGGCAAAGATTGGGTCATAATCTTACCTCCATATATGTTTTACTTTATCAAACGCTTCATATTTTTTATTGGGATAATTCAATTATGTTTGATTCTTATAGTGTTTATTTGCAAAGATTTGGATGAAAATTTTAGGCTAATCTTCACTTATATACTTAGGCAATTAGCATAATTAAACAGCCATTGCTTAATTTATAGTAAATCAGTAAATAACTTTATCTGTTGTCATCCTTCTTTACGCCAATCATCACAACAATCTTAAACTTTGACAACACTACCTAATTGCGTATAATCACAAAGCAGCATTTATATACTGACTATTTATTTAAAACATTGAGCGCGACTACTGATATCGTCCAAAAACTCTGGAATCTCTGTCACGTCCTGCGGGATGATGGGATTACTTATCTGGCATACGTGACAGAGTTAACATACTTACTATTCCTGAAGATGGCGCAGGAAACTGGGACTGAAAGCCAAATCCCAGAAGGTTGTCGCTGGGGTGATTTGGTGGTGAAGGACGGCATCGAACAGATGAACTTTTACCGCGCCACGTTGTTGGAGTTGGGTTCTAACAGTACGCCACGAGTGCAGGCCATCTTTGCTAATGCCCAAACTGCCCTTAAAAAACCGCAAATTCTCAATAAGCTGGTCAAAAGCATTGATGAACTTGACTGGTACTCCGCCAAGGAAGAAGGCTTAGGCGATTTGTACGAAGGGCTGTTAGAGAAGAACGCCAGTGAGAAAAAGTCCGGGGCTGGGCAATATTTTACGCCGCGTCCTTTGATTGATTGCATGGTCGAACTCATCAAACCGCAACCAGGGGAACTGGTGCAAGACCCCGCAGCCGGGACTGGTGGGTTTTTAATTGCTGCTGACCGCTATATCAAAAAGCACACAAGTGAATTATTCGATTTAAGCACAGCTGAACAGTCGTTTCAGCGTTACCAAGCATTCTACGGCATTGAGTTGGTACAGGATGCCCATCGGCTGTTATTAATGAATATGCTGCTACATGGCATTGAGGGGGCTGTAGACTTGGGCGATACTCTCTCCAGTGATGGGCAGCAGTTACCAAAAGCCAAGGTTATCTTAACTAATCCCCCCTTTGGGACGAAAAAGGGCGGCGGACTGCCCACACGGGATGATTTTACTTATCCTACGTCAAATAAGCAGTTAGCTTTTTTACAGCATATCTATCGCGGACTGTTACCCGGAGGACGGGTGGCGGTGGTGTTACCTGATAATGTGCTGTTTGAAGATGGGCAAGGGCGTAACATCCGCGCTGACTTGATGGATAAGTGCAACCTGCATACAATTTTGCGGTTGCCTACGGGGATTTTCTACGCTCAAGGTGTCAAGACTAACGTGCTGTTTTTCCAACGGGGGACGACAGACAAGGGGAACACCAAGCAAGTGTGGTTCTATGACATGAGAACTAATATGCCTGCATTTGGCAAGCGCACACCTTTAACTAGGGAGCATTTTAAGCCGTTCGAGGAAGCCTTTGGCGATGACCCCAATGGTAACAGTTCCCGTGTAGATCAAGGGGAGTTGGGACGTTGGCGCTGCTTCACGCGGGAGGATATTGCTAAACGCGGTGAAAACCTGGATATAACTTGGCTGCGGGATGAAAGTTTGCAGTCGGGTGATGATTTACCTGAACCAGATGTAATTGCCGCCGCTATTATGGCGAAGTTACAAACGGCAATGGAGGAGATGGAGGCTTTGACGGCGTTGCTGTCAGGGGACGAAGAAACCGAGGAAGGGACAGCACTTCTAGAATAAAAGCAAACCCACAGTCATCCAATTGTTATGACCCAAGCCTTACCAAAAATAGTTACCTTTGACGAATTTATCGCGTGGTATCCCGAAAACTCTGGGGTACGCTACGAACTGCACAATGGGGAAATTGTCGAAATGACACAGCCTACAGGGAAACATGAAAGGATAAAAGGATTTTCGGCGGCTGAATTGACTCTAGAGTTTAGACGATTAAATCTCCCCTACTTTATCCCTAATCAAGCAATAGTAAAACCACCGGAAAGAGAATCAGGTTATTTCCCAGATTTATTAATACTAAATGATGCTGCTTTGGCTGATGAACCTCTCTGGGAAAAATCATCTACTGTGACTAAGGGGACATCAATTCCTTTAGTTATTGAGGTTGTCAGTACAAATTGGCGCGATGATTACTATCTCAAACTTGCTGATTATGTTGGGCGAAGCCCTTCCCGAAGGGTAGAGATGGGCATCCCCGAATATTGGATTATTGACTATGCAGCTTTGGGAGCTAGGAAGTTTATCGGTAATCCCAAACAACCCACTTTCTCAGTCTATCAACTAATTGATGGTGAATACCAAGTTACTCAGTTTCGGGGTAGCGATAAAATCATATCTCCTACTTTCCCTGATTTAAATTTGACTGCGGAACAAATTTTTAATGCTGGTCAATAAGTATTCAAGTCAATCTCTACAGGATAATTAGCTATGCAGAGTATTAAATTAAAAAAACATATTGGTGCAGATGGGATTTTACATTTAGATATTCCAGTAGGAATCACAGATAAAGAAGTAGAAATCATGGTGATTTATCAACCAATAGAAATATCAAAACCTCAAAAAACACCAGAAGAATTAGGTTGGCCTCCTGGTTTTTTTGAGCAGACCTATGGCAGTTGTCAGGATGACCCCATTGTTATTGATTCTGAAGGTGATTTTGAAGAAAGGGAAGAAATTGTGTGAGATATTTGTTGGATAGTAATGTTTGCGCTCGTTATCTCAATGGTAGGTCACTGGCAATTAGGGAGCGTTTACGAGCAACAAATATTGCAGATATTGCTGTGTGTTCTGTGGTCAAAGGCGAGTTATTTTATGGTGCAATAAAGAGCAATAATCCTGAGAAAACTTTATCTAGACAGCAAGAGTTTCTCAAGTTGTTTGTTTCGCTGCCGTTCGATGATTCTGCTGCCCTCGTTTACGGAAGAATCCGTGCAGAATTGTCAGCTAATGGTACTCCTATTGGGCCTAATGATTTCCAGATTGCAGCTATTGCGATGGCGAATAATTTAATATTAGTTACGCATAATACACGAGAATTTAATCGAGTTAATGGGTTGCAGATTGAGGATTGGGAGGAAGAGAGTTGAGTATTGATGAATTTGATAAAAATTTGCCTGAATGTTGGGAAATAGTAACTATTGGAGAAATTACTTTACCTTACGAAACAGAACAACCAGCAAAACAGCCAGAGACAGAGTTTAAATATATTGATATTGGTTCGATTGATAATTCTACCCAAGAAATCACAAATATAAAAACCTTTTTAGGTAAAGATGCTCCTTCGCGTGCGCGTCGAATAGTTAGAAAAGATGATATTTT
Source organism: Westiellopsis prolifica IICB1 (assembly GCF_004323185.1). Classification (GTDB taxonomy): domain Bacteria; phylum Cyanobacteriota; class Cyanobacteriia; order Cyanobacteriales; family Nostocaceae; genus Pelatocladus; species Pelatocladus prolificus_A. The sequence continues at coordinate 17,648 of NZ_NAPS01000008.1, forward strand.
ATTTTCTACAGTTAGAACTTATTTAAAAAATATAGCGCGTGTACCTGCTGAACTTGACGGTGTTTTAACTTCCACTGGTATTGCTGTTCTTCGATGTAGTTCAGGAATTGACAGTAACTTTCTTTTTTATTCTGTCGTGTCTGATAAATTCATTCGTAAAATCAGCAGCACAATGGACGGCACACTATATCCAGCAGTGACGGATACTGATGTTACGTCTGCTGCAATTGTTATCCCACCCCTCAATGAACAACGCCGGATAGTTGCGAAAATAGAGGCACTGAAGGCTAGGAGTCAGCGAGTGAAGGAGGAGCTTGAGGATATTCCTCAACTGCTAGACCAGTTCCGTCAATCTGTCCTCGCCGCCGCCTTTCGTGGCGACCTCACTGCTGATTGGCGGGAGCAGAACAGTAATGTTGAACCTGCTGAGGTGTTGTTTGAGAAGATTCAAGAAAAGCGTAAAAAATGGTATGAAGAAGAATGCAGAAAAGCAGAGGAAGAAGGTAGAAAGAAACCTAAAGACTCCAGGAAAAATAAAAAATCCACTCATACATCTATAGAAATTAATGATATTCCAGATACTTGGTCTATTGCCAGATTAGAAGATATTTCATATTTAGTTACTGATGGAACTCATCAAACACCTAAATATCAAACAGAAGGAGTACCATTCTTATCAGTTAAAAATGTACGTCCTTTTGTTGTTAAAGATGAGGACATCAAGTTTATTTCTGAGAAAGAGTACCAAGAAATTAATGCTCGATGCAATCCAGAGAAAGGGGATATACTTTACACAAAAGTAGGTGCTACTTTTGGTTATGCTGCTATTAATCAGTTAGATTATTCATTTAGTATATTTGTCAGTTTAGCCCTTATAAAACCAGTTAATCCATATTTCTCAAGTCAATATGCTGAAGCCATAATGAATTCTGAAATTGTATTTTCTCAAGCTAGACAGCGAGTTACTGGAATAGGCACACCCGACTTACATCTTATCGAGATACGAGATTTTAGAATTCCTTTGCCTCCATTAGAAGAACAACAAGAAATCGTTAATCGGGTTCATACATTTTTGAAGGTTGTCAATCGTATTGAACAACAATACCAACAAGCCAAAGCCAACCTAGACCAACTCGACCAATCAATCCTAGCCAAAGCCTTTCGCGGCGAACTCGTACCCCAAGACCCCGACGACGAACCCGCATCCGTTCTACTAGAACACATCCGCGCAGAACGCGCCAAACTCCAAACCAAAACAGCTAAAAAATCCACCACCAAAACCAGCGCACGACGCACCAAAAAAACACAACCACAACAGGAAGAATCGGTGCAGCTAGAACTAGGCTTAGAGTAGCGAAGACAAATTAGCGATCGCGCCAACTCAATAAATCATCCTCTCACACCAGAACTTGACACCCTCTATTTATCGCCCAAAAGCAACCAGAGCAAGCATTTCACCCTAAATCGCGGAATGTCCCTGAATCCCTGCCAAACCTCTAAAAAGCTAAAAAGCTAATTTTAGCTAAAGTCAAAAAGCTAATTTTACAAAAAGCTAAAAAGATAATTAGCTAAATTTATTAATTGACAAAATAATCAAATGAGTTTAAGTTAATTGGCTAATTTAATAAAATACTAAAAATATATATGTTGACGATTACCGTAAGCTCCTTGAGTGGCGGACAGGGTAAGACAACAACATCACTATTCCTTGGTCGGCTGCTATCACGCCAGGGGTTGCCCACCTTGATGCTAGACTCCGACCCCCAACATAATCTCACCACCTATCTGGGTTTTGAGTTAGAACCCAACCAACCAACACTATTGGAATTTCTCAAAAAAACAGTCGCACCCTCTGACTGCATTTACCCAACACAAGACAACGACAACTTATTTCTTATCCCCGCCGACGACCAACTTGATACCGTACAAGATTATTTATCTAACAGTGGAGTTGGTGCAACCTTACTCAAGCGGCGATTGGAAGCCGTCAGCAAAATTTTCAAAGTGTGCATTATCGATGCCCCACCTCAGCGATCGCAAATTTGTTTGACAGTGATCGGCGCAGCAGATTTTTTGATTATCCCCGCCGAAGCATCGGTTAAAGGTTATGGTTCCCTGGTGCGGACGTTGGATTTACTTAGTGGCTTGCGAGATGTCGGTGCAACGAATGCTCAAGTATTAGGCGTTTTACCTTTCCGAGATCGCTGGTTTGGTAACACCCAAGCCCAAGAAAGTCGGGCGGCTGTAGATGGAATGCGTGACGAAGTTGGCGAGGGGTTAGTTATACCCTCAATCCGTGAATCAGAACGCTATAAACAAGCCATCAACAAACGTACAACTTTGAGTGAGTTGGGATATACCGACTTGGAATATCCATTTGAAATTTTAATTGAGAAAATTCAGGCTTCACTTGGGGGTAAATAAAAATGTCAGATAACGTACTCAACCAACTACGCAACAAACGCAATCGCCCCACAGTTGAACCACGTCAGGATGCACTCGTTCCCAAAGTACAACCCTCACCCCAAGCAGAAGAACAAAACTCACCACAGGAAATCAGCCCAGTTACCGAAGCAACCAATCCAACTGCTACACCAGCAGACACAATTGCCGAACTAATCGCCGAACTTGAAAAATACCCTGAAACCCGACGACATTCAGCAATAGTTTTAGAAAAAGACCTCGACCAAGAACTAACACGTTTTTGTAAAGACAGAGGCATCACAGTTGAGGTATTTCTAGAAGCTGCTTGGACTTTTGTTAGTGCAGATAACGCACTTTTAGAAAAAATTACCACAGAAGCCAAGCGCCGCTACGACCAACGTAAGCGAGTGGGTCAAATTAAACGATTAATAACTATGTTGAGTAACTCGTCAAAGTAATAGATGTTGAGAGGGCGCGAGCGAGCGCTGTACTGGAATAAGGTCTAATTGGTACTGCAAAAACAAGGTTTTTTGGAACCCTTGCAGCCTGCCGATGGTGTAGAGTGCAAGATAAAACTTGTATAGTTTGTACTCAACGGATTACCAATTGACACCCGACTATTTCCGTAATCAATATCTGACTTCTGATTGAATGTAAAGATTGATGCTGACACCTACTGAGGTATGATACTTGTTATCGGAAACGCGCATTATCAATTACGTATTAGTAAGCACTTATGCCTAATGAACCACGTAGGGTCGAGATAGTCTCGCATTTTGGACAAACTCAGGAGCCGAGCGTTATTAATTCCTCGACTAACTGTGATGCTCAACAAATTAACGACGACAACTCGGCTGTTTTTTCCAGTCTTTCCCCTGTTAAAGTATCGTTAGAGGCGTGTTTGGATGCGCCGATCACTAGATATTTTGACGCACAGCTTGACAAAGACCCGGATGTGTTGGCGCAGCTGTTGGCAGACAAGCGCAACCCCAATACTCGGCGTGCTTATGAGAAGGATATTCGGGATTTTTTTGTGAAGATGACTGGTTTAGAGGCAACTGGTGATAGTGTGTTGGAGTTTTTGCACTTGCAGCGAGAGCAGGCGGTGATGGTGGTGCTGAAATATAAGGCGAAACTGATAGCGTCTGGAGTGCGGGAGGCGACAATTAATCGGCGATTGGCAGCGATAAAGTCGTTGGCGAAGATGGGGCGCAAGTTGGGGGTGTGCAACTATTCCCTAGAGGATGTGTCGGGGGAGAAGGTTAAGGCGTACCGGGATACGCGGGGGGTTGATAGCAAAGCGATAGCAAAAGCCGTACAGCAATTTGATAGGGAGACGTTGATTGGTAAACGCAACTATGCAATTTTTATGGTGTTGTGGGGTTTAGCGTTGCGTCGCCAGGAAATATGTCAATTAAATGTGGGTGATTTTGATTTTTATGGACGCAAGTTAAGAATTTTGGGGAAGGGTAAGGGAACGAATGAAGAGTATTTAGATATGTCCAAGGATGTGGCGAATGCAATAGCTTTTTGGTTAATTGCTAGGGGGGATTTGAATCCTAATTTACCAATTTTTACAGCGTTAGATTTTCATAATAAAGGGCATAGATTGACTACGGATGCCATTTATAAAATAGTGTCTCAGGCTTTTAAGAAGGCAGGGGTGAAGAAACCCATGTCACCGCACCGGGTAAGGCATTCAGCGATTACGGCGGCGCTTGATGCAACTGATGGGAATATCAGAAAGGTGCAGAAGTTAAGCCGTCATGCTGACCCCAGAACGTTGATGATTTATGACGATAATCGGAATAAAGATTTGTGGGAAATGTCGGAGTTGTTGACGGGAATGTTGAAGGATTCCGAGTGAGAAAAATTAATAAATTGATTTGTTATAGTAGATTACTCTTATTCAATAATTGGTATCAAGACTCATGGATTTAGAAGAAATTTATCCAATAACTTTGAAGTATCAACCCTTTCGTGACGAGGATTGGCGAGTAGTAGAAGAGGAGTCAGACTATGTTCATAGAATGCAAAAGGGAGTTCTCTCAAATTGGCCAGAAGAACTATTAAAGGAGTGGTTATATCGTCATGCTAGCTGCATGGAAGACTATGCATTTCTCAATTTAGAAAGATTAAAATTTAATTTAGAGACTTGGCCGCTTGAGCAGATTCCAGGACGAGAAGCTTTTAATGATGAAAGTTTTTACGACAGATTCCAGAATGTTGAGGAACGGGCAGAAGATATGGATGACTGGCTTGCTCGCTATATGTTGCAAGAGGGGACATGGAATACTCCTATTGTATTACTTGATAATCAAGGTCAACATGAGTTTATAACGGAAGTTTTATTAAAACAGCCTTATCATTTATTAGAAGGTCATAGACGCTTATCGTTCTTAAACGGTTTAAGACGTTTGAATAAAGCTCGTCCACATCATCAAGTTTGGCTCACTAAAATACATACTTAATTATGTAGCCTAGCAAAAAGGATTTGCTTTAGCCCATCTCATGACAGCCTTCTCAAGTGGATCTAAGCGAGACTCAACAGATTTATACCAGTGTTTTCTGACAGATGATGACTGTGGATGCCAGAAAAGCTCGACGTGGCCAATCCGACTCAGAAAATAGATTTCTTCATTGAGACTGAAACCAATGCTGCTGCTCCGGCTCGATACCTCAATGGGGAGTCATAAGATATATTTGTAAAATTTACTGTGAAGCATCAATTGCTTGCATTTATTAAATAAGATGAGTAATCAGCTTTTTCATGCACTGCAAAAACTTAGGCCATCAGGAGTACAAGGCTTCGAGGGACTAGTTGCTCAATTGTTAGAAGCTCTAACTGGACGACGTTTCTATCTAGCTAAATCAGGTTCTCAAGAAGGACGTGATATGAGTTCTCGTCATTATGACTCGAACGTCATAGCAGTAGAATGCAAACGTTACCTAAATACAACTAATCTTAATGAGCGAGAACTATTAGGAGAATTAGTTCAAGCTAGGAATTCAATTCCAGATTTAGATATTTGGGTACTGGTTGCTACTCGTGAGGTTGATTCAAAATTAATTGATAACTTAACTAATCAAGCACTAAATCTCGGTATACACTTTGAAGTTATTGCAGAAGGTATTGAAAATCCAGATTCATTAGAAATATTATGTGGTTGTTCACCAAATATAGTAATTAATTTTTTACAATCCGAATCCATTATTCCATCAAATCAAGTGCAAGAATTGAAAAAATATTTGAATAATGTTGCAATTCATCCTCAATTCCAGATAAAAAAAGAACTATTAAAATCTAAATTTTGTTCAGTAATTATAGGATATGACAATTGGCGATTCAAACAAAATCAGCATTTTTTGGATTGCTTGAAATTAGAGATTAAATCTCATGCTGCTTTTGGACAACCTATAAATGTTCTCAGTAATGATGTAAGATTTATTGAACGAAAGGAACTGCTAGACAAATTAGATAGTTGGTATTCAAACTGGGGAAATAATAAAAAAATATTTACACTTCTAGGGGAAGAAGGTGATGGAAAGACATGGGGAATAGCTCATTGGTTAGGAATAAAGATACAGCAGTCTAATTTATTCCCTGCTGTCGCTTTTTTATCATCAAATAAAATTAGTAACCATAACCCATTAATCCTATTTTCTAATATTCTTGAACAGAAGCTAAGTTTGCAATACGAACATTGTAAAAAACGTGTAGAACGCTGGTTTAATAACTCAAGTGATAATGTTCCAAGACTGCTGCTGGTGTTAGATGGTATTAATGAACGTTATGATTCTTCATGCTGGAGAGATTTTTTAGTCCAACTTTGCGAATCCTTATGGTATCAAAATATAGCAATAATAATCACTTGCCGTAATGAATATTGGCAACGAAAATTTGATCATCTAAGTTTTTTAAAAAATCATATCCATAAATATCCTATCTCATCTTATAATAACAATGAACTAACAGAAGCATTAAAACATCATCAATTAAGCCGTTCTGACTTTTCAAATGAACTGTTAAAACTACTTTGTAAACCACGCTATTTTAATCTGATGCTCAAGCATCATAAAAGTATTGAAATTAGTGGAGAGATAACTGTTGAACGATTGATTTATGAAGATTGGAAAGATAGGATTGAAAGAAAGGGGATTACATTAGATGACGATAAATTTCGGGGATTAATTAGAGATTTAGCCGAAAAAACTCAAGAAAAAAATAAAAAATATTTACGGGATAGAGATATAGAAGAAAATTTATCATTTATATTTAACAAATCTGAAGTTTTTGAGGAGCTTATAACTGGAGGTATTCTTAGAAATAAAGAAAATAAAAATCAAATTGTTCCAGAATTTTTACATTATGGATTAGGTTTATTATTAGTTAATCAACTAGAAGAAAGTATTGAGCAAAGTGGTAAAAATCCAGAAGAAATAATTGCTGAGTGGATAGAGCCACAGGCTGAAATGGATACTAAAGCAAAAATTTGTCACTATGCCAGTTTAATTGCTCTTACTGACCCCAATCTTCCGCTAAAAGCAAAAACTGCTTTGCTAAATGCCTGGATTAGTAGTCGTAATCCAGGACTAGATATTGAGAAAGAATTTATTGCATATTTGCCTTGTGATCCTTATGCGTACATTGATTTGGCAGAGATTATAGGATCTGATACATTTCAAAATCCTTGGGCAGAAGAATTACTAAAACGTGCTTTCATGAAATGGAAGGAATATAGCAACATATTAGAAATTCTTTCAAAGGCACTAGAGAAGTGGTTAGGATTTTTAAATTGCGACGGTTTTTCACTTCAACGCAATCCGTCAGTGAGCATAGAGGAAATCAGACACGAAATTAATGAACGGGCAGGACAGGAATTAAAACCAGGAAATTTTATATTTCAGGGTTACAACTTAACAGTAATTGAAGATGATGGACTACTCCGCCTTGGAAGACTTGCGCTAGCATTAATCTCTCGTCTGCCCAGACAAAATTTTGTTAGGGCTATTGCCACAGGAATTCTGGCAGAGGAAATTATGGGCTTTCCCAACAAAGGCGATTTGTTTAATTGGGTGTTTCGTACTGCTCCTCAAACAGTATGGCATGAAATTAAATCAGAGGTTGAACAACTTCTTGCATCGCAGAGTAGAGTAGCTAAAAAGGCTGCTTATCGGCTATTGTCATATGAAGGAAGTCAGGAAGCCTATCGACTTCTACAGACATTACCTACAGACCTTTTTCCAGCTAATACATACGACCCTTGTGATTTATATATTCAATGGAGTCAAGATAATTATGAAAACTGCATACATAGAACTGACTTGACACCTGATTGGATAGCTGGATGTATAAAATCAATTTGTATTAATCCAGAGTTAGTAGTTCCCGATGATCTTGGTAAACGCCTTGAAGTATTAGTAAACCAAATTTCAATTAACTCAATTTGGTCTACATACTGGAGTGAATCAAATAATTTTAAATTAGATCAATTTGAACCTACTCTGTGTGCCTATGCACCGTATAGTATAGCTGATTTAGTTAGGCAAATTATACGAAATATCGCGCAGCGAACAGGAATAAGCTTGCGACAACTGAGCTTTCATATATTGGAAAATTATCTGATTCTTGATTCAGAAGAAAAAAACAATATTTATCAGGCTTGGCAGAATTTTGAGCAAAACTGTAATACGGGAAGTGATTTGGACAATCTAGCTGAAGCTTATCTGTTTCAGATAGTTCTCAAAGATTTAGATGCAGAAGAACAGCTACTTCATCTTCTAAATCGTCCTGATATAGCCATTGATTTGCTATTCTTTCAGCGAAGTTTTAAACCACTTAAAAACCCAGAAATAGCATTATCAAACTTGGTTAGTGATGTAAGACGTTTGCAACGTGTAATTTGGTTTATTTCTACTTACATAGAAAATTTACAGGCAGATGTAATACACAAATACATTTACCCAATTCTTGAGAATGACGATAGCTTAATACGTTCAGGAGTTCTGGAGATTCTATATAAGTTTGGTGACAATGAGACTATCCAGAATTTTATCGACAGTTCTTGGAGATGGAATTCTAAGCATCACGGTAAGGAAAATCATTGGGGAAGTCTGATTCTCGGAAAGTATGGTAAAGATTTGACTTATTCCAATCTTAAGAACCGTATTCATCCAGCTTATAAAGGTTATGCTATTCGCTACCGGGGAATGAAATCAGAAGAAGTCCAACAATATGCAGATGATATTCACCAAATTTGGACTAAAATGGCTACAGAAGTAGCCGGGTTACCAGAGAATTTTCCAATTATTGAAGTTAACGTAACTAGTGAGGATAATTTCGAGGAGTTTTATTACAAAATTTCAATATCAGAAAATAACTTTGAGGAATCTGTAACTTTTTTCTCCCCAGATGTTGTTTGGGGAATATGGAGTAGAGATAATTCTATAGAATCGCTTAAAGAATTTCAAGATATCAATGCAAACCAGAGGACTAGAGAAGAGGTTAGGAGTATATTTACTGAAACTCAGAATAGACAACTTGAAGCAGGAAACTACTTATTTTGTGAAATTATTCCTAGAGATGTTCTAACACAAATAGTATCTCAGCGTCCTGATTTAGTTGATATATGGCTAAATCCTATACAACCTGAGCAGGATAATACAGCAGAGAAAGTCATTCATCTAGGTAGTACTTTTTATCAAATTCTCTGCTCTGTTTTACTAGATATAAATCACCCGCAGGCAATAAAGTTATATCAGTACCTTAGAAATATTAATCGAAGAATTATCCTAAAAAATTCCAAGACGAATATCTGCTTTCTGGACTATACTCTTTTTCAAGTTCCACCTAATGGTTCTATAGAAAATGAATGGCAGCGTCGGCTTGAACTTTGCTACTCAGACTTAGAACTAATGCAGCTTACTATTGCTGCTCAACAAGGTCATGGTTTAGATTGGCTCAATTCTTACATAGAACTTAAGCTTAATTCGTCTGCTCCTTTAGATTTTTCTCGTGCCGTGGCGATTCTCGGATTTTTAGAAACCGATGCCGCTTTTACTCGCCTTAGTCAACTAAAAGAAGAACAACCAAACACTTGGAGGAAGGGAATAGTAGATATATCGTTCATTCGATGGCAAACAAATTCGTGGGCTAAACATTGGTTTAAGTGCTTTATGAATACAGATGAGCGGGTAATCGCATGGAGCTACTTTAAATTATTCCTCCTTTGTGTTGATAGACGATTCTGGTTATGGAAAGACAACTTTATTTGTAATAATTCATCTGAGAATTTTCAAAAAAATTATCTTAATTTACTTGAAGATAATATGAATAAGATAGAGAAGTCTATCAAAGAAAATGAGAAAGAGCTAGAGAAATATTTTCTCTGTTACAGGTTCTCCCAAAATTTGTTGCAAAATCTTTCAATATAAAAATTACTCAAATATCTAGGTTATTTGGGATGATATCAAGGATTTTCCCGTATATCCCTTAGTGCCTTTAACTGCCAAATCACAATGTATGTGACCAAAAAGCCTAATGTTTCGTGAGCAAATCCACCCGATTAACCCAAACTTATCAATCAGCCCGACAGCACGAATGCTACAACCCTCATAATTTCGTTGGCTGATAAAACTTGCTTATGCTTGCTGCACATTACGCACAATCGGGTATAGTCCGCACCAATAGGAGCTGCTCATGTTGCGGCTTGCCCAATTGTCTATACACGCTTCTATACCCCCGGTTGATAAATTGTTGCTATCAGTAGGGCTAAGGCTAGAGAAGCTGACATGAAGTGGTGCCACTGAAGGTGATCCAAAAATTTTCTGGTCAAGAACTTTGTCGGCGTTGCAAAAGTATTTAGAGGTGTTAGATGAAGATTTGGAATCAGCTGTCTCAACGCTCAGATTCTAGCAGCATCAGCTAAGATAGATATTAATATTTACTATAAATTGAATAAAATATTTAGAATATAATGGATTACAAAATAAAGCAGCTTTACAAAAAACTGACTGATTTAGCAAGTATTAAATTTGATAATTGGAATGAAAACGATGTCAGGGAAGATTTTATTAAACCTCTTCTTAACCTTTTAGGCTATCGTAAAGATACTGACTATGATATCAACCGTGAGGGAAAACATCTCTTACATAAACCTTTTCTCATGATAGGTCGTAAAAGAGTTGATGTTGATTATGAGTTGTTAGTTCGTAAAAAACAGTTTTGGCTGATAGAAGCAAAACCAGCTTATCCTAAAAAAATACAAGAACAATCTATTTTTCAGGCACATTTTTATGCAATGCATCCAGAAGTTAGTGCTCGGTATTTTGCAGTTATAAACGGATGGGAAATTGTAATATATGATTCAAGAAATATTGATGAGAAGTATCAACCAATTTTGAGAATATCTGTTGATGAATTACCTCAAAGATTTCAAGAACTCAATAATATTTTGGGAGCTAAAAACATCATACCCATGTTAAAAAAACGTGTTCTTGAAGATATCCATGATATTCTTTCTGTTGAAGTTATTGATGAACGCCTACAGGAATTTTCTAAGGAAGTTAATTCTATACTAAAATTGGTTCGTCCTGTAGTTCAGCAGAACAGAATAAATGTTTTACTAAGAAAAGAGACAGAGCATTTTGCCAACGTAAAGCAAGAATTGATAACCCATACTTTTGATGAAATTATTAAAATTGATTTTGCTATCCCCGTTAATTTAGATAATTTTCAAATAATTTATGAATTATTTATTATCAAATTTGAAGAGTTGAATGACAATGAAAAAGCTAATGTGATAGTAAATATTGTATCTACACTGCAAGAAAGACCTTCTATAAATCATCGCCGAAATCTTATACACCTGCTTATTCGGATTAAACCAATTGTTGAATATTTACCTAAATCTGTCTCATATATTTCGATAAATGATGTTATTGTCAGAGAGATAAAAGTATGTTTAACACATTTTAAAGATATACCTTTAATAGCAAAATTTTATCAATTTGAGTGTAGTATTTATAGAATCGCCTATAAAACTCACTTTTTTTTGAATGATTGGTTTGAACCTTTATTAAAAAGATTGGTCAAATTCAAAAAAGACATATGGCAAGATGAAGAGATAGTATTTCAAAATCCTAGCCTTCCCTCGGAAAGATTAGAAAAAATAGATGAGTTTATTCTTAAACTATATTATCAAAATAAAGATTTAGACGAAAATATTTTATCACAATTAAATAGTGAATTAGACCAATATGAATTAGCAATTAATGAACGCGCTCAAGAGGAGGTCGCAAAGATACCTAGTAATGATAGAATTATCATAAACTACGAAAATTTTAATAATCCATACGACTATCTAAATTCTGGATTATTCCATATTCTTTCCTTTGAGATTAAATTGGTAATTGCAATAGTTAATCAAGAAATCTTAGACCTTTCTCTAGAATTATTACAACGTAAATTTACATCAAAAATTTATTCTTTAAATTGGGTCGAAGTTTTTATAGTAAAGTATTTGTATTATACAAATAGATATGAATTTTCAGCAGATTTAAACACAGATAATAGTAATAATGAGTTATTAGTAATTTTAGAAAAATTGATTGAAAAGGAAAGAATATTCGCTGACTTTGTTGAAGAAAAAAATGATGAAAATAAAGTTATTAAGATTAAATTCAATGGTAATAATAATGAGCAAGAAGATTGTTTAATTGAAGGATATGTGAGTTTAGATAGCAAAAAACTTATAATAAATTCCTTACAAAGAAAGCCTTTATTTTCAAAAAACCCTATCAAACCTTTGCTTTGAAGGATTTTCTGATTTAAGTAATCTCTTTGAGCCATTATCGCGCAACTCTAGTGTGCAGCATCAAAAATTAAAACGCTTGTATGAACGCATTTTTTCACTTTAATACCACAAGCATTTCTTATTCAAAGCTTAATCGTGGCGAACTGGGAGCCGCTATACTTTCTTCGGGTGGTGTCGGGGACGGGCAAGAAGTTTACTTGTGGAGTGGGCCTTGACTGGGCAGCCCGCCCCCGACAGTGGAGTGTCGTCACCCGAAGAACTCCCAGTTTTTGAATAGTTATGAAGCTAAACGCAACACAATTTTTAAACTGTGACCGAAGAAGCTAAATCAGATAAATGTTGCCGTCGTCGTCTAGCTGGGCCAACTCTGCCTTGACCAATTCTGCAAAAAGCTCACGAATCATCGCAGCATCCGCATCTTTAATGACTCCGTTTTTATTGACGGTGTTAACGCTCATTGGCTTGTCTAGTGTTGCTTCCTTCCTGAGCAGATAATCAAACAGCTTTTGAGCGTTTTCGCTTATCTGTGGTTTATCAGGCTGGACTGTTGCGTCAATTTCAAACTCCAGCGCTTTGCGGTTTTCTGCTTGCTTTAGCTGCTGCTGGATTGCTTCAATTTCCGCATCTACATCTTCTGCACTAACAGGAATATAGAGAGTTTCGCGGAATCTATCAATTGCATCCGCCATTTCAATGGCTTTCATGGCTTCGTAGGCTTCCCCACCTAGTTTTAGATCAGTAGCTCGTTCCTGGGTTAAGGATTGCAACTGGGCAGTTTTATTAATTGCCTCCACAGTCTCGTTATACTCACTAATTGAAGCCATTTCTCTGGCTGCGTACCCCGCTAAAGGGAAAGCAGCACAGGCTATTGTTATGCCCAGAATTTTTGTTAGAGCTTCGTTAAAGTAAATTTTTGTTGGCTGTAACCTTGGTTGAGAGGGGTTTTCAATTGTGTAAGCCCTGTTCTGACAAGTGGTGATACCAAAATAATCTTCACAAATGCGATACTCACGCCAATCCTTTAAATAGCCTGGTATTGCTAGCCCTAAACTCACTAAACCCACAGCAAAGCTACCAAAAGCTAATTCTTTATAGCTGATTCTTAACGTAGTTTCAGCCATAGCACATACCCTCCCCCAACAATAATTAATGCGCTAGCCCCAACAACAACGGCTGACACGGTATCTCGATAGAGCCAAACCAAATTCCAAAAGCCAAACAGTGAGCAGAAGACAGCCGCAATACGCAATAAGCTAGCCGTTTTGTTGTGAGGGATATTACTAACAAAATAAGTAATGGTTAATATAAAAGCGATTGGGTAAATCAAAAGCAACTTGGGGGCTATTTGGACTACAAAAGCAACTGCAACACCTGCACTCATCCATGAGAGAAATTCAGCCCAGTTACTTAGATGGATGTAAAACTTAGTCCCTTTACCACTTGGTTTTGGTTCAAAACTGGATTGCATACAGTCTTAAGGGGCGTTACCGCCCCATTCCTCCTAATTATTTGTCAGATTTCAAATGTCCGTAACGGATATACTCAGCGTCTTTCTGCCGCTTAATGCCGACAGATGCTAATAGTTCTTGACGGGTTTGTTGTAACTGTGCGGTTGCTGCTTGTCGTTTCTCTCCAGCTTGTTTCTGATTCTCAATAAGTTGCAAACTGGTTTTGAGCTTGCCTTCTCCCAGTTGCCCCATCAGTTCGTACTTTGCATCCAGGGCTTTAACCTTGCGGTCAACTTTCGCGGTTAAAGACTGAGCGTGTTTGTTGTAATCGGCAAGCGCCAGGAATGCGTCAGCAGTGGATCGATCAATGCGTTTCTTGCCTTCAACAACAATGTTTGTACTGGCAGCGTAAAACTCAGCTAGTTTGACTTGTCCAGCCATCAGGGTTGCCGTGTGCTTTAACATTTGGGCTAATGCTTTGGTGTTTAACCGAGCTACTTCTGCCACCTTGCCCACAGCAACAACTTTGTCCTTAAAGCTAGGATCTTGCATGTTGATATCAGGAAATTGCAATCCGTAGGACTGGTAAAGCCCTTGCAGCATTGAAATAGCTTGAGGTAATGCAGCCTGTTTACCCATTTGCGCGGCATTGGTGGAGAAATCACCCTTACCACCTTTGACAACAGAAATTTGAGCTTGGTTAGTAGTGGTCAACTTGTTGAACTCCATTTGTTTGTTCTCTTTGTATTTGTGTAATTGATGACACGACACGATAAGTCGTAATAAACAGAAGTCCAGTGAAAAGAAGAAGTACTAGAGCCATCCATGCTTCTAATAGACCACTTGATGGTGTTTCTTCTAATCGCTCTGTCTTACTGGTGGTGGTCGTGCCGTCTGCGTGAGTATCAGTAGTTTCAGTGCGAACAACAACACGTTTAGTCATTAGATTTCGTAGAGCCAAGCCTCTGCTTCATCGTCATCAACAAAGGAAGTTCCTTGAGTTGCAAGTGCGTACAGTACAAGCGCGGTATCAACCTCGTACTCGCTAAACGCTGGGTCTTCATCGTCCCTTGCCCATGCACCCACATCCTTTAAGTTTTGGAATTTCTCTTGCAGTAAATACTGAGTAGATTTGCTCTCAGTAGCAAAAGGAATAACTTTCTCACATCCTTGAGCGATATCCCAAAGAATTTTAGGGTCAATATCTCCTCCACCAAAATGGGCTAAAAATTGCCCGTGCGCCAATGGGTAGGGAGTATCATCAATATCTTTGAAGTAGTCGTAGGGGTCAAAGTTTTGCTCTTCCCACTCCCACCAAGCGTCTGTAGCTTTTCTATACAGCTTGAAGTCAGTTGGTGTTTTTCTCCCCTCGTCCTCGCCTACGAGCAAGCCCCTAACAAAGTCATCAAACTCAGAGCGGTCGTCAAAATAGTGGGTGCGGTCTTCCGAGCCTGCAATGGTGATAGCAAAAGCGGCTGGATGATTGTTTTTAGGCATGAGTTAAAATCCTTTTAGGTTGCGTGTATTCGTTGTCGGATGCACCATGTCGGGGAAGGCGATGGTCAAGCATACCCGCCGTAGGCGATCGCTGATTTTTCGTGGCTGATTTAGAAGGCGATCGCTCATCCTTTGAATCCTCCCTTAAAAATTGGGCAGGCTTCTGGGTATTGTCGCGAAGAAGAATTGGGCTAATCGAGGGAGCTTTAAAAGCCTGCCCAATTTTTAATGGAAACGTCTCATCCCCTAGAACAGGCTTTGTTGTATAGCTTCATCTGTCATGGTGCAGAAATGCTGCCTGTACAAACTGGGAACCTCGTAGACGCGGCATAGTACCTTGTTTCGGTTAAGTTGCAGGTCAGCCTTTTTTCTTTGCCCAGGCAGTGGAGTAAACAGGTATTGTGTATGCCGGATGCTGCCAGTGCTGTAAAGATAACGGTACAGCGTCCCATCAATACTGTAGGTTTTGCTCTGAGTTAAAAGGGTTACACAATGAACAAGCTGTAAATCATCCATCTTGCTCACCCCCAGAAGCACAGACACCAACTACAACCGCACCAACACCCACAGCAAAACTAGAAATAGCCAGTCCTTCAAATACTTTCGCTTCATTGCTCCAAGTGGGTTGGTAATCTTCACCTCTGCTCTGCTGCACTCGGTCAACCCCATAGCAGAACACTGTACCCAAACCACACAACACAATCCCTATGAAACTTATCTGAACTCCAAAAACACTTAAGTTTTTAGCCAAACACCATAACCAATATGAAATAGAGTGCTTGCGATATTGCTCAATCTCGTTTAGTGCATCGTCAAGCTTTTTTTTAATCAACTTTTCATCATTGGGATAAGCACACGGTTGATTGTCCTTGAGTACCTTGTCAATATTTGTAAGAGCCACATCAAGCTGGCGATTATTTTCTAGGCTCAAGTACTCTTGTGATGTAGCTACATCGAGTATCCAGTTGTAGCTAAGTTCTAGTTTTTCGATGTGGTCAGTTGTCAGCATAGGTTTAGTTTCTTTTTTAGGTAACTCGTTAATTGATTCGAGCCTTGCAGGGTTAACAAACATCACGCCGCGTTCTCCTTGCGTCCTAGAAACGTTTCGTTGACTGCTTTCTCCAAAGTTTTTCGTAACCAATAAGCAGGGGTTACACCGTCCATGTCAGCAAGCATTCTCACTGTTGGTACTAGCTCAGTGGGTACGTCCCAGTTAAGCCGCTTGCTCTTGCTGTGCATTGGTTTGTTCCTCCTGATGCTCAGTATTCTGTTCAGTATTAAGTTCAGTTACATACAGTCTTTTGAGTTCTGATAAAGCAATCATTCCTGGGTCWGAAGTCTCGATTAAATGCTCTTTAGGTATGCCTTGTTTGAGCATTTGTTCTTTAATCAAGTGATGGGCRGGYTTGATAGCAAAACCTCCACCGCACAACACAACGGGATGTCTACGAGCGCTTGTRCCRAGTGATTCRAGGGCRAAAGTRAGSGGRSWATCCTTAATCCAGTTTTTGATAGCTGTCTCTAGTGCTTGCCCRATATCACGTCCATCAGGGGCAATGGCTGAYACTTTYCCGTCTTGGATTGTTGCGGTTTCTAGTACTTCTCGCAGTTGACTGGGCTTAATTACYCTGGATGARTCAGTATTGGCSACWGCYTTAGCRAATTCCTTGATTAACTGYGAWACCCCACCRCCRCCGTTGGGTTCGTGAGCTATGCGTTTGGGATAAAGCCCAAGGTTGCTGTAYTCAGAAACACACGCTGTTCCATAGCCAACRTCAAATGTAAATAATGTTGGGCGTTCGAGCTTGTTACCTCGCCCATGCAGTGCAGCRCCGTAGCCTTCTGGGTARTTAAGAGCGCCTTTRGARAARGAAAGCCGATATTTCACCCCGTCTACTTGCATCCACTTGCATTGRTTAATTGCTTTTTTGAGSGTTAGRGGRTTGGCAAGGCTGAGAGTTACYAAGCGGATGGTCAATGCTCGGTTTTTCTCGTTGGCTCCAGTGGAATACTGATAAAGATTGGGCAAGGATGCAATCGCCCCTAGTGCAAGGATTGGGAAATAGCGTACTTTGTTGTCATCATCATCTGACATTGCYACCCATTCACTRCCTTGGAGTTTGGCACTACGACCRACCACCCAATGCTCAATYCTGTCTTTGAGYTTTCCYTCTASCTCTACTTTYTCTCGACTCATGCTAAAGGCTCCCATYTCCCCAAAGGGYGGTGAWKMTACYTCACACACRATYGAGTCAAGCACGATACTTGAATAGGCAACCYCGTTAATAATGGGCATTGCCTTAATACGAGAGCGTCCGCARTCCATSACAATGATGATTTCTTGYTTAGGAATGGTTACACGCGGCTTTCTGGACTTGGATAGTTTCTCCGTATCCTCAGTAGTCTCTGCATTTGTAGTAYTTTCTGAAACTTCAACTGTCACATCACTTTCTTGTGSTTCAACGACTTCAGGAGTAGTTTGTATTGCTGTTTCGTTCTTTTGACGTGGCATTGACTTTTCTCCTAATTAAAATTTCTCGGAACTGTCACACATCTAGCCTTTACGTACAGCGTCGTATTTATTACTTATTGTGCTGTTGCTGAACAAGAAACTATGAAGGCTGGTTTACTATGCTCCGGGTTCCGGCTGACTGGTGAATTTTTCAAAAATACTCTTTGTTTTCGTACCCGGACGTTTTTACCCGGAGATACCCGGAAGCCTTACAAAATCGACCCGGAAGCGGCCGGAAGTCTACTCGGAGAATTGAACGTACCCGGAAACTACCCGGAAGGCGTTCAAGAAGATTTTGAGGGTCAAATTGTACTGATGACATTTTTAGAAACCTACTGAGAAACAGGTGCTTTGCTGGCTGTGCCAGTTTCGGAAGAAGCAACTTTAAAAATCAGCCTCTCTACAGCTGCGGATAGCACATTGCCAGGGGCATCTATTGAAATCCCCTCAAGTCTGCATAAATCAGCGATGGCGAAACAGTTAATAGTGATTCGCCTGCTTTCATATTTGTCAATCATGATTTTGGTCAAAAATCTGTTTTTGCAGCCTAGACACGCACTTTCTGGCTTCCGTTGCCTTTGTTATGTGACGTTTTTGGGCTACTAAAGTCATCATATCACATCACAACACATCATGCTAACAATAAGAATATGATGACTGAACTTTAGAGGTGATGTACGATGATGTGTGATGAGATAAATGATTATATTGAAGTGAGTAAAAAATTAAACGCTGTTATCCCGGATGAAGTTTGGGAGGATTTAGAGAAAATCGCACAAGCAGAAATGAGAACTAAAAGCCAAATGGCGGCGATACTTCTAGCAGAAGCGATCACCGCTAGAAAAACAAAATCCGCCTCACTCAAAAAGGAGGACAAATGATCAATGCAGATCGGTGTAAAGCATTATTCTTTGTAAAAGAACTATTAATTTTACGTCACTAATTAATTTTTAATGTAGCCAATGACTACCGTTCTAGACCCACCAAGCAATTTTCAACTCCCGCCGCACAATGAAGCGGCGTTAGAGATGCTTAGGGAGGCGAAAGACTATGAGTCTACTGTGGCTCTAGCGGCTGGTGGTGCTGCGCTTGCTACATGCGGCATGGTTCATCCGTTAGGCTGGGTTCTTTTTGCATTAGCTTATAAGCCATTAGTACGAGTTGAAAAACTTGCGCGGCTGGAAAGATTAACAGCCCTGCTTTTGGATGAGTTTAAAAGCGAGGGAATACAAGTTTTTCCAGTGCTTCAAATCGAAGACAAAAACCCTATCGACTTGTTTTTACGGTTTGAGCGAAGAACACATCTGTTTATCTCCATTCGTTCGCGGGGAGAAAGTGAGGTTATCTACAACGAAGCCAGAGAAATTTTACAGGTAAAAAAGAAGAATATTCGTGGTTTAACCACCTGGAAACCCTGTCCACTAGTTGAGCTATCAGATTATGAGAGATGGCTTACTAAAAATAGAGCTTTGTTCGGAATGTCCTCGAAAGAGGTAACAAAAACACCGACAGCAAAAGTTTTGGTCTTATGGCCCCCTACCAAGGCGGCTATTGATCACAATGACCATCTTTATTCTGAGGTAGGAAGTATGAGGATTCTGGCTCTCAGAAGAAAAGGTACTGCATTTGTTATTCAACAGGAGGAAGTAACCGAGTTTGTCAGGGCTTGGTTAGCCAAGTACGAATAGACGACTAAACAGTGAAAACCCCACGTCTCGACGAGACAGCAGGGTTTTCAAAAGTTATTCAATTTGGAGTTGGGGTATTGGGTTTTGAGAGCCTAATTAATATCCCTAACAGTAATTTTATCTTAACTTTTGGAGTATTAAGCCATTGTAACAGTGGCCACCCAGAAACAAACAACAACTCAGAAATTTTATGTAAATGTTTGTTCTTATATTTCTGAACGTTTGTATTAGATGATTACTGCGAAGGGATAGCCCCAATTCCTCCAATACACTTACTGGAGGATGGGCAAAATGCCAGAATTACAACAAGTTAATAACTCGCTTCAGCAGCAACAACCCTCGTATATAGAAGCCAAACACTGGAATGAATGGTTAGCCAGTGCCGTTGACCCAGGAATTATTGCCTTAAACGTTATTTCAGTATCAGGCACAGCCGCCTACGATTACTTGTTCTATGGTCAAAACGTGCCTCGGCGTAACGACGGACGACTTAGAGACTCAGTACTGAGGAAGTATCGCCACATCGAAGGCAACAACTGGTGGTGTAGTGGCGTTGACCCACTCAACAATTACAGCCCTATGCAGTGGGGCTGCATGAAACCCGACAGCCCCAGGCGCGACCAAAACAAAGTCCATAGACTGATCAAATATGAGCATCCGTTGCGAGTGTCAACACGGGCATTTTTATTGGCTGTACCAGATGACATCTGGGCAACTGTGGCCGCACGGTATGACCAACCGATTAGCGATGAAGATAAAGCGTTAGGCTTCTGGCACTGGGTATGGAAATATAACATTCCAATTGTGATTTGTGAAGGAGCCAAAAAAGCAGGGGCGCTGTTAAGTGCAGGCTTTGCCGCTATTGCCCTTCCAGGTGTAAATTCTGGCTACCGCAATCCTAAAGATAAGCTTGGGGAACCGACGGGAGATTCACATCTGATTCCAGAGTTGCAACACTTTGCCACAATGGGGCGACTCTTCACGATCTGCTTTGACCACGACACTAAGCCACAAACAATCTATCGGGTCAACATTGCTATTAACCAAACCGCAAAACTGTTAACTAAGTGCGGCTGTCAAGTGTTAATTGCACAGTGGAGCCACCCAGAAAAAGGCATTGATGACCTGATTGCTGCTAAAGGACAAGCAGCAGCTCAAGCCATCCTTGACCAAGCATTGACCGTCCAACAGTGGCAGGCCAGAGAGTACAAAATATTATCAATTGAAGCGGCATTGACCCTAAATCAGCGTTATCTGGGAGAATTAAATATACCAGAAACTGCGAAACTGATTTTACTCAAATCCCCCAAAGGTACGGGGAAAACTGAGTCTTTTGTCCCCATTGTCTCCGAGGCGATTGCCAATGGTCAGCCAGTGTTACTGTTATCCCACAGAATACAGTTAGCCCAGGCTTTAGCGGACAGGGTAGGCATCCCCTACATCACCGAAGTTAGAAACTCAGAAACGGGGATTTTACTCGGCTTTGCTCTATGTGTAGATAGTTTACACCCAACTGGACAAGCCAGATTTAATGCCCTTCACTGGAAGGAACCTCTAGTGATCATCGATGAGTCCGAGCAGGTGATTTGGCACTTGCTGTCTGCCAACACTGAAGTTAAAAATCATCGGGTGGAAGTCCTTAACCAAATTACACAGCTGTTCAAAAATGCCCTTGGCCCTGGACGTGGTAGAGTGATCCTGGCTGATGCTGACTTATCGGATTTATCGCCAGAAATGGTTTTGGGTCTGGCAGAAACTAAAGTAACTCCTTGGGTGGTGGTCAACACTTGGAAGGAGCAACCTTGGAACATTTACCACTACAAAAAAACTACACCAGTGAACTGGTTGGCTGCCTTGGAAGCCCACATCAAAGAGGGGGGTAAGCCTTTTATTGCAGTCGATTGCCGAAAAGCTAAATCCAAATGGGGAACCAAAGTTTTAGAGGCAAGGTTAAAGAAACAATTCCCCGACCGCAAAATACTTCGTATTGACTCTGAAAGCATTACCAACCCAGAACATGAAGCTTACGGCTGCATTGAGAGATTAAATAAAGTGCTGCTGGAGTATGATATTGTGCTGGCTTCTCCGTCCATTGGTACGGGGGTAAGTATTGACATTAAGGGGCATTTTACTAGTGTTTGGGGATGTTTTAAGGGAGTGACAGCAGAAAACTCGACCCGCCAAGCTTTAGCCCGTGTACGTGAGGATTTGCCTCGTCATTTGTGGGTGGCGCATCATGGTATAGGGAAAATCGGCAACGGTGCTATCAGCTTGAAATCGCTGTTAGCTAGTGAGCATAAAAAGTTTCAAGCTAATTTGAAGCTGCTGCAAGATGCGTCATTAATTATCGATAGTGATGAAATTAATATTAATCGCACTGCGTTAAACATTTTTGGCAAAATGGCCTGTCGGATAAATGCGGGGATGATTAATTACCGTGAGTCAGTTTTGTCGGGATTAGCCGACGAAGGCCACAACATTATCGAGGTTTTAGATCACAGGAGGAGAAAGAAATTAGAGCAAGAGATTACTGCTCAAAAAAATCAAGTCTATAACTCTGAATGTGAAGATATTTCTGCTGCTGACACAAGCGAAATGACCCCAGCTAAATATGAGGCACTGCAACAGCAAAGGTCTAAAACCATGACCGAACGCCACCAGGAGCGCAAATACAAACTAGAGCAGCGTTACGGTGTGGACGTTACCCCAGAACTGGTCAAAAAGGACGACGAGGGCTATTACCCGCAGCTGAGGCTGCATTATTATCTCACTTTGGGCAGAGCTTTTGTTGCCAAACGAGATCGCAAACTGGGTGAAAAAATGCTTCAAGCTAAAAGTACTTGGCTACCAGATTTTAACGGCGGTCAACTGGGTTTGGTGATTCACGCTTTAGAAATGTTCAACATTCCCGGTTTTATTGTCAATGGGCGCGAGCTACGGGGGACTGATGCCGACCTATTGCAGATGGCATCAAATGCCTTGTCTGTGAAGTGGCAAGTCCAAACAGTTTTGGGAATTACGCTCAACGATAATGACAGCCCGATTGTTATCTTACGGCGATTGCTGAAGAAAATAGGGCTGAAATTGAAGTATTTGGGTAGAGATGGGACAGGATCTCGCCAACGAGTTTATCGTGTGGTTGATGCTGACGATGGACGTGAGCAAATCTTCCTAAATTGGTTGGCAGTGGATGCAGCTCAAGCTTAGGGGTTGACCAACTTATTCCTGCGCGGATGCTTAAGCACAATTTGAGACTGTAAATAAAAGTAAATACTTGTGTTAGTTGTAGCTTTGACACTACAGCCTCGTTGCTTTATGGCTTGGTTACGTCTTTGGGGGAGACCGCAAAAAAAAGATACCAGCCGTGTTCCCTCGTTTATTCGTTGTGCGGCGAGGGATCTGGATGTGACGGCTGGTATCTTTTTTCAGGGCAAGTGCCTTGGCACGTTTTTAAGCGCCGCGAAGCTTAACTTCGGTGACAGTTTGGTCAAACTAAGCGTCAAAATACCTATGAGCGAGTTACGTCCACTAACGGTAAATAAATAGATAAACAGTTTTACTGGACAAACATAACAGGGTAACAGTTATTGAAGTCAAAACCCGTATTCTTCCCAGTTTCGAGAAAGGAGCGACCCTATATTAGAGCAAAAGGCTTTGATTTGCTGTAGCTCAGTGTCATTGTATTGACTATTCAAGGACAAGTCCTTAAATAATAAGTTTGAAATCTCTGTGGGGGTTGGGGGGGTGTCATCTTCCCAGAATTCCTCATCATCGAGACAGGTTGGGCAAGCCATTTTAAACAGAATCATGGCACGTAGTGAGTAGTCTGTTTCTTGAGGAGATTTATTTTTAAGAGCTTTAAGGAGAATTTCCTCATCCACTAGACAAAATATGGGATATAAATTGCACCAAATTTTATGATTCTTCTGTCTGTGAAATGAAGAGACAGACGATATATTTTCAATAGTTTGTGCGTGACTGGGGCTGTCTTTATACTGCCAGAATAATCTCTCTATGATTGAGTCAGTGTTTGGGTCAATTGGAATTTCGATCTGATCTCCCAAGTCCTCGCTAGAGTTAGCCGCCGAAAACAACTCTAAACATAAGTCTTTGGGTAAATTCAGTAGATCACAAACTTTTCCCGAAAGGATGATCGCTGGTGAGATGCAGCACACTTTCAGGGAAAATACATAATAAAAAGTTATAGTTGACTACGAGCTAAAAAATGAAATGATTTAGAGTTGTGAATCAAAATGTGGTGAAAAAAATTGACTGTTTTACGAG
>NZ_NAPS01000009.1 GCF_004323185.1 Westiellopsis prolifica IICB1
CATCTAAGTAACTGGGCTGAATTTCTCTCGTGGATGAGTGCGGGTGTTGCAGTTGCTTTTGTAGTCCAAATAGCCCCCAAGTTGCTTTTGATTTACCCAATCGCTTTTATACTGACCATCACTTATTTTGCTAGTAATATTCCTCACAATAAAACAGCTAGCTTACTGCGTATTGTGGCTGTCTTCTGCTCACTGTTTGGCTTTTGGAATTTGGTTTGGCTCTACAGAGATACCGTGTCAGCCATTGTTGTTGGAGCGATCGCATTACTTATTGTTGGGGGAGGGTATGTGCTGTGGCTGAAACTACGTTAAAAATTAGCTACAAAGAATTAGCCCTTGGCAGTTTTACTGTGGGTTTAGTGAGTTTGGGACTAGCAATTCCTGGTTATCTCCGGGACTGGAGAGAATATAAAGTCTGTGATACGTATTTTGGTATCACCACTTGTCAGAACAGGGCTTACACAATAGAAAATCCAGAGCAACCAAGGTTGCAGCCAACAAAAGTTTACTTTAACGAAGCTCTAACAAAGATTTTGGGGATAACAATAGCCTGTGCAGCTTTCCCCCTGGCTGGATATGCAGCTAGAGAAATGGCTTCAATCAGTGAGTATAACGAGACTGTGGAGGCGATTAACAAGACTGCCCAGTTGCAATCCTTAACCCAGGAACAAACAATTGATTTAAAACTAGGTGGGGAAGCCTACGAATCGATGAAAGCGCTGGAAATGGCGGATGCAATTGATAGATTCCGCGAAACTCTCTACATTCCTGTCAGTGCAGAAGACGTAGATGCGGAAATTGAAGCAATCCAGCAGCAGCTAAAGCAAGCTGAAAACCGCAAGGCGCTGGAATTTGAAATTGACGCAACACAAGGCAATAATGAACCACAGAAACCACAAATTAGTGAAAATGCTCAAAAGCTGTTTGATTATCTGCTTAGGAAAGAAGCAACACTAGAAAAGCCTATGAGTGTTAACACGGTGAACAAAAACGGAGTTATTAAAGATGCGGATGCTGCGATGATTCGTGAGCTTTTTGCAGAACTGGTACTGGCTGAACTAGCTGGGCTTGATGATGATGGGAATATCTATCTGATTTAAATAGGGAAAAGAAAATTGGTACAGATGCTGCTCAGAACCGACCAAAGCGCACTCATCCCACAGTTAACCGAAATTAACCAACGAAGATTATACAACCATGACTAATACCATTGGTCACAATTTAAGCTTATAACCTATTTGTTAATAAGCAATAATGCTTAAAATTTGGAACAAAATCGGGGTGAAAAACAGAATTTTTCAGTCTGCGAGCCTCCTTTCGGAGGAGCTATGCTAACGCGTCATATCAAAAAGCATCCTTTACTCCTGTCCTAAAAACTGAGTATCTAGCTAAATTTGATACTCAATACCTCTTTTAATTTATAGCTTAATTACTGTTGACAAAAAGAGCTTTGTCTTAAATTGTGACGAATGGACTAATACACACCATCCGCAGTGTTTATACTCGTAGTTAAATACTGAGCAAGCAAGCATGAGTATTATGGTTGAATGGTTAGTTGGCTGGGTAGCAACAAATGCTCTCGGACTCCTTGTCAAAACTATTCTCAATGAAGAATTTGCTAAGGATTTAGCCAAGGACTACGCCAAAGACTTTTTTAAAGACCGCTTCAACAACGTTACTGCAATATTTCAGAAAGAACCAATTCAAAAAGCTATTGCTAAGGCACTAAAGGAATTTTTGCAATTAGTAGAAGAAGAGTTAAAGTTTCGCAGACTATCTGAAGAAGACATTAAGAAATTTGCTAAACCCCTCAAGACATTTATCTACAATAAATCTGTTAAAGAAATTCTGGGTAAGGCTTTTGACGCTGATTGTGATGATTTAGATTATCAAAAACTGGAAAATACTTGGAAAAGTCTTGGCTTGCCAGCTATGCCAGCTAAGTTTAACTGGCAATTAGTGACGGACAATTATCTCAGGAAATGCCAGCAAATTCTTTCGGAATCAGAAGAGTTAAGAAATATTCTTATTCTCCAAAAACTCGATGTTCTCCAAAAACATCAACAAGAAAATGGCAATATTACACCCGATTTTAATTTAGAACAATATCAAAAAGCAATTCGCGAACGCTACGCCAATTTGAAATTAGATAGTTTAGACACTACTGGTTGCGCCTATAACGAACTGAGATTATGGCGAATGTTTATTCCCCAAAATGTGCGGGAAGTTCACCAGATTGTACCAGAACTAACGAAAGAACAGTTAAGACGATTGCAAGCAAATAACCAACTAGACACGGAAATTGAACTAGAAAAATTAGAAAGCTATAAAAGCGTTTATGTTGAGCAGCCACTATGTTCTGTATTAGATATCTTCCAAAACAAGCAAACTTATAAATATATAGTAATTTTAGGCGACCCTGGTTCAGGCAAGTCTACCTTATTGCAATACCAGGCGTTAGATTGGGTAGAACAAACCCTTGATAAAAAGGAATTTCATTTACCGATTCCTTTGCTGATTGAATTACGCACCTATATGCGTAATCACGATGATGGTCATTGTCAGAATTTTCTAGAATTTTATCATCAAAGTCCAGGTTGCTTGTGTCACTTAGACCAGCATAAATTGCACGAACAGCTAAAGGCTGGTAATGCCCTAGTTATGTTTGATGGTTTGGATGAAGTATTTGACCCTCGTAAACGCGAAGATGTCATTACCGCTATTCATCGCTTCACGAATGAATATCCTAATGTGCAGGTAATTGTGACTTCTCGTGTGATTGGCTATAAGCCGCAACAGTTGCGCGATGCCGGATTTCAGCACTTCATGTTACAAGATTTAGAGCCAAAACAGATTAAAAATTTTATCGACCGCTGGCATGAAGAAACCTTTAATGACTCCATAGATAAAGAGAGAAAACGAGAGCGACTGCAAAGAGCAATTGACGAATTAAAAGCCATTGCGGAATTAGCAGGAAATCCTCTGCTACTGACAATGATGGCTATTTTAAATCGTAGCCAAGAATTGCCCAGAGATAGAGCCACACTTTACGAACAAGCTTCACGAGTACTGCTGCATCAATGGGACGTGGAAGCAAAATTACTCACAGTTGACGATATAGATCCTTACACGATTGACTTGAAAGATAAACAAGCAATGTTGCGTCAAGTTGCTTACCAAATGCAAGCAGCAGAAACTGGTTTGGCTGGTAACTTGATTAGTAAAGACGAGTTAGAACATACTTTATTTGGCTATTTGCAAGATATAGGAGTTGCTCAACCAAGAAGAATAGCACGGTTAATGATTGAGCAACTACGAGAACGCAACTTCATTTTGTGTTATTTGGGAGCAGATTACTACGCCTTTGTGCATCGGACATTTTTAGAATATTTCTGTGCTTGGGAGTTTGTTTGGCAGTTTAAAGAAACACAAATACTTTCAATTAAAGAACTGAAGACAGAAGTTTTTGGCAAGCACTGGCAGGATGAAACTTGGCATGAAGTACTGCAACTGATTTCGGGGATGATTGAGGCAAAATTTACAAGCGAAATTGTGGATTATCTAATTAATCAAGATGGTAGTCAAAAAGAATTTCTTAATTTGTTTCTGGCAGCTAAATGCCTTTCGGAAATGAGGAGCCACCATGAAAATTTATCGATTTGCATTAAACTACTCAACTACTCAATAAATAATGATACTAGAAGCTCTGGGTGGGGTTGGACTTACGGTAAGTCAGACTCTTCTCTAAAAATATACTTTCATTCTAATCTCAGTAAGGCAGTTGCGGCAGTTGTAACGAGTTGGAAACATTACCCTGAAATTTTATCTTGGCTCAAAGATGTTGCTCAGACGTACATCCAATCAGGTTCACAAGTTAAAGAAGGTGTAACAGCTACGGTCATACAAAAACTAGCTGAAAATTGGAAAGATAGTGTAACAGCTACGGTCATACAAAAACTAGCTGAGGGTTGGAAAGATGATCCCGACATTTTACCTATCCTCAAAACCTGTGCTCAGTTCGGTAAAGGTATTACACGACCAATAGCAGTGCGTGAGCTAGCTGAGAATTGGAAAGATGATCCCGACATTTTACCTATCCTCAAAACCTGTACTCAAAGCGATGATTCATTTGTGCGATGGATAGCAGTGTATGAATTAGCTAGGGGTTGGAAAGATCAGCCTGGTATGTTTGAGCTTTTTTATAATCGTGCTATCAATGACCCCTTTGTTCGTCAAAGAAACTACCCAAACCCTCGGGAAGTTGCACTTAAGGCAATTATCGAGCAATATCCTGATCATCCCTTGAATTTACCACTTTTGCGCGACAGAGCAGAAAATGACCCAGATGAGCGAGTGCGGGAGTATGCCAGGAAGAATTTGGCAAAATTAGAGGGTGTTGAGCAAGAACCCATTGAGGAAGTGGGGAGTGAAATCTAAGTACTTATTGACACCCAAGATGAACGTTGGCAAAGAAAATTCGGTTTGGGTATCAATGATTGAGATGTTTGATATAGGAGTAGAGAATTTCGCGTTCGCCTTGAGGTGAGACAATAAAGCACTGTTGTCCAACTGCGTTATGATGCAGAACAACAACAACGCGATCGCTTTGACAAACTCCCAAACAACTGGTACTAACAACCCGATATTTACCCCACAATCCATCAAATTTTAGACGAGATTTCAGCCAGTTCTGTAATTCTTCTGAAGCTGTTGTACCTCTATTAATGCGATGAGAACCACCAGAAAATTGCTCTACTGTACACTGTGAACAAACTAGCACCAACCCGTTCTCCCACTGGGGAACAAAAGTAGGAATGGGAGGAATAGGAGGAACAGGCGGGTGATAAGAAGGAGGAGAACTCGGTTTACCAGTGGATGAGAACTGCTGAAAAATTTGCCGGATTAGCGCCAGTATACGTTTAAGCAGTTTCTTCATGGACAAATGGCTTTGCTATTTCTCTAATAGCATCACCTAAATTGAGCATTGAGTTTGTTCTAACGGTGAAGGTATTCTATGAAGTTTTTTGTTGCAACCAAGTAACTAGCTGTTGATATCAATACTGATAGCAACGATTGATCAACCGACGGTATAGAAGCGCGTATAGACAAGTCAGGCAAGCCGCAACGCAAAACAACAACCATCCAGACTCCCACAGATGAATAATGGTGTTTGTTATTAGAAACTCTCTGTTTATTTACCGTCAGATCACGTACAGAGATCGTCAGCCCTAACACAAAAAAGTCATTGAATATCTCTTCATCGCTCTATTAAATTGTCAAAAATTTGACAAGAACTCCCCAACCCCCACCCCTACACTATGTCAGACATAGTGCGACAATCACAGTTAATGCCCCGTTATACTGCAAAATGCCAACAATACCAAATCCAACCAAAAAGCCAACACGCCGAGTGAGTACTTCCTCACTCACTTCAACAGGCACTATGCCTGGGCGAGTGCCGATAAAAAGAGTAACTCTTGTTCTGTCGCCTTCAACTGGGCAAGTGTCGATTCATCAAATCTTGAAATGTAGTCAAAAGCATCTGACAACTGACTAAAGTCTTGTGTGTACATCCGATTACTCCTGTACTTCATTGGTGTAATCAGGTAAATTCCTTCAACAACTTCAACTAAAAGATTTTTAGCTTTAGCTGCACTTTTTAGTTTGGATAGGGTGACTTTTTTCACTCTTAGTAACTCCAACCAGGGTAAGTGTTCTCCGAAAAGAGAATTTGAGTTTATTTTTCTCTCAAGAAAAGAGAAAATGAAATTATAAGCATGACTTTAACTAAATATACAAGTATTTGCTGTTAGTCGCTCCCGCTTGCGCTGTGCCGTTGCCGTGGAACACAGGAGACTATCTACCATGCTGTTTGCTATTGTTGGCGAGAACAAAAAAGCTAAACCAAGCAAAGGTATGCGAGCAGTTTGTCCAGCCTGTCACAAGCCTGTAATAGCTAAGTGCGGCTCTATCCTGATTCACCACTGGTCGCACTTATCAGGTAGTGACTGTAGCGGTAAGGAACCGATGACACAGTGGCACTATAGCTGGCAAGAGTTTTTTGCTAGTGACTACCGTGAAATAGTCATGTGCAATGGCATTATTAGGCAAAGAGCAGACCTGTGCTTACCTCAGCCCAACGGCAGCAAGCTAATCGTTGAGTTCCAATGCAGTAGTATTAGCGTTGAAGAGATCAGCAAGCGTGAGCAATTTTATACTCAATTTGGTCATTTGCTTTGGGTATTTGATGCACGAGACTTTTGCATCAAATTAGAACTAGCTTCCCCAAACAGCAATATTTATAAATTTACTTGGTCGCCACCGCGCAAGTCGCTATGGGTGATTAACAGCGCATTAGCCTTCGACATAGGTAATCATGTATTGCTAATTGCATGACTGTCATCAACGCAACGGGAGACGTAAACTTTGTGGCGGTTGGGGTTGGCTTCACCGTAAACAAGAGTTTGTTTTTTTACTGCCACAGTTTACAGAGCAGTTCACATTTGATAACAGTAAACCCCTGTGGCTACCACCCAAGTCGCGCCCTCTGAAAACAAGCCGATGGCGGAGCAAGCAAAGCAATTAATTCAACGGGTACAATATGTTGATGTAGAAGCTGTCCGGCTTGCTGCACAGCTCCCGCGCGTAACAGGGGGTCAAAACAGTCAACCGTTTTGGTGTGGCCAGAGTTTCTAAAGGCAGGCGAATATGCACACTGTAATTACACCTGAAAGAATCGAGTTGCCACCTGGCACAGTCGTAAGAATGTTGGGATCTTGGCAAGACTATCAAGTACTGAGTCAGCAACTAGGAGATCGCTGCTCGCCTCGCATTAAATATCGACCAGGAGAGATTTTGTTAATGGCACCGCTACCAGAGCATGGAAGAGATGCGAGCTTGCTGGCAGATATTGCTAAGGTTTTGCTGGATCATTTAGGGCAAAGATACGACTCATTTACACCCATCACCATGAGCTTGCCTCAAGTTAGCGGCATTGAGCCTGACTTTTGCTTTTACATTGAAAATTGGAGTTCCGTAGTAGGTAAAAGCCGTATCGACTGGCTCAATGACCCTCCACCAGATTTAGTGATTGAGGTAGATGTTACTAGCTATACAAGTATTAATGACTATCTCCCTTATAAAGTGCCAGAGGTTTGGCTATTAAAGAATAAGCAGCTATTAGTTTATAGATTACAGGGTGAAAATTACGTAATTACAGAAAGCAGCTATTTTCCTAACGTAAGAGAAATTGTGCAGCAATGCCTCCAAATTGCAAACGAGCAAACAACAAGTGAGGCGATTCGGTGGTTAAGGAACTTTTTGCGTGGGTAAAGAAGCTGTCCGGTTCGCTGCTTGGTTTCGGTATAGACATGGTGTAGACGCGGTGCAGACTGGCGTTGATGGTTGAGCGAGTATAAAAATCTAGGGCTGGGGCGGCTGGGCAGCTTTGATATCAATTTCCCCTAAATTTGGTATTTCATCCAGCTTTTAAGCGTGCATTCCTCCACTTCAGTCAGCCACTTAAGTAAAACTTATCAATCAATGAAATAATAAGGATTGTGGACGTGACGATTGATAAGTTTGGGTTAAGTGTGTGAACTCGTTGACGAAAAATTAAGCTTTTGCGCGACAATGAGATGTAATAGTAGATTCCTACTCATCACACACCTATTCCCTGAAATGAAGACGTTGACTGAGTTGGTGGAAGAGTGGTTGGACGTGCATCACGGTAAAACTCGCGCTTCTTACCAAAATACCATTCACAAGTTTCTAAGTTTTACTTCGGTGGAAGCGATCGCCGACATTCAGATCCGTCATGTCCGGGAATGGTTAGATTCTCTGCAAGAGGCAGACACGACTAAGGTTAAGCATCTCAACATTCTTAAGGCGTTTTTTTCTTATGTGACCAGTTTGGAGAAACCGCCGATTTCTCGTAGCCCTATCCCCAAACAGTTCAAGTTGCCCAAGCCGAAAGATACTTTGGTTGAGCGTATTCTTACGCCAGAAGATGTGGATGCGATGATTGCGGCGACGACTGACAAGCGCAATCGGTTAATTTTAAAAACTCTGTATTTAACTGGGATTCGGGTTTCTGAGTTGTGCGGGTTGAGGTGGAAAGATGCGATCCCCAGTCGTGGGGGTGGTGGGCAGATTAATGTTTACGGCAAGGGTGGGCGTACTCGTAGAGTCCATGTACCCCAGGAGCTATGGCTGGAGTTAATGTCACTGCGCGGTGAGGCGTTGAAGGATGCGCCAGTGTTTGCCAGTGCTACGGGTAGACCTTTGGCTCCTTCTCATATTGACCGAGTGGTGAAAAGGGCGGCGGCAGCAGCAGAATTGGAGAATGCCATGAATGTTTCAGCCCACTGGTTTAGGCACAGTCATGCCACCCACGCTTTAGATGAAGGTGTTCCAGTGCATTTGGTGCAGGCTACTTTAGGGCATACAAGTTTGGATACTACGAGTAAATATCTGCACGTAAGCCCTGATAGGAGTTCTGGGGAGGTTTTAGTTAAGCGATGGTCTGAGCCGTTTTAAATTAGAGCATTAACAGCCTAAAGTGGGCCAGTTGTATCGGATAGGTGATCATATTTTGAACCTAAGCAAGAGTCAAGTTGCTCAGACTGTTTAGGCGGATTTGGTTTGATGCTTGATATCGTGAACAGTTACTTTTCTCGTCTACATCTGTCAACCTTGTATACAGTTATCAGATACCGTTGGCGAAATATTACTTAACATAA
The DNA here is from genome assembly GCF_004323185.1 of Westiellopsis prolifica IICB1. Taxonomy (GTDB): domain Bacteria; phylum Cyanobacteriota; class Cyanobacteriia; order Cyanobacteriales; family Nostocaceae; genus Pelatocladus; species Pelatocladus prolificus_A. The sequence goes on from NZ_NAPS01000009.1 coordinate 8,742, forward strand.
AAACGGCGGATTTGCCGTGTAATACATGGAAAGGCAGAATCACCCTTTCCATGTATTACACGGAAAGAAAAAAATTAAGTTAGCTGCCTCAATAATCAATAAACTAGAAGAAATACCTGTGGAGGCAGTATATGTGCTTACATCCTGAAAAAATTCCTCCTATTCCCGATGAAACGGTACGTGTAGCCAAGGCCGCATTTTCAAAAGGTAATTTATATATGCGCTTGCGTGATGAACTTGGGGTGTTTTATCAGGATGAAGATTTCGCATCACTGTATCCACAACGGGGTCAGCCAGCGCAAGCACCTTGGCGGTTGGTGATGATACTGGTGATGCAATATAAGCGAAAATTTATCTGATAGACAAGCAGCGCAAGCAGTGCAAGGGCGAATTGACTGGAAATATGCTTTGTCGTTAGAATTGACAGACTCTGGTTTTGACTTTAGTGTTTTGAGCGAATTCCGCGGATGATAGCGCAAAGCTTAGATTTAGTCAGTTGTAGCTAACTTGTGTATCTGGGATTACCCTGATTTTAATTACTTTTCCTGTTGTAATCTTTTTTTATCCATCCGTCTTCGCTATAGTCAGTGTACTTCCCTACATACCCAATTGTAAGAAAAACCAGATGATTAAACAAAACAGTGACTTGATTAGATAACTTGTGATACTTCCCAAATTCTTCAGGCTCCAAAACATATCCATGAGCAGCACTATTACGAACTTTTTTCCAAGCATCTACCAATTCTTGATCTAATAAACCTTTATCCACCAAATTTCTCAATCTATCCATAGCACTTACAGACTTTATATTGCCTAGAGAACCTGTTAATCTTCTTCTCAAACTATTATCAAGATTCAATGGCTCAATTACACTTTGGATAAGTGATATTTGTGATTGGAGGTTGTTAGACTCATCATCTGGCTCATCGTCTAAAGAGGCTTGTTTCTCTGATAGTTGTTTCAAAGGTTCTATTGTTAGCAAACTCTCTACAGCAACAGAAAGCGTCAGTATCTCAGATTCTAAGCATACTGTTTTCGCTTCAATAATACGCGCAATCCACCCTGAGAGAGGATGCAACACTCTTTCAGAGTATTTGAGGATATGTTGTAAATAATTCTCATAAAGCTTCCAAATATCTTTCGTGATGTCTAGTTGTTCAAAACGTATTGGAGGTCGTAATTTTGTTTGATTGTTTTTATTTAATAAAGGTCGAATACGTATAGTTCTTTGAGTGCTTTGATTAAGTTCAAGCGTAGACCATGTTATTAAATCACCAAGTACAAACTGCAAAGCCTCACAAATTCTAGTTTCTAGAAAGGCTGGTAGCTCATCACAATCAGAATTGACTTTGATAATTGTGATATCATCTTGATGCTTGATAAAAAATTCGTAGCCACAAGCAAAAAAATGTGCAGTAGATAGAAAACCAAAACATTCTAATTCTTCTTCTGTTTGCATTAAAGTATTATGAGGAATGTTGATGTCTCCACATAACTGTAGACACATGGAAGCATTTTCGTTAGATAACAGTTGAATAGTGTAAGAGATTTCATTTAGTTGGGCTACTAATGTTACTAGATTGTTTTGAAACCTTCTCTCGCCTATTAAAACTCTTGTACTTGTCCATTCTCTACCTTGAGAATCAATAGCAGATAGAGAAAAATATTCTTCTTCTGGTACTATCTTTCCTATTCCTGCACTTTTGTCGCTTATTACTGTTAGACTTCCTCGTTTCTCACCAAGTTCTTTAATATGTTCAAGCAATAATAACCAACTATTATCATCAAAATAAGATAGTTCTAGTTCTAACTGTCCTTCAGAAGTTCGAGTAATTGAGCCTGAGCCTTGATATATTTTTTGTGAATTTATTAATTCTTTGAAGAGACTTATTTTAGGACAGTTAATGTGCAGAGATGTATCAAAAAATTCCGACAAGTTTTGAGAAAGCATAGAGAATCAAAGCAGTACTACAGTATGTAATGTACTCTGTACTGAGGAAATAGTGCTACACAATACGTTCTTGGTGGCAGGGATGTTCATGTTACCCCAACAACACCTCAATCAGATGCTCGAATTTCGCCTTGGCGTAAATTCGTCAATTAGTAAATCTATATTCTCACCTTGTTGCCATTTCACCCAGACAGCCATGAGAAAATCTACCAATTCGCTTTTGTCAATCTCTATGCCACGCCTTTTGAGTTTGAGTAATTCTTCCTCTACATCTAAATCTGTTGAGCGTTTCACATAGTAGGTGCGTCCAATCCAAGCATCATCAGACCGTTTTCCAGTTGCAGGTCTGCCACGCTTACGGGGTTCAGGTTGGCTCTGTGTTAGTGGGGGTGGTATTTGCGTTAAATTTTCCTCTTTACTTGGCTTTACTTGTTCTTCAGGCTCTTGTTGTGGTTCCTCTTTAGTTTCAAATAATTTTTTAAAAGGACTAGGCTTATTCACCGCAATATCTCCTTACCGACCTCTTGATACTCGCGCCATGCTATTTTGCTGCTGCGGTCTTTTACTTGATAGACTGGCAGACCCTCCAGTGCTGCTTTTTCATAAGCTGCAAATCGTCTAATCCCTTGTTCAAATAGTGGTATTCCCTCTGCTTCCAATGCTTCCCGTGCTTGTTGTCCTGTTAAGCGGGGGGCTGGGGGAATGATTGTGAGCAACACACGATAGCGATCGCTGCCCAATGATTTGAGTGTGCCTACAGTCTGCAACAATGCATCCATCGCTAAGGCATCAGGCGTAGTGGGCAAGACTAATAAATTACACCCATCAGCGAGTGCTTCTAAATCTTCCTGGCTAGGTCGGGCTGCTGTATCAATAACCACATGGTCAAAATTACGGCTATGCATGGGAGCCTGCACTAAGTCCACAACTTTAAAAGGTAATGCTCCTCTTTTCGCCCACCCCGTAGCACTGCGATTTGGGTCGCCATCTACTAATAATGTGCTTCCTTTTTGCGAAAAGTAGCAGGCAAGGTGAATAGCGCTGGTTGTCTTCGCTACACCTCCTTTGAAACTAGCAAGGGTGATAATCACGAACTGCGCTCCAAAACAGATGCATCTAGTTTATTGAAAGGGCAGAAATTTGTATTGGTTTATTTGTAAACAGTTATATTGTCGTAAATATAAATTACTGATAATACGTATTTTCGACAAATCATATTTTCGCCAATTCAAAATAAATACAGATGATAGTAAAAATGCTTTCTTCTAGCCCATGCGTTACGAAACTCCAGCAAGGTTTTTCTTGCGCCAGTGTTGTTCACCAATAATAGACTTGTTGGGAAATAACGTTAAAAATCGCTGAAACGCTTGCACTATTTAGGTTTCAACTATTTTCAGACAAAATCGCTGAAATATCTGCTATGACTGAGTTCTAGGCATTTTTCGGCTTATTTCCCAACAACTCTAATAAACGTCGAAGTTTTCAAGCCACTCAAGAACTGGACGCGATTAGGCGTAGGGGTAGGGGCGGCTACGACAGTCTTGGCCGCCTATGAGTAATCTTATTGCCGTCCCTACCACTGCCTAATCGAGCGTAGCGATCGTCCAGTTCTTGAGTGGCAACACGAGTAGACGTATTTGGATGTTTGCTGAGATACCAGCCCCAAAGAATTAGGGAAACTTTGCGGCAATAAAGGGGTCATCGCACCAAAAAAAGTCTTTTGTACGTTAAGGAATTAGACTAATTGCTCAAAGTATTATCAGGCAAGGCTTTCAGCTTAATGCTCTGTTTAATATTTTTTACTACTCAGGACTACTCAGGACTTACGCACAGGTAACGGAAAAACAAACCACAGAGGACACAGAGTACACTGAGGAATAAGAATTTGAGAGGTTTTTTGCGTAAGTCCTACTACTTTTAGACACTAAACACCAAAAAAATTCCATTTTTTTTCAATTGCCTGAAACGCTTGCTTCGTATGAGTTTTAGCCTTTTTAATATTTTATTAGCGTACAAAAAATCTCTTTTGGCACAGTCCCGCCATCTATAAAACGATACTTTTATTGAGGTATTATTTATACAAAACTACAAATGTATAAAAGCGGAGTCAAAAAAAATATTACCAATCTAGACAGATTTTCGATAGTAGGTCAGATTAAATAAACATAAAGTATTTCTTTGTATTTGGGAAACATGAATATTTGTAAATAGTTTTTATTACTTTGTAAAAAAATAGATTTCTATTGTAAAAGCTTCTGAGTAACTTTTATTAAAAATTTGAGTAGTGTAATAACTAAATGCGGGTTTTTGTAATTGGTGGAACTACGGTTGATCCGACTGAGCCAATGTTCCAAACACAGAAAGCTGTGCTTGAGCAGACTTGTTATCAGCTAGGCTGTTCTTTGGGTATGGCAGGACATTCGCTAATTGTGTGCAGTCCATTTGAAAATACTGCGGATCTTGAGGTTATGCGAGGTTTCGCAGAAACACCGCCTCCGCGTCCTACACTTGAGATCCACTATCCAGATTCTCAAACAGTAAATACCCGGTTCGATGAGGTTCTCAATCATTTCAAATTCTCAACGGTAAGCCGACACCTGTACCCTCCTCCACAAGTGGAGACTCGTGAAGCTTTCCAATACGCTTGGCTACTTTGCCAACTGAATGCTATTGAACGGAGCCATTTAATCATTGCAATAGGAGGAAAGCCAGACGGTGCAGCGAATATGTTACTCCTTATTGCAGAGGGAAGACGAAAACCACTTTTGCCAATTTCCTTTCTTGGTGGGACCGCCAGCCAATCGTTTTACCGTTGCCGTTATGAGCTTACAGATCGGCTCGGCGAAGACATCGACGCCCTCCAAGATTCTGAACATATCGATAAAATTGTCCATCTTGCTGAACGTCTGGTTGATGGAAGATCAACTCCAGCAACTAAAATTAAAGGAATTCGACCTAATTTTTTCATCAGTTATCCACGAGCTAGACCTGCGGAAGCCGACTACGTAGAAACTATCCTTAGACGGCGAAATATGCTAGTTTTCCGAGACGAAACAGACTTTGGTGCTGGATATGACATTCCTAGAAAAATTCAAGAGGCGATTTTCTCTGCTGATGTGTTTGTTGCGCTTTGGTGTCGTGAATACGCGTGCAGTCCTTGGTGCTTTGACGAAATGGAACTTGCACTTGAAAAGCACGCACAATCACAGCTTGAGCTTTGGATATTTTGTGTTGATGAAACACGGATCATTCCACGACGAGCCAGAGATTTAGTTTTTTATCAAATAAAATCTCGTGATGAACTTGAGGGACGCATAGCGACGCTCCTTGATCGCATGGAAAACACTAACCCTAAAAAATAATTGTTCGCCCTCAGTTAAATTTCATAGCACACAGGAAAGATACTAGATTTATATACAATTTTTTAAAAGTTATGCTTTCAATTATTATTTTTCATATTTTTCCTATAATCTAAGCTATTCCTGCCATCTAAGTGCTTCCTTGCGTTTTCGTTCTAATAACTCTTGTGCAATACTCTCAGCAGGACGGGGTAGATATAGCGTCGCTCTATGCATTTCGTAATTAACAGACAAGAAGCATTTGTAACAAGTTAAAAGCGAGTGAATTTTGTCAATATGTCTTTAAGTAGAAATAAATGCATCTAAGAATTTTTAAGTATCTTAGCTGATTGAGGAGTATCCCAATCCTCTTACAGAAATTAAGTTTTAATAAGTACTATATTTCCTCACAAGTTCTTCAAATTCCTTTACTAACTTCAAGATAAAGATGCTACTAGATTGGATTCTCAATTTTTAGCTAAAAATGTTTTTGAACCATATCTAAGACAGAAAGTTCAAAATTTGGTATTGCATAATTTAAGTATGAATTAAATTATGCAACGCCGGAAATAAAGGCTGAAAACGATTATCCTGCTTAGGTTTGATAATTTGTTACTTGTTTGTACTTAACACCGTTATAGGCAACGAAAAATCAAGCTTTTTCAGCCCCTATTTCCGTTTTCGTTCTTATCTCGGCTTAATGCCATATTACTCTTAGTTCACTTCGTTTGCAGGGGCATACACAACAAGATATCGCACAAACAGTTCTGAAAAAGAAGACCGAATTGCTTGCTGTCATTGCCAATACATCTAGGAGTCTCAAAAAATGAAAAAAGATCAAATCAAGCTTGATATTCTCACAGAAAGACCGATAGTTAGAAATGATGCAACATCCGAGTTGGATGTTGTCATAGAAGTACGCTCGAACCAATCAACCGATGAACTCGACAGAAAAAAGGCTTTAAATCTATGCCTTGTCATAGACCGAAGTGGGAGTATGAGCGAGCGAAGTGGGAGTATGAGCGCAAACAAACTCGAAACAGCAAAAAAAAGTTGTATTGATATCTATAAACAGTTAGACGAGAAAGATTTATTCACTGTTGTCGTGTTTGATGACCAAGCTGAGGTTGTTGTTAACCCTCAAGTCCCAAAAGGTGAGGTCATTGAAAAAATCAACAAAATAAGCACCGGAGGGCAAACTAACCTTTCATTAGGTTGGTATTTAGGTTTGCTGGAATTGCAAACCTACATGACTGAAAACCACAATAATAGGCTTTTTCTTTTGTCTGATGGACGGGCAAATGAAGGCGAAACCAAAGTTACTACTTTAGCCCAAGAAGCCTCTAAATCAAGAGAGCTTGGAATTACTACATCGACTATTGGTATAGGCGAGAACTTTCAAGAAGATATTTTAGCCGCCATAGCAACCGAGTCTGGTGGGAGATTTTGGTACATCCAAGAATCAGGGATTGAACATATTATCGATGAAGAGTTCAAAGGGGCTTTATCCGTTATCATAGACCGACCCAGGATAGAGCTAAAACTGCCTGTTGGAGTGGCAATTAGTAAGGAATTAAATAATCTTGGCAAGCTTGGCAAGCTTGCTAACAAATATCAAGTTCGACCGATTAAAGGAGAAGATATCTTCAATTTTGCTGTTCGACTTGAAATCGATCCTAAAAAAATTGAAGAGGATAATTTTACTCTTGAAGCTATCTTATATGACTATGACAGCGAAGAAACTATCGCTGAGACTCAAAAGTTAGTTCCACTGAAATCATATCAAGAATATGTGTCTAGCAAATTCAATCCAATTGTCCAGAGTGTTGTTAAACAATTCGAGTCCACTTTAACAGGTGAAATGATAATCAAACAAATGTCAGAAGGCTCTCTGAACCTGATGAAGAAATTACTCATAGAAGAAGTTGACGGGATGCGGAAGGTTAGAGATGCCCTTTGGGAACAAAAAGAAAATGAAAGAGCTATACAGGAATTTACTGTTTTTCAGAAACGTCTACTTGGAAAGCAGAATGCACTATTAATTACTGAAATGCTAGAAAAATTTGGTAGCATTCAAGAAGTTCAAGACTTTATCAAGCGTTTCCGAAGAGTTAATGTGCAGGTAGAACAACAGTTTCACCAGATAGAACAACATCAGGTAGCTTGGCAGTCACATGAGGAAGATTTACAAATCTCTCTACTAGAAAGTGCTATCGATCTAGCCGATACTTTGATGCAGAAATTTCCAGATAAGACCAATGAGTTATTAGATTATCAGAGGAGAATCAATGAGAACTTGGCGCGATATCAATAGAGACTCTTGGACATTTACAAAAAAATTAATCGTAGGATATGGGGGAGGGATTGGCGTTTACAAAACCTCTTACGCCATTAACCAAGAAAGTGGGCTTATTCTTAATGGTAAAATTTCTGCTGATTTCAATATATCAAAGCGTCATTTAACAGGTGCAGGGTTAATTTTTCGAGCCGACGACTCTTGGACTTTTCTTGCCTTTCATACCGCACCTAGTGCTAATGGAGGTGATTTTACTTTGGCAAGAATTAGTCTATTTAAGCAAGGAATGTTTTCTGAGATAGTTGCTTCTAGTGAGGAAGTATATTTGGACGATGACTTCAATCAATTTTCCTTAGAATTTTTTTCTGGTAAAGTCAGAGGTGAAATAAAAACCTCACAAAAAATCTATGAACTTACCTATACCTGTCCGTATATCCCATTTCCAGGATATGTAGGATTAGTCAAATTTTATGGGACTGGCGTTTCTGTAAAAAATGTAAGAATTGAAAAAACCGAACTTCCTTTTGAAGAAAAGCATAGCCGGAAAATAAAGAATAACTTTAAATATGATGTTTTTATCTGTCATTCATCTCAAGATAAGCCATTCATTCTAGATAATATTATCCCAGAATTTCAACAACAAGGTATAACTTACTGGTTTGATGCAGAACAAATTAAGTTTGGAGATCCAATAACTCAAAAAATAGAAGATGGGTTGCAAAAAAGTAAGTATGTTCTGCCATGCTTGAGTGAAAATCTTGCACAGTCTGGTTGGACAAGAGCAGAGTATGGGTCAATTCTTAATGCTGAATTTAGTGGTAATTCAGAGCGCGTTACTATTCCTATAAAACTAGATAACTGTAGTGATAACGATATTCCTTTTTTATTAAGAGATAAAAAACGGGTTGAATATTCTAATCAAGTAGAATTTGCTGAATTTATGAAATTCTTGAAAAGTTAATGAATTAGAATAGTTGATATTTTACTTCCAATATTAAGGTAAACTATAGAAACAGTTATCTACAAAAAAAGAACATTTTTCAACCTAAAACATTTTATCTGCCAAGCTGCATAAGGCGTACCACTATAAATAAAACAGAATTTTATGCTATTTTAAGTCTTATTCTTTAAGTAACGATACACCTTAAATATAAATCTCTTTTAAAAACTCTTTACTTCGTCTCAAAAGCCGTATAAATAGAAATTTATTACATCTTCAATTAACTGGCTGGAATAGAACTAGGGTGATTAAACAATCTCAACAAATAAGACAGCTTTTACAGCAAAAGTTTGGCAGAACATTCTCCACTGCTACTCTTGCACTGTTGCTAGCATTTTTATCTGGATTAAGACCAGTACAGCCAGCACTAGCTCAAACTCCAGCATCCAATCCTCAAAGCGAGCTTATCAAGGAAATTAAAGCACTGGCTCATAGTGATGCTGAGAATGAAATTCCTAGACGAACTAATTTTATTATTGAGTTGTATAAAAATAACTCAGCAAGTTTAACTTCTCCTGCAATCAGAAGAATTTACGACGATGCTTATACTGAGCAAATTAAGCACCAAAATGAGATTCGCAAGAACATTTGGATTGGTATCATCACTGTTCTAGCTCTTCTGGGACTGCCTTCAATTATTTTTGTAATCAAAAAGAAAACTTTATTTATGCCTAAATTTAAAAAAGTATCTGTTAGCCTTCCATTTGGCATTGGTTCTGCTGAATGGGAAGCCGACCCAACAGAGCGTAGGGCTGCTTGGTCGCTTTACGTTGAACTGGTCACTCGTATTGCTGTTCAACCTTTAGAAGTTGACCAAGGACTTCTGCGAGAGGCCTTGACATCTCTGTACAACTTGTTTCCTGTAACACGACAAGTTCTCAAAGAAGCAGGCCCAGATGTGGGAGCATCCCGCGATTCAGTAGGAGGTATTGCTATAGCAGTGCTGAATAAAGGTCTTCGCCCTTTTCTTGCTAAGTGGCATCCACTGTTACAAACCTGGGAAGCCCAGCGTCCTCCGCACCTGAGTCCCAAAGAGCATGAGCGCAATTGGACTGAGGAACCACAATTGCGGGCTGAACTGGAATCTCTAAGAAAAGACTTGGAGCAATACGCAAATGCCTTGGCAGAGATTGTTGGAGTGGATCTGTAAACGTCATACCCCAACAAGGGGTCGGCAGGCAAAATATACACAATAATTGATATCGTTGCCTGTGATTAAGTTATAAAAATTAAATTTTTACTTCAGGCAATAGATCTAATAACTTCCTGGTCAACTCTGTTCTTATTGATTCCAATAGTCCAATCAACGAAGAACTATCAAAATATAGGAAGATGGGTACTTCAGGCAAAATTGAATCAGGTATAATTTTATCTGAAGGTATCTCCATTGTCATCAGTTGTTTTCTAGGATTTTCAGGTAGTTGGTTTTCAATTTTTGATATTGGAAATGAAATTAAAACTTTCATAGAATGGAATTCATCACTATTTCTCATGAAAGCTAAAATATTCGTTATACCTTCTCCCCACCCCATATATTGCATATTTATTTGTGCAATTGATGCAAACCCCTGCATTAAACGATAGGAATGTCTTCCATCTGGTTCTTTACCTGTCGCTTCATCTAAACCTGACAATTCCTCTATACAAAAGCGCGCAAGCGATTGATTTTTTACCTTATGAGCAATAGCCAAAGCTTCCGCAACGCATTGAGATAAAGGAATTAAATTGGATTGTACCTTAGCAATTAAATTAGAAATATCTGAGCCGAACTCGTTTGCTTGAAATTTTAATTCTTTTGATTCTAATTGTCTATTGATAATTGGATTAATACTGCCAGAAAGTTGAACCAGACCTACAGAATAATTATTCCTAAAATCAGCATATTTTTTAGTTTTAATTAATGAAGGTATTTCACAATCTTCAATCAGTATAGGCAAGACAAGAATTTGATTTTTTTCTATCTCATCCCAATACTTTGTTTTCCATTCTCGTTCAACCCAATTAGATACTACTGAGTTACGAGAAAGAACAACCACTACATAATCAGCTTCTGTAATTCCATGTTCAACTTTAGTTACAATACAGTCTCCAACTTTTATTTCCCATTCATCTAACCAAGGCTGATTCCCAAGTTTATATAAATCCTCTGCTAATTTTCTTACAAAATCCTTATCTTTTAATGAGTGCGATATAAAGATTTTTGGCATACTACTAAATTCTGCTGTTAAGTAAATCAGGCTTTTTCAACTCATTCTATTTCCCTTTGCATTATTTTTAGGACTTACGCATTGACAGAAAAGTAAAAATAGGGGGTATGCTTTTCAAGGCTTCTAGCTACACTTTTAGGCTGCTTTTTTGCGATCGCAACCAAGAAAGGGTGATTGATAAAAAGCTGAAACGACGTATTTACGTTGATACACAACATAGTTCGTTTGTACAGTGCGTAAGTCCTAATTTTGATGTTGTTGTGAACTGCTTTTATCTTTTAGGATCATACTATTACTCCTAATCTTCTCAATAAATATAGGGCAAGACTTAGTTGCAAAAATTTTAACTACTAGCACTAGTAATCATTACACTCACTACATAGATAATTAAATTTAGGAATCATAAGAATATAAAAAAGACTTTAAATATTCTAGACCTGGGAATACTGAGCTTTCCAAAATCAATACAGGAGGTAGAAAAGAAACGGGATTATGATGAGTGTAGATTTGCTTATGCTTAACATGAATTACCCAAGAAACAAGGACAGCAGTTCTTTCCCAGTGGGAAATTTTTGTCTGCCTTTTAATAAAGTCTATTAAATAATTAGGAAATTCATCTTCAAAAACGAAACATAAAAGACTATTGGGCATTTTGTTGACGGATTTTAAATTAAAATAGTCAGGCAAGGTTTGTGTAATTTCAAAAAACCGATCGCGTAGCTCTACAATCTGTCTTTCGTTCAATCCATCAGCTTTCTTAAAAGCTACTAGCTCTACTATTGGAGAATTTCGTTTGAATCCTATAAAGTCAAAGTCTGAAAAGTTTCGGGATAGGTCATAAACGCCTTTGTCATGTATCAAGCGTGTTCGCAGTTCGGAAATAAACCTGATTTGTTTGATATTTTCACTTCCAGGTGGAGTTTGTCCAGTAATCCCCCACTCCAGCAAATTCAAAGTCTCTACATCATCAATTCGCTGAGAAAAACTGACATGTCTATGAAGTCGCAAAAATCGCAAATGTTCGGGAATGTCTTGAACGCCTGGCAGTAAAACAGGAATTATAGATATATTATTGGCTACACACTCTTGTATCAGTGACTCTAATTCCAGAATTTGCCAACGTCCTAATCCTTTGATACCAATAAAGATAGCAGCAGATTTCACTAGTGGAATTGCTTGTTGAATTGCTTGTTGAAACGAAGTTCCTGGGCGAATTCGCTCCTCATCTAACCACGGCTTGAGATTACGCCGTCGCAGTTCTTGAGCGATCACTCTTACTTGCTCTTTATCAAAACTGTTGTGAGCAAGAAAGACATCAAATGGAGGATGGTCTCTCATATAAATGGGTGATTACTATTTATGTATACATACGTTACAAATTATAATGGATTGTTCTGTAACTATACTTAAACTGTTCCAACACCACTCCGTAGAAACCCTAACGTACCTCGTTGTAGTAAATGACATTTATTTAGTGTAACACGTATAATTTCGGTTACAAATTGTTATAAAAGGCTTAGCGGGACTTAGACAAAAAAAGAAGAAAAAACAGGGTATAATGCTTGACCAGCATCGCTTTCACATCAAAATAACATACGATGAAAGAGACAACCCCCGCAGCCATGCCACCCTGCTTTGAAAAGTGGTGTCAAAAGTTTGATCAAGCTTTTAGTCATAAAGCCCAAAAAAGAGGATTTAGGCATTATTTGGGGGGATTATTGGGTGAAAGTGAGAGAAAAAACCTATCTCAAATGGCTAATAACGCTATAGGGGTTGAATACCATTCAATTGCACCACTTTTTAACTGAAGCACCATGGTCTGATTCCAAGGTTAACGAACTTAGATTAGAGGCTATGGGCAAGTGTAGTCAAACTAGAATTAGTAGGGGATTTAGTTTGATAATTGATGATTCTGGTCACAGAAAAAGTGGAAATTTCACTTCGGGAGTGGGCGTAAATAGAAGGTTCGTGCAACCAGGGGCAATATGTAGCTAAAAACCTTATACAGCAACAGTTACAGAGATTTATACAAGTTTTAACCGCGCTCATTAAAAGATAAGTTGCACAAATAGTTTTTCTAGCTCATAGACAGTAAAATAACTTTGCCTAAAACAGAACTTGGATTACCTGGAAGTTTGTGTCTTAAAGTATTATCGCTCCGTCTCGAAACTGAAAAATATTGCCTAAAATGAGACGAACTAGGCAAAGTTATCATTTGTATTTCTTATCAATTAAGGCTAAATAAAGGGTTATTTTTACTAAATTTTACAAGGTTGCCCCTGGTTGCACGAACCTTCTATTTACGCCGAGATACGTGCAAATTGGGACACGTTGTAAAGTTTTGTAAAGCTAATTGTCAAAAACCTTGATTTACCGTTGTTTCAGCCTCAAGCATTACTTAACTATTCAAATGAAGACATTCCCTAAAAGGGTCATTTTTGGGCAAGTGTCAGGCACAAAAAGAGGTGAAAGCTTGGTTTTATCGTGCAAAAGTTTGATTCGCCCATTATCATTTTTGGGAAAGTTAGTAAATCAGCAAGAGATTGTTTGCAATATTTATTTACAACGTGTCTCTTTTTGCACGTATCTCGGCGGCTACCCTAATAGTGTAGGAACATTTCTCCTATAACAGGAAAGAAATTGATGAATTTTTGGCATCAAAACCACCGAAGATGGGGATAAGTTCCATAACCAAAAATAAAATCGGAACTTTGTATCTCTGCGTGGCACTTCATGGCAGCTTCTCTAGCTTTAGCCCTACTAAAGCATCAACCGCTAAATGTGACTTGAACACTTATACTTTGTTTCTACTGGCAGAATCAAAGTATCCAGGCTGCACACGTCTGGCAGAGATAATGGAAGATATATCTCATGATAGTGTCAACAGATTTTTGCTGCGTGAGCGATACGAACCCAAGGACTTATTTGAAGAAATCAAGCCAAATATCAATTTAATTGGAGGTACTTTAAGTGGAGATGATACGGTAATTGATAAACCACATAGCGATCCAAAAATAACAGAATTAATCGGTTACTATTATTCGGGGAGACATCATCGTGCCGTCAAAGGAATTCAATTAATTACCCTGTATTACACGGACTTATCAGGTAAGTCTGTACCTATAAATTATCGCATTTATAATAAACAGGAGGGAAAGACTAAAAATGACAATTGAGGAAATGATTGCGGAGGTTTTGACTTGGGGGTTAAATCCAGAAACCATAACTACTGACACTTGGTATTCGAGCCAAAAAAACTTAAAGTTCTTTAAAGACAAGGGATTAGGCTTTTTAACTGGAATAGCTAAAAATCGCTCATGTTCGGTTGATGGGAAGAATTTTACTCAAGTCCAAAATATAGAAATTCCTGCATCTGGTTTAATAGTGTATCTGAAAAATTTTGGTCAAGTAAAAGTATTTCGTCGAAGTTTCAAAAACGAAACTTCTAGATATTACATCATGTATACTCCTGAAAAAGATACACTAAAGTCAATTTCAAGAACAGAATTTAAGGAACTACATTCTATTCATTGGGGAATTGAGTGTTACCACTCCAGCTTTAAACAACTATGTGGTATCGGTCAATTTATGGTCAGAACGACTGAAGCAATAAAAACTCATTTTTTTAGCGCAATTCGAGCTTTTACACAATTAGAATTAATGCGTGCAGAAGATTTAATTGAAAATTGGTATGAACTCCAAAGAAATTTATCTCTTCAAGTAGCTCGTGACTTTATTTTAGAACACCTAACACAGAAGTTTAACTTCTCTGCATAGTATCAATTTTCTGTCAATGCGTAAGTTCTAACGTTGTGAAATCAGTCTTTTAGAAACTTTGGCTTTCACTGCCTTCTAGCCAACCTATGGAATAATAAGGCTTTTAAGTATTAAGATATATTTCGCCAACAGTCAGTGTCTTGGCTACTTTTACCCCAGATTGAGGGTTAAATCCTATTCATTAATCGGTAAACTGGAAGCTCCTTAAGTCGCCCTACACTTCCATCTTGTTGATCTGCAAAAAGTTGTATAACCCAAAGAAAGCGTGGTTTTTGCTCTGAAATGGTAAGCGGCATTGAACTATTGGGGCATGTTAAAGTTTCTAATCCGTGCGCTGCTCGCTTTAGTTGTTCCAACGAAACAATGAGTTCTCCTTCTCGAAAAAACTTCAGAAAATCATCGATATCAATACTTTGCAACTCTTCATAGAATTGAGCAATGGCCGGAACAGTTCTGCGGTCAGTTGGAAGTTTTTTCTCAGATCCACAAGGTATTATGTAGTAATCCCAAAACTCTGACGAAAAAGCAGGTTCATCAAGCATGAACAGACTTTTGACAGCAGGAATGCTTGACCACATTTGCTCGGATACAAATTTATTACGGTCTAATACTTCAGGAGCCATCATATTGGGATGACTGTTGGTTTGGTAACGAGTCATTCGCGCTTTATGATTTTCTGACAGCTTTGGCAGGTATCGCATATCTATTGGATATACAGTATCCTTATCCTTTCGAGGATCGTAAATTTTTAATTTGTTTGGCAAATTGTTTTGAGAAGTGAAGTAAAGGGTTGATAAAACTTCTCCTCTTGTCCACCAAGAATTTATGTAGTCTTCTGTCCAATATATCCAAACTTCTCTTGATGCAATAATGTAATCTTGTATGATGCTGAGTAACTGCCATCTTCTAAGAGGACTGAGTAATTCATCTTCATAAACGAGTTCACCAGGGTCAAAATAAAAAATAAAGGTGTTTTGGTACTTTTCCTGTTCCCTGAGACGTTGAGCAAGTTTTATGACATTGGCATGATGCCTTGAACGGTAGCTAATAAATATCTGGTTCTTCTCTTCAGGAGGCTGATATCTAGGATTAATTACTGGCTGCCACCCCTCAATGAAAAATCGAATTTGCCACGGTAAAATTTTTTGAAAAAAGTTATGTTTTGGAGGCTTTTGAGAAATTTTCTGTAGCTCCCCATCAAGCCAACCAAGTATAGACTGGTTTGTCTTCTGTCCTAGTGGCGTTTGAGGATCTGAGTATTTTGCTGTTCCACCTTCAATAGCACCTTTGAAATTCAGAGGAACATACGATCTGGATACTATCAATACTCTTTCAAGTAAGCTCGACGGTGCTACAAATCTGTAATTATGTTTCTCAGCATCATCTTCAAGCGTTGCATCAAGTACAACAGCATCAGCATTAGCATATGCATAGAGGAGCTGCTGCGGTGTAGCGTGCTCAAGCACAAGTACGCGAAATCCGTACTTTTCTTCAGCTAACTTTTTTACCTCATGAGCCAACTCCTTACCAAGAGAAGTTCGGGTTGGAAATACAACTAAGTTTAATTCTTCTGCCATAAGTTTAATTCTTATCAAGAATTAATAGAGTTGGTCTCTCCTTAACGCTCCAACTAGTTGGAGGGCAGTGCCAGCCAAAGCAGCAGCGGGGGGGAAGAAGAGAGAAGCAATACCATCCAGGGCATAGCAGGTAATTGCACCTCCTACTGCTGCTCCCGCCATTGTAACAGCGCCTCCAACAAGACCATCCATCTATAGGGGTAAAATCATCGAAGCTGACGTTTGCCGCCACATAAAGTCTAAAACCCTTGCTGTACAAGAGATTTGAAAATAAAAATGCAGTTGCTCACGTATATAGTCGTATGTAGTACGCTACTGCTGTACCAATTGACCTTTAAGCTATTTGGTACAGCATTCGGTAACGTAACCATGCGGCTTGGGGGCTGTAAAATTCAGTAGGGTTTAAATGGTACAGATACTGCTGGCGAATTGTTTCTTAACATCTGAAACACCGATTTTGCCGTTGATTGAATTACAGAACTTAACTGTTTTAAGTTCAGCGACAACAGAATTTCAAAGGCTTTAGAGTATTAAGCAATGTTTCGCCACCAGTATCAAAATTGGACAAGACCCCAATATGAATGTCAAATCCATGACTACGTGCAAGGGGAAAATTTTACAATTATGACAAATCATAACGCTCTAGAAGAGCATCAGCCCATCGACCTATTTGAACTTCCTTGACCCATTGCCGTTGATCAGACCATCCACGACCCCAAAATGGTAAATGTCCTGGAGGAGCATCTAGAGAGAAGGTGAGGTTGTAGTGATATATCCATTTGCCTAAGACAGACCAGCCTACTTTGTAACCGAAGTCTTTTTCACTTTCTTTCACATCTTCCCAAATGTGTTTCTGCACACTAAAACCAAAGTGTCCATGACTGTATTTCAGCCATAGTTCGTTAATAATACATAAACTCGGGTAGGGAAGGTTGTAGACGGATTCGATATCAAGCCAACCTTTTTCTTCTCTGTGAGTTAATTGAAGTATGATAGAGCGAGTCTCCAAATCTGCATATTTCCAATTTTCAGAGGCTAAGAGATTTCGTAATTTTGTGTAATCTATTATCCTTTCACTTCTGGTGTCATTAATTGAACCTTCAACATCAACCTCTATCTGAGGAGGGACAGATTCAATATTGCACCTTTTAAATCTTGCTAGAAGAGAAGAAGTAGTAGTACCTGGTGAGCCAGCAATTGCAAAGTACATATCCCACCAACAAACAGGGAAATGTCCTTGGGGAGCATTTTTAGTAAAGATGAAGTTAGAATAACCTAGCCACTTGTTATTCACACGCCAGCCAACGCGATCACCTAAACGACACTCGGTTTCAACATCTACTTTGCCACCGACTTCTTGCCAAATTCTCTTTTGCACACTAAAGCCAAATTGTCCATTGCTGTACTTTACCCACAGTTGGTTAATGGCATGTAAGTCAGTACAAGGAAAATTATTGAAGGATTGGATATCAAGCCAACCTTGTTTTTCTCTGCCAGCTACTTTTAACATGACAGCGAAAGTTTCTCGGTCAGCTTCTTTCCATTTTCCAGATGCTAGTAAATCCCGCAGCCGCGTATAATCTATTTTGCTTTTAGAACTTAGGTCGTCAATTGAACCTGTTGAGTTAACATCGAACTCTGTCTGAGCAGGGTCACGTTTTATATTACAATTCTCAAGTCTCATGATCAAAGAAGAAAGCTCAAACCCACCTCGCCATTCGTCCCACATTCGGGGAAGATGTCCTGATGGTGCATCTAGGTTGAAATTGATTTCAGAATAATTAGACCATTCTCTAGAAGTCCAGCTAGTAAACAGAAATTGATAAGACCTTGTTGTTCGCCATCCCACACAATCTCCAAAACTAACCCAGACTTCATCATTAAATACATCTCCACTTCCAATATTTTCCCAAATCTGCTTCTGGACACTGAAGCCAAATTTTTTTTTGCTGTATTTTATCCAAAGTTGGTCGATAGTATGGAGGTCGGTACAAGGAAAATTATTGATAGATCGGACATTGAGCCAACCTTCTTTTTCTCTGCCAGCTATTTTTAACATCACAGCGCGAGTTTCGTGATCGGCTTGTTTCCAGTTTCCCACCTTAAGTAAATCCCGCAAAATTGTATAATTTATATGGCATTCGCTACTGAGGTCATCGCCTGAATCATATCGCTCATTTTGCAATGGGATTTGAGTTTCAAGAACTTTTTCTTTACTAGTTTCAACAGTAAGTTTTTTTAAGATTGGTATTGAACCCTGTGAAAAATCTTCCATTTGAATGGCAACCAAACCTTCTTCAAAAGCTCTTTGAATAACGTTTTGACTATCTCGATTTTCATAACCCAAACCATCATAAAACCCTTGAGCAAATGCAATCGCAGCTTTGTCACCGATTGGGTGGTTCATACCAATCGTGTAATTAATATGTTGGCTTATTGCTTGGGCTGGTTTTTCTGAATAACAAGCATTGAGTAACACACAGTTAACATAATCGACGTGCAACTTAAACAATGATGCTAATCCTTCTGGTGAAACTGGTTTGTTATTCCCTGCATCGTCCTCTAACAGCAAGCTACCATCTTGCTTACCATGCCCACAAAAATGAACAATTTGAGGCTTCTCTTCCTCAATCGCCCTACGAATATCGGCTGGACGTACAGCAGTAATTATGCGAATTTCAAATAAATCCCGATTGGTCGCTCGTCGTATAGCTGAGGAGATTTCTCGAATCTCTTTATCTAAGCGCAGCCCATGAGGAATGGCTGCCAATAGTAAGATTTTTTGCATAAACTAATTTCTGACATAAATGTATTAAATTGTACTGAAGCAAATACTACATAAGCAATCGCCTTCACTTGGCCCGAAAGTAGCGAAGAGCCTGTTGGCGAAGCGAACCGAGTGAGAGCCGCGATTAACCTCATTCCCTGCGAGGCTGCTTTTTTCGGCTCTCGCTCGGCAACAGGCTGCGCGGGGGTTCTAGGGGGGATGCGCCTATCCCCCCTGGCAACCAGGGCGCTCACTCCAAATCTTTCAGTTACCGTACAGTTACCACCTATCTCGATAATCCTTTAAATTGAGTTTTTTGAAGCTGTTGAAGTTCCATATATTCTTGCAATATCTGCTTTGCTTTTTGCCAAGTCTCAATATCTTCAACGCACACTTCACCCACATTTACCTGGGAATACTCTAGATTCCCTTCAGAGTTTCGATTCACTTTCACTCGAAAAACTTCACCCCTTTCATCATGGGTGTACACCAATTCTCTACCCTGTTTTGCCAGAGTTGCATGTTTAAATCTGAGGCTGTTCTTACCAGTGTCTTTGAGTAAGTGATTGATTAGCCCAACACCAACAGGCACTGCTACGGCTAATAATTCCTGCTCTTGATGCTGTTTTTCTACTGGTTTCAATTCTGGGGGCGGCTGTTGTAGTCCGTTCTTATTGTTGGCTATTAATACCAATGCCCTTGCTTCTTCAGCAGTCCATCCGGCTGGGCTTGCTTTTAGGATTTCTTCAACCGACCGGGCTGATCTATCATCTCTAAGCGCCAAGTCCGCAATTTTTTTATCTCGGTCTGTGACCAATTCTTGCTCAAGTCCAGCACTGTAATGGTTGTAAAGCTCTACTGCTTGAGCTTGAGTGAGTGGAGATTTAACTGATGCTATAGCTTCAGGTTTATTAGTGGATAGTCGGAGGTTATCTGTATGTTTAGTAGATGATGAATAGTCTATTGTCTGCTGATTATCTTGCCTAATGGTCGCAGATTCTATCATTTGAGTTAGGCGTTTAATTTCTGGATCATCCCGTAGGGGGTCGTAGCTTACCCCTAATTCTGTCTGAAGCTTTTTAAATGAACACTTATATTTATTTAAATTTCCTCCCTGTTTCCAAAGTAATCGGGGGGAAGCATCTTCATTAACTGAGCCGACATCAATGCCAAACTTAATACCTCTGACTGCACCGTGGCTGTAATAGCTAACGATGGCTTTGACTTGATGTTCTGACCATAATTGCTGAATAAACTCTGGCATTGTGGGTTTATTAACTGCCACTTGTTCAATTGCTCTTCGCATTATTTCTTCGCCTGGAAGTCCATCACGCTCTACTCGTTCTAGTTGATTGCGAGTCATGGCTTTACGTTTACTCTCCCAGCTACTCTGCACTGGCGTGAGGTTAAATTCTCGCTCTAGGAGTCGGGCTGAGTGTTCTGAGTAAGCGTAATTATTCCAGGTACGAATAGATTTACCATCTAGGTTATTGACTCTGGATGCAACGATATGGGTGTGGTCGTGTTTTTTGTCAGAATGTCGGGCTATGAAGAAGTCATAGGCTGGTAGTTCTGTTTCAATAAATTCATCAACTAGCTGGTTTAGCTTGGTGTCAGATATTCTTTTATCTGGTTGTTTAACTTGGGATTCTTCGCCTTTTAGCCGCGATAGGACAATGACGTTAGCGAAGTGGCGTTGAGAGAGATTAGCTAATTCGTCATCGTTTAGGCTTCTGTCAGTTTTGGGTACTGACAGCATTAGATGGTAGCAAGGGTCTTTTAGTTGGGGGTTGAGGTGGGCTGATAAGGTGAACTGTTCAACCAGTTCGTTGGTGGTTCTCCCGTACATATTACCGCCAATAATCTGGGCTTTCTCTTTCTCTAGTACGTATTTGGTAGTGCCGCGAAATGATTTATTAGCTTTGACTTTGGTAATCATTTCGCTACTCCCGTTCTATAGGCTTTGATAATTGAGAGTGAGTTTGTTCTAATATTCCTACTAGTTCTTTAATAGTTTGCAGATATTCTTGCACATCACTGGTTAGAGGTTGGCTACCAATTTTTACAGCTTCGTTGATGGCTCTGGTTTGTTGGTTAAGGTTATTCCCAATCTTTTTTAGTTCGTAGATGGCTTGTCTGTTAACTTCGGGGATAGTCAACTTTGGTTGTGGCAAAGGGTAATCAAATAATCTCGCTCTTATATAGTCACTTTGCACCACTCCACTGCACCGTTGTTCTAACCTAGCTTTTTCGGCATAGCTTACCCTAAAGGTAATAGTTATTTCTCGTTTTTCTTCAGGCTGTACTAAATGATTACTTAGTGCGTTAGCTAGTTGATTACTAAGATTAGTGCGGGGATCTGATTGTGTCATAAACAACTTATTTGGTGTACGACAATGGGGGTTTGGGGGACACCCCCAACAAGCAATCACGCCCTTTTGCGAAGCAAAAGTAGCGCCGTAGGCGCGTTAAGGCGTATTGCTTGCCTATGTCCGCGCGCGGGGTGGGTCGGGTCTGGAGTACACGGAAACTGTGGGCTGGGCGGAGAATCAGAATGCAGTAAACATGCGCTTTGTTACCACAACTCAATTTCTTGTACCACTCTTGATACATTAGTTTACCGCACCTACCTACACATCCCTCTCTAATTCTGACCCAATCAATTTTGAATTTGAAATATTAGATTAGGGTTTGCTGCTTTTGACAGTTTTAGATTTTCTCTTATATCCATAAAGGACATCTAGTAATGCTTACTTCAGCACAAAAAACTTATAATTTATCGGGCTGGGTCTGACCCTAAAATAAGAAAAATTATCTTGATTATCTATGCCCCGTAAACCTAAAGCTGTCCCTTTATCTAAAGTTGATGATATCCAAGCTAGCCTCAAACAGAAGGCATCTACTCCCAAAAGTATCAGTCTGGAAGAGTTAATTAAAAGTTTGGCTAAACCTATCCAGGATATGTTGGATGCTGGCTACTCTTATGAAGATGTTTCTGATGTGTTTAAGGGACATGGGGTTGAACTGGCTGCTAGTGGGATTAAGACTTTTCATAAAAGAGCTTTGACGACAACTATACTTCAGCAAAGTAATGAATCATTGGTTGAATCAGATTTTTCTTCAACTAACGATTTAATAACAACTGGTGAGACATCATCAGCAGTAGAATCAAATAAAGACTCTGGTTCATCACCAGACACAGCTTCAACTTCAGGTGCGTCACCTTCTCAAAGTGCTAAGGGGAAAAAAGGAGGAGCTAAGGCTCATTCCCAATTCAATGTCACTGATAGGAGTAGCCTATGAAGCGAATTGTGATGATTTTAGGAGGAAAAGGAGGGACGGGGAAAACTGCCTTCACTCGCTTGCTATTAGATGTAATGCACGACAAGGGCATTAATTATCTAGCTTATGATGCTGATACTGAAAATCCAGAGTTGTATGAGTATTATCGAAATTTTGGCTCTGGGGTAAGGCTGTTAAATTTTCTGGAGGTGGCTGAAGCGAAGCGCTTTTTTACTGAAATTAAAGCCATGTCTCCTGATACTGTTGTGATGGATATGCCAGGGGCGAGTGGCAATAAAACTAGGGAGATTATCAGTAAGTTTGGGCTGTTTAAAATTGCTGCTGATTTGGGTTATCGGGTGACGATAGTAACTGTGCTAAACCTCACCTATCCGGTGATCAATAGCTTAAAAGTGATGATGGAGTTCTGTGGCAATAAAGTAGATTATGTGGTGGTAAAGAATCTCTGCTGGGATAAGGGTTTGGGTTTTCAGCGTTGGGACAATAGTAAAACTAGAACAGCGATCGCAGAGTTAAAAGGCATAGAAATTGAAATGCCTGAGCTGGATTACTCAACTTTTGATATGTTGGTAGAAAAAGGTCTGCCTTACTCTGCTGCTACTGAGGATAATGGGTTTCCCTTTGGGGATTATCTGCTGGTGAGTGGGTTTTTAGACCAAGCCAAGCCTGAGCTTGATTTGGCTGGTACTTATTTGGGGTTGCATCAATCTGAGATTAATCAAGCTTTATCGTCGAGCGTGATTAATAATAATGAGCCTGCGGTAACTGAGTCTAAATCTCGTCGGGGTCGAAAAAAAGCTGATGAACAACAACCACAATAATGACCATCTCTCTACTATTAACGAACTAGGTGAAGTTAAGACGGCACTGGGCAGATTGTACAAGGAATTTGAAAGTTTTAAGCAATCACAAAAGACTGAAAGGGAAAGGGATAGGGCGGAGTTGCAGGCATGGGCGCAAACGAATTTAATTCAGAATCAGCTTCTGAGCAAGGCGATGGCGACTATCGAGATGCTGACAGGCGAACTGAAGAATCAGAATCTCTCTTGGAACGAGTTCGAGAAGAACAACGCAGATTGGATGGAGCAATTAACTCTCTTAATGGAGCAGTCACAGAATATGCCCAAGTCCTCAACCACATTAGAGAGCTTAGAGTTGAAAGGGCTAAAGAGCGAAGTGTCCGACTTGAAGAAACAAGCGAGCGAACTAGTAAATCACACCAACAGGATGACCACAGTCATCCGAGAGTTAAAAAACACTCCTCCCCCGAAACCCATCACGATAGAGAAAGAGGTTTTTCGCTCTGAACCACAAAGTAAAACTTTCTTTGTGGCTTCTATAACTTCGTTATGTTCTCTGGTTTTTTTCTTTTTTATCAATCAACATATTCCGGTGAATATCTCCAATGAGATTACCAGTTATCTACAAGATATTTGGTTGCGTACTGGTTGGACAAATACCAAGTTAGAGAGGGTTGAAAAGTATCTCGGTACTGATCCTAATCGCAAAAAATAAACACGAAAACGCTGTAGATAGAAGCTTTTTTGTTCAGATGTCTACAACTATTTATGGATGGAATGGGAGAAGCTGACAACCTTGCCCAGTTTTGTCCAAACATGTCCAGTTTTGCCCAGAACCTTACAATTTTTTTGGAATAAAATTGTCCCAAAATATTTAATTTGCCCAATAATGTCCATATCTGTCCACTAATGTCCAGAATTGCCCACAGGTTGAAAACAAGCAATTATACTTATTGGCTTGTAGTATTTTGGAGTGATGGCGTAGTATAGAAACTTTTGTTGCAATATGGGTCGGCGACTTCTCCAATAAATTGTTTGACTTCAATTTATTGTGAGGACACATCGATATCAAGAAATTCCCGCGTGATCAGTTAGTTGCACCCTCCATCGGTAATATCGATTCATTTAGCCACTCATATATTTGAGGCGCTAACTCCTCCAACCGCCGCAGTTCGCTTTCAGCAATTTTCTCCAATAACAGCACCGCACACCACCGCCGTTCGGTTGTCCAACGCTGGAGGATAGATTTTATGGCTTGGACTCCATACTTAATACCCTCTGTTAGTTGTTCGACACAAGCTTTTATGGGGGTGGGGTTGCCGTCAGACGGTTCAAATTGCTCAAAATCAATGTTAGGAATTGGGGATTTTCCTAGTTCAGAGTCGGTAGTATTCACCCCCTCCAAATGGGGTTCCCCTATACAATTATGGGGGGGGGTGGATACGGGGGCGTTTGGCGGTGAAACCCCATACATAGCTTGCATTGCAGCATTTTCATTCTTTGTAGAACGCACACGCTCTTCCTTTTGAGTACGCTTGCGCTCTCGGTGAGCAATTACTGCCAATGCAAAGTCCAATTCCTCTTGAGATAACGAAAAATATTTAACTTGTTGACCCCTTGGCCCTTTTTTATGGTCAGAGAGTTTTAATCCCAACTGGTCAAGTAATAACCCCAACAGCCATATCGGTTTACAATCAGGGGGAACCGTAAACCCAAGGATGGCTTTTACGTGTGCCGCACATTGTTTGGCTATTTCAGTCATTTGCACACATTCTGGGTCAGCAGCAGTAATCT
Source organism: Westiellopsis prolifica IICB1 (assembly GCF_004323185.1). Classification (GTDB taxonomy): domain Bacteria; phylum Cyanobacteriota; class Cyanobacteriia; order Cyanobacteriales; family Nostocaceae; genus Pelatocladus; species Pelatocladus prolificus_A. Next base: position 33,552 of record NZ_NAPS01000009.1, read on the forward strand.
CTTCGCCATTAACCAAGCGTTTGAGAATACCATGCAGCCCCAAGCTAAACCTAGCCAGCCACCGGGCTGAGAAATTACCCCAGTCCATACACAACGGTAGCTTGTTTCTCTCGTTGTAGTCTTTATCTGCCACAATAGTTGGTGGTGCTGGGTATTGTCTTCCAGTATGTGGATCAACAATTATCCCTTCTGGCTCAGATAAAATTGCCTCTAGCGAAGAGATCGCTCGAATGAATCTGCCACCGTCGTCTTTTTTGACCAGTTCTCTTGTAACTTCCATTCCGTAGGCATCAAAGAGGCGAAATTTTTCACACTCAAACACTTCAGTAGGCTTGAGATAGTCCTTACTTTTGCGGGTGCGATACTCTATGGCTGAAATATTTTTGGCTGATGCAACAGCTTCATAGTAGGCAATGTCTAGGGCAGCTGCGGCATTTTTAAGCTCATATACAGCATCATCATTATCGTCAGTTCCCATTGGTATAATTTGGTTGCCCATCTCAGTCAACAAATCACGCAAATCAGCTCGTAAATTGTTAATTGATTGGTGACGGTTAGCCATGATTTGGCAGTAAGCATCCAACGCCCAGTCTTTCTCAGCGCCCCGCTTACCTGTTTCACGGTCAATTCTCAGCAGGAAAGCTGTCATTTCATTAGTTTGCAGCAGGCGCTCTTTAATTTTGCTGGCGTTAGTGTCCAAATAACCGAAGGGGGGTCTTGGGGCTACCCAAACATGAATTGGTACTATGGGGCGATAGCGCCAAAGTTGCTGGGCGCACTCGGTAGCAGTTTGAGAAACCCCGTGAAAAGCTCCAAACACTGCATCAAAATGATATTCGGGAATGTCTACCCCAGTTCCCAGGCTGGGAGAGACGAATAGCGCATCCAGGCTTTTTACAGCATTAGTTATATCTTTAATAAAAGCAACATTTTCTTCGCTGCCAGAGTTTTCTGAGTGGATAGACCATATGCGTAACCGTGCAGAGGGGCAGGGGGGCAGGGGGGCTGGGGTAGCAGGGGTAGCAGGGGGGGCTGGGGAAGCTGGGGTAGCACTTGAAGAAGAAAGTTTTTGAGATAATTCTCCACAAACACCCTCTGCACCTTCATCTGTATTTTTCTCTCCCAGTTCCCTCTGCATCTGTTGCTCCCCTGTCTGCATATGAGAAGAAGCTCTTTTTTCTCCCCCTGCTCCCCCTGCTCCCCCTGCTCCCTCTGCATCCCCTGCACCAAAAGCTCCCTGCGCCTCTACCTCCCGACACTTAACCCCCCGGTTAGTCAACGAATATTCAAGTTTCTTAATAAATTTTTTGGAGTCAGAAGCCACCATAATTTTCTGACCTGCCATCAGCGCCGCCGAAACTTGAGCAACTAAGGCGCTTGTATCATTACCCTCATACCAATAAATAGTACGTCCGCCATTCTTCCAGTCGTTTTTGATAATGAAGGGTTCTTCGCCTGGTGGACGCATTGCCCTAAAAAAGTCTATTGTCACGTCGTCCAGGTGTGCGTCGGCGATGACCACAAGTGGCGTGTTATACACTATATATTGCAGTACCTCCAGAATTTCAGCCCGATGCTCTTTACAGGTTTTACTGTGCAGCAGGTGAGTTAGGTACTGGCAAACTTCATCAATAAATATACAGCCATATTTGAGAGCGTCGGTGTTAAGCTTGTGCAAGCTGTCGATGGTAATGCTGAGGGCAGTAGCTTTAGCTAAACCCACATAACCCAAATCAGAGTACATTTCTGTTTGTAGGCGTTGTGCCAGGTTTTTGAGCAAGTTAACTCGATGTCCGTTATTGAGGAATCGCTGATCTGGATGCTCATCGCGCCACTTTTTCATTAACTCGGTTTTGCCCGTCCCCATGTCACTGCATAACCCAACTAGCCCGGACTGTGGTAGCTCAACTGCTTCGGATAGGTACTTGACATTTACTCTTACATGTGGTGTGTATTTCTTGGTCAGTCCTCGGCAACTTTGACGGTACGAGCGCTGGTAATCTGAAAGTGTTTTGGCATCATCGATGATGGCAGTAAGTAGTGCGTCGGCATTTTCGCCACGTTCGACAACAAAATCATCAACGCCTTTTTCTGGCCCTGGCAGTAATGCTACTTCACTACTACAACCAGCAGCCAAAATGGTTTTGCCAGTACGAACAATGGCTTGGTATACTGACCAACGGGTTTTTGGTTGAGTTTCGTAGTCGAAAAGGGTAATAAATTTGCGTCCTGGTTGTGCCAAGGGCATTAAGTCGGGGTGCAGGCGTTCGTCAAAATCTTTTTTGCCTATTCGCCCGTTCCAAATACCAGGGAGAGCGATCGCCACAAAACCAAGAGTTAGCAAACTAGCGGCTTTCTTCTCACCTTCACAAGGAATGACGGGGATTTCTGGGTGTTGCTGTACCCATTGCCAGAACTTGAGGGGATCTAATCTGTCACAAAGACGTAGGGCTAGGGGAGAATGATAGCGTTTGATATTGTACCGTTTTGCTACTTTGTCCCAAATGCAGTCCGGGACGTTAAAGTAGGTGACGCGGTTGGGTGTTTTGGGGGGCGATTCGTATTTGACGAATTTGCCTTTCTCCCAATCAATACGTGGGTTGTCGGGTTTAAAACGCCCCCATTCCATTGGTCGCCAATTATTAAGGGGGTCAAGTCCGCTTACCCACCATCCTCCAGAAGAGACGTGAGCATATTGCCTTAAGTACTTGTCTCGCAGTCGCCCGTCGTTGCGTCTGGCTGTTTGAGGTAGGGCGTAGAGTAAATATTCGTATGCTTCATTCCCTGTGAGAGAGCGGACGTTTAGAGCGGTTAGTGTTGGATCAACGGCACTGGCTAACCATTCATTCCAGTGTTTTGCTTCTATATACGAGGGTTGTTGCTGCTGAAGCGAGTTATTAAATTGTTGTGATTGTGGCATTTCGCCCATCCTCCAGTAAGTGTTTTGGAGGAATTGGGGCTATCCTGTGCAGTAATCTTCTATACAAACATTCAGAAATACGATCTTCTAAAATTCCTGAGTTGCTCTTTCTATCTGGGTAGCCACTGTTACATTGGCTTAATACACCAAAAGTTAAGATAAAATTACTGTTAGGGATATTAATCAGGAATCTGCTAAAAACCCGATACCCCAACTCCAAATTGAATAACTTTTGAAAACCCTGCTGTCTCGTCGAGACGCGGGGTTTTCGCTGTTTAGTCGTCTATTCGTACTTGGCTAACCAAGCCCTGACAAACTCGGTTACTTCCTCCTGTTGAATAACAAACGCAGTACCTTTTCTTCTGAGAGCCAGAATCCTCATAGTTCCTACCTCAGAATAAAGATGGTCATTGTGATCAATAGCCGCCTTGGTAGGGGGCCATAAGACCAAAACTTTTGCTGTCGGTGTTTTTGTTACCTCTTTCGAGGACATTCCGAAATTCGCTCTATTTTTAGTAAGCCATCTCTCATAATCTGATAGCTCAACTAGTGGACAGGGTTTCCAGGTGGTTAAACCACGAATATTCTTCTTTTTGACCTGTAAAATTTCCCTGGCTTCGTTGTAGATAACCTCACTATCTCCCCTCGAACGAATCGAGATAAACAGATGTGTTCTTCGCTCAAACCGTAAAAACAAATCGATAGGGTTTTTGTCTTCGATTTGAAGCACCGGAAAGACTTGTATTCCTTCGCTTTTAAACTCATCTAAAAGCAGGGCTGTTAATCTTTCCAACCGTGCAAGTTTTTCAACTCGTACTAACGGCTTGTAAGCCAATGCAAAAAGAACCCAGCCTAACGGATGAACCATGCCGCATGTAGCAAGCGCAGCACCACCAGCCGCTAGAGCCACAGTAGACTCATAGTCTTTCGCCTCCCTAAGCATCTCTAACGCCGCTTCATTGTGCGGCGGGAGTTGAAAATTGCTTGGTGGGTCTAGAACGGTAGTCATTGGCTACATTAAAAATTAATTAGTGACGTAAAATTAATAGTTCTTTTACAAAGAATTATGCTTTACACCGATCTGCATTGATCATTTGTCCTCCTTTTTGAGTGAGGCGGATTTTGTTTTTCTAGCGGCGATCGCTTCTGCTAGAAGTATCGCCGCCATTTGGCTTTTAGTTCTCATTTCTGCTTGTGCGATTTTCTCTAAATCCTCCCAAACTTCATCCGGGATAACAGCGTTTAATTTTTTACTCACTTCAATATAATCATTTATCTCATCACACATCATCGTACATCACCTCTAAAGTTCAGTCATCATATTCTTATTGTTAGCATGATGTGTTGTGATGTGATATGATGACTTTAGTAGCCCAAAAACGTCACATAACAAAGGCAACGGAAGCCAGAAAGTGCGCGTTTCGGCTGTAAAAACAGATTTTTGACCAAAATCATGATCGACAAATACGAAAGCAGGCGAATCACTATTAACTGTTTCGCCATAGCTGATCTATGCAGACTTGAGGGGATTTCAATAGATGCCCCTGGCAATGTTCTATCCGCAGCTGTAGAGAGACTGATTTTTAAAGTTGCTTCTCTCGAAACTGGCACAGCAAGCAAGCCACCCAATTCTCAGTAGGTTTCTAAAAATGTCATCAGTACACATTGACTCTCAAAATGCTCTTGAACCCCTTCCGGGTAGTTTCCGGGTACGTTCAATTATCCGGGTAGACCAGAGGGCGCTTCCGGGTCGATTTTGCAAGCCTTCCGGGTATCTCCGGGTAAAACGTCCGGGTACAAAAACCCCTAGTATTTTTGAAAAATTCACCCGTTACCCGGAACCCGGAGCATAGTAAATCAGCCTTCATAAGTTCTTGTTCAGCAATAGCGACATCAGTAATAAATACGACGCTGTACGTAGATACGAGATGTGTGACAGTTCCGAGAAATTTTAATTAGGAGAAAAGTCAATGCCACGTCAAAAGAATGAAACAGCAACACAAACAACTCCGGAAGTCGTTGAATCACAAGAAAGTGATGTGACAGTTGAAGTTTCAGAAAGTACCACAAATGCAGAGACTACTGAGGATACGGAGAAACAATCCAAGTCCAGAAAGCCCCGTGTAACCATTCCTAAACAAGAAATCATCATTGTCATGGACTGCGGACGTTCTCGTATTAAGGCTATGCCCATTATTAATGGGGTTGCCTATTCAAGTATCGTGCTTGACTCGATTGTGTGCGAGGTATCTTCACCGCCCTTTGGGGAGATGGGAGCCTTTAGCATGAGTCGAGAAAAAGTAGAGGTAGAAGGAAAGCTCAAAGACAGGGTAGAGCATTGGGTAGTTGGTCGTAGTGCCAAACTCCAAGGTACTGAATGGGTGGCAATGTCAGACGATGATGACAACAAAGTCCGCTATTTCCCAATCCTTGCACTAGGGGCAATTGCAAGCCTACCCAATCTCTATCAGTATTCCACTGGAGCCAACGAGAAAAACCGAGCATTGACCATCCGCTTAGTAACTCTCAGTCTTGCTAATCCTCTAACGCTCAAGAAAGCAATTAATCAATGCAAGTGGATGCAAGTAGACGGGGTGAAATATCGGCTTTCCTTCTCCAAAGGAGCGCTTAATTACCCAGAAGGCTACGGTGCTGCACTGCATGGGCGAGGTAACAAGCTCGAACGCCCAACATTATTTACATTTGACGTTGGCTATGGAACAGCGTGTGTTTCTGAATACAGCAACCTTGGGCTTTATCCCAAACGCATAGCTCACGAACCCAACGGTGGCGGTGGGGTTTCACAGTTAATCAAGGAATTTGCTAAGGCTGTCGCCAATACTGATTCATCCAGAGTAATTAAGCCCAGTCAACTGCGAGAAGTACTAGAAACCGCAACAATCCAAGACGGGAAAGTGTCAGCCATTGCCCCTGATGGACGTGATATCGGGCAAGCACTAGAGACAGCTATCAAAAACTGGATTAAGGATAGTCCCCTCACTTTCGCCCTCGAATCACTTGGCACAAGCGCTCGTAGACATCCCGTTGTGTTGTGCGGTGGAGGTTTTGCTATCAAACCCGCCCATCACTTGATTAAAGAACAAATGCTCAAACAAGGCATACCTAAAGAGCATTTAATCGAGACTTCTGACCCAGGAATGATTGCTTTATCAGAACTCAAAAGACTGTATGTAACTGAACTTAATACTGAACAGAATACTGA
>NZ_NAPS01000010.1 GCF_004323185.1 Westiellopsis prolifica IICB1
CATCTAAGTAACTGGGCTGAATTTCTCTCGTGGATGAGTGCGGGTGTTGCAGTTGCTTTTGTAGTCCAAATAGCCCCCAAGTTGCTTTTGATTTATCCAATCGCTTTTATACTGACCATCACTTATTTCGTTAGTAATATTCCTCACAATAAAACAGCTAGTTTATTGCGTATTGCTGCTGTCTTCTGCTCACTGTTTGGCTTTTGGAATTTGGTTTGGCTCTACAGAGATACCGTGTCAGCCGTTGTTGTTGGAGCGATCGCATTAATCATTGTTGGGGGAGGGTATGTGCTGTGGCTGAAACTACGTTAAAAATTAGCTATAAAGAATTAGCCCTTGGCAGTTTTACTGTGGGTTTAGTGAGTCTGGGGCTAGCAATACCAGGTTATTTAAAGGATTGGCGTGAGTATCGAATTTGTGAAGATTATTTTGGTATTACCACTTGTCAGAACAGGGCTTACACAATAGAAAATCCAGAGCAACCAAGGGTAGAACCAACAAAAATTTACTTTAACGAGGCTCTTACAAAAATTTTGGGGATAACAATAGCCTGTGCTGCTTTCCCTTTAGCTGGGTACGCAGCCAGAGAAATGGCTTCAATCAGCGAATACAACGAGACTGTGGAGGCAATTAACAAGACTGCCCAGTTGCAATCCTTAACACAGGAACAAACAATTGATTTAAAACTAGGTGGTGAAGCCTACGAGGCGATGAAAGCTATTGAGATGGCGGATGTAATTGATAGATTCCGCGAAACTCTCTATATTCCTGTCAGTGCAGAAGACGTAGATGCGGAAATCGAAGCAATCCAGCAGCAGCTAAAGCAAGCTGAAAACCGTAAGGCGCTTGAATTTGAGATTGACGCAACAGCCCAGCCTGATAAACCACAGATAAGCGAAAACGCTCAAAAGCTGTTTGATTATCTGTTCAGGAAAGAAGCAAGCAAAGACAAGCCAATGAGTGTTAACACTGTCAATAAAAATGGAGTTATTAAAGATGCGGATGCTGCGATGATTCGTGAGCTTTTTGCAGAACTAGTACTGGCAGAGCTAGCTGGGCTTGATGATGACGGCAACATTTATTTGATGGGATCTAACTAAATAAAAAGCGCTTCTGAGGTGTGATAGCAAGTTTCAGGTTTTCATTGTTAGTGGCTATGCCCGAATAATCCTTACAGCTTTAACTGATAAACACAAAGGTATTTTAGCTATATGTCTTTGCAAGGTATTTCTTGGAGAGAACTGCTCCAAAATTGACGAACAGACAGATGCTTCCTAGTCCCAATAAAATGTATGTGGGAGCCATAACTACTCCTATCATGAACCAAGCAAATACGTGCAGTATCATTAATAGAGCAAATAAACTAGCAATGAGAGCAGTTTGCCAGATATGAATAGCCGGACGCTCCAACAGAGTCAAAATTATTGTTGATGAGGTAGCAAGCAGGTTCCCTGGAATTAAAACGGCACAAATGCCAATGCAGTAAGTGCTGGAGAATTCAGTAAAAGTGTTAAAGTCGAGCATTATTTTCTGGCTAAGTTGCTAATTTTATGTGGATGTTTGCTTTGAGATTTTTGCAGAGGCACGGAGCTATGGGAGTTAGTTATGCACTTAGATATGTCCCAGACTGGCATTTTTTGATAACAATGGCTACAACGCCAGTAAATACCACCATTACTGATATGACGGAGTAAACCGTATGAACAGCAAGGGCAACTATGGTAACTCCACATAGAGTTCCAGGTATATGTAGTTGTATTTTCTTGGCTGTCATCAGTTATGGTATGAGTCAGTAACTCTCTCGATTTATTTGATAGAACTTGCATTTTTTGTCTCCTTGATCATTGATATCCAACCTATTAGGAATGGGAGTTGGGCGTAAAAAACAGGAGCATTTTTAATCATAAAATTCCTGATATCCGAAAATTAATTGCCTACCCCTACAAGTCTATTTTTTCTTTGGTGTGATTAGTAAATAGTGTCATAGAGGCATCTCTAAGCAGGCATTACAAATCACAAGAGGCAGAACTTGCTTGTGATCTAGTAACAGGTGTATTAACTTTCAGGATACGAACTATCCATCTACTACCCAACAGTGCCTTAATCGCAGATGCTTCTTGAGCGAATGTTTCCATTTCTAAGAGTGCAAACCCTCTTGGCTTACCAGTTTCCTGATTGATGGATAATTGAACAGTTTTTACAGAACCATATTTGGAAAATATTTGCTGGAGTTCTTTCTCTTTCACTTCTCCAGATAAGTTAGTGACATAAAGTGACATAAAAATTTCCCGAATTAAGTAGTGTGAAAAGATTTAGCTCCGGGAACGCGACACAGGCTTATCACATAGCCGAAAATATTTCTCATTAACTCAAACATAACATTGCATTGATAATTATGGTTGTAAAAATTTTCCGGGTTTTTAGTAAAAATATTTATTGTTATAAACTGTGCTCTGAACTATTTTTGGCTGATAACTCAAGTTAACAAGTTAATTTTCATCTAGGGGCTGCTTTACTCATGAGAGAAAATTTAGTACGCATTTTACGCAATATTAGGCATTTCGTCTGTGGTACAAAGATTACTAAAGAGATATATTTTAATATTTCTCAATAATTACCCTGAGAAACTCAACTAGTGGAAAGATAAAAGTTATGTGCCTTGGTCTAAAGCGCATAACCGGACATCATCACCAAAAGTTGCCAAGAAACCTATAGTGAAATTCTCCACAGATTTTTGTTTACACTTATCTAGGATGAATGTGTCGTCTAGTTCCCCAGCCAGGATTGACAATGGCTGCCAAATCTTCATCTGATAATTGACTAATTTCTCTTTCTAGTTCTTCCTCTGAGAAATCATAGCCACTCTCTTTAGCGATCTTAATAAAGGCTTCTGGGTTCTCTGTTGCATTTAGTCTTTCTTTTAATGCTTGATTTTCCTTCACAGCCTTCAAAAATTGGGCAGCATTTTGCTGTGTCATGATAATCTTTCCTGTATTAAATATCAGATTTCAAGCTAGAGCCGATGCAATTAAGAACAACACCTTAATCTATCTTTCTTGCTCTATTCTTAACTTGCACGATTTTTATTTATTAATCTTGTACCCTTAGAAAGAACAAATGTGAATCAAAAAACTGACGTTGATACCATCAGCTGAAAATTCTAAAAATTTTGGCTCTTTTGTTGAAATGATATCCAGTAGTGTAGATAGGGTATAGACATAGTTGATAATTAACCAAGCGCTTGGATTCGAGCGCTCGATATGTTCTGCTTCTCATATATACTGCGTGTAGAAATCAGTGTAGTTTTAAATACAATCACCTCGACGAGCAAAGGCACTTCCAAATAATAAAATGTCCCGCCCTCGCGTTCCCACCCAGGTGGGAACGCTCATCAATCCTTGGACTCTTGCAAAATATATTTGATAGGGCTTTCACTCGACTGGAAAACTGCGAGCACCTTTATAAATCCAGCGATTGGTACTGTTGTCATATCGAACTAACCCAGAAGGCTGGGCTTGTTTTTTATGTCACATCCAAAGCGGGACATTTTATTTTCTGGATCTCCCACATAAGGTTGCTGACTTACATTCCACCCCAACAGCTGCATAATATACATCAGTATTGGAAAACTCCATTCTGTGTACCGTTCGAGCAGCACTTGCTGTCACTACCATATCTGACTTAAATAGGGAAAAGAAAATTTGTACAGACGCTGGTATAGATATCAGTACAAACAAAAGCTGATAGTTGACCCTGCCAAAACTGTATAGACGTGGGTGTAGACGTGGTACATATGGCTAGTCATTAAGCAAAACTTATCAATCGAGTCAAAGCTAGGATGATTGGGCGATTGAAACATAAGTTTGACTTAACTGACCCAAAAACGGAGTGCTACTTCACGAAATCATCGGCTTTTGGGAGAATGATAACTGTCCATTATATACCGTGTAAAGCGGACAGTACAGCAAAGAGTAATGACGACCCAGCCGCCAGGACGTAAACCCAACAAGCATTACAGGTCTAGAGAGTACCTTACACCATCTGAGGTGCGATCGCTACTCGATGCTGCACTAAATCGTAAAGCCCGTTATGCTCACCGTGACTACACGCTGATGTTGATGATGTTCAGACACGGGCTAAGGGTGGGGGAGGCTGTGGGTTCAAAATGTGGGTTGCGCTGGGACGCGGTGATGTGGGGGGAATGTCAGATTTTCATCACCAGGGAGAAGGGTAGTGACTCTGGGGTGCATCCCTTGAGAAATGATGAGTTAACCTTGCTCAAAGAACTAAGAGAACAATTCCCTGATAGCAAATATATTTTTGTTTCTGAACGTGGTGAAGTGATGTCCACTGATGCGGTGCGGAAGCTGATTCAGCGATTGGCAGCACAGGCGAGGCTTGATATTAAAGTTCACTGCCACATGATGCGCCATGCTTGCGGTTATTATCTGGTGAATCAGGGCTACAGTACTAGAGAGATTCAGGACTTTTTGGGACACCGCGATATCAAACACACTGAAAAATATACCAAGCTGAATGCTCGACGTTTTCTTAATTTTGATTGGGGTGATTTATAAAATCTCTGGTTATAGCGATCTCTTGACTTTGCAGCGTTAATTAAAACTTGAGGAAAACAACAGCAACACATTTTTATGTGTAATATATTTTAAACTTTGTCTTAGTTATTGGAAGCGAAGTTTTAGTACAAAATCTATAACATATATTCATAGTAATTTTGCCTTGAGAGATATTCGTAATTCCTTTCTCATTTGGAGAAAAAAATGGTTATAGAAGCTCCCCTGTTACGTCTAGATAGGATTTTAAACGCAATAGAACTATCCTTATCAAGTATTACCAATCAATTAGGTCATGAATTAGATCAAAACCTTGCATATAACATTAATGCGCGACTGAATCAAGCTAAAAATGAAATATTTCAATCTCGTACAATAATTAATACTATACGTGAGCAAAGCTATAGAGAACTTTATGGAGAAGAATATAAAGTAACTCCACTATATCTTCATGATAAGCATGAGATGCTTGAATCAATACATCGCTTACAGAGCCTGTTAACTGAAATTGAAAGTCAACTAACTTCTAGTTAGTAATATGTTAGCAATTATATAAATTGAATTACAAGATTTACAGAGAATTGATTGCAACTAAAAACCTCAACTATATTTTTTAAGTAAGCATTCAACAAAATTCAACAAAACTTCTGCTGCTTCCTTGGATATTTTGCTTTTTTCATTATGTCTTTTTGTTTTTAAAAAAGATAAGATATGCTGATTCCGACTAGATTTCATAATAATTTGCTCTATTTGCAATTTAATGGATGTAAAAGCCTCCTTGTAAGCATTAATATCTGATATATGTGGAAATTTAGATATTTCTAGTGGGATATCAATTCCTCTTGTAAGGCTCAAAATTATCCATTGTAGGTATTTTTCGAGACTTTTTTTAAATATTTCTTGCTTCTCTTCTGAATCTAAATCTCTACCAGGATTACGCAACTCACGACAATTTGCTAAAACGTCCTTAACAGCTTTTTCTATAAAACGATGACGATTATTTTCTAACCATATTCCAGCTTCTTTCCATACGTCTAAGTCCTTAAATATATCTCTAATTTTTTCAATTTGCTCATCTAAGTAGGTAATGCTTTTGTCAATTTTTCTTTTTAAGAGAGGATCTTCAATTGTTTTTGCAAACTCTTTGATCGCTGCACTTATTTCTATAAATATTTTTTCCTGTTCTTTGACGTTTTCTTTAAGCTTTCTTTCTGAATCCTCAGCTTTGGTATGACTATTTTTAGCTACCACAGCAGCTGCTACAGATCCCACAATGCCTGTAGAACCAGTAATTAAAGCACCAATTACTTCCGCTTCCATAAAGATTATGTTTTAGCGCATATATTTTTTATACCATAAAATAGGTATTTTAGTCATTTTTAGAAACAGCAACCCTACTATAAATGTCCAGCTTTACGGGGACAATTAATATTTTTAACTAAATATTAATTATCTTTATGCTTCATGATATTCCTGATTAGTTCTCGCTCTTCAGTCATGGCAGTACGAATGCGAGCAATTAGATAGCAAGCTGTATTTTTATTGACTCCTACTTGAGATGCGAGTTTACGAACTGTGATTGTTGTTGATGAATTGACGACAAGCTCAATTGCTAAAAACCACTTTGATAAATCAATATGAGACTTATGAAATAAAGTTCCAACTGTAACACTATATGAATTAAAACAGTTATTACAATGATACCTGCGTTCTTGCTTAATTACCGTAGAATTACTCGAATCACAGTAGGGACATTTTGGCGTTCCACCCCAACGAATTTTTTCTAAAAATGTAAGGCAATCTTCATGAGTGTGTGTCATTTTTAAACCCAGCGATACTGGGTTTAAAAATGACACAAATTTTTACCTTGCCAGTTATCTAAAGTATTATCTGGCGTTGCTGAATGCAAGTATGCGAACATCTCAAGCTGGTATTGAGCCGAGGTGCGTGGTCGCACCTCTCAAATCTGAATAAATCAAGCTCTTTAGCGAGAATCAAATTTCGTCGCTTAGTTTTTATGTCGGTTAATAAGCCAATTACGACATTGAAGTAGGAGAGAAAGCAGTACTTGACTCAATACCTATTAGCTTTTACATTCACCCCATCTAAACTACTCCCCTACCACCAACTTCCAGAGGGTGCAAATTCCAATCTCTACGTCTTCTAAATCCTCTTGCTGTGAAATCCACTCGACAACAATAGATACAATTTCAGCAGAAGGTTTGCCCAATTTTACTAGCGCCAAAGCAGCTTCATTAAATACCCAAGAATTTTTGTCCTGTAGTAAAGGTAGAATTCCTTGAACCACCTTATCAGAAGCATCACCAAAATTACCTAGTTTCATTGTACTCCAGGCACGTACAACTTCATTCTCATTTTGTAATAGCTCTATAAGTTCCTGAAGCACTTGCTCAGAAACATAACCTAACTCAATCAGTGTACTGGCAGCCCTAAAACGCACATGAGAATCTTCATCATCAAGCAGAGGCAGTAGAGCTGAATACACTATTTTGGAGGGTTTACTGTTACATAGTGCAGAAGCAGTCCTGAAACGTACATCAGAATTCTCGTCTTGTAATAGAGATAAAAGTTCTTGAAGAGCTTTTTCAGATTTATTGCTGAAATATCCTAGTGATAAAGCAGCAAAAGAACGTATTTCAGAATCTTCATTCTCAAGTAAAAATAAAAGTTCTTGAAGAGCTTTTTCAGAGGTATTCTGAAAAATCCTTAACCGCTTAGCTGCATAATAACGCACCCATAAATCTTCATCTTCTAGTAAAAGTAGAATTTTCTGTAGTACCGTCTCAGAATTATTATCCAAACATGACAATCCCCAAACGGCTTTAGACCTTACATTAGCATTCTCATGCTGAAGTAAAAATAATAATTCATTGCTCATCATTTCACATACATTTTCTAACTTCTTAAGTAAAACGATGGCAAACCTAATCATCCCAAAAGGCATATCTTGGAATGATAACACCAATAATTTGATTCCTTCTTCTTTTTCACCCAGGGCTACACGATATGGTTGCAATCGCATTTGATTTATCACATCTGCTGATTTTTTTAACAGTTGTAATATTTGTGTTTCAAACTTAGTTTCGTACAGACTACTAAGAATGTTAAAAACTTGCCTACTGATTTGGTTATTAAACCAACTAGAAACTTTAACCTCTAATGCCACTAATTGATGCAAAATATCTGTAACCAAATTTTTATCTGAAACTTCAATATCTTCTGCCAAACAACTTCCTGCAAATAAAAGGTTACGATGTAACCATTGCTCATAAGGGGTATTTCGCTGCAAAATTTCCTCAAGCACTCTCGTAGCTTTTTTAGGCTTTTGCTGGGCAATCAACAACAGCAATACTTCTCGCCAGTGAGCATCATGCAGATATTTTTGTATATGGTCTACAACAACTTCAAAACCATCATCTTCCTGTCGATACCTAATATCTTCTGCCGCTAGGTACTCTTGAAATGTCTTATGCACAAAAGCGTAACAGTCTTGCCCTTGTTCATTTAATAGACCACTGCGCTCTCTAATATAATCTAAAAAGCGTTTAGCTTCAGCTTTTGCTTGATGTCGCTCAAGATTTTTTTGTTCAGCAATGAATTTACTTAATTGCGTAATTAATTCATCTTTATCAATTAAAGTACCACCATTTTGATTATTTGTACTTCCTTGGGTATGAATCCAGTAAGCCAACTGTTGCATTAAACGTTCAATGTCATCAATATTAAGATATTCTAGTGGGAATTTATAATCAATTTCTTTACCAGCATCCCAAGCAGTTAATAAAGTTTTAACCGCTCTATCATAAAGTTTATATCGTTGTTTTGGCAGATGCGCCTGGTAGCGATGAATCAAGGCGATAATAGTTAGAAGTAGTGGGTTTTGCGCTAATATTTTGATTCGCTCTTGTTCTAGCAAAGCTTTTTTCAAGCTTTCACTGCGTCGTTGTGCTTCGGCTGGATCTTTGAAGCGACTTGCATACCACTGCTGAACAAATAAATCAATTTTGGCATTATCAAATAGCTGAAGTGTATAGTGAGGAAACTCTTCTGTACGGAAAAAGTCGCGTCGATATCCTGCTGTACGAGAGGTAATAATCGTCTTATTTTTATAAAATTGTTTTAAAAAACAATCTATTTTTGTGACAATTTCATTTCGCCTTGTTAGCTCTACAACTTCATCTAAACCATCAAGTAAAATTAATGCTTGCCCATCTTCTAGCCAATACTCAAAAAATCCAGATGGTAACTGTTTAACACATAAATTAGTTTGAGCAAATTGTTGTACATATTCTAAAATACTAATACTTTGATATCTAGCTAAATCACGAATCTTAATGAGAATAGGGAGTAAGTCTATGTTTCCTGCTAATCCTAAACATTGAGCTTGTTTTTCTGCCAGCATGACAGCAAAATAACTCATCAAACTTGTTTTCCCCGAACCTGGTTGTCCTAATAGCACAAATCTATTAGATGTGCTGATTGTTAACAATTTTTCTGCTGAACATCTATTAATATTACATTTTGTATCTTGTGAAATATGACTTGCCAGATTAATACTGTTTGGTGAATTAGTGGTTATGCTATCAAAGGATAATGATTCCATAGGATCATAATCTTCTACTACATCAGGCTTAACGAAAATTTGTGCTAGATGTGCAGATTTATCTATTTCTTGCCCTTCAACAGCGAAACCAGCAAACTTAACATCATCAAAATAGTTTACCAATTGCTTGCAATAATCTTCTTTAGCAATTTGAAATCTTAAATAGTTATGTGTCTTTTCAAAGTAAGCTCTAGCAAATATTTCCATCCAAGGTGTAATCAAAAATATATTAATATCTTTCTTTATTTTTGGATGATCTTCTAATGCAACTTCAAACGTTTTAACTAAAAAATCTACTTGAGGAGTACCTTGGTTTTTAAGTGGCTTTTGTAACTCCTCAGCTGCGTCTTTAAAAATGTGATCTAAAAATTTAGGAATAAATTTTGGTTCACAACTATAAAAAAGTCTTACCTGTCTATCTGCTGTTGATACACAAACCTTTAAAGCTTTATCCAAATCTGATGCTTGTAGTTTGCTGTTAACTCCACTAAGCACCGTCTCCACAATTTTTACTGTTACCCACTCCCCTAACCAGGGTGTAATTGCTCCCAATACTGCTAATTCCAGACTCATAACTTACCTGAATAGCTACTTTTTCTGTATTATGGCTTACCAGTAGGGTGAAATATAGGGAACATCGTGCAAAAACAGGTTTTTATAAGCTAAGGAATATGGTTGCACTGTTAGAAAAAATAAATGTAAATCCAAAAGCTGACTCTGTTTAAATTTACCGATGAGCTACAGTCTCGCTTTGAAGAACTGTTAGAGAAGAAAAAAGCTTCGGCGCTCACTCCTGAAGAAGAAGCCGAATATATAGGTATTTCCGAATTAGAGCGAATCTTTACTTTGATTAACGCTCAACTAGCAGCGAAAAGCAAATGGTGTCCGAACCAACTCGAAAACTTGTAAGACAACGAGCTCAATATCTTTGCGAATACTGTCATTCTCCAGAATACTTAAGTCCAGACCGTTTCACCATTGACCATATTAGGGTAGCCGTGTGCGGTGAACAATCGCAAGCACGGTTCCGGAAGAGAGGGGTGGAATGGCAACATTCCCCTCGACTCTACCTCTCGGTGGCTACCCTATTATGCCGCAGTCTTTGGGAGGTTCAAATGAACTGGATAATTTGGCTTTAGCTTGTCATCGCTGTAATGAACGTCACTATAATTTTATAACGGCGACTGATCCCAAAACCCAAGAACAAGTCCCTCTATTTCATCCCCGTCAGCAACAATGGTCTGACCATTTTATCTGGACAAAAGACGGCATAAAAATTTTAGGTACAACTCCTACAGGGAGAGCTACTAGCGATCGTTTTGATTTTAATGATGAACGTCGGGATGAGCCTTCAATTCAAGTGGCTCGTCGTTTTTGGGTAGCAGCAGGTTGGCATCCGCCGCAATCAGATCCACGTCTGGAATGAGAGAAAATGCCCTCAAGCTATATCGATTCACGATTAAGTTCCTACTAAATACTCCATAGTCAATCATCTTTTATTAAAGCTTCCAATTGAGCTAGTACCTTTTCTATTCGCGCTTTTTTCTTGGGATTGTCCCACACTTTAGCTTTTTTAAAACGTCGCCAAGTATCATCTACACGTTCTTTTAATGATGTTGGCTCAGATAACTGTGAAGAGGACTGTTGCTCAATTTCTTTGACTTTCTGTTTAATTTCGCTCAGTGACAAGTTATAGTCAATTGCTGTCTGCAAAAGTTCAATTCTGATTTCCTTATCTTTTACCAGGGCGATCGCCCTGGCTTTGGTGTATTCCATTTGCCCAGAGCGCAATACCTCTAAAACATCTGCTGGCATATTTAGTAGTGGTAGCCGACTGACACGGAAACTTTCTGGTGACAACCTGCCCACGGTTGTAAACACATTTTCAACAATTTCCCACTGCTTACGGAAAACGTTTTCCGTATCTTCATCTAACGATTCAACTTTTTTCTTATCTAGATGCGCTTTGCGGTTCAGCAAAGCAACCACTTCTTTAGTAGTGCAGTCTAGTTGGCAAGACAGTAAGTGTAATATCCCTTCGGTTTCTTCTACTGGATTCAAATCTTCGCGCTGCAAATTTTCCAGTAAGGAAAGTTTAAAAGCCGAGGCTTCATCAACTTCGATGATTATAATAGGAACTTCAGCCAAACCCGCATCTTGTGCAGCGCGGTAGCGACGTTCACCTGCAATTAATAAATACTTGTCATCGCTATAGGGACGCACCCATAACGGTGTTTGCACTCCCAAGTCTTTGATGGAAGCGGTCAGGGTAGCGAGTTTAGCAGGGTCAAAGTAGCGGCGTACTTGTTCTCTATTGCAGATAATTTTATCAAGTGGCACAGTCAATTGAGCAGTATCGCTCTTGGCGTTGTTGCTGGCTACCAGTGCTTGCAATTGAGCGTTTAGAGATTCTAGTTCGGCAATGCGCTGTTGTGATTCTACTAATTGTGACTCAACTTCGGCTGCGTGTACATTAGCCGAAAAATAATCATAGTTTTTATTTTGCGCCTTTCTTGGCATCTTTACTCTCCGTCAAAATAGCTGACAGTTCCTGGCAAATAGGATGTAAGTCTTTAATAGCTCTATGAGTAGGACGATGCAAGTGTAGAGGAATGCCTCTTCCAGAAGCATTACTGAATTCGCAAGAATAGCGGACGTGCGGATAGCATTTAATCTTCAAAGGAGCGAGCATTTGTGGCAACTGGTTCAATAAATCCCGTTGCGCTGCTTCGCTACTGTCATATTTGGTTGGTACAAATCCCAAAATTTGGGGCGGGGGATTGAGGCGCAAGTTTTTGCAAGCACCCCTATGCCAAGACAGCAAAGCATTTGCTCCTGTCAGGGACTTGGGACTGAGTTCGACAGGAATTAACATATGGGTAGCTATTGCCAGCGCTACGTCGTTGAGATGGCCAAGTGTTGCAGGACAGTCCAAAATTACCAGTTGGTGCGGCAGAGGAAAATCTTCAAATCTATCTGCCAAAATGTACTCCCGACGATTACGGATTGCCAATTCCAAACCTACTTGAATCATTACTGGCCCACCCAAGCATACTTGAAATTGCCCCAGAGGCTTCCCCCATTCTGGTGTCAGCAGAGGCCAGTTGCCGTCAAAATTTTCGTCAAATACGGCAGCGATCGTTTGCTCTGGGGGCGGGTCTTTATCCAATCCACAGAACTGGCTCATGGAAACGTTAGTATCAAGGTCGAGAAGCGCTACATCGAAGCCGCGCTTTGCCATTTCATAACCAATGTGAATGGCAAGCGTAGTTTTGGAAACTCCTCCGGCATTGGCTCCAATCCAAAGAACAACTTGCTTCATCTATACTACGATTGCAATGCTTGCATTTTGTTATAGTCTACGCCAAAGCTAAATCTAGTTAAGCTTGGTTTTTACTTTAGCAAGACAACTTTATCCCATACGGAAAATATTTTCCGTATAGAGAAACTGAGGCATTAGGATTCTAATTGAGGATGTGATATGGAAAAATTCTATATAATCAGTTTACTTAAGGTAGTTATGCGGAAATATTCCGTATAATATCCGAATATGAATGTTATATAGAAAGTTTCCGCATAATAAATAGTTCGGCAGGACAAGAAGTATCCCCAATGACAGGTTCGCCCGTATACGAGAACTGGGTTGGCCACCGCCGCAACAAATGAGCTTTATCGTTAAATCGACGATGTCAAACTATTGTATAATTTTACTCTAACGCAATAGAATTTCGTCAGTCTAATTAGCTATTGCTTTGCAAATAAAGACTCTAGATATGGTCAACCTAGAAGCTGAAGACCGCAAACAATTGATAACTCTTCTCAAAGATATACCAGAACTAACTACAGAGCGATCACGTCAGCAAATTTTGGAGCTAGCAGATTTAAAACAGTTGTCACCAATGATTGACCTTTCTGGTGCGCCCTTTGTCGCAGTTAGTGAGATAGTCAGCTATTTATCTAATTACGGGCGTTTAACTTATGACCACGAAGCATTAGGGCTGTTCTTAAATACTTTGAAAGGCTTTGTGGGAGTGCAGCAGCAACAATTTTTAGACACGCTGCTAACAAAATATGACATGATGACTCCAATCGCAGCATTACCAGCAATAAATGATTGGCGAGGAAGAGAAACTGTAGCAGACATATTCGAGAAAATAATTGGAGAAAATACCCTACGCCCAATTTCATTTTTACAGCAGGGGCTTCAAGTTGCACGTTCAGTTGCCTATATCGGAGTGCGAACTAGCCAAGGATGTTGGTCAGGTACAGGGTTTCTGGTGGCTCAGAATTTATTATTAACTAACAACCACGTTTTACCAAGTTCAGATTTACTTTCAGGTACGATTTTTCGTTTTAATTATGAGGAGAATTTCCAAGGGGAAGCTCAAATAACTGATGAGTATCAGCCTAAAGGTAATGGAGTTTTTCATACCAGTCAAGCTCTTGATTACACTTTAGTTGAAATTGAAGGAGAACCTGGAAAAAAATGGGGTTGGTTGCCATTGCTGTCCAAAAGAATTAGTAATGGTAATCGAGTTAATATTATTCAACACCCACTGGGTCAACCAAAGCAAATTTCTCTTCAGAATAATTTTGTTCAATATATGGGTGATAATGTAGTGCAGTATGTTACCTCTACCTTACAAGGCTCATCTGGTTCTCCAGTGTTTAATGATGCTTGGGAGGTTGTTGCCTTGCATCATGCAGGAGGTAATATTTCAGAACCAACAACTCAACGGCGCTACTTTAGAAACGAGGGCATACTAGTAGAAAACATTTTGGCTGACTTGCCCTTAGAACTTATAGACTTGCTTAAGGCAGTAAAAAATATATAGTGTTGGAGATCTTCTACAAGCATCTAGACGATTTTCTACAAGTATCTAGAGTAGAATGACTATGGAAATCAAGCCCCAATTGATACAACTGTTAGTAAAAATGCCATCCACTCAAACCGTTGGGGAGCGTAGAGCGCTTTTGAGTATCACGGGGTTTGATTATTTGGGTGCAAGAATAAATACGCTCGAAAAAAGTAATTATGTATTTTTTACTGAATTAATTGAACTTGTATTCTCTGAAGGACAAGCTCAATTATTAAAATTCCTTCGTGCGCTCGTAGATAGTGAATTTATCGGCTGGGAGACTAGGGAGAAATTAAATGGTTTCATTGTACAAATTGAGGCTTTAGAACCTCGACAATGGAATAGCGAATTTAATGAGCCAAAGAATAATCAAACTGTTGGTATTGTTCCTACTCCTAACCGAAGTGCGGTAGGCTTGAAAGAACAACAAAATACAAAACTGGTTGTCCCATCATTTCCCGGAACTCAAGCTTTTGAATTTACTGTGGTTACGATAAATGCCCAAGGCCAAGAAATAGAATCTCATCAAGGACAAGCCTGCTGCTTAACTGAAGAACTTGGGAATGGGATTGTATTGGAAATGGTTTATATTCCAGGAGGAGAATTTTGGATGGGTTCACCGGAAGCAGAAGGAAAAGGAAGGCGATATTCAAACGAAAGACCTCAGCATTTAGTCACAGTGAAACCATTCTTTATTAGCAAATACACTATTACGCAAACACAGTGGAAACAAATTGCTTCTTTGCCAGAAGTTCGTCAAAAGCTCAAGCTTCGCCCATCCCGTCAAGGAGGCAACAGTCACCCTGTTACCCAAGTTTCTTGGTTTGATGCTGTTGAGTTTTGCGAGCGCCTATCTCAAAAAACAGGTCACAAGTACCGCCTTCCTAGCGAAGCAGAGTGGGAATATGCTTGTCGTGCTGGAACTACAACCCCTTTTCACTTTGGGGAAACTATTAACTTCAATGTAGCTAATTACGATAGTCGTTACCCCTATCATTCAGAACCTAAAGGCATTTATCGTGAAAAAACTACAGAAGTAGGCTTTTTTCAGTTTGCGAACTCCTTTGGATTGTTCGATATGCACGGGTTAGTTTGGGAATGGTGCTTAGATAATTGGCATCAAAATTATGATAAAGCACCCACAAATGGAGATACTTGGCTAGACACTAATGATAATAATACTCGTGTGATGCGTGGTGGTTCATGGAGTAGCGAAGCATTTTTGTGTCGTTCTAGTTTTCGCCAGTTTAATTATGCAAGCGAAACCTTGAACAATGTTGGTTTTAGAATTGTTCGCTCACTGTAATATTTAATTAATTAAACTAAGCAATTTCATTTACCTCTGAATATTCCTCATTTGTGTTTGATAGCCGATGCTTTTTATGTGCAGCTAGAGTTTGTCGATATTCATATGCTTTAGGAGATTTTTCAAACTCATCTATTCTTAAAAATACACCACTTTTTTTCTGGATTTCTTTAACTGCTGTCTCAATTTCATCTATTGAAACTTGAAAAAACTCTCTTCTTAAATTAACTACATTCACTCTTTTATCATCAAAACGTTGATGTAACTTTTGTAATGTATCCAAAGCATCTTCTGAGAAAATTTTAAAGTGAACGTCAAATTGAAATGGAACTGCGGGGTTCATTTCCCTAATGTATACGTCTTCTTGACTACGAGATGTCATACAAATTCGATATATATCTCGTCCAAGAGAACCTATATTAGAAATTATATAAATGTATCCTGATTTCAGTCTTCTAGATTCAGATAGAGCATTTTCTCTGTCACTTCTATCTTCTGCAACTAGTCGTTCTAACTCCTGAATTTTCATCTCCAGTTGTTTTCGCTCTTCGTCTTTAGCTTGTACTATTTCTTGTCGAATTTTATCAATTTCTTCTTGGTGAAGTCTTTCTCTTTCTTCTGCCTCTTCTGCTCTTAGTCTTGCCTTATCAATTGCTTCACGTTCTTTATTTTGCTTTCTAATTTCTCTATCTCTTTCTTGCTCTTGCTGTTTCTTATCTTCCAATTCGTACTGTAAATCTAACTCAATAAGCTTAAGTTGTAAATATTCTTCTGCAATTCTGCATTGTAGAGTTTTTAAATATTTATTGTATTTTTCAAAAGCCTTGTTTATTTTGTTTTTTAAAGAATCAACATTATTATATTTAACCTCCTTCATTGCATACTTACATCTTTCTTCAAAAGAGATTTCTACCAATTTGAGAATATCATTTATCATTTTATCGCCTTTTCTTTTGCTATCCCCAACAGTCCATTGAGTATCACAGATATAGGCTTGATTATTTTTTTGCATCTTGTCTTGTTGTAACTTGATATCTTTAAGCCGAAGTAAATATTCATCAGAACTAATAAATTCGTACTTCGGCTCATAATAATCTATAGATTGAAGATAGACTTTTGCATCAAGTTCATTAAATTGCTGCTGAAGATTTATGATTTCTCTATTCAGAGATTCCTGCTGGTTTTCAAGTAGATGAATACTTGACTCTAACTGTCGTTGATACGCCTCTTTATCGTCTAATGCATCATACCTACGTAATTTTTTTCTAAGCCGGGACTCTGCAATTAGCGATTGTATTAACCCGACAAAAAGTCCGGCTACCAATACCAATAACCCCAGGTTTGTTAACGACATAGAACCTAGTATTACCACTGATATACTTTATAACTTAGTTTAGAATATTAGAGCAAGCGTAAGGCTATTTAATAACAAATTATTAAGTGCTTTTATACTAACCCAAAACTTACCTTACTGAGTAAGCCGACAGTATCGACCAAATCGTTGATATGGTATGAAGCCGAGATCCTTGTAATTTTCTGCAAGATGATCTGGAAAAGCTTATCTGTGGGGTTTTGAAAAATTGCTACATTTAAGTCAAAAAAGCCAGAATTAACAACGGAAAATCAAGTCTTTTCAGGTCATCTTGCAGGTTTTTGGTCATATCTCGGCTCCATACCTCATATATAAGTTATTTGATAAAGTAGTTTTAAAAAATTGGTATTGTTTTGGGTAATTATACTCTTATTGATTTTGTCTTTTTAATTCTTGTATCAACACTTGACACTGCTTACTAGCTTCTCTCGCTTGTGTCAAAGATTTGAATGAGAAATTTGCAGCTTAAAAAAACTAAAGTGAAGAGCATGGCTAACTGTATCTATTGTGGTTCACTTGGATCTTTCAATCAAGTAGAGCATATCTTTCCTTATTCCCTTGGTGGTGGCGGACAAGGGTGGACTTTGCAAAATGTTGTTTGTGATGCCTGCAACAACAAATTTTCTGCGTTAGAGCAGCAGCTTGCCAGGCACTCACTTGAGTCTCTTGCTAGATCAGGGTACGGGCCTCAAGGGCGACGTAAAAAATCTCAAAAGCATCTTAACCCCCTCTATGCAAAGGGAGTGTATCGTTTCTCTGAAGATAATGATTTGGCGTATGAGACAGGAGTAAGTTTAGGTTTTAAACCATACATACGCTCTCAGCTTATTGAAGCACAAATTATTGATTCAAAATTTTCTGAAATTCAATCTATTAAATCTACAGAGCAGGAATTTTCAGAATTAATGGGGAGAGTTAAACGGTTAATAGATGAAGATTTCTATTTGATAGATAAAAAGTCTGTTTCCCAGGAAAAAGCTTTTCAAATAACCAAGTTAAAATATGACTCTGGAACTATAAAATATCAAGTGGAGCAAGCACTCCAGCCTAAACCCCCGCAAGGAAATTGTGTTTGGCTACAACTTCTTCCAGTTGATTCGGATAGAAAACGCTATACCCCCCGAATTTTTCTAGATGATGACCAGAAATTGATTGTTAAGGCGCATGACATAGAAGAGGCAGTAAGGTTTATCTGTACAGTTGTAAACTCTATTTATGACAAAAATAAAGGTCAAGACGTTGAAATTGGATTAAGTGCAATACATATTCAAATGCAAGTGAATTTAGTTGCGGTGTTTCGTGCCTTAGCTAAAATAGGAGTAAATTATGCCATTAAATTGTATGGAGAAGAGTTTATTAGAGATTCTGCTTTTGATGAAATAAAAGCCTTTATAAACGGCGAAAATTATAGCAATTTGGAATCAGCTTTAAAATATGTTCAAATGGATCAAAAAAATAATTTATTTGAGCTTTTAAATTGTAGGAAAGATATTGATAAACACTGGATGATGTTAGCCTACATCCCAAATTTAGGATTAATCTTTACGATTTATATGTATGGAGCTTCTAGATATTTAGTTCGCTTAGGTGAGAAAAAGCCTCCGGTTAATCGTGAGAACTTAGCAATTGCAACTGTGGACTATAAAAAACGTGAGACAAGCTTGCTCAACCCTGACGAAATTGCAAAATTATTTTTAGAATCATATTCAAAAACATTTCTGAATCAATAATTTAAAATAAGCCGTTTAATCACCAGGAAATCACTATTTCGTGGAATTAACAGCTACAATTATTGATCCCACGTTTTTCTAGATTTTGATCAAGGAAGCACGTCAGGGAAATACCAATCATATGCAGGAGCGCCCGAATTGATTTTCTGTTCAAGCTTAGACAGTTGTTGAGCCAAAATCGGAACACGTGGGCGGTAAAGCTCCTGGGCTTTTCGCAAATATTTCAGTCCTTCTTGCTTGTCTGTGGGGTTACGCTTTTGGTTCCACAACCTTAATTTATACTCTGCCATTAACGTGTGAGCCTCAGCCGATAGTGGTTCTCTTTCTAAAACCAGTTTGTAAATTGCTTCTGCCTCCGGATCATCAAGTTGATTGTACCGTTTGAGGTGTGCTATCTCCAGTAACCTATACTCAACTAGTTTGCGCTCCCTTGGGTTGCGTGTTGTTTTAAAAGTTTGTATTAATTGTTCTTCCGAAGCCTTGCGTTTCTGGGGAGCTTCAATCACCCAGCCTGTGACCAACCCACCGATACAAGCGCCAAGCACAAATTTACGAATCCAAGACTGAATTAAATACATTTTTAATAAGAGGGGAACGGGGAACAGGGAATAGGGAACAGGGAGGAACGACCTGCCCGTGAGTTGCTTACTGAACAATTCCCAAGCGTGGGGTTTTCATTAAGTTATTCACTGTTGCCTGTTGCCTGTTCCCCATTCCCTTTTACATACGTGTCACTAACTGGTATAAACCGTTCTGTTTGACTTGCGTAACCCTTGGGCGTAATTTTTACTCGTGCGGGTGATGAGCCGTCAGCAATGCACAAATAACCCTCTAAGGGTGGTAGGTTTTGTATTTCTGCCGGGAGGACGGCAGCAGTTTCACGAATGGTTTGTGACTGAGTTTGGCTACCGCCCAAATCTGAGTTTTGCGAGTCCGAGAAAGTAACATCAATCCGTTCTTGCGCTCCTATCATGTCTGAGAATTGTTTGGCTGTTGTACTATCCCGCACATTTAAAATCAGCTTTGTAGCAATACCCTGAAGAATTATTCTGCTTCCGAGTTCTCCATAAGTCTGCTCAATTTGGGCAGTGGTTTGAGTACCTATGAAGCCGCTGCCTTTGAATTTGCGGCTTTCTGAAAGCATTCGGGGTAGAGATTTTAATTGGCTTAATGCCCCCAGTTCGTCAATTACCAGTGCTGTTTTGTAACGCCGATTCTCATTACTCAACAATCCCCGCAGCATTAACTCAAAACAAGTAGAAATCAGAGGTTTGAAGGTTTCGGCATCCTCTTCAAACAACGGCAGAAAGATCCAATGTGGGCTATCTTCTTTACCCCATTTGTAAAAGCTAAATTCGCTCTCATTTGATTTAGCAAGAGTTTGATAAAACCGCAGTTGGTTAATCGCTGTGGCAATAACACTGCCTGCTGTGTTGCCGCTTTCGCCCTCAAAATAGCGGCGGGAGATTGTACCCGATAGAAAATCTTTCAGTTGCTCAAGAGAGAAATCAGTCAACACCTGCCACACTTCAGCATTGGAGTAGGTGCGTTCAAAGATATCGGCAATAAAGTTTTTAGCTGCATCGCTGAAAAATCGTTCTTTTGGGTCATCAGGTATGAGCGCAGCAGCTATGGTACTCGGTGAAACTCCTTTTTCTGCTCTATGGCTCCACCCTACACTACGGGCATCTCTGGGATTAAAGATAATATCACCAGAGCGATAAAGTTTTTCAATCAGTTCGCCGTTACGGTCTAGTACCATTACCCGCCAATCTGAGCGCTGACGCAGGGTATCGAGGATTTGTAATATTGATTGGGATTTGCCTGAACCGGGAGCGCCAAAGAATCCGAATGAGAGATTTTCCAGATAGTTAGGCAGAACAACACCACCAATTGATAATTTTGGCTCAAGTACTCGACTAACCCGAAATTGCTGGGTGGGGGTCGGCAGAGGAGCAGGGGAGCCGGGGAGCAGAGGAGAGGTTTCTACAAATTCTTTCCCCTCCGCACCTCTGCCCCTCTGCCCCTCTGCTCGCCACCACGCAAAGTTTGTGTGGCGCACCACAAGGGGCTGTTTACCTGATTGTTTGAGTAATTTTACTTCTCTTAAGCTCAGTTGGCGTTGCAATTGTTGGGGCGTGACGATTTTAGTTCCCCGCAGGATTTGAGATGTAAGTCCTTTGGGAAAGATAAGAAAGACAATTGTTATTAGAAGATTCAGCCGCCACAGTCCCAACCAGCCTACACCGCTAAATAATGCGACGAGCATTAAAAAACCGACTGTTGCTAGAGCCACCTTCAAGGGAAATGGTTGTTGTCGGTTGTTTGACCAGTCAGCTGTAAATAATAGTAGGGGGAACAGTGGCCCAGCTATTTTCGCTATCCAATAAGCAAAAATTCCCAGTCCGACACCAAAAACAAAAATTAGCAGCGAGACTATGTTACCGCCAGCGATCGCTTCCATGTTCAGCCACTCCTTTTTATCGGCTTCTGTCTCTAAAATGCTGTTGTTGTTTTTCGTTTGAGTTTGATTGAGAAATGCCGTATTGAGAGCGGATGGCTTCTAATCGTTCCTGTAACGATAGGTTTTCCCAATCCTGCTGCTGGTTAGTTGTCTGCTGCGGTTGTTCTGCAATTTGTGGAGATTGTGTTATTTCTGGGGATGGTTGTGTGGTTGCTTTTTGCTCAGAGTGTTTTTCAGCAAGATAATTCCAGCTAATACCCATGTCGGCTGCTAAATAAAGACCACTTGGGGTAATATTTTTTGCCCATTCCCCAAAACTGGGAGATGCATCTTTGTTGTAATAATCAGTCGGCAAATAGCCAAATTCTTTACCTAAATAGATTTTGTTATCGCCTTGTTGGATGTTGGTGTCCTGGCTAGGTTCTGAGGTGCTGTTTTCTGGTTGTAAGTTGATGTGTTGTTGGTTGAGTAAATGTACTTGTGGTGAGTCTTCTTCTAGTTCAGCGTCACTGTCCTTTTTGGTGCGTTGTTGCTTGGTGTTGTAATCATCGTCGTTCATCTTGCAATACCTCTGTTGTGTGTACCATCTAATTAATCGAGATGCACTCTATAGACTCAGCCCATGATTTCGATTTTGAACCCTTTCTTTTTCCTCTTTCAAGTGTTGCAATCCAGGCTGAATTTTTGGGATGAGTTGCTGGAAGTGCTGTACTTCTTCACTCGTAAGAAGTGAGGGTTCAACAGGTTCCCATTGTGAATTCTCTGAGTTATAAGAGGCCTTCATCAATTGCGCCCCATCACTATTTCTCACCAAAACTAATTGGTCTAATTCATCCCAATAAACTGTGTGCTTATCACCTTCAAAACGATTTTTCTCAACTACTCTTAAAATTCCAGCAACAATAGGCGCTACAGTTTGGGTACGTTCAAATTGCACTTGAAAGGAGGTATTAGAGAGTTCTTCAGTAATAAATTCTTCAGAGACAACTTCCTCACAGACAAGTTCAGAAGCAACGACTTCTTCAGTAACAAATTCGTTTTCTTTTTGAGTCGAACGAAGCCTACGCTGCTCAATTGCGTCCAGATTTCTATTAATGTTTTCAATTGCTTCTGCTGTTGCCGCAGTGTTAAACCTAATCCGTTCAAGGCTAGTACGAGCCAAATTCTTACTTGCGTTCAGAGCTTCATCAACTCTGTTGTCATCTTCAGTCACTCCTTCTACTCCTTGCACTAATTTCTATTTTTCTGCCTTGGATCTGTACCCAATTTTTTCTCAATTCGTTGTAATTTTACATTCGTATACTCCACCTGCTTATGAATACGCTCAATCTGCTGTTGGGTAAAGTTGGGCAATTCTCTTGATGCTAATTGGAAACCCACTTTGTTGATCATTAATATCAACACACACCCAACTAGAAAACACACCATCGTGACTACAAATCTTGAACTCAAAAATAAACTACAAATACTAATTGAAACACTGTTTAATAACCTCGACCAAAATGAAGCAATCTTCGACTCCAAGCTGACTGTTGAATCTTCCTTATTGACCAACTGTTCTATTTTTTGCATCAACCATCTTTGATTACGTGCTAAATCCTCTATCTCTCCCCTTATCTGGTTCAATTCTCTACTCCCAGACACTGCCAAAATCTCCCTTTTCAATTCCGACATTTGAGCTTGGTTTAACTCCACTTTCAATGTCTGATTCTGGGAGAGCGCTTGATTTAAACTCACCAACAGTTTTTTTAAAGTTGGTATCTCTGATACGAAGCTTTTATATGAAGGTGATACTTCAGTCAATGTTTGCAGTTGAATCAGCTGTTGTTGCGAGGTTAAATCTAATGCGTTCAACGCTGTAGACAGCCTATTGCAAGACTGAGCCAAGTTGTTGATTTTTTCACTTTGGTCTCCTGCATCTTTTAATTGCTGTGCTGTTAGTTCTGTCCATTCTGACAGTTCACCTTGTAATTTTTTAAATAATTGTTTCCACTCATGTGGTGCTGTCTCCGTCAGTTGCGCCAGATACCCGATGTACTGCACTAATCGAAATGCTGGGTCTTCTGGGCGCATTCCAGAATCTACTGCAAAGCGCAACACTTTTGCTTGAAATTCTGGTGGTTTATCTGAAAGTAATCTATCCAAATGAGATGGTTGAGCAAAATCATTATTAGCCATCACAACCTCAACACCAAAAACCAGAGATTACACTTAATTTCAAGAGCAGTTATTAAGCCTCAAAGGAAGCCATACTTACTCAAATCCCAATTGCACTGCTGCTCTCTTAAACTCACTCTCGCAACTATCCACCCACCCAAACAATCTTGATTGATTGCTCAAAGTCAGCGCCTCATGTGATAAGGCTTCTCGAAAACTTAAATCGTTACTATCTATAAAATCAAAAATATCGTCAAACAACTCCGGCAGATTTAACTCTATTGCACCCAAATCCAATGCAGCCTGCCGCGCCTTAGAATTGTTGTAGCGAGTAAACTTATTCTCTGCACCCCAGTAGAGATTCCTAACTACCACATAGTCCACCCGACTGCCACAAAACTCTAACAGCCTCTTTAATTGCACCACCGAATCCTTGACCCTACCCAGCACACTCACCATCGTGATTCGGTAGCCTAAACGCTCGGCATTTTGAAATAAATAGATGTCGTTTGCTAAATCCTCAAAATACTCTGCTGCACCCGCAGGCAAATCAACCAATGAAACTTGAGGAGTCAGCAGTTTTAAATCATCTTGCAGCGCATCCGCACCACCCCGATGATTCAATTTCAGGGTTTTTACCCCAGGCGGAATATTGTTGTAATGCCTCCACAACTGAGGATTAGAAGCGTCGCACTCGTAAGCAATGCAGTTGATATTGCGATTTCGGTAGATATCGAGCAAAATTCTGGCTACTATGCTCTTGCCTGTCCCCCCTTTGTCCCCCGTACACATCACAATCCTTTTGTTTACTGCTGATGGAGCGGTATTCTTCTCAACAGCAGTTTTACTTTTAGTCATAAATCATCTGGGTTATAGAGTTTAGGTTTGAAGGTATGCGATTCACCCTGTAACTTCGATTCTGAGGAGGACTGTGTTTGCGCTTTTGGCTGTGATTTAGCTGATTGTCCTGACTGAGACTTTCTCCTTCCTTTCTTTTCAGATTCGCCCCCAGTTAGTTCTTGAGATTCGGTAGCTCCCCGGTCAATAGTGGTTGACTCTCCCTGATTAACAGTAGTCTCTTCTGGTTGCTCAACATCAGTCTCTGAATAGGCGTCAACTTTCTTTTTCTTGCGAGTGCGAGTACTCTTTCTCACCTCGCCCAATAAATATTTCAGCCGACTGCCACTAATGTGAATATCTAGCCCAGCCAATAGCTCTGATATTTCATCGTAGGTATAATTCTTCTTTAAAGCACCCTCTATGTAGCGTCGCATCTGACGAATTGCTTCCTTAGCAGGAACATCAGGCAACTCTTTAGACTTCAATTCCCTCAACGCCTTTATCGCCTCTGGAATCTTGTCTTTGCTTATCCTTTCAGTATCTTGTTCTTGGTGCATTCTAGTAGTATTGACAAATTACGAGTTAATTCTAATATTTCCTCCGTAACTCTGTTAGAAATATATACCACTAAAGAAAATATGTACTATTTTCTCCTAATAATGCAAAATATATTTACATTTGTTCAATTTCCCCCTATCTTGCCCCTATTTCTCACTCGCTCGTCTTCTCTCGCCCACTGGGCAACCCTCATCCCAAAACTTGCCCAAAATTGGGTTAGGAGCCAGCCATGCCTTTTTGCCTCCGGCAATCCTCGCGAAGCGAGGACGGCAGGGCTGGCTTAAGGGGGACACCCCCTTAAGAATCCCCCACTGGGCTACATCGTTAGTGTCATCAATTATCGAAAACTTTGACACTCAGCTATGAAAAAATAGGGACATACTCAACCAATCTCTCCGCGTCACCGTGTTAGAGTGTCCCCGCGTCTCTCCCATTCCCTAAAACTTATGCCTAAACGTATTAAATTTAAAGCCAACTTTAGAACACATTCTTATACAGTCAAATTAAGCGACTTAGAACTTGACTGGTTACGCATGAAAGCTAAAGACGCAGGTATGAGTGGAGCCGATTTAATACGTCGCTTAACTTTCACCAAACCACTTCCCAAAAGAATCAGTAAAATCTCACTCGCCACTTACCAAGAATTAGGAAGAATCGGCAACAACCTCAACCAACTTGCAAGAGTATCTAACACCGCCATCAAAATGGGATATCCGCCACCAGCTAAACAAGAGCTACTAGAAGAACTTCTAGAGCTGCTACATGAATGCAGACGACAACTCGCCCAAGTCGATATTGATGATGAGGATGACGACCTAGAATCAGAGGATTTTGAGGATGATTGGGAAACAGATTAAGGGTAGAGGCTTTCGAGGCTTGTTGGACTATCTACAATCCAGCCAAGAATCACGATTAATTGGCGGCAATATGAGCGGCAGAAATGCTCTTGAATTGTCTAGAGAATTCAAAGTCTCACGCCAACTTAATCCAGAAGTCGAACGAGCAGTTTATCACGTTTCACTCTCAGCTGCAAAGGATGATCAACTCGATGATTACCAATGGTGTGAAATAGCTGATAAATACATGGAGAGGATGGGCTTTGACTGCAATCAATATACCATTTTCAGACACGCTAACACTGATGATGACCACATTCACATAGTCGCCAGCAGAATTAGATTAGATACCGGAAAAGTGGTGCATGATAGTTGGGATTATGTACGCTCTGAAAAAGTACTCCGAGAACTTGAAAAAGAGTACGGACTAGTGCAAGTAGCTGGTAGCAGAGAGAAACTAGCAAGGACACCCACCACCGGACAAGTTCGGCGCATCAAAAGAGAGCAATCAGAGTATGAACGTGGCGAACGAGAAAACCCACCACAGCGCACCATCAAACAACGACTCCAAGAACTCATTGACCACGCTACAGCTGACAAACCAACTATGCCCCAATTCATTGAACGACTGCAACAGCATGGGGTAGAAGTTCGACACGGACTAACACGCAATGGCAAATCAAAAGGCATTTCTTATGCTCTGGATGAACAACATTTTAGTGGCACACATTTGGGTGCGGCTTACACCTTTCCTGGACTCCAAAAACACAAAAGTATTGACTATCAACCACAACGTGATGACGCGCTTATGTTGCAGCTGCTTTCAAACCCAATTAAGCAGATTCAGAGTCACCAGCAATCACTCTCAAATAACCACACTAACGCAGACTCTGAAGAAGAACAAATTCAATTTGAACACACCCAAACTGTAGCCCCTATCCTCGCTAGTCTTTTAAAAGCTGTGGACTCAAATCGATTTTCAGGAAACCAACACACAGCTTACTGGGATGAAAATCAATTGGTTCTAGTGAGAAACAGCGATGGGGTACAACTCATGAGGACATCCTATAACTCGCAGAAATCACACTGGGAACCCGTTGAGCGCTCCCAACTGACGACTGAAGAAGTACAACACTTTCAGCAACTCATTCCCAAAATTCAGTCCAGATTGAACTCACTGCAACAGGAGAAAGAAAGGTCTTTGAAAAACCGTTCGCGGGGGCTTAGTCGATGACCAAAGAAGCAGAGGAGCAGGGGAAGCTTCCTCAGAATGCTCTTCGCTTTGGACGGCTTTGTTGCTGACGAACAAAGAGAGTTATTGAACAATAACTTTTTTCTTCCTCTGCTTCAAGAGCTACCCCTGCTCCCTCTGCACCCTTGCCTCTTCGGTGACAATAATTAGTCACTGTACAACTCGATTTGGAGTGAGCATTCTGGTTGCCAGGGGGGATAAGCGCATCCCCCCTGGAACCCCCGCGCAGCCTGTTGCCTCCTGAGAGCCGAAAATAAGAATCTCGCATAGCAATAAGGTTAATCGCGGCTCTCAGGAGGCAACAGGCTCAATACCTATTTGATCGCGTACTGGTTGGACAAATACCAAGTTAGAAAGGGTTGAAAGGTATCTCGGTACTGACCCTAACCGCAAAAAATAAATTAACTCACAACTGTGACAGGCGTTCCCGCTAGTTTACACTTTTGCATCACCGTCGCTTCGCTCCAATTCAAAATTCAAAATTAATTAAATTTTCAATTAAAAAATCTTCAATTCTCTTACACTAGAATTTTTATTTGAATTGGAGCATTTGCTCTTAAGCCTCCAGATAGCAACTGAATATACTCAACAGGACACTCTTATTGAAGAGAACACAGTTCCAACTAATCAGGCAATCACTCAAACAACTTCACCAATTACTAATAGCCTATCGACAATTAAAGAATATGAATTTAGTGATGCTTGTGCAACTGAAGTAGATATTTCTGACATCCCCAAAATTAGTTTTAAAAGAAAGCCTACCTCTGTGCCACTGTTACCAGAATTTCAAGAATATTCAGTACAGAATGCTATTCTTATTTTGATGCGCCGACGACCCGATTTGAACATGCATATTGATGCAATTACACGCGACACCTACGGCGATTTACCAGAAAAACAGTTTCAGACAGCAAAAATGAATGTTTCTAAAGCACTTTCTACTGGAGTAGCCCAGGTAATGTGGTTTCGGGTGTTACGTGCTAATGGTGTCTACACTTTGCATTATGAGAAGGGTGTCACTGCCAGCACTCCAAAGCGCAAATAGTTGGGGCAATGCAAGAGTTGCTGTCACTTTGTGCCAAGCTGTTCTACCAAGTTCCGACTTTTCTATTGGAATTGGAACTTTACCTTTTTTCTTATGTAGAATATGGTTTGAAACCACGTTTTTCCAACTTCAGCCTAAGAAAATGTTCCTACACCATTGAAAACGAGAACATTTTGACGGGTTGGAAGTGTTAACTCATTCTTCTTCTGTAGAGGGGCTATTGAGAGTATCACCGGGCCACGACAAATGCACAGAGTGTTGTTCTCGTTGGTTTTGCCGTTGTACGAGCAGCAAATCTGCATGAACCTGTGTCATGAGCGATTTGTACAAGTTTATACCGTTGCGTTTTACCGAAGTCTGACTTGACATGCGATGTTTTGGATCGTGGGCATCAATCCAATCAATTTGTGTTTTCGCCACTTGTGCCACAGTTTGTAAGCGATGTTCGTCGCTTTCAGCATAGGCTAAGTGCATAGCAGCACATAGAGCATGGTAAGCAGTTTCGTAATATGCATTTTCTAGAGCATTCTGGCTTATCGCTATAAGCTGCGAATACATATCATCGTCTTTACCCTGATCTATATCTTGAATCATGTTCTTCTATTTTCGTAATTATTTTTAGTGTAAAGCCGTTGAAGCATAATCAAGCAATTGAAAAAATAGTTGACACTTTGTGACAGCAACCCTTGCATTGCCCATGTCAAGATCAGCCGTGCCATAAAACTACGACAGTTAAATAGTAGTTAGAAAGTAATTTAGGACATCCATTCTTCCCAATTAGGTGCAGAAGAGATGAGTTGAGTAAACTTATCCGGGTTAGCCGACTCAAATTCAAAGATCACTCCCCAACGCTCATCAATGGAAAGTGTACTGAGTAATTCTTTAACCATCTCAACCCCATATTCAAGTCGCTCAACCAGCAATTGAGCATAGTTTTTCACCCGATGCCACCAATGCTCATTGAGTATTTCTACTTGTTGAGTTTGTCCGTCCATACCCCCCCGATAAATCTCTCCACCTATATTAGGGGGGGGTGTGGACGCGGAGGGAGAAGGCAGGGGAGCGGGGAGCAGGGAGCAGGGGGAATCAGGCATGGGGAAAGGGAGAAGAGAGCAGGGGGATAAAATTTCTCCCATGCACCCCGCAGAGAGTCCCGGAGCTTCTTCTCCCATGCACCCTGCACCCTGCACCCTTGCCTCTTCTGGTTCAATCCCATACAGAGCCTGCATTAAGGCTGCATAAGCAGCGTTTCGCTCTTGTTCCTCAAGTTTTTGCTTTTCCCTCTGTTCCCGTTGCTGTTGCCGATATGACAACACCTGCTGGACAAACGCCACATCCAATGGATTTAGGCGATAATACCTAACCCGTTTGCCATTCTCCACAGGTCGCCGAAACACAGTAGACAGCCCCAGCTGCTCTAAATACTGACCCAAAATCCACATCGGTGACTTATCGGCAGGTATGGTAAGATTAAGGATTGCTTTCACGTGAGTTGCATTGCGTTTGGAGAATTCTGCCAAGGTTTGAATCATCGATTCGTTTCCTCTTACCTCTGCCCCAGCCATCAACTGAGTCAAAATTGAGTGCAGTCCCAAATGATGACGCATCAACCATGACGTAGAATGGTTACTCCAATCAGTGCAAATCGACAGGCTTTTTCGCTCAGATTTATCTCGCTCTACCACCACATCTGGGGGCGTAACAAACTCTCGCCCCGCTTCATCAATAATTTTTTCCCCCGGTTGTGCAAGTATTGCCTCCAATGCCACAATCTTACGAATCAGCCTCCCCCCATTATCTTTTTCGACTAGCTCAGGGGTAACACTCATCCCGTAGGTGTCCTGTATGCGGAACTTTTCACACTCCAAAGCTTCTTCGGGCTTGAGATAGTCTTGGCTTAGTCTTGCTGTGTAAGTTTTTTTATCAATATCCTTGGCATTGGCAACTTTGGTGTAATGCTCCCAGTCTAGGGCAACCCCAATAGCCTTCATCCACCGAGAAGCCTCTTCATTCACACCATCCCCTACAGGAATAATGGTATTGCCCATTTCTTCCAAAAGCGTACGCAAATCTGAGCGCAAATTATTAATAGACCAATTTCGTTGAGCCTCAATCTGACAACTAGCATCCAATGCCCAGTCCTTTTCAGCCCCGCGTTTGCCAGTCTCTTTGTCGATGCGAATTAAAAACGCAGTCATTTCATTTTTTTGGAGAATTTTCTCCTTGATCCGCCGTGCATTGGTTTCGGTATAACCAAAAGGAGGACGAGGAGCAACCCAAACGTGCATTGGCACATCTGGACGATTTCGCCAAAGCTGTTGGGCGCATTCTGTAGCCCCCTGGGAGACAGCGTGAAATACACCAAACACTGCATCAAAATGAGGTGTTGAAATGTCTACCCCTGTACCCAGACTAGGAGTCGCCAAAAGCGCATTAATATCTTTAATGGCAATATTGATTTCCTTGATAAAAATAACATTCTCTTCACTACCGCTATTTTCCGAGTGAACAGACCATACTTTTATCTGGCGGTCTTCTTCTGGTTCTGGTGTGTCATCGTCATCGAGCAGGAGAGCAGAGGGGCTCTTGGGCAGAGGGGAATCTTGTATAAATTTCTCCCCTGCTCCCCTGCACAAGTGCTCCCCTGCTCCCCTTGCTTCATTCAAGCCTTTCTCCAACTTTTTGATAAAGCGCTTGCTATCGCTAACAAACATCAGGTTTTTACCTGTCATCAGTTGAGCGTGAAACTCTGCCACCAAAGCGCTACTATCTTGACCCTCATACCAATAAATTTGGCGACCACCTGAGCGATACTCGTTTTTGATAATGTATGGTTTTTCACCAACTGGACGCATTGCCATAAAAAAGTCAATCGTCAAATCATCCAAGTGGGCATCCGCCAATACCACCAATTTGGCGTTATAAACTAAATACTCTAAAACCTCTAAAATTGCCCCCCGGTGTTCCTTACAAGTTTTTGACTTTAGCAAGTGAGCCAAATATTGACAAGCCTCATCGATGAAAAGGCAATCATATTTTTGCAAATTGCTTGCCATTTTATACAACGAATCAACTGTAATACTCAGAGCATTAGCTTTTGCCCAGTCCTCACATCGCAAGCTTGAGTAAATCTCGGTTATTAGTCGCTCACTCAGGTTTTTGAGCAGGTTGACCCGATGACCGTTGTTTAAAAAACTTAACTCTGGTTGGTTTTTTCTCAAAGAAGAGAGCAACTCGGTTTTGCCCGTCCCCATGTCTGAAAGTAAACAAACCAGCCCCTCTTGGGGTAGGGAGTTAATCGCCTTTGATAAAAAACGGCTGTTTACCGTAACATTAGGCTTGTGCTTGCGAATTCCCCTGGCACGATTGATGAAAAATGACTGTTGATACTCACTCAAAGTAAGTGTATCAGCAATCATTGCCGCGACAGCATTAGGAGCTTTTTTACCCAAAGCAACAGCCCAATCGTCAATCCCTTTCTCTGGCCCTGGCAGTTGTGCCACTTCACACTGACAATTTTGTCTTTGAATCGCCCATCCTGTACGCCGTGTAGCTTGAAAAACCTGGCGTTTGGTTTTAGGCTTAGTTTCGTAGTCAAACAGGATGATGAATTTTCGCTCCTGTTGTGCCATTGGTACTAAATCAGGGTGCAGCCGTTCACTATCCCCCTCACCGATTCGCCCGTTCCAAATTCCAGGTAAAGCTAAAGCTGCAAAACCAAGTGATAGTAAACATGCAGCTTTCTTTTCCCCTTCCGCCAGAATGAGCGGAATTTTTGGATGTGCCAATACCCAAGCCCAAAATCCTAAAGCTTCCCCGGATTCACTAATAACGATATTTTCTGGCATCGGCACGTTATAACGTTGAGCAACCAACAGCCAGATGTGCAATGGTACTCTCAGATAAGTAACACGGTTGGGGGTTTGGGGTGGCGATTCGTACTTGACTGGCTTGTCGGTATGCTTGTGAGTTTTTGTGTCCCACTCTAATCGTGGTTGGTCAGGCTTCAAACGTCCCCATTCCATCGGCTGCCAATTGTTAATTGGGTCTAGTCCACTAACCCACCATCCACCGAGAGTAATGTGGGCATAACGTTTTAAATACTCGTCTCGTAGCCTTAAGTCGTTACGCCTGGCTGTTTGGGGTAGAGCATATAATAAATACTCGTAGACTACTGACCCACCCAGAGAACGAATATTTAAAGCTATTAATGCTGGCTCAACGCCACTGGCTAACCATTCATTCCAGTGTTTGGCTTCTATATACGAGGGTTTTTGCTGCTGAAGCGAGTTATTAACTTGTTGTAATTGTGGCATTTTGCCCATCCTCCAGTAAGTGTTTTGGAGGAATTGGAGCTATCCTGTGCAGTAATCATCTAATACAAACGTTCAGAAATATAAGAACAAACATTTACATAAAATTCCTGAGTTGTTGTTTGTTTCTGGGTGGCCACTGTTACAATGGCTTAATACTCCAAAAGTTAAGATAAAATTACTGTTAGGGATATTAATCAGGCAATCGCAAAAAAACCCGATACCCCAACTCCAAATTGAATAACTTTTGAAAACCTCGGTATCCCAACGGGACACGGGGTTTTCAAGTTTTAGCCTATTTGTACTTGGCTAACCAAGCCCTAACAAACTCGGTTACTTCCTCCTGTTGAATAACAAATGCAGTACCTTTTCTCCTGAGAGCCAGAAATTTCATACTTCCCACCTCACCATAAAGATGTTCATTGTGATTTGGAGCCGCCTTGGTAGGAGGCCATAAGACCAAAACTTTTGCTGTGGGAGTCTTCTGAGCCTCACGGGAAGACATCAAAAACTTATCTCTGTTCTTGTTGAGCCACTTCTCGTAATCAGCCAACTCAACAAGTGGGCAGGGTTTCCATAGTTTTAGTCCATTCTTGTCTTTGCGCTTGACTTGTAAAACCTCTCTAGCTTCGTTGTAGACAATTTCTCTATCTCCTTTTGACCGGATGGAGATAAACAGGTGAGTTGTTCGTGGAAATCTAATAAACAAGTCGATAGGGTTGTTGTCTCCTACCGGAACTACCGGAAAGATTTGTATTCCCTCGCTTTTAAACTCATCCAAAAGCAGGGCTGTTAATTTTTCCAACCGCGCAAGTTTTTCAACTCGTACCAACGGCTTGTAAGCCAATGCAAAAGCAACCCAGGCTAACGGAGGAACTATGCCGCATGTAGCTAACGCCGCACCACCAGCTGCTAGAGCAAGAGCGGATTCATAGTCTTTCGCCTCCCTAATCATCTCTAACGCCGGTTCGTTGTGCGGCGGGAGTTGAAAATCGCTCGGTGGGTCTTTTACGGTAGTCATTGGAGACATCAAAAATTAATTAAAGACTTAAAATTAATAGTTTTTTACAAATATTAAAATTTGCAATTGGGCGGTCAAGTTGGCTTTCTGGTGTCTCTGGAGCGGTGACGTTGGTCATTTCTCCCCCTTGGCTTTCTTAATATTTATTTTTCACTCCATTCCAACAACTCACAGGGCTGGATTTTATAGCAGTCACAGATTTTATTAAGCGCTAATCTATTAGGTATTTGCTCAGGATTGTCATATAAGTTATAAACGGTTGTTTTGCTTAACCCTGTGCGTTCGCTGAACTCATAGCGCGTAATTTTGAGCTTTTCGTCAATAAACCTCCTTATAGTGTTTCTAACTGGCATATAAACTTGTCTGGTAATAATAGACTCCTATTAAACCATCTTATAAAGCAATGTTACTATACCCAGTTATATTTAATTAAATATGTCTTGTAATTAAAAGCTGTCTTGTATTAATATAGTTCTTGTAAGACAGAAAAGACAAAAGCGGTCAAAGCGCGTAACAACGACGCAGTGATCGCAATTATCCGAAAAGCCTTGCACAACAATAATTTTCAAAACTTTGATAACTCGATAGAGC
Organism: Westiellopsis prolifica IICB1; assembly: GCF_004323185.1. Taxonomy (GTDB): domain Bacteria; phylum Cyanobacteriota; class Cyanobacteriia; order Cyanobacteriales; family Nostocaceae; genus Pelatocladus; species Pelatocladus prolificus_A. Next base: position 33,543 of record NZ_NAPS01000010.1, read on the forward strand.
GGTAGTCATTCCGCTCACTCATCAACATATCTGCGTAAGGAGTAAACAAATGCGAGTCAGCATTAGACAGCCTTTGCAACCGTTTGTCAATGCAAAAGCTCAAGAGTTGGGCATTAGCGACGCTGGGGAGGTGGTTAATTATCTGCTGTTGCAGATTATGTCAAATCTAAATTCTTCCGAAACTGGCACAGCAAGCTCTTCACCCAATTCTCAGTAGGTTTCTAAAAATGTCATCAGTACAAACTACTCGTCAAAACGTCTTAAAACACCTTCCGGGTAGTTTCCGGGTACGTTCAATTATCCGGGTAGACTTCCGGGCGCTTCCGGGTCGATTCTGCAAGCCTTCCGGATATCTCCGGGTAAAAACGTCCGGGTACGAAAACAAAGAGTATTTTTGAAAAATTAACCAGTCAGCAGTCACCCGGAGCATAGTAAATCAGCCTTCATAAGTTCTTGGACAGGTAAAGGAGACATAGTAATAAATACGACGCTGTACGTAGATACGAGATGTGTGACAGTTCCGAGAAATTTTAATTAGGAGAAAAGTCAATGCCACGTCAAAAGAACGAAACAGCAATACAAACTACTCCTGAAGTCGTTGAAGCACAAGAAAGTGATGTGACAGTTGAAGTTTCAGAAAATACTACAAATGCAGAGACTACTGAGGATACGGAGAAACTATCCAAGTCCAGAAAGCCGCGTGTAACCATTCCTAAACAAGAAATCATCATTGTCATGGACTGCGGACGCTCTCGTATTAAGGCAATGCCCATTATTAACGGGGTTGCCTATTCAAGTATCGTGCTTGACTCAATCGTGTGTGAGGTAGAATCACCACCCTTTGGGGAGATGGGAGCCTTTAGCATGAGTCGAGAAAAAGTAGAGGTAGAAGGAAAACTCAAAGACAGAATTGAGCATTGGGTGGTTGGTCGTAGTGCCAAACTCCAAGGTAGTGAATGGGTGGCAATGTCAGATGATGATGACAACAAAGTACGCTATTTCCCAATCCTTGCACTAGGGGCGATTGCATCCTTGCCCAATCTTTATCAGTATTCCACTGGAGCCAACGAGAAAAACCGAGCATTGACCATCCGCTTAGTAACTCTCAGCCTTGCCAATCCCCTAACCCTCAAAAAAGCAATTAACCAATGCAAGTGGATGCAAGTAGACGGGGTGAAATATCGGCTTTCCTTCTCTAAAGGCGCTCTTAACTACCCAGAAGGCTACGGTGCTGCACTGCATGGGCGAGGTAACAAGCTCGAACGCCCAACATTATTTACATTTGATGTTGGCTATGGAACAGCGTGTGTTTCTGAGTACAGCAACCTTGGGCTTTATCCCAAACGCATAGCTCACGAACCCAACGGCGGTGGTGGGGTATCGCAGTTAATCAAGGAATTCGCTAAAGCAGTGGCCAATACTGATTCATCCAGGGTAATTAAGCCCAGTCAACTGCGAGAAGTACTAGAAACCGCAACAATCCAAGACGGAAAAGTGTCAGCCATTGCCCCTGATGGACGTGATATTGGGCAAGCACTAGAGACAGCTATCAAAAACTGGATTAAGGATAGTCCCCTCACTTTTGCCCTTGAATCACTCGGTACAAGCGCTCGTAGACATCCCGTTGTGTTGTGCGGTGGAGGTTTTGCTATCAAGCCTGCCCATCACTTGATTAAAGAACAAATGCTCAAACAAGGCATACCTAAAGAGCATTTAATCGAGACTTCAGACCCAGGAATGATTGCTTTATCAGAACTCAAAAGACTGTATGTAACTGAACTTAATACTGAACAGAATACTGAGCATCAGGAGGAACAAACCAA
>NZ_NAPS01000024.1 GCF_004323185.1 Westiellopsis prolifica IICB1
CTCAAAAGTGTATTCATGAGTTATTAGAAGCACAGGTAGAAAAAACACCAGATGCAATAGCAGTAGTATTTGAAGACCAACAATTGACATACAGGGAACTGAACRCCAGAGCAAATCAACTAGGACATTACTTACGCTCACAGGGAGTAAAACCAGAAGTATTAGTAGGGATTTGTGTAGAGCGCTCGCTCGATATGGTCATCGGATTATTAGCGATTCTCAAAGCAGGTGGTGYATACATACCATTAGATCCAAGCTATCCGAAAGAGCGATTAGAATTTATTTTAGAAGACGCCAAAGCCTCAGTATTACTAACTCAAACATCTGTGTTAGAAGCAATACCACAACACAAAGCTGAAGTTGTTTGTTTAGATACAGATGACCAATGGATAGGGGAACAAAGGCAGGAAAACTTATTATGTGAACTGACAAAAGACAACCTAGCATATATAATTTATACATCAGGTTCCACAGGTAAACCCAAAGGTGTGCAAATACCTCATCGAGCCTTGAGTAACTTTTTAAACTCGATGAAACAAACGCCAGGGTTCAGGCAAAATGATACCTTACTAGCAGTAACAACATATTCATTTGATATAGCAGCCCTAGAACTTTTTCTACCAATCATAGTCGGTGGTCGCTTGGTAATTGCAAGCCGAGAAATAGCCTCAGACCCAATGCAATTGTCAGCAAAAATAACAGAATCAAAAGCAACAGTTGTACAAGCGACACCAGCGACTTGGCAATTACTTGTAACAGCACATTGGAGTGGTAATCAGCAATTAAAAATTCTTTGTGGTGGCGAAGCTCTACCAAGACACTTAGCCAATGAATTATTAGAGCGGTGTGGTAGTTTGTGGAATATGTATGGTCCGACAGAAACGACGATTTGGTCCACAGCATCCCAGGTGAAACCTCAGGGTAAGCTCATACCAATTAGTCATGCGATCGCTAACACCGAACTTTACATATTAGACGAATACAATCAATTAGTACCTGTAGGTGTAGTAGGACAATTGCATATTGGTGGAGAAGGATTGGCTCGTGGTTATTTGAATCTTCCTGAGTTGACAGCAGAGAAATTTATACCTCATGCGTTTAGTAAAGAACCAGGCGCAAGTTTATATAAAACAGGAGATTTAGCACGCTATTTACCGAATGGAGAAATAGAGTATATAGGTCGGATTGACCATCAAGTAAAAATACGTGGTTTTCGGATTGAATTGGGGGAAATTGAAGCGGTTATCAGTCAATATTCTGGGGTGCGAGAAAATGTAGTTGTAGCTCGCAATCATTCCTGTGAAGATCAACGTTT
>NZ_NAPS01000025.1 GCF_004323185.1 Westiellopsis prolifica IICB1
ATCTCCAGTCCTAAGTATTCTTCGTCTACGGCTCGCATTGCCAGCATGGGATTACCCCCGGCGCGTTCTTGGAGTTTGGCCAAGTCTGAGGGTTTGAGTTCAATTCCTCGCTCTATCGCTGCTTGAATCATGATTTCTCTGATTGCGTGTTCGGGCAGAGGTTTTAACTCAATGCGCGGGATATTTATAAAGATGTCAGTACGTGGGGGGTCAGTAGCAAGTAATAGCATGGGTACACCACTTCGCCGCAGATGCTTGAGCCACATTCGGAATTTGGCATCGCAGGCGTGGGCATCATCTAGTATTAGGAATGCTGTGTTTGACTCCAAGAAAMSRGCGATCGCCCTTTTGAGTTTGTCTGCCGTCAGTGATTTGCCCTCAAGGTCTTCGGTTGGTATCTCGAATTGTCCAGCAATTTCCAAAAGCATCTGCTTGGGTGTCGCCGGCTCAATAAACGCCACCATAAAGCCGTCATCCTGTAATTTCTCAACTACAGCACTTGCTAGTACAGATTTACCACTTCCATCYTCRCCRGCGATKARAATWGCWCCATTAGCCAACAATGATGCTGTAGTGCGGTTTAACTCGGCTTGTCGGTAGATTTTGAAGTCTCCCGAAGTCGCCACAACGGGGGGAACCCCCGCAAGGCGCTTCTCTCCAGGCGTGGGTAATTCTTCAGTTTGTGCTGTTAGCGGTAGCGGGGCGTTTAGCCCGTTCTGAGTTTCGTTTTTAGAGGAAAGTTTGGGGAATAGGGAAATTGCCCCACCAATGCTTAATGTCACTAGTGAGAGAGGATTTAGCCCATTGACTGCGACAATCACCCCAGTTGCCAACATTCCTAAAAATTTCAGGCTGCTGCCCCAAAATCCTAAGCCGCCGCGCTTTTGTTGGCGAAATTGACTAGCGACTTGGCGTATGCGAAAGGGTCAACTTCGCTCATCTTTGATGATTGCTTAATCTTTGCCCTGAGTTCTTCGGGCAAGGAATCAGGATTTTCGATGAACTGTTGAGCCAGCATATTTTCAGCAATCAACACACCAGCAGCTTTGTTCTGTGCAGAACGCACCAACGATGCGATCGCTTCCGTCTCAGAATTATCGTGTTGCCTTGCGCCTTTTATCACCTCTGGTTCAGTCGTTAACTGTGCCGGTTCAGAAACAGTTATCGCCACTGTCGGTTGTGGTGCTTGCTCATGTTGTGGTGCTTGGTCATGTTGTGTTGCTTGCTCATGTTGTGTTGCTGTCGGTTGTGGTGCTTGCTCCTCAACTGGCCCTGATGGTTCCGGTATCGG
>NZ_NAPS01000026.1 GCF_004323185.1 Westiellopsis prolifica IICB1
ATCAAACACTCGCTGACGAGTATCAAACACTCGACGACGAGTATCAAACACTCGACGATGAGAATAAAAGACTCGCTGACGAGTATCAAAGACTCGCTGACGAGTATCAAACACTCGACGACGAGTATCAAACACTCGACGACGAGTATCAAAGACTCGCTGACGAGTATCAAAGACTCGCTGACGAGTATCAAAGACTCGCTGACGAGTATCAAACACTCATTCTCAAAAATCGCCTCACAACTGATCTCTTGCACCAGGTGAATAGCAACACTACGCGGTTGATTTTGATAAGTCGCGGTGTTCAAATCCCCGACTTCTTAGAGAAATCGGGGTTCTATTAGCCCATTAGGTGCTTGATTTTGAGCTTGAACTATTTGCTTGTTCTGAAAACTTCTCTATTGTTTGAGCTATAGCGTGAGCATCTTTGCCAAAATAAGTTTCTCTCTCGCCATTATTCCAAATAATTAAGCAGCTAAATTGTAATGACATGTTGAAATGAGCTTTGCGAAATTGAATTTGGCGAGCAAAAGCTAAATTTAACCAACCTTTTGTTAATGTTTGACAAGGAATAACTTGTGTCATAGTTGCTACAATGGAAATATCCTAAACGACGGTTGTCCTAAACGACGGTTGTCCTAAACAGTTTTGGATATAGAGAGGCGCTTTCAGTTGTTCAGGCCGGGAGCGCTTTCTCTATACTCTCTATAGTAGAACATCGTATTTCGTTTGTCAATAATCGTACGATGATTTATATTAAAAATAAAATTGACGATATCATAAGGTGGACACAGTGAAAATCAGACGCTACACAGACGTTGAAATCGAAGGACTAGGAGCAAAAATTAGACAAGCAAGAAAAGCTGATGGACGTTCAGTCGAAGTTTTAGCCGGAGAAGCTCAAATGAGCCGAGCTTACTGGCATGATATAGAAGCGGAAAGAGTGCGAGATGCTTTACCAGAAGACACCCTGAGAAAAATAGAGCGAGTGCTTAACATTGATTTAGGCGTAAAGTTCGGCGATTGAGGGGATCGGGGATCGGGGATCGGGGATTGAGGGGTAATACCATTTCACGAAAATCTTGATACAAATACAGACGGTGTAGAGACGCGAAATTTCGCGTCTCTACAAATTTATATGTATCGCGATT
>NZ_NAPS01000011.1 GCF_004323185.1 Westiellopsis prolifica IICB1
CCCCCCCCGCCCCAAGGGGAGCGCTCAGTCGCCACTGAGGCTACCCCGGCTTTTCCATTATGGCTACGGGGGTCAAGGGCTTCGCAAGTGGTGGAAATAATGTTGCTTCGCATTTTTTATCTGGGGACACCCCAGACCCCGATCCACCACCCTTGACCCCCTCCGCTTGAAAAAAATAGCCGGGGTGTTTCCTGGTTGGTTCTTTTCGTTGGGAGTTTGTCTCGTGTTTGTTGTTCGTTCTTCTTTTGTTGGTTGTCCCGCTCCTTTGGCGGCTGAGGTGGTTTCTGTTGCTCAGTCGTTTGGTGTTGGTGTTGCGGCGGTTCGTCCGTCTGGCCGTTCGTTCTCTGGCTGGGTTTGTGTTTGTTCGTTCGGTTCTGAGGCGGCGGCGTTGCGGTTTGCTGCTGCTGTTGGTGTTCGGTTCTTCGGGGAGTCGGATACTTACTTTGCGGTTCGTGCGGTTGGTCGGCGGTGGCGGGTTTCGGTTCCGTGCTTGTCTCCTGCTGTGGTTGTGCGGGTGTGGCGCGGTCGTCCTCGTCTGGGCCGCTTTCGTTTAGTTGTTGCTGGCTAGTTCGTTGGGCCTGCGGGCCCTTTTTTTGGGACAACAGCAAAACAAGCGATCGCCTAAGTTTCTGCTTTTCCTGTACGAAAACTTTCTAGCTTACTTGGATGTTCCCATTTGCTGGGTTCGTTCACTCGATAAATATTAGTACGTCCTTTATTGTTTTTTATTTTACTAAGTATATTGGCCTTACACAGTGTTTCTAACACTTCCATAACCTTTCTTTGATTTATGCCACAAAATTCCGCTATGCTTTCCTGACTTGCATAGCAACCCCTGACCCCTGATGCTCTACGTGCAACATGGGCTAGTATTCGGAACTCATAGACATTCAAACCATAGTCATCTAGATAAGGACGAACAAAAACTGGAGTTTTCAGTTCCTTAGCATCTGTTGGGAGTTTCCATTCTTCAGGACATTTCGGTTTTTTTCGAGGACGGATCTGTTCTTGCATATTTATATATTTGTCTAACTTATGAAATTACCAATAATATTTGAATAAACTTATATAGATACCCCCCGCGCCCTTCCTTCAATTACCTCTACTTGATCTGACCCTTTTTTAACTTCACTTTCTTATTTTGCATTTCTTAAAACTGCTTTTTTATTTTCTTAGTGTGAGTATTCTTTAACTGTATTAAGGCAACATAGCAGATGTGTATTTAAACAACATAGCAGCACTGCTATTTAAAGTTATACCTGCTGTGTATTAAATCAACATAGCAGATGTGTATTTAAACAACATAGCAGCACTGCTATTTAAAGTTATACCTGCTATGTATTTTAATGACAGTGCATGATGGCTAGACAGCTTGCAGTATAAGAATTACAGTTAAATAACCAACCAGTTTTAAAACTCCTGGTTGTTTCAAAAAAAACCCCCGACTCCAACAACAGGAAGACCGGGACTTTACTTTTTATAAACCTATGACGATTCTATCAAGACATAAAAACAAAGAACAGCTGCCACAACCCAAGAACCAAAGACAACCACCTCTGAGCTTTTGGTATGTCACTATTCCCCTAATCCTTCTTATGGGCAACGCTTGGATAATCAAAACCTCCGCTTGTGGGGCATACCAAAGGATTAAAGCCCCTGGCTTTAACTATGAAGCTCATAGTGGTAGATGTGAAGTCAAAGATGAACTGATGAAGTGATAAATATCAGTGGACGCATATTTAACTTAGTATGCATTCACTGAAAATAAACAGGTTGCGTAACTAGGAGCAAAGATTAAATGTACATAGCATCTTCTTCGAGTTGCCCTAGTTTCCCCCAGAACTGACTCAAGCGGACTTCAGCAAACCGTCAGTTGACACTTATCCTCAACAAAGTTGTTAACAAGTATTGGTTGACATTATCTGAAGCAGACTTAAGCCAATTCTGAGCAACAAGCTTGCGCGGTCGAACATCCTACGATCGCCTATTAGTAGTACTTTTGTATTTGTCAAGTGGGCGTAAATAGAAGGTTCGTGTCACCAGGTGCAGCCTTGCAAAGTTTTGTAAAAATGACCGATTTTTAAGGGTTAATTGATAAGAAATACAAATGATAACATTGCCTAGTTTGTCTTATTTTAGGCAATGTTTTTTAGTTTCGAGACGGAGCGATAACACTTTGACACCCACACTTCGAGGTACTCCAAGCTCTGTTTTAGGCAAAGTTATTTTACTGTCTCTGCACTAGAAAAAGTATTTGTGCAACTTATCTTTTTGCGAGCGCGCTTAAATCTCGTATCAATCTCTGTAACTGTTGCTATATAAGGTTTATAGCCATAGGCTGCACTTGGTGGCACGAACCTTCGATCTACGCCAAGTGACAGAGTTTCTTACTTATTGCTTACTGCTGATTTATAAACTTTTGTAAATATTTCTCGTTATGTAACTTTTGTAGTACGACTAAAAGACCAGGTTTTGCGTCTGAATGTAGCACGTTTTTACACCGCCGGAGAGCTTAACAATTGCATGAGTGCGATCGCGGGGGGCAGCCAAAAATGCAACTTTCCCTGAGCCAGCCCGACGAGCTAGACACAGCAAAGAAAAAAAACTGCTGCGGCAACGCGGCGGTTACGTGTGCTGGCCTAGCTCGTCGCCTAGTTGCATTTTTGGCTGCTCAAGAGTAATCAGTGATTAGTCATTCGTCATTAGTCATTAGTCAGCAGTTGCTAGCTGTTGTGTGGCTGCTGTGGTCTGTTGTGGTGCAAGTGAACCGCAGGCATCAGAAAATAAGGTTGCCAGCGAGCGGAAAGTCAGTTAGCCACAACATCACGACTTACGGCTGTTTCACCTGCGATCAAAGGGGAATGGCTGACACTTGAGGCGATCGCTTGCTGGCGGGTGGGAGTTAGCAACCGAGTGTCTTAAAATCCTGTTTCTCGGTTGTAACCTCAGCTGTTGGCCTACTGGTACGGGCAGTAATTCAATAGCTGGTGGCTTTCGTTTCCTACTGCTCCCTGTCGTTTCCTCCACAGCTCCCGTACAGCTGCTTCGTCATTGCCTCCGGGCATCCTCGTTTCCGTTTCTTCCACTCTTTTATTATAGCTAAAAATAGCTATAATAACTAGAGCTATTTTTAGCTATAATGTAAAGTTTTGTTAAAGCTTTCTATGCTTTCCATAGCTTGTCACTCGCTAAAACAAATTTAGTTGCTTGCATTCTGGCTCCAACCAGCTGGGAAGGGCGATCGCATCCAAAGGAAATATCCTGATTTGCACGCCCCGGTATTTGGCGTAAGCAATCGTCAGCCAAGTGCCTGAGCCGCCGCCCTTGGGGCTTTTGCAAGGTTTGCATTGATCTGGGCAGGGTTTATTAGGAAAGGCATACAGCCAAGGATTTTCAAGGTCTGCGATCGCATCAATCATCCGCTTGCTACGTGCTGCAAAATGCCATTTTTGCTTGCCTTCGATCTCGTATAGGGTTAGCTGTTTGTTGTAATGGGGTGCAGCCTGCCGCACAAAGTTATCTAGCCCTGGTGCGTCTCCTACATGCCAATCTGCGGTGTGGTTGCTAATAAAGTAAGCAAAATCCTCATGTATATCATGTTCCTGGGCTTTGGTTAGCTGCCTGGGGCCTGTAAAAGCTATCTGCATTTTCTTATCCTAATCTTTATATAATTATAGCCTTAAATAGCTTGTTTTATAGTTAAAAATAGCTATAATAGAGATATGAAAAAACCGAGGCAGCAACCCCGGCAACTGATTAAATAACTAAAAGGATTTTAACAATGAAAACAGCAAATGTTTCACCAGTATCTATTTACATTCCTCATCTTCAAGCTTGGGCTTCTGTTACTGGGGCTTGTATAGAAGATGGTAGTTTGCGGTTAATTTGTAAAACTGATGATAACGGTGAATTGCTTTTAAGTCCAGATACAGTGCAAATGCTCTTTAACTGTTTTCACGTTCCCTTCTAAATAATTAGTTCCCCGGTTTATCCGGGACTAAAAAAACAGTTTTAAAGAGGATAATAACCATGACAAACAATTTTTCAGCAAAAGCACATACTCGGACTAACTACAGTTATTCTAATTTTCACAAGTCTTTATTGCACGAAAACAGCCGCGAAAATTACGCACTGCGACACATTTACAGTCTAGAAAATACCAAAGCTTTACTGCAAAAGTGGGGATGGTCGCCAGAACAAATTAAAGTGGGAATTGACCACGCAACTATCGACGTTTATAAGCATTTTGTTTATCTCCACATTCCCAACAAGATTGAGAAGCGTGGCCAACTAATCAAAATTCGTGGAATTTCTCGCTTCATATCAAAAGCTGATTATGTAGAAGTTTTAATTAATCGCTCTTGGGAAAAAGCCGACCCTTATAAATTGCAACCGGGGGACAACTGGGACGAATTAATTGCAATGGGCAACACTGGGGATTTTTACGAAGTAAAACTATATCAATATGAAATCACCTGTACTTGTCATGCCTATAGTGGATTACAAAAAGCTTTTGACCAGGATGTAGTTGCAACAAAGCATCTGATGTTACACCCCACCACTCAGGGACAACTACCCGACAAACATATATTTGCAGCGTGGAAATACCTTGGTTGCGAGACTCTACGTCAATATGAATATCAATTCACAGAACGCAGAGAAAGATTTTTAGAAGAAACAAAACAATCCTTCTATGAAAAAGAGTTTTTAGAAGAAATCCCCGAAGATTGGTAAATAAAAACAACTGCGATCGCTTTCTCTTCAACCAGAGCGATCGCCCCAACAAAAGTAGATTATCGCTCCTTTCCCTTCATTCATTCTCTCAGAATTTAAAGGCATCCGACCAATGCAATTAATTTTCAATTCAGAAACAGAAGCATTAGCTATACAAGAGCAACTTTATGGTTTTGAGCAAATAGGTAAAATCTTAATTGCTGAAAAAATTGATTATCAGGCTTTAGAATTAGCCGTTAAATTAGCTCAGGTAAATTTTCCCACTATTAGTTTCCCAATTGTTAGTAGTTTAAAATGCCGTCTACCATTCCCCAGGCATGAGCGGGAATGTAGCGATGAAAACACCCCTAAAATTTATGTTGCTTGCTTATCGGCTTACAATAACGGGCATTTACACGGACTTTGGATTGATGCAACCCAAGACAGTAACGAAATTCAAGAAGATATTAAATGGATGCTTTCTTGGTCGCCTGTGGCAGACGATGAATCGTGTGAAGAATGGGCGATACATGATTATGAAAACTGGCAGGGTATCAAACTTGATGAATGCGAAGATATAAAGCGTGTTTCAGAACTAGCAAATTTATTAGAAGAACATGGTAAAGCCTTTGCTGTTTACTACCAATATTACAGCAGTGATGCTAGTTTAGAAGATTTCCAAGAGCGTTATTTGGGCAAGTATGAAGACAAAGAAGATTTTGTTTATCAAATGTGGGATGAGTGCGGCACTCTAAAAAAGTTGGAAGAAATCGGAATTAATGAATTTTACATTGATTGGAGTGCGATCGCTCGTGATTGGTTTATCGATTCGTACCATTCGGTAGAAGTTGGATATAAAGAAACCTACATTTTTAATCGGCACTAAAACAAATATGCAAGCAGCTTATTGTGCTTTATCAGTATCCCTCAATTATTTTCCCAAATATTCACAATTAGCAGTTGCAAAGGAGCATTTAGAAACAGCGATCGCATTATCTCAACAATATCTAGAAGTGAGAAATAGCATTTTTTGGATAAAAGCAAAAGCCAGCACCAAACGCAGAATTAAACAGCAACTTAACGAACTAGCTTTTGATGCCTATTCACACATGATTGAACTGGGTAAATTACTTGATGATTACGCAGATATCCAAGATTCACTTAATGTAAATGTTCCAAGAGATTGGAGGATTTTTACACATCATCTTCATTACGCTTTTGACTTGATAAAGCGCGAACATCGCAAAGAAGTCAACTATAAACAATTAACCTTGAATTTAACCATGAATACAAAATATTAACTTACTAGTTAATGGCTGCCAACCCACAGCCATAAGAGAGGGTAGCCCGAAAAATTAGCATCCGACCAAAGATTTTGAATTATTCGGGCAACTTCATATTAACACGGAGCAAAAAACGACCACCACGCGATCGCTCCTTATTTCCTCTAAGAATTTCAAAAACTATGAGCAATTTAGTACCCCGTAATCAACCAGCAGCCCTTGAGAAAGTAAAGGAAAATAACGGCAGTGTATCTGTGCTGACAGCTGTAGAGCGAAAGCTTTATTACTTGGAAATGTGCCGTGCTTACCAGTTTGACCCGTTAAGTTTTCCATTCGATTACATTGAAAGTGATGGAAAACTTAAGCTTTATATCAATTCTGTAGGAGCTTCGCAGCTACGCGATCGCTTTGGAATCTCCATCTACGTTAAGTCTCGTGAATTCTTAGAGGATATGTGGATTGTGACAGTGGAGGCCAAAAGGGGCGATCGCACTGAGGAAGCAACTGGCGCGGCTTCAATCGTGGATAAGTACGGCAAAACCACACCTGACCGTAAGGCCAACGCGCTTAAAAAAGCTGAGACTCAGGCACGAAGACGGGCAACCCTGGCTATTTGCGGCTTTGGATGGGATGACGAGGAAAGCGGAACCATAATTAGGGCTTCAGTTTACGACCCACCGGAAGATGTGGTGATAACGCCCTTGCCACCATCAAATGAGGAAGTGTGGCGAAATTGGAAGACACCGGAGGATGCGATCGCTTGGGCTGTAACTCAATTACCAGACATCACGCCAGAACAACTACGTCAAGAATTTAACAACTTATCCCCTAGTAATGGCAAAAAAGCTCCTGCTTGGGTTCAACGTGTAATAGAACTTAAAGAACCCTTTTAAATCACACGAGCAGCTGTTGTGAGCAGCTGCTCATCTAAAATAGAAAAGCTTATTTTTAAACTATATGTTAACTATTCTCGTGTCCGAGCCACCAACAGAGCAAAAAAACGCACTTGAAAAATTGATGGAACAAAAGGGCTGGTCATACTACCAGCTAGCTGTTGAATATGGCAAGCTGGAATATCCAGAACTTAGTCCAGCTGAACTTGCTAAAAAATACAGCACTAATATCAGAAGGGCTGTCCGCAATCCTGAACAAGCAAGGTTTGAAACTGTAAAAAAGCTAGTTGAACTCTTGGGGGGTGAGCTAATTATTAGGGTCAAGCGCATTGACGAAATGACTCTCTAGCCACCAAACAACAGCTTGATGAAACTCGAATCTCTACTAAAACTCAATCGTACTATTCGTTTTCAACAGCGACAGAAACTTTTACAGCTTGCGGGTACGATTTATGACTATTCACCTTTTTTCTTCCAAGTCAGTGGTGAAGAACCTACAGTGGTAGCCAAGGTGCTTCAACGCTTAACTGACTGCGGCAAAGTACCAGAGGCTTTACGTTTGGCACATTTAATTACATCTGCTGTAGTTCAAGGAGAAAGCACAAGCTCGGCGTAGAAGAAAAAAATTGATTGGGCGATCGCTCTCCTCAAAAATCCTCGCTTGAATCTATGCGATCGCTCTGGCTGCATCCAATTTGGAGTAGCGATCGCCCCGCCATCACTACACCATCACCACCAATTCTTGCAGCAGCGCATCATTACCGAATGGGGCAAAGTCACAGTTACTTGGTGGACACATGCGATTCAAGGACTGCATCGCAACGATTTCATTATGGCAGCTAAGACCGATGCGATCACTACTGAATTTGCTAACTAGAGCGGAGGTTTATCGCTCCCTCATTCCACCACCCCCAACAACATCAAAATTTCCCGCACTGATGCTTTTTGTTGCTCCATCTGCTGCACCTGGGCAAGTAACCGCTTGGGGATGTATTTTGTAGATTTAATGAGGCGATAAACCTCCGGTACGCGGAAGCGATCGCCCCTACTTTTCCTCTAAGAATCTTCCATTGACTGCACCCCGTCTTTCGAGCGAGGAAATCTTATCGGCGATCGCATTCAGTATCGCCGGGATTTGATCTGGTGAAGCGAGGTTAATTTGATATACTGTATCTGCGTTAAAATGACTACTTCCAATTGTTACGTTTAGCGACGGTTCGTCCAGCAGGTGCTTTACCAGCTTCGCCTTATCTTCTGCGTTCAGGCGATCAGTCTTTTCCATTATTTCTTTTAAATCGTCTGAGACAACCACACCCTTAAATCTCTCTTAACGTTCTCATTTATACTGCCATAGGTAAGTCTTGGTTGTCAGTCTTTACGGCTGAGGCTAAAGAAGCTGCCATAATTCGCAATATCTCTGCTTTTTCGTCATTACTAGCGCGGAGAATTAAAGATTTTAAATCTCGATTTACTGGGTTCAATTGTTGAAAAAAATAATCACGCGCATCTGGTGGTAGTGCGCTTATAAGCTTTTCTAGGCTGTCGCTTTTGATCTGGTTCCGTCCCACCCTGAAATTAGAAATAGTTTGCTCTGTCAGTCCAGTTTTCTCAGCTAACCACGCGCCTTTAATTCCATATGCGGTCATGGTATCGTTCAGAGCTTTACAAAATGTAACCATTGTCTTGATGTTTATTTATACAAACATGCTATTTTTATAAGCGAGGTTATACTTTCCTCTAATAAGATTAGATTTAGTATTCCTCAGCTTTCATATTAGCACGAAAACAAAATAGCCCCGGCAACTAGAGATTACCAGGGCGAATTTTCAAACCTGTGGAAATAATATGACAAATCAAAAGTTTTCTCAAACGTCTAAGGACGGATTTTTCGGCGGACATGATGTGCTAGCTGCAACCAGTAAGGGGGTGCAGCTGTGATAGAGCAACACTACCGAATGACACTCAACGATGCGATCGCTCTCTATAAATCTAATGACCTCACAGCCAAAGGTGCATTAAAGATTTGGGTTCGCATTCGCTTTAAAACTGGCTGGGAAGGATTTATTGATACAAAAGAGTTGCGTGAACTCTTTGATATGCGCCGTTCTACGTTCTGGGAAGCGTTGGGAAAATTGGAAGAAGAGGGAGAAATAGAGCTATCTGAACCTCACAAAATACACATCAAACGTTTAGGTGATTCGTCCGGAATTCCGGACGGTGTCCAAAATTCCGGACAGGTGTCCGGAAAACCGGATGAGTGTCCGGAAAACCGGACGGGTGTCCGAAATTCCGGACAGGTGTCCGGAAAACCGGACGATGAATCTTTAAAACCCTCACAACAAGCGGAAAGTAGCGAACCCCCAGATTTAATTCAAGATTTATATCAATCTTTTATCAACTCTCTCTCAGAAGGCGAGAGAGAGAGTTTTTTAGAATTTGGGAAGAAAAAAGCCGCCCAGCTTCCCAGACCGCCAGAACTACCGCTCAAGTGGATCGAGTCCAATTTTGAGGAGTTAGCCGCCCAGTGGCGAAAAACCCCCAGTGGTGCCGCAACTAACAGCAAATGGGAGAACGACCCCCGCCACCAAGAATGGATGGATAAAATCCGTTCCTTGGGCTTTGGAACGTTTATTTATGAGAGTGGGAAACGTGACAAAGAACGAGAGGAATTTTTTAGGTGGGCAAATGCCAATAATTTAATTTGGGGGGCTGAGTCATGAGATTGCCACAACTTCCCCCAGAACCAATGCGCCGCGAAGATGAGCCAGGATACGAAAAAGAAATTTGGCATCCCCAATGGCAGTGTTTCTGCTGCCAAGATACAGGCAAGGTACAGCCGCATTTAGTCCGCTTGGTCATCTCTGGTTACAACTATGACCGCGATCGCCTTCCTGTTTGTCAAGCTCCTGGTTGCAGCGCTGGTTCCAACTATCTGCACCTAGAGGATGAAATTGATATGCGGCTGGTGTCGGCGATTTGCCAAGAGTTAGACCGGATTGA
Organism: Westiellopsis prolifica IICB1; assembly: GCF_004323185.1. Classification (GTDB taxonomy): domain Bacteria; phylum Cyanobacteriota; class Cyanobacteriia; order Cyanobacteriales; family Nostocaceae; genus Pelatocladus; species Pelatocladus prolificus_A. The sequence continues at coordinate 9,890 of NZ_NAPS01000011.1, forward strand.
AAGAGAAAATTGGCGACAGACAACCCTCAATAAGGTGGCACTCATTCAGGAACAGATTAACCAAACTGCCGTAGCAAAAAGCTTGAGACAACGCGATCGCACTAGTTACGACAACCGCGAGGTACAACAGCAAAAAGTTGAAATAGAGGCTATCAGCCCGCAATCGTGGTCAGCAATGAGGAAAGCTTACTTGGGAGGAGATGATGAGTAAATTTCAAGTAGGCGATAAAATCATTACCCCTGGTGGCAAAGTTGGTGAGATATCGAGTGTACACAGGAAAATTACGATTACTTGGGAAAACGGCCGAAGTTGCGAATATACCCTAAAACAGTTACAGGCTTGGAACTACAAAAAATTCTTAGAGGATAAGGAGGCGATCACGGATACATGCTCAGACAACTTGACCTCTGCTCAGGAGTTGGGGCAGGATTCTGTTTTGCAGGCTTGCAACTCGGATTTAAGCTTGTTGGAGTCGCAGAAATCGACGAATACTGCTGTGATATCCTCGCCAAGCGATACCCCGGTGTACACAACTACGACTGTGTTAAATCCCTTGCCTGCACCGACGGCTACGGACTACAACTCCGAGGAATTGACCTCATCACAGCTTCGCCACCCTGCCCCCCCTTTTCAGTTGAAGGAGAAAGGAAAGGGGCAGCCGACGAGCGAGACTGTTTCCCCGCAGTTTTGCGAATCATCCGAAACGCAAAGCCCAAGTTTGCAGCCATTGAAAATGTACCAGGCTTGCTCACCTGTCCCTACTCCCCAAGTGATGAGCGCAGTTACTTCCGGTTTATTTTACAGCAGCTTTCCGAGTGCGGGTATGATGCGGAATGGATTACTATCAGCAGTGGACACTGTGCCGCTCCCTTCATTAGAGAGCGAGTATTGCTGGTTGCCGTCTCCAGGAGCCTTGAGCTTTGCTGGAAAAGGGCGGCCACCTGGACAGACCAAGCAAGAAGCATGGCTCAAAAAGCAAGGGCTGTTGCAAAAAGGCGAAGTGTTGAACCCGGCTATCCTCTGCGAGTGGTACGCAATCCCGCTGAACTGGCTCGACCCCTCGGAGTGCCAAGCGGCAACGGAACTATTAGAAGAATGCGCCAAGCAGCAGGAAATTTACTCGATCCTAGAGTCGCCAGTATTGCACTCAGCCGTGTCCTCTACCTCAACTCCCTTATCTGATATCGAGCGTACACAGGAAATAAGCGAACCTCTCATACTTTGCCCTAAGTGCCAATTACAGCATATTTACTTAAGCGGTGGCTGTGGCATGTGTAGTCTAGAACCAGTAAATTTCTTAGAGGAAAACAAGGAAGCGCCCACGCGTTCGCGTAGCGGCTCCTATGGAGCATCGCCCTCCACTGGGTCTTGTACTTGTCCCAGTTGCAACCAATCACTACTGAATTTAAATGATGGTTGCGGCGTGTGTGGATGGACACTCGAAAATTTCTTAGAGGAAAACAAGGGCAGTAGTTCGCGATCCCCCTCTTCAAAACGCAGACAGCGTAAGGGTTGTTTGTATAAGTACCTTGAAAATAAGAAGTTAAAAGATGGTCGTATTGTTTCTTATCCGCGTGTAATAGGTGACAAACGTGACCCGGATAATCCGAAGCATTGGCGCTGGGGTTTTAACTGGGAGGAAAAGATAGATGGCGAATGGAAGGGGCGGAGTATTGGCAGTATTCCTGTTGGTGCGATTCCCTTAATTGAGGATATGCGTTCTCGTGGTGTCCCAATTGAGGAAATAATCAGTTTTATTCGCAAATCAAAGTCAAAAAATAAAGTTTGATGTTGTGAAAACTAACAATAGAGCAATTACTTTGGAAGGCGATGCTCTTTCATGAGCCGCGGAAGCGATCGCGCTTGTTTGCTTGCTCGAAAATCGCTATGAGTATTATTTATGCTGTACTTGAGGCGATCGCTTCCGAGAATCACCTCATCAAAATAGTTCTGTGGGAATTTTGAGTATCTGCCTTTTTCTGATCGCGCCACAATTTAGTACTATTGTACTGTAAATGGTGAAGTCGCCAAAGTCAAAACACTGATGTGATGCTTCCTTGTTTTTTGACAGGAGGCATCTTTCTATTTAGCCGATTACAACGGTGATGCTGGATCTGTAGGGGGCGATCGCTCTCCTGTACTCAGCAGTCCCAACTATTTCTAAAATTGAGTTAGTTTTTTTGTTGGCTTTTTTAGTTAGTAATTATTGAAAAAATTCTTGACATTTTATTATTGATAAGTTGAAGTCAATTAAATAATTATTCTTAATAAGAATATCATTATTTATATATAAAAAATAGGTATTTATTTATGATTAAATAATAAGTATGGGGAATTTTTTATTCCCCATAATAACCCTAGAAAAATAAAGGAGGTTAACTAATTGAGTGAAAAACGTAACGGTCATCGAGGGTTTTTTTATCCCGTCAAAATCTTTATTCGCACTTTACTAAGTCAATGGGAAAAGCGCGATCAAGTTAGTGACGAGATATACCTCGTAGACTCTGATGTCGTAAAAAACGACTTAGAGGGTGTGGTTGACCAACCACAAGACGAGTCCCAAGACGACCGTAACTAACTTACAATAGCCCCTAGTTGCTGCTAGGGGCTTTCTTACTTAAATATTGTAGTCAGGATAAGCTATGTCAGACTCAGACACAACGATTTTTTACCCAGTCTACTGTCGAATTGTCGAGCGTCGTGGCAATGGTTGGGCTTTTACGAAGGGTGAACCATTTATTAATTGGTTTAATGCACCCTGGCTAGAGCAAAAAGATTTATTTGCAGCCTTTGGCACTTCCATGAAGAAAGTTGCGATTGAGCTTTTTAGGATAAATGGGGGCAGGCAAGGTTTTTATATTGCTGATATCAAAGATAAAAAATATTACTACTGCGGCACTTGTTGGGAAGATGTGAAAACTAAACTTCAAGAACTGGGAATCACAAGACCAGACCCAATCGCAGATACTCAACTTTGATGCAAGCATCCATAACCACATTTAGTCCCGCATCCAGGGCTTTTTGTGCTGCTTGTTGGTTGGAAACACCCAGTTGCGCCCATACAGTTTTGGCGTTGATGGCTATTGCTTCATCAACAATTTCGCTCAAATACTCAGAACGGCGAAAGATATTAACAATATCCACCGATCCCGGAATTTCTTGCAGTGAAGAATAACTCGGCTGACAATCAATTTCCTTGACAGTAGGGTTCACAGGGTAAACGGTATAGCCTACACTCCGCAAAAATTGGGCGATTTGATAACTGGTGCGCTCAGGTTTATCAGAATGACCAACAACGGCTATGACTTTGGCATGAGTCAACACGTCACGCATGGCACTATCATTTCTTTTGAGGAGAGGCATATAGCGGTTCTCAGTTGGGTGTTACTGAAGATAGTAGGCCACAAATCGCTATTGGGTGCGATCGCTCCTCGGTTGTGGGGGTGGGCGATCACACTCCCTAGCAACTTTTTCTCTAAGAACTTAAGTTCAACATCACTTAAAAAATTCCCTTAATTAAAGCAATAAATTTTACTCCAAAAACACAAATCAAGGGTATTCACTGATGAATACTTCAATTTCGCATGGTTAATATGTAGCAAATAATATAGCATCCGCTACTTAAGCTAGTGGGTTAAGTTTCTTTCATTAAATGACTATCAAAAAACCCTTGGCTATCAATCAGCCAGAGGTGGGGCAGATCATTCGTGATCTGCGGCTTTTGGCTGGACTAACGCAAGAACAGCTTGCAGCTTCTCTAGGCGTTACTTATTCCACGATTAACCGTTGGGAGAATGGACGCTCAACGCCGTCGCCCTTGGCGATGGAGAAGATTGAGGGAATGTTGGAAAAGATGGGCGACGAGGGTCAGGATTTGTTGGAGCGTTACTTAAAGAAGTAGCAAGAAAGCAAACAGGTTAACTAAAGGAATTTAGAATGCCACGCATTTTTGACAATATAAATGAACGTTTGCTAGACGCACTTAACAAGACGCTCAAAGTCTCGAATCGTTCTGATTTTTGTGTGGGCTATTTTAACCTTAGAGGGTGGCAACAAATTGACACGCTAATTGAACATTATGCAGGTCATGAAGGGGCTTGCTGTCGGCTTTTGGTTGGAATGCAAAAGCTTCCTAAAGATGAACTGTACAAAACCTTAGCTTTGGGAGCATCTAAAAAACCAATTGACCAAGGGGAAGTAACTCGATTGAGAAAAAGGGTTGCTCAAGAATTCCGTCAGCAACTTATGATGGGGATACCAAGCAATGCTGATGAGAAAGGGTTACAAAGACTAAAACAGCAGCTGATATCAAAAAAGCTGATAGTAAAACTTTACCTACGTCATCTCCTTCATGCCAAACTCTACATTATTCCTCAAAATCACTATAATCTTCCGGCAGTTGGATTTTTAGGCAGTAGTAATTTAACTTTCTCAGGTCTTTCTGGACAGGGAGAACTGAATATTGATGTTACAGACCATGATGCTACTAAAAAGCTGCAAGATTGGTTTGATGAGCGTTGGGAAGACAAGTTTTGCTTAGATATTTCTCAAGAATTGTCTGAAATTATTGATGAAAGCTGGGCAAGGGAGCAGTTAATACCGCCATATTACATCTATTTGAAAATGGCTTACCATTTGTCTCAAGAGGCGCGAGACGGTTTAAGTCAATATCAAGTTCCATCTGATTTTAAACTGCTTAAATTTCAAGAAGCGGCAGTACGCATTGCTGCTCACCGTGTAAACAAGCGTGGTGGTGTAATGGTGGGTGATGTAGTTGGTTTAGGAAAAACCTTAGTCAGTACTGCGATCGCTAAAATCTGCGAAGAAGATTTTGGAGTCAGCACCTTAATCATCTGCCCAAAAAACTTAGTCTCTATGTGGCAGAACTATGTTGAGCAATATGGACTAAGGGGCAAAGTCATGTCCATTAGTCGAGTTAGCAAGGAACTAGCAAATGTTCCGGCACGTTTTCGGTTGGTGCTAATTGATGAAAGTCATAACTTGCGAAATCGTACAGGACAAAGGTATGCAGATATTAAAGAATATATAGAACAAAGTGGAAGTCGCTGCATTTTGCTGACTGCTACTCCCTACAATAAAACATATTTAGACCTGTCATCACAATTACGCTTGTTTGTTCCTGAAAGCAAGGATATAGGTATTAAGCCTGAAGCTTTAATTCGAGAACTTGGTAATGAAAATGAGTTCAAGTGTCAGTATTCACAAACACCAGTTCGCTCTTTAGCTGCTTTTGAAAAAAGTAGAAACCCGGAAGACTGGCAGCAACTAATGAGTCTCTTTATGGTACGCCGGACTCGTAGTTTTATCAAAGATAATTATTCTAAAACTGACTTGCAAACAGGTCGTAAATATCTAGAGTTCCCTGATGGAACTCGTTCTTATTTCCCTACTCGCATCCCCAAGACAGCTAACTTTGCTATTGGTGGTATAGCATCAGACCCTTATGCACGACTTTACTCAGATGATGTAGTAGACGTTATTAATTCCCTCAATCTACCTCGATATGGACTAGGTAACTATGCGATCGCTAAACCTAAGCTGCCACTCACCCCAGAAGAACAGCGCATATTAGATGGGCTATCACGGGCTGGAAGGCGATTGATGGGTTTTTGTCAGACTAATTTATTCAAGCGATTAGAAAGCAGTGGTGTTGCTTTTATCCAATCATTAGAGCGTCATATTTTACGCAATTATGTTTATCTTCATGCTATTGAGCAAGGTGAAGATATACCCATTGGTACACAGGATGCAGATTTATTAGACACTAGCAATAGTGATGAAGATGCTGATTCAGTTGCTGTCTTGAATGCAGATTTAGAATCCCAAGATGATGATAGTCAGGATGATCCTGAATTAACAGCATTAACATCTATAGAGCAAAAAGAAACTGATTATAAACAAAAGGCAGCATCAGTATATCAACTATATAAAATTCATTATCGCAAGCGTTTTAAGTGGTTGCGCCCTAATTTATTTAGAAAAGATTTAAAACGTGACCTGATTGCTGATGCTCAAGCTTTAATTGGTGTACTAAACCAATGTGGAAATTGGGACTCTACCAAAGACAAGAAATTAGGAGCTTTATTGCAGTTAATACAAAAGGAATATCCCAACGAAAAAATATTAATTTTTACCCAGTTCGCTGATACTGCTCGTTATTTAGAACAAGCATTAGGAAATAGAAACATTCCCCAAGTGGCAACGGCAACAGGTAGTTCTGCTGACCCTACTGCTATTGCTTGGTGTTTTAGCCCTAAAAGTAATGGTAAAGCCATTCCACCAGAAAAAGAGTTAAGGGTTTTAATTGCCACTGATGTACTGAGTGAAGGACAAAACCTGCAAGATTGTCGCATTATTTTGAACTATGACCTCCCTTGGGCAATCATCCGGCTTATTCAAAGGGCTGGACGGGTTGACAGAATTGGTCAGCAGGCAGAAGAAATTCTTTGCTACTCATTTTTACCAGCAGATGGAGTAGAGCAATTAATCAACCTACGTGGAAGGTTACGCCAACGCTTGCAAGAAAATGCAGACGTAGTAGGAACAGATGAAGCGTTCTTTGAGGATAGTGCAGACCAGGCAATTGTAGACCTTTACCATGAAAAGTCGGGAATTTTGGATGAAGAAGATGATGGTGAAGTTGATCTGACTTCTGAAGCTCTACAAATCTGGCAAAACGCTGTTGATGCTGACCCATCACTGAAAAAGACAATTGAGCAAATGCCCAATGTGGTTTATTCCACTCGCCACCATCAGCCCGATGAAAATAACCCAGAGGGTGTACTAATGTATCTGCGAACAGCAGACGGGACAGATGCTCTATCCTGGGTAGATAAGGATGGTAAGAGTGTTACCCAATCCCAAATGCGGATTCTCAAAATAGCAAGGTGTAACAGGGATACTCCCGCCATTGAACGATATCTACAACATCATGATTTGGTAAATAAGGGTTCTAATCTGATTATTGAGCAACAAAAAAGTAGCGGCGGTCAGTTAGGGAGTCCCAGAAGCGCCCGTGCTAGAACTTATGAACGACTTAGCCACCATATACAAAAAGTAGAAAAAGAAACCCCACTGTTGGCATTAACACAGGATTGGCCAACGTTGTTGAAAGCTGTTGAAGAAATTTATCGCTATCCATTGCGTGAAACAGCCATGACTAAACTCAACCGTCAGTTAAAAAGTGGGATAACTGACGAACAGCTTGCGGCTATGGTTGTATCTCTGCGAGACGATGACACGCTTTGTGTCATTAACCCAGAAGATGAGCTACGGGAAGCTCAAATCATTTGTTCATTAGGGCTATTCCAGGGGGTATAAACTATGAAAATCAACCAAAAGCAAGTGCGGAACTATCTCAAAAATTTTGATTTCCTTTCTCTATTTATTGAAGAACTTGGTTGGAATAATGCTGATATTGCCCCCATATTTCTAGCAGTCAATAACAATGACTATAACTTAGAAGCGATCGCGCAAAAGTGTGGCATGGTTGTTTACCACTGCCAGGGTAATGCAAATATACCTGACCATGCGACCCGCCGCAAAATAGACAAGGAGATTACCAAATATACTCGTGAACATTTAATTATCTACACTGACTCAGCACAGCAAGAGCAAGTGTGGCAGTGGGTACGCAGAGAAAAAAATAAACCATTAGCTAGTCGTGAGCAACGCTTTCACATTAATCAATCTGGTGATTTACTCCTACAAAAGCTAGAAACCTTGGCATTTTCTCTAGAAGAAGAGGAATCATTAACGTTACCAGAAGTCACAGGACGCGCTCGGAGAGCTTTTGATGTAGATAGAGTAACTAAAAAGTTCTACGAAGATTTCAAAAAGCAACACGCTGATTTTATCGAATTTATTGATGGTATTAATTCAGCATCAGATAAAGAATGGTATACATCATTAATGCTCAATCGCTTGATGTTCATATACTTCATGCAGAAAAAGAAGTTTTTGGATGGCAATCCTGATTATCTCTGTGATAGGTTGAGAAAATGTCAAGAAGAACATGGTAGAGATTCGTTCCATACGTTTTATCGCTACTTTCTTCTCAGATTGTGCCATGAAGGTTTAGGTAAACCAGAACGTACACCTGAACTTGAGAAACTGCTAGGTAAAGTACCCTATCTCAACGGTGGTTTGTTTGAAATCCACCCACTAGAAGTTATTAACCCTAATATCCACATTTTAGACAAAGCGTTTGAAAATATCTTCGACTTCTTTGACAGCTACGATTGGCATTTGGACGACCGCCCTCTACGCAGTCAAAAAGAAATTAATCCAGATGTGCTTGGTTACATCTTTGAGAAGTACACCAACCAAAAACAAATGGGTGCTTATTACACCAAAGAAGATATTACTGAATACATCAGCAAAAACTGTATTATTCCCTTCATTTTTGAAACAGTAGAGAGTCACATATGCAATTCCTATTCCAGCAAGACGGCATAGCTTGGAAACTCCTGCGTGAAGACCCCGACCGTTACATCTACGAACCAGTCCTCAAAGGTGTAAACCTCCAGCTACCAAAAGATATTGAGGCTGGCATTAATGATGTCTCCAAACGCAATGATTGGAACAAACCTGCTCAATCAGATTATGCACTACCTACAGAAACATGGCGTGAACACATAGCTCGTCGTCAAAAATGTTTAGAGCTACGGCAGAAGATAGCTGATGGGAAAATTAACTCAGCTAATGACTTAATCACTTACAACCTCAATATGCGCCAGTTGGCTCAGGATGTCATTGAAAACTGCTATGACCCAGAGCTTGTATGGGCATTTTATAAGGCTATTACAAAAATTACTTTACTTGACCCAACCTGTGGCTCAGGAGCATTTTTATTTGCTGCCCTTAATATTTTAGAACCATTGTATGAAGCTTGCCTTGAGCAAATGCAAATTTTCTTAGATGAGGGCTTTGTTCCTGCTAATAAAAATGCTGCTCAAACTCTAGAAAATTTTAAAGAAGTTCTTGCACAAATAAATTTACACGCCAACCGAAAATACTTCATTCTTAAAAGCATTATTATTAATAATCTGTATGGTGTAGACATCATGCAGGAAGCAACTGAAATATGTAAGTTGCGTTTGTACCTCAAACTCGCCTCTCAAATTGAAGCTGACTATAAAAAGCCCAATATAGGTATTGAACCATTACCAGACATTGATTTTAATATTCGTGCTGGAAATACTTTAGTTGGTTTTACTTCACTAGATGAAGTTAGAGAAGCTGTTAATAAAGAAAACTCTGGGCAGTTAAAGCTAGTATTTGATGACAGTATAGTTAAAAGCATTGAAGCAAAAGCCCAGAAAGTTGATAAAATATTTCAAGAATTTCGCAGATTACAAGTTTTTGCACAGATTGACGGTAGTGCTATTAATAGTAAAAAATCTGAACTGTATACCAATGTACACGAGTTAAGGGCAGGACTTGATAAATATTTGTCTAATGAGTATGAAATGGGACTATCTCAACAATCGGCGCGTTTTAAAAGATGGAAAGATAGTCATCAGCCCTTCCACTGGTTTATTGAATTTTATGGAATTATGAAACGGGGTGGATTTGATGTTATTATCGGAAACCCTCCATATCTTGAACAAAGGCAAATTAGCTATTCTCCTAATACTTTTAAATGCAGTAATACTAAAGCTGTACATGCCATGTGTATAGAGCGCAGTTTACAAGTTCTATCAACTAATGGAATGATGAGCATGATATTGCCTCTATCAATTGTGTCTACACAAAGAATGAGAGTTGTACAAGAACTTTTAGAAGATAAACGAAATGCTTGGTATGCGAATTATTCATGGCGACCTGCAAAACTCTTTGATACTGTAAATCGAGCATTAACAATTTTTACTGTTACATCTTCTTCAGAAGAAAAAACTTTCACGACAAACTATCAAAAATGGACTTCAGATAGCCGAGAAGGACTCATGTTTAAAATTAATTATATGGAGGTTCAGCACCAAAGACCCGCTTTTTGGATACCAAAGATAGGAGATGAAATTGAATCTTCAGTATTGAAAAAATGCCTTATTATAAAAACTTTATTAAAAGATTTCGCAGCAAATAGTAATTATCGCGTCTATTACAGAACTACAGGTGGACTGTACTGGAAAGTTTTTACTGATTTCGCACCTGTATTCAATGTTAATAATGTTCAGGGACATTCCACGCGAGAAACTTCGTTCACATTATTAAAGCCAGAGATAATAAGACCAGTAATTGCAGTTCTTAGCAGCAATACATTTTGGTGGTGGTACACAGTTACTTCAAATTGCCGTGATTTAAACCCTTATGATATTCAAAACTTCCCAATTCCAATTTCTACCTTATCTGATAAAAAACTTGTGTTTCTTGCTTCAAGATATATAACTGATTTAAAAAAAAATAGCACAATGCAAGTACGAAACCAACAACAAACAGGTATAACCGAAACTCAATCTTTCAAAATTCAGAAATCCAAACCCATTCTTGACGATATAGACCGTGTTCTTGCCCAACACTATGGTTTTACTGATGAAGAGCTAGATTTCATTATTAACTATGATATTAAATATCGCATGGGACGTGATAATGAGGATGAGGAATGATGAGTAATTACAATTCTCTAGTTTTAGGGCTTCAAAGAGATGTACTAGATTCATCAATATCTGTTCTTGATATTATGAGTAAAGCAAGTCTTGTGGCGAAAAAACTGAATGTAACACAGTTTCAAAACTGGATTTATTCTGCGTGAAAAGGCTATTTTCAGGAGAAGTCAATACCAAATTATCGAAGTGAAGTAGCAAACAAGTATGAGCGCTTGTATTATGCGATGCGTGAAATTAAGGATGTCAATTAGTTAATTACAGAGCGACATTTAAGTTGAGAAAAAATTGTATTTTCTAAAGGAAAATCACATGAATATAAACCTAAAACGTCCATTAGTATTTATTGATTTAGAAACAACAGGAACAGATATAGTCAAAGACCGCATTGTTCAAATCGCAATACTAAAGGTCTTCCCTGATGGTAGTGACGATATAAAAACCCTGACAATTAATCCGACTGTTTCTATCCCTCTTGCTGCATCTAAAGTTCATGGAATTTATGATAATGATGTTATCAACTCACCTACCTTTGCTCAAGTAGCTCAGAATTTGGCAACTTTTATTGGAGACAGCGACATTGCAGGATATAACTCTAATAAGTTTGATATTCCTTTGTTCATAGAAGAGCTTTCACGTTGTGGAATAGATTTTAAACTTGAAGGAAGAAGTATCGTTGACGTGCAGACTATCTTCTATAAAATGGAACCTCGTACTTTAAAAGCTGCTTACAAGTTCTACTGCGGTAAAGATTTAGTCGGCGCTCATGATGCAGAAAATGATATTCGCGCTACCTATGAAGTTCTAAAAGCACAGCTTCAGCATTATGAAAATGTACCGTATGAAAACAACGACGGCAGCATATCTTATCCAATACAAAATAACTTAGAGAGCCTAAGCAGTTTCACACCTATTAACTTACTCGATCCAACTAATAAAGTAGTCTATGATGACCAACAAAGGGAGATATTTAATTTTGGTAAGCATAAAGGCAAAACATTATTACAAGTTTTTTCAAAAGATGAACCTAGTTATTATGATTGGATGATGAACAAGGGTGATTTTTCTGTCTTTACTAAGAAAGCAATCAAGAAAGTGTGGGAATCGATTCATCAATAAAGGCAATATGCAGTGTGTAATTACCCCCACGTCAGCCCTTCGTCCAAGCCAAGCATCGGAATGTGCCGCCTTTTTTTCTTAGAGGAAGGAGAACAGGGGGATAGGGGGGATAGGAGGCGCGACGTTCAAAGAGGATGAGGAGCGGATCGCCCAGCCCACCAAATTCTTAGAGGAAACCCAGGCGATCGCACACGGTAATCAATATCACGCATTCAGTATTGTTCAGAGTATTTTTTATCCTGATATCAACTAATAGTGTATTGCTCGCAAAACATAAATTTCAGGAGCATCAAATGGTCAACAGCACAGATACCCAAGCAACTCAAACATCCAATCAAGGAGGAATACTAAAATTATTAGCCAGACTAGCAACAACAGGAATAATTAGTTTTGGGATTGGTGGAGCAGTAACTTTTGACCGTTATAACAACTATTGGAATCAAACAATATTTCGGGTTCAAACTGTTGATTTTAATATCTTATCTCATACTTTACCAACGAAACTTTCTTATGCAATCGTTAAAAATCAACCTGAAGAAGTACAGCGTACATTAGATAGTAATTATAACTTATTTGGTTTAATTGTTACAGATTATAGCGGACAAAAAATTATTGCTTATTCAGGTAAAAATTCTGGACGTTTCTTATCTTGGAAAGCAGCACTAAATCCACAACAATTACAAAATCATCCTTATGATGTCTTGCTAGATCCTCCACCTGTATTTCCACAATGGACTTATAGCCAACCTCAAGCTACTGAACGCAGTGCTACAAGTTTAACTAATCGAGGTCGTGTTATAGGTAGGGTTTACTATGTGAGGGGTGTAAGACCAACATTTCAAGAAGATATTGCAACATTATTAAGTAATCCTTTTTCTGGAAGTAGTAGGATTCAAACTTATACAACAAGTTTAGCCGCTTGTTTGGGTGGTACTTTCCTCGTCTGGAGTATTTTGGAGTTTATTCTTTATAAGAAACGGGTTGGTGAAGAAAAGGCACAACAGGAACTTGAATTAGCTCAAGCAAGACAAGAAAAGGCTCAACGTGAACGTGAGTTAGCTGAAGAAAGAGAAGAAAAAGCACAACGCGAAAGCGAGTTAGCTAAAGAAAGAGAGCAGGAATTAATAAACAATAACCAAATTTTACAACTTCAATTAGTCGATAGAATCAAAGAACTTCAGTCACTCCAACAACAAAGAGATGATGAGCGTCATAGATTTGAAGAAGAAGCTAATAATCTGCGTAGTTTAAATAATCGGCTAAAACATGAAATTATTCAACTCAGGGAATCAATTAAAAATTTATCAACCAATACTAACTCAGTAAAGCTACAAGAAGAATTACAACAGGCTAAAACACAATCGCAACAAAACTTAAAACAGAGGCAAGAATATGAACAGCGTATTGAAAAATTAACACATCAATTACAAATTATCCACAAGAAACAATTAAAAGTCAGTGAACAAAATGAACAAAAAGAAAATGAATTACAGGAACTACAACAACAAATAAATGAAATTGAAAATGCTCGCTTTTTCGTTGAATCTCAATTAAAAGAATTACAAATTAGGGAAGAATATTACCAAAAAAATCTCAATCAATTAGAACAGCAATTAAATGAACAAAACTTAAAGGAGCAAGCACTTCAAAATCAGCTAGAAAATCTACAAAATTCACTATCACAGTATCAAAAACGAGAGGATATATTAAAAGAGCGTGCTGAACAATCAAAAGCTGAATATGATGCCTTGAGTGAACAGATTAAAATTGCTCAAGAAGATATGGGTCAACATCCTTTAAATGATTTTGAACTCGCCATAAAAGAATCTTTAGAACAAAACTTTTCTAATAGCAGAATTGAAATACAGTTTGATGTTGGTAGTGGTAGACAAGGAAGCAAATTTACTGACTTTATTGTGGTAACAAACAATAGCTGCATTATTTTAGAAGCTAAATCTTATAAAGGAGTAATCAAACCTATTAATGATGCACGAAATACTGGATGGATTTGTCAACAGGCAGATAGAAAACTGCACATTTTCTCATGTTGGGGTAAAAATCCCTACCACCAATTAAAAATTTACTGTGATTCTTTGATGAAAAATAGAGGTTTAGGTATTCACAATAGATCACCAATATATGGTGTTGTTGTATTTCCGAAGGGTTCATATATTGATGAAAGTATTAAATCTAATATGGGTAAATTTTATAGAGTCACAACTCTAGATAATTTAATCACTGCTATTCAAGAATTAGATAATCAAGCGAACTCTCGAAATTAAAATAGATTAATTAAGAACTTTAAACATCACATATTTGGTATCTATAATGTTGAATTTTTGTAAAAATTATTATTTCATAAACTTTCTTGTATTTATTGGAATTTTGAGTTTATTCGGTTGTGCTTCTGGGGAACCAAAAAAAACCTCAAACCCCATAGTGCCCGCAACGTCTTCTAGTAATGAAATTGGAGAACAAAAATTAGAAGTGCCTACTCTAGTAATAGGGATTTTAAGCAAACCTATTTACTATGAAGACTTAACAAAATATTTACAAAATCAATTTGGTAATAAAGTGCAAATAGTCCTTGATGGTGATGAATCAATTTCTTATGAAGAAGCCAGAAAAAGAATGATAAATAAAGAATGGGATATTGCCTTTACTTTATCACCAATACTTTCTCTAGCTGCTAAAAATAACGATTATCATTTTGCAGCGATAATGTTTCCAAACAATCCTCCATATTATCAAGCTACATTATTCACAAAATCTACTAGTGCTATTCAATCTATCAATGATTTAAAATCTACAAATACTATTGCTATGGGAGATTTCAATTCCGCCTCTAGCTTTTATGTTGCTGCTTATGATTTATATGGCAAAAGTATTAGGGTAGATATGGGGCATCGAAGTAAAGATATTAAAGAATTAGTTAAAACTGGCAAAGCTGATGTAGGGGCAGCAGCGTATGAAGCAGTTGCAAGTGACCAAGATTTAAAAATTATTCACTTAAGTAAGCAAATTCCCGGGGGTAATGTTTATTTATCACCTAAACTTTCTGAATCTGACCGTCAAATTATTACAAAAGTGTTACTAAATGCACCGGATAATATTAAAAAGCAAGCTAATTATGGTGGTGGTCAAGAGCAAGATTATTCACAATTACTAAAAATTTCTCAAAGAACTGAGGAAATTTTAAAATGTGCCAATTTCCAACAAAATCCAGTCAATTTTTACTGTGGCGATAGTCCCCAAAATCAAAAAATTAATAATTTTATTAATAATCCATCAGAAATATTAGGGCGAATTAATGGTTGGACTCGCCAAAATAATGAGATTGAATCTTTTAAAATGTCAGGACAAGACAAGAAAATTTACCAGCTAATTATACCTCGAAAAATTCTTAACCAAGTTCCTGGCGCTTCTAGTCCAATTGCTTTACAAGGTAAAGAAGTCAAAGTCATCAATGTTGCACCCCAAAAAGCACAAGGGGGAATGTTTGCATTAAAAATTGCAGAGCCTAATCAATTAACTGTATTAGAAGATAAACCTAACCTTTCTACTCAGTCAAATTATCAAGTTAAACAAGTTGATGACGGCGACACAATAACTGTCACCGATACATCTAATCAACAAATTAGAGTGCGATTTGCTTGTATAGATACAGCAGAAGTACCTCATTCAGATGCAGAAAAAACTAGTAATGCTCCTGCTGATAAGAATCAGTTTTTATGGGGTAATAAAGCCAAAGAACGACTAGAATCTATCATCAAAGTTGGTGATCAGGTAAAACTAAATATCGTAGATACTGACCGCTATGGTCGCAAAGTTGCTGAGGTACGCTTGCCAGATGGTACTTTCATACAGCAGATATTGGTGAAAGAAGGGTTAGCGATGGTTTATCGTCAATACCTGAAAAACTGTGCTAGTGCTGGTATTGTGGAACAGGCTGAAGCTGAAGCCAAACAAAAACAGTTAAATATTTGGGGAGATTCACAATTTACTCCTCCTTGGCAATGGCGGCGTAGTAAAAAGTCTTGAAGCAGAAACTAAAAATACCTGAACCCATTTATCAGAATAGCGATCGCACTCATAACTGTAGCTAAATGTTCTCCAAAATTCCAAAATAAAAATGCCTAAATTATATTCTCAATTATTTACTCTTACTGCATTAGTCGCTCCAAGTATGCTACTTTCAGCAGCGTACCAAGATACCCAAGACACTATTACTAACCAACAATTAAATGAACAATCGGTATTGGCAGTTAGTTGGGTGCAGCAGTCTGGAGAATATAAAGCTTTAGCTTATCAAGCATTCAATATAGCTAAACTCACCTTTGATACAGCCAAAGCCAAAAAGATATCTCGTCCCGCCATCATTGTTGATATTGACGAGACAGTTCTTGATAATAGCCCTTATCAAGCAGGATTATTAGATAGTAATAACGGTTTTGAACTTACCATATGGAATCAATGGATTAAAGCAGAAAAAGCTAAGGCTGTACCGGGAGCAGTTGAATTTGTTAATTATGTAAATAAAAATGGGGCCAAGGTATTCTTTATTTCTAATCGAGATGTAAAGAGTGTTAAAACTTATAAAAATAATGATTTGGAAATAGCTACTATCAATAATTTAAAAGCAGTGGGATTTATGGGAGTTAATGAACAGACAGTATTATTAAAAGGAGAGTTTAGCAAAAAGATTGACGGCAAAGAGAATACTTCTAAGCAATGGCGAGTAGACGCTGTTAAAAATGGCAGTGCTGATGGAAAAAGATATACAGTAATCACTTTAATTGGTGATAACCTCAATGACTTTGACGAAACCATAGGCAAGAATAACCAACAACGTCGTGATCATGTAGACAATAACCGGAAAAATTACGGTATGTTTAATATCGCAAAAGGGATAGTTAAACCTGCTTACATTGCAATACCTAATCCTATGTATGGCAACTGGGAAACAGGAATGTATAACCCACAAGCATTTAAAAAGCAAAGTTCTTTTGATATGACCCCAGAAGAAAAAAATCGACAACGCAAAGAATCTTTAACTCGTTGGGTGCTAAAAGAATAAAATTTTCAAGTTAATTAGTGAAAATTTACCAGTTGTATAGAAGCCCCCACACCTCAGATGCCGAGTAAAACTATTTAGCGATCGCCCATCAGAATTTACCACTCGTTTAGAAACAGCATTAAACAAAGTAGTTTAATTGTATAGTTGCGATCGCCCCCAATCCCCCAACACCCCATCCCCCACAATCTCACCAGTAGTAGCCCAAGACTACGACACCAACAAGCGATCGCCAGTTGAGAGAGCGATCGCTCGTAGTATATAGTTTGTACAGTCACCTTGTTTAGTTTGTTGAAAGGTACGAGTAATACAAGTTTTGGAAATCGGGCGCTCGCACCAATTAGACCGGCAAATAATATTTCAGTGATTGCATAATAACCAGATGCGATCGCACACTTCTATTTATATAAAAACCCCAATTGCAACCTGCTCTTAACTCTTCAAGTAGAGTCAAGAATTAATTAAAAATGCAGTA